>NZ_JBBOOQ010000001.1:0-3240000 GCF_038003185.1 Psychrobacillus sp. FSL K6-1415 | reverse complement strand
GAAGAGAAAGAAAAATCGATTCCCTGAGTAGCGGCGAGCGAAACGGGAATAGCCCAAACCAAGAGGCTTGCCTCTTGGGGTTGTAGGACACTCTACATAGAGTTACAAAGGAATGAGTTAGACGAAGCGATCTGGAAAGGTCCGCAGGATAGGGTAAAAGCCCCGTAGTCCAAAATTCATTCTCTCTTGAGTGTATCCTGAGTACGGCGGAACACGTGAAATTCCGTCGGAATCCGGGAGGACCATCTCCCAAGGCTAAATACTACCTAGTGACCGATAGTGAACCAGTACCGTGAGGGAAAGGTGAAAAGCACCCCGGAAGGGGAGTGAAATAGATCCTGAAACCGTGTGCCTACAAGTAGTTAGAGCCCGTTAATGGGTGATAGCGTGCCTTTTGTAGAATGAACCGGCGAGTTACGATTACATGCAAGGTTAAGTTGAGAAGACGGAGCCGCAGCGAAAGCGAGTCTGAATAGGGCGAATGAGTATGTGGTCGTAGACCCGAAACCAGGTGATCTACCCATGTCCAGGATGAAGGTAAGGTAACACTTACTGGAGGTCCGAACCCACGCACGTTGAAAAGTGCGGGGATGAGGTGTGGGTAGCGGAGAAATTCCAATCGAACCTGGAGATAGCTGGTTCTCTCCGAAATAGCTTTAGGGCTAGCCTCAAACGTTAGAATCTTGGAGGTAGAGCACTGTTTGGACTAGGGGCCCATCCCGGGTTACCGAATTCAGACAAACTCCGAATGCCAATGATTTATGTTTGGGAGTCAGACTGCGAGTGATAAGATCCGTAGTCAAGAGGGAAACAGCCCAGACCACCAGCTAAGGTCCCAAAGTATTTGTTAAGTGGAAAAGGATGTGGCGTTGCTTAGACAACCAGGATGTTGGCTTAGAAGCAGCCATCATTTAAAGAGTGCGTAATAGCTCACTGGTCGAGTGACGCTGCGCCGAAAATGTATCGGGGCTAAACAAATCACCGAAGCTGTGGATTGATACCTTTGGTATCAGTGGTAGGAGAGCGTTCTAAGGGCGTTGAAGTCAGACCGGAAGGACTGGTGGAGCGCTTAGAAGTGAGAATGCCGGTATGAGTAGCGAAAGACGGGTGAGAATCCCGTCCACCGTATGACTAAGGTTTCCTGAGGAAGGCTCGTCCGCTCAGGGTTAGTCGGGACCTAAGCCGAGGCCGATAGGCGTAGGCGATGGATAACAGGTTGATATTCCTGTACCACCAAACCACCGTTTGAGTAATGGGGGGACGCAGAAGGATAGGGTAAGCATGCTGTTGGTTATGCATGTCCAAGCAGTAAGGTGTGAATGTAGGCAAATCCGCATTCTATAACATTGAGCTGTGATGGCGAGGACGTATGTCCGGAGTTCCTGATTTCACACTGCCAAGAAAAGCCTCTAGCGAGGTGATAGGTGCCCGTACCGCAAACCGACACAGGTAGTCGAGGAGAGAATCCTAAGGTGAGCGAGAGAACTCTCGTTAAGGAACTCGGCAAAATGACCCCGTAACTTCGGGAGAAGGGGTGCTCTTTTGGGTGCATAGCCTAGAAGAGCCGCAGTGAATAGGCCCAGGCGACTGTTTAGCAAAAACACAGGTCTCTGCAAAACCGTAAGGTGAAGTATAGGGGCTGACGCCTGCCCGGTGCTGGAAGGTTAAGAGGAGTGCTTAGCGCAAGCGAAGGTGCGAATTGAAGCCCCAGTAAACGGCGGCCGTAACTATAACGGTCCTAAGGTAGCGAAATTCCTTGTCGGGTAAGTTCCGACCCGCACGAAAGGCGTAACGATCTGGGCACTGTCTCAACGAGAGACTCGGTGAAATTATAGTACCTGTGAAGATGCAGGTTACCCGCGACAGGACGGAAAGACCCCGTGGAGCTTTACTATAGCTTGATATTGAATTTTGGTGCAACTTGTACAGGATAGGCAGGAGCCTTAGAGCCCGGAGCGCCAGCTTCGGAGGAGGCGTCGGTGGGATACTGCCCTGGTTGTATTGAAATTCTAACCCATACCCGTAACCCGGGTAGGAGACAGTGTCAGGCGGGTAGTTTGACTGGGGCGGTCGCCTCCTAAAGTGTAACGGAGGCGCCCAAAGGTTCCCTCAGAATGGTTGGAAATCATTCGAAGAGTGTAAAGGCAGAAGGGAGCTTGACTGCGAGACCTACAAGTCGAGCAGGGTCGAAAGACGGGCTTAGTGATCCGGTGGTTCCGCATGGAAGGGCCATCGCTCAACGGATAAAAGCTACCCCGGGGATAACAGGCTTATCTCCCCCAAGAGTCCACATCGACGGGGAGGTTTGGCACCTCGATGTCGGCTCATCGCATCCTGGGGCTGTAGTCGGTCCCAAGGGTTGGGCTGTTCGCCCATTAAAGCGGTACGCGAGCTGGGTTCAGAACGTCGTGAGACAGTTCGGTCCCTATCCGTCGTGGGCGTAGGAAATTTGAGAGGAGCTGTCCTTAGTACGAGAGGACCGGGATGGACACACCGCTGGTGTACCAGTTGTTCTGCCAAGAGCATCGCTGGGTAGCTATGTGTGGACGGGATAAGTGCTGAAAGCATCTAAGCACGAAGCCCCCCTCAAGATGAGATTTCCCATTACGCAAGTAAGTAAGATCCCTCAAAGACGATGAGGTAGATAGGTTCGGGGTGGAAGCGTGGCGACACGTGCAGCTGACGAATACTAATCGATCGAGGACTTAACCAAATTTGTTTAACGTAACAATGTCGTTTATCCAGTTTTGAGAGTACAAAAAAGTATAAAAAAAGCTTGAATTAATTTCTAGTTTTGTTATAATAAATATTGTCTTTCAAATTAATAATGTCTAGTGATGATGGCGAAGAGGTCACACCCGTTCCCTTACCGAACACGGAAGTTAAGCTCTTCAGCGCCGATGGTAGTTGGGGGTCTCCCCCTGTGAGAGTAGGACGTCGCTAGGCTGTATTATTCCGAAGTAGCTCAGTGGTAGAGCAATCGACTGTTAATCGATCGGTCGTAGGTTCGAGTCCTACCTTCGGAGCCATTTTAGGAGAGCTGTCCGAGTGGCCGAAGGAGCACGATTGGAAATCGTGTAGGCGGGTTAAACTGTCTCAAGGGTTCAAATCCCTTGCTCTCCGCCAGATAAGTTTTCTACATAAAAGTATGGCCCCTTGGTCAAGCGGTTAAGACACCGCCCTTTCACGGCGGTAACACGGGTTCGAATCCCGTAGGGGTCACCATTTATTTCAATTTATTTGACAAAGAGATACGAAGCTTATCTTATGTAAAATTAGGAGAAGCGAGTAGATCAAGGAAGCAAATGAGAGAATGAAGGAGCGTACTTATGTACGTGACTGATTGAACGAATGAAGCTGAAGCAGAGATTCGAAGCTTATCGTAATTTTACCCAGGAGGATTAGCTCAGCTGGGAGAGCATCTGCCTTACAAGCAGAGGGTCGGCGGTTCGAGCCCGTCATCCTCCACCATTTCTTTAAGAAATAAATTAGTAAGCATTCTATTGTCGCGGGGTGGAGCAGTGGTAGCTCGTCGGGCTCATAACCCGAAGGTCGCAGGTTCAAATCCTGTCCCCGCAACCAAATGGTCCCGTGGTGTAGCGGTTAACATGCCTGCCTGTCACGCAGGAGATCGCCGGTTCGATCCCGGTCGGGACCGCCATTTATTTTATTTGAGATTTGAGATAAGCAAGAAGATCGAGGAAGCGATTGAGTGATGGAAGGAGCGTACTAAAGTACGTGACTGACTGA
The DNA here is from genome assembly GCF_038003185.1 of Psychrobacillus sp. FSL K6-1415. Taxonomy (NCBI): domain Bacteria; kingdom Bacillati; phylum Bacillota; class Bacilli; order Caryophanales; family Bacillaceae; genus Psychrobacillus; species Psychrobacillus sp. FSL K6-1415. The sequence goes on along the minus strand of NZ_JBBOOQ010000001.1, from coordinate 3,236,250 downwards.
ACGAATGAAGCTGACAAAGAGATTCGCAGCCTAGCACAAATCGAAGTAGGCTCAGTAGCTCAGTCGGTAGAGCAAAGGACTGAAAATCCTTGTGTCGGCGGTTCGATTCCGTCCTGAGCCACCATATTTATACGCCGGAATAGCTCAATTGGTAGAGCAACTGACTTGTAATCAGTAGGTTGAGGGTTCAAGTCCTTTTTCCGGCACCACTATACTGGTGGGGTAGCGAAGTGGCTAAACGCGGCGGACTGTAAATCCGCTCCTTCGGGTTCGGCGGTTCGAATCCGTCCCCCACCACCAGTTTTTATTTAGGGGCATAGTTTAACGGTAGAATAGAGGTCTCCAAAACCTTTGATGTGGGTTCGATTCCTACTGCCCCTGCCAAATTATAAGTTAACTTTGAATAATGGCGGTTGTGGCGAAGTGGTTAACGCACCGGATTGTGATTCCGGCATTCGTGGGTTCAATTCCCATCAGTCGCCCCATATTCCTTAGTAGTTAGCTCTTTTTTTATTTGTGGCGGTCGTGGCGAAGTGGTTAACGCATCGGATTGTGATTCCGACACTCGGGGGTTCAATTCCCCTCGTCCGCCCCATTGGGGTATAGCCAAGCGGTAAGGCAATGGATTTTGATTCCATCATGCCCTGGTTCGAATCCAGGTACCCCAGTTTTTTGCGGAAGTAGTTCAGTGGTAGAACACCACCTTGCCAAGGTGGGGGTCGCGAGTTCGAACCTCGTCTTCCGCTCCATTACTTAATTATGGCGGCATAGCCAAGTGGTAAGGCACAGGTCTGCAACACCTTTATCACCGGTTCAAATCCGGTTGCCGCCTCCAAATTTTATAATAACTGCCTAGTAGTATTTTATTTTGCCGGTGTGGCGGAATTGGCAGACGCGCGGGACTCAAAATCCCGTATCCTCTGGATGTGTCGGTTCGACCCCGACCACCGGTATTATTATGTGTTTTACGTCAATTCAATATACGTAAAATTAAAGACACCCGTTAACACTGTTAAATCAGCGTTAACGGGTGTCTTTTGTTGTAGAGAGAAAAAGAAAGCGTTTTGAACTGAACTTCCACAAGCATCAAAAATAACCTAGTCCTAAAAGGAATTTAAGAGAAGGTTAAGTTGAATAATAATCTGTATTACTGTCATAATATCTCTGGAGCCTTTATTAAGACGTTAACAATGCGGTGATCATAGTATGATATACTTTAGTAAACATTTTGGAGGGCTATCCGCTTGAGTACTAACTTTGAAGTGAAAAGAACTACCCACCTTTCTAAGCAACAAGTATATGATGGTTTGATTGATTTGGATGCTGCTAATTACTGGATGCAGGGCCTTGTAGGTATTGAACGATTGGATGTTGGACTAATGCAAGTGGGCAGTGAGTGGAAGGAATCAAGAAAGATGTTTGGACAAGTGGCTACGGAACATTTTGAAGTTGTTGAACTCAATGAGCCAGATAAAATTGTTCTTCGCTGTGATGGTAAGAAAGGAACAACTGGTAAAGGAGAATATATTTTTACCTATAAAGTAACTTCATCTGATAACCTTACGGAGATAAAGTTAATGGGAGAAATAAAAGGTCTCACAGGTATAACTAAACTTTTTGGTAAAATGATGGCGGGCACCTTTAAAAAAGCTTCTGCAAAGGATTTAGACGCATTGATAGCATTTTTAGAGAGATAATTAGTAGCAGCAGTCTTAATATGTTTTAGTGATCCTAGTTATAAAATCTGTTAACAGTCATGTAGATATTCTTCAAGTCAATTTAGATTGAAAATTTTAACTAGTAAGCACTATATGGAATTGATTTAATTTTCAATCTTTATTACAATGATGAAGAAGGTTTGCGAGTTTTTAATGGTACAAGCTATTTAAATCTAAAATGAATCAAATTGGGGGAGAAATATGGGGAGATTAGTTCATTTTGAAATTCATGTGGATGACATGGACCGTGCAAAGAAGTTTTATGGAGAAATATTTGGGTGGACATTTGAAGACTGGACTGATTATGCGGGGCTTCCTTATTTTGGGGCTATTACTGGCGATGCAAGCTCGCCTGGTATTGATGGGGCTTTAATGAAACGTCAAACACCTCCACCAGAACAACATCAGCCTATGAATGGCTTCTCTTGTACATTGGGCGTGGAAGATTACGATTCAACAGAAACTAAAATACTTGAGTATGGTGGACAGGTGGCAATGCCAAAGTATGCTCTGCCTGGAATGGCTTGGCAGGGATATTATTCTGATACTGAGGGTAATGTTTTTGGGATTCATCAGCCTGATAAGAATGCAAAGTAAATTCTATAAAGTAAGGTAGCTTATTCCTGCGTTTGAGATTTCTCTGATCTCGAACGCATTTTTAAATTTTAAAAAGATTATTGTATGGATAACATATCATGGCAAAAGTTATATAGTAGAATAGGTGATACTTAGTGGATAAACCAAAGAGAGCAATTATAGATGTAGATACGTTTATTCTGAATTTACCAGATGATATTCAGAGCATTACAAAGGTTTTAAGAGAAATAATTTTAACTGCTTCACCTGCTCTTGTAGAAGAATATAAATGGTCGATGCCTAACTATTCATATAAAGGGTTAGTTTGTTATCTACAAACAGCTAAAAAGCATGTTAATTTAGGTTTTCATAAAGGAAATGAACTTGTAGAAAAAGACATAAATAATTTATTACAGGGTTCGGGTAAAACAATGAGACATATTAGGATTACAAAAATGGATGATATCCAATCAGAAACTTTTATCTCTCTTATTCAAACTGCTATTACCTTAAATGAAGGAGAATTTAATGACTAATTTTGATGAATTATCAACTGTGAGTGTAGGAATGCTAATAAGAAAGCCAGTGCAGGAGGTATTCGAAGCTTTTATTGATCCAACTATTACGACAAAATTTTGGTTTACAAAGAGTAGCGGGAGATTAGAAAAAGGAAGACGTATTCGTTGGGAATGGGAGATGTACGGAGTTTCAGCTGAGTTCGATGTGCAGGAAATTGAACAAAATAAGCGGATTCTAATCCAATTCGATGATGAAACAACTGCTGAATGGCTATTTACCCAAAGAGAATCAGAAGGAACATTTGTCGAAATTAAAAATTATGGCTTCAAGGGTAATCTAACTGAAATAGCAAATCAAGTAATAGATTCAACCGGTGGCTATACAATTGTTCTTTGTGGCCTTAAAGCATTGCTGGAGCATAATATAAAGTTAAATTTAGTCGCTGATAAGTTTCCTGATGCAAACGTGTAAAATGATGAAAGTAAAAGCAGGCTCTTCTATAGGAGCCTGCTTTTCATAATTTGAACAAATGAACCACATTGCATTTCTTCGTACCTGTCTCAAAAGAGTAAAGCACTTTTTGGTTAGGTTTGGAGGCCATTAATATAAAATTTATCTATGTTGATCTAGAAGAATCTGATTGCCATCTGGATCTTCGATTGTAAAATGTGCAGGACCAACTGTAGTTTCATCAGCTTCGGTCTGAAATTTTATTCCTTTTTGTTTAAGCTGATTTTGAAGTTCACGAACGTCAGTGAAAGATTCTAGGTTTTCCGCGTTGCTATTCCATCCTGGATTAAAGGTTAAAATATTTTTTTCAAACATTCCTTGAAATAAACCGATAATGGTATCTTCATTTTTCATAATTAACCAATTTTGAGTAATCTCCCCTCCAAGAGTTTGAAAACCAAGTTTTTCATAAAAATCTTTTGAAGCATTAATATCTTTAACATTTAAACTTAAAGAAAATACACCTAGTTTCATGTTTCTCCACCTCTCATAATTAATAACTGAAAATTATATCAATTATAAGTATAGAGTAGTCTAATAATATTTACTATACAAAAAGGTTCACAAGATAGCTTAGTAAGCTTTCCTGTGAACTTATTTCTTATAAAGCTTATCTATCCGACAAACTGTTTTATAAGGTCGTTAAACTTTACTCGTTCTTCCCAGAAAAGCCCATGGCCGCTGTAATGAAAGGGGACGAGATGTGAATTTTTTATTGTTTGATTTAGTATTTGAGCTTGTTCATATGGGATCACCTTATCATGTACTCCATGAACGATTAATGTAGGGACTGATATTTTGGGGAGATCTGCATTGAGGTTTTCATCCCTCAAGGTGTTGATGATTGCTGCGGTAGACCACCCTGCTGCTTGTAATCCTAACCCAGTAAACCAATTAGAGAATGGAGCTGTAATATATTGAAAGAAAAAAGTATCTGTTACTCCTTGCATCATTTTGGGGCGGTCATTTAATGCTTCTGTAAGTAGAGTATTCGCAGTTTCCTTTGTAAATCCAGTGGGAGCCGCGGCATCTATTAAAATTAGTTTTGACACACCAAAAGCATGGCGAGCAGTATAGCGTATAGCGATTGCTCCTCCAGTCGAATGGCCGATTAGTGTAAAATTATCAAGTTGGAGCGTTCGGACTACGGCGTGAATGTCATCTGCTAGTCTGTCGTAATTGTAGCCATTCATAGGTTTATCAGATTTTCCAAATCCTCTCCAGTCTATACCAATGCAGCGGTATCCCATTTGAGGTAAGGCATCAAATTGATATTCAAATTGTTCATGACTTAATGGCCAACCATGTAAAAATACAATTGTCTTGCTTGCACTTGGATTAATATCCTCGACAAATAAGTTTACTCCTTGCTCAACGTTTACAAAGTATCCCACATTAATTCCTCCATAAAAATAGAATTACTAGTATAAGATACTCAAAAGGAAACATATGAGTGAATAGCAAGATGTGTTCTACAAACACAAGTTGCACAAGAAGAATCGCAAGCTGTAGTCCTTTAATCACAAGTCTACTGTCTCACCTTTTTATATAAAATAGAAAATTATTGGCATTCCTTAATCCACATTGTATTAAAGTAGGTTATTTGGTATATTATTAGTAATACAATCTGCGAAGTGACCAAGTAGATGAGAATTGTGAAACAGAAAGTATAGCAAACGCTGAGAGCTATATCACCACTTCTTGTTGAAACCTATCACGGAGATGTTATGCAAACATAACCGATTCGTTTTCGTTACCAAACGTTTAGAGGGCTTAAAAATTTTTTTAAGCTAAACTAAGGTGGTACCACGTCTATTCAGCACAGAGACGTCCTTTTACGAGGATGTCCCTGTGCTTTTTTAATTCAGTTTAGCAGTAGGAAGTACTCCGCTAATCGAATTAAAATATCTAGCGGGTGATACAGACTTTGAAATGGGAAGCACACATTTTAAAATCTGTACGGATTAAGCCGTGGTGTAATGGATTGACTTAAATAGGAGGAATTTAGATGACAAATCAGCAACAAAATGATTTTACAAAATGGTATATCGACACAATTCAGAAAGCAGATTTAATGGATTACACTCCAGTTCGTGGATGTATTGCCTTTAAACCAGATGGCTTTGAAATTTGGGAGCATATTCAAGATGAAATGAACAGACGTTTTAAAGAAACAGGACATCGTAATGCCTATTTCCCTATGCTAATTCCTGAATCCTTTTTTCAAAAGGAGAAGGATCATATTGAAGGATTTGCTCCAGAGCTTCCATGGGTAACGGAAGCAGCAGGTGAGAAATTGGAAGAACGTTTAGCGTTACGTCCAACATCAGAAACGATGATTGGTCATTTGTATTCAGATTGGATTAAGAGTTATCGTGATCTGCCAGTGCTTATCAACCAATGGGCAAACGTGTTCCGTTGGGAAAAGAAAACTCTTCCATTCATTCGTACTTCTGAATTTTTATGGCAAGAGGGGCATACAGCTCATGTAGATGAAGAAGAAGCACGTAACGAAACAATGCAAATGCTTAACATCTACAAAGAGGTTGTAGAGGAGCTTTTAGCTATTCCGGTATATGATGGTCAGAAAACACCTTCCGAACGTTTTGCAGGAGCTGTAGATACATATTCTATCGAAGCTATGATGAAAGATGGTAAAGCTGTTCAAGCTGGAACATCTCATTACCTTGGGACAAAGTTTGCGGAAGCTTTTGATATCAAATATTTAAACAAAGAAAACAAACATCAGCATGTGCATACAACATCTTGGGGTACATCAACTCGATTAATCGGTTCGGTTATTATGGTACATGGTGACGAGCAAGGGCTTGTATTACCTCCACGTGTTGCACCAACTCAAGTAGTACTAATTCCTGTTGGTCCTTGGAAGAAAAATCCAACGATAATGGAAAAATTAGATGAGCTTTATGCAGCGTTAAAAGCAAAAGGTATTCGTGTACGTCTTGACGATTCAGACCAATCTCCTGGATATAAATTCAACGAGTGGGAGCTTAAAGGTGTACCAGTTCGTATTGAGTTAGGGCCTCGTGATTTGGAAAACAATCAAGCGTTAATAAAAGTACGTGATGAAGCTGAAAAAGTTTCTGTGGAGCTAGCAACAGCTGTTGAATGTATTGAGGGTGCGCTAACAACAATGCAAACACGCTTACTTGATAAAGCTCGCGCATTCCGTGATGAGAACTCCCATACAAATGTAGATTCCCTAGAGCAGTTAAAGCAACATCTTACGGATTCAACAGAAAAAGGAGAAATTCCTGGATGGATTCTTGCAGGATGGTGTGGAGATGACGCTTGTGAAGAGAATGTGAAGAATGAAACAAAATTTACGACACGTAATATACCATTCAATCCACCAGCAGAAAAAGCAACATGTATCAACTGTGGAAATGATTCTAAACATACGGTATGGTTCGGTCGTGCCTATTAATAATTAGAGATTAACAAAGAAAAATCAACCATTGTTTGCTAAATGGTTGATTTTTTATTCTAAAAAAGAGGATTATGAACACTATTAAAATCCCCTAGTTTTTTATTTTGATCCGGCTACCCAGTTCATACCCCAGCCGTATGCATTATCCATCTCTTTATGCCCTTTATAGTACTCTACTAGACGCTCAATTTTGAAAGTCTCATTATTTACATTTTCAATCATTGCAACTGCACACATAATTTGCCCATTTCTATGTTCATCTAGCTTAACCTCGATATTGGGGCCAGCAGGATATGATAATGTAATAACTCCATCTGCTTCTGCCCAATTAGCTACACCTTTATAGATGAATGAATATACGAGAATACGTTTAATATCGGATAACTTATTTCCATCAATTCTAAGGTTTTCTCCTCCAGATATGGAGCCAGTACGATCATCGCCATCGAGTTCGATATACGGGGATTGTTTTAGTGTGCCAAAAGCATTTCCTAAAGCCTGTATACACCCTTTTTCACCATTATTTAATTCATATAAACAGCCTAAATCTAGATCCACTCCTTTAGATTTACCACCTAGTAAGTTGGAAAAGAACCCAGTAGATTTTGAGTTGACCTGTTGATTCCATTGGAGATTTACTAAGATTTCACCAATATTATTATTGTTGCTCTTAGTGAGATTAATAGATTGTCCTTTTTTCTTAAGTTCTATTTTGTTCAAGTTCACCATTAATATATCACTCCTCTTTTATTCAACTATATGCCTTTTAAGGTTAAGCTAATATAGCAGATTCTTTAGATGGTAAGATTACAGGTTGTTCAATATGAGTTGCTCTCACTCCAAACTTAGGATTAAGAGCCTCCACATGCCCATTTAGTAATAACTTTATAGCATAATAGGGAATATTAATATCTGCAAGGCAGCTAATATGCATTCCTCCACTCATACGGGGATTGATCTCAAGTAGTTTGGGTATTCCACCTTTATATTTGACTTGAATGTTATATACATAAGGAAATTTATATTGTGCAGCCATTTTCTCAGCAATTTCTATTAATTCTCTATTATATTCAATCTCACGGATTCGTCCATTTCCTTTTTTTCGAGGTATAGCAACAAGCAAAGTGCCATCTGCATCAGCTAAACAATCAATACTATACTCATGGCCATCTAAATATTCTATTACCATTAGATCCGAAAAATGCTCCTGCGTTTTTAAAATTTTATAAGCTGTATCATAAGAAATCTTTTGGGTAGAAGTTGTATTGTATATGAATGGAATGGTATCAGCGATATCATCTATAATACGGAAACCACTTGCTCCTTCCCCGACTACTGGCTTAATACATAGTTTCGTATCATCCTTACCCAAATCGGCATAAGCCTGTTGGAAACCTGCAGCATTATTTACTATTCTATAGGAAGGAATAGTCACGATAAAATTCCCTACTTTTTCCTGGTCCTGTAAAGACCGATACATCGCTGCTTTATCGTCTATCATGGCCATTAAATCACCATCTGGGCAAACTAACACTTTCACACCAATTTTATTGAACTTGTCTAAGTGTTTAGAAATGAGTACATTCTCTTTTCGCGGTACAAAAATATGTATCTGATTTTGTAGACAATAGTCAATACAAAACTGAAGATAGTCTTCGCCCGCAATATCTGGTTCAGTACTAAATACATCACAGTAATTAAAATACACAGTATCCGGATTAGGATGTGTACCGTAAATAACAAATTCCTGTTGATCCGGATTATGGCGAATCAGCTCCATATAATGTGACACAGTGGAAAACCATCTATTGAACCAAATATTGAGTACCATTATTATTCTCCTTTACTTTTTAGGAACATAACCAATTAAACTAGTATCAAATTCTCCACCATGTATTTGCATGAACATGGTAGCCATAGAGTGAAGTAATTTCTTACTTTCCTCAAACTCTAATGAAGGACGTAGAAATACGACTTGTAGAGCCTCTGTAGTATTTTCAGTCACAGCAGTTCGAACAGAATCCACAAATGGGCTACCAAAAGGTCCTATGTCATCTTGAAGAGTAAGTATATTGTGTAATTTATTTTCTCTACCATTTAAACCGTTATATACTGTTTCTTTATTGCCAATTGTAAGTGTTACATCACCTTCAATTTTTGCCACATCATAGATTCCCATTGGAATTTCATATTGCAAAGAGAAAAAGTTATTTACATCCACAGCGGAATGCATCGGTGTGATATAATTTTGTTTTGCAATCCTTCTGTACATAGCTTCCATTGAAGGTCTATAACGATTTGGATCAGCACCAAACTTTTTCCAAAGTGCTCTCCATTCTTTTATCCCATCGAAATCAGTTACGACTTTGTCATCTAGTTCAAAGAAAAGTTGCTCCTGAAATAATTGAAGACGTCCTTTAAGCATTTGAGGCGAAGAAGTAACTATAATTTTGGTATAATGAATAATGCCTATTTTAAAGGTAGGTTCTATTTCAACTATTGAATCATCCAGTTTTACTATCATATCAACCATCCTTACACTTATTTTCTTTAGTGTAGCATAAGAAAGGAGAACATTTGTGAATATCATTCAGTTTCAACAAAACCTCATAGATTACGCTGCATCCATTGGAATTGATAAAATTGGATTTACTTCTGTTTCTCCATTTCATGAATTAAAAAATAGATTGATCAGGCAGCAGGAATTAGGGTATGCTTCCGGATTTGAAGAATCTAATATTGAGAAAAGAGTGCATCCTAAGATGTTGCTTGAAGAATCAAGTAGTATCATATCTATAGCAATTGCGTACCCCTCCAAAATGAAGGATGCTCCACAAAGTGTGAAGGGGGCAAGACGAGGAATCTTTGCCCGTGCGTCATGGGGTATAGATTATCATACCGTTTTACGAGAAAAATTAGCACTTTTAGAATTATATATTTTAACTCATATTCCAGATGCAAAACTCCGTTCAATGGTTGATACGGGAGAACTTTCTGATCGGGCTGTAGCGGAAAGAGCAGGTATTGGATGGAGTGCGAAAAACTGCTCTATTATAACTCCTGAGTTTGGTTCCTATGTTTATCTCGGGGAAATGATTACGTCAATTCCTTTTGCTCCGAGTGAACAGATGGAGGAACAATGTGGTGATTGTCGGTTATGCTTAGATGTTTGTCCGACTGGAGCATTAATACAAGGCGGACAACTTAATGCACAGCGCTGTATTGCTTTTATCACTCAAACGAAAACAATGGTTCCAGACGAATTTCGTACGAAAATAGGAAATCGGATATACGGCTGTGATACTTGCCAAACAGTTTGTCCAAAAAACAAAGGGAAAGCTAATCTCCACCAAGAATCGTTTAAACCAGATCCTGAATTAGTAAAGCCTTTACTTTTACCTTTACTTAAAATGACGAATCGAACGTTCAAAGAAACGTACGGTCATATGTCTGGTGCGTGGAGAGGGAAGAATCCGATCCAGCGAAATGCTATAATCGCATTAGCTCATTTTAAAGAGCAAGAAGCTGTTCCAACACTTATAGATTTAATGCAAAATGATGCTAGACCAGTAATTAGAGGTACAGCTGCATGGGCTATAGGTAAAATAAATTCAAAAGAAGGCTTACTTGCCCTCAAAAAAGCTGAACAGCATGAACAAGTTGAAGAAGTTTTAAAAGAGATTCGAAAAGGATTAGAGTACTATACAATTGAGAACTAGGAAGTGGAGTAATTGAGTATTAATGTTGTTTTATATCAACCAGAAATACCAGCTAATACTGGGAATATAGCTAGAACTTGTGCGGGAACAGGTGTTAAATTACATTTAATCCGACCTTTAGGCTTTTCTACAGATGATAAAATGCTAAAAAGAGCCGGACTAGATTATTGGGAACATGTAGACATTACCTATTATGATGGACTAGATGAATTTTTTGCTGCACATCCATCTGGAGAGTATTATTTAATCACTAAATTTGGTGCTAAGCCACACACTACTTTTGACTTTAGTGATTCGGAAAAAGATCACTTTTTTATTTTTGGACGTGAGACAAAAGGTTTGCCACGTGAGTTTATCGACGCACACCCGGATCGTGCTTTACGTATTCCTATGAATGATAATATTCGTTCGCTAAATTTATCGAACACAGCTGCGATACTAATCTACGAGGCATTACGTCAACAGAATTATCCAAATTTACACTAGAAAAGCTCAAGTGCTTATGTTATGGAAGTCAGTCTAAGATCTCGACATCGTGTCGCGACGACTGACTGAACCACATCCTGTGGGCCTCCGACAAGCGTTGGAAGAATGACGGTAAAAGCGTTCTGTGCCTTTATCCGACATTCTGAAACGACTCGAGGGGCGAGGCACTGTAGCTAGACAGATAAAAAAACGGACGATGTCATAAAAGACTCGTCCGTTTTAAATAGATTATTTTTCAGATGCACCTGGTTTGTCGTCGTATCCAGCTTTGAAAATTGCAGCAAGGAACGAAATACAAACACCAAGAATAAGGATTAATTTCATATGGAGTGCCTCCTCTTTAGTATTCTGCACCTAGTATACCCTAAATTGTTTGAAAAAGAAATAATGCGAAAAAATGAAATTTGACAAAAATCGTTCATTTGAATGTTGCAACCTTTCGAATATTCTACTAACATTAAGAAAAGGAGTGATTTTTGGAATGAATGAATTCAAAAATGGTCCAGAGAACGGTTCAATGGCAACTAACATGGAAGAAGTAAAGCAATTAGGAAAACAGATGGATAGAATGAGGGACAATAAAGAGCTAGAAGAAGATAATCGTGTATCTGATCCTGCTCAATCTGAAGTCACTTCTTCCATGAAGAAAAGAGAAAACGACTGATTTATATCAGTCGTTTTCCTCATAAGAAAGGATGAAAAAATTGACTTTAAATATACATTCAACGAAACAATTAGCAAACGGAATTGAGATGCCAAGACTTGGTTTAGGTGTTTATAAAATGACAGAACCAGATATTGCTATTCAAGCAATTACAGCTGCATTGGATTATGGTTATCGTCATATTGATACTGCAAGTTTGTACGCCAACGAAAAAGAAGTAGGAGATGCCATCCGAGCATCAAATGTTCCGCGCAAAGACATATTCATTACAACAAAAGTATGGAACACAGATCAAGGTTACGATCAAACACTCAGAGCATTCGAAAAATCTTTAGAGTTATTAGGAATGGACTACGTAGATTTATATTTAACGCATTGGCCAGTAAAAGAAACTTTTGTAGATACATATCGAGCGATAGAACGTCTATATGATGAAAAGCTAATACGTGCTACTGGAGTAGCGAATCATCATGCACATCATTTAGAGGCAATTGCTGCAAAAGCAAACATTAAACCAATGGTCAACCAAATTGAATGTCATCCGCGACTTACTCAGTTTGATCTACGTGAGTATTGTGAAGAGCAGGGAATAGCGATAACTTCGTGGTCACCACTAGCAAGAGGTCGAATACTAGAAGAGCCAACATTGAAACGGATTAGTACAAAATACAGTAAATCGACTGCTCAAACAATTATTAGATGGCATCTGCAACATGATTTAATCGTTATTCCTAAATCAGAAAATCCATCTAGAATCGCTGAGAATATGGATGTATATGACTTTGAGTTATCCTTCGAGGATATGAAAAATATTGATGCGCTGAATTTAAATGAGCGGACTGGTAAAGATCCAGATAATTTTAGTTTCTAATCCTGTTTTAGTGAACGCTCTCCATGTACGAGACAGAACCTCCTTGAATTAGTAAACTACAGCTCACATATATAGCCTTTGTCCCAATGTATACTCCAAGCAGATTCGACTTTCTCGCTATTCCCACTACTCACAGCAACTAATAAATCAATAATCAACTAGCACGGTAGTTTTTCTTCCCTTTAGAAGGTAAACTATCGTGTTTTTTTATTATTGGAAAATATTACTCTTTAATGAAACCTATTACATATTTTGACGTATTAGTAATATAGTTTAATAAATATTAGATGAGGTCCCTTGATGAATATATTTTTTGAAAAGACTAATAAGAAAAAAAGTAGTACACCATTCATAATACTAAAACTGTTATTGCTAGGCTTGATGATTGCAATGTTAGTAATGGCCATTATAAACGGTATTGATATTTTCTATGTGAAGTTAGTGTTCGTGTTTGTAGGAATTAATTCCATCTTAGAAGGAATAGAAAGTTATCTACAGAAAGAAAGTAAGAAAATTATAGGAAGAGAAATAGTATTAGGGGTTTTGTATATCCTATTCGCAATTATTCTGCATTGATGAACGGCAATTGGTTAGGAATCATTTCTAACAATGATGAAATAAAGCATTAGAAGGTGATAAATATGAAACAGTGGAAAATGTTAAAGTCTGAATATGTTCATAAAAGCCCTTATGGAAATATTAGAAAAGATACATGTGAACTCCCCAATGGGATTGTGATCAATGATTATTTTGTAAATGAATATTCCGATTGGGTGAATGCAGTTGTGCTTTCAAAAGAAAACCAAATGGTGCTTGTCGAACAATATAGACATGCTGGAAATGATAATTACTTTGAAATTCCAGCAGGAAAAAAAGAAAACAATGAGACGGACGAGGAAGGCATTATTAGAGAAATTAAAGAAGACACTGGCTATGTTTCACATCTGAAACCTATTTTGCTAGGTGAATTTATGATAAATCCCGCCACACAAAATAACAAAATTAAAACCTTTCTTTTACAAGATGCAGTTAAACAATATGAACAAGATTTAGATGAAACCGAACAGATAAATATAAAGCTGATTGATTTTGAGTTATTAGGATCTCTAATAAAAACGAATGAGATTAAAACGCAGTTGTTCACTGCTAGTGCTTATTTTATGGCCAAAAACTTTTTGTCCGAAAGCTGATAAGAGTTTGATTTTCAAGTGAAATAACTTTAAGGAGTGATTATTATTTCTAGTTCAACGATATTGATTTTTTGTGTAATTACTGGTGTATGTATCTTTGTCAATATTGTTCTTTGGGTTGTTTATAAGAATGAACCTAAGACTGATAAGGGATTTGCATTTCCTTATTTTCAGTTGAGCTATAGAAGAAGAATGCTTCGCACGCTATGGTCACTTCCAATTTACATCGTATGTTTCTTTATTATATCCCGATATCCATTATGGCCCACTAATATAGTCATTGTATTCTTCAGCATTTGTATTATCGGAGAAGTTATCCAATTTTACTATAACTTCAATAAATGGAACAAATATGAGAGGCATGCATCAAGAGAAGAATTATGATGGATGAACAGGATCGTTTTGAAGTCAGTTTTCGCAATCCCATTGTTCGTATGTGGTTTTATATTGTACTTCCAACAGGGATTATTTCAGCTGTTTTATTTTTAGTTTTACCTAGGGAAACGCATGATGTTATTAGAATTGGGGGTTACATTATATTATGTGGCTTTTTTATTTGGACTTTTATATATAAAAGAAAGGGTAGAAATAACAAGGGGGGTAAATAGAATGATTATGCCTACGCATATTGTAGCTGTTGGGGGAATTGTTGAAAATGAGCAAGGAGAAATTCTTTTAGTAAAAACGCAGCATGGAGGATGGGTCTATCCTGGTGGACAAGTGGAAGTTGGAGAAAATCTAATAGATGCGTTAGTTCGAGAAGTAAAAGAAGAAAGTGGAATTGATATTGAAGTAGGTCACTTAATAGGAACCTATTCAAATACTGGAATCTATAAATGGTATGACGAAGTTACAGATGTGCCTACTAAAGTAATGTTCGATTTTGTAGGTAAGCCTATTGGTGGAGTGTTAAGTACCTCCGAGGAAACTTCTGAGAGTTGTTGGGTTCAGAAGGAGAGAGTACTAGAATTCATAACTGCCCCTGCTGTTAGAGCACGATACGAGGCATATGAAAGCTTTAGTGGCAAGATAAAATATTTGGAGTATGTAACAAATCCTAAGTTTGAAGTGAAGTTGGATAAAAACATTTAAGTAGCTTTGTAAAAAATAATAATTTTTACAAAGTTTGATTAAAGTCATCTCCCCCTTTTAGATTTCCTAGAAGTGAGATGATTTTTTTATTACACAGTAATACAATAGAAAAGACTAAAGGAGAATACCTAGTGTTATTTATATCCATTGAAAAAGCAACCATAGCGGATGCAGAAAAACTTACAGAAATTATGAAAAGAACTTTTGATGAAGAAGTGAAAAAGTGGCTACCAAATCAAGATGATGTAATTGATTATAATATTCAGCCACCTGGATATTCTTCTATTGAAATGACTAAGTATATGATTAGGGAATTGGAGTATTTTAAAGTCTTAAAAGATAAAGAAATTATCGGTGGAGTTATAATAACTATTTCTGGTAGAAGTTTTGGGAGAATTGATCGTATTTATATTGACCCGAACTTACAAGGCAAAGGAATTGGTTCAAGAGTAATAAATTTGGTAGAGGAAAAGTATTATAATATAAGAAATTGGGATCTTGAAACATCAAGTAAGCAAATTAACAATCACTACTTTTATGAAAAAATGGGTTATAGAACAAACTTTGAGTCTGAAGAAGAATATGGTTATCTAAAGACGATAGAGATTTCATCAGAAAGTGAAAACTTAGTTGAAAATAAAAATATTTCGAGTATTCAATACGTGAATTGCGATATGACAAATACGGAGTGTTATGGAGTAAATTTAGAAGGAAGCTCATATAGTAACAGTAATCTAATGAACAGTCATATTAGCAATTGTAATCTTAGTCACTCAAAGTTCCAAAATATTAATCTTAGAAATTCCCTGTATGCCGATTTAAATTTATCCAACAGTGAAATGATATTTGTCACTTTAGGCGGGGTTAATTTCATTGATACAAATCTGGGGGATGAAAATAAGGCAATCTCATTTGAAAGATGTGACCTTGAAGGCAGTAAACTTAGTAACTGTAATCTTAGAAATGTAGAAATACAAAAGTGTGACTTGACTGGTATGAAGATAGATAATATTCCAGTAGAAAAGCTTATTGAAGCTTACTCTAAATTGAATAAAAAATAAACAATAGTATTGTTTTTAGGATTTATGAGTTTCTATTCTTAATGAAGAAGATGGAAACTGGAATTAAGAATATACTTGAAAAAAGCAGA
This sequence comes from Psychrobacillus sp. FSL K6-1415, assembly GCF_038003185.1. Classification (NCBI taxonomy): domain Bacteria; kingdom Bacillati; phylum Bacillota; class Bacilli; order Caryophanales; family Bacillaceae; genus Psychrobacillus; species Psychrobacillus sp. FSL K6-1415. The sequence continues at coordinate 3,220,304 of NZ_JBBOOQ010000001.1, read as the reverse complement.
TGAGATGTGAAATCCCTCATCTGCTTTATCGTTTGTGCAACATTTTCCGTTATTCTATGCCTATTATCTTTTATCTTCAACAACTAGCACTTCGCCTGTTATTGGATGGTTAAATTGAACTTTAAATGCATGTAGCTCATACATTTTAGTAGGTGTTTTTTTAGCGCCATATAGTTCGTCTCCTACAATTGGATGTCCTAAGTGAGCTAAGTGGACACGGATTTGGTGCGTCCGTCCAGTTTCTAAAATTGCATGTATTTTCGTGAACTGTTCATGCTTTCCTGCAACTTCATAATGAGTGATCGCATTTTGCCCAGATGGTGATACTCTTTTTCGAGTTGGATGGTGACGGTCGTTTCCAATAGCTGCTCGAATAGTACCATGCTGATTTTTTACTTGGCCTTCTACTATTGCTTCATAGGTGCGGACGATTGTTTTATTTTCCAACATTCGATCAAGCATACCTTTGACAAGTGGATTTTTTGCAATGACGATTAATCCCTTAGTGCCTTCATCGATGCGATGTACATGTTCCCCGTAATGATGACCTTTACTGTGTAAATAATTTGTTACAGTGTTCATAAAGGTATGATTTTGACCTTCTTCGTTTGGATGCGTGGATACACCACGTGGTTTAGAGGCAATTAGTAAATACTCATCCTCATACGCCACATACAAAGGGATTTGATCGGAAAGAAGATAGTTAGAGGATTCTCCTTCCCATTTAATGACAAGTACATCCCCTTTTTTGTTCGGAAGTTTCCATTGAAGAAGTTCTTCGTTCTTATTGCTCACGGCCTTTTGCATACGTAGTTCATGTATTAACTTTTTACCTAGCTTCCACTTTTCTTGGAAAAGACTGTCGATCGTTAAACCATCCTCTTGGATAGTATAAGTGAATGTATGAATCATTAATTTTCCCGCTCCTTTAAAAAAAGGGCCTGTCTACTCGACATGACCCTTTTGGTTATTTTAAAACGACTTCATCAAAGAACTCTTGAATCTGTTCATTAGAAATGGCACCTTCTACTCTTACAACCTCTTTGCCATCTTCAAAATAAATCATTGTTGGTGTTGCTTGGATAAGGTAGTCATTCCATCCTTTTTCATATTCAAGTACATTATATTTGACGATTTCAATGTCATTTTTTTCAGCAAGTGGAGATAGACGTGGTGTCATTTCTTGGCAATGTACACATTCTGGGCTGAAGAAATAAGCCGTAACAGGTTCCCCAGTAGCAATCTTTTTCTCCAAGTCTTCTGGTAAAATAATGTTCTGATAGTTTGGGTCATCGATAAGATCGATGGTAGATTGCTTTAAGTTGTCGGTATCGTATGGGTTATTAGCTAACGCATCCTTGTTTTTCTGAGAGTTTAAAACAAAGATTAATACAAAGATTGCAATAATAATACCACCAAAAATAAGTAGTTTCTTCAAGTTATTTTTCCTCCTTGATGTTTCTCCATACAATAACACTTGTAATTGCGATTAAAATAAATGCAACTAGAGCTAAAAATGGAATTGTTATAAAGCCTGCATAGTTTATATATTCCCCTGTACAAGCAACTCTCCCACAAGCTGGTGCCGATTCTTGCATGAAAGTCAGTTTTTGAATGCTATAATGATAGGCAGAAATACATCCACCGATCACAGAGAATACAAGTGAGGTTACTGCGATTTTCGGATTCTTTTGAATGTATGCAACTCCCAATATTAGCACAAGTGGATACATGAGTATACGTTGGTACCAACATAGATCACAGGGTTCGTACCCTCTTATCTCTGAAAAATAGAGGGAACCTAACGTTGCAGTTAAAGCAACGGTCCACATAAATAATAGTAGATTTTCTATTTTTTTTGTCATATGAACTCCTTTAAATTACTTTGAACTCAAATTAAAGTATAAGGCTTCTTTAATTACATGTAAAATATTTTATCTGAAGTGAAAAGAGCTATATAATGAAAGTTACTTAATAAAAGAGGAGCCGATAAAATGACAGAGGAATTTGATTTATCTCAGTTTGAACAAAGCATGATTATAAGACAAATGTCTTTTTCTGATATAGAGTCAATTTTAGAAATTCAGCGTTTATGTTTTCCGGGTATGGATCCATGGAAAGTTGCCCATTTACGTAGTCACTTAACTATTTTCCCAGAAGGGCAGTTAGTTGCTGAGCTAGACGGAAAAGTAATTGGTTCTTGTTCAAGTCTTATTATTAATTTTGATGAGTATGATGACCGCCATTCCTGGTCGGATGTGACAGATGCAGGATATATTACAAACCATAATCCCGAAGGATATAACTTATACGGGATCGAGGTAATGGTACACCCAGAATATAGAAGAATGAAGGTTGGTCAACGTTTATATGAGGGTAGAAAAGATATTGCAAGACAATTCAATTTAAAATCAATAATTATTGGAGGGCGTATTCCAAACTATCATAAATTTGCGGATGAAATGTCACCAAGGGAATACGTGACGTCTGTTTCTCGCCATAAAATATATGATCCAGTTTTAACATTCCAATTAATGAATGGCTTTACATTGATGCGTATTAATCCTAATTATCTACCAGATGACAGAGCATCTGCCAAATATGCGACACTGATGGAGTGGAATAATGTTGATTATATCCCACTTTCGAAACGTCATTTCAAAACGAGCTATCCTGTAAGAATTTGTGCTGTGCAGTATATGATGCGTAAAATTAATTCATTTGAAGAGTTTGCTAACCAATGTGAATATTTTGTTGATGTGGCGTCCGATGCTCAATCTGATTTTGTTGTGTTTCCGGAAATCTTTACTACACAGCTAATGTCTTTCTTGAATGAACCATCACCAAGTCAGGCGGTTCGTAAATTGACGGAGTACACTCCGCAATATATGGAGTTGTTTTCAGATTTATCGATCCGTTACAATATTAATATTATTGCCGGCTCTCACTTTGTGGAAGAAGAAAATGAGGAAATATATAATATCGCTTATTTATTCCACCGAGATGGTGCAATTGATAAGCAATATAAAATCCATATTACACCGAACGAACGCAAATGGTGGGGAATTAGTGCAGGTGACTCCGTTCAAGTATTTGATACGGATTGTGGTAAAATTGCGATTCAAATTTGTTATGATATAGAGTTTCCAGAGCTTGCACGTATAGCAACAGATATGGGTGCGAATATTATTTTCTCACCATTTTGTACAGAGGATCGTCAAGGTTACCTGCGTGTTCGTTATTGTGCACAAGCACGGGCAATTGAAAATCAAATCTATACAGTTATTTCAGGGACAGTTGGAAACTTACCGCAAACAGAAAATATGGATATTCAATATGCACAATCTGCTATTTTCGCACCATCTGACTTTGAATTTGCCCGAGATGGCATCGTAGGGGAAACTGAGCCGAATGTAGAAATGGTTTTAATAGGAGATGTAGATTTAGAAATCTTACGACGTCAACGTCAAGACGGGACGGTCAAACAATTAAAAGATAGACGTCATGATATATATAGTGTCAATTATAAAAAATGATAGAGAGGGGTTAACAAGCGAATGCGATATAGACAACTATTTGACCAATGGAATAACTTCTCAGAGCTAGAGTCAAATTGGAAGGAGGATCTTCAACTCCTAACAAAAGATGAAAGAAAAATGGAAGATGCATTCTACCGCGACTTAGAGTTCGGAACTGGCGGGATGCGAGGGGAGATCGGTGCTGGTACGAATCGTATAAATACGTATACTGTTCGTAAAGCGACCACTGGACTTGCTTCTTATATTAAAGGGGCTGGAGCAGAAGCGATGGAGCGTGGAGTAGTTATTGCATATGATAGTCGTAGGTACTCTCCCGAATTTGCGCTGGAAGCAGCTAATACACTAGCATCTAATGGTATAAAAGCTTATCTATTCAATGAACCTAGAACTACACCCCAGCTTTCATTTTCAGTAAGACATTTACATGCATTCATGGGAATAGTCATTACTGCAAGTCATAATCCTCCTGAATATAATGGGTACAAGGTTTATGGCGAGGATGGAGCACAGTTAAATCTAGAAGACGCCGAAGTAGTTATCCAACACGTAAATGATGCGGGAGATGCAATCCATATCGATCAACGAAATCCAGATAAAAAATTAGTAATTCAGTTAGATGAGATAATGGATCAAGCATATATGGATGCGTTAAAAACAGTTCAGGAAAATGGAGAATTCGCATCATCTTCTGACTTGAAAGTAGTATTCACTCCTTTACATGGAGCATCTGGAAAAACGGTTAAGAGAATATTAAGTGAGGTTGGCTACGAGCATATCTCCTATGTAGAGGAACAAATGGAGCCAAATGGAGATTTCCCAACAGTGGAATCTCCAAATCCAGAAGAGCAAAGTGCTTTTGAATACGCTATTCAATATGGAGAGAAAAATGGTGCTGATATTCTAATAGCAGTCGATCCAGATGGTGATCGCGTAGGTATTGCTGTCAAAACTGCTTCTAAATATGAGCTTTTAACGGGCAATCAAACAGGGGCAATATTAATCGAATATCTCTTGTCACAGCGTAAAGCAAAAGGGAATATACCTGCTAATGGGCGGGTATTTAAAACCATTGTTACTTCTGATTTAGGACGGGTAATAGCCGAATATTACGGCGTTAGTACAGAAGATGTATTAACTGGTTTCAAATTTATCGGTGAAAAGATTAAGAAATATGAAGAGACCAAAGAGTTTGAGTTTTTATTTGGATATGAAGAAAGTTATGGTTATTTGATAAAAAACTTTGCACGTGACAAAGATGCAGTACAAAGTGTGCTTGCGATAATAGAAGCTGCTTCCTATTATAAAAAACAAGGTAAGACTCTACTCGACGTATTATCTCAGTTATATGAAAGACATGGTTTCTATTTGGAAGGACTCAGATCTGTTACGAAAAAAGGAGTAAGTGGAGCGAATTCAATTCAAAACTTACTTGAGCAGGTTCGTGTAAACAGAATTACGGAGGTTGCCGGAATTACTGTTCTTTCCCAAGAGGATTACTTGCACTTAGTTAGAACATTCACAGATGGCCGAGAAACAGAGGAAATATTCCTGCCAAAATCAAACGTTATTAAGTACTTCCTAGCAGACGGCTCATGGGTTTGTGTGAGACCAAGCGGAACAGAGCCAAAAGTTAAATATTATTTCGGAGTGCTTAGTGGGTCAGAAGCAGAAAGTTCCAAAAAACTAAAAGCTTTACAAGATGATTTTTCATTGAAGATGAATCGTTATTTAGAAGAATAATAGAGAAACAGGAAAAGTGAACTTGCTTTTCCTGTTTTTTTTCAAAAGAAAATATATATAAATGTAGAGTGAGCACTGGGTTCATGGGGCTTAAAGAACGAATAATCCTGTGATTTCCGTTTCATGTTTGTAAACTCTGTTGAATTGGTCATTCTAAATCCAACGCTAGATGAAGACAGTAAAAATTCTATGTACTAGAGTCCATTTCAACACTACTTATTTTCAAATAAATTATGAATTAGTAAATAATATTGTATTCAATTATCCGTTTACTTCAAGTGGACATTGTTAATTGGAGCGCAGGGCGGCGACTCCAGTGGGAAAGCGTTAGGTGAAGACCCCGCAGCGGAGCGAGGAGGCTGAGGCAACGCCCACGGAAAGCGTCCGCCCGGAGCGGAAATAGATGGCATTTCTAGATTTCTGTTCTTAAACGTACCGATGCTTTACTTTCCTGTTTTTTTCGGTCAAAAGTATGATATCGAGACCCTACAGTGAATTGTGGATTAGTGATAATATGGAATTAGATGAATTACATACTTGGAGGAGTTTACATGCTATCAAATGAACTCTCGAACATTGAACTACTAAAAGAAATAGCAGAATTATTAAATGAAGAAACTGAAATGGAAAAAATGCTACAAGGTGCCTTGCATAAACTATTAGAAGGTACATTATTTGAAACGGGTTGGATATTTTTTATTGATGAAAAAGGTAAGCAACAACTAATTGCACATGAAAATTTGCCGAATGCATTAAAGCAAAATGACTGTAGACATTTACAGAAAGGTGGATGTTGGTGTGTTTCAAGATTTCAAAATGGGGAGCTAAAAAAGGCATCAAATATTATAGAGTGTAAAAGAATTGTCAACGCAAGAAAAATGAGTAATGAAGATAGTGGCGGTATTACGCATCATGCAACAGTTCCGTTACAATCAGGGCAAGAAAGCTTCGGGCTATTAAATGTAGCGACACCGAATACTATACGGTTCTCAGAGGGAGAACTTGCGTTACTAGAATCTGTAGCCTTTCAAATCGGGTCAGCTATAAAGCGAATCTTCCTTACTAAACAGGAGCAGCAGGTAGCTCTTGTACAGGAGCGTAATAGACTTGCACGAGATTTACATGACTCGGTTAACCAATTGTTATTCTCTGTAACTCTGACTGCTCGCGGAGGAGTAGAAATGACGGAACAGCAGGAAATAAAAGATACCTTTAAAGAAATACAGTATTTAACGCAGGAAGCACTTACAGAGATGCGTGCACTCATATGGCAACTACGTCCAAAAGGATTGGAATCAGGTATTATCGAAGGTCTTAAAGGATACGGAGATATTTTAGGACTTTCATTGACAGTGAAGGTAAAGGGAGTTATTAATCTCCCTGCAATTATTGAAGAAACACTATTTCGAATTGCTCAGGAAGCACTTAATAATGTTCGTAAGCATTCTGGTGTACTTCAAGCAGAACTATATTTAACGGTTACTCCTACGGATGTTTTATTAGTTGTAAAAGATGAAGGGTGTGGTTTCCATATGAAAGAGCCTAAAAAACTACATTCAATCGGTTTACAAAGCATGAAAGATAGAGCAAATTTTGTTGATGGAACGGTGGATTGGGTAACGGAGTGGGAAAAAGGAACAGAAATATTAGTGCGGTTACCTTATTAGGGGGGAATAGTTATGATACGTGTACTAATTGCAGATGACCATCACGTTGTAAGAAGAGGATTAATGTTTTTTCTAAAAACGCAGAAGGATATGGATATTGTAGGCGAGGCTACAAACGGGAAAGAAGCTGTGCAGCTAACAGCAAATTTGAAGCCCGATGTCATATTGATGGATCTAGTCATGCCAGTAATGGACGGAATAGAAGCAACGAAACGCATTAAGGCTACAGACCCAGAGATTCAAATACTAATGCTTACTAGTTTCTCAGATAGAGATCATGTGATACCTGCCTTAAAAGCTGGAGCAGCGGGATATCAGCTAAAGGATATAGAACCAGATGACCTTGCCGATGCAATTCGAAAGCTAATGCGAGGTGAAAATACATTACACCCGGAGGCAACAACGCAGTTAGAAAAGGAGTGGGAGCCAGTTGTACCTAATCCTCACGAGGAGCATCCGTTAACTCCTAGGGAGCAGGATGTATTATCTGAATTGACAAAAGGAAAAAGTAATAGAGAAATAGCATCCTCATTGTTTGTAACCGAAAAAACAGTTAAAACGCATATTTCCAATATATTCGCCAAACTGCATGTTCAGGATCGTACACAAGCCGCCCTTTATGCAGTAAAACATGGTTTAACAGAACCAAGCGGACAGTAAAAAACACGGAGAATCGCAATGAGCATGCGATCCACCGTGTTTTTTTGTTAGTTCGATTCGTTGCGCATACAAACAGAGATACGCACGGAAATAAAACTCACAAATCTTCTTAACCATCACCAAGCGTGTCCATATTTGGTTCAATATGCACTAGGATAACGGAAAATGGCTTTACCTTCATTATACGTTGTTCTATTTCCTCTGTAATACGATGGCTATTCACAACATTTAAATTTGGATCTACTGTTACAGTGAGATCGACAAACATCAAATTTCCATGCATTCTCGCTTTAAAATCCGTTAGTTCATCAACACCCTCGACGAGTCTTACTATTGTAGACAAAGATTCGGCTTCCTCTACATTAAAGCCATCAGATAATGTGTAGGCTGCGTCATGAAAAATGGTATAGGCCGTATAGATAATGATTACCCCGACTAGTAGGGCAGTTATTCCATCTAAAATTGGAAACCCTAAAATAGATCCGACTATACCAATGGTTGCACCGATACTAACTAATGCATCTGATCGATTGTCATAGGCTGCAGCTTTTAAAGCAGCACTGTTTATACGATTTCCTAGCTGTAAATTATATCTATAGACAACATACATAATAATAGCACTAACTAATCCAACAATAGCGGTTAGAAGTGAAGGAGTTTCTTCAATAGGGTTAGCAAGATGTTGAATTGCTTGAATAAGTACTTGGATTCCGATAAAAGCCATGATGAACGCAGCTACAAGCGAAGCAATAGTTTCAGCACGTAAATGTCCATATTGATGATGACTATCGGGTGGTTTTTGAGAAATACGCAGTCCGATTAATATAGCGACAGAGGCAATAATATCTGTAAAATTATTTAGGCCATCTGCTTTTAAGGCCTCTGAAGATCCGATGATACCAATGGTTAGCTTAAGTGTACTCAACAGTAGATAAATACTAATACTTATCCAGGCACCTTTTTCCCCTTCACGTAAGTTTGTATATAGCTCCACAAAGTTTCCTCTTTTCAACAATTATAGACATAGGAAAACGACCCTCAAATGAGAGTCGTTTTATTATGAGCTATAATGATTTTGTTATTCAACTATAGGTTCTAGTTCTTCAACTGGAGGAGCAGATTTAATAATCTCTAAGTATTGAATGTGGTGCCCGTCAACCTCTTTGATCATGAAATCATAGCCTTGTTCTTGAATTTTTTCACCTTTAATTGTTTCGTAGCTTTTCGTCATAAACCAACCACCGATAGTATCAATATCCTCTTCATCGATATCGATACCTAGTAGGTCATTAACATTTTCGATTAACATCTTGGCATCAACAATATAATGATTTTCTTCTAACTTTTGAACTTCTGGAAGTTCATCAGTATCAAATTCATCACGAATATCGCCAACGATTTCCTCGATAATATCTTCTATAGTCACAAGTCCAGAAGTACCACCATATTCATCCATTAAGATTGCCATATGAATTCGTTCACGTTGTATCTTAAGTAATAAATCAGCAATTGGCATATTCTCAATAACTCGGATAATTGGTTGCATATAATCGCTTACGGGTGTTGTTGCATTTGTAGGATCTTTTATATATGCCGTTAATAGATTTTTCATATTAACAAGTCCAATAATATGATCTTTGTCCCCATCAGTTATTGGATATCTTGTATATTGTTCTACACCGATTAGCTGAAATACCTCATCTAACGTAAAATCTTTATCAATAGAAGTTATTTCCGTGCGTGGAACCATAATTTCTTTTGCAATGCGATCATCAAATTCGAAAATTTTATTTACGTATTTGTATTCGGCTTGATTGATCTCTCCGCCTTTAAAGCTATCAGAAAGTATCATACGAAGCTCTTCTTCGGAATGAGCAACCTCAGATTCTGAAACAGCATCTAAACCAAATACTTTAGTTGCTAGAAAACGTGCGGAACCATTCATACCGTGAATAACTGGATACATAAGTTTATCAAAAATGATAAGCGGTTTTGCTACTGCTAATGTAATTTGTTCAGACCTTTGAATGGCAAAAGTCTTTGGTGTTAACTCTCCTACAACTACATGAATATACGTTACAAGAGAGAATGCAATAATAAATGAAAGTAAAGAGGCAACACTCTCTGGGAGCTCAAAATAATTAAATGCCGGATGTAGAATCCGTTCAATTGTCGGTTCTCCAAGCCACCCTAACCCTAAGGCTGTTATGGTGATTCCAAGCTGACAGGCAGATAGATATTCATCCAGATTGGAAACTACTTTTTTGGCATTTATCGCCTTAGTGTTCCCTTCAGCAATAAGCTGATCAATTCTTGTAGTTCTTACTTTTACAATTGCAAACTCACTCGCAACGAAAAATGCAGTGAATGCGATTAAGACAGCAAACGCTGTCAATCGTATGGCTATGTCCAAATAATTACTTTGTCCCTAACCCAAATGAGGGGTAAGACAAAGTGTACACCTCCTGTTTTCTAAAAAATAGTTTATACGTTTAATAATAAAATATAAAAAAAGAAATTACAAATCTTTCTACTTTATATTGAGATATTCTGTTAACAAAATTTACAAAAACTTAATATATATCATCTCATATATATTAGATAATAGAGATTAATATATTGAGGAGGTTCAGATGAAAAACAGATATTTAGAAATACTTAAGGCGTCAACAAAACTTGGTTTAACATCATTCGGAGGACCAGCTGCTCATATAGGATATTTTCGGGACGAGTACGTCGATAAAAGAAAATGGTTAGATGACAAATTGTATGCGGATATCGTTGCTTTGTGCCAGTTTTTACCGGGACCAGCCTCCTCTCAAGTAGGAATCTCTATTGGATTGATAAGAGGCGGATTACTGGGAGGCATTATTTCATGGATTGGATTTACTATGCCATCAGTAATACTATTAATGTTATTTGCTGCATTCATTTCAAGTTCAGGATCATTTGATAGTGGATGGATCCAAGGGTTAAAAATAGTGGCGGTTGCTGTTGTTGCACATGCCTTAATGGGTATGCAAAAATCATTAGCTCCAGATAATATAAGGATTACGATTGCAATAGGATGCGCAATACTCACGTTACTTTTTCCTACTGCAGTTGGACAAATAGCAATTATTCTTATTGCGGGCATTTTTGGTTATTTCTATTTCAAAAATGCTTCAATCGATTCCGCTCCTGAGATGAAGCTAAGCTTTGGGAAAAAGACTGGACTAATTAGTTGGATATTGTTTTTTGTATTGCTTACTTTACTGCCTTTATTAAAGCCATTTGTACAATCTGTATACTATACAATTTTTGATACTTATTACCGAGTTGGATCTATTGTATTTGGTGGTGGTCATGTTGTATTACCGATGCTACAAAGGGAAGTAGATGTGTCTGCGGATATGTTCCTTACTGGATATGGAGCAGCGCAAGCTGTACCTGGACCATTATTCACAATCGCTGGTTTTTTAGGACAAATAACTGCTGGTACAGGTGGAGCATTGATCGCAGTTTTTGCGATGTTCCTGCCATCATTTTTATTAGTCATTGGCACATTGCCATTTTGGTCAATTATTCGTTCTAAAAAAGGGATTCAAGCCGCTTTAAAGGGAGTTAATGCAGCTGTTGTAGGTATTCTTCTTGCAGCACTTTATGATCCGGTATTCACGAGCGCTGTGAATAGTCCTATTGATTTTGTTATTGTTTTAATTACTTTTACACTTTTAGTTGTGTTTAAATTAGCACCATACAAAGTGGTTCTCATAAGTGTTGTGTTAGGTGCAATTGTTCATTCATTATAAAAATTCGAAAAGTATTGACAATTAAATTTTCGGTATGCTACTGTTAATATACACAAAAAAATGGAAATGGAGGTATGACAAAATGATTCGTTTAAAAAATAGCGTTGTTGACTTAATAATTTTTTCATACCTACCATTAGACCGGAAATGATTTAATAGCAGACTTTTACGTATTGTATTGTCTATTATTAAGCGCATTACCTCTATATGGGTAATGCGCTTTTTTATGTCTTTTTACTTCCAATTTTTGGTGAAAAAATATGAAAAGGAGTGTTGAATATGAATATTCAACGGACAAAGCAAATTTTATTAAAGGAATCTCTTGAAGGTGGATAGCTATTAAGTAATGTGTAGAAAGAAGAAAAGAGGGGTTATACAATGTTTTCTGTTTTATTTAAATTGAAATGGTTTTTTAAAGATCATTGGAAGCGTTATACAGTAGCAGTTAGTTTGTTAATAATTGCTAGTGCATTTGAGGTTTTGCCACCTTGGTTAGTTGGTGAGGCGATCGATGCAATTACTATGGGAGAAATGACAAAAGAATCCTTAATGCAATATGTACTCTATTTTGTTGGAATAATTATTATAGGTTATGGACTTAACTTTGTTTGGCAATATCAATTATTTGGTGGTTCGATCACAATTGAGCGTATATTACGTTCAAAGTTAAATTTAAAATTTTTGAATATGACTCCTACTTTTTATGAAAAAAATCGTACGGGTGATTTAATGGCCCGTGCAACAAATGATTTGAATGCAGTAGCAACCACTGCAGGATTTGGGATTATGACATTAATTGATTCGACCATGTATATGGCTGCACTTATTCTTGCAATGGGCTTTCTAATTTCATGGAAACTTACTATTTTTGCAATATTACCAATACCTATTTTAGCTTTTATAATGCAATACCTTGGTAAGATTATTCACGAAAAATATATGGTTGCACAGGATGCGTTTGGGGATTTAAATGACCGTGTATTAGAATCGGTTGCTGGGGTTCGAGTAATTCGTGCTTATGTCCAAGAAAGAGCAGATGAACAGAACTTTGCTAATATGAGTGAAGAAGTTTATGAGAAAAATATGATTGTAGAACGAATTGATGCACTCTTTGGACCAATTACTAAAGTGGGAACTGGTATTAGTTATGTAGTTGCCCTAGGATATGGTGCTTATCTAGTATCAAAAGGTGAAATGACTGTTGGGAATTTAATCACTTTTAACGTGTACTTAGGAATGGCAATTTGGCCGATGTTTGCAATTGGTGAGTTAATCAATGTAATGCAACGTGGAAATGCATCGCTGGATCGTGTGCAAGAAACATTAAACTACGATCAAGACGTAAAAGACCCTATTTCACCAGTTCAGTTAAATAGTGTGGAATCAATTGGGTTTACGGATGTTGGATTCCAATACCCGTTGTCCCAGGTAAAAAACCTTCAAAACATTCGAGTGAAGCTACAGAAAGGTCAAACACTCGGGATTGTAGGCAAAACTGGTTCCGGTAAAACTACTTTTATGAAGCAGTTATTAAAGGAATATCCAATTGGAGCGGGGCAGCTAACAATAGGAGAAACTGCTATTTCAGCGCAAACGAAAGATCAGGTTCTCGAATGGATAGGATATGTTCCACAGGATCATGTTTTGTTTTCTAGAACGATTCGTCAAAACATTCTTTTTGGTAAAGAGGATGCGACGGAAGATGAGTTAGAAGAAGCGATTCGTCTAGCACATTTCCAAAAGGATCTAATGAATTTACCGATGGGCTTAGAAACGTTAGTGGGAGAAAAAGGTGTATCCTTATCTGGTGGACAAAAACAACGTGTATCCATTGCTCGTGCCCTTATTAAAAATCCAGAAATTTTACTGTTAGATGATTCTCTATCAGCAGTAGATGCAAAGACGGAAGCTAAAATTATCGAAAATATACAAAATGAACGTAGTGGAAAGACAACAATTATTACGACGCATCGATTATCGGGAATCCAACATGCTGACCATATAATCGTTTTGGATGAAGGTCTTATTGTGGAAGAAGGATCTCATGAAGAACTTCTGACACAAAATGGTTGGTACAAAGAGCAATACGATCGTCAACAGCTAGAGGGGGTGTCGTCATGAGTACAGGAAAACGACTCTACCATTATGCGTTATTTTACAAAAAGCCAATTATTCTCGGTATACTCTTTTTAACTATTGCGGTCTTTGCTGATTTAACAGGTCCATTTATAGCTAAGAAAATTATCGATGATCATATTACTGAAGGAGCTATTAATCTTCAGCCTATATTAATGTTACTGGCAGTCTATTTTGGTTTAGCAATTGTAACAGCGGTTTTTAGATATTTTATGTTTATCAATTTACAGATTGGTGCAAATCGAGTTGTTCAGAAGCTCCGAAATGATGTTTTCGGGCATATTCAAACGTTGCCAATACAGTATTTTGACAACTTGCCTGCTGGAAAAGTTGTAGCACGTGTAACAAACGATACAGAAGCAATTCGTAATTTATATGTGCAAGTATTATCTCAATTTGCGACTAGTATTATTTCTATTGCAGGGGTTTATGTTGCTCTGTTCATCTTAAATGTACAAATGGCTTTAATGGCACTATTCGTAGTTCCAATTGTGTATATTTGGATGATCGCTTATCGAAAGTATGCATCTAAATATAATCATGTAGTTCGTACAAAGATTGCCGATTTAAATGCTATGTTGAATGAATCTATTCAAGGGATGTCTATTATCCAAGCATTTAAACGAGAGAAGCAAATGGAACGTGAATTTGAGGAGATGAATGAAGAACATTATAGATATCAGAAAAAGTTACTTACTTTAGACTCAGCAACTTCATTTAACTTAGTAAGTGTACTCCGTACGATTATGTTTGTTATGTTCATCTGGTATTTCGGAAGCTTATCTATGGAGCCGAATGCAATCATTTCAGCTGGTATGCTTTATGCATTCGTAGATTATACGACTCGATTATTTAATCCGATTACAGGGATTGTTAACCAATTCGCTCAGTTAGAAAGATCATTGGTTGCTGGAACACGTGTGTTCCAATTACTTGATGAAACAGGGGAAGAAGTAAAAGATGAACGTATGAAACGATATGAAGGAAATGTGGAGTTTCAAAATGTTTCTTTTGCATATAAAGCAGATGAATATGTCTTGAAAAATTTGAACTTTGTTGCGAATAAAGGCGAAACTGTAGCGCTTGTTGGTCATACAGGATCAGGTAAAAGTTCTATTATGAACTTGTTGTTCCGCTTCTATGATCCTTCAAAAGGGAGAATTTTAATAGATGGTACAGATATAACAACATTACCAAGACAAACAATTCGAGATCATATGGGTATAGTTTTACAGGACCCTTATTTGTTTTCAGGAACGATAGAGTCAAATGTCAGCTTAAGTGATCCGCGTATTACTCGAGAGACGGTTGAGGCCGCTTTAGAGGCTGTCGGAGGAGAACGGGTTTTGAAAAATCTAGAAAAAGGCTTGGATGAACCCGTTATAGAAAAGGGGAGCACGTTATCTTCTGGTCAACGTCAGCTCGTTTCCTTCGCTAGAGCCCTTGCATTTGATCCGGCTATTTTAATTTTGGATGAAGCGACATCTAATATTGATACGGAAACGGAAGAAATTATTCAACATGCAATGGATGTATTGAAAAAAGGAAGAACTACTTTTATCATCGCTCATCGACTTTCTACTATTAAGAATGCTGATCGCATTTTAGTACTAGACCGTGGAGAAATTGTTGAAAGTGGATCTCACGACGAGTTAATACAGCTACAAGGTCGCTATGAACAAATGTATAAATTACAAGCAGGAATATCTCAGCATGTATAACACATGCGGGGATATTCCCTTTTTTGTTTAATTGGTTATCCACCAGAGAAACCAAGCCATGCGCCCAAGCGAACTGTTTATAAGTCCGGGCCAACAATTATATATTGAAATTTTCTAACGATAATCGTATATTTAGTGTATCGAAATAAAAAAGAAGAGGTAAAATATGATGGATTGGTTTGCAGGTTGGAAAAAAAGCATCACATCATTCAATAGAAACATCAAAATGTTCATGCTTGCAAATTTACTCATTCAAGTAGGAATGGGTGTATTTTTAGTTATGTACAATTTATATATAAAGGAACTTGGGTTTCCCGAAACATTGAACGGTAAAATTATCTCTATGACATCTCTTGCTTCGGCAATAATGTTAATCCCTGCTGGATATCTAAGTGACCGACTAGGTAGAAAAGGAATTATTATTACAGGTGCTATAGTTGCTGCTGGTACCTTATTCTACAGAAGTTTAGTTACGGGGGAACAATCACTAATTTATGCTGCATTTTTTACTGGTTTGTTTATGGCATTAGTGCAAGTGTCTGGTGTTCCTTTTCTCGCTGAAAACTCGAAAGCC
Source organism: Psychrobacillus sp. FSL K6-1415 (assembly GCF_038003185.1). Lineage (NCBI taxonomy): Bacteria > Bacillati > Bacillota > Bacilli > Caryophanales > Bacillaceae > Psychrobacillus > Psychrobacillus sp. FSL K6-1415. The sequence goes on along the minus strand of NZ_JBBOOQ010000001.1, from coordinate 3,204,476 downwards.
AGTGAACGAATGCATCTTTTTAGTATTCATTTTTCATTAATGACCATAGCAAGTGTTGTTGGTAGTCTCGGTGGGGGAGTGTTAGCAGATGCACTTCATATAATTGGTAATATTTCTACTGTAGATTCTATTATGTACGTACTAATTATTGGAGCAATTATTTTTACGATTGGAATAGTTCCATTATTTCAGTTGAAACCAATACAAATAGAGATAGATTCGGATGAACATACAGAAGAATCCGGTGGAAATACTCCAAGTGGTTTTAGAAAAAATCTAAAGATTATTGTGTTATTTGGAGTTGCGAATCTATTAATTGGAACAGGTTCCGGTCTTGTTATCCCTTACTTGAACTTGTACTTTTCTAACCGATTCGATGCATCGAACACATATATTGGACTAATCTTGTCGTTAGGGTCTGCGATGGCTGCAGTTGCGATGCTACTTGGGCCAGCCCTTGTAAAGAAGGTTGGGAAAGTAAAGGCATTAGTGATTTTCCAGCTACTCTCGATACCATTTTTGTTTATCACGGGTTATACCAATTCTTTAATCATTGCTTCTATTGCCTTTTTAATGCGCCAGGCCCTCATGAATGCTGGTAATCCTATTCAAAGTGCAATTGCAATGGACTTAGTACAGGACAATTATAAGGGGCTTGCCAATTCAGTAAATCAAATGGTTTTTAATGTGGGATGGGCAAGTACTGGGGCTATATCAACGGGACTTGTCATGACATTTGGCTTTTACTGGGGATATGCTTATACATTTACGATTACAGGGATTCTTTATATTATTGCATCTACCTATTTTTATATTTTATTTGGGCGAAAAAGTACCCTGGGTAAGAAACAAACATGAAAAAAGAAACATTCACGTTTGTTCTGATAAACGTGAATGTTTCTTACACGAGGACACCTCAGTCATACACATGAAAAAGCATTAGTTCATGTATCATTTTTTTCACTGTTTCTTCATCTGCTGGTGTTTCACCGAGCCATTTAATCGTTCCATCCGGTTCATATTCTGCGGCGTATCTTTGTTGTTTATAAAAAAAAGATACAGACCAACCTGGAAGTTGTTTGTTTTCATAGAGTGGTTTAAAGCTAAAGTGTTGTAGCAAGGATATCAACCTTTCATGTGAGTGAATTTGTTCGCATACACTAATATAAATGATTAGTGAAGGAGCATCGAATTGTTTAATGAACAGTTAAGGCAGGCCATACTTAATGAATATCAAGATTATCATTTTTATCGTTCTATGTATAAATTGACTGATGATCCGTATTTTCAAGGTTTTATCGAACATATTTATGAGGATGAAAAAAGTCATTACGAAATGTTCCAACAACTCTATTATATGCTGACCGGTACATTTGTACAAAACTTTCCGGAACCTGTTTTATGTACAGATTTGAATGATTGCTTAAAAAATGCGATTAAAGATGAATTAGAAGCAGCGGAGCTTTATAAGGAGATGGTCTTGCAAATACCAATTCAACAAGCCTATGCACCCTTATTTGTTGCGATGCATGACGAGACCGAACATGCAATACGTCTGACTACCTTGCTGCATTTATTGTAAATTCTTTTAGTGTTTGCCTATCCTCTGCTATAATAATCTAGAAGCTAGAGGAAAAAGGTGAAATTGATGGATTTTTTATGGACAATCACATTCATGGCGATAGTTGGAGCAGCTATTGGATCAGTAACTAATCACTTTGCTATTAAGATGTTATTCAGACCGCATGAGGCAAAATATATAGGCTCGTGGCGCATCCCATTCACACCTGGTCTGATCCCTAAAAGACGTGATGAGCTTGCAAAACAACTGGGTAATACTGTTATCCAGCATTTATTAACGCCTGATATCTTTAAAAAAAAATATTTTAACGAAGAAATGAAAAATAAAGCAGCTCATTTCTTAACGGAGCAACTGAACGATAAAATCTTTCAATCGGACAAAACGATAAATGATTGGTTGAAACTTGCTGGACTAGAAAGCGTGCCTACTATTGTAAAGAGTAAAATAGAAGAACAGGTGGACGTGCAATTTAGTCAATTAAAAACTAGATTTGAAAAAGAAACAATACGTCAGCTTGCACCAATTGATTGGCAGCAAAAAGCGGATACTAAAGTTGGGGAAATCGTTTCGTACATTCTACTTAAAGGTGAAGGTTTCTTTGAATCGGATGAAGGTAAGCAAACAGTAAAAAATCTTATTGATGATTTTCTGTCTACAAAAGGGACATTAGGTAATATGATTCAAATGTTCATGGGTGAATCTTCATCACTTGCTGGAAAAGTTCAACCGGAAATATTAAAATTCCTAAGAGCGCCAGGAACGAAAAATATGCTAGAAAAAATAGTAAGAAGTGAATGGGAGAAATTAAAGGATCGCCCACTTAATGAAATGATGGAAGGCTTTGACTTTGAGCCTATTGTTAAAAATGTTAAAGTATATTTGACAGAGCAGTTGGCAATCGAAGAAAGATTGAATTATAGTTTCATTCATTACTTCCCAGGAGTAACTGGATGGACCGAGTCATATCTTATTCCGAAAGTGACGACATTTGCATTCCAGGAAGCAGAAACAAAGCTAGAAGAAGTCTTGCGTAAAATGAAATTAGAAGATATGGTAAAAGAGCAAGTAGATACTTTCCCAGTATCTCGACTAGAAGAAATTGTTCTTGGTATTTCAAAGAGAGAGTTCAAAATGATTACCATTTTAGGTGGTGTTCTTGGTGGACTTATCGGTATTATTCAAGGACTAATTGTATTCTTTACTACTTAAACTAAAGGAGCTTACTAACATGATTAACATTTATGATGACATTAACAAATTAGAAAAAACTCTACGCCAAACAGATGAATTTTCCAATGTACAGACTGCAGTAGAATCTGTAAAAGCGGATGAAGAGGCTCTAGCTTTATTCCAAAGTTTCCGTAAGGTTCAATTGTCATTACAAGAGAAGCAAATGAATGGAGAAGAAATTTCCGGAGAAGAGATTGAGTATGCACAAAAAACAGCTCAGCTCGCGCAAGGAAACGAAAAAATATTCCACATGCTTCAAGCAGAAATGGCTCTAAGTCAACTAATTGAAGAAGTAAATCGTGTTTTGATCAAGCCTGTTCAAGAACTTTATGAAGGCATCTAAGAAATAAACGAAAGAACTTTTCCTATTACAGGAGAGGTTCTTTTTTGTTTTTTAATAAAGTATATTCAAAAGTACGTGTACACTAAGTTGTTGATAATTAATGATACCGCTATTATTTTCACTTCAGTCGGATACTTTCCGCGGGCGTTGCCTCAGCCTTCTCGCTACGCTGCGGGGCTTCGTCTAACGCTAATCACGCTGGAGTCGCCGACTTCCGCTACAATCAATCAATTAATATCCTGCCTTTGTGATGAACACCTGAATGCAAGATTAGCTAAAGATACTTTTCATTGCAGTCGACCTACTAATTAGAAAAAGACCTTTAGTAGCTCAATTCTACACATTTAGGCTTTGAATTAGTAAATTACTATGGTAATTTTATCCTTTCCTCAAGTAAATCGCTATCTAGCAGAAGTAACTGGGGAAGAAGCACAAGTTAACTACAGAGTAAAGCAAGTAAAAATAGTAGAAGAGCAAGTAACCGCCATGCCAACGCAAGTAAATAGTTTTTGCTTTTTCAGCAGGACTTAAAAGTTTAATGGCGAATTTAATAGAAGAATGAATGACTATTCACTTACAAAGGGGAATGTATATGTATAATACTTTATTGTTAGAAAAAGAAGGCCGTATTGCGACTTTAACAATGAATCGTCCAGAAGCAATGAATTCGATGAATGGAGTGATGATGAGAGAGTTGGCAGAAAGCCTAGAATCTCTTCAATCAGACACATCTGTTCAAGTACTAGTTATTAAAGGAGAGGGGCGCGCATTTTCTGCAGGTGGAGACATTAAAGCGATGCTAGATAAAGAGAATCCTTTTGATATTGATGAAGCGATGACTTACCTCACTCGGATTGCTAAAACTTTATATATGTTACCACAGATTACTATTGCATCTGTACACGGGGCAGCAGCGGGATTAGGATTTAGTATGGTATTAGGCTGCGATATTATCATTGCGGAAGAAAACAGCAAGCTTGCTATGAACTTTATCGGAATTGGGCTAGTTCCGGATGGGGGTGGTCATTTCTTTCTAAAAGAAAGAGTGGGTATCCCAAAAGCAAAACAGCTTATGTGGAGCGGAAAGCTTTTCACTGGAATAGAAGCACAAAAAATCGGACTTGTGGATGAAGTTGCTTCAGATGGTTTAGGATCTGCAACTGCAGCTTCCTATGCACAAAAGCTAATTCAGTCACCAATTGCTGCCATGATTGCATCAAAAGAAATTTTACACGCAACAAAATTAAAAGAACTACAATCCGTTCTAGAAAGAGAAGCTGTTGCACAATCAGCAATGCGAAAAACGGAAGATCATCAAGAAGGTATTCAGGCTTTTGTTGAAAAGCGAAAGCCAGAGTTTAAAGGTAAATAAGTAAACAAAAGTGAGAAGGTCATTAAATTGATCTTCTTTTTTTGTTAAATTTGAAATTTATCTGAACTTTGTGTCGTCTGAAGGTGTAGTTATAGGTTATGAAGGAAAAAGGATTGAATTGGAAGTCTGCTATACCCTCTACTCTAATTATTAAAAACTGAGTGTAAAAAACGTTTTTTAAATATTCTTAATATATAATTTACTATGTTATAATTTTCTTAGTAATACAAGGAGGTTTACGTCCAATGGTAAAAAATAAGATGAGGAAATCTTAAATTATTTTATTAATTTTAGAATAAGCATGTAGATTTTCTCTTTCATAGAATTATATCTAGAATAGAGGAGAAAGAACATGTTAAATAAATTCAGTGATACTATTTATTATTTACCTAATAAAGATGATAATGAAAGACCAACATTAGGGCTTGTATGTGGTGACCAATATAGTTTAATAATAGATTCGGGTAATTCTACCCAACATGCTAAAGACTTTTTACGAGAAATCGAAAAGCTAAATGTACCACCAATTAAATATATGGTCATTACCCATGCACATTGGGATCATATCTTGGGCATGAATGAATTTGATGCAATTGTTATAACTAATAGCCTAACAAGCGAGAAGATAAAAGAATGGAATAGTTATTCTTATGACGATATTTCACTTCAAAACAATGTGAATAATAACCAAATTAGTACTATGTGTATGAAAATCATACAAACTGACATGCCGAACAGAGACAACTGTATGTTAAAATCTCCTGAGATAGTCTTTGAAAATACACTAACTATTGATTTGGGTAATAAAGTTTGTATAATTGAAAAAATCAACAGTACTCATACAGATGACTCCACCATTATTTATATTCCTAATGAAAAGTTTATCTTTTTAGGTGATTGTGCATATGGTACAACTACAAATTCTCTATTTCATTACAAGCAATCTATGTTATTAAGTATGATTAAAGACATTCAAAAATATGATGCTGAAATGTTCCTCCTTGGTCACGAATCTATTTGCGATTTAAAGGAAATGAACATCTACTGGGAAGAGTTATCAGCATCTAGTGAAGCTGTTAAATCGCCTTCTCTAGAAAATGCTTTAGAATTCTTTAGGGTAGAAAACAATAGGGAGCCAAATGAGAATGAATTGTTTTTCATAAAAGCATTTGTGAATGATCATGTGATTCAAAAATAATAATTCTATAGAACTTATAGAACCATAAAATGAAAACAAAAGCCACCTCATTTAAATCCAATGAGGTGGCTTTTTTTAGATGTTTGAAAATATGAATATGATGATCATTTTTATACATGAAATAATACTAGTTTTCCAGAGCTATTTACAAGGCGATGTGTTTTATTGGCAAATCCTTTTTCTTCAATAATTGCTTCCCCTTTTTGTTTTGCTTCATCATCATTTTCGTACTCCCAAGTTTCTTCTATAATTAGTTCACCTGTTGGTTCAAACGCAGTAAATTTGTATGGTTTCATGACCAAAACACCCCTTTATTATTCTACTATATATTATACACAAAAGATTATGAAAATAAAATGTAAAGTAAGCTTGACAATATAAAATGGAGTAAAGTATACTTTACGTAAAGTTAACTTTACAGAGAAGGAGGATGAAATTGAAAAACTACGTTCGAGATAAACGGATGTCATTTGGAATGACACAGGATGAACTCTCAGAGAAACTTGATGTGTCTAGACAAACAATCATATCTTTAGAAAAAGGAAAATATAATCCTTCTATTAATTTGGCATTTAAGCTATCTAAACTTTTCAAATGTACGATCGAGGATATATTTATTTATGAGGAGGATGAAAAGGATGTATGAAGAATTTGATTTGTTTACATTTTTGATTGGTTTGCCACTAGGAATTATTATTACGGGTATTGTTTTTATGATCAATCGGAAAATTGGAAAGAAAAAGAGATGGTTTGATGAACGATACAATAGAATTCATGGAAGAGCGCGGTCCTATTCGTGGATAGCGACGACTATTGCAATCCTAGTTGTGTGGATGATTGTTATAGTAATGGAAGGTCCTGGATTGACCTTTTTCCTACTAACAGGCCTATGGGTAGTTCATATGGTTTCCTATTCAATTGGAGCAATTATTGCTAATCAAGAAAACTAAATAAGGAGGAATATAAAATGCAAAATACGAAAGTTGCACTAATTGTTTCATTATGCGCTTTAATTGTAATTCCAGGATTGTTTTTGATTGTTTCGTTGATTACAGGCCAATGGAAGTTTTTACTATTTAGTGTTCCTCCTGCTCTGTTTGCCGGATTAACTGGACTAAACTTAACTATACGGCAAATAAAAATAGAACGTAAAAGTGTATAATGATAAAGTAGGGGACTGTATACATTTAGTTGTATACAGTCTTTTCTTTATGATAAAATAGGAACAAATATTCTATTTTTGAATGGAGGGTACTTGATGGCAAGAATACGATTTCTACATGTGGCAGATTTACATTTGGATAGCCCTTTTAAAGGTATTTCCTCTATCGCTAAGAACAGATGGAAAGATATACGAGAAAGTACTTTCCAAGCATTTCAAAACATCATTAAATATGCGATTGAAAGTAAGCCAGATTTTGTTTTAATAGTCGGTGATATTTATGATGGAGAAAACCGTAGTCTTCGTGCGCAGCATTTATTTCAAAAAGGAATGGAAGCATTGGAAGCAGATAATATTCCAGTGTTTATCTGCTATGGAAACCATGATCATTTAAGTGGTAATTGGGCTCGTTTTCAATTGCCGTCAAATGTATATGTATTCGATGAGAAAGTTGAAACCAGAACTCTACAGTTAACTGATGGATTAGTACATATCACAGGGTTTAGCTATAAAGAGCGTCATATTCAGGAACCTATGCATAGCTTCTATCCTGTTGCAAAACCAGGTGAGATTCATATAGGGATGCTCCATGGTAGTGTAGAAGGTAATAATGAGCATGATGTATATGCGCCGTTTAGAAAAAATGATTTGCTAGAGAAAGGCTATCATTATTGGGCGCTAGGTCATATCCATAAGCGCCAACTTATCCATTCAGAACCACCAATTGTTTATCCTGGAAATACCCAAAGCAGGCATCGAAATGAAAAAGGAGTGAAAGGATTTTACGATGTGTCAATGCTAAACAATCAGGCAGATCTTCAATTTATTCCTTCATCTGCTTTCATTTATGAAGAGCTTTCTATTGATTGTAGCGACATGATCCACGCTAATGAATTGATCGAATTTATTCAAAATGAGTTGATAAGGTATAGTCAAATACATGGCTCTGCGATTATAGAGCTTACTTTAAATGGGATAACAGAGGATACGATTGAACTACTACAGTCAACTAATATTGCCGACTGGCTATCATTGATACAAGAGAGCCTAGAACTTGCTAACATCTTTTTAATAGTAAAGGATTTACACATAACTTCTCCAATTGAGCAGAGCACGGAATCAGCAATGCTGCTATCTGCTCTTAGTAATTGGGATACATCTGAATGGAAGCTAGCTTTAAAAGAACTTTATCAGCATACAAAAGGAAGCCGTTATCTACAGCCAATCGATCATAACTTTATCGAGGAAGTTCTAAAAGAAGCCGATTTAATAGTTTCCAAGGCTATTACAAGGGGGAATAACAATTGAAACTTGTAAAACTTCATATATATGGCTTTGGAAAACATGAGAATGTAGAAGTTGATCTGAACAATGGCATAAACGTGTTTTTTGGTGAGAATGAAGCAGGAAAGACTACCATCCAACAATTCATCTTGCATATATTTTTTGGATTTCCACAAAGGAATGCACAGTTACTTCGATATGAGCCGAAAAGTAATGCGTCCTATGGAGGTAAAATTCAAATCATAGATGATCACGGACAACCTGTAACTATTGAGAGAGTAAAGGGCAAAGCGAGTGGAGACGTTACTGTATATTATTCAGATGGTAGTCGGGGAGGAGAAAAGGAACTAGGTAGTATTCTGCACTCGTATTCCCGCACAGATTTTGAAGCTATATTCTCTTTTTCCTTACTCCAGCTACAAGGCTTTGAGAAGATGACAGAAGAAGAGTTAACGAGAACGTTGTTATCATCTGGAACGACAGGAATCGATACCTTAACTATCGTCGAGAATCAGTTTTTAAAAGATATGGGCGAGCTATTTAAGCCATCAGGTAGAAAGCCTCATATCAATCAGAAAATTGAAGAGCTTCGTGAATTAGAAACAACCTACAAGCATCAGTTAGAGGAAGTAGAAAAATATGAACCTTCTATTAAACGTCTTAACGAACTTGATACAATTATTGAGGAACTAAATCAACAAGAGTTAGAGATTTCTAAGCAGTTACAAAGATATTTGGAATGGAAACAACTGAAACCATTGAAAGAAAAAGAAACCAAATTAAACCGCGAGCTAGAATTAGTAAAGCATCAGTTTTTTCCCTCAGACGGCATCCGTAGATTTGAGTTAATAAAAGATAAATTGACTCAAAACCATATAGATATGGAGCAGTTGAAAAAAGAGTTGGATACTTTAACAATCCAGGAGGCTAACTTATCCACTCAGCAATTAGAGGAATTACTGTCCTTTCTAAATCGAGAAGCAGAATGGCATCAGCTTCGTTCCAAAAGAATACAAATAGAAGAAGAACAAAGTAAAACATTACAAAACCAAATGCAACAGCTAGCTTTGGTAGGAGTTGACTGGGAAAAAAGCTTATCACATATAGTACAAGCAGATGTTTCAATCCAACAAGAGGACAAACTAGTTACGATTCTTCAAACAGAAAAAAACTTGGAGCTCGAGCTACAGCAGGAAAAACGATTATTACAAATGAAGGAACAGGATCTTCTACAACAACAGCAAAGAGCAACAGAGTCAAAAAGAGTAAATAAAACTTCTTCGAACAAAACAGCTAATAGAATAATGTTAGGCATTATTGCTGCCATTTTCTTAATCGGGATAGTTATAGGGGTTACACAATCGAATTGGATGGTTGCTCTTACTGCAATTATTATTAGTGGAATTGTATATGTAGGCTTCAGCTTGATGATGAATTCGTTAAAACAACCAAATGATGTACAAACGTATGCCGAGTTATTAAAAAAGGAGCAGGAATCTTTACAGCAAGCCATTTCTACGTTAAAGCAAAAGGTTAATGAAATAGAACACAAGAAGCTGGATGTAACACAAAAAGTATCCGTTTTTTTAACTAGTTATCATATTAATGAACAATTATCACCAAGTCTATTGCCTGAACTTTTTAAGCGTCTACGGATGATTCAGGAGCAACAAATGCAACTAGACCAAATGGAAACAAAGCTCTATGAAGTACGTTTACAATTACAGGACCTGTACGAACAAGCACAGAGAAAAATCCATACTAAACTAGTTGAAGATATGCTATTTCACCAATTAAGAGAATCCTATTTAGAAGAAAAGAAAAAATCAGAAGACCAGGACTATAAAGAGAAAAAGATAACAGAACTCGAAAAGAGGCAGCAGGAGTTATTTTTCCAACAGCAATCATTTACCGAACAAATCCACACTTTGTATAATGAGGCTAATGCAGAAACCGAAAGCGATTATTATATGGCATATTCTATTTATGAACAAAAAGTAGAGCTAGAAAAGGAATTACATCATATTCACTTGCAGTTAGCTGGAAAACAAATAAATCTAGATGAATTTGAAAATGGATTTGAGGACGAGTGTAAGGGGAGATTACTTCATCTTCAGCAAAAAAGAAATGTCTACAATGATGAAAAAGCTACTTTATCCTATCAAACGAAGAAATTATTAGAAGATGAAGAGCAGAGTGAACAATTACAATTAATAGAACAGAAAAAAGCAGAACTACATGAACTTGTGAAAAAATGGGCTGCTCAAAAAGTAGTCGTTGAATCGATTAAACAAATGATGAGGCAGTTAAAAGAAGAGCGACTCCCAGAAGTATTAGAAAATGCACAGTATTATTTTCAACTGCTTACAAACAAATCGTATGAACAATTGATCCTATCACCAGAAGAAAGCTTTGAAGTCGTTAAAACTTCTGGACAGCGATTTAAAATTGCAGAGCTAAGCCAAGCGACAAAAGAGCAAGCGTATATATCCTTACGTGTTGCACTAGCAGTCTCTTTACAAAGTAAAGCACCCTTTCCAATAATAATGGATGATCCATTTGTACATTTCGATCGTGTCAGACTTCAACAAGTGGTACAATTAATGGCAGAGTTACAAAAAGAACACCAACTATTGTATTTTACATGTCATGACAATATGCAGTTTGTATGGGAAGATGCATTAGTCATACAAGTAGCGACATTATTACCCAGAAAGGTAGGGATTGTGAAATGAAAGGCATTACACAATTACGAGTAGGCGATCCAGTTGATCATTACTTACTTATCAAACAATCAACAAAAGGTGTAACAACCGTTGGGAAACCGTTTATGTCACTAATATTACAAGATAAGAGCGGAGATATTGAAGCAAAACTTTGGGATACGAACGACGAGCATGAAAAACTTTATGGTGCTAGTCAAATTGTTCGTGTTGGCGGGGAAATACAGGATTACCGTGGAAAGTTCCAATTGCGTGTAAAAAGTATTCGACCGGTAAAATCAGAAGAGCCCATTGCGATAAATGATTTAGTACCATCCTCTGAAAAACCAAAAGAAGAATTGATGGAGGAGCTTTTACAATACTTCTTTGAGATGAAAAATCCATTGATTCAACGTATTACAAGACATCTTATGAAAAAACATCAGACAGAGTTTATGACATTTCCAGCAGCGACAAAAAACCATCATGATTATGCTTCTGGACTAATCGATCATGTAGTATCTATGTTAAAGCTAGGTAAAGCATTGTGTGATCTATATCCAACGTTAAATAAAGACCTTCTATACGCTGGAATCATCTTACATGATATTGGTAAGGTCATAGAGCTCTCCGGCCCTGTAGCAACGACGTACACAATTGAAGGGAATTTACTTGGACATATTACGATTATGGTCAACGAAATTTCTAAAGCAGCAGAAGAGTTAGAAATAGAAGGAGAAGAAGTAATGTTGTTACAACATATGGTTCTCTCTCACCACGGTAAAGAAGAGTGGGGAAGTCCAAAACGTCCTGCACTTCGAGAAGCTGAAATGCTGCATTATATAGATAATATTGATGCAAAGATGAATATGCTTAATCGTGCATTAGATAAAACAAACCCTGGTGAATTCTCTGAGCGTTTATTTCCACTTGAAAACCGTTCCTTTTATAAGCCTACATTTGAATAAGAGTAAAAAGCGTAAAGGTATAACTGCCTTTGCGCTTTTCCTTTTTGTATGAAACTCAGGAAATAAAAAAAGTTGGTCATGACCGAAGTCACGACCAACTATTATGCTTGTCTTAATTATTTTTCATCTTCAGTTGCATCTGTTTTAGCTTCCGCATCTTTTGCAGGTGCTTCTGTGTCAGCTGCTGCTAAAAACTCATCTAATGCTGTTTTTAAATCTTTGTCTTTAATATCGATTTTAGCATCTTTCATCATTTTAGCTACTTTTGGCAACAGTGTAGTTTGGTCTGCTTTTTCTAGCTTTAATTCTTTTTCAATTTGTGCTTTTTTATCTTCATATGATTCTTCGATTGTACGTTTATCAGTTACTTCAATGATATGGTAACCAAAGCTGGATTTAATAGGTTCACTGATGACGTTTTTCTCTAAAGCAAATGCTCCCTTTAAGAAATCCTCATCCATTGGAGATGCTTTTGTAATCCAACCAAGATCTCCACCAGTCGTTTGAGCTGGCTCTTCAATGGAGTATTCCTTTGCAACTTCTGCAAAGTCTTTACCTGAGTCAATTTCAGCTTTAACTTTTTTAGCTGTTTCTTCGTCTTTCACTACAACGTGACGAACGTTAATTTCATCTTTGGTATTTTCATATTGAGCTTTAATTTCGTCTTCTTCTACTTTAACATCTTCTATTAAAGCTTTTTCTTGCAATAGGTTTAGTTCTAAGTATTTTTTGTATGAGTCTTCTGTATAGCCCTGTTGAGCGATCATCGCTTCAAAGTTTTCACCTAACTGTTTTTTATCAGCTTCTAATTGAGTGTTTACTTCATCTTTAGTAACTTCGTACTTATCTGCAAGTACTTTTTCAATCATTAGCAATTGGAACGCTTGATCACCGATAGATGATTTCATTTCCTCATACAAGTCATTCTGTGTAATATCTCCAACTTTTGATGTTGCAATTACTTCACTTTTGTCCGCTGAATCCTCGCTACAAGCTCCTAAAGCAAGAACAGATGCTGCAAGTGTTAATGTTAATACAGTTTTTTTCATGAAATTTTCTCTCCTAACTTCTTTGTGTTGCCAGTTGTTACTATAACATAAACGATATAAAAACAAAAATAGTTCCCGTTCATTTGCCTACCGATTATTAAAATTACCGCATAGGATACATGGAAAAGGAGGTGTTTTAAATGAGCGGACAATATAACGGTGGCGGATATAGCGGTGGATCTGGTTTTGCTTTGATCGTTGTTTTATTCATTTTATTGATCATTGTAGGTGCAGCGTTTATCTACTAATTTGACAAGTGAAACTAAGATCGCCTAAAAATCGATCTTGGTTTCGCTTAATTGGTAGTGTGAAAAAAAGAAATGACCCTAAATCATGCATATGATTTGGGTCCACTTTTTTTCTCTTAAACTGTATAAACTAGCTCAACATAAAAGGAAACAAGAAGAATCGTGATCAAAATATTGATCGTGCGAAAAATCTTCGGATGTTTCTCTTCCGGAATTTCTTTTGACATTACTAAAGCATATGTCATTCGGTTAATTTGTAGCAAATAAAATGCTGAGAATAGAACTAACGTGAATATAATCATGTCTAGACTCCCTTCATATACTAACTAAGCATAACAAACAATGAGGGGGATATACAAGTGTTACATATTGTTAATAGTTTGGTTCCGCTATTAAAATTTCGTACCCAGCATCTGTTTCTTCGATTAAAGCGCGCTTTGGTGATTTACTTAAATTTTTCGCATAAATTAGATCAATTAAGCAAATTCCACAATGATAAGCAAATAAAATAGTGAAATAGTGTGCAAAAATGGGAATTGTTAAAGCTCCGATAATAAGTAAGACATTAACAAATATAAATGGCGCCATTAAAATAAAAAGAAATCTACTCTTACAAATTGGTTCTATAATCCGTAAATGTAAAGTAGGGAAATATCTAAATTGTTTAATAACGATGAATTTTATTTTATCCCGATGACGAAACATTGGGATAAAGTGAAATAATTTATGAATTGGATAGAGTCCTAAAAATGCTATCACAAATATCCAAAAGTAATCATCTGATTTATGAGTGTTATTAATAATTCCTAATAAGGCATATGCAAATGAAAAAACTATTATAACTACTAAAGAGGATAGTATAAACAATCTCTCCAAACCATATTGTTTTCTCACATTAATTGTTTTCCAGCAGTGCAAGGTATGCAACTCCTATATATATAAATTTGATTTAGATACATAAGATAATCCTTTTTATACTAAAAAGCAACCTCTTTATTTGTAAATATTTATTAAACGCTTTCAAACCATAGATTATTCGCTTTTGGAACTGAATGTATCCTCGATATTTTTTAAAGATCTTTCGAAGATATCCATGAAATCATCCCCGTAAATATTGCGAATAACTGCAGTTACATCCATGAAATCAGGAAATTTCCCATATAGTTCTTTTATAGGCAGGGATCCTTCCAACACAGCATGCTGTGTCACATGGTAATTTTCGTACATCTCTTCTAAAAGTATTTTTCCTTTTTTTGTAACGTCTACATACGTATTACGTTTATCTGTATCTCTTTTAGAAAAAGAAAGTAGACCGCGTTCTTCCAATTTTTTTGAAAAGTTAAAAGCAGTCGAGACATGCATTACTCCAAACTTTGCTATATCTGAAATAGTTGCACCTTGTAGGTGATATGATATCCATAAAATATGATGCTCATTAATATTTAAGTCATAAGGTTTTATCCATGTTTGCCAATCTTTTTCTACTGCTTTCCAAAGTGCTTTAGATAGTTGAGCTATTCGCTGACTATACAGCATTGCTTCTTTCATCGTATAAAATTGATCTGCCATGTAAACCCTGCTTTCTGTATTTAATTCTTTCAAACATTATAGCAAGAAAGTATGTTAGTGAATACCAGTTTAAATAATATTATTATATTTATAATAAAAAGTACTATTAGTCACATTGAAAGTAGTTTAAAATTTCGCTATCAAGAAAAAAGAGGACATACCACTATTTGAAATTTTGAAGTATATCCTCTTTTATAAATTTCGCTTTCCATAAACCTAATGATCTATTTGTATTGGAGAATAGAATATATACAAAAAAAAGGGATGCTAGTTGGTTGTGACGGACGTCACAACCAACCAGCATCCCTAAAAATTTACTCGTTAATCGTATTAACAATAAGCCTGTCCAAAGCCCATAAAAAACGATAGAAACAGGTTTAGACCATCAGACCGCTTGCGAATTTCGTATTAAACAGTTGCTTCTTGTTTCTTTGGTAACTTTTTTTCTAGTTCTGCCATTGCTTCTTGAATAGATGAAATTTCTGCTTGAAGCTGCGTTTGTAAAGGTGCAGTTTCATTTTTCCATTGAGCAATACTAGATTTAAGGTCTTCAATTGTACTTGGAATTACTTCTTTTGAAGAATTCGTAAGGTTGTTTATCGAATTTTTCACACTTGCTAGTTGAAGCTTTATGTCTGAGAGCTTGTCCCGAAAATCGTTGGAGGAAGCCTTAAAGGAAGATCGAACTTCCATACCTGATTTTGGAGTGGTCATAAGTACAGTAGAAGCCCCAACTAGTAGACCAGTTGCAAGACCGTAAAATAATGGTGCTAGTTTCATAAAATTCACTCCTTTGCTTATATGTATTATTCCTTACCTTGTAATAATTAAAACATATTATTTTAGACAAAAAAAGCTTTCCTTCGAAAAGGAAAGCAGATAGTTTTTTATTTAAGCAGTAAGCGCAGTGTCAAAATTAGTCCGTTTAATCAAACTTCCAATAATCGGATAGATGATAAAGAATGCTATCGCATTGATAGCAATAGCCGGAAGTACTACAATAACGAATAATTCTTGGAAAATAGCACCTGCACCAAAAACAAAAATGGCAGTTGATAGGAAAACCGTACCAGATATTAGTGTTCCAATTCCTGTAAGGATTACTCCGACTGCTACCTTATTGGCTAATTTGTTTAATATTAATACAAGTCCTAGAAAAACAAATGCAGTTACAGCTTTATCTATGATATTTGGAACGAAACCTCCTGGAAAAGTAGAAAACAGTCCTGAAATAACTCCTGTTGTAATACCAAGCAAGAAAGTACTTTTTACATTAGGGAATAATAGTATCCCTATAAACATCATCGTAAGCATAAAATCTGGTTTCATCCCACCATTAATTCCTGGGATAATAATGTAAAGAACTGCTCCAACACCTACTAAAAGGGCCATTAAAACTAAATTCTTCGTATTCATTTTCTCATCTCTCCTCAGCTATTCTAAGCTCTGTTTTTTGTTTTCTTCTAACGTATCCTCATGATCGTTAGCAAGAAACTTATTTATGATTGTACGTTCTCTGGATCATAAAAGCAAGAACTACTTCTTCAATTTTTCATACAATTCTGCTGCTAAATTTTGAATGATCTCAGGGGTAAATGTTTTCTCTTTCGTAATCCAAGTTGGACGGAAGCCATCGGTTTGATCGTAGCGTGGGATAAAGTGTAAATGGAAATGGAATACGCTTTGCCCTGCAGGGGCACCGTTGTTGTTTAATAGGTTCATGCCTACTGGCCCGAAGCTTTCTTTAAGTACGCTCGCAATTTTTGGGACAACCTTGAATAAGTTGCTGGCTTCTTCTTCGGATAAATCATAGATATTTTCTTTGTGATTTTTAGGAATAATTAGCGTGTGACCCTTTGTTAGCGGCATTATATCCATAAAAGCATAAACATGGTCGTCTTCATAGATTTTTGCACTTGGGATAGAACCATCGATTATTTTACAAAAAATACATTCACTCATCATATACCCTCCAAATTCATCGTTATGAAAAGTTTAACATATAATAGGACAGGCTGTTGGATCATAGAAGATTTTTTGAAATTATTTTGGTAAACTTATAAATAAGAAGTGAGGTGCTAGAAATGACTGTATTAGAGGTCAAAGATGTAACAGGGGGCTATACTAGAAAGCCTGTTTTACATGATTTAAACTTTTCGATTGAAAAGGGAGAACTAGTAGGATTAATCGGGTTGAATGGTGCAGGTAAAAGTACGACCATCAAACATATTATCGGTACAATGAACGCGTTGAAGGGTGAGATACTTCTAAATGGTAAAACATTAAAAGAGGATCCAGCACAATACCGTACATCCTTTTCCTATATTCCCGAAACACCAGTCCTATATGATGAGTTGACCTTAAAGGAACATCTGGAACTAACAGCTATGGCATACAATTTAGATGAATCTGTTTTTGAAGCGAGAAAAGAGGCTCTTTTAAAAGAATTTCGTATGGAAAAAAGGTTGAATTGGTTTCCAGCTCACTTTTCTAAAGGAATGAGACAAAAGGTGATGATAATGTGTGCGTTCCTTGTGAATCCAGCGTTATTCATTATCGATGAACCATTTGTAGGGCTCGATCCTTTAGGTATCCAATCATTACTGGATCAAATGAAGTCAAGAAAAGATGAGGGAGCATCGGTATTAATGTCCACTCATATATTAACTACTGCGGAAAGATACTGCGATCGTATTCTTCTATTGCATAACGGGAAAATTCGTGCACAAGGGACAATGGATGATCTACGGGCGGCATTTCAAATGCCTGATGCGACACTGGATGATCTTTATATCGAAATGACGAAGGAACAGCAAAATGAACAATTTGCGTGAAGTATGGAGTAAACGTTTTTTATTTTATATAAATGAACTGCAAAAATACTTGAAGTATATTATTTCTGGGCATATTGCAATTGTTATTGTATTCGTAATAGGTGCTGCAGGGTATACGTATAGTGAATGGTTAAATACAGCTCCAAAGGATTTTCCCGCCTTTTTAGTTGTTTCCTTCATAGTCAGTATTTTAATAGCGTTAAGTACGCCAGTTACGTTGATGAAAAAAGCGGATAGTGTTTACTTTCTTCCATTAGAAATTAAACTAGGCGAATATTTGAAACATGCTCTAACTTGGACTTTCTTTTCTTCTATTGTTGTTCCGTTAGCAGCGTTAGTAGTTTCGATACCATTATTAACAAGAGTAGCGGGTTCCACATCAGGCGAAATTTTGTACTTCTTCGGTGCAATCCTTATATGGAAGTATTGGAGTATACAAACTGAGTTCCAATATCGGTGGGCATCCAATGGAAAAAATGTTTGGGTAGATTATTTCATGCGAATGTTTTTACTCTTTGCAGGATTGTATTTCTTGCTAAGCGGTAGTTATCTATTTTTACTTGCAGTCGTTATTATTCAAGTGCTGTATTTAATAGCTTGGAAGAGGAAAAAAGCAGAAGTGCCATTTCCTTTTGATCATTTCATTGAAGTGGAGCAGGCACGTATGATGCGTTTTTATCGTTTCGCAAATTATTTTACGGATGTTCCGCATATCCAAGGTATGACGAAACGAAGAAAATGGCTTGATATTCTATACAAACTTGCACCTTATGAACAAAAAAATACACAATTTTATTTGGTTTTGCGTACGTTTATCCGTACGAATGATTATTTTTATCTGTGGATTCGTCTTACAGCGCTAGCTATTGTTGGAGCAATTTTCATACCTTTTCCAATAGTTGCGATTATTTTTACTAGTGCACTTTCATTTGCTACAGTAATACAGCTACGTCAGTCTTTATCATCAGGGTACGAGTTCCGTATGGATCTGTTGTTCCCTATCAATGAAGGAGCTCGGACAAAAGCAATTAACCGCTTAATCCGAATTATCCAATTGATTCAGGCTATCCTTGTACTGGTCGTAATCTTAGTACAAGCTGGGGTTATAATGGATTTAATTCTTATTCCGATCATGATGATAATTGTTTCTGAATTGACTTTACGGGTTAGTAAAATATAAGCAATACGTGTTTTGGACTGACTTGCATACTGGAAGACAATAGAGAGGTGGATCGTGACTTTGAATCACGAACCGCCTCTTGTTCTGCTTCTATCAAAATAACCACTATTTTACTTTGAGAATAGTTGGCGAACTCACTGCTAGCTTGACGGATGAGGCAAATAGTAATATGGATCAAGTGAGTGATATTGTTGCCTTGCCGCATATAGATGATAGCGGAGTACAGAAGGGAGTCATTAGTTCTAAGAGAAAAAGTGATGATACTTTAACTCAACTTTTGACAAGTAAGCCAATTCAATATGAAGTGGTCAACAAAGTAGAAGAGGAATTCGATGATAGTGGTTTCCGCGAGCTCGATGGGTACTTTGAAGGTACAAACTTGCATTTGTTGATTATCTAAAACCGAATACAATTGTCAAAAAAGCAGTTATTTATGCTTGACTAAAATGAACCATGCTTTAACAGAGCTTTCTTTTACTGCGATTACTTCCAGTGTGAGCATGGCTAGTGCCGCAAAAAATTTAGAAGGATTTACTTATACCTTTGTCGAATGAAGGAAATTAGTGAGGAACAGGCAAGTAAGGTTATGTTCATGAAGAATGGAAGGATGATTGTATGAAAGTTATAAAATTGATAATGGTACTCGTGACTGTGATGTTGCTTACGGGATGCAGTAAGAAAGAAGACTTTACTGTCATTTCGCAATCTGATGTAGTTGGTAATAGTGATGTGTCTATTAAGGAAGTAAAATACGAAACTGATAAGATGTACACAAATTTTCCAGGTTTTAACGAAGCAGACTTAGAAAATGGCATGTATATGTTTAATACAAGTGATGGTGTCACGTATATATTATTTCATTCAGATGGGGTCCATTACTCTGATATATCGTTTAGTATCGAAGATAAGATTTTGCAAATAAAATACCAATCCGAAGTTGAAGAGGGCTTTGGTACGAATGTTATGTTTTTAGTAAAAAAGAAGGATGAAAATGCTTATGATACGATTGATTTACAAAACAATGGAGGGTCTGACCATTTTAATATGTCCTATTCATAATTGTTGGGTGCTAGGCACTCAAATCAGACACTCAAATAATTCATCTAGTTAAGACTACAACTAACAGTTCATAAAAAGTTTTATGGGAAGATAATATAAATTGTTTATTCGTGAATATTAAGATACTTATGAATAGGTTGGGTTCGATGTAGAACGCTATCATTTCTGAACACAGCTTACTTTGATAACGTGTTAAATAAAAAGGCTATGTTAAACGAAAGGGTTAATTTATCGTAAAATTCTATACCCTACATTTGGTTTAATGATTTTCACCTAAACTGGATATTTATGTTAAAATTAGGGTGGGTTTATGAAGAGATTAGCTGAAGGAGCGGTAAATCAGCATTCGTTAAAAAGGAGGGATTTTTTGAAAGATATAGAGTTGGAATATAAGGTAGTTGGTAGTGGGAAGTCTATTCTTATCCTAGAAACAGGGATAGGTGGTTCTTTTTATAATTGGTATCCTTTTATTCAAGAAATCCAAGAAGACTTTACGATTGTTATGTACCATAGGGCTGGATATGGAAATAGTCCAGTTTCAAAAGAACTTCGAACAACTAAAAATATTGCTGAAGAACTTTATGAACTTATAGATAGAATAGGTATCACTGAAAAATTTGTTCTAATTGGTCATTCTTTTGGAGGCTTATGTGTACAGCAGTTCTCAAAAATGTACTCTCACAAAATAAAGGGAGTGATCCTTATAGATTCTACATCATATAATTTTAACAAGTTATACAATCTTGATATACCTGTAATGAATTCCTTAATTTCAATAGATAAGATGGTAGAAAATAATATGGAGAACTCTAACAAATCAAAAGAGGAACTGAATATTAAATTCAAGAATATGATTGTTGAGTACGAAAATACTTTACCTTATAGCGAAGCAAAAGATTATGAGGAATTGATAACAAATCCCCTCTTCTTCAAGACAATTGCCAAAGAATTTGAAAACTGGGGAATTAGTAGCGAAAATATATTAGAACTGGGTGATTTTCCTAACATTCCACTAATAGTAATCACAAGAGATAAAGCAGTATCAGTAAAGGCTTTTGTTGAACATGACATACCTGTGGAAGAAGCAATTTTATATGAAGATACTTGGCGTGAGTTGCAGATAGAATTATCTCATTCGTCTAAGAAAGGCGAGTTAGTTATTGCTGAAGGAAGTGATCATGACATTCACATAGACAGACCTGATATTATAATTCAGTGTTTAAAAAGATTTTTATAACAATGAACTTCGTTCACTTTATTTTGTTGTTAACTTTTTAATAAAGCACTTCGTTAGTTAAATAAAGACCACAACAAAATTTTATTTTATATATTCAAATATTCTAATGTCTACCTCATCTATACATCCAACCTGTTCCTTTAAATTTTCACTCCAAGCAACCTTATCGTACCTAATAATGAGAATCTTCACAATTATAATTATAATGTTTCTATCAAAGTAATCTTCTCGCTAGGTTATGAAGAGAGAAGAAAAGTATTTTCCCTATGTTCCATAAAAAATCCTTATTCAATTAAACTGTTGCGTTAGTTCAATAAGAAAAAAAGGCTTTACTCCTTCTTGAAGTAAAGCACACCGTTAGTTTAAGAAGAAAAATTTTTGATTCGATTCAATAATCAATAGAATTTGCTATTTCAACTAAGTTTTCGGGAGTAACTTTATCTAAAACTTGCTTATTGATGCTTAGCATATACTGCCAATTTTCACTTTCAAAAACAAGCACGTTAAAGCCTGAAATAGTCATATAAGTGGCTTTATTCCCATTATTTAATTCAAAGGTTTTTAACACAGACTTCTCTCGTTTAGGAATACCGTACTTAATAGGTCGAACATCAATTTTATAATGATTTTCAGATGATAAATCACTGATAAATTCTACTTCAAATGAGTCATTGGTGTCGCCCTCTAAATCATTAAATCTCCCGAAATGATGAGTGAAGCTTATCGGGGGAACTCTAAGTGGCAGCTTTAGTCTTTGTTTAAAATGTTGTTCAAAATCCTTAGATGCTTCTTCCACAGTCTTATATCCGATTTCAGGATATATTACTTCATAAGGATTGGGCTTATTGTTTGCAGTTGCAAAGACGGTCAATAAAAATAACAAACAAAATGAAAGTAGGAATAGGGAAATAGTTCTGGTCATTTTTCTTCACCTCAATGTATCATTAGGTGTATTGTTTCCAGATTAATGAAAATTATTTAATTGACATTTCTTATTGAAGTAAAGGACCTGTTACCTATCACACAAACTGGGGCTGTGGGTAAAAATTACACTGACCATTTTTTAAGCATGGCATTTGGCTTCTTTGACAATGAACTATTTAATGATTATGCTGAAGCGGTCGCACTTGGTGTATCGTAAGATGATTATCTTGGAGATTTCTTTGACCATACAGATTTAGATTACCTCCATGGAGGTTGTATCTTTATTCCTGTTTTTGGCTTTAGGAAATTTCTTATCAAGTGATATTCCTTATGAATCACCGCTTTATATTTTTTGTACTATCATAGTTATTTTGCTTTCAATTTTAATCTCCACTCTATTTTATATAGCAGACTTATTAAAGGAAAAAAGTTATACTGTTACATAGAATTTTTTTATTGATGTACAGAGCAATTAGTGTAAAAGTCGAAAGTACCAGGTTCGTATTGAAATCCGAATTGTTTGGAAACCTGACATTTACACGCAAGAGAGGGAGCTTTAATTAGCTTCCTCTTCTTGTGTGGATTGATAAGTGGAGATATACGGTGCGCTTGTGAATAGATTTTGCTTATCCGCAACCATACTAAAGTCTAGGTTGACTGATTTTTCCCATACTTCGTAGCTGCTTGGTCCAGACCATTCCGACAAAATGATATATGTATCGGATTTGATAGGTTTAAGAACTCTAAGAGCGATAAACCCAGGGTCATTTTGAGCGGTTGGACTTAAATTTGTATATTTATATTCAAATATGGATTTCCCTTCGTCTGAAAGGGGTATATTGTGAAGGACGAAGTAACCTTTATGAGAGAACTGACCAGCAGACTCTAGAATTTCGTATTTTCTTGGCACTTGAAAAATGGTCTTGCTAGATGTTTCGTGGATAAGGACGGAGTTACCAGTCCCATGTAATAAGAAGAGCTCTTCTTTCTGGTATTTCTTTTTTATGGATTGCATAAACTCCGGTGTACCGGATGTCATATATAAATTCATTTGGATACCTCCCCTTTTCTTTTTACTATATCATTCCCATAATAGCTCTTTAAGAAACATATTACCTACCTAACTACACTGAAACAGGACAATTTTATGACAAATACACTATATGGCTATACTTTAGAAATAAGAACGTCTATAGTTGAAACGTATAGAAAATAGTACGTTTATATAATGAGAGGCAGGTTCCTTTAATGACTAAATTTAACGATACACTCCTTCGCGCAGCACGAGGAGAGCAAGTAGATCACACGCCAGTTTGGTTTATGAGGCAAGCTGGAAGATCACAACCTGAATATAGAAAAATAAAAGAAAAATACTCTTTAGAACAAATTACGCATGAACCTGAATTATGTGCTTATGTTACACGTTTACCAGTAGAAAATTATAACGTTGATGCAGCAATTCTGTATAAAGATATAGTAACACCGCTTGTTGGAATAGGCGTTGATGTAAAGATTAAAAATGGAGTTGGGCCAGTAATTTCAAATCCGATTCGTACAGTTCAAGATGTAGCAAATCTAGGTGATTTATCACCCGAAGATGATGTGCCATTTGTTTTGGATACGATAAAATTATTGACGACAGAGCAGCTGAATGTTCCATTAATCGGATTTGCAGGGGCACCATTCACTCTTGCTAGCTATATGATTGAGGGGGGACCTTCTAAAAGCTACAACAAAACGAAAGCATTCATGGTTTCTGAACCACAGGCTTGGTTTGCACTGATGGACAAGCTTGCTGATATGATTATCGTATACATCAAAGCGCAGGTTAAAGCTGGTGCGAAGGCTATTCAAATATTTGATTCGTGGGTTGGAGCGTTAAATGTAGCGGATTACCGTATTTTCATCAAACCAGTAATGACACGTATTTTCACGGAGCTTCGTGAAACAGGCGTTCCGCTTATTACATTCGGTGTTGGAGCTAGCCACTTAGCAATGGAATGGCATGATCTTCCTGTTGATGTGGTTGGGATTGACTGGCGTTTATCAATAGAAGAAGCTCGTGCAAAAGGATTAACGAAGCCGTTGATGGGGAACTTAGATCCATCCTATCTTATTGGTGATTGGGCAGAGATTGAGAAGCGTGCGAAAATTATCGTTGAGCAGGGTGTGGCACAGCCGGGGCATATCTTTAACCTTGGTCATGGTGTGTTCCCAGAGGTAGATCCCGATACACTAAAACGTTTAACTTCATTTGTACATGACTATAGTAAAGAACTAATAGCAGCAAAATCAAACTAAATTTTTATGAGGTGAATATGATGAAAAAAACAATGGGATTATTAGTTATGGCTTACGGAACCCCATATTCAGAAGCGGATATTGAACGATATTATACACATATCAGACATGGTCGTAAACCAAGTGATGAGCAGCTAGCCGATTTAACTGGTCGTTACGAAGCAATAGGTGGGATTTCACCGCTTGCTAAAATTACTGAAAGCCAAGCAAGAGGATTATGCGACCGTTTAAATGAATTACAAGATGAAATTGAATTCAAGTTATATATAGGTTTAAAGCATATCGAACCTTTCTTAGAAGATGCAGTTGCAGAAATGCATAAAGATGGTATTACAGAAGCGGTATCTATGGTATTAGCACCACACTTCTCTACTTTCTCTATTAAATCATATAATGGTCGTATTAAAGAAGAAGCAGAAAAGCTTGGTAACCTAAAAATAACTTCTATCGAAAGCTGGTACGATGAACCGAAATTCATTCAATACTGGAGTGATAAAGTAAGTGCAGCATTCGCAGAAATGACAGAGGAGCAACGCGAAAAAGCATGCTTAATCGTGTCTGCACACTCACTTCCAGAAAAGATTAAAGAGCTAGGTGATCCATATCCAGACCAATTGCAAGAAACAGCTGACTTAATTGCTGGGGCAGCAGGTGTGAAAAACTACGCAGTGGGCTGGCAAAGTGCTGGACAAACTCCAGAGCCTTGGATTGGTCCAGACGTACAAGATTTAACTCGTGAATTACACGAAGAAAAAGGATATACAACATTTGTTTATACTCCAGTAGGATTCGTAGCAGAGCATTTAGAGGTTCTTTACGATAATGACTATGAATGTAAAGTAGTATGTGATGATATCGGAGCGACATATGTACGTCCTGAAATGCCAAATGCGCAGGCACAATTCATCGACGCTATGGCTGATGTTGTTTTGAAACACTTAAAATAATATAATAAAGTCAATTTCATATTGAAGTAATTAGTAGTAAAATCCGAGCACAGTTGATTTCCGCTTCAGGCGGACGTTTCCGTGGATACGGCTTCAATCTCCTCGTCACTGCGTTCCTGCGGGGCTTTCAGCTCGTACTGCTCCCACTGGAGTCGCCGCCTTGCGCTTCAATCAACGAGATCCACCTTAAATAAACGGGTAATATTAAAAAAAATTGTACTTTATGATGAAATAAGTAATCATTAAATAAATTGACTCAATACTAGTTAGGTTAAATGTCTTAAACATCTTTCGGTGTTTAGGACATTTTTTTAATAATCTTGTGGCAAATGCTGTCAGTCGTACCCCTGGAACTGTAAGAAAAAGATTAAGAAGCTTTTTTTTCTGATAACTAGCGAAAAAACACTTTCATATTCGTAAAGAAAGTTTAGGAAGGACAATTTTGGGATCTCTAGCACTACTCTATAGAATAGATGTTATCTAATTTTATGTCTGATACTCTGTTACTAATTCTAACTATAGAGTACTACTCTTACAATGATTGAAGAGAAAGGTGGCGACTCCAGCGGGAAATGCGTTAGGTGAAGACCCGCAGCGAAGCGAGGAGGCTGAGGCAACGCCCGCGGAAAGCGTCCACCTGAAAACGGAAATCAGCACGCACTTACGTTTGTCTAGTGAAGCTATATTCGCTTTGTCAAACTCTAACTCAGTTTGGTGAAACTCAAAAAATTGAAATCTATTTCAAACTTTTTTCACATGTTCTAGTTATAATGGAAGAAATGGGGGTGGATAGGTGAAGAAGTTATATATACTTTTGTTACTTTGCATTATTGGAGGTTGTTCAGAGGCAAGCTTTCCAGCCATCCCCTCAGATACTGATTTTGTCGCTAGCTTGAATACTCTAGGTGGAAGCATTGATTTTATATCCAAAGAGGCTGAAATACTGGAAACTTGGGAGCTAGAGGAGGCTTATACTGGTTTTACATTAGTGACAGATGATTTACTTCTAGTTTATGGATATGGCGTTGAGAAAGCAGCGCTAATTGAATTGTCTACAGGTAAACAGATTGCTTCGATTACTGTAGGTGAGGGTACTACCTACGCGTATGTATATGAAGAAAAAATTTATATAGCAAATGGCCAGAGTAATACAGTTTCTCTCTACAATACCAAAGGAAAAAAACTACAGACTAGTTTCACTGGTAATTATCCAATGGCGATGATTTCTGATGGAAGTAATATTTTTGTTGTTAACTTTAAAGATGAGTTTCTATCTGTACTGACTATGGATTTGGAGCAAGTGGATGAATGGATGATTCCGACCTCTTCTCATGGCCTTTTTTTACAGGACAATGAGCTTTGGCTAGGTGGTCATGGTGCAGGAAGTAGTCCCAATCGCACCATTAAGAGGATTAACATAAAAACCGGTGAGCTTATTGGCGAAATTGAAGCTCCATTAATGCCTATCAATATGGCAAGAGCACCAAATAGGCACATTTTCAGTGTAAGTCATGGAAGTAGCATGGTATATGAAATATCAGAAACCGGTGAAGTTCTAAACTCCATGAAAGTTGGAGCAAACCCGTTTTGGATAAGTTCATTTGGAGATAATATGGTGCTTGCTGGCTATGATGATCATCAATTATATTTTATCCAATCTAATGAAATTATAAAGGAAATACAGGTCGGGAAAGGCCCATTCCAATTAATAGTAAGGGAGGTTAAATGATGCCGACAATATTAGTCGTAGATGATGAACGGGAAATGCGTAAGCTAGTTGAACTTCATCTACATGAAGCTGGTCATCATGTACTCCATGCAGATAATGGCGAAGTCGCAATAGAAATAGTGCAAACCTCTCAAGTGGATCTAATACTCCTAGATGTGATGATGCCGGGCATGAGTGGCTTTGAAGTTTGTAAGGAGATACGTATATTTTCCTCCGTACCGATTATCTTTCTAACAGCATTAGATGCTAAAACAGACTTAGTCAAAGGGTTGAAGCTTGGAGGGGATGATTATGTCATTAAACCTTTCACTGCTATCGAATTAATGGCTCGTATAAATGCTATATTTCGTAGGGCAGGTATTTATACTAAAACTGATCAATATAAAGCAGGTATTATTGAACATGATCTAATAGGTAGACAAATTTCAGTTAATCATGCAAAAATTCAACTAACATTAAAGGAATACGAACTCCTCTATATTTTTATGAAGCATGAAGGAAAAGTTTTTTCTAGGGAGCAGCTATTAGAACGAATTTGGGGACTAGATTATGAAGGCGGAACTCGTACTGTTGATACACATATTAAGACACTGCGGCTAAAGCTAGGAGAACAAGCAGCTAAATATATTGAGACTGTGTGGGGTATTGGATATCGCTTTGAGGTTTTGGAATGAAAAAGTTATCCGTAAAAATTTGGATGCTACTTCTTTTATTCATAGCAATCACGATAGTGTTCTTAGTAATATTCACTAATTTTCTATATGAGGAGCTTTATGTCGAGGATAAGGAAACTTCGATGGTGGAGATTGCAGAAAACTTGCAAAAAACGTATAAGGGTGGAGCGGTTACAAATGAGTTCATCAAACAGACAGAAGACTTCAATCGTTTTTCTGACGTAGAGGTTTTTACAGTTCGGAATCCTCGGGAACTTAGCGCTTGCTTGCCATTTGATGTAGACTATGAGACCTTAATTGGACATGAGGAACGTGCCCAGCTGATTGAAGGCGAGGCGGTTATTAAGCGAGGCTATGAGAAGAGGTTTAATAGAGAAGTTGTATCCGTTATTTATCCATTAGTTGATGAAAATAGGCTAGAAGGAATTATTTATGTATATGTACCATTAACGAAAATGACCGAAATGGCTTCGAAGGATGTAATTTTTTTATTGATAACAGTATCTTTTCTTCTACTTATAATGGCATGGGCCAGTTTGAAGACATTGCAAAAAGTGCTTGTTCCGTTAGATAAGCTTAAATTAGCAGCCAATGAAATGACAGCAGGAAAATACGAGACGCGAGTTGACATAAAATCCTCTGATGAAATTGGAGAACTCGCCAAAACCTTTAACCTAATGGCAACGTCTATTCAAGAAGAGGACGAGAAAAAAAGAGATTTCTTATCTATTGTCTCTCATGAGCTACGGACTCCTATTAGTTATATAAAAGGGTATGGGGAAGCATTTGAACAGGAGCTCGTTCCAGAGGAAAAGAATAAAGAGATTTACACACTTATTGTGCAAGAGGCAATACGAATGCAGAAACTGACAAATGATTTACTTACTTTAGCACGTTCTGAACAGCATCAAGAAATGGACATAACACCATTAGTATTATCAGAGGTTGTACGCGAGGTATTGCAACTCGTAAAAACATTGGCAGACAAGAAGCAAATCTCTTTTACTGTTACAATAGATGAGGAAACAATTCTAAGAGCAGATGAGCAAATGACTAAACAAATATTGATCAATATTTTAGAAAATGCTATTCATTATTCCCCTGTTTCATCCACCATCGAGATAGGAAATGAAATGACAATGAGCGAAACAACAATTTTTATAAAAGATCAAGGCTGTGGAATTGCACAAGAGCATTTGGCGCATATTACCGAAAGATTTTATCGTGTGAATAAGGCCAGAAGTCGTATAGATGGGGGAACTGGACTTGGCTTATCCATTGCCTCTCAACTTATCGAAATGCAAAAAGGAAAGCTAGTATTCACAAGTCAAGTAGAAAAAGGAACAACTGTTTATATAACATTACCAACTTGGGGGGATTCATTTTTATGAAGAAAACATTAGCAGTTCTTGTATTTGCAACTATGACACTGGTGGGTTGTGGAGATAAAGAAGCAACTGAAGGGGCATCATCAAGTCATAATGAAGGTACATTAGAAGAAGTAGTAGTAGACATTCAAACGGCTAAAACACTATCTGTAGAAGATGTTGTATTATCTGCAAAAGTAAGCCAATCGGATGAAGCAGTAGATGATGCTACTGTTGAATTTGAGGTATGGGAATCAGGTTTGCGTGAGGAAGGTCATATGGTAGAGGGAAATTTAACCGAGGATGGCGTGTATGAAGCGAATTACTCATTTGATCATGATGGAGTCTATTATATGTTTGCCCATACAAATGCAAGGGGACTTCATGTTATGCCGAAGCAGGAACTGATTGTTGGAGAACCGGATATGAGTAAAGTAATTCCGGATGAAAGTGATGATTCAATGAGTCATATGAATCATGAATAAAAGGCTTGCCAAAGAAATAAGATGAGTGTATTATAATGACTAGATGACCGAAATGGTTTTCTAGTCATTTTTTTTATAGGAGTTGAATAAGAATGGATCGTAGGCAGGAAATATTAGAGGCTGCGACAAAATCTTTTTCTCTTTTTGGCTATAAAGCTACTACGATGGAGCAAATAGCTAAAATAGCGAATGTTGGTAAAGGGACAATCTACACTTTTTTTGAAAATAAAGAAGTCCTTTTTCAAGAAATTGTCCTTCGTATTATTACAGAGATGAAACAAGAAGCGACAAAAGTGATTAAAGAAGATGCTTCTTTCCAAGAAAATGCGTATGCAGCCTTGATGAAAATGCTAGAATTCCGGGATACTCATCAATTGTTTGCTAAAATTATTGCGGAAGAACAGGAATGGAGAACGCCAGCGGTAAAGCAGGTGAAGGCGCAAATAGAGCAAGCCATTGTTTCTTTTATCAAACAGAAGATTGATAAGTATATGGATCTAGGAGAAGTTCGCCAGGTAAATAGTGAACTAGTTGCATATTTACTCTTAAAAGGGTATTTGGCGTTTGTTAACGACTGGAATTTAACTCACGAAAAACCTTTAACAGAACAGGAAATTACAGACTTTTTTCAAGACACTATTTTCCAGAGTCTCATTATTTGAGACTAATTTTTTGGAATGAAATGACTGATTGAACGAATTGGTCATACAGTATTAGGAGGAGTATTAATGATTAAATCAGAATGGAAAAGTATATTTACAAATAGGAAGCTACTCATTCCTATAATTGCAGTTTTGTTTATACCTGTAATGTATGCAGGAATGTTCCTATGGGCATTTTGGGATCCCTATGCAAATTTAAGTGATCTACCGGTAGCAGTAGTAAATGCCGATGAGGGTGCTGAGTATAACGATACTAGTTTAACTTTAGGGGATGACCTATCAGAGAAGTTAAAAGAAAGTGGACAGTTCAAGTTTGTTTCAGTTTCAAAGGAAGAAGCAGATAAAGGATTAGTAAATGAGGATTATTATTTATTAATTGAAATTCCAGAAAACTTTTCTCAACATGCAACAACATTATTAGACGAAGAACCTCAAAAAATGGTCATTACGTATAAAGCTAATGAAGGATATAACTTCTTATCCTCTCAAATAGGGGAAACCGCAATGGACCGAATTCGTGCGGAAGTAAATAAGCAAGTTTCAGCAACTTATGCGGAACAATTATTTGATTCTATTACGAAATTAGGTGACGGATTTGCTGAGGCATCGGATGGAGCAGGCGCATTAAAAGATGGAGCAGTAGAAATAAATACTGGCGCATCTGATTTAAAAGGCTACTTAGAACAGTTGGCAAGTAGTACAGTCGAACTTCGAGATGGCACTAGTACAGTTGTGGATGGTATTCAGAAAGCCGCAACTGGTTCAACCGATCTAAATAGTGGTTTATCCACACTTACAGATGGAACAAAACAATTAGCAGACGGTGTCAATCAAACTGCTACAGGTGCAGAACAATTGAACAGTGGGATTCAAACGTATACAAGTGGAGTAGCTAAACTTAATGAAAGCTATCAATTGCTAAGTGAAAAAGAAAAAGAATTAATAAACTCCTTAGCTACATTACAATCAAGTAGTGTAACTATAAATAATAGTGCAAATCAGTTATCCGAAGGTTCTACTCAGGTAACTGCTGGAATTCAAGCATTATCACAACAATTAAATCAATTATCAGCGTCATTACCAGCTGAACAGGCAGCACAACTAACAGAAACGATGAAACAGCTAGAAACTGGTAGTTCTTCAGTATCATCAGGTTTAGAAAAGCTGGCTAATGGTACAGCAGCCCTATCAAAAGGAACTACTCAAGTAAGTAGTGGAGCAGGACAGATTAGTGAGGGCTATAAACAAGCACAGCAGGGAATATCGCAATTGAATAATTCTTCAGGTGCATTAAAAGAAGGTTCAGCAAGCTTAGCAACAGGAACTAGTACTCTAGCTTCTAAGATGAACGAATTAGCAACAGGTGTGCAACAAGCATATGTAGGCTCCAACAATTTAGTAGCTGGTCTAAACGAATTAGCGGCTGGCTCAAGTCAGTTAAAAACAGGTACAGGAACATTAGCAGA
The DNA here is from genome assembly GCF_038003185.1 of Psychrobacillus sp. FSL K6-1415. Classification (NCBI taxonomy): domain Bacteria; kingdom Bacillati; phylum Bacillota; class Bacilli; order Caryophanales; family Bacillaceae; genus Psychrobacillus; species Psychrobacillus sp. FSL K6-1415. The sequence goes on along the minus strand of NZ_JBBOOQ010000001.1, from coordinate 3,172,904 downwards.
TAAATCTGGAGAGTTAGCAGATGGTTCATCTAAACTAACAGAAGGAACGGAACAATTAGCAGAAGGAACGGAAACTTTACAATCCAGCTTAATGGATGCTAGTGAGCAATCAAAAGAGGTTTCAGCAAATGATTCAACCTATGACATGGTAGCGTCACCAGTTGACGTGGAAGTTGAAGGAGTGAACGAAGTACCGAACTATGGTACAGGATTTACACCCTACTTCTTATCACTTGGATTATTTGTAGGTGCATTACTTATATCTATTGTATTTCCATTTGTCCAGTCGGCGATTAAGCCTACAGGCGGTGCATCTTGGTTTATGAGTAAGGTATCGGTATTAGGGATAGTTGGGATTATTCAATCTCTAGTAGTTGTAGCTATTGCTTTGTTTGCCTTGAAATTAGAGACACAAAGTGTAGGATTATTTATATTATCAACAATCATTACAAGTTTTACTTATCTAGCAATAGTCCAATTACTTGTAACGGTACTTGGTGATCCAGGTCGCTTTGTTGCAATTGTTATATTAATACTTCAATTGACAACTAGTGCTGGTACGTTCCCATTGGAACTAATACCACAGCCATTGCAAATCTTTAATAAGTTCTTACCGATGACTTATTCAGTGCAAAGCTTTAAAGCTTCCATTTCGACTGGAGACATAAGCAACTTCTGGTCAACTAACGGCGTGTTATTAGGATTTATGTTTGTGTGTCTTGCTCTAACTTTGGGGTATTTCATGCTAGTGTTCAAAAAACGTCACTCTAAAGAAACAGTTGAAGCATAATAATTTGAAGACGCTGGGACAGAACCCAAAAACAGCATTTTTCTCTGTGAGAAAAATGCTGTTTTTTTTGCTGTGCACAAAATTGATTTCCATTCCTGGGACGCTTTCCACGGGCGTGGCCTGAGCCTGTAGTCTCAGGCGTCACGCTATTCCCGTAGGAGTCGCCCTCCATTCCAGAATGGTGTGGAAACCCATTTTGATGGGATTGGGGCTTAGCAGATGTTCTGGGAATGATTGTTTAATATGCGGCATGTCCTAGCATAATGCGACCATTATTAGATGGTCTATTTTTATATCCAAAACATTAAGGTGATCTCAGATAAGAATTGTGAAATGTTACACTTACACGCTGCATTTTAGTTTAAGAAGGAAAAACTAATTATTTTCTAGAACAGCGGTAGTTTTGTTAAAGAAGCTTAATTTTATAGTATCAACTATTAATACCTAGTGATAAAATTAATTAATAGTCTTAATAATATTGATATGGGGGATTAAATGATGTTAGATACTCAAAAAATTAAGGAAATAATTAGGCATCGATATCCATTTCTATTAGTTGATAAGATTTTGGAATTAGAAGAAGGAAAAAGAGCGGTTGGTATAAAAAATGTGACAGCAAAAGAGGAATATTTTAACGGGCATTTTCCCAACTACCCTGTTATGCCAGGTGTATTAATTGTTGAGGCATTAGCTCAAGTAAGTGCAGTTGTGATGTTAACTAAAGAAGGAAACCAAGGTCGATTAGGGTTATTAGTAGGAATAGATAAATGTCGTTTTAAACAGCAAGTAAAACCAGGAGACCAACTTCGTCTTGAGATTGAAATCACTCGATTAAAAGGACCTATTGGAAAAGGCACAGGTATAGCTACGGTTGACGGGACATTAGTTTGCGAAACAGAAATAACATTTGCATTTGGTGATTAAAATCTCGTGCAATATATGGGTAAATTCGTTTTTCTTATTGAATTTACGGTGCAAGTTAGTTGAATAAGGATATTTCCTATTTTAAGCGAATAATAATTTCAAACATCTTAACACGAATACATGTATTGAAAATAACAGGAGCATGGGAGGTATCAGATATGAAAATCAATAGAATAGATCATGTGAGTATAAACGTAAATAATCTTGCAGAGGCTAAAGCTTTTTTTCTTGAGTTAGGACTTGAAGTGCATGCGGAATGGGAATTAGATGGTAAGCAGTTGGATAAAATTGTTGGGCTTAATGATGTTAAAACGGCATGTGTAGGAATGGGGATGCCAGGTGGTCAAACATGGATAGAGCTAGTCAAATTTTGTACGCACTCAGACGAAAAAGACCTTGAGCTACCCTCTGCAAATACACTGGGTATCCGACATATTTGCTTTGCTGTTGAAGATATTGATGCTGTTGTTGCAAAATTGAAAAAGAGGGGTACGGAAATCTTTAGTGAGGTACAGCAATATAAAGAAACTTATAAGTTATGTTACGTTCGTGGTCCAGAGGGGATTATTTTAGAGTTGGCGGAGAAACTAGGATAAATATTCAATGGACTTATAACAATTTATATTTCAAACTTAAAGATCTCTTATTAAATTATCGGATGCTTTACTTCAAGAAGGAGTAAAGCATTTTTCTCTTATTGAACTAATGCGGCAGTTTAGCGGAAGATGAGTAATCCTACAAAACGGTGCACAGAATGTCGGATGAATACATACAATTCCTGCTATTCTATTGATGAAAGGAGGTCGTATAATGGATTCGCTTAAAAACATGAACGATGCAATGAAGTATATTGAGGAAAACCTAACTAATGAAATAGACTTCAAGATGGTGGCTATGCTGGCTCATTGTTCCGAATATCATTTCAAAAGAATGTTTTCTTTCCTTGCAGGAATTACATTGTCAGAATATATTCGCCGTAGACGACTAAGTTTAGCAGCATTTGAGCTAAATATCAGTAACATAAAAATTATAGATATTGCGATTAAATACGGATACAATTCACCGGACTCTTTTACTAGAGCTTTTCAACATTTACACGGTGTAACACCATCTGAAGCAAGAAACAATGGAAAGCAGTTAAAGGCCTATCCACTAATGACCTTTCAATTATCAATTAGAGGAGGAAGAGAAATGAATTATAGGATTGAGCAAAAAGAAGCATTCAACATAGTCGGTATCATGAAAAGAGTTCCTATTATCTTTGAAGGAGAAAACCAGGGAATTACAGAAATGTGGAAGTCTTTGACCATGGAAAAAATAGATCAACTAAAAAAACTCTCTAATGTTGAACCTTTAGGGATGATTCAAGCATCTACAAATTTTTCTGAAGGCCGCATGGAAGAAAAAGGGGAGCTTGATCAGTATATAGGAGTTGCAACTACACAAGAATTCCCCGAACAACTTTCAAAACTAGAAGTTCCTGCTTTAACATGGGTGATATTTGAATCAACAGGACCTTTTCCTAGTACGCTACAAGAAACTTGGGGAAGGATTTATTCCGAGTGGTTTCCGTCTTCCAGTTATCAAGTAACAGTAGGACCTGAGATATTGTCGATTAAAACTAAAGATCTAACTTCACCGTCTGTGAAGAGCGAAATTTGGATTCCAGTTTTGAAAAAATAAATTTAATTAAAGATAAATGAGCTGTTTTGGCAGCTCTTTTATTAATAGATGGGATGATTGTGAAAGTATACACTTAAACTAATGCGGAAGGTTAGTGTAACTCTAAAACAAGCGGTGCAGGTTAGTGAAGAAAATTATAATAACTAAAAAAGGAGATATTGAATGAAGAAAAAGATTAACATAGGTTCATTTATCTTATCAATAATTTGTATTTTATTATTTCTCCTTGTTTCATTTTCAGGTCTGATTGATTATTCCGTTATGGGTACACACCCTTTAACTCTGGTTTTATATATTACATTGCTAACTTTAATTTTAGGAGTATTAGGTTTTTCAGGTATTCATGATTGGAAGGGAATGGCGAGGAGTGTGACTACATTAATTATTACATCAGGGTTATCAGCGTTTTTGACTTTCGTTATTTTTTTTGGAAGTTTATAGATAACTAGGTGCTTTACTTCATGAAGGAGTAAGGCTTTTTTTATTGAACTAAACGGTAGGTTAGTTCAATAACAAATTATATGTTTATTGTATTGAGAATAAAGTACCTTTAACTTGACAATAAAATTACCTAAATTATAATGGATATTACAGACTCCTGAAGTCTTTAATTTTGAGAGAGGATGAAACATATTGCAATCAAATTGAGGAGGGATTTTTTTATGGAAAAGAATTTATTTAAACATCAAGTATGGAAGTATGCTTGGGATAATAATCCAAACAATTCTTTAAGAATTATGCAAAGACTAGGTCAAGGTAATTTTAAACAGAAGAGTTCAAAAAATGGGCGATATCATATGAAATAGATTAATAAATGTAAATAACATTTTTTTTACTTTAATTATAGATATAAAAGATCTTTTATGGTTGTTATAAAAATAGGGAGGTAATAAAATGAATGTATTTGATTGTATCGTTATTGGTGGAGGTCCATCTGGGTTAAGTGCTAGTTTAACTTTAGGTAGGGCTAGGAGAAAAATTGCATTATTTGACGATGGAACGAATAGGAATAGAGTCACACATGAGTCACATGGATTTATTACTCGAGATAGGATAAAGCCGCAAGAGTTCAAAGAAATAGGCTTAAAAGAATTGGAAAGGTATCCATCCATATCATATTTTAAAGCAACAATTACTGAAATAATTAAGGATATAGATAATGATAGATTTATTGTCAAAACACATGATGGTCAGGAATGTGTTACAGAAAAGATTATGTTGGCTACAGGTATTCAAGAGGTATTTTCTTTTCAAAGTGTAAGAGATTATTATGGGAAAAGCCTTTTTAGTTGTCCTTATTGTGATGGTTGGGAGCTAAGGGATAAGCCATTAATTGTAATGGCAGAAAAAGAAGAGCATGCACTGCATATGGCTAAATTAATTTATAACTGGTCGCAGGATTTAGTTGTCTTAACAAATGGAGTTCAACTATCTAAAGATGGAGTTACAGAGTTACAAAAACGCAATATCAAAATTAAATCAGAGCCGATTAAAAACTTAATAGGTAATAATGGTTATCTACAAAAAATTGAATTTGTAACAGGAGAAACGATCTTTAGATCAGGTGGGTTTGTTGTTCCATCTTTTTATCGTCCGAATAAATTTGCTGAGATACTAGAGTGTGAAATTCAAGAAAATGGTACAGTTGTAACAGATGGTGTTGGTAGAACTACACAAAAGAACATTTATATTGCGGGAGAAACTGAAAAATCGGGACCATCCTCATTAATTATTTCTGCTGCCGACGGCAATAAAGCTGCCGTTTCCGTTAATACCGATTTAACTATGGAACGTTTTTGATAAAGTAATAATCTCCTCCCTTTAGTCAAACCGAGTGATTTTTAAAAAATGACATCAAAATACAATGAGTTGGAGATGCACTTTCCAGCTCATTTAAATGTGCATTTTGAATCAACCTTATCTTTAACGTAGACCTTTTATTATTAAAATTAGAGCAATAGAATCTTAAGTATTGCATATTTCATCAATTTATATTATATTAATTGATGTATCAATTATTGACGTGTCAATTAATATAATAAAAAGGAGTAACTACAATATGCTTAAATATCAAAAAACAAATGATTTCAATGAAATTGTATACGGTCGTCGTTCCATTAAGGTATATGACCCCTCGGTTAAAATCAGCCGTGAAGAAATGACCGAAATTATAGCTCAAGCTTCAAAAGCTCCATCTTCTATTAATTTTCAGCCTTGGAGATTTGTAGTCATTGACAGCGAAGAAGGAAAAGCAAAGCTTGCAACACTTGCTAAATTCAACAAGGATAAAGTATTAAGTTCATCTGCGGTGATCGCTGTCTTCGGTGACCGAAATAATTTTGATTATGCCGAAGAGATATTTAGCAAAGCGGTTCAACTTGGATATATGCCTCAAGAAGTTAAAGAAGCACAATTAAATTATTTTAAACCGTTTTATGAAAATATGTCCGATGAGCAAATGAAAGATATAGTTATGCTGGATGCAGGTCTTGTTTCCATGCAACTTATGCTAGTAGCTCGTTCATTCGGGTATGATACGAATCCTATCGGTGGATATGAGAAAGACAAGATTGCTGAAGCATATGGTCTGGACAAAGAACGTTATATACCGATTATGTTAATTTCCATTGGTAAAGCCATTAATGAAGGTTATCAATCATATCGTCTGCCTGTCGATACAACTACGATCTGGAAATAAGATAGAACCTTTTGAATATAAATTGGTGGATAAGTTACCATTTCGAGTTGTACTTTAAAAAATTTTGTATTATATTTTATTGACAGGTCAATAATTGAGGATTCAATAAAGTAGTAGACACTCGTATATGTTGGCCACATAAAACTATTTAGGAGGTCAAATGATGCGTTGTTCACTATCTAATCATGAACAAATCTTACATCTGCTTAAAGGGCTTAATAATCAGATTAGCCCTAAATTTGAACGGTGCACAGGCATTAGCTCTTCACGCTATGAATTGCTACACCAGCTGTATGAAACAGATGAAATCAATCAGTCCACGTTGCAAAAAGCTGTTAATATAGATAGTGCTGCTATCACTCGCCATCTAAAACAACTTGAGGCAAACGGAATGGTCGCTAGACGAAGAAATCCTAACGATAATAGAGTGATATTTGTTCGTCTTACAGAGGAAGGGCGCAAACAAATTGTTGGTTACAAAAAAGAAAAGGTTAATTTCGTAAACCAAATGCTTCATGATTTTAACCAAGAAGAATTGGAAACCCTATCTGACATGCTTAATCGTATGCAAAATAACATAAGTGAATACTAGAATTTTTAACTTCAATTGAATAGGATCTTATCAATTGTAAGTCTTAAGTATAAATAATCTAACATAAAGGATGATAACTATGATTATAATTCATGCACATCTCCAGGTAAAAATGGATCAAGAACAAGCATTCTTGGAAGAAGCCAAAACACTTCTTGCAGCAACAAGAGCTGAAAAAGGTAATATTAGCTACGATTTGATGAAATCTACTGACCAAGATTATCATTATACAATGATTGAACTTTGGGAAGATGTAGAGGCTACTAAAGTCCATAATACGAGTGAACATTTCACAGCTTTCATTCAAAAAGCTCCGTCTTTTATGGCCACACCGATGGACCTAAAAGTATTTGACGGAGAACTTGTACAAGCCTAAATTTTATATTAAATACCAAACACCTCAAGGATTAAATCCTTGGGGTGTTTGTTTTTGTTCATATTTTATATGATAAAAAATCCCACTAGACAGGGGAGAATCTAGTGGGCAGTTCTTTCAATTATTAAAGTGTCGTGCATTTATCACAGTGGTTCCCGTAGCATTCATGTTGTTCTTCTATTGTTTCACCACATGTTGCACATTTCTTAGCGGGCAGGTTACGGAAAAATTCAATTACGTTTTCTAACATAGTTGTTCCACCTCCATCTGTTATATAACTGTTTTAATTGTTTTTATTGTAGTATAACACAGTTCGATTTGTCAACATATTAACTGAACTTTTGATAAAATAATTATAAAGGAGAGATGAACATGTATTTTATTGATAATAAAGGAATTACAGATCCACGTATTAACTTAGCAATTGAGGAGTACGCATTAAACACAATGGACGTTGAAAAGGATTCTTTTCTTCTGTTTTACATAAATCAGCCTTCTATTATTATTGGGAGAAACCAAAATACAATTGAAGAAATAAATACTGATTTTGTAGAGAAAAATGGCATTATCCCAGTACGTAGACTTTCTGGAGGGGGTGCTGTGTACCATGATTTAGGAAACCTGAATTATAGCTTTTTAACAAAGGATGACGGAGAGAGCTTTCGTAACTTTAAAAAGTTCACACAGCCTGTTATAGATGCACTTGCAAAAATGGGTGTAAATGCAGAGTTGTCTGGAAGAAACGATATTTTGGCTGAAGGGAAAAAAATCTCTGGGAATGCTCAATACTCTACTCGTGGACGTATGTTCAGCCATGGAACATTGATGTTCGATACAGAAATAGATGCTGTTGTATCTGCCTTAAAGGTAAGCAAAGAAAAAATTGAATCTAAAGGTATTAAATCAATTCGTAGTCGTGTTACGAATATAATCGAGCTACTAGAAAATCCAATGACAGTCGAAGAATTCCGTTTAGAACTTCTCGCTTCCATTTTTGAAGGGGAAGAAAATATACAATATTGGGAGCTAACAGAGCAGGACTGGGAGAATATCCATAAGCTTTCAGAAGAGCGTTATCAACAATGGGATTGGAACTACGGTAAATCACCTAAATTCAATATGAAGCATTCGCACCGCTTCCCAGTTGGAGGCGTAGATGTTCGTTTAGATGTAAATAAAGGAATGATTGAAGAAGTGAAAATCTTCGGAGATTTCTTCGGTGTAGGTGATATGGCTGAAGTAGAACAGCTTCTAACTGGAAAACCGTACAGCAAAGAAGGAATCGAAGCTGCATTAACAAACATAGACGTCCCTAAATACTTCGGTGGTATTACAAAAGAAGAGCTTGTTCAATTAATTTATTAATAAATGGAAGAGAGTCTGACGTATGTTGGGCTCTTTTTTGATATGATAAAGTAAGAACTGTTTTTGTGGAGGAGGATTATTGTGACAACGCATCGTGTGTTAGTTGTAGAGGATGATCGAAAGATAGCATCTCTACTTGCAGATACTTTAAGGAAATATCATTACGAGGTGCATACTATAGAGGATTTTGAACAAATAGTGGAGGAGTTTACTGCGTTTGATCCTCATATTGTGTTGCTGGATGTAAATTTACCATCGTATGATGGATATTATTGGTGTCGCCAATTGCGCCAATTAACTACTTGCCCGATTATATTCGTTTCTGCTAGATCTGGTGAAATGGATCAAATATTTGCGCTAGAAAATGGTGGAGATGATTTTATCACGAAGCCTTTTCATTATGAAATCGTCCTAGCTAAAATAAGAAGTCATTTGAGAAGAACGTATGGTGAATATGCCGCGAAGCAGGAAGAAAGAGTTATCAAGGTTGGTAGGTTACAGCTTTATATGGAACGAATGGAGTTACATACCGTACATGGTGAAATTCCACTTCAAAAGAAAGAGTGTACGATATTAGAATTATTGCTAAAAAGCCATCCGAAGCTGGTGACTAGGGAGCAACTATTAGAGGAACTTTGGGATGACCAGTCATTCGTTGATGAGAATACATTAAATGTAAATATGACAAGAGTTCGAAAAAAGTTAAGTGACTATAATGTTTTGTCTACAATTGAAACTGTTAGAGGAGCAGGATATAGATTAATCCTGAGCTCGGAGGAGTCATAATATGATTCGATTGTTTATAAAGGAGCATTTAGTTTTTTTAGTTTTTCAGGTTTTATTAGTATTATTTGTAATGCTGCTATATTGGCTGGATGGTTTCCGAAATGTAGATACTGCGGTGTATTCCATTGTTATTACTAGTATATTGACCATGACCTTTTTAGGGACATTATTTGTAAAAAAGTATGCATTCTATAAAAAGATTCTATCTGTGCCTACTAAGATTGAGGTTGTATTGCAACGAGAGGCGCAGTCCCCGGAGATAAAACAAATCGAGAAGTATTTGCAGCATATTTATCGTTTGTATCAAAAGGAAGTACAACTTCTATATGCTAGGCAAAATAGACATTTACAATTTATGAACAGCTGGGTACATCAGATGAAAACACCTATTTCGGTTATAGAGCTGATGACTCAAGGGAATGATCAAGTAGATGCAGCTGGTGTTTCTGAAGAAATGGATCGACTGAAGCGTGGTCTGGATGCAGTTCTGATGAATGCTCGGTTAGATACATTTGAAGAAGATATGCAAATTGAACAAATTGATATAAAACAGCTTGTTATGGAAGTGGTATCTAGTAACAAGCGATTATTTATAGGAAGTCATGTATTTCCGGTTATATCTATTGAAGAAGATTGTACGGTTACTTCAGATTCGAAGTGGTTACGGTTTGTAATAGCTCAATTTTTAACAAATGCGATTAAATATACTTTTGAGGAAAACAAAAAGGTATACTTTGAAACTACCTTTGAACATAATCAGGTCATTTTATCCGTAAGAGATGAAGGAATTGGCATACCTGTCTCAGATATGAAAAGAGTGACAAGAGCTTTTTTCACTGGAGAAAATGGCAGGAAAACTGGTGAATCTACTGGAATGGGATTATATTTGGCACAGGAAATTTGTCATAGATTAGGACATGAGATGAAAATAATATCAACAGTGGGAGAAGGAACGACAGTATCGATTGTATTTGAACAACAAGAAACTTCAGAACGAGGTGAGCTCGATGTCGATATTAACACTGGAAGAAATAACGAAGGTATATGAGGGGAAAGTCGCGCATTTAGCGATAAATCAACTAAGCTTCGAGGTAGAAAAGGGAGAATTCCTTGCAGTTATGGGCCCATCAGGTAGTGGGAAAACAACTCTACTCAATTTGATATCAACAGTCGATAGCCCAACTTCAGGAGATATGACGATTAATGGTTTAGATCCTATGAAATTGAAAAGCAATGATTTGTCATTATTCCGGAGAAGACAGCTTGGCTTTGTTTTTCAGGACTTTAATCTACTTTCAGCATTAACTGTGGAAGAGAATATGGTATTGCCATTAACATTAGATGAACAGCCGATAAACGTGATGAAACAAAAAGTAAATAGTATAGCGGAACAGCTTGATATTACCTCTATTTTAGAAAAAAGACCATTTGAAATTTCCGGGGGACAAGCGCAAAGAACAGCAATTGGACGCGCTTTAATACATGAACCTTCTATTATACTGGCAGATGAGCCAACCGGAAACCTGGATTCAAAAGCTGCAAAAGATGTGTTAGAACTGTTATCTAATGTCAATAAAAGAAGTAATACGACCATTATTATGGTGACACATGATCCAATTGCTGCAAGCTACTGTGATCGTGTTTTGTTTATAAAGGATGGCGAGTATTTTAATGAAATATATAAAGATGACCGAAGACAAACGTTCTTTCAACGTATTTTAAATGTCTTATCTTTACTGGGTGGAAATGTAAATGACCTTTCGACAATTCGCTTATAATAATGTCATTCGAAATGCACGTGTATATGCTGCATTCTTATTGGCGAGTATTTTTTCAGTTTTAGTGTTTTTTGTCTATTCAATGTTAATGTTTCATCCCAATATTGAAGATCAATTTTTACAGAATATCGCTTTTGGCGGAATGTTCATTGCACAGGTTATTTTAATAATATTCACTTTGTCTTTTTTATTTTATTCGATGAGTGCTTTTCTAGAGGCTCGTTCACAGGAATTTGGAGTCCTATTAAATTTAGGGATGGACAAGCGTCAGCTTAATCGGATGATTTTCTTAGAAACGATGATATTAGGGTTTATATCAACAACTGTAGGTATCTTTTTTGGATTTGCTTTTTCTAAGTTTTTCTTTATGGTTATTCGAGAGATGTTTTTACTTGATAATCTACCGTTATATTTGTCATGGAAGCCTTTTACATTGACTATTCTTGTATTTTTATCATTGTATATCATTATTTCCTTTGGTAGCTCAGTATTTATACGTAAAAAGAATATAATTCAGCTTCTAAAGGGATATGGTAAACAAAATGAACAAGAGGCTTATAGTAAGGGAAGGGCAGTATTTGGATTATTGCTGCTTTTCACTGCTTATAGTTTAGTTTTATTATCTCTTTTTCAAATTAAAGTATATATGAGCTTTATCATTATTTTCCTGGCATTGGTTGGCACTTATCTGTTCTATACAGATAGTGTTTTGTATTTGTTAGGAATTATTCGAAAGCGTAAGAATTTGTACTGGCATTCATTTCGATTGATAGCATTTGCAGAAGGTTCTATTAAAATAAGAGAAAATGCTCGAATGTTTTTCATAGTTACGGTTGTTTCGACAATAGCTTTTCTTTCAGTAGGTGTTGTAACTTCGTTTACTTCTTTTACAGCGCAATATAGGGAAATGAATCCAGTCAGTATTTTCTATTCAAGTAATTGGGATAATCCTTTTGAGGAAGAGCATGTGATGAAACTATCTCAGGAGCTTCAAAGGGAGGGGTTGTCTTATGACTTAGTTAAGCTCTCTGTAAAAAAACAAACTTCTTCTAATTTGCGTAGCCAAGTAAATCTTATAAAAGAATCGGAAGTAAATAGTTTAGCGGTTGCATTGAAAATTCCTTTGATCGACCTGCAAAATGGGGAAGCATTGATCATACCGAATAGACGTGAAGACTACGAAGGCTTAAGGATTGAAGACGAGCAAACGGTGCTAGAGGAAAGCAGTGTACCTATTCAGATTAAAGGAATCTATGATCGCTTGATATTCCCATCCATTGCCCTTAAAAATAGATCGTTAATCATTAGTGATGAGGATTACGAACTTATTACTGAGCCTTTATATGGATATGGCTTAAGGGAGTCAAACATAACATTTTATGCTTTTCATGTTTCCGAGTGGCTTCGCACGAAGGATGTCGGCACTGACTTAGACAGAATTATGACTCAAACCATGGGAACTTCAGATATAAATCCCAATGCTTACTATTTCTTTAATCCTGGCTTAAATTATTCTATCATCCGTGCTACATTCTCTTTATTGTTATTTACAGGTTTGCTTGTAGCAGCAGTATTACTGCTTGCAGCTGGGAGTTTTGTGTACTTTAAGCTTTATACAGATTTAGAGCGCGATAAAAAACAATATGATGTACTTCGTAGAATGGGCGTTACGGATCGAGAGTTAGTGAAAATAGTAAATCGCCAGTTAATTCCTCAGTTTTTCCTGCCTTGGGGATTGGCTATGGTGCATAGTACGTTTTCGTTTATGTTTTTACAAGCATTTTGGGTCGACTTAGCAGCAGTTTCCATAGCAATGGAAATGTTACTTGTATTAATAGCATTCACTATTATTCAAGTTTCTTATTTCTTTTTGATTCGTTGGAGATACATTTCCCATATACAATAGTGAAAAGAAGGTTACAGGAGTAGCCTTCTTTTTTGGGTATAAGAACTTTTTAATACGGCAAATGAACTAGTAGTAATTTTCTTCAGCAATTCTTAAAGTATGAAATTAAAGTATTTAGAAATAGAATATTAAATCTGATTAGCGCAAGTAATGTTCATATTCTAGTTTTTCTTGAATTGTCAAAACTTTTCTTATATAATGAATACGGGGATAATGAATGGTGATTCATTCAAAAAAGATGGGAGACGAGAGTATGAGTTTAGTTTCACGTGTTCAACAGATTGCTAGTGAGCATCCGGAGAAGGTTGCCTATCATTTTATGGGGAAAGATACTACATACGCAGAATTCGATCAGTCAGTTGAGCTATTTGCAGGGGCATTAAAGTCAATTGGTGTGGATAAAGGCGATAATATTGGTTTTTTACTAGGGAACTCACCACATTTTTTAATTTCTTTATATGCTACTATGCGAATTGGTGCGACGGCAGTTCCGATTAATCCAATTTATTCGCCAGATGAAATCAGTTACATTGTAAAAAACAGTGATGCTAAGGTAATTATTGCTCTGGATGCATTATTGCCTTTAGTAGAGAAAGCCGCTGGAGTTTTCACTTCGGTTGAAAATTACATTATTTGTGAAACGCAGCCGGCTACTGTTCAAAAACTAGCTGATTTACCAGAAGAATTGAAGACAAAAGTGAAACCGTTTTCAATGATGATTTCTTCATCTATACTGGGTACTTCTGCAGTGGATACAGACCCAGATGATATTGCTGTAATCTTATATACTTCTGGAACTACCGGTCATCCAAAGGGTGCAATGTTAACATACAATAATATTTACTCTAATGCTCGTGATGTTGCAGAATACTTGAAGATTAATACAGAAGATCGTGTAATAACAACTTTACCTGTATTTCATGTGTTTGCACTAACAGTAGTTGTGAATGCGCCATTACTAATGGGGGCAACCCTTCTATTAATTCCAAGATTTACCCCACAAGAAGTGTTTAGTGTTGCAAAAGAGCATCAAGCAACAGTATTTGCAGGTGTTCCAACCATGTATAATTTCTTGTATCAATTCCCGGAAGCCAATGTAGAAGATTTTTCAAGTATTCGCTTAGCAATTTCAGGTGGATCTTCATTACCAGTTGCACTGTTACATAACTTTGAAAACAAGTTCAATGTTCGTGTATCAGAAGGATATGGTTTGTCGGAGGCATCACCGGTAACATGCTTTAACCCAATAGACCGTGATCGTAAGCCAGGTTCAATCGGAACAAATATCGTAAATGTGGAAAATAAAATCGTCAATGAACTTGGAGAAGAAGTTCCAATAGGTGAGGTAGGAGAACTGATCGTTCGCGGACCTAACGTCATGAAGGGTTACTACAAGATGCCGGAAGAAACAGAAAGTGCAATCCGCGATGGCTGGTTATATACTGGAGATCTTGCAAGACAAGACGAGGAAGGCTATTTCTTTATCGTTGACCGAAAAAAGGATATGATTATCGTTGGTGGCTATAATGTATATCCACGTGAAGTAGAGGAAGTGCTATTTACACATCCTAGTATAGTTGAGGCAGCAGTTGTCGGAATTCCTGATCTAAACTTTGGAGAGGAAGTGCTTGCATTTGTTGTCAAAAAAGATCCTACGTTGACAGAACAACAGTTACAAGACTATTGTTCAGAAAAACTAGCAAAATATAAAGTGCCTAAGAGGATTGAATTCTTAGAGGAACTTCCTAAGAATACAACGGGTAAAATCCTACGACGCTCTTTAAAAGCACAAACAGTTTAAAAGATAAATTTATCGCTCCTCATGTAATCTTGAGGAGCTTTTTTTATAGACTTTCATAGAAACTAGAAGGAAAAAGATTTCGAATGTCGAAATAAATAGAGAGAGTAGATTTAAATAGAGGGGGATTTTTAAATGATTAAAAGAAAACTAGAAGCAACCGATTTATTTGCAATACAATCGATAACAAATCCTGTGATTTCACCAAACGGAAAGGAGGCAGTTTTCATTCGTACGGAAATGCACAAAGAGGATAATAAATACTATGCTTATTTATATCACGTAGATATCGAAACGGATGAAATAACACAATGGACCCATTCGAAAGAAAAAGTGTCATCCCCTAAATGGTCAGCAGATGGGAAACAACTAGCATTTCTATCAAATCGTGATAAGAAAAATCAGATTTACATTATGTCAGCTAGAGGTGGAGAAGCAAAACGGCTTACAAAATTTAAAGACGGTGTTTCTAGTTTTATTTGGTCTCCTTGTAGTAAAAAGATTTGGTTCTCTGCTTCCTTTAAAGACGGGGAAAGTTGGACGGACGATGCTGAAAAGGAAGATAAGAAACTACCGGAAGCTTATATTGTTGAAAAAATGAAGTATCATAGTGATGGAGTAGGTTTGTTACCTAAAGATACAAACCGACAAATTGGATCTATCGTTATAGCATCTGGAGAAGTTAAAGCCTTTACAGATGGTACATTTAATCATAGTCTTCAGGCAATTTCTCACGATGGGAAAAAACTAGTAATCGGTGTGAATCGTGATGAAAATCAAGATTTTTCATTCCGTGAGACTATATTATTAATCGACGTTGAAACGAAAAAAGAAACGGTAATTATTGAAGAAAGCGGATATTTTGGAGGAGCAACATTCTCAGCAGATGATCAATATATTGCCTTTGGAGGAATGCTACACACATTTAAAAATGCAACACATGCAGAGGTGTATGTATATGAAGTGAGAACTGGCAAACTTCAAATACTTACTGAAGGTATTGATGCTCCAGTAGGGGATTATGCAGGAGCAGATATCCAACAAGGAGCAAGTGCACCTGATGTTGTTTGGACAGAGCAGAATCACCTCTATTTCCAACTATCCACAATGGGGGATGTACGTTTGTATTTCGCGTCTCTTGAAGGGGAGATTTACCCAGCAACACCGGAAAACGAGCATGTATATGGATACGATATTGCGGGTAATGGAACCTTTGCTCTTGCGACAATAAGTAATGCAATATTTCCCAGGGAATTATTTAAACTAAATTTGGCGACTGGTGAAAGAATTGCTCTCACTAAATTTAACGAAGAGTTGTTAAATGAAGTAGAGCTTGTCGAACCAGAAGCCATTGTGTATAAAGGCCTTAATGATTGGGATGTCCACGGTTGGTTAATGAAACCGACAGGCTACCAGGACGGAAATAAGTATCCACTTATTGTAGAAGTTCATGGTGGACCTCATACGATGTATGCGAATACATTTTTCCATGAGCTACAACTATTAGCGGCGCAAGGATATGGAGTTTTATATGTAAATCCACGTGGAAGTCATTCATATAGTCAACAATTTGTTGACGCTGTTCGCGGAGATTACGGTGGTGGTGACTATGAAGATATCATGGCTGGAGTAGATTATGTGTTGAAGGAAAATGATTGGATTGACAAAGACCGCTTAGGAGTAACAGGTGGGAGCTACGGTGGGTTTATGACAAACTGGATTGTAGGGCATACAAATCGCTTTAAAGCAGCGGTTACGCAACGTTCGATTTCAAATTGGATCAGTTTTTATGGAGTTTCTGATATTGGATACTACTTCACACCATGGCAAATTGGTACCGATATGACGGATATTGATAAACTATGGGATGCGTCTCCACTCAAATACGCAGCTTACGTAGAAACACCTTTATTGATATTGCATAGCGAAAATGACTATCGTTGTCCTATCGAACAAGGGCAACAGCTATATATTACGTTAAAAGCTATGGGGAAAGAGACAAGTTTCGTGCGTTTCCCGCAATCCGATCATAATTTATCTCGAGTAGGACTGCCTAATTTAAGACAAACACGACTTGATCAAATCACGAGCTGGTTTGCCAAATATATTGGTTAACAGAAAAAAGACCCCGTCATTTCGATAAGGAAATGACGGGGTTTTGTTGGATTGGATGATTCCGCCAAATAATTGGTCGAATCCAATATAAATTACTTTTTATGAAATCCTTTTTTATAATAGACAATCACTAATCCGATTATCCATATGGGACCTACTATTAGGGCGATACGTGTATCGGGGAAGTAAGCCATGAGACCAAGTACCAATACTAAAAAAGCTAGTGCTAAATAGGATCCTACTGGATAGAACAAAGCCTTATAGGAAAGCCTTGATACTTCTCCTTTTGTAAGTGTTTTACGGAATTTTAATTGAGATAATAATATAATTCCCCATGTCCAAACGGCTCCGAATGTCGAAATACTCGTTACCCAGATGAATACTTTTTCAGGAACTAAGTAATTTAATACAACCCCAACTAACAATAAAACCGCTGAAAATATAATAGCTTTTGAAGGTACTCCCGATCTGCTGATTTTAGAAAATGAATTAGGAGCTTGTTTCTGCTGAGCCAAATTAAATAACATACGCCCAGTGCTAAAAATACCACTATTACAACTAGATAGTGCAGCTGTAAGGACTACAAAGTTAATAATACCTGCTGCTGGACCGATACCAATTTTCTCGAACATTAAAACGAAAGGACTTCCGTTAGCTCCAATCTCGTTCCATGGGTAAATAGACATTATTACAAACAGTGCCCCAACATAGAACAGTAAAATACGCCAAAACACCGTATCGATTGCTCGTGGTATCACTGTTTTAGGATTTTTTGCTTCTCCAGCAGTTACACCGATCATCTCCACACCTAAATACGCAAACATGACCATCTGTAGGGACATGAATATTCCAGTAACGCCATTTGGAGCAAATCCACCGTTCAACCATAAATTGCTTATGCCAACTGCTATTCCATCATTACCGAGACCAAAAAGAATAACCCCCAACCCTACAAAAATCATTGCTAAGATGGCAATAATTTTAATAAGCGCAAACCAAAACTCAAACTCCCCATAAGCTTTAACGGCTATTAAGTTAATAAGTGTCATAATAACTAATGCGCCTAATGCCCATATCCATGGAGCAGTGTCTGGATACCACATTTGCATATATACTCCTACAGCTGTAATCTCTGCCATACAGGTAACTACCCATAAAAACCAATAATTCCATCCTGTTATGTATCCAGCAAGAGGACCTAAATAATCCTTTGCATACCGACTAAATGAACCCGAAACAGGATTATGAACAGCCATTTCTCCAAGCGCTCGCATGATGATGAAAATAGCCATTCCCCCGACGATATAGGAAATCAGAATAGCTGGTCCTGCAAGTTGTATTGCCGTTGCTGAACCTAAAAATAGCCCAACTCCGATTGCTGCTCCTAATGACATCAAGGTGATATGTCGTTGTTCTAAACCTCGTTGTAATTGATTTCCACCCAAGCTATGTCACTCCTCGTTATTTAATACTGTAAGATAAAACTTTATCACAATAATGTGCATATTGGGAACAGTCTATCATACTGATATTGTGGTAAAATTATGTATACAAAGCATGATAGAATGGAGTTAAATGATGAAAGATGTAACGATTCGTCCTATTATCGAAGGAGAGCTTTTTAGACTATGGGAATTAAGTGCAAAGGAAGAAGCACCTGAGTGGAAAAAATGGGATGCACCTTATTATCCGCATATTCCTACAACATTAGAGAATTTCTTAGAAAAGAAAGATCAATTGATCCAGCAAGATGATATGTGGGGTATTTATGTAAATGGAGAATTAGTCGGTTCACTCTGTTACTACTGGGAGCACGAGGAATCCCTCTGGTTAGAAATGGGGATTGTCATTTATGAAGCCAATTTTTGGAGTGGTGGAATAGGCACAGAGGCACTTCGAATGTGGATTAATCATTTATTTAAAGAATTACCACTTGTTCGTGTTGGTTATACAACTTGGTCTGGTAATGAACGCATGATTAAAGTCGGTGAAAAGTTGGGTATGTCTATGGAAGCAAGACTACGAAAATGTCGTTTCTATAACGGAGTATATTATGACTCTATTCGAATGGGTTTATTAAGAGAAGAATGGGAAGAACGTGTATGACACCATTAGTTGAAATAAAGCAGCTGATGAAAAAGCATTGGGATGCTCAGAAAAAAAGTGAATTATTTTCTGATGTAACTACTACTATCGAACAACCAGAACGTATTGCCTTACTCGGTAAATCTGGGCAAGGTAAGAGTACGCTCCTACGCATTCTAGCAAAATTAGAATCTGTTGATAGTGGAACGATTTACTTCAATGGTCAATTAATGAGTGAAGTAGATAGTAGAATATGGCGAATGAACATATGCTATGTTGCCCAACAAGCTACAATGCTTCCAGGGACCATATTGGATAATTTAATGATCAGCAGTAAAATACATAATCGAACTTTTGAAGAAAGTTACGCAAGACAGTTAATAAAAGCAGTAGGGTTAGATCATTTAGACTGGGAGAAGCATGCAGGAGATTTATCTGGTGGGGAAAAACAGCGTATTGCTTTAGTTCGCTCGTTGCTATTACGACCGAAAATATTACTTCTTGATGAAATTACGGCTTCTCTTGACCAACAGAGTAAGGAATTAGTAGAACAGCTACTATTCAAACTCCATCAAAAAGAGAAGATAGGATTTATTTGGGTGACACATGATACGGAGCAAGCCAAAAATGTTAGTGAACGTATTTGGTATATGGAAGATGGGACACTTGCAAGTGATGTAAAGACGTCTGTGTTTTTAGACGACCAAGCGAGCTCTTCAACACAGGTGAAACTATGAGCCTGCTAGCATTAAGTTTTACTTTACTGTTTGTCATTATTACGATGCTAGTATCGGTTTGGCAAAAGCTTGACTTAGAGAAGGACATTGCAATCGGAACTGTTAGAGCGGCAATACAGTTACTTGCTGTTGGGTATGTTTTGCAGTTTGTATTCCAGTCAGAAAATATTCTATTCATTATCATAATCATTTGCGTCATGATTGTTGTCGCAGCATTTAATGCAGCAAAACGGGCAAAAGGAATGGAAGGAGTGATATGGAGAATTATTCTCTCTATTGCTACGATGGAAATCCTAATGATGGGACTATTACTAAGCTTGCAAATCATAGACGCAACACCACAGTACATCATCCCGCTAAGTGGAATGACTATTGGTAATGCAATGGTTGCGTGTGGATTGTTTCTAACACAACTAAAGCGAGAAACGGAAAGCTCTAAAGGGGAAATTGAAACCTTACTTTCACTCGGTGCAACTAGTCGCCAGGCTGTGCAAGATGTGTTAAAACGCTCCGTCAAATTCAGTATGATTCCGACAATTGATGCGATGAAAACAGTGGGACTTGTCCAATTGCCGGGAATGATGACAGGAATGATTATTGCTGGAGCAGACCCAGTCGAAGCAGTTCGTTATCAAATATTGATTATTTTTGTATTTACTAGTTCCTCAGCCATTACAAGTATGATGCTAAGTGTACTTTGTTATAAAAAATTATTTACAAGAGATCTACAATTGAAGGATTGGAGATAAAAAATAATGAAGCCAATACTAATTGAAGAAGCACCAACTAAAGTAATTGTTAAATATGATTCTATCCCTTTTGAATTACCATTAAATATAAGAGAACAACATCAACAGTTTTGGAATGAGCAAGTAAAGATAAATCCTCATTTTCGTAATGGAGAAGTTTTTACTACTACCGAAATTTTTAAATCTCCTAAGGAATTACAGATCACGGTAGTAAAAACAGACTATAAACACTACTTATATACGATTCGTCACGAAAATACTGATTTTCCGTGTAAAGTAATTTTTACTTGTGCGGCTGTTATAACAAATGACCATTACATTGCATTCGGAAAAATGAACCAACAAACTTCAACACCAGGTCGCTTACAATTTACTGGCGGTGGTTTAGACGAGTCGGATTTAGATGGTTCGTTATTTAATTTGGAGAAAAGTATCGAAAAAGAATTGATTGAAGAAATGGGCATATCAATTAATGAGTCTTATACAAAATCTTTTAGACCAAAATTTATAAAGCGCGGAGGGAAAAATGATTTTTGGGCTATCATATTTGAATTAAAGGTTGATTTAACTGCGGATGAATTACAAGTATTATTAGATAAACATAATAAGAGTATATTAGAAAAAGGTGACTTGCCAGAATTTAACGAGTTTCTGTTAGTTTCATTAGATAAAGAGAGTGTTCATTCCTTTTTACAAAATGATCTTTCTTTAAAAGAGGAATACTTAGAGCCAATTTTGAAGAAATATATTAGTAATTAACTTTTATAAATTGGTGGTAAAGTGAGAGTAAGTAGATTGTATGTAAGAATGAGCAGGAATAGAAAGCGTTTCAAAAAAGCGAAACGAATTCTCGTTTTGCTTTTTGGTTGTTACACTGTTTTGCTTTTTGGTTGTTACACTGTTTTAATTTTTGTGAGCATTGAAATAGCTGTGCCAATAAGCGCACCTATTGTAATACAAATAAATACAAAGAAGAAACTCATTGATGCCCAACCGTCTAACTTAAAAAAGCTTACGACAGCGATTATAAATGATATTCCTATAAGAAGAACACTAGGTATCCAATAATTGTGGTAACTCTTTTTTCGAAGTATTGAAGATAATATGGTAACTATGATGATTTTAACTATAGTTATATAAACAAAGTTTTGCGAATTATATGAAAATTCATTCATTAATGCGGAGTGTTTAGCAATATATATACTAATTAAACTCTTTTTTGTGACTTGATACTTAAGAGGAAATATACCACAATCAAAAAAATCTAATGTAAAATAATCTACTACGACTTGGTGTGCTTTGAAGGATGGAGGGAAATGGAAATAAATGAGTACTAACCAAAAGGCTCTTGAACTATTTGAACAAAATGAATATGAAAAGGCATTAGAACTTTTTCGACAAGCAGTAGAGGAATCAAGAAATATCCAATCATTAAATAATTTAGCTTGGATGTACAGTTACGAAGAAGAAGATGATCAAAAAGCACTTGAATTATTGAAAGAAGTAATAGAAATGAAGCCTGCTTCTTATTTTCCATACAATTTATTAGGGGAAATTAACCTTAGACAAAAACATTGGAAACTCGCATCGGATGCACTTTCAGAGGCAATTTCGATTCAACCATCCAATGAAGCTTATCAGAATTTAGCAGTTGCAAAATATTATTTAAAAGAATTAGAGGAAGCATCTGATTATTTCTTGCGTGTGGCAGGAAATTCGGATGTTGTTATGTTCAATCATATTAAATGTCTAATCGAGCTTGATAAGAAAACGGAAGCAAAAGAAAAACTAGATACTTTTAGTGAAGATGCAGATGACTTTATAGGAGAGGTGGAAGTTGCCGATTTGTATCTTGAGTTAGGCTGTTTTAAAGAAGCAATTCAGTGGTTTGAAAAGGGGTGGGAAGAATACTGGAAGACCCCTAATTGGGTAAGCCGGTTTGTCTACGCTCTATTTAAAACTAATAATAATCTCCGCATCAATGAGGTAATTCAAGAGTCTATTTTACATAAAGCTGAAGAAATCCAATCTGCTCATGAAGAAGAGTGTGATGATAATTGGACAGAAAGCGATAAGGAAACACATATGAAAGAATTACTAGAAGAAAAGAATGAATATGAGAATATGGTTAACCGAATGTCATCTGGATATATTCCCTTAATAGAATTTGATCCTGCAACTACTGGGGCATGTTATTTGTTTGGATGCAAGAGACATAACCACCCTGATTATCAACAATAGGTTAAATAAATCGTTATAGACACAAGTGATGCTTATCACTGCTGATAAAAAATACTTGTATTAAACTAAACACTATAAAAGTATGTCGGGTAAGGCCAGATTTTGCTCGACTAAGTAAGGGGTAGTGTTAAGATGAAAAAATCGCATTTACCAATTGTTTATTCATGTTCTGGGTGTTCCTCTGCAGCACAAACAGCTAACTTAATCGCTATAAAAATGGATCGCGAGAATATTGCAGAAATGTCTTGTATTGCAGGTGTTGGGGGAGATGTTAAGCCGTTAGTTCGGACTGCAAAATCAGGAAGAGAAATAATTGCTATAGATGGCTGTCCACTAGCCTGTTGCAAGCATTCTCTTGCAAGACATGATGTTCAACCGACTCATCATTTTTTACTAAACAACTTTGATGTTCCTAAAAAAATAGGTGCAGACCCAGACCCTAATCTATTTGAAAGTGCATACGCGAAAATATTAGAGCTTAGTCATTAATTTTCACTGCATCATAAGAAGACTAAGAAAAGAAGTAACTATTCAGGAAACAAAGGATAGATACTTCTTTTAATGTTGGGTAAGATCAGGAAGAAATGTATTAATATGAATATTCTATATATATTTAAGCCTATTTATAATATTATAATAAATGAGTCAATTTCATAATTAGTAGGTTTAATTAAGAACAAAAATTATTACTTTATTATTCGATTTAAAAGTTGAACCTACTGACTGATGCGGAAAGAGTAGCCTGTTTCTCTACGGTTTAGCTAGCATCGAGACACGAAAGTGCGTTGGAGATTCCAATGTTGTTCGGATTTCACTTTTTAATATTTATTTCAAATTGACTCAAATAGAGATGGAAATGGGGAGTATAAATGGTTTGGAAAGCAGATATTGAGTTTGTTAGTAAAGATGGTTTTTATATAAGTACAGACAAAAAATACTTGGATATTGATATTATCTATAATTTTTTAAGTCAAGAATCCTATTGGCTAAAAGGAACATCAAAAGAACTAGTAGAAGCATCAATTGACAACTCTATTCTATGCTATGGTGTTTATGATGGCGATCCAACTAAGGGTTCTCCAAAACAAATTGGTTTTGCTCGTGTTGTATCAGATCTTGTGCGATATTCTTGGTTAGGAGATGTCTTTATACTTCCTGAGTATAGGGGGAATGGTCTAAGCAAATGGTTAATGACTATTATTACGGAAAACCCGAAATTGAAAGGCACTAGTTTTCATTTGGCGACAAGAGATGCTCATACACTTTACGAACAATTTGGTTTCAAGTCTGTGGAGAAAAGTGAAGTAAGTATGTCAAGGCCACTTGATTGGGATTCTATTAATGCAATTTACAATAAGGAAATGGTTTAAATCTCTTATGTACAACATGCAAAATCCATTTCTTTCGCAATTGCTGTTTCATCGAGCATGGCATTTGCAACTCCTGTAACATCTCAACCAATGCGTTAGTAATGACCGCAGGAGGGTATAAATTCTTTGATTTTATCAAGGCGGGGATTCCCTTACAAATAGTTATAATCATCATCATGATGATTGCATTTCCAATTTTTTTCCCATTGTAATTCGAAAGGAGTTTCTCTTTAAGAGAGGCTCTTTTTGTTTGGAAATATTCTTCTCCAATCAAGTTGGAGTAATATCCATACCATGATTATTTCTAAACTGCCTTGGGGTTAAACCAGTATATTTTTTAAAAGTTTTTATAAAATAACTTTGATCGTTAAAATTTAGCCAAGTACTTATTTCTGAAATTGAATACTTCGTTAACTCTAATAGTCTTTTCGCTTCATCTATTCGTTGTCGTTGAATATATTCACTTACTGGTATACCAACTTCTTTCTTGAAAAGAGATGATAAATAATTAGGACTTAGACTACATATTTTGGCAAGTTGATCAAGTGTAATGTCCCCATACAGATGCTTATAAATATAGTCTTGGCATGTAGTTATTGTTGCAGAATACTTTTCTACATTCAATTGTCGTACTCGCTTTGTATAATCTATTATAGCTTCTTCCATTAAGTTCAATATCGTCTTTAGGCTTCTTAATTCCTCGATTTGTTGAATATAAAAATCACTTAAGGTAAATGCTGTTTCCTCATTTAAGCCGCCTTCAATAGCAGCCCTGCAGACAAGTGCAACTCCAGTTATCATTAAATTTTTTTCACTTCTCAAGCGATTTCGTTTCGATAATAAACCCAATTCTGCCTCACCAACAATAGAGTAATCAAAGGTATCTTTTAATTTATCTATACGTCCATTTCTAACATAATCAAGCAAAACTCGTTCATATGAAAGATTTGAATGAAAAATGAAATTTCTTCTCCCTTTGGAAAGCTCAAGTTCCAGTTCCTCGGATTCAATTATGATTACGTTTAAAGATTTATTATTTTGAAGAACAATCGTTTCATCTAACATTTTGCGGTAAGCTAAATAATAAACCAAGAGGCTAGCCGTTAGAAGTTTTTTCTTATCAATAATTGGTACGGCTTGATAGTAGTCAATGAGCTTCCCTTTGTTTGTATTTCCTTTGAAAATATCCAAGACTTTGCTGATTTCTTCATCTTCTATTTCTGATTCCAACGTAGGGCCAACAATAATTGACCCTAAAAAAAGATTATTTTCTTTAAGATTGATAAAGAAACAGTTCAGATTTGAATTCGAGAAGAAAATGGGGAAATCATGTGGATCCTCCTCATAACTATATAACCTAATCTGCTCTTTGAATTGCTCATAGTATGGATTGTTACGCAGTTCATTTTTTGAAAGTTCATATTCAAACTCACCAAATTGATTGACATAATAAACAGGGATTTGATGGATGTCATAAATGAGCTGACAAATATATTGTAAATCTTCTTTGAATATTTTCATCTATCTTATATTCTCCTCTCACTTTTTTTACCGTGTGTTTTAATAATATTAAAAAAGTACCATTATACGTAAAATACTACAATATATAATTCTTTACACGCAATAATATAGAGGATGTAAGATATTATAACTAAAGGGGAGCTAAACATGGAATTAACAAACAAGATTGCAGTAGTTACCGGTGCTGGAAGTGGAATTGGAAGAGCAAGCAGTTTGAAGCTTGCTCAAAACGGCGCAACTGTTGTATTAGTAGATTACAATAAGGAAACAGGGGAAGAAACATTAAAATTAATCAAAGAACAGGGCGGAGAGGGAATTTTCTTTCAAGCTGATGTATCTAAAAGTGAAGATGTGCAAAACTATGTAAATAAAGCGTTAGAAGTATATGGACAAATAGATATATTTTTCAATAATGCAGGTGTAATCCAAAGGTTCGCGCCTTTCACTACAGTGGAAGAATCTGAATTTGATCGTATTATGGATATCAATGTAAAAGGGGTCTTTCTAGGACTGAAATACGTGTTAAAAGTTATGGAAGAGCAAGGAAGTGGATCGATTATTAACACGGCTTCTACAGCTGGAATTCGCCCAGAGCATAGTGTAGCTGTATATTCTGCAAGCAAACATGCGGTTATAGGATTAACAAAGGGTGCTGCGTTAGAATATGCAAATAAAGGAATTCGGATTAATGCACTTTGTCCAGGTGGAGTTCAAACAGCTTTAACCGCTAGTGTTGCTGATCAGTTTGCAGAGGGTGGTTACATTCCAGAAGAGATTTCAACTATGAGAATCGGGCGATATGCTGAACCGAATGAACTGGCTGAAATGGTAGCTTTTTTAGCATCAGACAAAGCAAGTTATATGACTGGTTCGGTTGTTCTTGTAGATGGCGGTTTAACATTATAGTCTAGAATTTAAGTGTTTCTCTTTTAGCAATAAGAAATTAGAGACCTATTTCACCTATCAGGAAAAGGGTGAATTTTATTTAGTAAAGTTTCTGCTGGGTACAATATTCATCAAACTGACTACACATGCTGGAAGTTTGTTATTCAAATAATGTAAGGAGTTGCTGCGGCAATTCCTTTTTTTTATTCTTAAGAAAAACACATTTTGTATATAATATTCTTTCTTAATTAACATTTAATACTTTCTTAAGACTTTGTTTTCAGGGAGTTAAGTATTAAAGGATACAATATAATTACGTCGACGAATAATAAGTGTAAATTGATAACAGTAGAAATGCTGGATAATTTGGAGGAATTAAGATGAAAAAGCTATTAATATTACTTATTGCAAGTATAGGCCTACTTGGAGCCTGTCAATCAAAAACAAACGAGAATGAAAATGCTAAAAAAGAGGGAGAAACGCAAAGTAATGAAATTAAAACTGCAGAAGAGGAGAACAAGTCAGAAAATAAGGTAACAAATGGGCAAGAAATGGCTAGTATTCTTAGTGACACAAATTGGCAAGGAACAAAGGTTTATGATAAAAATAATAATGACTTAACAAAAGAAAACACAAACTTCATCGGTCTTGCTAAATATGATTTGAAAACAGGAAGATATGAATTTTTTGATGCTATGACAAGTGAAAGTCGTGGTGATAAAGGAACTTTCTTTATCACTAATGATGGGACGAAGAGAATATTAATATCAGAGTCGATGAATTACCAGGCTGTTGTTGATATAACAGAGTTAAATGAAGATGTTTTTACTTATAAAAGAATGGGCAAAGATGCTAACGGCAGTGACGTAGAGGTATTCGTTGAACATGTTCCTTATAAAGAGAAAGAACTTTCTTTTACTGATTCTGACAAGCAGTTGAACACTACTACTGGAGATATTGTTAAAGACGTTGATGGAGATAAAGTTTTAGGTAGTACACTTTGGAACGGAACAAAGGTATTAGATGAAGAGGGCAATGATGTAACAGAATATAATTTAATTTATATAAGTCTGGCAAAATTCGATGACAAAACAAATAAATATGAATTTTTTAACATTGAAACAGGAAAAAGTCGTGGTGATTATGGCTACTTCGATATTGTACACGAAAATAAAGTTAGAGCTCATGTTTCAGTTGGAGATAATAAGTATGGTGCCACTCTTGAAATTACCGAACTAAATAATAATAAGTTTACGTATAAAAGAATTGGTAAAGACAAAGATGGCAAGGATATAACCGTATTCGTTGAGCATGAATCTTATAAAGGTGACCTTAAACCAACATTTACTATATAGTTAAAGTGGAACGGTGATTTCCGTTCCCTTTTTAGGTTGGCACAGGAAGTTGCCACAAAACTTGAATAATTTTTCCTATCAATACGACTATTTTTACTCTTAGGAGGGATTGCATGTCAATCCGTATGAGAATGTTATTATCCTATACAGCCATGTTAGTTGTAACAATGGGGCTTTTTATAATTAGTGGATTGTTGATGATTTTAGCGATTACAGGGGATATAGGTAGTGTAAAACATTTATTTGCAAATCATTACACGCATAAGCCGATAACAGCACAAGAAGAAAATGTGTTTTTGGACTTAAAATATCTAGCGAAAAAACAACCAAATCAATTATTAAATGAAGGTCCTTTAAAGTTATATGATGAGATGTTAAAAGATGTACCAGCTGGTCTTATTATCCGTAAAGGTGATGAAATGATTTATAAGACAGATACGCTAATCTCGATAACAAGTGCAAATGACCTTCCTTCCTTTGAGCCTTCCAATATAAATGTTAGAGATACGATCAGTTTTGGAAAATATTATTTTTCTTATGTTAAATTTGACTTTTATTATCAAGATAAAGAAGAAGGTAGCATATTTGTCATAAAAAAAGTTAGCCCATATGCAGCATTATCAAAGAATCTATTTCCTATATTAGCTGGTGTTTTACTCCTTTTATTAATTGTAACTAATGGAATACTTAATTACTTGGTTACTAGAAGTATCGCAAAACCTTTAGATTCATTGAAATTTGCGACAGAAGAAATAAGTGAAGGAAATTTAAACTTTAAAATGACTGCAATTACAAAGGATGAAATTGGACAGCTTAGTATGGCTTTTGAAGAAATGCGTCAAAAATTAAAAGAATCAGTAGACATACAGTTGAAATACGAAGAAAACCGTAAGGAACTTATTTCAAATATTTCTCATGATTTGAGAACTCCAATTACGGCCATAAAAGGATATGTAGAGGGAATTAAAGATGGGGTTGCTGATACTCCCGAAAAAATGGACAAATATCTTTCAACGATTTACAGAAGAGCGTCTGATATGGATTCCCTAATTGATGATTTATTTCTTTTTTCAAAGCTTGATCTTAGAAAGATCCAATTTAACTTTGAAGAAATTAATATTGTTCGTTATATCGAGCACTTCATTGAAGAACTAAGCTGGGATCTTGAAGAACAAGGTATTCAAGTACAATTGAATGTTCATTTGGATAATTTTCAAGAGTTGGTGATAGCTGATAGGGAAAAGTTAAGGCGTGTATTAGCCAATATTATTCAAAATTCCATAAAACATATGAAAAATGAAGAAAGGCTTTTACGAATTTCTGTAGCCCATAAAGGTGAAAATATGGAGATTATAATTAGTGATAACGGCAATGGGATTGAACCTACAGCTCTTCCGTATATTTTTGATCGATTTTATCGCGAGGATAGTGCGCGAAATGTTACAACAGGTGGAAGTGGTCTTGGTTTAGCCATTGCAAAACAAATTATTTGTGAGCACGGTGGAGAAATTTGGGCAACGAGTGAATTAGGTAAAGGAACGGACATTTACTTCACACTTAAATATGTCAAAAAAAGAGGTGAACGGATTGAAAAAAATTTTAATTATTGAGGATGACCCTAGCATTGGAGAATTACAAAGAGATTATCTTGTCATTAATGATTATGAGGTTAACCTAGTTGACTCAGGAAAGGTAGGTCTCGAACAAGCGCTTACGGTTGAATATGATTTGATAATTATTGATCTTATGTTACCCCATGTAGATGGTTTTGAAATTTGTAGACAAGTACGGGAAGTAAAGGATATACCGATTTTAATCGTTTCAGCTAAAAAAGAAGATATCGATAAAATTAGAGGTCTCGGTCTTGGGGCAGATGATTATGTGATTAAACCGTTCAGTCCAAGTGAGCTTGTTGCTAGAGTAAAGGCACACTTAGCGCGCTATGACCGTTTAAGTGGTAATAAGCAACAAGATAAACAAGAAATATGTATCAGAGGATTAAGAATTGATGAGACATCACGTAGAGTTTATGTAAATAATAGTGAAGTCAATTTAACCGGTAAAGAATTTGATCTACTAGCATTTCTTGCGAAACGTCCAAATCGTGTTTTTAGTAAGGAAGAACTTTTTGAGTTAATATGGGGACTTGAATTAACGGGAGATACTACGACTGTAACTGTCCATATCCGAAAAATACGAGGAAAAATTGAAATTGACCCTGCAAATCCTCAGTTTATTGAAACTGTATGGGGTGCAGGTTATCGATTTTCTGTGTAAATATGAAAAATACCTTATAGGAAGAGGAGAAAAAGGTGATTTTGAAAAAAGTATTACTTCTATTCATAATTCTATTCTTTTTAATAGGGTGTCAAAACACGAAAGAATCGAATGAAATTGACAATTCTCCAGAGGTAGATGGGGACAAAGTGAATGAACAATTTTTTCAAGCAGCAGAACATGGAAATGTCTCTAAGATTAAGAGTCTATTGGAGTCAGGGATAGATATAAATATTATAGACAATAAGGGTAGAACTGCAGTCATGACTGCAACTTATGCGGACGATCCAGAAACAGTAAAGGTCTTAATCGATTATGGTGCAGATCTAGACATTCAAGATGATATGGAAAACAATCCTTTTTTATATGCGGGAGCAGAGGGCTTCATAGAAATTTTAAGGATGACAATTGACGCGGGTGCTAATCCAAACCTTTTAAATAGATACGGTGGTACAGCACTTATTCCTGCTTCAGAACATGGCTATGTGGAAGTAGTAAGGGAACTTCTAGAGAACACCGATATCGATGTGAATCTTGTTAATAATTTAGGTTGGACTGCCATGATGGAAGCGATTGTTCTAAGCGAAGGTGGTAAGATACACCAGGAAACAATAGAGTTATTAATTGAACATGGTGCAGATGTGAACATATCCGACTCAAAAGGAGTCACTCCACTTCAACATGCGAAAGATAGAGGTTTTGAAGAAATTGAACAAATTCTCCTGCATGCTGGGGCGGAGTGATGAAGTTTTGGTAGCTATTTATATTAAATAGGTCTTTAACTGTTGTAAATATGGTTTTTGTAGACGCAGTCTGCTCTGGTGAAGTTGTTGTAATTTTGGGGTACTGTTATTACAAATACTTAATGGATAGGAGAAGAATATGGAAAACTATTGGATAAAAAACGTTCGACTAGAAAAAGGTTATAAATATGAAAATGGTGTAATTTCAAGCACTTTAACAGAGATCTGTCATATTCGAATGGAAGATGGCAAGATTAAGAATATTGTTCCTTTCGACACGAATATGAATGACGATCTAATAAAATATGATGCAAACCAAATGCTAATGCTACCAACTTTTAAGGAAATGCACATACATATCGATAAAACTTATTACGGTGGTCCATGGAAGGCAATACAACCAGCTACAAGTATTTTTGATAAATTCGATGAGGAAAAAGAACTACTGCCAAAACTTTTACCAACTGCCCAGTACAGAGCAGAAAAAATATTGGAAACTTTAATTAATTTTGGTTCGACACATGTACGTACTCACTGTAACATAGACCCGGTTATTGGATTGTCAAATCTAGAAGCAACAATGCAAGCACTAGAGAATTTTTCAGGAAAGCTTTCCCATGAAATTGTGGCTTTTCCCCAACATGGACTTTTACGCTCTAATTCTGTTGCCCAAGTTAGACAAGCATTAAAGCAAGGAGCAACAATAGTTGGTGGTGTTGATCCAGGGAGTGTTGATGATAATATCGAAAAATCATTACAAACAATCATGGATATTGCAGTAGAAGCAAATGCAGGTATAGATATCCACCTCCATGACAGGGACACGTTAGGAATGTTAGCTATGAACCGTCTTGCAGATCTCACAGAAGAGGCGAAATGGCATGGAAAAGTAACCGTAAGTCATGCCTTTGGTTTTGCTGGAGAGTCGAGTGAAGGTTCTGCAGAACTTGCTGAACGATTTGCTAAGCTAGGTATATCAATTACCTCATCAGTACCTATAGGTAATCTTATTATGCCAATTCCAATGCTTCGAGAAAAAGGTGTGAAAGTTGAACTAGGAACAGATAGCCTCACAGATCACTGGTCTCCATTTGGCAATGGGGATAATTTAGAGAAGGCTGGACGTTTAGCTGAACTTTACCACCATGTTGACGAATTATCTCTATCTCAATCGTTAGGCTATATCACGGGAGGTATAACTCCTTTAGATAAGGAAGGAAATCAAGTTTGGCCACAAGTCGGCGATAAGGCAAGCGTTGTATTTGTTGATGCCAGCTGTTCAGCAGAAGCTGTCGCTAGAAGGACGAAAAAACGAGTTGTTCTTTTCAATGGGAATATTGTTTCAGGATCATTTTAAAAAAACTCGTTAACCAAATTAGAACAAGTGGTTCATGTTAAAGAAATCTTCTCTATTGGTCTTATGTGCAATCCATAGATTTTTAATCACTTAACTCCCACTGTGTGCTCATTGGAAATAACCCATCAAAATGACTCGCAGTTGGACAGGAACTCTTTGCTATAAATTGTGTTCATCATCTAGATACGTGCAATTCCTAATTTTATCCTAGTGTAATAAGAAAAGAGTTTCTCTATATATTAGAGAGGCTTTTTTTTATTTGACAATTTGCTGGAATATGATATAACTAATAATATTAAGCCTAATACAAAGTATGCAGGTAGGAATAATATGTTTCAAAAAGGGGTTCTAAAAATGGGAAGAGAATTTGTCAATATTTTTGATGGTTGGGCAGACTCTTACGATGCATCCGTTTCTGGTAAAGATCCTGAGTATCGAGATGTATTTAATGGCTATGAAACTATTTTAAATGAGGTAGCTCAACGTGTGTCTGGCACTATTATTGAATTTGGAACAGGTACTGGAAATTTAACTGCGAAGCTAATGGAAGCAGGCTTTTCGGTTATTGGTATCGAACCTAATATTAAAATGCTTGAAGTAACCGCTAAACGTTTTCCCTCTATTCAAGTAATTGATGGGGATTTACTTGAATTTAAAGTAGTAAATGAACATATAGATGCAATTGTAAGTACGTATGTGTTCCATCATTTAACAGATGAAGAAAAGGGTTTAGCGCTAAAAAAATATGCGAATCTGCTACCGAAAAATGGAAAGGTTGTTTTTGCAGATACTGTTTTTCTTACAGAGGCAGCTAAACAAGCACAGATTTCTAAAGAAAGAAACCGTGGCTTTTTAAATGTAGTAGAAGACCTAGAAAGAGAATACTATACGACTATACCTATATTAGAAGAATTATTTACTGAAGCAGGGTTTCAAGTAGAATTTGTGAAAATGAATGATTATGTTTGGTTAATGGACGCAACAAAAAAATAAGGAGTGATACTCATGAAAAAAATGAATGTAGAAAGCTTTAACTTAGATCACACAAAAGTAGCAGCACCATTTGTACGCCTTGCAGGAACTAAAGTAGGAAACAATGGGGATGAAATCCTTAAATACGATATTCGTTTTAAACAACCAAATAAAGAGCATATGGAAATGCCAGGCCTCCACTCTTTAGAGCATTTAATGGCTGAGAATATCCGCAACCACACAGATCAAGTAGTGGATATTAGCCCTATGGGTTGCCAAACTGGTTTTTATTTGTCTGTCATCAATCATGACAATTTTGATGAAATCCTTGAAATTTTAGAAAAAACATTACAGGATGTTTTAAATGCAACAGAGGTTCCAGCTTGCAATGAAGTCCAATGTGGTTGGGCTGCAAGTCACAGCTTAGATGGTGCGAAAGAAATAGCTTCTGAAATGCTAGCTAAAAAAGATGAATGGCGTCAAATTTATATAGAGGAAGCATAATGAACATATTTAGTAGTGTGCAAGATTTAATAGGCAACACCCCCGTAGTGGAAATAAAACATATACCAATTCCTAATAATTGCCGAATTTTCGCCAAGTTAGAATATCTTAATCCTGGAGGCAGTGTAAAGGATCGATTAGGCTTGTCTTTGATTGAAGATGGAGAAAAGTCAGGAAAACTTTTGCCAGGTGGGACAATAATTGAACCAACTGCAGGTAATACTGGGATTGGAGTTGCTTTGGCTGCTATTGGCAAAGGATATAAGGTTATTTTTGTTGTTCCACAGAAATTTAGTGTGGAAAAGCAAACACTGATGCGTGCATTGGGGGCTGAGATTGTAAATACAGATACAGCGTTAGGCATGCAGGGTGCTATAAAAAAAGCGGCAGAACTAGTAGCAGAAACACCAAATGCTTTCTCTCCTTCTCAATTCTCTAATCCTGCAAATCCAGCTACTTATACGAAGACATTAGGACCGGAATTATGGCGTGATTTAAATGGTGAAATTGACGTCTTTGTTGCTGGTGCTGGATCTGGTGGAACTTTTATGGGTACTTCAACATATCTAAAAAAGCAAAAAGAATCGATTAAAACTGTTATTGTTGAGCCGGTTGGATCTATATTAAATGGTGGAGAATCAGGTTCTCACGAGACAGAAGGAATTGGAATGGAGTTTCTACCGGAATTCATGGATACTTCGTATTTTAATGCAATCCATACCGTAAGCGACGAGGAAGCATTTCAACAATTAAGGGCACTATCAAAAAGTGAAGGTTTACTAGTCGGAAGCTCTTCTGGAGCTGCTTTTCATGCTGCAATGAAGGAAGCAAAGATCGCGAAAGAAGGAAGTCATATTGTGACGATTTTTCCAGATTCGAGCGAACGGTATTTAAGTCAGAAGGTTTATGAACTATTCAAGGAGGAATAATGATGCGCGCTAAAACGAAATTAATACATGCAGGAATTGTAGGAGACGAAACAACTGGAGCAGTATCGACACCGATTTATCAAGTGAGTACGTATAAACAAGAGGCAGTAGGTAAATTCAACGGTTATGAATATTCACGTACTGGAAATCCTACTCGTCATGCATTAGAAGTATTGATCAGCGAGCTAGAAGGTGGAGTTGCAGGGTTTGCTTTCGCATCGGGAATGGCAGCGACTAGTTCTGTTATGATGCTTTTTGGCAAAGGTGACCATGTGATATTAACAGATGATGTATATGGCGGGACTTTCCGTGTTATTTCTAAAGTATTGAATCGCTTTGGCATTGAAGCGACATTTGTGGATACTGGAGATATTTCGAATGTAGAAGCAGCGATTAAAGAAAATACAAAAGCGATATTCTTGGAAACACCTACAAACCCACTATTAAAAGTCACTGATATTGAGGAAATTGCGAAGCTTGGGAAAGAAAAAGGACTATTAACAATAGTAGACAATACTTTCATGACGCCATATTTCCAACAACCGATTGCACTCGGCGCTGACATTGTCGTACATAGTGCGACCAAATATTTGGGAGGTCATAGTGATGTTGTAGCTGGTCTTGTTGTTGTAAACTCTGACCAGTTAGCTACAGATTTGCATTTTGTGCAAAACTCTGTAGGAGCAGTACTTGGGCCACAGGATTCTTGGCTACTAATGCGTGGTATTAAAACACTGGGGATACGTATGGAAGAGCATAATGTAAATGCACAACGAATTGCAGAATTTTTGAATAATCATGAAGCTGTTTCTAATGTATTTTATCCGGGAATAGCGACTCATCCTGGACATGAGTTGATGAAAAAACAGACAACAGGATTCGGGGGAATGATTTCCTTTGACGTTGGAAGTGCTGAGAAAGCAGATGAGCTTTTAGCGAAGCTCCGATTCTTTACACTTGCAGAGAGCTTAGGTGCAGTGGAGAGTTTAATCTCAGTTCCTGCTCGAATGACCCATGCATCTATCCCAAGTGAGCGTCGTGCAGAGCTGGGCATAACAGATGGGCTTGTCCGAATTTCAGTGGGGATTGAAGATGTAGAAGATTTATTGGACGATTTAACGCAAGCACTAGCATAATTTAAAATGGGAGGCTGGGACAGAACCCCAAAACAGCATTTTTCTCTGTGAGAAAAATGCTGTTTTTTGCTGTGCACAAAATTGATTTCCATTCCAGGGACGCTTTCCACGGGCGTGGCCTGAGCCTGTAGTCTCAGGCGTCACGCTATTCCCGTAGGAGTCGCCCCTCCATTCCAATCAATTTTATTAAATATCCATTATTTAGTAAAGTTTTCTCCTTATCCAATAAAATTTCTACTTCTGTCCTAGCCTCTTTTTAAAAAATATGTATACAATGTCTTTCCAGTAGGGCTTTCAGCTCGTACTGTTCCCGCGGGAGTCGCCACATTACACTTCAATCAACTAAATGAGTAGTACTCCACAATAAGATGGACCAGCATCTCCACCATATTTCTACTAAACTTGTAACTCCACTGAGATGTAAGCGACCTTCTCAATCCACAATCTTGCCTTTCCATCATATTTACAACAGAGATTATTATAGTTCATTTTGATTCATTTATAAGACCTTCTTTCTACAAAACTACAGTTTGTGTTGGCAATGAGGGCATACTTAAGACAGTTGTCTATATTTCTGTGACTAAAAAAAAATAGAAACATATGCTATAAGACGAAAAAGGAGAGGGTTCATGTCGGTCAAAGAAACGAGAAACATGCTGATTACATTTGCGGAAAGATGCGAAGATCAAGATGGGAGAGGCGTAGAGACATTACAACGAGAGATTATATGCGATCCAGTTATGAAGTTTTTTCCGGAGGTAAATTCTGAGGTCATCCAATATGAACTTTTAAAAAATGGTTTATTTGAACCAACTGAATGGAAATCTTTAAAGAAAATCTTGAGAGAATTAGATTCCAAAAGTATTTGGGATATCGTTAAACAAGAATATAAATATTTGCGAGAATTATGGGATGGTCCAAAGGTTTCTATTTATATTTTCCCGATTAGAAAAGAGGGTACTAAACGGCGCAAGGACTCCCCACGTAAAAACGGCATTGCCTATAAAAGAGTACTTTTTCTTTTCGTATCTTCTGATCTTACCAAAGAAGAGATTAAGGCATTAGTAGCACATGAGTATAATCATGTATGCAGATTACAATTTTTAGATTCTCTTCCTGCAGCCATTACCTTAGATGATTCAATAATTATTGAAGGACTTGGCGAATTTGCGGTAAAGCAATTGTATGGTAAAACGTGGATAGCACCTTGGACGAATATGTATCGTTTAGAAGAGGTAAGTGAAATATGGCAAAGACATTTTGTTCCTGCCTTACAGATAAAAGGGGTTAAAAATCATCAACTCTACTTATTTGGAAACCCTAACACACCGTTTTCTAAATGGATTGGATATCATATTGGCTATCAAATTGTGTATTCATACAACAAAAATTGCGGCCCTTTTATTATGACAGAATTGCTCCGTAAATCCTCCGATGAAATCATAGCAGGCTCTGACTTTGCAATATGAGTTAAGTTATATATTTTCCCATATAAAAAAGCGTCATCTCTATATTTGGGTAGATGACGCTTCGTTTTTACTTTAGGCTTTACATATGTCATCCTGCCCATTATCTAAAATGATAATAGTTCAGAGGTTTCTCCTATGCTCAATTCAATAGTTTCGATAAATTTTTCGACTGTCGTTGTTAAGTAAGTATTCGACCTCCTAATAAATACGGTTTTAATTTCACTATATTTGGTCGGTAAAAAATGACATTGGATAAGTCCACGGGCTTCTAAGTGAGAAACTGCTGATTTAGGGATTAAGGTAATTCCCAAACCTGCGACGACACTGCTTAAAATTGTTTCTAACGTTCCGAACTCCATTACCTTACTAGGAACTATATTTTCATCTTTATACCAAGCTTCTAATCTTGCTCTATATCCACAACCTTTGTTAAAGCATAAAAATGGTTCGTTTTTCAGCAGTTCAAAGGAAGTTGTGTCTTTATTGGATATTAAAACTAGCTCCTCTTGAAAAACATCATGAGAGACAAGTTCTGGGTGAGGAATAGTTTCAGTGACAAATGCCCCGTCTAATCGATGATTTAATACTTCCTCTTGTAGCTTCTCTGTTACACCTGAGAAAAGAGACAGGTCTACTTCCTTATACTTTTTAGTAAAGGAAGATAAAATGATCGGTAGTTTAATAACAGTTTCGACTGTCCCAATTTCTAATTTACCAGACGGCTGTTCTTTATTTTGTACTACTTTTTTCATTTCCTTAGTTAGTGATAAGATTTGCTCGCAATATACTAATAACTTCTTTCCTTCAGGAGTTAAGCTCATGCCTCTATTATGACGATTAAATAATGGTGTGTTTAGTTCTGCTTCAAGTTTTTTTATACGTGCCGTAATATTTGACTGAACATAACTAAGTTCTTTCGCAACTTCTGTGACGGTTCCTTTTTGAGCAACAAGTTGAAATATTTCTAAGTCTCTAAGCTCCATCTTGTAACCCCTCCTTTGTATATCATATGGTATCACTAAAAGTGATATATAACATCAAAAATAATCATTTTACATGATAGACACTTTTGACGTTTAATAGGTAAGGGAATACGAGAAGGAGATTACTTATTTATGAAAAACAATATTTTTTTAGGAGCTTTTCTATGTTTTATCGCAAGTGTATCGTGGGGAGCAATGTTTCCAGTTGCACATAATGCTTTTACATATATTGATCCGTTTTACTTTACCATTTTCCGATATGGAGCAGTGGCGATTATTTTGGTCTTGTTTTTATTATGGAAGGAAGGACCAAAGGCATTTCGCATGGAGGGGAAAGGAATGCTATTATGGTTTTTCGGCACAATGGCATTTACCGTCTATAATTTACTAATTTTCTGGGGTGAGGATATACTTGGAGAACCAGGTGTAATGGTTGCATCTATTATGGAATCATTGATGCCTATGATCTCAATTATAATCGTTTGGTTATTTTATAGACGTCGTCCTTATTCATTTACATTATTATGTGTTGTTGTTTCTTTCGTTGGAGCGATACTTGTTATCACGAAAGGGAATATAGGAGCGTTTCTTTCTGCAACTAACAATATTATTCCATCCTTATTTATATTAATCGCAGTAGTAGGGTGGGTTGTGTATACGATGGGAGGAGACAAATTTAGAGGTTGGTCTGTCCTTCGTTACTCGACATTAAGCTGTTTGCTAGGTACGCTTTCAGCAGTAATCATTGTAGGAATAGCGACAATGATAGGTTACGTCTCTATACCGACAGTTGATACGGTTCAAGCAGTTACTCCTCATCTACTATTCATGATTATCTTTCCAGGAGTTATTGCCTTAGTAGGTTGGAATGTTGGAGTTAGTATTCTATCACCTTTAAATGCTTTGCTGTTTATTAATTTTGTTCCTGTAACGACGCTTGTTATTTCGAGTATTCAAGGAAACCACATATCTGCCTTTGAAATTATAGGAGTAGGATTTATCATACTGTCCCTTCTTGCTAATAATATTTTTGTACGGTTAATTCAAAAGAAAGAAACATTGCAAAATGTAAAACAAAGTTTACAAGAAAGTATTTCCTAAATATAAAGCGTCTTTTTCTACAACAAAAATATTGTAGAAGAAGGCGCTTTTTTTTGAATTCTTGCGATATACTAGTTTTAGTGAAAAAAGGTTGGTGGAAATAATGTTTAAATACATCGGAGAAATATTGCTAGTTCTTACAGCGATAATTTGGGGTAGTGGGTTTGTAGCAAGTGCAGTGGCTTTGGAACACTATACTCCTTACCAGATTTTAGCTGGTAGGTTTTTAGTCGGAGCAGTTATATTAAGCCTTATATTCTTCAAGAAGCTGAATAAATTAAAGAAAAGTACGCTAATTAAAGGAGCATTATTAGGTATATTTTTATACATAGCTTTTGCTCTTCAAACAGTGGGTTTACAATTCACAACACCATCAAAAAATGCTTTTCTAACAGCTGTGAATGTGGTAATCGTACCCTTTATAGGATTTCTATTATATAAAAGAAAAATAGATATGTACGAACTTTCAGGTGCTCTTCTGGCTATTGTTGGTATTGCTATACTTTCTTTAAAATTGTCTTCTGACGTGAATGTAGGAGATTTATTGACTTTAGGCTGTGCGGTAGGTTTTGCTTTTCATATTTTTTACACAGCTAAATTTGTTAAGACAGAGGATCCTGTTGTGCTAACTATTGTACAAATGCTTACTGCCGCAGTAATTGGTTGTATCGTCGTGATATTTAGAGGAGAGACGAGCTTTTCTATGGAATCTGAGGGTATGATGAATCTGTTATACTTAGGAATTTTCTCCACAACCATTGCTTTTCTAATGCAAACAGTTGCTCAAAAATACATAACAGAAACAAAGGCAGCAATTATTTTAGCTACTGAATCTTTTTGGGGTATGCTCTTTTCCGTTATCATCCTGAGCGAGATTATGACGAGCAGAATGATTATCGGTGCCTTGATTATTCTATTAGCTATTCTTATTTCAGAAACAAAAATGGAATTTATGAAAAAGGATAAAATAAAAACTGTCCCTTAACATTGTATTTTACAATATCTATAAGTACTGATGAGTCAATATTATAATTACGCGTTTCAATAAATGATAAATATCTGTGTGATATCACAATTTTTTATTCATTATAACCGAACTCGTTGCTTTCAGCAGTAATCAGGATTTTTCGGATTTTGATTTCTCTTCATGTATGAATCGTTACTTCTGGTAAAAGATAAGAGCGAATCTTAGTTGTTTACGATATGTTATCCCATATCGTCGCTATCATTCATACAACTAATGAAGGAGGAGTTAATCAGTGGGATTTATACATCGGCTTGCTTTAGCCCTCGTTATAATTGGTGCTATTAACTGGGGATTGATCGGCTTTTTTGAATTCGATTTAGTTGCATCTATTTTCGGTGGGCAGACTGCACTATTTTCTAAAGTGATCTATGCATTGGTTGGCATTAGCGGCTTAATCTGCATTCCACTTTTATTTAGAACGTCCGAAGAAGAAGAGTTTGGGACGAGCAGACAAAGTTCTCGAAATCTTCAATATGGAACTGAATTTGGGGAGGAACCTGAATTTAAGGACATAAATGAAGACACATCGAAAGAGAACGAGCTGAATAAGTAGCTAAAAAAGGATAGATAACTGCTGTAAATTTTTGCAGATTATCTGTCCTTTTTTATATATAAGAAAATATGTAAAAATGTTCCGTGAACACTGGTGGTTCCTGTGAACACCGAGTTCAAGGCACTTTCAAGAATGAATAATCTTGATGATTTTCGTTTCAGGTGGACGCTTTCCGCGGGGTGAGCGATGAGCTATCACCGTCGCTTACGCGTCGATGTGAAATCTCATCTGTCTCACTAATCCCGCCGGAGTCGCCACCTTGCACTACAATCAATCAGTGTGTAGTACTTCACTAGAAGATTCAGCATAGCTTATCGCTTAGATGATAAGATTGGTCAAATTTTAGAGGGAGAAAGTAGGTAGATTGTCTTTTACACTAGTGGAAGTATTTGCCCCATTAGTCATGACCAGCTGCTCTAAAAAACATTGGGTAATCAGACTGGGCAACTTTTTTCCTGGTTTTTCTTAAGAGATAGGAAAGTATATAAAAATTTCCTGTGAACACTGAGTTCAAGATACTTTCAAGAATGAATAGTCCTGCTGATTTTCGTTTCAGGTGGACGCTTTCCGCGGGGGGAGCGATGAGCTATCACCGTCGCTTACGCGTCGATGTGAAATCTCATCTGTCTCACTAATCCCGCCGGAGTCGCCACCTTGCACTACAATCAATCAGTGTGTAGTACTTTACTAGAAGATTCAGCATAGCTTATCGCTTAGATGATAAGATTGGTCAAATTTTAGGGAGGGATCAAATTATTTTGTAATCGCTTTTGCATTTGAAATGCGATAATCCAATGGACTGGCGACTTTTTGTCTGGTTTTTCTTCAAGGAATTTTTATTGATATATCTGTTAATTCTGATATTAAGGAATATGAGTGTGGTATAATAGAGGAAATAGATTGATAAACTCATGGGTGGTTGGCACCTGCTTTGTTCTTTCTGTCAAAGAGTTATAGACAGAGAGGGGGTGCTGCTTTTGACTGTTTTCGAATCGCTTGTAATAATGATTAGTTTTTCTTCGCTACTTGTAGCTCTTATTACACTTAGCTTTTCAATGACACGAAAAAAGTAATCCACCTATGAGTTAGCGCTCGGTTGGATTACTTTTGTCTGGCGTGCCATCCCCCTTGCAGGGAATCATTCTATTTGGCCGCTAAGATGGTTGCACATCTTAGCGGTTTTTATATTGTATCTGTTTTATGCATTTAGTATACCAACTTTTACACAGAGTAGCAAAGAAATCAAAAAATATAACCCTATCATTAGTACTTATAATGGATAAATTTATTTCCCTTTAAAAACAGGTTTTCTTTTTTCTACGAAGGCTTGGAGTGCTTCTACACGATCTTCTGTAGGAATAGTTATTTCATATGCTTTTCTTTCGATATTTAAACCAGTTTGTAGGTCTACATTCATCCCATGCTTTACAGCAAACTTAGCTTGTTGTAAGGCAATAGGTCCATTTGCAAGCATCAGTGCAGCAAATGCTTCGGTTTCTTCCTGCAGTGTTCCTCTCGTTGTTACCTTTGTTACCAACCCATAGGAGAGTGCTTCTTCTGATTTTAGCCTTTTAGCAGTTAAAATTAGTTCTAATGCTTTTGATTCCCCGATAAGTCTTGGTAGACGTTGTGTCCCACCAGCTCCTGGTATTATTGCCAAACTTGTTTCAGTTAAACCAAGCTGAATATCATCAGAGGCAATTCTAAAATCACAGGCAAGTGCTAATTCTGTTCCGCCCCCAAATGCATAGCCGTTTAGCATAGCTATTGTTGGTTGTGGAAGGTTTTCAATTGCAGTAAATACTTCTCCAATTTTGTATATATTACGTTTCACTTGTTGATCAGTTAATGTTTTTCGTTCCTTTAAGTCTGCACCTACACTAAATGACTTTTCTCCTGCCCCTGTGAAAATAACTACACGGATGTCTGGATTAATGCGAATAGATTCTGCAATATCTCCAAGTTCACGAAGCATCTCATAGTTAAATGCATTTAATGAGTCTGGTCTGT
Organism: Psychrobacillus sp. FSL K6-1415; assembly: GCF_038003185.1. Lineage (NCBI taxonomy): Bacteria > Bacillati > Bacillota > Bacilli > Caryophanales > Bacillaceae > Psychrobacillus > Psychrobacillus sp. FSL K6-1415. The sequence goes on along the minus strand of NZ_JBBOOQ010000001.1, from coordinate 3,130,089 downwards.
TTAAAGTGACATATGCTAAATTACCCTGTTGATTATAACGGATGTATTCCATGAATATTTCTCCCCTTTCGACTTTCTCTCCCCATTATCAAACATATCATGTTCCAAGTTTTCTGTCATCCATAGGAAATAAATAGAAAATATATCGATTTTCATGGAAAGATTTGTTATAATAGAAATACTGAATATTTATGGATTTGAGGAGTTTGTATGGATATTTTTGTGGCGAGACAACCTATCTTTACAAAAAAAGAGCATATTTTTGCTTTTGAATTATTGTATCGTGATAGTAGTACGAATGCTTTTCCTGTTATAGATGGCGATTTAGCAACTTTAGAGGTATTAACCCATTCATTTTTAACGATAGGTATAAATAATCTTGCGGGAGAAAAGTTGTGTTTTATTAATTTTACGGAAAATTTATTAGATAATACATTATTTGATAAACTTCCACCTAAACGTATAGTTGTGGAAGTTTTAGAGGATATTCCAATTACCCCTTCTTTAATTCAAAAGCTTAAATACATAAAAAAGTTAGGTTTTTTACTTGCTTTAGATGACTTTATTTTACATAAAAATATAAACTTATATGATGAGTTATTTAGTTTAGTTAATTTTATCAAAGTTGATTTTATTTTGAGTAAGCCTTCTGAGAGAAAAGTTATTGAAGAAATTGTGAAGAAAAATTATCCTCATATTGTACTTTTAGCTGAAAAAGTAGAGACGCGTGAAGAATTTTATGATGCCAAAGAGGCAGGATACGGATTGTTCCAAGGCTACTTCTTTGCCAAACCTGAAATTATTAAAGGGACTGATATTCCTGCTAATATGGCACAGTATTTCCGCATTATTAGTTTGCTTCGTAACAAAGTTTCCTCTATTGAGCAAATAGCAGATGAAATCGAGCGTGATGTGTCCATTTCCTTTAAAGTTTTAAAAATCATTAACTCACCAGCCGCTAGAAAAAAATCTAAAATTCGTTCCATTAAACAAGCGGTAGTGATGTTGGGATTAGAAGAATTAAATCATTGGATATATGTATTAATGTTAAGAGAGTCGAAAGCAAATTCTAATGGAGATGGAATGGCTCTTATTGAAGCATCCTTATTCCGGGCCAAGTTTTGTGAGTTACTGGCTAAAAGACAGTTTTTACAAAATTCCTCTGAATATTTCCTAGTAGGTATGTTTTCTTTAATCGACACATTACTACACCGGAAGATGAGTCATTTACTTCAAGAACTTCCGCTTACGGATGAGGTAGTAGAAACACTATCTGGGAAACCTACCGATATGACTCCTTATCTAGAGCTTTCCGTAGCTTGTGATGAAGTAAGATGGGATGACATAATTGCAGGTGCAGAGGCTATCGATATTGATCACGCTACATTAAACAAATATTATTTAGAAGCCCGTAGTTGGGCTATGGATATAATAGGTTAAGAACAACTGCCATTTTATAGATGGCAGTTGTTCTTTTTTTAGTGATTGTATTTTGTAGTTAAGATGGAAGATTTCCTGAAAATAGCCTCATTCCTATCCACTATTATTATTTTTTTGTAATTGTTTCATTTATATACCAATGACTCAATTGTTGCTTTTTTCGATAAAAGTAGTAAAATAAAAAATAGAACACACGTTCCTAATGAGGAGGAGTAGTTATGCCATTAATACCGGAAGAGGCAATTCCATATTTTGAAAACATGATCTATCTTCCAATGGTCCTGACTATCTTAGAAAAAGATCGAACTATTTTTGAAAAGGCTCCATTTAAATTGAAGCGTCCATACATCATTTTAGTGGAAGAAGCAGGAAAGCAAGTGCAGAAAGAACTAAAACAGACGCATATGTATATGAAGCGTCACAGTATGAAAGTTCTTCGAGGAGAAGGAGATGATATGTTCACAGAGTATGTATTTTTTCATGGAGGTTATGAAGAACATCGTCGTTACCTAAACGTTCGTCTCCGCAACAGAGTCGAAGAACTACTATCTATATATTTGGCTGTAGTAGAAAAACTTCGTTAGTACTGTGAGTCTTTTTGAAATTGTGGAATTTTAGTAATATAACCAGTATTTATCAGATGGCTCATCCGTTTTAGCAAATGCATATTTAGTATATTAGCAAATCCAACCTGTCTACTTATTGTCTGTGGAGATGAAGGTACAGTTATTTTTTGGCCATTTGTTAAAACGACTATACAACCATCTTTAGAAGGATAAAATGATTCTATTGCTCTAAAAGAGAACCAAACATTTAAATCCGATTTAGGAGAGAGTATTGGTATGAATATACACGGATTTCCAAAGTCATGAGCTATGAGAATCGGTAGCTTTAAATAGTTTCCAATCGCATCTCTCGATAATTGAGCAGTGTGTTGGAACGAAGAACCGTAAAAAGAGCAAGAGTGGCGAACGATATCAAAAGGCTTTTTACCTATTATATTTGATTCACCTGAAAAATTAGTTACTTTTGTAAATATCGTATTATTCACTACAATAGGTTGAAGTACAGCGGTTTCAAATGAAATAAAAAAAGATTTTTCTTCTACTTTTTTCGACATAAAAATCCACCCCTTTGTATTATATACCTCAATTATAGTTAATTTTGGAAGTAAATCAAGCATATATAACAAATTTTTAAAATATTCCTTATTTACTATCTAGTTGTAATTTTCTCAAAATGATTGCAAGTAGTTCGTTGCTTTTATATAATAGAAAAAAGACATCGGGGTGATGGAGATGGACAAACAATATTCATATGCAGATTTCTTAAAAGCAATGGGTCAAACGGGGAATGAAAGCTCTGCCGAAAAATTGTTAAACGAAATATATCTTGATATGTTTTTGAACATTATCCACCGGGAACAAAGTAGTAATCGTCTCTTTGCATTAATAGACGAAGCGCTAGATCGAAAAGATATGGCCGCATTTTTAGAGTATACAACAGCACTTCATCAACTAAACAGTCCAAGATAACAAAGTATTGCGAAAAAAACCACTTTCATTAGGAAGTGGTTTTTTTATATCACAAAATTCTATTTCTTTTGACAAAAAACTACGATAAGCTAGAGAAGTAAAGGTTTTCCACTATATGAGATAACAAGGGAGGAACAATAAATGAAACGTTATACGCTACTAGCATTATTCTTACTATTGCTTCTACCAACTATTGTCCAAGCAGAAGATAAGTGGAATATTAAAACGCTCGATAGCTATCAAGTATTATCAGATACCTCCAATGAATCTTCTATATTATTAGAAGGAACAACAGCGGAAGTATACGAAACGACAGGCTTAGTGGCTGGGTATTATCAAATTGATTTTAATGGAGTTCCAGGATTTATCTATAGTAATCAAGCGAGTGTTTTATTTGAACAGGAACAAATGAGTTTTAAGGTAGTCGATGAGCAAATCCCATACTATGTTATGAAAAAAGGGAAGCTTGTGCAAAAGGGCATACTATTAAAAGACGCAGTTTTAACTCGTACAAAAACTTCCTCAGTCTATCATTTAGTAGAAGTAGGTAAAGATGTCTTTTATATTCCTCTGGAGGGTACAATTCCTACTTTGAGTCCTTCTAATGATACTATAAAAAAAGCGACATATCCGATGAAACTATATAATCGTGTGGAGGTACCTGTTTACAATACACAGTCTATCCAAATTGGGACACTAGCAGCCAATCAATCTGTGGATTTAATAGGAGTAGAGAAGAGTAAAGGAATTATCTATTTTCTAGGACAAGAGGCAAAGATAAATATGAATGATTTTGTCCACATGGATTTATTGCAACCGAAAAAAGTACTGAAGTATGAAGAAATGACATATCTACTTAATGTAATTGCAGCGTTATATCCTGAATTTACGAAGCTAGAGCAAATAGGTAAATCAGTAGAAGGTACTCCTCTGTATGCGATGAAAATTGGAAACGGAAAAAAGGAAGTACTGCTGGATGGTTCCTTACATGCTCGTGAGCATATGACGACAAATGTGGTAGCAGAAATGATTGATACATATAGTATTCATTACGAAAATAAATCTGTTTATGGTGGATATAATGTTCGTCAGACTTTAGATCAAACTGCTATTTGGTTTATCCCTATGATGAACCCTGATGGTGTGAAACTTGTTCAATCAGGACCAACATCTATGAAGAATGGCGCACTTGCTACAAAGATTAATGGAAACTCTAATTTTAATAGATGGAAATCGAATATACGCGGGGTAGATTTAAACGATAACTTTGCCTCTGGTTGGGATAAGATCAAAGGAGGACATAAGCAACCAGCATATATGGCGTATAAAGGACCGAGTGCTTTTAGTGAACCGGAGTCAAAGGCGTTTCGGGATTTCGTCAAGAAACATAAGTTTAAAACGTATATTTCTTATCACTCTTCGGGACAAATAATGTACTGGTTTAACTATCAAAAGACAGCAGAATCTAAGCGCGATCAAGCGCTGGCAAAAACATTATCGAAACTTACCGGTTATAAAGTAATGCCGCCTCAATATCTGCCAGGCTCTGGAGCATCTGCTGATTGGTTTATCCAGGAAACGAAAATGCCTGGTATTACATTAGAAATTTCTCCATATATTGGAGAGCAACCTGTACCTCTATCGAAGTGGGATGCGATTTGGAGACAAAACCATAAGGTAGGATTATATTTAGCACAAGAAGCATCGAAAAGATAATAATAATGAAGTCGAAAGTCACTGGTATCAGTGGCTTTTTATTATGTTTAAAAAACATATGTTCGTTTTAGTAGGAATCAAAAAAAGAGTATGTTAAACTGAAATTATTCAAAAAAATGGGAGGCTTATGTATGGAACAAACTTTTGACTTGCAAGCTCCGTATGAGCCAGCGGGAGATCAAATAGAAGCAATTAAAGAGCTAGTAGAAGGGGTTAATGAAGGGAAAAGATATCAAACCTTACTAGGTGCGACAGGCACAGGTAAAACATATACTATTTCAAATGTTATTCAACAGATAAACAAACCGACATTAGTGATGGCACATAACAAAACACTAGCGGGTCAATTATATAATGAGTTTAAAGAGTTTTTTCCGAACAATGCGGTCGAGTACTTCGTTAGTTACTATGATTATTTTCAACCAGAAGCATATGTTCCATCAACCGATACATTTATAGAAAAAGATTCTAGTATTAACGAGGAGATAGATAAGCTCCGACATTCTGCTACTTCTTCTTTATTTGAAAGAAAAGATGTCATTATTATCGCATCAGTATCCTGTATTTACGGTTTAGGTAATCCTGAGGAATATAAAGAGATGGTCTTATCATTAAGAACCGGAATGGAAATAGATCGTAATCAGCTATTACGTAAACTCGTCGATATTCAATATGAACGAAACGATTTGAACTTCGTACGCGGAAAATTCCGTGTTCGTGGAGATGTAGTAGAAATTTTTCCGGCTTCACGTGATGAAAAGTGTCTTCGTGTGGAGTTCTTTGGAGATGAGATTGATCGTATTCGTGAAGTTAATGCGCTTACTGGAGAAATTTTAGGAGAACGTGACCACGTAGCTATATTCCCTGCGTCCCACTTCGTTACCCGTGAAGAAAAGATGAAGCTGGCCATAGCAAATATTGAAAAAGAACTAGAAGAACAGCTTGCGTATTTGAGAAGCGAGGATAAGCTTTTAGAGGCTCAGCGATTGGAGCAACGAACTAGGTATGATTTAGAAATGATGGAGGAAATGGGCTTTTGTTCAGGCATAGAAAACTACTCTAGACATTTAACATTAAGAGAAGCTGGAGCGGTTCCTTACACATTACTTGATTATTTTCCAGAAGACTTTTTACTCGTAGTAGATGAAAGTCACGTTTCATTACCTCAGGTAAGAGGAATGTATAATGGTGACCAAGCGAGAAAATCTGTGCTAGTAAATTACGGATTCCGATTGCCATCTGCTCTAGATAATCGCCCCCTTACATTTACTGAATATGAAAAACATATTAACCAAGCTATATTTGTTTCAGCAACTCCTGGCCCTTATGAGCTAGAGCATACACCGGAAATGGTGGAACAAATTATCCGTCCTACAGGACTATTGGACCCAGTCATAACGGTGAAGCCTATTGAAGGGCAAATAGATGATTTAATCAATGAAATACATGAAAGATCGGCTAAAAATGAGCGTGTTTTAATTACGACGTTAACGAAAAAAATGTCGGAGGATTTAACGGACTACTTAAAGGAAATCGGTATAAAGGTACAGTATTTACATTCAGAAGTAAAAACACTAGAGCGTACTGAAATTATTCGGGAACTTCGTTTAGGTACCTACGATGTACTAATAGGGATTAACTTGTTGCGAGAAGGAATAGATATACCAGAGGTGTCTCTAGTAGCAATATTAGATGCCGATAAAGAAGGGTTTTTACGTTCTGAACGTTCATTAATTCAGACTATTGGTCGTGCTGCTCGTAATTCTAATGGAGAAGTTATTATGTATGCAGATAAAATGACAGACTCTATGCGAAAAGCAATTGATGAAACGAAACGTCGCCGAACAATTCAACTGGAATATAACGAAAAACATGGCATCACACCAAAAACAATTCAAAAGAAAATAGGCGATGTTATCCGTGCATCACAGGTTGCAGAAGAGGAAGAAACATATGCACAACGCTTAATAAGCGGAAAACCATTAACGAAAGAAGAAAAGGCAACACTTCTAGAAAATCTAGAAAAAGAAATGAAAGATGCAGCTAAAGCACTTAATTTTGAACGAGCTGCAGAATTACGCGATGCAATTTTGGAACTGAAGCTGGAAGGGTGATAGAAGTTGAAAAATCAAGAAATCGTGATTCAAGGTGCACGTGCAAATAATTTAAAAAATGTAAGCTTGAAAATACCAAGAGATAAGCTAGTAGTCATGACTGGACTTTCTGGCTCTGGTAAATCCTCCTTAGCTTTCGATACAATTTACGCGGAGGGACAACGTCGATATGTAGAGTCATTATCAGCCTATGCACGACAATTTTTGGGGCAAATGGAAAAGCCAGATGTCGACGTCATTGAGGGACTATCACCAGCTATTTCTATCGATCAAAAAACGACGAGTAAAAATCCACGCTCTACAGTAGCTACTGTGACCGAAATTTATGATTATATGCGACTATTGTATGCGCGAGTTGGAAAACCAATATGTCCAAATCATGGTATTGAAATTTCATCTCAAACGATTGAACAAATGGTTGATCGCTTAAGTGAATATCCAGAAAAAACCAAGATGCAAGTGCTGGCACCAATTGTTTCAGGACGTAAAGGGACTCATGTAAAGCTTTTGGAAGAGATGAAAAAAGAAGGTTTCGTTCGTGTACGTATTAATGGAGAGTTAATCGATTTAGACGATGATATCAACCTAGATAAAAATAAAAAACATAATATTGAAGTTGTCATCGACAGAATTATTATGAAAGAAGGAGTTGCTGCAAGGCTTAGTGATTCTCTAGAGTCAGCTCTAAGAATTGCAGATGGCAAAGTTTTAATAGATGTTATGGAACACGAAGAAATTCTATTTAGTGAGCATCACGCCTGTCCGATATGTGGATTTTCTATCGGAGAATTAGAGCCACGAATGTTTTCTTTTAATAGTCCATTTGGTGCTTGTACTGATTGTGATGGACTTGGTACAAGGTTAGAGGTGGATCCAGATTTAGTTGTTCCAGACAAAAGCGTCACTCTAGCAGACGGAGCCATTGTTGCATGGCAGCCAACGAGCTCTCAGTATTATCCGAAACTCTTAGAGGCAGTATGTAAGCATTACAAAATAAAAATGAATGTTCCAGTTGAAAAATTGCCGATTGATCAATGGAACAAAATTATGTATGGGTCAGACAATGATAAATTCCGTTTTCGATATGAAAATGAGTTTGGACAAGTTCGAGATAGCATGATTTCATTTGAAGGCGTTCTTGCGAATATAGAGCGGAGATATAAAGATACGTCGTCCGATTATATTCGTGAGCAAATGGAAAAATATATGGAGCAGCATGACTGTCCTACATGTAATGGCTATCGCCTAAAAGAAGAAACACTTGCAGTTAAGATAAATTCCCTACATATTGGGGAAATTACTAAATACTCCATTGAAGAAGCAAATAAGTTTTTCAATGAGCTGAGCTTATCTGAAAAAGATACGCAAATTGCTCGTCTTGTGCTGAGAGAGATTAACGAACGTTTAGGTTTTCTGGATAATGTTGGACTAGATTATTTAACATTAAACCGTGCGTCAGGAACGTTATCAGGTGGGGAAGCACAACGTATTCGTCTGGCAACTCAAATTGGCTCAAGACTGACAGGGGTATTATATATTTTGGATGAACCATCTATAGGGTTACATCAACGAGATAATGATCGATTGATCGAAACATTAAAAAATATGCGAGATATTGGGAACACCTTAATAGTTGTAGAGCATGATGAAGATACAATGATGGCGGCAGACTATTTAATAGACGTGGGACCAGGTGCAGGAGTGCATGGCGGAGAAATAATCGCTGCAGGAACTCCTGAACAAGTGATGAAAAATAAAAAGTCTTTAACCGGACAATATTTAAGTGGTCAAAAGTTTATTCCACTTCCAGTGGATAGAAGAAAACCAGATGGTCGCTTTATCAAAATAAAAGGCGCTTCAGAAAACAACTTGAAAAATGTGAGTGTAGATATTCCATTAGGTGTATTTACAGCTGTTACAGGAGTTTCAGGATCAGGGAAAAGTACATTAGTAAATGAAATATTATATAAATCATTAGCCCAGAAGTTAAACCGCTCAAGAGTGAAACCCGGCGTCAATAAAGGTGTCGAAGGTATGGAAATGCTAGAAAAAGTTATTGAGATTGACCAGTCTCCAATCGGTCGTACCCCAAGATCTAACCCAGCTACCTATACAGGAGTTTTTGATGATATTCGTGACCTTTTTGCAACGACAAATGAAGCAAAAGTAAGAGGATACAAAAAAGGTAGATTCAGTTTCAATGTAAAAGGCGGACGTTGTGAGGCCTGTCGCGGAGATGGGATTCTCAAAATTGAAATGCACTTCCTACCTGATGTCTATGTGCCATGTGAAGTCTGCCATGGAAAAAGATATAATCGTGAGACTTTGGAAGTGCAATACAAGGGCAAGAATATTGCGGATGTCCTAAAAATGACTGCAGAGGACGGCTATGCCTTTTTCGAAAACCATCCGAAAATCAGTCGGAAGATAAAAACAATTGTAGATGTGGGACTTGGATATATGGAATTAGGGCAACCAGCAACGACTCTTTCTGGTGGTGAGGCGCAACGAGTGAAGCTAGCATCTGAATTACACAAGCGTTCTAACGGCAAGTCTTTTTATATTTTGGATGAACCTACTACAGGTCTTCATGTAGACGATATCGCAAGATTGCTAATAGTACTTCAACGTTTAGTAGATAACGGAGATAGCGTATTAGTGATTGAGCATAATCTGGATGTCATTAAAACAGCAGATTACATGATTGATCTAGGACCAGAAGGTGGAGATAAAGGAGGAACAATCGTTGCAGTAGGTACACCAGAGAAAATTATTGCATCGAAAGATTCATATACAGGGAAGTACTTGAAAACCATTTTAGAAAGAGATAGACAACGGATGGATCAAGTAGTAACTAAAGCGACTAAAAAGAAAAAAAGTCCCGTATCGACTACATGATGAAACTTTTTGATTTTTCAATCGTATATAGTAATGTAAGTAAAATGATTTATAGTATAAATTCATGAGGAGGCCTTTCACTATGCAAGAAGAACGAAAACGTATTTTAGATATGGTTGAAAATGGCACGATTACTGCACAAGAAGCTTTGGCATTACTAGAAGAGCTAGGAAAACAAACTACACCTGCAACACCGTTTGTACCTGAGGAAAAAGAATATAAAAAGTCACAAAACAATAATACCGATTTCGTGGAAGATTTGAAGCGCGACTTTAGCGTAATGGGTGAGCGATTCATGCAGTTTATGCAAGGCACAGTCGACAAAATGAAAGATTTTGAAATGCCATTCGGAGATCCAGTTACTTTTGAAGAACAATTCGTCAAAGAGGATGTAAATTTTACAGATATCTCTATTAATATTGCGAATGGTAAAGTTGAAGTTCACTCTACGGAAGAAGAGCATGTACGTGCTTCTGTTAAAGTGAAAACTTTTAGAAATTCAACAGAAGAAGAAGCAAAGGCACGTTTCCATGAAGAATTTATCTTCTCAACAGAAGGAAACAAATTACGCGTATATAGTGATATGAAAACAACTTCTGTCCAAGTAACGTTATATGTTCCAAAGAAAGAGTATAATTATATTTCTGCACGATTATTTAATGGTGAGTTCATCGCTAAAAATTTAGAGGCAAACTCATTCAAAGTGAAAACAACAAATGGTAAAGTGGAATTAGATGAATTGAAGTTTGAAAGAGCTGATATCGAAACGGTTAATGGATCGGTTCAAGTTCAGCAGGTTGAAGGAGAAACGATTGAAGTAGAAACGATGAATGGTCGTATTTACGTAGATGGTAAGCTCAAAGAAATAGAAGGTTCATCGGTAAGTGGACATGTTATTTTAACAACAAAAGATAAAGCAGCCCGCAAAATAGAAGGAACAGCAGTAGCCGGAACGGTCGAACTGTATATTCCAAAAGATGTTTCGATAAAAGGAGAAGCTACTTCTCAAATTGGTAAAATAGATGTTCAATTGGCTGATGTCACTCATCTGAACCAATCAGAGCAACTGTTAAACAAAAAAGTAGGATTCACAAAAGTAGTGGATTCAGAAGCTGTGCCTTTACGAGTATACGGTGATGCAAAAACAGGATCTGTTGTTGTTCGATATACAGTAGAAGGCGAATAAATAAAGTATTACTTCCATCATTTAGGATTTCTTCATCCCAATGCTGGATAGTTAAACCAATAAAAAGTGGAGTGGGATATTATTCCCCTCCACTTTTTTATTTTGAAAAATAAGCATAGATAAATAAACCGGCCTCCACGCTTTGCCTAACTCTGTTCCCGCAGGAGGCGCTGACTTTCACTACATGTGCACATTTCGAGTGTAAATCAACAAAGAATTTTGGAATAATTATCCGTTTCGCAAGTAAAAGGTAGAGTACCGCAAGTAAATATAGACAAAGAGCAAGTAAAGCGTCGTCGACTGCAAGTAAGTAACAAGTGATAGCAAGTAAACAATAGATGAGAGCAAGTAAAGATAAAATAAAGTCATCTTATTCTTAAAAATAAAGATCATGTACATACAAAATCATTACACCAGGCTCTCTGAATAATATAGATTGCATGTTAAATGTAAGAATGCTATCCAAAACCAACAGAAAACGATAGGAACAGATTTTTCATTAAAAACCGGATTTTGGTTTTATAATATGCTTTTTCAAGTTTTTCCCTTGATTAACGCTTTTGCTGGATCCAACATAGAATTGCAAAAGCGATGGCTTTCGCACAGCGCTTTCTATATTCTATAGATTGTAATAAAGTTGATTCATTTTTATTCGTCATGAATCCACATTCCACTAACACTGCAGGCATTCGAGTATCTCGAACAACTGCAAAATCTGCCTTTTTTACTCCTCGGTTTGATCTTCCTGTAATAGAGCATACAGAGGTTTGGATTAACGAAGCAAGAATAATTGATTGCTCGGAAGGCTTCGTATAGGTAAAGGTTTCTATTCCACTAACGCTATTCCATGTGGTGCCATACGCGTTGGCATGGATAGAAATAAACGCGTCAACTCCCATTTTGTTAGCTAAATTGGTTCTCTCTTTAAGTGGAACATCTCTCTCCCTGTTATGACTATTCATAACTATCAGTCCAAAAGCAGTGAGTTCATTTTTTACAAACTGAGCAACCACCTCATTAAATTCAAACTCTTTCATTTTCCCATCTGGTGTTTGTTTTCCGATTGTGTCAGGTCCATGGCCTGCATCTAGCATAATTTTCATCGAAAAAACCTCCTTTCTTCTTTTAAATAGAGAAGGAAAAGTTAAATGGATACAATTTAAGTTGTTAATCATGATAAAATAGATATTAGGTTTAAATTGTAGGACGAAGGGAGTTTAGGGGTATGTCTCATGTGACGACAAAGGATATTAAAGAACATTTGAATCTCACACTGATAAGTGGGAAAGAAGGCATCGGGCGTCATATTTCCGTAAGCGATATTTCTAGACCGGGAATTGAAATTGCAGGATATTTTACACATTATCCTTCAAATCGTATACAGCTTTTAGGGAAGACAGAGATTTCTTTTTTTGCTTTACTACAGCCAAAAGAAAAAAGTGAACGTATGAGAAAACTTTGTGCTCAGGATACACCGGTAATTATTGTTTCTCATGGAATGGAAGTGCCTCAGGAGTTAATCGATGCATCCAATGAAAGTTCAGTTCCTGTATTAACGACTAGTTTGCCTACAACAAGATTCTCAAGTATGCTTACAAACTTTTTAGAAAGTAGGTTAGCACCTTCTACTGCTGTACATGGTGTACTTGTAGATATTTATGGGGTTGGTGTGCTAATCACTGGAAAAAGTGGAGTCGGAAAAAGCGAAACGGCATTAGAGTTAGTGAAAAGGGGGCATCGTTTAGTAGCGGATGATTGCGTGGAAATTAGGCAAGAGGGAGAGGATACGTTAGTTGGGAGTGCCCCACAGCTAATTGAGCATCTCTTAGAAATTCGCGGATTAGGCATTATTGATATAATGACATTATTCGGGGCCAGTGCAATTCGAAGCTATAAACGTATTACGCTTGTCATCGAATTAGAAATTTGGGATGAGAAAAAGACATATGACCGTCTAGGTCTCGAAGAAGAGAAAATGGAAATTATTAATACTGCAATTACAAAGCTAACTGTTCCAGTTCGTCCGGGTAGAAATATAGCAGTAATTATTGAAGTAGCAGCAATGAATCATCGATTAAAAAAGATGGGGGTAAATGCTGCAGAAGATTTCGCCAAGCGTTTAAATGATGTTATAGAACAAAATGCAGAAGTAGATTATTAATAAATGTCTGAAGGGAGTTACATATGAGTTTATTACAAATAATTGATCCGGTAGCTTTTTCTCTAGGGCCGTTAGAGGTACGTTGGTATGGAGTAATAATTGCACTGGGTATAGTATTAGCATTTTTCGTGGCACAAAAAGAAATGGTAAAGAGAGGTTTCCATCCAGATTATTTAACAGATTTACTCATTTGGGCAGTTCCAATCGCTATTATTAGTGCACGTATTTACTATGTTATTTTTAAATGGGATTTTTATAGTCAAAATCCAGGGAAGATTATTGAAATTTGGAATGGCGGAATTGCGATTCACGGGGCATTGATTGGATCATTTATCACGGCCTATATTTTCACCAAAAAACGTGGCTCATCTTTTTGGAAGGTTGCCGATATAGTAGCACCAAGTATTTTAATCGGACAGACTATAGGACGTTGGGGAAATTTCATCAATCAAGAAGCTCATGGCGGAGAAGTAACGAGAACTTTTTTAGAAAATTTAATGCTTCCAAACTGGATTATCGAGCAAATGTATATAGATGGGAAGTATTATCACCCGACATTTTTATATGAATCCATCTGGAACTTTGTAGGCGTTGTTATTCTAATATTACTTCGTAAAGTGAATTTGCGTCGAGGAGAAATGGTGTTATTTTACGCAGCATGGTACTCTATCGGGCGATTTTTCATCGAAGGGATGCGTACTGACAGTCTCTATTTAATAGGAGAATTACGAACTGCACAAGTCGTTTCTATTGTGACTATTGTAGTTGCTATTATTGTCTTTGTATATAGAAGAGTGAAGGTAAAACCCGTTATTCATTATCAAGATAAGTAAGAAAGCTGGGATAAGATGGGGACGTTGAAAAATGGACTGTTTGCTGGTCTTAAAACGACATGGACACTAAGCAAAGTAATTTTCCCAATTACATTAATCGTTGTGATTTTGCAATATACTCCTGTTCTACCTTGGATTATTGATATCATCTCCCCATTTATGGGGCTATTAGGACTTCGGGGAGAGGCTGCAATTCCTTTAGTGCTAGGTAATGCATTAAATTTATATGCAGGGATAGCAGGGATACTATCTCTGGAATTGACAGTTAAGGAAGTTTTCATACTAGCGACGATGTTATCCTTTTCTCATAATATTTTCATTGAAACTGGAGTCGCCCTTCGAGTTGGAGTGAAATTATGGGTTGTATTGGTTGTTCGCTTTGGTTTGGCAATTCTGTCTGCAGTTATTATTAACCTCGTGTGGCAAGGTGGAGGAGAGGTAGCGAAATATGGTGCGCTACAAGTAAGTCAGCAAGTTCCCGATGGATGGGGAGAAATTATTTTGTTTGGCTTACAAAAGGCGACGTTCGGCGTTATACAATTAGCGGTAATTGTCATACCGTTGATGGTAATTATTCAGTTTTTAAAAGACCGGAATTATTTACAAAAGTTTTCAGAAAAACTAGCTCCTTTTACGAAAATTATTGGTGTAAAACCAAACGCTTCCCTAACGCTTGTAGCTGGGCTGGTGATTGGACTTGCATATGGAGCAGGTGTAATGATTCAAGCTGTTCAAGAGGATGGAGTAAGTAAAAAGGATGCGACATTAGCATTTATTTTCTTAGTGGCATGTCACGCCGTGGTCGAGGATACTTTAATCTTCGTTCCGTTAGGAATCCCAATCTGGCCATTATTATTAATACGATTGCTAACTGCTTTCATATTAACGATAGTAGTTGCTTATGTTTGGAGGAAAGCGGAGCAAAGTAAACATAAGGAAGTGGTAATCCCGTGAAAAACTATAAAGCACTACTTTTTGATTTAGATGGAACATTATTAGATACGAACGAACTAATTATTGAATCTTTTTTACATGTTTTAGGCGAAACATTTCCGGGGAAATATAGTCGGGAGACTGTCCTACCGTTTTTAGGACCACCATTATTTGAAACATTTGATGCGATAGACCCAACTTTAACGGAGACTTTAACTGCTTCCTATCGTAAATGGAATCTGGAACGCCATGACCAAATGGTAGCTCCATTTGAAGGAGTCGTAGAAACATTACGACAACTAAAAAAGGATGGCTATAAACTGGCAATTGTTTCTACTAAAAGACGGGAAATGATTGATAGAGGTCTAAAATTAATGGAATGTGAAACATTATTTGATACAATTGTTGGCTTTGACGATGTTACATATACAAAGCCTAATCCTGAGCCAATTCAAATAGCATTACAAAGAATTGGAGCTAATAAGGAAGAGGCGCTTATGATTGGCGACAATTTTCATGATATCGTAGGTGGGCAAAGAGCTGGAGTTGATACAGCTGCTGTAGCTTGGTCCATCAAAGGAGAAGCATTCTTGTCTACTTATAATCCTACTTATATGCTACATCAAATGAGTGACTTACTTGATATAGCAAAAGGGCAGCGTGTATGAGGAGAACAGAACGATATCCTGTAAAAGGGGCAAACTCGCTTTGGCATGTGTATGATACTGTTCCATTTTGGAAAGTTATGAGGAACTTTATCTTTATTCAAGCCGCTAGATATTCACCTTTTTTAAGCTGGAAAAATTTTTTCTATCGTGTTTTTCTGAAAATGGAAGTTGGCAAAGAAACGTCTTTTGCCTTAATGGTAATGGTAGATGTAATGTTCCCAGAGCGTATTAAAGTAGGTGACAATTCCATTATTGGGTACAATACGACGATTCTTGCACATGAATATTTGATCGATGAGTATCGTATTGGAGATGTCATTATCGGTAATCGAGTACTGATAGGGGCAAATACGACAATTTTACCAGGTATTACGATTGGGAATGATGCCATTGTTTCTGCAGCAACACTTGTCAATGCAGACGTTCCAGAAGGATGCTTTGTTGGAGGAAATCCAATGCGTATTATTTATACGAAGGAACAAATGCTAGAACGAAATAAAAAATAATGAAAAGCTATTCTACTTAGTGTTGAACTAAGAAGGATAGCTTTTTTTGATGAAATAAAATCGTCAACTAGAAAAGTAATTAATAGTGGGGGTGAACTTGCGATTTGAGACATCGACCTTGCGATTCGGAGTGACTATCTTGCGATTCAGATAATCTCGGTAGAGAACTTGCGATTATCACGGTTCATATTGCGATTAGCAGAGTTGAACTTGCGATTTGAGGCATCGAACTTGCGGTTTGGAGAGACTATCTTGCGATTCGGAGCAACCATCTTGCGATTCAGAAAATCTCCAAGGTGTTAAAGGACATGTTGACGAAAAGGTGAAAATAGTATAAAATTCAATTAATTCATCTTATTAGTTCTCTAGTGTGTTAAAGTAATGTAAGGGGTGTTCAAATGAGCAAAATTCAAATGTTCGAGAAGCCACTTGGAATGAGAGATTCATTTCCTGAAGTAAACGAACAAAAAGAATCTATACGATCGATTGCAAGGGATTTTATACGTACAAAAGGGTATGACTTTATAAAAACGCCTTCCGTGGAGTATTTTGAAACAATCGGAAAGGCTTCTGCTATTGATGAGTCTTCTTTGTTTAAATTAGTAGACAATCAAGGCGAGATGCTTGTATTGCGTCCTGATATGACGACTCCGATTGCTAGAATAGCAGCTTCTAAGTTATTAAAGGAAAAAAATCCGTTACGATTAGCGTACTATGCAGATGTATTTCGTGCACAACAACGAGAAGGTGGGAGACCGGCAGAGTTTGAGCAGCTAGGACTTGAACTTGTTGGGGATTTTAGCCCATACGCAGATAGTGAAATAATATATACTGCGATAGAACTATTGAAGGCTTTAGGGGTAGAAAGCTTCCAAATTACAATTGGACATGCTGAAATCCTAACTGCTTTCTTAACAAACAACACAGATAATACGAAACAGGTAGAAATGCTAAGACAATTATTAGTAGAGAAAAATTTAGTAGGTTTCTCACAAAAGTTAGAAAGCATGAACTTATTAGAAGAACAAAAAGAACGTCTTATGAAAATAATAGATTATACAATAGAGTCCAATACATTTAGGGATTTCCGACAGTTCCTTAATGACGACCAACAATACCTAATTGATCAGGTGGAAGAACTTCAAAATTTATTAGAATTCCAATTGAATGACTTTTCGATTGTATCGTTCGATTTTTCATTAGCGAGTCATATGAGCTATTACACTGGTATGCTGTTTGAAATTCACGCTGCAGGAAGTGGATTCTCCATTGGGAATGGTGGACGATACGATGAGCTATTTAAAAAATTCGATGAAAAAGTTGGTGCTACTGGATTTGGAATTAGAGTAGATAGATTATTGGAGGTATTACCGAAACAAATAATAAAGGAAAAACATACACTTCTTTTATTTGATAAAGGGTCCTTTTCTAAAGCGAATGTATTAGCGGAAGCTAGAAGGAATGTATCGGAATACGTGACATTGCAATACATAGAAAGTGTAAATGATCTAGAAGCGTTTAAACAAATATTCGATGAAGTGGTTATCGTGTCCGAAGGTGGTTCTTTACGTGAATGAGTTAACAATTGCAATGCCAAAAGGTCGTATTTTTGAAGAAGCATATAAATTATTTGTGCAAGCGGGATTTAACTTGCCAGCAGAGATTAGTGATTCGAGAAAGTTAATCGTTGAGGCTCCAGATGAACGCATTCAATTCATATTGGCAAAACCGATGGATGTTCCTGTATATGTTGAACATGGTGTAGCAGACATCGGCATTGCGGGAAAGGATGTTTTATTGGAGCAGCACCGCGATGTCCATGAGTTATTGGATCTACATATTAGTAATTGTTATATAGCAACTGCTGGCATACCGAACACGAAAATGAATGAGATTGCTCCGCGTGTTGCAACAAAGTATCCAAGAATTGCTACAAACTTCTACAAGGAAAAAGGAGAGCAAGTGGAAATCATTGAGTTGAATGGTTCAATTGAACTCGCACCAATGATTGGTCTTGCGGATCGTATTGTAGATATTGTTTCCACTGGACAGACACTTAAGGAAAATGGCTTAGTTGAATATGAAAAGATTGTTTCTATCTCATCTCGATTGATCGTCAATCCTGTAAGCTATCGAGTGAAAAGTGAGCGAATCAATGTTTTCGTTGCACAATTAAAAAATGAATTGAACAAAAGGTAGGGAATCCTATGAAAATAGAAAAGCTTACAGATACAATTTCATTACTGCGTTCCGTTGAACAACCAGATCCAGATTATTTAATGACTGTTCGTGAGGTAATTGCGGATGTACGCCAGAACGGAGATGAAGCCCTTCTTCGTTACACGGAAAAATGGGATGGTGCCAAACTGGAGTCACTTAAAGTATCCAAAGAAGAAGTGGATGAAGCATACGCTAAGTTTGATAAACAATTGATAGGAGATTTAGAAGAGGCTGCAGCTAATATTAGAGCATTTCATACAGAGCAGGCTCGCAGGCAAATAGACTTCCCATTAGCTAAAAACTCATATATTCAATATAAAATTTCACCACTAGATGCGGTAGGTTTATATGTACCGGGTGGAACAGCGGCTTATCCCTCTTCAGTATTAATGAACGCTATTCCTGCAATTGTAGCTGGAGTAGAAAGAGTGGTCATCGTATCACCGCCAAATTTGGAAGGGAATCTACCTGATTCTGTATTAGTGGCAGCACGTATAGCAGGCATTACAGAAATATATAAGGTTGGTGGAGCACAAGCAATTGCGGCTCTTGCCTACGGTACTAAAACAATTAAAGCGGTAGATAAAATAACAGGACCGGGTAATAGTTTTGTAGCACTTGCTAAAAGAGAAGTATTTGGCAGGGTAGCAATCGATATGATAGCGGGTCCTAGTGAAATAGCGATTATTGCAGATGATACAGCCTATGCGGATGAACTAGCGGCTGACCTTCTTGCTCAAGCCGAGCATGATCGATTTGCAAGTTCCGTATTAATCACAACGAGTACATCCCTTGCAGAGCAAGTGTCAAAAGAAGTAGAAAAACAATTAAAGCTTCTTCCTAGAGAAGAAATTGCTCGCAGTTCTATCGAAAACTTTGGGTGTATTTATATCGCTGAATCCATGGAACAAGCGGTAGCAGCAGTGAATGAGCTAGCACCGGAACATTTGGAAATTATTACAGAGCAACCCGAAGAACTAAGTAAAAAGATTAAGCATGCAGGAGCTATTTTCATTGGGAGATTCAGTAGTGAACCAGTAGGAGATTACTTTGCTGGTACGAATCATGTACTACCGACAAATAGCACGGCAAGATTTTCAAGTGGGTTATGTGTGGATGATTTCGTGAAGAAAACAAGTGTTGTGTTCTATTCCAAAGAAATGTGGGAGGAGCAATATCCTAAAATTGCCCGCTTAGCTAGACTAGAGCAATTAGAAGGACATGCTAGGTCTGTAGAGTCGAGGAGCTGGAAAAAGGAGGATTCAAAATGACAAATAAAAGAGCAGCGAAAATAGAAAGAATGACGAATGAAACAAAAGTATGGGTTGAAATAGACTTAGATGGTGAAGGAAAAGCGGAAATAGATACAGGTGTCCCTTTTATGGATCATATGCTGGACTTATTTACTAAGCATGGTTTATTTGATGCTTCTATTAAAGCTAAGGGAGATACATATATCGATGATCACCATACGACTGAAGACATCGGAATTGTTCTAGGGCAAGCAGTGAAACAAGCATTAGGAGATAAAATAGGTATTAAACGCTACGGAAATGCTTTTGTACCAATGGATGATGCACTAGCGCAAGTGGTAATAGATATTTCAAATCGTCCGCATTTAGAGTTCCGTGCTCAATTCCCAACTCAAAAAGTTGGTAGTTTTGATACTGAGCTTGTACATGAGTTCCTTTGGAAATTTGCATTGGAAGCTCGTATGAATGTCCATGTCATCGTTCATTATGGAGCAAACACACATCATATGATCGAAGCGATCTTCAAAGCGTTAGCTCGAGCGATTGATGAAGCTATTACAAAAGACGATCGAGTGAAGGGCGTTCCTTCTACAAAAGGTCTACTTACATAAGAAGGAGAGAATAATATGACGTCCATTCAAGTTTACCCAGCAATCGATATGAAAGGTGGGAAATGCGTCCGCCTGTATCAAGGGGATTATGAGCAAGAAACCGTTTATGGCGATTCTCCATTCGAGATGGCTAAAAAATTTGCGGATGAAGGGGCAACTTGGATACATCTAGTAGATTTAGACGGTGCAAAAGACGGTGAGAAAATCCATGCTGATGAAGTTATTCGTATCGCCAAGGAGCTGCCAGTTAGTGTGCAAATTGGTGGAGGAATTCGTACGAAGGATGATGTTCAATTTTATTTGAATAACGGTGTAAATCGTGTAATTATAGGAAGTCTTGCTATTTCACAACCTGAATTAGTAGTGGGGTTAATAGAAGAATTCGGCGGTGATAGAATTGTCATCGGACTTGATGCAAAGGATGGAATGGTGGCTACACATGGATGGCTAGAAACCTCCACACAATCTGCCGTCGAAGTAGGACAGTATTTTGCTTCTAAAGGTGCTAAGCACGTAATTTTCACGGACATTGCAACAGATGGAACGCTTCAAGGTCCAAACTTAGTGGCAAATAAAGAACTAGCAGAAGAAACTGGACTATCTGTTATTGTATCGGGTGGAATAAGTTCCTTAGAAGATATTACAGCAGTAGCTAAATTAGCACAAACGACGACTGTTGCTGGTGTTATTACGGGTAAAGCATTGTACAATGAACGATTTTCTCTAACTGAAGCTCTACAAGAAGCGGCCAAATAAGTACACAAGCATTCGTATACTTCGAATGAAAGAGGAGTAGGACAATTATGACTAATTTAACTTATGATGAAAAAGGCTTAATACCTGTAATCGTACAGCATGCCATTACAAGAGAAGTGTTAACACTTGCTTACATGAACGAGGTAGCCTATGCAAAAACAGTTGAAACTGGAGAAACTTGGCTTTTTAGCCGTAGTAGACAACAACTTTGGCATAAAGGGGAAACCTCAGGGAATACTCAAAAGGTAGTTTCTATTAAGTCAGATTGTGATTCGGATGCATTAGTAGTAGAGGTACTACCAACAGGACCAGCATGCCATACTGGAGAAGATACATGTTTTCATAATATTTTAGAAAAACTAGATGACACCGTAGGATATAATACAATAACAACTCTCATCAATACTATAGAAGAAAGACAGCAGTCTATGCCAGAAGGTGCATATACGACGTACCTGTTTGAGAAAGGTGTAGATAAAATTTGTAAGAAAGTTGGAGAAGAAGCATCCGAAGTTATCATCGCTTCCAAAAATAATGATGGGGAAGAGTTGAAATGGGAAGCAGCAGATCTTCTTTATCATCTGTTAGTTCTTCTACAAAACCAACAAGTAAGCTTCTATGATCTACTGCAAGTACTGCAAAAAAGACATGATGCCAAAGCAGATAAAAAGTAAATATATGTGGTATACTGAAGGATATACTAATAAGGGACGTTTTTTTAAACGTTCCTTATTATTTTTCGGAGGATTATATTGAATAAAAAAAGTAAAAAAGTTCTTAGAGAAAATATAATTTCGTTTTTACCTACGGGTGAATACTACTATAAAAAAGCTTTAGATGAACTACAAAAAGAACAATATGAAAAAGCACATAAATATTTAAAACGAGCAGCAGAACTAAGTCCAAATGATCCCATGATATTACTACAGTACGCGATATTACAAATGGAAATAGATAATTTTGAACTAGCGCATGAGCTTTTGAGAAGTGCCCATGCAATTGACCATAACGAATCAGAAATTGTATTCTTTTTGGCGGAGGTAAATGCCCATCTAGGAAATTTTGTTGAAGCGAACAAATTCGCCCAAATGTATTTGGAGATGGATATCCAAGGGGAATACACGGAAGAAGCAATGGAGATTGTAGACTTCACGGAGCAAGAGGATGTGGTATCACTTCAGGTAGATACGCCTTCTGGTGAAGCGCTGTTTTTACAAGAAAAATCGAGACGATTGATGGAGCAAGGTAAGTTTGCTGAGGCGGTAGAATTATTAGAATCCATCGTAGTGGACCATCCAGATTTTTGGGCAGCATTCAATAATTTGGCACTTGCTTATTTTTATATTGGCGAAGAAGAACAGGCAAAGGCTTTGCTACATGATGTACTCAATGAAAATAGAGGAAATATCCACGCACTATGCAATTTAGCTGTGATTCATTACTATGAAAAAAATGAAGAAGAGCTGGAAGAAATCGTAGGATTACTAACCAAGATAAACCCTTATTTTGTTGAACATCGCTATAAGTTAGGTGCGACATTTGCGTTAATAGGCAAATATGAACAAGCATTTAAGTGGCTTAGAAGTTTACAACGAAAAGGTTTTGAAGGTGATCCAGGATTTTATTTTTGGCTTTCCCATTCGGCTTATTTTTCTGGGCATGAAGAGATAGCTAAAAATGCTTGGAAAGCACTATTGAAGCTAGATCCGGAAAAAGCTGGATTTGAACCGTGGCTACCAGTAAAAAGTGAATCTGATGAAGCTGCTTCTAAAATTCAAAAGGAATATATTTTAGAAAAGATAGAGCATAAGCATGTGAGTGAACGTATTTATGGATTTTATTTATTAGGAAAGTCTAAGCATCGTCAAGAAATTATTTCCCATCCTAAATGGATTGTTGTAGATGATCTAACAACGATGGAGAAACTATTCCTTGCTAATTCTTTAGGACATGATTTTGATGAAAAGTCTCCTGCAGAGAAAGCTTTTTTACGTGTTATTGCAGCAACAGACCTATTGTATGATAAATATAAGCCTTTAGAGCATGAAGATACATTTCTATTTCAAATGTGGTTTGTTCTAGTAGAACGTGGCTTAGAGAAAGCCTATGGATTCAAAAATCCACGTGCATTAGCAGCAGCAACGGAGTATATGTTTGAATCATCTCGATCTAAAAATGTAACCAAAAAATATTATGCAGAGCAATATGGCATCACAACAAATACACTGACTAAATATATTAACGAACTGATGCAATTTTTGCCCCTTTTCGACTCCTAAGCAAAATAGTTGAAGCGTATGAAAAAATCCTATAGATTGAAGATAGTAGCAATGTAGGAGGAATCTAAATGACTGAAGATAAAATTTATGATGTAATTATAATTGGGGCTGGACCTGCAGGAATGACAGCTGCAGTATATACATCTCGTGCAAACCTTTCCACATTAATGATCGAACGTGGGATTCCAGGTGGACAAATGGCGAACACAGAGGAAGTGGAAAACTATCCTGGATTTGAAATGATCTTAGGGCCAGAGCTTTCTACTAAAATGTTTGAACATGCGAAAAAGTTCGGTGCTGAATACGCATATGGAGACGTTTCGGAAATTGTTAATGGTGAGGATTACAAAACAGTTAAAGTTAGTGGAAAAGAATATAAAGCGTTAGCAGTTATTATTTCCTCTGGTGCGGAATATAAAAAAATGGGTATTCCAGGAGAAACAGAGTTAGGTGGACGTGGAGTTAGCTACTGTGCAGTCTGTGATGGGGCATTCTTCAAACAGAAAAACCTGGTAGTTGTAGGTGGAGGAGACTCTGCTGTTGAAGAAGGTGCATTCCTAACTAAATTTGCGAACAAAGTAACCATCGTGCATCGTCGTGACGAGCTACGTGCGCAAAAAATTCTTCAAGACCGTGCGTTTGCAAATGAGAAAATTGATTTTATCTGGAATACTACATTAAAAGAGATTCATGGAAAAGATGGAAAAGTAGCAAGTGTTACTTTAGTGTCTACTGTGGACGGTACCGAAAGAGAATTTGAAACAGACGGCGTATTCGTATATGTAGGGATGCTTCCATTAACGAAACCTTTTGCGAATTTAGGTATTTTAAATGACGGTGGATATATTGTAACAAACGAGAAAATGGAAACAACTGTACCTGGGATATTCGGCGCAGGGGATGTTCGTGAGAAAATGCTTCGTCAAATTGTCACTGCTACAGGAGATGGAAGTATTGCTGCACAAGCTGCGCAACACTATATTGAAAATTTGAAAGACAAAACAATTACAAACGCTTAATTTAATTTTATCTTAACCGGATTGTAATAGTCTTGAAATAAATAAAGTGTATAGTAAAGAATATAAATTGACCCCCTTTTTATATAAGAAACATTTGGACAGGCTGTTTCGCGATTTTAATCGTGAAGCAGCCTCTTTTTATGAAATTTAATGTATAATATAATTTATGAAGATGAAAGATGCGGAGTGATGATTTGTGCAAAGAATAGCAAACCTACTCGTATGTAAAGATGATAAAGTTTTATTATTAAAAAAACCAAGAAGAAATTGGTATGTAGCACCAGGTGGTAAAATGGAGATGGGTGAATCTATTTTAGTTTCCGCGGTACGTGAATTTACAGAAGAAACGAATACAGTGCCTGTACAACCTCATTTAAAAGGAATATATACAATGGTCATAGAGGAAGATGGAAAGCGTATAGATGAATGGATGTTATTTACTTTTGTCGCTAAAGACATAAAAGGAATACCTTTCGAAGTAACAACAGAAGGTGTATTAGAATGGCATTCTGTCGAAGACTTACACCATCTTCCAATGGCTGAAGGCGATAGAACAAATCTATTATTTGCAGCTCAAGAAAAAGGTACACAATATGGAACATTTGTATATACACCTGATTTTTCTTTGATAAAGGAAACGATTCAGCAATCAACGGAGGGAGAATGAGCAATGGATAGTCTTCAAAAGCACGAAACGGAAGTTGTAATAATTACTGGAATGTCGGGTGCTGGAAAGACAGTGGCTATCCAAAGTTTTGAAGATCTTGGCTATTACTGCATTGATAATTTACCACCGGAATTATTGAGTACGTTCATCAAACTAATGATAGATTCGAATAAACAACCTCGAAATATTGCAGTTGTGATGGACTTGCGTGGTGGGGAAATGTTCCATTCTTTAGCAGACTCTGTTAATGAGCTACAGGAGACAACAACTGTTACGCCTAAATTATTGTTTTTGGATTCCGGTGATGAAGTATTGGTAAGAAGGTATAAGGAAACACGTCGTTCTCATCCGCTTGCAAACTCTGGATTACCTTTAGAAGGTATTAAAAAAGAAAGACAAATGCTATCTGATTTAAAGGGGAGAGCACAATACATTTACAACACTTCCAAGATGAAACCTCGAGAACTGAGAGAAAAAATACAAGAAGAATTTTCTTCTAAAAGCAGTCAAGTATTTACTGTAAACGTTATGTCCTTTGGATTTAAGCATGGTATTCCAATAGATGCGGATTTAGTATTTGATGTACGTTTTCTTCCTAATCCATATTATATAGAAGAGCTGCGCTTGAAATCAGGACTTAACGAAGAGGTATCCAGCTACGTATTAAAATGGGTTGACACTAAAACATTAATCGAGAAGCTAACGGATTTGTTCAATTTCATGATTCCTCAATACAAAAGAGAAGGAAAAACCCAACTAGTAATTGCATTTGGATGTACCGGAGGGCAGCATCGCTCCGTTACATTAGCAGAATACTTTGGAAAGTCATTACGAGCAGAAGACAAAACCATTATTACGCATCGTGATGTCGTCATTAGAAAGGAATGAAGGAATGGAACCTACAAAACGCCGTAAAAAACTAGTTATACTCGGTGGAGGTACGGGTCTGTCTACGTTACTTCGTGGCTTGAAAAAATTTCCACTGGATATTACGGCAATCGTAACAGTCGCAGATGACGGAGGAAGCTCTGGGCGACTTCGCGATGAATATGATATACCACCTCCTGGAGATGTTCGAAATGTATTAGCGGCTCTTTCAGATGTCGAGCCATTAGTGGAGGAAATGTTCCAGTATAGATTTTCTCATTCAGCCGAATTGGAAGGGCATTCACTGGGGAATTTGATGCTAGCTGCATTAACATCCATAACAGGTGATTTTGCCCATGCCGTAACTGAAATGAGTCGAGTACTAAATATTCGAGGGAAAGTGCTACCAGCGGCCAATCAAATTGTAACTTTAAATGCTATATTTGAAGATCAAACGACCGTAAAGGGAGAATCTAAAATCCCGTGCTATGGCAAGAAAATTGAAAGAGTATTTATTACTCCTCCAGATGTGAAACCGTTACCAGAAACTATTAATGTCATTCGACAAGCTGATGTTATTGTTATTGGTCCAGGAAGTTTATATACAAGTATTTTGCCGAATTTATTAGTGCAAGATATACAAAAAGCGATTAGAAAATCTAAAGCGAAGAAAGTTTATATTTGTAATTTAATGACACAGGCTGGTGAGACTGGTAATTATTCGGCGTATGATCATGTAAATGCATTGATCGAACATGTCGGTGAGAACTTCTTGGATGCTGTGTTAATAAGTAAGGAAGAAATTCCTGAAAATGTGAGATATTTATATAAACAAGAACAGGCATCTCCTGTTAGAATAGATATTGACCAACTAGAAAAGTTGAATATTGATATAGTAAAAAAAGACATTTCAGTCGTTCATGACGGTGCTGTTCGGCACGATGCAACGGAAGTAGCGAAATGGCTTGTAGAATACGCAGACGGGTTAAAAGTTTAACCGTCGAGGAGAAAGGGGGAAACGGAATATGTCGTTTGCTTCTGAAACTAAAAAAGAGATGACTCAGGAAGAGTCAGAACCTTGTTGTGCACGAGCAGAGCTTTCTGCACTCATACGCATGAATGGTTCACTTTCATTTAGCAACAAAATGTTAAGCTTAGACGTTCAAACAGAAAATGCAGCTATAGCTAGAAGACTATATACATTAATAAAATCGTTATACCCATATCAAGTTGAATTACTTGTTCGAAAGAAAATGAGATTGAAAAAGAACAATATATATATTTGTCGTATTCGCGAAGGGGCAAAAAACCTGTTAGAGGATCTTCAAATTTTAATGGATGGTTTTCAATTTGAATACTCCATTTCCAAAGAGCTTGTGCAAAAGAGTTGCTGTAAACGAGCTTATTTAAGAGGAGCCTTTTTAGCAGGAGGGTCGGTTAATAATCCGGAAACCTCATCTTATCACTTAGAAATTTATTCTTCATATAAAACACATAGTGATGCACTGGTAGATTTAATGAATGAATATGAACTGAATGCGAAAACAATAGAACGAAAAAAAGGGTTTGTCGCATATTTAAAGGAAGCAGAAAAGATTTCTGACTTCTTAAGTATTGTGGGAGCCCATAGAGCTTTACTGAAATTTGAGGATGTCCGTATCATTCGAGATATGCGAAATAGTGTAAACCGTCTAGTTAATTGCGAAACGGCGAATCTGAATAAAACAATCAGTGCAGCCATTCGCCAGGTAGACAATATTCGGTTTATCGAGAATTCTATCGGCTTAGATCAATTACCAGAAAAACTTCGTGAAATAGCTAGGTTACGAGTAGAGTATCAAGATGTTACACTAAAAGAACTAGGTGAAATGGTTTCTACTGGCAATGTGAGTAAATCAGGTGTAAATCACCGATTGCGAAAAATAGATGAAATAGCAGATGCGCTTCGCAATGGAGAGACAATTTAAAGAAATGGGGAGTAGACAATGGCAGAACAGCAGGTAGAAGTAAAATTATCTTCAGGACTTCAAGCAAGACAGGCTGCACTTTTTGTACAAGAAGCAAATCGTTATATCGCAGACGTCTATTTAGAAAAAGATACTAAAAAAGTAAATGCGAAGAGTATTATGGGAATTATGAGCTTGGCAATCAGCAAAGGAACAAAGGTAAGTTTAAGTGCTGATGGTTCCGATGCAAAGGAAGCAGTAGAAGCTCTAGCTAATTTCATCTCTAGTGAATCTTAAAAATGAACGGCCTCACTAGTCAATTTAGACGAAAGGGCGGTTTTTTTTATTTGAGAAAAAATGTGTCTTGAAGAGTAAAGACTATATAATATTCTGCTTATTTTCGTTTCAGGTGGCCGCTTTCCGCGGGCGAGGTCGAGCCTCCTCGGGCGGCGCTACGCTTCTTCCCTGCGGGGTCTCAACATTCTCGCTTATCCCGCTGGAGTCGCCACCTTTCACTACAATCAATTAAGTGAGTAGTATCCAAATTGAAGATTTAGTATTGCTTTGTCTTGAACTCTTAACTAAGCTGAATTATCCAATATAAAGGAATTAGAAAGTATTTGCAGAATAACTATTTACATTGGGTGAAATAAACTGCTTACCATTCATTGAAGAGCAAAATAAGGTGGTGGTTGTATAAAAAATACTAAAAAAATATTCATTCTTGTGGTAATAACTCTCTTAATCTCAATTGTGTTAGTAAGAATTCAATTATCGAATAATATACAAATAGAAAACGTATTGACTGAGGAGTTTTTCAGAAGCGAAACTAGTTTAAGCATAGAGAAAATAAATAATTTAACTTTTACAGAAATTAATATATCTGAAAAAAATCAAACGGAAATTAAGGAACTATTTAAAGAATTGAAGCTAAAAAGAACGGATGATTCTTATTCTCCACTTGATG
The DNA here is from genome assembly GCF_038003185.1 of Psychrobacillus sp. FSL K6-1415. Lineage (NCBI taxonomy): Bacteria > Bacillati > Bacillota > Bacilli > Caryophanales > Bacillaceae > Psychrobacillus > Psychrobacillus sp. FSL K6-1415. The sequence continues at coordinate 3,101,514 of NZ_JBBOOQ010000001.1, read as the reverse complement.
CAAAATACAGGATAGTATCAACATCGAATCCGGATGACCAAATGTATATATTTGTTGGTGAAAATAGAATTGTATTTCCCCATAAAATTAATGCAGGGTATAGCATAAATAATAATGATGAGCTTATAGAGGAAATAGAAAAGTTATTGAATTAAGTATTTTCATAAAAAGGGTGTATCAAAATTTAGGTGAACCTTTTATGTAGAAATGGAAATATAACTTGTTTGTAAAGGAGATATGGATTGGAAAATATTAATAAACCAAATATCGCACTAATTTTAAAGTGCGCAAAGAGCACTTTTTCGTGCTATAACTAAAAATAAAAAAGTCATTTACGCAAAAATTGAAAATAATAATCTTATTTGGAAAGTATATTTTGATGAAATTCCTACAGAGGAAGAAAAAGAAATGCTTAGTATAGCTGTGACAGAAATTATATGTGATTTTCCAGAGCTGATGAACAATATATTCACCATCCAGAACCAATAAACTTTAAAGATATTAAATATTATAATTGGCCATATACACGGTATTGATTGAGGATTAGATGCTTATAGTTAGTACCTAAATGAAAAATCAAGAATTATAAAAAACTCCCAAAGGAATATACCTTTAGGAGTTTAAATCAATTTATTATGATTTTTTCATTTCGCTACGATCGATAATGTGATCGATTAAACCGTATTCTTTTGCACGTTCAGCTGTCATGAAGTTATCACGATCTGTATCACGTGAAACGACTTCAATTGGTTGACCAGTGCGCTCAGCCATGATGTTATTTAATTTATCACGTAAGAATAAGATACGTTTTGCAGCAATTTCGATTTCCGTTGCTTGCCCTTGTGCTCCACCAAGTGGTTGGTGAATCATTACTTCAGCATTTGGAAGCGCATAGCGTTTACCTTTTGTACCAGCTGTAAGTAGGAAAGCACCCATAGAAGCTGCCATACCGATACAAATTGTTTGTACATCAGGTTTGATGAACTGCATTGTATCGTAAATTGCCATACCAGCTGTGATACTTCCGCCTGGGCTATTAATATAAATAGAGATGTCTTTTTCTGGATCTTCTGCTTCTAGGAATAATAATTGAGCAACGATTGAGTTAGATACGTTATCATCAATACCACTTCCAAGCATAATAATGCGATCTTTTAATAATCGAGAGTAGATGTCATATGCACGCTCTCCACGATTAGTTTGTTCAATAACAGTAGGAATTAAATTCATCCTGATTGCCTCCTTCAAAGGTGGTTTAAATTAGTTAGTTACTGAGAAAGGTTCCCTCAGTTGTAACTTTATCATACACATTATGGTCAAGGAAGGTCAAATATTAAGCTTGAAAAAGTTCGCTTGAATTATATTCCTTCTATTTGTATAATAGATAAGTCGCTTGCCCTTGTAGTGTAATGGATAACACACAAGCCTCCGAAGCTTGGAATGTGAGTTCGATCCTCGCCGAGGGCATACTGTTCCAACGTTTGTGTTAAACGACTACGGGTTATTATTTTGTCGAAAATAACTCGTAGAAATAACACGTAGTCCTCCCGTTTATCTTGCGATAAAGCTAACGGAGGTTTTTTTATTGGTTAAGAAAAAAATAGTGGACCCGGCGATACTAGCCGAAATAAACAAAGCGACAGGACGCAAAGAGTCTTTGATAACTTATGATAATGCAGTCGCAAAGTTCTTGCAACACGGAGAAGCTAAGGCGTTATCAGAGCATACGCTATGGTCCTATGCAAAAGAATTAAAATGTTTCCGTTTATCCCTTGTCGAACAAGGCGCACCGCTAAACGACATTGAGGCGATACGGTATGAACATTACGAATATTTCGTTACAAATATGCGGAAGAATAACTACGCTGGAAGCACGATAAACCAACGGCTACTTACGATTAAGATATTCGGAAACTACTGCGTTAAGCACCGTATACTTACTGCTAATCATGCATCGGAAATTCCGCAGTTAAAAGTACGAAAGCGTATTGGAGATTCGTTTAGTAAATCGCAGTTAAATCAGTTACTAGCCACACCGAATATTAGTACATTCGAAGGTTTGCGGGATATAACGATTATGACTATGTTTGCGGATACAGGAATACGTTTATCTGAACTCCACGCAATCAACGTACAAGATGTAATGTTCGATGATAACTCGGTTTTTATTCAACGGACGAAGAATAGACAAGCCCGGCGAATTCCGTTGACTAAGCGTTTAAAAACATTGTTGATTGCTTACATTAAAGTCCGTGGCGTTGTTGAGGATACAGATGCGCTATTCGTTACGATGATGGATACTCGTTTAGCGCGAGGTTCTATCGAATATCAGATACGCAGACATGGCAGAGACTGTGGAATAATCGATGATTTAAAGTGTGCGCCACATACTTTTCGTAGAACGTTTGCTAAGTTTAAGATTAAAGCCGGCGTGGACGTATTCACGTTGCAAGCATTAATGGGACATAGCGATATAAGTGAACTGCGTAATTATGTAGCTATCTATTCAACAGACTTGGACGATGCAATCGAGAAGGGAATCGACTAAGACGCGCATTTAACTTATTTCTAGCGTTGTATTATATAAAAATGAATATGAGTGTGTCGGAGTTTAATACGACTGTATTCATCTATATTTAAGGGTATCAGAGCAACCTCTCTGCATAATTGCGGACGGGTTGTTTTTTTTATATTTAGCATAATAGTTTTTTCGTTGTGATGGACGAAACTCTCACAAAAAGTTGACGCAACCTTAACGGCTCATAATCTTTGCGGTGTATTTTAGTTATAGAGTTGTTAAACTTATGCGAGAAAACCTTAATTAGGAGTTTTACTAGCATATAATAGTAGTTGACATTTATGGGAAAATACTACACATTATAAATAAGAAATTGGAGGGATAATCTATCGAAAAGAAACCGTTTTATAAGCGCTGGTGGTTTTATGCAATCATTGCCCTCGTTATTATCGGCATCATAGGTTCGCCAACAGACGAAGAGCGAGCAGTAATAGAAGCGGAAGAGGCTGCGGCAGCTACCGTGGCTAAAGAGAAAAGTGTAGCTAAAGAAAAAGCGAAGCTTGATGAAAGGAAAGCAGAGGCTGACGCTAAGAAAGCAGAAGAAGAAGCGATAGATGCTGCTATAGTTAATTTCGCCGAAGCTACAAAACTGCTAGTTACCGATTCTAACGGCGTGATTACCGATGCCGACATCGAACATCTAGGCGCTCATTTTAAAGTAAACGTCTACGTAGATGAAGTGACCTGGGCAGCTAGTACGGAAAGTGAAAAAGAATCGTTCGCTACTACGATAGGAACTGCGGTGCAAAAGTCGTTGCCGGATACGACGATAGTTGACTTTCGTTCTGCGGCTAATGACGATGTAATTGCAGAAGGTAAGCTACTCGGTGGTTACGATATAAAACGATAATACGATCTACGAAGTCCTATGCTAATTGTGTGGGACTTTTTTCGTTGGAATTTTTCTAAATTCATTATTTACTTTCAATTTTAAAATCAATTATCTCTCGTATATCATTAATTTCTAATGCTGTTGCGATCTTACATATTGCTAACTTTGGAATCCGTTCAACTTGGTTATTAACTAACTCGGAAATAGTTCGTGTAGTTAATCCAGTCATCTCCGATAATTGATACTGTTTTATGCCTCGTTCTTTTAATATTTGTTTTAATTTTATATCAATTTCCACACTGATCCACTCCAAAATAAAATTATGTTTTGTGTAATATTTTGATTACGGTTTGCGTAATATTACATTAATCGTAATAACAGATGCACTACCATAACCACGATTAAATCGACTATCACCCTACTACTTCTACTTGTTACACTAGAATTCCTTTATTATCAATAGTTTAAGCGTGATTTTGAAATAACAGATTGCCGCAACTCTTATTACATAAGAGAACCCGTGGCGTATCAAGTTTTGAAAAGGAGATGTTGTATGATTTTTGAAATAGTGACGACTGGAATTTTTGGCGGTTTAGCATTAAAAGCCTTGTTTAAAAAGCAAGGACTTGCGACAAACGATTCGGGGCGGATTCAACGGATTATCTCATTAAGTGGTCTGAATGTCCGTGACGGTAAAGATGTATTGTCGACCGTATTAATCCGCAAAAAGCAATACGATTTTGGATGGGAATATGCGTATAAGATTCCGTTAGGGCGCTCGTTTGACGACTACCTAGCTAAACAACGTGTATTAGAGGATGGCTTGAATAATCGGCGTCAACGGATAACCTTTGCGGACATAAAGTCGTTAAAACTTGAAGGTAACATTATTGCGGATTTAAAAGCGCTATATTCTCGCAAATTGACAGAACAAAAGGAAATCGAGATACTTTTCGACGGTCTACTAAAGATTCGCGTATACAACAAGCCATTATCAAAACAAATAAATTGGGATGAAAGTTATATAAAACCAGGTACGTGGTCAGTGCCAATTGGATATATGCGAAACGGGGATATCATTCGGCATAACTTCGATAAAGATAAACATTTAATTATTGCTGGTGCAACAGGGTACGGCAAGAGTGCTATTTTAAAACTTATTACCACAACGTTAATTAAACAACAACCCGATAATACGGAATTATCTTTAATTGATTTAAAGGGTGGTAGTGCCTTCCACAGATTTAAAGACTGTAAACAAGTTAAATATTATTCGCGAGAACCTCAAGAAGCTGAAGAAGTTTTAGAGGCAATTCAGATTGATATGAACAAATCATTTAAAAATGTTGTTGATAACGGTTTTGAGGACGTAAAAGAAGCAGGAGTAAAGAAACGTCATTACATCATCATAGATGAGGCTGCCGATTTAGCTGAATACGGAAAAGCAATGGCTATTATCACGGATATCGCTCGCCGAGGGCGTTCCGCTGGCTACTACCTTATATTTTGCACACAGTATCCGACGGCACAAGTCATTCCTTCGCAAACTAAAAGAAATATTATCGCGCGCTTGTGCTACGTAGTTGACACAGATACGGCTTCCCGTGTCGTCTTAGATGAAAGTGGTGCTGATAAATTACCTGATATTCCGGGGCGTGGAATTTATAAAAACAATGTAAAGCGTTATATCGTACAATCGCCTTTTATTTCAAACGAAACGATTCAACAACTAATTACACCTCAAATTAAGAAGGAGGTAAATATCGACAGTGAAACAGTTGAGTCAACGAGAAGAACAGATATTATTACTTTTAAAAAGACTTGATTTTCTTACCCGCGATCAACTGAATACTTATTTCAATTTAGGAAAAGTTTGCAATACAAACAGAGTCCTTAGAAACATATCGGAGTATCTAATGAGTATTCGTTTAGGCTATCAGAGCATTTATTATTTGTCTAAAATTGGTCGTGATTACGTGGATTGTGACAAGATACGAAAAAAAGGAAATCATGTTCAACATACTATTATGAGGAATCAGTTTTGGTTGTTTTATAAGTGCCCTCGTGATTGGCAGAATGAAATGAAAGCAGTAATAGATTCGAAAACTACTATTGTTGTAGATGCTATGTTCACACAAAACGGATTCCAACATTTCTTAGAAGTTGATAACCTGCAAACGATGAAAGAAAATCGAGAAAAGATTAAGCGTTATAGAGTGCTTATGGATACTCTTGTTAAGCAATATGGATATTATCCGACGCTTGTTTGGATAACAAAAACGGAACATCGAAAAAAGCAATTAGAAAAGGCTTCCGAGGGTTTAAAAGTTAAGGTCTACACTTTTGACGATATCAAATAAAGGAGGAAAAAGATTGTTTAAACGTAATCAAAAAATCGAGGTAGTTCCCGAAAGTGCTTATACAGATTTTTCCCACCGTGACCCGAGCGATGCTTATGCGACTAGAAAAGACCTAGCGATTGCAGCACTAGCACCCGTAGCCCTAGGAGCACCGTTTGTCGCATACCGCTTAATAAATACACCCGATACTTATACCGCAGCAACTATCCCCGTAACCGCACCCATAGTCGAGCCAGTCAATGTTATAGCGCAAACTACTCCACCACCGACAACCCTTCCGATTGAATTATCTTCAGTAGCAACGCCCGAAATGATTCCTACAGGATTTATTGCAGATTCCTCATTAACGATGATAGCCAACATATTAGATCCATTGGTTCAAATAATGGTCGCTTTTAGTTTTCCAATAGCTTCAGTCATTATGACCGGAGCTTGCTTCTTCTTCATGTTTAATAATTCTGAAAAGGCATGGGATGTAATTATGAAAGCCGGTTTAGGATATGTTTTATTTCAATTAATGCCAATGTTCCTTGAGATACTTCGTCAAGTGGGCGAGGCAGTTTGAATAAAGAAAACCTAACGCAAGGTTAACTCAAACCTCACGGACAGTAATCTTTGCGGTGATTTTACCTCACTGGATTGGTAGAATTTGAGGTATTGGGGGGAATTTTATGACGCATAAAAAAGCAATATATACAGTTGCAGAAGATTTATCAGGTGTATTCCGTAATTCGGCGATCAATCCGGAAATGAATGTTGTAGATGCGTTGGAGATAGTTGTAAAACAAATGAAAACGACGGGTTATCGCGAAAGGACTCTCTATGATTATGAATTACACATCAGCCACTTTATTAAGATTACAGGGGTAACTAATCTTTCTGATATAACGATTCATCATATTTACGAGTGGCTAGAAAGTATGAAAGTGAGTAATGGAACAAAATTAACTCGTTTGAAGTGTCTTAAAGCGTTTTTTAGTCGATGTCACAAACTAGGATGGTTTTCAGTTCAATTTTGGAGCGTAGTCAAAATAAAAGTTGATATTCCTGTTAAAGTGGGCGCTACAGACCAGGACGTCAATGCATTGCTAGGTTTATTAGACCTAAAAGATTTTTTTCAATTACGCGATGCTGCAGCTGTTTTAACTATGTATCAAACTGGCGTCCGGGTCGGTACGGTAACGAAAATCACCGAGGAACATATCGACTTAGAGGCACAAATGTTTCGTATACCAGGGTCGATCGTAAAGAATCACGAAGAATTAATACTGCCTTTTGACAACGTTCTAGCGCAATTACTTGTGGTGCTATATAAACAGAATGCTTTAGTACGCCAGCATAACGGAGTTCGCAATAAACTAATATTCATTACGAGGCAAGGGGGCTCTTGTCAAACTACTCCGACGAATAACATTATAGGGAAACGTATTACGACATACGCGAAACAATTTAACTTGAAAAACGTAAACCCACACGCTTTAAGACGTGGTTTTGCAATGAATCTACGAAAAAAGGGTGCGCATATATCACTAATCTCAAAAGCCCTCGGACATAGTGATTTAGCAGTAACAACTCGTTATCTACACTACGATAAACTGGAGGTAGCAGAGGACTTACGTAAATTTCTTTAATTCATTAACAAATAAAAACGCCCTACCCATTTTTTTTGGTAGAGGCGTTTTTTTTATTCAATAGTGATTATCTCGTTAAAATCGGTAATTTCTAGCCCCTGCATAACTAGAAGTAAATTCTTTTTATTAATCACGTCTTTGTTATTTCTATACATATCACTTATTGTCGCCGCCCGTAATACTACTCCGGTTTGCTTTTCGATCTCTTGTGCCAGTTGTATTTGTGTATATATCCCTCTTGATTTTGCAGCTTTATCTATCGTCAATTTGATTTCCATTTAAGTCGTTCCCTTCTAGATTCCTAGTCTTATTATGTGTCATTATACAGTATTTACGCAATGCCGTAAAAAAGGTTTCAAAAATAGATTAAAAATATTTAACTTTAGGGTTTACAACTCTATATATGCGTGATATAGTAATAACAGAATTACGTAATACGGTAATAACGCAAAACAAAAAAGGAGACTCGCACATGAAACCGATAAACTTAGAACACTCGGATTACGATTCGCTTAACTTCGAAAGTTGGACTGACGTACAACCAGGTTATTTAATCACATCAAACATTGTATTAACGACGAACGACACTGGAATTTGGTTTTACTGTTTCGGCGACGCTATCGCAGAAAATGCGGAGTCCGCCATCGCAAATCAAGCTAAAATAATACAACTTCATGTAGAAGGCGCAAGCGTCGTCAACATTGAACTTTCACTCTTATCGCAAATGTCACTGATAGATTTAGCGGAAGCTTTAGCAATACAATTACAATAAAATTGGGGGAATTGAAAATGTTTACAACAACAGAACAGGTTTTAATCGAAGAAGAATTTACAGTAGTAGTCGAATCAGCGGAAATTATCCCAGGTGTTAAATTAAGCGTTTACGATGGGGTAGAGGGCGTCCTAACTATAGGAGAGCATGATGTTACATTCGCTTGGTCGAAAGAAGCGTCGGTATTATTCAGCGATATTGATACCTGCGAGCCTATCGAGTTACTGGCTTTACTCGCGAAGAATTATAACGCTATAGCGAATGAATTGCAGGTAGTAGCGTAATGGTACCCGTTAAGGTAGGTAAATGGGAAATGTTAGTGCCTCGGTCAGTCGCCAATGATCCGGCGAAGTTAGATGTAATAATTAAGATGCTGCAGAAGATTAACGAAGTATAAATTTAAAGCCGGCGCCAAACGGCTTACAATACAACTCTCACACGACGGTCCTACGACAATAGGATCGTTTTTATTTTGCGTTAAAACTCCGAGATAGGTCATCGGCTTACGTTATAAGAAGTAGGGAGATTAATAAATCTAATGCCGCAACTTCGATATGTAGCGTCCCCTTCATAAGTATGAACGTAAAAACTTTCAGTGTGAATGTCGCAATTTCCGAAAGTTTAGTCGCAGTAATTAAGTAAGGAATGTCGCAAAATAGTAATTCTAGTGTGTACAGAGTAGTAGGGCGATGTCGCAATTTCGATATGTTTACTGTGAGTAAATAGTGAAACGGAAAACTTTTCAAAACTACTTCCGATATACCTCCGCACCTTCGATTCACAAACGATATGACTAGTGAAGGTAGTAATTCCGCAGGCGCTAGGGTGTCGGCGTTCATATAGCAGTAAACAAATAAAACAACTAAAGGAGTGTTAACAATGATGGCACAGGAAACAAAGCAAAAATGTATCAGAAGTATGAGAGTAGCACGCGAATTAATGTCACGGGGATTTCTACCAATGGATGTTGAAAAGGCGAGGAAGTCGAGAGGTTATCTTGTATTTGTATTCCGCGAAACGCCGGACTTAATCGAAACACTAGATGAAATTATGGGGGGACAAATCAAATGATAAAACGCAGCCAACAGAAAGACACGCAGCCAAAACGTAATACAGTAAATAAAGTCAATCCAGGAGTCGATGGGCGTACGTTTATTCCGTTCCCTAGTAACGCACTACACTACATTCACCACGATAAAATAACGTCGGATAAATTGTACTTGTATACGTTACTAATCGACTATCTCAACGTTGATGTGGGCGCAGCTTGGCCGAGTAATGAACGTTTATCGGTTGATTACGGCAGATCGTCCAAAACTACCGGATTACACATTCGAGATTTAGAAAGAGCGGGGCTAGTCGCTATCCCGAGTAAAGGTCGATATGTACCGTTGGAGCCGTTAAGTGCTGCCGAGTTCTATGCGAAATTTCCTGTGGCATGGTCAAACTATACGGAAGCCCTTGCAAAAGCAGAACAGCGCCAAGAGGATGACCGTCAGAGATTGCGCGAATATAGAGAGCGAATAGAGGATACACGTAAATGACGTTATTTTATACACGTAATTAAGGTATAAACGTACGTCGTCAACTACGTGTTAACTAGACTTACTTAACTAGATTTAATAACTAGATTTAAAAACATTGCGCCCCAATAAGCAAAGAACGCTTATTAGTTGCAGATGTAATATACGTATATATGTATTTATCGATAAAGAACTTATTCAAAGAATAAGGAGAGATAACCGGTACACGTAATTAACGCCGTACGCAGCTAAATATTAGTAGGGGGGCTTCCAAATGACGATTAAACTTATCAAAAATGCAGAAATCAAAAAGCCGATAACACTCGCTGAATTATATCCTGGATCAATCTACGATAATACTGAAAATAAGTTACTGCGTCCTCAGCATCGCGTGATATATAGCGCTGATTTTCCGAAGCCTAAAAAGCCGTCAATTCTTGAGCAATTTGCGAATGTCGAAGATGTCCCTTTAAAACGTGCGCCTTTGACGACTTTAGAAGGACAGGCTAATAAGCTACTACTCGATGCTGAACGCATGGAACAGGCGCTTGCTCGCATATGTCCGCCAGTAACAGACCGCGCATACGTGGAAAAATCCGATTTTACCGTTACGGATTTATACAACGATATTGTATCGCGTATGGAATGGACCGCTTTACGATGTCTAGCGTTAATTTCCGTATTTGGAATCGATGCTTTATCGACATTTGAAACCGTTCTCGACTGGGACTACTATCGCGAGGAACGCAAGAAGTGGCGTGGGTGCCGTTATAAATATTGCTTGAATATGTACGCAGTCAAGGGCGGTAACATCCGAGGGGAGTCTCCGAAGCGGTCAGACAGTCGCTATTGTTCCGAAGGTTGCCGTAAAGCGGCATACGAAGCCGAAGAACGTTATAGGTTGCACGGTTCCTTTCTACCGGTCTATTACTATACGGAGCAACTGGCTGATACGGTAGGAGATAAAACAAGGACGCATGAGGTCGCCTGCCCATCGGATAAAATCGATAAACAATACGCAAAAGGGAAAGTCACATCACCTATTAAAACGCCAAGAAGAATGGAATACAAGGGCGGTAAGATTACGGAATATAAATCATTAGAGGAGGCTAAAAAAGCCTATGAAATCGGGGAAAACAAAGGGAAAATACGTATCTAGCCGTCGGAAAAATCGCTATGAATGTAAGAGGGTGGAAAAGCCCGCTATATCTTTTTATAGACAAAGTGAGAAAAAGGAGGAATAGAAATGAACTCAACATCTTTCAAGGCATTGAGGATTAGAGAAGGTAAAACGCAGGCAGCCTTTGCTGAAATGCTAGGCGTCAGCGAAAGCACTGTAGCACAAATCGAAACAAATAAAAGGCCTATTAGTGCGAGAGTAAAAGTAAAACTTGCACAGAAGTTCAAAATGGATGATGAACTGGTTAATTTTTTTGCGGAAGTAAGAAAATATCAATAGTAACCCATCTAAACAATAACATACAAATCCAACCTACGTCAATTCCGAATACCAAATATGATGAATGAGGTGCTAAATGAATACTGGAAAAGACATTTTAAGAATAATTGGAGACCTCGAAACAGTTGCAATGTATGTAGCAACAAAAGAAGAAGGTAACGTAAAACCTGAAGAACTACAAGAAGCCTATATAAATGCAGCTAATAAAGTAGCGCAAGCTGAAAGAGAATTAAAGGCGCTTAAGTTATCTAAAGACGATAGTAAACATCTGTTTTGGATACGTGACGGTCTTAAGTTAACTCGTAAAGCATTGCTAGCATCCTCCAAAGGAAAAGGGTCATTAGCGAAATTATTAATGTCGGAAGCTAATACTAAAATAGCAGAATATGCGCACAGAAAATCAAAGAGTAATAGAAGGAGTCCTAACGGATAGATCGTTAGGCTCCTTTTTTAATTGAAAAAGGGGTGTAGGAATGAATGATAGCATTATCGTACAGGTAGGAGCTAATATCAGTCAGTTTCAGAATGCTATAAACCAGGTTTCGGGTGATTTACGAAACGTTGGAAACAATATGACTACGTTTGGAACTTCCATGGCAAAAGGTTTTGGCGCAGCTACCTTAGCAGTAGGTGCAGGTCTAGGATATGTAGTAAAACAAGCATCGGAATTCGATACAGAGATGCGTAAAGCTGGAGCAATTGCCGGGGCATCCGCGAAAGAACTCGATGCCATGAAAGCATCGGCGCTAGATTTAGGTGCGTCATCAAGTGAAAGTGCTAGCTCCGTTGCAACGGCTAAACATACATGGTCCGTTACGTAGAAATACGTAATTGAAATCGCGTGAATTCGGGGAAAGCTACGGCGCAAGCTATGCCAATCCCGAGCGAAGCCATAGTGAAAGCTACGGAACGTGTAACGACTAGGCTACGGAGTCCTAACGTAAAGACGAGGACAGTAAAAGCCCACGAGCGCGCGATGCCTAAACGTGTAACGACGTAGGTAAAGAGATAGTCTGACCTTACGGGAAACCGTAAGAAATAACGGATAAAGAACCGTTATGATAACAACGTGATGACAGAAATGGCGGCAAAAGGATTTACGGCTAATCAAACGATAGCAGCAATGCCGGGCGTAATCGCAGCAGCCGAAGCGTCGGGAGAAGATTTAGCATTAGCGGCAGATACAGTAGCTTCAGCGCTTAATATCTTCGGATTAGAGGCGGCAGAGTCGTCAAGAGTTGCGGATGTACTAGCAATGACGGCGAATATGTCAGCGGCAGGAATTACCGATATGCAATATGCGCTTAAATATGCGGGTGCGCCGGCGGCAGCGTTAGGTATTTCGATGGAAGAATTATCGGCATCCATAGGAATTTTAACTAATAGTGGACTTGACGGGAGTTCGGCTGGCACAAGCCTAAGAGCGTCATTATTAGCGTTAAACAATCCAGCGAAAGCACAAGCGAAAATAATGGATGAACTAGGATTCTCGATATTAGACTCGGAGGGTAAAGCGAAAAGTTTATCGGAGATGGTCGGGGACTTAGGTAGTGCACTAGAAGGCGAGACAGATGCGCAAAGAGTAGCTACGTTGAGTAAACTCGTAGGGACTGAAGCGGTATCCGGTTTCTTAGCGTTAATGAAAGCGGGCCCGGCAGAAATCGATAAGATGACGCTATCCCTTCAAAATAGCGGAGGTGCAGCAGCAGAAACAGCGGCTCAAATGAAAGACGGTATAGGCGGGGCGATGGAAAACCTATCCGGTGCGTTTGAAACTGCATCGATATTGATAGGAACCCAATTAATACCATACGTACAGAGTGCGGCGGAAGTCATAGCGGAATTAATTAATAAATTCAACGGCTTATCGGAAGGTACGCAAGCATTTATCACGAAAGCTGCGTTAGTTACCGCGGGAATTCTAGCAGTTGGAACAGGCGTCGGTATTCTCATAGCAGGAATCGGGATGGTTATTAGCGCAGTTGCAACGATAAGTGGAGCATTAACTGTGTTAGCGACTACGCTAGGGGTAACAGGCGGAGCAATGGGTCTCTTAAGCGCTGCATTTGCCGTGATAACGGGACCAATAGGCTTAACAGTCGCAGCAGTAACCGGAGTAATTGCCGTACTAGTCCTCGCTTACAACAAGATTGACTGGTTCCGCGACATGATAAATAGCGCATGGACGAAGATTAAGGAATTAACGGTAATCGCGTTCAATGCGATTAAAGACGCGATTAAAAATGCGGTTAAGGCAGTCTTAGACTTCGCAAAACCCCAGCTAGATAAATTTAAAGCGTTTTGGGACGAGAACGGTAAGGCGATTATGGCACTTGTAAAATTGTACTTCACAAATGTTCAGACCGTCATCCAAGGCGTAATGGGCGTTATAAAAGGCGTATTCCAAACGGTCTGGCCGATAATTTCAGCGGTGGTTAAGAATGCGTGGGAAACGATTAAACTAGCGGTATCAACTGCAATTAACATCGTACTCGGCGTTATTCAAACCGTAATGAAGATTTTACAAGGCGATTGGAAAGGCGCATGGACGACGATTAAAGACACGCTCAAAAATATTTGGAGCGACATCGGTAAGTATCTAAAGGGTATTAACTTAGCGGAAACCGGTAAAGACATCATCCGCGGTTTAATCAACGGTATTAAATCGATGGGTGGCGCAGTAATTGACGCAGTTAAGGGTGTTGCGGGTAACATCAGTAAAACGATTAAGAGTATGCTCGATATTAATTCGCCATCACGTATCACTGAAAAACTCGGTATCTTTACGGGTCAAGGTCTAGCGAATGGTATCGCAAGTATGAAAGGCGCAGTCGCTAGAGCATCACAATCGTTAGCGGATGTAGCTACGCCATCACTCGCTTACAACACACCAACAGTAAGCGGAGCAAGTGGCGGAGCATTACGCAAGCTAGAATCCGAAATGCAAGCGACGTTACAAGCGGACGAAGCAAGCCGTGGTGATATCGTATTGCAAGTCGATGGTTACGAAATGGCACGCGTTCAGCAGCCGCATTTAGACCGTATGCAAGGCAGTAACAACGCGTTAAGACTTTATACGAGAGGTAGATAAAAATATGGCTTTGCGGTTAGCCCGCAAAGCTTTTTATTATTTAAAAAACAAAGGGGCTAATCAAATGAGTATTCAAAATACGTTCTATTTAGATGTTGATATAAAGCGTGATAACTACGTAGAGGAACCGCAAGTCACACAGAGCGATGACATAGCGTTTGTACTGCGTTTAACAGACGATGGATCGGATATGGCGATAGAGGACGTTTCTACGTATACACTTGCATCGTTAAGACCGGATGGACAATCGGTGGTGACAGTCGGAACATTGACGGGACCTAGCGAAGTAACATTTGAACTAGGCTCAACAGAGGTAAGCGTACCTGGACGAGTGAAAGCGGCTATACAATTGTATAACGCGGAAGGACGTGTCAGTTCGATACCCTTTACGTATGAGGTTAATAAGGATTTAGCTATAGATTATATTCCTTCTGCGAATGAACAAACGCTAATTCAACTCGTATTGGGCGAAGGTCCTGTGATACTAGCAGCGGCAGAATTGGTTACTGCGGAGGCTAACGAGTTTCTAGCGCAGAACGTCCGTAAAGGCGAATACGATAATACTGTAACATACGAAAAAGGTAACGAAGTAGGCTACGAGGGTTCTTCGTATGTGGCGTTAGGGGCAACGTTAGGAAACTTACCTACTAATACTGCGTTTTGGGCGTTGCGTGCGCGTAAGGGGCAAGGTGACGTAAATTCGGTTAATGGCGTACTGCCTGACGGAACTGGCGACGTGACAATTATGATACCTGACCCGGATTTAAGTGGACTTGCGACAAAAACGGAGTTACAGACGTTGGATGACGAGGTTTCCGCGCAGTTGGAAGATATGATTATCAACGTGAAATCATTTGGCGCTAAAGGAGATGGAGTAACTGATGATACAATATTTATCCAAAATGCCATCAATTTCGTTAATTCTAAAGACGGTGGGGTTGTACTCATACCGAAAGGCAACTACGTTGTGAGTCAGATTCTTCTCTATGAAAATGTTACTCTGATGGGAGTAGGTAGAGAAATTACAACTTTAACAGCAAAATCCACTCAAGCTGTGCTTGTGAAAAATGCAGATGAAACGATACAACGGAGAAGTATTGTTATTAGGGATTTAGGTTTTTACTTACCTAATGACGGTGTAAATTTAGCCACAACAGCAATTAGGATTACAAATATTTCATATTCAACTATCCACAATTGTAGATTTAATGCACAAGGACAAGCGAATACAATCGCTATAGAAGTCAGTGGAATGAATGGGTTGAATTCTTATTATAATGAAATAAGTAATAACCAAATTCTCAATCATGCGTTGGGTATGAAACTTCACCAAATAGCAAACTCGCAGAGAATCACAGGGAATGTTTTTCTTGCTAATGTAGATGGGATAATTATTAATGAATCAGGTCATGTCACAGTATTAAATAATAACTTTCAGGATAATACGGGAGTAAATATTAGACTGTCACACAATGGTAGCGCGGCTAGAACTTCGGTAAATATTATTGCATTCAACTACATTGAGCGAGGTACACACGGAGTTATACTAGATAGCGGTGTTAACTTTAATGTAATAATGCAAAACAAATATTCTGTTTTAACTGGTGGAACTTATTACGTAGATAACAGCGGCGCTAGCGCGAACACAATATTTGAATATGTGCTAGGAAGCTTAAATGATGTTGGTCAATTTGCTCAAATAATGAAATTGTATCGTCGTCCAACTGCATTGACTGCAAGTAAAACATTTCAACATGGTATGTATATTTTAGAAGGTGATGGGTCAACTAAACCTGACAAGCTTTATGTCTGTTTAAGAAATACAAGCGGCACATATAGTTGGGTTGAGATTGCTTCAGGAATTTGATGTGAGTGTTATTCACGAAAGTAGGCGATGTTATGTGCTAACCGTCACAACGTTAAACGGCGCTACCACGGCGCCAATCACGCATTATAAAGACGATGAAATATACGAAGAAGTGTTAGGCGACTTTACGTTGTCCTTCGCTTCTTTTTTTACGCCACAAATCATGAAACGAGGCGAGCGATTGTGAGTGAAAAATCTTGTAGCATATGCAAAGAAACGAAGCCAATCGAACTATTTGAGAAGGAAAAACGCAAAAAAGACGGGCGAGGTGCTCGATGCTTACCTTGTAAGAATATTCGTAAAGGTAATGATAAAGCATATCGCGCTTTTTCGAGATTCAAAGAGAAAGCGAATAAATATCCTACGCCAATTGAAACAACTAAGGAAGAGGTCGCTCAAATATTCGAGTTATTTGAAGGTCGTTGCGCCTATTGTTACGTCGAGGAAACGGCAGAGACGGGCACGCATCATTTAGAGCACGTAATTCCTCTTATTAAGGGCGGGCGCCATCATAAATCGAATCTAGTAATTGCGTGCGACAAGTGTAATAGAGTCAAGGGAGATAGAACTTTAACGGAGTTCTTCAATATGCACGAACCTTTCACCTTTAGTTGTTTAGAGTTCGTCGTAAAATATATCGCTCGTTTTACTGGACTATCGGAAGAAGAAGTACAAAGGACGATGCTTTAATGAGTAAAGACATAAGCAAATACATTGCGAAGAATTGCGCTAACTATTCCGGGGGCGGTATGTGTCACTTAGAAACGTCAGAAAGTGGCTCGCGCTTATGCCCGTTCTTTCACGATTTAGGGCGGAAATGCAAGTACGCAGAGCAGTCCGTTATTCCTGGCAACGCTGAAATAGAGGCGCTCTATATGGCGGATAAAAAAGGCGAAGCTACTACCGACTATTGTGAGCGATGCAAAAAGCCGTTCAGTCGGACAAGTCCTCGACAGATTCGTTGTAAATCTTGCGCCGATACCGTAAGGAAAAACAAGAAACGGGTATACAACGCAGAGTATCGAAATAAGGGGCGAGCAACCAGTGAATAAAAGAACATTTTAAAGACTAAATCTCGCGTAATTAACGTCATTTCGATTGATTCTAACGACATATAAAGTTACCGGGTGTATTCCTTAGGGATGTGCCTATTTGTGTTGTCAAAGTGTACTTTATTGGAGGTGATTGTTTGCTAAGAATCGGAGTTGAACGAACGAAGAAAGAGACATTCGTAAAAGTTAAAACAGACGTAAAAGGCGAGCAACCTTTCTATTTCGAATCGCTAAGTCCTACGATTACTCGGGAGCATTTGCGATTAATACTTCCGTTAATGGTTGCAACGGAAAGAGAAAAACGGGCAAAGAGAGCGCACCGGAGAGAAGAACTAGCGACAATAAAAGCAGAAAAATTAGCAAGGAGTGAAAAACATGGCACGAAAATCGACGAAAAGAGCGAGGTTTGATTCGCTTACTCAGCGCGAGCAGAACCGAGAGCGCAAACGAAAGCAAAACGCAGGACGTAAAGACGCTGGGCGTTGGGCTAGTAAGGTACTCGATAAACTGAAGGAGGCTGACGTAAATGAACAAGCAGAAGAAAACGTATCCGAGACAGAAAGCACCGCAAAAAACGTTTAAGCTACACGAAATCATTGGCGAGGACATAACGTCACAACTACGTAAAGCGGTTCGATAATGGAACGGCTTTTTTTCGTGGCTGTAATTAAAAAGGAAGGTCAAACGGGAATAGCGATAATCGAACATAAAGACGACGTAAGGGTAAGCGGGCGGGGGCTATACTTCGACCGAGACTTACCGTTTAAGGCAGCGTCACAGGCTTACGGTGATTTAATACTCGGAGCGCTACACGAAGGAGAGTCGGCAGTTATAGCAACGTCACGCGCAGGCGTAACAAGTAAGAGCAAATATCCGTTTACGTTCACTTGTACCGAGAACGTACAGTATTACCGCGAGGCGAAAGGCTTTGCGAGATTGACATTACTAAACAAACAAAACATACAAATGGGGGAATTATAAATGACAAACGAACAACCATACTACGAAACTAGAGACGAAGAAAATCAATATGTAGAGGTGTATATGAGTAAAACAGAGAGTAACGGAGGGCAACCATTTCACGGAGGGAATATTTACTCAATCCCGAAATGGAGAGCAGATCAGCTAAAAGGAAATGGTTCAGCAATGCCGTTAGATATAGCGCCGTTGAAAGATACAACTCAAAAAATAGATGCTATAACGGCTACATTGAAAGTAGAAACGGAGAAAATAAAAGCCGATGACCACTTATCTGATTTAGGTAAAAAAGAAAAGATTAGGTTACTTGTTCAACAGGCTGAAGTAATGGCGGAGTCAGTACAAAATCAATATGCGAATGAAATCGAGGTATTGAAGCAGTACGAAACTAAAAAGGCGGCACAATCGGTAGGTACATCGAAAATGGACCCTCACGAAGCGCGTACACAAGCCGGACTATTAAAAGCTGAAGTCGCGGTGGCGCCAACTTTAGAGAAAGCAATCGATGCAGTTAAAGCGAAAATACCACATTTAGACAGTGCGGTTACACGCGAACTCTTAGCGCAGTATGCAGACATTAAGCGCGACCTAACATCGCTGACTAAAGGAGAAAGCGCTCATACGAAAGCTAAAGAATGGTTACTCATTAGCGGACTATACAATGATTTACTTGCAGCGTCCACATCACCGGAGCAAGCACAAGCAAGCGAAAAGGTGAAGTTACTAGAAGCTATCCAACAGCAACGAGGCGACGTACGTACAATGTTCAAACAAGTGACTCGCGGATTGACTAGATACGTTGACGGCTACAACAACGGCATCCGTTAATGATTATTGACCGCTCGGAATGGTTTCCCGTACATGAAATGGCGAAGGAGCAAGCGTTTATGTCGTTCGATTCAATGGACGATGTAGCGCTTTTCTTATTGGCCAATCCGAAATATACGCACCATGCCGTACTATCGCAAAACGAAAAGGCTATCGACGTAATCTTCTACAATTACGCGCTGGCTGAAACGTCGACCGATAACTACGGCTTGCGGTATGTTATCCGGTGGCTAAACGAAGAAGAATCCGATGCGCTAGGCGGAATTCATCACTCCGACCCAACATCGTTAAGCGGTTAATATCGGGGCAGTACGTCGGTAGCGCTGACACTATCGACAAAATGGAGCGTCCTTCGGGGCGTTCTTTTTTTAATTCTAACGAAGGAGGAAACGGAATTGAGTAACCGATTAAACGAAAAACAAATAGCTGCAATCGCTATATTATCGCAGCCAAAACGCACTATGACATACGAGGAAATAGCGAAAGAGGTAGGCGTAGCGAAATCAACGTTATTCGAGTGGAAGAAGCAAGAGATATTCGAAAAGGCGCTAAACAAGGAAATTGTAAGAGTTACGAAAGACAGGCTACCGGATATGTTCGATTCAATGATTGATAACATTATGGCTACAGGAAATGCAGCGGGATTTCGCACGGTAATTCAAGCGCACGGAATGTTAACAGACAAAATCGAGATTGAGTCGAAGTCTACCAACACAAATGCGGATGATATTCGCGCAGAAATTGAACGTCTAAGAGGGGAATAACAGCAATGAACGACATAAAGGTTTACTATAACGCAGTCACAAACAGTATATACATCGATAAGGGACCGCAGATAACCGAAATTAAGATGCCGGCTAATGTATCAGCTACGGAAGTCGTACAATTTATCACATCGTCGGCATTTGCGCCTACTATCGACGGAATCATATCAAAATAATAAACTACCGAAACGGAGGAATTACAAATGACATACTTACAAAAATACGAAGAACAAATTACACAGGACGTTAAAGCACTAAAAACATACGTTTTCACAGTAGAACGTTCCCGAGGCACGCAAGCACTAAAAGACACAGAAATCGCTAAAGCATGGGACCGCCTAGACGAGAAAGTCGCTAGAGCACGCGCTCAATACACCGATATTCGCGAGAGCCGTATTGCTGAAGCTAAGAAATTGGCTGCGATAAACTTCCATAACATTACTAACGGTGATCATACTAGAGTGAAAGCGGCGGGATCTAATTTCTCCCTAGACATACTAAGCGCATCGGATGCAGCGGCACAGAACGTCATACTGGCGAAATTAGCGGATTTTATTAAACTCTTAACGGATACCGAGAAAGCGTCGTTCGGTAAGATTATTTTTCAAATCAACGACTTATTAATCGATAAGGCTGCGTCGAAAACGGCATTACAGGCGGTCATTACCGAGGTCAGAAACGTTGATAATCCGCATGAGGCTGCGCTAGCAGAAGCCGAAGCATTACCAGCGGTTATCGGTGCGGAATACGATACGGCGAAAGCTGAATACGAAGCGTCACTAGCATAGAACAAACGCCCTGCCCATTGCGGTGGGGCTATTTTTTATTATGAAACGGAGGCAATCGAATGTATAAAGAATATCGCATTACAGTAGAAAAGACCGTATTCGGCTCGACTTCGGTAACAGGTCGCCCACGTATGCCAGGATTTCGCTATGTAGTAACGGTTGAATCCGATACAAGTCACCACAAGCTATCGGAAGTCGATAACAAATCTCAATACGACGCACTAGACGAGGGTTTAGCGGAGTTATTAATGATACTGGCGGTACGTAACGAGCAAGCTATCGTTAAAGTAGAACGCTACACATCGCCACTATCGGAAGGTGCGAAGCAGGCACTTGCGAATAAGTATGCGACCGAATCACAGTTCGCTAGCTTGAAGTTATAGAATTACGCGCAGTTTTCTGCGTGATACATAGCAAGAATGACGTATCGATACCGAATTGCAATCGTAGAGCGATGATGCATTCGATAATATACCGATAGTTCGATTAACGTTATATTGCGATACTATATAGAAGAAACTCCGTAGAGCCATCGTACTAGACCGAACTAGAAAGCGTGGTTTCAAGCCATCATAACGCATCATATATCGATATCGCACCGTCGGTATAGTACGGTATAATACGCCGTTTCTTCAGGCGACGCTCCGTTCCGTGGGGCAAGGTCAAACGCTTTGAGCGTGTAACATTACGACAACGATCCGAATACTATCGCAGTATATAGAAGGAACGCTACAATTGCCGTTGTTGCAACGTTACATGAGAGCGAATCACCAGGGTTCAGCTAGCGACTTGCGCACCGTCTGAAAACCGAGGGGTTCGAAATGAGTCGTCTAGAAGTGTTAACTTATATACTACCGATATAGCCTCGTAAATTAATCGATAAATAGCGTATATTTGTAGTTGCAATAGTATATAAGTTAGTCTATAATAAGAAGTATAGAAGTTAACCTAACTATTAGACGGAGGCAATGCGATATGAGAATCGGATATGCGAGGGTATCAACGGCAGGGCAAGAGTTAGAAGCGCAAGAGGTAGCGTTACGTGAGGCAAGGTGCGAGCGCCTATACGTAGAGAAGGTAACAGGTACATCGACCGCACCACGTACACAACTAACGGCTATGATCGACCAGGTGCGCGAGGGTGACACGGTAGTAGTAACGAAGATAGACCGCCTAGCACGCAGCATCATCGACCTTAACAAGATAGTAACGGAGTTAATCGACAAGGGTGTGAGCGTACAGTTCTTACGTGATAACATAACGTTTGAAGCGGGTAAGGGCGCAAGTAGTATCAATACGTTGTTGTTCAATATGCTCGGATCATTCGCACAGTTTGAGCGTGACATAATCGTGGAACGTACCACGGAAGGACGCGAGAGAGCGAAGGCAGCTGGCAAACATATGGGACGCAAGGGACAACCGGATAAGAATGTACAACAAGCGCTAGACTTGATGGCTAATCGACAATCGAATGGCATGAGTGTGAGCGACATCGTTAAAGTAACTGGAGTTCCGAAGCCAACTATCTACGCAAAGATAAAAGAACAAACGAAGGCGTGAGCGAATTTGCTTTCGTCTTTTTTATTTCGCGTGAAAATTTCAAACCCGGGGGCAGGGGTCAAAAGAAAAATCAGTTGCAAGGGGGTTCTTCTTTACGACCAATCTTCAAACACTCGGTAGTCACGTCTAAAATTTTTCCGCCAAAAATTATAACCTAGGGACTCCACGCAGAACACTTCGATATAAAACCACTATTCCGAAAAAGTCGTTTCATCCCGGTAAAAAATCGCGAATTTTAAAAATCACTTTGGTAATACGGTCGTACTATGGAATCCAGTTTACATAATACCGTTGTAATACAAGAAGTGGCGATGACATTGCGATTCTAAGCGTTTTAATTAACGTTATACGGAGACTTACCCGTTAAAAGTTGCGTATCTCCACGCTATACATACGAACATATATTCGCTATAATGATTCGTAAAGGGGGCTTGTAAATGCCGACTATAACTACGGAAGATTATCGTTATTTTGAATTCGGTATATATTTACCGATGCTCATTGCGGTAATTGAGCGTGATATCGAAATAATTAATAAGCAGCCGTTTAAATTACGTAGGCCATACCTTGCGATAGTGGAAAAAGCGCTAGGGTTGATTCGCAAGGACTTAAAACAAACGGAAGTCTATTTGCTACGTAGGAATATGCGATTAGTTATCGGAAAACCCGACGCAAATAAAATAACGGAATGTACGTTCATTAGTGGCGGTATTGAGGAACGTCGTAAATACTCAAGTGAAGAATTGCGTAGTAAATCCGAGGAATTGATAACGGAGTATTTTTCGAGGTAATAACTAAAAACGCCACCGCTCATATTTCGAGTTGGTTGCGTTTTTATTTGCGTATTTACGAATACCTACTATATACTAAGCATACGCAAGACTAACGGCTAACTACGGTATAACTCGCAGCCCTCCCGTGATATCTTACGTTTAAAGCTACGGAGAGTAAGCGTTGAAGCGAATAGCCGAGCGCAAAGTGTAATGGATAACACACAAGCCTCCGAAGCTTGGAATGTGAGTTCGATCCTCGCCGAGGGCATAAAGTAAAACTACCAACAGTGCGGATTTTTCATCCCCCACCTACTTTTCTCATAAAAGTGACGGTAGGTATAACAAGTTATGTAAAGCACCCTATATGCTTAGGGTGTTTTTTTGTTTTCTTTATTTCTTCTATCGTACGATACTGCATAAGACTCATGTCTAAAATGGAGAATTGGATCATCGGGTAATTCAATGCCTTTTCCAACGATAGTAGGGTCGAACAATAGGCTTTCTGTAGGAAATATTTTTTTATTAATTGTTAATTGACCGATTAAAATCTTTTGTCTGTCTGTTGGCCAAGTATCGGTAGGATCATCTGTTGCGTCTGTATCCTCTGCTAAACGTATAAATAACTCGAATGATACAGTTCCTTTATCGAGTCGTTTCTCTAAATCCTCACTTAAATAATTAGTGGACAAATTTATGCTGCTAAGGAAGGAAGATGATTTTTTCTCCTTTAAGGGACGCCACTCGTATTTTATGGCTTGCCGCTTACCTTCAGCATCAACAAGATAGAAAGCATGTATAGGATAATAATGCAGGGCAGCGTAACTAATAGGGGGCTGCTTTAGCTGTTCTTTTAGTGCGAGTAATGTTTTTTTGTGCTCCGGGAAGGTAGTGAGAAGTTGTACAATTCCTAGACCTAGATCAATTGAATGAACCCCCGTTTTATGAGAGCCTAAAATTTTCAGCATTTCAATAAAAGTTTTTGGATCTTTTGTTATGAACATCGGAATGGTGGTACATACTTGATGACTAGTAGAACCATCTGGTTGATGAAAATGAATAGACATTCCTTTTGCCGGAGATAGGAAATCTGCTGCAGTAGGATCTGGTGGGCTATTAGAAAAACGGACTGTAGCGGGCACTGGTTCTGATTGAAGATGGGGTGCTGTTGTATAAGGAATCGCTTTACCGTTTGGAGTAAAAACGGCTTCATAAAATTCACCTTTTGCATGTGCACGACGATGGCCAGGGAATTTCCCTTGAAGTTGTTCCAATGTATTAATAGCATCTTGTGGTAATGTATTGCTCATCAAAATCACCTCATTTTTTAGAATGCAAAGAAAGATATCATTTAATAATCATTACCACTGAATAAATTAACTAAACAATGAAGTACTGAAAAGTAGTCATTTCCAGCAAAAAGAATGCTCAGTTTGGAAAATCCAAACCTTTTTTATATCCAATAATGTATTTACTTGCGGAAGATGTTGGCTTACTTGCGCTTAAGAAAGAGTTACTTGCACTTTTTATCGGATACTTGCGTTCTGCCGATGTTTACTTGCTTTCAAGAGGAGTTTACTTGCTAAACGGAAATTTCATCCAATTGGTATTCCCTCTTAACGATGACCACTCGTTTATTAAAGAAATAAAAGAATGGATCCAATATTTAAAAGTAGTAATACATCAATTGAACATCATTACGGTAATTGAAACTTAAATTTCCTTATTCCGTAAATAATATTAGGTTTTGTATTTTCGAATTAAAGGTACAATAATACTATATTTACTGAAGAGGTGAGAGAGATGAAAAAGTTACTAGTGCCAATTATTATTGTCATTGTAATTATTGCTATTATTGCGGGCGTATTTATGGCAAGCTATAACGGATTTGTTGACAAAGAAGAAAATGTTAATAATGCGTATGCACAAGTGGAGAATCAGCTACAACGAAGAATGGATCTAATCCCAAACTTAGTTAATACTGTTAAAGGTTTTGCAGCACATGAAGAGGAAGTGCTTGGGAATATCGCAGACGCACGAACTAAGTTGGCAGGGGCTGGGACACCAGAAGAACAAGCGGAGGCGAATGATGAATTATCAGGAGCTTTGAGCAGATTATTAGTAGTTGTAGAGAATTATCCAGATCTTAAGGCGGACGCTAACTTTAGACAATTGATGGACGAGCTTGCTGGGACAGAAAATAGACTATCTGTAGCTAGACAAGATTATAATACAGTTGTTTCGGATTACAATAAAAAAGTAAAGCGTATGCCAGGGAGTATAGTAGCTTCTATGTTTGGCTTTGATGAGAAAGAATACTTCCAATCAGCCGAGGGAGCGGAGGAAGCACCTGTAGTCGATTTTGAAGGAGATGGAGAGTGATGAAGAAAAGTGCTCGTGTCCTATCATTTGCACTTCTCCTCACTTTATTATTCCCATTATTAACACTCGCTGAATCTAATTATCCAGCTGCTATACCTGGGGAACTATATGTCCAGGATTTCTATGATGTTCTATCAGAAGAGCAGGAGCAGGAGATTGAAGCACTTGGACAAAACTTAGAAAATGCTACTGGTTCTCAAATTGTTGTAATGACAGTCGAGTCTTTAGATGGACAGGATGTTGCGACCTATGCAGTAGATGTAATGCGTGGATATGGTATTGGTGATGAGGAAAAAGATAATGGGGTCCTATTAATCCTGGAAATGGATCCAAATAAAAGCGGTAATCGTGATGTTTATATTGGCGTTGGCTACGGTTTAGAGGGTGCCTTACCTGATGGAAAAGTTGGAAGAATAATAAATGAGTATACATTACCATTTTTAGAGCAAGGAAATGCACCGGGAGCTATTTTATCTACATATCAACTTTTATATAACCAGGTAGCTACTGAGTATGGTTGGGATGGCGAGTTGGCGAGTCCCCAGGAACCTTCCCCACTTGCAGGTTCTTCTGGTGGTGGATTCTCATTTCCTATGATTATCGTCGGCATAGTTGTTATTTATTTGATTATGCAGATGATGTCTGGAGGCGGTGGTGGTACCGGTTCAGGTAGAAGACGGGTATTCGGTCCAGGAGGCTTCGGTGGAGGTTTTGGCGGAGGAGGAAGAAGTTCTGGTGGTGGCTTTGGAGGTTTCGGCGGCGGTAGCTCCGGAGGTGGAGGAGCAGGTCGTAAGTGGTGAATTTAATGAAAAAAGACTGAGACATAATTAGTTTCAGGCTTCATTTGGAATATTTTTGGCCAAACGGTGAATGAAAAAAGCAATATCATTTTTGTAATTTCAGATTTAAAAACTAGCGTTAAAATTAGTTGATTCATGTTAAAAGTCTTTAAACAATAGGGCACTTCTTTCGTTTAGAATTTGGTAGTAGGATACTTAAATTTAAACAGAAGGTGTCCTTTTTTGATACTTGAAATTATGCAGGGATTTTCTTGATATAGAAGGGATAATAGTTGTCTGGAGTGAAGGCGGCTACTCCTAGGGGGCAAGCGCGTGGGAGAGACTACAAGCTCGACCCGTGCCCCCAGGAAAGCGTCCGCCGTAACTGAAAACAATGGCTAAGAAGTATAAATAAAAATAAAGCAATTCAAATTTTGTGGGTTTTGTACCAACCTCTTTTCTTATTTTGGATCTCCGATTTATGTGATTACTTAAACTATTGTGATAAAGTAATATAATAGTAAAAAGTAATGTGTGGGGGATGTAGGATGAAACTAGTAGAGATCAACAAGGATAATTGGCTAAAAACGGTTCTTTTGACGACTAATGAAGATGGGAAGGCTACTGTAGTAGAAAAATTTGTAGCTTCCAATGCGCTGTCTATTGTGCAATCGATTTATGAAACTGGTTGGAATGTTAGAGGTATTCAGTTAGATGGTAAGATTATTGGCTTCACCATGTATGGATTAGATGAAGATACTAAGAATTACTGGATATGTCGATTAATGATTGATTACACCCAGCAGGGGAAAGGCTATGGTAGAAAAGTCATTCAATTGATCTTAGACGAAATGAAACAACTACATGATTGTAGATCAATTTATCTATCAACAGAGCCAGACAATGAAGTAGCCATAAAACTATACGAAAGCTTTGGTTTCCAAAAAACAGGCAAGATGAATGAAGGAGAGGCAGAGTTTGTATTGAATTTATGAGTAGGATACATATCGATAAGAAAAACAAAAAACCAACAAATAAATGTTGGTTTTTTATTTGAAACCGAAATCCGATGCCGATTAACAGCACCACACAGCCATTGGAGTAGGCGTCGATTAATCGCGTATTACTTCCCATTATCTCCAACAAATGCATTAAAGTTCTCTATTTTCTCTCGAAGTTCTAAGCCCCCACCATCTTTAATTCCATTATAGCTGCCTAATTTTCCAGGCTCTGATGTAGAAAATATAAATTCTTCTCTTAATGTATGAAAAATTTTCTCTCCTTGGCTATTTGTTAGGGAGACCTCTATCGTGGGGCGATAGATATTGGGATGTTCTTTCTCCTGTGCCATTTTGACGTTTTCTAGATGCATTTCTATATCATTATCTATTAAGGAATAGTTGTATTTAAACACCAAATTCGAACTGATTGCATTTGTTAGCATGTTCTCCGTGAAGTACTCACCAAAAGTGGTTGGATAATAATTCATTAAATCTTTATATTCCTTTGATTCTAGAAGTTGATTGTACTCTTCTTGGCTATCTGTTTTAGTTGTACTTTGAAGATTCCACCAATCGTCCATTAAGCGAGAAATCTCCATATTTGGACCATTGTATTCTCTTTCTAGCACTGCTGTAATAACTTCTTCATTGGATAGAGGCTGAGCTGTTTGTTCTGTCTCGGAGGGATTAGTAAAAGTAATGAATAGAAAGGAGGCAATGGCTACAATTGCCAATGAAATAAAAGCTGGAATGATATTGCGTTTTTTCTTTGTTTCAATTCTACCCTTTAAGGCTATCCATGTATTATGCTTTGCTTCCGTTGAGCGCTCTACATCTTTCATTTCCTTAAAAAGCTTATCGAATTCGTTTGATGGTTCCATTTTCACGTCCTCCTTCCTGATGAAATTCCTTTTTAAGTGCCTCAAGTGCTCGTGTCATTTTCATCTTTACTTTTGCCTCTGTCCAGCCCAAAATATAGGATGTTTCTTGAATCGAACATTCTTGTATCTTGCGTAACAGCAGTACTTCCTGATAATCTTTTTTTAGTTTAAGTAGTGAGTCGTACATTTTAATAAGCTGTTCCTTTTGTTCATATCGATTCTCTGGTGATAGTAGCTTAGTTTCTATATCATGTTCTTTTTCGAAGGTGAAAAAATGTACCACCCTTTTCCTCCGAAAATAGTCGTAAGTGACATTACGTGCAATTTTTAATAGCCAGGTAGCAGTTGAAGCTTGCTTGTTAAAAGTGTCTAGTCCTTTATATGCTTTATAAAATGTTTCTTGCGTAAGATCTTCAGCACTTTCTCTATGCCGGACAAGAAAGTAAATATAGCTATAAACTCTATCGCTATGCTCTTTGTATAGCTGTTCCATTTCCATCTTCTGACCTCCCCTTATTGCTATAGACGAACGGATGACTGAAAAGTATCGCTATTACTGTATGTTAAAAACTAATTTGTATTAGAGTAATCATAACAAACGAATTTCTTTGTCAAAAAGACTATAATAAGATGTATAAAATGTTTTTTTGGGAGGGATAGTAAAATGATTGTCCATTTTTACACAAGACCAGGCTGTCATTTATGTGATGATGCAAGACTAATGTTGAAGCTTGTAAGGGAAGATGTTGTATTTGATATAAATGAAGTAAATATTGAAGAAGATGATGCACTGCATGAAAAATATATGCTGATGATTCCTGTCATCGTATTGGAAGACAAAGTTATACAATATGGACAAGTAGATTACGCGACTATTCTGGAAGCATTACTTTGACGGTAGTTAACAAGCTCAATCGCAAGATCTATTTTTCAAATCGCAATAAAGGAACTTATAATCACAATATCCAAGGTGGAAACCGCAATATACGATAGTAGTATCGCAACAAAAGCCATTCATATAGATATACTAAAAGAATTTTTGGGAAAATTGAGCATTTTTAAGTTTCAAAATCTTGCTATTGGGAATATAATACTGTATTCTTAATTTAGAAATTAATTTTTTTTAAGTACATGGGACAAAAAAAGTAGTGGTGGGACAAAAACGTCACAGGTAGTTGGGATGTGAAAAATGGATTCGTTATTACAGGCTCAGTTAAAGTTAATGCCTGAGATGAGTATCTTGTTACAGAAAAGATATCGAATACTTCAAATGATTCAATTATCTGCTGGGTCCGGCCGTCGAGTAATCGGTGAACTTTTAGGGTTGTCGGAAAGAGAAACTAGAAAAGAATTAGACTTTTTGCGCAATCAAGGATTCATTGAAATATCGAGAGATGGAGCTAGTATAACTTCTTCTGGAAATGATTTATTGATAGAGCTTAAAGAAGTTGTACGAGAATGGTCTGGTAGATTGCAGCTCGAACAATCACTTGCAAGTTATTTAAATATAAAAGAAGTGATAATTGTTCCGGGAAATGTAGATACTAATACGAATACTGCGTTGCTCCAGTCAAAAGAAGCAGCAAAATATTTGGAAAGTATATTATCAGATGAGTCCATCATTGCTGTTACTGGCGGAACAACGATTGCTTCCATTTCGAACTATGTTCATCAAACTGACAAGTGGAAGCAACTATTATTTATAGCTGCAAGAGGTGGGGTTGGTAAGGATGTTCGACTTCAAGCTAACACAATAGCCTCACTATTTGCGAACAAAATGAATGGTTCTTATCGAACATTATACATGCCAGATAGCTTAAGTGAAGAAGCTTATTCTACGATGAAAAATGAACCATTTATAAAAGAAATGATGGATTTATACGAACGAACTAATATCATCATTCATGGTATTGGGGACGCACTTGAGATGGCTCACCGAAGAAATTCTAGTGTAGAAGAAATGCAACGCTTGAAAGAAATTGGTGCAGTTAGTGAAGCTTTTGGGTATTACTTTAATAACCAAGGGGAAGCTGTACACAGAATTCGCACGATTGGTGTACAACTCAAGCAATTAGAAAATATGGAGCATCTTCTGGCAGTAGCTGGGGGCACAAAAAAAGCAAATGCTCTACTTTCATATTTTAAGCAAGCACCAGCCCAAACGGTTTTAGTAACCGATGAAGGTGCCGCACAAGAAATGATGCAAATAATTGAACAAAACAACTAGGAGGAATTTAAAATGACAGTAAAATTAGCGATTAATGGTTTTGGACGTATTGGACGTAAAGTATTCAGAGAAGCTTTAGAACAAACAGAGATTGAAGTAGTAGCGATCAATGACTTAACGGATGCTGCAATGCTTGCTCATTTACTGAAATATGATTCAGTTCACGGAATCTTCAATGCAGAAGTTTCTTCTGAAGGAGATTACCTTGTAGTAAATGGCAAAAACATTCGCGTATTCGCTGAAAAAGATCCTGCAGCATTACCGTGGAAAGAACAACAAGTAGATATCGTTATTGAGTGTACAGGAATTTTCAGTACAACTGATAAAGCTAGCAAGCATATTGAAGCTGGAGCTAAAAAAGTAATTTTATCACAACCTGCTAAAGACGATATGCCTACATTCGTTATGGGTGTAAATGCTGATCAATACAACCCAGCAACTGACCATGTAATTTCAAACGCTTCTTGTACGACTAACTGTTTATCACCAATTGCAAAAGTTTTACAAGATCAATTTGGTATCAAACGTGGAATGATGACAACAATCCATTCATACACAAATGACCAACGTATTTTAGACTTACCGCATAGCGATTACCGTCGTGCTCGTGCAGCAGCAGAATCTATGATTCCTACAACAACAGGAGCAGCTGCAGCAGTAGCTAAAGTACTTCCTGAGTTGAAAGGGAAATTAGATGGTATGGCAGTTCGTGTACCAACTCCAAACGTATCAATCGTAGACTTTGTTGCTGAATTAGATAAAAACGTTACAGTAGAAGAATTGAATGCAGCTTTAAAACAAGCTTCTGACAATGAGTTAAAAGGAATCTTGGATTATAATGAACTTCCATTAGTTTCTAGAGACTATAACGGAAATACAGCTTCATCTACAGTTGATGGACTTTCTACTATGGTACTTGAAGATAATTTAGTAAAAGTATTAGCATGGTATGACAATGAATCAGGATATTCTGCACGTTGTATCGACCTAGCACTACTTATGGCTAATAAAGGACTATAAGATTTTCGTATTTGACTAGGAAAGACACATAAGATGAATGTGATTTTACGTGGCGAATCGATAGAATTACCTCTATAATAAAAGAGGGTAAAGGAGCCAGGGATTACCCCTAGCTCCTTTTTTTAACAGAATATCTGTCTAGCTACAGCGCCTAGCCCACAAGATGTGGGGCAGTTAGTCATTGCGACACGATGTCACGAACATAAATTGACGTCTAAAACGTAGGCGCTTGCGCTTTTCAGAAATATAAGGAGGCTTATCTCATGAAGGTAAAACAAACAATGAGCGATGTAGCTTTACAAGGAAAACGTGTATTTTGTCGTGTAGACTTCAATGTACCAATGGAAGATGGAGCAATCACAGATGATACGAGAATTCGTGCAGCATTACCAACGATTAATAATTTAATCGAACAGGGTGCTAAAGTAATTCTTGCTAGTCATATGGGACGTCCTAAAGGTGAAGTAAAGGAAGATTTACGTTTGACTAAAGTTGGAGAGCATTTAGCAAAACTTTTGGATAAGCCAGTAAAAAAACTAGATGAATCTATTGGAGGAACTGTAGAGAATGCAGTTTCAGCTATGAATGATGGAGACATCTTATTATTAGAAAATGTTCGCTTTCATGCAGGTGAAGAGAAGAATGATGCGGAACTAGCAAAGTCCTTTGCAAAGCTTGCTGATGTTTATGTTAATGATGCATTTGGTGCAGCACATCGTGCACATGCTACGACAGAAGGTATCGCAAAATTACTTCCTGCGGTTTCAGGGCTATTGATGCAAAAAGAGTTGGATGTATTAGGCAAAGCTTTAGCAGATCCTGAGCGTCCTTTTACTGCCATTATTGGTGGTGCAAAAGTAAAAGATAAAATCGGTGTAATTGATCATCTATTGGACAAGGTTGATAATATTTTAATAGGTGGCGGCCTTTCTTATACATTTACAAAGGCACAAGGGCATGAGATTGGTACATCTCTTCTAGAAGAAGATAAACTGGACCTTGCAAGAGGCTTCCTTGAAAAAGCAAAAGAAAAAGGTGTTTCTTTCTATTTGCCAGTAGATGTAGTAGTTGCAGATGAATTTTCAAAGGATGCTAAAACAAAAGTAGTAAATATCGATCAAATTCCTTCTGATTGGATGGGATTAGATATTGGTCCAAAAACAAGAGAGCTTTATGCGGACGTTATTAAAAATAGTAACCTAATTATTTGGAATGGACCTATGGGAGTATTCGAAATGGAAGCATTTGCAGAAGGTACAAAAGCGGTAGCAAATGCAATGACTGAAACAGCAGGTTATACGATTATCGGAGGCGGCGATTCTGCGGCAGCTGTAGAAAAGTTCGAAGTCGGCGAGAAAATGGATCATATTTCGACTGGTGGAGGAGCTTCCTTAGAGTTTATGGAAGGTAAGGACTTACCAGGAGTTACTGCTTTAAACGATAAGTAATGGAGGAGATGTCATATGCGTAAACCAGTAATAGCAGGGAATTGGAAGATGTATAAAACACTTGGTGAGGCAAAGGAATTCGCGCTTAAGTTAAAAGAACTACAAGTGGATAGCACAAAAGTTGATGCAGTAATCTGTGCTCCAGCGCTATTTTTAGATCAGCTTGTTCAAGCGACAAAAGGTTCATTCATTTCTATCGGTGCTCAAACAATGCACGAGGAAAAAGAGGGAGCCTTCACTGGCGAAGTTAGTGGTCATCAGCTGAAAGATTTAGGAGTAGACTATGTAGTGATTGGTCACTCTGAACGTCGCCAGTATTTCAATGAAACAGATGAATCGGTCAATAAAAAAGTAAAATCTGCATTTGAAAATAGCTTAACACCAATCATTTGTGTAGGTGAAACATTAGAGCAACGTGAACAAAATGAAACAGAAACTATTGTTTCCAACCAAGTAATGGCAGCAATTGAAGGATTAACAGAAGAGCAACTGATCCAGTCCATTATTGCTTATGAACCTATTTGGGCGATTGGAACTGGGAAAACGGCTACTGCAGAAGATGCAAATGACGTATGCCAAGCAATTCGTGAAACTATTTTAGATGGTTTTGGAGAAGAAGTGGCAAGTAAAGTTCGCATCCAATATGGTGGTAGTGTGAAACCTGAAAATATTGAAGAACTTCTTTCAAAGGAGCATATTGACGGTGCGTTAGTAGGAGGAGCAAGCCTGCAAGCAGATTCTTTTGTAAAACTATTGGAGGCTGGTGCAAATGCCTAAAAGTCCAGTAGCATTAATCATTCTTGATGGCTTCGGATTGCGTCATGAAACCTTTGGAAATGCAGTTGCTCAAGCAAACAAACCCAATTTCGATCGATATTGGAAAAGCTTTCCGAATGCAACACTTACAGCTTCTGGAGAAGCAGTTGGCTTACCAGAAGGTCAAATGGGTAACTCAGAGGTTGGTCATTTAAATATTGGTGCAGGTAGAGTAGTATACCAAAACCTAACTCGAATTCATAAATCAATTCGAGAAGGTGAATTTTTCTTAGAACCTAAGCTTTTAGCAGCTATTGAGCATGTGAAGCAAACAGGTGGGAAATTACACTTGATGGGCTTACTGTCAGATGGTGGCGTTCATAGTCACTATACGCATTTATTTGCTTTATTGAAGCTTGCAAAAGAACAAGGACTAGAGGACGTATTTGTCCATGGCTTTTTGGATGGTCGCGATGTAGGACCTCGAACTGCGGTTGGTTATGTAGCAGAAACAGAGAAACAAATGAAGGATATCGGTATCGGAAGGTTTGCTTCCATTAGTGGTAGATACTATGCAATGGATCGGGATCGACGCTGGGAAAGAGTTTTAATAGCATATAAAGCAATTGTAGACGGGTTAGGTAGAACAGCAGAATCAGCAACAGCTGGTATTTTAGCTTCTTATGAAGAGGATATTGTAGATGAATTTGTTGTTCCTTTCGTTATTGAAGAAGATGCGAAGCCTGCTGTTACGATTGATACAAATGATGCTGTTATTTTCTTTAATTTCCGTCCTGACCGCGCTATTCAATTATCGATGGCATTGAACACGCCATCCTTTGATAGTCTTCCTTTAAGTGACAAGCATCCAACGAATTTAAAATTTGTTACATTTACACATTATAGTGATGATGTTGTGGCAGATGTGGTATTCGAGAAAGCAGATCTCTACAACACAGTAGGAGAAGTTCTTTCAAAGCATGACAAAACACAATTACGTATTGCTGAAACAGAGAAGTATCCACATGTAACATTCTTTATGAGTGGTGGTAGAGAAGCAACCTTCCCAGGAGAAGAGCGTATACTGATCAACTCTCCAAAGGTCGCAACATATGATTTACAGCCTGAAATGAGCGCATATGAAGTAACAGATGCGCTGTTAGATGCAATTGCCAATGATCGCTTTGATGCAATTATCTTAAATTTTGCTAACCCCGATATGGTGGGACATAGTGGAATGCTAGAACCGACGATTAAAGCTATTGAAGCAGTAGACGATTGTTTAGGTAAAGTTGTCGATGCCATTTTAGCTAAGGGCGGACATGCAATTATTACAGCAGATCATGGTAATTCTGATGAAGTAACAACGATGGAAGGGCAACCAATGACAGCCCATACGACAAATCCTGTTCCTGTAGTTGTTACTGTTAAAAATGAAACACTAAGAAGTGATGGAATTTTAGCCGATTTGGCTCCAACCATGTTACACTTATTAGGGATAGAAACACCGCCTGAAATGACAGGTAAAACACTAATCGAAACGGAGAGTTAAAAATGCCAATTATTACACAAATTCAAGCACGTGAAGTATTAGATTCACGCGGTAACCCAACAGTAGAAGTGGAAGTATTTACAGAAAGCGGTGGATTTGGACGCGCAATCGTTCCGTCTGGTGCATCTACTGGTGAATATGAAGCAGTAGAACTTCGTGATGGTGACAAGTCAAGATATCTAGGCAAAGGTGTTTTAAAAGCAGTTGAAAATGTGAATAACATTATTGCAGCTGAATTAGAAGAGAATTACTCCGTGTTGGATCAGGTAGAAATTGACCATGCAATGATCGAACTAGACGGAACTGAAAATAAAGGGAATTTAGGTGCAAACGCTATTCTTGGTGTATCTATCGCTGTTGCACATGCAGCTGCAGATTACTTAGATATTCCACTTTATCAATACTTAGGTGGATTCAACTCGAAACAATTACCAGTTCCAATGATGAATATCGTAAACGGTGGAGAACATGCGGATAACAACGTAGATATCCAAGAATTTATGGTAATGCCAGTAGGCGCAGAATCTTTCCGTCATGCATTACGTATGGGCGCTGAAATTTTCCATAGCCTAAAATCAGTATTAAAAGAAGCAGGACTAAACACAGCAGTTGGGGATGAGGGCGGATTTGCTCCGAACTTAAAATCTAACGAAGAAGCTCTTTCTACTATCGTAACTGCGATTGAAAAAGCTGGATATAAACCAGGAGAAGAAGTACTTCTTGCAATGGACGTTGCCGCTTCTGAGCTATTCAACAAAGAAGATGGCAAATACCACTTATCTGGTGAAGGCGTTGTAAAAACTTCTGAGGAAATGGTTGCTTGGTATGAAGAGCTTTGCGAAAAATACCCAATCATTTCAATCGAAGACGGCTTAGACGAAAACGACTGGGATGGTCATAAACTATTAACAGAGCGTTTAGGTAACAAAGTACAATTGGTTGGAGATGATTTATTCGTAACAAATACGAAAAAATTAGCGCAAGGAATTGAACAAGGTGTAGCTAACTCAATTCTTGTAAAAGTAAACCAAATTGGTACACTTACAGAAACATTTGATGCAATTGAAATGGCAAAACGTGCTGGTTATACAGCAGTTATCTCTCACCGTTCTGGTGAATCAGAGGATGTAACAATTGCAGATATCGCAGTTGCAACAAACGCTGGCCAAATCAAAACTGGTGCACCATCTCGTTCAGACCGTGTAGCAAAATACAACCAATTACTACGTATTGAAGATCAGTTATATGAAACTGCTCAGTACCTAGGCAAAGAAACATTCTACAACTTAAAAAAATAATAAAACGAAGCAGTTAGCGAAAGTTGCTAACTGCTTTTTTTAATGCTAAAGAAAGTATAAAATTTCCTGAATTCAATGCTACTGCTGATTTCCGTTTCGGGTGGAAGCTTTCCACGGGCGTTGCCTCAGCCTCCTCGCTGCGCTGCGGGGTCTTCGCCTAACGCTTTTCCCGTTGGAGTCCCCACCTTTCACTTCAATCTATGTAGTGAGTATTTCTTAACGATAAGATTTAGCACAGGCTATCGTTAAGGTGAATGGATTACATTAAGTCTATGTAGGAAAATACAAACTTGTAATCGTTATTGTCTTCTATACTTGTTGAAGGAGTGAAAGAAAAAAAGTGGAAAGATTTCCCGTTTCGCAAGTAAAGTGCACAGGAGAGCAAGTATTTAAACTGTGAGCGCAAGTAAGTTATGGATGAAGGTAAGTAAACTTCTTGTGAACGCAAGTAACGGTCATATAAGAGCAAGTAAATAAGCTTCTAGCAACAACATAGAGGAGTCAGATTTTTTTAACTAAATATTTTGGCGATAGGTTGTCAATGTTCCTGTTTTTTGGTAAAATTATTTATGTTGTGAACGTTCTTATCAGGAGGTGGAATAAATGCACGCATTATTAATGACTTTACTTGTCATCGTTGCGATCGCATTAATCGTTGTTGTATTGTTACAATCAGGGAAAAGTGCTGGTCTCTCAGGAGCCATCTCTGGTGGGGCTGAACAACTTTTTGGAAAACAAAAAGCTCGAGGTATGGACTTAGTCTTACATAGAGTAACGATTGTACTTGCAGTTCTATTTTTTATATTGACTATTGCCGTAACTAAATTTTAATCCTAATCTTTTGATAGGATAATTTATTCTGGCGAGTGTATTATAGACCAAAGCCTTTTTGAATATAAAACAGATGCGAACCGCCTGACCGACTTCTGATTGGTTAGGCGTTTTCTTTTAAGTAAAATTATTTAAACATATATCAATTTAATTTTAAAACAAGTATTCCGTTGATTTTCGCTTCAGGCGCACGCTTTCCGCGGGCACGGCTTCAATCTCCTCGTCACTACGAAAACATATGCTCTTGCGGGGCTTTCAGCTCGCGCTATTCCCGCTGGAGTCGTCGCCTTACGCTTCAACCAACGAGAGCCGCTTAATAACGGAAGATTACATAAATATTTGTGTTTTATTCTTAAAATAAGTATTAATTACATTACATATGAAATATAAGACATTATTCGGGCATATTAAACTAATTAATGAAATAATTAGTATGGTGAATAATGCGAAAAGCTTATTATTGATGGAGGTTTTACATATGCGAATTTCAACTCCTAAGCCATTTTTCTTTGAAGCTGGAAAACGTGCCGTATTGCTGTTACACGGTTTTACTGGAAATTCCTCAGATGTTCGTATGCTTGGACGTTTTTTAGAAAAAAACGGATACACATCATTGGCTCCACACTACAAAGGACATGGTGTGCCACCGGAAGAGCTGTTGGAAACAGGACCACAAGACTGGTGGAAAGATGTCATGAAAGGATATGACCGACTAAAAGCAGCAGGCTATGAGGAAATTGCTGTTGCTGGATTATCACTTGGAGGAGTATTTTCACTGAAGTTAGGGTATACAGTACCTGTAAAAGGTATTGTCACGATGTGCTCCCCGATGACGATGAAAACGACGGATATTATGTTTGAAGGTGTACTAAAATACGCAAAAGAATATAAGAAATATGAAGGAAAATCCGAACAGCAAATAGAAGAAGAAGTAGAGGCTATTAGAAAAACACCGATGGAGACATTGGCTGAGCTAAGAGAATTTGTTTACAACGTCCGTGATCATGTAGATCATGTATACGCACCGCTTTTAGTAACTCAAGGGAATGAAGATAAGGTCATCGATATTACTTCTGCCAATTATATCTTTGAACAGGCAGAGTCCTTTGAGAAAAAACTAAATTGGTATGAGAACTCCGGGCATGTAATCACACTTGGCCCAGAAAAAGAACAATTACACGAAGATATATTAAACTTTTTAGAGTCGCTCGATTGGAATGTGTAAAACAGTTCAAATGTGCACACGCTGAAAAAGGAGGGATGTTAGATGGAAAACATGAAAGAACAATTACTCGAATTACTAAACACAGAAGAATATAAACCATTAACAACAAAAGAGTTAGAACAGCATTTTAATCTGGTAGATGCAGATGATTTTAAAGAACTAGTGAAAACGCTTGTTCAAATGGAGGAGCACGGTTTAGTCGTACGCTCTAGATCCAACAGATATGGGATTCCTTCCCGTATGAATCTAATAGTCGGGAAATTCATAGGACATGCAAAAGGATTCGGTTTCGTTACCCCTGAAGAGAGTGGAATGGATGATATATTCATCCCCCCAACGGAAGTAAACGGAGCAGTCAACGGAGACAAAGTACTTGTACGAGTTTCCAAGGATTCATCGGGAGACCGCAGAGAAGGTTCTATTATTAAAATTACCCAACGTGGCATGACGCAAGTTGTTGGAACATTCCAAGACAATAAAGGCTTTGGATTTGTTATACCAGACGATAAGAAGGTCCCTATGGATGTATTTATCGCTAAAGGAGATACATTAGGAGCGATTGAGGGGCATAAGGTAGTCGTAGAAATTACGGAATGGCCGAATGAAAGAAAATCCGCTACTGGGATGGTAACGCAAATCCTAGGTCACAAAAATGATCCAGGCGTCGATATACTTTCTATTATTTATAAGCATGGAATTACGATCGATTTCCCAGAAGAAGTGATTAACCAAGCAGAAGCTGTTCCAGATCAAATTGATGAGAAAGACTTAAACGATCGTAGAGATCTTCGAAATGAAGTAATCGTAACAATCGACGGAGCAGATGCTAAAGACTTGGATGATGCAGTAACTGTTACAAAAAATTCTGATGGTACATATAAACTTGGCGTCCACATTGCTGACGTAAGTCATTATGTAACGGAAGGATCTCCATTGGACCGTGAAGCATATGACCGTGGAACAAGTGTATATTTAGCTGACCGAGTTATTCCAATGATTCCTCATCGTCTGTCCAACGGAATTTGTTCATTAAATCCGCAAGTAGATCGTTTAACATTATCCTGTGAAATGATTATTGATGGTTCAGGTATGGTTACCTCTCATGAAATTTTCCAAAGTGTTATCCGAACGACAGAAAGAATGACGTATTCGGATGTATATAAGATTGTAGAGGAGAAGGACGAAGCGTTAATAGAACGTTATAAGGACTTAGTGCCAATGTTCGAATTAATGGCTGAACTTGCAGAAGTTCTTCGTACGAAACGTGAGAGACGTGGAGCAATTGACTTTGATTTCCCGGAAGCGAAAATTATTGTCGATGAAGATGGCTGGCCAACAGATATTGCAACAAGAGAACGTACAGTTGCAGAGCGTCTGATTGAGGAGTTTATGCTTGCTGCCAATGAAACAGTCGCTGAGCATTTTAAATGGATGGATGTACCTTTCATCTACCGTATTCATGAAGATCCAAAGCCTGAAAAACTAGAACGATTCTTTAATTTCTTAACGAACTTTGGAATAGTTGTTAAAGGTACCGGAAATGAAGTTCATCCAAAAGCGTTACAGGAAATTATCGAAAACATTGAAGGAATGCCAGAAGAACCGGTTATTTCTACAATGCTTTTACGTTCATTACAGCAAGCGAAATACTATGCTGAATGTCTAGGACATTTTGGTTTATCAACCGAATTTTATACACACTTCACGTCACCAATTCGTCGTTATCCGGATTTAATCGTCCATCGTTTAATACGTACTTACTTGGTAAATGAAGACGTGTCACAGCCTACCATTAATCATTGGGGAGCTATAATGGACGATATTGCAGAGCATACGTCTAAACGTGAACGTCGCGCAGTAGATGCAGAGCGTGATACTGATGCCCTTAAAAAAGCGCAGTATATGGCTGACAAGATCGGTGAAGAGTTTGAAGGTATTGTTAGTTCCGTAACGAACTTTGGTCTATTTATCGAGCTTCCGAATACAATTGAAGGTCTAGTACATGTCACGAATATGACCGATGATTATTATCGTTTTGACGATCGTCAAATGATGATGATTGGGGAGCGTGCTGGCAAGCAGTTCCGTATCGGTGATGAGGTGACGGTACGAGTATCTGCCGTAAAACCAGAAGAAGCTTCGATTGATTTTGAAATCGTAGGGATGAAAAAAGCATTCCAACGTACTAGAAAAGAAACTCCAAAAGTTATACACGCATCCAAAAAGGGCAGCGGTGGTTCTGGAAAAAGAGAACAATCTCAGCCAGGCCCGAAAAAAGGACCAAAACAGAAACAAAAGTTTTACGAGTCCGTTGCGAAAAAATCACAACGCCGTAAACGTCCAAAGAAAAAATAAAAGAGCGATAATCAAATCGCTCTTTCTCAGTTTTTGAGGGGTGAATGAAATGGCTAAAAAGCATGACGACAAGGTACTTGCACAGAACAAAAAAGCAAACCATGATTATTATATTGAAGAAACGATCGAAGCAGGGATAGTTCTCCAAGGTACAGAGATAAAATCTATTCGTAATGGGAAGGTGCAATTGAAGGATGCTTTCATACGTATTCGCAATAACGAAGCATGGATCTCCAACATGCATATCAGTCCGTATGAGCAAGGAAATCGATTTAACCACGACCCGTTAAGAACAAGAAAACTATTGTTACACAAAAAACAAATCAGTACGTTAATCGGCGAAACAAAAAGAGATGGCTATACGATCGTGCCGCTGAAGATGTACTTGAAAAGTGGCTATGCCAAAGTATTGATTGGTTTAGGTAAAGGGAAGAAAGATTACGATAAACGGGATGTCTTGAAGAAAAAAGAGGCAAAACGTGATATCGAAAGAGCGTTTAAAGAACGTAATCAGTAAGACTGTAACCATAACTGGTAGAATGTCTCACTTGAATTTTGACCATATTTGATGTATAGTAAGCTATGTAACTAAGCTTACATTCCATAAACGGGGACGTTATGGATTCGACAGGGATAGTCTGAGCTTGAGTTGCGCGTCGGAGGCTCGGCTCCGTAAAAACGGAACTTATAACAACAGGCAAAACAAACAACAACTTAGCATTCGCAGCGTAAGCTCGGATCTGCTTTATCTATCCATCGTCCATGTGGCTAGGTAGAGCTCAACTTTAGTGGGATACGGTAGCCAGTGCAACTTGAGCTGTCTGCAAGAGATTTCCAAGTTAGCGTACAGGACGCCCGCTTATCGGCATAATGCTACGCGAAACTTTAAATAGGTAAGATACACGCGTAGAAGCTTAAGTGTTAGAGTTTCTGGACGCGGGTTCAAATCCCGCCGTCTCCATATTTTTCCAGTCGTTGAAACACACGATTGGTACGGTAATTTAATAGTATTCGGAGTGATAACGCTTGCTATACGCAGGTTCTTATCGCTACACAACCGACCTTCTAATCTAAACGATTGGAGGGTTTTTTGTTGTCTAAAAATAATCGGAGACATGGCGTATTCGCGGTAGAACAGCGTTTTGACGAGATTACATTACAAAGTACGAACAATAAACGCGATGTACTCGCTATAGCTGATGCGCTAAAAATCGTATTTAAACAGATGGAAATAGGCGGAAGTAGACCGCGTACCATTCAAAGCTACGAATATGTATTCAACGATTTTATTAAGCGGACAGGCTTACGCTACGTGGACGAAATCGACGCAAATAGTATTTACGATTATCTCAACGAGTTGCAAGTCGCTAACACTACGAAGCTACTACGACTGAAATCAGTCAAGGCGGTATTAAGCCGTTTCTTTGATAATCGGTGGATAGAGTATAAGTTTTGGCGGACGATTCAAATAAAAATAGATAAGAAAGTTAAGAAGGGCGCCAGCGAGAACGATATAGAAATACTACTTTCGTTAATCGACAAGTCTACGTTTATAGGATTCCGAGATACGGTCGCTATTATGCTTATGTATAAGACAGGTATAAGGATTCGGACGTTAGGAGAATTACGGGAGCGTCACGTAGATTTCGATAAACTCGTTTTAGATATGGACGGCGCGATATTAAAGAATCACGAATTTTTAAAGCTACCGATAGACGAGCAAATGGCGGGCTTGTTTCAGACACTTATCGAACTGAATAAAAAGATTCGCAAGCAATATAAGCAGCAGAATGACTTTATATTTATTACGCAGAACGGTCTAGGAATCAACGCAAGCGATCGTTCTAATAATGCCATATCGAAGCAATTAACGAAGTATTCAAGGACTTACGGATTTAAGAACATTAACGCCCATTCTATACGCCGTGCCTATGCGAAGAATTTACTGGAGAAGGGCGCAAACGTTGCTTTAATTAGTAAGGCGCTAGGTCATGCAAGTTTAGAAACGACTACGCAGTATTTAGATTTATCGAAGGAGGAAGTAGCACAAAGTTTACGAGATTATTTATAGACAAAAAAAGAAGGCAAGGTGTTGACGCACCCGACCTTCTAACTGAATATGAATACTTCGAAAAAGTATTTAATGTAATCTCATTTTATCAAAAAAAGTGAGAAAGGGCAAGGCTTATTTAAGTGTGCCTATTTTCGGAGTTGTTCTGTCGTGGTCGCCCAATAACACGACATTAATCGAAACTGGAAAGGTTGCCGGACCGTCGCAAATAACCGGATATATCGCTGTCAGACCGATTCCTTGTTTACGGTGCGATGAAATAGGTGAGCGCTACCTTTAAAGGCGCGGTATGGATCAACGGCTAGCTACGGCTAGGGTAATCATATTCAAGCGGACAAGCAACACGACTACCGCACATAACGGACGATGATGTTATGAGGATATGACAGACGAAAGTCTACAACTAAACAAGGGCGACTAGAAACTTCGGACATCACTATGACGCCTATCGCAGTTGTTACTTTATATCTCGCTTACTTTCGTAGTTTGCTAGATGTAAGGTAACACCTCTACGCCCATTTCTTGGAGCAAGCATCTAATCTGCCAAAATAGGGCGTTATAGTCAAGCGTAATACATATGAAAATCGTAATATATTTATAGAAATAACGGTAAAAATGACGTCCCGATTGATGACCACCCCGTCCATTGATCAGGACCATTGCCGAACCATACACCGCAAGGCTTCAAGACCGTTTTAAAATGTCCCGTTTGCTGCAACTTATACTACGTATAATAACCGTGGCGATATAAAAAAGACCCAACGCTATTACACGTCAAGCCTTCGTTTCTTCTTCAACAAGCGTTAGAATATCGTTAATATCAATGATGTTTAATACTTCCGCGATCCGCTCAATAGCATCTTTGGGATAGCGTTTCATCTTACCGTTTACCAGTTCGCTAATGGTGCGTTCTGTAAGTCCTGTTTCATCCGCAAGCCTTTTCTGATCATAGCCCTTAGATTGTAAGACATTCCGTAAATTTACTTTAATAATTCTTTTAGGCATCTAATAACCCTCGCTTCCTATTTCAGTATACAACAAAATATAATTACGGTAAATGTAATTTAGTTGTTGACAATTACGTTAAACGGAATTATAGTATAAATATAGGTTACGTTAAACGTAATTATAAAAATAGATAGGGGTAATGAAATGAGGTTGATACGAAAATTTGATAATTACTTTTTAGGTGCAAACGAAGGAAACTGGACGGATAGATTATATTTTTACGGGACCTATGCAGCTTGTATAACAATCGTAACTATTATCGCAATATAACTTAAAAGGGGCGGGATAAAATGAACGCAGTTACTCAATACGATATAGACGGAACGGCACTAGGGGTAAGTACAACGGTTACACTTACGGAAGGTATCACGGTCACATACTTCACGGAACTAGGAGCAAGCAAGCCACACGAAGTAGCTTTACGGATCGGGGATAGCG
The DNA here is from genome assembly GCF_038003185.1 of Psychrobacillus sp. FSL K6-1415. Lineage (NCBI taxonomy): Bacteria > Bacillati > Bacillota > Bacilli > Caryophanales > Bacillaceae > Psychrobacillus > Psychrobacillus sp. FSL K6-1415. Next base: position 3,057,389 of record NZ_JBBOOQ010000001.1, on the reverse strand, counting down.
ATTGTATTGAAATGAATTATTCCGAGGAACTGGCGGACTTATTCGCAAGAGTGGACGAAGTGCCTGCCGTTGAATTCCTTGCAACTTGCTACGCTAACTTATGGAGGCTGAAACAATGAAGGTAACGTTTGAAATATGGGGCGACAAGCTAGAGCGCTTTAAAGCACTAAAGGTAGCGATGGAAAAGGAAAGCAACAACGACTGGAAGCTAGACGAGGTTGTAATGGTCAGCGCGTTAGAAGGCTTATCGAAGTTAGAATCGCTATATCTTAATACATCAGACAAGTAAACAATACGCTTTAACGAACTAAAATAATAACGACTACGCCAATAGTCGAAGCTGATTCGTACCACAAGCCGCCATTTATATAGAACGATTAAGGACGTCTAGCCAGCGTTCTTTTTTGCATTATTAGGTATTTGGAATAATGTTCAAGGAATTTATTGTAAAATAGTAGGGAAAGAATTATAATTTGCGTATATACAAACAAAGGGGTGTAAGGGGAATGGAACTAGCGACATTAACGGTACAAAGGAAGAAAGACGGGCTAGGCGGAATCATCGGACGAGCAATCTCGCTAATGGTAGGCGGTACATTAACGCTGATAGGCGCGCTAGTATTTATTACGATCATCGGAATATTACCGGGGTTAGGCTTAATGATGATCGGCATACTAATGCTAGGCGCTGCAATAAAGAACTCGCAGACAGTCGTATGTCCCGAATGTAAAAAGAAAGCGAACGTACAGAAGGATAGTGAGGAATATAAATGCCTACGTTGCGAGAAAGTGATCATACTTAATTGGCAACGCTAAAGGCACCGCCTAACTGAATACGAAATAATCTGAAGCCCTACGCTTATTAGCCACAGGGCTTTTTTAATTTCCGAAAAGAATCTGCGAATTGCCTCCGAGTTAGGTGATTTCAAACGATATAACTTGGGTAGGGCGAAGTTTGTCCGCAGACACTACGTAGGGCGCCTATAGGTAACGGATGTATAAGAGAAAAGTAATTCCGCTACTTCGGCTATCGCCTTCGTATCGGGGATGTTTGTTATTGTTATTCAACGCTGGCACTTAAAGAATACGATACAAGATTGTATTAACGTATCCGCACTAGCTTTAGCTAGGGCAATGTCTTAGGTTGTTTACAACAAACGTTGATAGCGCTATATCTTTATATGTATTCTTCGATGGCACTTAAACAAAGTGATTAGACTGATATAGATACATAGGAAACGCCTAAAATCGCTGTAACCGTTGGGGGAGTAAGGCTAGAGGTTGTTTTGAAAGCGGACCTCAAGGGCTTGTAATTTTAAGATAAACGGACCTCAAGGGCTTATAATTTTTTGATAATTATATCACATTTTTAATATCACCTTATAGAATGGTGAAAAACACCTCGTTTGAAGGCTATACATATAGAGAGGTACATTCAAGTTTTACCATCTTTTGTGCCTTTACATTATGAGGGTACAAAGAATCAATTTTAACTAAGTGACCTCCTTTTTGGGGCGTCAGTTGGACTAGTATTATGTAAAGAAGTATTTTACGAAGCAACGTCATTAAAAGAGCAAAACGTCGGTACTAGTATATAGATGGTGTTAGTATATTTAATCGGTTTTAACGGCTATACATATAAAGATACATTCAAGTTTTACCGCTTCAGCTGGCTATACATACGTATCCAGCCTTATATGAGAAGTACTTACGTTTTACATCATTTTGCGCCTTACCTTATAGGAGCACCCTACATTTATAACGGTTAGTTATCTATGCTTATAGAGAGGTACTATCCATACTTTACGACGTTTGAAGGCTATACATTATAAGAAAGAATTTATTTTTAGTAGATGGTTGTTTTTTAACCGTTTAGTTACCTATAGGTGTGGAAAAGAATCGCACTTGTACAATGCACGAAATTGTATCAGGATAAGTGGAAAGTAATAACCGAACTTTTGCCTCGTTAGTTACCTATATAGGTGTGGTAAGGTACTTACGTTTTACGTAGTAGGTTGTAAAACGACTGTTTAGTCCGCTTAAGGTGTGAGAAGTACTTGTATTTTACGTCGTCAGTTGGCTATATGTTATAGAAGGAAGTTAAACGCCACTTTTTAGCGCTACAAACACCTATAGTATGAGAGGCTATCCATACTTTACCTCGTCAGCTACCTATACATTATAAGAAGAGAATTTATTTTTCGTATATCCCATATTTTAACCGTTTAGCTACCTATAGAGGTGAGGAAAGGTACTTGTTATTTTTTCGCTACCTATGCTTACTTTTAGGGCGCCAGTTGGACTAGTATATGAGAAGGTATCGTACAATTTACGATGACTATTGCATATTGCCGGTTTAGTTACCTATAGGTGTGGGAAGAGTACTTACGTTTTACGCCGTCAGCTGTGCTATACGTTATAGATAGCCGTACTTTTTAGGACGTCAGTTACCTATAAGGTTAGGAAAAGCCGTACAAATATAACGCTCTCACGTTTATATAAGCGTAGGATATACCAAAACATAGCGCCAGTTGTCTATACATTATAGGAAAGCTTTTTCACGTAGTTAAGTAGGTAATAAAGCCGTTCTCGACACCTATAGAATGAGAAGGTACTTACCTTTTCGCTTAAACGTCTGTACTAGTATATATATAGGAACATTATTGCTTTTTACCTCGTCAGCTGGCTATACATATAGAGAGGTTGCTTTTTCGTCTAAACGTCTGTACTAGTATATGAGGGACATTAGTATATTTTACCTCTTCAGTTGGCTATACATTATGAGGAATGGTGAAAAACGCCGCCTTTTGTGCCTATACATTATAGAAGCACCCCATATTATTCTAAAAACGTATCTAGCCTACTATGAGGGCGTACCCATAAAAGTACCGAGTTTCTAGTTTAGTGTATGAGGAAGTAAAAACCCTACATTACATACGAGTTTCTATCTTAGTTATTGAAGAACTAAATAATATAAACAAGGAGCGTCCATTTGGGCGTTCTTTTTATTTCACCTAGTAGTTGAGTAATTTACACAACAAATATTAAAAGGAGGGCTAAGCATGAAACTTACACCGGAATCACTACAGAAAATCCGCACTAACTTAGGAATTACGCAAGGCGAACTCGCTCGTCAAGTAGGCGTATCTAGTTCCTTTCTAAGCGCCATCGAGCGCAATGAAAGACGATTAACGCCGAGGCTTGAATTCGAGATACTGGAAGAGTTCAGAGCGGTATCCGCCGAATTAAAAGTAATAATCGACGAGTTCGACCAATTAAACGAAAAATAAGAGGAGGAAAAGCGATGGTGAGCAGAATGACTAAACAACAATGGGCGAATTTACACCCGAATGTAAAACGAGGAGTATACGCAGCACAAGAGAACATGAAGGTAGTAGACGGCAAGGCATTTAACGCAGAAGGTCGCGATATAACGCATATGGTCGAGGTTGTGCCGAAAACAACGGACAAGCAGATACGAGGACTACAGGCAATCGACGACCTATCCGCACATGAAATAGATAACGGCGGCTTCGTATTCGCCTTCTTCAAGCAGTCGCGTACAATCGTAGAGCGTTTCCCTACATTAACGCAACAAGATACAGCGCGCTTAATGTTCATCGGAACTTACGTAGCGTGGGAGAATGGTCGATTACAATACGAAAACGGTCGCTATATCAATAAAAAAGCGCTAGAGAAAATGGTTGATATGAGTACGAAGCATTTTAACCTATTCTTTAAACGCCTAGAAGCCGAGGACATTATTCGTGAGGATGTAGAAACGGGCGACATTACGATAAATCCTTCCGTATTCTATCGCGGATCAATCAAAGAAATCGGCTTCGATGTCAGTCACCTTACGTATTCAAGGTTATTCCGTGATACTGTACGTAAGTTATATTCGCAATTTAAAGGACGTACGCTCGGACAACTAGCGCTAATCTACTCGGTAATGCCGTTCCTTAGTTTCAATACGAATATCGTCTGCTATAATCCCGAAGAAAAAGACGGCGAGCGTATTCGACCGATGGATTTAGATAAACTTTCGGTGCTACTAGGCTACGAGAATCCGCAGAAACTAAAAAGAGCGCTGAATTCGGTAAAAGTGGAAGATAAGCCGGTATTCGGATTCTTTGAAAACGTAAACGACCGTAGAAAGTTACGTGTCACTGTAAATCCTAGAGTAATCTATAACGGAAACGGTAAAGGGTTAGACGTACTACTAGCGCAATTTAATTAACGAACTAAGGAACTTAATAAATAGTTATGTCAGCGGCGAAGTCAGTCGGTGGCTTATTTGCATTTTAGGGAGGTGAGAGAAATGTATTACGGAGAAGATGACGTCCACCTGTATTTATCAGATACTGCGGATTATATAAGAAAGACCACGGTGTTAAAGAACTACAGAGCAATGACCGAAGAAACAAAGCTTCGTTACGTCGAGAGAGTAGTAATTGACATATGCAAGCAGACAAGCCCTAGACGGAATTACGGCATTACAAAAGATTTATTGCGGCGATACGTTAGGGATGTACTAGGCGACATGGTAGAAGAAGAAAACAACAAATAGGGGGAAATAAAATGCAAAAGCACATTGATATGCAAATCACTCGTAAGGACAGCGCTATTTATATTGTAGACGCGAAAATAACGGATGAAGAAGGAAACGCAAAAGAATATAGCCGTACTTATGAAAACTCGAATAGTATCTATCCGATGTACCGCACGCTAAAAGTTTTATTAAGCGGCTATAAAGGATGCACGGTGACTATAACGACGAATTCCAAACAGTTTAACGAGGAAATAGCTTCATTGTCATATATAAACGGCACGCTTGCAAATATGCTAAGCGACACGATTACACGTAACGAAATCACTTTAATTCAAGCGTAAAAAAGAGAGGGAGCGAATGAAATGCAAATGCAACTACTACGGGAAGAAGTAGAAATATTACTATCGGAGATAAATACTATCAACGCGCAAACTTTAGCAACTATCGAAAAGATGGAAGCTAACGGAAATGAACTACAACACTACGAAAAAGGGGCTAACTAAAATGAAAACTAATAAAAGTCTACGGGTCGCGCCGGTATATACGCAGATGGGATTGTTCAACAAATGGATAAACGCAAACGCGACACTTTAAGGAACAAGCTAGCACGAACGGCAAGAAATAACTGCGCTAACTATCAAGGTTGTAATGAATGTCCGCTATTCGCGGCGGGTTGCATCGTACAAATTCCTACCGATACTATGCGCGGTAACGTATGCCCTTACTTCATGCGTTACGTACTGCCAGTCGATCCGGAATTAATGGACGACTATCTACAATACTTTCCCGACGATTACCCACTAAAGAAAGCGAAAGGTGCTAAGCGTTGCGATCGTTGCAAGCAGTCATATACGCCAACGAGTAACCGTCAAAAGTATTGCAAAGGCTGCGGAACAATTAACGAGAAGGAACAGGCATTGATAAGACAACGTAAGAAGCGTTTGAACGACGCCATTAATGCTACGGTTTAGATACTCGTAAACGTAGTAATAGCAAGGGTTTTAATATGCGAGAATGGCGGGTTAATACGATTGCCCACATATGTCATTTTCGCACATTATAAACGTGACATACTGAAACGGAGGCAATACAAATATGGCTAGGAAATCGACTAAGCAAGCACGTTTTGACGCACTAACACAAAGACAACAACGGAAGCAATTAAAGAAAAAACAATATACGAAGAAAGAGGACGGAGGCAACCGCTGGGGCGATAAGATGCTAACACGGTTGCACGCCTTAAAAGCGGAGGATGAAACGGATGTATCAACAAGTGAAGAAGAATTGAAAGGGATTGATACAAATGAGTGAATATAAAAGACGCAATGAACGACCAAAAACAGAAAGAAAGCCAGTTGAAAAGAATAAGAACGGTATTTCTATTCAGGTACCACGACCGGAAAAATTAACATGGGTAAAAGAAAAAGACTAATACTCACTAACAAGCAATATCAAAAAACAGACAGGGGCGATTTAACAATGACAGAAATTAACTTTAGAAATCCGAAAGAAGTAGCAGAGGCTTTTAAAAGTATTGGAAAACAAGAGGCTGCACATGAACAAGAGGCATTTATATCAAAGATTGAAAAAGGTTTATTTGAGCAATTCACGCCGGACTTTATAGAAACGATTAAGTTAATAGCACGGGGCGACGAGAGCGGAATAACAAAACTAAATGACTTTATGAAATCGGAGGAACTATAAAATGAGCGAATACAAAGAGATTTACGTAACAAAAACAACGCAAGAAGGCGGAAACCTAACAGCCGGCAGCGCATACTTATTACCGGAAGAAGTAGCCGATAAATTAATCGAAGGTGGAAAAGCGGAAGCAATCAGCTTCACGGCGATAGATACGATTAAACAAGAAGCGGACGCAATCGCAGATAGTTATAAAAAGCAACTCGACGAATTGAAAACATCGCCTCGCTTTGTAGATAACGAAGCCGAACGTCGCTATCAAATCGAGCAGCTAGAACAAGAAACGGCGTTCAAAATTGCAGAACACGAACGCAGCATAAAAGCGGAAATACAGGCGATCCGAATTGACGCAGCCTCTAAGGCATTATCGCCAGTAGGTACGCCGGAAGAAGTCGCAACCGCTAAGCAAGAAGTAGACGCAATTGTAACACAGGTACTTATAGCGAGTAACCCTTCCGACGTTTACGGCTTACTAGAACTTAAGTTAAATACGATGACGGCTGCGGAGAAAGTAGAAACATTGAAGCGCTTCGGGGAAATTAAAGCACGGGCTAAAAGTGACGATAAAACGGTACTAGAGCGAATTGAAAGTGGGCTACGTACTATTGATAACGAACACCTTCGAGCGCTTCGCCATGTTAAAGCGTTAGAACATAGCGGAGTAAGCGCATCGCAAAAATACAAGACGACTAAGCTAGTGCAACAGCACGCAAAAGGCGGTGGTATCTTATGACCGAGGAAGAAAAGGAAGAACAACGGTTATTTGACGCAGAGGTAAAGAAACGCCTTGACCAAAAGCAAGGCAATACGCAGCCAGTGGATCCGTCTACTGGTTGGGGCTTCCGCACAAAACCTTCAATCAAAGATGGCACGGAGTTAGGGCGTGAGATGTTTAGGCGGCTAGTTAAACAAGGTTATATCAAAAAGAACTAAAACAACGCGGGCTGCAAACTGCAATCCGCTAACAATAATACAAAACTATAAAACTAAAAGGGGACTACTAACCATGAAACAAACAATTACAATCACAACTATCAAGCACAACTACGAGCAACGCGAATTAACAACGGCTGCAACAGGTTACGCAACAACAATCGAAAATAACAACGGTACAAGACTAGCCTTCGGATTCCGCAAGCCATTCCTCGAAGTATTAGACGTAGCATTAGCGAAGCAACTCGATATTTTGGCCATTGCTTACAATACTGCGGACATTACGATTAATACGGCACCTTATGTATTATCAGCAGCGCAACAGACGGCTATCAAGGATAAATACGAATTAGAATCACAATTTGAAAGTATCACATTCGCATAAAACAATAGCGCGGGCGCAAGTCCGCAATTATTTCAAAAGGAGGTTACGAGGATGCACAACGTTAGTACCGAAAAGGTTAAAGCGCAAATTGCCGAATGGAAACAACAGGATGTTATCGAAGGAAGATCCGGCAAAGAATACGAGGTACATCAAGAACTATCGCCAGTCGCACCTTATCGGCTTAGATTACGATGTTATAGCGAAATAATTCCACTATACGAATTTCTCGTAGGCTATGCGCAGAAGTGCGCTCATTCAGGGCAACCGGTCGAGTTTGACATAAAACTATTTGACCGCTTCGAGCGTTATCTAAGAGTAATTCAGAGTTTACGGCAAGTAGATACGATGGGTATGGACGCAATGCAAATCGCTATCATGGTCGATAGAGTTAAAAGGATGCTAAGCAGTGAAACGCCATTTCATTATACGATGGAGCGCCTAGTCAAAGAATTAGACTGGGGATATTCGCAATTTCCTTCATCGCATATCAGCCGAAAAAAGCAATACAACGGAAAGCACTTCGAGGCATTAGTAGACCGCTACTGCGAAAGAATCGACGCACACATAGAGGAAAGAAAACGAATAGCCGAAGAGAACGTTAGAAAGCGAGGTCTAGCGGAATGAAGGAGATGCAACGAGAAATAGACGAGGCAATAGCGAGAGGACTACCGGACATACCGCCTAGAATAGTCGAAGATACACACGCCTTGCGCTTGTTTGAGGACGTACAGCCATTACATCGCTTTGTTATCGGCTATTTGGAATTACTATCTAAAGCGGGCGTTTCTGTACCTTATGATACTTCGGAGTACGACCGTTACAAGCCGTTATTGCACGTACTAAGCAACGCCAAGAACTTCTATATTCACATATACGGGCTATGCCTAATGAGCACGCTAGATTGTATCGAAGAATTACAACGGGGCGAAATCGGATACGAGGAAGCCTTACGAGGCATATACGGAGTTGCTCGCATGATGGCAGACGAAAGAGGTATTTCGTTGCAAGGTCCGGCATATGCAGGCGATGACTTCGACGAGGTTATACGAGATTACGAGAAAAGGATAGGTGGAGAAAATGAGTAATACGCGATCATTGCAACAACTAACAAGCGAACTTACACCGCAACAATTAAAGGCGGCGGAATTGATTGTAGAGAATCAGTTTGATACGGCGCTAGGCGGTACTAAGCGCACACTAGAAGAAATAGGCGAAGAATTGGGAGTAAGTCGCCAGTCAATCAGTAAGTGGAAGAAACTGCCCGCCTTTGTCGAGTATAGTTCGTATATTTCCTCACAACATACTGCAAGCCTACGACCACTAGCCGATAGCGCCCTCGCTAAGATGATTTCGGGGACAAGTAACAATGGACTAATTTCCGTTAAGAGCCTGGAACTTTATTACAAGATAACGGGTATCCTAGTCGAGAAGCGCGAGCAAGTCTACGTTGACGGTAACAAGCCGCAACTCTCACCGGAACAAATAGCGACCGGCATAGACGAACTAGCAGCGAAATTAAAGAGGTAATAACGGCGCTTGTAGGCTTAACGGCTTACAGGCGTCTTTTTTGCGTTGTAGTGCTGAGGTTGACCATAAGAGAGCGCTAAGAATGACGAGATGCTGCGACTGGCACAACGTACACACATACGAATAATAGCAATAAATACATACGATTTAATCAGGCGCGCGTGTCCCGAGCGTACGCCTCGCTGAAACTCCGACGTTCAACTAATCGCCTCTAAACGCCTACACTTTAACGATTTAGCGTGATAAAGGATATATAACGAAGTAGTAGCGTGTAAACTTGTAGCGTAATCACAACTGTTAAGTATTGACTACGATGTACCGACGTGATAAGATAGGGTTATAAACGTACTCATAACTCATAATCATAGGAGGACATCAGAATGACACGATACGGATACGCTAGGGTCAGCGGTACATCGCAAGACTTAACGGAACAGATAGCACGACTACAAGACGCAGGCTGCACCGACATACTAAGCGAGAAGCACACCGGTACTAAGAAGGATCGCCCCGAGTTCCAACGACTGCTATCGCTACTAACGGAAGGTGATACGCTAGTGGTGACTAAGCTAGACCGGTTCGCTAGGTCAGCAGAGGACGGCATAACGATCATCAAGGCGCTTATACGACGTGGTGTTAGCGTGCATATACTCAACATGGGCGTAGTAGAGGATACGGCAACAGGACGCCTACTGCTTACGATACTAAGTGGATTCGCTGAATTCGAACGGGATATGATCGTGGAGAGATTAGCGGAAGGTAAGGCACAAGCGAAGCTGAAGGACGACTATCGCGAAGGACGTAAGCCGACATACTCGAAGAAGCAACTCGACCACGCTATGACGCTATTAGAAACGAATAGTTATACGGAGGTAGAGCGTATGACTGGCATAAGTAAAGCGACACTAACGAGGTATAAACGAAAAGTTAAATTGAAAGAAATCGAAAAGGCATGACGGAAATAAATCGTCGTGTCTTTTTTTTGATGGCGGGGGGCATGAGCGAAATTCAAACTTCGGACAAGGCCAACAATATACGCAAAAGCCTACTTTCAACCTCCTGGGTAAAAATACCGCAAACTATTTTTAGAATCTACGGGGTACAGTGTCGCCTATTGCGATTCTAAGCGCGATAACTTTACTTATGCGGATAGTTGGTCGTAACTTAATCGCTATACATACGAACGTATATTCGATATAATAGACGTAAAAAGGAGCGTTTACTATGCCGTCGATAAGTAAGGACGATTACCGTTATTATGAAATGAAGGCGTACTTGCCGATGCTAATTACGATACTTGAACGTGACTTAGTAACGATCGCTAAGCTGCCGATTAAATTAAAGCGTCCTTACATTACGATAATGGAGAGCGCGCTAAAACGGATTCGAGCGGACTTGAAGGCTACTAACGTCTATTTACTTCGTCGCAATATGCGGCTGGTTATAGAGAAATCTACGAAGGAATCAACGACATACGTTTTTATTAGTACGGGATACGAGGAACGCCATACATTTACGAGTGAAGAATTACGTAATAAGTGCGAGGAATTAATGACGGAATTTTTAACGAAGTAGTTTCCATAATTTGCTTTACAATCTACGTTTATTAACGTATCATTATTCGTAATAGAATTGTCGGTTGTGCCGAGTACGGAAATGGTACAACGTTGAATCGTTAAATTACCGAGGAAACTAACGCCCGCTTATCGGCATAATGCTACGCGAAACTTTAAATAGGTAAGATACACGCGTAGAAGCTTAAGTGTTAGAGTTTCTGGACGCGGGTTCAAATCCCGCCGTCTCCATACTACGAAATCATATGATTTAAGACATTGTCTGTGACGTAAAGCATAAAGTTTCCTTTTGGAAACTTTATGCTTTATTTTATTTTAGGAAATTTTATGTTTAATTTTTTTGATAAGGAAGCTAGAGACACTCTTATGAATTCGTCCTCTTTAGGTTGTCTATAGATTCAATGATGGAAATACCGACAACCAGAGAGAAAGAGCATATGAATAACAATCAACGCTTACAGATGGGAGCTTGGGGATTGAGTTAGATCGCAGGAAATCATCTACTTACAGGAGAATGGACTAAAAGGGGTATTATAAATTCATTAGACAAGAAGAAAGCCATATAACAAACTGGATTATCTTTAATGGAAACAATAACAGATAATCCTAGACAATAGGCAAGGGGGTTGAAGAAAATGGAATATTTAAATATAAACACTAGGACAATGAAACTAGAAATTGATATAATGGCACTACCTACAAGTTATGTAATTGATATTTGCGACTGCAAAGGGGGACTAAGAGAATTTCAGACACATGGGGAATATAAAATTTGTGAGGCGTTAAGGGAAAGTGAAGAGGATTCAGACTGAGCTGGGGGAAGAATTTTGAACAGAATAATAGAGTTTTTATATTTTAAAGAATTGAATTGTAGTGATTATAGATTTTGTGTCTTACTAATAATACTTCCAGTAATTATAACAACAATACCACTGAATCCAACATTGAGAATTATAACATTGTTGTTAATTCTTTATGGAGTCTGTCTACTTGCTAATCATTTGATTTTGAATATTAGTCAGGAACGTTATGACAGTTTACCTATAGATTATAAATACTACGTATGTTTAATTGTTTTTACACTTTTTGGCATCTTAATATTTTTAATAGGTTTAGTAAATAATTTAAACGAAACAAGTCAGTATTTTTATTTAGTAGTAGTGGTGTTTGCATTTACTATAATTGCATATTTATTGTGTCTGGGAATAATAGTTAAAGCAATAATTACATACATATATTATTTCGCATTAAAAAAATTTTTTTTGAATGAGAGTTCAACTGAAGAGCCCTTTATCTCAAGAGATGAGCTATCGAAATACATAACTATCAATGATCAAGTAAAATTCTTTAATACAGTGATTGTAAATTTGGTTTTTTATTTTGGTTTAGTTGGTTATATGTTTTTATGGGTTTTGACGCTTATTAAAAGTCACGAACCTATAATAAAAGCACTCGTAAACTTCGCTGAAAAATACAGTATTGCAAGCTTTGGAAATACTGTAGGATTAATATCATTAGTAATTACAATTTATACGGTAACATATTCATCACAGAATAAAATTTATGATAAGGCTGTGGAGATGTACAAAGAAAAAACTGGTAATTAAAATTTAAGACGGTCATCAATGATTTTTCAAATAATTTAATATCCAAAGGAAGATTTGAACCAGTTCGAGATTAAAGAAAATTCTATTAGTAAGCTTAATTAAAAGGAGCAGGGATTAATTTCCCCGCTCCTTTTAATCTGTTGTATCTACTATTTTTCTATAACCGATATACTCCGAAGACTTAAAATTGTAAATAGGTTTTAGAATATGCTTCACTTCAATAGTTTCCTTAGTGTTTTCAATAATTTCATTCATTGTTTTGTAAGCAAATGGAGATTCATCGATCGTGTCAATATCAACAGAAGTGGTGAATACATCTTTCATGGTTTCCTTAAAGTCTTCCATATTGAGAGTAGCTCTAGCTTTTGTTCTACTAAATATCCGCCCCGCTCCGTGAGGGCCCGAGTAATTCCAGTCTTCGTTTCCTTTCCCTTCGGCCAATAAAGAACCATCTCGCATATTGATGGGAATCAATACAAGTTCACCTTTTTGAGCAGATATTGCCCCTTTTCTTAATATCATATTGTCTAGGTCTACATAGTTATGAACTGTATCTATTCTGCCGACTTCTACGAAATTCATATTTTCTAAGATAACCTGTGCCATTGCTGCGCGATTCCACTTAGCATAATCCTGTGCTATTTTTAAATCGTGAAAGTATTCTTCCATTTGTAACCCTTCCAGATAAGATAGCTCTGCAGGAACAACTACTTCTTTTGTTTTAAAAGATTGAATGGCCTTTTGTATTTCGTTTTGTTTTCCTTCTTTTTTCAAGTTCTCTATCATTTCTTTTAATTCTTCTTTATTGAATCTTAAAGTATCTATTGCTCGTTTTTGGTGAAATCTTGCTACTTTAGCTCCTAAATGTCTAGAACCAGAGTGGATAACTAAAAATAGTCTTCCATCTTCTGTTTGATTTACTTCGATAAAGTGGTTGCCACCACCAAGTGTACCTAGCGAAAGGATAGCAGTATCAAGTGAGAAGGGAGCAATTACCTTAGAAAGTTCAATATCGGATGTAAATGAGTGAGGGTTCTGTCTAATATCTTGACCTGCTGGTACAAAGAGACGAATTACTCGATCAAGTTTTTCAAAATCTATATCACTTTTCTGAATCTCCATACATAACATGCCGCAACCAATATCGACTCCTACTAGATTAGGAACGATTTTGTCTTTTATTTTCATTGTAGTACCAATAACTGCCCCTTTTCCTGCATGGCAGTCTGGCATAATACGAACATTACCACCAGCCACAAACTGCTGATCTAAGAAGGTGCTAATTTGTTCAATTGTCACATCATCAATATTTTCTGTAAATACTTTTGCATTATCAAATTTACCTTTAATTATTTTCATCGCTTCAAAACTCCTCCTTTTAAACTCCTATGTAACCATTCGGGTTCGGAGCAGGAATCCCTTTTTCTTTTTTGCTACTTTAAAAAATAATAAAAAAGCGTAGGGGGAAAAGTACTTGCCTCCGCAATGTAAATTTTATCAAACGTACACAATTTTATGTTAGCTAAAAACCTTCTAATCCAAAGCGAGAATTAGAAGGTTTTAGAAGTATAATAGTAAATGGTATGCTCTACAAGAATAACTATTCCGATGTAACATTTCACTATAGTATACTACAACAGATTAATTGAATTAAAAAAAAGAATATACGTGTGGTGTAATGAGAAGATAATAGCAGGTGACTCAAAAGGTGGTTGGCTCACTCCCATTTCGTGTTAGAAAAGGGCGGATTAAGTGCACCACATCCTGTGGCAACATCCGCATGACCCGCATCGTGCGGGCCTGTGGTGCCGGTGACAGTATTTGAAGCATTAATGTTCGTAGTAACATTCGCAGCATTGATTGTATCAATTCTTTCATTTAACCATAAAAAATAACCCATCCTTGAGTTGAGTGCACTGATGGGTTATTACCTAATCAATAGTCAATCCCCTTGAAGGGAACCTGCTCCTGCGATTACTCGTCGCAAAAAGAATTTTGCTATTTTACTTGGCCGATTGATGCGCAAACATCAATTGGTCTTTTTTATTGTACTCTGATGTTAATGTTAGTATACGTTTTTATTTCACCTTTTCAAGTGTGATGGGTGCCAGGTACTCAAACAAGACTTTTGCAACTTTACTTTATAAAGGTACTTTACAAGTTTCTGTTCTAGACTCAGTTTTGTCTTTTCGGGGATGGGCGAAGAAAGTACTTATTGAATTCATTTAAATCGTTCCAATTTAACCACTATTTCCCTTGGAATATAGTGTAAGAGTCACAGGTGATTTTATTATATTAATCCGTAAGGTTTATTTTTGTAAATATTGTAACTTTTCCCTTTACCTTCGTGAGTATAAATGGAATATTATAACTATTAATAGTTTGCTAGAGGGGGAGAAGAATGTTCACCTGTGGGGTAATATTGTATAATATAGAATATTGTGAAGTGGCTATCTCTATATGCTTGATGAGGCAAAGTCTATGAAAATATTAGATGTAGATTTATTTCAAGATGGGTTAAAGCTCAACATAACTATGTTAGACAGGCTAAGCAGTGAAATGAAAGCAATCCACCATGCAGTGGAGGGTCTAGTTCAGATGGAGGATCAATTAAAGGGAGCGGGAGGTAATGCCATCCGCTCTTTTTACCAGGAATGCCATTTACCGTTTCTTCACTTTTTCCAGTTGTTTTCTGAACAGTTTAAACAAGTGCTTAATCAGATGGAAGCAGCACTTCATTCACTGGAACCTGATTCCTCCGGTTACATACTCGAAACATTCCTTGATGGAGAGCTAGAACAGGGACTTACGCTTATTGGTGAACTCACTGCTAGCTTAACAGATGAGGCAAATAGTATCATGGATCAAGTGAGTGATATTGTTGCCCTGCCTCATTTAGACGATAGTGGAGTGCAGGAGGGCGTTATTAGTTCTAAAAGAAAACGTGATGATACCTTAATGCAACTTTATGAATTTGATGCTCTCCAGACATATGCACTAAATCCAATTGAACAAGGCTTGCAGACGATGGACACGTGGCTGACGGATATAGAAGGACTGTTTACGGACGGAGTCACAGACATAGATTTTCGATCGAACCAATGGGCTGCGATATCAATGAATAGTGGATTGAAGACGGCTATTGAACAACAGACCTCTCGGATTAATGGAGGCCTAGAGTCCAGCAATCAGGAAAATCTGATAGGTACGGAAATCACGCCAGGAACGTTTCGGGCACTCGAGGGTAAAAAGACCAAGACAATCCATAGAGGTGCTTATGGAAGCTTTAACCTGTTAAAATTCCACCTGTACGAAAATGGTCTGATCATCAAAGAATACCAGCTTGGGACAAGCAAGCCAATTCAATATGAAGTGGTCAACGAAGTAGAAGAGGAATTCGAAGACGGTGGTGTCCGAGAGCTCGATGGGTACTTTGAAGGTACAAAACTTGCATTTGTTGATTATCTAAGACCGCATGCGATTGTCAAAAAAGGCTTCAAGCTCGCTTTCATCTCCGGAGCCAAGATATCTAAATATAAAGGGGATCTTTCTGTAAAGAAGACTCCTACAGTTGAAAACAAGTCTAAGGGTAGTGTGAATGGTAGTAAAGAGGCGGGAAATCCTAATAAGGGTATAGGAAATGGTTATCACTACTGGAATAAAACCACCCAATTTAAAAACGTGAAAGTTTACCAAAGAGATGATATTATAAATCCAAATATGAAAGACGCACGAGGTAGAACTAACCTTGAAAGGATGCAGAAGGGATTAGCCCCACTTGGTCCAGATGGAAAGTCTATAAACCTTCATCACATGACACAAAGAAATGAAAGTTCGATAGCAGAGGTTACACAGACGTTTCATAAAGATAACAGTTCTGTAATTCACATCAATCCTAATACTATACCTTCAGGTATAAATAGGTCTGAGTTTAATAAATGGCGAACTGATTACTGGAAAAATAGAGCCAATGACTTTTAATGTTAAAGGGGAATGGAAATGAGTGTAGAAAATTATCAAAAAGCAAAGGAAATTATTGTGAGTGAAGAAGAGATTGCAGACTTTGTGGGTGGTCATACAGATGAATTAATTAGTTTGGCTGAAGAAAAATTAGGGTTAAAGTTTACTGGTTTATATCTTGATTATTTAAAGACATTTGGAGCAGGTAATTTCGGAGCACAAGAAATATACGGAATTATTAATGCTGATTTTGAAAATTCATCAGTTCCAGACGCTATATGGTACACTTTAACAGAACGAAGAGAAATTAATCTACCTAATAATCTACTGGTTATATATGATACAGGGAGTGACGAAATTTTTTGTTTAGACTATAATCAACTTGATGATGATGGTGAACCAAAAGTAGTATCTTTTGTACCTGGAGTTGACTTAGAGAGTCAAACATATGAAATAATAGCTAATGACTTTGGTGATTTTTTATTAGACTTAGTTAAGCTAGAAGTATAGATTTGAAAAACCTTGATTGGCTATATGCCTTTCAAGGTTTCTTTTTTATTGGGGGGCTATCCAGTGACGAATAGTTCACTTTTTATTCAGAGAATATGAGTAACTCTTGTAAGCCCTATAGTATGTTCTTACAAATTATAAAGTACGTACAACACCTATAAAACGTATAACCTATTTAATGTATCCTAGCTATTAGAAGTAATCACAAAACCATCAGTTACCACCATCTATATTCTCCAATACTATACCTTTGCTTTCCCCCTGCCTTTTAAATTTTTCGCAACTTTTACGTACAAAAGAACGATTACTATGGCGAGAGGCTACTCCACCTCGATTAACTCCTGAATGTCGATGTCTAACACTTTGCATACTCTTTCTAATGTTGAGAGGTAAACTCTGTCCACATTGTCTGAACAAAGATGGCTTATTGTATTAGGGCGTAGCCCTGTCATTCGTGCCAATTCACGCTGTGAAAGGTCTCGTTCTTTAAGGATTTCCTTTAGCTTGATTGTAATAGGCATGGTACTTCCCTTCCTCTTATTCATGTTACCTTTTACGATACATCACAAACTTGTATCGGTAAAGGGGTTGATTGTATCGCTAAAGACGCATACAATGAATTTATATTAATTATAGCGGCTAAGCGTTACGTTAATTGAGATTAGCGTAACGGAGGGGGAAAATACCATGAAAGTTATCGGATATATTCGAGTATCTACACAAGGACAAGCAAGAGATGGATACAGTCTTGCTTACCAAGAAGATGAAATCAAGACTTACTGTCAGACTCATGGATACACGCTTTTACGCTTGTTTAAGGACGAAGGTATCAGTGGGGCTAAGGTGGACGAAGAAGCGTTAGAAGTTGACAGATTAGGCTTTCAGGAGATGGTAAAGAGTGAAAATGACGAAATTCTTTATTATGAAGGTGGTATACCGACTAACTCTGCTTATATTTCAGAAATGAAAAAAGATTGGTCGAATGTTCCAGAATCAATTATGGAGTTCTACGAAAAGTTACATAATGGGTTTTATTATCTACCAAGTAGAGCTATGGGACTTGTACAAGTGGAACGCATTACTCATTTTGAGGGTCATGAATGGGGAATACTTGAAGAATTAGATGAACCATTAGGAATTAATATGTCTACAACATATGGATTTTTTGAAAATGGCATGGGGGATATGTTGCTATAGATTTAAACAACTGTATTGGTGATGTAGCGACATTATGGTTTACCAATGATAAGCCTGAATATAATTTGAATTTCTGGGATATTGTCGATGAATGGATTGTAATAGGGCTTCAAGATAATTAAAAAATAATTTGGAAATGGCAATATTTTTTAGTTTACTACTCACAAAGTAATCTAACTCAGGTTATTCAAAATCAATAACTCATGAAGATTGTACCAAAGAATACTTTGTTTATGAAATGAAAAATAAGTATGATAACTGGGCGATACGACATTTTAAACTTACGAAATATTGTTACAGGGAACAAGCCAAAAACTTACGAAATTAAAAAGGCTCATGGGTTTACAGATAGAAATAGTAATGAGTTGCTTTGTATAGCTAACCATAAAGCACTTGGTTGATAGAGGTGAAGATGTAAGATATCTATCAATTCCAATTTATGAGGCAATACTTTAATGCCAAAAGTGTTACATTAAAAGCAAGGGGAACAAATGGCTTTTCTTTAGATGTAACAATATTAAATAAAAAGTAGGAGTGTATATATTTGAAAGAATTAATTAAAATTCTTCCTCCCCCAGAATTCCCACAAAAAACTGGAGATAAAGAACAATGGCGAAATTTTTTTGATACACTTGGTACGGAATTGCCTTCAGATTATGTGGAATTTATCGAAACTTATGGTACTGGTGGTATTGACCGATTTTTGTGGATATTAACTCCATTTGTAAATGATGATAATGTAAATTATCTTGGTAGGCAGAAGGAAATGACGGATGCTTATATTAAATCTAAAAAAAGTTATCCTCAATATTATAAACATGATGTTTACCCTTCAAACGGTGGCTTACTTCCTTGGGGATACACAGATAACGGTGATGAATTATACTGGTTAACCAATGGAGAGCCTGACGAGTGGGAAATTGTGGTGTATGAATCAAGATCACCTGAGAACTATACTTATTCAATTACAATGGTAGAGTTTTTATATCAAATACTAACGAAAGAATTAGTATGCAATGCTTTTCCAGATGACTTTCCAAGTGATGAAACTGCTTTTATTTCAGTAAAAGTTGAATAGTTTACTTTAACCTTGATTGGCTTATGCCTTTCGAGGTTTTTTTACTTTAAAAAAGACTAATATAGAAGTAGAAGTATGAGAAAGGTTGCATTGTTATTTATATTTATATTACAGTGCATGTATTGTTATCAAAAATTTCGGAAATACTAAACGTCGCCTATTGGATTGAAAACAGCCATTGAACAACAGACCTCTCTGGTTAATGGAGGCCTAGAGTCCAGCCATCAGGAAAATCTGATAGGTACGGAAATCACGCCAGGAACGTTTCGGGCACTCGAGGGGAAAAGGACCAAGACCATCAATAGAGAAGCATATGGAAGCTTTAACCTGTTAAAATTCCACCTGTACGAAAATGGTCTGATCATCAAAGAATACCAGATTGGGATAAGCAATCTACTTCAATATGAAGTGGTCAACGAAGTAGAAGAGGAATTCGTTGACGGTGGTGTCCGAGTGCTCGATGGGTACTTTGAAGAGACACCCCTTGCCTCTCTTGATTATCTAAGACCGCATGCACTTCTCAAAAAAGGCTTAAAGAGCGCTTTTGTCACCTTGACCAAGCCATCTAAGTAAAAAGGGGATCTTTCTGTACAGAAGACTCCTACGGTTGAAAACAAGTCTAAGGGTAGTGTGAATGGTAGTAAAGAGGCGGGAAATCCTAATAAGGGTACGGGTAAAAAGATAGATTCTGATACAATAAAAAAATATATTAGAGATATTGAAGGGCGTACTGGCAGAGAGTTACCTAAAAACCAAATAGAAAAGTTGAAGGAAGCTTTAAGAGATAAAGAATATAAAAAAATGTCACCAATAGAAACAGCTAAGCATAGGGCAGAATTTGATAAAGTGAAAAATAAAGTAATCAAAGAGTGGGAAGAAAATACTGGGCAAAAGTGGCCCGTGTATAATGAAAATGTTATTTCAGAAAAAACAGGTAAAATAATTAGGAAACACGGAGATAAGTATGATGCGCATCATATAATTGAAAATACTATTGGAGGAGAACATGAATGGTGGAATATGCATCCTGCAAAATTCCCAAATGAGCATCAAGCTGGTATTCATGGAACAGGATCACCAGCAAATACACTATTTAAAGGGGGTAAAAAATAATGGGTTATGAACTTATTAAGGCAAACGAAGAAAACAGTTTTTATCCAGTGACTGAAAACGAAATAAAAGTAGTTGAGAAGGAACTCGATTTAAAATTTCCTAAGGAGTTAGTTAATTTTTATATAGAGGTTGGCTACGGGTTTATTAAAGGTTCAGAGTTTAATATTAATCGTATTATGGACCCTTATTCCGTAAGAGATTTTCGGTTAAGAGTTAATGATTTTGAGTTTTACCCCGACATAGAAATTTATGATGAATTTGAAAATAACAAACTAATATTTTTTGAAGGTAGTGAATCAGCTTTAATGTCAATCGACTTGAAAGGAAAGAATAGCAGTCCGGTTTACTATTATGATATTCAAATTGCGACTTCTCTTGAAGAATTTTTAAGAAAAATAGAAGAAAATGATAAATATTACTTGGAGTTACTAGTTGATTAAAAAACATAATAATATTCATACCTTGATTGGCTATATGCCTATTAAGGTTTTTTTACTTTAATTTATAGAAAGTCAGATGACGACCAGGCTTCAAACATTTTTAGCTGGAGCATGTCCATGAGGGTGCAAAATATGAATTTATACTTGCCGATGGACAAAAGGCTATTATTCGATGGCATTCTCCAGACCCTGTAGCGGCAAGCAAATATCCAGGATCAGCATCAGGTTCAAAATGGATTGCACAGATAAAAATCGGAAATAAACAGCTAAAATCTGACGGAACATGGACAAAAAATCAATCTTTAAATGAGGTTCATATTCCAATAGAAGGGAAATAAAATATGGATATAAATGAAATTAAGAATCTACCTGATAGAATACCAACTGGAACCCTAATATCAATGTTTCAAAATGCATTAGATCAATTTAGAAATAATAAAATTGAAAAAGCTGGTTTTTTAGTAATACTTAGTCAACTAACAGACCGGCAAGTTATGACATACGAGTTATTAAGAAGTGATATAAGATATGATATTGATAGAACTCTCTCTAGATTATGGAATACAGAGTCCTATGATGAAGTAGATATTATTCTTTCTATCGTAGTAAATCTTGGTCTAGAAATTTGCTTTAATAAAATAAAAGAATCACTGGAACAGTATAAGGGTATAGATAAATCAATCCTAGATGAAATACAGGAAACAATAGATGAAGTAGGCGAGAATATCTCTAATCCGTATTATAGTTTGGAAAAATTTAAATAGTCTGTTACTAGTGTGGAATGCCAAACAACAAATTTACAATGGTTAAAATGGATCTTTAATTACTATCTTCCCTAAATTTAAAGAGAAGTATACAATTGCTGAGGAATACATTGATTAAATTTAGGGTATCAGAGTTTTGAATCCTAAAGTTTCTTTAGAAGATACAAATAATGAATTTTTATAGCAAGTGTAATTAACCCTGACTCGAAGCAAACCTTGATTTGCTAGATGCCTTTCAAGGTTTTTTTATTATACTGAAAACTGATAGAATGTATAATTTATTGAATTAATAATTATTAATTAATGGTGGACAGCAATGACACTTGAAAATGCTTTCTGTTAGAAAAGACTAAGATGACATTTAAGGGCGTAAAAGATAGTGGGACAAAGCTATGATGCCGAACCGCTACAACTACTTAAGCTTAGACCCAATCTATAAAGATGAATATGGGATGCCTTTACTTCGTATGACGGTTAATTACGCTCAAACAGATCATAATGCTCATAAATTCATGACTCGAAAATGTTTAGAAATTATGGAGAATTTGGGTGCTGATCAAACGATGGCATTTGATCAAATGGGTGATTATAATATCGGTGCGTTTGTTCCAGAGCATAGCGGTGGAGGAACAATTATGGGGGCAGATCCAGAAACCTCTGTAGTGAATAATTACTCGCAGGTTTGGGATGTGAATAACATATTTGTATTAGGAGCATCTACTTTCGCAAACCAATCCGGTGTTAATCCAACAGGTACTCTAGGTGCTCTTGCTTATCGTGCTGCTGAAGGCATTGAAAAATATTTTAAAGAAGGTAACTTATTAGTTTAGTTTTTACAATATATAAAAAGGGGATCAGGTACAGCCTGATCCTTTTTTTGTCTTTTGTTAATTGTTCCTGACACAGGGACCGAATTTTATTGACTTTGTATATACATATTTTATACAATTGTAATTCGACTGAAATTTTAGAAATTTTAGGGGGAGTATCATAATGAGCAATATATATGAAGAGGAATTAAAGAGATTGCAGGAAGTTTTATCTACACTGGATGACCGAATACACAAGCTAGAAAGTATTCCAGTTTATCACGGGGATAACTATACTGAGCAAGTACTTGAAAGTATGAGGGAGTTAAATCGGCAAAACTTACGAATTGGTGTACAAGAGCCATACTTTGGTCGGTTAGATTTTAAGGAGGATGGCCATTTAGAGCCAAATCCATTATATATTGGGAAAGTCGGTGTTTCGGATGAGGAAGCGAAGAAGCCAATAGTTATTGATTGGCGTGCACCAGTTGCCAGTATGTTTTACTCCTTCAATGGCGGAGAAGAGCTGGCTTATTATCAATCGCCTGATGGATTGGTAGAGGGAGAAGTGTATTTAAAAAGAAACATAGCCATTCGTAAACGAGACCTAGAGCGTGTTGTTGATACGTATGTAAAGGGGAGTGAAGATGTATCCCTGACAGACGAATTTCTCTTATACCGATTAGGTGAAAATAAAGATAATAAATTAAAAGATATCGTTTCAACAATACAATCTGAGCAAAATGAAATTATCCGAGCTGAGAAAAATATACCGTTATTGATCCAAGGGGTTGCAGGGAGTGGGAAAACAACTGTCGCTTTACATCGCCTTGCTTTTTTGATATATGAATATCGTGAACAGCTACAAGCAGATAGAATGATCATTTTCGCTCCAAACAGTTTGTTTTTAGACTATATTTCTGGTGTACTTCCTGAACTGGGAGTAGGAAATATTAAACAAACAACTTTTCCAGAGTGGGCGTTAAGTCTTTTAGATAATACGGTGAAATTAAAACATCCAGAAGAAAAGTTAAATGAAGCTTTTTCCATGAATCGAGACAATCATAAAGTTATGCAGGGTAAATTAAAGGGGTCAATCAAGTTTAAGTCATTTATTGAAAGAAGTCTCATTCAATTTGAAGAAAATCTAGTACCAACAACTAATCTCGAACTATGGGATCAAGCTGTGATAATAGTAGATGAAATTAAGAAGTGGTTATTGGTTGAATATAAGCATTATCCATTAACAAAGCGCAGGGAACGATTAGTTGCACGAATCAAGCGTTGGATAGAGATAGAACTTAAAAAGGTCGAAGGAACCGATGAGAAGAAGCTATTGAAAAAAGAAGCGAACAATAGATTGAATGTATATATGAAGTTTTGGCCAAAAATGAGTGCATTATCATTTTATACATCTTTGATGAATCAAAAAGAAATAATAGAATTATTACCTGAAGCACTTGTCCAAGAAACAGCGAAGAATTGCCAAAAGAAAGAAGTAAATGTAGAAGATTTAGCACCACTCGTCTATATTTATCATCAGCTAACAGGAATAGAAGGCAAACAAAAATTTCATCATGTTGTGATTGATGAAGCACAAGACTTTTCGCCGTTTCAAATTTCTATACTGAAAGAGATTACACAAGGTAATTCTTTTACTATTTTAGGTGATTTATCTCAGGCAATCTATAATTATCAGGGAATAGAGGACTGGAATGACTTTAAAGAAGTGTTTCAAGAAACGGGTTATTATGAACTGACGAGAAGCTACCGTTCTACAAAGGAAATTATCGAATTTGCCAATGAGGTCATTAAGCATGCCGAAGTTCCCGTGGGACTTGCAACACCAGTTTTCCGTAGCGGTGAAAAAGTGAAAGTGATTGCTACAGATGATCAAATTACCGAAATCATTAAGGTACTACAAGATTTACAAAAAGAAAATCTCAAGACGATTGCGATTATTGGTAGAACAGAAGCTGAATGCCGTTCCATACATAAGCAGTTACAAATAGCAGGGATTGACGTGAACGTCATTGAAGCAAATCAAAAGAAATACGAAGGTGGTATTTCTGTAGTTCCTGTGTATTTAGCTAAGGGATTGGAATTTGATGCAGTGTTACTTATAGATGTGGACGCAAGTCACTATAAAGATTCAAAGTATGATGCCAAATTATTATACGTAGGCTGCACGAGGTCACTCCACGATTTACTTATTTTCTATACTGGTGAACCATCACCATTAATTCAAGGAATACCAAAAGAATTTTACGAAAGTAATTAATAGATCTTTGAAGAAGATTACTCAGTGATATGTTAGAGGACCTATTGAATTCAACTCAACAACGAACCTTGTTGACGCTAACGGAAACGCAGTAAAACAAGGCATTGTTTCTAAATAAGGATTAATGGAACAGGTACCTTGTGCGGTTGATAATAGATAACAAGGTATTTACACATTTTAAAAACCTCTAATTCAAATGATGAATTAGAGGTTTTTTCTATTTGAGCTAATACTAACCTGGTTTAGGATAAAGTTTTAAAACTATCTCTTGCATACTAATCTTTTATTTAATTAGTCGAACTAGGGCATCTTTTATCTTACTTTTTGCTTTCTCATCCACTGTGTTGCAACCCATTTTTCACCAGTTATAACTGGTGCTCCACCATGTAAAGTTAAATCGTTTAGGTTTTGCTCGTTATAGAAATACTCGAAATAAACGGCCATACCTTTTTTGGGTGTTACTGAAAAGTTCAGTTTAGGGAAAAAAGTTTCCCCGCCTTGTTCTACGTCGTTTAAGTACATTACGAGTGTACTAATTCTATTATTGCTTGCTACTTTACTTGTTGATGAAAAGAAATCATGATGAGCTTTATATTCCTGACCAGGGGTATACCGAAGAATTTGAAGACCTTCTCCATGTTCAATTGGGATATTCATAATAGATGAGACCCTTTTTTCGACTCTAGCTATAATTTCATTTTCACTTTCTTCCAAAAACATACTACTACTTGTTCTCAGTTCATTTTCTTCTCGTGTCGTTCCAATTTTTGAACGTTTCATTTTGTCCTTAGACAATCTGACTAGTTCATCGCATTCCTCGTTACTTAAAACATTGCCTAAAATCACTATCAGTGGCTCCTCTAATCTAGTGACTATGTCAATCTCTCTATCTGTCATTATTTTGTTCCCAGCGTGATCAAATATAGTTTGCTCTTTTTTCTTCGTTATCAACTTGAAACCACCCTAAACTATTAAATTTTCAAAACTAGTACGTTTACTTGTCGTAATATTTTATGTGAAAATGATTTTTCTTTTACTTCAATTACTTGAATAAAAAGGTAAATTGTTATGATTTAATTTGGAATTAATTTCAATTTATTTTATCATACTATTTTTATAAATCTAAAATATGAGAATATTATAACAATATATTTTACAGCAATAGTTGTTGGTTGAGGATGAAAATAGCTATAAATAAATTCGCTTCATTGGTTCTAATAAAATACTTCATGTATGCTTAAGATAGAGAATTAACAAACCTTGTCTGGTATCGTACGGTATAGAAGAATGGTCACAAATAAGAGAAAGGTGTGCCAAATATAACCTCCCTTTTATTTAATGTCATACTACAGAAATCTGTTTAATGAGGAGGATGCTCATGAAATGCGGAGCGAAATGCTTTATAGTTGAGGCTGAAATTAACGGTAAAGTGCAAACAATACCCGTGACAGCGAGAACTACAATACAAGCTAGAAAAGTTGTATCCCTCGAGTATAGTGATCAATTAAAGATTATTGGCGTGAAGGTTAACAAAGATACACTGTGACCTATATCCAGTATATAAATCAGGAGGTGTTAGGGATGAGCGAAAACGTAGAAGATAATATGGTGAAGGAAATAATTTTAGATAATACATTAATCAAAGTGAATCACTATGAAGAAGAAAAAGTAAATGGTTTACACCAAATTTCAGTCGTATTTGATGTAACAAGTGAAGATTATCATGATATTGCTACTTTACTGTATAGAGGTACTTTTGAAGTTACTGTTCCGGACGCTGTTTTATTTTTCCGAGGAACGATTATTAATTACTCTACATCCATTACTAACTTATATGAGGAAGGGCAAGTTGGAGAATATAAGCTGAGTTTGCTGGAGACGGAGATATAAGAAGGGGGAATGGACAGTTGAAGTTAAGTATTCTAGATCAATCACCGATCTCTTCAAATCAAACAGCCAAAGAGGCTCTGGATGAATCGTTGAAGTTAGCACAGGCCGGAGAGGCCCTAGGTTATACTCGCTATTGGGTTACGGAACATCATGACTTACCTGGATTAGCAAGTTCAGTTCCTGAGGTGATTTTAAGTTATATCGGGGCAAATACAAAAACAATTCGCATTGGTTCGGGAGCTGTTTTATTGCCTCATTATAAACCGTTTAAAGTTGCAGAAATTTATAATACACTT
Organism: Psychrobacillus sp. FSL K6-1415; assembly: GCF_038003185.1. Lineage (NCBI taxonomy): Bacteria > Bacillati > Bacillota > Bacilli > Caryophanales > Bacillaceae > Psychrobacillus > Psychrobacillus sp. FSL K6-1415. The sequence goes on along the minus strand of NZ_JBBOOQ010000001.1, from coordinate 3,030,773 downwards.
GCTACTTTATTTCCTAATCGTATTGATGTGGGTATAGGACGTGCTTCAGGAGGATCAGCTGAAGTAACGAATGCTTTATCGGATAACTTTTTACAGAACGTCTATAAAATGCCTAGCTTAGTGAAAGATTTACTCCATTTTCTAGATGATGATTTTCCAGCTGAACAGGAGTACTCTAAAATTTCTGCTACACCAATTCCAGAGGTGTCACCGCTACCCTGGCTGCTTGGGACTAGTAAAAAAAGTGCTTTACTTGCTGCGGAAAATGGGATTGCTTATGCATTCGGTCAATTTATGAGTAACAATGATGGGATTTCTATTATTCAGGATTACCTAGATGCTTTTACTCCTAGAAAACAAGGACAAACAGCTCAAGTTATCATAACCGTTTCAGTCATTTGTGCAGAAACAACTGAAAAAGCAAATGAAATATCATTAAGTGCACTCATCTGGGAACTGCAAAAAGCTAAAGGTGAAGGTGGTAGGGGAATTCCTTCTATAAAAGAAGCAATGCAATATAAGTTGGACGATCGAGAGAAAGATACATTCGATAAAATGAAAAAGAACATAATCATCGGTAATCCGCAGGTAGTAAAACAGAAATTAATCGAGTTGCAAGCTACATACAAAGCAGATGAAATCATGCTAAGTACCATTACATATTCTGCTGAGGATCGAAGAAATTCATATAAGCTAATAGCAAATGAATTACTTATGGAAGATTAATCAGGTTAGTGCAGTTACCCAGTATGTATTAAGTGAACTACAATCAAGGTAAGCGCCAAAAATGCTCGTGAAGTTAATACTTCACAAGCCTTTTATTTATGTTCAATGAAGGTACAGGGGTTTCTTATTACTTTCCGCTTTGTGTAAGAATCATCTCATTTTTGGCAATGTCCTTTAAGCGGACAGCTTCGGCAACGTGAATTGGTAGGTTTTCGTCAATATTGATTGTGAAAGCTTGGTCGATAATTTGTTTTTTTAGCTGTGCCACTGTTTCACATGTTGTGTGGAAGGTATTATATACGACCCCATATTGCATATAGTGATGGGTGTCGCTACCTGCGACTACCGGTTTATTTATTTGTTTGCTGAGCGCTTCTAAATCGGCGCAATTTTGTTTGATGCCACGGCTATATAAATCCTTGCCATTTAAATCGATAGCGTCGAGCTGACCAAGAAGTGCAGGGTCTAGATCTATTAAAGGTGTGCTTTCTCTAAACGGATGTGCTCCAATTACCAGCATGTCAGGATAAATCGCAGTTAACTGCAAAAGTGCAGCAAAGGGAATGAATTGTCGCTTGGTCTCATGACTATTCAGTGCCTCACGTAGTGCACGAATTTGTCCAAGCTCTCCTATGCACAATATATGACCGATCTCTCCGATATCAACCTCCATACCTGGAAATACCTTTAAGCCCTCCATTTCATAATAGTGACCATTATAATGATAGTGCTCATCTAATGTACGATAAACGTCTGCAAAGTTTTTCGTATTAAAATGCTCTGTAATAGCAATCGCGTCCAATCCGCGCTGTACGGCAACCTTCACCATTTCCTGAAAATATGCTAAAGAAAAATCAACCTTTTTAGATAACTTTGCATGCGTATGAAGATCTATATTCATCGTTTTCTCTCCTTAAAGTATAAGTTGTAGGCTGTGTACTATCACTACATAGCACACTGTTAATAGTAGGAACAGCCAGTCCATTTGTGATGTTTGTAAGTAATTTGTTTTCATCTTTAATACACGCTTATCCTTTGCAGCATAGCTAAAGCCTTTAATTTCTAACGCTTCCACTGTTGTGCGGGAGCGTTTAGCGCTGTTTAAAATGAGCGGATAAAACGATTTAATAAGCATCGTGATATAATAATAAATTTTCCGAAAGTAGAGCACACCATTCTTACTTGGTGCTAATCCACGTAGGCGATATGAAAGTATAATCTGCTGAAATTCCTCTAGTAATGTAGGTAAAATTCGATAGGCATACGCTACACTAAATGAAAATTGAGCTGGTGCACCAAGACGGAGGAGTGCATCGCTAAATTTCTCCGGATTAATGCTTGAAAATACAGTCACGCTTGCTAAAGATATAACAGCAAGTTTAATGGAGAGCCAAAACATTGGTGCAACAATACTTAAATCTCCACCAAATAGGAGCGCAATAAAGCCGAGGAGTAGTATTTCACCAGCTAGACCAACTGCAAGAACAGTCAAGATTAAAGGACTTACCCGAGCGATAACCGTTAAAATGACCATGAATAGCAAGTAACCAACTAGTGTAACATGCTCATAAATAAACCAAGGCACAATCGCAAAGTAGCCATACCATGCCAATAAAATGCGTGGGTCGAGCTGGGTGAAGAAACTTTTTTCGGTACTAAAAGCCGTACGGAGCAATTCCTGTTTGATATATTCTAGTGAAAGCTTATCCTCTAGTTTTTTAACCCATTCCAACGTGCACACCTCGCTCTAATTGCTGTAAATAGCCGGCTATAAATTGGCTAACCGATGAACAATAAGGTAGATTAAGCGCCGTTGTAAGCTCTACAACTTGAGGGGCTCTAATATGACCAGCAGCCATAATGCCGTGGTTTTGGAAAATGCGCTCGCTCGTATCATCAGCAAGTATACAGCCATTCGATAGCACAACGACACGGCTTGACCATTCTGCTACTAGCTCCATATCATGTGTTGCAATGACAATTGTCTGCACATATTTCTTCAACTCCAGTAGCATGGTAAGAACGTGCTGCTTCGTAGCGATATCGAGATTTGCAGTAGGCTCATCCAACAATAAAATTTTAGGGCGCATTGCAGCACCTATAGCTAACGAAACACGACGCTGCTGTCCACCGCTCAAAAGCCGAGCATCTTGATCCTGTAAATCAACTAGCTCAAATGTTTCCAATAATTCATCCACATAGGTTTCATAATCATTAACTTTGCGTGATTTTAAATAGAAGCTAATTTCCTTTCGCACACTATCCTCAATAAACATTTCTTCTGGGTTTTGAAAAATAAAACCCACATCTTGAGCTAGTCTTTCAGGCATTGCGCGTGCAATTAATTGCTCCTGAATGTACATTTCTCCACTTGTCGGTCGAACAATACCTGCAATGACCTTCAACAAAGTGGATTTCCCTGCGCCGTTATTGCCGACGAGTGCGATATGCTCATGCGTAGAAAGCTCTAAAGAGATATTTTGTAACACGAGTTTATTGTTCTCAAGCCTTTGGTTATAGGCTAACTCAATATTGTTGAGCTGTACCATTGGCTTTGTATGCTGGGCTATATGATGCACAGTAGCCTGCTGCTTCCACGGACTAGCTTCAAATTTTTGGATTGACTGCTTTAAGGTAACAGGGTATGGCTGCTTTAGCTGTAGGGAATGAGCGATTTGCGTAACCTGTGGTGGGAAAATATTCCGTTCCAATAATTCCTCTACGCAATTGAGAGCAGCAACTGTTTCTTTCTTCCATAGAACCTGACCCTTATCAAGTAGCATCACATGACTACAATACTCTGCAATAAAGTCAGTATGATGCTCGATTACAACAATTGTCATACCGTAGTCTGTATGAAGTTTTTTTAACACTTCATAAATTTGCTCTGCATGATGTGGGTCGAGCTGTGCAATCGGTTCGTCAATAACTAATAGTTTTGGTCGCATTGCAATTGCACCGGCAAGTGCTAATAAGTGCTGCTGACCGCCACTTAGGCGCCAAATGAATTCGTTCTTTACATCGAGAAGGCCAGTAACTTCGAGAGCCCATAAACCACGCTCTTTATAATCGTCCAGTCCATAGTTCAAGGGCATAAAGCAAGCATCTTCTAAAGCGGTAGGACGTAGCAATTGGTTTTGAAAATCCTGATACACATAGCCAATTGACTGGGAAAGGGTGGCGACATCAGTTGTAGTAGTACAAACTCCGTCTAAAGTCACTTGTCCCGTATAATCGCCAACGTAAAAGTGTGGGATTAGCCCATTGAATGCCTTACATAATGTCGATTTTCCAGATCCATTGCCACCGATAATCGCTAGAAATTCCCCTTCATTAATTGTGCATGTGAGATCCTTTAATATAAATTTTTCTTCCCCAGGATAGCGAAAGGTCAAGTCTTGGCATTCAATTAGTGGTTTAAGAGAGTTCATGTGAATCTTCCCGTCCTTTTTTCATCATTAACCAAAGCGTTATACACACACATATAACAGCGACGCAAATAACTCCCCAAATAACCCCAATGCCATAAGTATCTACAAACTCTGGCTCCCAACTCCCTATGTTGAAGTCCATTTCAGATAACAAAGCAATACCAAATGCTAACAGGGAAAGAAGGGCACTCATGACTAAAAATTTTGGTGTAATTACATCACTCACTCGGAAATTGGTAGCAGTTCGTGGCTTTAATCCGAGCAATGGCTCCACTTTACCGTAAAGACGTGGCACTAAGTAAAGGGCAGGTAAAACTGTAAATAAAGTACCTGTTAATAAAAGATCCGTTAAAAACTCGACACCCTCCACAATGAAAATACTTTCTGCAAGACCAGATACAGCCTCGAATTCTTCTACCCCAATGACAACCTTTAAAATATCTACAATTGTGCTTAGAACAAGGAATAGTCCATAGCCTAAAATCGCCCCAACAGCGACCTGTGCTTTGCTTTTCGGATTTCGAACAAGCAAGCCGCCTACAATCATCCCAACTGAGAATAAGATGAATTTCTCGATTTCTCCGATTCCACCAAACTGTCCAAGCATAAGTTCACCAAAAATAATTTCTCCAGTTGCAGCACCGATTGCTGCGTAGAATGGGTGGAACAACATACAAAGTGCTAATGGAATAAATGCAAAACAATCAATTTGGAGTTCAATCGGACCGAGCTGAACAGATGGTATCAATTCTGTAAACATGTTACTTAATCCATAAAGCGACATAGACAAAATAAAGATCATCATTTTTTGAGACTGTGTAAAAGTTGCTTGTTCTTTTAACATATAAATCCTCCTCTAATATTTTTGAATTTATAGTCAGTATGAAGGTGCAATGTAAATGATTGATTACTAGAATATTTTTGATTTGTAAATTTTCAAAAAAATCATAAATGAAAAATATTTTTCATTTATACTATATAAAGAGGTGATCGATATGAATAATCAACAAAACTTTTCTGATTTTACGAAAAGTGAGCGAAAAATAGCCGACTTCATTGAAAAAAATAAGAATGCTGTCATGTATTTAAACGAAACGGAGCTAGCGTCCACTCTAGGGAGCAGCAATGCCACACTCTCCCGATTTTGGCGTAAAATTGGATACCGAAATTTTAAGGAATTCAAGAAAAGATATTTAGAGCAACAGGTGATCACTCCGAAAACAAAATTTGAACGTATTTTGGCAAAGGTAGAAGACAATGGCAAGTCACTTCAGCAATCGATATTCGATTTTGTACAATACCAGCTAACAGATACACTTGAACATATCGACGAAACGCAAAGTCAAATTTGTGTTAAGCGTATCGCTACATGTCGCAAGCTCTTTATATATGCACCAACCTCATCAACGGGGTTAGGCTTTTTACTGAAACATCGGCTAATGCGTTTCGGAATTGATGTAGTAATATTAGCGAGCTATGATCAGGAGCTTTTTGAGCAAATTCTACATTTACAAGAAAATGATTGTGTATTCGTATTTGGCTTTGTGAAGCTGACGAGGGAAGCGGCGATTTTACTGGATCATGCGAAAGAAATCCAGAGCCATAGCATAGTTCTTACCGATAACCTCGTGCATGAATTTCAAACACGTTGTACGCAAACTTTCTATGTGAACCGCGGCGATTTAGAGGAATTCCACTCTATGGTAGCAGCTACCTTTTTTATCGAACATTTAATCGTCTCATTAGGTCAAATGAAAAGTGAGAAAGCATTGGGCAATCTAGAGTATTTGAATAATTTACGTGAAAAATATAAAAATGGGAGGTAAGGGGAAGAATACGCTTGTCTTAATGTACTAAGTGAACAACACCCATGATTAAATTAAATGTAAGCCACGTATGAAAATGCTCAGGAAGTTATTAACTTCACGGGCATTTTTTCGTTCGTTAATTAGTTTCATAATTACTTAATCCAATTAATACTTTTTAGTCTTTTTTAGAGAGGTCGATCCAGTTGATTGGAGGGGGAGGAGGCGGCTCCAGCCTCCAGCGGAAACACTGTAATTAAAATATTGTTTTAAATTAAACAATAGTGTATTATACACAGTATAAGATAGTGTACGACGCATAGTATAAAGTAGTGAGGTGAAATATGGAAAAATTGCTAGGTTCATTAATAACTGAGTTACGCAGAGGAACATTGACGCTTGCTGTATTGAGTCAGCTCCGAACACCGCAATATGGATATTCATTAGTGCAATTACTAGAAGAATCGAGTGTTACCATCGAGCAAAGTACCTTATATCCTTTGCTTCGCCGATTAGAAAAACAAGAATTAGTTGAGAGCAGCTGGGATACAACGGAGAGCAGACCAAGAAAATATTACGTATTAAGCGAATATGGTGTTGAGATTTTGGAGCAGCTAAAAGCCGAGTGGGAAAAATCAACGAAGGAACTTCAAAATTTATTAAAAGGAGATGTGGGGAATGCAACTGATTGATATTTATATACAGGAAGTGACGAGAAGACTTCCGGAAAAAAGTCGTGGTGACATCGCTCTTGAATTAAGGTCAACTATTGAAGATATACTCCCAGAAAATTATTCGGAGAAAGAAGTGAAAGAGGTTCTCAAAAATCTAGGAAATCCAGCATCACTTGCTAGTGAATACTCGGAACGACCGATGCATTTAATAGGTCCTAGATATTTTGATATGTATACGACTCTTTTGAAAATAGTTACACCAATCGTGGCGATACTAACATTTTTTGTTTTTATTGTGGAAAATATCATAACTTATGGTGGAGAAGAAGACATTGTTAGCGGTAGTATTAACGTAATCATACTGATTCTAGGGCATGGTACTTGGAGTATAATCAGTGCAGTGATTCAGACTTTCTTTTGGATTACGCTCGTTTTTGCTATTTTGGAGCGCACGGATACTTCGAAGGAAAAATCACCGCTTACACCGGGTTGGACAGAATGGACACCTGATGACTTAAAAAGTCTTCCACTTATTTCAAAAGAGAAAAAAATTACCACTTTAGATATTTTTGGCAGCCTGTTGTGGATTGCCATTTTTATCGGAGTCTATTTTAATGCTAGTCATTTAATAGGTATTTATGAAAAAGTACAAGGCAAAATACAGCTAATTATCCCTACATTCAATCAGGAAGTATTACAATCCTTTTGGCTAATCATAATAGTTGCTTTAATAATAGAAATTGCTTTTGTATTTTATAAACTAATCGCTCGTCAATGGACATCTAAATTGGCAATTATGAATACGGTTAGAAATATAGTCTCTACCATTGTATTTATCGTTATTATTAGTACTGATCAGCTTATAAATGATGAGTTTTATATGTATTTAGAGGATTTGCTGAATCTATCATTTGAACTGAAAAACTCTGTCATCATCATTAGTATTGTGCTGTGGTTATTCATTAGCATTCTCGATATTGTGCAAGGATTTAGAAAAGGTAAGACGAAATTGTAATCTCCCCTGTGTAAGAAACATTCATGTTAATTCAAACAAACGTGAATGTTGTAATTTTCACGTTTGTTTCTTACACAGGGAACCGGAGGTCTATTCATGTATTTCTTTAGAAGCATATTTAAAAAGGTGAGCTTCAAGCAGAAAATCTTTTTTACTTTACTCCTATGTTGTTTTATAGGTTCAGTTATTTTTGTTTTTAATAACCACTCTTTCTATGAACGCCCACTAGCAAAGGTAGTAAAAACCACTATAGAAGATGTGTCGAAAGTAAATAGTGTAAATGGTATTGAAGATAAATTATATACACAGCATATTATTGCTGAATTAAGAAATGGTGAGAATAAAGGCAAGGAGATTCACTTGATAAATGAATACTCCCAATCTAAAGCCTATGACCATGAGTTTCAAATTGGAAATGAATTATTTATTAAAATAGATGAGCAGATGGAAAAAGATGCGGAATTAACTGGGACCATTCTGGAAGTTAAGCGTGATAAATATTTGTTGCTAGTTGGATGGTTATTTATTTTTATATTGTTGATAGTAGGTAAAAGGCAGGGGCTATTTTCATTCATTAGTTTAGCTTTTAATGCTGTAATATTATCATTTGCATTGGATATCTACATCCAAACCTCCAATCAAAGTCTATTATGGATTTGCGGGATTAGTGTAATTATATTTACGGTTGTTTCTCTGTTACTAGCTAACGGCTTAAACGATAAAACCTATGCAGCGATTATAGCTACTTTGCTAGGAACTTTTATTTCACTGTTGATTACATACCTGGTTCTATTAATAACAGGAGAAAAGGGGCTTCGATATGAGGAAATGCAGTTTATCACCCGCCCATATCGGCTAGTTTTTATGGCAGGGCTGTTCCTCGGCTCTTTAGGGGCTGTGATGGATGTAGCTATTACCATGTCTTCTTCAATTTTCGGATTGTATGAGAAAAATAATGACATCACAGTAAGAGCACTTATAACTTCAGGAATGGAAATTGGAAAAGATATTATGGGAACGATGACTAATATTTTGTTTTTTGCCTATGTAAGTGGTTCGATTCCCACTCTTGTTTTGTATTTTAAGAACGCCGCTCCGTTTGGTTATACGCTTTCCCTAACTCTTTCGTTGGAATTGGCTCGTGCGTTAGCTGGAGGAATTGGAATTGTGTTAACCATTCCTATTGGTCTCTATACGACATTATTTTTCGTGAATAGAAAGAGGGCAAGACAATGAATGTATTAGTGCTACTGGCAGGGATACTACTCTTCTTGATGACCATTATTGGAGGGAGAAAAGGAGTACGATCTTTTTTCGCTATATTTTTCAACTTTGGTGTCATCATGATCACGGTCGTTTTGATGAACGATCCGACTATTGATCCAGTGATATTAACAATAATTGCTTGTGTAGTAATTAGCTGCATCAATCTTTTCTATATTAATGGAGTGAACAGCAAAACAAAAACAGCTTTTCTCTCAACGATTATCTGTACCGTTATCTTACTTTTGTTTATTATCTTTATCACTAACAAGGCAATGATCCAAGGATTCGGGGAAGAAGAAATAGGGGAACTTGGAATGTTCTCTTTATTAGTAGAAGTAGATTTTGTGAAAATTACTGTATCTGTAATTATTATGAGTACGATTGGTGCTATAACCGATACAGCCATAGCCGTTTCATCTCCTATGCGGGAAATCCATTTTCATCATCCGAACATTACCCGAAAAGATTTGTTTCTTTCGGGATTAAGTATTGGTAGAGATATATTAGGAACAAGTGCAAATACATTGTTTTTTGCCTTCTTTGGAGGTTATTTAGCATTACTTATATGGTTTAAAGATTTATCTTACTCTATAGGGGAAGTTGTGAATTCCAAGATCTTTAGTTCCGAAATGATTACAATCCTTTGTGCTGGAATTGGAGTAACACTGGTTATCCCAATTACCACGTGGATTACTGCGTACTTTTTTGTGAGGAACAAAGAAAATAGCTAAGGATATTAGGTGAAAGTACCCTTATAAAGGGTATGCATTAAAATACCACACGTTTAACCTTCAAAATTTTTAGTTTGGAGGTTTTCTTTGTAGTCTACCCTGTGTAATAAACATTCATGTTAATTCAAACAAACGTGAATGTTGTAATTTTCACGTTTGTTTCTTACACAGGGAACATTAAGTTTAAATTTTTCTAAAAGAATATATTGACATGTTAACCAAAAAACATTAAATTTAAATGAGAATGATAATCAATATTATTTCATTGTATATGAGTATATTTAAGCATTAATAGAAATTATACATTTTAATATAGTTGATAATTTTATAGAAGAGGAAGGGTTACATATGCAAAACAAAAAATCTTTTATACTAATGCTTGCAATGGCTATTTTCGCTATTTTAGTACTAGTAGGATGTTCAGATGAGTCATCAACTAAAGAGGTAGATAGCAAAGAGAAAGATACTTCAACTGAAACTGAAAAAGCAACTGAAACAGAATCACAATATCCGATCACTATTAAACACGCTTTAGGGGAAGCAGTGCTTGAAAGTAAACCAGAGCGTGTTGTAACGATACAATGGGCAAACCACGATATCGCTTTAGCACTTGGTGTTGTTCCTGTTGGTTTTTCAGCAGCAAACTTCGGTGTTCAAGATGATAGTGGTTTATTACCATGGACGAAAGAAAAGTTAGATGAACTTAAAGTTACAGAACCAAACGTTTTTCAAGATACGGATGGCCTAGATTTTGAAGCCATTTCAGATGCAAATCCAGACGTAATTCTTGCTGCATACTCAGGTATTACTCCAGAAGATTATGAAACATTAACACAAATTGCACCAGTTGTAGCTTATCCAACTTCACCATGGACAACTACTTGGCGTGAACAGGTTGAATTTAATGCAGCAGGAATGGGAATGAAAGAAGAAGGCGAACAATTAATTAAAGACACAGAAAACTTAGTTGCTGAAAAATTAAAAGCTTATCCACAAATCGAAGGCAAAAAAGTAGTATGGGTTAACTTCTCAGCGCAAGACTTATCACAATTACACATTTATACACCAGTTGATTCACGTGTAGCGTTTTTAGAGGAATTAGGGCTAACAATTCCTGAAAGCATTTCATCATTAATTACGGATCCAAAAAGCTACTCATTAAATTTAAGTACAGAAAATGTGGAAGCTTTGTTTGATGCAGATATCATCGTTGGATATGGTGATGAGGAATTATACAATACAATTAAAGCGGATCCTTTACTTGGGAAAATTCCTGCAGTTGAAAGAGGTTCTGTAGCGTTTATTACTAGTGATACTCCATTGGTAGCAGCTGGAACTCCAAATCCACTTTCTATCGCATATACAATTGACGAGTATCTAGAACTAATCGGAGGAGCTATAGACAAAATCAATGAATAGCACCACTGATTCCAAGAAGAAGCGATTAGATTTACATTTTCCAAAGCATTTTACGATAATTTTGGTAATTGCGATTATATTGCTAGTTGTTAGTATCATTACCTCGCTAATGTTAGGGGCACGGGTTGTAAGTTACCAAGAGTTAATGGATGGCTTATTTTATACAAACCAAGATTCATATGGCGCAAACGTAGTGCGCAAACGAATTTCCCGTACTATTTTTAGCTTATGTTGCGGTGTTGCCTTAGGAATTGCAGGAGTGCTGATGCAAGCAGTTACGCGCAACCCATTAGCTGACCCTAGTATTCTAGGGGTAAATACAGGGGCAACCTTATTCGTAGTATGTGGTATAACATTTTTCAATATCACAACAGCGGGGGAGTATATTTGGTTAGCTTTAATCGGAGCGAGCATTACAGCAGTTTTCGTTTTTGGAATAGGTTCAATGGGGCGTGGTGGTGCTACACCTATAAAGTTACTATTAGCAGGGGCTGCAACAAGTGCAGCTCTTTCTTCACTTGTAACCGCAATTATCATTCCAAGCGCCTATGCCCAAGATCAGTTTAGATTTTGGCAAGTGGGAAGTGTTGGGTCAGGAAACTGGGATTCCATCAAGATTTTTATCCCGTTTTTAATCGTTGGACTCTTCATCGCGTTTCTTTCAGCACCTGCTTTGAATGCTTTAGCCTTAGGGGACGATGTGGCAACTAGTTTAGGTATACGACCTGGTGTACTTCGTTTTTTTGCGATTGTTGCTGGTGTTGTTTTATGTGGGACTGCTACTGCATTAGCAGGTCCAATCGGATTTATAGGTCTCTTGGCAACTCATGCTATGCGTTTTGTCATCGGGCCGGATTTACGCTTCTTAATACCTATGTCCGCACTAGCAGGAGCAATTATTTTAACGTTCTCTGATGTTGTTGGTCGACTTATAGCTAGTCCCGGAGAGCTCGAAGTTGGTATTCTTACAGCGTTTATTGGTGCACCAATACTCATCATTTTAGCTAAGAAATCGAAAGTGCGGTCATTATGAAAAATCAATCTGTTGAAGTTAATTTTATTATGGAAGGTATGCGTCGGAGAAAACGACGATGGCTTTTTGTTACGACGCTCCTCGTCATTTTAGCAGGAGTACTTTGCTGTGCAATGTTGTTGCTTGGCAATACAATTTATCCAATACATATTGTTGTTCGCTCCCTATTAGGAGAAGAGATTTCGGGAGCCAATTTTGCGGTGAATACTATTCGTCTTCCTAGAATGTTAGCAGGGGTATTTGCTGGGTTTGCTTTCGGTGTTGCAGGATATGTTTTTCAAACGATGCTGCGAAATCCTTTGGCAAATCCAAATATTTTAGGGATTACTTCTGGTTCTAGTGTAGCAGCGGTATTTTGTATTACTGTTCTTCATTCGAGTAATTCAGTGATATCTATTGCAGCAGTTATAGGCGGTTTACTTACTGTTATTGCTATGTATTTATTAGCACGTGGTGGAGCATTTTCTATTGGTCGTATAATCATTATTGGGATTGGTATTCAAGCGATGTTAGATGCCGTCATTTCTTTTTTATTGCTTAAGAGTGCTCAACAAGATATTGCAGGAGCTATTAGATGGCTCGGTGGTAGTTTGAATGGCTCTAAAATGAGCGAGTTACCTCCATTAATATTAGTTGTCTTGCTTTTCACACCTGTAATTATTATATTTGGGAAGCAATTAAGTATTCTAGAGCTCGGTGAGCAAATGGCTTCTTCTCTTGGAGTTTCAACCGATAGAATGCGTATTATTTTAATAGTAAGTTCAGTTTTTATGATTGCTATTGCAACAGCAACAACGGGACCAATTGCCTTTGTATCATTTTTAACGGGACCAATCGCAAATCGACTAGTTGGTGTTAGCTCATCTAATATTCTTCCAGCAGGGTTAGTAGGGGTCAATCTTGTCTTATTTGCGGATCTTATTGGGCAATTTGCATTTGAATATAGATTTCCTGTAGGTGTTATAACTGGATTGCTAGGGGCTCCGTATTTAATATATTTACTAATCCGTATGAACCGAAAAGGGGAATTGTAATGGGGAACACACACAGTTTTCGAGCCGATAAATTGTTTTCGGGCTATGACAATAAAACAATTATTCAAGGAATTGACCTTGAAATACCTAAAAATAAAATTAGTGTAATTATTGGTGCAAATGGTTGTGGAAAATCTACTCTTCTTAAAACGGTGGCTAAGCTAATTAAGCCTTCAGAAGGTGATGTTACGCTCGATGGTAAAGCTATAAACAAATATCCACCTAAGCAATTAGCGCGTATTTTAGGTATACTTCCACAATCACCTGTTGTTCCAGAAGGGATTACTGTAGCCGATTTAGTTGGAAGAGGACGGTTTCCACATCAATCCTTGTTTAGTGGGTGGTCGAAGAAGGATTATGAGGCAGTAGAGGAAGCAATGGAGTTTATGAATATTACTGAGTTTGCTAATCATGACATCGATGAGCTATCCGGTGGTCAAAGGCAGCGAGTTTGGATTGCCATGGCTCTTGCACAGCAAACGGATATTTTACTCCTTGATGAACCAACCACGTTTCTAGATATCACATATCAAGTAGAAATTTTAGATTTACTTACTAGTCTTAATCGGAAGTATGGTACAACCATAGTTATGGTACTTCATGATATCAATCTATCTGCTCGTTATGCAGATTATATATTTGCACTTCATAAAGGTGAGCTTGTTGCTGAGGGAAAACCATCAGACGTCATAACAACTGACTTGGTAAAATCGATTTTTGACTTGAATTGTGTTGTGATACAAGATCCAATCTCAGATACACCTCTAGTTATACCAAAAGGTCGCTATCATGTGAAAAGTTAATAAAAGTAAGAAGACCAGTTGAACTAACTACTGGTCTTTTTTTATATGCAGGAATGAACTAGTGTAAAAAACAATTATTTAGTAAGTAAAACTAAATTGAATTGACGCTTTTAATGGTTGTCATATACAATAGTAAATGAAAGTGATAATCATTATCATTTGTTTGTTTGCAAACAGAGAAAACCAAAAATGAGGGAGGAACCTCTAGTGAATGAAAATTTTATAATACTAGAATTGTTTAAACAAGAAGTATTCTGTTGCTGTCCGGGACAGAAACACCAACATATCATTGAGTTCCATCAAGGTGATGTTTGGACAATAACAAATGAACAGAAGTACGATGATGTTCTAGGATGGCATTTTCTAGTGGCCGTTAATAGAGAGTTTCAATTTCTAATTCAAGTGGATGATATCGAGAAACTGTTTAGCGAAGGTAGAATTTGCTCCATCTTGGACTTGGAACTAAAAATTATTCATTTGAATCATCAAGTGAATAAAGCGCTCGATGAACATGATAAGGAGTCCTTTAGTTTATATGCAAATGAACTCAGCAACGCTAAGAAAGTCATTGATAATGGATATTTCTCTGTAGGTATACAAGCTTTTTAAATAAAAGAATCAATGAATATTCGTCTAAATATTATGAGTAAAATATATAATAGTATGTACTTTCAAAATAACTAAATCCGAACGTCTCCAACAATTGCTAATAATAATTATCTCCATTTTGGCAATCATAATTCTTGGAGGTGAAGGAAAATGGCAAATAACAATAACAACAAGCTTCCAAATGAAGCTCAAACAAATGCACAAGAAGTTAGAAAACAAAACGCACAATCTGCTCAAAAAGCTCAACAAAACGGACAAGGTGCGTCGCAAAACATGTTTAATGAATTTGGTTCGGAATTTGGCGTATCAATTGAACGTCAAACAAATGTCCAAGAAGTTAAACAACAAAATGCTCAAGCAAATCAAAAAGCACAACAAAATGGACAAGGTGCATCACAAAACTTGTCTAGTGAATTTGGTTCAGAATTTGGCGTATCAATTGAACGTCAAACAAATGCTCAAGAAGTGAAACAACAAAATGCTCAAGCTAATCGTAAAGCACAACAAAACGCAAACAACTTTAAGAAATAACAATTAGAGTTTAAAAACGCTGGGAGTTAAAATCCCCAGTGTTTTTTTATTTGGACTGGTAATAAGAATGCTAAATTATTTCTAACAAAAAATAACAATGCAAAATTCTAAAAATTTGTGCTAAAATAAAATATCAGTTTAATTAAAGTTAAAATAAGTATATATTATTTGACTGGGAGAAATTGATATTTTCATTTTTTATCAAAAATTTGGGGGAAAGTATCATGAAAAACTTATTAGTTAAATGGAATCAAGTAAGCCTTGTAAAAAGGATTGTTATCGGTATTATTATCGGTGCGATCTTAGCTTTAACTGTTCCAAGTGGTGCAAGTTGGATTTCCATTTTGGGGTCTTTGTTTGTAGGTGCATTAAAGGCAGTTGCGCCAGTATTAGTATTATTTATAGTAATGCATGCGATTGCTGTACATAAAAGTGGTAAGAAGACGAATATGAAATCTATTCTTGGGCTTTATGCTCTAGGGACATTCCTTGCTGGAGCTGTCGCTGTAGTTGCAAGTTTTCTGTTTCCAATTACTCTAACACTGACAACCGGTGTAGATAATCTAACTCCACCTGAAGGTATTGCTGAAGTTATTGAAACGCTGCTATTTAATCTAGTTGCGAATCCAATTGATGCAATAGTTAATGCTAATTATCTAGGTATATTAATATGGGCAGTCGTTCTTGGACTTGCGTTAAAAAATGCAAATCAACAGACAAAAGACATGTTGGGTAATTTTTCAGATGCAATCACAAAAGTGGTACAATGGGTGATTAATTTAGCGCCGCTTGGTATTATGGGGCTTGTATTCGATGCTATTGTAACTAGCGGTCTTTCTGCTTTGCTTGATTATGGTAGGTTAATATTAATATTAGTAGGGTGTATGCTGTTTATCGCACTTGTAGTGAATCCATTAATCGTATTCATCTATACACGAAAAAATCCTTATCCAATTGTTTTTATGGTTTTAAGAGAAAGTGGTATTACGGCATTCTTTACACGTAGTTCCGCTGCAAACATTCCAGTAAATATGAAAATATGTGAAAAACTTGGCTTAGATGAGGATACTTATGGAGTTTCAATTCCTCTTGGTGCTACTATTAATATGGCTGGTGCAGCAGTTACTATTGCAGTGCTGACTCTTGCAACAGTAAACACGCTAGGTATTGAAGTTGACTTCTTTACTTCACTGATTCTTGTAGTTGTTGCAGCTGTCTCAGCAGCAGGTGCATCGGGTGTTGCAGGTGGATCACTTTTACTTATCCCATTAGCATGTAATTTATTTGGTGTTCCAAATGATATTGCGATGCAGGTAGTTGGTGTTGGTTTTATCATTGGTGTGATTCAAGATTCTTGTGAAACTGCATTGAATTCATCTTCTGACGTATTGTTCACGGCTACCGCGGAGTATGCTAAAGAGCGTAAAGAAGGTAAAGTAGTTACGATGAATTCTTAGGATCTACAAAACTAGTAGGAAAACGATAAAATCTAATTATTTGTCCTAATGTCCATAAAACTATTAATTTGATTGATTGTGATACATTAAATTTTAAAGCCACGATTACCGAAGATTATTCGGTAATCGTGGCTTTTTTGGTGTAATAATATATCCGTCTGGTTGATGACGTTGTTTAGATAATGAAATATATTCTTATATTGACATTTCCTCCTAAAATAACTAATATTAGAAAGTGATATTGATAATCATTATCAATTATTTTTTGATCTTTTTTTCCTATTTCCTGATACATATTATTTTTATTTAACAGGATATATACGAATAGAAATTATTGAGTAGAGGTGACAGTAAGTTCCAGATATAACTAAAAATTAGTTGAGTAAGTCAGAGAAAGGAAGATCTATATATGACAGTATTGAATATAGACCATGTAGCTATTGGTTATTCAAACTCACTTATTGTTGAGGATTTAAGTGTAACTATTCCTAAAGGAAAAATAACAACTATTATTGGACCAAATGGATGTGGCAAATCCACATTATTAAAAGCTATTTCCAGGTTGTTAAAAACCCAAGGCGGTAATGTATACCTTGATGGGCGAGCGATTCATCAGCTTCCAACGAAGGAGGTGGCAAAACGAATGGCGATTTTGCCACAATCCGCTAATGCACCAGGTGGTTTAACAGTATTTGAATTGGTTTCATATGGTAGGTTCCCACATCAAAACGGCCTTGGCAATTTTAAAAAAGAAGACTATGAGCATATTCATTGGGCAATAGGTGTAACGGGGTTGGATGAGTTTAAGGATCGTCCTGTTGAAGCATTATCAGGTGGACAAAGGCAGCGAGTTTGGATTGCGATGGCCCTTGCACAGGGGACTGAAATACTCATTCTTGATGAGCCGACAACCTATTTGGACTTAGCGCATCAGCTAGATGTTTTGTTGCTTTTACAAAAACTAAATGAAGAGGAGGGCCGAACAATTGTAATGGTCCTTCATGACTTAAATCACGCTTCACGTTTCTCAGACTATATGATTGCAATGAAGAAAGGCTCATTAATAGAGGAGGGAAGACCTGAAGAAGTCATGACTCGCCTAAATTTACAGCGTGTGTTTAATATCGATGCAAGCATGGAGACATGTCCTTTTAGTAATAATCCTATATGTCTATCCTACCAACTCTATCAGAAGAGTGAATGAATGCTTATTCCGTTAAGAGGAATAGAAGAAGGTATCATGTCATAAAACAAAAAGTTATTTTTTAGGATAAAGGAGGGAAAGTATGACTACCTTAACAGAAGGATCTGCAGATATAGAAAAATTAGAAGAAATTAAAAAACATTCACATCCCCTAATAGCAATTTTTATTTTATTTGGAGGTATGGCTGCTTTAATAATTGCAATTGCCCTATCTATATCTTTTGGTGCAGCTGATATTAAATTAGTTACTGTCTGGACGGCCGTGTTTAATTTCAATCCAGAAATTACGGCACATCAAATTATAAGAGATATACGTATGCCACGTGTTCTGGGTGCTGCGATAGTTGGATCGTCCTTTGCGGTAGCAGGTGCATTAATGCAAGGAATGACGAGAAATCCACTAGCTGACTCGGGTCTTTTAGGTTTAAATGCAGGAGCTTCATTTATGCTTGCTCTGTGTTTTGCATTTCTTCCGGGTCTTCCTTTTATGTATTTAATCATGTACTCCTTTTTAGGTGCTGGTCTAGGTGTTCTCATTGTTTACGGTGTAGGTTCCTTGTCACGTGGAGGTTTAACACCTATGCGTCTGGTACTTGCTGGAGCAGCTGTTAGCGCATTGTTAGGTGCTCTTAGTGAAGGCATTGCTCTGCATTTTCAAATTGGTCAAGATCTAGCATTTTGGTATGCAGGAGGGGTATCAGGAACTAAGTGGATCAATCTTCAAATTATGTCCCCATGGATTATTGTTGCGATGCTCGGTGCTGTGATGTTATCTCGATCTATTACTTTGTTAAGTCTTGGCGAAGAGGTGGCTATAGGTCTCGGTCAGCGAATAAAAACTATTAAGGTGCTTGGTATGATTATAGTTTTAGTTTTGGCTGGAGCTGCTGTATCAGTAGTAGGTGCAGTAGGTTTTGTAGGATTAATAGTACCTCACCTTACCCGATCTTTAATAGGTCATGATTACCGCTGGATTATTCCTTGCTCGATTGTCCTTGGAGGTCTTTTAGTTGTATTAGCAGATTTAGCAGCAAGAATGATTAATCCTCCTTATGAGACACCGATTGGTGCATTGATAGCATTAATCGGAGTTCCATTCTTCCTTTATCTTGCTAGAAAAGGAGGTAAAGAACTTTGAAAGAACGGACATATATGACAGATAGCCAGCGGAAAACAATGAAGAAAAACCTTTTTATAATCAGTCTTCTTTTTATCCTTATAGTTATAGCTTTTATAATTAGTATGAATACAGGGTTTATACGATTATCCCCTATTGAAGTCATCCAAACTTTGTTTGGATATGGAAATGAGAAACAGCATCTTATTCTTTTTGAATTTCGATTGCCGAGAATAATAATCTCTGTACTGGTTGGTATGGGACTAGCTGTATCTGGATGTGTTTTACAAGGAATCTCTCGTAATTCCTTGGCTGATCCTGGAATATTAGGGATTAATGCAGGGGCGGGGCTAACTGTTATACTTTTTATCTCTTTCTTTCCATCTACTGCTGCTGCACCAGTTTTTTTACTTCCAGTCTTGGCATTCTTAGGTGCAGGAATAACAGCAACCATTATTTATACACTAGCATATAAACGTAATGAAGGAATTTCACCTATGAGGCTAATACTCACCGGAGTAGCGGTTGCCGCAGGGATAAGTTCTGCAATGATAGTTTTAACACTTCGTCTAAGCCCAGAGAATTATCATTTTGTAGCAACTTGGTTAGCAGGCAGTATTTGGGGATCAAATTGGATGTATGTCCTTTCTGTGCTGCCATGGATTATAGTTTTAATCCCATTTGTATTTTCAAAGGCAAGAGTACTAAATGTATTGAATTTAGGAGATTTAGCTGCTACTGGGCTAGGAGCATCCATTGAAAAAGAGCGACGTATATTGCTAGCTTCAGCAGTTGGATTAGCAGGAGCAAGTGTTTCCATCAGTGGGGGAATAGGATTCGTCGGATTAATAGGACCGCATCTGGCCCGTCAATTAGTTGGATCTAGACATCAATATTTAATACCCGCTTCAGCGTTGACTGGAGGTCTTTTGGTTCTTATTGCTGATACTATAGGACGGTGGATATTGCAACCTTCCGAGATTCCAGCAGGAATTATAGTTGCAGTTATAGGGGCACCTTATTTCCTTTATTTACTCTCCAAATTAAAAGATTAAAGAACAGAATTGAATAACTTAGTTTTATTTTTTGTTATAAACAGATTGGAATTATTTGTATTGACTTCCGCTATCACAGTTGATAATATTGAAAATGAAAATCATTATCAATTAGAAAGGGGATATATAAATAAAATATAGTAATTGTTGGATGCTCGTGATAGTATCTGCCATTTTATTATTGAGCGAAAAACCTGTCGGTGCTACGAAGGCAGACCTCTAGAATATACATAATTATTAATTTAAAACTTAAATTAGAGGCTGACTCTGCGACTACATAGATGTCAGAAATAGTCTCTTTTTTTGTAGACTGACTTATCAAAATATCAATTTCAAAATAAATTTCATAGAGGAATGTGATAGACATTGTTAAAACGTTTTTTTTCTTACTATCAACCATATAAAAGTCTATTCATTCTAGACTTTTCCTGTGCAATCATCGCTGCTGTTTTGGAGCTTGCTTTTCCGCTTGCTGTTAACCGCGTAGTGGATGATCTATTGCCAAGTTCAAATTGGAATTGGATTCTGTGGGGATGTATTTCGTTATTTGGGATATATATTATTAGTGCGGTACTTCATTATGTTGTCACTTATTGGGGACACAAACTGGGGATTAATATTGAGACTGATATGCGTAAAGAGCTATTTACACATGTCCAGAGATTGTCGTTCGGTTTTTTTGATAACAATAAAACAGGTCATTTAGTTTCTAGAATGACGAATGATTTAATGGATATCGGTGAAATTGCGCACCATGGACCTGAAGATTTATTTATCGCAATTATGACACTTACAGGTGCATTTGCTTTAATGTTCTCCATAAACTCGCAATTAGCCGTCCTTACATTCGTTATTGTTCCACTAATTATTTGTTTATCCTTATATTTCAGTAAAAAGATGACTGTAGCATTCAAACGCTTTTTTGCTGATATAGCTAATTTTAATGCACGTGTAGAAAATAATGTTAGTGGAATGCGAGTTGTTCAAGCCTTTGCTAATGAAGAGCATGAAATTGCTCAGTTTAATGAAAGCAATAGTCGTTTTCGTAAGTCTAAATTAGTAGCCTATAGAATTATGGCATGGAATTCATCCGTTAGCTATATTCTTATGAAAGTTGTCACTTTGTTCGTTTTACTATGTGGGACTTGGTTCGTTATTAATAAGCAAATGACATACGGAGAGTTTATTGCATTTGTTCTCTTATCAAATGTATTTTTAGGACCTATTCAACAAATTAATGCTGTAATTGAAATGTATCCAAAAGGAATTGCTGGATTTAAGCGTTATGTTGAAATGCTTGAAACAGAACCAGATGTAGCGGATGCCCCAGACGCAAGTGATGTTAAGCATTTAAAAGGAAATATAAAGTACAGAGATGTGTCGTTTAGCTATGAAGGGAAAGAGAATGTCTTAGATAACATCAACTTAACGATTCGTGCAGGTGAAACAATAGCTCTTGTTGGACCGTCTGGTGCAGGAAAAACTACTATTTGTAGCCTGTTACCCCGCTTTTATGATATTAACAGCGGTTCGTTAACAATTGATGGTATTGAAATTAAACAAATGACACTTAAATCTCTTCGGTCTCAAATTGGAATTGTGCAACAGGATGTTTATCTCTTTGATGGAACCATTCGAGAAAATATTGCTTATGGTAATTTGGATGCTTCTGAAGATGAGATATGGGAAGCAGCAAAAAGAGCCCAGTTAGAAGACATTATTCTTTCTCAAACAGAGGGGATGAATACATTGATCGGAGAGCGCGGAGTTAAACTGTCTGGAGGACAAAAACAACGCCTTTCAATTGCTCGTATGTTTCTTAAAAATCCATCTATTCTTATTTTAGATGAAGCGACATCTGCACTTGATACTGAAACAGAGGTAGCGATTCAACATGCTTTATCTGAATTATCTCAAGGGCGTACAACACTTGTTATAGCACATCGTTTAGCAACGATTAAAAATGCAGATCGCATAGTGGTTGTAACTGAGAATGGGATTGTGGAACAAGGGAATCATGATGAGTTATTAGCAGTGAAAGGAGCTTATAAAAGACTTCACCTAGCTCAGTTTGGGGTTTAATAGGAAAAAGAAATAGAGAGTAAGGGAAAAATACAATGGAAGAGTATGACTGTTTGTTGGACTCGTTAGTGTGGCTAATGGGAGATATAAGGCACAGGAACGATACATTATTAACTCGCTATAGTAATAATCCAAATTAAAAAATAGGTCACTATCCATATGTTAGTGGTAGTGACCTATTTTATACTTTTAAATTCCTAATAATCTATTACAAAGCTGAGAGGAGTATAACCATGATCAATAACACATTAGAAAAAATACCTTTACTACCCCATACATTTTATATACCTATAAGTTTAAACAGTATAAATGAATTCATGGACAGCAATTTGGAAGAAATCGATCCACACCCTAAAATTCTAATCGTATTTGGTGGGAGCGGAATAGTTAGTCTAAATGAAAAACAACATGCAGTATCACGTGGAAGTATATTACTTTGTGATTCCTTCTCGGTACTAGAGTATCAACAAAAGTCCTGTACTACATCTCCTCTTCAGGCTATTTTAATAGGTTATCGTTGCATAACTACAGATGGTTCCCAACCTCAGACAATAGAGAGTGATCAGCCATTTAAACAGACAGCCAAAATCATTAGGCTGGCAAAAGAATTTGAAAACGCCTGGAAGTACCGAAGTAGTAGAGGACCATTCTATATACAACAGATGTTCATTGAACTCTTAACCGAAATACATGGAGAGCTAATAGAAAATAAACAGTCCATTAGTACATGGATGGATCAAGTAATAAGTTACATTGATACTCACTATGAAGAGGATTTGAGTCGAGAAGAGATGGCTACCCTTGTACAGGTAAGCCCAGAGCATTTATCCCGTGCTTTTCGTAAGAGCACAGGTCGAACGTTTAGTGAATATCTCTCCTTAATAAGAATTCGGGAATCTCAAAAAAGACTATTATATGAGATGCCTAAATTAGATGATTTAGCACAGCAGGTCGGCTACAAAGAAGGCACCTATTTAAGTAGAAAATTCAAGCAAGTGGTCGGTCTTTCTCCGACTTCTTATCACAAAAAGCGCAAGAGAGTAGTAACGCTTAATACCAATCATACTGCAAGTTTATTAGCGTTAGGTATTACACCTGAACTTGGTGTGTACTCCACCTGGATGGAGAGTGTTAATCCAGTGAAAACGGAGCAAAAGTTAAATATATGGAAAAATAGTGAAGCATTAATATATGAGAAAATCGCTGCTGTTAATCCTGATTTAATTCTCGATTATAAAACAACAAAAGAAAACAAATCTTTGTTATCATTGGCTCCAATGGTTACCCTTCCTTTTATGGAAATGAGCTGGCGAGAACAATTTCGGCTTATAGCTGATATTGTGGAAAGACAGCAGCAAGCGGAGGAATGGCTTAGGGATTACGATAGAATGGTATGGAATTTTAATCAGAAACTAGATTGTCAGCTTGGAGAACGAGGGACAGCTGTTGTATGGGAAATTGGGACAAACTCGGCTTTCTGTATTAATAGTAGCCATGGTAGAGGTAGTCAAATCATATATGAAGATTTAGGATTTAGTTTACCGATCACACTACTAAATCACGGTATAGGAAATCGGGGCTACATTGAGGTGGAAATCGAAGCTATTAAAGATTATCCCGCTGATTACGTTTTTATCACAGGAATGCCTCTAAATATAGAGGGAATAGAGCGTATGAACCGCCTATTTCAGTCATACTCATGGATGAGCATGGAAGCATTCAAACAAAATCATGTTTATTTGATAGATAAATCAGATATATTCTTCGGCTATGACCCGTTATCCTCCCGTGCACAGATACACGAATTGATGAGATTATTGACATCATAAAAATGTATGGCAAGAGATTACTTTAGTGCATAGACACTATTGTAAAGACAACTTACAATTATGAATGAGAATGATTATCAATAATAGATGTGGAGGTTTTGAAGTTGAGTTTAAATAAAGACGTTTATAAAAAGAAAAAGATAGGGTTAATTTCTATTTTTCTACTTTTAGTATTACTTCTTTCCGCTTGCGGAAAGACGACAACAGCTGTAGATATTAATAAAGAAGAAACTACCGAGAATACAGGTACTACCAAGGATGACAAAATGAAAAAGATTTCCACAGTAAATGGAGAGATTGAAATTCCTGTTAACCCCCAACGTATAGTAGCAGAAGAATACTTAGGTAGTCTAATTGCATTAGATGTTATTCCGGTGGGTGCACCTGAACTTACGATCAACAATTATTATTTCAAAGATGATCTTACAGGTGTTTCGGATACTGGGGTGTATGGAAAACCGTCCGTTGAAAATATCCTTGCCCTTAGTCCAGACCTTATTATTACAGCGAATGGTGACAACTACGAAATGCTAAGTAAAATAGCACCTACTATAGTTATACCGTATGGTGATTTAAAAGGAGTTCATGAAGAGCTAACTTATTTCGGAAACTTATTCGACAAACAAGAGGAAGCGGAAGCATGGCTACTAGATTACGATGACCAAATAGCGGATGCCAAGGCAAAAGTTGATGCTGCAATACCAGTAGATGCAAGCTTTTCTATTATGGAGGATGGCGGTAAGACAACATGGGTATATGGTGATAACTTCGGACGGGGTGGACAGCCAGTATATCAGGCTCTAGGACGTAAGCCACCTGCTAAGGTTGCGGATGAAATAATGGAGAAACAGTGGGCGGAAATTTCGGAGGAAATTATACCAGATTACTCTGGTGATTATATTATTATGACTTCTAACAATCGTACAGTTGAAGACTTTAAGGCAGATCCTGTCTGGGGAAGTCTTCCAGCAATTAAAAATAATCATTTCTATGTTTGGCCAGAAGAACGTTCATGGTATTATGATCCAATTGCGGTCCTTGCTCAGTTGGAAGAACTAACTACTTGGCTTACAAATCTTGAGAAATAGAGATGTAGTAACTCTTGCATAGTATCAAAAGCTTTTTACTATTCCTGCTACTGATAGTAAATCTCTGTGTGCGAGTAAGATATAATGAAATCAAATTCATATAAAAAAGCATTATCTCCAAAGAGATAATGCTTTTTTTCTAAAGAATTCTTTGTTCCTAAAGAACTCTTGCGGGTTTGGCACCCATTGATGTCGACTAATATAGTAATCAATAGTATGGATGTCAAATCGTATTTGTTGTTAGTAATCTAGTATAGCACAGATATTTACTATAAACAATATTTCTTTGGAAAGATTGTACAAGGATACTCCAAGTGATGGTATAATAACACATTAAGGTGGATTTAAAATTCATAAATCTAATTGAACGGGAAGACTCTTAATGTTTCTTCCAGTACTTAAATAATTACACCATCGGAGGTGTCGAGTTGAATAAAAAATGGACGATAGATCAAATACGAGACTATGTTAGTAAAAATTCAGAATGTACTTTGCTTTCAAAAGAATATGTAGGGTATTCACAAAAGCTGCTATTCAAATGTTCATGTGGAACTAATTTTGAAAAAACATTAACGAAGTTTAAAGGCAGCAATCAGAAAAAATGTTCTAATTGTTTAGAACCAAGACCATCCCGTTAAATTTTGTGAGGGATAAAAAAGTCGCTCCACATTTGAGAAATCAGAGGTGGGGCGACTTTATATTTTCTGCGCTTTTAGGTAATTTCTATAACTGGTTATCGGGATGTAAGTTATTTTGCATAAGTTCCTGTACTTTGCCAACCTGTTCTTTAGAGGCAAGTTCGGTCTTGTACCATCCTTTATTTTCCATTATCTCAAAAAGTAGATAATGGTTTGAGCTCGCATTATCAAAAACTTGCTTATAAATTTCCCTTAGCTGCGGATGTTTAGTCTCTAATAAGGTGTTGCTGATGCTTCGGCAGCGTCCCTTCTCTAACTCCAAACAGAGCTGGAGCATTTCTCGGTCTGTTAAACCGCGTTCTGCGATATTATTTGGCATACTATATCCACCTTTTGCAATTATTGAATGTTGTTTGTTCGGTTAAAGTATTGGGATAGGTCCGCTATTTTTAACTGGTGTTTTTCTGCTATTTCTTCGAGTGTTGTTCTTAACTCCTGGTCTGTACATTGTGCTGCACACCAGTTCAACGTTTTTGCGGTTATCACCTCTGAACGGATTTCATCCTCCATAAATGCCAATTCTTTCATCGTTAGAACGGTCATCTTAATTCACCTCCAACCAGCATAATGTAAAGTTAGTATTGTTTGTATTGAGTTATTTTAACCTTTTACTATTCTGTTATTAGGAAAAAATAGAGAGATTAAGTTAGTCCATCCCTACATTGAAACTCATCATACTTCTTCATTTCAGCAATCGTTCCTTCCATTTCATCTAAATAATCAGCAAATTGCTGATCCTTATCCACTTCAATGAAACTTTGTTTATCAATAGAGTTAAGTAAAGCAATAATTGCTTTAAATTTTAGGTCATCTAAAGATGGTATTTCTGGTTTTCCTTGAATTTGACCGCTGACGACTAGCTCTTTATTGTCATTTTCCAAAATAAATCTAAATGTTTCTATAGGGTTCATCTCCAACTCAAATCCCTCCTTATATTATTAATATTTCCAAAATAGCTTTTTTTTACTCAAATAATGTTCTATTACTACTAGAGGTGGCACAGCTATTCAATCAAAAGGAGGTAGTTAAAATAGGTTCACAACTAGCATAGGAAAATAGTTTTTCACAAGAGTATAAAAAACAATGGACTTGGTTGTACATCTTCAAATTAAAAAATGCTTCAAGCACAGTGTCGAGTAATTGAGGAAATAGGTTAACAATAATTGGTCTTATGGAATACAACATTACATATAGTAAAATAAAATAGAAACCGGTTTATAAGAATTTTCTAAAAATTCATTGATTTTATTTTTAAAACGATTATAATGATAATTGAAAGCGCTTCATATTTTGGAAAACCTGGTTTATTACTTATTTTTTTTACTTTTATGGAAACCGGTTTCTATAAAAATATGAAGCAATACGACACCGAAGATGCAGATACTTGATGGACTAAATTAAAGATTGGAGGGCGTTTGGAGATAGGGTGGTTTTACTGGTATAAAAACTATTAAACTATTAAATTTCAGGGGGAAATCATAATGAAATTAAAAAAACTGCTAATCGCTTCACTATCCATTTTGTTCATATTTATCGTTGCAGCGTGTTCTTCTGATAATTCATCTGATGATTCAGATGAAGCGGGAGGAGATGGAGAAAAAATCACTTTAGATTTTTGGCTGTTTGGTGCTACCGGGTATGAGGAACTTGTCAAAGAGTATGAGAAACAAAATGAAAATATAAAAATTAAAATAAAAACTTCAGAAACAGCAGATCACCATAACAATTTATTTACAGCACTTTCTGCTGGTAGTGGTGCGCCGGATATAGCTGCACTTGAGCTTGACCAACTCGATCGCTTCCGCGATGCACAAGACCGCTTTGTCAATCTATATGATATGGGCGCGGATGATGTAAAAGGTGAATATTTGGACTGGAAATGGGAAATTGCAGAGAATGATGATGGCAAGTTCCTAATGGGTCTTCCAACTGATATCGGTCCTAAGGGTCTTTACTACAGACTAGATGTATTTGAAGAAGCAGGTTTACCAACAACTCCCGAAGAGGTTTCTGCTTTAATCGCAACTCCTGAAGATTTTAAGGAAGCTGCCATTCAAATAAAAGAAAAAACTGGTAAACCTATGGTTGCTAGTATGGAAATGATGTACCGAGCGCAGTTAGATGCGTTAGAGGAAAGTTATTTTGATAAGGAAGGTAACCTATTGATAGAAGAAAGTGGTAATGGAGTTAAAGAAGCGTATGACTTAGCTATCGAAATGAACGAACTTGGTTTGGTCGGAAATTATGCAATGTGGTCCGCTGAATGGGCAAGTGGAGTTGACAATGGAGACTTTGCAGTGGAATTAGGAGCTGCTTGGTTCAAAGGGTGGATGGAATCGAATGCTCCTGAAGCTACTGGAGAATTTAATATAGCTACATTACCGACTGAGTACAGCGGAAACTGGGGTGGCTCTTACATTTCTATCCCTAAAGAAACAAAACATGCAGAAGAAGCATATGAGTTTGTAAAATGGTTGGTTTCACCTGAAAACCAATTGGAATCCTTTAAGAGTAATGGTCTTTTCCCTTCTGCACCTGCTGTATATGATATGGCTGAATTTAAAGAAGCAAGCGATGATTATTTTGGTGGGCAGTCGACACAAACAGTATTTGCTGAATCTGCACAAAAGATTGGAAAGGTATACAAAGGGAAGGATTATACAAGCGTACACGATGAAATTCTTGCTGCTTTAGTTAACTCACAGGACGGAGCAGATGCAGAGAAAGAATGGACTGAAGCTATCAAACGTATTAAAACTAAACTAGATCGCTAAAGTTGAGAAAGTGAATGACATATTCGGCGGTTTTACCCGCCGAATATACTCTGTATGTAGGTAGGAGGACGAGTGTATGGTTTCTTTAGATGAAAAACAGCAAAAAGGACGAAGGAAAGGTTTTTCATCGCAAGAGATGAAGGAGATGCTTTCGGGGTATTTATATATATCACCTTTTTTTATCATATTTGCGATTATTGGTCTCTATCCGGCAATATTTAGTTTAATCCTAGCATTTCAAAAATGGAATGGCATGGGAGAAATGGAGTTTGTCGGGTTAAGTAATTTTCAAGTAATACTTAGTGATCCGTTATTTTGGAAATCTGTTTACAATACAATTATTCTTGGGTTAATGGGGACTGCTCCTCAACTTGTCATTGGGCTAATCTTGGCTTTTTTATTGAATTTGTCTTACTTACGTTTCAAAGCTTTTTTTAGGGTAACTATCTTTATGCCATATATTACTTCAATGGTAGCGGTTGCTTTAGTATTTAGTGTATTTTTTAGTAACAATGAAACGGCTTTAGTGAACTATATTATTGGTCTATTTGGATTTGACCCGGTCAGCTGGAAGACCTCTGAATGGGGAGCTAAAATAGCGATTTCGACAATGGTTTTTTGGCGCTGGCTTGGTTACAACACGATCATTTATTTAGCCGGTATGCAAAGCATTCCGAACGAACTATATGAAGCATCTAGAATTGATGGAGCTAGTATTTTCCAACAGCTTCGATATATTACGATTCCGTTACTGAAACCATTTATTATACTGACGGTATTCTTTTCGACAGTTGGAGCGATGCAATTATTTACGGAGCCAACTGTGTTTCTAGGTAATACTGCTTTTGCAAGAGATGAAGCAATGACAGTTGTTATGTATTTATATCGCGATGCGTTTAGGTTATCTTCCTTCGGGACGGCATCTGCAGCTGCTATTGTTCTGCTGTTATTCATCGTAGTTGCCTCTGCTTTTAATATGATGCTCACTAAAAGACTCGGTAAGGATGGGGGGAAACATGTGTGAAAAGTGATGTAGGAAGTAAAAAGTGGGGCATTGGACGTATTGGAATGTACTTGTTTTTAACGGTAATATCGCTCTTTTCGTTATTCCCTTTTTACTGGATGTTCGTTATGTCCACGAGTCATAGCTCTGCATACAATTCGATTCCCCCGGCGATGGTTCCAGGTGATCAGTTGAAAGAGAACTTCCAAAAAGTATTGGATATGATTCCGTTTTTTCAGTCCATGTTTAATACATTGATCGTCTGTCTTACTGTAACTATTGTTGTATTATTTATAAGTTCGTTAGCTGGATTTGCATTTTCAAAACTAAAGTTTCCAGGGAAGAATATTCTCTTCTTCGCTATATTATTCACTATTATAATACCGCCTCAATTAGGATTAATACCGCAGTATTTATTAGTTGCAAAAGCGGGATTATTGGATCATTTATTTGCAGCGATGGTCTTGTTTTTCTTAAATCCTTTAGGAATATTTTTAATGAGACAATATGTAAGTGAATCTGTGCCTGAAGAATTGATAGAAGCAGCAAGACTTGATGGTTGTTCTATATTCAGGATATATCGCAGTATTGTACTGCCTATCATTTTACCTGCTTTTGCAACGCTTGGAATTATTGTGTTTACCTCTGTTTGGGGAGAGTTCTTATGGCAATTTACGGTGCTTCGAGATCCTGAATCCTACACAATACAAGTTGCATTAGCATCATTGAATAATACATTTAAAGTAGATTTTGGTATGCTGCTGTCCGGTGTGTTCTGGGCTACGATACCATTGCTTATAGTGTTCTTACTGTTCAACAAATTGTTTATATCGAGTATTGCCGAGGGATCGGTTAAATAATAGTAATCAGTACATGGAATATGAGGGATGTAAAATGACTTTAACTATACGTGATATTGCTCAAATGGCGGGTGTCTCAAGAGGCACTGTCTCTAAGGTAATCAACAACTATGATGGTGTAAGTGAACAAACAAAGCGTAAAGTACTAGAAGTTATCGACAAAACTAATTATCAACCTACTTTTTCCGCAAAGTCCCTAGCGACGAAGAAATCTAGTCTAATTGGGCTGATATACGCGGGGAAGATAAACGTAGAGTTTAACCATCCCTTTTTCAATGAGGTTATATCATCTTTTCAAAAAACACTTGGTGCAATGGGTTATGATATTATCATTTTCTCCAATGAGATGTTTGATAAAGAAAATGTCGATTACTTAGCGAGAACAAGACATTTTCGTTTAGATGGCTGTCTAATAATCGCGGGTGAAGAAGTAGAGGATGCAGTGTCGAAGTTGGATGAAAGTGATGTCCCTTGTATGGGGATTGACCTTGAACTGACCGGGCAAAATTCTAGCTACGTTATGACAGATAACTATAAGGTATCTCAGCTTGCAGTAGAATACTTGTACTTAAACTCCGTTAGAGATGTTGGTTATATTGCTGGGAAAGAAAGTTCTGAAATATCAAACCAACGATTAGAGGGATTCCTACAGACGATGAATCAATTCGGTATGCCGGCTAACCATATATGGATTAAGCATGGAAACTTTTTTGAATCTAGTGGATACGAAGCAATGGAAGAAATTCTACAGGGTGAATCTTTGCCAAAAGCAATTATAGCTGCTTCTGATATGATGGCGCTGGGCGCAATGAGAGCGATAAAGGACTATGGACTTCGAATTCCGCAAGATATTCAAGTGATAGGATGTGATGATGTTGAGGCTTGTCGATATATGGAGCCTGCTCTCACAACTATTAAACAAGATAAACAGAAAATTGGTAGATTGGCAGCCATTAAGTTAAACGATTTGATAAATGGAGTAACTGGCTTAAGACCGTCACTCGTTGATCCGGAGTTGGTATTGAGAAATTCTTCCGGTGTTATAGGCGAAGCGTCGAAAGAACGATAAATGAAGGGTGGATTACAAATGGCGATTATAAAGTTTCCAAAGGATTTTAAATGGGGGGCGGCAACAGCATCTTATCAAATTGAAGGTGCAGCAAACGAAGATGGCAGAGGTGTCTCGATATGGGATACTTTTTCTAAAACACCGGGGAAGGTACATAATGGAGACACTGGTGATATTGCCTGTGATAGCTACCACCGATATGAAGAGGATGTAGATTTAATACATGACCTAGGTGCTGATGTGTACCGCTTTTCAGTTGCTTGGCCAAGGATCTTTCCAACTGGTACAGGAGAAGTGAATCAAAAAGGAGTCGACTATTATCACAAATTAGTAGACTCGATGTTAGCTAAAGGCATTGAACCGATGTGTACGTTGTATCATTGGGATTTACCACAGGTGTTACAGGATAAAGGTGGTTGGGATAATCGGGAAACAATCGAGGCATTTGTCCAATATGCGGACTTTATGTTTAAGGAATTTAATGGGAAGATAAAAAAGTGGATAACTATTAACGAGCCTTGGTGCTCATCTTTCCTATCCAATTATATTGGAGAACATGCTCCTGGCAATCAGGATCTACAGCTAGCTACCGATGTTGGCCATCACTTATTAGTTGCACACGGTCTTGCAGTGAAACGTTTTAGAGAAAGTAATGTAGAGGGTGAAATTGGATACGCTCCAAATGTTACATGGTTTGAACCATACAGTACAAAAGAGCAAGACGTAGATGCGTGTAATCGAGGAAACGCTTGGAATTTAGAGTGGTTCTTTGATCCAGTATTTAAAGGGAGCTACCCTCAATTCATGTTAGATTGGTTTAAAGAAAAAGGTGCTGTTCCAACTATTTTAAAAGGGGATTTGGAAATAATATCGCAACCTATTGATTTTTTAGGGGTAAATTATTACACTGGCAATGTAGGGCGCTACAAGGAAAATGAAGGATTATTCGATTTAGAAAGTATAGATATGGGATATGATAAAACAGATATTGACTGGTTTATCTATCCAGAAGGCTTCTATAAAGTTCTAGTTAAAATTAAAGATCTTTATGGTAGTGTGCCAATCTATATTACAGAGAATGGTGCTTGCTATAATGATGAACCAGAGAATGG
Organism: Psychrobacillus sp. FSL K6-1415; assembly: GCF_038003185.1. Classification (NCBI taxonomy): domain Bacteria; kingdom Bacillati; phylum Bacillota; class Bacilli; order Caryophanales; family Bacillaceae; genus Psychrobacillus; species Psychrobacillus sp. FSL K6-1415. Next base: position 2,998,348 of record NZ_JBBOOQ010000001.1, on the reverse strand, counting down.
TAAAGTCGCCGATCATAAACGAATTGACTATATAAAGACACACCTGACAGCTTTAAAACGAAGTATGGATTCTGGTGTTAATATAAAAGGGTTCTTATACTGGTCCCTATTGGATAACTTTGAATGGGCATTAGGGTATAGTATGCGTTTCGGTATTGTACATGTGAATTACGAAACATTAGAAAGAACAAAAAAGGATAGCTATCATTGGTATAATGAAACGATTAAAAAAGGTGAATTTGAATTATAATCTTATAATGAAGAGGCAAACACTAGGCAGACTAAGTGTTTGCCTTTTTTGGTGAGAGCAAGTAGAAGAAGCGACCGCAAGTAAAAGAAGCGACCGCAAGTAAATATGGAGCTAGAGCAAGTAAAAAAAACGACCGCAAGTAAATATGGACCTAGAGCAAGTAAATCCATTGCGTCCGCAAGTAAATCCCGGATGGAAGCAAGTAAACGATAGGTGAGAGCAAGTAAAAAAAACGACCGCAAGTAAATATGTGGCTAGAGCAAGTAAATCCTTTGCTTCCGCAAGTAAATCCCGGATGGAAGCAAGTAAACGATAGGTGAGAGCAAGTAAAAGAAGTGGTCGCAAGTAAAAATGGACCAAGAGCAAGTAAATCCTTTTCGTCCGCAAGTAAATCCCGGTTAGAAGCAAGTAAACGAGGGGTGAGAGCAAGTAAAAAAAGCGACCGCAAGTAAATATGTGGCTAGAGCAAGTAAATCCATTTCGTCCGCAAGTAAATCCCGGTTAGAAGCAAGTAAACGATAGGCGAGAGCAAGTAAAAGAAGCGACCGCAAGTAAATATGGACCTAGAGCAAGTAAATATGGACCAAGAGCAAGTAAATCCTTTACGTCCGCAAGTAAACTCCGGTTAGAGGCAAGTAAACGATGAACGAGAGCAAGTAAAAAAATGCAAGTCTGTGTCCGAAGGAACTTCACACATGATAGTCATAGGTTTGACTTCAAAGAGGCTTCCTGCGCCTTCCATATGAGAATTGTATTTAATAAAGTTTCCAGTGTATGATAGCAATTACCGTTGAAGGATTTTAGGAAGTTTTATAGAATGTTATCGGAATAGGAATTTAAGGAGGTTTTGCAAAATGGATTTCATCGCTACATTATTTAATTCGCATTATGACTTATATTTTCGTTTAGGTGTAGCAACTTTTATAGGGTTTTTTATTGGTCTAGAGCGAGCGATAAAAAATAAACCAGCTGGTATTAGAACGCATATTTTAGTATGTTTAGGATCGACCTTAGCTATGGCATTGTCGTCACTAAATCAAGGGGCGTATATGGATCCGATGCGTTTAGCTGCACAAGTAATCAGCGGTATTGGTTTTCTTGGAGCAGGTGTAATATGGTTAGATAAGGATAATGTAAAACGAGGACTTACAACGGCAGCGAACCTTTGGATTACTGCTTGTGTAGGATTAACCATTGGGTATGGTGCGTACGATTTAGCACTCATAACGGTTGTATTAATGTTCATTGCGATGAACTTACCAAAAGTAGCGGTTAAAATGGGCATTCTTCCTGTTCGAGGAACAGAAGAAGAGGATAGCGATGGGGAATAAAATTAGATAAATACATGATAGAAAAACTGTCATCACGCTGAAGAGCTGTGTAGGCAGTTTTTTTATGTGTAAATATAATTTTTGTAAGAAAAGTGCTTTAAATAAGGGGAAGTGAAGACTACTAAACTAAAAATAAAATATATTCAGAAAATTGTGTTGACAAATTTTCAGATTTGAATAGAATAAATAATATAAACGATGTTACTTTTTCTAACATAGAAAGATAGAAAATGTAACATCTCAAAAAAGGAGAGATGACAATGGAGGATGTAATGTATTTAATGAACAGCTTGTGGACAATGATAGCTGCAATTTTAGTTATATTTATGATTGGTGGATTTATATTACTGGAAGCTGGTTCGACTAGAATGAAAAATGCTGGTCATGTTGCCGGTAAAACCATATTCACATTTGGTTTAGCATCAATGGTGTTCTGGGCAGTAGGTTATGGATTTATCTTCGGGGGAGATGCGAACTTCTTCGTAGGTATGACAGATTTTTTCTATAGTGGAGAAATTATTGAGGGAGCAGGTCTTGCAACAACCGTTTTCTTTGTTTTCCAACTAGCATTTGCTGGTATTGCTGTAACTATCGCATTAGGTGGATTTGCTGAACGTGCAAAATTATCGGCATACGTAATTTTCACAATACTTTTTGGAATAATTGTTTACCCTGTAATTGCCCACTGGATTTGGGGTGGAGGTTGGTTAGCTGAACATGGCAAACAGGATTTTGCAGGATCAACGGTAGTTCATTTAACTGGTGCGATGGCTGCACTTGCTGCAACAATAATTCTTAAACCAAGAATTGGGAAGTTCAATAAAGACGGTTCATTAAACAATCTTGCTGGACATAACCAAGTTTATACAGCTTTAGGAGTACTCATCCTTTGGGTAGGTTGGTTTGGGTTTAATGCTGGAAGTACGGTATCTGTAGATGCTGCTTTTTTTGGATTTGTAGCATTAAATACAACACTTGCCGCTGGAGCAGGAGCTGTTGCAGCCACCCTTATTTCATGGGTTGTATTAGGTAAATCAGATATCCCAACGATTTTAAATGGAGCTTTAGCTGGATTAGTTGCCATTACTGCTTCCTGTGCATTCGTAGACGTTTGGGCATCTGTTGTCATTGGTTTAATCGCTGGAGTATTAGTTTTCTATAGCGCTAGATTTTTTGAAAAGAGAAAAGTCGATGATCCAATTTATGCGTTATCTGTTCATGGAGCTGCTGGAGTATGGGGAACATTATCTACTGGTTTCTTTGCTACACCAGAGCTTGCATCCGTTGGTAAAGCAGGATTATTTTATGGAGGCGGACTAGATCAATTAGGTGTTCAGCTAATGGGTGTTGTGTCTTGTGGTTTATTTGCTTTCGTAGTTTCCTATGCTATCCTTTTTACAATGAAAAAAGCTATGGGTGGTATTCGTGTAACGGAAGAAGAGGAACTAATGGGTCTAGATATGAGTGAACACGGCAACTATGGTTATCCCGAACAAATGGTTTTAGAGGAATCAAAATCACTTAATTAAATAAAAAAAGCCTCTGAAATTGGGAGGCTTTTTACATAAAAGGGCGTGTACTTGTGGAAACGTATGAATCTATTCGGAACTGGAAGGAACTAAATATTACAAACTTCCTAGATGACATCGTTTCTCTCAATGATTTTCATGATCAGGTGATGATTAAAGTTTTGGAAGAAGCGATTAAGAAAATAGGTTCACCTCCATGTGACTTTTCTTGGTTTATAACAGGCAGTGGGGGGCGATTAGAACAAGGATTAATAAGTGATCAAGATCATGGAATTGCCTATGAAATAGCTAATGATGAAAATGATGTGTATTTTCAGGTGTTTGGAACAGAAATTTCTAATGGTCTTTATGAAGTGGGCTATCCTTATTGCGAAGGTAAAGTTATGAGTTCTAATCCAGAGTGGTGTAAATCCTATGAAGGTTGGAACAAACAACTTCATGATTGGATGGTTGACGAAAGCTGGGAGTCCATGCGTTTTCTTCAAATCTTTTATGATGCCAGAGTGCTTCATGGAAAGGTAGGAATTATCCATCAGTTGAAAACATCCATATATGATTACCAATTACAACATCAAATTTTACTAAGTCGATTTACTGCTAATGTAGAACATATAAAAAATGTAATTGGTCCAGTTGGTCAGTTATTGTTGGAAAGACATGGTTTATACCAAGGTTGCGTAAACTTAAAATACTCTGGATTCCTACCATATGTAAATGCTGTTCGACTCCTTTCAATAAGAGAGGGAATAGTAGAAACTTCAACTCTAGTTCGGATGAGTTATCTGATTCAAATGAAAGAGTATACATGCTTACTAAAAAATAGTGAAAGAAATTTTTCGGATCTATTAAAATATCGTTTGTCATTAACTCAAGTGAAAAGCTACTCAGATACTCATTATTTACAGTTTGATAAACTGAGCAAAATCGAACAGAAAGATATTAAACGTATTATTAAAGGCGGAATTAACTTACATCGTGAAGTGATTGCTTTGATGAAAAAAGGTGTTCGCCATGGCATTTGAACCGTTCATGCAAATACTCAGAGGCATTCAAGGAAAACGTACGAATGTTGGCATAGGTGATATTCAAAGCGCCCAGCAAATGGCTTTTTTAAGAAACCTGCAAAAAGAATTGAAAAAAGAGGATTCACTAGAAATTCCCTTAGATGAGCTTAAAATTGTCGTGTTCGATATTGAGACAACTGGCTTTAATCCAGAGCAAGGAGATGAAATTATCTCCATTGGTGCCATTAAAATGCATGGCTCTTCTATACGAGAGGATGATACTTTCTACTCGCTTATATACTCAGAGAAAGAAATTCCTTTGGATATTGTAGAACTGACAGGCATTACAAATGAACAATTGGAGGATGCTAGTCTAGTTGGGGATGTACTAATTGAATTTCTTCAATATACAAAAGACTGTACACTTGTAGCACATCACGCTAATCACGAAAGAAATTTTATGCAATTCACTAGCAACAAAGTATTCCGCACACCTTTTAGAAATCGGATAGTTGATACATCTTTTCTTTATAAAATTGCTGAGCCCAAAATACAACTAAGTTCGTTAGAAGACTTGTGTGAACATAACAGCATTCCAATAGTAGGCCGACATAATGCATTAGAGGACGCAAGAATGGCGGCTAAGCTTTGGAGTATTTATATAGAAAAAGTTAAAATGCTTGGCTGTGAAACATTGCAGGATGTATACGAAAAGTTTGCAAGAATTTAAAAAGCACTACAGGTTAAATTTTCCTGTTGTGTTTTTTTGTTTGTGGAGAATTTTTTCTGTAGTTAATATACTAGCGCACAATCTTCATGAATAATATGCTCTACCCCATAAACTGTAAAAAACAGTTAGAATAACTTGTCCTAAGTACATAGAATTTAGTTCTTTTTTAAGGGGTATACTGAATATACTTTTTAGTACCTTGCTTTCTACAATATTATTAAAAGGAGAACAGCCCCTGGAGAGTATAGATCATACATTAACTCAATTACATGACACGCCTTTTTTTTATCGACGTTTTGCCAAACGAGCTTTAGACGTATTAGCTAGTTCCTTATTACTTTTTTTATTGTTTCCAGCTCTTATTTGTTTGTCCATAATTTTATTCATCTTTACAGGTGGTCCCGTTTTCTACAAGCAAAACAGGGCAGGGTTATATGATCGACCTTTTATCATCTGGAAGTTTCGAACAATGCAGACAGAGGATATGGAGTCAAGCTCACACCAATACGAATGGAAAGACGAAGTCCCGCAAGATTTTTCCTTTACAACACCGCCAACATTAACGATCACTAAGCTTGGGAAAATATATCGAAAATATAGTATAGATGAGATCCCACAGCTTTGGAATGTCTTAAAAGGTGAAATGAGTTTTGTAGGTCCAAGGCCAGAAATGATTGAAATTACTAATCATTATTCTCCTATCCAAAAGAAGCGTTTATTAGTAAAGCCTGGCATCACGGGGTATGCCCAGGTCCATGGTCGATCAGCAATCACCCATGGGGAAAAAGTTAACTATGATTTATATTATGTTAAGCATTGCTCTCTGTTTCTTGACCTGAAGATAGTGATACGAACGATATTTATAGTGATTATGGGAAAAGGGGCTTGGTGAGAGCTGGAGAGCCATGTCATTTTGACTTCTAAAAAAAGAACCCATATATATAAATTCCACCAGCACAATAAAGATTAAAATTGTGACATTTACACTCTGCTATTAAAAATTCCTTGTCTCTAACTTCTTAGAAATCTTATTCTACAAGCATTTGCATTATTAAAACGTATCAGTAGGGGCTAAGTCTTGCTAATATGTGGATTTAGGAAGGGGTGTAAATGATTGATTGTTAATGAAAGGCTTCGGGAAATTGATATTGTGAGAGGGATCACTATATTCTTGGTAGTTCTAGGGCATACTGGGGCTGCCGAGGTTTCGGAAGGATTAGTATCAGAAATACTAAGAGGTTTTAGAATGCCGTTATTTTTTATGGTTTCTGGCTATCTATTTAGTTCTTCAAAATATCTTGGAAATACTAAAAAACTAGTAATCGACAAAACCCGAACCTTGATTATACCTTATATCTCCTTCTGTTTCTTGTCAGCAGGAATATGGATTTTGTTACTAATTTTAAATAAACAAGAAATAGCATGGGGGCAACCCTTAATAGGGATGCTTTATGGAAATGGTAATTGGATAGTTGAAAATACTCCAATCTGGTTTTTGGTTTGTTTGTTTAGTGCTTTTATCATTTTTAATATTATTTTAAAGATTTCCATAAGATTATCTTTATTAAGTAAGACAGTTCTATTTATTGTTCTAGGTGTAATCGGTTATGGAGTGAGTAGAATAATCTGGATGCCCTGGAGCTTTGATATTGCTTTGGTAGCACTGTTATTTATGTATATTGGAAATATCCTAAAGGAGAAGCGCATTTTATATAATCATAAAATGATGTTAACACTTACTAGTATTTCTTTATGTATGTTTATTGCTGTGTTAATTTTTAATGTGCCTGCGGATATGAATAATAGAGTATATGGAAACGTCTTCTTGTTTTATATAGGAGGTATTTCTGGTAGTTTATTAATTTTGTTTATTTCCAAATATCTACTAACCAAAGTAAAACTAATTTACTCCGTACTCTCGTATTTGGGAAGACAATCTATACTAATTTTGGGTTTGCATTTCAGTGTAGGTTTTTATTTTGCTGATTGGCTAGCATATTTAACGAGGTTAAATAGTTCTTTGTTTATAGCGTCTATTGCGATTTCAATTTCTCTTTTGATGGGATTGGCAATAGATAGGATACCAATTTTCTCATTTTTATTTAAAGGAACGACTATATCAGTTGTAAAAATCTCTCCAATTTCACAACAAAGTATGTTAAAACAGGTAAAATGACTTAATAAAGGAATATTAAATAATTATAATGAGAAGAAAGTCTTGAAAAAGGCGTTCTTTTTTTTTGCGTCAGGTATGGCGACTATCTAGGTGGTGATAGTCCAAAGTGGAGGTACACTTATGTTTATTATCTACTGCAGCTTACAAATTAATATAAATTTCAAATTTCCCATTATTCTTCATGAATTGCCGTCTGGATCAGTTAAACAGATTTGTTTTATATTATTATCCTCTTTAAGTTTTTCCTTTATCGTATTTAATTGAATTCGTTCTATTGGGTTCCGTGATCTGGGCAACTTTACGAATTGAACCCTAAGCTCAATGCTTCGTTTAGCCTCAGTTTCGATAGCGCGGGACGAACGAATTCTATTCATTTAACAATAAATGTAAAAATGCTTCTTATAGATTTTTTGATCAGCCTTATTTCCAGAATATACTACAAATCCTAGTTCTTCTAAATCTAGACTATCAATATATGGATCAATTACTCTCACAGGATTCTCTTCATTTACAAAGTCATCCAAGTGTTGGGTTGAAGGTTTATTCGATAACGATATTCACCTCCACTAAATGCCATCTAATCAGCTCCCTTAAATTTATAAAAATTGTTAGACAGACTCACGTACGTTTGTATGAGAGGGGCGGAAAGTTATTAACTTTCCCTTCTACTCGATTGATATTTGTACTTAATCATATCAAGGATCGAAACTAAAACGAAGGAACTTATAGTGTAGCGCTTATTTTTGAAACGATTAACTTGTCCCAAAACAAAATTATTAGTTCTTTTTTAGTATAGTCCGTGAATATACTCTTTTAGTAGCTTTAATTAAAGGAGTCTGCTATGTGGAAAGTGTAAAGGAATTTGAGTTGCAGCAATATAATCAGTACCTAAATCACCGTGTTGGTAAGTGAATTCGGGATATATTATAGAAATATATTATGGAGACCCCGACCTGAAATAGTAGAAATTAAGAATCATAATTCAATTAAACGCAAGAGAAGTTTACTTGTAGGACCTGGAATCAGGAGTATGCTCAGATTTATGGGAGGGATTAGGCATGGAGAAAAAATCGTACATGATTTGTACTACTTACAACACTACTCGTTTTTAATTAGATTTAAAAACTGTAATTCGAACCACTTTACTAGTTCTACTAGGAAAAGGAATCTATTAAATATATAAATAATGTAGGAAGAAGAGATGATGATTATGGGGGGAGAAGGAGTGAATGATTGTTGATATTCATAATCATGTCTTACCAGGACTAGATGATGGCCCAGAGTCTTTGGAAGAGGCAATTCTACTTGCTGCTAACGCGGTTGCTAATGGTGTAACACATATTATAGCCACTCCTCATCATAGAAATGGTAGATTTACTAATTCATCAAACGTAATAAAAGAGAATGTTGTTAATTTATACAGAGAGCTTTCCCAAAAAAATATTCGTGTAAAAATACTTCCAGGGCAAGAAATATATTTATATAAGAACATTCTCGATGATATAGACGTAGACCTTATAACTTTAGCTAACAGTAGAAAATATCTATTAATAGAGCTACCAAGAAATTACCTCCCTACAGATACATTTGAGGTTCTTTATAAAATACAGCTTAGAGGATATATTCCAATCATTGCGCACCCAGAAAAAAACTCCGTACTTAGAAAGGACAATCAAAAGCTTTACGAATTGGTAAGTAAAGGTGCTCTTATTCAAATAACAGCAGCAAGTTTGGTTGGTGTCCATGGAAGATGTTTAAAGAGGTACACCAAGATTTTAATAAAACACAATTTGGTACACTTCATCTCTTCGGATGCGCACCATTATAAAAAGCGTCCATTTTTATTAAAAGATGCTTATCAATATGTCGGGAAAAAGTATTCGGAAAATCTTGTTGCTTATTTTATTGAAAATGCAAAACATGTAGTTTTCGGTACAGATATTCAAGCGTTGCAACCAATAAGTTTTAATAAAGATTATAAGTTAATAAGCTATAGTTAATACTTTTTGGTATGTCGAACAGAAAGGATCATGACTCTTATGGAGGAAACATTTAGTCTACAGGAACTATTAAAAATAATGAAGAAACGTTTTGTACTCATAATAAGTATCTTCGTTCTAGCAGTATCGATTACAGGAGTGATTAGTTACTTCTTTTGGACACCAATTTACGAAGCATCAACACAAATTCTTATTAATCAGAAAGAACTCGATCAAAATCTATATAGCAGTCAAGACATAGAAACGAATCTTCAATTAATAAACACATATAATGTCATTATTAAAAGCCCAGTTATTCTTTCAAAAGTGATCGATAATTTGGATCTAAGTATTACTCCAGAATTACTAAATAAGAAAATAACCGTGAGTAATGAGCAAAATTCACAAGTTATTAACGTTAGTGTAGAAGATCCAGAATTACAAAAAGCAATAGATATCGCCAATATGACTGCCGAAGTCTTTCAAGAGGATATTAGGACATTGATGAACGTAGATAATGTCAATATTCTTTCCATGGCAGCAAAATCAAAAAATGGTCTTCCTGTTAAACCGATTCCACTACTTAACATGGCAATAGCTGCAGGAATTGGATTAATACTTGGTATTGGAATAACCTTTCTAATAGAGTATTTGGATACTACTGTAAAAACAGAGCAGGATATTGATGATTTATTAGAGTTACCTATTCTCGGACTCATAAGTCCAATCTCCTACAAGCAATTAAAAAGAAAAGAAAAAATTATTAATCTCAATAGAAAGAGGGAGATCTAAGTTTGTTTAAAAAGAAAAAAAAAATGAAACAAATAGCAACAAGAAAGCTAGTTACATCTGTTGCTCCGACCTCAATTATTTCCGAGCAATTCCGAAAAGTTCGTACGAACATCAATTTCTCGATGGTAGAAAATGAGCTTCAGACGCTTCTTTTTACTTCTACATCCATTGGAGAAGGAAAGTCTACAATAGCAGCAAATGTTGGAATTGTTTTTGCACAAGAAGGAAAAAAAGTGCTTCTCGTCGATGCAGATTTGAGAAAACCGACAATGCATTATACTTTCCATAAGCCAAACTCACCAGGTTTAACTAACTTATTGTCAAGTCATTGCAGTCTTGATCAAGTAGTTAAAGAATCAGGGATTGATGGATTATATCTAATTACCTGTGGTCCGATACCTTTCAATCCTGCAGAACTTCTGAGCTCGACTTCTATGGATATTTTTATAAAGGAAGTAAGAGCAAAGTACGACATAATAATTTTCGATGCCCCACCAACCCTTTCAGTTTCAGATGCGCAGATTCTTTCAAATAAATGTGATGGCACTATTCTAGTTATTAGCTCAGGGGAAGCGGAAAAAATTGATGTTTTAAAAGCTAAAGAAGCTTTGCTAAGTTCAAAAGCAAATATAATCGGGACAATCTTAAATAACTATAAAATTGACAAGAATCATTACTATTATCAATATTACGGTTAGTGGAGAGTATTCTATCAAAGAAAGGGAATATTTATTTTGAATATTAATAGTAAAAAAGTGAAGCAAATTTCATTTCAACTACTATTTATTACTATCTATGTACTTTTTCTTTTTATTCAAGATAAAACTTTTTTCTTTTTGCCGATAAGTATTATCTTCTTCATGACTGTATATAAAATATATCGTTCTAGATTTAATACAATAAGTGAAATTTTCGTTGTATTGCTAATATATTCTATTCCAATATCATTTTTTAATATCTTTGGTATGTCATATGGTTCGTTTCCCTTATCTTGGTTTAATCTCTTTTTTCTTCTATTTCTATTTTCATTCATTGTAAATAAGTCTATATCAAGCATTATGTTGAATAGACTTTCATTAGTTTCTATTATGTATAGTTTATATTTATGCTTATTGATTTTAATATCTTTCGACAAAATAGATGCGATCCACCAATTAATAAATTTAATAATGTTTATTGTAACAATTACTTTAGTAAACAATAAAAATATTTCTATAAATAGTAGAGATTTCTTAACAATTTTTAGTGATGTAACCTTTTTTGTATCTGTGGCAGTGATTTTCCAATATGGATATTTTTTATTTTCTGGAAACATTATTGGAAACATAATGTTCTTTTCGTCAAGGCTTGCTATTGGTTATTTATTTAGTGATTTCAGCTTTTTGTCTATATATTTAGCATCTGGTTTATTAATAATTATTTTAACGAACAAGAGATACTATTTACATTATTATTTTCCAGTTATATTTATAGCTTGTATTATTACATCCGCAAGAACAGGAATCGTAGCCCTTGCAATCATTTATGTTGTGATTCTTATTATTAAATCTTTAAAACATTTAACTAGTAATCCTTTAAAATACTTTTTCTCATTATTAATAACACCGGCTATTTTATTATTTCTATTATTTATCATCAAGCAATTTAGACCTAATGATTTTAATCTTTCCTCTGGCAGATTTGAAAGCTATATTTCTAGTTTTCACCTATTAAAGGAGAACTGGGCTTTAGGATTGGGACTAGGAGTCGGTTCCTACTCGATAAATACAGGACAAGTTATTCCACATAATATTTTTATTCAATTTTTAGTTCAAACAGGTGTTTTAGGTGTTACTTTCCTAATTATCATTCTTTCATTGATAACTATTAATATTTATCAAAGCAATAGAAAATATCTTTGGATATGGTTTTTAATTTTATTAGGCGCTCAATTTATTCCAGATATATTCCATTCAAGATTTATTATTGTTGTTGCAATTATTTTATTGTCAAACAATACTTCTACCATAAAGGGAAAGGATGACTAGTTGGAATTGGTGACCGTTATTATAACTGTTTTTAATAAAGAGAAGGATTTAAGTAGTTCAATAAAAAGTGTTTTGAATCAAAGTTATCAAAACTTAGAGATAGTAATTATCAATGATGGTTCAACTGATCGTAGTGAGGAGATAATCCTAAACTTTCAAGTAAAAGATTCTAGAATCAAATATATCAAACAAAAAAATCAAGGAGTATCCGCTGCAAGAAATACCGGAATTGAGCTTGCGCAAGGAAAGTATCTTAGTTTTCTAGATGCGGATGATTATTTTGATCCATTCTTTATAGAAAAAATGGTTGGGAAAATAGGGAAATGCACCGCTTGTTATTGTGGTCATTATTTTGTCTATCCAGATAATAGAAAAAAAAAGAGTTGGCAAAATTTTTTGAAAGGGGATGTTTTAGAAGAATATCTACTAAATAAATGTAGTCCTCATACAAATTCTTGGCTAATTAGCAGGGATTTTTTAATGTTAAATAACCTCTTTTTTGAGGTGGTTCTGGACTGGGGAGAAGACATGCTGTTCTTCGCCAAGCTAATGGCATTAAATACAGAACTACAATGTGTAGAAGAATACTTGACGTTTTATCGACTAGGCGTTAGTGATTCCTTAAGTACTACTGATATTAACAAGATTAATAAAGATATATTATGGCTAAATATGTATATGAAGTTTTTAAATGAGACAGATATAGATATATCTAGAAAGCAGAGGGTTTTAGAGTCAATTAATAATTATAGACTACCAGCTTTAGTAGTTTATCAATTATGGTCAAATAGAAACTTACTTAATAACGATGATTTCTCACTTGTTCACAATGAAATGGAGCGGTACATTCATAATATTAAATTAAACAATGGGCTAAGAAGTATTAAATTATACATCTACAGCTTATTTTTGAAGTTTCATATAATTAAGTTGAAAGGACGTTTGATGTGAGAATTCTTCATATAATTCCTCATCTTGATAGCGGGGGAGCAGAGAAAATGCTAGTTGATATTGTAGAAGAAATGAAAAAACTGGATTTATCAATTGAAGTCCTTGTTCTTTCTGATAAAGATGATATTTATAGTGAAAAAATAAGGAGTTTGGATATTCCTGTTCATTTTAGTCCTGTTAATATAGTCTATCATCCTCTGCAATTCTTTATAGTAAGAAAGTTTTTAAAGAAAAACTTCGACATTGTGCACACTCACCTGTATGCACCACAGCTTTATGCAGCACTTGTTCAAAGATTTATAAATGTTAATACGAGTTTCATAACAACTGAGCATAATACTCATAATAGGAGAAGGGAAGCAAAGGTATTCAAGTTATTGGATAACTGGATGTATAAAAAATACACCAAAATAATAGCAATTTCTGAAGGAACAAAAATAGAATTAAACAATTATCTTTCAAATACGTATGATAAAACACTCATTGTTTCAAATGGAATTCGTTTAGAACATTATATAAATGCGGTACCTTTAAAACGTGAAAGTCTTATTACAAATTATCTTGAAAATGATAAATGGATTATTATGGTTGCTGCAATGAGGGACCAAAAAGATCATGAAACATTAATTAGGGCATCAAAGCTTCTACCCCCAAATTATCATATCCTTTTAGTTGGCGAGGGAGAAAGATTTAGCAAAGTTAAAGAATATGCAAAGAAATATGAAGATAATAAAATTCATTTTCTAGGTAGGCGTTTAGACGTTCCTTCAATATTAAAGACTTGTGATATTTTTGTCTTAAGTTCCAAATGGGAAGGATTCGGATTAGTCGCAGTAGAAGCAATGGCTGCTGGCTTACCACTAATTGTAACAAATGTTCCCGGTCTTAGAGAAGTAGTAGACGGAGTAGGAAGATTTTTTGAAGTAGGTGATGAAGAGGAACTCGCGAAACAAATTTTAAATACAGCAAACGAAACGATTGATGAGAGTAAAATTAGCAACATAAGGAAAGAAAAGTTTCATTTATATAGTATAGAAAATACGGTTTCTAATTACTTAGATGTTTACTTAGAAGCAACAGGTAATGAAGGGTAAAATAAAATCTGCGTTTAAATCTCTATTTAATTACTTCAAAAGAAGTTTACTAATATAGCTCTATAAATATAAAGAAAAGAAGGACAAACCATTGAAACCATGAAAAAGACAGCCGTTCTTTTGATGATTATCGCTGTTTTATCAAAAGTATCCGGATTTCTGCGCGATATAACACTATCCTTTTTTTACGGTGCTACTTCTACTAGTGATGCTTATATCATTTCAATTACAATTACATCCGTATTATTCAATCTTATCATTTCAGGGATATCAACTGCATATATCCCAATGTTTAAACAAATTGAGCATGAAAAAGGTCATCAATCGGCATCCATTTTTACAAATAATCTAATTAATATTGTGTTGTTAGTTACAACAGCTGTCATTGTAATGGGATTTCTTTTTTCAAATATATTAGTAAAATTATTCGCTTTAGGTTTTGACGGGGAGACACTAAAAACTACAGTACTCTTCACTCGTATTGGATTAGTAGGTATATATTTTACAAGTCTAACCCAATTCTTCACAAGTTATCTACAACTGCATGGAAAATTCACCATACCCGCTATGATTGGTTTTCCTTTCAATATCATTATTATCCTTTCAATTGTTATAAGTTCTTCTCAATCGAATATTATGATTTTGGCGATTGGGAGTGTTTTAGCAGCTGTGATTCAAATGTTTTTTTTAGTTCCTTCATTAAGCAAAACAAACTATCGATATACTCCAATTTTACAGTTTACAGATAAGAATATAAAGAAAATGGCTGGGATCGTTTTTCCCATTATGATCGGTATATCCATCGACCAAATAAACTTGATGGTTGATAAAACACTTGCATCCAAGTTAGTGGAAGGGGGAATTTCCGCTTTGACGTATGCCAGTAGACTGAATGATTTTGTTCAAGGTATTTTTGTACTTTCATTCGTAACGGTAATGTTTCCTCTTATTTCGAACATGGCAGCTAAAAAAAATACAGAAGACTTTAAGGCATCTATTAGTGAAGTTATTTCTAGTGTGATCCTCATTGTTGTACCTGCAAGCATTGGAATAATGATTTTAGCAGAACCTATTATTAGAATGCTTTTTGGACATGGACATTTTGACGACCGAGCAATTGATATGACCTCTCATGCGCTGTTTTTTTATTCTATCGGGATGATTGGTTATGGTTTTCGTGAAATTTTAAATCGAACATTTTATTCCCTTCAAGATACGAAAACACCTATGTATAATGCATCTTTGTCAGTAGTCTTAAATATTGTTTTAAATTTCATATTATCTTCTTATATGGGAATCAGTGGACTTGCACTTGCAACGAGCATTTCTGCACTTTTTTGTTCTACTCTTTTAGTTATCAAGCTTCGAAAAAAAATTGGATCGTTCGGTTTAAAAGGAAACTTTATCACTTTTATGAAAGTAATTTTTGCTGCAACTGTAATGGGGATTATTGTATATGTAATGAATGAATATGTATTAACCGGTTGGAATGCTTTATTTAAGATGACGGTAGTCATCTTTACTGGAAGTGTTATCTACTTCATTCTAATTATTCTACTAAAAGTGAAGGAGTCAAAATTATTTCTAAACTATTTGCGGAAGATAATTCATTTATAAAAAGTTAAATAAATTATTTATTGGAATGGGGAGAGCTTCTGAAAACATGGAATTAATAACGATATCATCGCTAGAACAACTGAATCAATTTCGGGAAGATTGGTCCTTTATTTTGGAGGAGAACCAAAATACAAATCCATTTATCGAATTTGACTGGGTATATGAATGGTGGAGACATTTAGGAAGAGAGAGTAATGTGGAGATTATTACCGTTTTGGATAATGAAGAAATAATTGCTTTTTTCCCATTTATGTATGATAAAAAGGGATGGTTATACAAATATAGTTTTATCGGGTTTGGTCAGGCAAATTATATGAATTTTATCGGATACGATCATTCATTGGGGCTTGCAATCGAATTTGTTATAGATGGCATTATTAGTAAAAGAAAGCACGTTCTATTTAATATGCATGGGTTATTAACTAGTTGCGCGACACCTGGAACTCTTGAAGCATATTTACGCAAGAAAAGTATATCCTTTTCAACCCATTGCGTTATTACACCATTTATAAATTTAGATAAAATACAAATGGATGAATATTTAAAGAAAAGACAAAAGTTGCATCGCCTTAATAGAGGGGAAAAAAAGTTGCTGGAAAACGCGGATATGGAAGTGTTGAAAATCGGAGCTGAAAAAATGGATGCAATTTTTCAACTCCATGAAAAGAGATGGAAGAAAAAACACGACACTAGTGGTTTTACCAATCAGAAGGAGAAGAACTTCTTTAGAAGTTTAACACAACTTCAAGGTGGACCAGTCAATATAGAATTAGATGGACTATATATTGATGATAGAATGATTGCGTTTAACTACGGTTTCAGATGTCGAGAAAGATATGTGAGTTATGTATTAGGATTTGATGATGACTTTGAAATTTTTAGCCCTGGTAAAATTCTTGAAAAGGAAAAAATTCTTCAATGTAGTAAGAAAAAAAATAGTATCTTTGATTTGAGTATCGGATATGAGGCATATAAGTTTGAATTGAATACAGATGTCGATTTCACAATCAAAATGATATTTTCGTCTAGAACTCTTTTAGCTAGGACAGCTCGTACTGTGATCTCAATGAAAGAAAGGGTAATTCATCGTATAAAACAGAACCAAAAAATAGTTTTGTATAAACGAAATAAAATAGGGAAAATGTTATTTGTTCTGAAAAACATTTTGAAAGCAGAAAAGTCCAAAGAGGCATGGAATGAAATATCTTATTTCCTATTAAAAATTAAAAAGTTTTTATTTGAATGGGAGCGATACAGAATTTATGAGATGCCAAGAAAGAATGGTCCCGAAATAGAAAATGATAGTTTTGTAGCATTATCTTTAAAGAATGCTATTCAAAACGATGAAATAGGAAAATATCATATGAAAAAGATATGTACGAAAATATACGGTGCCTACAAAGGATATTATAAGTCAAATAATTTACCTTTTGAGTCGGTGTTCTGGATAAATGAAAGAGTCATTCGAATAAATGAAATCTCCTTTTTAAAAAACTTTAAAAAAAAGTCAGTGTTTATAGAAAATTGGAAACCTGAAAATCTTAGGGAGATTTGTTCTTTTGTAAAAAAGCAAAATAAAGCCAATACAATGTTTGTATGCGTGAAGGAAAACTCTAAAAAAAAGATAATTGCGGTTGAAAGTTTAGGATTCACTATAGATGAAAGGGTTTTCAAAAGGACAATTTTTGGTTTTAGCAAGACAATTATCTACTAGGTTTGAACTTTTGTAGTTTCTCTAATATAGAAAATGAGGGATAGTGGATGAGAATTGTTCAACTAATCACACATATGAATGAATTAGGTGGAGCTCAAGTGCATGTCCGTGATTTGGCTAGACAACTTGCAAAGGATGGTCATACGGTGACTATTGTTTCTGGTGGGGAAAAGAAAGTTCCGAAGGATTTAGTTGTACCTTCCATCACTTATGTGCATAGTAAGTTTTTAATACGTAATATTCATCCGATAAAAGACTTTATAGCATTATTAGATATAAGGAAAAAAATAAAAAAATTGCGCCCAGAAATTGTAGCCATCCATTCTTCAAAAGCCGGAATACTAGGAAGGATTG
Organism: Psychrobacillus sp. FSL K6-1415; assembly: GCF_038003185.1. Lineage (NCBI taxonomy): Bacteria > Bacillati > Bacillota > Bacilli > Caryophanales > Bacillaceae > Psychrobacillus > Psychrobacillus sp. FSL K6-1415. Next base: position 2,980,800 of record NZ_JBBOOQ010000001.1, on the reverse strand, counting down.
CTTGTTGGTCGCTGCGTATTCCTTTTGTATTTACTGCGCACGGTTGGTCATTTACAGAGGGTGTGGAAAAAAAGCAGCAACGCTTTTATAGGAAAGTTGAAAGGTGTATCGGAAAAATAAGCTCAACCGTAATTACTGTTTGTGATCATGATAGAAATTTAGCATTAAAACATCAAGTGCTTCCATTTGCAAAGATAAAAACAATTCATAATGGTGTAATTGATACGAAAAATGCAGGGCTAGAAAAAGGGAACAGGGAATTTGTGAATATTTTGATGGTTGCTCGTTTTGAAAAACCTAAAAAACAACAAGAACTGTTAGAGGCGCTTATATCACTAAAGGACTTGAATTGGCATATGATTTTTGCTGGTGATGGGAGCTTGAAACAGAAAACTGCTCAATTTGTACTGGAAAATAATCTAGGTCATAAAGTAACTTTTCTAGGTAATCATTCAAACCTTTCGGAGTTATTAAACGAGGCGGATATTTTTGTTCTAAACTCTTCTTGGGAAGGCCTTCCTTTAAGTATTTTAGAAGCTATGGCACAGGGAGTTCCCATTATTGCGTCCAATGTCGGTGGAGTGAAAGAGGCTGTTAGAAATGGGGAAAATGGATTTTTAATACATGAAAACTTACAAGAGCAACTATCCCTATTAATAGAAGGGGAGTTACTTCGCAAAAAAATGGGAGAGAAAAGCCGAGAAATCTATGAGGGTATTTTCACGTTTGAAAAAATGTATCAAAAAACACTAAATACTTACTACAACTTAACTGTAATGGGGGAGAAAAATTGAAAGTATTAGTAACTGGAGCAGCTGGATTTATCGGTTCCTACGTAGTACAGGCATTATTAGAACAACGATTTACTGTCGTTGCTGTAGATGATTTGTCAACGGGTAAGCAAAGTAATCTTTCATATGATACACAGTTTTATGAAATAGATATAACAAATAATGACATAGAGCGTATATTTGAATATGAGCGACCAGATTATGTCATTCATTTAGCTGCCCAATCCTCCGTATTTGAATCAATGATAAAACCAATGGAAGATTGCCAATCAAACTTAGTTGGTACACTTAATATTCTGCGTTTCTCCAAACAGTATAATGTGAAAAAGTGCATATTTGCATCGACAGCTGCAGTATACGGAAACCCCACTACTTTACCTATTAAGGAAGATTCAAAACTCGCTCCTTTATCTTTTTATGCTTTGTCCAAGCTCTCTGCAGAAAAATATGTTCAATTATATGAAAAGTTATTTGGTCTAAAAAGTTGTATATTACGATTTTCAAATGTATATGGTCCGCTGCAAGCAGGCGGGGTAATTACAAAATTTCTTGACTGTATAATTAATAGAAAGAATCCAGTCATATTCGGTGGCAATCAAACAAGAGATTTTATATATGTAAAAGACGTTGCAGCCGCTTGCGTTCAATCATTAATAGCAGATCAAACAGGTGTATTTAATATTAGTTCCTCCACCGAAATATCTATTCAACAAGTTTACGAGCAATTATCAGAACTTACTGATGTGAAATCAAAGCCAAGCTATGATTCTTTAGGAGAAGGAGAGATTGTAAGAAGTATTCTCTCAAATAAGAAGGCTATTTTCACCTTTGAGTGGGAGCCATCGTATAGTTTTGTAGCAGGCTTAGAAGAAACTATTCATCACTATACTCAGTTAAAACAAATCTAGTCGAAAGGGGATTGTGTGGAGCATATTCTGATTAACACCTACAAGCATTTTAGTTTACACGAAAAAGAATGGTCAGCTATTTTGGAAGCGAATGAAAATATAAACCCGTTTTTAGAATATGAATATGTTTATAATTGGTGGACTTCTTTAGAAGTAGGTAGAAAGGTAGAAATACATGCAGTTAAAGATAATAACAGAGTCATTGCGTTTTTCCCGTTCGAAGTGAAGAAAACAGGGGGTGTGCATGTTTTTTTCTTTTTGACACTTTTTGAAAATCAAGTAATGGATTTGATTGTTAAAAAAAGTGATGCCAGTCGAACTATAATGTTCTTATTTGATTCCATTATAAATGAACGTAAGCAAATTGTATTTCAGTTAAATGAATTAAAAGAAAGAGGAAAAACATTTTTAAAACTCTCTGAGTATTTAGTAGCGAGGAATATCAAAGCTAAAGATGTTAACAAAAAATTAAAGATGATATATGATGAGTTACCTAATTTAGAAACACCTGGAGACAATCAAAGTTATAGTTATAAGCATGATGGTATATCATTAATTTTTTCAACGAATACGGTCCGTTCTCTTCTATATAGAAATTTTTTATGGGTAAAAGAAGTGTATTTTTCAAGAAAGAGTTAAAAGAATGAAATTCTAATCATATAATTTACGATATGCGATGTCTTACACGGTGATTTTAATTGTAGGTTAGCTTGTCCATCGTTAAGGTCAATTAAAATGAAGGAAGGGTGAGGTACTGGGAGCTCTAATTGTTTCTTTAGATATGGAGCTAAACTGGGGAGTACATGATGTGTTTACACTTGAAGAGTATGGAGGAAATATACTTGGGGCTCGTCTAGCCATCCCAGGGATTCTGCAGCTGTTTCTCAAGTATGATATTCACGCTACTTGGGCAATTGTTGGAATGCTTTATTGCGAAAGTAAGAGAGAACTTTTGACCAAACTAGAGGATTTAGATTTTCCATATGAAAAGGATGCATTTTCTCCAAAGTCTAACTTATGGCAAGTTGGAGAAGATGAATTACAGGATCCTTATCATTATGGGCTCTCACTTATTGAAGCGATTAAAGCAGTACCCAATCAGGAAATTGGAACACATACGTTTTCTCATTATTATTGCTTAGAAGATGGGCAACAAATAGGGAATTTTGAAAAGGATTTAAAAACGGTTGTTCAACTAAAGGAAAAGATTTCATCTTTAGTTTTCCCACGAAATCAAACGAATATCGATTATTTAAACGTATGCAAGAAGTATGGAATCACTGCTTATCGCGGCAATGAAGAAAGTTGGATTTATGGAGCATACACAAGTAAAACAAACACAATGACCAAAAGAATTCTGAGATTAATAGATGCATATGTGAATATATCAGGGGAACATACTTATAGCTTGAAGAATATCGAGACAGATCCAATTGTCAATATCCCTTCTAGTCGCTTTTTAAGACCTTATAGTAGCAAATTTTCTTTTTTAGAGAAACTTCGTCTTCGCCGAATTAAAAAGGGATTGACTAAGGCTGCAAAGAAAAATGAACTCTATCACTTATGGTGGCATCCACATAATTTTGGGAGAAATACAAAGGAAAATCTACAGTTTTTAGAGGAAATCTTAAAGCATGTAGATTACCTGAAGCATAAGTATAACTTTCAAAGTATGCATATGAGGGATGTTACAGAAGTTTTAAAAATTATTGCGTCAAAAGTAGTTGAAAAAAGCTATTACTTCCCGTTTATTGTTGTTTTTTAATATCTATAGTTTTAGCTTTAAAACTAATAAAATTTAGGGGAATTATTCATTAGAGTCGATAATTTTATATCAAGATGAATAGAGGATCATGTGTGCAACGTGATCCTCTATAAGATTTCCTATGATATATCTAAACAAAACAAGTTACTTCACCCCATATTTCCGTTCAAGTTGAAAAAGATCGGCATCTTCGTTTCGATTACCTGTTATTAAATCTTTTAAAATATGTGAACCTAGCATGCTATATACAGTACCATTTCCGCCATATCCAAGTAAGTAAAACTGATTTTTTTTAGTCGGGTGCTCACCAATGAATGGAATATTATCAATAGATTCGCCAAAGCTTGCGGCATATGCATAATCTATCTGAATATCATAGTCAGGGAAAAGCTCTTTCGCTTGCTGTAATAAATTTTCGGTTCGTTGCTGAATTAGTTCATCTGATTGAGGTGCTTCAGGCTTATCCTCATCCAAACCCCCAACAATTAGTCTTCCGTCAACTGCTGTGCGAATATATAAATAAGGACGCTTTGTCTCCCATATTAACGCTTGTTCGTACCAATCACTAAATTCTGCGATTCGATTGCTGACAAATGCATAAGAGCGGTTAATATCAGCTCCGACCCGCTCACCCACGGGAGTAGTTTCATAACCAGTTGTGTATATGATATTGCTAGCATACAAAGGGTGTCTGTTAGTACGGATATCTAAAGAATCGTTATCCTCAAATACATCTATTACCTCCGTGTATGGAAATAAATGTACACCTAACTCCTCTAATTTAGAAAGTATCCCGTGGACAAACTTGAGTGGATTAATCTCCGCATCACCATAAGTTACTAAGGCACCATGTTTGGTAAAAGGCATTTTTTCTGCCATTTCATTTCTTCCCCAATAATCACATGGAAACCCATAATTTATTAATGTATCATATTCAGCTTTTATTTTTTCTACATCGTTTTCGTCGCTCGCATAACATATACTTGGTCTTCGTATGAAGTCTACTTCAATTGGTAATTTCCTTGCAATTCGTTCAAGATCATCCATTGCTTCATAACAGAGCTGATAAAAGCGAACAGCATCTTTTTCTCCGATTTGGCCGATGAGTTCGTGCAGCATAATATCATTGGAGTATTGTAGAAGGCCAGTATTCGCACTTGAACTTCCTGTTGCCAACTCACGCTTATCGACTATAGCAACCTTAAGTCCACTTTCTGCTAATGCAAGTGCAGTAAGCGTTCCAGATATTCCTGAACCAACTATTACAACATCGTATATATCTAGTTTTTCATAAGTAGTTTTAGGGGTGAAGGGTATTGTAGTAGTTGGCCAATAAAGAGAACCATTATGTATATTCATCTATTCATACTCCATTCTATTAGTTTCCAATTTATATACCCCCTATTTAATAGATTGAATCTACTCATGTTATAATAAGTTAACTTTAAAAAAAGGGTGTTTAAAATGACTCAGGAAAAACCACATGTATTAGTAATAGATGGAATGGCATTATTATTTAGATCGTTTTTTGCAACAGCAATGTCTGGCAATTTTTTTAAAAATGACAAAGGAATTCCAACAAATGCCGTGCAAGGGTTTGCTCGCCATGTATTGGCAGCACAAACTTTAATGCAACCGACCCATATGGCAGTTTGCTGGGATAAAGGGATGCTTACATTTAGAAATGAGCTATATGATGGCTATAAAGCAAACCGTCCCAAGCCAGCCGAAGAGCTTATTCCTCAATTTGATATGGCGCAGGAATTATCAGAGCATTTGGGATGGATGAACTTTGGGATAGCTGGAATGGAAGCGGATGATACGATTGCATCCATTACGCATAAATGGAAGGAAGACGCGAGGTTTACAATAGTTAGTGGAGATAAGGATCTTCTGCAATTACTAGAGCCTTCTACGGAAATTGCATTCACTAAAAAAGGGTTCACCATATATGATGTATACAATGAAGCTCGTTTTCTTGAAGAATACGGCATTTCTCCATTACTTTTCCCAGATGTAAAGGCATTTATGGGAGATTCTAGTGATGGCTATGCAGGTGTGAAAGGAATAGGTCCGAAAACCGCACTACAGCTTGTCCAAACTTATGGAACAGTCGATAAAGTATTGGAGGCACTGCCACTTTTGAAAGCAGGTCAGCGAACGAAAATCGAGACCGATTTGGAGATGTTAAAACTCTCCAAAGAGCTAGCTACGATTCGAAGAGATGTACCGATTGGAGCAGAGCTAGAACATTTATTAATTAAAGATATACCATCGGCGAAGCATGATTTTTTATATGAACATGGTTACACTATCTTAGCAAGACAGCTTCAAAAATAGTTATTCTCCGATCGGAGTAATTTGAATAAACGTAAGAATCGAAGCATTTTCTGAATAGTGAACTCTTCTAATTTGACTGGGACGGTTTCTACCTCCATTGTCATGGAGGATTAGGACCAGTTCACTATTTACGATTTCATAGCCAATAAGCGGGACCCAGTGGTAGGAGAAAGTGAAACTTTTATTCCACTGTAGCGAAAAGTATTTGTCAAACTTTAATGCGACGGGTCTTCCATTTTTCAACTCGCTTAATGCTACTTGGAGTGTGCATTTATTTACTTTCCAATTTGGTCCGAGCAATTTACGCATGTTACGAATAAAACGGTAGGTAAATAACCCAATGCGTGTTCCTCCCAATTTTTTATATAATTCATTAGGCTGATAAGGACTTGCATTAGTGAACAAAAAATTTAACAAAACATAAGCAGTAACTGGACCACAAGCAGAAGCTCGATAATTTGCTTGAATCGACGTGTCATATTGAGAGTAACCTTGAACTGGCAGTTGTGTTTTCATATCAGACCTCCGGGTACAAAGAGTTTTTCCTATTTAAATATGGGAAAAACGTTTTTTGTTTTTTGGAAATAATTTGTATTTGTATTTTCAAAATTGTTTACCTAATCTATAATACAATTTATCACAATCGTTAAAAAAAGGGGAAATCGTATGATTCGTTTACTTCAAATAGAAGATTTTAAACAGGCAGCAGAAATAGCAGCACTTGCATATCCCGGGATGCTAATACAGTCAGATGAAAAGAAAAATGAATTCATAGAGCGATTAGCAACTGAACAAAAAGAAGATAATGGTATAGAGTTTTTCGGCTGTTTTGATGAACAGGGTGAGCTTCTAGGGATATTTCGTGTAAATGATTTTGAATGTAATATAAATGGAAAGTTTCAACGCATATTTGGTATTGGAATGGTTGCTGTCCACTTATTACATAAAAAAGAAAAAGTGGCGTTTCAACTCTTATCTTATTTTCATAACTACGCTAGACAAGAAAATGTGGCGCTTGTCTCACTCTATCCCTTTAATCCTAGTTTCTATCGGAAAATGGGCTATGGCTATGGACCATTAAGATATGAATTTAAGTTTAAACCAGGCGAAATGATTGCGGACGGCAATAAAAGTAAGGTGAAATTTTTAACACCATCGGATGAAGAGGCCATCGTTTCTTTATACAATGAATACGCTCAAAATAATCATGGAATGTTAAAAAGGACTTGGAAGGAAAAGGAGTATATTAAAACAAGAAAAACATATTATGTTGGTGTAGAAGAAGAAAACTGTTTAGTTGGGGCACTAGCTTTCACTTTGGATCCAGTAAAGGACAGTCATTTTCTACATCAACATATGATTATCCACGAATGGATTTGGAGTAATCCAAGTGCCTATAAGCAACTTGCTTCTTGGGTAAGTTCACAACAGGATCAAGTAGATCGAGTTATTTTCCGTACGAATGATCAATCATTTGTATACAGTCTTTTTAATCCATTAAATGATTCAAATCATGTAATTCCGAGCGTTTATCATGAAGTGGCTACTACCGGTTCAGGGATTATGTATCGAATAACAAATATACAATCATTTGTTAATGGAACTAATTTTAATGGACTAGGAAGACCGCAGGAAAATACACAGATTTTGTTGGAAATAGAGGATTCATTTATTACTGAGCAGCACGGGGTATATAAATTATCATACAGTAGAGAACGATGGGAAATTCAAAAAGTTGAAAAAACGCATGAACAAGCGGGTATTACAATTGGAATACATGATTTAAGTTCTTGGTGGATGGGTTCAGTAACCTTAGAGTCACTATATAACTATGGGGAAGCAAAAGTGCATCAATTGGAACCTAAAATGTTAGATGAGTGGTTTAAACCGAGGAATGGACCTATTTGTTTTACAGCTTTTTGAGCTATTCATAATGGTTAAGGGATAACGGAGAGTCGCTATAGTATATGCGGCTCTCCGTTATATTTATTTAATACCGATGAACTGATTTGATTCAACTAAAATTTTGTTTAATGCCTCACGGAAGCTTTTATATGTCTCAATATCCACTTGAATACTAGCATGAACAATTTCACGGATAAAACGCGGATTAAAACCAACATAAATTGGTCGAATTCCCATTAATCGAAGTGAGCTGTTCAAATTTGTAATAGACATGGCAAGTTCATTGTAATCGAAAGCTTCTACATCCTCTACATTAACCCCAGTAAAATCAAAAACTGCTTGTTCAATTTCTTTATGATCTCCTATGTACTGGAGTGTTTTCGTCTGAATATTTTCAAAGCGCTCCCTAAACATATAGCCTGCAATAGGAATTAAGATGGTTTTAGGAACGATAGATGGAATAATAGGAGTAGAAATTGTCTTAATAATTCGCTCATAATAAGCGAGTTTTTCTTTTAATGCAATCATTTCTTGTTCGTGTGACATATAAATAAGCACCTCTGTTTTTTTCTTATTATAACGATTACAAATACTTGGCCCCATTTAAAAAAGAAAAGGCTGCTTCCGAAAGAAACAGCCATTCTATACTATTAGTTTTGTGCATCTAAAAATTTAGTTACAGTGCTCCTGCGCACAGCTCGTCGCAGTATAACATTTAGATGCTTTGACTTATAGATACTATCTTACTTAGTTTTGTGCATCTAAAATTTAGTTACAGTGCTCCTGCGCACAGCTCGTCGCAGTATAACATTTAGATACTTTGACTAATAGATACTATCTTACTTAGTTTTGTGCATCTAAAAATTCAGTTACAGTGCTCCTGCGCACAGCTCGTCGCAGTGTAACATTTAGATACTTTGACTAATAGATACTATCTTACTTAGTTTTGTGCATCTAAAAAATCTGTTACTTGCTCAGGAGATTTTGCATTTGCACTATGAAGGTGAGCTTTTTTCTCGCCGTTTTGGTAAATAAGAAGACTTGGAATTCCCATTACCTCATATTTTTCCGCAACTTCCGGAAGTTCATCACGGTTTACTTCGTACCAAGTATATTGGTTATATTTTTCGACTATTGGATCAATGAACATTTCCATACGACGACAATCAGGGCACCAACCAGCTTCAAATTTTACTAATACTTCTTTGTCACCAGAAATAATCTCGTTGAATTGTTCAGTAGTTGTAATTTTTTGCATGTTTTTATACCTCCTATGACTTTGTTTACAGTTTACACTGTTTCTTATGTTGGAGAAAGAAAAAAGAATTATTTATTCATTTTATTATTGCGAAAATTTAAATATTGTTCTAAACTAATAGACATAGAGATTGCTTCTATTTTTTTTGTTATCAAAATGAATGAGTATTCATTCAAGACGAAGGGGAGGCTGTGCACGTGACATATCAAATTAAAAAGGCAGCTGTTTTAGGTTCCGGAGTAATGGGCTCAGGAATTGCTGCTCACTTAGCGAATATTGGTATACCTACATTATTATTAGATATCGTACCTAAAGAAGTTAGTAAAGATGAAGAAGCAAAGGGAATAACTTTAGAGCATCCAGCAGTAAGAAATAAATTTGCAGAGACAGCTATTCAAAAATTGTTGAAGCAAAAACCGGCACCACTTACTGCTAAGAAAAACCTACAGTTAATAACTGCTGGAAACTTAGAGGACGATCTTGAAAAATTAAAAGACGTGGACTGGATTATCGAAGTTGTTGTTGAAAACTTAGAAGTTAAAAAAAGCTTATACGAAAAAATAGATGCAGTTCGTAAGCCTGGAACAATCATTAGCTCTAATACATCGGGAATTAGTATTAATGCAATGGTGGAAGGGCTCTCAGAGGACTTTGGAAAGCATTTCTTAGGAACACATTTCTTCAATCCTCCACGTTATTTGAAGCTATTAGAAGTAATTCCTGCAACAACTACTGCTCCTGAAGTTGTAGAGTTCATGAAGCAATTTGGGGAAGATGTGTTAGGAAAAGGTGTTGTAATTGCAAAGGATACTCCGAACTTCATAGCAAACCGTATAGGGACATATGGTTTACTTGTAACATTGCGTGAAATGCAAGCTAGAGGTTATTCCGTTGGAGAAGTAGATTCTGTTACAGGGCCACTAATCGGTCGACCGAAGTCAGCCACGTTCCGTACATTAGATGTCGTTGGTTTAGACACATTTGCACATGTTGCGAAAAACGTATATGACCAAACATCTGGTGAGGAACAAAAAGTATTTGAAGTGCCTGCATTTATGCAAAAAATGCTTGAAAACAAATGGCTAGGAGCTAAATCTGGGCAAGGTTTCTTCTTAAAAGAAGGTAAAGAAATCAAAGAACTAAATCCTGAAACACTTGAATATGAGGCAATGAAGAAGTTGAAAACGCCTTCAATGGAAATGGCGAAGCAACAAAAAGGTCTTGCAGCAAAAGTGAAAACATTAACTTATGCAAAAGATAGAACTGGTGAATTACTTTGGAGTATTTTAAGTCCTACATTAATCTATTCAGCTCAGCTTCATGGGGAAATTGCAGATGATATAGTTGCGATTGACCAAGCGATGAAATGGGGATTCGGTTGGCAACAAGGTCCATTTGAAATATGGGATGCAATCGGTGTAAATGAATCAGTTGAAAAAATGACAGCAGAAGGCTTGGAAGTTCCTGCATTCGTCCAATCATTATTGGATAAAGGATTTACATCTTTCTATAAAGAAGAAAATGGTGATCAATACTATTTCGATGGATCTGATTATTCATTAGTTTCCGTAAACGAAAAGGTAATTGACTTAAAAAGGTATAAGAAGAAACATGGTGTTATTAAATCTAATTCTGGTGCAAGCTTAATAGATTTAGGTGATGGAGTTGCATTGCTTGAATTCCATTCGAAATCGAACTCTATTGGTTTAGATATCCTTCAAATGATTAGCTTTGCCGTAGATGAAGTAGAAAAGAACTTCAAGGGCCTTGTCATAGGTAACCAAGGTAAAAACTTCAGTGTTGGGGCAAACCTAGGAATGATTTTAATGGAAGCACAGGACGATAATATTTTCGAATTAGATTTTGTTGTTCGTCAATTCCAAAATGCAATGTTGAAGATTAAATACTCTGCTAAACCAGTAGTAGTTGCTCCATTTGGAATGACATTAGGTGGTGGAGCAGAAACTTGCTTACCTGCTGCTCATATCCAAGCATCTTCTGAGACATATATGGGATTAGTAGAAGCTGGGGTTGGTCTTATCCCTGGTGGAGGAGGTAACAAAGAGCTTTATATTAAGCACTTGAAGGGACTTCCAAACGGTGTTGAGATAGATTATCTTACAGTTGCAAGCAAAGTATTTGAAACAATTGCAATGGCAAAAGTTTCAACCTCGGGTGAAGAAGCGCGTGAAAATAACTTCTTGAATTTTGCAGATGGAATTAGTGTAAATCCTGATCATTTAATATACGATGCGAAACAAGTGGTATTAGCTCTTGCAGAAGGCGGATATAAAGCACCGATTCGTGAAAAAGTACCTGTTTCTGGATCTCCAGGATATGCAGCACTTATTTTAGGAGCAGAAGGTATGCTTTTATCTGGATTTATTAGTGAGCATGATTTGAAAATTGCTAAAAAGCTTGCTTATGTTATTGCAGGTGGAGAAGTTCCATACGGTACTTTAGTCGACGAGCAATATTTACTGAACTTGGAGCGAGAAGCTTTCTTAAGCTTAGTTGCTGATCCAAAATCTCAAGCAAGAATGCAACACATGCTAGTGAAAGGCAAACCATTACGCAACTAATCTTGCATAAAGGTAAAGGAGGAAAACTCATGCGTGAAGCAGTCATAGTAGCAGGGGCAAGAACACCAGTAGGTAAAGCGAAAAAAGGATCACTAGCAACAGTGCGTCCAGATGATTTTGGGGCACTAGTTGTAAAAGAAACATTACTAAGAGCTGGCGGTTATGATGGTCCGATAGATGATTTTATATTAGGATGTGCAATGCCAGAAGCAGAGCAAGGGATGAACGTTGCTCGTAATATTGGTGCATTAGCAGGTCTACCAGATACAACACCAGCGATTACAGTAAACCGTTTCTGTTCATCTGGTCTACAATCAATTGCATACGGAGCAGAACGTATTATGTTAGGTCACGCCGAAGCGATAATCGCTGGTGGGGTGGAGTCAATGAGTATGGTTCCAATGATGGGTAATACGATTCGTCCGAACGCACATCTAGCACAAACAGCCCCTCAATACTACATGGGAATGGGCCACACAGCTGAACAAGTGGCAACTAAGTATAGTATTAGTCGTGAAGATCAGGATGCATTTGCAGTAAGATCACATGAACGAGCAGCAGCCGCAATTGCAGCAGGAAAGTTCAATGATGATATTGTCCCAGTAGAAGTTATAAAGCATTTTGTTGACGAAAACAATAAAGCACAGCAGAAGAAATTCATGTTTGAAATGGATGAAGGTGTACGTGTAGGAACTACAGTAGAAACACTTGCTAAATTACGTCCTGCATTCAATGTTCGCGGATCAGTAACAGCAGGAAATGCTTCACAAACTTCAGATGGAGCAGGTGCTGTATTAATCATGGATCGAGAAGTTGCAGAAGCACAGGGATTAAAGCCGCTTGCGAAATTCCGTTCATTTGCAGTTGGGGGAGTACCACCAGAGGTAATGGGAATCGGACCAATTGTAGCGGTACCAAAAGCATTAAAACTTGCAGGATTATCAATCGAAGACATTGATCTTTGGGAAATCAATGAAGCATTTGCTTCTCAATCTATTCAAGTTGTTCGTCACTTAGGTATAGATATGGAAAAGGTGAATGTAAACGGTGGGGCAATTGCATTAGGCCATCCACTTGGAGCTACGGGAACTATCTTATCATTGAAAATGATGAGTGAATTGAGACGTCAAGGAAAGCAATTTGGAGTTGTTACAATGTGTATCGGTGGTGGAATGGGAGCTGCTGGAGTGTTCGAATTACTTTAAAAAAAATAAACTAGGGGGAATATACATGAACGAATTAAAAGATGCAATTAAAGGCGGAGCATTTTTAGTTGAAGACTTAGACGCAAACCGCATATTTACACCAGAGGATTTTAATGATGAGCAAAAGATGATTGCGAAAACGACGGAAGAGTATGTTAAAAATTCGGTACTTCCAGTAGTAGAAAACTTGGAACATCATGAATTTGACCACTCTGTACGTTTATTAAAAGAAGCGGGAGACCTTGGCTTACTTGCAGCTGATATTCCTGAAGAGTACGGCGGAATTGGCTTAGACAAAGTTTCCTCTGCACTGATTGCAGAAAAAATGTCTGTAGCTGGTGGTTTTTCTATAACACACGGTGCTCATGTAGGAATTGGTACATTACCAATCGTTCTTTTTGGTAATGAAGAGCAGAAACAAAAATATCTTCCAAACTCAGCATCAGGTGAAAAAATTTCTGCCTATGCATTAACTGAGCCAGGTTCAGGGTCAGATGCATTAGGAGCAAAAACTACTGCAAAATTAAATGCAGAAGGTACACACTATGTATTAAACGGTGAAAAACAATGGATTACAAATGCTGGATTTGCAGATGTATTTGTTGTTTACGCTAAAGTAGATGGAGACAAATTCACTGCATTTATCGTAGAAAAAACATTCCCTGGAGTTTCTGTTGGGGCAGAAGAGAAGAAAATGGGGATTAAGTCTTCTTCTACTCGTACACTAATCCTAGAGGACGCTCAAGTTCCTGTAGAAAACCTATTAGGGGAAATCGGTCGCGGTCATATTATCGCATTCAATATTTTAAATATTGGTCGTTATAAATTAGGGGTAGGTACAATTGGTGGATCTAAACGAGCATTAGAATTAGCAATTTCTTATACAAATCAACGTCAACAATTTAAGACACCGATCTCTTCCTTTAATTTAACGAAAAACAAACTGGCTACTATGGCATCTAAATTGTATGCAACTGAAAGTTTAATATACCGTACTGTTGGATATTTTGAAGAGCGTATGAGTCAATTGAGTGCAGAAGAACAAAAAGACGGCAAAGCAATTGCTGCTTCAATCGCTGAATATGCAATTGAATGTTCTATCAACAAAGTAGTAGGATCTGAGGTTCTAGATTATATCGTTGATGAAGCTGTTCAATTACATGGTGGTTATGGATTTATGCAAGAGTATGAAGTAGAGCGTATTTACCGAGATTCGCGTATTAACCGTATTTTCGAAGGAACAAATGAAATTAACCGCCTAATCGTTCCAGGAACATTCCTGAAAAAAGCGATGAAAGGTGAATTACCACTCCTTCAAAAGGCTCAAGGCTTACAAGAAGAGCTATTAATGATGATGCCAGAAGAGGTTGGTACGGAAGCTCTTGCACAAGAAAAGGTATTAGTAGCTAATGCGAAGAAAATTGGTATTCTAGTTGCTGGTCTTGCTGCACAACGATTTGGTACAAAACTAGAGGCAGAACAAGAAGTACTAGTGAACATCGCTAACATAGCAAATAACTTATTTGCAATGGAATCAGCAGTTCTACGTACAGAAAAAGCAATTGGGCGTGATGGAGAAGAAAAAGCAGCACAAAAACTTCTTTATACACAAATCTTCACACAAGAAGCTTTTATTGAAATCGAACAGGCAGCAAAAGAGACACTTATTGCATCTGTAGATGGAGATAATCAACGTATGATGATTTCCGCTTTACGTAAATTAACACGCTACACACCATACAATGTTATTGAGAAAAAACGAGAAGCATCCGTTAAACTAATCGAAGCAGAAAAATACGTTCTTTAATCAAATAAACGAAAAAGCCGATTCTAGTAGATCGGCTTTTTTATTTATCCCTAATAATAATAATAATACAGTTGATTTTCGTTGCAAGCGGACGCTTTCCGCAGGCGAGGCCGAGCCTCCTCGGGACAATGGGATTCCGTTCACAAATTAACGACACACGATGTATTAAATCTTTCGTATTTATGAATCCTCCCTGTGGGTCTCGACTTTCTCGCTTATCCTGCTGGAGTCGCCGCTTTCCACTACAATCAATTAAGTGTGTAGTCATTATTCATCAATTAAAATCAAGCCTTTATGAAAAACACGTTAAATATGCAGGGGCATCTAAAGACACTATCAATTGCAGTCGACAAATTGAGTGGAAAGCAACTATTAGTCATTCAATTCTACAAATTTTGGCTGTGAATGAGTAATGAAATTTAGTAAAATTATCCACTCCGCGTGTAAAAGGTAAAAGTCCGCAAGTAAATATAGGCCTAGAGCAAGTAAATCGTTTACGACCGCAAGTAAGCCACAGAAATGAGCGAGTAAACAATAGGTGAGAGCAAGTAAAGATAAATTAAGACCAAATCATTCATTAGATATAAGGATATTTATGCATCTTGAGTATATAAAATCAGTCTTCCTGTTGATATAGAATACAGAGGATTGCATGCAATGTAGAGGCTCTGGATTTGTTATCAAAAATTTTTAATTAGGGCATTTCTTATGGATTTCTTCAACTAATAAAAAAGTATACGACATAAAAATAGACGGTATCTATCGTATAGAGTAGCGTTAGAGCCCCCGAAATTGTATCTTCGGGGGCCTGCTCCATGAATAGGAAAGTAGCTTTTCTCTAGTTATCCAAAAATGCACTAACGTGTTTCTAGAAGTTGTAGAAGAGCGACGGACAGATAAGCGCCATAAAATTACCAAAAAAATGATGCTGGTTGGTTGTGACGGACGTCACAACCAACCAGCATCACTAAAAATTCAATCGGCAATAATATAGCAACAAGTTAGTCCAGAGCATTTCGGAAACGTTGGAAACAGGTTTTGAATTTAAAGGGTGGGCATTTTTTTTGAGTCTTAATTTCTTAATTCGAGGTTGAATCCTTAGTCACCGTTCAAAATGATTGCTCATCTCTTACAATATTATGTATGATAAAAAGAAAAAGGTGGTACAACATGACTATTCAATATTATGGCTATCCTAAATGTACAACGTGTAGAAAAGCGAGCAAATGGTTAAAGGACAATGATATAGAATACATAGACAACCATATAGCTGAAAATCCTCCAACTAAAGATTTGCTTCAAAAAATGTTCGAAGTAAGTGGCTTAGAACTCAAAAAATTCTTTAATACTTCTGGTATGAAATATCGAGAACTTGGTCTAAAAGACAAGCTTCCAACGATGTCAGAAGATGAGCAATTAGCCTTGCTTGCTTCTGATGGAATGCTTATTAAACGTCCAGTTGTTTTTGATGGTGAAAAATTAACGCTAGGCTTCAAGGAACAACAGTTTGAGGATGTTTGGAAGACTTCTTAAAGTCACTTGTTTTTACTATAAAAATATGTGAATATAGTAGATGAATGTATTATTAATGGAGAGGGGTATATATATGAACGCACCTAAAGATTTAAAATACTCAGCAGAGCACGAATGGGTAAAGACTGAAGGCGGAAATATCCGTATCGGTATTACTGAATTTGCACAATCAGAGCTTGGAGATATCGTGTTTGTCGAGCTTCCACAAGTCGGAGATGATATTAAAGCAGGAGATCCATTTGGTAGTGTAGAGTCTGTAAAAACTGTCTCTGAACTGTATGCACCAATAAGCGGTAAAGTAGTAGATGTAAATACAGAATTAGAAGATAACCCTGAATATGTAAACGAATCCCCTTATGAAAATGCATGGATGATTGTTGTAGAGCCAGCTGATGTAACGGAAGTCGATGGTTTACTTTCTCCAGAAAAATACGAAGAATTAATTTCAGAATAATTATGAAAACGCCGCTTAATGTCGGCGTTTTTTTCATATAATATTGGAAAGGGCATAGTTGGGAGAGATGCTGAATGGCTATTGTCTTTAGTGAAAAAATAATTATAGTTGAGGGAAGATCAGATAAATTAAAGCTTTTAAAATTACTTGATGAATCAACAGAAATTATTTGTACAAACGGAACGATATCCAATGTAAAGCTAGAAGAGATTTTAAGTCCTTACGACGGTATTCCTATTTATGCGTTTTTAGATGCGGATAGATCAGGCGAGCAAATTCGCTCCATCGTCAGGAAAGAATACCCTGAAGCTATTCATCTATATACCAATCCAATGTATTGTGAAGTGGCGACTACACCGTTCAAAGTTTTGGCATCCATATTAAAAAGTGTTAATATAAAAGTGAAAAGACAATATTTACTTTAGGATGATGTAATGTGAATGAATGGACACTTGAACAGTGGAACGACCATAAGAACAGTGGTCAGCTTACAATGTTCTATATTTATACACCCTTATGTGGAACATGCCAAGTTGCAAGTAAGATGATGCAAGTTGTACAAGAGATGATGCCTTTTTCAATTGGCCAAGCAAATATTAACTATCTAGAGAATTTTGCAATGGATTATCATATTGAAAGCGTGCCATGCCTGATAATCGCTAAAGGTGGAACTGTATATAAAAAGATATATGCATTTCAATCAGTTCCATTTATATTAGAGACAATAAAAAGTATTGACGAGCAAGTAGTCGTGTGATAACATTCGATATACCAACAAATTAAATAGTGTTACTCTTATTAAGAGTGGTGGAGGGAAGTGCCCTATGAAGCCCGGCAACCGTCATGTAAATGAAATGGTGCCAAATCACGCAAAGCTGTTGCTTTGGGAAATGAGAGAATGGATGAACGTTATTAAAATAAATAACTTAAAACCCTTCTGCTCTTTTGCAGGAGGGTTTTTTTAGATAGAAATGGGAAGTATATGTATTTACATAGTAACTGTTGACGCATTGAGTAGTTTTAAAATGCAGGATTAAAAATTCATACAATATTTCTTGAAGATAGATAGACAATTGAGCATTTCGTAGAAAGGTGGCAAGTTTCCCATGATTAGTTTAAATAATGTTTCGAAAAAATTTAGCACGAAACAAGGTACAATCGTTGCAGTTGAAGAGGTGAATCTTGACATAAAGAAAGGTGAAATTTTCGGCATCATTGGATACAGTGGTGCAGGAAAGAGTACACTTATTCGATTATTGAATGGATTAGAAAAGCCAACTTCGGGTCAAATTATCGTCAACAATCAAGATATTACTAAGATAAATGAAGTGAAGCTTCGTCAAGTAAGACAAAAGGTAAGTATGATTTTCCAACACTTTAATCTGTTATGGTCAAGAACGGTTGCGGAAAATATTGCTTTTCCATTAGAAATTGCTGGTGTTCCACAAGCACAACGTTCTTCGAGAGTAGAGGAACTAATTGATTTAGTTGGTTTAGAAGGTCGCGGACATTATTATCCTTCACAGTTATCAGGAGGACAAAAACAACGTGTCGGAATTGCGCGGGCATTAGCCAATCGTCCAGAAGTGCTTCTCTGTGATGAAGCAACCTCTGCGTTAGACCCAGAAACTACAGACTCAATTTTAGACTTATTAGTTAGTATCAATGAAAAATTAGGGCTGACAATTGTATTGATTACCCACGAGATGCAGGTTATTCAAAAGATTTGCGGTCGTGTTGCAGTAATGGAAAAAGGTCATGTAGTAGAAGAAGGAAAAGTACTAGATGTATTCCAAAACCCGCAACAACCTATTACGAAACGTTTTGTCTCGCAAGTAAGTGATTCCAATAAAGCAATACAAACAATACAGCATTTAAAAGAGCTATATCCAAATGGCAAGCTGATAAAGCTAGTATTTGTTGGAGAGCAAACAGAACAACCAATATTGTCGAGACTTATTAAGCAATTTGATTTAGAAGTCAATATTGTCCAAGGTAATATTTCGCATACACAAAATGGCGCATTTGGTACCTTAATCCTTCAACTAGAAGGAGATGCATTATTGGTGGATGAGGCCATCCGCTATATACATGAACAAAAAGTAAATACAGAGGTGATCAACAATGATTAATGATTTATTTCCTAATGTTGATTGGCCAAAAATGTGGGAAGCAACCGTTGAAACATTATATATGACTGCAGTATCTACTATACTGACAGCAATTATTGGGCTAGTGCTCGGTCTTTTACTTTTCTTAACTAGTCCTCATCAAGCATGGGCGAACAAGTTAGCGAACTGGTTAACAGGAGCTTTCGTTAATATATTCCGTTCCATTCCATTTATTATTTTGATTATTTTATTAATCCCATTAACGAAGTTTTTAGTTGGAACAATGCGTGGGCCAAATGCTGCATTCCCAGCTTTAGTTATTGGAGCTGCTCCATTTTACGCTCGTATGGTGTTGATAGCTCTACGAGAAATTGATAAAGGAGTACTAGAAGCAGCTAAATCGATGGGCGCTAAAACTTCTACTGTTATTTGGAAGGTTCTATTGCCAGAATCTATGCCCGCATTAGTATCAGGTATTACGGTTACGGGGATTTCACTAGTTGGTTATACAGCTATGGCCGGTATTATCGGTGCTGGGGGACTAGGAACGCTAGCATTCTTAGATGGATTCCAAAGAGGTAGAACAGATGTAACACTTGTTGCCACAATACTAATATTAATCATGGTATTTATAATTCAGTGGATAGGCGATTTAATTACTACAAAAATAGATAAACGATAATAGGTGTAAACGAGAGTACTCGATCACATAGAAAACATAGGTAAAAAGGGAGAGATTTGAAAATGAAGAAGTTATTAGCTGGAGCTTTATTATCAGTGAGTGCATTAACACTTGCAGCGTGCGGAGAAGAAGAGGGTAGTAAACTTGTAATAGGTGCATCGAACGTACCTCATGCAGTTATATTAGAAGAAGTTAAACCAATTCTTGAAGAACAAGGAATTGAACTTGTTGTAGAATCGTATCAAGATTATGTATTACCAAACAAAGATTTAGATTCAGGTGACTTGGATGCGAATTATTTCCAACATATCCCTTACTTTGAGTCACAAAAAGCTGATTTTGGATATGATTTTGCTAACGCTGGTGAAATACATATTGAACCAATCGGTTTATATTCTAAAAAATACGGTTCTATTGAAGAGCTTCCAGAAGGTGCAACAATTCTAATGAGTAACTCTGTTGCAGATCACGGTCGTATTCTTGCTATGTTAGAAGCAAAAGGACTAATTAAATTAGCAGATGGTGTTGACAAAACAAAAGCTGAAGTGAAAGACATCGTTGATAATCCTAAAAATCTTGAATTTGACGCTAACTATGAATCAGCACTGATGGTTCAGTTATATGAAAACGAAGAAGGCGATGCAGTATTGATCAACTCTAACTACGCAATAGACGCTGGTATCAATCCATTAGAAGATTCTATTGCAATTGAAGAATCTAATGAATCTCCATATGTGAATATCATTGCTGTAAACTCAGGTGATGAAGACAATAAAGAGATTAAAGCTTTAGTAGAAGCATTGAAATCTGAAGAAATTCAAGACTTCATCCTAAGCGAGTGGGGCGGATCTGTAGTACCAGTAAAATAATAATATTATTTGAGGAAACAGACATCTTCGGGTGTCTGTTTTTTTTGTGCAGGCGAATGGCGAAAGCCCAAAAGGAAGTCGCAACCGCCCGCTCGAGTATTTTAAGCGCCCGAACCAACCTGCTATCCGCCCGGGGGGAGGACGAACGCCTGAGAGGAAGTCGCAACCGCCCGTTCGAGTATTCTAAGCGCCCAGGCCAACCTGCTATCCGCCCGGGGGTAGGACGAACGCCCAAGAGGAAGTCGCAACCGCCCGCTCGACTATTTTAAGCGCCCGAACCAACCTGCTATCCGCCCGGGGTAGGACGAACGCCCGAGAAGAAGTCGCAACCGCCCGTTCGAGTATTCTAAGTGCCCAGGCTAACCTGCTATCCGCCCGGGGGTAGGACGAACGCCCGAGAGGAAGTCGCAACCGCCCGTTCGAGTATTCTAAGTTCCCAGGCTAACCTGCTATCCGCCCGGGGTAGGACGAACGCCCGAGAAGAAGTCGCAACCGCCCGATCGACTACTTTAAGCGCCCGAACCAACCTGCTATCCGCCCGGGGGGAGGACGAACGCCCGAGAAGAAGTCGCAATCGCCCGATCGAGTATTCTAAGTGCCCAGGCTAACCTGCTATCCGCCCGGGGGTAGGACGAACGCCCGAGAAGAAGTCGCAACCGCCCGATCGAGTATTCTAAGTGCCCAGGCTAACCTGCTATCCGCCCGGGGGTAGGACGAACGCCCGAGAGGAAGTCGGAACCGCCCGTTCGAGTATTCTAAGTTCCCAGGCTAACCTGCTATCCGCCCGGGGTAGGACGAACGCCCGAGAAGAAGTCGCAATCGCCCGATTGAGTAGTCAAAGTGCTCGAGCCAGTCTGGTATCCGTCCAGCAGAAACTGAGCACTAAAAAGAGTCAATACCGCTTTTCAAGCATTCTTTATTCACCAATCTGCACAATAAAAAAATTTAGTCTAGAAAAGACTAACTATTCGTGATATTGTGTTGAAGAGGTGATGATAATTTGATAATTAAACCGTATTCCCCTTCAAAATATGTAGCAAGAATGTCTGATTTAATAGAAAGACTTTCTCCGCAACATCCACAATATACAAGAATTTCTAAAGAGATAGGTGCTATTAAAGCAGGAGATTATGGTGAAGAGGTTATTTACAAAGTGCTAGAGCAAATGAAAATTCCATATAGATGTTATATTTTTCACAAGGTGTTTCTCTTTGCGGAATTTGCATTTGAATTAGACTTCCTGATAATAACCCCATATGGAGTAGTAATTCTTGAAGTAAAAAACATCATTGGGGAATTAGAGTTTTCGACTAATCCATCACAACTTATCCAACGAAAAGAGGATGGAAGAATAACTAAATATCCTTGCCCCGCAAATCAGTTGAATGAATATAAATATCAACTTTCTCAGTTCTTCCTCCAGTATAATATTTCAGTCCCAATTCATGGTGTAGTAATCTTTGCGTCTCGTAATAGTTTTGTTAAACATTCAGTCAGCGGCGTTAAAATAATGTATAGGAATGAAATGCGTTCCTTCCTACGACATTTCCCCGAAAATAGTTCAACCCTAAGTCAAAAAGAAATGGAGAAAATAAAAGAAGTAATTCTAAGAAGTACCTATTCGCCTCCATCCATTCCTCTTATCGAACATTTCTCAATTTCACTTAAAGATTTAAAGCTCGGAGTAAAATGTGAAAGCTGCGGATTTATTGGAATGCAGAAAATAGCCCGAACTTGGTATTGTCCTACTTGTAAAGAAAACAATTCATATGCACACAAAAAAGCAGTTTCCACTTATTTTTCGCTCTGTAAAGAAACTATTACTAATAAAGAATGTAGAGAGTTTCTACTTTTAAACAACAGGTATGAAGCAAAAAGAATTCTATCAAGCTCTGACTTAGTAAAATACGGAAAAGGCTCTAATACTTACTACACGAACTACAGTTCAAAAAAATGTTAATAGAATATTATGTATACTACTAATCCTATTCACTTTAATAAGTGACTGTGCTAAAGTGTATAAATGTTATTAATAATACATTTGTGCATATGAGGAGGACATCGTATGAAGAGGTTTGGGTTATTGCCGCGAATAGTGATAGCGATAGTATTTGGTGTTTTATTGGGACTAGTTGTCCCTAAAATAGTGGTAGAGATAATGGCTACTTTTAATAGTATTTTTAGTGCCTTTTTAGGGTTTATTGTTCCTTTCATTATTATTGGGTTTATTGTTCCAGGGATAGCTAAGCTTGGAAAGGGTTCTGGTAGATTACTTGGTATTTCTACGGGAATTGCCTATTTATCTACCATTGTAGCAGGCTTGATAGCATTTTTTGTCGCATCAAATTTACTGCCTAAGTTTATAGGTGGTAAAGAGAGTGTTAAGTTAGAGAATCCGGAAGAATTTTTAATTGGGGGCTTATTTGAAATGCCGATACCTCCGATGATGGATATAATGACAGCATTAGTTTTCTCATTCATTATGGGGATTGGGATTTCCAAACTAAAAGGAAACATGTTACAAAATGCATTTGAAGAGTTTAGCGAGATTATTGAGAAGGTAATCTCTTATGTTATTATCCCATTATTACCGATACATATTTTTGGAATCTTTATGAATATGGCGTACGGTGGACAAGTGGCTAAGGTTTTATCGGTTTTTGGAGTCGTGTTTGTCATGATTATTGTGCTGCATCTTGTCATGCTTTTATTACAATATACAGCAGCTGGTACGGTAACTGGGAAAAACCCTTTGAAACTCTTAAAAACAATGTCCCCAGCTTATTTTACAGCTTTAGGTACACAGTCATCAGCTGCAACAATTCCGGTGACGCTAAAGCAGGCTCAGCAAACTGGTGCTTCAGCTAAAGTGACAAACTTTACGATTCCTCTATTTGCAACAATCCACTTGTCAGGGAGTACGATTACACTTGTCTCTTGTTCAATCGGTGTATTGCTTATAAATGGACAGGATATTATGCTATCTTCATTTGCACCTTTTATATTTATGCTTGGTGTAACGATGATTGCAGCTCCTGGAGTTCCAGGTGGAGCAGTTATGGCGGCACTGGGATTATTGGAAACAATGCTTGGATTCAACGGGGCAATGATTGGATTAATGATTGCACTATACATTGCACAGGACAGCTTTGGAACGGCGACAAATGTAACTGGTGATGGAGCACTTGCGATTATCGTAGA
Organism: Psychrobacillus sp. FSL K6-1415; assembly: GCF_038003185.1. Lineage (NCBI taxonomy): Bacteria > Bacillati > Bacillota > Bacilli > Caryophanales > Bacillaceae > Psychrobacillus > Psychrobacillus sp. FSL K6-1415. The sequence continues at coordinate 2,957,389 of NZ_JBBOOQ010000001.1, read as the reverse complement.
CAAATTTTCAAAAACTGCATAAGTTATTAAAGAAATATGTTTAAGACCCAAATAGTTGGGTATATAAATGATGAACTTAAAAACAGAGAGGGATGATTCATTATCAGTTCGGAAGACTTACCTTATACAGAACAGATGGACCACGCATTTAGAGGAGTACATGGTTTTGGATATGATGAATTGAGACAAAGTCAAGAACTAAGATTGCAAGTTGAAAACAAACGGCAAGAGGATCATGAAAAATGTATGCAATTAGCGGCTAAACTTGATGCCCAAGCATTTAGGGGATAATATACAAGAGTCCACGGAGAATTTCTTCGTGGATTCTTTTTGTTTTCACTAGCTTCATAGTGAAATCGATTCTCATTTAGACTATTCTTAATGAAAATAAAGAAAGATTACTATTTACCTAATAATTTCGTTGTAAAGTCAAGAGAAAACAGGAAATCTGTATATTCTACAATATTAAATAGAATATGCTCCAAAAGATTTGCAAGGTACTTCAGTTTGGGTTAAGATTAGAATGATAATAAATTAGAATGGTTATACATTCATATTTACTTAATGGAGGTTATTAAATGTCGACTTTAGTTATTAAAGATTTACACGTTGAAATAGACGGTAAAGAGATTTTAAAAGGTGTTAATTTAACAATTAATACGAACGAAATTCACGCAGTAATGGGTCCTAATGGTACAGGTAAATCTACTTTAGCTTCTGCTATTATGGGTCATCCAAAATATGAAGTTACATCTGGTTCAATTGAATTGGACGGAGAAGATGTTTTAGCAATGGAAGTAGACGAACGTGCTCAAGCTGGTCTATTCCTGGCGATGCAATATCCAAGTGAAATTACTGGAGTTACAAATGCTGATTTCCTACGTTCAGCGATTAATTCACGTCGTGAAGAAGGCGATGAAATCTCTTTAATGAAATTCATTCGCGAGCTTGATAGCAAAATGGAATTTTTAGAAATGGATTTAGATATGGCACAACGTTATTTAAATGAAGGATTCTCAGGCGGGGAGAAAAAACGTAATGAGATTCTTCAATTAATGATGTTGCAACCCAAATTTGCTATTTTAGATGAAATTGACTCTGGTCTTGATATCGATGCATTAAAAGTTGTTTCTAAAGGTATCAACGAAATGCGTGGAGAAGGATTCGGAAGCTTAGTAATCACTCACTATCAACGTCTTCTTAACTACATCACGCCAGACCATGTACATGTAATGATGCAAGGACGTGTAGTTAAATCCGGTGGTCCTGAACTTGCTCAAAGATTAGAAGCAGAAGGATACGAATGGGTAAAAGAAGAGTTAGGAATTGAAGACGAAACAGTTGGACAAGAAGCATAAGAAAGGGGACGAATCAGCATGACGGTTGAAACAAAATTGGCATTAACCGAGCAAGATATTCGCTCCTTTTCAGAAGGTAAGCAAGAACCAAGCTGGATGACAGAACTTCGTCTGAAAGCATTTGGTGAACTTGAAACACTTCCGATGCCAACACCAGACAAAACAAAAATTACTAATTGGAATTTCACAGAGTTTCCAGTTCATACTGTAGATAGCAGTAAATTTACTTCTTTAAACGAACTACCTGATGAAGTGAAAGCAGTTGTAAATGCGGATGAACAAAAAAATATTTACATCCAACATAACAATACACCTGCATTTCTTTCATTATCAGAAGATCTAAAAGCTAAAGGTGTTATCTTAACTGATATATACACTGCAATTCGTGAGCATTCTGATCTTGTTCAACAATACTTTATGACCGACGGTGTCAAAGTAACAGAACATAAATTAACTGCACTTCATGCTGCATTATTAAACGGTGGTGTATTCTTATACGTGCCTAAGAATGTTGTAGTAGAAGAACCAATTCAAGTTATTTATTTACATGACGATAAAGCAGCTTCACTTTTCAATCATACTTTACTAGTAGCGGATGAAAATAGTTCTGTAACTTATGTAGAGAACTATTTGTCCACTGTTGAACATGCAGAAGGTTTAGCTAATATCGTGACGGAAGTTATTGCTAAAGACAATTCAAAAGTTACATTTGGAACTGTTGATGTTCTAGCAGAAGGATTTACAACATACGTTAATCGTCGCGGTGTAACAAGTCGTGATGCGGTTCTTGAATGGGCACTTGGTATGATGAATGACAGTGATACTATTTCTGAAAATACAACACATTTAGTTGGAGATAACTCAGAAGGTCATGTGAAAATGGTTGTTGTAGGTCGCGGTAAACAAAAACAAAACTTTACAACAAAAGTAATTCATTGGGGCAAACATACAGAAGGTCAAATCCTTAAGCACGGAGTTATGAAAGAAGAAGCATCATCTATATTCAATGGTATTGGTAAAATTGAATACGGTGCGACTAAGTCTAATGCTGAGCAAACATCTCGTGTATTAATGCTTAGCGAAAAAGCACGTGGAGATGCAAACCCAATTCTTTTAATCGATGAAGATGATGTAACAGCAGGTCACGCAGCATCAGTTGGCCGAGTAGATCCACTTCAGTTGTACTATTTAATGAGCCGTGGTATTTCTCAACATGAAGCAGAGCGTCTAGTAATTCATGGATTCCTTGCTCCTGTAGTTAACGAATTACCTATTGAAGGCGTGAAGAAACAGCTGACGGAGGTTATTGAAAGGAAAGTTCGCTAATGCTCAATACTAAAGAGATTCGAAGCTATTTTCCGATTTTAGATCAAGAGATCAATGGTCATCCATTAGTCTATTTAGATAATGGTGCTACTTCTCAAAAACCTATTCAAGTGATAGAGGCTATTAAAAAGTATTATGAATTTGAAAACTCGAACGTGCATCGTGGAGTTCATACGCTTGGTAACAGAGCAACGGACAGTTACGAAGGAGCACGTGAAAAGGTACGTAAATTCATAAATGCGAAGTCTACTAAAGAAGTTATTTTTACACGTGGTACAACAACCGCTATTAATACGGTGGCGCAGAGCTATGGCCTTGCTAACCTAAAAGAGGGCGACGAAATTGTTATTACACATATGGAGCACCATTCCAACATTATCCCTTGGCAACAATTAGCTAAGAAAACTGGTGCTGTATTAAAATATATTGATTTAGAAGCAGATGGTACACTTTCTTTAGAAAAGGTTAGAGAAACAATTACTAATCAAACAAAAATAGTGTCTATCGTTTATGTATCGAACGTATTAGGGACAATGAATCCAATAAAAGAAATTACGCAGATTGCACATGAGCATGGAGCAGTAATGGTAGTTGATGGAGCGCAAGCTGCACCTCATCTAAAATTAGATGTTCAAGCTCTTGATTGTGATTTCCTTGCATTCTCTGGACACAAAATGTGTGGACCTACCGGTATAGGGGTACTATACGGGAAAGAAGCATTACTGGATAAAATGGAGCCAATCGAATTTGGTGGGGAAATGATTGACTTCGTAGGATTGTATGATTCTACATGGAAAGAGCTTCCTTGGAAATTCGAAGGCGGTACTCCAATAATTGCTGGTGCCATTGGTCTTGGAGCTGCAATTGATTTCTTAGAAGAAATTGGCCTAGATGAAATTGAAAAGCATGAACATGAGTTAGCTGCTTACGCTATGGAAAAAATGTCTACTATTGATGGTTTATCCATCTATGGACCCGTTGATGCTGCTAAGCGCGCTGGAATTGTTACATTCAATTTAGATGATGTGCATCCACATGATGTTGCAACAGTATTAGATATGAGTGGAATTGCAGTTCGTGCAGGACATCATTGTGCGCAACCGTTGATGAAATGGTTGCAATGCGTGGCAACTGCTCGTGCTAGTTTCTATATATACAATTCAGAAGAGGATATAGATCGTCTAGTTACTGGATTGCTTTCAGCAAAGGAGTATTTTAACGATGTCTTCTAATTTAGATCAACTTTATCGCCGTGTCATTATGGATCACTATAAAAATCCTCGTAACAAAGGAAGTATTGAGGATGGAGCTTTGACAATTGATATGAATAACCCTACTTGTGGAGACCGCATTCATTTAACACTTCAAGTGGAAGATGGCAAAATTCAGAATGCGAAATTTGATGGAGAAGGATGTTCCATCTCGATGGCATCTGCATCTATGATGACACAAGCAGTTAAAGGAAAGACTGTAGAGGAAGCTTTACAGCTTTCTACAACTTTTTCAGAAATGATGCTTGGGAAAGATTACGATGATTCTATTGAACTTGAAGATATAGAAGCATTAAGTGGTGTTTCTCAGTTTCCAGCGCGTATCAAGTGTGCAACACTAGCGTGGAAAGCAATGGAAAAAGGCGTCTCAGAAGAAACAGAATAACAGACGAACGGAGGAAATACGATGGCTAAAAAAATGCCTGAAATTGGTGATTATAAATATGGTTTCCACGATAAAGACGTATCCATTTTCCGTTCTAAACGTGGATTAACGAAAGAAATCGTGGAAGAAATATCACGAATGAAATCAGAACCACAATGGATGCTAGATTATCGCTTAAAAGCTTTAGAAATTTTTTACTCAAAACCAATGCCTCAATGGGGTGGAGATTTAGGGTCATTAAACTTTGATGAAATTACTTATTATGTTAAGCCTTCAGAACAAACAGAAACTTCATGGGATGAAGTGCCAGATGAAATCAAAGCTACATTTGATAAATTAGGTATTCCAGAAGCGGAACAAAAATATCTTGCAGGTGTTTCTGCACAGTATGAATCAGAAGTTGTATACCACAATATGAAGCAAGAGCTTCAAGATTTAGGGATTGTATTTAAAGATACTGATTCTGCACTTCGTGAAAATGAAGATATTTTCAAAAAGCATTGGGGTACAGTAATTCCTTCATCAGACAACAAGTTTTCTGCACTTAACTCAGCAGTATGGTCGGGTGGATCATTTATCTATGTACCACCAGGCGTTAAAGTGGAAACACCACTACAAGCATACTTCCGAATTAACTCTGAAAATATGGGTCAATTCGAACGTACGTTAATTATTGTAGACGAAGGCGCTTCTGTACATTATGTTGAAGGATGTACTGCTCCTGTTTACACAACAAACTCACTTCATAGTGCGGTTGTTGAAATTATCATTAAAAAAGATGCTTATTGCCGTTATACAACAATCCAAAACTGGGCAAACAACGTTTATAACTTAGTTACTAAACGTGCAGTTTGTGATGCAAATGCAACGATGGAATGGATTGATGGAAATATCGGATCAAAATTAACGATGAAATATCCAGCAGTTATCCTAAAAGGTGAAGGCGCTCGTGGTATGACTCTTTCTATCGCTATTGCTGGTAAAGGTCAACATCAAGACGCTGGTGCGAAAATGATGCACTTAGCTCCGAATACTTCATCCACTATTGTTTCTAAATCTATTTCGAAGCAAGGCGGTAAGGTAACATACCGTGGTATCGTTCATTTTGGACGTAAAGCTACTGGTGCTCGAGCAAACATCGAATGTGATACATTGATCATGGATAATCAGTCTACTTCTGATACAATTCCTTACAACGAAATCCTAAACGATAATATTTCTTTAGAGCATGAAGCGAAAGTTTCTAAAGTATCTGAAGAACAATTATTCTACTTGATGAGTCGTGGTCTTAGCGAAGAAGAAGCAACAGAAATGATCGTAATGGGCTTCATCGAACCATTTACAAAAGAACTTCCAATGGAATATGCTGTAGAAATGAACCGTCTTATCAAGTTCGAGATGGAAGGCTCTATCGGTTAATATTCCTTGAACGTTAGTGCAACAAGGTTTTGGTATTAATTTTATAAATTTGAAAATCAGTCGTGCCGATTTTGTGCCGATACGGTTTTCCGAGAAGTGGAGGAGGCGAACTTTTTAAGTTCGTCTTCTTCTATTTTTTCTATTATATCGGTTAAGTGTAAGTAATTGTTTTTTGACCTTATGGTTTCACTTATCTAAATTAATTTTATATTCGACACAGTGATAGATGTTTTTATATTTTTATTTGTACATTAGTATAATATGGTAATATATACTAATAAAGGGGTGTTGAATTGAAAAAATACATAATCATTTTTAACTTGTTACTACTATTAATAATTGCTGGATGTGGAGATGAAAATCTTATACAGGATGATTTTGAAAAAGATATTGACCAAGCAATACTACTGTTGGATAACGCTTATGAAGAGAAAAGAGCATTAACTGAGGAAGAAACTACTGTGTTAGACAAATTTAATGATAAATATATATTGGGTAAATTTCTATTAGATGACGGTACAGAGTATGAAATGAATGAATTAGAAAAAGAAATAGCCATCGACATAGAAGGCTTGAAAAATTTTACAGAACCATCGGAAATTAGAGTGGGTGAAGAGGATCTTTACACAACTTTTAAAAAAGGTGTAGATGAAAACCTAAAAGCAACCGAAATTCCTGCAGAAATTAAAGGTCAGTATCCAACTTATGAAAGCTATTCTGGAATACATCCACAATTTAAAGAAGAGGCAAACGAAATTATTGATGTTTTTAATCCTATTGTTAATGGTACGGTTGATAACATAGATCAATCATCGTTAGATATACTGGATATTTTTGTGAGTAAATATCAGGAAATGAGTTTTCAAATAGAAGAGAAACACTACCTATTGAATGATGAAAGTTGGGATGTTCTTTATACTTTTGTGGAGTTGAAAAAAGCAATAGAAAACGATGCATTAGAAAGCCCAGTGAAAGTTTTGTTTAACAATACTAAAGAAAAATTAAAATAAGAAAATAAAAGACTATATAAATGTCACCATAAGAAGTGGAAAAAATAATAGACCGAAAAAGTAGCAAGGTGTACATTTCGCCTTGCTACTTTTTAACTATATTTATATATCTTGCGAGCACTGGGTTTATGATATTTAAAGAATGGTTGATGTTGGTGATTTGCATTTCAGACAAAGAAGCAAAGGTTTTTACCTAATTTGTTTAACTTCGAATTGAATAGAATTAGGTTTGAATTAGTTCTTTAAGTGGTACCTTAAAATAAGGCAAAGTGAAGTGCAGTTCTGTAGAGAAAGGATTTTAAAAATGATTATATTCGAACGAGAAAAGAGCTATATTATGGTTGCTCAAAATGATCATGCAAAAGTTTCAAAAGATATTGCCCAAAATTGTAAAGAGGAGTACTTTTTTTCTCCAAATCGAAAAAAAGATGTGTTACTTGCAGTTGGAGAACATGACAGAGGTTGGATTGAGCCAGATACTTCTCCGATTTGGAATGATAAAAAGGAAATGCCTTACTCTTTTATTGATTATCCTACCGATCTCAAAATTTCTTTTTATAAAAAAGGACTGGATGAGGTGGAGGAAATGAGTAATTACGCTGGCCTGTTATGCAGTTTACATTATTCCTCCTTCATTCAGGATGCTGGTGAATCAGTAGTGAAAGAATTTTGGGAAGAAGAAAAGCAAAGACAGAATCGACTTTCAGATGAATTGGGTATAATAGAAGACGAAGATATGAAGGAAACGATGATGTATCATTTAGATTTATTGAAGTTTTCGGATTTCATTTCCCTTTATATTTGTTTGCATGAACCAGGAGACAACAAGAACAAACATTCCTTCTTCCAAAACGGCTTTCCACAGCTATTTCTTTTTGCCACAGATAAACCCATCATTGCTCATTGGGAAAGTAAAGAAGCTGTGTCGCTTTCGTTTTCCCCTCTAAATGGTGAAACAGAAGTGGAGCTGCCTTATAAGGAAGTAATGAAAGAGCAAATAGAAAAAGATGGTATCCTACAGGCATATAAAGATACCCTTTTTTCTACAAGAAAAGTGATGTTTAAATGAGATGAATAACACAAAAAAACCAGTCATTTGACTGGTTTAACAAAAAAAATTAAATCATGACAACAAATTGAGAAGCAAAAGATTGTTCTTTTTCAATTTGGATTGCTTGAATTTTAGCCACTTCTTTTTTTCTAGTCGTTGCACAATCAGCTAAATTGAGCTGATCAATTGTATTTTTATCAATTAAATTTGCTAGAAAATCGGCATCCTTTAATGCACTATTTAATCCAAAAGCTCCTGTTGGTGTCATTGTATGAACTGCATCACCGATTAATGCGAGGCCTTTTTTACCCCAATTTTCACTAGTGCTACTATACACATCTAATACAACGAAATCCTTCCAGGATTGGATATTTTCACGAACGGTTTGTTCAAGTTCTGGAAACGCAAGTATCAGTTGTTCGATAAATGGCGTAAAGGGCTGTTTTCTTAGAGAAACAAAGGAGCCTTCTTCAATATTCCAACCGATCTGAATGTATCCATTTACTTGTGTAAATAATGATATTTGTTTATCTTCAATCAGCGCCATTTTAATAGTCGGTTCCCAATTTTTTGGTGCAGGAATTCTTGCCCAAAGCAAATCGAAGCCATGTTTACGGATAGTTACATCTAGATCTGCTTGTTTTCGAACGGTCGAATTACGACCATCTGCACCAATAACAAGTTCACTTTCAATGATTATTATTTCTTCATTGCGTGAAGCTTTGACGCCGGTGTATGTTCCTTCTTCATCTTGTAGTAGTTTATCTACTTTCGTGCTCAGCATTAAATGGAAGGTTGGGTATTGCTCCGCTGCTGTTATTAGTACTTGTAACAAATGTGCTTGTGGTACATGAATGCCGAGATGTCCTATAGCTGAATCTGCTAAAATTGTTTTATATAACTCACCATTCTGCCAATACTCAAGTTTCTCCATTCTCAAAAGCCCTAGCTTCTCGACTTCGTCAAATAAATTATATTTTTTTAAAATCGCTTCGCCTTCTTCATTTAAATGCTCTCCACGAAACGTCTTACCAATTTGATTTGTTCGCTCTATTAATACAACGGAAACATTCTTTCTAGCCAACAAATAAGCAAGAAGTGCTCCCCCTGGACCTGCACCTACGATACATACATCAACTTTCACGATATTAATTCCTCTCTTTGTTTCTAATTAAATAAGCAAAATGGGTCATTCATATTATCATATGTATATTTTAGCGAAACAAAAGCTTATAATCCATCTTTTCAAGGCTAAATACAATGTTCGTCAGTGAATATCCGACTAAAATAAGAAAATAAGGGTATTTATATATCTGAAGTAAACTGAATGGTATGATATTATTGAATAAATAGCGAGGTGATGAAATGATTCAAATCGGCCTAACTGGTTGGGGAGATCATCCGGACTTGTACGTGTCATCTGGTAAGGAAAGATTACAAGATTATAGTTCACACTTTCCCATTGTGGAATTGGATGCGGCATTTTACGCAATTCAACCAATAAAAAATAGCTTAAAGTGGATTAAAGAAACACCTGATAATTTTCAATTTGTGGTGAAGTGTTATCAGGGAATAACTGGTCATTTGCGTGGAGATTTTCCTTTTAGTTCGCTCGAGGAAATGTTTGAATTGTATCGACAGTCGATTTTGCCATTTAAAGAAGCAGGGAAATTATCGATGATACTTGCTCAATTTCCACCTTGGTTCCAATGCAATAAGGAAAGCGTACAATATATACGGAAAGTTAGAGAAGAGTTAAAGGATTTCGATGTGGTTGTTGAGTTTCGACATCAATCCTGGTATGCTCCTGAATACAAAGCTTCCACACTCCAGTTTTTGAGGGAGAATCATCTTCATCATAGTGTTTGCGATGAACCACAGGCTGGTGAGGGGAGTATACCTTTAGTTCCTATTGCAACAACAAACAAGGTACTCGTAAGACTGCATGGCAGAAATACATATGGATGGGTGAATCCAGGCAATAACGTTAAGTGGAGAGAAGTAAGGTACTTATATGATTATAATAATGAAGAACTTTCTTCTATTAAAAATGTTTGTGAGGATTTAGAGAAACAAGCAACTGAGGTTATTGTCTTATTTAATAATAACTCTGGTGGCCATGCGGCAAGCAATGCAAAAACATTCCAGCACATGCTAGGAATAGATTTTGAAGGGCTTGCTCCAAAACAATTAGATTTATTTGAAGGAGATTTTTAAATGGAATGGCTTATACTTGCAGTTAGTGGTCTTTTCTCAGGAATTGTCGGTGCTTTGGTTGGTCTTGGTGGAGGGGTTATTCTAGTACCTGCTACACTGTTTTTTGGAGCGACTCTTGGCTTGATACCAAATATTACACCTCAGAGTGTTGTGGGCTTATCTGTTATTATGATGATATTCACAGGATTGTCCTCTACACTATCTTATATGAAGAACAAAACGGTCGACTTTAGAAGTGGGTTTATTTTCTTTATTGGTAGTATTCCTGGGACAATATTAGGGGCGTTTGTGAATAAGGGCTTGGATTTACCTTCTTTTAACTTATATTTTGGTATTTTACTTGTTATCTTATCCACTTTGTTATTAGTTCGAGATCGTTTAAAGCCAGTTCGATGGTTTGTGGAAAATGGGAAAAAGAAAACCTTTAATGATGGAAATAATTCATATGTTTACGGATATCCAATTTGGTTTGCATTATTATTAACTTTTGGCGTTGGATTTGCATCAGGTCTATTTGGTATAGGCGGAGGTTCTATTATCGTACCAGCAATGATTTTATTATTCCTATTCCCCCCACATGTAGCAGTTGGTACATCTATGTTTATGGTATTCTTATCAGCAATGGTAAACTCTGTTACGCATATATCATTAGGCAATGTACCTTGGTTGTATACTATTCCAGTAATTCCTGCTGCATATATTGGAGCAAAAATAGGAGCAAAGCTAAACAAAAAGCTGAATTCTGATACACTTGTTTTGGCTTTACGTATTGTACTTCTATTATTAGGTATACGTTCTATTTTAGATGGACTACTTTAACTTTATTCATCTCTATAAGTAGTGAGATGTATGCAAAGTATATACAAGTGACAGTGATGGTTCACAAACTAATGGTCTTTGGCGGATGTAACTATTTTTAAAGAAATTATCGAGCGAGCTCAATAAAAATCTGGACGCAAATATGCCAATTCTTATTTGATTAAGGTGGGTGAAGAATGAGAGAGACGATTTATATATACCATACAAATGACTTACATAGTCATCTAGAAAATTGGCCAATTATTCATCAATTTCTCAATGATAGACGGAAAAACCATAGTTCAGAAGCTTCCTATTTAACGTTAGATATTGGGGATCATTTGGATCGGTCTAATATATTTACAGAAGGTACTCTTGGTAAGGGAAATGTACAACTGTTAAATGACGCTCAATATGATTATGTAACGATTGGGAACAACGAGGGAATCACCTTAAGTCATAATGACTTGGAAGCGTTATACATAGATGCTAATTTTGAAGTGATCGTATCCAATTTTACTGATTTGGAAGGGAATATTCCTACATGGGTATTACCATATAAAATACATGTGACACCAACAGGCATTAAAATAGGAATTGTTGCGGCAACTGCAGATTATGGCATTTATTATGAAAAGTTAGGTTGGCATGTTCAAGATCCGATTCCACGTCTGAAAGAGGTATGTACTATACTTCGTCCACAAGTGGATGTACTTATTTGTATGTCTCACTTAGGCATGTCACAGGATGAAATAATTTCTTTGGAAATTCCACAAGTAGACTTAGTTTTGGGGTCACATACACATCACGCCTTTGAAGAAGGTAAGGTAATAGGGAATTCGTTGCAAGCAGCGACAGGTAAATTTGGTATGAATGTTGGACTTGTAACGTTGGAGTTTGATCATGTGAAAAGGGTTATCCAATCTAAGAAAGCGGTATTAATTCGAACAGAAACACTGCCAGTTCCCTCTAACGCAAATGATACGCAGTTAGCTTGGGAAAATGAAGGAATAGCTGAAATGTCTAGTATTGCTTTCTACAATCCTTCCAGATTAAAGAAGGAATGGTTTATGGAATCCGATTTATCTCATTTTTTTGGAAAAGCATTACTTTCCTTTACTAATGCAAACTGTGCAATGTTTCCGGCGGGTATCTTCTTAAAGGATCTTCATCAAGGGTCAATTACTGCAAGTGACTTACACCAATGTTTGCCTCACCCGATTAATCCGTGTGTTATTACATTAACTGGAGCAGAGCTACTCGAGGTTATTCGTACGGGAAAAAATGAAAAATGGCCAAAGCTTGAAGTAAAGGGGCTAGGGTTCAGAGGCAACTATCTTGGAGCAATCCTATATGAACAGCTTCAAGAGCTGGAAGATGGAACAGTGTTAGTCAATGAAATACCTCTTGAAATCGAGAAAATCTATACATTGGCAACTTTAGATATGTTTACTTTCGGTTACTTTTTTCCTTCATTAAAGTTTGCTCCAAAACAATACTTTATGCCGGAGATGATTCGTGATATCGTGAAATGGTATGGACAGCAAGAAAAAAATGAATATAAGTCATGAAAGTCCTCCTCCTTACATATGTAGTAATTAGGAGGATTGTTTTTGTTCTATAGAAAGAAAAAAAAACGATTTGCTTTCTTTACTAATCAGCGTAAAATAGCTATTTTTTTAACTGCTTTCTTGTTATCAGTTGGAGGTCTCATCTATTATATTAATGAGCAGTTGACTACTACCTATCTACAATATGCAGAAGTTCAAACGAATAAAATAGCATCTATGGTAATCAATAAAGCGATTAACTCAAGAATTTCCAATACGCTCGATGTAAATGACATAATCGAAGAGGTTCCTTCAGATAGTACCACAATGGTAACTACACGATTTAATACAGAAATAATTAATCGTGTATTGGCTGATACAAATCAATTAGTTCAGGCCCATTTGGAGCAGGCTGAGCAGGGGGACTTTTCAAGCCTACCTTACTTAGATGACATCGAGTACGATAAACAAACGATGGAGGATCAAGGTGGAGTCGTATTTTTCGTGCCAATGGGGCAAGCGACGAATATTCCCCTTATCGGTAATTTAGGCCCGAAAATTCCAATACGCTTTCACGTCATCGGTAATGTACAATCGAATGTAGTACCTTCGATTACAAAATTTGGTATTAATAATGCGTATGTAGAAGTCAATATTCACATTAAAGTAAATGTACAAATAATCGTTCCTCTAGCAAGTAAAATGAGTACAGTTGAACAGAGTATACCTGTTGCAATGGGGATTGTACAAGGCCAGGTTCCTTATATATACACAGGTGGCGATGGTGATGCAGCTCCATCAATAGAAGTTCCATTACCATTACCAGAAAAATAAAAAACCTTAAAATTATAGTATTTACTGATATACTAGTGGAAATGAATAAGAATAGGTAGAGGCCGCATGACTTAAGAGTAGTTTACAGGAGAATGACAACTGTGATTGTAAACGGAAGGAAGTTATGCCGAAATTAGATGCTGATCGTCGAGACAAATCTAGTTGGGGTTATTTTGAACAAAAATAACACTGTCATTTATACACCAGTATAAATGGAGAGCTACAGAGTATAAAATTTATGCTTAAAATTTTAACTAAAAGCCAACCTATATATACATTAGGTTGGCTTTTTATATTTAGGAGGATTTGTTTTGGAAAATACGATATTTTCGATTTTACCGCCATTACTAGCGATTGTAATGGTGCTTGTTACGAAGAGAGTTTTGCTATCATTAGGGGCCGGAATCGTTTCGGCAGCTTTATTAGTAGAAAGTTTTTCGCCAATTGACTCATTAAATATTCTTTGGGATTCCTTTATCACATCGTTTTGGGAAAATGGATTAAATGTGTACAATATCTTTATATTATCTTTCATATTGATGCTAGGCGTAATTACCGCCATTGTCAGCTTATCTGGTGGAAGTACTGCCTTTGCAGCATGGGCTGTTAAACGTATTAAAACAAATCGTGGATCTAAGCTATTAACAGTCTTCTTAGGAATTATTATTTTTGTAGATGATTATTTTAATGCACTTGCTGTTGGACAGATTGCACGTCCAATTACAGATTCTCATCGAGTATCACGTGCAAAGTTAGCTTATTTTATAGACTCTACATCAGCACCAGTTTGTGTAGTTTCTCCAGTTTCTAGCTGGGGAGCATTTCTAATAAGTCAGTTAGGTGTTATTTTCGCTACTTATGCAGTAACAGACTATACACCACTTCAGGCATTTCTGATAATGGCCCCGATGAATTTCTATGTTATTGCTGCTCTTGCAATGGTATTTTTTATAGCATGGACAGACAATGATTTAGGTGAGATGAAAAAACATGAAAAACGTGCAAAAGAAACAGGAGTGCTTTTTGATCCAAATAAATCTAATCCAGGTGATTTACAAGGTAATTTCCCGGAAAATAATTATGGAAAAGTGAATGATTTAATTTTACCGATTGTATCATTAATAGCTGTTACACTAGCTTCAATGTTTTGGACAGGGTACCAGGCTTCAGGAAAAGTGATGAACTTATTTGTTATTTTTGAGAACACAGATGTACCACTTTCATTATTTATAGGTGGAATTGTATCGAGTATATTAGCAATACTATTATACACTCGTCAATTCAAACAAAATCCAGAAGCGAATGTTGGATTGCTAGGGAAAGCAGTTATTTCTGGTATTAATTCAATGTTACCGGCTATTTGTATTTTAATATTTGCTTGGGCACTTTCATTTTTAATCAATGCACTGGGAACTGGTGAGTTTTTGGCTAAAATCGTTACAGAAAATAATATTCCAGTAGGGATAATCCCATTCTTACTATTTGTTTTAACAGCATTTATGGCTTTCGCAACTGGTTCCTCATGGGGGTCGTTTGGGATTTTACTGCCAATAGGTGCAAGCATCATTATGGTAGTAGAGCCAGAATTACTACTACCTGTTTTAGCAGCAGTTTTAGCAGGTGCAGTTTTTGGAGACCATTGTTCACCTATTTCTGATACAACCATTATGTCTGCAACTGGTGCAGGCGTTAACGTAATTGACCATGTAATGACCCAGTTACCTTATGCGATTGTTAGTGCAGTCATTGCTGCAATTGGATATTTAGTACTAGGTCTTACTGGTTCCGTTATCTTTGGATTTATAACGGTAGTCATCATCCTTATCTTATTTTTCTCTATATGGAGTCTCAAAAGTAAAAGAGTAGTTTAGCTAATCTTAAAATTGGAAGTCTCTGTTATTTGTATGGTTGTTTGCAATTAAATAATATGTTACATTGACAACAGTGTAGTTAGTTTATTTAGAATGGGGTCGAGATGAAATGACATCGTGTAAACCAACGAAAACAGAGTACCAAAGAAAACCAGAGTGGCTAAAAATCAAGTTAAATACGAATGATGAATACAAAGGTCTTAAAAAGTTAATGCGTGAAAATAATCTAAATACAGTATGTGAGGAAGCAAAATGTCCAAATATACATGAGTGTTGGGGTTCACGTAGAACTGCTACATTTATGATTTTAGGAGCTATTTGTACACGTGCATGCCGTTTTTGTGCAGTGAAAACCGGACTACCTAATGAGTTGGATTTGGCAGAACCAGAAAGAGTTGCTGATTCGGTTGTTATTATGAATCTAAAACATGTTGTTGTTACAGCAGTTGCTCGAGATGATTTAAAAGATGGTGGATCTGAGGTTTTTGCTGAAACTATCCGTGCGATTCGACGAAAAAATCCTTTCACTTCAATTGAAGTTTTACCTTCTGATATGGGTGGGATTGAGCAGAATATCCGTAATATTATGGATGCAAAACCAGATATTCTTAACCATAATATTGAAACGGTTCGTAGACTTACTCCTAGAGTTCGTGCAAGAGCAAAATACGATCGTTCCCTTGAATTACTGCGTCGAGCAAAAGAAATGCAACCAAGTATTCCGACAAAATCATCGTTAATGCTAGGTTTAGGGGAAACACATGAAGAGATAATAGAAGTGATGGATGACCTTCGTGCTAACAACGTAGATATAATGACGATAGGTCAATACTTACAACCTAGCAAAAAGCATTTACCAGTTCTTAAATACTATACCCCAGCCGAATTTGGAGAATTGCGCAAAATTGCCATGAGCAAAGGATTCTCACATTGTGAAGCTGGTCCACTTGTTAGAAGTAGTTATCACGCAGATGAACAGGTTAACGCTGCGGCTAAGCAAAGACAATTGCAAGGTGAGGA
Organism: Psychrobacillus sp. FSL K6-1415; assembly: GCF_038003185.1. NCBI lineage: Bacteria > Bacillati > Bacillota > Bacilli > Caryophanales > Bacillaceae > Psychrobacillus > Psychrobacillus sp. FSL K6-1415. The sequence goes on along the minus strand of NZ_JBBOOQ010000001.1, from coordinate 2,941,279 downwards.
ACTTCTAGCTACTCCAAATAGCTAATGGATGGTGATTAAATGATAGTTGCAGAAGGCTTTACTTATGAGATTATAGAAGATTTTCGTGAGGCATTTAAAGAAGAAGCCTTTTTAGATCGTTATAGTGAAATATTAACTAAATACGATTATATTATGGGCGATTGGGGTTATGGTCAGCTTCGTCTTAAAGGTTTTTTTGAGGATCGTAGTCACAAAGCTACATTTGATACGAAAATAGGGACGATGAAAGATTATTTATATGAATACTGTAATTTTGGCTGTGCCTATTTTGTCGTGAAGAAAATAGGAGTAGCACCAAAAGTAGTTTCTGTAGAAGCAATAAAAGAAGTAAACGAAAACCTTGAGCAAGATCAATTATGATCTGCTTAAGGTTTTTTTGTTGTTGGAAGATGTATGGGCGCTTATCTCACATTTATGGGTTATAGCACGAGGCTTAAGGGCCAATATAGTAAGTTTATGGGCTATCAGCAAGTCCGAAGTGTAAGGAAACACAACTAGCCTCCTCATATTAACTTAATAACTCGCGTAAATAATCTCTTAATTCCAGCGCTTCTTCTTCTGATCTATTAAATACATGCTCCAGATAGCCTGGTTCGTCCACATCATCGGGACCGATTATAGCTGCCCGTCCATATTGTATATCCATCACAAGTACTTTTCCAAAAAAACGAGAGCTTTGGGAAATAGCTAAATCATATCTTTGGGATTCCCCTGTAAAACCTACAAATCGTGTTTTGGTATCCTCTACATCATCGTACAAATAAAATCGTTCCACTAGTGACACTCCTTCCTACCATAGAATTATGGTACTATAGAATAGGAGTATATATCAACTGAGCAACTATTAGGAGGCTTTTCAATGTATTTTGTAGATAGAAAAAAAATTGCTTTAACATTGGCACATATGAACCAGTTGTTAAACATTATAGAGACAAAAAAAGATTGGCAAGCAGATGAAGTATCCAAATTAGCGTTCGAGCGAATTGGTCAAAATATTATTGAATCTGTTATCGATGTAGGGAATTCGATGATCGACGGATTTATTATGCGTGATCCAGGTGGGTACGATGATATTATCGATATTTTAACAGATGAAAAAGTTATCACCGTTGAAATGGACGGCCCTTTAAAAGAAGTTATAAATTTTAGAAAAGTACTTGTTCGTCAATTTTATGCGGTAGATCACAAGCAATTAGAAGGAATTCTCGTAAAGAATTTACAATACTTAAAGGAATTTCCTAAAGCTGTAGAAACATATCTAATAGACGAATTAGGACCAGTTTCAGCTTTTTTACCTGAGGATTCTAATGTTAAATTATAAAGCATATTTTATTGATTTAGATGGAACTGTCTATAGAGGTAAAACGCCAATTCATGAAGCTGTGGAATTTATACATTATTTACAAAGCAATGAGATCCAGCCTTTTTTTGTTACAAATAACTCTTCTATGACGCAAAAGCAGCTGCAAGAAAAACTAGCTATTATGGATATTCATGTAGATACTGAACATATTATTTCATCTTCTATTGCTGCAGCAAATTATATTAGCGAGTATATACCGCACAAAGAAGTTTTTATGATTGGTGAACTTGGATTAGAAGATGCTCTTAAATCGAGAGGTATTTCGATTACTAAAGGTATGGCAGATGTTGTCGTTCTTGGAATTGATCGTGACATTAATTATGAAAAGCTGGCTACTGCCTGTCTTTCAGTTAGAGCTGGAGCAGCGTTTCTATCAACAAATAGTGATCATGCTTTCCCTACAGAAATAGGGTTTTTGCCAGGTAATGGGGCTTTTACAAAGTTAGTCGAGTATTCTACTGGAGTCGAGCCTTTGTATATGGGAAAACCTCAGTCATTTATGTTAGAGTTCATACAAAAACAGTATGGCTTCGACAAAGAAGAGATGGTTATGATCGGAGATAATTATCAAACAGATATTTTAACTGGAATTCATATGGGGATTGATACAGTGCACGTGAATAGTGGGGTAAATAGTACAGCAGAAGTAAAGGTTCAAGCGGAGCAACCTACCTATTATTTGGAATCATTAAGTGAATGGACAAAATAAAAAGACTGTAGCACAAAGCCTCAGTCTTTTAAAATAGAGGATTGTCCTCTATATATTGATAAATGTTTGCAACAAGTTCGCTTGGGGTATTTGCTTCTACAACCTCTCCATTTACAATGGCAAATAAAGTTTCAGAACAGAGGGAGCAATAACTCAAGCAACCATACTCTAACACATCTAAATTAGAGTCCTGTTCTAATATATCAAAAGCTTCTTGGGACCCGTTTGCAAGGTTGCTTATACAAAATTCAACCATAGGATTCACAGCTGTTCACCTCACTACATGGTCATGCTACTCTTTTTTAAAGAAAACGTCAATTAAGATGTTCTATTGTGAAATGTATCACAATCTATTATAATTTGAGATGACATTAAATTTAAGGGAGAATATTATGCGAAAATTAGTATTGTTAGGTGGGGGATATGGAAATATGCGAATATTACTTCGCTTATTACCAAATAATATTCCTGATGATGTAGAAATTACTTTAATAGACAGAACACCATTTCATAGTTTAAAGACTGAATTTTATGCTCTAGCTGCTGGAACATCTCCGGATAGTGGTATTCGAGTAGCCTTCCCAGAAAACGAAAAATTAAAAGTTACCTACGGAGAAATTATAGAAATTGATGTAGAAAGCAAACAAGTCTTACTAGCTGATGGACAAGCGATTTCTTATGATGATTTAGTAATTGGACTTGGATGTGAGGACAAATATCATAACGTACCTGGAGCAGATGAGTTTACTTATAGTATTCAAACGATAGGGCGTTCAAGAGATACTTACAATAAAATTGGGGGACTAACTTCTGGTTCTGTTGTAGGTATTGTGGGAGCGGGACTTAGCGGAATAGAACTTGCAAGTGAACTTCGTGAAAGCCGTCCAGACTTGTCAATCAAGTTATTTGACCGCAGTCCGCGTGTTTTAAGAGACTTCCCAGAAAGATTAAGTAATTATGTACAAAAATGGTTTGATAATAACAATGTAGACGTAGTTAGTAATTCTAACATTACAAAAGTAGAGCCGAACAAATTATACAATCACGAAGAAGTAATTCCTGTAGATGTAGTTGTTTGGACTGCAGGTATTCAACCAGCAGCGCCTGTAAGAGCACTACCAGGTGAAAAAGATAAAACAGGTCGTGTTATTTTGACACAATATCATGATTTACCAAGCTATCCGAATGTATATGTCGTTGGGGATGCTGCATCTCTACCATTAGCGCCAAGTGCACAATTAGCGGAAGAACAAGCTGAGCAAATCGTCAAAGTACTTCAAGCACGCTGGAAAGATGCACCGCTTCCAGAAAAGATGCCCGAAATCAAACTAAAAGGGTTCATGGGCTCTCTAGGGAAAAAACAAGGATTTGCATACTTGGCAGACATCTCAGTTACTGGAAGGATCGCACGTTTGATGAAATCTGGCTTACTTTGGATGTATAAGCGTCACAACGGGTAAAATATAATGTAATTATGTAGGTATCATTTATACCTATAGTTTAAGGACCTTCTCTTAATTGAGAGGGTCTTTTTTTATTTGGATAAATTTGCTTCTTGATAAAATAAGACTGAAATTCTGTATCTATTAAAAATAGTGCGTGATTCGAGCAGTTTCCCCTTTGCGGATTGTTGCATATGCTGATATGAAATAGTTTTTAAGTAAAGGAGGTATATATATGAGTAATTTACCTGAGAAACCAGAGAAAATTTCTAATAAAGTCGTTGATTTGCTAGTAAACAATGCTTTCCGAAAAAATGGTGTCGATATCGAGAGTGTAAAGGGAAATTTGTTAGATGAACAAAAACAAGAAATTAAAGAGTTGTTAGAAGAGTTGACCCAGCAAGTGGAAGCATTTGTTAAACAAAAACCAAACAAGTAATAGAGTTGAAATGAATATTCTTTTATTCTAAGACGCCTAAGATTAGGCGTCTTTCTATTTGAAAAAATTAACTTTGCCGTTCCTCATAGATTAGGAAATGCATATCTTGCAATATAGAAAAGAAAAGGGGGTGTAGATATGTCAAGTTATAATTGTGGAAATCCAGATTGTAGGAAATGTAAGCAAAGAAATAACCAAGAGTCTGCAGAAGATATGAGATATAGAAATGAAGAAAATGTTCAAGATACTTCCGAAAATAATGATGCGGTAACTAGGGAAAGTCTAGATGCAACAGTTGGGCAAGGGGCCGATCAAATTTCAATCTTAGATCAAGAATCTGATGAATTAATATGGATTAAAGATTCATGCAACGTCGTAGTACAAACGACAGATACTCAAGCAGCAGTTTCATTACAAGTAGGCTTGCAGTTAGCTATTGCATTAGTAATCAGTATTACAATCGGTGATAGTGACCGTGGACAAACGATAACACAAGAATTATTTCAACAATTCAATTCAGAACAAACAAATAGACAGAGAATCTATATTGATAATTCAAAAGATGTAAATATCACAACTACTGATATCGACTTAGCTGTAAATATTGAGGCTATGCTTCAGATATTACTTGCATTAGTTGTCAAATTAGATGTTCTTTAATCGATGTTCTTAACTTTAAAACGAATAGAGGTGAATGATATGGAGAATAGAGAAAGATGGAGAGCACTGGATTATTGTGATAATAATAACAATGCGGTCGATCCGCAAGAGAGTGTTCAAGATGCTGAAATTGAGCAAAATTCATTTGAAGTAATTATCATTAGGGATTCAGAGGGTGTTAATGTAAACACGACAGATACACAAGTGGCTGTTTCTTTACAAATAGCGATTCAAGCAGCTATAGTGGCAGTTATCATTGCAACTATCGGAGATTCTGAACAAAGTAGAGCTGTGGTTCAAGACATTAAGCAATTTACAAAGAGTAGACAACGAAACACTCAAAGAACTATTGTTGAAGGATCCAGAAATGTGACAGTTACTACGACTGACATTGATGTGGCGGTTAACATTCAAGCTTCACTTCAAATCCTTGTAGCAATAATTGCAAAATTAGATATTTTATAATGGAATAGACAGAAACAATGATAATGGATATATATTTTTTGTGAGAAATAAACTATACAATCCTCGGAGAAGTTATGCGTAAAGATAATAAACATTACTTTAAGAAGTAGGGAAACACTTTGAAAAAGTTCGAAATGCTCTAGACCGAGCGTTTCGAACTTTTTTGTGCATTAGGAAACAATAAAATCAGTAGCATGTGGATGGATTTCTATTCAAAAGTGAATCGATTCTACGTCCAATCATGTCTACTGGAAAAAGCTGCTAGAACGTTTGATATTGAATCATTCTGTATAGCCATATTTCTCAAGTGCAGCATAGACTGGTTTTAATTGAATATAGCCTTCTCCAATCATTTCATCATTAACTATCACAAGTGGATAAAAGAACTCATCGTCGGCAATTCGATTGGCAATAAGTTGTTGTCGCTCATTCTCAATTGGCTTTTCGATATCGATATAGCTGAAAGTAACTTGGTGATTTGGAAATTTACGGTCGATGGCTGCTTGTAGCCATTCATATGTATCCTTAGAAGATGGTGCATTTACGCAACTTGCGCATACGACATCTGCTCCATAAACTTCTAAATTTAAAGATTGAAACGACATAATGGTGACCTCCTTAGAATTCTTTATTGGATTTTTTCCTTCCTTCACATTATAATGATTATAGCGAAAGGAGTCGATAGAAATGACTGATACAATGAATGAACAAGTTCAAGAAGTTTTAGATAAATTGCGTCCATTTTTACTTAGAGATGGTGGAGACTGCGAGCTTGTCGATATTGAAGATGGTATTGTAAAACTACGCCTTCTAGGGGCTTGTGGCAGTTGCCCAAGTTCAACAATTACACTTAAAGCTGGTATTGAGCGTGCACTTTTGGAAGAGGTTCCAGGAGTAGTGGAAGTAGAACAAGTATTTTAAATTATAAAAAAGAAGCCTTTTATAGGGCTTCTTTTTCTTTTTGAGCACGAATCTCTTGCCAACGATCTTTTGCCATTTCAATAATGGTTGGTTCTATGGACGTATTTTGTTTCTCAATTACTTTAGAGAAGTAACGAGTAGCATATTCAATATCACCGATTTTTCTTGATAACTCCGCTATTAAATATAGCATTCGAGTTTCGGACATTTGTGTGCCATTGTAGTCATCATTTGAATAGGAATCAGCATAACGATCCCTAGCGATTTCCATGAATCGAATTTCGTCTTCGTGCTTACCCTGTATGCGGTATAACCAGGCTATACGGATTGCAAAACCTGCCATAGTTACAAATTTTTCTTTTTTCAGTGTTCCAGAAAGAATTCCTAGTTTATATCCCATAATTCCCTCTTCAATCGTTCGTTCATTGCCAAGAGATCGAGTTGTCCATTTATTGGAAATTTGTTCTTGGATTATTTCCTTTGCCCCAGGCGCAAAATATTTTGTGAAGTCATCTGTAAATGAAAATCCACAATGCTCACAAACAAAAATGTTGTATAACAAAGGGTTTACTTCTTTGTTTTCATATATAGGCTGAAAATCCGAATTGTGAGATACAACTTTTATGAATTTTGAACGAACCTTTGTTGTTTTGAACTTTTGTTTGCAATGTAAGCATTCAATGTCTTTTTGATAATAGGGAGTCAGTTCCATCTTTAGTCCTCTTTTCACTCAACCACGTTATAGTTCTATTATACTTGATAAATGTCTTGAAAGCTAAGTAAATATTCAAGCGGTTTTCCTTGTCTAGATAGTAAAAACATTGATATGATATAAATAAGAAAGGAAAGGTGATTCAGATGACCGAAGTAGTTATTTTATCTGAAGCGGCAGCTTACCGTGTAAAAGAAATGATGACGCATAACGGAGAAGAAGGCTCTGCCCTTCGTGTTTCAGTAAATGGTGGTGGATGCAGCGGTCTTTCTTATGGAATGGGATTTGAAAAAGAAAAACAGCAAGAAGATATAGAGCTTCATCAGCACGGAATAGATATCGTAGTTTCAACCGAAGATGCCTCGATACTCAATGGAACCACAATCGATTATAAGGAGTCATTAATGGGGGGCGGGTTTACAATAGAAAACCCAAATGCTATTGCTTCTTGTGGTTGTGGAACATCATTCAGAACAGCTAAAAAAGAGGGTACGCCTGAAAGTTGTTAATATATGAAAGAACATTTTCTGTTATAGGAAATGTTCTTTTTTAACGAAATTATATGAAATTCCTGCTGCTATATCAGTGATTATAGTAATTTAAGAAGTAAAAAATATCGCTTATTTTGGTTTTTGTTTTATTTTTTGTAAGAATTTGATCAGTTGAATTATAAGTCTATTGAGGCTCAATCACAGTATTTTCAGACCTTTACAATAAAATAACATTGTATTGAAATCATATGAGAAAAGGTCTAATATAGGAAGTAAGAGTTTTTGTCGAACACTAGACAAAGATGAAGAGTTTAATGATGTATATTATGTGTCATAACTTTTCTCAAAAAATATAAAAAGGTGGTTGCGATCTTCGTGAAAAGACCAACAATTCTAGTATTAGGTGCAGGATATGGTGGATTATCTACAGTAGTAAACCTTCAAAAATTAGTAGGTGCAAATGAAGCCGATATTACATTAATCAATAAAAATGATTATCATTACGAATCTACTTGGTTACATGAAGCTTCAGCTGGTACATTACGTCCAGATCAAGTTCGTTATGATGTGAAAAGTGTAATCAATTCTAGTAAAGTAAACTTTGTGAAAGCTACAGTCGATGCTATTGACGTGAATACTAAAAAAGTTACAACGAGTGCTGGTGAGTATACATATGACTACTTAGTTATTGGTTTAGGCTTTGAAGGTGAAACATTCGGTATCCCTGGCTTAGATAAATATGCACTTTCAATTGCTAATGTAAATGCTGCACGTCAAATTCGTGATCATATTGAATATCAATTTGCAACATGGTCAACAGAAGAAGTACAAGATGATACTCGTCTAACAATCGTAGTAGGCGGAGCTGGATTCTCAGGTATTGAATTCTTAGGTGAATTAGGTAATCGTGTTCCCGAACTTTGTAAAGAATACGATGTGCCAAAAGATAAAGTTCGTGTAGTTTGTGTAGAGGCAGCTCCAATGGTATTACCAGGATTTGATCCGGAGTTAGTTGAATATGCAGTTAGACAATTAGAAGCTAAAGGAATTGAATTCTCTATTGGAACTCCAGTAGTTGAGGCAACTCCAGAAGGCGTTAAAATTAAAAAAGGCGAAGAAGAATTCGAATTCATTAAAGCTGGTACTGTAGTATGGGCTGCTGGGGTTCGTGGTAATCGCTTAATCGAATCATCAGGTATTGAGAATATGCGTGCACGTGTTAAAGTAGAAAAAGATATGAGAGCTCCTGGATTCCCAGATGTCTTCATCGTTGGGGATTGTGCTCTAATGATCAATGAAGCTGTTAACCGTCCATACCCACCAACAGCTCAAATTGCAATGCAACAAGCAGTGACTGTCGCAAAAAATATTGTAGCGCTTATGAATGATACTCCGACAGAAGAATTTATTCCAAGTTTAAAAGGAACTGTTTGTTCTCTTGGAGAACATGATGCAATTGGAGATGTAATGGGAAGAAAACTTACAGGTACAAAAGCATCAATCATGAAAAAAGTAATCGATAATCGTGCACTTTACATGATCGGCGGAATTCCTCTAGTAGTGAAAAAAGGTAAATTCAGTTTATAATTAGAAGAAACTATTGTAGCCCTCACTTTTTTAAAAGTGGGGGCTTTTCTATGAAATGAAAATATAAAATTTTCCATTCTATAAATTCAGTTTTCAAGGTTTTGAGGAATAGGATCTTCCCAAAATACGACTGATTTCCGTTATAGGTGGAGTACAAAGGCTAAGTGCGCCACGTCATGTGACAACGCCTTCGTGACCAACATCCTGTGGCCTCTACAGGGTTAGCGATGAACCACCACCGACGCTCCGCGTTCGTTTGTGATGTTTCATCCTGTCTCACTTATCCTGCTGGAGTATCCACCTTTCTCTACAATCAATTAGTGTAGTACTCCACTAATTGATTTATAATTTTATCGCTTGGATAATAAAATGGGGCAAAATTTAGAGAAATGCATTTATCCAATAATAGATGAAGAAGTAGATTCTCTTGTATACTAGTGGAAGTATAAAGGAATAGTAAGTATTTACAAAATAAAGAAGCATTCTCACAGTTGAACTTAAATTATCGTATATTTGTGTTAAGCATATTAACTCTTTACAAATTATTTTGTATGTGATATATTATCTGAATATTACAAAAAGGTGTAAAAGGAGACGATTAATATGACAAGAATGAAAACTGAGACAAAAAGTGCACATTGCCCATATTGCAAAGGGGAGGGCTACTTTCAACTTCGATTAGGTGGATCTGAAACATGTAATTGCTGTAATGGATCAGGAAGAAAGTGAACAAGATATGACAAAAAAGTGAAAACAAATATGTTGATTGAATACTAACCTCCGTTAAGGTAAACTATTTACAGATGTTACGGAGGTTATATAATATGGAGTTTATGTTAGTTCAAATGATACTTTCAGTTGTTATATTTTTTGTCATGTTTTTTGGAATCGCCTTCCTACTGAATATGTTACTACGTATGACATGGTTTATGGCAATTCTTTATCCGATTGTTGTGGTGCTAATCATAGATGAAGTTGGATTTTTTGATTATTTTACAAAGCCAGGGTCTGCTTTTTCTGCTTTAGGGGAAAAAATTGTTTCTCTTCATGCTGCTGATATTATTATTTTAGCTGGCGGGCTTGTTGGTTCAATTGCTGCAGGATTTGTCATAAAATATTTAAGAAAAAATGGATATCAAATGTTTTAATAGAAAAGGATAGCTCAATTGAGCCATCCTTTTCTTATTGTATAAAGTTATAAATTACAATGGAAATTAGTATACCAGTTATGGCACCCATGAAAACTTCAATAGGTTTATGACCAAGTAAGGTCTTAAGTTCTTCCATCTTTTCTTCATTTTTCTTATGTGACCAATCTTTTGTTTGCTCTACAAATAATTGGAAGTCTAGTCGCATTTGATTGATCATAATTGCTTGCTGACCTGCCTGAAAACGAACACCTGTTGCATCGAACATAACAATTACTGCAAAAACTGTAGCTACTGCAAACAAGGGGGAACCAAGCCCGGTTTCAAAAGCAATAGCGGTACACAGAGATGTAACAGCAGCAGAGTGAGAACTAGGCATTCCACCAGTTGAAGTGAATAAAGACCAATCCAATTTTCTCGTCACTAAAAAGTGAATAGGAATTTTGACGAATTGTGCAAATATAATAGAAAAAAGAGCAGCCATAAGTGGAGTATTTTGGAGGATTGCCAAAGTAGACACCGCCTTTCATTTGTACTTATATTATAGATAGTATAACATACTCCTACTAGTCGAAAAATAAGTAAGGTTCCTATATAATAAAATTATATCGAAAATAGTAGGGGGAAAAATGATGATTATCCATACAAATGAAGTATTATTTGAAGAAGTACAATCTGAAACACTTGTAGTTGGGGTTTCTAAGCATGTAGAAAATACACCAAAATGGGATACTTTTTTAAATAGCTTTGGAGAGCATATTGGGGACTGGGTAAAAAGTGGGGATATATCTACAGAGTTAAAGAAAATCGTCAAAATTCCAGTTTCAAACCATGAGTCAGTAAAAAGAGTTTTATTTGTTGGGATCGGTGATCGAAAACAATTAACACAAGAGAAAGTACGAGAAGCATTTGGTCTTGTGGGGAAAGAATTACTAACTAGTAAACCAGAGTCACTAGCAATATGGCTACCTTCATTTACTTCTGAAGCTATAGTTGTAGCAGATGTAGCTTATTTAGCAGCTGAAGGAATTGGGATGGGTTCATTTACATATGAAGGATATAAAACTACTTCGAATGTTCCGGACTATTATTTACCTTCTATCGAGCTCTTAATGGATGAAGAAGATGATGAAGTCGTTTCATATTTTGAAGTAGGTACTATATATGCAGATGCTGTAAATGAGGCAAGAATTCTTGTTAACACACCTGGTAATGTATTAACTTCGACACAATTAGGTGAATATGCAAGAGAGCTTGGTGAAACATACGGATTTGAAACCGAAATCCTTGGGAAGAAAGAGATTGAAGAGCTTGGTATGGGCGCACTTCTTGCTGTAAATCAAGGCTCTGTTGAGGAACCAAGACTTATTGCTTTAAAATATCAAGCAACAGATGATTGGACTGATGTTGTAGGGTTAGTAGGGAAAGGTATCACATTTGACACAGGTGGTTACTCTATTAAAACTAAAACTGGAATAGTTGGAATGAAAGGCGATATGGGGGGAGCAGCAGCTGTTTTAGGTGCAATGCAAATTATTGGAGAGCTTCGTCCAAATAAAAATGTCATTGCTATTATTGCTTCTACAGACAATATGATCTCAGGCAATGCTTTTAAACCAGATGATGTTATTACATCAATGAGTGGGAAAACTATTGAAATTTTAAATACAGATGCAGAAGGACGCTTAGTTTTAGCAGATGCTGTAACATATGCTAAGCAACAAGGAGCTAACTATATTGTGGATGTTGCAACGTTAACAGGCGGTGTTATTACAGCATTAGGATACGATAAAACAGGTGCTTTAACGAATAATGAAGAATTTTTCGAAACCTTCATGGAATCATCACTAGAAACAGGAGAGTTCGTTTGGAGACTGCCACTAACTGAAAACGATAAAAAACGTATTCGCAAAAGTGATGTAGCAGATTTAAACAATTCACCTGGTGGAGATGGTCATATGATTTTCGGTGGTGGATTTGTAGGGGAATTTGTAGAGGAAACTCCTTGGATTCACCTGGACATTGCAGGTACATCCGATACAAAAGCAGCTCATGACTTTGGTCCAAAAGGCGGTACGGGAGTTATGGTACGTACGCTTGCTACTTTAGTAGAAAGAATGGCTGACGAAGAATAGGCGAAACACTTATAGGTTGCTTCCCTAAACGCATACACTGTGTTGAAAGGGGGAGCAACATGCCAAGAAGATATAATAGAGGTAATTATTGGGGAGGTCCTTTTATAGGTTCGTTTGGGGGACCATTGTTAGGTAGTTTTGTGGGAGGTCTTTTAGGTTCTTCTCTTGGAAATTATGGAGGGTATAGACAGCCGTTTCCATTTTACCCGAATCCATATCCAAACTATTATCCATATACGCCATTTCCTTACCAACCATTTTACGGTGGTTTTTACTAGGAAAAGTGGTATCTAAAAAAGCTGTTGTGTCCACGGTTATTTCGTGGATACAGCAGCTTTTTAAAAGAATAAAAGTGTACATAGAAATGCTCCGTGAGCACTGAGTTCAGAGAACATTAAATTATGAATTACAGCTGATTTCCGTTACAACGCATTTTCATGCTTCGCAGTTTCTCTTTTATACTGTGAACACTTACTACTTCTTTTTATTTCTACTCCTTTTCAAAAGTTGCAGGAGTGGGATGGATAGACAAACGCCATAAGATTACCGAAAAAGGATGCTGATTAGTTTTGTCGGAGGTCACAACCAACTGGCATCCCTGAAAGTTCAATGGAATCTTATATAGCAACAAGTCGGTATTAAGCATACTAAAAGCGCTAGAAACAGCTTTTGACCTTAAAGGACAGGGTGCCCTTTTCCGGTCTTTTCTTTTTTATTATGGCTGGTCAAATAGTAGAAACCAGTACAAGCTCTGATTTTTAGTCACTTTCTATTAGTCAATCAAGTTCAGAAACAGTTACAAATGTATAACCTTCACTAGTCAAATATGCAAGCACACTTTCTAAACCTTGGGCAGTTGATAAATGAATATCGTGCATTAAAACGGTGCTTCCATCATGGACACTACTCTTCACAGATGTTAATAGATGATTGGCATCACGGTACTTCCAATCTAGTGTATCGACATCCCATAGCACAACGGGTAGGCTCAAAATGTTCATTAAGTCATCATTAAAAGCACCGTAGGGAGGACGGAAAACAGTAGGTTCTTGTCCAGTGGCCTGTTCGATAATGTTATTAGTTCTAGAGACTTCTTCCGTGATTAGGTTCGTCGTCATATTGGTCAAATTTGCGTGAGTCCAAGTGTGGTTGCCTAGCTCATGACCAGCTTCCAATACATCTACAGCTATTTCTGGATAGAATTCAACTCTACTGCCAAGCATGAAGAAGGTTGCTTTAGCATCATACTTTGCTAAAGTTGCAAGAATCTTAGGTGTAACTTTAGGATCTGGGCCATCATCAAAAGTCAAAGCTACTTGTTTCGTCTTTGCATTTCCAATTTGTACGTCAACTTGAGTAGAAGTCTCATCATTACTGTTTTGTTCTACTTCAACTTCTTCAGAATCTTCTTCAACAGAAGGTTTCGGCAATACATCTTTTGTGTCAATTGGTTTAAAAGGTGCTACTAGTTGTTCAGACAGCTCGGCAAGAGGAACGGCAATAATAGGTGCGCCTGCAGAGCCATTTGCTATCTCGTACTCTTCAAAATACATAACAAGTGTATCCTCTATTAACGCAAATTCCTTAAAGTTACTCCATTTTGGTTCGGTAGCCAGCATCATTTCTTCTTCCAGTATTTTATCTTTAAGGCTAGGGTCTTTCTTAATATTGTCTCGTACAAGTGATGATAGTTTGATAAGTTTAGATTCATCATGACCAAATAAATCATCAATCTCTATAACTTCCCCGGAAGCTGTACGGAGATGCGTGGTGTGAAAACTTGTGTATCCATTCGCTCCCCCTATATATGTACCTGTAACCATTACAAATGAATAAGAACCTGATGTGTGTGGGAATATTTCAAATGCGATGTTCAACTCTCCTGGAGCTTTACTACCAATTCGTTTATTTTCTTGCATGGCGATTAAATAAGTATCTAGTTGTTCATCTATGTAATTTTTTATCTGTGTATTAAATGATTCTACCTTACTATGTGGATATTGTATTGAATAAGGGGAATATTCATCATTGGACACCTCCGTTTTAATAAGTATTCCTGGAAAAGCCGATTCTATAGTCGATTCCTCTTTTGTTATTTCTGGAGATTTTTTGTTGTCGGTTGTAGATTGTTTTGCATTACTCTTTGTTGAGTAACTGAGGAAGATGAGGCTTATGCTTAGAAGTGCAATCATACTAATAAAAGCAGCATCAATCCATGGTTTTCGATGTTTGTAACGTGATTTTTTCATAATTAGATCTCCTTTCATTAATTAGACGTGTAGCTTGATATAAAAGTTTGCTAAAACAATCAAATAAAAGCATGTTTTGAAATAAAATTCAAAACATGCTCTTTAGATTTGTTTTTTATCGTTACCTATTTAAGTTTTTCTCTTTTCTTTTTAATCACTTCGGCTAAATCGTCTCGTACTGTTTTATCGGATAATTTTACACCAGACAGGTAAGCTGCACGACCCATCATATGACCTCCAACAGGCCCCGTTATGAATATAAAAACAATCCCTAGTAAAATACGGGAATTGAAATGGCCTTCAATTAACCAAAAATGAAGAAATACCCCTAGTAATATACTCATAACCCCTAAAGTTGCGCTTTTTGAAGCAGCATGGGCTCGAGAGAATGCATCTGGTAGGCGTATTAAACCAATAGCAGTAACTAAGATGAATATGGTCCCAAAAGTAATGGTAGCAATAATAAGTGTATTAGCTATTACGGTCACGTTGAATGATTTCTCCCTTCTCCGTGAATTTAGAAAAAGCTACAGTTCCAATAAAGGATAGAACTGCTAGTAACAAGATAACCTCTAAGAAAAAGACTGTATCAAACAGAATGGATATAAGCCCAATCAGCGTTATAAGTCCTACTCCTATAGCATCCAGTGCAATAACACGGTCTGGAGTAGAGGGACCTTTCACTAAGCGATAAACAAAGGCTAAGATAGATAAACTAATTAACACTACTATTATCCATAGAAAGGTTATCATGATCTACTCACCTCCAAAATGGCTTTTTCAAATGTATTACGAATGGAATCTACTGCTTCATCGATATCTTCAAAATCTAATGAGTGGATATAGAGTGTTTTATTGTCATCTGAAATATCAATAACTACTGTACCGGGTGTTAAAGTGATCAAACTAGATAAAAGGGTAATTTCCCAATCTTGTTCGAGTACAGTCGGCATAGCAAAGATTGCTGGACGAATAGGCATTGTTGGTTGCACGATTAACTTCAAAACAGAGAGGTTGGACAACAAAAGTTCCTTTAGAAAAAGGCTAGCTAACTTTATGACAGCCCATATCCGATCCATATAAAATCTAGAGCTAAAGGATTTACGAAGCATGAAGAGCATTAGTAAACCAAGTAAATAACCGACAATAAATGTCGTAGGCTTAAAAGAAACTGATAAGAACATCCAAGTAAGCCCGATTAATACATTCAATAAAATTTGGAAAGCCATATTATTTCACCCCTTCGAATACAGCATCAATATATATAGAGGGATCGAGGAGTACATTTGTCGCATCAGTCATAAAAGGCACTAAATACTCTGCACCAACACCATACAGGACAGTAAGACTTGCTAATGTGATGGCTGGAGCTAATAAATGACGGTACTTTTCCTTACTAATAAGATGTTGTCCTTTTTCTTCACCCCAGAATGCGTAAATGAAAATACGAATTGCTGAGAGGAGAACTAGAAGACTGGAAGCTAGAATGAAGATGCTTTGCCACAAAAGATCTCCTTCAAATCCACCTTGTACGATTAATAGTTTCCCTATGAAACCACTTAGGGGAGGAATACCGGCCAGTCCAAATGCAACAATTAAGTAGACCCAAGCGAGCAAGGGATAACGCTTCATAAGACCGCCCATTTTACGTAAATCCGAGGTTCCTGTTATCTTAATAATAATTCCTATTAGCAGGAACAGTGCGCCTTTAATAAGAATATCATGGATTAAATAAAAGACAGACCCCATCATTCCACTTTCATTCATCACAGAGGCTCCAAACAATATAACACCTACAGCTATGACGATGTTGTATATAATAATTTGCTTAACATTAAAATAGGCTAAAGCTCCAATACAACCTACTACGATAGTTAAAATGGATAGTATCATTAACAAGTTATGCGTATACCCAACATCAGTTGTGAAAAACAGTGTATAAGTCCGCATAATTGCATACACACCTACTTTAGTAAGCAATGCACCAAATAATGCAAGCACTGGGATAGGCGGTGCTCCATACGATCCTGGCAACCAGAAAAATAAAGGAAATATACCACCTTTAATCCCAAATACGATGAGAAAAAGTACCGCTATAACTGTTACAATTCCAGATGGTCCTATCTCTGCTAGCTTCACAGAAATGTCTGCCATATTTAGCGTTCCAACTACTGAATATAAATAACCTACTGTTATAACAAACAACGAGGAAGATACAATATTAACGATTATGTATTTAATTGATTCTTTTAACTGAATCTTTTCTCCTCCTAAAACGATTAAAACGTAAGAGGACATTAATAACACTTCAAAGAATACAAACATATTGAAAATATCGCCGGTAGTAAATGCACCATTTACACCTGTAAGCATGAATAATATAGCAGGATAATAGAATGCTTTTTCACGTTCCTCTTCTATAGAAGTGAAGCTATACCACACAACAAATAGTGCGATGAGTAGGGAAGAAGTAACCAATAGTGCAGAAAACATATCAGAAACCATTGTAATTCCAAATGGAGGTGCCCAGCTACCTAATGTAAGCGCTTGTACACCATTTACTTTTACTTTATAAAGTAAGGCAATAGAAGAAGCTAAAGCAAAGGCCAAACCTATCATCGTTACAACTCGCTGAGCTTTCACTTTTTTAGGGAAAAGTAGTAGAACAGCAGCAAACAGAAAAGGAATTAGGACAGGGAGTAATAATAAGTTAATCATTGTCTTCATTTCCTTTCATCAAATCCATATTGTCAGTACCAACAACTTTGTATGCACGATAAGCTAACACAAGCGAAAATGCAGTTACTCCAAAGCTAATTACAATTGCGGTTAAAATAAGAGCCTGTGGTAATGGATCTGCATAATTGGTAATTCCTTCTGCTAAGACTGGAGCAGATTCCCCGCCTAATCCACCCATTGTCAGTAACAGTAAATGTGTACCATGACTTAGCAAACCAGTGCCAATAATTATACGTAACAAGCTTCTAGAAAGTATTAAATAGACGGCAGCCATAAATAGAAAGCCGATTAAAATGGACATGAGGATCTCCATTATTCATCTCCTCCTATCATTTGGATGATGTTCATCGTAACTCCTACCACTACTAGGTATACGCCTGTATCAAAAAACATAGCAGTGTGGATGGAGGTTTCCCCAAGTAATGGTAAGTTAAAGTAATCATATACATGAGTGAAGAATGGAACATTAAAGAAAATAGAACCTGCTGCAGTCAACAATGAAATTATTAATCCGATAGCAGTAATTACTGTGTAATTGACCGGTAACATGTCCTGTACCGTTTTCAAATCAAAAGCTAGCATTAGCAAAACAATCGCGCTAGACATGACTAATCCGCCTACAAATCCTCCGCCAGGTGTATAGTGACCTGCAAAAAAGATATGGATGGAGAATAGAAAGATGATGAAAAACACTACTTTTGTAGTCGTTTGAATAATTAGATCATTTGTCTTCAACTTTTCTATCTCCTTTCTTTTTTGCTAGTTGCACCGTAATCATCCCGATAATCCCAAGTGACGCGATAGTAAGTACACCAATTTCAAATAATGTATCAAAGCCACGGTAATCTACTAGAATTACATTTACGATATTTCCACCACCAGCTTCTGAATATACAGTTTCCTTGTAGTATCCAGATATGGACTCGACTAACTTTTGTGAATGAGAAGCGATTGCTATTAACGTAACCATGATCCCTACACCTAAAGCAATTAGAAAATTATTCAATCGGAAACGGCGATCTTCTTTCCCTTTTTCATACTTGTTCATCTTAGGAAGATGATAAAAAGCACCTAAAAATAGTGCAACTGATACAGTTTCAATGACTAACTGAGTTAATGCTAAATCTGGTGCCTTAAATATGATATAAAATAAAGCGACTGTATATCCAACTGCTCCAAGAGCAATTATTGCTGTTAATCTTGACTTGGTTACCAAAATAGTAACAGTGCTAATTATCAATATAAGAGAAATTAACACTTCAAAAAATTTAATTGGCGCCAAATTAGTTAAATCCATTACGAATGCATTTTTTATCCACATTGTAAGTGCTAATAAAATGATTAACGCTGCGAACATATAGATTAAATACGACCGAATAGATCCAGTCATATAACTGGAAGATAGTCGGTTTGCGCCTTTGTCTGAAAGATTCATCAGGCCATTGTAAAATCTATTAAGTGATATTTTAGCAGGTATTCTTTCATATACTGGAGCCCATTTGTCAATCGTTTTATATAAGATGAAACCGATTAAAAAGACGCCTAATGTCATATACAATGCCGGTGAGTCAAAACCATGCCATGCTTTAATCTTAAATCCAATATCTGCTGGAACTTGATATGCAAGTGGCTGAATGGCAGCTACAGCTGGCTTGATAAACAAACTACTGAAGTAGTTAGGAACAAAGAATATTACTATCACAAGTATTGCTAATATACTTGGAGACACAAGCATCCCCCAAGGGGCTTCGTGTGCTTTTTTAGGTAAAAGCTCAGGCTTATGCTTTCCTCGGAATGTATGGAATACGAAGTACAAGCTATACACAAAAGTGAAAACGCTAGCAATCCAAGCAACAATAGGAAACAGAATCCACCAAGATTCCAAAGAATGAACGTTAAAATGCTGCAAGGAAAGAGTAGCATCTAAAAACATTTCTTTACTTAAGAAACCATTAAATAGTGGAATTCCAGCCATAGAAAAGCTGCCAATCATAGCTATAGTAAAGCTAATAGGCATCAAGCTCATCAATCCGCCGAGTTTACGAATATCTCGTGTACCCGTTTCATGATCAACAATACCTGCAATCATAAACAAGCTACCTTTAAACGTTGCATGGTTCATTAAGTGGAATATTGCTGCAAAAGTAGCGATCGTAAAGGTAGTGACTAGAGTTCCGGTAACGTGATAGGAGATAGAACCAATACCAAGCAAGGACATGATTAACCCAAGCTGACTTACTGTTGAGAAAGCTAGTATGGCCTTTAAATCTGTTTGTTTTACAGCAAAGACAGAACCCCAAAATAATGTAAGTAATCCTACACCAGTTACGAGCCAAACCCAAACTTCTGATAAAGCAAATATTGGTGTGAATCTTGCAACTAAGTATAAGCCTGCTTTAACCATTGTTGCAGAATGCAAATATGCACTAACCGGAGTTGGTGCTTCCATTGCATCCGGTAACCAAATGTAAAAAGGAAACTGAGCTGACTTTGTAAATGCTCCAATTAATACGAGAACAAGTGCCCAAACAAAGAACTCATGGCCAACAAGAATTGGAGCCTGATCGATTAATTCACGAATTGAGAACGTTTCTCCCATAATTCCAAGTAATACGAATCCACCCAACATCATTAAACCACCGAATACAGTGATCATCATCGATTTTAAAGCTCCAAATCGAGAACGATCCTTTGTATACCAATATCCGATAAGTAGGAAGGATGAAATAGAAGTTAATTCCCAGAAGAAATATAAACTTATGAGATGATCTGATTGAACAACTCCTAGCATTGCACTCATAAACAATAATAGGTAAACGTAGAAATTACCTAGTTTCTCCTTCTCTTTATCCAAATAAAAGATAGAGTAAAGAACAACTAGTGCACCTATTCCAGTAATGAGCAATGAAAAAAGCAAACTTAGCCCATCTATGTATGAAACTAATGAAATATCCAATGATGGAACCCAAGATAACTCTTCTATGTATGTGTAGCCATCCATAACAGTTGGTATATAGGTGCCGTAAAAGAATACTAAAACAAGTGGAACAAGTAGTACAAACCAACCTGTATGAATATTAGAAACTTTCTTGAACAAAAAAGGAATCACTAGCGCTATTATTATGGGCAAAAAAATTGCGAAAATTAGGGACAAGGAAATCCTCCTCTCGATTAAATAAGGTTTAATGTACCCTAAAATTATAACCCAAATAAGCAATGATTGCATGGAAAGTAATACAGGCTATTGCATATAGTCTCTTTCTTTCGTTATGATATTTAGGATTAGTTAAATAAGTAGAACATCGTATTTTTAATTGTCATAAAGAATTCACTTGCTTCAACAATTGTCGAACAAAAAAGAAAATATAACAGTAAGCAAATTAAAGGAGCATTTATGAAAAACCCTTATGTTTTTGGCTTTTTACCACTAATAACAATAGTATTATTTAGTTTATCTTTCGCTACATTTACGATGAATAAAGTTATAGATCTTTTTAAGGTAATTGGTGTTTACGGGGGAATGAGAGAATTTCTGTCTGATCTGGAACTAAAACTGTTTTTGCTGATCATACTGGTATTAATTTATTTTATGGTTTTTTCTGCATTGAAACTAATTGCAGAGACAATTCATGAAATTGGTATGTTATTTTTCTCCAAGGATTATGAAGGGAAAACTATGTCGCAGGCTCGGGGAGGCTTTGTAATCTTTTTTGTTGGAGCTGTTATCTCTCTAGTTGGATTTCAATCAATACAACTATTACTAATTGTATTTTTGTTAACTACTTTTATCTACTTTGTTTATGTAGTTTATAAATTAAGCAGTTCGATGAGTCTTGTCGGTACTCTTGGTATAGTCATGTTTGAAATCATTATTTGGAGTCTCTTCATCGCGCTTGTTATTTATATAATTATCAAGTTATATAATGGGATAGTTGCGAGTCTACCATTTCTTTAAGTTTTTTGAAAATTCGCCATAGGGAGAAGAGTCATCAACGCATAGCGGTTGTGAGGTCTCATCTATGTCACTCATCCTGCGAGCGTCACCATGCTTAATGTGAATTGTATTAAAAACTCCACCTCAAGACTTAAGTGTGGTGTCTACCTTGATTTATGTAAATGCGATAGTAACTACCTTTTATCATAGCTTTATATCTATTTTAGTATTGGAGGGTAATCTTGAAGTTTAGAATGGGGGAGGGGTCTAGTGAACAGATTAGCAATTATAACTGTAGGAAAAACGCATAGTGGCAAAACGACATTTGCGAAAGCGCTAGAAAAAGAGCTTCTCAACTCAGTTGTGATTGATCAAGATAATCATGCGGAATTCCTGCATACATATTACCAATCATTATTGCCCCAGCAAGGGAGTAATACGATTAAATATGCACTTACACAGACGATTGTTCATCATGCAGTTTATGAGACTAATTGCCATCTAATTCTTTGCAATTCCAATAGAAATCGTAAAGGCCGTATAAGCCTAATTGATTATTATCAAAGCAAAGGTTTTACTTGTATTCTTGTGAATTTTGAAATACCAGATCATATTTTGGAAGAGAGAATCTCTGAAAGTATGCGTAGTACAAGTATATTAAGGACCGCCTCTACTTTTGACGAAGTACTTTCTAGGCAGCAGGCAGAGACCAATACAGGTGATATAATAGCACCAAGTGAACATGAAGCAGACCATTTATTTGTTATTAAAATGCCTGATGAAGTTCAGTTTGTTATTCGAGAAATTGTAGGATTTGCTTAAGATTAAAATTAGTGGGTGTCAGAAATAGTTAGCATTCATTAAATAAGCAGTGAAAACATATTAACATTAGTAGCACAAACCAAGGCCATGGTTTGTGCTACTATTTCTTTATAGTAGAAGTGAAGAAAAGCCGACCAAGGAGAAACCTTTATTAAATAATGGATATTTAATAAAATTGATTGGAATGGAGGGGCGGCTCCTACGGGAATAGCGTGACGCCTGAGACTACAGGCTCAGGCCACGCCCATGGAAAGCGTCCCTGGAATGGAAATCAATTTTGTTCACAGCAAAAAAACAGCATTTTTCTCACAGAGAAAAATGCTGTTTTGGGGTTCTGTCCCAGCCTCTTTCTTTTCATTAAGAGTGGCTTTTTTTCTTTTCATTAAGAGTGGCTTTTTTTCTTTTCACTAATTTCCCAAAAAGACACTAATCTTTTTCCTAAAGTTGTAGGATGGCGAAGATAAAATTACCGAGAAATGAAAGTCAGTCACGACCAACTTGCAAAAAACAAGTTGGTAAGAAGATAGCAACAAGTCTATCCCAAGCCCTTCGAAAACGATAGAAACAGGTTTTTCTTAATTCATTATTTGGTTAAATATTTTATGGTGAATCTTTTTAGATTCTATTGGCTTCATATTTTGCGGCATATCATAGCCAATCCATACTGCTGCTGTATAAGTATCGGTAAGACCTGTAATCCAGTAGTCATAAAAGTCATTTGTTGTACCTGTTTTAGCCCCAACATAAGATGACCTAACGTTAATCCCTTTGCCAGTTCCGTTAACTACAACATCTGAAAGTAAATCTCTCATTATATTTACAGTTTTAGGGGACCATACTTCTATCTTTTCTTCTTTCCATTCATATAAAGTATCGCCATTCTTATTCGTAACTTTGCGAATAGCATGAGCGGGTTTATACATTCCGTCAATAAAACTTGTGTAAGCATCCGCCATCTCAAGTGTGGTTACTCCATTTGTTAAACCACCTAGAGCTGCAGGGTAAGTACGGTCACCCTCTATTAAATGGTTGAATTGGAATTGGTCTAGCTTCGCAAATGCTTCCTCAATTCCAACAGTTTGTAATAGACGCACTGCTGGGGTGTTATGACTAAAACGAAAAGCTTGTTTTAAGGAGACATTTCCATATACGGCCCCCCCATAATTTTGCGGACAATAACTCGCAATACATAATTTACCGCCACTTATTTCATTGTTTGGAGTTAAAGATGTCATTTCAAAAACAGGACCATAAACTAGTAATGGTTTTAAAGCAGAACCAGGTTGTCGTACAGCTTGATTAGCCCGGTTAAAATCAAACTTTCGATAATCTCTACCACCAAACATGCTAACAATTTCTCTTGTTTCATTATTAATAACAACAGAAGCAGCCTGTAAGTCTTTAGTGTTTTTTAAAAGGTTATCAATATATGAGACATCCTCTTTTTGTTTGTTAGGGTCTAATGCGGTATGAACGACTAGCCCTTGAGAAATTACTTCATTCACGCGAGTTTGTAATTCATTTTTATGAAACACTGCTTGCTGCTCATTGGAAGCCGATTTGATTTTCTCTTGAAATCCCTCGCTAATACTGATCAAGGACTTTAGTTCGTCTAATACGTACGTACTATAGACAGGGTACAATTGTGTCTTTGTTTTTGTTTGAAGAACAATAGGCTCATTTTTTAACATATTCCCATGCTCTGTAGAAATTTTATCGTTTTTCACTAAAATATCAATCAACAATTCTTGCCGCTTTTTAGTAGCTTCAAAATTTTTCAATGGGTTATATACACTGGGGTTATTTGGAATAGCACTTATAAATACTTGCTGCGCTTCAGTTAATGCATTTAACGGTTTTCCAAAATAATAGGTTGCGGCTGCGCCAATTCCATAAACCTTGTTGCTAAAGTATATTTCGTTTAAATAATTTTCTAGTATTTCCTCTTTGTTAGATTGTTTTTCCATCTCGTAGGCGTAGACTAGTTCAGTGACTTTACGTTCATATGTTTTTTCTGTTGACAAGTAACGTAACCTTACTAATTGCTGAGTGATTGTACTCGCACCCTGGTCGCTTGAATTCGCTGCTGCATTTGCAAAAACAGCACGAAAAATCGCACTAAAATCAAAGCCAATATGATTATAAAATTCTACATCTTCACTTTGAATCAGTACCTCTTGAACGAAGAGGGGGATGGATTCTAATGGCAAGGGATCTCGCCACTCGACATAATCCTCCGAAAAAATTACCTTATCTTTATCTAAAAGAACGATAGGCGAAGTAATTGCTGGTGGATTAAGTGGAATAGCCCCTTTCAAATCTTCTTTAAACTCAGAGGCAGTTAAAATCTCACTATGGATAAACGAATATAAAATCCAAATGAGAGGAAAGCAAAGAAGAACGATAATATATCCGATTGCTTGACGCATAAACTTGCACTCCAATTCCAATAATCTTATAAGAAAAGCGCAAGCACCTAAGTTTGTCTTGGATTAAGGGACACCACAAGTTGGAAGCCATCCAATGGTCTAGGGGCTGGGGCTGGACAGTAGTAAAAAGAATATTATTCTTTTCTAATAAAAAGAATAGCACACTTTCGGTATTGAAAGTGTGCTATCTTCACGATAATTTTGCATGCATTTCTTCTTCTATCAATACATCCTCAAAATCTTTTCGAGGTTTCTTTCTAGCAAAGTAGATGATTGTAAATGCGATTAAGAACAATGCACCGGTAACAAAAAAGACTGATGAAATACCGATATACCCACTTATAAAGCCTCCAAACATTGGCCCGATTATATTACCTAAAAAGCGGAAACTTGTATTATAGCCCATTAGTTCACCTTGAACCTCAATCGGGGCTTCTCTTCGTATTAAAGCCGTAGTAATCGGTATTAATCCACCTGAGGCAATGCCGAATAAGAACCGTAGAATTATTAGTTGCCATAGTTCTGACACGAATGCCTGAGGAATGATAAACACAAAGGCAAGAATTAGAAGGAAGGATAATATCTTCTCATATCCAATCGAATCACCGAGCTTCCCCCAAGTTCTAGCAAACAATAGACTTCCGACTCCGGTCGCACTAAAGGTTACACCAGCGAGAAGTGCAACTTCCTTAGAGTCAGTTAATTGAGAAACATATAAGGATAAGAGAGGTTGAATACTAAACAGTCCAATTTGTATCAACGAAGAAATCATTAGAACATTTAGGACGAGACGGTGATGAAATATACTTGAAATAACAGTCTTTCTAGAATATTCGTGGTCACCAGCTTTTTTCTCTTTTCGAATCTCATGTATACCAAAAAGTACGATTAACGCCGCAATAGAAACAGCTGTTGCTGTAATAATGAATGTGTATTGGAAACCGAATGTATCTGCTAGAAATCCACCAATAATAGGACCGAAAAGAGTACCAGAAACACTTCCCATCTGTAATGTACCCATCGTTTTTCCAGCGATATTCTTTGGAGTTTGGGAGCTTATAAAGGCCAAGGAGGTTGGGATAAATCCAGTAACGATTCCCATAAATAAACGGAGGACAAAGAAGGCTTCAACAGAATTAACAAACCCCATTAGCAAGACACTTAGAGCAATCCCAAATCCATTAATGATAAGAATTGGTTTATACCCGTATTTATCTGCGATTCTTCCCCAGATAGGTGACATTAAAAATGCAGACACAAATGTAGCACCGAACACTAGTCCAGACCACTTTTGTACATAAGCCTCGGAGAAATCTCCCATCGTATTTATATATAATGATAAAAATGGCATTATCATCGTCATAGTGGCAGAAACTAGAAAGATAGAAAACCACATGATCGTAAAATTTCGTTTTTGTACGCTCATTGAAATCCCTTCTTTCTATGGTAGCGTAACTGTTCTATTTCTATTATAGAACATTTAGTGGGTCGAAGAAAGTTAGATACTTTGTCACTGAATTATGGTGTATTGTTATGGTAAACTAATTTGGGGTGAATAATTCATGAAAAAAATATTATTACTAATAGGTATAGCAACAACTATTTGCTTTTTAAGTGCGTGTGGAACAGATGATTCTAACGCACAGAAGGAAGAGGTAGAAAAAGAGGATTCTACTGTAAATTCTGATACCCAACAAGAAGGAGAGAAAATAATGTATCCACAACTTTCAAAAGAGATTGCTTCAAACGAAGCTTTAGTAACAATGAATACATCAATGGGACCAATTAAGATAAAATTATTCCCTGAACTAGCACCAAAAACAGTGGAGAATTTCTTAACACATGCAGAAAACGGTTATTATGATGGAATGATATTTCACCGAATTATTCAAGATTTCATGATTCAAGGTGGAGATCCAACTGGTACTGGTATGGGTGGAGAAAGTATCTACGGAGCAGAATTTGAAGATGAGTTTTCCATGAATCTTTTTAATTTAAGAGGGGCTCTTTCAATGGCAAACGCAGGACCAAATACAAATGGTAGTCAATTCTTTATCGTTCAAGCTTCTGAACCACCTGCAACAGCACAGCAAATGATCGATGGTGGATGGCCAAAGGAAATTGCTGAAGCATACGAAAAAATGGGTGGTACGCCTCATCTTGATCAAAAACATACAGTATTTGGACAAGTAATTGAAGGTTTAGATATAGTAGACCAGATGGCAGCAGTTGAGACTGATGCAAATGATAAGCCAGTTGTTGATATTACTATAGATTCAATCGAAGTTGTTCAGAAATAATTAGAGGAGTGTAAATATGTTCTCGTTTTTACATCTAGCTTTTTTATATTTTCCAGAAGATAAATCGGAATATATACCTGTAGTAATAGAATTAGTTGTTTTAATGATTATTTGCGTACTCGTTTTTAGATGGCTGCTAAAAAAATCTAAAAAAGATGCAGAAAAAGCAAAAGTTTTAGAAGAAAGAATTATGCAAGCAAAACAAGATAAACCTAAATGAAAGTTTCCAATATGATAATAGAAATACTAAAAGACCTTTCGTGATGGAGGGTCTTTTAGTGTTTTAATAGATAAGCTCCACAAGATTACCGAAAAAAGAGAGGTTGATCGTGGTATTCATCCCGACCAACCTCTTGAAATCCCCCGAAAAGATGTAACAATGCCAGTCTGAAGCACTCCGGAGACAGTAAAAAATAAGTTTAATTCTTTTAAAGAGCACTTACGCTTTTCTTAAAGTAGATATTGTTATTCAAATTATGTCTATTGCAGTGATTTTACGAAGCGGGAAACTCCATCTTCCACAGTAGAGAGTGGACAGGCCACATTCATTCGTAAGAATCCATTTCCAGCTTCTCCGTACTTAGAGCCAGGCTCTAGAGCGAGCTTTCCAACCGTTAATAGTCGATCCATCATTTCTTTTTCTGAAAGGCCAGTCCCACGATAATCGATCCAAAGTAAATATGTACCCTCTGGTTTGGAAACCTTTATGCCATCTAATTTCGAGAGGTTTTCTACCACGTAATCCATGTTTATTGTCAATACTTCTAACAGTTCCTCCAGCCAAGGATTACCTTGTTCGTATGCTGTTTGGAGTGCTGTAAGAGAAAATATATTTAATCCCATATATCCACGGTTCATCTCAAGATTTTCTAAAACCTTCCGTTTTTTCTCATCGGGAACAACCATAGTAGCAGCTTGAATTCCTGCTAGGTTAAATGTTTTTGTTGGTGCTAAAAAAGTTATGATGTTATTTGGATCTTCCGCCACTTTAAGCATTGGTATATGCTTATTTGGTTCGAAGATGAGATCCGAGTGAATTTCATCTGACAAGATTAAAACATTATATTGTTGACAAAGTGTAGCTATCTTCGTTAAGTCTTTTTCGCTCCATACCTTTCCACCAGGATTATGTGGATTACATAAGATAAAAGCCTTCACATCATTTTTTAAACAGTCCTCAAATGATTCCCAGTCCATCTCGTAGGAATTATTTTTTTCTAATAACTGACTAGTGACTACTTTTCTACCTAAATTTGTAGGTACACTCATAAATGGAGGATATACCGGCGTATGGATAAGAACTTTATCCCCAACTTCAGTGAATGCTTCAATAGCTTCTGCTATTCCAGGAATGACCCCATGAAGAAACAGAATCCATTCATTTTTTATAGTAAGTTGATGCTTTTCAGCTACCCAATTAGTAAGGGATGATTTTGTTTCTTCAGGCGCCATGGAATAACCAAATACTGGATGTTCCATTCGTTTATGTAGCGCATCGATAATAACGGATGGGATGGCAAAATCCATATCCGCTACCCACATAGGTAGTACCTCCGAAGCATCGTTGATAGAATATACTTGCTCTAACATATCCCATTTGGCTGAATATGTATTTCGGCGATTAAAAACAGTAGAAAAAATAGACAAAGTAATTTCCCCTTTCAATTTGTATTTATTATGTTATTATAACCCTATCTAATAAAACTAGTAAGGTGAAAATTAATGGACACAATTGAGATGAATAGAAGAGCAGTTTGGACATTGCAACAATGGGACCCATTTCACATTGGAGAAAATGCCTATGAAACAGAAACTGCAGACGTAGTCGCATATTTGCAAAATATTGATCACCCATCTGAATTGGCAAAACGAATTCAGGAAATTTATGAACATTCTTTTGAAGAATGGATTCCTTTAGAAAAATGTGTGGATATATCTTATAAACTAATAGCGTTAAAGTATGAAATGAAATGTATTATATAAAACGAAAAAGCTTTCGGTTTTTAAACCGAAAGCTTTTTTTATAAATTAAACTTCTTGAAGACCGTCTAATAAGTTAGAAGCTGGAACTTCAAGTGCATTCGACAATTTCAATATTGTTTGTACTGATGGAGTTTCTGCGCCTGATTCATAGGCTTCTAACTTTCCAGTACCAATTCTTGTTTTTAATGCAAGAGTTTCTAGCGTAATGTTACGCTCTTCTCTTAATTGACGTAATTGCTCATGTAAATCTTTCTTCATGATTCCATCCACTCCTGTCTTAATTATTATTATATTATAACACAATTCTTCGTAGAACTTTTGATATTATTGTCAGAAAAAGTACAATTTTTACATTAATAACTTCAAAACACCTTGAATAAAAACGATGATTATTGCAAGCGGAGCGACAAAACGTACAATAATATACCAAGAATTTAATAAAAAATTATTCATTCTAAGCTCATGGATTAGCATGGACTTAGAAAAATGGAAACCAGCAAATAATGAAATAAATAATGCTCCTAACGGTAATCCGATACTACTTGTAAGGAAGTCAGCGAAGTCAAAGATGGACATACCTAGGATATCGACGTCTGATAGTACACCAAAAGATAAGGCACTTGGAATTCCAACTAAGAAGATGAGGAATCCGTATACCCAGGCTGCTCGTTTCCTTCTATCATATTTAGATTTGATCCCAATTGATACAATTATTTCTAACATGCTGATAGAAGAAGTTAGTGTAGCAAATAAAAGTAATATGAAAAATAAAATTAAGAAAAATTGACCAAAAATAATCTGCTCGAATACTGCTGGAATTATTATAAATGCTAAGCCAGGTCCTGCGTCGGGGGAAAAGCCTAATGCAAACACTGCCGGAAAAATAACAAGCCCTGCCATAATAGATATTCCGATATTCAAGACAGATACACTCATTGCCGACGATGCCAGTTTAGTTTCTTTCGGTAAATAAGATGCATAAGTAATCATTCCAGAAACACCAACACTTAAAGAGAAGAAAGCCTGACCTAAAGCAAGTAAAGCAGTTTCCCATGTGAAGTATGACCAATCTGGTACGAATAAAAACTTAATTCCTTCGATAGCGCCATCTAAAGTAAGAGACCGAATTGCTAAAATAACAAAGAAAATGAGCAGGATTGGCATCATCCATTTACTGGCTTTCTCAATTCCACCCTTGATCCCACCCGCTACAATCCAAATAGTGAGTAGAATGAAAGTGGCCTGAGCAATTACAACCTCCCATGGATTTGAGATAACTGTATTAAACAAGTCATTAAAGAATGTTTCATTATTCCCATTTAAACTAAATGTAACAGCGCGGAACAAATAAGATAAGATCCAACCACCAACAACACTATAGAATGATAATATGATAAAAGAAAATGCAAAACCTGCCCAACCGATCAAAAACCAAGGTTTTCCAGGTGCCAGTTTTTTAAAGCCACTAACAGCATCTGCTTGGCCTTTTCTTCCAATTACAAATTCAGCAAGCAATATAGGTAGACCAATAAGAAAGGTACATAGAATAAACAAAATTACGAATACACTACCTCCATTTGTACCCGCCATATATGGAAATTTCCAAATCGCACCTAGTCCAATTGCACTTCCGGCTGCCGCTAATATAAATCCAATTTTAGATCCAAAATGATCTCGGTTTGTCACGATAATTCCTCCTTTAATAGGACTGTCTTATTGTACACGAGGATTTATAGAAAATGTAAACTGATTTGTGAAACAATCTAGAACAATCTTTCGTATCATCAGTAGAGTAAAGAGAAAGAGGGAGGATTATGTTAGAGCTTGAGTTAATAGAACGAGCACAACAGGGGGACAAAGCAGCATATACAGAACTTATACATATACATCACAGGACCGTTGAAAAGTTTGCATTTCAGTGTGGCGTTCTGGTTCATGACATTCCGGATGTAACTCAAGAAGTTTTCGTGAAGCTATACCGATTTCTACATCAATTTCAGCGTGATCGGTTTACCACGTGGTTATACAAAATCACATTAAACACAGCTAGAGATTATTACAGAAAAGAAACAAAGGAAAAAGAAAAGAGTCATAAGCTAAATACAGGAATAAAAGAAACTTATATGTCTAAATCCGCAGAAGATCGAGTTTTAGTATTTGAAGAAGACCGCGAACTCCATAAAGCCATTCAATCACTCGATGAAAAATATCGTCATCCTATCATTATGTTTTACTTTCATGAATTATCCTATGAACAAATTGCAGAAGTATTAAATGTACCCCTATCGACGATAAAAATACGTCAATTGAGAGCTAAGGCATTATTAAAATCAGCGTTACAGTTGAATGGAGGAGTTAGACATGGACGATAAACAATTAGAAGAACGCCTAAATCTTTTAAAATCATCCTATGATCGATTACCTTCATCTTTAGATACTGATGAAATTCTACAGAAAATAGTAAATGAAAATAATATAGCTCCAGTTGAAAAGAAAAGTAAAGGATCCAAATGGCAACGAATTACTGTGTGGGCAGTAAGCATAGCTAGTGTGTTTGTCATTGGGATATTGGGAACGACTTACCTAAATGACTCAGATGATTCAATTACTAGGAATGAAAATTATAGTGATAAAGAGATTGAGAAACTTAAAAAACGATATAATGACGAACGATTAAAACGTCAAAAAATTCTACATATGAATGAGGTAGAATTTAATACTTTAGGATTTGTGCAGTACGCTGATAATATTTTCACGTCACAAATAGACCCAGGTACTTTAGAAGGGGAAAATGATAATATATCTATTAGTGAAGCTTATGATTTAGCTATTGAGGGATTAAATCTACCTTCAGAAATGATAGAGATAGCTAAAAAATCAGGTAAAGTTAATAGTAAAGAAAGCTCCTATTTTGTGGATGATTTTGTCACTAAAACGGAGCATTTGATCTTCTACTATGAAGAAATCATTCGAAACAATGAAGAAGTACTTCATAATATTGCAAAACATGATGGAAGACTAAGTGAGCATATTATGATTGCCAATCGTTATAATCTCCCAAAAGAAATACAAAGCATGATTGAAGTATTACCTAAGGAAGGATTAAAATTAGCAGTTAATGTAGATGGAACAAAATTTCAAATTTTACCTGACTGGGTATTATTTACAAGAGATCTTTTCGCAGTTTTAGATGAGAATGAAGCAAGGTATTTAGCGCTTTACAACTCAATTCCTGCCTCTGATGGATTATCCAAGCTAATGGAGGAAAAGGAGTTATCTCTACTAGGATATTATTTAGCAGATATTGAATTTACTTTACTAAATACAAGTGAAAATACGGCTATGCATTCGCTCTTTGAAAATTATTACTTTGAACTTGCTCAAATGATTGTATTCCCATCGGATGAAGGTGATATCTTAAATGAAAACAGTAAAATTAATATGGATATCCGGAAGGCCTGGGAGTCGTTAGTAAATATTCCTGGTGCATCACCATTAGCTGCTTTGATGGAGCCAGTCGTCGCTTCAATGAAATCAAATGATTGGACATATAATGAGATTTATAAACAGTTAGACATAGAGCAACTGCGAGATTTTTACCTCTTAGCTTTAGATAATAAATTAGAAACCAACAAATTAGACTGGATTGCTATATTACCTGACGAAGTAGAGAAAAGCTTAGTTACTCCCTATTCAAGGTATGGAATACATGAGTTATATAAAAAATTTAATGAGAACCTGAATCCGTTAATCTTACACGGAGTAGGACCAGTAGATATCATACTCCTATATCACTATGCTGATGAGCAAGATAACCATGAAATGATGTGGGAGTTGATGACTAGTGCTTTTAAAAATCAGTATGATAAAGAAGAATTTTTAGAAAATCCAGTGCTTCAAAATATTATTCGTGAAAGCTCTAAAAATCTCTACTTTAATAAAGACTATTTAATCCAAGATGATGAATATATAAAGACTTATATTGGACAGGAAAAAGAAAATCAAATCAGCTACGATTTACTTCTCCGCCTTGAAAGTGATGATATTTGGAGGATTCAAGGGATAGAGGATTATTTTGTAACAAACGCAACTCTAGTGGACGATGAATTTGTTCAGCGAGTGCATGCATTATATAAGTCGTTTGCAGGAACACATGATCAAACAGCATTAAAGGAGGCCACACCTGAGGAAATTGTGGGATTGTATTACTACTCAATTCAGCTAAAGGATTACGAAACGCAATACGAGTTGTATATAAAAGATGATACACAAATACAAATTCCAAAAGATGAATATCTAAATGGAAAGCATCAGGTTATTGATAATATTAAACTTGAATTTAAAGAGCTGGAGTTTATACAAAATGCTGCGGACTATGGAGTAGTAATCTTAACGAAACAATCCGATAGACGGAGTTCTGATGAGAATGAGGTAATTGGATTTCAACTCATCAAAACGGAAAATGGATGGCGACCGCCCTTTATGCCCATACAGTGATTTTTGCCGTCATACTTCCTACTATGTTATAATTTAACATGACTATAACGTATATAAGAAAGTAGGA
This sequence comes from Psychrobacillus sp. FSL K6-1415, assembly GCF_038003185.1. Lineage (NCBI taxonomy): Bacteria > Bacillati > Bacillota > Bacilli > Caryophanales > Bacillaceae > Psychrobacillus > Psychrobacillus sp. FSL K6-1415. Next base: position 2,908,166 of record NZ_JBBOOQ010000001.1, on the reverse strand, counting down.
ACGAAATTATGACTCAAAATTATAAGGTAGGAGATGTTGTCACGGGTAAAGTTACAGGGATTCAGCCATACGGAGCCTTTGTTAGTTTAGATGAGCAAACACAAGGCTTAGTGCATATTTCAGAAATAACATACGGGTATGTAAAAGAAGTGGAAGAATTTTTAACTGTAGGGCAAGAGGTAGAGGTGAAAATTCTAGAAATTGACGATGAAGCAGGGAAAATTAGCTTATCAATGCGAGTACTTCAAGAAAAGCCAACACTACCAAAACGTGATGATAGACCTCGGAAATCACTTCAAGATCGAGTAGATGAACATGATGAGGAAGGATTTAATACATTGAAAGAAAAATTAGCCGACTGGATTAAAAAATCGGCACTATAAAAGGATTTATACAGTGATGAAAACCACTGTATAAATCCTTTTTTGCTTTTAGATAATTGGGGAATTTATCCGTTTAGCAAGTATATGCTACTCATGAGCAAGTATTAGAAGTTAGAGAGCAAGTATTTTAACCATTAGTGCAAGTAAACTAGAGTGGAGAGCAAGTAAATAACAAGTGGAAGCAAGTAAACGTAAATTTGGGTTAGCGGTAAGAGCAAATCACGACCAACCCTTAAAAAGTCCAAGCCTTACTTCTTCATCTTACGTATCCTGTATTGCAAATTTTGTCTGCTCATTCCGAGGGCTTCGGCAGCTTTGGTAATATTCCCATCAAATTTATCTAAAGCTTTTTGCAGATAATACATTTCTGCAGAACGTAAATACTCATCAAGTGGAACTAATTCCTTATCAGAAGTAATAACAAAATCCTCTGCTTTTCCTAGAGTCTCGTTAAAATCCTGAACCTTCATCTTAAAGTGGAGAGGCAACATATCAAACTTCAAAATTTGCTCAGTAGTTACCATTGAGCTTATTTCATCCAAAAGTAATTCCAATTCTTTTAGATTTCCTGGCCATTCATACATTAAAAAAGCTTGGATAACATCGTCATCAATTTCATTAATAGTGGAGCCATAGCGATTTAAATATCGATTAAAGTAATCATACGTAAAGGGTAAAATATCCTCAGTTCGTTTACGTAAAGGAGGAATGCTTATTGTTACCTGGGCAAAATAATAATATAATTCCTTGCTTAACTTATTAGTGGATATAAGATCTACCGGATCATCGCCAATACTTGCAATGTATAAATTTTGTCGTGATTCGTTTGAAGTAAGAATTTGCAACAGTTCATTTTGTAAATCGAGGGATAATAAATCAATTCTTTCACAAAATATTGTACAGTGCGAGATATCAGAAAGCTCTTTTTGAAATTTGTTTATTAAAAAACTATCTGAGCTATGGCAAAAAAGAGAGATAAACTGTTTATTTACAGGCGAAAGCTGATTGTGAATACCTTCAGCTATTAAATCCTTGCCAGTACCAGCTTCTCCAACTAAGAGAACTGGCATTCTTACATGTGCTGCTTTAACCGAGCGTTCTAATACTTCCTGCATATCCGTCGAAACAGCAGTAATGCTAGAAAGGGTGATTGCCTCATTGTATCGTTTTAAAGGCTGATAAATTAGCCTTTCTAAAGCAGTTATATCACGAGAAAATTCAACTGCCCCTATAAGTTTTTCATCTTGCCATATAGGGTATGTATCATTAATAGTGGTTATTTCCTGACCATTTCGATTCCAGTAGGTCTGTTTAGCACGTAATACTGGTTCCCCACTATGTAAAACTTTTAATAATGTACTCTCTTGTTGTTCAAATTGGAATAGTTCAAATATGGAACGGTCGACAACATCTGTTAAATTTAGCCCTTCAATTTCTTTCATTTTTTCGTTGTAAATAATCGTTTTGCCGGATAAGTCGACAGCGTGAATGCCTACTGCTACTTGCTCAGTTGCAAATTTATAAAACGGCAGAAAATCTTTTATTTGTTCGTCCAAATGGCTCACCTCAAAAAAATATTTCACATTTTAGAATTTTTTACTTGAAATACGCAACAATCTTTTGCATTATTATATATGTAAACTAAAAGAAACTGCAAATTTTTTTTGCGCCCAAATTAAAGGAGGATATACATTTGATACCTTACAAACATGAAGCATTCACAGATTTTTCGAAAGAAGAAAATAAAAAAGCAATTCAAGAAGGCTACAAAGTAGTTGATGCATACCTAGGAAATGATTTTCCGTTAATCGTTGGTGGGGAACGTATTACTACAGAAGCTAAAATAAAATCTTATAATCCAGCAAAAAAAGAAGAACTTGTTGGTGCTGTTTCAAAAGCATCAAAAGAAATTGCTTCTAAAGCTATGGATATTGCAGATGAAACATTCAAAACTTGGAAAAAAGTAAAACCTGAAATACGTGCAGACGTACTTTTCAAAGCTGCAGCAATCATTCGTCGCCGCAAATTTGAATTCAGCGCTTTATTGTCAAGAGAAGCAGGGAAAACTTGGGTTGAAGCTGACGTAGAAGTTGCTGAAGGAATTGACTTCTTAGAATACTATGGTCGCGAAATGTTGCGTATAAAAAATGGTGCACCAGTTGAAAGCCGCCCAGGTGAGTATAACCAATATAACTATATTCCACTAGGTGTTGCTGTTGTTATCTCACCTTGGAACTTCCCATTTGCAATCATGGCTGGTACTACTGTTGCTGCTATGGTAGCAGGTAACACTGTACTATTAAAGCCAGCTTCTACAACTCCAGTTGTTTCTTATAAATTTGTAGAGGTATTAGAAGAAGCAGGTATGCTTCCAGGAGTAGTTAACTTCATCCCAGGTTCTGGTGCTGAAATTGGTGACTTCATGGTAGAACACCCACGTACGCGTTTAATCAGTTTCACTGGTTCACGTGATGTAGGTCTTGGAATCGTTGAAAAATCTTCTAAATTAGCTCCAGGGCAAATTTGGATTAAGCGTTCTATTCTTGAAATGGGTGGTAAAGATACAATCATAGTGGATAAAGAAGCTGATTTAGAATTAGCAGCCCAATCTATCGTGAAATCCGCGTTTGGATTCAGTGGTCAAAAATGTTCTGCATGTTCACGTGCAGTAATCGTAGAAGATGTTTACGATACTGTATTAAACCGTGTAGAAGAATTAACAAACGCTTTAACAGTTGGTATCCCAGATAAGGATGAGCATTTCGTTGGTCCAGTTATTGATGGTGCGTCATTCAAAAAAATTATGAGTTATATCGAAATTGGTAAAGAAGAAGGTCGTCTAATTACTGGTGGTACTGGTGATGATTCTAAAGGATTCTTTATCCAACCAACTGTAATTGCTGATCTATCTCCAACAGCACGTATTATGCAAGAAGAAATATTCGGACCAGTTGTCGGTATTTCTAAAGCAAAAGATTTCGATGAGGCGCTTGAAATTGCTAATAATACTGAATATGGTTTAACAGGTGCTGTTATTACAAACAACCGTTTAAACCAAGAAAAAGCGCGTGAAGACTTCCATGTTGGTAACTTATACTTTAACCGTGGATGTACTGGTGCTATTGTTGGGTACCAACCATTCGGTGGATTCAATATGTCTGGTACAGATTCAAAAGCTGGCGGACCAGATTATGTACAACTTCATATGCAAGCAAAAACAACATCTGAAATGCTTTAAGATTTTCAAGGCAGACTTGATTTAAAGTCTGCCTTCATTATAAATAAAAGGGGTAATGAGTGAATGACTATTTCATCACAAGTGATTGAGCAAACGAACAAATTTGGTGCAAACAACTATAACCCACTTCCAATCGTAGTATCAGAAGCTGAAGGGGTTTGGGTAAAAGATCCTGAAGGCAACAAATACATGGATATGCTATCAGCATATTCGGCAGTAAACCAAGGGCATCGCCATCCAAAAATTATTCAAGCGTTAAAAGACCAAGCTGATCGTGTAACTTTAACTTCTCGTGCCTTCCACAATGATCAATTAGGTCCTTGGTATGAAAAAGTTAGTGAGTTAACAGGAAAAGATATGGTATTACCAATGAATACTGGTGCAGAAGCAGTTGAAACTGCATTTAAAGCAGCTCGTAGATGGGCATATGATGTTAAAGGCGTTGAAGCTGACCAAGCAGAAGTAATTGCTTGTAATGGAAACTTCCACGGCCGTACTATGGGAGCAGTTTCACTTTCGTCTGACCCTGAGTACAAACGAGGATTCGGACCATTGCTTCCTGGTATTAAATTAATTCCGTACGGTGATTTAGAAGCATTAAAAGCTGCAATTACACCAAATACAGCTGCTTTCTTAATCGAACCGATTCAAGGGGAAGCTGGAATTATTATTCCTCCTGCTGGTTTCATGAAAGCTGCACGTGAATTATGTCGTGAGAATAATGTGTTATTTATCGCAGACGAAATCCAAGCTGGTTTATGCCGTACTGGTAAAATGTTTGCATGTGAGTGGGAAGAAGTAGACCCAGACATGTATATTTTAGGAAAAGCATTAGGTGGTGGAGTATTCCCAATCTCATGTATCGTTGCAAATAAAGAAATTTTAAGTGTATTTAACCCTGGCTCTCATGGATCTACATTTGGTGGTAACCCTATGGCATGCGCTGTTTCTTTAGCAGCTTTAGATGTCCTAGTGGATGAAAAATTAGCTGATCGTTCTCTTGAATTAGGTAATTATTTTATGGATGCATTGAGAGATATTAAACATCCTTCTATTAAAGACGTTCGTGGTCGCGGTTTATTTATCGGAATGGAATTAACAGTTGAAGCACGTCCATTCTGTGAGGAGTTAAAAGAACTAGGATTATTATGTAAAGAAACTCATGATACAGTAATTCGTTTTGCTCCTCCTCTAATCATTTCAAAAGAAGAGTTAGATTGGGCTATCGAAAGAATTCAAAAAGTATTCAATAAATAATAATTCTTAGACAAATTTCAACAATTCTATGTTACAATTATTCCGAAGAAATAATATTAAATTAAAGAGGCGAAAAATTAAAATGGCTGAAAATTTAAACCTGTTCACATCAACCCAGGCTGTCATTAAAGAGGCTCTGAACAAACTTGGTTATGACGAAGCAATGTATGACTTATTAAAAGAACCACTACGTATGTTAGAAGTTCGAATTCCTGTACGTATGGATGACAACACAGTGAAAGTATTTACTGGATACCGTTCACAACATAATGATGCTGTTGGACCTACAAAAGGAGGAGTTCGTTTTCATCCGGGTGTAACACCAGATGAAATGAAAGCCCTATCTATGTGGATGACTTTAAAAGCTGGTATTGTTGATCTTCCTTATGGTGGAGGTAAAGGTGGAGTTGTTTGTGATCCACGTGAGATGTCAATGGGAGAAATCGAACGTCTAAGCCGTGGATATGTACGTGCAGTTGGACAAATCGTTGGACCGACAAAAGATATCCCTGCTCCAGACGTATTTACAAATGCTCAAATCATGGCATGGATGATGGATGAATATAGTCGTATGGACCAATTCAATTCCCCTGGCTTCATCACTGGGAAACCACTTGTACTTGGTGGTTCGCAAGGTCGTGATCGTGCAACTGCTCAGGGTGTTACTATTGTTATCAATGAAGCAGCGAAAAGACGCAACATTGACATGCAAGGTGCACGTGTAGTTATCCAAGGTTTTGGTAATGCAGGAAGCTTCCTAGCTAAGTTTTTGAGTGATCAAGGTGCAAAGGTAATTGCTATTTCTGATGCATACGGAGCTTTACATGATCCAAATGGTTTAGACATTGACTATCTATTAGATCGTCGTGATAGCTTTGGAACCGTAACAACTCTGTTTGAAAATACGATTTCTAACCAAGAGTTATTAGAATTAGATTGTGATATTTTAGTTCCTGCTGCTATTGAAAACCAAATTACTGCAGAGAACGCTCATAATATTAAAGCTAATATCGTAGTAGAGGCAGCAAATGGGCCAACTACAACAGAAGGTACTAAAATTCTTTATGATAGAGGAATTCTATTAGTCCCTGACGTTTTAGCTAGTGCTGGTGGAGTAACTGTTTCTTACTTTGAGTGGGTTCAGAATAACCAAGGTTACTACTGGACTGAAGAAGAAGTAGACGAAAAACTAGTAAAGAAAATGGTTGAAGCATTCCAAAACATTTATGAAGTTGCAACGACTCGTAATATTGATATGCGTTTAGCTGCTTATATGGTTGGAGTACGTAAAACTGCAGAAGCATCCCGTTTCCGTGGTTGGGTTTAAACATAATAGTAAGGTGATCCGCTTGTATTTTACAAGCGGGTTTTTTATTATTAAGAAAGTATGGAAAGAGGAGGATGTTAGATGAACGCTTTTTCATTTTATAACCCAGTGAAATTGATTTTTGGTAAAGATCAAATAAGTAAGCTTAAAGTGGAGTTATCTCCCTACGGAAAGAAAGTTCTTGTCGTTTACGGTGGAGGTAGTATAAAGAAAAATGGATTATACGACCAGGTAATGGTCGAATTAAAAGAAGCTGGTTTGGAAATATTTGAATTAGCGGGTGTGGAACCAAATCCTAGATTGGCAACTGCAAAACGGGGTGCTGATATTTGTAAAAAGGAGGGTGTTGATGTAATACTCGCAGTTGGTGGAGGCTCAGTGATAGATTGTACTAAGCTTATTGCTGCTGCGGCTAAATACGAAGGAGATCCTTGGGATTTTGTTACACGCAAAGCGATTCCACAAGAAGCACTGCCTTTTGGTACAATATTAACTCTTGCAGCAACTGGTTCAGAGATGAATTCTGGGTCTGTTATTACTAATGAAGATACATTAGAAAAGTATGGCTGGGGAAGCCCTTTAGTTTATCCTAAATTTTCTATTTTAGATCCGGTAAACACGTTCACAGTTCCTCTTGATCAAACAGTTTACGGAATAGTAGATATGATGTCCCATATGTTTGAGCAATACTACAACAACGCAACAAATACTCCTGTTCAAGACGAAATGATAGAAGGAACTCTACGTTCAGTTATAGAAGTAGGGCCAAAACTTATCAATGACCTTACAAACTATGAGTATCGGGAAACAATATTATTTGCAGGCACAATAGGTTTAAATGGCTTCTTGCAAATGGGTTATAACGGTGACTGGGCAAGTCATAATCTAGAACATGCAATCTCAGCTGTTTATGATATTCCACATGGCGGTGGATTGGCTATCGTTTTTCCTAGATGGATGCGTCATAACGTAAAAGTAAATCCACAACGTTTTGCTAAGCTTGCAACAAATGTTTTTAAAGTGAATCCTGAAGGTAAATCTGTAGAAGAAGTAGCATTTGAAGGAATCGATCGCTTAGAGGAATTTTGGAATTCTTTAAACGCGCCATCTACATTAGCTGATTATAATATAGATGATAGCAAAATTGACCTTATGGTTGAAAAAGCAATGGTTTATGGTGAGTATGGTAATTTCCAAAAGCTTAATGCAGAAGACACTAAAACAATTTTAACAGCTTGTCTTTAAAAGTATGAATCCAAAAACCACATGACAACTCGTCATGTGGTTTTTTGTTACTATTTGTAAATGCTCTCCAAACTTTAATCACGTGTTTTTAAAACAGTACGTTCATCCTTATGTTGAGTCCATGTTCTGATTCCATCGTCCTCATCAAATGAGATTGTAATATCCGTTACTCCTTGTTGAGTTAATATCAATTCTTTTATAGTGTCGCTAATATCGTCTACCTCTGCAAATGTATATTTAGGATCTATCTCTATAATTATTTCAACATGGAGATATTCACCTTCTTTAATAACCTCAAGCTTTTGTATATCTTTTACATGTTCATTTTCAGATACTATATGAGCAATATGAACAAGCATTTGCTCATCGGTTTCCCCTAGTGCACCTCTAGCGTTATCTAGGAATACTTTTCCTACTACATAGAACATCATTATACCGATCATAATAGATGCAATACCTTCTGCTTGTAAGAATCCAGTGAAGTGGGAAATTAGCACAGCCACAAATGCTAAGATACCTCCTGATGTTGCAACTAAATCCTCCATAAAAACAAGCTTTGTTGCAGGTTTAGCTCTGCTTAAGTTAGCAAAACTTGTTGTTAGTGGCGAAAGGAGTGTACCTTTTACACCTACTTCGTGCAATATTTCTTTCCCTGCTTTGTAAAGAACTACAAACTCTAACACAATGGCAATTGCAAGTACGCTGAGGGTTATTGCTACACCTGTAGATTCGGTTGGATGTTGAATATGATGCCAACCCTCAATAATAGTCTCATAAGATAATATTCCAACAATAATTACAGCGCCTAAACAAACAAGGTTTACTAAACGTCCAAAACCATTTGGAAATCTTGGCGTGGGTGCTTTTTTAGACAATGATGAACCGATGTAAACAAAGAATTGGTTTGCTGCATCTCCAATGGAGTGCATCATTTCCGCAAACATTGCTACATTTCCAGTAAAGAAAAATGCCCCACCTTTTAATAAAGCAATAATAGTATTTACAATTGCTGCTAATAAAGAAGGCTTGTTCCCATCTTTTAATAACTTGAATAATTCTCCCATATGATAGCTCCTTTTAAATCGATTCTACGTCTACCGTTTCAATAAATTTTTGTTTTTTTATTGTTGCGTAGAATTCAGCCGTATTTTTATTAGTAATTATGGACAATCGCATATCCATTTCATGTTTAACAGTATTATTGTCTAAAGTAACGTCTTTAATGCGGATGCTTTCTATATAAACACCGCTTCCTTGCAAAAAGTCATATACTTTAGTAATACTTTCTGGATTTCCTACTAAAACTGTTAGTGATAACTCCTTCGATCTTAATCGTTTTGGACCAATTTTAGTAAGAAGGGGTGGTATCAATTCAATACCCACTATTACAATAATTACACTAATAGCCGATTCAACATAAAATCCTGCACCAACAGCTATTCCAATTCCCCCGGCTCCCCATATCATTGCGGCAGTAGTTAAGCCAGTTATACTATCATTGCCTTTGCGCAATATAACCCCTGCTCCGAGAAAACCTATACCACTTACTATTTGTGCTGCTAAACGCAAAGGATCCATCGTAATATTTATTGTGTCATTGGGAATGGCTTTATAAGCTGCTTCAATGGATATGTAGGTTAGAAGACAGCTAAATGTAGCGATTACTATACTCGTCTTTAAACCAATCGGTTTCTTTTTTAGTTCCCTCTCTATACCAATGATTAAACTTAATAATGCAGCAAAAATTAATTTAAATATAATTTCATTATAATTACTAAGGTGGTTTAGCCATTCCATCAATAATTCCCCCCTTGATTTCATTATAGAGTTTGAGGATTTTTATGTACTTTCTACTATTAACTGCTATTATTTTGGAAAGGATATATTGGTAGATTTCTTGTTTCTTTATTATAAGTATAGAATGAGTTAAAATAAAGCGCTGTAGTTCTTCGGTATATGATTCAGCCCTCAATTCATTTTATTGATTCAGGAGTTTTCTATTACTCAAACTAATATTTATTAAAGTCTAGAATATATTCATATTTTAGTTAGACAAGTTATAGAAGAGCTATAAGTAGGGAAAAACCCGTAATTAATTACAATGAGTAATCTAGTTTTGATATATGTAGAGGGGCAGGAGTGCAATAGTTTATAAGTTATTTAAGGTTTTTTTATAAAAAGGGTTGCTTTTTATTTCTATACGATGTATATTAATACTTGTCCTTCGGAACGAGATACAAACAACTTGAAAAACTTCAAAAAAATGTTTGACATCAAATCTGAAAAAAGTTATACTAATAAAGTCGCCAAAACGACTTGAACAATATGAACATTGAAAACTGAACATGCAAAACGTTAAGACATACAGCTTATCAACTAACTTAGTTAGTATGATAGCAAAACAATTTTGACATCATTTAATGATGATGCCAGCAAAACAAAATGAGCTTTTAAACTAGTTCTATTTGTTGGGTTTCGAGATGCAAGTAGTTCAAGGAAACAAGTGAGTGAAAGAGGGAGCGTACTAACGTACGTGACCGACTGAACGAACGAAGTTGACGAAGAAATGCGCCGCATATCGAAAGCCAACTATTATGGAGAGTTTGATCCTGGCTCAGGACGAACGCTGGCGGCATGCCTAATACATGCAAGTCGAGCGAATGACGAAGAAGCTTGCTTCTTCTGATTTAGCGGCGGACGGGTGAGTAACACGTGGGCAACCTGCCCTGTAGATTGGGATAACTCCGGGAAACCGGGGCTAATACCGAATAATCCATTTCCTCACATGGGGAGATGTTAAAAGACGGCATCTCGCTGTCACTACAGGATGGGCCCGCGGCGCATTAGCTAGTTGGTGAGGTAACGGCTCACCAAGGCGACGATGCGTAGCCGACCTGAGAGGGTGATCGGCCACACTGGGACTGAGACACGGCCCAGACTCCTACGGGAGGCAGCAGTAGGGAATCTTCCACAATGGACGAAAGTCTGATGGAGCAATGCCGCGTGAGTGAAGAAGGTTTTCGGATCGTAAAACTCTGTTGTGAGGGAAGAACAAGTACGAGAGTAACTGCTCGTACCTTGACGGTACCTCATTAGAAAGCCACGGCTAACTACGTGCCAGCAGCCGCGGTAATACGTAGGTGGCAAGCGTTGTCCGGAATTATTGGGCGTAAAGCGCGCGCAGGCGGTCCTTTAAGTCTGATGTGAAATCCCACGGCTCAACCGTGGAAGGTCATTGGAAACTGGGGGACTTGAGTACAGAAGAGGAAAGCGGAATTCCAAGTGTAGCGGTGAAATGCGTAGAGATTTGGAGGAACACCAGTGGCGAAGGCGGCTTTCTGGTCTGTAACTGACGCTGAGGCGCGAAAGCGTGGGGAGCAAACAGGATTAGATACCCTGGTAGTCCACGCCGTAAACGATGAGTGCTAAGTGTTAGGGGGTTTCCGCCCCTTAGTGCTGCAGCTAACGCATTAAGCACTCCGCCTGGGGAGTACGGTCGCAAGACTGAAACTCAAAGGAATTGACGGGGGCCCGCACAAGCGGTGGAGCATGTGGTTTAATTCGAAGCAACGCGAAGAACCTTACCAGGTCTTGACATCCCGCTGACCGGCCTAGAGATAGGCTTTTCCCTTCGGGGACAGCGGTGACAGGTGGTGCATGGTTGTCGTCAGCTCGTGTCGTGAGATGTTGGGTTAAGTCCCGCAACGAGCGCAACCCTTGATCTTAGTTGCCAGCATTCAGTTGGGCACTCTAAGGTGACTGCCGGTGATAAACCGGAGGAAGGTGGGGATGACGTCAAATCATCATGCCCCTTATGACCTGGGCTACACACGTGCTACAATGGACGGTACAGAGGGTCGCAACCCCGCGAGGGTGAGCAAATCCCATAAAACCGTTCTCAGTTCGGATTGTAGGCTGCAACTCGCCTACATGAAGCCGGAATCGCTAGTAATCGTGGATCAGCATGCCACGGTGAATACGTTCCCGGGCCTTGTACACACCGCCCGTCACACCACGAGAGTTTGTAACACCCGAAGTCGGTGGGGTAACCCTTACGGGAGCCAGCCGCCGAAGGTGGGACAGATGATTGGGGTGAAGTCGTAACAAGGTAGCCGTATCGGAAGGTGCGGCTGGATCACCTCCTTTCTAAGGATAATATCGGAATACGAATCTTTATTCGTATCTTAACGTTTTGCAGTTCAGTTTTGAATGTTCATTTTTATATGAAGATTCAACTCTTGCTCCTGCGATTACTCGTCGCAAAGTGAGCAAACCTTTGTTCTTTGAAAACTGGATAAAACGACATTGAAACAATAAACAACAAGAAATTCTGTTGTGATTATTTACGTAATCACAACGTGTAAGACTTTTTAACTTTTAGGTTAAGTTAATAAGGGCGCACGGTGAATGCCTTGGCACTAGGAGTCGACGAAGGACGGCACTAACACCGATATGCTTCGGGGAGCTGTAAGTGAGCTTTGATCCGGAGATTTCCGAATGGGGAAACCCACTGTTCGTAATGGAGCAGTACATTTGCGTGAATACATAGCGCATCTGAGACACACCCAGGGAACTGAAACATCTAAGTACCTGGAGGAAGAGAAAGAAAAATCGATTCCCTGAGTAGCGGCGAGCGAAACGGGAATAGCCCAAACCAAGAGGCTTGCCTCTTGGGGTTGTAGGACACTCTACATAGAGTTACAAAGGAATGAGTTAGACGAAGCGATCTGGAAAGGTCCGCAGGATAGGGTAAAAGCCCCGTAGTCCAAAATTCATTCTCTCTTGAGTGTATCCTGAGTACGGCGGAACACGTGAAATTCCGTCGGAATCCGGGAGGACCATCTCCCAAGGCTAAATACTACCTAGTGACCGATAGTGAACCAGTACCGTGAGGGAAAGGTGAAAAGCACCCCGGAAGGGGAGTGAAATAGATCCTGAAACCGTGTGCCTACAAGTAGTTAGAGCCCGTTAATGGGTGATAGCGTGCCTTTTGTAGAATGAACCGGCGAGTTACGATTACATGCAAGGTTAAGTTGAGAAGACGGAGCCGCAGCGAAAGCGAGTCTGAATAGGGCGAATGAGTATGTGGTCGTAGACCCGAAACCAGGTGATCTACCCATGTCCAGGATGAAGGTAAGGTAACACTTACTGGAGGTCCGAACCCACGCACGTTGAAAAGTGCGGGGATGAGGTGTGGGTAGCGGAGAAATTCCAATCGAACCTGGAGATAGCTGGTTCTCTCCGAAATAGCTTTAGGGCTAGCCTCAAACGTTAGAATCTTGGAGGTAGAGCACTGTTTGGACTAGGGGCCCATCCCGGGTTACCGAATTCAGACAAACTCCGAATGCCAATGATTTATGTTTGGGAGTCAGACTGCGAGTGATAAGATCCGTAGTCAAGAGGGAAACAGCCCAGACCACCAGCTAAGGTCCCAAAGTATTTGTTAAGTGGAAAAGGATGTGGCGTTGCTTAGACAACCAGGATGTTGGCTTAGAAGCAGCCATCATTTAAAGAGTGCGTAATAGCTCACTGGTCGAGTGACGCTGCGCCGAAAATGTATCGGGGCTAAACAAATCACCGAAGCTGTGGATTGATACCTTTGGTATCAGTGGTAGGAGAGCGTTCTAAGGGCGTTGAAGTCAGACCGGAAGGACTGGTGGAGCGCTTAGAAGTGAGAATGCCGGTATGAGTAGCGAAAGACGGGTGAGAATCCCGTCCACCGTATGACTAAGGTTTCCTGAGGAAGGCTCGTCCGCTCAGGGTTAGTCGGGACCTAAGCCGAGGCCGATAGGCGTAGGCGATGGATAACAGGTTGATATTCCTGTACCACCAAACCACCGTTTGAGTAATGGGGGGACGCAGAAGGATAGGGTAAGCATGCTGTTGGTTATGCATGTCCAAGCAGTAAGGTGTGAATGTAGGCAAATCCGCATTCTATAACATTGAGCTGTGATGGCGAGGACGTATGTCCGGAGTTCCTGATTTCACACTGCCAAGAAAAGCCTCTAGCGAGGTGATAGGTGCCCGTACCGCAAACCGACACAGGTAGTCGAGGAGAGAATCCTAAGGTGAGCGAGAGAACTCTCGTTAAGGAACTCGGCAAAATGACCCCGTAACTTCGGGAGAAGGGGTGCTCTTTTGGGTGCATAGCCTAGAAGAGCCGCAGTGAATAGGCCCAGGCGACTGTTTAGCAAAAACACAGGTCTCTGCAAAACCGTAAGGTGAAGTATAGGGGCTGACGCCTGCCCGGTGCTGGAAGGTTAAGAGGAGTGCTTAGCGCAAGCGAAGGTGCGAATTGAAGCCCCAGTAAACGGCGGCCGTAACTATAACGGTCCTAAGGTAGCGAAATTCCTTGTCGGGTAAGTTCCGACCCGCACGAAAGGCGTAACGATCTGGGCACTGTCTCAACGAGAGACTCGGTGAAATTATAGTACCTGTGAAGATGCAGGTTACCCGCGACAGGACGGAAAGACCCCGTGGAGCTTTACTATAGCTTGATATTGAATTTTGGTGCAACTTGTACAGGATAGGCAGGAGCCTTAGAGCCCGGAGCGCCAGCTTCGGAGGAGGCGTCGGTGGGATACTGCCCTGGTTGTATTGAAATTCTAACCCATACCCGTAACCCGGGTAGGAGACAGTGTCAGGCGGGTAGTTTGACTGGGGCGGTCGCCTCCTAAAGTGTAACGGAGGCGCCCAAAGGTTCCCTCAGAATGGTTGGAAATCATTCGAAGAGTGTAAAGGCAGAAGGGAGCTTGACTGCGAGACCTACAAGTCGAGCAGGGTCGAAAGACGGGCTTAGTGATCCGGTGGTTCCGCATGGAAGGGCCATCGCTCAACGGATAAAAGCTACCCCGGGGATAACAGGCTTATCTCCCCCAAGAGTCCACATCGACGGGGAGGTTTGGCACCTCGATGTCGGCTCATCGCATCCTGGGGCTGTAGTCGGTCCCAAGGGTTGGGCTGTTCGCCCATTAAAGCGGTACGCGAGCTGGGTTCAGAACGTCGTGAGACAGTTCGGTCCCTATCCGTCGTGGGCGTAGGAAATTTGAGAGGAGCTGTCCTTAGTACGAGAGGACCGGGATGGACACACCGCTGGTGTACCAGTTGTTCTGCCAAGAGCATCGCTGGGTAGCTATGTGTGGACGGGATAAGTGCTGAAAGCATCTAAGCACGAAGCCCCCCTCAAGATGAGATTTCCCATTACGCAAGTAAGTAAGATCCCTCAAAGACGATGAGGTAGATAGGTTCGGGGTGGAAGCGTGGCGACACGTGCAGCTGACGAATACTAATCGATCGAGGACTTAACCAAATTTTGTTTAATGTAACAATGTCGTTTATCCAGTTTTGAAAGAATAAATTTTTTATTAAATAACCCTTGAAAAATTCTGCAGAGTTGTTATAATAAAGCATGTCTTTCAAAAGTATTCAAGTCTAGTGATGATGGCGAAGAGGTCACACCCGTTCCCATACCGAACACGGAAGTTAAGCTCTTCAGCGCCGATGGTAGTTGGGGGTCTCCCCCTGTGAGAGTAGGACGTCGCTGGGCTTGCAATAAATACATAATTTACCCAGGAGGATTAGCTCAGCTGGGAGAGCATCTGCCTTACAAGCAGAGGGTCGGCGGTTCGAGCCCGTCATCCTCCACCATATATTTACTCCTGCCGGAGTAGCTCAACTGGTAGAGCAACTGACTTGTAATCAGTAGGTTGAGGGTTCAAGTCCTTTCTCCGGCACCATTTTTAGAGCCATTAGCTCAGTTGGTAGAGCATCTGACTTTTAATCAGAGGGTCGTAGGTTCGAATCCTACATGGCTCATCACTTTATAGTGAATAATGTATGCGGGTGTGGCGGAACTGGCAGACGCACTAGACTTAGGATCTAGCGCCGCAAGGCGTGGGGGTTCGACTCCCTTCACCCGCACCATTTAATTTAATAACCGAGCGGAAGTAGTTCAGTGGTAGAACACCACCTTGCCAAGGTGGGGGTCGCGAGTTCGAACCTCGTCTTCCGCTCCAAAGATTCACTAAAGTGCCGGGGTGGCGGAACTGGCAGACGCACAGGACTTAAAATCCTGCGGTAGGTGACTACCGTACCGGTTCGATTCCGGTCCTCGGCACCACTTTTATGAAAAACATATGCGCTCGTAGCTCAATTGGATAGAGCACTTGACTACGAATCAAGAGGTTGCAGGTTCGAGTCCTGCCGAGCGCACCATATTTGACGGGAAGTAGCTCAGCTTGGTAGAGCACTTGGTTTGGGACCAAGGGGTCGCAGGTTCGAATCCTGTCTTCCCGACCAGTTATTATTTTCGGGGCCTTAGCTCAGCTGGGAGAGCGCCTGCCTTGCACGCAGGAGGTCAGCGGTTCGATCCCGCTAGGCTCCACCATTTAAAAAAAGTTTGAAATCTTGGCGGTGTAGCTCAGTTGGCTAGAGCACTCGGTTCATACCCGAAAGGTCGTGGGTTCGACTCCCTCTGCCGCCATCTTAAGGACCTTTAGCTCAGTTGGTTAGAGCAGACGGCTCATAACCGTCCGGTCGCAGGTTCGAGTCCTGCAAGGTCCACCATCAATATCTTGGAGGAATACCCAAGTCTGGCTGAAGGGATCGGTCTTGAAAACCGACAGGCGGGTCATACCGCGCGGGGGTTCGAATCCCTCTTCCTCCTCCATTTTAATCTAATTGATGCAGGTGTAAGCCGAAGAATGTGTCTCACTATTTTTAAGCAATGTACCATCGATTTTGTAAATATATTAACGTCGCGGGGTGGAGCAGTGGTAGCTCGTCGGGCTCATAACCCGAAGGTCGCAGGTTCAAATCCTGTCCCCGCAACCAAATGGTCCCGTGGTGTAGCGGTTAACATGCCTGCCTGTCACGCAGGAGATCGCCGGTTCGATCCCGGTCGGGACCGCCATTTATATATGAATGTTAATACATATCAATTGGAAATTTGGCTTGAATAATTAGCTTAATTTAAAATTGAAGAGGCTCAGTAGCTCAGTCGGTAGAGCAAAGGACTGAAAATCCTTGTGTCGGCGGTTCGATTCCGTCCTGAGCCACCATTTAATGCGGGTGTAGTTTAGTGGTAAAACCTCAGCCTTCCAAGCTGATGATGAGAGTTCGATTCTCTTCACCCGCTCCAAAATAATGGGCCTATAGCTCAGCTGGTTAGAGCGCACGCCTGATAAGCGTGAGGTCGATGGTTCGAGTCCATTTAGGCCCACCATTATTCCGAAGTAGCTCAGTGGTAGAGCAATCGACTGTTAATCGATCGGTCGTAGGTTCGAGTCCTACCTTCGGAGCCATATATGGGGAAGTACTCAAGTGGCTGAAGAGGCGCCCCTGCTAAGGGTGTAGGTCGGGCAACCGGCGCGAGGGTTCAAATCCCTCCTTCTCCGCCATATATTGGCCCCTTGGTCAAGCGGTTAAGACACCGCCCTTTCACGGCGGTAACACGGGTTCGAATCCCGTAGGGGTCATACTCAAAAAAAGGTAACCAATCATTGGTTACCTTTTTTTATTTTATTCCTTTCTCTTTTTCTATGTCGATGTATGGAACGGTCAGTCAATAGAATGCATACAACATAATGACCAGTGATAACGCATAAATAATGAACCCTAGGTTATATATAGAGTGAATTTAAAATATGATATCATTGCTATTGAAGGGAGAGGTTATAGTTGTTTCAAAAATTTAGTAAAGTTATGCTCATACTTGTACTAGCGTTAGGCTTCACAAGCTTAGGTCACATGCAAGCAGACGCAGCTACAAACAAAGTTATGTGGGGAAAAACAGAGTTAAAACAAGGGCAAATAGGTAAAGTAACAATTCTTGCAGACACGAATTTAGTTAAAGTTGGCTCCAATGGATCACTTAATAAAGTACGCACACTAAAAAAAGGTGATGAATATAGAGTCTATACGTATAAGGGAACAAATGGTGGCTTATATGGAGTAGGGGCAAGTAGTTTCATACAAAAAGGTTCTAAAGTGAAATATGAAACTCCATCTAAAAGTAAGCTAGCTTTGCTTAATAAAGAAGTAATAGGTGGGCTAACACCAAAAGCAGGGATGAAGCTTGTTTATTCTCCTAGCTTTACTGAAAATACACAAAATGAATTTACTGTTAGTGATTCCTATAATTCTGAATACGATATGACGGAAGCTTTTTTAAAGAAGAAAGGTGATATCCTAAATAATTTTACTTATATTGAACGTAAAGATCGTTTAATATTTGGGGTAAGTCATACAGATTGGGCCATACTTGATCTCGCTTTTCCATTGATTGAAGGAAAAACAACGAGAGAATATTATCTAACAGAGGACAACAATCAAGCTTTTTATAATGTATTTGTGGAAAGTACTACTAGTACGGTTAAAGTAAAAGCCGGAACATTCCAAAACGTGGTAGTTGTTCGTACAAACTATGGCTACACGTTCTATATCGCACCCGGAATCGGAATTATCAAGCTTGTCGATAAAAAAGGTGTACTTAAAGCAGAGTTATTATCATATAAATAAGAAAAAAACCAGAGTGCTAGCTTTTTAATAGCATTCTGGTTTTTTAAAATATTATACATAATAGCCAATCAATAGACCTAAGCCTAAAAGGAATACAAAAATCGTATTCGTAAGTGCGGTGTCTTTCATAGCAGGCGCAACCTGAACTGGATTTTCTGTTTGTTTAAATAGTTTTATCGCATGTATAGGTTTTTTCATACTTAACAAAACCAATAAACTCCATGGAGTGATTATTTGCAAAACAACTAAAGCAATAATCCAAAGATAAGACAAAATAAAATAAGAAGCTAAAATAGTAATGGCGTTCTTCCTACCAACTAATATAGCCATCGTTTTTCGTCCACCTATGGTGTCTTCGACTAAATCGCGAATATTATTAGAAAGCATTATTGCAGCAACTAACAGGGCACTTGGTACAGATAACCAAACAGCAAATAGTGGTACTGAACCAACTTGAATATATACTGCAATTAAAACAATGAGCATTCCCATGAACAATCCACTGAATAACTCTCCAAATGGAGTACTAGAAATAGGGTAAGGTCCACCAGTATAGAAGTATCCAACGGCCATAGAAATTGCACCAACTACTAATAATAGCCAAGAGCTTTCATAACAAATATAAATTCCTAAAATAGCTGCTATTAAATATAGTAATAGAGCTAGTTGCATAACGGTTTTGGGTTTTACACCATTACGTACTATTGCTCCTCCTATACCTACCGATTCCTCACTATCAAGTCCTCGTACAAAATCATAATACTCGTTAAACATATTTGTAGCAGCTTGTATAAGAAGGCAAGCTAATAACATAGCAATAAATAATAGCCAGTCAATATTTGCCTCGTATAGGGCAATCATTGTACCTAAAAAAACAGGTGCAAATGAAGCAGTAAGGGTATGTGGCCTTGTTAATTTCCACCAAACGCGCCAACCTTTGTCTGCTTGAAATTCATGTGACATAATTTTTCTCTCCTTTAAAAGAATCCAATCTCAATTTTAGCATAAATTTATGGCTAAATGTGTGCTGAAATGTGTAGAAAGATGTATGATTAAGGGTAGAGTAATTTAATTAACCTAGATAAAAGAGTAGTTATTAAACGGAGGTCATATTTATGCCGAAAACCACCGGTACCATTGATACAAAATACCGTTTTTATACGGAAACAATAGAAGTCTCAAGATTGTCTGCCCAGGCATTCTTTGAAGCAGGGGATGAATTATATAGAGGGAAACGTTATTTTTGGCAAAACAAAGAGAAGACGTTAACTTTAGTAGGATTGGGACATGCTCATATTATTGCAAATAATTTAGAAGATAATAGATACAAGGATATTGATACGAAGTGGAAGGAACTATGCCAGTCTTCATTAAAGGAAAAGGCAGATGTATCTCCAATTCTATTTGGTGGATTTTCATTTGATCCTAAAAACAAGGTTTCATCGGAATGGGATACGTTCCCTTCTGCCTTCTTTGTCGTATCTAAATTTCAATTAGTTATTCAGCATGACCAAGCATTCGTTAATATTCATTATATAACGGATGAAGTGAAAAGCATGGAACCTTTTGAACAACTACGTATAGAAAGAGATGCGTTAATACACACTGCTCAGGTAAAAGAGTTAAAGGTACATGCTAAACCAACACTAATCAAACGAGAAGATCGCTTGAAAGATGAATATTTGCACGCTGTAGAGGATGTAACGAAGAGAATCCGAGAAGATGAGATACAAAAAGTAGTAATTGCCCGATCTCTAAAACTAACATTTAATGATACTTTTTCTCCTGCAACTGCAATATATAATGCATCGATGGAGCAACCAGAAAGTTATTTATTTGGTCTAGAGAATGATGAAAAAATCTTCTTTGGCGCAACTCCTGAGCGACTTGTAAAAGTGGAGAATAATAAAGCTCAATCTGCAGGGCTTGCGGGTTCCATTAGAAGAGGGAAGAATTCTCTCGAGGACAAAGAGTTAGGAGATTCATTATTAACAGATTCCAAAAACTTAGGTGAGCATAAATATGTTGTAGAAATGATTAAGAAGGTATTTATGCAATATTGTGAGGATATTAAAGTACCAACTAGACCAAAGCTTATGAAGATTAGAGATATCCAACATCTATATTCTCCAATTGAAGGAGACCTTAAAAAGGAGTCTTCATTATTTGAATTAGTACAAGCTTTACACCCAACACCTGCATTAGGAGGAGAGCCTCGTCAGGATGCGATTAAAATTATTCGTGAATCCGAACAGATGAATCGTGGATATTATGCTGCTCCAATCGGTTGGATAAATGCTGAAGGAGACGGGGAGTTCGCAGTTGGGATACGTTCTGCTTTAGTGGAAAATGAACATGCCTACTTATATGCAGGTGGCGGAATTGTTGCTGAATCATCCTCTTTAGAAGAATTTGAAGAAACACGAGTGAAGTTCCGTCCGATGCTTCGAACTCTTGGAGGAAACATGAATGACTAACATCGAGTATTTAACTTCTTATGTAAATCACTTAGTAGAAACGATTAAACAGGCAGGAGTTCAGGATATAGTAATGTGTCCTGGCTCAAGGTCTACTCCACTTGCGTATGCATTTGCTAAACATGAAGGATTTCAATTTTATCGACAAATAGATGAGCGCTCGGCTGGTTACTTTGCGCTTGGTATTGCGAAAGCTAAAAAAAATCCTGTTGTTCTTTTATGTACTTCAGGAACAGCAGCAGCAAATTTTTTCCCAGCGATAGTGGAAGCATATTACGCACGTGTACCTTTGTTGGTCATTACAGCTGATCGGCCTCATGAACTCAGAGAGGTAGGAGCTCCACAAGCAATCGATCAACTTCATTTGTACGGAAAGCATGTGAAGTGGAGTGTAGATTTCCCACTACCCGAACAAAATGAAGAGAGTCTTGCTTTTGTAGAGCGTCATATTCAGCGCGCAGTGTCTACATCTAGAGTTTTTCCGATGGGACCAGTCCATATAAATGTACCATTCCGTGAACCGTTATTACTTGATATGGAACAAACAACATCAAATGTGAACATGCAAGTTTCGGAAATAGGAAAGTTAGTGCCAAGTGCAGAGTTTCTAGAATGGTATAAAGATATACTACAAAATGAGGAGAGAGGATTATTTATAGTAGGAGATTCACTTCAAACTACTGATGGTTTTTGGGAATTTGCAAAACAAGTACGGTGGCCAGTTCTAGTGGACCCTTTATCTAATTTACGGGCATCCATACCTGACGAATGTATGGATTTATGTATAGATCAATATGATGCAATTCTAAAAAATGATGCTTTTAAAAAAGTGGCTGTTCCTAATGTAGTCGTTCGTTTTGGGGCACAGCCTGTTTCCAAGCCATTAATGCTGTTTTTAAAGTCTTGTAAGCCTTCAGTATTTATCGTTGTAGATGAAAGTCCTATTTTTCGTGATTCACTTCATATCGCTACACATCATGTTCAGGTTGAGGCAGGGGCATTATGGATAAAAACACTTGAAAAAGCTTCCTCTAAATATGCCGATTCCTGGTCTCAAGCAAATGAAATTGCTACTAATCATGTGAACAGCTATATTCAAAATGAAACAGATGAAGGTGCATTGGCAGGCATGTTGTTTGAAACACTACAAGATAATTCCTATTTATTTGCTAGTAGCAGTATGCCAATACGAGACCTTGATACTTTTTTCAATAAAACGTCCAAAGATATTCAGCTCTATGCAAACAGAGGAACTAATGGAATCGACGGAGTAGTTTCTACAGCAATCGGAGCTCAAGCAGCTTTAAATCGTCCAGGGTATTTGCTAATAGGGGACTTAGCGTTCTTACATGATTTGAATGGTTTGATTGTGACTCGATTCCACCGTACCGATATGACAATTATCGTTATGAATAATGATGGCGGTGGTATTTTCTCTTATTTACCTCAGTCTACAGAAACCAATTATTTTGAGCATTTATTTGGTACTCCGACAGGATTAGAGTTTTCGCATATAGCAGGTATGTATAATGCACAATACTCTGCCGTTCATTCGAAGGAAGATTTTAAAGCAGCCCTTACTGGGGAGAAGTTAAAGGATATTCGTATTATCGAGGTATTTACGAATAGACAAGTTAATACAGAAACACATCGCAAATTATGGGATGAAATTTCGAAGGAGCTGGACTCGGTTTGGAAAGTACAACTGTAAATGTCCGAGGGATTGATATCCATTTCAACAGATATAATAATGGGGCTAAGGAAAGAATAGTGTTATTGCATGGTTTTACAGGTTCTACAAATACATGGAATGAAGTAATTTCTTTTCTACCCAATACATTTGATATTTTAACCATTGATCTTATCGGTCACGGAGTAACTTCGAAGCCTATGGATTCAACCCGTTACGCTGTAGAGGAGCAGATAGCAGACTTACATGCATTGTTTCATCAGCTTAAGTGGAGTAACTTTACGCTAGTTGGTTATTCAATGGGTGGTCGATTAGCTCTATCCTATGCAAGCCGATATCCTGTTGATAGGTTAATCCTTGAAAGTAGTTCCCCTGGTATTACTGAGATAGAACAACGTTTAAATAGAAAACAATCAGATGAGCTCCTTGCTGATCGAATATTGAATAAAGGGCTCACATCCTTTGTGCATTTTTGGGAAGGGATTCCTTTATTTCATACTCAACGCCAATTGTCTTTGGAGACACAGCAGCAGATACGAGAGGAACGACTTGCGGGGTCTGAAATTGGCCTAGCTAATAGCTTACGTGGATTTGGTACAGGGGTGCAACCTTCCTATTGGCACAAGCTCGAAGAAATTAACACACCGACATTTTTGTTAACAGGAGAGCTAGATGAAAAATTTAGCAAGCTTGCGAAAAAGATGAAAAAATACCTTCCAGATGTTGCACATATAGAAATAAGAGATGTAGGACATGCAATTCATGTGGAAAATCCTGAATTGTTTGCTACAATAGTAAAGGATATTATTTTAAAGGAGGATGTAAAATGACTCGCGAATGGACAACATTACATACATATGAAGACATTAAGTATGAGTTCTACAACGGGATTGCTAAGGTAACAATTAACCGTCCGGAGGTGCGTAACGCATTTCGCCCTAAAACAGTAATGGAAATGATAGATGCATTTTCTCGTGCTCGTGACGATCAAAATGTAGGTGTCATTATTTTAACTGGTGAAGGTGAGCATGCATTCTGTTCAGGTGGAGACCAAAAAGTACGTGGCCATGGTGGATATGTAGGAGAAGACGAAATTCCACGTTTAAACGTACTAGATTTACAACGTCTTATACGTGTAATCCCTAAACCAGTAGTAGCAATGGTAGCTGGTTATGCAATTGGAGGCGGACATGTTTTACATGTAGTATGTGATTTAACAATTGCTGCTGATAATGCGAGATTTGGACAAACTGGACCTAAGGTTGGATCGTTTGATGCCGGCTACGGTTCTGGTTATTTAGCACGTATTATCGGACATAAAAAAGCGCGTGAAATTTGGTACTTATGCCGTCAATATGATGCACAGCAAGCACTTGATATGGGATTAGTCAATACGGTAGTTCCATACGCGCAATTAGAGGATGAAACTGTTCAATGGTGTGAGGAAATGCTAGAAATGAGTCCAACAGCACTACGTTTCTTAAAAGCTGCGATGAATGCAGATACGGATGGTTTAGCAGGTCTTCAACAATTAGCAGGTGACGCAACTCTGCTTTACTATACAACGGATGAGGCAAAAGAAGGCCGCGATTCTTTTAAAGAAAAACGCAAACCAGATTTTGGTCAATTCCCACGTTTTCCGTGATGCATAGCATCCTGCAAGTAAAAAGCTGTCCTTTATAGGATGGCTTTTTTACATAGGATGTAAATTATAATAAAAGGAGTAAAAAATGTTTCCTAATTTACTATTAAAACGTGCCCACTTAACACCAGATCGCATTGCGTTACGCTTTATGGGAGAGGTGTGGACATTCGGGCAACTTTATAACGAAGCAAATGAATTTGCAGAGAGACTTCATGCTAAAGGAATTCAACCTGGCATGAGAATAGCTATTTTATCAAGCTCTAATGCAGAACTAGTAATTGCCATACATGGTTGCCTTCAACTTAGCTGTGAATTAGTTATGCTAAATGAACGTTTAAGTGAAGTAGAATTAAATTATCAGCTCCATGATAGTAAACCAGATATTTTACTTTTAGATAATCATGAAAGAATAATTAGCTATAGTCAAAGGTTTTCATTTAATGATATTTATAGTCATGAAAGAAAAGCTTATCCTATAGACAGGGATTGGCCTAAAGAACGAACTATTTCCATTATGTATACATCAGGTACTACAGGAAGACCAAAAGGAGTACGCCAATCGCTAGAAAATCATGTGATGAATGCAACTGGTTCAGCACTCCATTTAGGTATTCATCCAGACGATTGCTGGCTATGTATAGTACCATTGTTTCATATAAGTGGATTTTCTATTCTTATGCGATCTGTGTTATATGGAATGAAGGTAAGTCTACATACTAAATTTGATCCAGAAAAAGTAGTAGATGAAATATTAGATGGAGCAGCTACTAGAATGTCTTTAGTTTCGGTTATGCTTCAACGCATTGTATCCGTTCTAGAAAATAGAAATCAGCATTTTCCTGATTCATTTCAATCGATGTTAGTTGGTGGGGGTCCCGTTCCTTTATCTTATTTAGAACGAGCGATTGAACGAAATATTCCAGTACTGCAAACGTATGGAATGACCGAAACCTCCTCACAAACGACGACCTTATCGAGTGAGGATGCTATTCGTAAACTAGGATCAGCCGGAAAGCCACTTTTCTTTGCAGATGTTCGCATAGATGGGGAAGAAAAAATGGGAGAAATTTGTATTAAGGGACCCCATGTGACAACAGGATATATTGGAGCAGCTGAGTCCAAAAAACCACTAATAGACAGCTGGCTTCATACCGGAGATATTGGTTATTTGGATGAGGAAGGATATTTGTTCGTTGTTGATCGACGCTCAGATTTAATCATATCTGGTGGTGAAAATATTTATCCGGCAGAATTGGAGCAAGCTCTAGTAAAACATCCATCAGTTGTTGAAGCAGGGGTTACAGGTCGACAGGATGACAAATGGGGACATGTTCCAATAGCATTTGTTGTAGTAACCGAGCAAGTTACAATAGATGAGTTAAAGAATTTTATGGAGACTCAGATTGCATCATACAAGCTTCCAAAGGAATATCACTTTATAGATGCGCTGCCTCGCAATGGGGCAAATAAATTAGTGAGAAGAGAATTATTAAAGTTAATATGATAGTAAATATATACCATGAATACTGGGTTCATTGGACTTGAAAGATTGACTAATACTACTGATTTCCTTTTCAGGTAGATGCTTTTCATGGGGTGAGAGATGAGCTATCACCGTCGCTAGCGTGGTCTCACTCATCCCACTGGAGTCGCGACCTGTAACGAAGATCAATATATCCAACTATAAGATTCTGAATTAGAGAAGCTATAATTTAATGATAATTGTGTAATGTAGATGATTTATATATAAGTGGAATTTTAAAGAAATAGTAAGTATATACTCAATAAAGTAGCAAGATAGCGAACGAAATTGCATCTTCGTGAGCTTCTTCTATGTATAGGGAAGTAGCTTTTCACTAGTTATCCAAAAACGTATTTGCCTGTTTCTAGAAGTTGTAGAAGGGCGATGGACAGGCAAACGCGAAAAAATTACCGAAAAAAAGGGATGCTTGTTGGTTGTGAAGGAAGTCACATCCAACAAGCATCCTTAAAAAATTCACCCGGTAATCAATAAATCATTACGTCTGTCCAAAGCACTTCGAAAACGATAGTAACAAGTATTGCTCAAAAGGAACGGTTATTGATTTATATGCTTTTACACTATTAGTTCAAAACGGTTTTCAATGTCTCTAAGTTTTTGTTCATCAATGTAAAATAATTTTCTTTGTTATTGATATCTTCTTTTGATAATACTCCTAAGTTGTGTAGAACCAAGCTTTCTGCGCCAATTTCCTTTTGAATCACTTCTGTTAGTTTGGATGAAACATTTTGCTCAAATAAAATATAGTTTATATTTTTTTCTTCTGCCAAATCGATTAACTTAGTTAGTTCTTTTTGGGATGGTTCATCTTGTGAATTCAGTCCAGCCACTGCTAATTGTTCTAAACCGTATGTGTTCGCTATATAACCAAATGCAGCGTGAGATACAAAGAAGGTTTTATTTGCTGCTGTATGAGCCATTTCTTCAAAATCTGCATCTAGTTTCTGAAGTTCATTAACGAGTTCCTCATAGTTTTTTTCAAAAGTCTCTTGATGTTCAGGTGAAATTTCCACTAAAGAGTCCTTAATAGAAAGTGCAAGGCTTTGACTAATTTTAGGTGAGATCCAAACATGTGGATCTATATCCCCATGATCATGTCCTTCATGGCTGCCATGCTCTTCAGCCGCTACATCCTCATCATCGTGATCATGTGCTTCCTCAGTAGTAGCTTCCTCGTGCTCGTGATCATGTGCTTCCTCAGTAGTAGCTTCCTCGTGCTCGTGATCGTGTGCTTCCTCAGTAGTAGCTTCCTCGTGCTCGTGATCATGTGCTTCCTCAGTAGTAGCTTCTTCGTGCTCGTGATCGTGTGCTTCCTCAGTAGTAGCTTCCTCGTGCTCGTGATCATGTGCTTCTTCAGTAGTAGCTTCTTCATGAACGTGATGTGATTCTTCAAGTTGTTCATCTGATACTGCATCCACAGTAGCTACCATTTTCACATGTTCCTCTGCTAAAGTCTTCTTAGCATTATCGACAAAACCTTCTAAGCCAAGTCCTATGTAAAAAAACAAGTCAGCATCTGCAAGTGCCATCATATCCTTTTGGGTTGGTTCAAATGTATGTTCATTTGCTCCTGCTGGGTAAATAGATGAGACGTTTACAGATTCTCCTCCAATACGTTCAGCAAAGTATTGTAGTGGATACACCGTTGTATATATTTGTACTTGCTGATCTTTAGTTGCAACATTCTCTTCATTGTTTCCACAAGCTGCAAGTAACAATAAAAGAAAAAGAATACTTCCTAAACAAATTCGTTTCAATTTATTCACTCTCCTAAATAGTAATGATTACGTTTTGAAAAAAGATAACTTCATTAGATTACAGCACTTTCGAAAAAAATGCAAGAAAAAATAGCCTTTGTATTATTATTTTTTCAAAGGCCATTCATCAGGAACGGGATCAATGCCACCTTCATGAAAGGGATGGCATTTAGATATTCTTTTTACAGTTAAAATACTTCCTTTAATTGCCCCGTGTTTTTGAACTGCTTCTACTCCGTAATGGGAGCATGTTGGATAGAAACGGCAACTAGGTGGGGAAAGTGGTGAGATAAACTTTTGATAAAAGCGAAAAATAGATATAATTATATGCTTCATGGATTATTCAGCATCCTTAGGTTTTGGATCAATTTTCGAAGGCTTGTCATTCATAGCTAGCTTGTACAAAAAAGAAAAGCCAAAAATACTTAGTATTATTGCTGCACCTAATATCCAAAATACCATTATTGCTCACTCCAATTAACTTATCGTTATGTTTATTGTATGAAAAATAGAGGTATATTGAAAGAGAAAGCAACTAAAATTAAAGGGAGAGTGACAAATTTATGTCAGCAGCACTTAATAAAGAATTAAATAAACAAGTAGCAACATGGTCGGTTATGTACACTAAATTACATAATTTCCATTGGTATGTAAAGGGACCGTCATTTTTTACTTTACATGCCAAATTCGAAGAGTTATATAACGAAGCTACACTTAATATGGATGAAATTGCAGAGCGTTTATTAACACTAGGTGGCAAACCAGCGGCAACATTAACAGAACACTTGGAGTTATCAGTAGTAAAAGAAGCATCCAGCAAAGAAACAGCTGACCAGATGGTACAATCTGTTGTAGATGACTTTGATAAAATTATGAAATCTCTTAAAAAAGGGATGGAAGAAGCTGCAAAAGATGAAGATGATATGACGGAAGATGTACTAAACGCAATTTACCAAAAAACAGAAAAACATCAATGGATGTTAAATGCATTTTTAGGAGATACCAATTCGACCAAAAAATAATATTCGCTTCATAATAATCTAGGTTAACCGATATAAAGAATGTTATGAAGGAGGAATCTCTGTGGACATAAACTCCATTATGTCATCTAATTTACTTCAGTTGCAACAAACTGTTCAAATGAGTGTTTTGCAAAATGCTATGAACATGGAAACTGTTGCTGCGGTAAAATTGTTAGAAGACATGCCTCAAACAGCTGCTCCACATCCTTATAAAGGGTCGGCTGTAGATATTCAAGGGTAATAAGAACAGCGGTAGCGCCTAGCGTTAGCCCTAAAAGTATTAAAAGAGTGACAGTAGGGGTTTCATTGTCTTGGTCTGTCCATTCTAAAACGACTCGAGGGGCTAGGCGTTAAAGCTTAGACAGAAGCTGATTAAAAGGTATATTATTTATAACCCAAAAACATGCGCTATTTGTGCATGTTTTTTTATTTTTTGCTCAAACTCTTATAAAAGGATGTGTGAAAATGACCTTGTACAAAGTGTATATCTCCGTAAAAAGTCAGCAAGTATATGCTTATCCCGATGAATCTCAGTGGGAATTTGAAGTAACTGCAACTAGGAATGAAATAAAAGTATTTGAAAGACTTTTTTATCAATTGAAAAATGTGCAAAGCAGAAATTTTCTACGAGCACATGAACCAATGTCTGTAAAGCCGTATCATGTGGACGGAGAAAATGATCAATATGATAGAAGGCTAAAAAAAGTGTATGCATGGATTCATGAATTCACTTCGGAAGAGAGTAAACGATTTATAGAACAGCTACCTTATTTTCAAAGAAGAATGGAGGTTCAACTATGAGCAAGAATTTAAATAGAAAAGGTAATGAAAACCCTGTAACTTATCGAAATGTTAGCTCACTTCTCAATCAGTCTCCACAAGATAAATCAAAGCAGAATATTGCACAAAATAG
Organism: Psychrobacillus sp. FSL K6-1415; assembly: GCF_038003185.1. Classification (NCBI taxonomy): domain Bacteria; kingdom Bacillati; phylum Bacillota; class Bacilli; order Caryophanales; family Bacillaceae; genus Psychrobacillus; species Psychrobacillus sp. FSL K6-1415. Next base: position 2,879,154 of record NZ_JBBOOQ010000001.1, on the reverse strand, counting down.
AGAAGAAGGTAATGAAGATTACAAAATGGGACCTCCCAAAGAATAGTTATGATTGGTTCTTCGTGAGCTTTCTTTATGAATAGGAGATTAGCATTTGTCTGGTTATCCAAAAACGCAATAACCTGTTTCAAAAAGTTGTGGTAGGGCTACGGACGTACAAACACCATGAGATTACCGCTTTTTGGTTGTAGAGTCCGTCACAACCAACCAGCATCTCTAAAAATTCACAAGGTAATAAATATTCCAACAAGACCTGCTCAAAACGATAGGAACAGGTTTTGAATGTAAGGAACCAGGCGTCTACTTGCCTGGTTTTTCTTATGTATATGGTAATATTTAAAGAAAACAAGGGGGAATCAGAAAATGTTTTCTTTCGAAGATTTAAATGGATTTCAAGTACAGCTATCCTTTCAGCAAGGAAGCTTTTCTATTGAATCTAAGCATGTATTAGTTTTAGCAAAGCATAATGGAAAATGGTTGTTAACGAAGCATCCAAAAAGAGGATTGGAGTTTCCGGGTGGTAAATTAGAGAAAGGGGAAACTTTAGTTGAAGCAGCGATTAGAGAAACAAAAGAAGAAACAAATGTAGATATAGTAAATCTAGAATGGCTTGCTGAATATATGGTATTAGATAATATCCCTTTTTGTAAAACTGTTTATATAGCAAAAGTTGGGTATATTAATATGGAGCAGACAAGCTTTGAGACAGAAGGAGCTTTCTGGTTATCCTCAGAAGAACTTACTCGTAGTGAATATTTAAGCTTCCATATGAAAGATGATGGAATGAAAGCCATTTTAAAGAAGGTGAAAGAAATTGAAAATAAATGGAACGATTGAAAAGGTTCTCACTTATCCATCTCCAAACCCTAATATCATAATGAGCGAAATTACATATTGGTCCTGTGGTCTTCGAGTAAAAGGAATGTTAGCAGTACCAAAAAAGCCAGGAAACTATGATGGAATTTTATATTGTCGAGGTGGCATGCAAAGTATCGGTATGGTTCGACCTGCACGAATTGCACAAATCGCCTCTGAGGGATTTGTAATATTTGCGCCATATTATCGAGGTAATCGTGGTGGTGAAGGAAGGGATGAATTTGCTGGAGAAGATCGCTGGGATGCTGTTTACGGAGTAGAAGTATTAAAGCGATATTGCATTCCAGAGCGGATTCACTTATTTGCATTTTCTCGGGGTGGTATCATGGGCTTATGGATTGCTATTCTACGCAATGATATTACATCCTTAGTTACATGGGCTGGTGTTTCTGATATTTATTTAACATATGAAGAAAGACTAGATATGAGAAAAATGATGAAACGTGTAATCGGAGGTACTCCTACTAAATTCCCATTAGGATATGAGCAGCGAGATGTATTACCTCGTATAGAGGAGACGAACGTGCCCACACTTATAATACATGGTGAACGAGATAATAATGTATCTTTTGAGCATGCAAAGGTTTTAGAGCAAGCATTAATAGGGAATAGTATACCAGTTGAAACCTGGTATTATCCAGAATTCACACATTTTTTTCCAAGCAAAATAAATAGACGTGTAGTAAAAGATGCATGTCAATGGATGAAAAATCAGAGAGGGGTTTAAAAATGGGCAATGTTGTAGTAACAACTGAGGCAATGAGTGTAGAAGGGAAATCTTCGTTTCCTGTAGATACTAGTTTTTGGGAGGATTTGTGGGATCAATACACAAATGAATTCGAAGAAGTGGTGATCCATTGTTGGATGGAGGAACTAGACATTTTAGAAGAATTAAACTCTCGAGCAGTTTCCGTTCAAACGGAAGGACTAATGAAAGTGTTTACTATTAATCTCACGGATGAAAATAGGCTCTATTTTAGAAATTATTCGGTTGATCCAAAAGGTGGTTTAAAGTGGTTTACGATGTTTTTCCAACAGGATGGAGTTGAACAAATGGAAGTAGGTCACTATGGTTCAGAAATTATTCTATATAAGGTCAATGAAGAGGAAGCAGAGAAGTTTGTAGAAATATTTCCGAAAATAGCTGATAGTGAATATCATGCGACTAATGGTGACTAATGCTAATTATAGGTTACAATTATCTATCTAGAACAATTCCGGTTGAGAGTCAATTCCCCGGTAGTTAACGTAAGTTTATATGTAAGTGGAAATCAGAAACTTTATTGTTTCTGATTTTTTTGTTATAAGTGAGTCAATTTCATAATTAGTTGTTTTATTTAAAAATACAAATACTTAATATCGTAATATTTATTCGTTTTTTTAAAGCGATCCCGTTGATTGGAGTGGCAGGCGGCGACTCCAGTGGGAACAGCGCGAGCTGAAAGCCCCGCAGGAAAGAAAATGGTCGAACTTTGTTTGACCAATGTCTTTGCGACGAGTAACCGCAGGCATATGTTTTCGTAGTGACGCTGAGATTGAAGCCATGCCCGCGGAAAGCGTCCGCCTAAAGAGTAAATCAGCTTTGTTCGGATTTAACTATATAATTTTCTTTATTAAATTGATTCAAGTAACAATTAATTTTATTAGGTGAAAATAATGAAGTCGATGAATATCTATGATAAGAAGAGATGCTTTTAAAAAGTGGACTAGATCAGTTCAAAAAATGAATCTTTTTAGTTTGGAAATCCGTATTAGAATTAATTAATCAGAAAAATCTTAAAGTTCTAATAGGGGGTAAGTTTAATGAATAAAGTTTATATTATTGCAGTTACAGTAGCTATTGAAACACTTTCACTTTGGTTAGTTTCACTTTTCTTTGGATGGAGTTTCATAGATACGATATTTTTAGGGGGACTTGCTATATTTGGGTGTGTTTGGTTATTTCAATTAAATAACAATCAAACAAATAACGAATATAATGCTTTTGCAAAAGGACAGAATGGTCTAGACACCGGGGTTATAACGCCATTTCGATTTAAGATGACCCCTATTACCATGGGGCTTCTGGCTTTTATAGCGGGTAGTTTTTTGGTGACGGTTGTTAAATATTATCCATATTTTTTAAATTAACAAATTTTAGTAAATGTAAAATACTCAAAATAAAGAGCCCAAAATTTTCATTTTGGGCTCTTTTATATTTTAAATTTATTAAGCTAATGGTCCGCCTTTAACGGAAATATCTTCAGATACTGTACCAAACTTTTTAAAGTTTTCACGGAATGACTGAGCTAGCTCAGCTGCTTTTTGATCATATGCAGCTTTATCTGCCCAAGCATTACGAGGTATAAGTACCTCGGAAGGAACACCTTCCACTTGCATAGGAATAGCTAAGCCGAATACTGTATCTGTTTCTGTAGCAGCATTGTTTAGCTTGCCATCAATTGCAGCACGAACCATAGTACGAGTGTATGAAAGCTTCATGCGGTTACCTACACCGTATTCTCCACCAGTCCAACCAGTGTTTACTAAGAATACTTGTGCACCGTGCTCGTCAATTTTCTTACCAAGCATTTCTGCATATACCGTTGCATGTAATGGTAAGAATGGTGAACCGAAGCAAGTAGAGAATACTGGTTGTGGCGATGTAACTCCACGTTCAGTTCCAGCAAGTTTAGAAGTAAATCCACTTAAGAAGTGGTACATTGCTTGTTCTTTTGTAAGTTTACTGATTGGAGGCAATACGCCAAATGCATCAGCGGTTAAGAAAATAATTGTATTTGGGTGACCAGCAACAGAAGGCTCTACAATATTTTCGATATATTGAATTGGATAAGCAGCACGAGTATTTTCTGTTAATGAATTATCAGCATAGTTAGCAACGCGTGTTTCCGCATCTACCACTACGTTTTCTAATACTGTTCCAAATGAAATAGCATCCCAAATTTGAGGTTCATTTTCACGAGTTAGGTCGATACATTTTGCATAACAACCACCCTCAATATTAAATACGCCATTATCAGACCAGCCGTGCTCGTCATCACCGATTAATTTACGGCCAGCATCTGCAGAAAGGGTAGTTTTACCTGTACCTGATAAACCAAAGAATAATGCAACGTCTCCGTCATCTCCAACATTTGCAGAGCAGTGCATTGGTAAGATGTCTTGTTCTGGGAGCAAATAGTTCATAATAGAGAATATTGATTTTTTCATCTCACCAGCATATTCAGTACCACCGATTAACACAGTGCGTTTTTCCATGGATACAATGATAAACGTTTCTGTACGGGTACCATCTACAGCAGGATCCGCTTTGAAATTAGGAGCAGAAAGAATAGTGAAGTCTGTTGTATGTGTAGCAAGATCTTCCTGTGTTGGACGGATAAATAACTGATGAGCGAAAAGATTATGCCAAGCGTATTCGTTAATTACTTGAATACCTAGACGTGATTCTTTATCTGCCCCTGCATATCCTTTAAACTCGAAGATTTCGTCTTGTTTGTTTAAGAAGTTAATCATTTTTTTATATAGAGCATCAAAAACGTCAGAAGAAATTGGTTGGTTTACTGAGCCCCAATCGATTTTGTCTTTTGAAATAGCTTCATCTACTATATACTTATCTTGTGGGGAGCGGCCAGTATATTTCCCTGTTTCGGCTTTTACTGCACCAGTAGAAGTTAAAACAGCTTCTCCTCTTGTTGTAGCTTTTTCCACAAGTTGTGGCACTGACAATTGGCTGCTAACGTTATTTCCTGCTAACAATTCTTTCAGTTCACTCACAGTATCGATTGAATTCATCTTGAATATACCATCCTTTTTTTATATTTCCTCTAAAAAAGAGGAAGTTTTTCTAGATATGTGAAATAGTATAACACATTAAAGTAATTAGTCTATACTAATGAAGCTAATATTTTTCTTTTGTGAATAAAATGCAAACAAAAAAATAGTTGACTTCTGCTACTTATTTACGTATGATGATGAATTGAACGGATACTCTTATCCCGAGCTGGTGGAGGGGTCAGGCCCTATGAAACCCGGCAACCTGTAATTGTTTTATTATTACAAAGGTGCCAAACCTGAGACAAGGTGAAATTCCTTGATTTGATAAGAGTGAAAGGTGCTTATGATATTAATACCTTTCCTCATGTGTATTTACGTGAGTGAGAGGTTTTTTTATTTAACATCGCCCTTTATCCTTGTGTGCCAAGTCCGAAACGGCTTCAAGTTAACTTCAATTCACAGCAATTACATTTACTCTTATGTGATGAAAATGCATGAAACATTTTGAATGGCTTGACATGGGAATGAGTACCGTATCAATTCTTGAGAGAAATCTCGCGGGATATAGGAGGAATAATCTATGACGCAACGTCGATTATTTACATCAGAATCAGTAACAGAGGGCCATCCAGATAAAATCTGTGATCAAATCTCTGATGCAATTCTAGATGCAATTTTAGCAGAAGACCCAAATGCTCGTGTAGCTTGCGAAACGAGTGTGACGACAGGACTAGTATTAGTTGCTGGAGAAATTACTACATCTACATACGTAGATATCCCTAAAGTAGTTCGTTCTACTATTAAAGAAATTGGCTATACACGTGCTAAGTATGGCTTTGATGCAGAAACTTCTGCTGTGCTTACTTCAATTGACGAACAATCAGCTGATATCGCGCAAGGTGTGGACCAAGCTTTAGAAGCAAGAGAAGGCTCTATGAGTGATTCTGACATTGATGCAATTGGAGCAGGAGACCAAGGTTTAATGTTCGGCTATGCTTGTAATGAAACACCAGAGCTTATGCCGCTACCTATTAGTTTAGCGCATAAACTATCTCACCGATTAGCACAAGTTCGTAAAGACGAAACTTTAGACTATCTTCGTCCAGACGGAAAAACTCAAGTAACAGTAGAATATGACGAAAACAATAATCCTGTTCATATCGATACAATTGTTATTTCAACACAACATCATCCAGAAATAACTTTAGAACAAATTCAAAAAGATATTAAAGAAGTAGTAATTAATCCAATTGTTCCTACAAATTTAATAGATGAAAATACAAAATACTTTATCAATCCGACTGGACGCTTTGTAATTGGTGGACCACAGGGTGATGCTGGCTTAACAGGACGTAAAATTATTGTAGATACTTACGGTGGTTATGCTCGTCATGGTGGGGGAGCATTCTCTGGTAAAGATCCAACAAAAGTTGACCGTTCTGCTGCTTACGCTGCACGTTATGTTGCTAAAAACATTGTTGCTGCTGACCTTGCAGATCGTTGTGAAGTACAACTTGCTTATGCAATTGGTGTAGCTAAACCAGTTTCAATTGCTGTAGAAACTTTTGGTACTGGAAAGGTAGAGGAAGTTGAATTAGTTTCATATATTCGTGAACTATTTGATCTTCGTCCAGCAGGAATTATTAAAATGCTAGATCTTCGCCGACCAATATACAAACAAACAGCTGCATATGGTCACTTTGGTCGTACAGACATTGATGTTCCATGGGAGAAAACAGATAAAGCTGCAGCGTTAAAAGAAAAGGCTGGATTATAAGTAGTATGAACAAAAAAGGCTTTCCTATAATGGAAAGCCTTTTTTCATACAAATAATAACTTTCCAATAATACAGCTGATTTTCGTTTCAGGAGGAATTGAACAGCATATATAGTTTTCTTTTACCAGAAAGATCATTAACAAATTTTATTTTTGAAGGGATTTATAGTATTGACCTTTTTCTACATATTCCCGGATAATTCTTTGTACATCAGCTTTATCGTCTTCATTTAGCTCACGCACCACTTTTGCTGGGCTGCCTAATGCTAATGAATTTGGAGGTATTTTTTTGCCAGGTGGTACGAGACTTCCAGCTCCGATAAATGCACCATCTCCAATTTCAGCACCATCTAAAATAATCGATCCCATTCCTATTAAAGCTCCTTTACGTATAGTACAACTATGTAAAGTCACCTGGTGTCCGATAGTTACTTCATCTTCAATAATAAGTGGCTTATTTGGACTCTGATGTAAACAGCTTAAATCTTGTATACTTACTTTACTTCCAATAATAGTAGGAGCAACATCCCCTCTAATTACCGTATTAAACCAAATTGTAGTCTCTGGACCGATTGTCACATCACCTGTTATTGTGACATAATCAGCTATAAAAGCAGAGTCGTCAATAGTCGGTGTTTTACCTTTATATGGATAAATCATTTCGCATACACTCCTTTTGAAATTAGATTATAATTAATCGTATCAGACATAAAGATTGAATGAAACCTAATACCATGAAATTGCAAGGAAAGAAAAGAGGTTTGTTTATATGTGGAAATGGGAAACAGAAGGAAAGCCTAAAGCAGTAATAGTTATTGTTCATAGTGCTTATGAGCATCACAGAAGATATGCTTGGTTAATTGAAAAGTTAAGAAGTTCTAACTATCATATTGTAATGGGTGACCTGCCAGGTCATGGAGAATTAAAGAAATCAAAAACTATTCATGATGAATCCTTTGAACAGTATAAGAACTACATTAAACAAGCGTTGCAAGTTGCAGTTACGTATGATCTTCCAATATTTTTAATGGGACATGGCTTTGGAGCCACTTTACTTATAAAAGTTTTGCGTAAACTAGATATTGAATACGCTGGCGTAATACTAACATCTCCATGGTTACAGCTTCAAAAGCTCCCTTCGAAATGGACCAACACACTAGCAAAGTTATCAGTACCACAGAAAATCAATCATGATATTCACTTAAATGAATTAACGAGAAATTATGAAGTGTTCCAACAATTCGCATCAGATCCCACCTATAGAACCTTCATTTCGACAGAATGGTACAAGGAACTCCAAGCACTAATAAAATCTGTGAATCAATTGACCATCTCCATACCAAATAAACCGATTCTTGTTATGACTGGAGAGCGGGATAAGATTACAGATACAAATGCTGCAGCTAGTTGGTTAAGAAAACAAGAACTTTCTGAATATCAATTCAAAGAATGGAAAAATTGCTTCCATGATCTCTACCAAGAACCGGAGCGGGAAGAAATCTTTACATATTCTCAGTCATTTATCAATAATGTACTCACAGACATTGGCTATATTGTTTGAAATTAAAACCCTATCTACTAACTGTAGATGGGGTTTTTGTTTTTTGGAGCTTAACAAAAGAATGAGTATATACTAAAAGTTGACATAACACCTTTTGGTTATATATAATATAACACCTAAGGGTTACATAACAAAGTTGAAAAAGGAGCTTTTTTCATGAAAGAAAATTTACCTGATATTACGCAAACAGTTTTAGTAGAGGCACCAATACAAAAAGTATGGAATTATGTTTCAACTGCGGAAGGAATCTCTGCTTGGTTTATGCCAAATGATTTTCAAGCTATGGAAGGATACGAGTTTACTATACAGTCGCCATTTGGACCATCACCATGTAAGGTGCTTGAGATTGACGAACCACATAAACTATCATTTCAATGGGACACAGATGGTTGGTTTGTTACATTTCTTTTGAAAGAGATTGGTACTCAAACTGAATTCACATTGATTCATGGTGGTTGGAAAGATGGAGAAGCTCTAGTTCCAAAAGCTAAAATGTCCGGTGCAGCTGTCCGTGGCACGATGGAACAAGGTTGGGTTGGAATTGTACAAAACAAATTTAAGCAAGTTGTCGAAGTTTAATGGAAGAAGTTGTTAAAAAGGTGGATATTTTTCAAGCGATTGCTGATCCGACAAGAAGAGATGTCCTTAGACTCTTAGCAAACAAAGAGAGATCTATTGCCGAAATATCTTCCCATTACGATATGAGCAGAACAGCGATTGTTAAACATCTTAATGTATTAACTGATGCAGGTTTAGTGAATGGTCAAAAGTCAGGTAGAGAAAAAGTGTATCATTTACAACCGGAGCCATTGACGGAAGTAAAGCAGTGGCTAGACTACTATGAACAATTCTGGAATAACAAGCTTTCTAGATTAAAGTTCCTAGTAGAAAATGAAGAGTAGAAATTTAATAGTTAAAATAACCCCGTCAGCGCTACTGATGGGGTTATTTTAACTTGGTCAGAGAAGTTCCTTAACTTCTAAAAGAGCAGGAATAATTTTCAGTATGTTTAGTTCAGGGGAGCCAGAGTCCTATTTAATTCTATTTAGGGCTCTAATAGGTGCCATAAATTTTTCATATCCCCCCAAAAAAGTACATTGGTATTTAAATTAGTTGTAAATAAAAGAGCTTTATTATATAGTATTAGTGTAATATATAACTAGTACACGAATACACTATGCTGATGAAGATAACAAAAAAAGGAGATGAAAAATTGAAAGGGTTGTTGTTGAGGGAATGGACTCTTTATAAGTCATGGCTTTTCGGTTCAGCAGTATTTAGTATTGGAGTTATTTTAATTCTTCCAATACTATTGCAAAGGTATTTAATAACAGAGGCAGCCATTCAAGAGATAAGGATGGTTTTAATGTTTTTAATGCTTAGTTTTAGTGTTGTTAATCACTTTGCTCAGTTTAATAAATCATTAAATACCGACAATGGAAAAAAAGATATGTGGCTACATAATCCTCATTCTATGCATACATTGATTGGTGCCAAATTATTATTTAGCTTAGGTATTTATTTTGTTAGTAATTTATTCATCACTACAGCAGGGATATATTTCATGTCAGATGTAATTTTAGGTAGCTTCGCGCAATTTCTTATTCTACAGCTTCTAATATTAGTTGTTATGCTATTAGTCGGTATCTCCGTAAGTATTATATGGTTATTCTTCTGGACAATTTATTTGGAAGGTAAATATTGGATCGGAAAATTATCACTTATTGCTACAGTAGTAATATTCTTTTTAATAGCTAGTTTATTACCGAAACTATTTAGTTTTCTTTCACTTAATAAGGTACTGAACCAAGGTGAAATATCTTTAAAATTCATAGAAGGTTATTTACCTACTATTGCATTAAGCAATTTTATCTTTGATATGGGTTCTATTTATATTGTAGAGGAATTATTTAGCTGGATAATCTTTGTTTTGTTATTTTGGAGTGTTTGTAAGTGGTTGGAGAGGGTGGTTACGAGATGACGCAGGATTTCACTCGTGATAAGCCTATTTATAGTCAACTAGTTGACCTAATTTGTGGAGATATCTTAAAAGGAAACTTACAACCAGGAGGCAAAATGCAATCAGTTCGAGAATATTCATTGGAGGTTGGTGTTAATGTCAACACTGTACAACGTGTATATAAGGAGCTTGAATCGATGGGGCTAACAGATACAAAACGTGGTCAAGGAACATTCATCACAACAGACAAAGCACGTATTTCGCAGTTACGTGAGGATATGAAAATCGAATTGATCAATCAGTTTCTTCAATCTATTTCAGCATTTGGATTTTCAAAGGAAGAGATTGTACAAAGTTTGCTGAGAAAGGATGGGACTAAATGATTCACTTACAAAATGTCTCATTTAATTATCAGAGGCAGGAGGTTATCCAGGAATTAACACTGACGTTTCCTATTGGACAGATAATAGGTATAGCTGGAGAAAATGGGAGTGGTAAGTCAACGCTGTTGAAAATGATAGCGGGTATACAAAGACCTCGAAAAGGAACTATTACAATTCATAAAGCGTCATTGTCTAGATTAAATGCAGTGGACGTTGCGTATTTACCTGATATGGATTTGTTTTATAGCTTTTATACAGCGAAGGAACTTTTCGCATTCTACGCATCTCAATTCCCTGATTTCTCTGTAGAAAAGGCAATGGAAGTAGCGGAATATTTAGAGGTTAATGTAAATGTGAAGTTGAAAAAGCTTTCAAAAGGCAATCGTGGTCGAGCGAAGATGGCAGCAACCCTTGGTAGAAATACTCCTTACTATGTGATGGATGAACCTTTTTCTGGATTAGATCCAATTGTACGTGAGTCGTTAATAAAGGGGCTCATTCGGTATACGAATGTAGAGACGCAATCGATTATTTTATCGACCCACGAATTACATGAAGTCGAACCAATACTTGATCAGCTAATAGTTTTAAAAGATGGGAAAGTAATTGCCCAGGATGAATTAGAAGCAATCCGCTTTAACACAAATCAGGATGCAGTGAGCTGGATGAAAAATGTAACGAAAGAGAAGGTGACAGTAAATGAGTAAGCCAATTGTTCAATTAAAGAATATTACCAAAATTATCAGAGGAAAAACACTTATCGATAATATGTCCCTAGAGTTATTTCCTGGTCAAATAACTGGATTTTTAGGGCCAAATGGTGCTGGTAAAACTACTACTATCCGTTTAATGACAGGTCTAATGCATCTTACAAGTGGGACTATTACTATTGAAGGTGCATCTATTGCAGATGATTATGAAAAGGCAATTGCTAATGTAGGGGTTATCGTTGAAAATCCGGAAATGTATAAGTATATGTCTGGCTATAAGAACTTGCTTCATTTTTCCAGAATGCATAATGGTGTAACAAAGGCAAGGATAGATGAGGTGATTAACCAGGTAGGGTTAACTAAGCGAATCCATGAAAAGGTGTCGACATATTCCTTGGGTATGCGTCAACGATTGGGATTAGCTCAAGCATTGCTACATGATCCGAAGTTCTTAATATTAGATGAACCAACGAATGGTTTGGATCCAGCTGGAATTCGTGAGTTCCGGACGTATCTTCGCAAAATAGCACAGGAGAATAATGTTTCTATTTTTGTCTCTAGTCATCTTCTATCAGAAATAGAGTTAATGTGTGACCGTGTTGTTGTTATTCAAAATGGTAAGCTGATTGATGAACGGATGATTCAAAGTGATGAAAAGACACGTATGCAACTTAAGGCAGAGCCATCTGGAGTAGTAGAAAACTATCTGAGTTCAAATGGCTATGTATTTACATTGCACGAAGGAGTATTTTTACTTGATTTGAAAGAAGGGAAGGTACCAGTACTGATCAACGAACTTGTTGCCCAACAGGTTCAAATTTTCGCTATTTCAGCAGTGCATGAAACGCTTGAAGAACAGTTCCTTCAAATGACAGGAGGCGGTCAAATTGTTTAGTTTGATACAAAATGAATGGATGAAGTTATGGCATAAAAAAGGTACATGGGCCATTTTAGGTATTCTGCTATTAGTAATTATTGGTGTTGGTGTGTTGGATAAGGTGACTATGGAGGAAGTAGATACTTCCAATTGGAAACAGGAACAACAAGTTCAAATTGATGATGCTAATGCGCAGCTTAAAACTCCTGACTTAGATGAATGGTCTATTCAGATGTATGAGGAGCAGAAGGCGATGGCACAGTATCGCTTAGATAATAATGCAGCACCTCAAGTGAATCAAAGTATGGAAGGAAATATGGCATTTGGTGCATCAATCATGGTGCTAATTACATTGTTAACTGTTATTCCGGGAGCATCCATTGTCTCGCAGGAATTTACAGATGGTACTATTAAGATGCTTTTAACACGACCGGTTTCCCGTTTCAAAATATTAACCTCTAAACTAATAACGATTTTCCTATTCGGTCTCTCATTAATAGTATTAACGATTATTCTCACTACAGCAATTGGATTTATCTTATTTGGAACTGCTACTGGAATTGATTTGACTATTGTTGATGGTGTTGTACAGCAAACAAACACGATATCGGATGTATTCTTAACGTATGTGTACTCCCTAGGGGATTTCACTATGTCTATACTTTTTGCATTCTTTATTGGAACGGTATTTAGTTCACCTTCCATTGCTATTGCTTTATCCATGCTATTTTTAATGATGGGACCAATGATTATACTACTCTTACAAAAGTATATACCTGTGGAATATATCTGGTTAACACATTCAGACTTAACACAGCATCTTACAAAAGAATTTTTTGTAGAAGAAACTACTCTCTCCATGTCTCTAACAGTTCTTGTGATTTATGTCATAGTATTTTTGGCATTAAGCTTTATGACTTTTATAAAAAGAGATGTGAAAGCATAAGTAGGTATTTTATGTTATAATTTGTTGGTTGAAATAGAGAATAGAGTTAGGAGATTTGACATGCAAAACCAACATATAATTCGTAACATCATCGTAGAAACACCTTCAAAACCTGGTAATTTTGCTAAAGTTGCAACTGCAATTGGTATGGCAGAAGGCGACATTGGCGACATTACCACACTTAAAAGTGGGGCGTTAACAACTATTCGAGACATTACAATCACTTGTAAATCGAAAAATCAATTGGATCAAGTGATTTCCAATATTGAGGCGATTGATAATGGTGTGAAAATTCATGCCGTTACAGATGATGTATTAAAAGCGCATGAAGGCGGTAAAATTGCTATGAAGAGCAGACTAGATGTTCGCTCATTACGCGATCTTCAACGTATTTATACACCAGGTGTTGCATCTGTTTGTATGGATATTTTACATAATCCTGAAAAAGCTAACTATTTTACTTCCATTGGTACATCTGTAGCTATCGTAACTGATGGAACGGCTATTTTAGGTCTTGGTAACATTGGACCTGTTGCAGGGATGCCTGTTATGGAAGGAAAAGCAGTGTTGTTAGATCAATTTGTAGGATTAAGTGGAATTCCAATTTTATTAAATACAAGTGATCCTGATGAAATTGTTGAGACAGTCAAGCATATTCATAAAGGATTCGGAGCGATATTACTAGAGGATATCGGATCTCCTCATTGCTTCGAAATTGAAGAAAGACTGAAAGCAGAATTACCAATTCCGGTTATGCATGATGACCAGCACGGTACAGCAGTTGTAGCATTAGCTGCTATATTATCCGCTTGTAAAGCTACAAATGTGGATATTAAAAAAGCAAAAATTGGTCAAATCGGATTGGGTGCAGCAGGTCTAGCTATTTGTCGTATGTTAATGGCATATGGGGTGGAAGAAGTTTATGGTTTAGATCGTCAAGAGGCTGCTCAAGAGCGTTTGCTTAATTATGGCGGTCAAACTTTAGAATCATTGGAAGCAGTAATGGAAAAATGTGATATTATTGTTGCTACAACTGGAGTTTCTGGTCTTATTAAAGCTGAAATGGTTCGTAAAGGACAAATAATATTAGCATTGTCTAACCCAAACCCAGAGATTCTACCATCTGAGGCAATCGCAGCAGGTGCAGCTTTTGCAGCTGATGGACGTTCCGTAAACAATGTTATCGGGTTCCCAGGTATCTTCAAGGGTGCTTTAGATGCAGGAGCAAAAGAGATTACATATCCTATGTTAATCGCTGCGTCTTTAGCAATTGTTAATCACACTAAACCGGGCGAACTCATTCCTAATCCATTGGATCCAACATTGCATCACATAGTAGCTAGAGCAGTAGAAGAATCTGCCAATCAAGGAATTGAGTAGTTAAGAAAAGCGCAAGCTCCCTTTAAGGTTAAAACCTGTTTTTATCTTTTTCGAAGGGCTTAAACAGACTTGTTGCTTACTTTTACCGGGTTATTTTTTGAGAGATGTTGGTCGTGACTGACGTCACGACTAGCATCTCTTTTTTCGGTAATTTACTTGATTTACAGCAGTATTATATACTTTCGTAAATAAAAAGAAGATTTCGGTCAAGATGCCGAAATCTTCTTTTTGAATTTGTCTTCATAATTAGTAGCTTCTATTAATGCTTTTTCTTCCGTAGGAATTCGAACGGAAAGCATAGCAAGATTTAAAAGGGTAAAGGCAATACCTGTAAAATATGCTTGAAACATAAATGGTAATAATAATATCTCTAAACAAACAACTACATAGTTTGGATGTCTCATCAAGGTATAAGGGCCGCTTTTAACGACATTTGCATCAGGTAAAATGATGATTTTAGTATTCCAAAATGAACCTAAAGACGCTAAGCACCAAACACGCAATAATTGAACAAATATAAAGAGTAAGAGAAAGAGAGGGAATAAAGGTGAAATCGCGCGATCAAAAATAAATACTTCTACAATAAGACTTATAAAAAAACAAACATGCATCGTTACCATATAGGGATAGTGAGATGCACCAACTTCATAAGCGCCTTGCGCAAGCATCCTTTTTTCATTGTGTTTAGCGATAGCTACCTCGATAAGTCTCTGAATAATCACTAGTGAGATAAGAACGAAGAACAACAAACTAATCCCTCCAATTTAGTAATACAGCTTCTCCACAAAATCCAGGACCTAATGCTACTAGTAATCCTAATTCTTCGTTTTTACGTTGTACCTTCATAAACTCCTCCAATACAAAAAGTACAGTAGGGGAGGACATATTCCCATGATTTTTTAGTACATCTCGTGAGATATGTGTATGTTCTTCCGTTAATTCCAAAGTTTCTTCATAGGCTTTTAATACTTTTTTTCCTCCTGGATGAGCAACAAAGTTTGCTAATTGATTTTTGTCCACATGCTGTTCACTTAAGAATTCATCTACAAACGGTCCTAACCAAGTAGAAATAATAGAAGGAATACTCTTGGAAAATACAACATGCAATCCATTGTTTTTGATATCCCACCCCATCACATCTTCTGAATCTGGCATCCACTTAGAAGCTGTTGAGATTATGTGGGGAACAGATTTTGTAGTAGCTAGGTTTACATCATCTCCACAAACTAATACACATGCAGCCCCATCAGCAAATAACGATGCGCCGATTAAATTACTCTTCGAAAAGTCATTTGGTTGAAAGGTCAAACTACAGAGTTCTACACAAACTACTAATACTTTTGAGGCTGGATGTGCCTTGCAATAATCGTAGGCTCTACTAATCCCAGATGCACCTCCGGCACAGCCTAACCCCCATAATGGAATACGTTTTGTCCGATCAGAAAAAGGCAAATGATTCATCACTCTCGCATCTATACTTGGAGTGGAAATTCCGGTACTACTAACAAATATTATTGCATCAATCTCACTAGGAAGCAGGGGAGATTCTAAAAAAAACTGGCTATTCAAACATTGTTGAATTACTTCGACACTATATTGTGTAGCCAACTCAATATATAAATTATTACGTTCTTCAAAGCTATGTTCACTTTGGTGCCATTCTAAAGGGACACAAAAATTGCGAGTTTGTATATCCCCATTTTCAAACACTTTTAATAATCTATTTAATTGAGGGATTTTATCTTGAAATAGCTCTTTTGTTAATTTTTCAATGTTTGATTGTTCTAAAGAATATGGAGGGGTATATGTACTTATGGAAGCGATTTTCGGCATAGTGTCACTCCTTTTAAAAAAGAAAGTATATAAAAATGTCCTGTGTAGAATGGATTTACGGGCTAAAGAACGGATAATCCTATGATTTCCGTTACATATGGACGCTTTCAACGGGCGAGGTCGAGCCTTCTCATACGCTACCTGAAGGGGCTCGACTTTTCTCGCTTATCCCGTTGAAGTCGCACATTCCACTGCAAATAACTAGTGTGTTGTCTTCTATTTTAAGATTTGGAAAAGCTTATCTCATAGATGATAAGATGGGTCCAATTTTATTTTGCGAACACACTATTTGTGATTGCTGTTGAATTAGAAATGCTGTTATTCAAGTGATGGATGCAGACAGTAAAATCTCTTCATACTAGAGTTCAGTTCAACATTACCTTAGTGATGAAATAGTAAGTACTATTGACTTTATTTATCCGTTTACTTCAAGTTGACATGAGTGTTTTTTTCCAGTTTTTCTTATACTTATATTTCCCTTATTCATACTAAATATACAGTTATTTTTGCTCTTTCATCTTTTCGATAGCGATGATAAAGGGCGGGTCATTTTGTTGGTTAAGAAACTGATAGCTTAATACGTGGACAAAGGATTGTGATAAATTCTGCACATAATGGAGAATTGAATCCTTTTCTTCTTTACCACCCAGATGTCCATGGTAAACTACTAAAACTATTATTCCACCAACTTTAAGTAATTGAAGTAATGATTCAATTGCCCGCTGAGTAGAATCTCCTCTAGTAATAATTTCATGATCACTTCCAGGCAAGTAACCCAAGTTAAATATCGCAGCTGAAACTTCCTGCTGGATATAAAAATGTAAATTTTCATGCCCATCTAGAATTATAGTTGCTTTGTCCAACTTGTTTGCCTCTTCTAATCTTTTGGTAGTTGCTACGATAGCTTCCTCTTGAACGTCAAATGCATACACATGGCCGTGCTCTCCAACAAGCTCTGTTAAAAACAACGTGTCATGTCCATTTCCTGCTGTTGCATCTACAACTATATCTCCTGGTTCAACTGTGGACATTATCAATTGTTTTGCGAAAGGTAAGATTCGTTTTAGTTTCATCTTGAAACACCACTGTTTTCATAATATTTTCCTTGGTAACTCTCTCTTGAAGCAAGCTCTGCATCTATTCCATTTAATACATCCCATTTGTTGACACTCCACATTGGTCCTATCATTAACTCTATTGGACCATCTCCCGTTATTCGCTGCACGACCATCTCAGGGGGTAAAACTTCTAGTTGATCTGCTACAAGCTGGATATAAGAATCACGGTCCATGAATTCAAGCATTCCTTTTTCATACTGTTTAACCATAGGTGTTCCTTTTAATAAATGAAGTAAATGTATTTTAATCCCCTGGACATCAAGCTTGGCCACTTCTCTTGCGGTTTCCATCATCATTTCCCGGTTTTCTAAAGGTAGGCCATTTATTATATGCGTACATATAGGAATTCCATGCTTTCTTAACTTGGTTACCCCTTCTATATAGGAAGGAAAATCGTGAGCACGGTTCACCAAATTGGCAGTTCGCTCGTGAATAGTCTGAAGTCCAAGCTCAATCCATAAAAATGTTCGTTTATTAAGCTCCGCCAAATATTCAACTACATCATCGGGTAAACAATCGGGTCTTGACGCAATAGAAAGTCCTATAACTCCTTCTAAAGCTAGTGCCGCTTCAAATTTCTCTTTTAAAACAGGAAGGGGGGCGTGCGTATTCGTATAAGCTTGGAAATATGCTATGTATTTTCCGTTTTTCCATTTTTCATGCATATTTGTTTTGATTTTTTCGAATTGGACTGGAATGGGGTCTACTTTATCGCCAGCAAAGTCTCCGCTTCCGGCTACACTACAAAAAGTACAACCGCCAAATGCAACTGTCCCATCTCTGTTAGGACAATCAAAACCAGCATCTAAAGCTACTTTAAAAATTTTCATACCGAATATATCTCGTAAATAACGATTCCATGTAAAATATCGTTTCCCATCAGAAGGGAATGGAAATTTATTATCGTTCATATAATTCACTCCTTAACAGGATTATTTTAACACGACTTTGTAAAGTTTTGTCTAATCTTCTTGAAGTGCCATTTGAAAAGGAATACAATATTCTGAGTGCAATAGAAATGGGGTGTTTAAATTGCCAAAAGTAGTGTGGTTTTTAATAATCGGAATGTTTATCAATACAATGGGAAATTCTTTTTTATGGCCGTTACATACAATATATATGCATAAGCACCTAGGTCAAACGCTCACAATGGCGGGATTCGTGCTTATGATTAATGCGGGAACAGGAGTTATTGGTAATTTACTTGGAGGTTATTTGTTTGACAGAATTGGTGGATATAAATCCATTATGTTCGGAATTATATTATCAATGGCATCACTATTGATGTTAACGTTTTGGCATGGATGGCCAGAATACATATGGTTCGTAGCTATCCTAGGTTTTAGTGGTGGAATAATATTCCCAAGCATGTATGCTTTAGTAGGAAGCGTCTGGCCAGAAGGCGGAAGAAAAGCTTTTAATGCAATTTATTTGGCTCAAAACCTAGGGGTGGCTATTGGTCCTGCCGTTGCAGGCTTAGTTGCTGATCATAATATCAATAATATCTTTCTAGCAAATCTATTAACCTATGTACTATTTCTAATTGTTGCAGGAGTTTATTACCGTAAAATGTCAGTGGCTCCAAATGTAAATGCTTCTGTATTGAAAAATAATAAAAAAATTAAACAAAAAGCACCATTCTATGCAATGATGATTGTATCAATTGGTTACATGCTTACTTGGGTAGCTTATGTACAATGGACTTCCACCATTTCTACACATGTGTTGGATTTAGGTATTACTTTAAAAGAATATAGCTTGCTGTGGACGATGAATGGTGCTCTAATACTAGTAACTCAGCCACTTATTAAGCCAATTATTAGCAGGCTAGAGCATCGAATAAAAACACAGATGATCATTGGAATAGTAATATTCATGGCTTCCTTTGTTGTTGTCTCTTATGCAGAAGATTACACAATGTTTATCGTTGCAATGGTTGTCCTAACACTCGGAGAGGTATTCATCTGGCCAGCTGTACCGACATTAGCTGGACAGTTAGCACCGAAAGGAAGAGAAGGATTTTATCAAGGTATTGTGAACAGTATGGCTACGATAGGAAGAATGATTGGTCCATTTGCTGGAGGAATTTTAGTTGATGTATATGGAATACAGGCAATGTTCTTTGTTTTTACTTTACTTATAGCATTAGCGATAGTTCCTACCCTTCTATATGATCGACCGCTTAAGAAAGTAGAGCTTGAGAAGGATGTGATTTGATTTTGGACAATTTTCAAAAAAACTTACCAACTTCTGTTCTTGCTGAAATTTTAGAAAATGCTTTTCAATGGTTTGTTGTGGTAGATGCAGATTCGAAAATTCTATATATTAATGAAGATTATTGTCGTTTTCTTGAAGTAAAGAGAGAGGAAGCTATAGGTAAACCTGTAGCTGACATTATTGAAAACACGAAAATGCATGAGGTGATTAAATCAGGGGTTCCTGATAATGCCTCCCCGCATTATATAAAAGGAACATATATGCTTGCCAATCGTGTACCTCTTTTTGTTGATGGTAAGATTGTAGGAGCTTTCGGTAGTGTCATCTTTCGAGATATGTCCGATTGGAAAAAGCTAAGTTCTCATGTTCAGACTACAATGGAAAGAATTCAGTTGAATCTAGAGGATAATAGTTATAGTGAGTATAGGTTAGGAGACATAAAAGGAAGTTCTCCAGCCATACGGAAGACAAAGGAAACAATTGAAATAATAGCTCCTAGTGATCTTCCGGTATTAATCGAGGGGGAAAGTGGAACAGGGAAGGATATGTTTGCACACAGTATTCATCAGCTATCCGAACGTTCAGACTTTCCATTTGTAAAAGTAAATTGTGCGGCAATTCCTGCAGATTTATTGGAGAAAGAGTTGTTTGGTGTATATAATCAGCTTACTGGTTTAGTGCAAAATGGACGAGTTAAACAAGCCGATAATGGAACTCTATATATAGATGAAATTAGTACACTCCCTCTTACACTCCAAGCAAAACTGTTAAGGGCTATGCAGGATGAAGAAATTTTGCCACTGAATTCGGAGAACAGTGAAAAAGTAAATGTTCGTATAGTTGCTTCATCCAATATATCCCTCTCTCAATTAATAGAGGAAAAGAAATTCCGTGAAGATTTGTTTTATCGTTTACAAGCAATCACCTTAAGAATTCCCCCTCTAAGAGAAAGAATGGAAGACTTCGTAGATTTACTCAACTATTTTCTTCAAAAGTTTATGCTCAAGGCTGGGCGAAGACATGTCACGTTAGCAACAAAAACGCGAGAGATACTCCAATCCTATCACTGGCCAGGGAATGTAAGAGAATTACAAAACATACTGCAGGCTGCAGTTTATTTGGCTGAAAACGATATTATTTTGCCATCAGCACTTCCTGCTCAGGTGAAGCTTAGGAATGTACCATCTTTCCAAACTACTGGAACACTCGAAGACATTTTAGCAGCAGTAGAAAAGAAAGTTCTTCAATCATACCTAGAAGAAGAATCCGATAAAATACAAATTGCAAAACAACTTGGTCTAAGCAGATCCACATTATATGAAAAAATCAAAAAACACAACTTATGAACTAAATCCGATTTTTTGGACATCAATCCAAAAAATCGGATTTTCTTTTTTTTGAATTAAACCGTTGTTTATTAGTTTTAATATTATAATAATCCGAAATGTCGGATTATTATCTTTTGAAATGCAAAGGGTGCCGTCACAAACTCTATTGATTGAAAATTTCGATTATGATTTAATTACCTATGAAAGCGCTTTTATTTAAGAATTGAAGTTTGATAGATGATTCAATAAAGCCGATTCAACTGCAGAGAAACGGCGGAAGATTTAACTATAAAAATTAAGGGGGATTTGTTTATGGATGGTAGTATTCTAATGAGTATGATTAGTTTAATAGGGGGACTTGCGTTATTAATCGGTCTAACTTTGAAAGGTGTAAATATTATTATAGTTGGTCCAGTATCTGCACTATTCGTGGCATTAATGAGTGGTATGCCACTATTTCCACAATTAGTGGAAGATGGTGTACCAAACTTTGTGACAAATTATATGCAAGGATTTACAGGATTTATCATGTCATGGTATTTAATGTTTTTATTAGGTGCTGTATTTGGAAAGGTTATGGAGGATAGCGGTGCTGCAGATGCAGTTGCAAAAATGATAGTGGACAAATTAGGGATGAAATTTGCTGTTTTAGCTATTGTTATTGCATGTGCTATCTTGACATACGGGGGAGTAAGTTTGTTTGTTGTAGCTTTTGCTGTGTATCCAATGGCTATATCTTTGTTTAAACAAGCTGATTTGCCACGTCGCTTTATACCTGCAACACTTGCTTTAGGATCCGTAACATTTACCATGACTTCCGCTGGATCTCCGGAAATTCAAAACTGGATTCCGATGGATTATCTAGAGACAACACCTTATGCAGGTGCAGAAGTAAGTATTATCGTAGCAGCCTTTATGGCGGTATTTGGTTACTGGTGGCTGAAGAAAATTATTTCGAAAGCCGTAAAGAATGGTGAACACTTTGAAGATAGAAAAACAGATCCTACTTTTGATACATCTCGTGCATTACCAAATCCGTTTCTAGCATTTATCCCACTAATAGTAGTATTAGTTATTTCTTATATTTTCCACGATGAACTAAAGCAATCGGCACTAATCTTGGCGTTACTTGGTGGAATTATTGCAACATTTATTGTGAGTTGGAAATACTTTAAAAGTCCATGGGAAGCAGTTTCTGCTGGAACAATAGGGGCTATAATAGCAATTGGAAATACAGCTGCTGTAGTCGGTTTCGGAGGTGTAGCAAAAGCTGTTCCTGCTTTTGGTGTAGCAGTGGATGCTATGGCTAGTATACCGGGATCTCCATTGATAGGTGCTGGTGTCGCGGTATCGGTGATCGCAGGTATGACCGGATCTGCTTCTGGTGGTCAAACTATTGCATTGCCATTATTAGCTCCGGGTTACATTGAAGCAGGGGTCAATCAAGAAGCTTTGCATCGAGTTGTAGCAATATCATCAGGGGCACTTGATTCCCTACCACATAATGGTTATGTGGTAACGACAATTCAATCGATCTGTGGTGAAAAACATAGTGCAGCCTATTGGGCTGTAGCTGCAACAACAGTTGTAACACCATTAATAGGATTAGCAATTGCGATAATTCTTTTTTCTATTGGATTAGGTATTTGATTATATTAAGCGAATCTTATGGTAAGTTGGGGGTAATATAAGTGGTTAAAGATAGAGTTCTTCTTATTACTGGAGCAGCACAGGGCATAGGCTTTGAGATTGCTCAGGAATTTTATAAAGCTGGTGCGAAAGTTGTTTTAACTGATATAAATGAAGAGAAGGTAAAGGATGCTGCCATAGATTTAGGAAATGAAGTACTTGGTATTAAATGTGACGTGACAAAAGAGGAAGACATAGTCAATTCTATAAATGCTACTATTAAAGAATTTGGAAGGATTGATATCCTTATAAATAACGCAGGTATGCAGCATGTTTCAATGCTAGAAGATTTTCCGACAGAACGTTTTGAGCTATTGATAAAAATAATGCTAACCGCTCCGTTTATTGCAACTAAACACGTTCTTCCGCATATGCGGGAGAACGGATTCGGGAGAATTATTAATATGGCCTCTATAAATGGTTTAGTTGGTTTTGCTGGTAAAGCAGCTTATAACTCAGCCAAACACGGCGTAATTGGTCTTACAAAAGTTGCAGCTCTTGAGACAGCGGCAGATGGAATCACAGTGAATGCCGTATGCCCAGGATATGTGGACACACCGCTTGTACGGAACCAATTTAAGGATTTAGCGAAAGTACGAAATGTTCCAGTTGAAGCCGTTTTAGAGGAAGTATTATATCCTTTAGTTCCACAAAAACGATTGTTAGACGTAAAAGAGATAGCTGATTTAACTATGTTTTTAGCAAGTGAAGCTGCAAAAGGTATGACTGGGCAAGCAGTTGTTTTAGACGGTGGTTACACGAGTCAATAATTATAATAATTGACTTTAAGCGATTGTTTTTTAAATGTCCGATTTAATAATCGCTGTGTTTTATTAAATATCACTAGATAGGGAGAAAGAATTCATCTATTCAAATATTCAGGAATATAGTTTGCTAAGTTATCGGATATTTGAGAAAATAATAATGTGTCAAGCTTACTTGAAAGGGGATTGGAAGCATGAAACCTATTTACAATTCAGCTAAAGAGGCTGTTGCAGGGGTGCAAGATGGAATGACTCTAATGGTTGGAGGATTTGGACTTGTCGGAATTCCGGAACAGCTAATATTAGCGTTAGTTGAAAAAGGTGTGAAGGACTTAACGGTTATCTCCAACAATTGTGGTGTGGATGAGTGGGGTCTAGGGCTGCTACTTAAAAATAAACAGATAAAGAAAATGATAGGTTCATATGTTGGGGAAAATAAAGAGTTTGAAAGACAGGTAATATCTGGTGAGATTGAGGTGGAATTGACACCACAAGGAACGTTGGCAGAAAAAATTCGCGCTGGTGGTGCTGGAATTCCTGCTTTTTATACTCCTGCAGGTGTAGGAACCATTGTAGCGGAAGGAAAGGAAGTACGTGTATACGACGGTAAGGAATATGTATTAGAAGAAGCACTTCGAGCTGATTATGCTTTCATACGGGCAGCTAAGGCAGATAAATTTGGAAATCTTATTTATAATATGACAGCGCAAAACTTCAATCCAATGATGGCAGCAGCAGGTAAAATTACCATAGCAGAAGTGGAAGAGATTGTGGAAACAGGCGACCTAAATCCTGCCCAAATACATACACCGAGTATTTATGTTCAAGGTCTGTTCCAAGCAGAACAGGAAAAAAGAATCGAGCGTTTAACGACACGTTCTTAAGGAGGAGTTTCGATTGAATACACGTGAAAAAATTGCAAGAAGAGCAGAAAAGGAAATCGAAAATGGAAACTACGTTAATCTAGGAATTGGGATTCCGACTTTAGTAGCGAATTTCATCTCTCCAGATAAAACTGTCGTTTTACAATCTGAAAATGGTTTGCTTGGCATAGGTCCATATCCAACTGAGCAAGAAGTAGACCCAGATCTTATAAATGCCGGTAAGGAAACAGTGACTACTATTCCAGGTTCTGCTTTTTTTAATAGTGCAGAGTCATTTGCGATGATACGTGGAGGACATGTCGATGTAGCCATTTTAGGAGCGATGGAGGTTTCTGAAAAAGGAGATCTTGCAAACTGGATGATTCCAGGGAAGATGATAAAAGGCATGGGCGGAGCAATGGACTTAGTGCATGGTGCTAAGAAAATTATTGTCATTATGGACCATTGTGCAAAAGACGGTTCTGCTAAAATTAAAAAACAATGTGAATTACCTTTAACAGGTAAAGCAGTTGTGAATAAAATAATAACAGAACGGGCAATGATAGAGGTAACCGAGGACGGACTTGAATTGAAGGAAGTTTTCGAGGGTTATTCTGTTCAAGATATTATCGACGCTACAGAAGCGGAGCTTATTATTAAAGATGTTAGAGAAAATGTAGCGATTTAAATTAAAACAGCGAAAGTATTGCTGATTTAAGTCAACCCTCTGGACGCCAATTATCACAAAGAGTAATTGATTAAAGTGTAGCTTGTATTTTAATACAGAATCCATTATCATAAAAACTAATAGAAGTTGACTGAGATAAGGAATAGTAGATAAATATCGTTTCTTTAGAGAGCTAGCGATTGGTGTAAGTTAGCGTTACGAATTATTGAACTCGCCTTTGAGTCAGAATAAGTGAACGATTAGTAGCTTATTCCGTTTTCCGCGTTAAGGAATCAAGTTGAGTGAAGTTTTCACTAATTTGGGTGGTACCGCGTGAGTATATCTCTCGTCCCTTAGTTTTTTAAGGGGCGAGTTTTTTTATGTCTAGCTTTAGCGCCTAGCCCCTCAAGTTGCTTCAGGGTTTCAAGAAAAGGCAGAGGATGCCTGTCCGTGAAACCTTTCCAGCACTTGTCGAGACTTGCATAGGCGCTAACGCTTTTCTAAATTTAAGGAGGAGTTACGATGAGCTTTAATCATGAAGCGATTGAAAAAAAGTGGCAAAAGTATTGGCAAGAAAATAAAACCTATAAAATGACAGATGATCCATCCAAACCAAAATTTTATGCATTGGATATGTTCCCTTATCCTTCAGGAGTTGGCCTACATGTAGGGCATCCACTTGGGTATATTGCAACGGATATATTAAGTGCGTTTAAACGTAAGCAAGGCTATAACGTTCTTCACCCAATGGGTTGGGACGCTTTTGGTCTTCCAGCAGAGCAATATGCAATTGATACTGGGAATGATCCCGCAGAATTTACTGCGAAGAATATTGCTACATTTAAACGTCAAATGACCGATTTAGGATTTTCATTTGACTGGGATAGAGAAGTCAATACGACGGATCCTTCTTATTATAAATGGACACAATGGATTTTCATTCAACTGTACAAAAAAGGCCTAGCATATGTAGATGAAGTGCCAGTAAACTGGTGCCCAGCATTAGGTACTGTTTTGGCTAATGAAGAAGTAATCGATGGTGTATCCGAGCGTGGGGGACATCCAGTAGAACGCCGTCCGATGCGTCAATGGGTGCTTCGTATAACTGCTTATGCAGACAGACTTTTAGAGGATTTAGATGATCTTGACTGGCCGGATAGCTTGAAAGAAATGCAACGTAATTGGATTGGGCGTTCAGAAGGTGCAGAGCTTACATTTGAGGTAGCTGAAACTAACGAATCATTCCGAGCATTTACAACTAGACCAGACACTATTTTTGGTGCAACGTATGCAGTATTAGCACCTGAGCATAAGCTTGTGGATGTCATCACAACTGCTGACCAATCAGAAGCAGTGCAAGCTTATAAAGATCAAGTGAAACTAAAAAGTGACTTAGAACGTACAGATTTAGCAAAACATAAAACAGGTGTATTTACAGGTGCTTATGCGGTTAACCCTGTAAGTGGGGAGAAAATGCCGATTTGGATTGCAGATTATGTGTTAGCTACCTATGGAACAGGTGCAATTATGGCAGTTCCTGCACATGATGAGCGCGACTATGAGTTTGCGAAACAATTTGACTTGCCAATAGTGGAAGTAGTTTCTGGTGGAGACATCGAAAAAGAAGCTTACACAGCAGATGGTACACTTGTTAACTCAGAGTTCTTGAATGGCTTAAATAAACAAGAAGCAATAGCAAAAGCAATTCAATGGTTTGAAGCGAATGGTAAAGGTGAGAAGAAAATTACGTATCGTCTACGTGATTGGTTATTCAGCCGTCAACGATATTGGGGCGAGCCAATTCCAATTATCCATTGGGAGGATGGTACTTCGACACCTGTAGATGAGTCTGAATTACCATTAATGCTTCCGGTAACAACAGATATTAAACCGAGTGGAACAGGTGAATCACCATTAGCTAATATTACCGAATGGGTAAATGTTGTAGATCCAGTAACAGGTAAAAAAGGTCGTCGTGAGACTAATACTATGCCACAGTGGGCGGGTAGCTGTTGGTATTACCTTCGTTATATTGATCCAAATAATAACGAGGCACTTGTCGATCCAGAACTAGCGAAACGTTGGCTTCCAGTTGACATTTATGTAGGTGGCGCAGAGCATGCAGTACTTCATTTATTGTACGCACGTTTCTGGCATAAGTTTCTTTATGATATTGGTGTTGTTACTACGAAAGAGCCATTCCAAAAACTATTTAATCAAGGAATGATTCTTGGTGAAGGTAATGAGAAAATGTCTAAATCAAAAGGGAATGTAGTAAACCCTGATGATATTGTAAAAAGTCATGGTGCCGATTCACTTCGTCTATACGAAATGTTCATGGGTCCACTGGACTCTTCGAAGCCATGGTCAACAAACGGTTTAGATGGATCAAGAAGATTCCTTGATCGTATATGGCGTTTACTTGTCGATGAAGAAGGTAAGTTGAGTTCTAAAGTTACGGACATTTCTTCTGATAATATGGAAAAAGCGTATCACCAAACTGTTAAAAAAGTAACTGAAGACTTTGAAGCAATGCATTATAATACTGCCATTTCACAAATGATGGTATTTATCAATGAAGGCTATAAAGCAGAGCAAATTTCTAAAGAGTATGTAGAAGGATTTGTGAAGCTTATTTCTCCAATCGTTCCACATATTGCGGAAGAGCTTTGGAGCATTCTTGGACATGATGATACAATCGTTTATGAATCTTGGCCAACTTTCGACGAATCTAAGTTGGTAGACAATGAAGTAGAAATTCCTGTTCAAATTAAAGGAAAAGTCCGTGCGAAATTACATGTTGCTAAAGATGCGACAAAAGAAGAGCTAGAAGCATTAGCTCTTGCTTCTGAACAAGTGCAACAATGGTTGGAAGGTCAAGAAGTGAAGAAAATAATTGCGATCCCAGGTAAAATGGTCAATATCGTAATCTAATGTAGATTTTAAAAGAAGTTAAAATAAGAATAACTAAAACATCTCACCTCTATAAGTTTCTTAGAGGTGAGATGTTTTTTCGATTATCCAAATTACACTGTGAATTTTTTGGAAAAAATATCCGTTTAGCAAGTAAAAAGCGTTAGAGCGCAAGTAAATATAGACAAAGAGCAAGTAAACCCTTTACGATCACAAGTAAGCTACAGGTAGAAGCAAGTAAACAAAAGGTGAAAGCAAGTAAACATATAAAAGGATCAAAACGATCGAAAAGACAAGAAAGCATATGTAACTTGAGTGCACAAAGTCAGTCTTTCTGGTACTTTGAATGCTCAAGAACCAATTTGATCAGTTCTTGTAAATTTGAAGTCATTATACTTTTGCTTCCATATAATTTAAACTAATCTAAAACCTGTTCAATTTTTGGGAAATCTGGATTCTCCAAGAGGTCTTTGCCCACATGCATGAGATACAAATAAAGGTTTCCGTCAGGAACGATCGTTGCTTTTAATAGCTGACCAGTCTCCTTTGAATAGAAATAGCGATCGTTATTGTCTTCACTAGAAGAAGTAATAAATTTATATCCACCATAATCATCAAATAATTTGTCAAAGTAAATTTTATCTACTTTCATCAATAGTATGCTATCTAATTTGTCTTGATAAAAATAGAATCTCACAATACCATCATAATCCAATATGAAGTCTGCACCACTACCATCCTCATGATCATCTATTGTATAATTTTCACCTAAGGCTTTAATTACTTTTGATTGTGAGTCACCTAGCGTTACCCCATGAAGATAGAGTAAATCTTGATTTTCGGAGAATGTAGGTTTAGTTATATCTAGCATTCCGTTTGCTGATTGTTGTTCATTTTTCATAAATATTTCGGAGAAGACAAAGAGTATTACACTTACTGCTAAAACAGTGGATAGAACAACATATAGCCATTTATGTTTTGGATTTCTCTGGTTATTTTCTATCTCGTTTATTACGTTTTGTATAACTCGTTGTTTACTCGCAGTTAAATCTTTCACTTTAGAAGGTATATAGTTATTCATTTAAAAGCACCTCCCATTCTATTCCTTTCAGTTTTCCCCTTAATAAATCTTTGCTACGCCTTAATCTGGTTTTTACAGTACCTTCTGGAACAGATAAAATATGTGAAACCTCAGCAATAGTCATTTCGTTGAAATAAAAATAAATCAGAACTTCTCGCTGCTTTAGGGGCAATTCTAGTATTGCTTCTCCAATTATTGCTCGCTCGTCTTTTTTTACTAATTCGTCTTTATTCCTTGTGTTGGCTGAAGGAAATATTTTGTTTTGTAGTTGTACTTTTTTATATGTCCAACTCTTTAAATAATCTTTGCTTTTATTGACAGTCATTGTTGTTAAAAATGCCTTTAACTCTCCACGTTCTTCATACCCGTTCTCATTATGGTAAAATTTTATGAATACTTCTTGTACGATATCCTCCGCTGCTTGGAGATCTTTCACATAGTAATAAGCCAAACGTATTAAGGGTTCTGTATAATGAAGCATTAATTCTTTTAGATTATTAATATTAAACAAAACAACCACTCCTCCGTTATACATTAAACGATTCCCAGACCTTCAAAGTTTGGATTTATCTAAAATTTTTACAGTTTTAAGGAACTATATCCTTTCATGTATTTAATCATGTCTTGAAAGACCTCAAAAATGATATGATAGAAATAGATATGGAATTGTAATTTACTATAAGCCTTATAATAATAAGAGGGGAGTTTAAGAAATGAATAACTTTATTAAAAGAGTGGGGACTACATACATTCCTGTTGTAGATCCAGAGAAATCATCGAAGTGGTATCAGGAAATGCTAGGCGCAGTTGAGAACTTTAGAAATGATGATAAAGCAATCTTAGAATTTGCTGATCAAAGCTTTTTTCTTGTTAAGGCTCAAGTAGGGGAACGATCTAGTTTTTTTGATAGTTATCAACAGGAACATTTTACAATGACTTTTGAAGTGGATGGTATAGAGCAATTAGCAGAATTTCATGAATTTCTTAAGAAAAAGGAAGTAAATGTCGGGGAAATTGAGGATCGGGGCCATCCAGGTAACAATTTTGTTTTCCGCGATCTAGATGGAAATGTGTTCGATGTATGGAGTGAATTGAGTCCTACTTTCAAAGTGAAATAGGATTAGAAAGATATAGTGGCGTTTGAGCGACTATGGAAATTTTTTATAGAAGGAAGTGCTAAACGATGAATTTGGAAATGGTAATGCAGGAGCTTGAAGCACTTGGTAAGGATCGAACTAAAAAAATGTATATATCCAATGGTGCGCATGAACCGCTATTTGGTGTTGCTACAGGCGCTATGAAGCCAATCGTAAAGAAAATAAAAATAAACCAACATTTGGCTGAAGAGTTGTATGCTACCGGGAACTATGATGCAATGTACTTTGCTGGAATTATTGCAGACCCTAAAGCTATGACTGAGTCGGATTATAATCGTTGGATGGACACGGCGTATTTTTATATGCTATCCGATTATGTAGTCGCTGTAACTTTATCAGAGTCAGATATTGCCCAAGAAGTAGCAGATAAATGGATTCAAAGTGGAGACGAACTGAGAATGTCTGCGGGTTGGAGTTGTTACTGTTGGCTTCTAGGAAACCGTAAAGACGTGGAATTCTCAGAAAGCAAGATCTTAGATATGCTTGGCATGGTAAAAAGTAGCATTCAGGAATCACCTGAACGAGCGAAATCTTCTATGAATAATTTTTTGTACACAGTGGGGACTTCTTATTTGCCTCTACACGAAAAAGCTCTTGAGACCGCAAAGGAGATAGGTATAGTAGAACTCAAGAAAGAAGATAAAAAAAGTAGTTTCCTAAATGCTTATGAAAACATACAAAAAGAAGTCGATAGAGGAAGAATTGGCTTTAAGCGCAGGCATGTAAGATGTTAAAAAAGTGATTTAGAAAGTATAAAAAGCATTCTACAATGGATGCTTTCAGCTTGGACCACCACGAAGACTCCTGTGGGAACAGCTTGAGCAGAAGCCCCCGCAGGAAAGGCATTGGTCGAACTTTGTTTGACCAATGACTTTGCGAAGAGTAACGGCAGGAGCATATGTTTTCGCAGTGACGAGGAGGCTGAAGCCAAGCCCACGGAAAGCGAAGTGGTGGTCCTTGCCGATTTTAGTATATAACTCTATGCTCCAAAAATTACAGTTTGTCTACAGTCTGAAAGCATTCCACAATGAATGCTTTTTATTTTTATCAATTTTTGGTGTTGTATAAGAATTCAGAATTATTTGTATTGATCTGTGCACTATAATCGGTACAAAATTTGTCGGCAAATATGTCTCAGTTCCTTATACAAAAACTTTTCTTTATTATTTTTGTTGCAAATACAACGATATTAAGTTAAATTTAATTTATGTTTTTTGTTGCAGTTGCAACAAAGCGGATAGGAGGCTTATAGTATGAAGGATATTTTACGAGAAATTGGAATGATTGCTAGAGCGCTAGATTCTATAAGCAATATAGAATTTAAAGAATATCATCTTACAAAAGGACAGTATTTATACCTTGTGAGAATATGTGAAAATCCAGGGATAATTCAAGAAAAGTTAGCTGAAATGATAAAAGTAGACCGAACCACAGCTTCTCGTGCTATAGGAAAACTTGAAATCAATGGCTTTATTGAAAAGAGAGATGATCAACATAACCAAAAAATAAAAAAACTATATCCCACAGAGAAAGGTGAAAATATTTATCCTTTCATAATAAAGGAAAATGATTATTCAAATATGAAAGCATTAGTTGGATTTTCCGAAAGCGAAACAGAAATCATTAGTACTCTTCTCCAGAGAGTTAGAAAAAATATAGAAATAGATTGGGAATATGTAAAAAAGGGAAACAAGAGAAATTATTAATAATTTTAAGGAGTGACAAATTTAAAGTGATAAAAACAAAACAGTGTAGCCTTGGAGATCTACATATACTTCAAAAAATTAGTTGTGAAACATTTAACGATACATTTGAGCATCAGAATTCGCCGGAAAATATGAATGCCTATATGGGAAGAGCATTTAACTTAAAACAACTTGAGAAAGAATTAACCAATATATCTTCTAAATTCTTTTTTGTTTATTTTGAGAACGAAGTTGCTGGATATTTAAAAGTCAATATCAATGATGCTCAATCTGAAGAAATGGGTGATGAATCACTAGAGATAGAGAGGATTTATATAAAGAAAAAATATCAGAAACATGGACTTGGAAAATATCTTCTAAACAAATCACTGGATATTGCTCTTGAGTGTCATAAAAAGAAAGTCTGGTTAGGCGTTTGGGAAAAAAATGGAAATGCTATTGCTTTTTATATAAAAATGGGATTTGTTCAAACTGGAGCCCACTCTTTTTATATGGGTGATGAAGAGCAAATAGACTTTATAATGGTCAAAACACTTATATAATTATTTTCGAAAGGGTGATTATTATGTATACTCCGAAATACTTTAAGGTCACAAATGTTGAGGAAATTTGGAATTTTGTTCAAGAGAATTCTTTTGGAACGCTTATCACCACAGTGCAAGAGAAACCGATTGCCACTCATTTGCCAATGCAGATAATTAAAGAAGGAGATGATTATTATATAACTGGGCATATGGCTTATGGTAACCCTCAATGGAGAACGTTAGAAATCTGTGAAAATATATTGGTTATGTTCCAAGGACCACACGCTTATATTTCTTCTTCTTGGTATGAAAAAGAAAATGTCCCAACATGGAATTATCAAGCTGTTCATGTATATGGTAAAGCGAGCATCTTAAGCGAAGAAGAGTTAAAACAGGATCTAACAAAGTTGCTTCAAAAATACGAAAAGCACCGTAAAAATCCAGTGTTGTGGGAAGGGCTATCACCACAGTTATTAAACAAAGAACTAAAAGGTATTGTTGGATTTAAGATCAAAGTACAAGAAATTCAAGCAGCATATAAACTTAGTCAAAATCGTAATGAAGAAGACTATCATAATATCATTAATAAACTTTATGAAGAAAAGGATATGAATTCTCATAAAATGGCAGAAGTGATGAATAGGAAGTTAAGAAATGAAAAATAAGGATTATGTTCCTTTTAAAAGAAGTATCTTTTCATTTGGTATCCAAATACGCACTTTCCTGGTTATAGCAGGATGACGGACAGACAAACCCTATTAGATTACTGATAAAAAAAGAGGCTGATCAGACGTTAGTCACGATCAACCTCTCTAAAAATTATTCTATAAAAAATAGGACGACAAACTACCCAAATCCTAATGAAGACGATAGAAACAGGTTTCGAACTTAAAGGGGAGGGCTTCCTTTTACCCGTTTTTTTGTAAGGTTTTTATTTCAATTTCCCAAGAAGTCCAAATGGTCCTATTTTCCATAAGTGGGGATGAACCCTACACTTATGGAAGTTTAGCGCTATTTATCTCATTTTACGTTGCTTATTTCAAGACTTTCGATAAATGACTGCATCATTCGATTACCTTGCTTTGTTCCAATGGATTCTGGATGAAATTGAAGTCCATAAAGAGGGTAAATGACATGTTTGATAGCCATTATTTCATTGTCATCTTCTGCTCGAGCAATTACTTCCAATTGGTTTGTTAAAGACTTTTTTTCAATTACAAGAGAATGATATCGCATGACCGAAATTGGTTCATTAAAAGACTCGAACAAAGCATGATTTTTATACGAAAGGGTGGATATTTTTCCGTGCATAATTGTTTTTGCTTGCACTATTTTTGCTCCGAAAGCTGCCCCAATCGACTGATGCCCAAGACAAATACCTAAAATGGGGTACTGTTTGTATAGCTTCCGAATTATTTCGATAGAAATACCTGCTTCAGCAGGAGTACCTGGACCGGGAGAGATAATAATGGCCATCGGATTCAGTTCAACTATTTCACTTATAGTAATGGCATCATTGCGAATGACTTTAACCTCTTTGCCAAGCATACTAATTTGCTGGTATAAATTATAGGTGAAGGAATCGTAGTTATCGATTAATAAAATCATCGTTGAACCTCCAAAAGAGCCTTTGCTTTATTGATCGTTTCCTCGTATTCACTTTTTGGAATAGAATCATAGACAATACCTGCTCCAGCTTGGACATGGGCGTGATGGTCCTTAACTACCATAGTTCGAATGGCGAGCGCTAAATCCATGTTACCAGTAACCGAAATATAGCCAACCGCTCCCGCGTAAACACCACGTTTCATAGGCTCTAAATAATTGATAATTTGCATAGCTCTAATTTTCGGTGCTCCAGATACAGTACCTGCTGGTAGACAAGTAGTTAACACATCTAGAACATGAGAATCTTTTTTTAATCTGCCTGTCACTTCGGATACAATATGCATGACATATTTATAGTACTCAACTTTCATATATTTCTCGACTTGAACTGTTCCGACTTCAGCAATCCGACCGATATCATTGCGACCTAGATCAACGAGCATCCGATGCTCTGCAACTTCTTTTTCATCTGTTAATAACTCATTTGTTATGAGAGCATCTTCCTCAACGGTTTTTCCGCGGTGTTTCGTCCCAGCAATAGGGTTCGTTGTCACTAATCCATCTTTCACTTTTACTAAGCTCTCAGGAGATGTTCCTAAAATGATATAAGTTTCAAAATCCATATAAAACATATAAGGAGATGGATTGGAAGTGCGAAGCTGTCGATACAATGAGAAAGGGTCTCCATTAAGAGGAGTAGTAAAGCGCTGAGATAATACTACTTGAAAAATGTCACCCTTAATAATGTGATTTTTCGCTTTTTCCACCATCTCCGTAAATTCCTTTTCTTGCATCTGCGGCTTAAAAGAGAGCTTTGGCTCCATACTTTCAGGAATTAGTGGTCCCTGCTGAAGCTCAGAGAAAATCTTTTCAATGGCATTAGTCATTGCATTTTCAGATCGTCCATTTTTGAATAGATCAATGGCCGCAATAGTAACAGTTTGTTTCAAATGATCGAAAATAATAAAGGTATCATAAAACATGACATGTACATCTGGCATTTCTAGATCGTCGTTTAATAGAACTCCAATTTTCTCAGAGTAGAATGCAGTTTCATAGCTAAAATACCCAATAGCTCCCCCAAAGAAAGTAAATGGATAAGAATCTCGATGTATTGGCAATATCTTTTTAAGCTTTTCTATTACAGATTTTTGTTCTTCTTCTATTTTTCCATTTTCATAGGACAATGAATATCCATGCTGGTTACCTGTTAATTCCCTGATGGGATCCACTGCGATAAAGGAATATCTTCCACTTTCCTCATGCTTTGCGGAGGATTCAAATAACATTTTTTTCTTTCCAAGCAATGAATGATAAATGGAAATAGGAGTCATCATGTCCCCTTGAATTTCTTTCATTTGGTAGCTTCTCGTCTCAACTGTCATAACTTTTCTCTCCTTTTCTCAACTAATCTCAGCTCAACTAAACACAAAAAGGCCCTCCATCAAAGGACGGAGAGCCGTGGTGCCACCTTTATTGATCACTATTGTAATCCACTTATTGCAACCAAACAGTTGCTAGTCCTATAACGTAGACGAACGCCAAAACCTACTGAAACTAATTGTTCAGCCTTGGAGCTAAGAAGCCCATTCACTTTATAGCTTGCACTGACTTGCACCACCGTCAGCTCTCTGAAGCAATTCATAAAGCTACTATTCTTCCTCATCGCTTGTTATAGTTTATTGTATTATAAGTTATTTTAAAATTCAATCGATTTTGCGGCACTCATCCCGGCAATTTTTCCGGTAACAAGTGCAGAGGTGATATTGTAGCCACCTGTGTAGCCATGGATATCCAATATTTCACCACAAAAATATAGTCCTGCTTTTTTCCTTGAAGCCATAGTTTTAGGTTCTATTTCTTTAATGGAGACACCTCCACCAGTAACAAAAGCTTTTTCTAAAGGTTGTGTACCGTACACAAAGACAATAAATTGCTTTAACTCATGAGCAAGTGCACGAATCTTTTCGTGTGCAAGATTTTGGCCATCTTCACTCTCTTGAATAGCGGTGCGCTGTAGTAAAAATAAAAGCCATCGTTCAGGTACAATACCTTTCCAAACATTTTTCACTGCTTTTTTTGGATCTTCTTTAATAGCGGACAGCAACATTTGGAAAGTTTCTTCCTCATTTTGTTCCGGAAGACTGTCAATTCGAACTGCAACAGGCTGTCCGCCATTTTTCTTTTGTTCCTTTACAACGAATTGACTGCATCTTAAAACTGCAGGGCCACTTAAGCCAAAATGGGTAAATAACATATCCATTTCGTGTGTGATAATTGCTTTTCCTTTTTTATTTAACACTGAAACACCCGCACCACGAAGCGCTAGACCTTGAAGTTCTTTTGACTTGATAAAAGCCTCATTGGACAATAAAGGTACCTCTGTTGGATATAAGTCCGTCACAGTATGTCCAGCTTTTTCGGCCCATGGATAACCGTCCCCGGTTGATCCGGTTTGAGGAACTGCTTTACCCCCGACCGCTACTACGATTGCATTAGAAGTAATTTCTTCACCTGAAGCAAGTCTTACGCCAATTACTTTTTCATCATTCATCAATAACTTAGAAACTACTGAATTTAATTTAATTTCTACCTGTAATCTTTTTAATTCATCTAAAAGAGCATTTACAACATCCATAGCTTTATTGGACACTGGGAACATTCTACCGTGATCTTCTTCTTTTAAGGGCACTCCAAGATTTTCAAAAAAATCAATGATATCTTCATTATTAAAAACAGAAAACGGGCTGAATAAGAATCGACCATTTCCAGGGATATTTTTTACGATTTCTTCCTGAGGTAGCCTGTTAGTAACATTACAACGACCGCCACCAGATATAGCAAGCTTTTTCCCAAGCTTATTTCCTTTTTCAATAAGAAGCACTTTCCTTTTTTCTGCACCAGCTGCCGCAGCAGCCATTAATCCTGAGGGACCCCCGCCAATTACAATAACGTCATACATAATAAATTCACACTTTCGGTTTTTTCTTTATTATACATGATTGTGGTTTTGTTTAGACAGTTGTAAACTGTAAGATAGACATTTTAACTTCATTAAGCTAATGTTTTTTGCGACGAGTTAGCTCAGGAGCGGAAGTATCCCACTTCTATAAGAGGTGCGGTGAATATAAATATGTATTCAACTAAGTGGTGTCTACAAAGCCCTGCTTAATAAGGTTAAGGCCTCTGGCGGATGCTGCAGATTCTCAAGCAAGGTCGAGATAAATCTGGGAGCACTGTTTTCTGCGACGAGCTTGTGCAGGAGTATATTCGTCGAGGCGAATATGATAAGATTGGACGGGTTCGATGGCATCAAATTTATTGAAAGGGACAATGATCCTAACGGTCGGTCTCTTATTATCAAGAATACTAGGTGTTCTTTATGTAATACCTTTTTATCAAATAGTAGGAGAAGAGTATATAGCGCTTTATCAATATGCCTATACACCATACTCTATCATGCTGGCAATTGCAGTTTCTGGAGTTCCAGTTGCAGTTTCAAAATTTGTATCTAAATATAACGCTCTAGGAGACTACGCTACTGGTAGAAAGCTAGTAAAATCGAGCATGCTACTTATGGCAGTAACAGGATTCTTAGGCTTTTTAATTCTTTTTTTCCTTGCTGATCCTATAGCTCATCTAATTATTAAAGATGATGAGGCAGTGTTTTCAGTAGGTGATGTAGCTTCTGTGATTAAATTTGTGAGTTTTGCTGTAATTGTAGTTCCACTAATGAGCTTAGTAAGAGGTTTTTTCCAAGGCTATCAACATATGACACCTACTGCAGTTTCTCAATTGTGGGAACAAATTGTTCGAATACTTTTTGTACTAGTCGGTGGCTTTTTTGTTGTTTACATATTTAAGGGTACTGAGAAAACGGCGGTTTCGTTTGCAGTATTTGCAGCATTTTTAGGGGCAATTGCAAGCTTGGTCGTGTTATTTTGGTATTGGAAAAAACTTAAGCCAGAATTTAATAATCTGCTCACGGGCTCGGGTAAACCAAGTTCAGATATTTCTTTATCGAATATTTATAAAGAAATGCTGATTTATACAGTACCTTTTGCACTTGTGGGAGTAATAAATCCTTTATTTCAATTTATCGATATGATTACATTTAATAACGCAATGTCTACGATTGGAATAGGTGGTGATGTATCTAATACTTTGTTAGGTATGTTGAATTTTAGTACTCATAAGCTTGTAATGATTCCAGTTATGCTAGCAACAGGTTTTAGTATGACGTTGATTCCCTTGATTACTAGCTATTACGCCAAACAAGACTTTGTGCAGGTTCGTAAATCATTGGACCAGTCTTTTCAAATTTTATTGTTTTTGACGGTTCCTGCAGCAATGGGGATTTCCGTATTAGCAGATGAATTTTACTTTGTGTTTTATGAGGCGAGTGAAAGAGGGGCCGCAGTGCTTGCGCATTATGCACCAGTTGCTATTTTGTTTGCATTATATCCAGTAACAACTTCTATACTTCAAGGAATTGATCGACAAAAGCTAATTATTTTAAATTTACTACTTGGAATTCTAACAAAGCTAGTGCTCAATACGCCACTTATTAAAGTGTTTGAAACAGATGGAGCTATTATGGCAACTGCATGTGGATATATGGTCGCGATTGGGTTAAATCTATTTGCTATACACAAAACTTTACATTACAGATCGACTATGGTCATTCGTAGGGTAATGCTAATCTTAATAGTGAACCTAGCCATGTTGACTCTTGTGTTTTTATCAAAATGGACACTAGGACAGCTAATGACGATTGATACTAAGCTAGAAGGGCTGTTATCAATTATTGTTTGTGCAGGTATAGGAGCTGCTTTTTATGCGTTTGTTACTTTACGATTGGGACTTGCTCAAAAACTATTTGGTGATAGACTCACCCGTTTTACGAAAAAAATTGGTTTCTAGGAGAATTAAATGCGATTAGATAAATTTCTATCTCATATAGGATATGGTACGAGAAGAGAAGTAAAAATATTGGTCAAATCGAAAGCTATTCAAGTAAATGAAGCTGTTGTTAAAGACAGCTCCATGCATGTAAATGAATTTAAGGATAAAGTAACAGTTTACGGAGAAGTAGTTGAATATAGGGAGTTCATCTATTTAATGATGAATAAACCACCTGGAGTAGTCTCTGCGACAGAAGATTCTAGGGATCAAACAGTTATTGATCTTTTAGATGATGATGTTCGTCATTTTGAACCATATCCGGTGGGAAGATTAGATAAGGATACAGTTGGACTTCTTTTATTGACAAATGACGGAGCTTTAACACATCGACTTCTATCCCCAAATAAGGATGTACCAAAAGTGTATTATGCCAAAGTGGAAGGTGTAGTAGACGAATCGGATATTATGGCCTTTTCCAATGGTGTAATATTGGATGATGGCTATCATACAAAGCCAGGCATATTAAATATCTTAAAGAGTGGTCCTACTTCGGAAATAGAATTATCTATTACGGAAGGGAAATTCCATCAAGTGAAAAGAATGTTTGAATCGGTGGGAAAAAAAGTAGTTTATTTAAAAAGGTTATCAATGGGGATGTTACTATTAGATAGCTCTCTTGAAGAAGGAACGTATAGAGAATTGACTGAAGAAGAATTAGAACAAATACAGCAAAAGAATGACCTCGCTTAACTATTGAGCTTGGTCATTCTTTTCATATTGTTACTATCTAAGATGTCAATTTAACTCGTTTGTTCGTCGTGGTCCATTTGCCTCTTGTCGGACTAATGACTAAGTCATTAAAAGCAAGCACATTCAAATCTCGTTGAATCGTGCGAGGAGTGATGCCAAATTCATCGACTAAGTCTTGTGTTGTAACTGTTCCGTTATCTCGGATGAACATATACATGTCTTTAATTCGAATTAACATCCGATCAGTAGTTGGTTTCAAAAGTAACCACTCCTTCATCATGATATCTCTTGGCTAGACTAGCGGACGACTTGGGTGAAAAGCAACTGAGTAATTGCAATTTACAGCCCCTTTACTAAATTGTAGTCAAAATATTTACTTTCTGACAATTCCATTATAGTAGATTTCTATTGAAATTTCTATAGAAATTATTATATTTACAAATAATTCACATTTCTTTTTAGTTTTGGAACAGGCTATTAAAACATTAAAATCAGCGTTATCTAAGTATTTTAAGAGCACCAATTACTGTCTAGGAATAAAAAGGATGATATTTTCCTTTCGCAAATAAAACCCTTTTGGAAGTAAGTAAAAAATATTGAGAGCAATTAGACTAGCGTGTAAAGAAACAAAATTCCAAATTAAAGTAAATAATTGATAAGCCAAAGTAATAAATCCTCTTCAGGACGTTGATCAAAGTTTAAAACAGGCCATTAATTACCTTCTTTTTTTGTGTCTTAAGCTATAAAAAGTGTAAAATGGAATATAAGTATTATTTAGGAGGAAGCAAATATGAACTGGTTAGAACTAGCAGAATCGAAAAAAGCAGATATCATAGCAGAATTGCAAAGATTAATACAAATTCCAAGTGTGATGGATGAAAAAGCTGGTAATGATGAAATGCCTTTTGGTCCTAAACCATTAGAAGCTCTTTTACACATGTTGAACGAGGGTGATCAAGAAGGATTTGTAACTAAGAATGTTGATAACGTAGCTGGACATATTGAAATGGGTATAGGAGAGGATATTTTAGGAATCCTTTGTCATGTAGATGTTGTTCCAGAGGGTAAAAACTGGACATATCCAGCATTTGAAGGTGTAGTGGCTAATGGTAAAGTGTATGGTCGCGGTGCAATAGACGATAAAGGGCCAACGATAGCTGCCTGGATGGCGATGAAACTAGTGAAAGAAGCTGGGATTGAACTTTCAAAAAAAGTACGTCTCATTATTGGAACAGACGAAGAAAGTGGATTCCGATGTATGGATAGATATTTTGAAAAAGAGGCAATGCCCGAAATGGGGTTCGCTCCAGATGCAGATTTCCCGATTATTAATGCAGAAAAAGGTATCGCAAGTTTAATTTTTACTCAAACTGGCTCAGCTGAGACAGAAACGATTCAATTTTTCCAAGCAGGAAAACGTACAAATATGGTACCAGATGAAGCATTTGCAGCATTGTTTGGTGGCCTACATATAATAAAAGAAAAATTCCAAGAGTTTGCAGCTGAACATAATATAGAAGGAGAAGTCACACAAGAAGGTCCTATGGTTAAAGTACTTGTCTATGGTAAATCAGCTCACGCAATGGAACCGGACGATGGCGTTAATGCGGGGGTAGTATTAGCGAAATTCTTGCAAAATATTAATTTGACTCCTCATTCTAAAGCATTCGTTAACTTTTTAGTGAATTCATTTGGGGAAGATAGTAGAGGACATTCACTGGCACTCAATTTTACAGATGAAATTTCAGGGGAAACGACTTTAAATCCAGGGGTCATTCATTATGCGCCTGCACAGGGATCTTGTACACAAGTGAGTATGCGTTATTCTGTCAGCTATCCCTTCGATGAACAATTAAGTGCGTGTAGAGATGCACTTGATGGTACAGGTATTACATTGGATCTGGGTACTAATTCTAAGCCGCATTATGTCGATAAAGAAGATATACTTATTAAATCATTACAGAAAGTATACGAAAGACATACTGGAGAAAAAGCAGAGCTATTATCTATCGGTGGTGGCACATATGCGAGGGTACTAGAAAAAGGGGTAGCGTTTGGTATGGTTTTCCCTGGTAGAAAAGATGTAGCGCATCAAGTGGA
This sequence comes from Psychrobacillus sp. FSL K6-1415, assembly GCF_038003185.1. Lineage (NCBI taxonomy): Bacteria > Bacillati > Bacillota > Bacilli > Caryophanales > Bacillaceae > Psychrobacillus > Psychrobacillus sp. FSL K6-1415. Next base: position 2,837,685 of record NZ_JBBOOQ010000001.1, on the reverse strand, counting down.
TGAATATGTAGATATCGAGGATTTAGTTAAAGCAACTGCTATTTATGCAGATGCTATAGTTGAGCTTGCAGGAATTTCAAATTCGGAGGGGAAATGAGTATGGTGAAAATATTATGGAATGATCAATTTGTAAATGAAGAAGATGTGAAAATTGGATTTGAAGATCGTGGATATCAATTTGGAGATGGAATTTATGAAGTGATTAAAATATATAACGGAGATATGTTCACTGCTAAAGAACATATTGATCGCTTATATGCGAGTGCTGATAAAATTCAACTAGTAATTCCATATACAAAAGATGTCATGCACAAAATGTTATATGATTTAATCGAAATGAATGAGCTTAAAGATGGGCAGATTTATCTTCAAGTTACACGCGGTACTAGCATGCGTCAACATAATTTCCCTGTACCGGCGGTTGAATCTGTATTAACAGCGTATACAAAGGAGACTGTACGTCCTCTTTCGCAATTAGAAAATGGAGTGAAAGCTTGTTTTGTGGAAGATGTTCGCTGGCTTCGCTGTGATATTAAATCGTTAAATTTATTAGGAAATGTTCTTGCGAAACAGGAAGCGATTAGTAAAGATTGCTATGAGGCGGTATTACATCGTGGAGAAACGATTACAGAAGGTTCATCGTCTAATATGTACGGCATTAAAGATGGAGTTTTATACACCCATCCGGTTAGCAATTTAATACTTAATGGTATTACTCGCCAAGTTATTTTAAGTTGCTGTGAAGAAATAGGGTTATCGGTAGTTGAAGAGGCATTCACAAAATCACTAGCACTAGAAATGGATGAAATGATTATGTCTTCTACGAATGCGGAAGTAATGCCAGTAATTTCAATTGACGGTCAATTAATTGGCAACGGCAAACGTGGCGAATGGACTGAAAAAATTCAAGTGGCTTTTGAAAAAAGAATTCCTTCGTCCGTTAAAATATGAACAAACATTATTTTATCGCTATAAAGATTCCTGAGCCGGTTGCAACTGCAATTATTCGGGAACGTGATAAAACAAATTTACTACAGACACATAAAGTACTACCCGTAGTTGAGGATCTTCATATAACGCTCTATTATTTAGGTGAAGTTGAGGAAAATACATTAGAACAAATAATTGATTCTCTTCGCCTGTTAGAGTGGGATTCATTTGAACTGAAAACACGTGGTGTGGCACATTTTGGAAACAAATCCACTCCACGCGTTGTATATACTGCGATAGAAAAAAGTAATCCTTTGCAATTCTTACAGCAACAAATTGTACAACTTTTAGCGGATTTTATTGAAGTACAGAAAAAAAACGAATTTACTGCCCATATTACAATTGCAAAAAAATGGGCTTCTAAAGAATCGCTAAATTTAACAGAATTTGCACTACCTGATTTAGCCTTTGAAGTTCAAAGTTTCTCTATTTTTACGATTAATACGAATCGTTCTCCGCGTTATGAAGAAATAAGTATAGTTAAGTGGAGGAGGGGTGGAAATGGCACAACTAGTTAAACTGCAAGATTATATCTCGCGTTATGAAATTGATTTAAAAAGGTACCCAACTCAATTTGTGCGATTAAAGAAACAACAGTGGGATCGAACAAAGGAAGAGTGGGAACGAGGATCTTTTAATTCTGATTGGATCGAAAAAGAACAGGAAGTTGTTGTAGAATACGAGAAAAAGTCACTTTTCTCTATTCTTTTTCCAAAGCATAAAAAAGAAATAGTAGAAGATATAGAATGGCAAAATGATGAATTGACCCAAGGGATACCAATACCAGAAGAATCTACTACGTTACTTTTTGAACCAAAGCTAGTATATAAACCTCAAACAAAAGAAGAGTTAAAGCGGATGTATTTGGATCAGTTATTTCATTTTCAATTAAAATGGGCAAGCTCCACTTTACGTGAAAAGTCTTATGTTGATCCAAAGTATATGCGTGATTCCATGTTGAGGGATTTAACTCAGAAACTACCAGATAATTATTTTTTATTTTATTATCCTATTTTAAAGCTTAAGAAAGCACCAATTGAGTTAGATATTATACTTATTCTTCCTACTGAAGTTGTATGCATTGTAGTTCTTGAGGACAAAACTTCCGATGCGTTTATAGGAAGTGGGGATCGGTTCTGGCTAAAGAAAAGTGGAAAAGAAGAGAAAAAAATATTAAATCCAACGATTAATCTAAATCGAATGGAATCTATATTAGGGCAGATCTTCCAAAAGCAAGAAGTAGAGTTACCGATAAAAAAAGTAATTCTTTCAAGAAATGGCTATATTGATTATCCTGGAAACTCGTATCAAACCGAATTTATCGATACTAGAAAATTTCCAGAATGGTTTTTATCATTGAAATCTTCCCATTCTCCGATGAAGCATATGCAATTTAAAGCAGCACAAGCAATATTGGACCTAGTACAAACCACTTCGTATTCAAGATCTAGCTCTGATTTAGGTAGTGCGGAACAAAATGAGTAATATAGTTTTTATCGTAAATGAGCATGCAGGGAATGGGTTAGGTAAAAAGGTGTGGAGAAAATGGAAAAAGGCTATCGATTTTCCCCACACCGTATTTATAACAGAAAGAAAAGGTCACGCAACTGAAATTGCAAAGAATTGTGCAGAATCTATGAATGATTTGCTAATTGTTGGTGTTGGCGGTGATGGAACTATCCATGAAATTATCGTTGGCGTATTGAGTTTTGAACATGTTCGAATTGGTATAATTGCTGCAGGTAGTGGGAATGACTTTAGCCGAACTTTCTCCGTTTTTCATACTCCAAAGGACATTCAGGAGTTTGTATTTAGAAAGCTTCCTACAAAAATGGATATTGGTACCGTACAAACTTCTGATACAACCTACCAATTTGTTAACAATGCAGGTTTTGGATTTGATGCAAAAGTGGCTTATCTTGCTAATTATTCTGTGTGGAAAAGCAGGCTAAACCTATTGCGACTCGGTAAACTTGCATACATAATATATCTCATTAAAGAATTATTTACATTTAAAAAATTTTCTTTTACCTTACATAATAAAGATGAAGTTATCCGATTTGATGATGTGTGGTTTTTTGTTGTTTGCAATCAGCCATATTTTGGCGGTGGAATGAAAATATCACCAACGTCTATACCCAATGATCAATTACTTGAAATGACGGTTGTAAACAAATTATCAAGATGGAAATTATTATTTATTTTTGGTACAGTATTCTTTGGAAAACATACTAAATTTAATGAAGTTACACAGTTTCAAGCATCAGATTTTAATATGGAGATCCATGATGAGGTGTTTGGTCATGTAGATGGTGAGTTTACTTGTGTAACCGATAAAGATACAGTTTATACATGTTCAGTACTAGCTAACGCGTGGAATATAGCAAACCGTTAAAGAAAAAGGAGTTTTAAAAATGAGGTTAAGAAATAAACCATGGGCAGAGGATTTTATCAATGCTCATCCAGAAATAGTCATACCAAACCCAGAAGAAATCAAAGGGAAATGGAATGTAGAGTTTAAGAATGATTATCCATTACACATCGAAGTAGGTTCAGGAAAAGGACAATTTATAACAGGAATGGCTAAGCAAAATCCAGAAATCAATTACATTGGTATCGAGCTATATGATAGTGTAATTGTGTCTGCATTGGAAAATGCGATTGCTGCCCAGCCATTACCGAATTTACGATTATTGAAAGTTAACGGTTCAGATCTAGCGAAGTATTTTGAAAAAAACGACGTAGACCGTGTCTATCTTAATTTCTCAGATCCATGGCCAAAAACTAGACATGCTAAACGGCGCTTAACACATGCAGAGTTTTTAGAGTTATACAAATCTATTTTGGTTGACCATGCTGAAATTCATTTCAAAACTGATAACCGAGGTTTATTTGAATATTCCTTAACTAGTATGTCAGCCTTTGGAATGCTTATCAAAGATGTTTCACTAGATTTACATGTTAATATGCCTGAGGATAATATTATGACAGAATATGAAGAAAAATTTTCCGCAAAAGGACAACCGATATACCGTGTGGAAGCAAAATACGTATAACTTCATTCAGCAAATGAATGATTCAACTCAGTTGGGGTCCAAAATCCCTGCTGAATAAAGTTAAAGCCTCCGGTAGATGCCACAGAGAAATTTATCGAGCTCGATAAAATCTGTGCGCACTGTTTTCTGCGATGAGCTTGCGTTGGCGCATTTCCTGCGGAGCTGCCGAGGCATATTTGATTAGGGGGTCAGAGGATGGACACGTTTAAATTTCATGAAATGTCATTCACATGGTTAAAGGGAGGAACAACTTTTATGGACGGGGGTGCCATGTTTGGAGTTGTTCCAAAACCATTATGGGAAAAGAAATATCCTGTCAATGAGAAAAATCAGATTGAACTACCTTCAGATCCACTACTAGTCCAATATAAAGGGCAGAATATTTTACTGGAATCAGGTCTTGGTTATCGAAAAATGACTGAGAAACAATTACGAAACTATGGTGTTACGGATCAATCTCAAGTGGAAGATAATCTTGTAGAATTAGGATTATTACCTGAAGACATCCATATTATCATGATGACTCATCTCCATTTTGATCACGCTTGTGGCCTGACAAAATGGGGAGGAGACCAAATAGTATCTACATTTCCAAATGCCAAAATATATGTTTCAGATGTTGAATGGAATGAGATGAAAAATCCCAATATTCGTTCTAAAAATACGTACTGGAAAGAAAACTGGGAGGCAATTGAGAGTCAAGTTATACCATTCACTAATTCTTTCGAGGTAATAGAAGGTATCGAAATGATTCATACTGGAGGTCATAGTGACGGACATAGTATTGTTGTATTTAAGCAAGCAGAAGATACTATCATACATATGGCAGATCTAATGCCCACACATGCACACCAAAACCCACTATGGGTGCTTGCATACGATGATTATCCAATGACATCTATATATGCAAAAGAAAAATGGGTCAAACAAGCACTTCAACATAATTACTGGTTCAGCTTCTACCATGATGCTTTCTATCGAATGATCAAATGGTCTGAAGATGGAAAGGAAATAATGGATATAGTGGAGAGAAGTCGGTAAATAAAAAACGAGCAGTGACATTTAGTCATCGCTCGTTTTTTATTTTTGTGAATAATTAGCCATTCAAAAGTTCGAATGGATTAGAAAAAGAAGTGGATAAATTTACCTTTTCGCAAGTAAATCACCTTGGAGTGCAAGTAAACACACGATGACCACAAGTAACTTATAAAGGAAAGCAAGCAAATTTTTCGTTAGAGCAAGTATTTGGCGGTTTTACGCAAGTAAATAGCCTTAGAGATATAGATTTAATCAGAGAGAGTTTTTCTATTTAGCTAAATTGCAAGGATGTTTTAACTGCAATTTTCAAATGACACAAAAAATGGTTTATCATGATGAACCACTCTTTTCCAAAGCTTAGATTTTCACCAAGTCCACAACGGATCCTGTTTTTGCATCTGCAGCAAACTCAAATTGCTCAAGTTCACCGTTTTTTACACGAGAAATTCCACCTTTATAAACTTCCATCCTAATAGCTGCTTTTTGAAATTTCTCAGGCGTCATATATATCCATGATCCATCAATTGGACCCTCTTGTTTAAAAGAATTTTTAATTTCGTTTAATACTAACTCTGCTGATCGATTGAAATCCATCTTATTTGTAGCTTTGCTGGCAATAACACCAATAACAATTCCAGTTCCAAGGCCCATCATATAATCCTTTAATTTCATTAGTATTCCTCCCTAACCTATTTTTTTTAGTGTATCATACATCTTCGTTACGATTAAATTTTTCGGTTTACGAAGTTTTATTGTAGTAAACCAAACAATATTTTATTACAATAGAAGATGAAGATAATTATCTATATAGCTTTAGGAGGCTTTTTTATATGAATGAAGAAACGCGCTCACTATTTAAAACGTTGACAGAACTACCAGGAGCTCCTGGAAACGAATATGCTGTTCGTGCATTTATGCGCAACGAACTAACTAAATATTCAGATGAAATTGTACAAGATAATTTAGGTGGGATATTTGGGCTAAAAAAAGGTGATGAAAATGGTCCGAAAATTTTAGTTGCAGGTCATATGGATGAAGTCGGATTCATGGTATCTGGTATAACTGATAATGGAATGATTCGTTTTCAACCTTTAGGTGGTTGGTGGAGCCAGGTTTTACTTGCACAACGAGTAGAAGTTGTCACTAAAAATCAAACGATTCCTGGTGTAATTGGTTCTATTCCTCCACACTTGTTAAGTGATGAGCTTCGAAACAAACCGATGGATATAAAAAATATGCTGATTGATGTTGGAGCAGATGATAAAGAGGATGCTCTACGAATGGGTATTAAACCGGGGGACCAAATCTTGCCTGTTTGTCCTTTTACCCCAATGGCAAATGATAAAAAAATTATGGCAAAGGCTTGGGACAATCGTTATGGCTGTGGATTAGCAATTGAACTTTTAAAAGAAGTACAAAACGAGCAATTACCGAATATGCTTTATTCTGGTGCAAATGTTATGGAAGAAGTTGGTCTTAGAGGTGCACAAGCATCTGCAAACATGATTAATCCTGACTTATTCTTTGCTCTAGATGCAAGTCCTGCAAATGATGCTTCTGGTAACAAGAATGAATTTGGACAGCTAGGAAAAGGAGCACTTCTTCGAATTTTCGACCGAACAATGGTGACTCACCGTGGTATGCGTGAATTCGTCTTAGATACTGCAGAAACAAATAAAATTCCATATCAGTATTTCATCTCACAGGGTGGTACAGATGCTGGACGTGTTCATACATCAAATGAAGGTATTCCAAGTGCTGTAATTGGTATTTGCTCTCGCTATATTCATACTTCGGCATCTATTATTCATACAGATGATTACGCTGCAGCAAAAGAACTTATTGTTAAACTAGTTAAAACATGCGATCGTACAACTTTAGAGACAATTAAAGCGAACGTATAAAAAAGGATGCCTCTTGAGGCATCTTTTTCTCTAGAAAGAAGGGGTAATGTATGAAAATATTAATAGGTACAAATAATAGAGCTAAAACAAAAGCTGTTAAATCGATTTCTAGTATATATTATCCAAATGCTATATTTGAGAATATAGAAGTTCCATCTCTAATTTCCGATCAACCGATGAGTCAAGAAGAGACTAGGCAAGGTGCTATTAACCGAGCTAAGCATCTGATGGTAGGTTCTGATGCATTGTTTGGGATCGGTTTAGAAGGTGGTGTTCAAGAAATAGATGGCCAGCTGTACATTTGTAATTGGGGGGCACTGGTGACGCAAAACGGAGATGTTTTTACGGCAACTGGAGCCGGTATTCCATTGCCTAACGAAATAGCGGAACAATTACTGGCTGGTGCGGAACTTGGACCTGTAATGGACGTCTTTACTAATAAGAACGAGATACGGCATGATGAGGGAGCAGTTGGTGTATTTTCAAATGGACTTGTTAATAGAAGTGCTATGTTTGAGCATATAATGTTATTATTGATTGGGCAATTTGAATTTTCCTATAAGCCCTTGTAGTTGAAATCGTACGTGATCACCGTTAAAATATATAGCAGTTATGCACTGAATGGAGGAAAGAGAATGACTCGAAAATGGATGCGATTATTTATCGCGTCAATAGCTGTCATTTTATTAGCTGGATGTTCTTCTTTAGAGGAACAAACTGCAGATGGACTTGAAAATGCAAAAGTAGCATTTCAGGGTGATGCAGAAAAACCAAATGAAAAAGTGAACGAAATGAATATATTTATACCTAGTGGTTTTTCAATAGAGGAAGAATCGGATGAGACGAATATAATTCTTTCGAAAGGAAAAGATTCATTTATTCTCTTCATTAATCCGAATGAATTACCGAGCAGTAAACTATACTATGATTTGATGTCGTCAGATAATAATCTAAAGGTTTTAGAAGAAAAAACATTTGAGCAAAACGGACGTTTTGGATTTGCTGCGGTTATTGAAAACAGTGAAGAAAAGTATGAGCTTATAACTAGTATTGGTGGTATTAAGCTAACAACTATTTCAGAGCAACAAGATATTGCAAATAATTTAGAGAAAATGATGTTAATTGTTCGCTCAATTCCAACAAACTAGAGGAGTGGTACATATGCAAAATCTAGCTTCAGTAGATCAATTCAGAGAACTAAAGCAACAAGGAAAAGTCGTATTTAAATTTACAGCTGACTGGTGTCCAGATTGTCATTTCATCGATCCTTTCATGGGAGAGATTGAGGAGAAATTTGGGGATATTACTTTTATTTCTGTAGACCGTGATCAGTTCATCGATTTATGTATCGAGCTTGATATATTTGGTATTCCTAGTTTCCTAGCATATGAAAATGGCGAAGAAAAAGGTCGATTTGTTAGTAAAGACCGTAAAACTAGAGAGGAAATTGAATCATTTCTTCAATCGATTTAATCCATCAAACGGTTCACCTAGTGGACCGTTTTGTTTATGAAAGGAAAAGATAATAGATGAAAGCACTTGAACTTGTAAGACTATTAAAAACTCAGCTTTCCGAAGATATATACACTTATGATTATAATAGAGAAACAAATAAGCTTAGATTGACTCATAAAGCAACAGGGAAAGGAATTGAAATTTCAATCCCTCCAATTTTAGCCAAATATGAAACGAAAAAAGAAGTGGCGATTAATGAAGTCGTATATACGATAAACGAGACTTTTCAAGCAATGGAAAAAGAAATGGCGGGAGAAATAGATCCATCATTATCTGTATATCCAGTTATTCGATCAACTTCTTTCCCACTTAAGTCTAATGAAGGTAATCGTTTTATCATAAAAGATCATACAGCAGAAACACGTATTTACTATGCAGTCGATCTAGGAAGCACTTACCGGTTACTAGATGAAAAAATGTTAGCAGATTGGAAAGTAAGGGAGACGGAAGTCCGTGAACGAGCACTCTTCCAAGTTAGGAATTTAGAGAACCGCTTTAAAACCGACGAGGTTGCAGGTAATATTTTTTATTTCTTTAATAACAACGATGGATATGATGCAAGCCGTATACTGAACGAATCGCTATTAAAGGACATGAAAAAGAAAATAACTGGTGATATGACTATTTCTTTACCCCATCAAGATGTTATGATAATTGGTGATATTAGAAATGAAACAGGTTACGATGTTCTGGCGCAGATGACGATGCATTTCTTCACCGTAGGAACTGTGCCTATTACTTCATTATCTTTCATCTACGAAAATGGAGATTTAGAACCAATATTTATCATGGCGAAAAATCGAGTATCAAAGGAGAACGAAAACGAATGAATATTTTTTACAACAAACCTGGAGTTGGGGATGTCTTATTAATCCAATTAACACCTGAAAAAACAGAAAAAGTTATTACGGAAACCAAAGGTGATGTTACACAAGTAATAGATGTGAAAACTAACGAAGTATTGGCTATAAATATATTTGAATTTAGTAAATACAAAGTATTGGATCTACAAGGTAACGTTCCTTTAACCACAGAAATAGTAGAAACTATCCAACAAATATTAGAGAAAAACGATGTTTCTTTTACACTAGAAGTAGACCTATCTCCAAAGTTTGTAGTCGGTCACGTGGACTCATTAGAACAGCATCCAAATGCCGATAAGTTAAAAGTATGCCAAGTAAATGTTGGGGAATCGACTTTACAAATCGTATGCGGCGCTCCTAATGTAGAAGCGGGACAAAAAGTAGTAGTAGCTAAAGTGGGAGCAGTAATGCCATCAGGAATGGTTATTAAAGACGCTGAACTTAGAGGCATTGCATCAAGTGGAATGTTATGTTCCGCACGAGAATTGGCAATTCCAGATGCACCAGAAGTAAAAGGAATTCTTATCCTAGACGAGCAAAAAGAAGTTGGAAGTGAATTTTTAGCTTAATGAATGAAAAGCATGCCTCATCGGTGTGCTTTTTTTGTTTATGAATAGAACAATATATAATGTGCAGGAAAAACTTAGTTCTTGAATAATAAACAAATTATAATACCATTACAATTTTCGCGGTCGTTCGTCAACGTCCTCGCTTCTCTGATGGGTTTTCACTTAAAGCTAATTCCTTTACGCCGCTTTGCGTTCCAATCATCAATTCTATGAATATGCAGGGGCATCTAAAGACACTATTCTTTGCAGTTGCTCTATTCGATTCTACATATTTAATCTGTGAATAAGTAAAGTAATTTGGTTGAATTACCCAATGCGCAAGTAAAAGGTAATAGTCCGCCAGTAAATATAGATTTTGGACAAGTAAATCCTCCACGAACGTAAGTATTCAGCAGACGTGAGCAAGTAAGCAATTGGTGAGAGCAAGTAAAGAAAAATCTAGATCAAATCATTCATTAAATATAAAGATATTAATGCTTCTTGAGTATATAAAATCAGTGTTTCTGGTATTTATCGTATAAATTAGCGTTAGAGCGATCGAAATTGCATCTTTGTGCCGCCTGTTCTATAAACTGGAAGATCTTTTAGCCAGTTTTTCTCTCGGAAAAGTACATGTCGGTTACAAATGTTCGTATGTAATTTACTTGTGGAACGGTATATTTATCCATATATATTGAATTCCCAATACATAAGTGGCATTTTTCAATTGGTTAAATACCTAAAACACATGATTTTTTTCCCATTCTATCTTATAAATACAGACGAAACCTATTATTATTGGTAGAATAAGAGGTATCTTTTAGAAAGAGTGATGAATTTGAATTGGTTAAAAAAATTATTTGCATCAGATGAAATAGAAGTTGAAGAGGAATATGAACAGCAGCAACAATACCAACAACACAATGTACATTCTACAACGAAGAAAGCTCCTTTTCGTTTTCCGTTAATTTCAGATGAAGAAAAAAATGGAGCATTATCTGGTTATCCAAAGGAAGAAAAAATAGTTGAAACATATAAAGAGGAACCTTACTTCAAGGAACCCGAATATAAACCATTACATGAACAAAACTTATGGCAGCAACGTGTACAGCCTACTGTCATACATCGTGCAGAGAAGAAAAAAGTGGAAGAAGTTCCAGCTATAAATCGAAAGAAAAGAGCATTCACACCTACCGAAGTTCCTTCACCGATTTATGGGTTCTCTAAAGCAGTAATAGAAAATAAAGAAAAAGAACAAGAGATTATAGAAGAAACAGAACCAAAAAACGAGGCAGTAATTTCGGAAATACTAAATAAACCAGAACCTATAAGTCCAGAACCAGAAGTGATTGCTGCAGAAGAATTAGTATATGTAACTGAACTAGAAGAAAATATCCAGGTTGATGTAGTAGAAGAGGATGTACCAGTCACCGAGTTAGTAGAAGGTGTACAAGCTGAAGTAGCTGTAACGGAAGCATTAGAAAAAAATGAAACTGTTCCTAATACGGAGTATTTAGAAACTGAAAAACCTTTAAAAGAAAACATTAGACCTTTTAATGTTCTAATGTTGAAATCAGATAAAAGTAAAATGAATAGAATAGATACTATGAACAAAATATCCCCTGTAGCTAATAAAGCGGTTAATACAACAGCGTCAACAATTCCGCGAGAACAAAAACAAGTAATGAATCAGGAATTAAAGTCAATAATAGTAGAAGAGCAAGAAGAGGTCCAAACTAATTATGTAAGACCTTCTTTTAGTCATTTACTTCCTCCTGAAATGAATGTGGAGGATAGAGAATGGATGGAGGAGCAGGCATTTACATTAGTTGATGCGCTATCTCATTTTCAAGTTGCGGGTGAAATTGTTCAAATGGTACAGGGACCAGCAGTCACACAGTTTGAAATCACGGTTGGTCAGGGAACAAAAGTAAGTAAAATACGTAACTTAGCAGACGATCTCAAACTTGCATTAGCAGCAAAAGATATTCGTATTCAAGCTCCAATTCCAGGGAAGAGCTCTATTGGAATTGAAATACCAAACAGGAATTCTCGTGCAGTTCGTTTATCTGAAGTTATAAATACAGATATATTTTTACATTCAGAGTCCCCGTTAGAAGCAGCCTTGGGATTGGATTTAACAGGTAAACCAGTAACTCTGGATTTACGTAAAATGCCTCATGGACTTATTGCAGGAGCAACAGGGTCTGGGAAATCTGTATTTATTAACTCATTATTAGTAAGTCTATTGTATAAAGCAACGCCAGATGAAGTAAAATTATTACTAATCGATCCTAAAATGGTGGAGCTCGCACCGTTCAATCACATTCCACATCTTGTCAGTCCAGTGATTACGGATGTAAAAGCCGCAACTGCTGCGTTAAAATGGGCAGTGGAAGAAATGGAACGACGCTATCAATTGTTTGCACATATTGGGGTACGCGACATTACTAGATATAATACACTTGCGACAGAAAAGCGACAGTTTGCACAAAAGCTCCCATATATCGTCATTGTTATAGATGAGCTCGCTGATTTAATGATGATGGCACCAACGGAAGTAGAAGATGCTATTTGCCGAATTGCACAAAAAGCAAGAGCATGTGGGATACATTTAGTATTAGCTACACAACGTCCTTCTGTAGACGTTATTACTGGGTTGATCAAAGCTAATATACCTACTCGAATTGCATTCTCTGTATCATCACAAATCGATTCGCGTACAATTTTAGACCAGCAAGGTGCGGAACGTTTACTTGGAAAAGGAGATATGCTTTATCAAGGGAATGGCATGTCTAGCCCAGTACGTATCCAGGGAACCTATGTCTCTGATGATGAAATTGAGAGTGTTATTGAATATGCTAGAAGTCAAGGCAATCCTGATTATATGTTTGAACAAGAGGAACTTCTACAAAAAGAAATCACTTCAGAGCAAGATGATTTATTCGAAGAGGCTTGTCGTTTTATCGTAGAACAAGGTACTGCTTCCACTTCGTTATTACAACGTAAGTTTCACCTTGGATATAACCGAGCAGCACGCTTGATAGATGCTATGTATGAGAATGGATATATTACAGAGCAAAAAGGAAGTAAAGCAAGAGATGTATTGTTAACGAGTGATACTTTAGATGAAATTTTTAGTTAATAATGTTATCTCGAATAATATTTCCACTTCAAGGTATGTCAATTTACAAAGTGAAAGTAAGAGTCCAACTGACTATAAAAGTCCGATATAGAGCATAAACAAAATGCACCACACCGTGTGGTTCCTTCAATGTTTATTGCATACAGCGTATAACGGGTCAACAGAATGTTGGTCACTTAGGGTATTGACAGGACGCGGCGTTTTTTGCTTAATTTCAATCAGTGGGGTTAAAGAACACCCCACTAACAGAAGTTTCACTTTTTTAAAGGTTTATACGAATAAGTGGTATAATAATGAATACGTCTAAATAGGCGCATGTAGTATTTAATGTATATAAGTGGGGCTAATCCCAGGAGGTTTCTACGTATGACAAAGTACCATTTTACAGGCATTAAGGGGTCTGGAATGAGTCCATTAGCGCAAATCTTACACGATACAGGCTATGAAGTTCAAGGTTCTGATATTGAAAAGTATTTTTTTACTGAAAAACCATTACATGATCGAAATATAGAAATATTATTATTCGATGAATCGAATATTAATGAGGGTATGACTATTATTGCTGGAAATGCGTTTCCCGATAGCCATCCCGAACTAGTCAAAGCTAGAGAGCTTGGCTTAGAGATAATTCGTTATCATGACTTCTTAGGGAATTATATGAGTCAGTTTACCTCTGTAGCAGTTACAGGAGCTCATGGAAAAACATCTACTACTGGTTTGTTATCTCATGTATTAAGTGGATACGAACCTACATCCTTTTTAATCGGGGATGGTACCGGAAAAGGTATGTTAAATGCCTCTAACTTTGTGTTCGAGGCTTGTGAATATCGCCGTCATTTTTTAGCGTACAATCCGGACTATGCAATAATGACCAATGTTGATTTTGATCATCCAGATTATTTCCATGATATTGATGACGTATTCCAGGCATTTCAGTCAATGGCGATGCAGGTGAAAAAAGGTATTTTTGCTTGTGGGGACGACAAATACTTACAACAGATAAAATCGGAAGTTCCTGTCGTTTATTATGGTTTTGGAGAACATAATGATTTTGCTGCACGCAATATCGAAATTACACCAAAAGGTACATCTTTTGATGTATTTGTACGCAACGAATTTTATGATCGTTTCTCCATTCCGTTGTTCGGTGACCACACTATATTAAATGCTCTAGCAGTTATCTCTCTTTGCCATTATGAAGGAGTTCCTGCAGATACTATCCAAAAAGGTTTAGAAACCTTTGAAGGGGTCAAAAGAAGGTTTACGGAGACGATAGTGGGTAATGATATTATCATTGATGATTATGCTCATCATCCTACAGAAATAAAAGCAACTATTCAATCTGCTAGACAAAAGTATCCAACTCATCAAATAATTGCGATTTTCCAACCACATACTTTTACAAGAACTCAAAAGTTTTTACAAGAATTCAGTGAGGCATTGAGTTTGGCGGATCGGGTCTATTTATGTGATATTTTTGGATCTGCGAGAGAGAATGTAGGGAATTTAACAATTTCAACCCTAGGAGATATTATCGAAGGAAGCCATATTCTAACAGAAGAAAATGTTGAGGATTTGCAGACAAAGGAGCATTCAGTTTTCTTATTTATGGGAGCTGGAGACGTTCAAAAATATCAACAAGCTTTTGAAGCAAAGTTAAATAAATAATAAAAAAGCTTAATCTATTTGGATTAAGCTTTTTTTTGAAGGATATTTAAAAGAAAAGTAGTATAGTATAGGTAGGAAGTTTAATTTGATTTGATTAGGGTAAAATTGTATTAAGACATATAAGTTTTTAGGAGGATGTACAATGGAAAATCTTTTATACATAGCCGCTATTATAGCCGCGGTTGCATTTCTAATACTTTGTATTAGTTTAGCAATGACATTATTTTCAGTTAAGAAAACACTTAATAATGTAGCGGGCACATTAGATGGTTTAGAAACAAATCTACAAAATATGACAAAGGAAACAGCTGAACTTCTTCATAAAACAAATGATTTAGCAGAAGATATACAAGCTAAATCAGAGAAGTTAAATACAGTAGTCGATGCAGTTAAAAATGTAGGAACTTCCGTAAATGGATTTAATCATTCTATTCAACGTTTAACAACTTCCGTAACCTCTGAAGTTGAGAAAAATGAAGAAAAAATTGCCCAGGTTGTCCAATGGAGTAACGTTCTATTAGGTGTTCGCGACAAATGGAGAGAACGTAAAGCGTTAGAACGTGCTGGATATTATACTTATGAAAACGACAACCATAAACCACTATAATCGGAGGGATTTACATGACAAATCAAAAACAAACTAAACCTAATTACAATGAAGCAACTTATAATCATGAATATTATGCAAACCAATCATCTTATAATCAGCAAGGTCAATCGCATTATCCACCGGTACCATATTACAACAGTGATTCACGAGAGAATATTTACCGTGAAGAAGAAGTAAATGGTAAAGATTTTATCATCGGTGTGTTAATAGGTGGGATTATTGGTGCAACCACTGCATTATTACTAGCACCAAAAACAGGAACAGAGCTTCGTGGAAACCTTTCTACACAGGCTAGTCAGCTTAAAGAGAAAACGATGGACTTTTCAACAACTGCAAAAGAAAAAACAACTCAACTTTCTAAGCAAATTCAAGAGCAATCTGGACAATTAGTTGATAAAGTAAAAGCCATTAAACCAACTGCCTCTTCACCACTAGATGACGGTACCGCTTCGTCTGAAGGAGAAGAACCAATGGAATTTATGGAAACAATTTCTCATACAACAGAGGAATTAACGGAACAAGAAGAAAATGCAACAGCAATTGCAGAGGCTATCAAAGAAGCGGTTGCTGAAGAAAAAAAGTAATTCAATAGAAAATAAAAAAGCATTGCGTAAGCAGTGCTTTTTTGTTTTCTAAAAATTAAAGAGGTAATTTCTTCATAAAATAGAATTTATGTATGAGACAATCATTATAGGGGGGAAGTTATGGGTTATATTGAGGATTTACGAAAAAGTGTCGGCAATCATCCTTTAATCTTAGTGGGAGTTGCAGTTGCAGTAATGAATGAAAGAGGAGAATTGCTGTTACAAAAGCGTAGTGATGGTATATGGGGTGTTCCCGGAGGATTTATGGAATTAGGAGAATCTACAGAAGAGACTGGTAGAAGAGAGGTTTTGGAAGAAACTGGAATAGAAATTGGTAAACTTGAATTTGTGGGTGTTTTTTCTGGGAAACAGTATTTTGTTAAATTACCAAATGGAGATGAATTCTACCCCATTACAATCGCTTACGTTACTAAAGAAATTAGTGGTGGTGTTCTTAAGGCTGATGGTCAAGAGACAATAGAGGCTAAGTTTTTTACCATAAATGAGTTACCAGAGGGACTTAATCCTCTTATTAAAAATCTTCTCAGGAAATACCTTTCTTTATAAAGTAGTCAGGCAGAAGGCAACGGCACAAGTAAAATACTTTCACGAAAAAATGCTTTTTGCATAAAATAAAGTGAAAATGATATTAATTTACTGGGGGGTTATTGAATTGAACAAAAACAATTTCAATTTTGAACAAGATAATTCGGACCTCCAATCAGACAGTCAAGCCGCTAAAATCGCTGTCATTGCAGGAGCGATAAGTACGTTTGGCGATGCACTTGCCACTTTGTCTGCGATTCTTGCTATAGAAGAAGAACGACAAGAAAAAAATGGTTCTAGTGATAATAGAAATATACAGAAACAGATTGATAATCTAACTTATGAAATCCAAAAAATAAAAAACCAGATAAGTAATCAGAATCGATACTATCTATAGTAGTAATCCAATTTGTTTTAACCTTTTGGTAGTACGCTGATTGGATATTATACAGTACTAGGGAATTTCACAGCGCTTACATACTTCAATTATTGCATGTATAAGTATGTAAGCACAAAATGTATTCTTACAAAGTAGACCAATCATCTGATTTTACATAGTATTCAAATAATAAAAGAAAGTTTATTGAAAGTATAGTAAAATTTGTTTATAAGGTTCAATCGAAATCACGAATCCTTTTACTAAGATAGGAGACTAATCATGAGAGCCATTATATTTGATTTTGATGGGACATTGGCTAATACTTTGCCCATTTGTTTTTGTGCTTTTAAAAATGTGTTTACAGAATATGATAATAAGGATCTTAGCTCTGAAGAAATAAAGGATATGTTTGGTCCATCCGAAACAGGTATTATTAGAAACAATTTATCGAATCCTAAAAAGGAAATGGCAATCGAATATTATTATGAAAAGTATTCTGAACATCATAAAAGTTTAGTAGAGGTTGATCCTGAAATTTTAGAGTTGTTAAGGTACTTGAAAGAGATGGATATAAAAATAGGGATTTTTACTGGCAAGGCAAAAAGAAGCTTAGATATCTCTTTAAAAGCATTAGAAATGGATGGTATGTTTGACGTTATAATAACAGGTGATGATGTTACAAATCCGAAGCCTGATTCAGAGGGATTACTAAAGGCTTTATCTCTATTAGAAGTTAATAATTCGGATGCAATATATATTGGAGATAGTGATGCAGATGTGATTGCGGGAGTACAAGCTAATGTATTTACAATTGGTGTGCAATGGTTACCAGAGTACCAAACAGCTACATTTAAGGAAACACCAAATTTACTTATAAAAAGTGTAAAGGAATTTAAAAGTTTCTTCAAGGTAGTGACCAATGAGTAAAAAGTGGTTAGAGTGGGCAAAAAGAATACAAGCTTTATCACAGTCTGGATTAGCCTTTTCTAAAGATGTTTACGATTTAGAACGGTATGAAGAATTACGTAATATTAGTATAGAGATAATGGCAGAACATACGGCACTAGAAATGGATAAAATTAGAGATATATTTGCTAATGAAACTGGTTATCAAACTCCAAAAGTCGATGTTCGTGGCGTGGTTTTTAAAAGTAATGAGATTTTAATGGTCAAAGAAAATATAGATGATAAATGGGCTTTGCCAGGTGGCTTTTGTGACATAGGACTGTCCCCCTCTGAGAATGTTGTAAAGGAAATAAAAGAGGAATCTGGCTTTGATGTTGTACCTATCAGGTTAATTGCTCTATTGGATAAAAATAAACATCCACATCCACCAGAAGCTTATCACTATTATAAGATATTTATATTGTGTGAAATTATTGGAGGAAAACCTACTATAGGTATTGAAACGAATAATATTAAGTTTTTTTCCGAAGATAATTTACCGCAGCTTTCTACAAATAGGAATACGGAGTCTCAAATAAAAACACTCTTTGAATTTTTGAGGAACCCTGAAAAAGAAACGATATTCGATTAGAGTAAGGAGCGAGTATATATGAAAGTGAGGTTGATTTAATGAAAAGATATTTAGGCTTAATTTCGTTGTTGTTGATCATTTCTTTTATCTTTTTAGGTTTTATTGTCCCTCAAGTATTGCATCCCTTACCTGAGTCATTGGATATTTGGCTGTTGTTACTATTATTATTTGGGTCATTTTTCGCTGCACTTTTTAGTGTGAAAGGGCGTTTAAAAACAATCACATTACTTATTTCTTCACTTGGTATGTTAGGTTTATTGGTCTTAACTATTTTCGCAATTGGTATGATATTGTTTGGTAATTTTGGTACATAGACAACAGAGTAAAAGGGGGAAATATGGATAAAATATTTCATGAAATAGCTAATTGGATTACAACAAAGGACAAAAGAGTCACGATTGGAATCTCTGGTCATGGTGCATCTGGAAAGTCAACGTTTTCTAATAATCTTATAAAGATTTTGGGGCAGGACTGTGTGAATTATATCAATACAGATCCTTATATTATCAGTTCTAATCTTAGAAAGTACGCTTTTATCGATTATGAATATAAGAGCCAACATTATCATGATAAAATTACAGCTTGTCATCCTGCCGCTCATAATATATTGGCTTTGGAGAGAGATATTCATATGATGAGGGATGGTTTAGACGTTTATACAATAGGTACGAGTTACTCAAAGAGCACATTACTTTCTTCGCAAAACAAGATTAATATTGTAGAAGGCATGAGCGTCGCATTTACTAATCCTGATCTGTATGATTTAAAAGTGTACTTATATACGGATGGGGAAACCGAATTAATGAGAAGGAGTATACGTGATGTTTCTGAAAGAGGAACAGATATAAATTATTTAAGAAAATCTCATGAGATGCGGAGAATTCAATATGAATTATTCATGCATCCTTATCATAATAACTTTGATATAGTTTTAAAAAATTCCAATGAAGAGTATATCCTTGAAGAAGGTAAATTTTAATGAACATGAAGAAAGATATATTAATGTTAAGAAATTGATGAATCAAATAGGAGCTAATATTTCCTTTTTCGTTAAATGTAATAAAAATCAATAAAAGGGTCCAATTCATGAATTAGGGGCTGTTTTGTGTGATTAATTTATAAATGGTATTTTATTGAATTTATTTTCTAATTACTTGATGCATTAAAAAATGAATGTCTACGTGATATCACGTAGACATTCATTTTTTTAAAAGGTCGATTTTGTTGATTGGAGCGGAAGGCGGCGACTCTAGCGGGAATAGCATGCGTTGAAAGCCCCGTAGGAACGCAGTGACTAGGAGATTGAAGCCATGCCCGCGGAAAGCGTCCGCCTGGAGCAGAAATCAACGTTTTTAAGATTTCACTAATGAATATGCTTTTATGAAAATAATTCTATTACTCTTTATATTAATTCATCCAAACACAATCTCCAATTGATCTCCGCCGAATATTTCTTCATCGAATCGTGAAGGCTGTCCGTTTTTTAATATTTGGAATGAACCAGCTTGTGTAGGCATATTCCATTCTGTAAAACGAAAAACGTCTTGAAAAATCCAAGGAGTACTATTTACTTCTTGCCATTGAATGTTTGATTCATTAGGAATAATATCATTGGAATTCAATTGTACGTTGTCCTTATGGACAATTGCACATTCTTTCGAAAGTTCCACCGGATTGTTTTGGAACACAACATTTATTTGATCAACTAATTTCCTATCAAGCTGATTTGTAAGTTGTTCTAACGTTGGAGAACCAGAAGTTTCCAGTTGTATAATATCATTCTCTTGAACAGGATAGGATAGTTTTGCCGGACTCCCATTTAGGAATAATCTTGCTGAAAGTGTCGGGATAAAATGGTTTTTATTATTTATCGTAACTGTATAAGGTTGAAGCTGAGTCAAGAAATTTTCTTTATGAATAGCATACATAACTTGTTCTATTGTTTGCGGAGTCTCTACGGTAATTTTGTCATTCTCTTGCAACACAGTGTCTAAAGATACCTTTTGGCCATTTAGTTTAACTGTCGGTTCTACTATATACATAACCCCTTGGAATGTAATAGATTTAATAGTCGCATCGTCCAATAGATCTCGCACTGTGGCAAATCCTTCTTTACCATCAATTCCCTCTAACAATTCAACTTTATCATTATTTTGAATTAATGATTTTGTATTAGCTTCAATACCATTTAGTTGGATAACAGCTGGTTTTCCATGCTCTCCTGGAATATGAATGATTTGACCATTCACTTGAACGGTTAAAGCTGCTCCAGGTTTTCCGTAGAGTTTACGAGCAGAAATATTAGCTGCTAAAAATGCATCGGCAATAGTCATTTCTTTTAGTTCAAATAAACGAACAATTTGATTGTTTACTTGCACGGACATGTATTGAATAGGTGCCCGTTTTGCAGCAATAGCAATACCGATAGGGGTTACCAACTCAGGAGTAATTGGGATATGCTCAGCCTTTGTTAAGTTTTGAATCGCATCTATACCACGGACCGCTACCCGATTGGCAGGTAAATTTAGCTTCTCAGCTAAAATACTTGGAAGGTTTGGTGTCAAGCTTCCTCCACCGACTAGCATGACTGCCTTCGTAGGTTTGCTATTATTCAGTCGAAGAATTTCACTTGAGATAGAACTAGCTAAAATATCTACTGCAGGCTTAAGCGCCTCAATAACTTCTTCTTTCGGGATATCCTGCTGGAAGCCTAAGATATCTTGAATTTGGATAGTATCCCCCGTATTAATCCTTCTTTTTGCTTCTTCGGCTAATGGGAAGTCTAATAAGTAATGATCACTCAAAGCTTCAGTAATTTCATCACCAGCTGTTGCTACCATTCCGTAGGCGACTACAGTTCCTAAATCTGTGATAGCAATATCGGAAGTTCCAGCTCCAATATCCACTAATGCTACGTTTAATCTTCGCATTGAAGGGGGAATCAACACATTAATCGCAGCAATTGGTTCAAGTGTTAATGCTTCCATCTCTAAGTTAGCACGTTTTAATGCCGAAAGAAGAGATTCTACTACAACACGTGGTAGAAAAGTAGCGATAACTTCTATAGAAGCTTCGTTTCCTTGTTGATCAACTAAACTACCTATTTCTTCCCCATCTAATCTATAATAGACAACACTGTATCCAACACAATAATAATGATTAGTATGCTTGTCTGTATCATTTTGAATTAAATTGCTTTGTGCTTTTTGCACTGCTGATAGCTCAAGCCGATTCATATCATCTTCTGAAAAAATAGGTCTATTTTTAATATCCATTATTACTTCTGCCTGCTCTGTTTTCAGTGCTCTTCCAGCAGCAGCCACACTAACTTTTTCAAGTTTTCCATGCTTTTGTTCTAGCTTTTCTTTAACGGATTGAATTATCTCAGCCACTTTTAGTACATTATGTATTTGACCGTCGACCATAGCGCGTTCTTTATGTTCTTCTACTAAAATATCAACTACATGAAAAGAATCCCCATGTTCTTCTAAAATGATGCCTACTACAGATCTTGTACCAATATCTAATGCAAATAATTTAGATGTCAATTTACCACGTCCTTTTTAGACAAATACTTTAGCGAGTTGAATCGCTAAAATAAAATGCGTGACATTTTCTCATGCATTGATTATAATATGTCTTATATCTAAAAATGTATCATAATTTTCTGTCGTTATAAAGTACCGATGGAAAGAAGAGAGGAGAATTATCTATGAGTCATGTAGATTTAGACGCTTTACGCGCACGTGTTGATGAGATTAACGTAGAAATTTTACAGTTAATCAACGAAAGAACTGGTGTTATTCAAGAGATTGGTAAAGTAAAAGAAAAACAAGGTGTTAATAGATATGATCCTCTTCGCGAAAGACATATGTTAGACCACTTGAAAGAAAATAACGCTGGACCACTTCCACAATCAACGGTTGAGCATATTTTTAAAGAAATTTTCAAAACTGCTTTGGAATTACAAGTGGATGACCAAAAGAAAGCCCTTCTTGTTTCTCGTAAAAGAAAACCAGAAGACACAATAGTTAATATTAATGGGGAACAAATTGGTACAGGAACACCTTCATTTGTATTTGGTCCTTGTTCAGTTGAATCCTATACTCAAGTAGCAGAGGTAGCAGCAGCTATCCAGTCTAAAGGGTTAAAACTAATTCGAGGTGGAGCATATAAGCCACGTACCTCTCCTTATGATTTCCAAGGACTAGGATTAGAAGGTCTAAAAATATTGAAGAAAATTTCAAAAGAATTTGGTTTGTCTACAGTTTCTGAGATTGTAACGCCAAGTCACTTAGATGAAGCACTAGATTATATTGATGTAGTACAAATAGGTGCTCGGAACATGCAAAACTTTGAATTACTAAAAGCAGTTGGATCTATCAATAAACCAGTCCTTTTAAAACGAGGAATGGCTGCTACATTAGATGAATTCATCCATGCGGCAGAGTACATTATGTCGCAGGGGAACGACCAAATTATCCTATGTGAACGTGGTATTCGTACGTATGAACGTGCAACTCGAAACACATTAGATATTTCAGCTGTCCCAATTCTAAAACAAGAAACACATTTACCGGTATTTGTAGATGTAACGCATTCAACTGGACGCCGTGATATTCTACTGCCCGCTGCAAAAGCTGCAATTGCAATTGGAGCAGACGGAGTGATGGCAGAAGTACATCCAGATCCAGCGGTAGCGCTATCGGATGCTGCACAACAAATGAACTTGCAGCAATTTGATGAGTTTTATGATTCTGTACAAAAATTCTTGAAAAATCATGAGATTCATGCCTAGTTAGTGAAAAAATTCACAAAACCGACTCTTATTTTAGGGTCGGTTTTACTATTTGATTGAAAGTTAGAAGGGTTATCAAGTATTATTGATATATATGTATTTTTAGTATGTAAAAAAGTGAAGGAGGGATATATGTTGACTATTACAATTTACGATGTTGCCAGAGAGGCAAACGTATCAATGGCAACTGTTTCACGTGTTGTGAATGGAAATCAGAATGTGAAGCCGGCTACACGTCAAAAAGTATTGGCGGTAATTGAACGATTGGATTATCGACCGAATGCTGTTGCACGGGGGTTAGCAAGTAAAAAAACAAAAACGGTCGGCGTTATCATTCCAGATATTTCGAATGTATTTTATGCAGAGCTTGTTCGTGGTATAGAAGATATTGCAACAATGTATCGTTACAACATCATATTAACCAATTCAGATCAACAAGAAGATAAAGAAGTCCAATTATTATCAACACTACTTAGTAAGCAAGTAGATGGGGTAGTTATGATGAGTGATGAAATATCCCCTGAAATGTTACATGAAATGAAAAGAGCAAGCGTTCCTATTGTATTAGCTGGAACAGTGGAAACATCTAATTCGTTCCCTTCTGTAAATATTGAATATCATGACGCAGCAGTGGATGCAGTTAATCGTTTGATTAAAAATGGTCATACTCGAATTGCATTTGTATCTGGATCCATTGATAGCACGATAACTAGGCTATACAACTTATCAGGTTATGAAAAAGCGTTAAACGATGCTGGTATCGAAGTTGACGCAGATCTAATTGTTGGAGTCAATAATACATACGACGATGGACTTGTTGCTTGGGAGCAGTTACGTGAGTTAAAGGAACCTCCGACAGCTTTTTTTGCTGGTAATGATGAAATTGCTATTGGCTTGATACATGGAGCTCAAGATAATGGTTTACGTGTACCAGAAGATATCGAAGTTATAAGCTTTGAAAACTCAAAATTAACAAGAATGGTTAGACCTCAACTAACGAGTGTCGTACTACCTTTATATGATATTGGAGCAGTTTCTATGAGATTGTTGACTAAACATATGAATAAAGAGAACATTGAAGAAGACACAGTAATTCTTCCATATTGGATTGAAGAAAGAAAATCAGTTAAGTAAAAGAGCGTAATATCAAAAAAAAATTATTTCATTTACAGCAAGCAGGGTCGTGACACTAGTCATGACCCTTTATTTTTTAGGCAATGTTAAAAGGAAATGTTGATTAATCGTAAAATGACATGGTGACAACCACACTACATCTTATTAAATTCTTCCACCTCAATTGGATATTTATGTTAAAATGAGAATAAGTTTGTGAAGGTTTCCATATAAACTAACGAATAAAATATGGAGGTTTAATATATAGAATAAATTTAAACTAGGCCTATCAAGAGAGATAGGGGACAGGATCAATCTAGATCACTGAGAAAGTCAATTTGTCCCTTTTAACGAGACAAAAGAGCTTGCTTTAAAAACTAAAGCAAGCCCAATACATTACTTATTTGATCATCATATCATATAAATATAACTCAAATTGTTCCGTACTATTAGGAGAACTTTTTCTAATTACCTCACCCTGGTAAATTGTATCCGATGTTTTCAAATCAATAACAGTGATACTAGCTTTTGTTTTTAAATTTGTTATATGGGTTGTCACATATAGCTTACCGTCCTCCATGATTATAATTGGTGGGTCCGCATCACTTGTTTCGTTTGATAGCTGAATAGTAAATTCATTATTAGCTTGATCGTTCTCTATACTATAAGGAGTTATAACCAAGTTTTCACCACTTAATTTCGAGAAATAAATCGTTGAACCATCAAAATAACTGATTTGATGCTCTTTCAAACTGTCTGGTAATTTAATTGTCTCTTTTTCATTCGTTCTTAAATTGTAAGAAATTAATTCCCGGGTTGTTTCTTCTAGCCTATCCGATTCCCCATCTTGTATCATTTTTTCCAGGGTTTTTATGAATATAAGATTTTCATTCGATTGTTTATGGCTTGTTTGAACTAGTTCTGCATGGATATATGCATTGCCTTGTTGTTCTGGGATGGAAAAAATCGTTTCACTACTAACTATCTTCCCAGTGGATATGTCGAAAGAATAGATATGTTTTTCATTATAGTACTTCCCATTCTCTCTAGTACTATTATGGGTAATCACTTTTAGTTCATTATCAACCACCTGGACATCTTCAACAAATATATTTTCAACTACTGAGCTGTCTGGAACTTTAATGGAGAAAGAAGATGTATTGCCATTGTCTTTATCTACTATAGATATAGCGAATTTGAAATCTCTTGTTGTAAATGAACCTATTTTATACTTCACTTCCGCATATGCTAGCAACTTATTGTCCTCAAAAAACGAATCAACACTTCGGCCTTTCCCTCGCATGAAATTACGATACTTTTCCTGTAACTTCTGAATCATTGGTGCGGGGTGTCCTATAATCGAGTCAATAATCGACCTACCATTTCTATAATCTGTATCATCAGAGGTAATTTGCAAGTTGGTGTTCACATAACTCATAGATCCCCCTTCATGATAGGAACCTTCCAACTCCAAAGATTTTATTTCTTCAGCGTCACCGCTCTTCTTATTTATCGCAAACTCAGGGTATTGTGTTTCCGACATAGCAGAATTAACATAAAACGTCCCAATGCTAAGCACAATAACTGCAATAATTGAAGTAAACTTCCAATACTTTTTCATTTCCACACACTCCTTATACAGTTATCTTGTTCTTTAATAAGAATCCACTCATCCAAATGGACCCTGCGAGTACGATTAAACCCATTACTATTTCAAGTACAAATAATTCTAGTGGATAGAAAAAACCATTTAGTACCAATTCTTGCAAAAGTAGAGGTGAAATAAATAGAGTAACAGCAACTAAGCTGTATAAAACCCCAACAAAAATACCCTTCCAGCTAAAGCTTCTTTCAAATAAAATTGCAGTAAATAGAATGGACACAACCATTAACCATGCTCCATAATACAATATAAATTCAAGAAAATTATTTGGAAAAAGTATGTGTATTTCAGGCATGCTGCTAACAATCTCTTTGACATTCATATCCACTCGGAATTCCTTTGGCAGCATCCATCTAAAAACCATTGTCTCTATTGGAATCAAAATAAGTTGAAATGCCACAAAGCCAAACGTCGCTAGTAGAATATTTGTTATCTTTGCGTAAAAAACATTCAATCTCGTTGTTGGTAGCATCAATAATCGGTAAATAAATGTATTTTTCCCAAACCAATCACGATACCAGATCAGGAAAATATAGAACCCAACACCTGCAAAAAATAAAGTGATTGGACCAAGGAACCATACGCTTCTGGTTACCGACAGAAAACTCATTTGGCCAAAGTTTGTTAAGAACTCTGCTTTGGGCATTAACTCTTCATAAATTTTTTCATTGGCCATGTTTAGGTACATTTTCGACAACACAATGACTCCGGCAATTTGTACAACTAGTGTAATGCCTAGTAGGACTGCAAATAATTTTGCAAAACGATTGAATTCAAAATTGACCAGCTTCAAGTAGCTTTTCATTTCTGATACACCTCTCTCATAACATCCACCACAGATTTCCCTTCGTTTTCACGAGCTTCTTCCGCGCTGAACTCCTTGATAACAATCCCTTCATCGAGCAGCACAACCTTATCGATTAAATGTTCGATATCACCTATTTCGTGTGTCGTTATGATAACGCCTCTATTTTCAATTAAATGACTCGTGAACACTTTAGCAATTTCTTCCCGACTAAACATGTCAATTCCAGAAAATGGTTCATCCATTAATACAAAATCAACATCCATTGCTAAACCCAGTAACAAATTGACCTTTGCCGTATTTCCTTTTGATAAGGAAGATATTCTATCCTGTTCATTTAAGTTTAAAAAACCAAGCAGTTCTGTTGCACGTTTCTGGTTCCAACATGTATAAAAATCATTCATGAACTCCATTGCCTCAGAGATTTTCATCTGTGGTAGCATCGTTATTGCATCAGGAATAAAGGCGATTTTTTCAAACATCTTTTTATTAATGGTTTCTCCGTTGATTAATATTTTCCCTTTGTTAATCGGGGTAAGTGCCATAATGGCATTTAAAATGGTTGTCTTGCCAACTCCGTTGATTCCAATTAAACAAGTTATTTCACCCTTTTTGGCTGTAAATGACACACCTTTTAATATCTTTTTCCGACCATAGTTCTTTGTAATCTCTTTTACTTCAATCATTTTTATACCCCCTTATCATCGTTATTATCTGTGTACTTTGTTCTTACCAAGTTCAATAATTCATCAACTGGAACTTTAATAGACCGAACGGATGTTACAAACGTTTCAACTGCCTCAACTAGCAACTCTTCTCTTACCTTACCTAGTATCTTTTCATCGGTTGTTATTTTGCTCGGATGATTCCGTTCGGTATGGATCAAACCCTGTTCCTCCATTTCCTTATACGCTCGTTGTGCGGTATTGGGGTTTATCTTCACCCTGTTTGCCAACTCCCGTCTCGATAGTATTTCTTCTCCAGGTACTAATTCGCCAATTGCAATTTTTTCTTTAAAATGCCGAACAACCTGCAAATAGACTGGATCGCGATTATTAAAATTTACATTCATCGAAACAACTCCTATACATTCTTGGATGTGTACACATGATTTTTCAGTGCATGTACTAAGTGGTTCATACGCATTAAGTGTATTATATGGGTAATACACAAGGTTGTCAATCCTGTTTGAGAAACGTGCTGCCCATCCATGTTTTGCTATATTTTCTGGGGAATTCTAGTGTAGGTAGGGCGCTCTCCTTATTACAGAAAAGATATCGCTTAGATAATAAGATTAGTCCAAGTTAATGTAGGGAAAAGTCATTTGTAAACACTGTTGAATTAGAAATGCTATTATTTCATGATGGATGAAGGAATCATACTTTCTTTTTACTAGTGGAAATAAAGAGAAGTAGTAAGTATTTGCCTCATAAAGAAGCGAAGTAGCTCACGAAATTGCATCTTCGTGAGCTTCCTCTATGGATAGGAAATCATCTTATCTCTAGTTACCCAAAAATGTACTAACCTGTTTTTTAGCGTTGTAGGAGAGCGACGGACAGGCAAACGTCATAAGATTACCGGAAAAAGTGATATTGGTTGTGACGGACGTCACAACCAATATCACTAAAAATTCACTCGGTAATCATATAGCAAAACGTCTGTCCAAAGCACTTCGAAAACGATAAAAACAGGTTTTGACCTAAAAGGGCCGGGCGTTTTTGCTCGATTTTTCTCAGGCTATTAGTTAATGGATAAGTTTTTTCGTAAAAGTACTAAATGCTAAAACACCAGTAGCTATTTTTGCTACTGGTGTTTTGTAAATGATTGCTGATTCCGCAACTGGTAAAGTGCTTTATCAAGCATCTGTTTATTCTTTTCTGTAATTTCTACTTTACGGGGAATAGGATCGTAAAGTGGCTCCGGGTCTAACCAAGTAGGGATGAGTGGGATAGGTGACTCCATAGACCATTTATCTAACCAGTTCTTTGGTAACTCACCTACTGGAAGTTGAATGTCATTCATCACCATCCATACATAGGACCATGCACGTGGTACTACTCTCCATATATCATAACCCCCACCACCAACTGCAATCCACTTACCATCGCAAAATTCATGGGCAAGCTCATGAGCTAGTTTCGGAATCTCTTGATAGATTTTCATCGTACCATATAGATGGGTAAGTGGATCAAAATAATGGGCATCAGCACCATTTTGGCTTAGAATAACATCAGGTTTAAAGGCTTCCACAATTTCTCGAAAGCTTGTCCGATAAATTTCTAAGAAGGAATCATCTTCCGTAAAAGCATCTATTGGAAAATTAAAGGAGGTACCATAACCTTCACCAGATCCTCTTTCGGTTATATTCCCAGTACCTGGGAATAAATATCTTCCTGTTTCATGAATAGAAATGGTACACACATTAGGATCATCGTAAAAACTCCATTGAACTCCATCGCCGTGGTGGGCATCTGTATCTATGTAAAGTACACGTGCATTATACTTTTCTTGCATATACTTAATAGCAACAGAGCTATCATTATATACACAAAAACCAGATGCACGTCCTCTGAAACCGTGATGAAGACCGCCACCTAAATTCACTGCATGAGAAGATTTCCCTTCCATCACATAGTCAACTGCGGTCAAAGTGCCTCCGACTAGAGTTGCACTTGCTTCATGCATATCTGGAAAGATAGGGGTATCCTCCGTGCCAATACCATAACTTTCATATTTAGTGCTATCTGCGTTTTCCTTGCTCGCTTCTTTTACTATCTTAATATAGTTTGCATCATGTACGAGAAGTAGTTCCTCGTCTGTAGCCATCCTAGGAGGGACTATTTCAGATAAAGATAAAGCATTAATTTCTTTTAGTAGATCAACAGTTAATGTTAATCTTTTTTGATTGAATGGATGAGTATCCGAAAACTTGTAGCCTAGCTGGTCCTCGGAAAAGACAAATACAGCATTTTTCATAGCCCTAGTCCCGGATGATTTGGCCATAGAACCTCGTATCCCTCGTCTCGAATAGCTTCAATAAGTACAAGAGGGTTTATAGTCTTTACACGGAGCACTAAGATTTTATAATCACTTTTATCTTTATCAGGATAAACTAACACACTTAACACATTAACTTTTTGATCGTGAAAAACTTTTGAAACGCCGAATAGAACTCCAGGCTTGTTAGGAACACGAATTTCAATTTGAGATCCTGGCTGATGAACACCTGTTAGTTCGATAAATTTGTAGAGCAAATCGGATTCGGTGATCATTCCTACAAGTTTTCCATGTGATACTATTGGTAAACAACCAATTCGATTATCATAAAAAATACTGGCTGTTTCCTCTACAAAATCTAGAGGATGACCCGTTATCGGATTTTTGGTCATAATTTCTTCTAATTTTCTATTATATATTTCTGGATCTGATACATTTTGTAGTGTAGAAGGAGTTGCTTCTTTTAAATCTCGATCTGTCACGACTCCAAGTACTTGTCGTTTGTCATTAATAATTGGTAAATGACGTATTTTTTTCTCTTTGAGTAATTGTAATGCATCATTTATCGTGTGTCCTGGTGTTAAACTGGGGACGGATGTATTCATAATTTGTTCAACTAGCATGTTAAATTAACTCCTTTTGTTAGAAAGTTAGTCATTGATTAATACATAAAGCGATTCATAAAACGTAATTGGTCAAATTGCTGGATGGATTCAGTGTCTACTCTGCTCCCAATCTTAGCCATTAAACAATTGGCAGGGTGGGAGCTAATCTCAGGATCGTCTGTTGCAAAATACTCAAGTCCACCTGCTTGCATCATCTTTTCCATGACTTTTCTGTATTCCCAAACGTTTAAACCGGTGCCTTTTAAATCCCAGTGCCAGTAATACTCTGTCGTAATCGTAATATAATCTTCCATTGCATTATCCATCATCGATACACGGAGGAGTGTTTTTCCAACTCCAGTGCCCCTGAATTTTGGTATTACCTCTATAGCGCCTAACTCTATCAAATTTTCCATATTCCCTTGCGACCATCTCTCTAAAGGGTCTGGGTGCAAGTATGTACAATACCCTACAATTGTCTCTTGATCTCGCACAATAATTATTCTGCCTTCAGGCAACTTAGCAATTTCAATAATTGCTTTATGCTGCTGTGAGGGTGCACGAAAAGCAACTAAATCCTCGTGGAATTGTAACCTGGCAATTTCCTCGGAAGGAATAGGACCTTCAATAACGACAGTGCCATGTGTTGTTTCTTTTTGCACTGCATTATACGTCTTAGAATGAATCACGGATGCACCACCTTATAACATAATTGTAATTGTATTTATTATACATGATTTTAATTAGAGAAAGCGATTAGCTCTATTATTTTAGTTAAACATTCTAAAAAGTAAAAAGATTAGCAAAAATGCGAAAAAGTATTGTAGAATGAAATAGTATAGTTATAGAAAGGGTGAATAGGATGAAGATTGAAACATTACAAGTTG
Organism: Psychrobacillus sp. FSL K6-1415; assembly: GCF_038003185.1. Lineage (NCBI taxonomy): Bacteria > Bacillati > Bacillota > Bacilli > Caryophanales > Bacillaceae > Psychrobacillus > Psychrobacillus sp. FSL K6-1415. The sequence continues at coordinate 2,806,434 of NZ_JBBOOQ010000001.1, read as the reverse complement.
TTCAAGGGGATTTCCAGTTAAGTAATTATGATGAAACTGCAAAAAACTTTAAATGGGATGATGCAGAAAAAGAATTCTCGTGGTATAAAACTGGAAAAGTGAATATGGCGTATGAAGCAATTGATCGTCATGCAGAAACTGATAAGAAGGATAAAGTAGCACTTCATTATCTAGATGCAGAGCGTAAAGAATCTTATACATTCGGTGATATGAAAAAATGGACGGATAAAGCTGCTAACGTATATGTAAACCATTCGAATTTGTCAAAAGGGGATCGTCTCTTTATTTTCATGCCAAGATCGCCTGAGCTATATTTTGCTCTTCTTGGTGCTACAAAATTAGGCTTAATAGTAGGTCCCCTTTTTGAAGCGTTCATGGAAGGTGCTGTTTACGATCGTTTATTGGATAGTGAAGCAAAAGCAATTGTCACAACACCAGAATTATTAAATAGAATTCCGTTGGATAAATTACCTAATCTAGAGACAGTGTTTATAGTAGGAGAAAATGTAGAGGAATCCGATAAGTTTATCGATTTCAAAACAGCATTACATAATGCCTCAGAATCCTTTGAAATCAGGTGGGTTGATAAAGAGGATGGTCTAATCTTACATTATACATCTGGTTCTACAGGCAAACCGAAAGGTATTTTACATGCTCACTATGCAATGGTGCAGCATTACCAATCGATGAAATGGGTTATGGATATTAGAGAAGATGATATCTATTGGTGTACAGCAGATCCAGGCTGGGTGACTGGAACATCTTATGGAATATTTGGTCCCTGGCTAACAGGGACTACATCACTTATTCTTGGGGGTAGATTCTCACCAGATGCTTGGTATAATGCCATAGACGAATACGGTGTTACTGTTTGGTACAGTGCCCCAACGGCATTCCGTATGCTGATGGGCGCAGGAGATGCCATTGTCCAACAACATAATCTATCGTCACTTCGTCATGTGTTATCGGTTGGGGAACCCTTAAACCCAGAGGTGATCAAATGGGGAATGCAAGTGTTTAATAAACGTATCCATGATACATGGTGGATGACCGAAACTGGTGCACAGATGATTTGTAACTATGGCTGCTTACCTATTAAGCCAGGGTCCATGGGTAAACCATTACCTGGAATTGAAGCAGCTATAATAGATAATCAAGGTGCTGTGGTACCGCCTTATACAATGGGAAATCTAGCACTTAAAAAGGGTTGGCCATCTATGATGCGCCAGGTGTGGAACAACAAAGAGAAATTCGAGTCTTATTTTATAAATGATGAATGGTACTTCTCGGGAGATTCAGCATACATGGATGAGGAAGGTTATTTTTGGTTCCAAGGTCGAGTGGATGACGTAATCATGACATCAGGCGAACGCGTTGGACCATTTGAAGTGGAAAGCAAATTACTAGAACATCCAGCTATTCTAGAAGCAGGAGTTATAGGAAAACCAGATCCTGTTCGAGGTGAAATCATTAAAGCATTTGTTGCATTAAACGAAGGATATGAACCATCTGACGAACTTATAACAGATATTCAACAATTTGTAAAAAAAGGTCTTGCAGCACATGCAGCACCTAGAGAAATCGAATTCAAAGATAAACTTCCAAAAACCAGAAGTGGTAAAATCATGCGCCGCGTATTAAAAGCTTGGGAGTTAAAGCTGCCAACAGGCGATTTATCTACCATGGAAGATTAATGGTCTAGGTGAATTAAAGTAATACGAAATATAAAAGTACAAAAAGCATTGCGTTTAGCAATGCTTTTTTGTACTTGATATAGGTAAGGAGGGGAAGTTGGTGTATGGATTTGACAGAATGTTTTGGCTTGATTTATTTATCTTGTTAGTTATCGTGATATCACTTTTAACTTTATTTAATACTGTTATGAGAAAATGGCTAAAGTTAGAGAAAAAGGATTTTTTTTATATAACCATATGAATGCAAAACATAAAATTGGACGATAATTTTTAGTGAGCATGATTCTTGGCTTATTTATTAATGCCATGAGAGATGCATTGTAAGGGTTTTGGTTTTTGGAAATCTGGTTTTTAATTGTTATTTTTATAGTTGTGTCTGAAACCGATAGGGCCATGATGGATTGGAAGCATGCAGTAAACAAAAAAAGAATATATATTTACAATCAGCCAGTTAGTATTTGGTGTTATTTTGTTACTAACAGTCTTTAAGACTAATTTTTTTGGATTGATGTAAAAAAGATAGGAGGGAAATCCAAGTAACATAAAAACCATCTATCAGACTGTTGATAGATGGTCATTAAAGAACTACAATTATAAAAATTATTGTGTTTAGGATGGAGAATCGTCACGATTTGACTCCATGTATTATTTAATCCTGATTAAACCACAGCTCATCTTTGTTATCAATCTCACCATTGTAATTAATGAGAATTTCATCTCCTGCTTTAATATTTGTGTAAGCATAGAAGTCAAATGTGTGATTTTCAAAATTAATCTCATACATTGCATTCGGTTCATAGGAATGGTTAAACAACATTCCGTAACCAAGGAGGATAGCAGAATGATTTATTCCATATTCAAAAGCGTAATCTCCAAGTATGGTTTGCTCAATGTATTGATGCTGGTCGTTTGGATATGCAATGACAGGTGCTTCATGGAAAAGCTCTCCTTTTTTTATATCACATGTAGCAAATACCCCTCTATTGAATTCTCCATCACTTAATGGAGATGTTTTTACCTCAATCATGTTTATTCGCCTACTCACTTTTAAAATATTCTTTCTAACTGTAACATTAATTTGAACATTATGCTCCTTTTATTTTGGTGTAATATCATTGCGTAAGAATAGTTGACCATTTAATGGAACAAGAAAGACCTGGTAAAAAGACGCCAGGTCCTCAAAGAACAGAAAATTAGATATGCCGTTGATTTACGCTCCGAGCGGCCGCTTACTGTGGGCACGGTTTCGGCCGCTTCCTTCGCTTCACTCAGTCCTGGGTCATCAGCTCGTGCTGTTCCCATTGAAGTTGCCGCCCTACGATCCTATCAACAATGGTCATTTAAAAAACAGATAATTGAAAACAGTATCGGCTAAATAAACGAGGATTACATTATAAAACGTCAAGATGAAGTTAACGCAATTATTTAGGAAATCTTATCGTATAAGCTATATGCTTTGCCCAATCACCTAGTGGGTAATACTCATTAAATTGATTGTAATGGAATGTGGCGACTCCAGCGGGATAAGCGAGAAAGTCGAGACCCCCAAGTAGCGTAGGGAACGAGGCTCGGCCGCGCATGCGGAAAGCGTCCACATGAAATGGCAATCAGTAGGATTATTCATCTTTTATTGTTCCATGATCCCAGTATTCCTGGAAATTTTTTATACTTTCTTATTCCTCAAAAAGAGCCCAATTCTCAATCGAATTAGGGCTCTTCTATGTTTCATTTATACTATTTTTACACGCCCTCATCAGGAGAAGTCGGTTCTTCCTCTACGGGAGGGGTAACAGGTTCTTCTTCAATAGGTGGTGTAACTGGATCTACAACAGGAGGTGTTACTGGATCCTCCTCATTGTCTTCAGGTGTTGTAGGAGGTATTGCTGGTTCAGGTGGTTCTGCAGCTTCTATGGAAACTATATTAGATGCTCCTGATTCTAATCCAGTAATATCGACAGCAACAGCAATAAATTGCCCAGCTCGATTAACAGAAAAACTATTTTCTGCTGCCTCTTTGGTAGAAGAAAGTAGTACTCTTTGTCCATTTACGACTTCATACACTCGATATCCCACAACATCCCCAGAAGTAGACTTAGACCATGTCATAGTACCACTAGTCATTGTAGCAGTGACAGCAGCTGGTGGGCTTCCGTCAGCATTAAATACTTCCTCCGAAACAACATTACCTCCAAAGGCCGATTTTGTAGGGAATAACTTAGAAGCGTTGCCTCCAAATTTGCCAAGCATACGCTTGATAAAGTCTTCGTTTACTCCGTAGCCACCACTTACAACAAATTCGCTTGGTGTGTTATCGAGCGCACGATATCTGTTTCCGTTAATCTCAACGTAGGATGAAGAGATTAAACTATCATCTTTTGCAGTTGGTAATAAGACAGCCGCGTTAAATAAATCAGACTTTACTAAACCTGCTTGAGAACATGCATCTGAGACCGCTAATCCCGAAATTCCACAGAATGATCTAGTAACGACTCCCTCCGGTGCCGTAAAGTTAGTAGAGGCATCTACTAATTCAGGATTCACATCATACATAGCATTCATCATATTAGACCAGAACATATTGATGCGTACACTAGGGTGATTGTAGCGATTATTCATATAATATAATGTCTGTGTATCATCTCCATAACCTAACCAAACTCCTAAAGAAATATTTGGGTTATAGCCTACTAGCCATGAATCATTATGATTTTGTGTTGTACCCGTTTTTGCTCCAAAATCAGATTGAAATTTCAATCTAGAGTTTGCTAATTTTGCAGTCCCCTCGGACAGTACATCTCTTAACATATCGGTAATAATATATGAAGTAGCGCTACTAAACACGGGTACAGCTTCCACCTCATGCTGATAAATTACATTGCCGTCTACATCTTCTATTTTTTCAATCATATATGCATCGATAAATTGACCATTGTTTCCAAACGTACCAAAGGCATTTGTATTTTCTTCGAGTGTTGCACCTTTTGTCATTCCACCAATAGAAAGGGCATGATTGGCATACTCTGTTTCTTCAATACTCTCAAAGCCCATTTTTGTTAAAAATTCAGTAGGTTTACGATCCATTATTAAATCGTATAAACGAATAGTTGATAAGTTTTGGGATGTTGTCAAAGCATCCCTAGCAGAAATAATACCTAGCTCCTGTGTAGTTGTATAGTTAGATGGTGATTTTGCCCAAGTGGTGCTACTTAAATTGTCCAACTTCACGTCTACTACTGGACTACCTGCACCTATTACCCCATATTCTATTGCTGGAGCATATACTAATAAGGGTTTAATCGTAGAACCAATTGGTCTGATTCCTTGTGTAGAGTAGTTTACTTTATCAAGTTTATGATCTCTTCCTCCTAAGAAGGAAAGAATCTTCCCTGTTCCATTTTCTATTAACATCCCGCCAACTTGAACAGGAAAGTCTTTTACAATGGTCTCACCGGAATCTGGATCTTTCACTTCTTTTTGGAAAGTATGTCCATAAAACTCGAATTCATCTCTAACTTTTAACATAGCCTCATACATGTCTTTATTAATAGTGGTGTGAATGCGATAACCATCTGTGCTAATAGAACGTTGTGCTAAAATATCGTATTTTTCATATAGTTTTTTCTCTTTATCTAATCTAGCAGGATCAATTGAGTCTGCCTCAGCAAACTTATCCCTTAATATATCTTTAACCCTATTTTCAATTTCGTATGTCAACCAAGGGTATTTATCCTCTGCAACAATTTCTGGCTGTCTAAAATCTTTTGTAATATCATAGCTTACCGCATTATTGTATTCTTCATCTGTAATATAACCAGTTTCATTCATACGGAATAACACAGTCTTCATTCGTTCAATACCAAGTTGTAGGGCTTCTCCTTCTTTTAGTTCGCCGCCTTGTCGAAATGGTGTATATGCAAATGGAGCTTGTGGAATACCCGCTATGTAGGCCGCTTGGGGTAAAGTAAGATCTTTTGCTTTTAAATTGAATATTCCATTTGCCGCTGTTTCTATCCCTGCAATGTTTCTCCCATTAGAGTTCCGTCCATAAGGGATAATATTTAAATATGATTCTAGTATTTCATCTTTGTTCATAAAGTGTTCTAAACGCATAGCTAATAGAATCTCTTTAGCTTTACGTTCGTAAGAAACTTCGTTTGTTAAAATTTGATTTTTGATCAATTGTTGGGTTAGTGTTGATCCACCAGTTTGTGTATCTGAGTTAGATACATCTTGAAGTAATCCGCGGAATATTGCTTTTGGTACAATGCCATTATGCACTTCAAAATACTCATCCTCAGTAGCAAGTACTGCATCAATTACATGAGGAGATACCTCTGATAACTTTGTTTCTGTTCGTTCCAAATCAGTACGTAATTTACCTAAATATACATCCCCGTCAAAATAGACTTCTGAAGTCTCATCATAATTAAATACAGCACTTCGCATTTCTTCCTTATCACGAAGAGGTTCTTCTTTTACTAATGATGCGAAATATCCAGCGCCGACGGATACGCCGAATACACCCATTGTCAGGATTCCGACCATGAGAAGTAAACATAGATTCCATAAAACACCGGAAGATATTCTTAATCCCTTAGCCCATTTCGTAGATTCCCATACATCAAATTTATCTTTATAATTCTGTATTTTTTCTAGCCATTTCTTCATTCAGTTCTCGCCCCCTAAATCTTGAATTATTATACCATACGCACATATTGTTAGACATAGTTATTGACATCCAATGTAAATTAGGTAAAATAGGTATATATTTTAACGAAGAAAAGTCCGAAGTAGTATTTATGCATACTGTGAAGAGAGCTAGCGGTTGGTGAGAGCTAGTCAGTGTATAAAAACGAATTACAGGCTTGGAGTTAAACGTACTCACAACGATACGGTGATTGAGGCGGAGGGAGTAATTCCTTCAAGCTGGGTGGTACCGCGCTAACGATTAAGCGTCCCTGCATGATTATATATCATGTAGGGACTTTTTTATTTTAAGGAGGAGATTATATGGTGAACTTATTAGATGATTTAGCTTGGAGAGGTCTTTTATATCAGCAAACAGATGCGGAAGGTATGGAACAGCTTCTAAATAAGGAGAAAATCTCATTGTACTGTGGGGTGGATCCGACTGCTGACAGTATGCATATTGGCCATATCGTACCATTATTAACGTTAAGACGGTTCCAAATGCACGGACATAAACCAATTCTTTTAGTTGGTGGAGCAACAGGGATGATTGGAGATCCTTCCGGTCGTTCAGAAGAGCGTCAATTACAAACGACAGAGCAGATTGATTTGAATGTCCAGGGGATAAAAAAACAAATGGAGCAAATTTTTGATTTTCAATCCGAAAACGGTGCACAAATGGTAAATAACCGTGATTGGATTGGCTCCATGAATGTAATTGAATTTCTAAGAGACTTTGGAAAATTAATTAACATCAATTATATGCTTGGAAAAGATTCTATTGCTTCTCGCTTAGATACAGGACTGTCTTTTACGGAATTTGCATATACGCTTATTCAGGGGATTGATTTTAATCATTTATATGACCATTTTGGATGTCGAGTTCAAGTGGGTGGATCCGACCAATGGGGGAATATTACTACTGGTTTAGAGGTGATTCGTAAAACACATGATGATAATACGAAGGCCTATGGTATTACTATTCCTTTAGTAACAAAAGCTGATGGAACAAAGTTTGGCAAATCTGCATCAGGTTCGATATGGTTAGATGCCAAAAAGACATCTCCATACGAATTTTATCAGTTCTGGATTAATACAGCAGATTCAGATGTTATTAAATATTTGAAAATCTTTACTTTCTTAGAGCGTGTAGAAATTGAGGCCTTAGAAGTAACGGTTGAAAATGAGCCGCACTTAAGAAAAGCACAAATAACGCTAGCTGAAGAAATGACTCGCTTAATCCATGGACAAGATGCATTGGACCAAGCCATTCGAATTTCCCAGGCATTATTTAGCGGTGATTTGAAGGCTTTGACTGCAGAAGAAATGAAAGATGCTTTTAAAGATGTACCTTCAGTTGAGATGTCTAAAGAGGACAAATCTATTGTAGACTTCATAGTGGAGGCCGCAGTCTCCCCATCTAAACGTCAGGCACGAGAAGATGTAACCAATGGTGCTATTTCTATTAATGGAGAAAAAATCACAGATGTTGCATACGTAGTAGGTGGAGAAGATCGATTAGAAGATGAGTTTATGATTATGCGCAGAGGTAAGAAAAACTATAAAATGATTAAGTTTGTATAAGATAAAAGCTACTTCCCAATACTCTAAAGGGGAGTAGCTTTTTAAACTGATTAAAAACCGCCACGCTCATCTATGTGGTGATTATTCTGGCCATCTTTTACTTGAAGCTGTTTCTTTTCATGCTCATTTAATTTTTGATATTCCAGATAATTTTCGCCTGTAACATTATCTTTTTTCTTCTTATTGGGTGAACTAAACGATTTAACTTTTTTCATACAAAGACCCTCCTATTTCTTAAAAGTTCCTCGTTAGTATTGACCAGTTTTGTTTAAATAGTCACAAATTTAGTAAGAAGATGAAAAAAGAAATCATTACTAGTTAAAAAAGAACTTAAAATAGTATAAAATAATAATAAGGACAAATATGTTTGCTTTTAAAACATAATTTTTTATTATTGGATTGAGGGGACGTTCGCAGTGAGTGCAAAGAGGTATATATTACATCATTTTGATGATTTTTTTGTTGTTCTATTTGAAAAGGACAATAAAGCAAATAAACTAGTCATCTTAAAAGATAAATTTACGGTAGATGCTAAAGAGGGAGATTTATTAGAGGTAGAAGTCAACCAAGATAAATCAGGTTACAATTTTAAGATGCTAGAAGAAGAAGCAGATAATACAAAACAAAGATTATTAGACTTAATAGAGAATATGAAAAAAAGTTAAGTATTAAAATAAATTCAGTTGTGGAAGCGCAAATATTTGGGGTAATAGTAAGTCGACCATAGCAGCCTTAAGTTGTAAAGAGAGAATAACCTCTAAAACAATTTAAAGCTGTTTTTCTATTGTTATAAACAAACTAACGTTATTGTGTCAAATGAGATCTTGGATTTGAAAATATTAGTTAAGGTAAAAGCATGTAATTGGAAAACTGGTAAATAATTTTAATGAAATGACAGATAATACTAAAGGGCTATTGATAAAATTGCTATACAATTTAGGTGATTAAAAGGCAATAGGCAAAATAGGTTCATTAATTTCGACATGGCCAGATGTGTATATTCAGATTTATTAGGGGCTTAATGAAGTTTTATATTGACTATCTTGAATATCATCCTGTTAATACGAAATTAGCTATTAACGTAAATGTTTAAAGGTCTCCAGTTTAAAAAAAAGCCCCGAAAACTTGTGTTACCAAGTTTTCGAAGGCTTTTAATAAAGCAATAATATTAACGAGAGTAGAACTCAACGATTAGAGCTTCATTGATTTCAGCAGATAGTTCTCCACGTTCTGGATTACGAACGAAAGTACCTACTTTGTTGTCAGCGTTAAAAGATAAGTATTCTGGTACGAAGTTATTAACTTCGATAGATTCGTTTACAACGTCTAGGTTTTGAGATTTTTCACGAAGAGAAATTTCTTGACCTGCTTTTAGACGGTATGAAGGAATATCAACGCGTTTACCATCAACCATAACGTGACCGTGGTTTACTAATTGACGTGCTCCACGACGTGTACGAGCAAGACCTAAACGGTATACAATGTTATCAAGGCGAGTTTCAAGAAGGATCATGAAGTTTTCACCATGTTTACCTTGCATTTTACCAGCTTTATCAAATAATGTACGGAATTGACGTTCGTTTACACCATAAGTGTGACGAAGTTTTTGTTTTTCTTGTAATTGAAGACCGTACTCAGTTAATTTTTTACGTTGGTTAGGACCGTGTTGTCCTGGTGCGTAAGGGCGTTTTTCTAATTCTTTACCAGTACCGCTTAGTGAAATACCAAGACGACGTGATAATTTCCATGATGGACCTGTATAACGAGACATGTATGTCTCCTCCTCTATGTTGGTTTTATTTTTGTTGTAAAATAAGACCAGATGTATTCAGACTAGCAGACATTTTGTTTTCATGTATCATCGCCCTAGCAGCCGAGGGTTACGGGATACACCATCTATAGAATAGAGGAACAAAATGAGCAATCTAGGCCATACAACTGCTGCATTTATTTTACACAAAGTCCATTGTATCTCTATATATAGTAAAAGTCAAACGATAATCTAAACCAAAATAGCAACAAAAATATAATAGACATAGAATGGATAAATAAGATAAAATATAGTTATATTGAATTATTCGGAACTGTGAAAAAAGTATCATAGTTGCTCTTGGAAAGCTGAGAGGTGAAGTAATGGAAAGTAAAGATAAGATTATCCATCTAAAAAGTGGTATTCTAGATATTTGGAATGAAAGTGTTTTTACACACCAATCTAGTATTAAATGGTTCGAAGATTTACAAGAAATTTTATTTAATTTTTTTGGTATACAAAAAGCAAAATACTTTATATATGACGCCGAGACGTTTTTGGAACTTTCATGGAATCATTCATTTTCGAAAAAGCTCAATGCTATAAAATGGGCAGAGATTGAAACGTTTTTCTATGATAAAGATTTTATCGATGTGCACACACTACAAATAAAACATTCCTCCGATAATGACGTAGCATTATTATTAAGAGATGTGGAGCGACAGCAACCATTAGGATTAATCATAATGGAAACCACGGAAAAATGGAAAGAATTTTCACAAACACCTCAATTAGATGAATTCATAGAAACGATTACTAAATTAGTTAAAACGATTAAAAAGTCAGTATTCTTAACACAACAGGAGAACCAGTATCGAAATTTGTTTAATGTAACGAAAATGTTTAATTCAACATTAGATATCGGTCAAATTTTAGAAGGAACATTACACTCCATTCAATTAGCTTTTCCTAAATTCGAGTCAATACTTATCCTATCAAATGATCAGGAGCGTAAAACGTCTGTTCCTTATAAGTTATTCGATTATACAACAGAAAGAAATACTACAGTTGAAGCATATGTATCAGGTGAAATAACGACAGAATTAGCACAGGACTTAGGTGTTCGATTACTAAATATTCCTATTGTAGGAAAACAAGGAATCTATGGTATTTTACAAATTTCTGCCCCGTTAGATTACTTATTTTCAATCAGACAAAAAGATTTTGCCATTTTGCTTGCTGAAGCAGCGGGTAATGCCTTGGAAAATGCTAAATTATATATCCAATCCCATCGATTGGTTTCCGATTTACAATTAATAAATGAAACGTCGCATAAGTTAAATATGAATTTATCCTTGGAAGAGATGCTTGTTTTCTTACGAGACCAATTAATTAAATTTTTCCATCCCGAGCACGTTGCCTTTGTATTTATAGAAAATGATGAATTTAAGATTTCTTCAGTAAGTACTGATTTATTTCATACGATTGATGGGCAGTTATATATTCAATATGTCACTAATCATTTTAAGAAACAGAAGGATTCTATATTTATTGCAGATTTCAATCGTTTAACAGATTTAAAATATGAATACCGTTCTTTAGTGGCCATACCATTAAAAGAACAAAGCAATATAACCGGATTTAGTATTATTATGCATAAGGAACCGTATTATTTTTCGTTTGACAATTACAAGTTAATGCAGTCCTTAATACAACATTCGTCTTTGGCTATTAGTAATTCGACTCTACGAAATAAGCTACAAAAAATGGTTGATCGTGATCATTTAACGAATCTTTTCGCTCGTAATTATTTGGATAGATATGTAGAAAAGGCGATGGATACTGATGACCAAGGTGTCTTTGTGCTTATTGATATTGATAATTTTAAACGGGTAAACGATACTCATGGTCATCAAATTGGTGATGAAATTTTAAAGCAAATAGCAAGAGTTATTCAAGGGATGATAAAAAATAAAGGAATAAGTGCAAGGTGGGGTGGAGAAGAGCTAGCCCTATACTTCTCTCATATGTCACTAGAACAAGGCATAGAAATGTGTGAACAGTTGTTAGTGACCATCCCACAACAGACTAGCCCTTCTGTTACAGTTTCTATTGGTATCTCAAACTGGCACCGAAGAGATGATTTGAGTTTCAATAATCTTTTCCACAACGCAGATACTGTATTGTATAAAGCAAAAAACAATGGTAAAAACCAATTACGTGTTTATAAGGCATCTCACTCTTCCTGAGGAGGTGCCTTTTCTTTTTTTAATATTCCATGTACACTATATGTAAGCGTTTACAAAAGGGGGTATTTATATGAGTAATTCAAGTTATTCTAAAGAGACATTGTATATTCATAAAGGATATAAAACTGGAAAGCATCAAGATAGCCTTTCAGTTCCACTTTACCAAACATCAACATTTGCATTTGACACAGCAGAGCAGGGAGAGAGAAGGTTTGCTGGAGAAGAGACTGGTGGGATATATTCCCGATTGGGAAACCCTACGGTACAAGTATTGGAGGAACGGATTGCCACAATGGAGTTAGGGGGAGGAGCACTAGCTTTTGGTTCTGGAATGGCTGCTGTGAGTACAATATTAGTTCACCTTACTAAATCAGGTGATCATGTTCTATGTACGAGAGGAATTTATGGTTGTACGTTCGGACTACTAAAAATTTTAAATGAAAAATACAATATTACGCATGACTTAAAAGCATTAATGACAGAAGAAGAGGTAGAAAATGCAATTAAACCAAATACTACTTGTATATATATAGAAACACCGATTAATCCGACGATGGAGATTGTAGATATAGAACTAATCACTAAAATTGCTAAGAAACATGGAATTCCGGTAGTAGTTGACAATACATTCTCCTCTCCATATTTACAAAACCCGATTGAGTTAGGGGCAGATTTCGTTCTTCACAGTGCCACAAAATATATTAATGGACACGGAGACGTTATCGCAGGGATTTTAGTAGGAAGAGATAAGGAGGAAATGGAGACAATCCGAGGTACTGTTCAAAAAGACTTTGGCGGTATCATTTCCCCATTCGATGCATGGCTATTAATACGAGGTTTAAAAACGTTGCATATCCGTATGGACAGACATTCGGAAAATGCCAGTACAGTATTCGACTTTTTAAAGGCACATCCATCTGTAGAAAATATTTATTATCCATTCGATAAGGATAATCCTCAATACGATGTAGCGAAGAAACAGATGAAAGCTGGTGGTGGTCTCATTTCCTTTACTATAAAAGGGGGAGTGAAACAAGCACAAAAGCTGATGAATGAACTTAAATTAATAAAAATTGCCGTGAGTTTAGGAGACGCTGAAACACTGATACAGCATCCTTACACGATGACTCATTCGGTTGTACCTGAAAAAGAAAGATTAGAGATGGGTATAACAGAAGGTTTATTAAGACTTTCTGTTGGGCTGGAGAACTCTAGTGATATCGTAGAAGATTTACAGCAGGCTTTATCTAATATGTAATAAATGGAAGGAGAAATCTCCTTCTGTTTTTTTATGTGCGCCTATGTGAGCATGACGTAATTTGTTGGATATAATTCAATCTGAAGGTAGAAGATGGGGGTGCTTAGGATAGTAATTCTTCGTTTTTATGAAATGAATAAGTTCCCCAAGTTAATCTTGTTGTTTCAGAAGTAGATGATTTTGTGTTAGACAGCGAATAACTACTTGTTGGATATAAAATGCAGAGTTTTAATAGCTAAATTGAAATCGATTTATTACGTAAGTGGAATGAAAGGAGAAATATAATTGAAGATTGATTATCTTATCTTTGACTCGTTACCTAATAGACTTTTATTAGATAGAATCGTTGAATTGCATACAGATATTTTTGGTACTTCTGATGATTTAACGAACAAAATGGCAAATAAGCCTGGATTATTAGTTATTGCTGCTATGAGTGGTGCAAAAGTTATAGGGTACAAGATTGGATATGCAATAGATGATGCTAAATTTTATAGTTGGTTAGGCGGGGTGGCTACTAATTTTCGTGAATTTGGGATTGGTTCTACCATAATGGAAAAACAACACAACTATTTAAGGGAAAAAGGTTATAGTCTTGTACAAACAAAAACAATGAACAGATGGCGCAGTATGTTAGTTTTGAATATAAAAAATGGATTTGATGTCATTGAGACATATACCGATGAAAAAGGATTGCATAAAATTATTCTTGAAAAAAGTTTATAAAATAAGCATTAGCATTAAAAATAAGAACAGCTTATGGAATATTTTCATTGAAGAAACTTAACTACATTAAAAATAATTTGAAAGAAAGAATTGGAACTTTTTATGCTACATAGAGTCATATTAAGAAAATGACCTTGGAGGTGTATTATGGTTCCGTTCAGCATGCGGTCAATTGCCTTTATTGTATTGGGGAGTTTATTTTTTGTATTAACCTGGATAATAGAGAGCTATTTTGAACCCCTCCTACTTATAGGTGCAATAGGTTTATTAATGGGAGGTATATTTAGTTTTATAGCTATCTTTAAAGAAGAAAAAGGAAGTATGAAATACATATCCGTTATTTCTTTTTTTATTATTCTCTTTTTATTTACTTGGTTTAAACCGTTCGAGATTATTCGGATAATAACCTGGCTTAAAATTATTACTTAATATAGATAGAAACGTTAATTCGAGAAGGATTAACGTTTTTTTATAGAACTTAGTGTACTAAACAAGGAAATTAGTCTAGTCTGAGTAAATTTTTAAGATTAATTAAAGAAAAATATTGAAAGGGGAGTGTATCTTAGAAGCGTTTCTGATGTTTGGAATATTACATTCACTAATAGCAGGATATTTTTTTAGAAAATAGTACTTAGAGATTCTCTTTTTTCACCCTATCAATTTAACCACTATTTTCCTTAGGTGGTAGTGTAAGTGTCATAGAATAACTTTTAAAAATTAATTCTTAAGATTTGTTTTGGAGGAAATTATAACTTCTCTCTTTACCTTTTTATTGGAAAATGGAATATTATAACTATTAATAGATTATTAGAGGAGGTTAGAAGATTGTTCCCATTGTTTAAATAGTAACCATTCATTCTTACAAAAAATTGAATAAAAAATCGTGAAAGCCTACAGTTCTTAGAAAAATAATTTAAGGGGAGATATAAAAAATGACAAATTATACACCCAAGAAAAAATATTATATTCCAACCAATATCGAGGACAAACTTTCAAAGGATTTCCTTCAGGGGATAACACGTAATTTTGAAATGTTAGATGAAATAGAAGGTGGAACGGCTAAGACTATAAAGGCAGACACAACTGGGCGGACTAAAATACAGGATTTAATACAGTTAGCTCTTAATCATGCAAATGATGGTGATACCCTGATTTTACCTCCAGGAAATTATTGGCTAGAGAAGAATACAAAGCTAAATGATTTTCCAAACAATGATCAGCCTTGTCTCCTGCTGAGAGGTAAGAAGCGAATTCACTTAATAGGTTATGGTGCTGTTTTATTCACAAGAACTCATGCACAGGGAATATTAGAGCTTCAGCTTTGTGAGGATTGTATTATTGAAGGTATCAAGTTTGAGGGATATGGTGAGTTCCCTGAAATAGATCCTGTAACTGGTTATGGGGAAAAAGGTACTTCTGCTGGGGGCTATCCAACATCTGGATTTTGGAATTATAGAAAAAATAATAGCTTCGATACGAGTGCACGTGCTAGAAATGATGGTCAACCATTCGGATTATTTGGCGGAGGATTTATAGGGAATGTAGGAAGTGGAGTTTTAGTACATCGTGGTTGTAATAATATTATCTTCAGAGCTTGTGAAAGTAGCGGATTTAATTACTCAGGATTTTCGGTAGGACATTTAGGGGACTATCTACCAACCGATTTAGAATACGGAGATAATGCAAACATAACTTTTATAGAATGTAATGCTCATGATAATTATTCTAGCAATTATGTATTCTCGGCAGTAGAAAGACCGCGGGTAATAAATAGTATAAGTGATAGGGCAGGGCATCCGCATGCCTCCAAACATCATACTTATGTAGACCCTGGCTACGGGATCAATTCACTGGGTACGTTGTTTTCAAAAGCCAACGATCTTTTAATAAGTGGGTGTACGCTTAGGGGAAATAAACGTAAAGCTATAGATGGCCATGCTGGCGGTGGTTTAATAGCAACAGATAATCTTATATCTGATTCCATGGTTGGAGGGGTCTATTATAAGTGGACTAATGTAGAGCAATATGCAAAGGACTGTATTATAGCTAACAATAAAATCGAAAATTGTGGTTATGCTAAAAATCCATTAGGAGCTATCTATATTGGAGGAGTACAGAGGCAAACGAAAGTCAATCAAGAGACGAATGCCATAGTGACCAATAATCATGTTGAAAATTGCTTTGGTACAGACGGAGTTATTTTTGTAGGTTCATTTGATCGATTGATTGTTGATGGGAATATCATTCACGGAGTTCCAGATGAGTTGGACATTGCAAACACCATCTTTGAGCCATATGTGATTTATGCTGGATATTCCATTCCTACTCAACCAAACTTTGGTGGGAATGTGACTAATAATATAGTAGATGTAGAACATCCAAGAATAGCAGGAGGAATATTAGTCCGAAATTTACAGGATGGATCGGTCCAAGGCAACACGATTAAAACACCTAATTCTTTAACTCAATATGGGTTAAGGATATGGAATTGTAAGGATGTAGGGGTAGTTGGAAATACGATCAAGATGGGGGATGAAGGAGTACCACTCACTGCAGAAACAACTGGGTCAGTTGGACATAATACACTAGTAGGCGGTAATGCAGTATTCCAGCCTCTTCAGAGTCAGCCGATTGTATTTAGCCTGGCAGCAAATAATGGAAATGGGAGCATTCAATTTAAGAGCGGGCAACCTTATGTTTCTTTAGTTGAGAGCAATCCTAAGGGGTTAGTGGTCAAGCTTCAACATGTCTCTCCCGGCATTGTACCATTGGTAAAATTCTCTCAAACAGGAGAGAATGGACTAACATCAAATAGTCATTCAATAGATTATATTTACAGTCATCATGTTTCGAATTCAACTGTTACGATAGGTATAAAACAAACAAAAGAATCAGATCATGTTCCTTTTGAGAATATGACTCACGGTGGTTTGGAAATAGAAATTATCATATAAATAATGTAAAAATTTTAGGATGAAGTAGCTAATGTAATTCTATTAGTGAAATAGGTTATTCAAGTGAACAATAATAGTATGTTATTTGACGAACAGTTGTTTTAATCAAAGAGGAAGAGCACCTAACATATAGTTAAGTGCTCTTTATTTTATATAATTCCTTTTAATCACCTTGGAGGACATTGCTGATAGTAAAGATCCGTAATTGAGTGAGAATGCAACTACATCACCTGATTTTAAAAAAGTTATAGCTTCCATTCATCCTTTAGCTTAGGTTTTCAAATATCTTGGCTTTCTACTTTATAGCGAGTAGCATAGTCCATCTTTAACTTCTAGAATATTTAGGCCAGTCTTGCATTGAAAAAAGTAGGACCTACTAAACGGTCCTAATTCCCCTCTAATGTCAATATATTGGCACAGCCTTTGTTTATATATGCTTAACCAATATTTTAATAAATTGTTCCAAGCCTTCTGCATCCTGCTCAGTGAATCGATCTTTAATAGGACTATCGATATCTAGGACCCCTACCAGTTCACCATTTTTAACTATAGGAACTACAATTTCAGATTGTGATGCTGCATCACATGCAATATGGCCTGGATAAGCGTGTACATCTGGGACAATAACTGTTTCTTGTTTTGAAGCTGCTGCTCCACAAACACCTCTACTAAGTGGAATTCTAACACATGCAGGTAACCCTTGGAATGGTCCCAGTACAAGTTCTCCATCTTCCATTAAATAAAACCCAACCCAATTAATCTGATCGAAAAATTGATTTAATAGTGCAGAAGCATTGCTTAAATTTGCAATTGCATTTGTCTCTCCAGTTAAAAGAGCATCTAATTGTTTGGAAAGCATAGTGTAATTAGCTGTTAAATCTTCAGAGTAGATTGATTTTGTGAACATATTTACATTCTCCATTCTATAGTAAGTTACTTATTTCATTATAAAACTGATGTAAATCTTTTGCTTGGTGTGCATCAGATCCAAATACAAGAGGAATCTCGAGTTCCTTCGCTAGTTTTATATAAGGCAGAGGTGGATATATTTCTAAACAATGAGGCTTGGCTAAACCAGCAGTATTTACATCAAGTTCTAGTCGCTGTTGTTTGATTTCATTCAAAATAGCTACTATATTTTCATGGTCCTGCACTCTTTCGGTAAGGGTATGTTGGAATTTGTGGACTAACGTGATATGTCCTATCCTCTTCGGTTTAAAATGACCTAGATTACTCGTTATTGAATCCATTAGTGTTTTATAATACAATTTATACACAGACATTGGGGTACCAAGTCGGTCAACGAATTTTAAAAATGTAGATTTAGAGAAATCAATGCAAGTATAATCATCTTCATATTTTAGGAAATGAACTGATAAAATAGAGTCATCCAAGTATTTCCCATATGTATTTAAGAAAGATGTAGTATTTTGCTCAAATCCAGCTATAAAATCGATTTCTAAACCCGTAGAAATAACAATATCCTGGTTATATTCTTTTTTCAACTTTTGTAACTCGGAAATATAAAATTCCAATTGGTTCAAGCTCATCCCGCTGTCCTTATTAGGTGTAGGATCGATAAAACCTAAAGGTAAGGGAGCATGTTCAGTAAAGGTAATTGCCTCAAAGCCACTTTGAATTGCTTGTTCAATATACAAATGAAAGGAATCTTCTGTCCCATGTGGACAATAAGGTGTGTGGATGTGTCCATTCCGTTTCAACAGAAATCAGCCTCCAAATTATAGAAATATAAGTTTTTTTAAGAATTAATTGCTTTTCTCTTCTTTTATGAAACAATAACATAAAAAGCATGGTAAGATATAGAGTAACATTGGAAATAGAACTTTTTGAATTTGGAACAGGGGGCTTACGATGAAGTATATCATCCCAGCAGTCATTATACTTTTAGTAATTGCAATTTTTGCATTTATCATAAGACGAAAACATAACGCAGAAATAGAGAGATTAGAGCATGAGAAACATCAAATTCAAAACAAACCGATCTTAGAAGAAATGACAAAAGTAAAACAACTGAATATGAATGGTCAAACAGAGGAAATGTTTGAACGGTGGAGAAATGCATGGACAGAGGTAATGGATGTGCATATGCCCAAAATCGATGTTCTATTATTTGACGCGGAAGAAAGTATAGATAGGTTTATATTCCCAAAGGCGACTAAAATTGAAAAAGAAATTCAAACGTTAATATCTCTTTGTGATAAAAAAATGTCTGAAATTTTAACCGAACTCGAGGAACTAATCGGTAGTGAAGAAAAAAACCGTATCGAGATGGAACAATTGAAGGAACAGCATCGTGCAGCTAGAAAAACACTTCTTGCACATCAGTATTCCTTTGGAGAAGCAGTGAAGGCTTTGGAACAAAAGTTAGAATCCTTCATTCCGCAGTTTGAGGAATTTGATAGACTAACGGATACAGGAAATTATTTGAGTGCACGAGAACTTGTTATAACTGTTCAAGATGATGGCCAAAAGTTCTTCCCAAAATTACATGATATTCCTACAGTGCTATCCGAAATTCAACATAAAATTCCAGCCATTATTCATGAATTACGTAATGGGCAAAAAGAAATGGAAGAAGGTTCTTATTACTTACAGCATCTTGAAATGAATAAAAAATTGGATTCTATAGAAACAGAACTTGTAGAGTTAAAACAAGCAATCATTGAACTGAACGTAGGTAAAACAATAAGTAGAGTAGAAGAGTTAAAAGACGAATTGGACACTTTCTATGATTTATTGGAAAAAGAAGTAATTGCAAAAAAATATGTTGATCAATACAAAGAACAAACTGGCACACGTTTACGTGAAGTTACATCTGTTACTCGTGCTGTTAGTGAAGAGGCTGCATATGTACAACAGAGCTATCGTCTACCAGAAAAAGAAGCGGAAATTCCACAAAGCTGTTTAAAAGAGCTGGAGGAATTAGAGAAGAAGTATGAATTGCTTTCTAGCCGGGTAGAAGAAGAACAATCTGCATACTCAAGCCTACAAGAAGAGTTAAATGAAATTGCTGAAGAAATTGATCGTCTATATGAAGAGCAGGACCGATTTGCAAATCGCTTGAAAAACCTTCGCATCGATGAAAATAGTGCGCGTGAAAAACTAGATGAACTTAAAGATATGTTACATGATACCGACCGCATGTTACAAAAAGCCAATATTCCTGGAATTCCAGAGGATATGGACGTTCGTTTAGAAGAAGCGGAAGAGCATATTTATGTAGCAATGCAAAGTCTCCAGGAAGTGCCTCTAAATATGTCTTTAGTAGATAATTATTTAGAAAAAGCAGAAGCATGTATGGAGGAAGTACATAACAGAGCGAAAGAAATGTTAGAAAATGTGTTACTGACAGAGAGAATCATTCAATACGGTAACCGCTATCGTGCAAGTCATCCGGAAATTCATGCGCGACTACTAGAAGCAGAGGAAGCGTTTAGACAATTACGTTATTCTAAGGCTTTAGAAGATGCAGCAACAGCAGTCGAAGAGGTAGAACCAGGAGCTTTAAAGAAAATTGATGCATTAGTGAAAGAAGACGCTTGGCGTACATAATCATACGATTTAAAAACAGTATGAAATTGTAGATGTTTGAAAATCACATTTTGTATACAAACGTGAACCACCTCACTATGTGACGGTGGTTTTTTTCCGAAAAGGAGAGGTATTGAAAATGATTTATTTTGATAATAGTGCAACGACTAAAGTACATCCAGAGGTATTAAATACATTCGTGACTGTCAACGAAAAATTTTGGGCAAATCCAGCATCCATTCATACGTTTGGACATCAGACAAATGAATTGTTACAATCTGCTAGAGAACAAATTGCAGCGATACTAAAAACCTCGAGTGAAAAAGTGTATTTTACATCTGGTGGTACAGAGTCTAATAACCTTGCGATATTTGGTTTAGCTCAAAAATATAAGCAACGAGGTAAGCATGTACTAATTTCTGAAATAGAGCATCCTTCTATTATAGAAGCAGCTAAAAAATTGAATGAACTAGGATTTGAAGTTGAGTGGATTCCCGTAGACTCGGAAGGAATCATTTTGTTGGAGTCAGTTAAAAAAAGTATACGAAATGACACCGTATTGGTGAGTGTTATGCATGTGAATAATGAAACAGGGGCCATACAACCAATAGAAGAACTTTCTAATATTGTAAGGAAAAAAAGCAGAGCCCTTATTCACATGGATGCAGTTCAAAGTTTCGGAAAAATTCCAGTTAATTTTATGGATCTAGATGTAGATTCTATAACCATCTCTTCTCATAAAATACACGGATTAAAAGGCTCGGGATTACTTGCATTAAAAAAAATCATTGAAATAGAACCGATATTGTATGGTGGTGGACAGGAATCAGGTATTCGCAGTGGTACAACTTCTGTACCTTTGGCGGTCTCTACAGCAAAAGCAATGAGACTTGCTATGGAGAATTTGGGGAGTAAAGCAGTGAAATTACAATCCCTGTCGGATGATTTAATAGAATTTTTACAGTCTTTTTCTTTTATAAAAGTAATATCTCCAACTAAGAAAGCCCCTCATATCATTTCATTTTCGGTGAAAAAAATGAAGGGAGAAGTACTAATTAATGCGTTACAGCAACAAGATGTTATTGTTTCCACTAGTAGTGCATGTTCATCTAGACAAACGAAAACAAGTCATGTATTAAAAGCTATGCACATTTCAGACGATTATATTAAAGGTGTATTAAGAATAAGTCTTAGCACCATTAGTACCCAGCAAGAAGTAGACCAATATAAAAATGTATTCAAGCATGTAATGAATGTAATTAAAGGAGATTAAAAAGCATGAAGTGGGAAAAAATATTAGTACGATACGGTGAATTATCTACCAAAGGTAAAAATAGAAAGCAATTTATATCACATTTACGCAATAATATAAGGTTTTCATTTGTAGATTTGCCTAATATTAAGATTCAAGCTGAAAGAGATCGCATGTTTTTAACATCATCAGATGATTCCGAAATTCATGCGTTAATCGAACGTTTGCCTAAAATATTTGGAATTCAATCATTTAGTCCAGTAGCTTCTTGTTCAAAAGACTTAGATGATATTCAAGCAACTGCACTCAAAATAATGGATAGCTTAGAAAGCCAAGATAAAACGTTTCGGGTTACTGTAAAACGCACTGATAAGTTTTTTCCATTAGACACTTATGAGCTGCAAAGTGTGGTAGCGAGTAATGTATTAAGACAAAACCCTACTTTAAAAGTTCAAATGAAAAAGCCAGAAATCGATTTACGAATTGAAGTGTTAAATGATGCTGTCTATATGATGGCACAGGTAATTCCTGGTGCGGGTGGAATGCCTCTAGGTTCGAACGGTCGTTCCTTATTAATGTTATCAGGTGGAATAGACAGCCCCGTTGCTGGATATATGCTTTTAAAACGTGGGGTTCGTCTCGATGCAATACATTTTCATAGTCCACCATTCACAAGTGAACGGTCGAAAGAGAAAGTAATGGACTTGGCCAATCAGTTAAGTCACTTTGGGGCAACTGTGAGACTTCATGTCATACCTTTTACAGATATCCAACAAAGTATACAAGCTCAAATCCCTGAAAATGTATCAATGACTACAACTAGACGGTTGATGATGAAAATTGCCGATCTAGTACGTGCAGAAATAGGAGCATTAGGAATTGTTACTGGCGAGAGCTTAGGCCAGGTTGCAAGCCAGACATTAGAAAGCTTAACTGCCATTAATGCTGTAACATCTACACCAATTTTCAGACCACTTATTTCTATGGATAAGTTAGATATTATTGATATTGCCCGGGAAATAGGGACGTATGAAACTTCCATCTTGCCTTATGAAGACTGTTGTACTATTTTTACACCATCCTGTCCCAAAACAAAACCAAAGCTTGAGAAGGTTGAGTATTACGAAAGCTTTAAGGATTTTGACGATTTAATAACAGAAGCAGTGCAAAATAGAGAAGTTCTTTCATTCCCAATGAGAAAGTCGAATGAATTTTCAAGTCTTCTTTAACAATTAGTAAAAAATACCTTTTCCTCCCTGTGTATGAATTAGACGAAAATGAACAATCTAATTTCACAAGGAGGTGAGGAACATGCCAAACAATAATAACTCAAATCAACTTCTAGTACCTGGTGTACAACAAGCATTAGATCAAATGAAATATGAGATCGCTCAAGAGTTTGGAGTACAACTTGGTGGTGAAGCATCATCGCGTGCCAACGGATCCGTAGGCGGAGAAATTACGAAGCGATTGGTTGCCCAAGCCCAACAACAAATGAATGGATTTCAAAAATAATTGAACAAAAAAACCGGTAGCTTATGCTACCGGTTTTTCGTTTAGATGGTACTCAGATTGGAAAGTTATTTAGAGTAAACAGTAAATTTGCTAAATAGTCTCCAAGGATGCGAAAATCCGCATTTGCACATTTAAGTTACATTCTAAAAAGTGAATGTCTAATTTTCAGTTTTATGAAATATCTGAAAATTTTATCTTTTGTTTACCAAAAGGGCTGATCTTCCTCTATAATTAAAATAGTAAAAGGAGGAGATCTAATGAACAAACAAGATTTAATTGCCCCTGAACATTATAACCTAGTGACAGAATTTGAAAAGTACGCAGTAGATGAAGAAAAATTAGCGTTAATATGGGAATCTGAAGATGGACAGCAGAAAAAAAGTACATACAAGAATTTAATACAGAAAGCCAATAAAATTGCCAATTTGTTTACCGATAAAGGTCTTCAAAAAGGAGACGTGGTATTAATAATGGTACCCCGTTTAATCGAAGCATATGAAATATATATAGCTGCATTAAAAGCTGGTCTTGTTGTTATCCCAAGTTCTGAAATGCTTCGTGCAAAGGATATTGAATACCGTTTGACACATAGTGAAGCAAAGGCAATTATTGCCTATGAGCCATTCCTTGATCAATTTAAGGAAGTTCGTAATTTAGATAAGCGACTATTATTTGCAATCGGTAATAAGAAAGACAATTGGATTTCGTTGACGGAAGAAATACAATCTGAATCAGATGAATTTCAAACTATTGATACGTTAAAGGATGACATGGCATTCCTTTCTTATACAAGTGGTACGACTGGAAATCCAAAAGGTGTTGTGCATACACATGGATGGGCTTTTGCGCATTTACGTACTTCAGGACCAAACTGGTTGGCGATTCAAGAAGGTGATGTGGTATGGGCAACAGCAAGCCCTGGTTGGCAAAAGTGGATTTGGAGTCCCTTCTTAGCGACACTAGGTAGTGGTGCAGTCGGCTATGTATATAACGGCAAGTTTGAACCCAATACCTACTTGAGGATTATTGAAAAGAAGGAAGTGAATGTTCTTTGTTGTACACCTACTGAGTACCGAATCATGGCGAAAGTTGATACGTTAAACAATTATAATCTGTCTTCTCTCCATAGTGCTGTTTCTGCTGGGGAACCATTAAATAGAGAGGTAATAGAAACTTTCGAAAAAGTATTTGGTTTAGAAGTGCGAGATGGCTATGGGCAAACTGAAAATACGTTACTTGTTGGAACGATGAAAGGTATGGAGGCAAGACCTGGATCAATGGGTAAACCAACACCAGGAAATACAGTTGACATTATCGATGACCTAGGCCAAATTTGTCCACCTGGAGAAGTTGGAGATATAGCTGTTCATCTAGAAACACCAGCATTATTTAAGGAATACCTAAAAGATCCTGAAAGAACCTCTATGCAATTCAGAGGGGACTACTATATTACAGGCGACCGGGCGAAAAAAGATAAGGATGGTTTCTTCTGGTTTGAAGGTCGTGGAGACGATATTATTATCAGCTCAGGCTACACGATTGGTCCATTTGAAGTAGAAGATGCATTGACGAAACATCCAGCAGTACAAGAGTGCGCTGTAGTCGGTAAACCACATCCTGAAAGAGGAAGCATTGTTAAAGCATTTGTTGTATTACGTGATACATCTAAAGTGGGTTCTGAAGATTTAATACAAGAACTACAAAATCATGTGAAACAAATAACTGCTCCATATAAATATCCAAGGGAAATTGAGTTTATCGAAGAATTACCGAAAACAACTTCTGGTAAAATTAGGAGATTGGAATTACGACAGAAAGAACAGAGTAAACAGTAAGTAATAAGAAAACACGGAGAGAAATTATCTCTCCGTGTTTTCTTATTTACTTTAGTAATTTAAAGCAATATAATGGTTTAATATTTCGAGTTACAAAGTAAAGAGGTGTCATAAATGGGTACAGAAGAAAAACAAGGAATTGTATTTGTAGTATTGGCATATGTTTTATGGGGGTTCATGCCAATCTACTGGAAGCTATTAGAGCATGTTTCAAGTGATGAAATACTTTCAGGTAGGGTGATTTGGTCATTTATATTTACACTAATGTTAGTAATTGTAGGTAGAAATTTTAAGCAGTTGAAAATAGATCTGAAAGACTTATGGGCAAACCAAAAATCTTTCTGGGGGCTATTTGTAGCTTCCTATCTAGTAACAGGAAATTGGTTTACATACATATATGCAGTGAATGCTGGTTTTATCGTACAGACAAGTTTAGGATATTATATAAATCCACTACTTTCCATTTTACTGGGGATAATATTTTTAAAAGAGAGATTATCAAGAGCTCAACAGTTTTCCGTACTGCTTGCTGCTATAGGTGTAATTATTTTAACTGTTTCTTATGGAGAAGTTCCATGGATAGCATTTACGCTTGCCATAACATTTGCCTTATACGGTCTAATAAAGAAAAGTATTAAAATTGATCCACTACGAGGATTAACGATTGAAACTTTTTTTGTTTTACCTGTTGCGTTAATCTATTTTGTCTATCTTGTGGTTTCAGATAAGGCAGTATTTTTTACATCAAATGCAAGTACTGTCATTCTACTCATATTCACTGGTGTTGCAACTGCTGTGCCATTAATATTATTTGCTAAGGGAACGAAAACAATGCCACTATATATGTCAGGATTTTTTCAATACATAGCACCGACAATAATGTTGCTAGTTGGGATATTATTATACGATGAAGCATTTAGCAAAATAGAATTTTTATCATTTTCTTGTATTTGGCTTGCACTAATATTGTTTACAATATCTAAGATAATGCAAGTAAGAAAAACAGATAGTTCCGTTGTATAACGGAACTATCTGTTTTTACACATCGGATTCAAATTATAAAAACGATCTTTTCACTTTTTCCCAATAACTATTATTCTTCAGTCTAACAGTTTTGATAACTTTATCACTCAAACAAATTGTTACACTTTCAACATGCTGAATACTAAGTGCCTCGTTGTCAGTGCTCATCGAAGGGTAATCATTCCAGTCCTTATGCAAGCGAAGCTCTAGTGTTCTTTCCCCACTTAATATAAAGGATGAGCCTAGAGTTCTATAATCGTTACTATTAACAGAAGCAATTTCTGCAACTTGAATACATGGAAGAAGCGGGTCAACTACCGCACCATTCAATGATTTATTATAACCTGAGCTACCTGTTGGAGTAGATATTACAATGCCATCGCCTCTAAAGGATTCAAAATGCTTGTGGTCAATAATTAAATCTAATACAAATGCTTTAATAATGTTTGAGCGAATCGTAAATTCATTTAGACATAAAAATTTCGGG
Organism: Psychrobacillus sp. FSL K6-1415; assembly: GCF_038003185.1. NCBI lineage: Bacteria > Bacillati > Bacillota > Bacilli > Caryophanales > Bacillaceae > Psychrobacillus > Psychrobacillus sp. FSL K6-1415. The sequence continues at coordinate 2,779,866 of NZ_JBBOOQ010000001.1, read as the reverse complement.
TGATTATTTACCGAAACTTCTAGCAATGGATATTTCCGAACTTGAATATTCTTAGTAAGAACTGCTTCAGCCATAGCATCTATATCATCTGCTAAAAAATCACAGTACATACTGAGTGTATCCGTTGTGGAAATACCAGCATACAAACAATCCTGTCTAAATCCAGTTTTACGAACTGCTTGTAGGAAGGAGCCATCCGTACCAATGCTGACGATTATGGAAGCAAGCCCGGAGTCTTCAACAACCTTAAAACCATGACTATGTATTGCTTCGGCGATTCTTTCTTTTCTTTGTAAAGATTTTGTGTCATTCTTAGTATATAAATATATTGCGTTTTTGGAGGCCATAAACATTCTCCTTTACTATTGTATATATTTATTTTACCATTTCGTGAAACATTTAGATATTCTTTACGTATGTAAAGAGAAGTATTAAAGGAGGAATTGTACATATGAATATGAAACGCTGGTTTGCTATATTGGGAGCATCATTATTATTACTTATTTCGATATTCGTCAATACCGTTTCAACAGCATTTTCAACAGATTGGACATCGTATTTAGATGAATTTGCATCTGCTTCTAGCTCAGAAATCTTTGAAACCGTTGTAGAAGAAGGCAGTATGAACGAACGAATTGCACTACTTACAGTAGATGGGACAATACAAGATACAGGGAGTGCAAGTTCACTTTTTGCAGCAGAAGGATATAATCATCAATTTTTCTTACAACAATTAGAGCAAGCAAAAGTTGATGAAACGGTAAAAGCAATTGTATTACAAGTAAATTCACCAGGTGGTGGAGTTGTCGAATCTGCACAAATTTATAAAGAAATTATTGAAATTCAAGAAGAAACTGAAAAACCAATATATGTTTCAATGGGGAGTATGGCTGCCTCGGGAGGTTATTACATTTCGGCTCCTGCAGATAAAATATTTGTAAATAAAGAAACGATGACAGGGTCAATTGGTGTAATCATGCAAAGTGTTAACTATGGTAAGTTAGCAGAAAAATATGGTGTGGAATTTGTAACTATTAAATCAGGACCATACAAAGATATTATGAGTCCTACTAGAGAAATGACAGAAGAAGAAAGAACGATGCTTCAAGAAATGTTAAACGACTCGTATGAGGACTTCGTTGATATTATCGAAAAAGGTAGAAATATGACGGAAGCAGATGTTAAGAAAGTTGCTGATGGAAGAATTTTAAATGGCCGTCAAGCAATCGAATCTGGATTAGCTGATGATTATGGATTTTTAGAGGACGTTGTTCAAGCTATAAAAACGGACCATGGCTTAGAGAAAGCAGAAGTATTTGAATATGGATACTCACAAAATTTCGCTTCGTTGTTTGCAGTGAAAGCACAATCTTTCTTAGGTTTAGACATGGAATCTAAGCTCATTGCACAGTTAATCACAGAAAATAGCTCCCCAAAAATGATGTATTTATACGGGAATGAATAAGGAGGGTTTTAGATGAGTGAATTTGTACAAACAGAAGAGCAGCATGTGCAAGCGAACACCTCTGCAACCCAGCAAGTAATTGTTCATCGAACTGCACAATATGAACAGAAGGCTGCAGGCTTTTGGATTCGTTTTTGGGCATATACTGTAGATATTCTCGTTTTAGCTTCAATAGGAATGTTATTGATCAAACCTATTTTTCGTTTGTTTTCATTAGAGTTAAATAATTCTGAGTGGTATGCACCCTTTACGGTCATCACAGCAGTTATCTTCTACGCGTATTTTGTGTTGATGACGAAGCTCTGTAGTCAGACTGTTGGAAAAATGGTATTTGGCATTCGTGTTATATCTAAAGATGGTGGAAAACTAAAATGGGGTACTGTATTATTTAGGGAGTGGGTTGGTCGTTTAATTTCTATAATCCCGTTGAATATCCCTTATTTAGTTGTAGCTTTCACACCTAAAAAACAAGGTGTACATGATTTTATCGCTGATACATTAGTTGTACATGAATCTGTATATGATTTAAAAGAGAAAGTAGCATATGAAAATGCTGTTGCAAAAGAGTTGCATGAGCCGAACGTATTCTAGTAAGATGAAGGTATGAAAAAGGAGGCTACATATTATGGCAGAAGTAACATTCAAAAATAATCCTGTAACATTAGTTGGTAAAGAAGTGGTAGTTGGAGAAAAGGCACCTAACTTTTCAGTGCTAGCAAATGATTTATCACCCGTGACTTTACAAGATTCAACTGGTAAAATTCGTTTAATCAGTGTAGTACCTTCCCTTGATACTGGAGTTTGTTCTACACAAACTAACAAATTTAACTCAGAGGCTGCTAGTTTAGGTGACGATGTTGTAATTTTAACTGTTTCAATGGACTTACCTTTCGCTCAAAAACGTTGGTGTGGTGCTAATGCTGCTGAAGCAATCCAAACTTTATCTGACCACCGTGATGCATCATTTGGGGAATCATACGGAGTACTAATGCAAGAATTACGCTTATTAGCTCGTTCTGTATTTGTAGTAGATAAAAACGATGTTGTAACTTATGCTGAATATGTTGGAGAAGGAACAGATCATCCAAACTATGAAAAAGCATTAGAAGCAGTAAAAGCCTTAACGAATTAATTAACTAAAATAATGCAAGCCCACTCTGAAGTAAGGAGTGGGTTTTACTATGAGGGATAATACTATGCACACACATGTTGAACAAATTTTTACGTATATTGATCAAGAGAGCAGTTACATCGAGAACGAAGCTTCTGCAACGTATTTAGAAGGTGTCGTATATGCACTCGAACTTTGGTTATCTGATAAAAAAAGGCCATCTATAATAGACGCAGGCAAAGAAGAAATTCGAAAAGCTATACAATTAGCTATATTAAAAGGCATGAAGAAGTCGGCTCAGGTTAATCATCAGATGACACCAGATGCAATCGGATTATTAGTAAGTTATTTTGTAAAAGAGATGACGAAAGATAGAAAGGAATTGTCAATTCTAGACCCTGCATTAGGAACTGGCAATTTGTTATATACTATTATGAATGCATTGCCGACAGAAAACCATGCATTTGGTGTAGAAATTGATGAATTACTAATTCAATTAGCAGCGCAGACAGGTGAACTCCTTACGCATGACATACGATTATTTAGGCAAGATGCTTTAAAGCCTCTTTTAATTGACCCTGTGGATATTGTCGTAAGCGATCTACCTGTTGGATATTATCCGGATACGGAAACTTCACAGGACTACTTCCTCCACAGTACAGAAGAAATGTCGTATGCTCATCATTTATTTATGGAGCAGTCGATGAAGCATGTAAAACCGGGTGGCTATCTATTCTTTTTAGTGCCAGATACTATATTTGAATCTAAACAAGCACCGAAACTTCATGAATTCATCAAAGAGAATGGTTGGATTCAAGCTGTTATTCAATTCCCAAATTCCATTTTCAAAACAAAGGGACAAGAGAAAAGTCTTTTGATATTACAAAAGAAGAGCAGTGATTTGAAAGCTCCGAGAGAGGTACTATTAGCGAAGGTTCCGAATATGATGAACAAAGAAGCTATGGAATTATTTTTGAAAAAGATCGAAATTTGGCAAGAACAGAATACCAAGTGAGTTGCTAGCTCCTTCTTTGAACGGTACAATTAAAGTACTAGTTCAACGAAGGAGCGTTTTTTATGCCAATAATTCTAGCAATAAATGCAGGAAGCTCTTCATTAAAGTTCCAAGTTTTTGAAATGTTAGACGAACAGGTAATTGCTAAAGGACTAATAGAAAGAATTGGTCTAGGAAATCCTATTTTTACAATGTCGACAAATGATGAACGTATTAATATTATTGAACAGGTGGACAATCATGAACAAGCGGTAAAATTATTGATGAATATGCTGATAGAAAAGAATGTGATTCATTCGTTAAATGATATTCAAGGAATTGGGCACCGAGTAGTACATGGTGGTGAGGTTTATAGTGATTCTGTTTTAATAACTACAGAGGTTCTAGATACGCTTGAAGAATTATCAGAATTAGCACCACTTCATAATCCAGCGAATATTACTGGAATAAGAGTATTTAAAAAGGAGCTTCCAAATGTTCCAGCAGTAGCAGTTTTTGATACTGCTTTTCATCAAACGATGCCAGAAAGCTCTTATCTGTACTCAATTCCTTATGACTATTACGAAAAATACGGTATAAGAAAATATGGTTTCCACGGGACTTCACATAAGTACGTATCGCAAAGAGCTGCAGTCCTCTTAAATAGACCGTTGGAAACAACTCGATTTATATCCTGTCACCTTGGAAATGGGGCAAGTATTGCAGCTATTCAACATGGTAAATCAATCGATACATCCATGGGTTTTACGCCGCTTGCGGGTGTAACAATGGGAACAAGATCTGGTAATATTGATCCTGCTTTAATCCCTTATTTGATGGAGAAAACAGGCAAAGATGCAGAGGGTATACTAGATATTCTTAATAAAAAATCTGGAATGCTAGGTGTTTCAGGATTCTCTAGTGATTTACGAGATATTGTTGGAGAAGCTTCTAAAGGAAATGATCGTGCGCAGCTGGCACTTGACGTTTTTGCCGATCGAATTCATAAATACATGGGATCCTATGCTGCTCGTATGAATGGCGTAGATGCCATTATTTTTACAGCTGGTATCGGAGAGAATAGTGAAGTAATAAGGGAAAAAGTATTAAAAGGTCTCCAGTTTATGGGTGTTTATATGGATCCAGATTTAAATAAAATAAACGGGAAAGAAACTTTCATCAATTATCCCCACTCCCCCGTGAAAGTGATCGTCATTCCAACAAATGAAGAAATTATGATAGCTAGAGATACGGTGAGGATTGCAAAGCTGTAAGAGGTATCAGGTGACATAAAGAAGTTTTAGGGACCACTGACCAAACGAAAAACTATTGAGAATAATGCAATTCTTGTTTACATTAGATGTAAAAAACAAATATGTAAAATGTACTATTAAGTAGGACGTAGAGAATACTCTATGTCCTTTTTTTTAATAAGAAATGCAGGAGCTATGGAAGATTTTATAGAATACCAGAAGAGAGGATGGGAGTAGAAGAAGTATAACACCCACACCCTACAGATACTTAAATAGCATTAAGTATGTTCTATTTGGTAATGGAAATATAAATATCAGAAAGAATAATACTACTAAAATAGATTAACAAAAGGAGGGAACAACTTAAACTTTCTGTCGTTCCACTTGGAAAAGGAAGAACTGAGATCTTTGAATTTTTATAGGGGGGATAATATGCGACCATTTGTCATTTCGATAGCTGCCGTGTCTGGAGGTGGGAAAACAACTATAGTAAGACAGCTAAGCGAAAAATTACATAAATCTAAATCACTCTTCTTTGATAACTATGATTTTGAAGGAACGGACGACATTATAAATTGGGTAGATAGCGGTGCTATTTATGACGAGTGGAATTTATCTCCTCTCTTAAAGGACTTAGAAATACTACTTTCTGAACAACTGAACTTTATAATATTAGATTATCCATTTGCATATAAGCATTCCATGATACGTGGATTCATAGATTTTACTGTATTTATTGATACCCCTTTAGATGTTGCTCTTGCGCGTAGGTTAACTCGCGATTTTCAAAATGATACCAATCGAATTATTCTGCAGGATATGGATAACTATATTTCGCGAGGAAGAAGGGGCTATCTTGATATGTTAAAGACGATTAAACCCGATTCTGACATAATTGTGGATGGGAATTTGCCAGTATTTGAGATTGTAAATATTATATATGATAGGATTAAAAGGTGTAAGTAAGAGAAGATTAAATCAACAGTTATAATAATACTTGAATAGAATATGAGCAGCGAGGCAATTCTATCTTAAACAAAAAAATGGTTAGTAGTGAATAGTTTCACGACCAACCATTTTTATTGATTTATATACTATGCTTCTAGTGGTTCATCAGTACGAACTACTAGTACATCGCAAGTAGCGGAACGTACAATATATTCGGATACACTACCAATTAAAAATCTTTCCATTGCATTTAGACCAGTTGCACCACAGATAATTAAATCTGCTTCTACTTTTTTAGCAATATCCTTAGAGATCATTGTTTTTGGCGAGCCGTAATCAACTACGACATTCACATTTTGTACTCCAGCGGCAAGCGCTTCTTTTTTATAACCACCTAGTAAATCCTCTGCAAACGTTTGAGCTCTTTCAGCGATAGAACGGTCATAAGCCTCAATTGCTGCAAATGAACGAGTATCAATAATATTGATAAGATTTAATGTTGCATTGTTACGTGCAGCAATAGAAACAGATTTTTTAAATGCATATTCTGCTTCTTTGGATCCATCGACAGCGACTAAAATTTGATTATATTTTAATGTCATTTTAAAAACCTCCTTGTTGGTTATATATATATTATTCGAGATTGTTAGACATATTCCTCCTTATTATTCATTTTTATTAAGTCGTATTTGTGAATACTTGTAACAGAAAATTAAATTGTTGCGGTATTTTAAATATATAAATGATAGAATGGATTTGTATGAAATGATGCAAGAAAAGTATGTGTCATTTTCACAACAACATGGTTTACATAGGAGGATGCGAAATATGCGTATTGGGATTCCAAAGGAAACAAAAAACAATGAAAATCGCGTTGCAATGACACCGGCTGGTGTAGTAAGTTTAACGCATTTTAAACATGAAGTTTTTATTGAAACTGGTGCTGGTCTAGGGTCAAGCTTTACCGATGAAGACTATATAGCTGCAGGAGCAAAAATTGTATCTACGGCTAAAGAAGCATGGAATCAAGAAATGGTTATGAAAGTAAAAGAACCTACTCGTGCTGAATTTGACTTAATACGTGAAGAGTCGATTCTTTTCACATATTTACATTTAGCACCTGAAGCAGATTTAACAAAAGTATTATTAGATAAAAAAGTTACTGCAATTGCATATGAAACAGTTCAACTGCCTAATAATACATTGCCTTTATTGTCTCCGATGAGTGAGGTTGCAGGTCGTATGGCAACCCAAATTGGTGCACAGTATTTAGAGCAAATTAACGGAGGAAAAGGTATATTACTTGGAGGAGTTCCTGGAGTCCCACGTGCAAAAGTAGCAATAATAGGGGGAGGAATTGCTGGTGCAAATGCCGCTCGCGTTGCAATTGGAATGGGAGCACAGGTTACGATCATCGACCTAAACCCGGATCGTCTTCGCCAATTAGAGGATATCTTTGGATCAACCATTCAAACATTAATTTCTAGCCCGTATAATATTGCAGAAGCAGTTAAAGAAGCGGATTTAGTTATTGGTTGTGTATTAATACCTGGTGCAAAAGCTCCGAAACTGGTAACGGAAGAAATGATTAAAACGATGTCTCCAGGCTCTGTTGTTATTGATATTGCAATCGACCAAGGTGGGATCTTTGAAACTTCTGATCGCATTACAACACATGATAACCCAACATATGAAAAGCATGGGGTTGTACATTACGCTGTTGCTAATATGCCAGGTGCAGTACCAAGAACTTCTACTATGGCGCTTATAAATGCGACAATACCGTATGCATTACAAATTGCCAATAAAGGCTATAAACAAGCTTGTTTAGATAACCTTTCTTTACAAAAAGGGCTTAATACATTAGATGGTCATGTTACTTTTAAAGCAGTTGCAGAGGCGCAAGACCTACCATATGTAGACGTAGCAACACTTTTAAACTAATATTTTAAAATTAGTCACTCAAGGCAATAATGCTTTGAGTGATTTCTAGTTAATGAGGTGATCTATTATGGTGTATATGTACATAGGAATAGCAGGTGCTTTAGGCGCAATTACAAGGTATTTGGTTAATATTTTTATGGTATATGACTCAGGATTTCCATTCTCTACTTTACTAGTTAACTTGATTGGATGTTATGCATTGGCATATATAACGTCCAGAGCACTACCGATTTCTAGTAAACTAAAGATTGCTATTGGGACAGGTTTCCTTGGATCTTTTACTACCTTTTCTACATTTAGTGTGGAAACGATAACGATGATAGAGGATGGACAAGTTTATCTAGCGGTACTTTATATAATACTTAGTATTCTAGGTGGAATTTTAATGAGTAATTTTGGATGGAAAAACGAGGTGAGTAAATGAGTTTCATCTTAGTAGGTATTGCAGGATTTATAGGAGCAAATATTCGATTTATCATTTCTGAAAAGCTGAATAAAAGCACAAGTGGTGCTTTTCCATATGGAACCCTTTCAGTTAATCTTGTTGGCGGTCTTTTACTTGGTTTATTGGTAGGTGCACAAGCAGGAGAAATTTATCTGCTACTAATTGGTATAGGATTACTAGGCTCCCTGACCACTTTCTCTACATTAAACAAAGAACTATATTCCTTGCAAAAGCATCCTAAATTATGGCTGATATATTTCCTATCTACTTATGCGGGAGGATTTGCTGTTGCTTATGTTGGATACTTGGTATTCTAGAGTTAGAAACAATTTTGAAAAAGGTATCTTGAGTGCGTATTATTTGATTTATGTGAGAAGGAGCTAAGAAATTTTGAAAGACTATCAAAAACCTAATAAAGCGAATTGGGATGCTGGCCACAGATTATGGCCACTACCTAACTTGCCATGGGTAATGAAGCAAACGTGGAATGATTTACTTTTTGCTCATTTTCCGGTTAAATATGAAGTTTTACGTAAACTTGTACCTGAAGTACTACCTTTAGATACATATGATGGTATGTGTTGGGTTGGAGTAGTACCATTTCATATGACTGATATTCGATTGCGTGGTTTACCTCCTGTACCAGGAACTGATAAATTTCCCGAGCTGAATGTTCGGACATACGTAATGATTGATGGAAAACCAGGAGTTTACTTTTTTAGTCTAGATGCAACGAATCTTCTTGCAGTAAAAGTTGCTAGAACGTTCTATCACTTACCATATGTGCATGCACATATAAAAGTACAAAAGCATGCGGATCTGATTAAATATGAGAGTAAAAGAGTGAAGGGGGATGCACGATTCGTAGCAGATTATCGTCCAGTTTCAAAGCCTTATTTTGCGGAGAAAGGCTCTTTTGAAGAGTGGTTAGTGGAACGTTATTGTCTGTTTACACTAAATTCAAAAGGTGTTCCATTACGATGTGACATATTACATCATCCTTGGCTGTTACAACAGGCAGAATCCGAAATAAAAGAAAATACAATGCTTAGTAGTCAAGGAATTGTGGTAGAGAATGACAGTGCAATTTTTCATTATTCCAAAATAATCGAGGTAAGAATGTGGCCGCTTGTTAAAGCGTTTGAAGACTAAAAACACCCCGAAAGTTAGATTAATAACTCTAACATTTGGGGTGCAGTTCCAGACCATCCACAGTGCTTTATAAAATCTATTATAAAACTTGTAATTCTTTTGGGAACTTCGTTAACACTTCTACACCATTATCTGTCACCACTACATCATCCTCAATACGAACGCCTGTAATTTCAGGGTGATAGATACCTGGTTCAATTGTAAATACCATTCCTGTTTCAAGTTTCATATCGTTAACACCAGTAATTGATGGGAATTCGTGAACTGATATTCCTAGTCCATGGCCTAAACGATGTGTAAAATAATCTCCGTAACCAGCGGCTGTAATAATATCTCTTGCAATTTTATCAAGAGCCATAGCAGTAATACCTGGTTTCACTGCATCAACCGCTGCTTCTTCAGCTTTACGAACAGTTTCATAAATTTCACGTTTGTCTGGAGAAGGTTCTCCGAATGCAACTGTACGAGTGATGTCTGAGCAATAGCCGTTATAAACTACCCCTAAGTCAAATAGGACAAAGTCTCCTTTTTGAATTTTACGATCTCCAGGAGTTCCGTGAGGAGAAGCTGTTTTAGGTCCGCTAAGTACCATTGTGTCAAATGACATTTGTGCAGCTCCTTTTTCTTTTACAGCCAGTTCAATAGCATTTAAAATCTCAAGCTCCGTTTTACCTTCTGCAATTTCCTTGCAACCTACTTCAATTGCATAGTCTGCAAGCTCAGCTGCCTTGCGCATATTCACTAGTTCTGCTTCCGATTTAATAACACGAAGGTCATTGATTTTTTCATCGATTCTAGATACTTGAAGGTCAGTTATTCTTTCATCGAGAGCTTCTAATCTTTCCACTGTCATATGTGATTTCTCAACGGCAAGCCTTTGGATATTACCAGCTATACTTTGGATTTTTTGTGCGAGGATGTCCCATGCATTATCGGTATCCTCATGTCCGATTATTTCTCCATCCCATCCTGCTGCTTTAGCATCTGGAATTTCCATTTTAGGACAAATTATAAATGGTGCTGAGTCTTTGAAAATTGCTACACCTAGCAGACGCTCATGTGGATTGCTTCTGAATCCAGTAAAGTAAAAAACGTTATCTGGAGTAGTGATAAATGCAGCATCGATTTGATGTTCTTGTAGATATGATTGTATTTTTTCTGTTTGTTTCATAAGGGCACCTCTTTTTAAATTTAATACTTTAAGCATAACAGAATAGAGGATTTCTGACATCTACGTTGAATGAATTATAATGAGTAATACTTTTAAAATAACTATCAAAAAGGAGAGAATACATCATGCAAATCAGCTATCACGGTCATTCAGTTGTGAAAATACAAACAAACGCGCACACGATCTTAATTGATCCTTTTATTACAGGAAATGGACAAACTGATTTAGTTGCATCCGAAGAGAAAGTAGATATTATTTTATTGACGCATGGTCATAATGATCACTTAGGGGATACAGTAGACCTTGCAAAAAGAAATGGCGCCACGGTGATCGCAACTTTCGAACTTGCCAATTATATCGAATCATTTGGCATTAATGTGCATGCAATGGGTATAGGGGGAGCATATGATTTTGAGTTTGGAAGAGTGAAGTTCACACAAGCATTCCATAGCAATTCCTATACAACAGAGAGTGGAGAAATTATTTACGGTGGAATGCCAGCGGGAGTATTGCTAACATTACAAGACAAAACAATCTATCACGCGGGGGATACAGGCTTATTTGGAGATATGAAACTAATAGGGGACCGAAATGATATTGATATTGCATTTCTCCCAATCGGAGATAATTTCACAATGGGACCGGAGGATGCAGCTTATGCTGTACAGCTATTAAAACCGCAAATTGTAGTGCCTGTACATTACAATACATTTCCTCCGATAAAACAGGATCCTCAAATATTTAAGAATCTTGTTGACACTGCAGAAGTTCAAGTGTTGAGAGCCGGAGACTCTGTTCAGTGGAATCGTGACTAGGAAATGATGCTTATGTGGTACAATAAACGTATAATAATCGTTTGGATGTGACTACATGACAACAAAACATGAACAGATTTTAGCTTACATTGAAAAACTTCCAGTTGGCGATAAAATATCTGTTAGACAAATTGCCAAGGATTTGACTGTCAGTGAGGGGACAGCCTATCGTGCGATTAAAGAAGCAGAAACAAGAAGATTAGTTAGTACAATTGAACGGGTAGGAACTATTCGCATCGAGTTAAAGAAAAAAGAGCATTTCGAGCGTTTAACCTATGCAGAAGTAGTAAATATAGTGGATGGACAAGTTTTAGGTGGTAAAACTGGATTGCATAAAACTTTAAATAAATTTGTAATTGGTGCAATGCAACTAGAAGACATGATGCGATATGTAGAACCGAGCAATCTTTTAATAGCAGGAAATCGATTGAAAGTTCATGAAACTGCTTTACAAGCCGGTGCAGCAGTATTAGTTACTGGGGGGTTTGATGTTACAGAGAGTACAAAAAGGCTAGCGGATGAACTAGAACTTCCTGTTATATCCACTAGTTATGATACATTCACTGTAGCAACGATGATTAATCGTGCGATTGACGACCAACTCATAAAAAAAGATGTATTGTTAATCGAAGATATATATGTTCCGCTCCAAGAGACGTCGTATCTGTATGCTACAGATCAGGTCAAACAGTATCGTGTACTAAATGACATCACGACGCATGGTGTTTTCCCAGTAGTAGATGCATCGAAGAAATTAGTAGGAATTATAACTGCAAGAGATGTTATCGGCAAATCCAACAATGAACCGATTGAAAAAGTTATGACGAAAAATCCTATTTCTGTCACGATGAAAACAAGTGTATCTTCTGCTAGTCATCGAATGATTTGGGAAGGTGTAGACCTGTTGCCAGTGGTGCGGGATACGAATTATTTAGAGGGTGTCATTAGTAGACAGGATGTATTAAAAGCTTTGCAAGCAGCTGCTAGACAACCTCAAAACGGTGAAACGATTGATGATATTGTAAAGCAGCAAATAAAGATCATTTCAACTGAAGACTATATTTTTGAATTTGTAGTTACACCACAAATGACAGATCATTATGGCGCTATGTCCAACGGAGCTTTTACGATATTAGTAACGGAAACAGGGGCACAAACCTTGAAAATTCGTAAGCGTGGAGAAAGTGTAGTAGAGAATATGACCATCTACTATACGAAACCGATTCAGCTAGAAAGTATTCTACGCATTCAAGCTAGAGTATTAGAACTAAGCAGAAAAGTAGCTAAGATGGATATTGAAATCTTTAATGACAAACTTTTAGTTGGAAAAGCTATGGTAACGTATCAGCTATTGGAGAGATAAAAATAGCGGAGGATTGACGAACTTGCTCGGGAAGCGTCCGATTGTTTCTGCATCGCTACACTAGCTTCGAAACATGAAAGTACGTTGCAACGGAATTTCACAGTGTTATTTATGTAATCTAAAGAAAAAAATGATGCAGCTAGTTTAGCTGCATCATTGATTTATAGATAATTCTTCTTCTACAAATTGACCGTAATGCTTGGCTACTTTTACATTGTGATACGTAAAATAACCTCCCAATAAGATAAACAGACCTGCAACAACATACGTTATCGAAGATTGATAAATGATTAAAAAGTTTATACCGAAAAATAACAAAAAAGAACCAAGACATACAGAAGCTTTTGCACCGAACCATTTTTTGCGAATTGGTAATGGTGTGCGGAATTGTTTCGTTTTAAAATAAAAATACCAAACAAATGTAATCACTATTGCAGCTACTAATATAATATTAATCATAATGAACCTCCAGTAAAAAGTTAACCTTCTATCTATTGTAAAGGGAAATTTTAAAAAATGCGAATAGTAAAACCAGACAAGTGAGGTAATTCCAGATGAAAAGACAAATCATAGACACAATCGAAAAGTATGACAAGATTATTTTGCATCGCCACGTTAGACCTGATCCAGATGCATATGGTTCGCAAATAGGGCTAAAAGAGCTCATTGTACTAAATTACCCATCAAAAAAGGTTTTAGCTACTGGGACTCATGATGATACATTAAATTTCCTTGCACATCCAGATAAGGTTTCCGATGAAGACTTTAAAGATGCTTTAATCATTGTTACAGATACAGCTAATACGGAAAGAATTGATGATGAACGTTATAAGTTAGGAAGTTTCCTTGTAAAAATAGATCATCATCCAAATGATGATGCATACGGCGATTTACTATGGGTAAATACAGAAGCAAGTTCGGTAAGTGAAATGATCTGTGAATTATTCGAAGAAGCAAAAAAATATAAACAATGGAAAATGGATGCATCCATCGCTCGGTTATTATTTGCAGGAATTGTAGGAGATACCGGTAGATTTATGTTCCAAAGTACAACTAAGCAGACAATGGATTTTGCAGGTGAGTTGCTTACATATGGTTTTGATAGTACAACTTTATTTAATGGAATGTATGAAGTCGAACGAAATCTTCTTCAACTAAAAGGGTATATATATGCAAACTTTGAAATGGATGAAACTGGTGTAGGGCATGTTAAACTAACGAAAGAAATTCTCCAAGAATATCAAGTTGATCAATCAGAAGCTTCTCTGCTAGTAAGTGCCTTAGCTGATGTAAAAGGTATGAAGTGTTGGGTGTTTTTTATAGAAGATTCCTCAGAAATTCGAGTCCGTCTACGTTCCAAAGGTCCAGTTATCAATGGAATAGCTAAAAAATATGGTGGTGGGGGACATCCACTTGCTTCGGGAGCTGCTGTAAAGTCATGGGAAGAAGCCGCTTTGGTGATAAAAGATTTAAAAATGCTGTAAATTGAGGTGTTTACATGAAAACAGTATATCCACAAATTGTGACATCGGCGGATATGCTGAAAAGCACAATACAATTGGAACAACTTACTCAAAAGTTAAAACAAAATAATGCACAGGCAGCTGCCATTACAAATAGTAGATTGTATGGATTACTGCCTTTTTGGCATGCATTACATGCACAACAGATTAAACCTGTACTCGGACTCACTGTCAATGTCCAACTAGAGTCAGATATTGTAGGATTAGTGCTATATGCAAAAGATCATAATGGATATGAAAATTTGTTGAAAATATCTAGTAGTATAGAAACAAGAGAAATTACAGTTCTACCTAAAAGATGGTTAGAAGCATATAACAAAGGATTGATCGCCGTATATAAAGGAGAGTCTTCCACTTCACTTATGCAGCTGACCGAATTACAAAAGATATTTGGAGAACTTAATTTCTACTTAGCAATTGAGCGACCGAATGGTGAAAAGTTAGAACATGAAGAATTAATCATCGATTTCAGTGAACAACTATCTATACCAGTTACTGTCTTCCATATGAGTCGATACATAGAAAAAGAAGATGCTTTTGCGTATGAAGTATTAAATGCGATGGATCAATCGCTAAAAATGAATGATCATGCCCGCTTAAAACCCTCTATCAACTCTCTTCACTTACTTTCTAGTGAAGAATGGGGTGAATGGTTTTCAGATGTTCCATCCTGGATAGAAAACACAGAGTTTATGCTAAATAGCTGTAACTTATCTATCGAAAAATCAGCTTCTATTATGCCAAAGTATCCATTACCCGCAACTAAGAGTTCTAGGGATTTCTTAAGAGAACTTTGTGAAGATGGACTGAGTAAACGGATAAAGGAAGTTACTCAGCCTTATATAGAGCGTCTAAATTATGAATTGTCCATTATTAGCCAAATGAACTACGAGGACTATTTTTTAATCGTTCAGGATTTTATGAAATTTGCTAAACAGCAAGATATCCTAACTGGTCCGGGTCGTGGATCTTCCGCAAGTTCGCTTGTAGCATTTTCTTTGAATATCACTGACGTTGATCCTCTTCGATTTGGTTTACTATTTGAGCGATTTTTAAATCCAGAACGAATTACAATGCCGGATATTGATATCGATTTTGCTGATTCGAGAAGAATGGAAGTTATTCAATATGTCGTAGATAAGTATGGAAAAAACTATGCTTCCCAAATAATTACTTTTGGTACATTGTCCGCAAAAGCAGCAGCAAGAGAAGTTGCTAGAGTTTTTGGGTTTGAATCGACTACTTTGGAAGCTATTTCATCTTTTATACCTCCAAAGCCAGGTATTACGTTAAAAGAAGCATATTCAATGTCCGAAAAATTACGAGAGTTTATCCAAACCGAAGAAATTCGAAAAAAATGGTTTCAGGTAGCACTTGCTTTAGAGGGTTTACCTAGGAATGCTTCCACACACGCAGCAGGTGTAGTATTATCACCAGTTTCTTTAGTAGATGTTATACCTATTCAAAGTGGACATGACGATATCTATCTAACACAATGGCCGATGAAGGAAGTAGAACAAGTAGGATTACTTAAAATGGACTTTTTAGGGTTGCGAAATTTGACGATTATTGAAAGAATTTTGAAGATCATTAATTATAAACAATCCAACCCATTTAAGTTAACAGAAATTCCGCTTCACGATGAACAGACCTTTCAGTTATTACAGCAAGGGGATACCACAGGGGTATTTCAGTTGGAATCGGCAGGAATGCGACAAGCTCTCAAACAAATCAATCCAACAAAATTTGAAGATGTAGTTGCAGTAAATGCCTTATTCCGCCCAGGTCCAATGGAAAGCATACCTCTTTATGCTCAGCGAAAAGCTGGCCATGCGCCGGTAACCTATGAACATCCAATACTAGAGCCAATATTGAAAGAAACATACGGTATAATTGTATACCAGGAGCAGATTATGCAAATTGCCTCAAAAATGGCAGGTTTTACATTCGGGGAAGCAGATTTATTACGTAGAGCTGTGAGCAAAAAAAATCGAGAAGTTTTACAAAGTGAACGTGTACATTTTGTTCAAAAAGCTATTCAAAAGGGACACTCTGAACAGTCTGCTTCAGCTGTTTATGATTTAATCGTCCGATTTGCTGACTATGGTTTTCCAAAAAGCCATGCTGTTGCATATAGTGTTATTTCTTTTCAAATGGCATATTTAAAAGCGCATTTCCCAGTTGCTTTTTATAGTGCATTATTGAGCATAGCTACAGGAAACCAAGCGAAGATAAATGAGCTAATGATGGAAATGAAGCAAAAAGATATGGCTATTCTCGCTCCATCTATTTTTCGTAGTCAACGATTCTTCACAGTTGAAAACGGAAGAGTGCGGTTTGGTTTACAAGCTATAAAAGGAGTCTCCCATAATTTTATACAAAAATTAATACAGAAACGTATGGAACGAGAAACCAAGTGGGAAGATGTATTTGATCTGGCATCTGATTTGTCAGCTGTTCATTTTACAAGAAAAAATGTAGAGCCATTGATAAAGGCAGGTGCTCTAGATGAATTTGGTTTCGAAAGGTCGACTCTGTTAGCTACTCTAGATGCAGCTATTAAATATGCTGAATTAATAAGCCCTACAGAGGAGTCAGACTTGTTTGGTGGAGATGCTTCTCACTTTGGGAAGTCAAAGTATATACTATCAGATCCACTTCCGATTATGGTAAAGCTTCAATTTGAAAAAGA
This sequence comes from Psychrobacillus sp. FSL K6-1415, assembly GCF_038003185.1. Lineage (NCBI taxonomy): Bacteria > Bacillati > Bacillota > Bacilli > Caryophanales > Bacillaceae > Psychrobacillus > Psychrobacillus sp. FSL K6-1415. Next base: position 2,762,990 of record NZ_JBBOOQ010000001.1, on the reverse strand, counting down.
AGTCTTGGGACAATATTTTTCAGAGCATCCTACAGTATCCAAAAAGAAAACGTTAGAGGATAAATTCATTAATATCTGGGATATTTTGCAGTCAACAAGAGATATGCCTGTGAAGATAGTAGGGCTAATACAGGATATAAAACGAATTCGTACAAAAAAAGGTGAAGCAATGGCTTTTCTAACTGTACAGGATGATACTGGTAGCTTGTCCGTAACACTTTTTCCGGAGGAATACGCAAAGTACAATTTGTTATTAAAAGAACAGGGAATGCTTGTTATTACAGGAAAGTCAGAGCGAAGAAACGGTCGCTCTCAAATCATTACAAAATATATGGAAAAATAAACTGCATATTTAAGATGCAGTTTTTTCTTTACGTTTGAACAAATCTTTTGTAGACTAATAATTATTAGTGGTCAGACCACTTTGTAATTTATGGAAGAGTGAGGCGTAATGGAGCAAACGAATAATCCTAAAAAAATGTTTCTAGAAATTGTAAAGCAGTTGAGACAAATCATTACCGATGAAAATGTTACTGTTGGTGGAAAATTGCCATCTGAAAGGGAGCTAGCAGAGCGACTTCAAGTAGGTAGATCAACTGTTAGGGAAGCACTAAGGAGTTTAGAGTTACTCGGTTTAATAGAAACACGTCGAGGAGAAGGTACTTTTCTATCGGATTATCGAAAGCATCGGCTAGTCGAGCTGCTGTCTACATTTATCCTTCAAGAGTCTAAGTCGAAGGAAGATGTACATATAACGAGAGCAGCATTGGAGAGAGATGCAATTTATACGATTTGTATGTCAAAGAGACTTTATACACTACATATTTGGGATGCATTTAAAGAAAAACTAATTGTAGAAGATATGTTACGAGAAGATATAATTCGTGAAATTATTATCATTTCCAATAATCGATTGGGTTTAAAAATATGGTTTTTGTTAAAGCAGTTTGCAGGAGAGCCTTACAAAGAAAATATGAAACTGGAAGAGAAGTCCCTTTGGATTCAGCTTCTTATTGCTATGCAAAATGGAGAAGAACAACAAGCGTTATCTCTATATAATGAATGGCTTTTGTTAATTAATAGAGGAGATGTATAAATGAGCATTCGAGATATATTTAGAAAAAATCAAAAGAAAAAATATGCCACAATACCGACGGAAAAAGCAAAAAATGATGTACCAGAAGGTATTATGATGAAATGTCCTGAGTGTAGGAAAAATGTATTTACAAAAGACTTGATGAAGAATTTTAAAGTGTGTCCTACATGTGATCACCATATGAAAATGACTGCCTGGGAGCGTGTAGAAATATTCTTAGATGAGGATTCATTTGAGTCAATGGATGACCATTTAGAAACAGTTAATCCATTGAATTTCCCAAGTTATACGGAAAAAATAAAGGCTGACGCACAGAAGACAGGATTGAACGAAGCAGTTCTTACTGGACTTGGAAAGCTGGATGGTCAACAAGTAGCGGTTGCAATTATGGATTCACATTTTCGTATGGGGTCAATGGGTTCAGTTGTTGGTGAGAAAATTATGAGAGCTGTTGAGAAAGCTACAGAACTTGGCATTCCTTTTATTATTTTCACTGCAAGTGGAGGCGCAAGAATGCAAGAAGGCGTACTTTCTTTAATGCAAATGGCTAAAACGTCAGTTGCTTTGAGAAGACATAGTGATCATGGTCTATTGTATATTTCTATTCTTACTCATCCCACGACGGGTGGAGTTTCTGCTAGCTTTGCATCCGTAGGAGATATTAATATTGCCGAGCCAAAAGCTTTAATCGGCTTTGCTGGAAGACGAGTGATTGAACAGACAGTGCGGGAAAAACTACCAGAAGATTTTCAAACTGCTGAATTTTTACTGAATCATGGCCAGTTAGATGCCATTATACATCGTAAAGATATGCGAGAAAAAGTAGCTTCCATCGTTCATCTTCATACGACTAAGGAGGTCACAAAATGGTAAAAGTCCTACCTTTTGAAGAACCAATTGTTCAATTAAAAACTAAAATAGAAGAATTGAAAGAGTATACAGCAAGCGCTGATGTAGATATGTCAGTAGAAATCGTTAATCTAGAAGCAAGACTAGAGAAGTTAGAGCAAGAAATTTATGAAAATATGGAGCCATGGGACCGTGTTCAGGTGGCTCGTCACCCTAGTCGCCCCACAACAAGGGATTATATAGAGTTTTTATGTACAGAATTTATTGAACTCCATGGAGATAGATTTTATGGAGACGATGCGGCAATTATAGGCGGAATAGCTTTGTTTGAAGGAAAACCAATAACAATTATTGGCCATCAAAGAGGCATAGATACGAAAGAAAATATTAAACGTAATTTTGGTATGCCTCATCCAGAGGGTTATCGAAAAGCCTTGCGATTAATGAAACAAGCAGAAAAGTTTAATCGTCCAATTATTTGTATGATTGATACAAAAGGTGCTTATCCAGGAAAAGCTGCCGAGGAACGTGGCCAAAGTGAGGCCATTGCGAGAAACTTAGTTGAAATGGCTGGATTGAAAGTGCCAGTAATAAGTGTTGTTATTGGAGAAGGTGGAAGTGGCGGAGCATTAGCATTAGGTGTAGCTAACCATATTCATATGTTAGAAAACTCTACATACTCCGTTATATCACCAGAAGGAGCTGCATCTATTCTTTGGAAGGATGCATCCTTGGCAAAACAAGCTGCCGAAGCAATGAAAATTACTGCACCTGATTTAAAAAAAATGGGTATTATTGATACTGTCATCACAGAAGTTCACGGAGGAGCTCATAAAAATATAGAGGCACAGGCTAATTATATGAGGGAGACCCTCATTACTTCATTGAAACAATTGGTGAATTTAACACCAGATGAGCTAATTGAAAACCGATATTCTAAATTTAAAAATATAGGGGAATTCAATGAATAAAATGCGTCAATAATGGCGCATTTTTTTTTAGTTCATTTCATGATAAGCTTACATTATGAAATTCATTGTATGGAGGAGAAATAGATGAAGAGAATTGGTGTATTAACAAGTGGGGGAGATGCTCCAGGCATGAACGCAGCTATTCGTGCTGTTGTAAGAAAGGCCATTTTTGAGGGACTTGAGGTAGTTGGTATTTTCCATGGCTATCAAGGGTTAATTGATGGTAAAATGGAAGTTTTAGACTTAGGCTCTGTAGGGGACATTATTCAAAGAGGTGGAACAAAACTATTTTCTGCAAGATGCCCAGAGTTCCGAACTGAAGAAGGGCAACAAAAAGCAATAGCACAGTTAAAGGCGCATGGTATTGACGGATTGGTAATTATCGGTGGGGATGGTTCTTATCGAGGTTCTATGAAACTAACTGAAAATGGTTTCCCTTGTGTAGGAATACCAGGAACAATCGATAATGATATACCTGGTACAGATTACACACTTGGATTTGATACAGCCTTAAATACAGTTATTGAGAGTATTGATAAAATCCGAGATACTGCCACATCGCATGAACGTACTTTTATCGTAGAAGTAATGGGAAGAGATGCCGGAGATTTGGCTTTGTGGGCTGGTCTAGCAGGTGGGGCTGAAACGATCATTATTCCTGAAGTAGAGATAAATATGGACGAGATTGTCGAGCGTCTAAAAAGCGGTTCTGAGCGAGGGAAAAAGCATAGTATTATTATTGTTGCTGAAGGTGTGATGAGTGGAGCAGAATTTGCTAACAAGCTAAAGGACTTAGCGGATATTGAAACAAGGGTTTCGGTACTTGGACATATTCAACGTGGAGGTTCTCCGACGGGGCGTGATCGTGTGCTAGCAAGTTTGTTTGGAGCGAAAGCTGTGGAGGTTTTGCTTACTGGAAATGGTGGACGTGCTATTGGCATCCAGAATCATCAAGTGGTAGACTATGATATGAATAAAGCATTTGAAAATCATGAAGAATTTGATATGTCTATGTATCAATTATCTAAAGAATTATCCATTTAATGAGGTAATATCTTCCCATTATAGAAAGGAATGTACTATGAGAAAAACTAAAATAGTTTGTACAATTGGACCCGCAAGTGAATCGGAAGAAATGTTAGAGAAATTAATTAATGCTGGTATGAATGTTGCCAGATTGAATTTCTCACATGGAAATCACGAAGAACATTCTGCAAGAATTCAAACAATCCGTAAAGTTTCTAAAAAGATAGGTAAAGTTGTTGGGATTTTATTGGATACAAAAGGCCCGGAAATTCGCACACATAAAATGGAAAATGGTGCTATTGAGCTTCAATCTGGTCAGACAATTGAAATTTCGATGACAGAAGTGTTAGGTACATTAGAACGCTTCTCTATTTCCTATGACAAACTAATTGAAGATGTTCACGAAGGTTCTGTTATTTTATTGGATGATGGACTAATTGAGTTAATCGTTAAAAAAATTGATAAAGAAAATGGAATAATTTCCACTTATATTCAAAATGCAGGAACGTTAAAGAACAATAAAGGTGTAAATGTACCAGGAGTATCAGTGCAATTACCTGGCATGACAGAAAAAGATGCTCAGGATATCCTTTTTGGTATTGAGCAGGACATAGATTTTGTTGCTGCATCTTTCGTTCGCCGAGCTTCAGATGTGTTAGAAATCCGTAAATTATTAGAAGAAAATAATGGAGAACATATTCAAATTATTCCTAAAATCGAAAACCAAGAAGGCGTAGATAATATTGATGAAATTATTCAAGTATCTGACGGTCTAATGGTTGCTCGGGGTGATTTAGGCGTAGAAATTCCAGCAGAAGAGGTACCTTTAGTTCAAAAGAAACTAATTACTAAATGCAACGAAGCTGGAAAACCTGTTATTACAGCTACTCAAATGCTCGATTCTATGCAACGTAATCCTAGACCTACTCGCGCAGAAGCAAGTGACGTCGCAAATGCTATATTTGATGGTACAGATGCCATTATGCTTTCTGGAGAAACAGCTGCAGGACTTTATCCGTTAGAGGCTGTTCAAACGATGGATAAAATTGCTCGTCGTACAGAAAATGCAGTCGATTATCGTGAAAATGTAACGAAGATCAGTAAAGCACGTGATGTGAACTTAACTGATGCTATTGGTCAAGCTGTTGCTCATACAGCGATTAACTTAAAGGTAAAAGCAGTTATTGCACCTACTGAAAGTGGATATACTGCAAAAATGATTGCTAAATTTAGACCTGGTGTTCCGATTATTGCTGTGACTTCATCTGCTACCCCATCTAGAAAACTAACATTAGTTTGGGGAGTATATCCAATTGTTGGCAAAAAAGCTCACTCAACAGATGAAATTTTGGAAGTAGCTGTGGAGGAAAGTATTCTTCACCACTACGTAACTCATGGTGATTTAGTTGTGATTACAGCTGGTGTACCTGTTGGAGAAGCGGGCACAACAAACTTGATGAAGGTTCATATTATTGGAGACTTAGTTGCAAGAGGACAAGGTATTGGTAAGAATACTGCATTCGGAAAAGCAATAGTTGTAAATAATGCGGAAGAATTAGCCGGACAAGATACAACGGATAGCATTATTGTAACTTTAGGGTCTGACCGAGATATGGTCCCGAGTATTGAAAAATGCAGAGGTTTAATCACCGAAGAGGGTGGTTTAACTAGCCATGCTGCAGTAGTTGGACTTAGCTTAGGAGTGCCGGTTATTGTAGGTGTTAAAGATGCAACAACACTTATAAAAAATGGTCAAGAACTAACGATAGATGCCGAAAGTGGTTTTATCTATCATGGACACGCTAGTATTATTTAATAGAATGCCTCACCTTAAAAGGTGGGGCTTTTATTGAATGAAAATCAGGTATAAGTGTATTAAGATCTATCCAAAAATACTACTGATTTCCGTTTCAGGCGGACGCTTTCCGCGGGCGAGGCAGAGCCTCCTCGTTCGCTACGCTACCTGCGGGGTCTCGACTTTCTCGCTTATCCCGCTGGAGTCACCGCCTTTCACTACAATCAATTAAGAGAGTAGTATCTAACAATAAGATTTTGCATAGCCTATCGCATGGATGATAATAATAGTCAAAGTTAATATAGTGATAAAACTGTATGTTAACTAAGTGATACTATTCCGTAATGAAGGATGAAGAAAATAGATTTTTTTTTTATACTAGTGGAAAAAAAGAAAAATAGTAAGTGTTTCTCCAATAAGAAGCGAAATAGCGAACGAAATTGTATCTTCGTGCGCTTCCTCTATGAATCGGAAAGCATCTTTTCTCTAGTTATCCAAAAACGCACTTACCTGTTTCTAAGAGTTGTAGGAGGGTGATGGACAGACAGAAGAAATAAGATTACCGAAAAAAGTGATGCTGGTTGTGACGGACGTCACAACCAGCATCACTAAAAATTCACTCGGTAATAATATAGCAACACGTCTGTCCAATGCGCTTCGAAAACGATAGAAACAGGTTTTGAACTTAAAAGATGCCCTGCGCATTTATTATAGGAAGGTGAAATGATGAAATGGATTATTGGTTTGTTTATTTTAATCCCAGCGGTTGAATTATATATTCTTATGCTATCGGGTAAAACTATTGGAGTAGGAAATACATTTTTATTGATCATCGCAAGTGGTATAATTGGTGGCTATTTGGCAAAAAGACAGGGCCTAAAAGCGTTTAGAGAAGTATCAGATAGCGTCAAAAACTATCAAGCGCCAGGCGAAGCTGCGATTAATGGTATTAGTATATTTATGGGAGCTATTCTAGTAGTTCTCCCAGGATTTATCTCAGATATTTTTGGCTTCATGCTTTTATTTGCCCCAACTAGAAACTTATTTAAACCACTTGTTTATAGATGGATACGCAAAAAAATGAAAAACGGCCAAGTTATTGTGATGAAGTCTTCGTGAAACTTTCCCATTTATGGGCAAATAGATAAATAAATGGACTAAACAAAATTCCTATAAATCCAAAGATTAAAATGGCTGCCGCGCTCAAATAAAAGACGTGGACGGCCTTTATTTGTGTCGTAGAAGACCAGAGTACAGATTCGACGATATGTCTTGTCAATTGAACGAAAAGGTATAAAAGTAAGACAATTGTACCTACCATCTGCATTTCCATTAAAAAAAAGTAAATGCACAAAGGTATCAATATTAAGCCAGTACCTAAAAAAGGAACACTATCGACTAAAGAAATTAGAAACGCATATTTAATAGGATTATGTAAACCTAATATTGAGAAACCAATAGAAATTAATATAAACGTTAAAATAAATAACTTAAATTCTACATGAATAAACTGATTTATAATTGTTGAGGATTTAAGTAATGCTCTATGGCAAAGGTTTCGCATTTTTTTCGGGAAATAAACTAGAAACCATTCCCGATCCTTTATAGATTCGATTAATGAAAAAAATAATCCAATACTAAATAAGAATATCTCAAAAAAGTAAGAGGGTAAATGAGTTACATTTAGTAATAAATCATTCAATAGCTTATTTAGTAATGTTTGAAATTTACCTTCAAACATCGTAAAAATGGGGTGATTTTGTATTTCCATTACAGGTAGTAAAACGACATGTTCATGGATGAAAGGAATTAAATCAATTAATGTTTGAATAAGAAAAAATAATATCATTAAAAAACTCGATAAAATTAAAATTACAGTTAGTAAGACACTTATAAATACTGGAATTTTAAATTTTTTATGTAAAAAATTAGTGACAGGAAATAGAAAATAACCTCCAATTATTGCTAAAGTAAGGGGGTAAGCAACAAATGATATTAGTATAATTATTCCAAATGGAACCCATTGTGATAAAAAATCTTTTTTATTTAATTGTAGAGTAATCAAATTCATCCAATCTTTTCAATTAATTAGGAGATTTAAAGATATTTTTCAATAAACTTAAGCGTTTTCATTCACAAAAACGCCAAAATTGATTATACTGTATAAGTAAGCAATGCTAAAAACATTAATATATACATATAATTCTTCTGATTTAGTGTAGATTTAGTCAGAAGTCTTATGTTGTGAAGGGGAGACTTTGATATGACAACAACTAAAGGTTTAGAAGGAATTGTAGCGGCAGAAACGTCCATCAGTTCAATCATCGATGATACACTTACATACGTTGGATATGATATTGATGATTTAGCTAACAATGCGAGCTTTGAAGAAGTAGTTTACTTGCTTTGGCATAAACGTCTTCCAAACGCAGCTGAGCTAGCTGAATTGAAACAACAATTAGCTGACAACATGGCTGTACCACAAGAAGTTTTGAATCATTTCAAAACATTCCCAATCAATGATGTACATCCAATGACTGCCCTTAGAACAACAGTTTCTATGCTTGCATTATATGATGATGCTGCAGAAGATATGTCCGATGAGGCAAATTACTTAAAAGCAATTAAATTACAAGCAAAAATCCCGACATTAGTAACAGCTTTCTCACGTGTCCGTAAAGGACTAGAACCTGTAGCACCTAAAACAGATCTAGGTTATGCTGCTAACTTCTTGTACATGCTACATGGAAAATTACCAGAAGACATAGAAATAGAAGCGTTTGACAAAGCACTTGTTTTACACGCAGATCATGAATTGAATGCTTCGACATTCACTGCTCGCGTATGTGTAGCAACTCTTTCAGACATCTATTCTGGTGTGGTCGCAGCTATTGGAGCTTTAAAAGGACCTCTTCATGGTGGAGCAAACGAGCAAGTTATGAAAATGTTAACAGAAATTGATACACTTGATAATGTTGACGCTTATATTAACGAAAAATTAGAAAACAAAGTAAAAATTATGGGATTTGGTCACCGTGTCTATAGAAAAGGAGATCCGCGTGCAAAGCATTTACGTGAAATGTCTAAAAAATTGACTACACTTAATGGTGAATCCAAATTATATGATATGTCTATTCGTATTGATGAAATAGTTACGGGACAAAAGAATCTACCTCCAAATGTAGATTTCTATTCTGCGTCTGTATACCATTCTTTAAAAATCGATCATGATTTATTTACACCAATCTTTGCAGTATCACGTGTATCTGGTTGGAGCGCACATATTCTTGAGCAATATGCAAATAATCGTTTAATCCGTCCACGTGCAGAATATGTAGGACCTGGAATGCAAAAATATATTCCAATTGAAGAAAGATAGTATTAGTATTATCTTATAAGATAGGGCTTAAACACATTTGTGTTTACTGCCCTATGATTATGATAGTAGGAGGAATAACAAATGACAACAGGCAAAATTACAGTAGAAAACGGCGTACTTAACGTACCAAACACAGCGGTAATTCCTTTCATTGAGGGAGACGGAACGGGTCCAGATATTTGGGCTGCAGCATCACGTGTATTAGAAGCTTCGGTAGAAAAAGCTTATAATGGTGAAAAGAAAATTGAATGGAAAGAAGTTCTTGCTGGTCAAAAAGCATTCGATAAAACTGGCGAGTGGTTACCTCAAGAAACTTTAGATGTTATTAATGAGTATCTAATTGCTATTAAAGGACCTTTAACTACACCAATCGGTGGAGGAATTCGTTCGTTAAACGTAGCATTACGTCAAGAGCTTGATCTATATACTTGCCTACGTCCAGTTCGTTATTTCACTGGTGTTCCATCTCCAGTTAAACGTCCAGAAGATACTGACATGGTTATTTTCCGTGAAAACACTGAAGATATATACGCTGGTATTGAGTATGCTAAAGGTACAGATAATGCAAAAAAACTAATCGAATTCTTACAAACTGAATTCGGAGTGACAAATATTCGTTTCCCAGAAACTTCAGGTATCGGTATTAAACCAATTTCTGAGGAAGGTACTAAACGTTTAGTACGTGCTGCTATTAACTATATTATCAAAGAAGGTCGTACTTCTTTAACATTAGTTCATAAAGGGAATATCATGAAATTCACAGAAGGTGCTTTCAAAACTTGGGGCTACGAAGTAGCAGAACAAGAATTTGGGGATAAAGTATTCACTTGGAATCAATATGATAAAATTAAAGAAGAACAAGGAACAGAAGCTGCTGACAAAGCACAAGCTGATGCACTTGCAGCTGGTAAAATCCTTGTGAAAGATTCAATTGCTGATATCTTCTTACAACAAATTTTAACTCGTCCAAAAGAGTTTGATGTAGTTGCTACAATGAACCTTAATGGAGATTACATTTCTGATGCACTTGCTGCACAAGTTGGTGGTATCGGTATTGCTCCAGGAGCTAATATTAACTATGTAACTGGACATGCTATTTTCGAAGCTACTCATGGTACAGCTCCTAAATATGCTGGTCTTGACAAAGTTAACCCATCTTCTGTTATCCTTTCAGGAGTATTAATGCTAGAGCATTTAGGTTGGAACGAGGCTGCGAAACTTATCATGGATTCAATGGAGAAATCTATTGCTTCTAAAGTGGTAACTTATGATTTTGCTCGTTTAATGGATGGTGCGACTGAAGTTAAATGTTCTGAGTTCGCTGATGAACTTATTAAAAACATGTAATATTAAAATGAGATTTGGTTTTTAAGGAAGGGAATTTTCCCTTCCTTTTCTTTAATAGACAAGAATATATAAAAATGTACCGTGAACACGGGATTCGAATAATGTTACTGATTTCCGTTCCAGGTGTGCGCTTTATAGAACAGGCCTTTTTAGCACGGTTCTACTAATAAACATAAAAGGAGAGTTTTCTAATGACATTGAAAAGAAGTAAAATATCAGTAATCGGTGGCGGATTTACAGGTGCTACAACAGCTTTTCTACTTGCTCAAAAAGAACTTGGTGATGTTGTATTAGTAGACATTCCACAGGCAGAAAATGCTACAAAAGGTAAGGCTTTGGATATGTCGCAAGCCGGACCAGTTCAAGGTTTTGACGCTAATATCATTGGTACTTCTAATTATGAAGAGACGAAAGACTCGGATTTAGTTATTATCACTGCTGGTATTGCACGTAAACCTGGCATGAGCCGTGACGATTTAGTTCAAACAAACCAAAAAGTTATGAAATCTGTTACATCTGAAATCGTTAAGTATTCTCCAAATACAACAATATTAGTATTAACAAACCCTGTTGATGCGATGACTTATACAGTTTATAAAGAATCAGGCTTACCAAAAGAACGCGTAATCGGCCAATCTGGTGTACTTGATACTGCACGTTTCCGTACATTTGTTGCAAAAGAATTAAACCTATCTGTTAAAGATGTAACTGGTTTTGTTCTGGGAGGACATGGTGACGATATGGTGCCATTAGTAAGATATTCTTATGCCGGCGGGATTCCATTAGAAAAACTAATTGACGCTGCTCGTTTAGATGAAATTGTAGACCGTACTCGTAAAGGTGGAGCTGAAATCGTTAACCTTTTAGGCAATGGTTCTGCTTACTATGCTCCAGCTGCTTCTTTAGTGGAAATGGCTGAAGCAATTCTGAAAGACCAAAAACGTGTATTACCATCTATTGCATATTTAGAGGGTGAATATGGTATGGATGGAATTTACCTTGGTGTTCCAACAGTGCTTGGTGCTGGTGGTATCGAAAAGATTATCGAACTTGAATTAACAGAAGATGAAAAAGCATTATTAAACAAATCTGCAGATGCAGTCAAAGCTGTTATGAAAGTTTTAGCTTAACTATAATACTGGTATCAATCGAGTGGGGAAACCTACTCGATTTTTTTAATAAGAAAATACTTAAAAGCTGACAATTCACTTGGATAAACAGGTTGTTACCAAACCATGTGATGCACATAACTTTTGCCCCTTTTTGTGACTATAGCTTATAGTTAGGATAATAGAATTAGTTTTAGTTAATATAGTATGAAAATTAATAACACTAAAAACTCACCTTTTAATCATAGAGGAAAATGCTAGTCCAAAACCCTTAGAGAACAACGGAAACTGGTGATGAACTAAAATTTCTGTGTATGTCTTTTGCTAGTGATATTATTATGAAAAAAAGGGCTAACTAAGGATGGTTAAAAGATAGCCCAACTGGAACAGGTCCTATCATCACCTTGCACTTTGTGTAGGTTTATTGTTAATATAGAATTAGCTATTTGTAAGGGGGAGCAGCTATTGTTATTAGGGAAAACTCGAAAAATAGGGAGACATATACAGGATATAGAGATAGGTGAGAAATTAACACTTACAGAAAAAATAGAGGACAAAGACTTGCTTCTATATCTTGGACTAACCAATGATAACAATCCTTTATATATTCAACATGATTTTGCGGCTAAGACTCAATATGAAAAACCTATCGTACCGTCGATTATGTTAACGGGTATTATAACATCTGCTATCTCAAAATACTTGCCGGGTCCGGGATCACATATAACAAAACAATATATTAGTTTTCCAACACCTACTTACCATTACTCAATACTAGAATTTACATTTGAAATAAAGGAAATAATAGAACAATCAAATAATATAATAATTTCAGTAATAGCTCAAAATGACCAAAATGAAATTGTTGTGGATGGCGAATTTCATGTAACGCCTCCTATTCTAGAGAAACAATAAGATTATAGCTTAATGGATTTGGAATGGGGGTTTCAAATCAACCTTGGAGGCAAAAAAATGAGAAAAGTATTAGTTGTGGATGATGAAAGCTCGATTGTAACTTTATTAAAATATAATCTTGAGGAAGCTGGTTTTGAAGTCATCACAGCAAGTGATGGTTTAGAAGGGCTTAATAAAGCATTAGAAGAAAAGCCAGAGGTTATTGTACTGGATTGGATGCTACCGCATATGGATGGCATGGAAGTCTGTAAAGAACTTCGTTTAAAGAAAGTGCAAATACCTATTATAATGTTAACTGCAAAAGATGAAGAATTCGATAAGGTATTAGGACTCGAATTAGGTGCAGATGATTATATGACCAAGCCTTTTAGCCCGAGAGAGGTAACTGCAAGGGTAAAAGCAATGATTCGTCGTTCTAGTCTATCTACAGAGCATAAGCAAGAAAAAACCATAGAAGAGATGTATACTTTTGGGCCGTTACAAGTGTTTCCAGAACGTTTTGAAGTACTTTTAAACAATGAAGTCATTGAGTTTACTCCAAAAGAATTTGAATTACTTGTGTATTTAATAGAAAACAAAAATAGAGTGTTAACACGTGATCAGCTTTTAAGTGCTGTATGGAACTATGATTTTGCGGGAGATACTCGTATAGTAGATGTCCATATTAGTCATTTACGTGATAAAATTGAAGAGAATAGTAGAAAGCCTAATTTCATCAAAACAATTAGAGGATTAGGATACAAGTTTGAGGAGCCTAAGAGCTAATGAAATCATTTCATTCCAAACTTTTTAGAACTTATTCTATTATGATAGGGTTAATATTAGCTTGTCTAGGACTAATACTTGGACAGCTTTTTCCTATTTACGCCAAAAATTCTTCTGAAAAAGTCATAAACACACAGATAGAGGAAGTATCTAAAGATTTAGCCGCAACAGGACTAACTGTAGATGAACAGAGGGATATTAGGGATAAGCTAGCTTCTTCTTTTTCACGAGCGGATTTGATTGATTCCCATTCCTTATGGTTATTCTTATTCATCATTTTAGGTATAACATTTCTGGTTGCACTTTTTTTAGGGACAAGTATTTTCAAAAAGTTTGCTCAGCCAATCGAACATTTAACAGAAACCGCTATGGAATTAGCAAGAGGTAATTATCGGATTCGTGCGTTTGAAGATGAATTTTCTGGAATGTCCAAGCTGAGTAACTCTATTAATATACTTGCACGAAATTTGCATGATATATCCGTCATGAGAGAAACTGAAAAAGAACGTTTGAAAACGTTAATCGAGAATATGGGCAGTGCACTTATTATGATTGATCGTAACGGATATATCACCATTGTGAATCGTGCATTTCTTAAACAGCTTGATATTTCGTTCAAAGACGTTGATGGAAAGTTGTTTAATAAAATTGGTCTTCCAAAGAAGATTGAAATGTTCATTGATCAATTATTTTTAACAGAGGCATCTAATCGGGAACAAATATCTCTAAAGAAAAACATACATACTTATTACATGGATGCTTACGGTGCACCAGTTATCGGTGAACATGGAAAATGGCTTGGTATAGTGGTTGTCATGCATGAAATTACGGAGCTTGTGAAATTGGAGCAGGTCAGAAAAGATTTTGTAGCAAATGTATCTCACGAATTGAAGACACCTGTTACAAGTATTAAAGGATTTTCAGAAACATTATTATATGGCGCATATAAAAACGAAGAAACTTTACTTTCTTTCCTTGAAATAATTCACAAGGAAAGTAATAGACTTCAAATGCTGATCAATGATTTATTAGATCTTTCAAAAGTGGAGCAGGTTGGGTATGAAGTGGACTTACAAAAGGTCAACTTATTAGATGTTGTTGAGCGAAGTAAAGAAATGACTAGTCATATAGTAGAGGAAAAGAATATGCGCCTCGAGACGATATATGATGAATCGGTCTTTGTATTAGGGGATTTAAATCGTTTAATCCAAATAACGATGAATTTATTGATGAATGCACTAACTTACTCCCCTGAAAATAAAACCGTGACTATATCTATCAGTCAAAACGAAAAATGTGGAATATTCCGTATCCAAGATGAAGGGATAGGAATAGCAAAAGAAGAGCTTAACCGAGTATTTGAGCGTTTTTACCGAGTGGACAGAGCTAGAAGTAGAAACTCTGGAGGAACCGGTCTAGGTCTAGCAATTGTTAAACATCTAGTGGAAGCGCATCACGGCTTGTTAGAAGTAGAAAGTGAAGTAGGAAAAGGTACTGTCTTTACTGTATCAATTCCACTTGTTAAAAGTTAACGGAGGTCTTTATGAATAACCAACCTTTTATCCCTATAATTATTGGGACAGATATGAATGCTTATAATATGGCGATTTCTTTTCATGAGGAATACAATATTAAGCCGATATTAGTAGGTAAAGAAGAAATGTCCTTTACCAAATGGAGTAGCGTGATTGAACATATAGAAATTCAACCAAATTTATGGGATAAATCTTCTTTTGTTCAAGTTCTTTCTGAAGTAGCACAAAAATATAAAACGCAAGACAAACAATTGCTTCTAATAGGAACAAATGACTTTTATGTACGATTAATAATTGAAAATGCAGTTGCACTAAAGAAAATGTATGTTTTTAACTATATGTCAGAAGAACTAATGAACAATCTACTTGTGAAATCGAATTTCTATAAGCTTTGTGAAGAGCATGGAATAGATGCACCTAAGACATATTATTATTCATGTGCAAAAAAAGCAGCATTTACCGAAGATGTACTTTTCCCTCTAATTATAAAACCAAGCAATGGTGTTATGTATTACAAAAACAAGTTTCCAGGACAACAAAAAGTTTATCGTGTAGAGTCTAAAGCAGAACTTGATGATATTATTAACAAAGTAAATGCTAGTGGATATACAGAAGACTTAATCATTCAGGATTATATTCCTGGGGATGATACGTATATGTGGGATTCAGTATTTTATATGAATTCAAAAGGACAAGCACAACTTAGTACACTTGCACAAGTGGTTCTTCAAGAGCATACTGTTACTGCAATTGGTAACTATACTGCGCTAATTACCCGATATAATGAGGAGCTAATGAAAAAACTTCAACACTTTTTAGAAGCTGTAGGTTACGTAGGTTTTGCAAACTTCGACTTAAAGTTTGATGAGCGAGATGGGAAGTTTAAAGTGTTTGAGGTAAACATTAGACAGGGGAGATCTAGTTACTATACAACAGCTCTTGGACATAATATGGCTAGATATTTTGTAGATGATGTTATTTATCAAAAGGAAAAACCACTTACTCTATTGAATGAGCATTATTTGTTTACCGTAGTGCCTAAAATAGTGCTAAGGAACTTTGTTGAAAATGAAGAGATTCGAGAAGAAGTAAGTGGACTTTTGAAATCGGGTAAATGGGGAAATCCACTCTTTTACAAAAAGGACAAGCATTTTACTCGTAAATTATTTTTGATTGCTCGTCAGTTTAATTATTATAAAAAATACAAAAACAATAATTGGTAAGGAAATATTTACAAAGTATTAACGGGAGATTTACAATTGTTTGTTATATTTAATTAGACCCCTTTTCCAAACGATTTACCTAAAAAAGCTAGCTTTTGCTAGCTTTTTTTATTTATATAGGGAGAATGAAAAATGAATACTTAGTTTACAGGACATTTAAGAATGAATAATACTACTGGTTTCCGTTTCAGGTGGATGCTTTCCGCGGGCTTGACGAAATTACTCTTTACATAAAAAACGGGGTAAAAGATACCCGATCCTCTAAAAACAAAATGTAGATATGCTGTTGATTTTCGCTACGAGCGGACGCTTTCCGTGGGCACGGCTTCAGCCGCTTCCCTCGCGATGCTCAGTCCAGGGTCTTCAGCTCGCGCTGTTCCCACTGGAGTCGCCGCTGCGCTCCATTCAACTAGTTTCACTTTATATAAACGAACAATTGTATATAAAACCTTCTAAATATACATGTTTTATCTTCAAATAAGTGAAAATGAGACTCAGATAAAAGAAACAAGAATGTATAAGTATCTACTTTTCCAACTAAACCCTAAAAGTTTACTTAATATGCTCTTCATAGAAAACATGTATGAGATAACCAATTCTATTATTTTTGAAACCAACTACTAAGTTAAACCGTAAAAGGAAGTATACATAAAAAGGAGGAAATAATATGAGTACGAAAAGGTTACTAACTATTATTGCCATGAGTGTAATTGGAATTATATTAATATCGGCTGTTTTTACATCTTGGTATACAGTAGATGAATCGGAACAAGCAATCGTCATCACATTTGGTGAAGCAAGTGAACCAATAGTGGATTCGGGTTTAAAATTTAAGATGCCTTGGCCAATTCAATCAGTAGAAAAACTCTCCAAAGAAACATTTAGTCTGAAATTCGGTTATAGCCAAACTGCAGATGGAGAAATCGAATCATTTGATAAGGATACTAAAATGATTACAGGGGACGACAATATTGTGTTAACTGATTTAGTCGTTCAATGGAAAATAACAGACCCTAAATCTTATTTATTTAATGCTGAAAACCCACAAGAGTTACTTCATGATGCAACCTCTGCTTCTATTCGTTCCGTTATTGGGAATTCCAAAATAGATGATGCCCTTACTTCAGGAAAAGCACAAATTGAGAGTGACACAAATGATCTATTACGCTCTTTAATAGAGAAGTATGATATAGGAATCACTGTATTAACAGTAAAGCTGCAAGATGTAGAGCTTCCAAATGCAGAAGTTAGATCTGCGTTTACTGCAGTAACGGATGCCGAGGAGACTAAGAATACAAAAGTAAATCAGGCAGAAAAATACAAGAATCAGAAGTTAAGTGAAGCAATTGGTGAAAAGGATGCAATCATTTCAAATGCAAATGGGTATAAAACTGCTCGTATAGAACAGGCAAAAGGAGACGTAGCACTTTTTGATAAGCTATATGCAGAATACCAAAATAATAAAGAGATTACGAAACAGCGTTTAGTAATGGAAACTTTAGATGCCGTACTACCAAATGCTAATTTATATATTATGAATGATGATGGTGGAACGATGAAGTATCTCCCTCTACAATCGTTAGAAGCAAGTAAACAAACGACTCCACCAGCAACTACGACTACTGAAACAGAGGCAGAAAAAGAAGAAGGGAGCGGAAAATAATGGCTGATAACAAAAATCCATTCTCCAATTTAGAAGCGAAATTTAAAACAGTTGAAAACAAGGCAAGTAACTCTCCTAAAGAGAAAAAACCAGTAGATTACAAAAAATATACAAAGCCATTTATTGCAATTTTCCTAGTTTTTGTCTTGTTCATCATCGCCCTTGCGAATATCTTTGTGGTCAAAGAGGGAGAGTTTAAAGTAATTCGTCAGTTTGGAGAAATCAAAGATGTTAAAGATACACCTGGGATTCATATGAAAATACCATTTGTTCAGACTGTAACTACAGTACCTAAATATCAAATGAATTATAAATTATCTGAGGCAGAAATAAATACAAAAGATAAACGTCGAATTATTATTGATAATTATGCAGTGTGGAGAGTAGTAAATGTTAAGGAAATGATTTCTAGTGCAGGTACATTAGTTGGAGCAGGTTCTCGTATGGAAGAATTTATCTATTCGGTCGTTCGTTCTGAGCTTGGTCAATTAAATTATAATGAGATTATTAACGATGAAAATTCCTCAAGAGGAAGCTTAAATGATCAAATAACTAGTCATGTAAATGAATTATTGAAAAAAGATAATTACGGTATTGAAGTAATAGACGTTCGTATTAAACGGACAGATCTTCCTCAAGAAAATGAGCAATCTGTGTACAATGAGATGATTTCTGAAAGACAAAGTATTGCTCAAAAATTCCTTTCTACCGGTGATGCAGATAAACGAAGAATTGAAGCTGAAACAGACCGTGAAGTTCGTGAAATGTTGGCAACTGCCAATAAAGATGCATCTATTATAGCGGCTGAAGGGGATGCAGAGGCAGCAAAAATTTATAACCAAAGTTTTTCTAAGGATCCAGAGTTCTATTCACTTTACAGAACTTTAGAATCGTATAAGAAAACAATTGGAGATGAAACGATGATAATCATCCCGTCAGATTCTCCGTATGCGAATATTCTATCAGGTTACTTAGAATAGTATATGAATCGTCATTCCCCTTACTGTCATGGTAAGATATAGGGAATGACGGTTTTTATTATTAAGGAGTGAATGTATTTGGCGACCGAAAAAATCCTATTATTAGATGGCAACAGTTTGGCTTACCGAGCTTTTTTTGCCCTACCCTTATTAACGAATGAACATGGTGTACATACAAATGCAGCGTATGGCTTTACAATGATGCTACAAAAAATTATGGAAGAAGAAAATCCAACTCATATGTTAGTGGCTTTTGACGCCGGAAAAACAACTTTCCGTCATTCTACATTTGGCGAATATAAAGGTGGAAGACAAAAAACTCCGCCAGAGCTTTCAGAACAATTTCCATATATACGTAAGTTGATCGATGCTTATGGTATTAAGCGTTATGAACTGGAAATGTACGAGGCGGACGACATTATTGGTACTTTAAGTAAGCAAGCAGATGAAAAAGGTCAACAAGTCGTAATTGTTTCTGGAGATAAAGATTTAACACAATTAGCTACTGATAATACAACAGTATATATCACGAGAAAAGGTATTACCGATATTGAAAAATACACACCTGAGCATATTCAAGAAAAGTATGGTTTAAGTCCTTTACAGATTATTGATATGAAAGGCTTAATGGGGGATGCTTCCGATAATATACCCGGAGTACCTGGTGTCGGAGAAAAGACAGCTATTAAGCTTTTAAAAGAACATGGTTCGGTAGAGGATTTATATAAGGCACTTGATAAAGTGAGTGGTGTTAAGCTAAAGGAAAAACTTGTTGCTAATGAAGAACAGGCAATTATGAGTAAGGCGCTAGCTACGATAGAAATAGCAGCACCAATCCAAGTCTCAATTGAGGATATTTCTTATAATGGTCCAAATATGGAAGACGTAATTGAAGTTTGGAAGGAACTATCCTTTAAAACACTTTTGGAGAAATCTGAATATGTTTCTGAAGATCCAGAAACGACAGAGGTGGAATTCCAAATTGTTGAAGAAATAGACTCTACTGTATTAGATAAAGTGATGGCAGTCCATTTGGAAATGTATGATGTTCAATACCATACAAGCGAATTATTAGGCATTGCTTTATCGGATGGAGAAAAAGGTTACTTTGCTCCCGCAGAGATTGCTTTTCAATCTAAGGATTTTTGTTCGTGGTTAGAGAATGATACAAATAAAAAGTATTTAGCAGATTCCAAAGCAACACAAGCAGTGAGCAGAAAACACAATGTTAATGTTCAAGGAGTTGAATTTGACCTGCTCCTAGCAGCGTATATAGTAAATCCAGCTATTTCGTCAGAGGATGTTGCAGCTATTGCGAAAGAATTTGGTTACTTTAACTTGTTGGCAAACGATACTGTTTACGGAAAAGGTGCCAAAAAAACTCCTCCTGAAATCGAGAAAATTGCAGAACATGCAGTTAGAAAAGCAAGGGCAATATGGGACTTAAAAGAAAAGTTAGAAGTGAAGCTTGAAGAAAATGAACAGTACGAGTTGTATAAAGAAATAGAGCTACCTCTTGCATCTATCCTAGGCACGATGGAATCCGATGGTGTTTTAGTGGATAAACAAATACTTGTAGAAATGGGTCATGAACTCAATATTAAATTACAGGTGATTGAACAAGACATTTATACACTAGCGGGAGAAACATTCAATATTAATTCTCCTAAACAATTAGGCGTAATACTATTTGAAAAAATTGGACTTACACCTATTAAAAAGACTAAAACAGGTTATTCAACCGCAGCGGATGTTCTTGAAAAACTAGCAAATGAACATGAAATAATTGAACAAATTCTACTATATCGTCAATTAGGTAAGCTCAATTCGACATATATTGAAGGATTGTTAAAAGAGATTCACAAAGATGATGGGAAAATTCATACTCGTTATCAACAAGCGCTAACTTCAACAGGGCGTTTAAGTTCTATAAATCCGAACCTGCAGAATATACCAGTACGTTTGGAGGAAGGTAGAAAAATACGAAAAGCCTTTGTTCCTTCTCAACCCGGATGGGTAATGTTCGCTGCGGATTACTCTCAGATTGAATTACGTGTTCTTGCGCATATGTCTAAGGATGAAAACTTAGTAGATGCTTTTAATAATGATTTAGATATCCATACTAAAACGGCTATGGATGTCTTCCATGTGGAACAGGAAGATGTGACATCCGATATGCGTCGTGCTGCCAAGGCGGTTAACTTTGGTATTGTGTATGGTATTAGTGATTATGGTTTATCGCAAAATCTAGATATTACTAGAAAAGAAGCAGCGAAATTTATCGAGAATTATTTAAATAGCTTCCCTGGAGTAAAGGAATATATGGACGATATTGTTCATGATGCAAAACAATCAGGATATGTTACTACAATCCTTAATAGAAGAAGGTATTTACCGGAAATAACGAGTTCAAATTTTAATCTAAGAAGCTTTGCAGAACGAACGGCGATGAATACACCAATTCAAGGAAGTGCTGCAGATATTATTAAAAAAGCGATGATTGATATGGCAGCTCGATTAAAAGTAGAAAATATGCAAACTAAAATGTTATTACAAGTACATGATGAGTTAATTTTCGAGGCACCTCCAGAGGAGATTGCATTATTAGAAAAAATAGTACCAGAAGTAATGGAAAATGCTATTAAGCTGATTGTACCTTTGAAAGTGGATTATGCCTTTGGTTCATCGTGGTATGACACGAAGTAGGGGGTTACTTGTATGCCAGAATTACCAGAAGTAGAGGGCGTATTACGCGCCCTTCAACCAATTGTAAGTGGAAAGACTATTAAGTCAGTTGATGTTTCGGAAACCATTTATAATTCAAAAGCAAATGGTAAAGAAGCTATTATTAAAGGGTTAGATGTAGATCAGTTTTGTTTAGCTTTACCTGGCACAAAGATTGACCATCTAGAAAGAAGGTCCAAATATATTTATTTTCATCTTCTAAAGGATGGCCTCCCTTATATGCTAGTATCGCATTTGGGAATGTCGGGAGCATGGTTTTCTGTGAAAAGTTTGCATGAGATTACAGAAGAAAAATTTAGAAAGCATGCGCATGTTACTCTTTACTTTGAAGAGGGTGACATGCTAGTCTATGCGGATATCCGAAGATTTGGCGAATTGCGATTCTTAGAAACAGAAGCGGACTACCCTCCTTTATTATTAATGGCACCTGAGCCTTTTGATCAACATGCATTAGATCATTTTCTGCATATGAGCGCATTACCCAAATATGAGAATAAAGCAATAAAAGAATTTATCATGGATGGTCATGTCGTGTCTGGCTGCGGAAATATTTATGCGACTGAAGCGTTATTTCGTATGAAAATACATCCGGCAAGGACAGTAAAACGAATTAGTAGAGAGCGAAAAATTCAATTATTTCAAGAAATAGTAATTGTTTTGCTTGATAGTATTGAAAACGGAGGTAGTACGATTTCAGATTATCGCACTATTAACGGTGGAGCAGGAAATATGCAAAATAGACTTCAAATGTATGGCAAAAAGGAATGTGGGGACTGTGGTACGAAAACGAAACAAAAAACAATCGGTGGTCGTACATCTACCTACTGTCCAACATGTCAAAAATAAGGGAGCAACTAGATGATAATTGGATTAACAGGAAGTATCGCTAGTGGGAAAAGCACCGTTGCAAATATGTTAAAGGAAATGGGCTTTCCCATTATAGATGCAGACCTTGTCGCGCGAATAGTAGTTGAAAAAGGAACTGCTACGCTTGAAATGATTAAAGAAACTTTTGGTTCGGGGGTTATCCAAGAGGATGGATCCTTAAATCGGGAAGAACTTGGTGAAATTATTTTCACAACCCCTTCTAAACGTAAGTTATTAAATGATATTATACATCCTGCTATCCGTGCGGAAATGTTAGCCCAAAAGGGGCATCTTGTGCAACAGGGACATCCAGTCATTATTATGGATATACCGCTGCTTTTTGAAAGTAGATTGCAATCCTTTGTGGATAAAATTCTTGTTGTGACAGTAACGGAACAAACCCAATTGGAAAGATTGATGTCACGGAATAGGTTTACACAGGAGGAAGCCAAATTACGTATTCAATCCCAATTACCTTTATCAGTAAAAGAAAAAGGAGCAGATGCGGTCATTTATAACAATGGAACAATAGAAGAAACTAAACAACAATTAATAAAAATATTAGCTATTTGGGAATAATAAAACTGGAAATTACACGCAAATAGTAAGTATTTACTCTATAAAGTATAAGAGGAGCGCCAGAAGTTAAATATTCTGGTGCTTTTTTGAAAAGATTAAAAGTATATAAAGATGTCCTGTGAACACTTGATTCATGGGACTTAAAAGAAATGATTACCCACTGATTTCCGTTTCAGGTGGGGTTCAAAGGCTAAGAGAACCACAAAGTGTGGCAACGCCTTCGTGACCTACATCCTGTTGGCCTCCGTGGGGTGATCGATGAGCTATCACCGTCGCCACCTTACACTCCAATCAATATAGAGTGTAGTTCTCCACTCTGGAGATAGAGAAAAGCATATCGCTGAGATAATAAGAGTAATCAAAATTATTATAGGGATAAAAATCGTCTGCCGATTAGGTATACTACTTTATAATGAAAGAAGCAAGTGGATTTTCTTTATCTGAGGCCGTTTCATCCTTACTTATTTTAAGATAAAATACGTATATTTATATGATTTTATATCCAATTATTCGATTATATAAAGCGGAAATCAACGGCATAACTATGTCTTAATTAAGTAAATAACTGTATGTCCAAAGACCTTCCAAAAATCGGTGGTTACAGGTTCTTTCTTTGTTCCTTAGCTCTACTGAACCAATGAAAAGTTATTTGAAAATATCGACTTTATCATTCTGTATATTTGGGGCTACACAATACGTAAAATGTGTTATACTAATTCAAGGTTAAAAAACAATAAGTATCACATAGTTACAGGAGGACTTTTCATATGGCAGTTTCAATTGCGATTAATGGTTTTGGACGTATTGGACGTATGGTTTTTCGTCAAGCAATAGCACAAGAGGATTTAAATGTGGTAGCGATAAATGCGAGATACCCGTTAGAGACATTGGCACATCTTATTAAATATGATTCTACACATGGTACTTTCACTGGAGATATTTCACTAGAAGAAAACGCTCTAATTGTAAATGGCCAACGAGTTCAAATTGTGGATGATCGTGATCCAGCAAAATTACCATGGAAAGAGCTAAACGTGGATATTGTTATTGAATCCACTGGTAAATTTAATGATGGTGAAAAAGCTAAAGCACATATTGAAGCTGGTGCAAAGAAAGTGATAATAACTGCTCCTGCAAAAAATGAAGATGCAACTATAGTTATGGGAGTAAACGATGATAAGTTAGATTTATCGATTCACCATATAATTTCGAATGCAAGCTGTACAACAAACTGCTTAGCACCTGTAGTGAAGGTATTGAATGACACATTTGGTATTGAAAATGGGTTAATGACAACCGTTCATGCATATACAAACGATCAAAATAATCTAGATAATCCACATAAGGATTTACGTCGTGCACGTGCCTGTGGTCAATCAATCATTCCTACCTCAACAGGAGCTGCAAAAGCACTTACACTTGTATTGCCAGAGCTTCAAGGGAAGATTCATGGTATGGCATTACGTGTACCAACTCCAAATGTCTCTTTAGTAGACTTAGTGGTGGATTTGCAAAAAGATGTTACTTCAGAAGAAGTTAATGAGGCTTTCCTTAAAGCATCTGAAGGTACAATGCAAGGTATATTGGGTATTACGATGGAACCTCTAGTATCCATCGACTTTAACACTACAACTCTGTCTACAACGGTGGATGGTTTAACTACTATGGTGATTGGTGACCGTAAAGTAAAAGTTCTTGCTTGGTATGATAATGAGTGGGGTTACTCTGCTAGAGTAGTTGACCTTACTAAAAAAGTAGCTTTATCTCTATAATTATCCAAACCTCTTTCTAGCGATTAGAAAGAGGTTAATTATTTCTTGCATATTTCAATAAAACAACATATAATGAGAATCGTGTTACTTTACTTGTACACCGACTACTTAAAGGGTTAGGACCTCTTTGGACTAACTTTCCCCCGTGGTAGTCAACTTTGAGGTTAAAAATAAAACTTATCAAAGGGGGAAACGGACATTGGAAACAATGGGACGTCACATTATTGCAGAACTATGGGAGTGCGATTTCGACAAACTTAACGATATGCAATTTATCGAGCAAACATTTGTTGATGCTGCACTAAAATCTGGTGCAGAGGTCAGAGAAGTTGCATTTCACAAATTTGCGCCACAAGGTGTAAGTGGAGTCGTTATTATTTCCGAATCGCATTTAACGATTCACAGCTTTCCAGAGCACGGTTATGCAAGCATTGATGTGTATACATGTGGTGATTTAGATCCATCAATCGCAGCTAACTATATAGCAGATGCTCTTAATGCTGGAACACGCGAAACGTTAGAAATGCCACGTGGTATGGGACCAGTTAAAAAGCCTGCATCACGATTGACAGTTCAAGCGTAATAGATTTATACCTGACTGAGTGAGCAGAGGAAGAGATTCCTCTGCTTTTTCGATTTTACCCGAAAATATTGTTATAATAGATACATAAAACTACTGTGAAGAATTAGGAGAGATCTATATGAGATGCCCAACTTGTCAATACAATGGCACAAAAGTTGTCGATTCTCGTCCTGTGGATGACAATAAGGCAATCAGGAGAAGAAGAGAATGCGAAGATTGTGGATTTCGTTTTACTACGTTTGAAAAAGTAGAAGAGACACCATTAATCGTTGTAAAAAAAGATGGTTCCAGAGAAGAGTTTAGTCGTGAAAAAGTGTTACGAGGGCTAATTCGTGCATGTGAAAAAAGACCAGTTGCATTAGAACAACTAGAAAATATTGTTTTCTCTATTGAAAAAGAATTACGAAGAATGGGTAATGCAGAAGTGAAATCGGAAGACGTCGGTGAAATTGTAATGGACAAACTTGCAGAAGTAGATGAGGTAGCTTATGTCCGCTTTGCTTCTGTTTACCGCCAATTTAAAGATATAAATGTATTTATCGATGAGTTAAAGGAAATTTTAAAGAAAAATCCTTCATTATAAATTGAAGTATCATTTTGTGAAACAGCGCTCTATATTTTAATATATTCTAAAGGGGAGTAGATACAATTGTCGATGTTATATAAAGAGCTACAGCCAGCAGATTTGTATATGATTCGCTTACCATATTCTTTATCAGATTATGATCGGCAATTGCTAACTTTGTTTTATCAGCCGTTAGTTGGAGCAGAAAGTATTAGCTTGTATTTAACACTTTGGGCAGAAGGAGAACAAAAAAGCAGTGAGAGATGGTCGCATTACCAACTGATGAATGTTCTCGGGATGCCTATAGGTAAAGTTTTTCAAGCTCGTCTTGCTCTTGAGGCAATTGGTCTTCTACGTACATGGAAAAAAACGATGGATGAAGGGAATATATTCCATTATGATCTTTCGGCACCATTAGATGCAGAGTCATTTTTAAAAGATCCATTACTATCCATGTTTTTGCTAAATAAAGTTGGTGAAAATGCTTTTAAACAATTACGTAATCGTTTTATTCAAAACTCCAATTGGAATGATGGTTTTAATGACGTCTCTAGAACATTTATGGATGTATTTAAACCATCCTCCAAAATGGATAATTCTCTATCTTACGATGACACTTTCGTATCGAAGGAAAGGAAATCAGCTGTTCCATTTTATTATGATCAATTTGATTTTTCATTACTTCAAGAGGGACTTTCTGAGCAATTAGTACCTAAATCAGCGATGACAATAGAAGCGAGAGAAGTAATTGCAAAACTCGCCTTTTTATATAAATTAAGTCCAGTGGAAATGCAAAAAGTAGTTATTCTTGCGTTAGATGATGAATTACATCTTTCAGAAGCTAGATTAAAAAAAGCATGTTCGGATTATTACAAACTTACTGTTTCCAAAGTTGCGCCTGTAATAGAGAAGATTGAAAAACAAGTTGTATCTTTGGAATCCGCTCAACCCTTAACGAAGGAAGGTGAGTTAATCCATTATTTAGAAACAACGCCACCGGTGTCAGTATTAAAGGATATCGCAAACGGAAAAGAGCCAATTCTCGCGGATGTTCAGTTAGCTAATCATTTTGTAACTCACTTCAAAATGCCGATCGGAGTTGTTAATGTTTTGTTACAATATGTATTATTGCGTACAGACATGAAACTCACGAAAAATTATGCGGAGAAAATTGCTTCTCATTGGATGCGGAAAGATGTCAAAACAGCCAAAGAAGCGATGGAGCTTGCTAGGAACGAACACGAACAGTATGTAAAATGGAAAAATGAAGGCTCTCCACAAAAAACATATACAAAAAAGCCGACGCGCGAGGAAAAAGTGCCTGATTGGTTTTATAAGAAAGATGGAGAAACAAAGAAATCATCAGGTAAAACTACGAATGGTATTCAAAATATCGATGAAGAACGTCAAAAATTATTAGCAGAGTTAGGCATGTTGAAAAGGTAGGTGACAAGTATGGAACGTATTAATGAAACCCTCAAGAGAGTTGTATCACCTGAATTTACTACTCGACTAAACGATATGAAAAAGGAAGTCTTAGAAGACGCTAGAGTGCAGAAGTTTCTGGAGGAAAACGCCTCAGATATCAATAAGGAGATAGTCGATCGTAGTTTGAGTAAGCTATATGAATTTATATCTCAATCACATGATTGTGGCTCTTGTCCAACGTTAGATCAATGTCAGAATTACATGAAAGGGTATGAGCCTAAACTAGTCCTTGATCGAAACTTGATAGATAATGATTTTATTCGCTGCAAACGGGGTATTATTGAAGACGAGCGTAAGAAAGTTATTTCTATGATTGACAGTATTCATATGCCTAAAGAAGTTATGGAAGCTAGTCTTGCAGGAGTAGATTTAGAGGATGGCAGTAGAGTTGTTGCAGTACGTGCAGCTAAAGACTTTCTTAACGAATGGGAACGTACAAAAGTACTTCCAGTAAAAGGCTTATATATCCATGGCAAGTTTGGAGTAGGGAAGTCGTACTTGCTAGGTGCTCTTGCAAATGAGTTAGCGGCAAGACATATTCATTCTGTAGTTGTATATGTACCTGAATTTTTAAGGGAAATGAAACAAGCAATTCAAGATCAGTCATTAGCAGAGAAGATTGAATTCGTTAAACGTGCTCCGGTTTTGATGCTAGACGATATTGGGGCAGAAATTATGTCTAGCTGGACCAGGGACGAAATTTTAGGGACAATTTTGCATTATAGAATGTCAGAGCAGCTACCGACTTTCATGTCCTCTAACTTCAACTATGATGAGTTGCAGCATCATTTATCCTTTACGCAGCGCGGTGAAAAGGAAGTTGTAAAAGCTGGACGAATCATGGAACGAATTCGAGCTCTTACGACACCAATTGCGCTACAAGGGAAAAACTGGAGGGAAAGTTAAAGGATAAGAGAGAACTTTCACGAAAAAAATGAATTTCAACTTGCAAATGGATTTTCAGTGACGTATAATCATTTCCATAAGAATAAGTAAATGCAATGAAGAGGACAACAATCAGTTTGTACGACTTTGAAGAGAGAGAAGCCATGGCTGTAAGCTTCTTAAGTATCGGCAATCGATTTACCACCTCCGAGCAGTAATTGTGAATTAATATAGCAATTACCGGTCACCGGCCCGTTAGCCGATGCAAAGCTTCGTCTATTTCATTTCTATTGGATAGACAGAAGAAGGGTGGAACCACGACTTGAACCTCGTCCCTTTTTAGGGATGGGGTTTTTTTATTGTTTTTTAAATGTCTAGCTCCAGCGCCCGGTCCCTCGAGGTCGCTTCAGTCCCTTGGTTGAAAGCGAAAAGAATGCTTTCAATTTGGCTTTCAGCGCTTGTTCGGGGCTAAAATAGGCGCTTGTGCTTTTCTAAAAGAATAAGAAAGTATATAAAAATGTACCGTGAACACTGGGTTCTTGAGATTTTTAGAATGAATAATCCTGTGATTTCCGTTACATGTGGACGCTTTCCGCGGGCGTTGCCTCAGCCTCCTCGCTGTGCTGCGGGGTCTTCGCCTAACGCTATTCCCGCTGGAGTCGCCACATTTCACTACAATCAACTAGTGTGTAGTACTCCATTATAAGATTTGGCAAAGCCTATCGCTTAGATGATAAGATTGGTCCAATTTTATTTAGTGAAAACATCATCTGTGATCGCTGTTGAATTAGAAATGCTGTTATTCAATGATAGATGTAGACAGTAAAATTTCTTTGTACTAGAGTTCATTTCAACATTACTTATTTCCAAATAAACTATGAAATAGTAAGTACTATTGACTTCAATTATTCTTTTACTTCAAGTGGACATGGTTGATTGGAGAGCAGGGCGGCGACTCCAGTGGGTATAGCGCGAGCTGAAAGCCCCGCAGGAACGGAGTGACGAGGAGATTGAAGCCGTGCCCACGGAAAGCGTCCGCCCGGAGCGGAAATCACCGGCATATATATGTTTCGGTTCTTAAAGGACCGGGAGTCTTTTTGCCCGGTTTTTCTTATTATAAAAGGAGTGTTCAAAATGGCAGAAATTATTAAATTGAAATTTCCAGATGGAGCAGTAAAGGAATTCCCTGTATCTACAACTACAGAAGAAATTGCCCAATCGATAAGTCCTGGCTTACGTAAAAAAGCACTTGCTGGAAAACTAAGTGGAGTATTAATTGACCTTAAAACACCAATCACTGAGGATGGAGATATCGCAATTATTACTCCGGAATCTGACGAGGCTCTAGAAATCTTGCGCCATAGTTCGGCACATTTACTTGCGCAAGCAGTTAAACGCCTTTTCAAAGATGTTAAATTGGGTATTGGACCAGTTATTGAAAATGGTTTTTATTATGATATTGACTCACCAGTGCCGATTACTGCGGAAGACTTACCATTAATCGAAAAAGAAATGAAAAAAATAATTAATGAAAATATAGAAATCATTCGCCACGATGTTTCTCGTCAAGTTGCTTTTGATAAATTTAAAGAAGATGAATACAAAGTAGAATTATTAGAAGCAATCCCTGAAGGTGAACAAGTTTCTATTTATGAGCAAGGAGATTTCTTTGACCTTTGTCGTGGAGTTCATGTTCCATCTACTGGGAAACTTAAAGAGTTCAAGCTATTAAGCATTGCTGGTGCATACTGGCGTGGAAATAGTGATAACAAGATGCTTCAACGTATTTACGGTACTGCATTCTTTAAAAAAGAAGAGCTTACTCATCATTTAAATATGTTAGAAGAAGCAAGAGAACGTGATCACCGTAAAATTGGGAAAGAGCTAGATTTATTTACAACTTCTCAAAAAGTTGGTCAAGGTTTACCGCTTTGGTTACCAAATGGAGCGACAATCCGTCGTGTTATTGAGCGTTATATTGTAGATAAAGAGCTTAAATTAGGTTACAAACATGTATATACACCGGTTTTAGGTTCGAAAGAGCTTTATGAAACTTCTGGTCACTGGGATCACTATCAAGATTCTATGTTCCCGCCAATGGAAATGGACAACGAAACATTGGTACTACGCCCAATGAACTGTCCACATCATATGATGGTGTTCAAAAATGGTATGCATTCTTATAGAAACCTTCCGTTACGTATTGCAGAGTTAGGGACAATGCATCGTTATGAAATGTCAGGTGCAGTATCAGGATTACAACGTGTTCGCGGAATGACTTTAAATGATGCGCATTTATTTGTACGTCCAGACCAAATCAAATCCGAGTTCCAAAAAGTTGTAGAATTAATCATTTCGGTTTATAAAGACTTTAACTTAGAAGACTATTCTTTCCGTCTTTCTTATCGTGATCCTCAAAACAAAGAAAAATATTTTGATAACGATGAAATGTGGGAAAAGGCACAAAGCATGTTAAAAGAAGCGATGGACGAGCTTGGTTTAGATTACTTTGAAGCGGAAGATGAAGCGGCATTTTACGGACCAAAATTGGATGTTCAAGTGAAAACAGCGATTGGCAAAGAAGAAACTTTATCGACTGTTCAGCTAGACTTCTTGTTACCTGAACGCTTTGACTTAAATTATGTTGGTGAAGATGGCAAGCAGCATCGTCCTGTTGTTATCCATCGCGGGGTTGTTTCAACGATGGAGCGCTTTGTAGCATTCTTAATCGAAGAATATAAAGGTGCATTCCCAACTTGGTTAGCACCTGTTCAAGTTGAAATAATTCCAGTTTCCAATGAAGTGCATTTTGAATTTGCTAAACAAATAGAAGAGCAATTAGTAGCGGCAGGTTTCCGTGTTGAAATGGATGATCGTGAAGAAAAACTAGGTTATAAGATTCGTGAAGCACAAATGCAAAAAGTTCCATACATGCTTGTACTAGGAGATAAAGAGCTAGAAGCAGGTAATGTCAACGTTCGTAAATACGGAGAACAAAAATCAGAAAGCATTCCTTTTGGAGAGTTCTTAGAACGTTTGAAAGAAGAAGTAGCACACCAATAGATTTAGTGTTGACATACCTATTTCATCATGATATAGTTAATAAGGTTATTGAATACAAGTTTGCGGTATAAGAAGAGGCTGCCCGCTTCTCACCTGTTTGACACCTACAAGTGTTGTTGACTGGTAAGCACAAGATCGACTGTAACATGTAGTTACTACATGTACTCATATCGGCGGGCAGACATATATTATATGTCTGTCCGCTTTTTTTATGGATCTAAAACGGCGTAACTTATTCGTTTCTACGGAATTTATGCCCAAACCATGTATTCGCGACACTATTTGGAGGTGGATCATTATTAGCAAAGACATGTATGTAAACGATGGCATTCGAGCTCGCGAACTACGAGTTATTGATCAGAATGGTGATCAATTAGGATTAAAAACACGTAACGAAGCACTTGAAATAGCAGGTCGTGTAAATTTGGATCTTGTCCTTGTGGCTCCTCAAGCCAAGCCACCAGTCGCTCGTATCATGGACTATGGTAAATTCAAATTTGAGCAGCAAAAGAAAGATCGTGAAGTTCGTAAAAATCAAAAAATCATCGTGATGAAAGAGGTTCGTTTGAGCCCAACAATCGATGAACATGATTTCCAAACGAAATTGAAAAACGCGATCAAGTTCCTTGAAAAAGGAGATAAAGTGAAAGCATCTATTCGCTTTAAAGGTCGTGCCATCACTCATAAAGAGATCGGACAACGAGTTTTAGATAGATTTGCAGAAGCTTGTACGGAAGTATCCACTATCGAGTCAAAACCGAAAATGGATGGCCGTAGTATGTTCTTAGTGCTTGCACCAAAGAACGAAAAACAGTAATAGAGTACAATTGTTTAGGAGGAATTCGACATGCCGAAAATGAAAACTCACCGTGGAGCTGCAAAGCGTTTCAAAAAAACCGGGACTGGAAAATTAAAACATGACCGTGCTTTTGGAAGCCACTTATTCGCTAACAAATCTACTAAAGCAAAACGTAAACTACGTAAAACTAAAGTAGCATCTTCAGGCGATTACAAACGTATCAAAACTTTATTAACTTACATGAAATAATAACAGAAATTCAATCATTCGAAAGAATAGCAGGAGGTAATGAATCATGCCACGCGTAAAAAGCACACCAGTAACTAAACGTCGTCGTAAAAAAGTATTAAAATTAGCTAAAGGTTATTACGGTTCTAAACATACATTATACAAAGTTGCTAACCAACAAGTAATGAAATCATTCATGTATGCATACCGTGACCGTCGCAACAAAAAACGTGATTTCCGTAGACTATGGATTACACGTATCAATGCGGCTGCACGTATGAACGGACTTTCTTATAGCCGTTTAATGCACGGATTAAAATTAGCTGAAATCGAAGTTAACCGTAAAATGTTAGCGGATCTTGCAGTAACAGATTCTCAAGCATTTACACAACTTGCAGATGCAGCAAAAAAAGCAATCGCAAAATAATTTAAGATAAAAAAGCTGATAGAGATTCTATCAGCTTTTTTTGTACAAGGGGCCTAATATGTATGACAAACGTTATTCTTATTTTCATATTAATCATGTCGATTATCGCTTTTTTTGTAATGGGATACGACAAATCACAAGCAAGAAAACAGGGGCAACGTATTTCGGAAAGAACACTTTGGACATTCGCGCTATTAGGTGGAGGAATTGGGGCATATATTGGAATGCAAATGTTTCGCCATAAAACAAAGCATACGAACTTTCGTGTTGGATTTTTAATGTTAATGATCTTATATGCTTTCTTAATATTCTACATATTAACAACAGACAGCTCTATTATTGCATAGGGGTGTCTTTTTGTGTATGCTCTGATTTCCGAGGGAGAGACCGGTGTTTTGTAAAAGTTGCACAAGACTTTAATAGTGGTGCATCGGTGAACTCCAATGATTAAAAGAGATACAAATTATAAAAACAGGGTGACTTGAGTAATAACATGATTTCGGTTAACGCGGCGGAAACGAGAAGAAGAAAACCCTTTAGGGTAACCGTTATTGCCAGTGTAATTAAGGTGAGAACCTTCACAAATTTGGTTTTATTTTAACATAAATATCCAATTTAGATGAATTTAACTTAATCAGATGTAGAATAATTGTCACCGTACCAATTCACTATAAATCAACCTTTACCTCTAACATAGCGTAAATATTTAAGAGTAGTAAATCCTTTTACAAACATACAGTATGTATGTTAAAGTATTATTATAAATATTGGAGGTGGATTTTTCTATGAGAACAAATAGTTTCTATCCTGTTATTTTGACAGACAAGGTTGAGGAAAGTTCAAAATTTTACACAGATTTCTTTGGATTTGAAACAGTATATAATGCAGACTGGTACGTTAGTTTAAGAAAATCCAAGAGTTCCTTTCCTTTTGAATTGGCACTCATTGATAGTTCACATCCCACGATTCCAGTTGCTTACAAAAAATCAGTACAGGGTCTGATTTTGAACTTTGAAGTGGAAGATGTGGATAGGGAGTACCATCGACTCATTATTTCTGAAAATCTCCCTCTAAAGCTTGATATTCGTGATGAGGTGTTTGGCCAACGGCATTTTATAACAAGTGACCCAAACGGAGTCTTAATTGACGTAATAAAAGTCATTCCTCCTTCACAAGAGGAAAGTACTCAATATGTTGAGAAGGTATGGTCAGGTAACGAAAAAGGGGAAATAGATGAGTGAGAGAAAAGCTCTAAAGTATTACTTCGATTTGGAGTTAGCTCACCTGCTCTCTAGTCTTATAAAACCCTATTTTTCCAACATTCCCAACAGATTTATATGTTCAATCTGTTGCAATTAAATTCGAACCGCTAGAATTAAAAGGAAGGGATGCTGTCCTAAACGATGAATTAAGAAACACTATAGAACTATGAGCAATGAGAAGAATAGGAGAATCGCCTTTCATGAAAAGAAGTAAGGAAGAAAGTTACGAAACAATTAGCAAACTCAAGGAAGTTGCTAGAAAGCACTTTACTGAGCACGGCTACTCAGATACTGTATTGGATGAAATAGTTAAAGAAGCCAGCTTAACTAGAGGGGCAGTCTATCACCATTTTGGGAGTAAAAAAGGACTCTTTCTCGCTGTACTAGAGTCTATTCAGAGGGAAGTTGCAAAAAAGGTAGAATCTGAGGCAGCCCAGAGCGAGGATTTATGGGACCAACTAATTTTTGGATGCCGTGCATTTATTACTGCAGCCGTCGAAGAAAAAAACAAGCGAATCATGCTTATAGATGGACCGGCTGTGCTAGGATGGGAAACTTGGCGGAGCATGGATGAAAAAGGCTCTATGCTGTTATTACACGAACAGCTTCAATCAATGCAGAAAAAAGGGTACTTTGAATCGTTATCTATCGATGCATTAACACATATCCTATCGGGTGCATTAAATGAATCTGCTCTATGGATTGCACAGACCCCAAATATAAAGGAATCTGTCGAGGAAACTTTAAAAATCCTTTCTCTGTTATTGGATAGATTTAAATCTTAGATGTACCGATGCGCTGGAAATATACTCCGGCGCATACTTTCGGAACCATCAAATTCATTTAGCATGGCACCCTGTGTTTTCTTCACAAAGCCCTTTAGATTTATAAATAAAAATTTATATATGGTAAGGTTCCCCATTAATAATGCCGTATTATATCCACAACAACGATGGTACGATTGTAGGCAAAAACTGATGATGCGTTGTTCAGCTAAACTGCTCCGTTATTTTAAGTGAAACATTTCACAAACAAATCCACCTCACGAAAAATCAACCCTAGCCTTTAACATAGCCAAAATAATAAACAAAATGATACTAATCCATACTTGTACTGGCTTGCCTAGGTCATTCGATTATATCTACCTGTATCTACCAGAGTCACTATTGACTAGTATAATTAAGAGAGAGAAATTACATATACAAAACCATTTACTTGCTCTTGAATTTCATTTACTTGTGAGAACTGGAGATTTACTTGTCATCCTTCATAGATTACTTGTGCAGACTGTTAGTTTACTTGCTTAAGAAGCTTATTTACTTGCGGAACGGAAAATATATCCATCAATACTTTCAATTATCTGGTGGATGATCTATTAAAAAAATTCTACCTCACAGTGGTCCCTAGGATGTGCGCATTACGAGCCGTAAGAGCGCAAAGAATGAGACTTCAAAAGGGGTGAAGGGACGAAAGATAGCGATCGCGATCCATCCTTGAAGGTTACAAGCGAAGCATGCGGAAAGTTCAACATTCATGTAGGGTGTTTCCTATAGTTAAATATTTGATATTTTTTATCGATCAATTACAAAAAGGTTAGCCGAAAACTCTCGGCTAACCGTGTTTTATTTTCACTGGTCATCCCGCATTAATTGCTCAATAGGGCTTTTCCAGTTTATTTTGGCATTTGGGTAATTCATTTTAATTTCATTTTGTAAGAAACGTAAGTCTTCTTTTGTAAAGCCCTGTAATTTAGCTGGATCTTTTGTCCAAATAAAGATAGAAACGACTTCGAAGGCTTGGTCGGTAGTACCTAAATATTTTTCTCCTTCAAATAGGATCCCTTTATACGTGATAAAGAAGTTTTTACGAACATTTTTTACCTCATCATAATAATAATACTGTTCTTTTTCATATGCCTCATCCAGTTTACGCTTAGGATCAAATAAGTAGCGAAGAATTTTATAAAAAACATATATGATAAGTATCAAAATAAGCAGTCTTAGTAAATGGAACATCTCAAATGTCCTCCTTGTAAAATACATTGTACTTGCTATACGATAGAAGAGGTAGTTTGGTTTCAAAATAAATTAAAATATTTGGAGGAAATGATGAATTTACACAAACTTTTTACAATGCAGCGCGCTTTAGACCAATATATACAATCCAACAAGCAAGTTACGGAGGATGTTTTTGTAAAAAAAGGGTTGGCACTAATAGTTGAACTTGCGGAACTTGCAAACGAGACGAGATGCTTTAAATTCTGGAGTGAAAAGGGTCCTTCAGAACGAAGTGTTATCTTAGAGGAGTATGTTGATTCTATTCACTTTATATTATCGTTAGGTATAGAAAAAGGATTTGAAGATTTAGAGGAATGGCCTTATAAAAGTATTGATGGAGATTTAACTGCACTTTTCATAGGCACAAATGAATCCGTTTTGACATTCTTAAATGAACCGACTCAGAATCACTACGAAAAACTGTGGATAATGTATGGGGCAATTGCGGACAAACTAGGGTTTAGCAGTGAGGACGTCTTACAGGCATATATCGAAAAAAATCAAACAAATTATGATCGTCAAAAAAGTGGTTATTGATTTTGAGTGAAACTTTTTCGTAGACTAGCCGTAAAAAAACAATACATATTAAAACGGTGGTGTAATCTATGAAAAAGTTTCTTGTATCTATAATATTAGTTGTCCTGTCACTTTCCTTTGGAATAGTAGCAGAAGCAAAGTCCTATTCCATTGATAAAATACATATAAAATCTTGGATTCAACCAAATGGGGACCTTTTAGTAAATGAAGTATTTACTTATAATTTTGAGGGGACTTTCTCTAAATTGCATAGGTCTTTTCCAAATGAACATGGTAAAGACGTAGAACAATTTTATGCTTATGAGTTAGCCGACTTGAACTTGGAACCAGGGTTTATTGATCAAGCTATGATGACTCCCTTACAAGTGACACAAGATAATAATACATTTTTTTCAAATATAGGAGTACGTAATCGGCAAGTGTCATTTTTGTATGCTTATACGCTCAAAAATAGTGTCACTGTATATGATAATTATAACGAGCTAGATGTTGTTTATTTTGAAGAAGGGGACAACCATGATCAGGATTATTCCAATGTAACTATAGATTATATTCTTCCCGAAACAGTTGAAACAAATACATTTGAAGGCGTTTTGTACAATAAAGCAAAGGTGAAAACGGAGAAAAATACTTTTGGTATTCGATTTACAAGTCCTGTTTCCAAAGCATTTACTGAAACGAAGACTAGTTTAATATTCCCTGCAGACCTAATTGCATTACCTGGAAAAACTAAAGCTGCAATACCCTATAAAGATGCTTTGGCTAATGAAATAGAACAACAGAAAAAATGGAATAAAAGACTGTCTTATATCGATACACTTATCTCATTCATACCGAAAGTCTCATTTACAATACTAATTATCATCTTATGCTTACTTCTTTTCTTACCGCAAAGACATTTTTGGAGAAAGGGGTATAGTGAGGAAGTTCTAAATACGGATGTATTGTATTTGTTTTTTGTTGATAAATGCGGAAACCCCAATACTAAAGACTTCCTTGCAGGTCTCTTTTCATTAGTAGAAAGAGGGGCTGTTAAGGTAAAACATGCAAAGTCTGCACTTCGTTTTAAACACGATCCAAAAGCGCCGGAAGAAACCTTGGATTTCCGGCTTACTAATGGCGAACTCGCGACTTCAGTTTTTGAGAAGCAAATGACTAGTTGGCTATTTACAACTAGAAGTGGCTCTAGAAAATGGGCTTTTCATTTACACGATGCTGCAGGTGCTGCGAAAGATAATAAAAATTCCACATTCTTTCATAGCAAAGTAAAAGTCTTTAAAAAGAAAAAAACGGAGTGGCATCAGTTAGTAGAAAAAGAGTTAGAAGAGGCGGGAGCTATGAATAGAAAAATTCCCCTACTAATCATTACAGCTTCTATCCTAATGCTTTCGCTGATTACTATGTTCGCTTATTATGCAAATGTACAGAGCTATTCGGCTATGGCTATTATAGCCATATTTACGATTATTTTTTTAGTTATCTTATGGATAAAAAAACGTTCGACATTATTTTTAAGTATATACGCTATTCTATTATTTTTCTTTACTACTTCTATTGCAAATGAAGAGGTTGTAAATTTAATAATTGGATTATTATTTATGGTTATCATTTTATATTTTGTTGCACCAAGAAATATTCTTTCGATGAATGCAGTCCGTGCAAAGGATGCAGTACGTTCCTATCGAAAAGAATTAAAAAATGGGATGCCAAATACATTAAATAATAATGAGCAAGAAAAATGGGTAGTAAGATCTTATTTACTAGGTAAAAAAAATGTAGATATACCAACGAAGGAGTTTTCAGTTCCATTTGCTGCCGTATTACTTGCAAGCACAGACCCCATAGATTATGTTACTAAGTCTTGGTCATGGACTAAGGTTTCCACTTCATCAGACGGAGGAAGTTCTCACTCAGGAGGTTCAACAGATGGTGGTGGAGACGGCGGTGGAGGTGCGGGAGCTGATTGAAATATCGTGGGCTCAAATTTTGAAAATGTCATTAATTTAGAATATAATTAAATCGTACATATATTTAGGAGGTCGAAATAATGCCAAAGCTAGATGAAACATTGACGATGTTAAAGGAATTGACGGATGCTAAAGGGATTCCTGGTAACGAGCGTGAACCAAGAGAAGTGATGGAAAAGTACATTGCACCTTTTGCAGATAAAATTGAATATGATAATCTTGGTAGCTTAATCGCAGAAAAAGTTGGAGATGTGAACGGTCCTAAAATCATGGTAGCTGGACATTTAGATGAAGTCGGATTTATGATTTCAAAAATCGATGACAAAGGATTTTTGAGCTTCCAAACAGTTGGTGGTTGGTGGTCTCAAGTAATGCTTGCACAGCGGGTAACAATTGTCACTCGTAAAGGAGATAATATAACTGGTATTATCGGTTCTAAACCTCCTCATATACTGTCTGCAGAAGCACGTAAAAAAGCAGCGGATATAAAGGATATGTTCATTGATATAGGTGCATCATCTAAAGAAGAAGCAATGGAATGGGGCGTATTACCAGGAGATATGGTAGTTCCTTATTTTGAGTTTTCTGTAATGAATAACGAAAAACTTCTATTAGCAAAAGCGTGGGATAACCGTATAGGTTGTGCAATCGCAGTGGATGTATTAAAAGCATTAAAGGATGAAAAACATCCAAACGTCGTTTATGGAGTAGGTAATGTTCAAGAAGAGGTAGGCCTTCGAGGTGCTAAAACAACTACTAATAAAATAAAACCAGATATCGGCTTTGCTGTAGATGTGGGTGTAGCTGGTGACACTCCAGGTATTACTGCAAAAGAATCGACAAGTAAAATGGGTGAGGGACCACAAATCGTATTATTTGATGCTTCCATGGTTTCTCATAAAGGTTTACGTGATTTTGTAACAGATACTGCAGACGAGCATAATATTCCTTACCAATTTGAAATGATACCAGGTGGAGGAACTGATGCAGGTTCTATGCATATTTCTGTTAATGGTGTTCCTTCGCTGTCAATTGGTGTAGCGACGCGATATATACATTCTCATGCAGGAATTTTGCATAGAGATGACTACGAAAACACGGTGAAATTAATTGTGGAAGTGATAAAGAAATTAGATCGTGATGCAGTAAATAAAATTACTTTTAGTTAATTCATAACTTAGAAGAAATGAGTGAGGTATGATTTACTCATCCCCTCATTTACGGTATTAAATTATCATTTTAACTGAGGCTGGGACAGAACCCAAAAAC
Organism: Psychrobacillus sp. FSL K6-1415; assembly: GCF_038003185.1. Taxonomy (NCBI): domain Bacteria; kingdom Bacillati; phylum Bacillota; class Bacilli; order Caryophanales; family Bacillaceae; genus Psychrobacillus; species Psychrobacillus sp. FSL K6-1415. The sequence goes on along the minus strand of NZ_JBBOOQ010000001.1, from coordinate 2,723,244 downwards.
AGCATTTTTCTCTGTGAGAAAAATGCTGTTTTTTTGCTGTGCACAAAATTGATTTCCATTCCAGGTACGCTTTCCACGGGCGTTGCCTGAGCCTGTAGTCTCAGGCGTCATGCTATTCCCTTAGGAGTCGCCCCTCCATTCCAATCAATTTTATTAAATATCCATTATTTAGTAAAGCTCTCTCTCCTTATCCAATAAAATTTCTACTTCTGTCCCAGCCTTTTCCTTTATATAGATTTAATGTGTTCGTTAAATTGAAATATCTAATTTATTCTACAAAGTAGATATATATTAAGCCGTTTTAAGTAATGTAAGAGTCTATATACCTATATTTTATAGATAATAATAGTAAATCATAAAAATAACAACAATTATGGGGAAAAAGTACTTTTAATTCGTGAATCTATGTGTGAAAATGTATTCAATTTTTTATTTCTAAACTGAATTTTCCTGTTATAATGAGTTGTCTGAACTTTTAGTTACTAGATATGTAAAATTCAATTTAGAAGGATGATTTAACATGAGAAATTCAGTAAAATGGAAAATAATTATTACCGTAATGGTCCTGATAATTATTAGTATGTCTGCTTTAAGTGTAATCAGTACATTAATGGTTAGTGACAAAACGGAAGAAAGTTTAATCGAACAAAGTCAAGTAGTGGTTAATGGTATGTCTTCCACAATTGACACTTACCTGGGTTCTTATGAAAGTGCTGTGGAACAAATGTCTAAATCCTCCGAGATTGTACAATTTTATAATGAATATATAAATGCAGAGGAAGATGCAAAGGCTCCGCTTCAACAAGAATTATCTAACAAGTTTAAAGAATTCTCGTCTGTATATGATGCAACTTCAGCTATTTACTATGCGTTACCTAGTAAACATTTAGAAATTTATCCAGCGGCAGATTTACCAGCAGACTTTGATCCTACATCAAGAGAGTGGTATCAAAATGGACTTGCGAGCAAGGAAGAGTTTGTTTGGTCAAAACCATATATGGATGAAATAACTAAAACGTATACGATTACTGGTTCTAAAGCGGTTGTGGTAAATGGAGAGGTTATGGGAGTTATCGGTATTGATATCCTACTATCACAACTGACAAATACTATATCTGAAAGTGAGCTAGGATTTGATGGGTATCCTATTATTATGGAGGAAGATGGAACGGCCATTGCACATCCTACGTTAGCAGGTGAAAACTTATCTAACTATACATTTATAAATAAAATGCTAGCGAGTACCGAGGAGGAAGGGGTAATTCGCGATTCTACTGACGGGATGTCAACAATATCCGTATTCACAACTCTCCCAGGGTTAGATTGGAAAGTAGGAGCAGTTTATGAACAGGATAATATAAATCAGATTGCTGATAGCATTCGTAATGTAATTATAATGATTGCATTAGCTATTATGATATTCATGTTTATTTCTCTTTACTTTGTAACAAAACGTCTAATACAGCCTATTGAGCAATTGAAAAAACTAATGGATCAGGTAGCCGAAGGGAATCTAACAGTTCATGCGAAAGTTGATACTACCGATGAAATAGGTCAATTAGCAAATAACTTCAACAAAATGACGGATAGCATGCATAACATAATTGGTGTAGTAAAAGACTCAGCTAATCATGTACAATCCAACTCAGAAAGTTTAAGTGCAGTAGCAGAGGAAACTACCGCTTCAGCAGAACAGGTATCTGTTGCTATTGAAGAAATAGCGGAAGGTGCTTTAAAATCAGCAGAGGATGCAGAAGAAGTTACAAATAACTCAGTTCATTTAAGTGATCAGATCAATCTGATCAGTGAGAAATCGCATAAAATGACGACTATTGCCAAGAAAGCCAGTGAAATTAATATCAATGGCCAAAATCAGATGCGTGAATTGAAAAACTCCTTTAATAGTTGGGAAACAAATTTGACTTCTATGGGTAGCGTTGTTAATACGCTAGAACGTAAAGTAAAGGCAATAGGTGGAGTAATGGAAACAATCATGGAAATCTCTGCACAAACAAACTTACTTGCTTTAAATGCAAGTATTGAAGCAGCAAGAGCGGGTGAACATGGTAAAGGTTTTGCGGTAGTTGCAGATGAAGTTAGGAAATTAGCGGAACAGTCAGCTAAAGCAACAGTAGATGTTAAAAAGACCATTCTTGAATTACAACAGGAATCAGCTTTAGTAAGCGAACAAATGAATGAAACGAGAGAAACCTTCCAAAGTCAGGGGACGGTAGTGGTTGATACAGAAATGACCTTTAAGGAAATATCGGAGCTTATGTCCTCTATGCAAACTTCTATCGACGAAGTATCTAATGAAATAGAACAAGTATCTAATTACAAGGAACAAGTGGTAGATACAATCCAAATGATGGCAGCTACATCACAACAAACGGCTGCTGCATGTGAAGAAGTGAGTGCTTCTTCCGATGAACAACTTCGTGCTATTCAATCGGTAGCTAGTGCATCTGAAACATTGACAGAACTAAGCGACAAATTAACAGAGGCCGTAAATCGCTTTCAAGTATAATAAAAAGAAGTTCATATAAATTAAGTTGAATATTCCTCATGCGAATTTATTAGTACATGAAAATGTACTAATTCTGGATACGCATGAGGTTTTTTTTCTTTATATATATGTATCAATGGTGTCAACCAAACCCTAATACCAAACAGTGTATACAATAAACGTCTGTATGCATATATATGTAAATGGATATGCAATTTAATACTACGTTTTATATGGAATTACAGAGGAAATATAATAAAAGTATTTTTGGGTCAGTCATTTCAAATGTATGTAAATAAAAATGAATTTTTATTGTTTGTATAATAATTCACTTGACTTAATATTTATCCAATAATATAATATGTATTACATAAATATACGGAAAAGGAGATTTTTTAGATGAAGTTACTCGAATGGGTGAATTTAAAGGTAGTGGATAGCTTAAAAGGGAAAGACTTACTAACGCTTTTAGATTACTCAAAGGAGGAAGTTAGCGATTTAATCCAGTTGGCAGTTGAGTTGAAGGCTTTGACGAAAGCTGGAAAATGTCCTCCATTACTAGAAGGTAAAACGTTAGGCATGATTTTTGAAAAACATTCAACCCGTACAAGAATCTCCTTTGAAGTAGGTATGAAGCAATTAGGTGGTAACGGTATGTTCATGAACGCGCGTGATTTACAGATCGGTCGAGGTGAATCTGTATATGACACAGGTCATGTTTTGTCTGGTTACTTAGATGGAATCATGATTCGTGCAAATTCCCATGAAATGGTTAAAGAGCTTGCTGAACATGCCAGTATTCCTGTCATTAATGGTTTAACAGATATTTTCCATCCATGCCAAGCACTTGCTGACATTTTAACGATTCATGAAGTAAAAGGATACACTTCTGGACTCAAACTTGCATATATCGGTGATGGAAACAATGTTGCGCATTCACTAGTAATAGCTGCAGCTCATATGGGGATGCATATTTCCGTGGCAACTCCAGTTGGCTATGAAGCTGACATGCAAATACTAGAAAAGGCTAATGATCTTGCTCTAAAAAATGGTGGCTCGCTGTTCGTTTCTAATGATCCTGTAGAAGCGGTTGTAAATGCAGATGTTGTATATACGGATGTATGGACATCGATGGGGCAAGAAGAGGAAACAACTAAGAGACTTGCTGATTTTAAAAACTATCAAATCAATGATGAATTAGTTGCTAATGCAAAAAAAGATTATATGTTTTTACATTGCTTGCCGGCCCATCGTGAAGAAGAGGTTGTCAGCTCTGTGATTGATGGTCCGAACTCGTATATTTTCCAACAAGCTGAAAATCGCTTGCATGCACAAAAAGCAATACTTGCATCAGTAATGGCTTAAATTTGTATCACAAATGAATGTAGACAGGGTCTGTCTCTTTGTTTGGAATTATTTATAGTGATGTCGTGTATCAAGATGGATAACTTCATCACTACATAGGAAGAGTGATTCGGGAGACGCTGAATCACTCTTTATTATTTTTAAAAAGTAAGTCTAGGTATGTGAAGTTTAAATTACACTATTTCTATATCCTACTTACATTTAGATACATAGATTAGAATTACAATATGTATTGCCAAAATCTCCTCATTTGAACATAAAAAAGAGTAGAGCGACGAGCACTCTACTCCAAATAAACAAGTTTATTCAACTTGGGCTTTAGTTGTACTATCAATAGAAACAACTACGTTTTCTTTCACTTCCTCTTTCACTGGACGCTTAGACCAGTACGTTGCTAAAATCGGTCCAGAAATATTATGCCATACAGCACCTAATGCACTTGGAAGTGCTGCAAGTGGCCCTAAGTGAGTACCTGCTAAAGCAACACCTAAACCAGAGTTTTGCATACCTACTTCAATAGATATAGCACGACGATCCAGCTCAGATAATCCCAGAAGTTTTGCGGTATAATAGCCAAGTAATAAACCTGCTCCATTATGCAAAAATACTCCTAAAAATACTAACAAACCAGCTGAAGCGATATTATTTACATTTCCTGCAACAACAGCTGAAACAATAGTTATTATTGCCAACACGGATATTAAAGGGACAATATTTGTACTTTTCTCAACGGCAACTGGAAACAATTTTTTCACGATTAATCCAAGTACGATTGGGAAAATTATGACTTGAACAATTGATATAAACATTTCAACTGCATTTACAGGCATCCACTGTCCAGCAAATAAAAGTAATAATGCTGGTGTTAATAATGGAGCAAGCAGTGTTGAAAAAGATGTCATTGTAATCGAAAGTGGCACGTTTCCTTTTGCTAAATAAACCATTACATTAGAAGCAGTTCCTCCAGGGACTGAACCGAGTAGTACTAGCCCCGCGGCTAACTCACTAGGTAAATTTAATATATAAGCAATTGTAAAAGCAATAAGTGGCATTATGACAAATTGCGCTATAACACCGATGATAACAGGTTTAGGGTGTGTTGCGATTAATTTAAAATCGACTGCCTTTAAGGTGAGACCCATACCAAACATAACAACACCTAGTAAAATTGTAATATAACCCTTGATTGGTAAAAACGTTTCTGGAACTAAAAATGCAATTACTCCTACGACAATTACAAGTAGTGCAAAATATTTGCCTGCCAAATTACTGATAGATTCCAATACTTTCATCTTATTCACCAGTACTTTCTATTTTTACGATTTTTTGTGGATTTAAAATATTGTTAGGATCAAGAGCTATTTTAATCTTTTCCATTACCTGTAAAGCAGCACCGTGCTCTAATGCTTGGTATTTTTGTTTACCAATACCAACGCCATGCTCTCCTGTACAAGTGCCGTTACGATCGATTGCATAATGCACTATTTTTTCATTAAAACTGTCTGCCCTAGCAACTTCTTCCGCATCATTCATATCAATCATTATTATTGCATGGAAATTACCATCTCCTACATGACCAGTAAGACCTCCAATAAGATCAAGTGAATTTAATTCCTTACGTGCAAAAACCACAGCATCGGCTAGTTCAGAGATTGGTACACACACATCAGTAACCATCATTTTTTTACCGACATTCCCATGGATATACGCATACGCTAAGTTATGTCTTGCGTCCCATAGCTTAGTACGTGCTGTATTATCTGTTTCAAATTGGATTTCTTCGCAGCTGTGATCTTCCATTATTTCTTTTGTAAACTCTACATCTTGTTTTAAACCTGCTTCATTGCCGTCAAATTCTAAAAATAAGGTTGGTCTCTCTGCATAATTCGTTTCACTAAAACGATTAACTTGTCGAATAGATTCTTCGTCGACCAGTTCCACGCGAGCGATTGGTATTCCTGCCTGTAAAATAGAAGTGACAGCTTCTACAGCGTTTTGAACTGTCGGAAAGACAGCTCGAGCTGCTGTTGTGAATTCAGGTATCCCGTATACTCTTAAGGTTAATTCTGTAAAACAACCAAGTGTCCCTTCAGAACCAACAAATAAACCATTCAAATGATACCCAGAAGCTGATTTAGCTGCAAGATTTCCAGTATGTATAACAGTGCCATCCGCTAGGACAACTTCTAAATCACGTACCTGATCACGCATCACACCGTATTTAACCGTCGTTGTGCCACTAGCATTTGTTGCTGCCATACCACCAAGTGTCGCATCTGCTCCAGGATCTACAGAGAAGAATAATCCGTATTTTTTTAGCTCCTTGTTTAATTGTGTTCGAGTTACACCAGGTTGCACCTTGACTAGCAGGTCGTTTTCACGGATTTCCAATATTTTGTCCATTAATGAAAAATCGATTGTAATTCCATTATCATAGGGAATTACATGACCTTCTAGGCTTGAACCGCGTCCAAATGGAACGACAGGTATATGTAGATTATTTGCAGTCTTCAAAATTTGACTAACCTCATCCGTTTCTTTGGGAAACACTACTAAGTCAGGTAGACTTATTTCATGATAAGACTCATCTTTACTATGTAATTCTCTTACAGTCAGATTGACTGAAATCTGCTCTTCGTTTAAAAATTTCTTTAATTCACTTAAAGTAATTTCAATGGATGTATTCATTTTATTCGCCTCTTTAATATATTGATAATTTATTAGAATATTTAAAATGATTCCAATAAAACAATTATAAGCAGTAATTATAAAAAGGCAAACTTTTATTATTGTAATTTTTGGATATAAACGCAATTTAATATATTGTATATTTGGGGAGAAGGCCATACGACAATATTGTAAGCGTTTTAGTTAATCTTGAAAAAAATTATTGAAAATTGAAAAACCCCGTGAAGAATTCCATTTCTTCACGGGATTTTCTCATTTTGCGAATGCAGTTGCTAATTCACTTAATACGGATTGTTTGTTCGATTCATCTGTCATATTCCACCATTTTTCAAAGAAAACACCTAATCCAGGTAGTAAGTGTTCCTCGCCTCTTTGGATAGCATCTTCTACTACACCTCGAATATCTGTTGCGGTATGACCTTTCATATTAGCTGTAATAGCTTCTCTTATTTGAAAATCCATTTAATCACTCCTTGTAATTATCTTCCCCAAACTCTCGCAAGCTATACATGATTTTGTTACACTAAAATAAAAAAGGCGGTTACATATACATGAAACGAATTGAATCTCCGCAAAATTCATTAGTAAAGCATTGGAAAAAATTATTAAGTGTTAGAAAAGAACGCGACAAAACAGGCGAATTCATTATAGAAGGATATCATTTAGTAGAAGAAGCAATTAAGCAAAAAGAAAATGTACTTACCATTATGATAAGTGATACAGCGGAAGTTCCTGGAAATTGGGATATAAAAAATATGGAAGTTGTAGAAATAAATGATTTGATAAAAAAAGAGTTAGCCGAAACAGAACATACGCAAGGTATATTTGCACATTGCAAGCAACAAACTGTGAATGAAGAAGAGCATGTTAACTGGAATCGCATATTATTAATAGATGCTGTACAGGATCCAGGGAATATTGGCACAATGATTCGGACAGCAGATGCGTCTGGTCTTGATGCTGTTATTCTTGGGAAAGGATCTGCAGATGCCTATAATTCCAAAACGTTGCGTTCTGCACAGGGATCTCATTTTCATTTGCCAATTATTAAAGGTAATCTCTCTGAATGGGTAGAAAAATTGAAAGAACGAAAAGTAACCGTATTTGGTACAGCGTTTGAAAATTCTACACCATATAATGAAGTTAAAAAAGAAGAAACATTTGCGCTAATCGTAGGAAATGAAGGAAGTGGGATTAATAAGGAACTTCTCGGGCAGACCGATCAAAATATTATCGTTCCTTTATTGGGACAAGCAGAATCATTAAACGTTGCAGTTGCTACGGGTATTCTGTTGTATGGTCTTACTTTAAAATAATATATAAAATCATTATGCTGTAATTAATTCTGTATATGTATAAAAATAAATCAGACTTGAAGAAAAATTAAAAAGTCCGTATAATAGATGTAATCTAATATATAAAAGCTGTCATCGGGAAAAGTATATATGTTAATTTGAAAACAGGAATTTTACACCTTGACTGAAAGTGTAAATAGAGAATGCATATAGAAGTTCACCCCGCTAGCTGCCACCGGGACCAGCAATTGCTGTAAAGGTGAGCCGGTGTAGAGCCGTTAGTCGAATTGAGTGATTGCACTTATCTTTGTGCAATAATCAGGGTGGTACCGCGAAATTAGTCCTCGTCCCTTTTATAGGGGCGGGGATTTTTTATTTTGTCTCATATTTTGTAAAAGAATATTTAATAGCAAGATAAGGTGCAAAATATGTTGTCCATTTAGATAAGGTGAATTTGATTAAGGAGAGATCAGGAAAATGGAAGCACAACTTCAACAGTTAAAAGAAGAAGTACTACAAAAAATTGAAGCTTCAGCGAGCGTTAAAGAACTTAATGACGTGCGTGTTGCCTACTTAGGAAAAAAAGGACCCATTACGGATTTACTAAAAGGAATGGGTAAACTTCCTGCGGAGGAACGTCCGAAAATGGGGGCGTTAGTAAATGTTGTTCGTGAAGAGGTAACGACTGTATTAGAGGCACGTATGACATTGCTTCAAGAACAAGCAATTAATGAACAACTAGAAAAAGAATCAATTGATGTAACACTACCAGGTCGTCCAGTAAAAATGGGGAATCATCATCCACTAACTCGAGTAGTGGAGGAGATTGAGGATTTATTTATAAGCATGGGTTATGAAATTGCGGAAGGTCCAGAAGTAGAAAAAGACTATTATAATTTCGAAGCCCTGAATTTACCAAAAGGTCATCCAGCTCGTGATATGCAAGACTCTTTCTATATTTCAGAGGATATTCTATTGCGTACTCATACGTCTCCAGTTCAAGCACGTACGATGGAAGCGAAAGAAGGCCAACCAATTAAGATTATTTGCCCAGGTAAAGTATATCGCCGGGATAATGATGACGCGACTCATTCACATCAATTTACACAAATTGAAGGACTTGTAATCGGTGAAAATATTCGCATGAGTGACCTTAAAGGTACTCTTTCTGTATTTGCGAAGAAAATGTTCGGGGATGACCGTGAAATTCGTCTACGTCCAAGCTTCTTCCCATTCACAGAGCCTTCAGTGGAAATGGATATTTCTTGCTTTAAATGTGGTGGCGATGGCTGTAACGTTTGTAAGAAAACAGGTTGGATTGAGATTTTAGGTGCTGGGATGGTTCATCCGAACGTTTTAGAGATGGCTGGCTATGATTCTAAAAAGCTATCTGGATTTGCATTTGGTATGGGACCAGAACGTATTGCAATGTTGAAATATGGAGTGGAAGATATTCGTCATTTCTATACGAATGATGTGCGTTTCTTATCGCAATTCCACCGAACAGAAGTGTAAGGAGGAATTTGACATGTTAGTATCGACGAAATGGTTATCAGAGTATGTAAACACACAAGGATTAGATCCGAAAGATTTAGGGGAGAAAATCACACGTGCAGGTATTGAAGTAGATGCAGTGCTTGATCGTTCTCATGGAATGACAAATGTTGTTGTAGGATATGTGAAAGAAAAAGTGAAGCATCCAGAAGCAGATAAATTGAATATTTGTCAGGTAGATGTTGGTGAAGAAACTACACAAATTATTTGTGGAGCACCAAATGTAGAAGCAGGGCAAAAAGTAATCGTTGCTCGTCCAGGAGCAGTACTTCCTGGTGGTATGAAGATTAAAAAAGCGAAGCTTCGTGGGGAAGAATCGAACGGAATGATTTGTTCCCTTCAAGAACTGGGAATTGAAGGTCGCCTTGTTCCTAAAGCATATGCTGATGGTATTTATGTTCTTCCGGAAACAGCTGTTCCTGGGGAGAGTGTTCTTCCACTTTTAGGTTTAGATGATATTGTTTTGGAACTTGGATTAACACCAAATCGTTCGGATGCATTGAGCATGCTTGGTGTTGCATATGAAGTTGGAGCAATTTTATCTGAGGATATGAAATATCCAGAAGCAGCATATACAGCAAGTAAGGTAAAAGCAACGGATTTCTTAAAACTAACAGTAGAAGCAATTGAAGAAAATCCAATGTATATTGCTAAAGTAGTGAAAAATGTACAAGTGAAAGAGTCTCCACTTTGGTTACAGCATCGCTTAATGGCAGCCGGTGTTCGTCCACATAATAATGTAGTAGATATTACGAACTATGTATTAATGGAATATGGTCAACCTCTTCATGCATTTGACTATGATCGTCTGGAAACAAATGAGATTGTAGTGCGACTTGCAGGTGACGGGGAAAAAATTGTTACTCTTGACGACCAGGAACGTACATTGAAATCGAATAATTTAGTTATAACAAATGGCAATGAACCTGTTGCAATTGCCGGAGTGATGGGTGGAGCAAATTCAGAAGTTCATGATGGCACAACAACTGTTGTCATAGAGTCAGCGTACTTTGTAAGTGGTTCTGTTCGTCAAACATCGAAAGACCATAACTTACGCAGTGATGCGAGTGCACGTTTTGAAAAGGGGGTCGATCCAAACCGCGTAATTCTTGCAGCAGAGCGTGCAGCAAGTCTTCTTGCAGAACTTGCAGGAGGAGAAGTGCTAGCTGGTTCTGTGATCGTCGATGAGCTAGACAAAACTCCTGCTGAAGTAGTTGTATCTCCGGACTTCATCAACAACCGTTTAGGTATGAAGATTTCCTTAGAGGACATGACATCTATTTTAACTCGATTAAAATTTGATTACCAAGCAGCAAATGGTCTCTTGTACATTAAAGCACCAACTCGACGCCAGGATATTAAAATTGAAGAAGATATAATAGAAGAAATTGCTCGTATGTACGGCTATGATGAAATTCCAATGACATTACCAGTTGAGGAATCCAAACCAGGTGGACTAACGTCTTATCAAGCAAAACGTCGTCAAGTACGTGCATACTTAGAAGGTGCTGGTTTATATCAAGCAATTACGTATTCATTAACTTCTAAAGAAATGTCTCAAAAATTTGCGTTAGAAACAGCCACGGTAACAGAGTTGTTAATGCCGATGAGTGAAGAACGAAGCATACTTCGCCAAAGTTTAATCCCGCATTTACTAGAAGCTGTTACGTATAATACAGCCCGTCAAGCAGATACGGTAGCACTGTATGAAGTAGGCTCTGTTTTCTTAGGTGAAACTGATTCTGGATTACCTCATGAACAAGAACATCTAGCAGCGGTAATCTCTGGTAAATGGTTAGACCATAGCTGGCAAGGTGAGAAAAAAGCAGTTGATTTCTTTGTACTAAAAGGAATTGTAGAAGGATTAATGGAGCTTCTCGGACATACAAGTGGGCTTACATTTGAACGTGCAGTAGTAGATGGATTACATCCTGGACGCACAGCTTCTATCAAATTGTCTGGAGAAAAAATCGGATTAATCGCTCAATTACACCCATCTGAGCAAAAAGATCGTGATTTAAAAGAAACGTATGTGTTGGAAATGGATTTAGCAAAAGTTCTAAATAAAGAAGTAGAAGCATTGTATTATGCACCAGTATCTAAATTCCCTTCTATTACACGTGATATTGCCTTAGTTGTAGATAGTGAAAAAGCAACTGGGGAACTTCAAGCAATTATCCAATTATCTGGTGGTAGATTATTAAAAGGTGTACATCTATTCGATTTATACGAAGGAGAAAAAATGGAGCCAGGCAAAAAGTCGGTTGCATTCTCCCTAACATACTTTGATCCAGAACGTACCCTTACGGACGAAGAAGTAGTAAACGCTCATAACAAAGTATTAAAAGCACTTGCGGAGCAAGCGGGAGCGGAATTAAGAGGATAATAAGTAAAAGTTGAGCAGCGCCGATTTTAGGTGTTGCTCTTTTTTTATAGAATTTTTAAAATATATTCAGAATAGTGTTTGAATTGTGTGGCACACAGGGAAGAGAGAAATAAGGAGGGGTTTGATGGGTATAAGCTTTTGGACATGGACATTGACTATCGTATTATCCTTATTTTTTATAGGAATGTCGTTTTTCTTTAAAAAGAAGGCAGATGCTAGTTTCGCTCACTATGCAATAGCGGGTGGGTCGCTACCTTTTTTCTTATTACTATTCACGGATATTGCTACGATTATGGGTGTTGGGAATTTTGTTGGTCACTCTTCAAAGGGTTATGAGATTGGAATAGCTAATATTCCTTTTGTAGTTGGAGAACAGGGGGCAAAGATACTATTTGCTTTAGTATTTGCGGGGTTTGCAGCAAAATTTACATATAAAACGTTGGCAGAAATGATAAATGATTTAATCGTGCGAGATCGCATTACTCGTAGTCTAGTTGCTATTTTGACTTCATCCATAATGATAGCATGGGTCAGTGGACAGGCAATGGGGATGGGGGCTTTGTTTTCAACCTTTACTGGTGCTGACCCTGTTCTAATGATTTTAGTGTTTTCTGCAGTATTTATTATTTATACAGCAGTAGGGGGGATGTATTCAGTAGTATGGACTGACCTCATACAAGGAGGGATACTCATTGCTATAGCAGTGTGGTTCTATTTTCAAGTATTTGATCGTATTGACTTTAGTTATACAAATTTGAAGACCGGGTTAGCTGAGGTCGGTTCAAGTGAACTCGTTCAGATGAATCTATCTGTAATGGAGGTTGTAACACTTTTTGTGACAGGAACTTTAGGAATATTAGCTGCTCAAGTTTATTGGCAACGTTGCTTTGCGTCTAAAAGTTCAAAGTCAGCAAGTCGTGCTATGCTGATAAGTGGTATTGTAGCAATTATCTTTACGACTCTAGCAACTGTTAGTGGATTGGTAGTTAAGCTTCAAAATCCAACTCTCGATGCGGATAATGCTATTTCGTGGTTGATACTAGAAGAAATGACACAATTAGCTGCTCTAGCTTTCTTTATCATGATTTTCATGGCTGCTATATCAAGCGCGTCATCATTACTTCATTCAGCTGCTGTTGTAATCATCAATGATTTAGTTATTCCGAATATGAAAGAAAAAACGGATTTGTTTTACCTCAAGTTAACAAGAATTAGTGTAGTTGTATTTGGGATATTCACTATTGTAACTGCTATTTGGGCGGATTCTATAATTGATTTATTTTCTCTAGCTTACTCTATGGCCGGGGGAGGAGTGGTTCCTGTATTAATTGTAGGATTAATCTGGAAAAGTAAGAGAAACTCTACTTTTGAAATGGGTATGAAGAATAGTCAAGTTTCTGTTTGGGGTGCTCGAATCGGTATAATCTCTGGTGCAATTGTCTCTCTAATACTAGGTGTTTTATGGGGGGTACTTGCATCTGTTATATTGACAATATTATTTTCTAAATTATTTGCCTCAGAAGATATTATGATTGGATCGAGAGAAATGAGTTGATATAGCAAAATGAAAAACCCTGCATTTTACGCAGGGTTATCATTTTGGAGAAATTTGTTTCTGATTAATCCACCAATCAATATGATCCAAATTAAAGACAATCATATTTGCCATTGGTCTTAAGTGAGGAATCTCTTTGTTAATGATTAAAACATTTATTTCCTCTTCAGTTAGTGGGTATCCAACTGTATCTAAATAAGAAGATAGCTTGATTACCCCGTAGGCTCTTCTCAAATTAATCACCCCCCACCAAAATCTCTTTGGGTAAAATAAAGAAAGTTTAGTAAAAGGTACTAATTTTAAGTCTATGTATTTTTAATACCCATTTTTGAGGGGAATAATCATCATTCAACAGAAGGAGAAATATTTTATATTTTTCGTTTCCGAACAGTCAACAGTATACCAAATACGACTCCGATGAAGGACAAAGCTGAAATGATGAAGTAAAATGTCTGTCCTCCAAACTCCTTATAGAGAAATCCTCCTGCATATGAAGCAATAATGCTAGATAATCCAAAGAATAATAATGCAAGAACAGTTTGGCCTGTAGCACGCCATTCCTTTGGCATAATGTTATACAAGTACTGAATAGCAGCAGTATAGAAAATTGGAAACGTCAACATCTGCAATAACTGCAACAATGTAAGAGCAACCGGACTAGTTATAAAACCTGATACAAAAAAACGTAAGAAGTAAAAGAACGTAGCTATTGTAATAATTTCTAATTCCTTACCCTTTCTAAGCCACCAGAAACTAAGTGCAAAGATAATGATCTCACTGGTAGCTGCTAAGAAAAAGGCAATTCCTACCAGGGATGTATCTCCTCCTAGAGCTTTAATATGAATTCCTAAAAAGGTGTCGTTCATACGAGCAGGTACGGAACTTACAAAGATTAATGTTAAAAATAAAAGCATTTCTTTGTTGCGCAATACTGTTTTTAACCCCTCAATAGTCACTGGCTTTGCTGAGGCTTGTACATCAGGCATGAACCAAACAATTCCAAACGATAGAAGTCCCAATAAAACAAATAAGATCGATAGGCTGCTAACCCCAAAATAATCCATTGCAAATCCAGCCAATAAAGACAAAACTGCATATCCTAGTGCTCCATATGTACGTATGGACCCATAGCTAATACGAGCCATTTCCGAAACAGTGAAATTTAAACTCTCAGTTAACGGATCAAGAGGCATTAGGAAAAAATACACTAATAGCGCAAATATAATTAGTAACACAAAACTATCGAAGTTAAATAAAAAGTAACCGGAAACTGCAGTCAAACAAACAAGTATTAGCATCACTTTACGGATTGTTTTTGTTTTATCACTGATAAACCCCCATAAGGGTTGAGCAAATAATGTCACAAATCCACCAGTTCCGATGATTATTCCTATTTCACTCGTAGATAATCCTTGTTCGCCCAAATAAACCAGGCAAAAAAGGAATAAATAGGGCGAGTAAGCCGAAAAACAAAAAATTATACCCTTTTAATAAAACTTGTACCTTCAAATAAATTCTCCTTAAGTAAAACTAAAATAATTTATTTCATTGTAACTGATTTTATCAGGGAATTATACGGAAGGCAGAGGAATAATACTAGGTTCGGATATTATATTAGAAATAAAAGAGGGAAAATACAATTTTAAGAGAATGTAAAAAGTAAAGAAGTATGGAGGAGAATAGATGGATGGAATTGACAAAAGAAATCGTTTAGAAGAAAACCCTTTTAGTTATAAGATATCTAAGGATAATACGGTTTTCATAGAATTTCATGGAAAGCGCGTGAAAATATTAAAAGGGAAAGAGGGAGAGAAGTTTTTAAAAAGAATAGAATTGGCAGGAAATGATAAAGAAGTGCAATTAATTTTAGCAAAAATAACAGGGAACTTTAAACGTGGAAATGAGCGAAAAAAATAGAGGATGTGTGTTTAGATGTTTAGAAGATATGGAGATCGCTCAGATTGGAAACGAATTATTCAAAGAGAGTATACAAAATCTTACGTAGAGAAAAAAGAATTTACAGGACATATCACATTAATAAATATGGTAAAGGTTACCGAGCCACTATGGGTACAGTACGGTGAAAAAAGAATTTGTATTGTAGATGATCATTATATGTGGCTACAGCATTTTCCGATAGGGAAAAATTATTCCGTCACTACGATGTTCGATGCTAATGGGGAAATCGTGCAATGGTATATTGATATATGTTACGAAATCGGAATCGAAAATAATGTTCCTTGGGTGGATGATTTAATTTTAGATATTGTTGTCTTGCCAACAGGAGAAATTATTCAATTGGACGATGATGAATTGGAAGAAGCCTTAGAAAGTGGAAGTATCAATCAGCAAAAGTATGATTTAGCACGAGATGAAGCAACTAGAATTACTAAATGTATTAAGGAAGAACAATTTACGCTTCTTAGATATTCTAATGCTCATAAAGAATTGTTAGAAGGACATCTGCAAAAGGTGGAAAATGAACATGCGTAGAGTAGTAGTAGAAGAATATGTAGAAGATTGGAAGAAAAAGTTTGAAGATGAAGTAATACTGCTTCAAAAGATTTTTGGCTTAGAAATTCAAGTAATTCATCATATTGGAAGCACTTCTGTAGATGGTTTGAGTGCAAAACCAATTATTGATATTATACCGGTTGTTCGAGATATAACAAAAATTGATGCTTATAACGATGTGATGATTGCAAATGGCTATGAGCCAAAAGGAGAAAATGGCCTTCCAGGACGTAGATACTTCCAAAAAGGTGGAGACAATCGAACACACCATGTTCATATGTATGAAATGGGAAATCCTGAAATTGAAAGACATCTTGCATTTCGAAATTTTTTAAGAAAGCACCCTGTTATTGCAAAGAATTATGGTGATTTTAAAAAAATGTTGGCAAAACAATTTCCTTACGACATGGCAGCTTATATTAATGGGAAAGAAGAATTAGCCAAAGAGATTGAACAACAAGCGATCGATTGGTTTAATAGTATAGAAGCAAGGAAGTTTTACAGAGCATAAGGGGTATATGGTGTTTGTTTCCAAGATGAAAGGCTACTCGTTATTAACAAAAATGGAGGTCCATACATCAATCGTTTGGATTTACCAGGGGTAGTTTAGAAGAAAAAGAAAGCTTGACTATTGCTATGAAAAGAGAGTTTCTAGAAGAAACTGGTCTAGAAATTGAAATTATTAAAAGTATTGGAATTGCTGACTTTATGTTTCATCGGACTGGAAAGATTGGACGGATGTTCACCATATTGCAGTGTTTTATTTAGTAAAGCAAATAGGTGGTAATCTAGTAGCGCCCGAACAGTTTGAAGGGCAGGACTCACTTGGTGCCGAATGGGTTACAGAAGAAGAAATTTCTGTTGAAAATGCTTCGCCATTAGTGTTGAAAGCATTTGAATGGCTAAAAACTAATGATTTGGGACTGGATGCTAATTACTATGATGATTGGAAAGTAAAAAAGAAATAAAGTATTTAATTCTGACAAGGTTAATGATAAGTATTGGGGTGTAATATATGTTTGAAAATGAGATTACAAGACTTTTAAGTATAGATTATCCGATTATTCAAGCTCCTATGGCAGGAGGAATTACTACGTCGAAACTCGTTGCTGCTGTTTCCAACAATGGAGCACTTGGAATGATCGGAGCAGGCTATATGAGTCCTATTCAATTGCGGGAACAGATTCGAGAGATAAAGCAACTTACTACAAATAATTTTGGGGTAAATCTATTTGTTCCAAGCAAATTTAAAATATTGGAAAATGAAGTTAAAATGGTGAATAGTTTATTAAACACATATCGTGAGGAACTAAATATATTTGAAGAGAATATCAATCTTCCGAACGTGGACAATGCTTTTCTTTCGTATATGCAGCAAATAAACGTAGTTATAGAAGAAGGAGTACCAATCTGCTCCTTTACATTTGGTGTCCCGACTGCAGATGTGATGGAAAAATTTAAACAACTTAATATAACTACAATTGGAACAGCTACAACTGTGGCAGAGGCAATCTCTATTGAGAAGCTTGGAATGGATGCAGTGGTTGTGCAAGGTAGTGAAGCTGGAGGGCATAGGGGGAACTTTATATCTAGTCATGAAGATAGCTTAATTGGCTTGATGTCTTTAATTCCACAGGTTGCAGACACAGTAAAAATTCCTGTGATTGGAACTGGAGGCATAATGGACGGACATGGACTGGTAGCGGCGTTAAGTATAGGAGCAAAAGCTGTCCAAATGGGTACTGCTTTTTTGACTTGTGAAGAAAGTGGTGCACATCCCATACATAAAGAAGCAATTCTGTGCTCAAAGGATGGGGATACAATTTTAACTCGTGCTTTTTCTGGAAAATGGGCAAGGGGGATTAAAAATAAATATATAATGGAGATGGAACAATATAAAGACGTTATTCCAAACTTTCCAATACAAAATTCACTAACCCAAACGATTCGAAAGGCATCTGCGAATCAAAATAACCAAGATTATATGTCACTATGGGCTGGCCAAAATGCGAAACTTGCTAGAGTCGATACTGTGGCACAACTTGTTCAAAGGGTTATGGATGAAGCGAGGATAGTAACAGATAATCTGGTGTGAGTATAAAAGAATATGAGGCTGGGACAGAACCAAAACAGCATTTTTCTCTGTGAGAAAAATGCTGTTTTTTTGCTATGCACAAAATTGATTTACATTCCAGAGACGCTTTCCACGGGCGTGGCCTGAGCCTGTAGTCTCAGGCTTCACGCTATTCCCGTAGGAGTCGCCCCTCCATTCCAATCAATTTTATTAAATATCCATTATTTAGTAAAGGTTTCTCCTTATTCAATAAAATTTCTACTTTTGTCCCAGCCTCATTAATTTATATAATGCCTTTCGAAAATTTCTAACACCAAACAATAATTTCATAGGGTGTTGTTTGAGCAGGGATACTTCTTGTGGTAGGACCATAAATTACAATTAGATTTCGGTTTGCGGGATTTCTTGTAAAAGCTTGCCCATTTGTCAATAATATTGGTGTATATGGTGATATATTTAATTTTAATTGACCATCACTACTTTCAAACTGGCTGTTGAAGTAGTCTACTTTCACATTTTGATTTGGATTTTCTTTTGCTATAACAAGTGCTCGATATTGTGGTGGATAAATAAGAGGAACAGGTGCATTTGCATCATAGTATCCTGTCACCCTATCTCCAACTACTATCATTACATGGTCTACAAAATAAGTAGTGGGGGACACCACGAAATTTACTGAAGTTCCATTGCCGTTATCTACGGACATTAATGTATAACAACCTTCTCCTTCACCATTAGACCCAGTCATAAAATCACTAATCATGGTAACAGTACCATGAAAAGCTTGAAAATTTACCATACTCTAACCTCCATCGCTATTTAAACATGTACAGATACATGTTATGCATTTCTATGGTTTTGTGTTATCTGTACTAATTTGCAATGATAGGAGCTTTAGGAGGAAAAGTGGCCGGTTTCACAAACAACATCGTCCATTGGGTTGTACTTCTATGTTAAGAATTTTCATATTACTCCACTTTTTATGAGATCAATTGAGTCATTAGGTTGTTGCGATTATTTCAGTAAATACTCATAATAAGGCTCTTCTTGCTCAGTATCTTCAAACCACTTCATTCCTCTATAAGTAAAACCAACTTTTTCTAAAATCTTTAATGAACTTTGATTTAGGGGGTCTGCTGATGCAGTGATGATTTTAGTATTTACTTTATTTTTAGCTAGCTTTAGACAAGCAACCGCAGCTTCTGTTGCAAAACCATTTCCCCATTTGATTTTGTTAAAATGATAAATTAGCTCTACTACTTCCATAGAATCAGATGGATTAAAACCAACAGCTCCAATTACTTCATCCGATTCTTTTTCTATTACTGCATAAACGGATAAACCTCTATCTTCTTGCAATTTACGATATCCTTCTATCACTTTGGGAAGCAACTCATGTGCAGAAGGCCCATCACATAATGACATTACTTCTTCATCACCCCAAAATTGTTTTGCTGCCTCTATATGTGATTGATCAAATACGCATAAATACAACCGTTCTGTTTCATAAATAATTTCCAATTATGTTCGACTCCAATGCTAAAATCGTCGCTTGTTTACAATTTTTATCGCTTTTCCAGTATTAGCAAAATGCCATTTGGTGATGGACTTTAAAAATTCCTCTCCGTGCTTCAAATAAATATTAGCTGCTATTTCATCGACTTTTGCGCTTGCTCCTTTCGGTATCGTGGTATTTGCTATTTCAGTCAAACGATCCATTTCCTTTAAAAATGCATATCTTGCAATAATGGATGCCGCTGCAACTGCAACATGAAGCTGCTCAGCTTTTGTAGAAAACAAAACATTTTCTTGGATGATTTCTTTCTCCATTTTAAGATGATTATAGTAAATGCCACGCTCTGCAAATTGATCGATTAATATATATGCGGGTTTTTCTGTTTCCATTTTTTTTAACACATGCTTTAGTGCTTGGTTGTGCATGAGTGCTTTTATTTTTCCTTGAGACCACCCACGAGATTGTATATCATTGTATTTTTCATTATTCAACACCAAGACACTATGAGTTAGTGTTGCCATCAAGTCAGGTGCCATTTTACGCATCACATCGTCCGTTAGCATCTTGGAATCCTTAACACCTAATTCTTTCACTAGTTCTACTTGGTTTGCATGAACATAACAAGCAGCAACTGTAATAGGACCAAAATAGTCACCAGTTCCTGTTTCATCAGAACCTAGTACGGACAATGAGGAAAAATTAGCAGGTAAAACGTCTCCTTTAGCTACACTTGTTGATGAAGATTTAGTAGAACTTGTTCCCCAAAGAGATGCCTCCCGAGTAGCACCGTTTCCTTGAAACATTACCTTGCCCGATTTATAGATGGTAATAGCTGTATCTACTAGTTTTGCAGCAAAAACAACACCAGGGGCAGAGCGTTCTACCTTGAACTTCATATAATAGGATTTTACTTTTTCTATTTCATGTGGCTTCATTAATAAGACTTCGTTTGACATTCGTTCGTTCCTTTCTTCACATCGTAATCTATTTCGTGTTATTATTAGTATTAGGATTTTCTGAGGAGGGTATGGCTTTGTCAGAACAGGAAAAAACACGAATTTCGGTTGATATATATGGACAGAATTATAAAATGGTAGGTTCTGAATCTTCAGGCCATATGAGACTAGTAGCTTCAATAGTGGATGATAAAATGAGAGAAATACATTCACATAACGGTCAGCTAGATATTGCAAAGCTTGCAGTGCTCACAGCTGTAAATACTGTACATGATTACATAAAAGTAAAAGAACAATTAGAGCTACTTGAAGAAGAATTGAAAAGGTTAAAGGACTGAAAATATGTTAGATATAATTATATTGATATTACTTGTTGGCGGTTTAATAACTGGCGCAAAGCGCGGATTGATTGTTCAACTTATCCACATGACAGGATTTATTGTAGCACTAATAGTGGCATACTCTTATTATAAACCACTTGCAGATAAATTTGTTTTATGGATTCCATTTCCTGCTGTAACTGCCGGTTCTAAATTGACAATTGCAGTAGAGAGTTTAGATTTGGCTCAAACATTTTATCGAATTATTGCTTTTGCGCTTATTTTTATTGCTGTAAAATTTGCTTTACAGATGATTGCTTCAATGTTTGACTTTTTAAAGTATTTACCTATTTTAGGTTTTGTAAGCAATATTGTAGGAGCAATTTTAGGACTTATCGAATTTTATTTTATTATATTTGTACTACTGTATGTATTTGCCCTTTTACCAATCGATATTATCCAAAACTTAATATCAGGTTCAGTTTTAACCGGATGGATGTTAGACCATACGCCAATCCTATCAGAGATGGTTAAAAATTGGTGGTATATTTATATTGAAAAGTAACTTCTCTCGGTAGAGGGAAGTTTTTTTGAAGGAATAAGAAAGTATATAAAAATCATCCGGGAACACGGGACTTTAAAGAATGAATAATACAGCTGGTTTCCGTTTCAGGTGGAGTACAAAGGCTAAGTGCGCCACGCCTTCGTGACCAACATCCTGTTGGCCTCCGCGGGGGGAGCGATGAGCTATCACCGTCGCTTCGCGTCTCTGTGATATCTCATCTATCTCACTCATCCCGCCGGAGTCGCCACCTGTAACGAAGATCAATCAGTGTGTAGTACTCCACTAGAAGATTTATCCTAACTTATCGCTTAGATGATAAGATTGGTCAAATTTTAGAGATGGTCATATTATTTGTAATTGCTTTTCAATTAGAAAGCTATTATCCAATGATCGAAGAAGAGAATAGATTTTCTTTTATACTAGTGGAAATAAAGAGAAGTAGTAAGTGTTTACTATATAAAGAAGCCAAATAGCGAAACGAAATTGTATCTTCGAGAGCTTCCTTTATGAATAAGATAGTATCTTTTCTCTCGTTATCCAAAAACGCGCTAACCTGTTTTCTAAGAGTTGTAGGAGGGCAACGGATAGACAAAAGCCATAAGATTATCGAAAAAAGGGATGCAGGTTGGTTGTGACGAACTTCACAACCAACCTGCATCCCGAGAGCATTCACTCGGTAATCATATAGTAAAACGTCTATCCAAAGGGCTTCGAAAACGATAGAAACAGGTTTTGCCAATAAAGGACCAAGTATGTCTTTTACCAGATTTATCTTAAGTTAGGTTAGCTACATTGCTAATTGAAATGATAGGGGTGTTATCGTTGGATAAGAAGACGATTATTAAAACATTAGAAAAAATTGCGTTATATATGGAATTACAAGGTGAAAATCCTTTTAAAGTATCTGCTTTTCGGAAGGCTGCACAGGTTCTAGAATTAGATGACAGAAGCTTGTCTGAAATGGATAATATCTTATCTTTAAAAGGAATTGGAGCTGCAACTGGGGCTGTAATTGAGGAATTAACCACTGTCGGTGAATCTTCTTTACTCATGGAGCTACAAGAAACAGTTCCTAGTGGCCTTCTACCAATGCTTAAGATTCCAGGACTTGGCGGTAAAAAAATCGCCAAGCTTTACAAGGAATTACATATTGATTCAATAGATTCGCTGAAGCTTGCGTGTGAAGAAGGAAAAGTCCAAAGTCTTCCTGGATTTGCTAAGAAGACAGAAGAAAAGATACTATTAGAAATAGTAAACCTTCAAGCTAAACCGGAACGAACTGCTGTTTGGCAAATTGAACCAATCGTAGAGCTAATTGAATACAAACTTTCTTCTATTTCTTTGATCGATAAATTTTCCGTTGCTGGTTCGTTCAGAAGAGTAAAAGAGGCTAGTAAGGATATCGACTTTATAATCGCTACAAGTTCTCCTCAAGAAGTAAGAGAAGAATTATTAAAAGTACTTCCTGTAAAAAAGATAATTGCTGCTGGAGATACGAAAGTTTCTGTAACTTTAGATGTGGAAGTAGAGATTGATGTCGATTTCCGACTTGTGGAAATAAGCCAGTATGCTTCTGCACTAAATCATTTTACTGGTTCGAAAGACCATAATATTAAAATGCGTCAAATTGCAAAAGAACAAGGGAAGAAAATCAGTGAATATGGGGTTGAGCTACCTGATGGTAGTGTGGAGCATTTTGATTCTGAAGAAGATTTTTATGCTTTCTTTGACTTACCTTTTATACCGCCAACTGTGCGGGAGGACGGATCGGAATTTTCTAAGTTAGATCAGCTACCTCTACTAGTAAATCATAATGATATACATGGCGATTTTCATATGCATAGTACTTGGTCGGACGGTGCTCATTCTATAGAAGAAATGGTAGAAGCCTGCCGTGCAAAAGGTTATTCTCATATGGTGATTACGGATCATTCAAACTATTTAAAAGTAGCAAACGGACTTTCTAAAGAACGATTATTAAACCAAATGGAAATCATACGTGAGCTTAATGTGAAATATACAGATATTGAAATACTTGCTGGTACCGAAATGGATATACTACCAGATGGATCACTTGATTTTGAAGATGATGTATTGGTGCAACTAGATTTTGTTATAGCTTCTATCCATTCAAGTTTTAGTCAGCCACAAGAAAAGATTATGGAGAGACTTTTAAATGCGTTGAAGAATCCATATGTACATATGATAGCGCATCCAACGGGAAGAATAATCGAACAAAGAGATGGTTATAATCCAGATGTTCCAACACTAATAGAATGGGCGAAGGAATATGGTAAGATTTTGGAGTTAAATGCAAACCCATATCGTCTCGATTTGAACACAGAATATTTAAAGTTAGCCCAAGAAAAAGGTGTTCCAATAGCCATTAATACGGATGCTCATCATATCGATCAGCTGAAATATATGGATATTGGTGTTCGATATGCTCAAAAAGCCTGGTTGCGTAAAGATAATATTGTGAACACTTGGTCTTTTGAGAAGTTTAAGGAATATATCCAGAAATAATTAGGAGGTGCCTCGGTTGATAGCTGAAAGAGCACTGAGAACTTTAGAGTATTATAAAATTCGAGAAGAGGTTTCAAATTACTGTACTTCTTCTATTGGAAAAAGCCATATAGATAACCTCATTCCTTCTGTTGATTTTGTAGAAGTGACGAAGTTATTAGAGGAAATGGACGAAGGTATGTCAATTCTTCGGTTACGTGGCAATGTTCCAATGGGGGGAATGACAGACATCCGCCCCCATGCTAAACGTGCCCAAATTGGCGGTATGCTTAGCCCTACGGAATTAATGGAAATTGCAAGTACCATACGTGCAAGCAAAATATTACGCCAGTTTTTAGAAAATGTAGCGGAATCGGAAGATGTTAAGATTCCACACTTCCTTCAAAAAAAGGAAGATATTCCGATTTTAACAGCTCTTGAACATGAAATTAATGATTGTGTAGATGAAAACGGTTCAGTATTAGATAGTGCTAGTAGTACATTGCGCTCTATTCGCCAACAATTACGCATTCAAGTTAGTCGGGTGCGAGAAAAACTAGAAAGCTATACAAGAGGAGCTAATGCTGCGAAAATGCTTTCAGATTCAATTATTACAATCCGGAATGATCGATATGTAATTCCTGTTAAGTCGGAATATCGCAGTCATTACGGTGGAATAATTCATGACCAATCCTCTTCAGGGCAAACATTATTTATCGAACCTTCAGCAGTAGTCCAAATAAACAATGATATTCGAAGCTTAAAAGTGAAGGAACAGGAAGAGATTAATCGTATCCTTATTAGATTGACAGCTGAGGTAGAAATAGTGGGACATGACATCTTTCTATTAGTAAATGTACTGGGAGAGGTTGATGTTATTCTAGCTAAAGCTAAATATGGACAAGCTCAAAAATGTACGATGCCAGTCATTAATAACGAAGGTTATATCCGTTTAGTGAAAGCAAGACATCCACTTATTCCAATAGAGGCAGCTGTGCCAAATACAATCGAATTTGGAAAAGACATTACAACAATTGTAATTACTGGGCCGAATACAGGTGGTAAAACGGTTACACTGAAAACAGTTGGTCTTTGTACATTAATGGCTCAAAGTGGACTTCCTATTCCTGCATTGGATGGCTCTGAAGTTGCTTTGTTTGAATCAGTATTTGCAGATATCGGAGATGAGCAATCTATTGAGCAAAGTTTAAGTACTTTTTCTTCTCATATGGTTAATATTGTCGATATATTAAAAAAATATGACGATAAATCATTGATCATATTTGATGAGCTTGGTGCAGGTACCGATCCACAAGAGGGTGCAGCACTCGCAATTTCTATTTTGGATGCAGTACATGGCACAGGTGCACGTGTAATGGCAACTACACATTATCCTGAACTTAAGGCGTATGGATATAATAGACCTGGCGTTGCTAATGCTAGTGTTGAATTTGACATAGAAACTTTAAGTCCGACTTATAAACTGTTAATAGGGGTTCCCGGAAGAAGTAATGCCTTTGAGATCTCCGAGCGACTTGGTTTACCAGAATATATCATCAGCCAAGCTCAAACGTTTACAGGAACAGATCGCGGAGAAGTGAACTCTATGATTGCTTCTCTTGAGGACAGTCGTCGACAAGCAGAAAAAGATGCGGAAGAAACAGAAGTACATTTAGAGGAAGCTCGTAAAGTAAAAGAAGGTTTAGAATTACGATTAGCTGAACTAGAACAAAATAAAGAAAAACTAGAACAAAAAGCAAAAGACAAGGCAAAGAAAATTGTTGATGAAGCTCGTCGAGAAGCAGATGACATTATAAGTGAACTGCGAAAAATGCAAGCTAATACACATAAGTTTGTAAAAGAACATGAATTGATCGATGCGAAAAAACGTCTAGATGCTGCTTTGCCGGATAATCCCGTATTGAAGAAACAAAAAAAGTTAAATGAAACATTAAAAGAGTTGAAATCCGGCGATGAAGTGAAGGTAGTAAGCTTCGGTCAAAAAGGGACTCTGTTAGAGAAGCTGTCTAACTCGGAATGGTCTGTTCAAATTGGTATGTTAAAGATGAAACTGGACGAATCAGATTTAGAATTTGTTAAACCAGAGAAACAAAAACAGACGGTATCTGTGAATTCCATTCGCGGAAGAGACTCCCATGTGAAATTAGAATTAGATCTTCGTGGTGAACGTTACGAGGATGCCATAATGCGTACAGAAAAGTATTTAGATGATGCAATTCTCGCGAATTACCCGAGAATCTCAATTATTCATGGAAAAGGTACTGGCGTATTAAGACAAGCTATACAACAATTTCTGAAAAATCATTCTCGTGTGAAAAGCTTTCGTTTCGGAGAAGCTGGTGAGGGTGGCCATGGTGTAACAGTTGTAGAATTAAAATAATATATAATTTATGAAACTTTTTATCGGGCTCTCCGTATAGAAGGAAAAGTGTAAAAGGGGTTTTTTAAGTATGGTTCTATCCAGTTTCTGGTCAAACCCACTCGTAGAGTCTGCAGGTTATTTTAGTGTTGTTATTCTATGCTTGCTCGTTTCGATGGTTATTTTTGAAATCGTCACGAAATATAAGAATTGGGAAGAAATAAAAAAAGGTAATGTAGCAGTTGCACTTGCTACTGGTGGGAAAATTTTTGGTGTGTGTAACATTTTTAGGTATTCCATAGAACAACACAATACATTCTTTGAAATGGTAGGTTGGGGTTTATTTGGGTTTACATTACTGATTATTGCATACCTGTTATTTGAGTTTTTAACGCCGAGCTTTAATGTTGATGAGGAAATCGAAAACGATAATCGTTCAATTGGGTTTATTTCACTAGTTATTTCTGTCGGGTTATCATTTGTTATTGGTGCAAGTATTTCTTAGGAGCGTTTACAATGGAAAAATTGTCAAAAATATTATTGGCTGTTGGCCTACTATTTGTCTTAGTAGGTATAATATATATCGTTGCAAATTAATATAATAAATTAATAGCGTATTTAAAGACTGTAATGTAGCACTTTTAATCTTAATGATGATGGAGTGAGCGTTACAGTCTTTTTATTTTTTGCTATTGTTGAGTAGCAAATCGTCAAATAACTCTTTTTAATTAAAGAATTGAATTGTCATTCATTTTTCTCTATAATTAAAAATAGGAATATTCACGCTATTATAAACAAAGGGGGCATTAATATGACAGAAAAGCCGTGGTTAGCACAATATCCACCAGAAATTCCGCACACGCTCGATTATGAACATATTCCAGTTCAAGAATACTTAACTAGAGCGTATAGGAAATTTCCTACCAAGGTTGCTATACATTTCATGGGGAGAGATGTATCGTACAAAGAGCTTTACGAGTCTTCATTGAAATTTGCTAACTACTTACAGTCGATTGGAATCCAAAAAGGAGACAGAGTAGCGATTATGCTACCAAATTGTCCACAAGGGGTAATTGGATACTATGGTGCATTATATGCGGGAGCAATTGTTGTTCAGACAAATCCTCTTTATACAGAAAGAGAAATAGCATATCAAATGAAGGACTCTGGGGCAAAAGTTATTTTAACTATGGATATATTATTTCCACGTGTAACAAAAGTTTTAAAAGAAACAGACTTAGAGAATATTATTGTTACTGGTATTAAGGATTATTTACCATTCCCTAAAAATCTTGTCTATCCTTTTATCCAAAAGAAACAATACGGGTTTAGTGTTAAAGTAGAACATAGAGGGATAAATCACTTATTTCCGGAGATTATGAAAGTCGGAAAAGCTGAAGCGATTAATATGGATTTTGATTTTGAAGAGGATATTGCACTATTACAATATACGGGCGGTACAACAGGATTTCCAAAAGGAGTTATGCTTACCCATAAAAACTTAGTAACGAATACTACTATGTGTACAGTATGGAACTATAAATGCAAAGAAGGCGAAGAAACTATTTTAGGAGTTCTCCCATTCTTTCATGTTTATGGAACGACTACTGTTTTAATCTTTTCTGTTATGCTAGGTAATAGAATGGTATTGTTACCAAAGTTTGATGTGGAAACTGCATTAAAAACGATAGATAAGCAGAAACCAACTATTTTCCCAGGAGCTCCAACGATTTATATTGGGTTATTAAATCACCCCGATATCCAAAAATATGACTTATCTT
Organism: Psychrobacillus sp. FSL K6-1415; assembly: GCF_038003185.1. Classification (NCBI taxonomy): domain Bacteria; kingdom Bacillati; phylum Bacillota; class Bacilli; order Caryophanales; family Bacillaceae; genus Psychrobacillus; species Psychrobacillus sp. FSL K6-1415. The sequence goes on along the minus strand of NZ_JBBOOQ010000001.1, from coordinate 2,695,284 downwards.
CAATTGGTGCTTGTTTAAGTGGGTCTGCTCCATTACCATTAGAAGTACAAGAAAAGTTTGAAAAGATTACTGGTGGTAGATTAGTAGAAGGCTACGGCTTAACCGAAACTTCCCCGGTAACCCATGCGAATTTGATTTATACGGAGGATCGGATAAAAGGATCAGTCGGTATTCCTTGGCCGGATACAGAAGCAGCAATTTTTGCGGTTGATTCAACGACTCCATTACCATTTGGAGAAATCGGAGAAATTGCAGTTAAAGGACCTCAAGTAATGAAAGGGTATTGGAATCGACCAGAGGATACGGAAATGACTATGCGCGATGGTTGGTTTTTAACTGGAGATTTAGGATACATGGATGAAAGCGGTTACTTTTATGTAGTCGATCGTAAAAAAGATTTAATCATTGCAGGAGGCTATAATATTTATCCTAGGGATGTAGAAGAGGTATTATATGAACATCCTGCAATTCAAGAATGCGTTGTTGCTGGAGTTCCAGATCCTTACAGAGGAGAAACTGTAAAAGCATTTATAGTAGTTAAAGAGGGATCAACTGTAACAGAAGAGGAGTTAAACACTTTTTGTCGTGAGAACTTAGCTGCGTTTAAAGTGCCAAGAATTTATGAGTTCAGAGCAGAACTTCCGAAAACAGCTGTAGGTAAGATTTTAAGAAGAACGTTAATAGATGAAGAAAAAGAGAAGCAAAAACAAACAGTCCCAAGTTAATTGATTATTGACAATCGACAAAATTAAATATAATATAAAAATATGAATGAATCATCATTCATATTTTTATTTTTTTCAGCAAGAGTTATAACGGACGCTGAATTAAATGAAAGCCTCTGGCGGATGTCACAGATTATGAATTTAGCTTGCTCAATACATAGTCCTGACACAATTACGCCATAGCGTAATTGATTAATTGGTGGTGAATTCATAATGAAGAAGGACAAACCAAAATATAAACAAATCATTGACGCGGCAATTATTGTTATCGCTGAAAATGGATACCATCAGTCACAGGTTTCTAAAATTGCCAAACAGGCGGGAGTAGCTGACGGGACAATTTATTTATATTTTAAAAACAAAGAAGAAATTTTAGTCTCCGTGTTTGAAGAAAAAATGGAGATATTTGCAGACAATCTAAAAGAAATTATTCAACAAGAAATTAGTTCATCAGAAAAGTTGTATAAGATGATTGAGAATCATTTTATGGTGTTATCAAGTGATCATCATTTAGCAACGGTTACTCAATTGGAATTAAGACAAGCCAATTTAGCATTGCGATTACGCATCAATGCGGTTTTAAGAAATTATTTAGTATTACTAGATACAATTTTAAAAGAGGGAATTGAACAAGGAGAATTTGATCATTCGATAGATATTCGCTTAGCAAGACAAATGGTTTTTGGTACAATTGATGAGACGACTACTACTTGGGTAATGAACGAGCATAAATATGATTTAGTTGATCTAACAAGTAAAGTACATCGTCTATTGTTAAATGGTGTAAAAGTTTAACCAAGGGGGAGTGGGGAAATGGAATTTCTGTCATGGAATATTGAAGATGGTGTAGCTACAGTAACACTAAATCGTCCACCAGCAAACGCTTTGGCAAGAGGGGTTATATTAGAAGTCAATGAGTTATTAGATGCAGTGGAACATGATGATGCAGTTCGAGTAATCTTGCTAAAAGGAGAAGGAAGATTTTTCTCCGCAGGAGCAGATATAAAAGAATTTACCTCGATTACATCTGGAGCAGCATTCTCTGAGCTTGCTGCAAGTGGGCAAACAATTTTCGAAAGAGTGGAAACTTTCTCGAAACCCGTTATTGCTGCAATTCATGGTGCTGCACTTGGCGGAGGTCTTGAACTTGCGATGAGTTGTCATATCCGACTAGTTTCAGAAAATGCAAAGCTTGGGTTACCTGAATTACAACTAGGACTAATACCAGGGTTTGCTGGCACACAACGTTTACCCCGTTATGTAGGGTTTGCAAAAGCAGCAGAAATGTTGTTAACAAGTGATCCTATTAGTGGGAAAGAAGCGGCTCAGTTAGGACTTGCTAATCATGCTTATGCGGAAGAAGAATTATTTGATCATGCCAAAAAGCTTGCAGTCAAGATTGCTAAGAAAAGTCCAATTGCGGTTAAAAATGCATTAGAAATGCTTCAGTACGCTAAACCAGCTTCCTATCATGAAGGTGTTAAAGCAGAAGCAAATGCTTTTGGAACTGTATTTGTTTCAGAGGATGCAAAAGAAGGTATTTCTGCATTTATTGAAAAAAGAGAACCAATATTTAAAGGTAAATAATATTTTACATTGGGAGGATATCTAAATGAACATTTATGTATTAGTAAAACGTACATTTGATACAGAAGAGAAAATCGTAGTAAGCGGGGGTAAAATTCAAGAAGATGGTGCAGAATTCATCATTAATCCATACGATGAGTATGCAATAGAAGAGGCAATACAAGTTCGTGACGCACAAGGTGGAGAAGTAACAGTTCTCACGATGGGTGGAGAAGATGCTGAGAAGCAACTTCGAACTGCACTAGCAATGGGTGCAGATAAAGCGGTACTTATTAATATAGAAGATGATGTAGAAGAGTTAGATCAGTTTACAGCCGCACATATTATCTCTGAGTACTTAAAAGATAAAAATCCGGATTTAATATTAGCAGGTAACGTAGCGATTGATGGTGGATCCGGACAAGTTGGGCCACGAGTTGCTGAGAGCTTAGGCATTAACTATGTAACTACTATTACAAACTTAGAGATTGATGGAACTACAGTAACAATTAAACGTGATGTTGAAGGAGATACAGAAGTATTAGAAACTTCATTGCCATTATTGGTTACTGCTCAGCAAGGTCTAAATGAACCACGCTATCCATCTCTTCCAGGGATTATGAAGGCAAAGAAAAAGCCTTTAGAAGAAGTTGAATTAGATGATTTAGATATAGATGAAGATGATGTAGAAGCAAAAACAGAAACAATCGAAATTTATTTACCTCCTAAAAAGGAAGCTGGAAAAGTATTAGAAGGCGATTTAGCTGATCAAGTAAAAGAGTTAGTTCATTTACTTCACTCGGAAGCAAAAGTCGTTTAACTTCATACAGCAAATATTGTACTGCGAAGAGTTTGCACAGGAGAAAATGTGCCAATGCATATTTGATTCGTAATAATTTTAATATTAGGAGGAAAAAAGCATGTCTAAAAAAGTATTAGTATTAGGAGAAGCACGTGAAGGTGCTCTTCGTAACGTATCATATGAAGCGATCGCTGCTGCTAAACAAATTTCTAGCGGCGGAGAAGTTGTTAGTGTTCTATTAGGAGATTCAGTGGGAGAACTGGCTAATGAGCTTGGAAAATATGGTGCTGATCGTGTAATAACTGTGGAGCATCCACATTTAAAACAATATACATCAGACGGTTATGGTCAAGCATTGCTAGCTGTGATTGAACAGGAAAATCCAGAGGCAATCGTATTTGGTCATACAGCACTTGGGAAAGATTTATCTCCTAAAATTGCAAGTAAACTACAAATTGGTTTAGTATCAGACGTAACTTCTATTGAAGGTGAAGGAGATGCGGCCGTGTTTATCCGTCCAATATACTCTGGTAAAGCTTTTGAGAAAGTTAAAGTAAAAGATGGTATTGAATTTATCACTATCCGTCCAAACAATATTGCGCCTCATGCAAAAGATGATAGTAAGTCAGCTGAAGTATCTTCTATGTCAGTTGATATAACTAATCTTCGTACAATTATTAAAGAAGTAGTTCGTAAATCTACAGAAGGTGTAGATTTATCGGAAGCCAAAGTTGTTATCGCTGGTGGTCGCGGAGTTAAGAGTGAAGAAGGATTTGCACCTTTAAAAGAACTTGCAGACGTACTAGGTGGAGCAGTTGGAGCTTCTCGTGGAGCTTGTGACGCTGATTATTGTGATTATTCATTACAAATCGGTCAAACAGGTAAAGTGGTAACTCCGGATCTTTATATCGCAGCAGGTATTTCTGGAGCGATTCAGCATTTAGCAGGGATGTCTAACTCGAAAATTATTGTAGCTATCAACAAAGATCCAGAAGCAAATATTTTCAAAGTTGCAGACTACGGTATCGTTGGAGATTTGTTCGAAGTAATTCCAATGCTTATAGAAGAGTTCAAAAAACTTAAAGTAAACGCTTAATAATAATGGAGACTGTACAAAACTACAATTTTGGGCAGTCTTCTTTTTTGTAGAATAAAGTATATGAAAATGTATCGTGTACACTGTCTTCATAAGATTTTAAAGAATGAATAATCCTGTGATTTTCGTTACATGTGGACGCTTTCCGCGGGCATTGCCTCAGCCTCCTCGCTGCGCTGCGGGGTCTTCGCCTAACGCTTTTCCCGCTGGAGTCGCCACATTTCACTACAATCAATTATAGCTTAGTACTATAATATAAATTTTGACAAAACAATGTTAAGATTGATCCAATTTTAGAAAGCGTTAATACTGTTGTCGAATATGAATTAGAAGAAATGCTATTGTTTAAAGATAGTTGATGACAGTGAATTTTCTTTGTATAATGGTCCATTTCAACACATCGGATCTAAATATACTACGAATAATTAAGTGAGATTGCATTCAACTATCTTTTTACTAAAAGTGTACACGGTTGATTGGAGCGTAGGGGCGGCGACTCCAGTGGGAACAGTGAGACAGATGAAACAACCCATCGAACGCGTAGCGGAGGGGATGGTTCATCGCTCACCCCACGGAAAGCGTCCGCCCGGAGCGGAAATCGTCAACGGTATATCTATGTTTATGTTCTTACAGGATCGGGCGTTTTGCTCGGTTTTGTTATCGGTTGTTTTCTTTCAAGCTAATATGTAGATGTAGATATTTCTGTCTGTTATAATCATTACATAGTAGACAAAGGAGGAATTTTTAATATGGCAATAGTTCACGGAACAGATCAAACTTTTAATACAGAAATAGAAGAAGGTTTAGTATTAGTAGATTTTTGGGCAACGTGGTGCGGACCTTGTAAAATGATAGCTCCAGTATTAGAAGAAATGGATGCTGAAATGAGCGATAAAGTTAAAATCGTAAAAGTAGACGTTGATGAAAACCAAGCGACTGCAAGTCAATTCGGTATTATGTCTATCCCAACACTAGTATTATTTAAAGATGGCCAACCTGTAGACAAGGCTGTTGGGTTCCAACCAAAAGAAGCATTAGTACAATTAGTAGAAAAAAACGCATAATTCAAAACCGGGTGCTACATAGTACCCGGTTTTTTTAAACAGGTGATAATATGAATAATGATTTGATCGAACAAAAGTGTTCCATCCTACCAGATGAGCCAGGATGTTACTTAATGAAAGACCGACAAGGAACTATTATCTATGTAGGAAAAGCAAAAATATTAAAAAATCGCGTGCGCTCATATTTCAAAGGAGCTCACGACGGGAAAACGCTTCGATTAGTACAAGAAATTGTTGACTTTGAATATATCGTCACTTCATCTGAGGTGGAAGCTTTAATACTCGAGCTCCATCTTATTAAAAAACATGATCCTAAATACAATATTATGTTAAAAGATGATAAAACGTATCCATATATTAAAATTACTGCTGAAAAAGATCCGAGACTGATCATTACAAGACAAGTTAAAAAAGATAAAGGGAAATACTTTGGACCCTATCCGAATTCTCATGCGGCACATGAAACGAAAAAACTACTGGATCGTTTATATCCACTTCGCAAATGTCAAAAAATGCCGAATAGAGTTTGTCTTTACTATCATATGGGTCAGTGCCTAGCTCCATGTGTGAAAAAAATTGAAGCAAATGCTTATGATAAAATCATTCATGAAATTACTAGTTTCCTGAATGGCGGGCATACGCAAGTGAAAAAAGAATTGGTTACGAAGATGAATTCAGCTGCAGAAGCGCTTGAATTTGAGAGAGCAAAAGAGTACCGTGATCAGATTTCACATATTGAACAAGTTATGGAAAAACAAAAAATGACGATGAATGATTTCACAAGCAGAGATATTTTTGGTTTCCATGTGGATAAAGGATGGATGTGTGTTCAAGTATTCTTTATCAGACAAGGGAAGCTTATTGAAAGAGATGTTTCTTTATTTCCAATCTTCCGAGATCCAGAGGAGGAGTTTATAACATTTTTAGGTCAATTTTATGCGAAGTCAGAACATATTAAACCAAAAGAAATTTATGTTCCTATGAGTACGGATATTGACTTGTCTTCAAAACTGTTAGAAATGAAGATTTTCGTACCACAAAGAGGGACGAAGAAAAATCTGGTCGAATTGGCAGAAAAAAATGCTAAAATTGCACTGACGGAGAAATTTCATTTAATCGAAAGACAAGAAGAACGGACGATAGGCGCGATAGAGCAGCTTGGTGATTCGATGAATATTGCACCTCCAATGCGAATTGAAGCTTTTGATAACTCTCATATTCATGGGACTGATGCGGTATCTGCAATGGTTGTTTTTATTGATGGTAGAGCCAGCAAAAAAGATTATCGTAAGTATAAAACTAAAACCGCAGCTAAGCATGATGATTACGGAGCAATGCGCGAAGTTGTACGTAGAAGATATACTCGTGTACTTAAGGAAAACTTGCCACTGCCTGATTTAATTATTATTGATGGAGGAAAAGGGCAAATTGAAGCTGCACGAGAAATTATAGAGGATGAATTGGGGTTAGATATTCCAATTGCAGGTCTTGCAAAGGATGGCAAGCATCAAACTTCTCAGCTTATATATGGAGACCCTTTGGAACTAATACCGATGAAGCGGACGAGTGAAGGTTTTTATTTGCTACAACGTATTCAAGATGAAGTCCATCGTTTTGCTATAACATTCCATAGGCAACAAAGAGGGAAGCATACTATTGCATCATCGCTCGATGGTATAGAAGGAATCGGACCTCAACGGAAAAAGTTATTATTAAAGCATTTTGGTTCCTTAAAGAAAATACAAGCTGCTAGTAAAGAAGAGTTTATGGAAGCGGGTCTTCCTAGTAAGCAAGCAGAGATCATGGTTAATCATTTTCAGAAAAATATATTGTCTTCTGAATAATCATGTGTTATGGTTGAAACAATTTAACTTGACTCAACACAAAAACGACGCAAATACGTGGTTAAAAATTGCTGATTCAAGTTAAGCTTCTGGTGGATGTCATAGATTTTGAAGGAGTTAATGCGTAAACGCAATTCAAAGTCTGGACGCATTTACACCGAGGCGTAATTGAATATTTCACTGTATTTTAAGTGAAGATAGAGGTGCGATTAGACATCAGTACGCAGCAGGAGGAAGGGAAGTTCCTAGAATGGCTGTGGAAAGGGTTTTTCGCCGAAACATAGATTAGCTTTTCCTATTCTATTGTTGGTTCTGCATTTAATAGATGTAGAATTGTCAGAATTTATATTCTGGAGGGCTATCTCACATGGGCAGATTTTTTGGACCGTGTATGAGACAATGCTTTTCACAATATGTGGAAAGCATTTTTTAATCCTTACAGATTAATTAGGGAGCGGATGTTCATGACTAAAATTGTAATGAAATTTGGCGGTACTTCAGTTGAATCAACTGAAAAAATTGAAAATGTTGCTACTCGAGTGAAACGTGAGAAAGATAAAGGACATGATATTGTTGTTGTAGTATCTGCAATGGGTAAAACAACGGATGAATTATCAAACCTTGCTTTTGGATTAGCAGAATCACCATCAAAACGTGAAATGGACATGCTCTTATCCAATGGGGAGCAAGTTACGATGGCTTTACTTTCTATTAGGTTAAATGCAATTGGGATAGATGCCATTTCTCTGACTGGTGCTCAAGCTGGTCTCATAACAGATGATATACATAGAAATGCAAAAATACTGAAACTGGATCCCGCTAAAATTGATAGTTTACTTGATTCAAATAAAGTGGTTATTGTAGCAGGTTTTCAGGGGATATCAGAAGAAGGAGAGATTACAACCCTTGGCAGAGGCGGATCTGATACAACTGCTGTAGCTATTGCTGCTTCTATCAAAGCAGAAATTTGCGATATTTATACGGATGTTGATGGTATTTATACATCAGATCCGCGCTATATCGAGAAGGCTCGAAGGTTGGAACAACTTGAATATGACGAAATGCTAGAACTAGCTAATTTAGGTGCAGGGGTATTGCATCCACGTGCGGTTGAATTCGCTAAAAACTACAAGGTTCCATTACGAGTTCGCCCAAGTTATAAAGATGGAGAAGGAACGATTTTGAAGGAGGAAGTAGATGTGGAAAATAATTTAGTAGTTCGTGGGGTAGCGTTTGAATCCGATATCGTTCGATTAACTATAGAATACGAGGTGCCATTTAACGGATCTTTAGCTTCTATTTTTACTACTTTAGCTGCAAATCATATTAACGTGGATATAATTGTCCAGTCGATAGTTGATGGAGTGAAACCCGCAGTTTCTTTTTCAATTAAAAAGGAATCCTTGGCTGAAACAATTACAGTTTTAGAAACACATAAACAGGAGCTTGGTTTTACTTTCGCAGATTTTGAAGTAGGTCTTTCTAAGGTTTCTATTGTTGGTTCAGGGATGGTATCAAACCCAGGGGTAGCTGCTCAAATGTTTGACCGATTAAGAAAAGAGAATATTCCTGTGAAAATGGTAAGTACATCTGAGATAAAAGTATCAGTTGTCGTACCTCAGCAGCATATGATAGAAGCTGCTAATGCATTACATGACGAATTTGATCTTGCATTAACGCATCAATCAGTACAATAATTTATAGTTTAAAGTACTGTTGAAATTAAACTATCTCAAATAAAATCAAAAAAACAGGTAAAAAGATGCTTGGTTCTTAAAGTTCAAAACCTGTTTCTACCGTTTTCTGCAGACTTTGGACAGACTTATTGCTATATTATTACCGTTTGATTTTTATCACAACGACGCGTAAGCGAGGGAGATAGCTCATCACTCCCCCGTGGAAAGCATCCGCCTGTTTCTGTATCGTTACGCTAACTTTGAAACATGAAAGTGCGTTGAAACGGAAATCAGTAGTATTATTCAATCTTTCAAGCCACATAAACCCTGTGTTTACGGGACACTTTTATATACGCTTATTTATTGAAAAGGGTAACAGGAAAAGTCATTAGCTGACTATCCTGTTACCCTTTAGTTTTAGAATCCCATTTTATTTGTAAAGTAACTAAGCCGTTCTTTTTAACTTCTTCATCGTAGCACTCAGTTAAATAACCAGTAAGCTTCTGTTGTTGTTCAGCTAAAAAACCCGCTTCTAATCGATGACTTCTACTCTGTCCACTTCTAGGTAGATTATATGTACTTAACGTATAGAAAACTGAATCTTTTGTTGTTTTTTCTAAATGCAAAGTGCCCCATCCAGCTTCGTTGAAAAACGTGACGGCTTCTTCCATTGAATAAAGGGGGAATTTGCGAGCTAAATCCTTCCCAGCCCAATATAATATATCTTTTTCATGTTTTCCGAGAATAGAAGTAAGCACATGGTCTCTTATTAACTCATATCCAAAGGAAGTTACATGTGAATGTTCCTTTTCATTCAAGTAGCAACCCTTCTTTCCAAAATCATTATTGCCTATTTATTTTATCATAAAAAAATAGGAATGGGGACCGAATAGATTGTGATTATTTAAACAAATTATTATCCAAAAAAGGTAGAGGAATCCATACGGAAATTCGGAAAGATACCTTGACGCTCTAAAATGATGAGAGTACAATGGATATGTCATAAATACGTAACATGATGATGTGAAAGTTTTGATCACAATTGTTTTTTTGCGATAGTTTTCATTCCTTTCGGTCGGAAATTTGAGGGGGTAATTGTTTTGTCGAATGAGCGCGAATTTTATTGGCGTCGACTGCATTCCTTACTAGGTATTATTCCAGTAGGTCTGTTTTTAGCGCAGCATTTAGTAGTAAACCATTTTGCTACAAGAGGCGAAGAAGCATTTAATAGTGCATCTCACTTCATGGAGAGTCTACCATTTCGATTAATGTTAGAAATCTTCGTAATTTATCTTCCATTAATGTTCCATGCATTTTACGGAATTTATATTGCATTCACTGCAAAAAATAATCCGAAAAACTTTGGTACATTAAGAAACTATTTATTTATTTTACAACGTTTTACTGGAATTTTCCTTGTAGTATTTATCGCATGGCATGTTTTTGAAACACGTTTCCAAGCTGCTATTGGAGCAAAAGAAGTTAACTTTAACATGATGGAAGAGATCTTATCTAATCCGTGGATGTTAGGTTTCTATATCGTAGGTGTAATCTCTGCTACATTCCATTTAGCTAACGGTATTTGGTCATTCCTAGTTAGCTGGGGTATTACACAATCTGCAAGATCACAACAAATTGCAACATATGTAACATTAATTATCTTCTTAGCGTTATCTGTAGTTGGCGTACAAGCTCTTCTAGCATTCGTTTAAGAAACTGTAAAGACGTTCAACTACTATTAAATCGAGGAGTGAGAATAGCATGGCAAAAAGTAAACTGATTGTTGTCGGCGGTGGATTAGCTGGCCTAATGGCAACAATGAAAGCTGCCGAGGATGGCACGCATGTAGATCTATTTTCAATAGTACCTGTTAAACGTTCGCACTCTGTTTGTGCACAAGGCGGTATTAACGGAGCTGTAAATACAAAAGGTGAAGGAGATTCTCCAACAGTACATTTAGATGATACTATTTATGGAGGAGACTTCCTTGCAAACCAAAAACCAGTTAAGGCAATGACAGATGCTGCACCTGGAATTATTAGCTTGTTTGACCGAATGGGTGTTATGTTCAACCGTACACCTGAAGGATTATTAGATTTCCGTCGTTTTGGTGGTACAATGATGCACCGTACAGCATTTGCAGGTGCAACAACTGGCCAACAATTACTATATGCATTGGACGAGCAAGTTCGTCGTTTTGAAGTAGATGGATTAGTAACTAAATTCGAAGGATGGGAATTCCTTGGAATAATTAAAGATAACGAAGGCGTATGTCGTGGTATTAAAGCACAAAACCTTCTAACGATGGAAATTCGTGCATTCCGCGGAGATGCGGTTATTATGGCTACTGGTGGTCCTGGAATTATTTTCGGTAAAACTACTAACTCTATCATTAACACTGGTTCTGCTGCATCTATCGTGTATCAACAAGGTGCTTATTATGCAAATGGAGAATTTATTCAAATTCATCCGACAGCGATCCCTGGTGACGATAAATTACGATTAATGTCTGAATCAGCACGTGGTGAGGGTGGACGTATTTGGACATACAAAGACGGTAAACCTTGGTATTTCCTAGAAGAAAAATATCCGGCATACGGAAACTTAGTTCCACGTGATATTGCAACACGTGAAATATTCGATGTATGTGTTAACCAAAAACTTGGTATCAATGGAGAAAACATGGTTTATCTAGATCTTTCTCATAAAGATCCGCATGAACTAGACGTTAAACTTGGTGGTATTATTGAAATTTACGAGAAATTCACTGGTGATGACCCTCGTAAAGTTCCTATGAAAATTTTCCCAGCAGTTCATTATTCAATGGGTGGTCTATGGGTAGACGATGATCAAATGACGAATATTCCTGGGTTATTTGCTGCTGGGGAATGTGATTTTTCACAGCATGGAGCTAACCGTTTAGGAGCAAACTCATTACTTTCTGCTGTTTTCGGCGGAAGTGTTGCAGGACCAAATGCAGTTAAGTACATGAGTCATCTTAAAACTCATGCTGTTGATATGGACGATTCTATATTTGAAGCTGAACTAAAACTGGAACAAGAGAAATGGGACAAAGTGATGTCTATGAAAGGTACGGAAAATGCGTACTTAATTCATAAAGAACTTGGTGAATGGATGACTGATAACGTAACTGTTGTTCGTTATAATGACAAACTAGAAGCAACTGATAAGAAAATCCAAGAGCTTTTAGAGCGTTATGAAAATATTAACATGGATGACACACAACAATGGTCTAACCAAGGCGCATCATTTACACGTCAGTTAAAAAATATGTTATATTTAGCACGCGTTATAACTTTAGGTGCGCTTAATCGTAATGAAAGCCGTGGAGCGCATTATAAACCAGACTTCCCAGAACGTAATGATGAAGAGTTCTTGAAAACTACTATGGCGAAGTTTGATCCAGCTACAGGGGCTCCAGTTTTACATTATGAAGAAGTAGATATTTCTATTATTCCACCTCGTAAACGCGATTATTCTGCGAAAGGGGACAATTAATAATGGTAACAGCAACTGAAACAAAAAAAGTACAGTTTGAAATACTACGTCAAAATACACCTGAATCAGAACCATTTTGGGAAAAATTCGAAGTAAATTATCGACCAAATATGAACGTTATTTCTGCTTTGATGGAAATACGTCAAAACCCGGTAAATGTGGATGGCCAAGCTACAACTCCTGTAACTTGGGATATGAACTGTTTAGAGGAAGTATGTGGAGCTTGTTCAATGGTTATCAATGGTCGTCCGCGTCAATCTTGTTCGGCTTTGATCGATCAATTGACACAGCCAATCAGATTGGCACCAATGAAAACATTCCCGGTTGTACGTGATCTTCAAGTAGACCGTACACGCATGTTTGATTCTTTGAAAAAAGTAAAAGCATGGGTTCCTATCGATGGATCATATGATCTTGGTGAAGGTCCTCGTATGCCAGAACGTAAACGTCAATGGGCATATGAACTTTCTAAGTGTATGACTTGTGGTGTATGTCTTGAAGCATGTCCAAATGTAAACAGTGGTTCTAACTTTATGGGACCAGCACCACTTTCACAAGTACGTTTATTTAATGCACATCCAACAGGTTCTATGAATAAGGATGAGCGTTTAAATACAATTATGGGAGACGGTGGCCTTGCAAACTGTGGTAACGCACAAAACTGTGTTGTTGCTTGTCCAAAAGGAATTCCACTTACAACTTCTATCGCTGCATTGAATCGTGACACTACTGTTCAAATGTTCAAAGACTTCTTTGGAAGCGACCGTATGGTTGATTAATAGAAATGCGTAAGCATATTGGTATGTTGCAACAAGCTTTGAGCTGAAGCTTGATAATAAATGCTATAAGAAAATCTGTGTAGAATATTATTATTCTATGCAGATTTTTTCTTTCTCTGTTACAATAAATGAATATTCATTCATTTTAGGGGGAGTTTTAATTATGAAGGCTAAATACATAGAAGATATTGCGATATGGGAACAGGATTTCCAGTTTTATTCAGAGGTTAGTGTACGATTTTCAGAAACGGATATGTATGGACATTTGAATAATACGGTTACATTTGCTTATTTTGAGTATGCACGAATTGAATACTTCAAGCATATTCAACTCATGAATGACTGGCTAAATCCAAAGGGAGAAAAAATTCCGGTTGTTGCTGATTTGCAATGTGATTATGGAAAACAAGTATTCTTTGATGAGAAGCTTCGCATATATGTAAAAGCAAATTCTATTGGCTCATCCTCTGTGGATATACATTACATGGCAAAGAACGAAAAAAGTGAAATTGTCTTTACTGGCCGTGGATCCATTGTTCAAATTGATAAGAAAACTGGTCGTGCTGCAAAATGGTCTGACGAGGAAAAAGAAGTTTTTCAAAAGAGTATTAACTAGCCGTCACCTACCATCCCTGTGCTACATACGTTAGTAGGAGAGTGGATAGGGGGCTATGGCATTGTACGACAATAATCAGCATCGTTCGATTTTGACTAATAGAGAACGTCAAATCTTTCAGTTATTAGTAGAAGATAATTCTACAAAGGAAATTTCAGCATTGTTATCGATAAGTGAGAAAACAGTTAGGAACCATATTTCAAATACAATACAAAAATTAGGAGTTTCGGGTAGGTCACAAGCGATTGTAGAACTATTACGATTAGGTGAACTATCGCTGAATTGATATGAATCCTTGCCATTTTCCTCATAACACGTCACAATAATAGAAAGTAGGTTATTGTTTTGAGGAGTGAAGGAATAGATGGCAGAGGATATAAATAAGACAATATTAGATAAGGATCAAGTCGCTTTTTTAGAAAAAGAGCTTCGACATATATCTGGAATCATTAAACAAAAAGGTCGACAAATTTTAAGTACCTACACTATTACACCTCCACAGTTTGTAGCACTTCAATGGCTACTAGAACTGGGTGATATGACTATCGGAGATTTATCCAATAAAATGTATTTAGCTTTTAGTACAACGACGGATTTAATTGATCGTATGGAAAAAAGTGACCTTGTAAAGCGTATAAGGGATGAACAAGACCGTCGTGTTGTTCGTATACATTTGTTAGAAGAGGGCGCACGAATTATAGAAGAGGTTATCGACAAACGACAGCAATATTTAGAGGATGTACTTCAACATTTCGATCAAGTTGAAGTAGCTAATTTATCTATATTATTAGAAAAACTACATCAAGAGATGAAGAACTGAGGAATTAGACGTGAATGCCCCAATTGGTGTTATAGACTCTGGAGTAGGTGGGTTAACAGTTGCGAAAGAAATTATGCAATTACTACCGAATGAAAAAATAATTTACATTGGCGACACAGCCAGATGCCCGTACGGTCCTAGAACTAGCGAAGAGGTACGGAAATTTACCTGGCAATTGGCTAATGCTTTGGCAAAAATGAATATCAAAATGCTTGTAATTGCGTGTAATACAGCAACAGCAGTGGCACTTAATTCTTTAAGTAATAAGATGCCCTTTCCGGTTATAGGAGTAATTTTCCCGGGTGCCCGAGCGGCGATTAAAGCAACAAAAAGTAATGAAATAGTAGTGCTAGGTACAAGCGGTACTATTAAAAGTGGTGCGTATGAGAAAGCTATTGCTTCTTTAAATACGTCTAGTAAAGTAATTCCTTTGGCATGCCCCACGTTCGTACCACTTGTAGAAAGTAATGAATACGAAGGCGAATTTGCTCGAAATATGGTGATGGAAAAATTAGCGCCACTTAAGAGAGAGCAATTTGATACCGTTATTTTAGGCTGTACGCATTATCCACTTTTGCAAAAGCATATTGAAGAGGCAGTTGGGAATCATGTAAAAGTACTTTCTTCCGCTGAAGAAACTGCTCATGATGTAAAAGAATATTTAAACTACCATGAACTAAATAATCCGATTAAACATAAAGAAACACCAATATTTTTTACGACCGGCTCTGTACCTATATTTAAAACAATCGTAGAGAAATGGTTGGAAATACCAAGTGCAGATGTTCGAACAATTTCATTTAAATGACCCTGTTAGCTTGAGAATCCTCGAATAGCGGGGTCTTCTTTTGCTTGCGGTGGAACATTAAAAGGAGCTGCTAACCAGTTTGGTTAGCTGGCTTTTAAAAATAAAAGAAAAAGGACGAGATATAAAATGAAACAGATTATTATTGCTACTAAAAATAAAGGAAAAGCCAAAGACTTTGAAGCTTTGTTTAACCCTTTAGGATATGAAGTGAAAACACTCCATGATGTCGCAGAAGAAATGGATATAGAAGAAACGGGCTCAAGCTTTGAAGAAAATGCATTACTAAAAGCTACTTCCCTAGCAAACCATTTACAAACGATGGTTATTGCAGATGATAGTGGTTTAGAGGTTGATGCACTTGGTGGACGCCCAGGCATCTTTTCTGCCCGTTATGCAGGTGAAGAGAAAAATGATGAGGACAATATAGATAAGGTATTAAAAGAGCTTGAAGGCATCAAAGAATCGGAAAAAACGGCAAGGTTCGTATGTGCAATTGCCGTGGCATCCCCAAACAAAGAACCTTTCACGGTTAGAGGGACGTGTGAAGGGGTAATTGGGACTGAAAGAAAAGGGACGAATGGATTTGGATACGACCCAATTTTTTATGTTCCATCTGAACAAAAAATGATGGCAGAACTAACAGCTGAGCAAAAGGGAGCCATATCTCATCGTGGCAACGCTATAAAAAAACTTTCATTGGGCCTAAAAGAAATAATTTCTGAAGGATAGGTGAGGTAATGAAGTTACTAATAATGAGTGATACGCATAGTGCAACTAACTTAATGGAACAAGTTATTGAACAACATCAACAGGAAGTGGACGCGATTATACATTGTGGAGATAGTGAGTTAAATGCAAGTTACTTCTATAATACTCCTATCCGTGTTGTTCGTGGAAATTGCGATATGGATGATCGGTTTCCTCTAGAGGAACTTTTTACTGTCCAGGATTTAAAAGTACTTGTAGTTCATGGTCATAAATATAATGTAAAATCGACATTAATGCCCCTTTATTATCGAGCGCAGGAAGTACAAGCCTCAGTAATATGCTTTGGTCATTCGCATTTATTAGGAGCAGAAATGCAAGAAGGTATTTTATTTATCAATCCTGGTAGCCTACAGCAACCTCGAGGACGTAAAGAAAAAAGCTACGCAATAGCTGAAAATATCGGTAATTCCTGGACAGTTTCTTTTTATTCCGCTGAACATATAATGCTTGAAAAAGTAACTTTATAAATTTTTAGAAATAGTGTTGACTTAACTTCATTATCATTATATAATAAATCTTGTCTTTCCTATCAGTTTAGGTGGGGGAGTACTTGTCTCAGTAGCTCAGCTGGATAGAGCAACGCCCTTCTAAGGCGTCGGTCGGGGGTTCGAATCCCTCCTGGGACATACTAAATAAATACATACATTAACTCTTTGTGAGAAAAGGGATTCGGTTGGGGCTTCGGTCATCAATGCAGAATCCCTTTTTTATTACCCTTGAAGTTAAGTGAATATATTACCGATATTATCTTCCAAATCAATCGAATGGAGGATTTTTGTTTACTACAGTAAAATAAGGTATATTATATTTGTTGGATAGATTCTCTTTAAGGAAAGAAAAGTAGGTGAACAAAGTGGGAAAATATCAATTGGATACCAAAGGTAAGCAAACTGTGGCAAAGTATCATGAAAAACATAAGCCTGCCAAATTTGATAAAAAGCAGCAACTTGAAAAAATACGTGTCGAGTATTTGAATAAGAAGCAAGAACAAACAGATAAATAATATGAAAGAAAATATACAAGTCGTTCATCTGCTAAAAGTGAGCAAAACAATTGTGAACGGAAAATCTTTTTGAACGTACTTTATTCAGCAAATTCTAGGAGTCCTTTGTCTAAGGGCTCCTTTCTATTTTTATTAAGTATGATTTTTATATTACTAAAAGAATATTTAAAGTGAGCCTCAAAAGAGAAAAAGAGTTAAGCTTTTGAATTCCTATGATTTCTCCCTTTCGTGGAAGGGATTGTCCTTGACGGTAACCTTTATAGTTTTTGAAAGAGTAGACAAACAAATTCTCCATAAAAACTTTCTTAGTGTTTTTTGCGTTTATTATACGTTTCCAAAGTCTATAGTATCGACTTGTTCTACATTTTTTCTAGACTTCATATACTCTTTTGAAAAGACGGAATATTAAGATATATCTAAAAATTATATTTAATTTATGAATAGCTTATTTTATAATAAATATAACTAAGAGGGAGGGGAAGAATATGAAAACTATTTTTATAAATGGTCAGATATACACGATGAATCCGAAGGAACCTATTGTGCAATCCATCTATATGAATAATGAACGAATCGTTGATATGGGGTCGAATGAGGAGATTCAACTACAATGGGGGAGAGATGGAGCTAAAATTATCGATTTGGGAGGTAGGACTGTTGTGCCCGGCTTAATAGATAGTCATTTGCATATTTCGAGTGTTGGTATCAATTCTCAAGAACTGGATCTCACTAATTTAAAAACTACAGATGAATTATTGGATTCTATCGAGAAATGGGCAGTTAATATGAAACCGGGTGAATGGATTTTAGGTAGGGGTTGGGATGAAAATGTTTTTCCAAATAGAAGAATTCCATCTATTGAAGAGCTAGATAAAGTTTCGTTGAATACGCCACTTTTTTTACCTCGAATTTGTGGACATGCTTTTTTGGTCAATAGCATCGCTCTAAAAATATGTGGTTACCACTCAGATATGAACATTCCCTATGGTGGAACAATCGTTCTAGATCCTAGTACGAGAAAACCTAATGGCTTATTGTTAGAAACGGCATCAACAATCATTTCAAAGCATATTCCAGAAAAAAGCTATGACCAATTAAAAAGTGCATTGAAATCGGGCTTGGAACAAGCTACTAGTTTAGGTTTAACAAGTATTCACACTAATGATCCGAATTATCTTGGAGGTGCGTCACAGACATATAGGTTATTTGATGAACTTATCAATCGTGATCGAGTTGGACCTCGTAGTAATCTGTTAATAGATTATGATTATTTAGAGGAAATGAAGAACACCGAAATGAGCACAGGATATGGAAATGATAACGTTAGAATAGGAGCTATAAAATTATTTGCTGATGGTGCGCTAGGTGGGAGAACAGCTCATTTATCGGAGCCTTATCAGGATGATCCGAACAATGTTGGAAATGCGATGTACGATAAAGAGGTCTTATTCCAACTAATACGTAACATTAGACTGCAAGATATGCCAGTAGCAATACATACAATTGGAGACCAAGCACTTATTGATGTTCTTGATATTCTAGATCAATTTAAACCTACCAAATATCGTGATAGGCTCATTCATGTTTCAATATTAAATGAACATTTAATCCAAAGACTAAAAAGTCCTCATCGAATAGTTGATCTGCAGCCTAAATTTGTTTCTAGTGATTATCCTTGGATTGAGGATAGACTCGGAAAACAAAGAGCAGGTTTTGCGTATCCTTTTAAAAGTCTCCTAGATAAAGGTGTAATAAGTGCAGGAAGCTCTGATGCTCCTATTGAATCGCTAAATCCTTTATTAGGTATTCATGCAGCTGTAACAAGAAGGAAGGCTGGAGAAACCCATGCTGGATATAATGCGCAGGAAAAATTATCTATGTATGAAGCTTTTCACTTATTCACAGTGGGGGGTGCCTATGCAACCAATGAGGAGAACTTAAAGGGAACATTAGAACGAGGTAAGTTGGGAGATATGACCGTTTTATCTCATGACCCTTTTCGCATGGAAAATCCCGATGAATTATTGACAACCGAAACGGAAATGACCGTAATTGGAGGAGAAATAAGATACCAAAGATAGAGACTCAAGAATCAGAAAACGGAGAGGAGTTATTTTTTTGGATACAATACTGGAAACGATTGTTGGTTGGTTATGGGGATTACCACTAATTTTTACTGTTCTTTTTGTAGGAATATATTTTACAATTGGAAGTAAACTTTTTCAGTTTAGTTATTTACCGCATATTTTTAAAGAAACATTCGGGAAGATGTTTGGTAAAAAAGATAAAACGGAAGATGCAAAAGGTATATTAACACCATTTCAAGCTGTGGCTACTGCCATTGGTGGAAGTGTAGGGGTAGGAAATATTGGTGGTGTTGCAACGGCAATAGCAATTGGAGGACCTGGAGCGGTATTTTGGATGTGGATCACCGCTCTACTTGGTATGATCACGAAAACAGTAGAAGTAACCTTATCTGTGTATTACCGAAATACGGATGAAAAGGGTAACCCATATGGCGGACCTACTTATTATATGGAAAAAGGGCTTGGAGAGGAAAAGAAATTCAAGTATTGGAAGGTACCAGCAATATTATTCGGCTTAGGTATTTTTACTACATTTTTCATCACACTTCAAAACTATACAATTTCAGAAGCAGTTAGCTCTACGTTTGATATTGGAATGATTCCTGCCTCATTTATTTATTTGACTATTATTTATATTATTATCTATGGTGGTATCAAACGGATAGGTGAGATTGCTTCTTTGTTAGTTCCTTTTATGTGTTTGTTCTATGTGATTGCAGGCCTATTTATCATTTTTAAAAATTATTCCGAAATCATTCCTGTCTTTTCTTTAATATTTGATAGTGCTTTTTCAGGAATGGCAGCAGTTGGTGGATTCACAGGAGCGGCAATTGCTCAGGTGATTCGTATGGGAGTTGCTCGTGCAGTTTATAGTAATGAGGCTGGTTGGGGGACTTCTCCAATGATACATTCTACTGCAAAGACTGCCCACCCTGTGAAGCAAGGAATGTGGGGAGCGATGGAGGTATTCGCAGATACGATTATCGTATGTTCTATCACTGCATTTACTATTATCATAACAGGCGCATGGTCTTCAGGTTTGGATGGTGCGGCTCTAACATTGTCTGCATTTGAAATCGGAATTGGTGAGTTTGGTAGAAGTATTATTACGATCTCGATATTCTTATTCGGACTAACAACTTCTACAGGCTGGTACACGTATTATGAAATATTGTTAAGACATGTATTTAATAATGAAAAAAAACTTGCATTAAAGTTTAAAATATTAACGCTGTTCAAATGGCTATATCCAATTCCGGGTTCATTAATGGTAATCTACGCGGTAATGAATGATATGCCAGGAAAAGCAGTTTGGTATTTTGCAGATATAACGACAGCAATCCCCACATTTGTTAACCTATTAGTTATTTTGTTCTTAAGCAAAAAATTCTTCGAACTTCTTCGAGACTACAAAGCCAGATACTTAAATATAGGAATTGTTGATCCTAATTTTAGTGTGTTTTACGAGGATAAAGTGAAAAAAGAAAGTAGTAAATAGTTATATAAAAGACAAAGACAAATCGTTGAATATCGGTTTGTCTTTTTCTTGGCTCAGTTAATGTGAAAGGTTGAGTAATCGTTTAATATTGTGAAAATGGGTTGCCTCTATAATTTTGCACTAGGTATTTATGTTAGAATAAATATGACACTGTGTAATCATTAACTTAAACAAGAGGCTATGAAGAGCTTATAGGAGGGTATTATGGCTTTAAAATATAAATGTTTAATCTTAGATCACGATGATACTGCCGTAAAAAGTACACCTGGAATACATTATCCATCATTTGTTGAAGCCCTTACAAATGTACGACCAAATGAGAAGGCTATTACACTTGATGAGTTCGTTAGGTACTGTTTCAATCCAGGTTTTTCTTCTTTATGTAAAGACATTATTAAATTCACAGAGGAAGAGCAAGAACATCAGCAAGTGGTATGGAAAAAATATACCCAATCAACTGTGCCAGATTTTTATGAACTTTTTGCGGAGACAATTCAAGAATTTAAAAAACAAGGTGGTATTGTGACGGTTGTTTCTCATTCTGAGAGAAATAGAATTGAAAGAGATTATTCTATTCATTGTGGATTTGTGCCAGATGCAACCTTTGGGTGGGAACTTCCTGAACATCAAAGAAAACCACATCCTTATCCTATAAAGGAAATTTTGAAGCGCTTTAATCTTCAAGAAACTGAGGTATTAATGTTAGATGACCTTAAACCTGGGATGGAGATGGCAAAAAGTTGTAATGTAGATTTTGCGGCAGCTGGGTGGTCTCACATAATTCCTGAAATCAAGGACCAAATGAAAAAGGAGTCTAAATATTACTTCGATACAGTAGAACAATTCAATCAATTATTATTCTGTAAATAAATGTATGACACCCCTTCAAAAGGGGATATAGTAAAAAGGGTTTGGATAATTCTCCAAGCTCTTTTTTTTAGTAAAATTAATTTTATGTTTATTTCGTTTACAACCGGGAAACTAGATAGTGAGCCTATGAAGCTCAAAAAAATTAAAGGAGGAATTATTAGAATGCCAAACAACCAGGACAATCGCAGCAGAAACAACAATCCAAATCAGTCAGTCAATGAAGCGGGACGTAACGGCGGGGAAGCAACCTCCAATAATCATGAAAATGAGTTTTATGAAGAAATAGGTCGTAAGGGCGGAGAAGCTCGGAACAAACAAAATGACTTTGACAAAAAGAATCAGGAAGAAACTGATGGACAAGACAAAAAGAGAAACGAAGACGATTATAACTCGATCAATAGTTAAAACCTAAAATGCCAAAAAACTAAATAGCAATTAAAAAGATGCACAAAGTCAAGGTGGCTTTGTGCATCTTTTTATTTTCCTGAAACTTTTCAATTGAAATCATATTCCTATTATCCTATAGTGTATCTTGTTGAAGTAGTAAAACCTAAGATAGTAAGGAGCAGTAAAAAAACTAAATGTTGAGTAGATACACTAATGAATATATTGAAGAAATTATCAAATCTGTTATGAATACAGTTAAGATGAATTTGGAATTAAGACAAGACCATTCTGGCGTAAACATGAGTTACAACTTTATTGGCAACTATATAGGGGTGGATTTTGAACGCTTACTAAGTTCATGGGAGGAAACTCACACATCTATTTCGTTAGAATCATTTATAAAAGTGTTAACAATTCACGAACTAGGTCACGCTGCGGATCGACTTGCATTACTTGAATCCTTGGAACGCACAATTGAAATTTTTCAGACGAAAAAAAGATATATATTAAGTGAAATCTATAATGATAGGTCCTTGCTAGCTATGCTTATAGAGGAACATGAAATGAATATTACATTTGAACAAACAGCTTGGATTAATGCAGAACAAGTTAACCAGAAATATAACCTGGTTCATCAATCTACTTTTAGCTTAGTAAAAAAACTAAGCTTAGAATCTTATCAAAAACTGTATCTAGAGGATTTAAAATTATACGAGAATCAGCTAGAAAACCTAAACGAAAAAACTGCGTAATTTAAACGAGGCTGGGAAAGAACCCCAAAACAGCATTTTTCTCTGTGAGAAAAATGCTGTTTTTTTGCTGTGCACAAAATTGATTTCCATTCCAGGGACGCTTTCCACGGGCGTGGACTGAGCCTGTAGTCTCAGGCGTCACGCTATCCCCGTAGGAGTTGCCCCTCCATTCCAATCAATTTCATTAAATATCCATTATTTAGTGAAGCTTTCTCCTTATCCAATAAAATTTCTACTTCTGTGCCAGCCTCGTTTTCTTATAAAAGATAGTTTAAATTGTTTATAACCGTAAAGATAGGGAACCTTATTACTATCACAAAATATAATTTCGAAAAGAGGAGAGATTAATATGTCTTACCAAAATGAAAAGCGATACTCTAAAGATCCTAACACTACACAGGAGCAGCCAAGTAAAATCGAAGAAATAGAGAAAAGAAAAGAAAACGATAAGGAACGACGAGGAGATGGGAATTACAAAGAAGATACGATTAGTACAGAAGAAGACGGTGGCTTGCGTCAATGATTATTTATATAAGATGTAAAGAGATGCCCCTGATCTATTGCTGATTAGGCGTATCTCTTTTGTTGTATTAAAATTTCCTAACACAGATTGTATCTGTGTACACAGAAAAAATGCTATAGTATATATAATAAAGTACATAGATAAGCTATTGAAGGTGGCGAGTTATATTGAAAAAAAAGGGTCATCCAATTTTAAAGGATGAGAACGTCATTTTGTTTCCAGGAATGGTCGAAAATTATATAGAAAATGGGCTTAAATTCGCTGAAGAGAATAATTTTGTACAAGCAGTCGCTTGTTTAGATGAGGCAAATAAATATAAAGAACTTAGTGATATGGTACAAAGTGTTTATATCCTTTCTTTATTAGAAACAGGTAGGGCTAATGATGCGAAGAAAATTTGTGAAACTCTTTATGAAAAAAAATCCCCTTTTTTTGAGCAAGTAATAGAATTGTATTTGACGATATTACTTGATTTAAAGGAGTACAAACAATTAAACGAAGTGTTAAATGGCTTAATGAAAGATTCGACATATACTTTTCAACAAAAGAAAAATTTTAAACAGTTAAAAGAACTGAGCATCAAGCTGTTAACAGATACTACATATTCTACTGATGAAGACGTGCAAACTAACTTTGATACTGAACTGTTTGAGCTTTGTAATTTTAAAACACTACCTTATGGTAGGCAAGAACAGTTATTACAAGAGGCATTTCAAACAGATATTAAGGATATAACTAAGGAAATCATCACTATAATAGAAAGCTCAGACATAATCCCTACTATTAAATCACTTGCGCTTTTACTTCTTGGCGCCGCTGGAGTTAACAATGAAGTAACCGTTGAAAAATTTGGTTTTAAAGAAACAGTTATTCCAACAGCACCACCAGAACATACTGCAGTTGATCGAGTAGAACCTATAAAACGATATATTGAGAACTCGTTAGAAAAAGATCCAACTAAGCTTCAAATGACGTTGGAAATGGTTCATCGACATGCTTATACCTTGTTTCCGTTTGACTGGGTAGGATATACTAATGAAATAGTGGCTAACAGATATATTGAATATGTGGATGTGTTATTTGGTAATAGTGAATTGCAGTCGGATGAGTTCTTTAAATTGCTTATAGTACTAGAAGAATCATTAGAAGTTTTGAGTTGTGAATAATGTTGAAACTCTAGTCATCTATGCTATAATATACAAGTTGTCAATATAATTAGTGAAAAACTGCTCTGTATCAGTGTATGCAGGCTGCTAAATTATTGTAAATTATTATTTGGAGGTAGAATATATGTCAATGGATCAGACTGTAAAATGGGAAAAACAAGAAGGTAATACTGGTTTACTTACTGTAGAAGTTACTGCAGAAGAAGTAGCAAAAGGGTTAGATCAAGCGTTTAAAAAAGTAGTTAAGCAAATTAACGTACCAGGTTTCCGTAAAGGGAAAATGCCTCGTCAAATGTTCGAAAAAATGTATGGAGTAGAATCATTATTCCAAGATGCATTAGATATCATTCTTCCTCATGCTTATGGTCATGCTGTTGAAGACGCTGGAATTGACCCAGTAGATCAACCAGAAATCGATGTAGTAACAATGGAAAAAGGACAGCCTTTAGTTTTCACTGCTAAAGTTGTTGTAAAACCAGAAGTAACTCTAGGTAACTATAAAGGTCTTGAAGTAACAAAATTAGAAGAAACAGTTACTGACAAAGAAATCGATGAGCAACTACAAAGCCAACAAAATCGTTTAGCTGAATTAGTTGTAAAAGAAGATGCAATCGTTGAAGGTGATACTGCTGTAATCGACTTCGAAGGATTCGTTGACGAAGTTGCATTTGAAGGTGGAGCAGGAACAGATTATCCATTGGAAATTGGTTCTAATTCATTTATCCCAGGCTTTGAAGAACAATTAGTTGGTTCAAAAACTGGAGATGCTAAAGATGTGGAAGTAACATTCCCAGAAGAGTATCATGCTGCTGAATTAGCTGGTAAAGCTGCAACTTTTAAAGTAACTGTTAAAGAAGTTAAGGGTAAAGAACTACCTGAACTTAATGATGACTTTGCTAAAGAAGTAGATGCTGAAGTAGAAGGTATCGACGCTTTACGTGCTAAACTTAAAGAAGTAACTGCTGAAGAGAAAAAACAATTAGCTGCTCAAACACTTCGTGATACATTAGTTGAAGCTGCTGCTGAAAATGCAACAATTGATATTCCTGAAGCAATGATCGCATCTGAAACTGACCGCATGCTACAAGAATTTGGTCAACGTTTAGAGCAACAAGGTATGAACTTAGATCTTTACTATCAATTCTCTGGTCAAGATGAAGAAGCATTACGCTCTCAAATGACAGAAGATGCTAACAATCGCGTAAAAGTTTCATTAACTCTTGAAGCAATTGCTAAACAAGAAAACATCGAAGCTTCTGAAGAAGATATCAATGCAGAGCTAGAAAAAATGAGTGCACAATTCAATATGACGATTGAAGATATTAAGCGTGCACTAGGTAGTACTGACGTACTTGCAAACGATCTACGCTTTGCAAAAACAGTTGAATTCTTAGTAGATAACGCTAAAATTTCTTAATTTCAAATCCATACGTTATTAATACAAATAGAACAAGGTACAGCACTTAAAACTGTGCCTTGTTCTATCTTATACATAGCATTTTATTTTAAAAAAACATACTTAAACGTATTATTTGATTACTTGATGAGAATCTTGTAACATAATTGCTTGAATAGGGGTGAATATTTTGTTCAAATTCAATGATGAAAAAGGGAATTTAAAATGTTCTTTTTGTGGTAAGCCACAAGAACAAGTTCGTAAGTTAGTGGCAGGACCAGGCGTATATATTTGTGACGAATGTATCGACCTTTGTTCTGAGATTGTAGAAGAAGAGCTAGGAATTGAAGAAGAAGTAGAATTTAAAGAAGTTCCAAAACCAAAAGAAATTTTAGCTATTTTAGATGAATATGTAATTGGTCAAGAACGAGCAAAAAAATCACTTGCAGTTGCTGTTTATAACCATTACAAACGCATCAATTCCAACAGTGTAATTGATGAAGTAGAATTAGCTAAATCTAATATAGTATTAATAGGCCCAACTGGTAGTGGTAAAACATTACTAGCACAAACACTTGCAAGAATTCTAAACGTGCCATTTGCAATTGCAGATGCAACATCGTTAACAGAAGCAGGATATGTAGGGGAAGATGTTGAGAACATCCTTTTAAAACTAATTCAATCGGCTGACTATGATATCGAACGTGCTGAAAAAGGAATTATTTATATTGACGAAATAGATAAAGTTGCTCGTAAATCTGAGAATCCATCTATTACACGTGATGTTTCTGGTGAAGGTGTACAACAAGCACTTCTAAAAATATTAGAAGGTACTGTTGCAAGCGTTCCTCCACAAGGTGGTCGCAAGCATCCTCATCAAGAGTTTTTACAAATCGATACAACGAATATATTATTCGTTGTAGGTGGAGCTTTTGATGGTATTGAACAAATCATTAAACGTCGTTTAGGCGAAAAAGTAATTGGTTTCGGAGCTGATCCTAACAAAGTGGAAGTTGCAGAAGGTTCGGTACTTTCTCAACTAATTCCTGAGGATTTATTGAAGTTTGGTTTGATACCAGAATTCATCGGACGTTTACCAGTACTTGCTAGCTTAGAGCAATTAGACGTAAATGCGCTAGTTCAAATTCTGACAGAGCCGAAAAATGCTCTTGCTAAGCAATATCAAAAAATGATTGAGTTGGATAATGTGAAGTTAACATTTGAAGATAGTGCTTTAGAAGCTATTGCTAAAGAAGCGATAGAACGTAAAACTGGTGCTCGTGGTCTTCGTTCTATCATCGAAAATATCATGCTTGATGTAATGTTTGAATTACCTTCAAGAGAAGATATTGTAGAATGTGTAATAACTAAAGAATCTATTACAGATAAAGCCAAACCTAAACTGTTATTAGCGGATGGCACAGAATTAGAAAAAGATAATGAAAAAACATCGGCTTAACTAGCCATTGACAAAGCTGGCTTCCAATCTGCGCGTGCTTAGCGCATGCAAGGATGTCAGCTTTTTCAACATAATAGGAACTTTTTTTGTAAGAAGCATTATTAATGAATTATTCGGACAGAATAAGCTGGAGGTGACTACCCAAATGACTAAAGAAAAAGAAATATATTATCCAGTACTACCTCTAAGAGGTTTACTAGTTTATCCTACAATGATTTTACATGTGGATGTGGGGCGTGAACGCTCTATCGATGCACTTAATGAAGCGATGATTCGGGAGGAAAAGTTATTCCTTTCTGTTCAGAGAGATATGACCTTGGAAAAACCAGAGATGTCAGATCTTTATGATGTTGGTATAATTGCAAAAGTAAAACAAATGGTAAAGTTGCCAAATGGTACAATGCGAGTTTTAGTAGAAGGACTGCAACGTGCTATTTGGGATGATTTTAATCGTCTTGATACTTTTGACGAAGTTTCTGTGACTGCATTTATTGAACCTGAAAAAGCAGATCAGGAAGACGAAGCACTCATGCGTACGCTGGTACATAATTTTGAAAAATATTCAAAATCATCTAAGAGTGTATCCGAAGAAACGTTCAATTCAGTTACTGATATTGAAGAACCAGGTCGTTTAGCAGATATGGTTGCTTCTCATTTACCTTTAAAAATTTCTGGTAAACAGGAGATTTTAGAAATAATGGATGTCAAAGAACGATTAGAATGGCTAATCGCTCGTTTATACAATGAACAAGAAATATTAGACCTAGAAAAGAAAATAAATACAAGGGTTAAGCATGCGATGGAAAGAACACAAAAAGAGTTCTATCTTCGTGAGCAGATGAAAGCGATTCAGACGGAGCTTGGGGATAAAGAAGGTAAGACCGGTGAAGTTGCTGAACTAAAAAAACGTATTAACGAAGCTGGTCTACCTGAAGTAACGAAAAAAAATGTGTTAAAAGAATTAGACCGCTATGAAAAGCTTCCTTCACAGGCACCAGAAAGTGGCGTAATACGCAATTACATCGATTGGATTGTCTCTATTCCATGGACTAAAGCGACAGAAGATCAATTAGATATAAAACGTTCTGAAAAAATACTGGATAGAGATCACGATGGATTAGAGTCTGTTAAAGAGCGTGTGCTAGAGTATTTGGCTGTAAGACAGTTGACGAAATCCTTAAGAGGTCCAATTCTATGTTTAGCAGGTCCTCCTGGTGTTGGTAAAACTTCCTTGGCTAAATCAATTGCGGAGTCTTTAGGACGTAATTTTGTACGAATCTCACTTGGGGGAGTACGGGATGAATCGGAAATCCGAGGA
Organism: Psychrobacillus sp. FSL K6-1415; assembly: GCF_038003185.1. NCBI lineage: Bacteria > Bacillati > Bacillota > Bacilli > Caryophanales > Bacillaceae > Psychrobacillus > Psychrobacillus sp. FSL K6-1415. The sequence goes on along the minus strand of NZ_JBBOOQ010000001.1, from coordinate 2,666,742 downwards.
CATCGTAGAACCTACGTAGGCTCTATGCCTGGACGGATAATTCAAGGGATGAAAAAAGCGGGAACGATTAACCCGTTGTTTTTACTAGATGAAATCGATAAAATGTCGAACGACTTTAGAGGGGATCCCTCTGCAGCAATGCTAGAGGTTTTAGATCCTGAGCAAAATAATACATTTAGTGATCATTATATCGAAGAGACGTATGATTTATCTAATGTCCTTTTCATCGCTACAGCAAATGATTTAAGTACTATCCCAGGTCCACTTCGTGACCGGATGGAGATTATATCGATTGCAGGATACACGGAAATAGAAAAGCTCTCTATTGCCAAAAATCATTTATTACCAAAACAGCTGGCAGAGCATGGTTTGACGAAAAGTCAGCTACAGCTTAAAGATGATGCATTACTGGATGTAATTCGTCACTATACAAGAGAAGCTGGGGTCCGCAGTTTGGAACGGGTACTAGCAAATCTTTGTCGTAAAGCTGCACTTCAAATTGTATCGGGTGATAAAAAAAGAGTTTCCATTACCACAAAAAATCTAGAAGACGTTATAGGTAAACGAAAATTCCGGTACGGACAAGCTGAAACAGAAAATCAAATTGGAGTTGCTACGGGTCTCGCTTATACATCAGTAGGAGGAGATACTCTACAAATTGAGGTTTCGTTATCAGCTGGAACCGGCAAACTTCAATTAACTGGTAAGCTCGGAGATGTGATGAAGGAATCTGCACAAACAGCATTGTCTTATGTGCGTTCAAAAGCGGAGGATTTTGGAATTGATCCAAAGTTCTATGAAAGTAATGATATCCATATTCACGTGCCAGAGGGTGCTGTTCCAAAGGATGGTCCTTCCGCAGGTGTAACAATTGTTACTGCTCTTGTCTCTGCGCTATCTAAGCGTCCTATAAAACGTGAAGTTGGTATGACAGGAGAAGTTACATTAAGAGGTCGAGTATTACCTATCGGTGGTTTAAAAGAAAAGACACTAAGTGCACATCGTGCAGGTTTGACGACAATTATTTGTCCGTCAGATAACGAGCGCGATATTGAAGATATACCAGAAAGTGTTCGCGAAGTATTAACATTCCATTTTGTTTCCGATGCTGAAGAGGTGCTTCAACTGGCTCTAGAGGAGGCATAATAATGAAAATCCATAATGTTGAATTACTAATTAGTGCTGTAAGACCAGCGCAATATCCAGAAGGGGACTTACCTGAAATAGCTTTGGCTGGACGGTCAAATGTAGGGAAATCATCCTTTATCAATAAAATGATTGGTCGAAAAAGCATGGCTAGGATTTCTTCAAAACCAGGTAAGACGCAAACGTTGAACTTTTATCAATTGGAGGAAGCATTGATATTTGTGGATGTTCCTGGTTACGGATACGCAAAAGTATCTAAAACAGAACGTGCTGCATGGGGTAAAATGATCGAAACTTATTTTACTTCACGTAATATATTGAAAGCTGTAGTGTTGATCGTTGATCTAAGACATCCACCAACAGCTGATGATTGCATGATGTATGATTTTTTAAAGCATTATAATATCCCATGTATTGTGATCGCAACAAAAGCAGACAAAATTCCTAAAGGTAAATGGGATAAGCATAAGAAGATAGTAAAAGAAGAACTTCAAATGGATAAAGAAGATCCGCTAATCGTTTTTTCTTCAGAAACAGGATTGGGCTTTGATGCAGCATGGGCTGAAATCGAAAGTAGAATTCTTTAATATTATTTGTATTTCAAGCGAGTTCCCAGAGCGACCTGTCGTTTAGGAGCTCGCTTTTTTATTAAATAACATTATAATTTTCAGTTCCATAAAGCGGTGATACTGCAGCTTTTAATACTACATATAACATAAGGTTAAAAACTCCTCAATAAGGGAATAACAACCTTATATTCGACTTTATTTTTTGAATTATTCCACTTTTTTTATTTGAATCAGAACGTTTGAATTGTGTGAATGTGTTTGGTATTATTAATTTATAATAATTCTAAATAAGATTTCATATGTTGTTCACAAATATACAAGGAACTAGCGGAAAGCTATGATATAATTGGACTTATGAAATGAACGTGAAGGGGAGACATATTCCATGCATACAATCGTGGTTGGTGTCAATTACCGTACTGCTCCTGTCGAAATTCGAGAAAAACTGTCGTTTGTCGAAGCGGAGTTACCGAATGCGATGCAAGCATTACAAGACCAAAAAAGTATATTAGAAAATGTCATCGTATCTACCTGTAATCGTACGGAGATCTACGCAACAGTTGATCAACTACACACTGGTAAATACTATGTGAAACAATTTTTAGCAAACTGGTTTGATATTCCATTAGAAAATTTATCTACCTATTTATTTGTTCACGAGGATGACCAAGCGAATAATCATTTGTTCCGTGTTACAGCGGGCATCGATTCAATGGTACTTGGTGAGACACAAATATTAGGGCAAGTGAAGAAAAGCTTTCTAAATGGACAAGAAAACGGAACTACAGGTACTATTTTCAATCAATTATTTAAGCAGGCTGTAACTTTTGCAAAACGTGCACATGCAGAGACTGCGATTGGAGAGAATGCTGTTTCCGTTTCTTACGCTGCGGTTGAGTTAGGAAAGAAAATATTTGGCTCATTAAACCACAAGCATGTTGTTATTTTAGGCGCTGGTAAAATGGGCGAGCTTGCAATTCAAAATCTACATGGTAGTGGAGCAGAAAAGGTAACGGTCATTAATCGTACTTTTGAAAAAGCAAAGGAGCTTGCTTCTAAATTTGATGGCAATGCAAAACCGATGGACGAGCTTCAATGTGCATTATTAGAGGCAGATATCCTTATTAGTTCAACAGGTTCAACTGAATTTGTGATTGATCTTGAACTAATGCAGTTTGTAGAGCGTCTTCGTAAAGGTAAACCATTATTCATGGTAGATATTGCTGTGCCGCGTGATTTAGATCCGCGTATTGGTGATCTTCCGAATGTATTCTTATATGATATCGATGATTTACAAGGAATTGTGGAAGCAAACTTAGCTGAAAGAGAACGTGCAGCTCAGCAAATCAACCAAATGATCGATACAGAAATAGAACAATTCAATGACTGGGTAACTACGCTTGGAGTTGTTCCAATTATTGCAGCACTTCGTCAAAAAGCGAATACTATTCAAGCAGAAACAATGGCTTCTATTGAAAATAAAATGCCAAATTTAACGGATCGTGAACGCAAGATTTTAAGTAAGCATACAAAATCGATCGTAAACCAGCTTCTAAAAGAACCAATTTTACAAGCGAAAGAACTGTCTGTAGCTAAAGATCCATCAGCTCAGCTACAACTATTCCAACAAATTTTTGGAATAGAAGAAGATGTGCAAAAGGAAGTAGCTATGCAAGCTGAAAAAGCGAAAATCAATTTAAAACGACAATTAATTGAGTCGAAAAATTTAAAAGAAAATCTATTATATAACTAAGTAAAGGAGGCGTTTTTATATCTGTATGGAGACAAATAGATATAATAAACGCCTTTTTACTATGTAAAAGGAGAATGTTATGACTGATCTGACGATGACAAGGCTTCATGAGATTATGGTCATTCTTCAAGCTATAAGCCTTGTCTTTTATTTTATTGATTATTTACATAAGGATCTAAGGGCACATCGACTAGCTGTGTGGTTACTTTTTGCGGTTGGTACTTTACAAACAATCTTCTTAATCATGTATATGATGGAGATGAAACGGTTTCCAATACTTTCGTTGTTTGAAGGAATCTATTTTTATGCTTGGTTAATTATCATGCTTTCTCTTGTTTTACAACTGGTATTTAAATTGGATCTACCTGCATTCTTTTTGAACTTGATTGGTTTTATTTTTATGACAATTCATACGTTTGCTCCAAATCCAATGGCACAGTCGCTGGTCGGGGATAACTTAAAATCAGAGTTGTTATTCATTCATATAATGTTTGCGTTATTAGCGTATGCAGCTTTTGCTTTAGCATTTGTTTTTTCGACATTATATTTAATACTATATAAAGTGTTAAAGAAGAAAAAATGGACAAACCAATTTACTCGTTTACCTTCTCTTCAACAAGCAGAAAATGGTATGAGTCTGTCAATTTTAACGGGAATTCCATTATTGTTTGTAAGTTTAGTTCTTGGGTTAGAATGGGCATATATATCTTTAGATGCTTTTCCACTCTACGATATTAAGATAGTCAATTCTTTTATAGTATTAGTAATTTATATTCTTGTTTTACTAATAAGAAAATCGGCAAAGATTAAAGGGACGAATTATGCGTGGATACATATTTATGCTTTTTTGTTTGTTTTGATAAATTTCTTATTAGGTAGTCAATTATCACAATTCCATATTTGGTATTAAAGAAAGGACGCGTTAAGTTATGCGTAAAATTATTGTAGGATCTAGAAGAAGTAAGTTAGCTTTAACTCAAACTAATTGGTTTATTCAACAAATGAAAGATATGGGAGCACCTTTTGAGTTTGAAGTGAAAGAGATTGTAACAAAGGGAGACCAGATTTTAGATGTTACACTTTCTAAAGTTGGTGGGAAAGGCCTTTTTGTTAAAGAAATAGAACAGGCACTTTACGACAAAGAAATCGACTTTGCTGTGCATAGTATGAAGGATATGCCATCTGTGTTACCAGAAGGTTTAGTCATGGGATGTACACCAAAACGTGTGGATGAACGTGATGCTTTTATATCAACAGGCCATGTGAAATTTGCTGATCTTCCAAAAGGAGCAGTAATTGGGACAAGTAGTTTAAGAAGAAGTGCCCAGCTATTATTATTGCGCCCAGACATCGAGATTAAATGGATTCGTGGTAATGTAGATACTCGCCTGCAAAAATTACAAGATGGCGAATATGATGCGATTATATTAGCAGCAGCGGGGTTGAAGCGTCTAGGCTGGAGCGATGAAGTAGTAACAGAATATTTGTCTGTGGAAGATTGCATACCAGCAGTTGGACAAGGAGCTCTTGCAATTGAGTGCCGAGCGGATGATAAAGAATTAAAAGACGAGCTATCAAAGCTATCTGATCATGATACATGGGTTGCAGTGGAAGCCGAGCGAGCATTTTTAGCTGCAATGGATGGTGGATGCCAGGTGCCAATTGCTGGACATGCAACAATCAGTGGCGATAAAATTACGATGACGGGATTAGTAGCAGCACCGGATGCATCTATCGTATATAAAGAAATATTAACTGGTACAAATGCAGATGCACTTGGGAAGGAACTAGCACGAATCGTAACTGAACAAGGAGCATACGATTTAATCCAACAAGTGAAGGCAGATTTGAATGTTTAATAATACTCCTTTGTTAGGAGAGAATGTCATCTTTACGGGCATTCAAAGATCATCGGAAGCATCAGATCTTGTGAAAAGATATGGTGGGAATGCAGTAATCGCTCCAATGATTGCTACAAAGGAGATAGTTAGTCTTCGTGACTTAGACCTACTACAGAGTTTAAACTCATATGACTGGCTTATTTTTACTAGTCAAAGTAGTGTAAAGGCATTTCATTCGAAAATGGTAAAATATCAGCTAGATGCAAGTTTTTTTACGGCTAAAATTGCAGTGGTTGGTACTAAAACAGCGAATGCCATTGAAAATTTGGGATTATCCGTTGATTTTACCCCTTCTACATTTAGTGCGGATATTTTTGTTCGGGAATTTCCAACAGTAGCATCCTTAACGGACCGCTGTATATTTGTTAAAGGTAATCTTGCGAAAGATACAATAACAGCAGGACTGCAAAATGATGTAAATGAATGGACTATCTATGAAACAGTAGAGTTAGAGGAAAATAAGGAATTAATAAAAACGCTATTAATGAGTGAGGAAAGTTGTTCTATTATCTTCACGAGTCCTTCGACTGCCGAGTTTTTTCATCGAAGTATAGGCGCCTCCTTTGGGTATGAAAATATCACGGTTTGTGCAATCGGACATATTACAAAAAAATTTTTAGAATCTAAAAAGGTTTCTGTGCAGGTTATGCCAGATACCTACACTTTAAGTGATGTCATCGTTAAATTAGCGGAATGGAAAGGAAGAGTGCAATGACTGAATTAGTTTTTCAACGTCATCGTCGTTTAAGACAATCAGCTGGGATTCGAGCAATGGTAAAGGAAACATATCTACATAAGGAAGACTTAATCTATCCTATATTTGTGATGGAAGGCGAGAATATCAAAAACGAAGTATCTTCCATGCCAGGTGTATTTCAATTCTCCCTTGATCGTTTAGATGTAGAAGTAGATGAAGTAGTGAATTTAGGAATTCCATCTGTTATTTTATTCGGACTTCCTGCTGAAAAAGATGCAGTTGGTACTGGGGCTTATCATGACCACGGAATTGTACAAAAAGCAATTCGTCAAATTAAAGCACGTCATCCACAACTAGTTGTTATAGCAGATACATGTCTTTGTGAATTTACAGACCACGGTCATTGTGGTGTAGTGGATGAAAATGAACGTATTTTAAATGATCCTTCCCTTGATTTGTTGGCGAAAACGGCAATTAGTCAGGCGGAAGCTGGCGCCGATATTATTGCTCCTTCTAATATGATGGACGGCTTTGTTGCTGCAATTCGTCTTGGTTTAGATGAAGCTGGGTATAAGGATGTGCCAATCATGTCTTATGCAGTAAAATATGCATCCGCATATTACGGACCTTTCCGTGAAGCAGCGGACGGAGCACCAAAATTCGGTGACCGCAAAACATACCAAATGGATTATTCGAATCGAATGGAAGCTATACGTGAAGCTTCATCTGATGTACAAGAGGGAGCAGACTTCCTAATTGTCAAACCGGCATTATCATATTTAGATATTATTCGAGATGTAAAAAATACATTTGCTACTCCGATTGTTGCATACAATGTATCCGGGGAATATGCAATGGTAAAAGCAGCAGCTATTAATGGCTGGATCAACGAAAAAGAAACAGTGCTTGAAACACTAACAGGAATGAAACGTGCAGGAGCAGATATGATATTAACTTATCATGCTAAAGATGTTGCCCGTTGGTTGGAGGGGAAATAATGACAAAATCATATGAGCAGTCTAAACAAGCATTTACAGAAGCGAAAGAGTTAATGCCAGGTGGTGTAAACAGTCCTGTACGTGCATTTAAATCAGTTGATATGGATCCTATTTTTATGGAAAGTGGAAAAGGTGCTATTTTAACAGACATCGATGGTAACGAATACATTGACTACGTTCTTTCATGGGGTCCTCTAATTTTAGGGCATACGGAACCAAATGTAGTGAAGGCTATCCAACAAGTTGCTGAAACAGGTACAAGCTTTGGAGCATCTACTCTAATTGAAACTAAATTAGCCAAATTAGTGATGGAGCGTGTTCCATCTATCGAGATGGTTCGTATGGTTTCTTCCGGTACGGAAGCAACCATGAGTGCTCTTCGCTTAGCTCGTGGTTATACAGGACGCAACAAAATTTTGAAGTTTGAAGGTAGCTATCACGGACACGGCGACAGCTTACTCATTAAAGCTGGATCGGGTGTTGCAACACTTGGATTACCAGATAGCCCAGGTGTACCTGAGTCTATTGCTAAAAACACAATAGCGGTACCGTATAATGATTTAGAAAGCGTACGCCATGTATTTGAAAACTTTGGAAATGATTTAGCAGCGGTAATCGTTGAGCCGGTTGCGGGTAATATGGGTGTTGTTCCTCCAGTTGAAGGGTTCTTAGAAGGACTCCGCGAACTAACTGAAAAAAATGGAACATTGTTAATTTTTGATGAGGTAATGACTGGTTTCCGTGTAGGCTACAATTGTGCACAAGGATATTATGGCATTACACCTGATTTAACTTGTTTAGGCAAGGTAATTGGTGGAGGACTTCCAGTAGGCGCTTTTGGTGGTAAACGTGAGATTATGGAAATGATTGCACCTGCTGGTCCTGTATATCAAGCTGGAACACTTTCAGGTAATCCATTAGCGATGACTGCCGGATATGAAACTTTAACCCGTTTAAACGAACAATCGTATGATTACTTTATCGAGCTAGGGGATATACTTGAAAAAGGTTTCCGAGAAGCAGCAACAAAATATAATATCCCACATACAGTGAACCGTGCTGGATCTATGATTGGTTTCTTCTTAACCAATGAAGATGTGATTAACTTCGATACAGCAAAAACGTCTGATTTAGAATTATTCGCTAAGTATTTCCGACTTATGGCAGAGGAAGGAATTTATTTACCCCCCTCTCAGTTTGAAGGATTATTCCTTTCAAGTGCCCATACCGTTGAACATATAGAGAAAACAATTCAAGCGTTCCATACAGTTTTCGAAAAATTATCTAACAACTAAATCAATTTCATAAAGAATATTATATAGTTAAATCCGAACAACGCTGATTTCCGCGGGCGCGGCTTCAATCTCCTCGTCACTTCGGAAACATATGCTCCTGCGGTTACTCGTCGCAAAGACATCGGTCAAACAAAGTTTGGCCAATGTCTTTCCTTCGGGGCTTTCAGCTCGCTCTGTTCCCGCTGGAGTCGCCGCCTGCCACTCCAATCAACGGGATCGCTTTTAAAAAACGAATAACATATTGCGATATTAAGTAAACATTCGTATTTTTAAATGAAACAAGTAATAATGAAATTGACTTAACTAAATAGAAATCGGAGCCTTGCATTAGTTGCAGGGCTCTTTTAGTCTAATATAATTGACATAAAAAGATTACTAAAATATAATTACTTACGAAAAGTAATCTAACGAGAATAATATAGAGATACTATTATGTTATAGAGAAATGAGGATTTAGAATGCAAAATGTGAAAGAAATATCAAATGATGTAGTGAATGTATTGAAAGATAAAATCCAAGTAATTAAAACCAAAGAAAGTTCAATTTATCTAGTCGGACCAATACGTCTTCCAGTAAATTTAAATGGAAATACAGTTATATTCCAATGGTATAGCTGGTTAAATAGTGATGAATACACAGAAGATATCAAAAAAATTATAAATAATTTATCTTCCTCTAACTTAGCTGAATACCAACAGTCCAGTGTGTTAGTATACGGAGATTTTAAAGAGGCGGAGCAGTCACTAATCCGTATGCACTCTATTTGTCACACAGGTGATATTTTTGGCAGTAAGCGTTGTGATTGTGGCTTCCAACTAAAACAGTCTATGCAAATGATTGTGAATAACGAAGCTGGCGCATTATTCTATTTAGCAAACCACGAAGGTAGAGGGATTGGTCTATTTAGTAAAGCAATGGCCTATATTCTACAAGAAAATGGTTCAGATACTGTAGAGGCAAATGAAAAACTTGGTTTTGTAGATGATTCTAGAAATTACAGCGATGCTATCGAGGTGTTAAAAGTATTGCGCACGAAACCAGTTACATTAATAACGAATAATCCAAAGAAAGTTACCGCTTTAAAGGATGCAGGCTTAGCAATAGAGGGGCGTACACCATTATGGGGAGACGTTTCGGAATTCAATGAGAAATATTTACACACGAAAATAAATCGCTCTGGTCATATGGAGGAAGAAGGGACTTTTCAAAATGACTAGTCATGCATTTTATATGGATATTGCACTGCAAAATGCTAGAGCTATGAAAGGACAAACTGATCCTAATCCATTAGTAGGAGCAGTTATCGTCAATAACAATCGCATTGTTGGTATTGGTGCACATATGAAACCAGGAGAGCCACATGCGGAAATTCATGCAATCAGGATGGCAGGGGAGCATGCGAAGGGTGCTACTATTTATGTCACACTTGAACCCTGCTCGCATCACGGAAGAACAGGTCCATGTGCAGAAGCGATTGTAGATGCTGGAATAGAAACGGTTGTCATTGCCACACTAGATCCGAATCCACTAGTATCTGGCCGAGGAGTGAAAATATTAGAAGATGCTGGAATTAATGTAATCTCAGGTATTCAGGAAGAAACTTCTAAAAGAATGAATGAAGTATTCAATAAATTTATCGTAACTGAAAAGCCTTTTGTCACTTTAAAATCGGGGATTACTTTAGATGGTAAAATTGCTTCTCATACTGCTCATAGTAAATGGATTACGTCTGCAGATGCACGAGAGGATGTTCATCATCTTCGAAACGAGCATTTAGCTATTTTAGTTGGAGTTAATACAGTAATTGAGGATAACCCCGAACTAACTACTCGTATTGAAAATGGTCGCAATCCTATTCGAATAGTTCTTGACTCATCTTTGAAAATTCCATTAGATGCAAAGCTCGTTACCGATCAGTTAGCTGAAACATGGATTTTCACAAGTGCTAATTATGATAATGATAAAAAAGAAAAGCTTGTCAATCAGGGAGTTCAAATTTTCCATACTACTGGACCTAATCATGTCAATGTACAAGAGGTCGTTCAATTATTAGGCGAAAAATCTATATCCTCTTTATTAATCGAAGGTGGTGGGACGATAAATGCAGCATTTTTAGAAAATAAATTAATAGATAAAGCTGTTATTTATATTGCACCTAAGCTAATTGGTGGTAAAAATGCTCCAACATTTATGGAGGGTACTGGCTTTGACCTGATGAGTGATGCGGTAGAGCTTGTTGATACGGATATTCAAAAAATAGGGAAAGACTTTAAGTTTGTTGGTTATCCAACTTATAAATAAGGTGTAATGAATGAGGGATATTATATGAAATTTGGATTTGATATAGATGATACATTGATCAATTTAAGAGAACATGCTTTTCATATTTACAACGAAAAGTTAGGACAACAAGTGCAGTTAGATAAATTTCATGCGCTAAACAGAGTAGAAATACATGAGTTATTTGGAATGTCCGATGAAGCAGGTTCGAAAATGTGGAATGAAACATTGGAACAAATATATTACACGAATTGTCCTACTTATCCTGATGCTGTAGAAACTCTAGTAGCACTACAAGAACAAGGACATGAGGTTTATTATATAACGGCTAGACCGACAGAACATCGGGAAAGAACGATGAAATGGCTAGCTGAACAGGGTTTTCCTGTCGTTGAGGAACGCTTTTATTGTGGCATGAAGGATCAAGCTAAAGTGAATATTATTCGAGACTTACAGTTGGATTATTATTTCGATGATAAGCCAGACGTATTAAATACTTTGACAGATGATACATTAAAAGTTTATGTTAAAACACAATCGTATAACCAACATCTTACTATTCCTAGGCTTACAAATTGGCTTGAACTAAAGCGAATTGTTGAAGAAAACAACGACAAAAAGCAATTCTAGGGTGAAATATGTTCTAACCCTTTTGTTCCTTTCATAAGTTGTCCTATAGAAGGAGGATGACTTATGGCAACAAGAACATGGGATGTAAAAGAGCAATTTCGATTTCCCCAAAGCTTTGGGGTTCCAAAGGAAATTAAAAATGTAGCAGTAACTCCTCAGTGTGAAATCGCAGAGAAGGAAGATTTTATCCAAGTAGTTGGTATATATCACATCACCTGCCACGTTAAATTCGAAGAAGGTGAAGAGGAACATCATGCTACTAGTGAATTCACAGAAATTGAGGATCTTGATTTGCAAGGTGAGGTTGGCTATTTCGAATATGCTGTACCAATGAGTATTGAAATTGGTAAAGACAAGTTAAAAGAAGGTTCCAAGCCAACAGTTCATGTGAACCATATTAACTCGAAACCTACTCAACAGATGGCTATTGAAGTTGGGTGGACAGTACATTGTGAATATGAGGAAGCTCCGGAACCAGAACCTACACCAGTTACACCTCTTGTAGAAGCAGAAAGTCCAAATCCTGCTGAGCCAATGGAAGTAAAAAATCCTCAAGGCGATGAATTTGAACTTCAATTTATATTAGATTTAGATGATGGATATTCTAAGCTCTCATTCCCATCAAATAATATTTTTGTAAAACAAAAAGCAGACGAATAGTAATAGGACCAGTAATATGATATCCCAAGTGGTGGGAACAATTAGCACTCGTATTAATTGAAATCCACAAATAGGTATACTAATATGCTTACAGTAGAAACGTGTTTTACGTAACCAATCAGGCAACAAATACGGATTATAACCTTTTCTCAATGTATTTCTCCTTTCACCATACTAGACTTGACGACATATAATAAAATCCTTTACAATAGGAACAACGTAAATAGTGATGCAATGAATGGGAAGAGTAAAATGATTTGGTTTTCAAAAGAAAGGAAACAATTTGCTGAAATGTTTCTGTCAACCACCATTTGAAGGTAGCCCACGAGCAGTATTTGTGAACCTAGAGTAGCAAATGCCGGTTTGAAGCCGTTATCGAATTGAGAGCGTGATGCGTTTTATTAGCATTCGCGAATAAAGGTGGTACCGCGAACAAACTCCTTCGTCCTTTAATGACGATAGGAGTTTTTTTATATTCTTTTTTAGGAGGAACAGACAATGACAAACGAGACAACGATGTCCACAAAGTATGATCCGCAGTCGATTGAAAAAGGTCGCTATGAGTGGTGGCTTGAAGGGAAATACTTCGAAGCTCATCCAGAAAGCGATAAAGAACCTTATACGATCGTAATCCCACCACCAAATGTAACGGGTAAATTACATTTAGGTCATGCGTGGGATACTACATTACAAGATATTATTGTTCGCATGAAACGTATGCAAGGGTATGATGCACTATGGTTACCAGGTATGGACCATGCAGGTATCGCAACACAAGCAAAAGTGGAAGAAAAGCTGCGTTCTAAAAATATTACAAGATATGATTTAGGTCGTGAAAAATTTGTAGAAGAAACATGGAAGTGGAAAGAAGAATATGCTGGTCATATCCGTGCACAATGGGCAAAACTAGGACTTGGCTTAGATTATTCACGTGAACGCTTCACATTAGACGAAGGATTATCAAATGCAGTAAAAGAAGTGTTCGTAAAGCTGTATAACAAAGGATTAATCTACCGTGGCGAATATATTATCAACTGGGACCCAGCTACAAAAACAGCACTATCTGATATCGAAGTAATTCACAAGGATGTACAGGGTGCATTCTATCATATGCATTACCCACTTACAGATGGTACTGGATCCATAGATGTTGCGACTACAAGACCAGAAACAATGTTAGGTGATACGGCAGTTGCAGTTCATCCAGAGGATGATCGTTACAAGCATTTAATCGGAAAAACAGTAAAACTTCCGATTATCGGTCGCGAGATCCCGATTGTAGGAGATGATTATGTAGATATGGAGTTTGGTAGTGGAGCAGTTAAAATTACACCTGCACATGACCCGAATGACTTTGAAATAGGAAACCGTCATAACCTACAACGTATTTTAGTAATGAATGAAGATGGTACGATGAATAAAAACGCTGCATCTTATGATGGTATGGACCGTTTTGAATGCCGTAAACAAATCGTAAAAGATTTACAAGATGCAGGTATCCTATTCAAAATTGAAGAGCATGCACATTCAGTAGGACATTCTGAGCGTAGTGGAGCAGTAGTTGAGCCTTACCTATCTACACAATGGTTCGTAAAAATGCAACCACTTGCTAAAGAAGCTATTAAACTTCAAGAAGCAGAAGGAAAAGTGAATTTTGTTCCGGACCGTTTTGAAAAAACTTACCTACGTTGGATGGAAAATATTCATGATTGGTGTATTTCACGCCAACTATGGTGGGGACATCGTATTCCTGCTTGGTATCACAAAGAAACTGGAGAAATATATGTTGGTCATGAAGCTCCTGCAGATGCGGAAAACTGGAATCAGGACAATGATGTATTAGATACTTGGTTCTCCTCTGCATTATGGCCATTTTCTACATTAGGCTGGCCAGATTCTGAAAACGAAGAGTTCAAAAAGTATTATCCTACGAATGCACTTGTAACTGGTTATGATATTATATTCTTCTGGGTTTCTCGTATGATTTTCCAAGGTATAGAATTTACTGGTACTCGTCCATTTGATGATGTATTAATCCACGGTCTAGTTCGTGCAGAAGATGGAAGTAAAATGTCGAAATCTCTTGGGAACGGCATCGATCCAATGGATGTTATTGATCAGTATGGTGCTGATTCACTTCGTTACTTCCTAAGTACTGGATCATCTCCTGGGCAGGATTTACGTTACTCTACAGAAAAAGTAGAGGCTGTATGGAACTTTGCTAACAAAATTTGGAATGCATCTCGTTTTGCATTAATGAATATGGATGGCTTGAAATTTGAAGAGATCAATTTAGATGGTAAAAAATCGGTTGCGGATGCATGGATTCTTACACGTTTAAATGAAACGATTGAGCAAGTAACAAGACTTTCGGAGCGCTACGAATTCGGTGAAGTAGGCCGTGCGCTTTATAACTTCATCTGGGATGATTTCTGCGACTGGTATATCGAAATGGCAAAACTTCCGCTTAATGGGGAAGACGAAGCAGCAAAAAATATGACGCGCTCTGTGCTAGCTTATGTTTTAGACAATACTATGCGTTTGTTACACCCATTTATGCCATTCATCACCGAGGAAATCTGGCAAAACCTTCCGCATGAAGGGGAATCGATTACAGTTGCTGCTTGGCCGACTGTAAATGAAGCACTTTCCAATAAAGAAGAAGCGGATAATATGAAATTACTTTCTGAAATTATCCGCTCCGTTCGTAATATTCGTTCGGAAGTACAAACACCAATGAGCAAGAAAGTACCATTATATGTATCAGCGAAGGATGCAAATACATTAGCGGTGTTAGAAGCAAATGCTAAGTATTTAGAACGCTTCTGTAATCCAGAACCACTTGTATTTGGATTAGATTTAGAAGCTCCAAATCAGTCCATGTCTGCTGTAGTTACCGGAGCGGTTTTATACCTACCACTACAGGGATTAATCGATATAGATGCTGAGAAAGCTCGCTTAACAAAAGAGTTAGAAAAATGGGCAAAAGAAGTAAAGTTAGTACAAGGAAAACTTTCTAATGAGCGCTTCGTTTCAAAAGCACCTGAAGCAGTAGTTGCAGAGGAACGTGCAAAAGAAGCGGACTATCTAGAAAAACACGCTGCTGTGTTGAAGCGTATGGAAGAATTGAATAGTCTATAAGAATGGAGCGCACACTCGTTAATCTGAGTGTGCGCTTATTTATATGGTGGAAAGTTTCTTCAGATTCTAGTGATTCTTCATTTCATTCTAGCGATTCTCATTTGTATTCTAGTGATTTTTCTCTACATTCGAGTGATTCTCGGAAACATTCTAGCGATTCTTATCATATGCCAAAAAAGAGAGGACGAATTAATTCTCGTCTCTCTCATTTTTTGTAAGTTTATTATCGATATATTCCATAATAGGTTCTGCAATATCCTGCTTAGTAGTTTTGAAATAGGACCTTGCACCAACGGGATCTTCTATTTCATTGAAAAGCCAACTCTCATCAGGTAAGAGTAAAAAATCGATACCAATATAATCACTTTTTAAAGCTTTAGCAATTTTCTCTACCTCTGTAAGTTGTTGTGAGTTAAGTGTATATTTTTCAACCGCTCCACCTAATGTGAAATTAGATTTAAAGCTATCTTTTGGACCGGTTCTTTTTACTGCACCCACTACTTCTTCACCAAGCATGAATATTCGAACATCGGTAGCATTTGTTTCAATATAATGTTGTGCGATAATCGTTTCCTCGGAAAATGTATTCAAATAAGTAGATGCCTCTTTTTCGGTGTGTACTAATTCGACTTGTTTTCCACCGTGACCATTTATCGTTTTTAGTACTACAGGATATTCTTTTATTTCAGAAACAGTTGTTATCTTTTTAGTTGGAACAGTTGCGATTCCTAGAAGTTGAACGAGCTGTATTGCTTTTAATTTGTCATTAGCAATAACATTCACTTCTGCACGATTGAACATTGGTATATTTCGTTGTTCTAATTTCTTTGATAATTGTGGATTTCTTGTACGGAAAAATATAAAATCTGCTTGTGGAATGGGCTCCTTGTCATCTACTACTGTTAAGGTATGCGAAAAAGTACTTGCGGCCTTTATTAATCGGTCGATAAAGCTACGATTTCGTTCTATTTCTGCCCTCTCGTATATGAGTAACCCTTTCATACAACAGCAGCTCCAATTTTTGATTGAATATAATCGATCATAGCATCTCCAACATTTATTCCGGTTACATTATAGATATTTCTAATATGGGCAACCCCATTTACTTCACAAACTAGAGGTTCTTCATTTTCCCCAAACAACAAATCGACTCCCGCGAACTCTGCGCCTAAAGCTTCCGCAGCTTGTATCGCCACATCTTTTTGTCTTTGTGTGAGAATAATAGGAGAGGCAGAGCCGCCATTTGTTATATTGGCACGGAAATCTGTTTGTGATTCACGGAGCATACATGCAACGACTTGCCCGCCTACTACATTTACACGGATATCTCTACCTTTACTATTTTCGATAAATTGTTGGAAGACATATTCAATACCTGCTAACTCCTCTACTTTTGCAAAGAATTGTTCCCTTGTTTCAATTAAATATACTTTCATACCAAATGAGCCGTGTGCCTCTTTAATAATCATAGGTAAAGAAAGTATTTGGAGTACCTGCTCGTAATAGCCCGATTCTTTAATAGAAAACCCTGGATACACTTTAGGTGCAACAATTGTTGTTGGCATTGGCACTTGAGCATTTGCTAACATCATGTATTGCCTTGCTTTATTATCACAAATTTCAATTACGTTTGGATCATTAAATACTGGTATACCTTCGTTTTTCAAATACTGGGCAAGCAAAATATCTTTGTCAAGAAACACGACAAAATCAGGTTTAGCATGTAAATTTTGCTGGACATTCATTAGCAATTCATAATTTTTCACTAGAATGGCATGAATATCATGTCTATCCGCAGCTTCTTTCAATAGAAGTGCTTGATCGATAAATTTATCATGTGTAAGACTACCGTTATAAACGATCCAACATGTTTGCATAATGAATGACCTCCACTAGTACGTGTTATAATGTGTTCACAAGAAGTTTAGCACGAAATTTAATCAGACGGAATAGGGTGAACTACGTGGAAATAAAAAACTTTAATAAATACAAAATAAAATGGAATATACAAAGTGAAACGGTTATAAAACCAGGTCTTGAAACGATACAAGCTGCACTACAAAAACTTGGAAATCCCCAGGACAAGCATAAAGTGATTCATGTAGCTGGAACAAATGGTAAAGGATCTACTATTGCTTTTTTATCAGCGCTAGCAAAGGAACATGGCTTGTCCTACGCCTCGTTTACTAGCCCGAGTATCTTTGATGTCCATGATCAAATTCAGATAAATAGTATACCCGTTACAGAAAAACAAATGGATAAAGCATTTTTACATATGCAAAAACGAGGAATTAGTGGAATGTTAACAGATTTTGAATTACTAACCGTTACAGCCTTTGTTGTCTTTGAAGCGCTAGAATTAGATATTGTATTCATAGAGGCAGGTATGGGTGGAAGACTAGATAGTACAAATGTTATGAAAAAATCAGTGGCTGTTATACCTAGCATATCCATAGATCATACAAATTTCTTAGGCGACACAATTGAAAAAATTAGTTGGCATAAAGCAGGAATTTTAAAATACAATAGCCAATTAGTTATAGGGTCCTTTATAGAGCCAGCAAAAACTGTCGTATATAAAGAAGTGGAAGATAAAAAAGCGGATGTCTTAGAGTACAGTGAAAATTTTCATATAAAGAATCATCAATATACTTATAAAGAATATTCATTTTCTAATTTAAGTCCCCAAATGATAGGGAGTCACCAACAAACAAATATGGCTATAGCCATTACAGCATTACTAATAAGTGGTTTTAAACTAGTAGAACCTAATGTGCAAGCAGCTGTAAAAAAAGCAAGATTGCCAGGTAGAATGGAGAAAATAAAGGATAACCTTTATTTGGATGGTGCCCATAATCAAGCGAGTATTGATGCATTGGTGGAAACTATTAAAGAAAATTTCTTTAACAAAAATATACATTTTATAGTAGGAATTTTAAGGGATAAGGATTATGTCTATATGTTAAGGAAGTTAGAGGAAATTGCTAGTTCTTTTGAATTTGTAAACTTCCAACATGAAAGAGCTTTAAATGCTAATATTTTGTATAAACACTGTACGCATAGTGTAAAGAGTATAACTTTAGATGCATATGACGTTGATTTGCTTAAGGGATTTGAAAATGATGTTACAATAGTCACTGGCTCTTTTTATTTTATCGCAGAATTGAAGGGAAAAACAGGAATTTAGTATTTGAAACTTTCAGACAACTTAGTGATATAATAATTTTATTAAAAAGTGTGTGTTTAGTAGTAGTTATTTAGATAGAAAGGAGATTAATAGTCAGATGAATTTTACAAAAAAAGCACAAAGAATTATGTTTGCTTTGTGGCTATTATTTGTTCCGCCTGGAACTCTCTTAATGTATTTATATTCTCCCGCTAGACCTGGTGAATGGGAAGGTTACGGAGCTTTTTTACTATTAGCGTTACTTTCAAGTATTTTTCCATTTTTTATAGCTGGAACTACTTTTGTTTTGGTCATATGGGTTCAAATTGCAATCTTTTTAAAGTATGGGATTTTAGCAGAGCTTATCTCCATGCAAATTTGTATGATACCGCTTTCATATCATTTGAAAATTTCAAGAGATTCCTTATTTAAGTATTTCTTTAATTCGTTTATGTTTTTTTCTCTTTCTGTCATATGCGGTACTTTAATAGTCTTATTAGGCTATGAAATAGGTAGTGTAAAAATAGGAGATGTAATTATATATGGTTCTATTTTTGCGATATCTTATTTAATAATAAACCATCTGTTCCTTTATATGAGGGAATATTTATGTAATATGAAAGTTATATTTTTCTCGAAAGACTTCTACTGGGAATTTGCATGTCTGTTTATAACATTACCGTTTGGTTTAGGTTTATATCTATTTGAACACTCAACGGGCAATACTGCTTTGTGGTTATTAGGGCTACCCTTAATATCGATCACATTATTAATACGTATGTATAGTGATTCAGAAAAAGTAAATGCCGATTTAAATGAGGCAAGTGAATTTGGACATCAGCTTGCGGAGCGCATGACTTCGACAGAAATATTGGATATGTTCTTGAAAAGATTATCTGATATGTTCCCATTTAATGCAGGGTACATTGTCGATAATGTTGAAGATAACTTTTTTGTTTTACGAGCAAGAGAAGACGGGGAAAACAAAGAACTAGAATATGTACATGATGATATAAAATATAGCCTAGCTGGTAAAGGATATGAAAAAGGAGAACCAATTCTTTACAATAAACAGACAGAATGGACACATATGAAACCGCCTTTTTTAGCGGATGATATGCAAAGTGTCATGTGTGTGCCTATCTATAGAAATCAAAAAATTGAAGGCGTTCTTGTTTTGGCAGCAAGAGAGAAGTTTGCATTTGAATCGTATCAACTAAAAATTGTCCATCTTCTTTGCTCATATTTTGCTGTTTCATTAGAAAAAGCTAGGTATGTAAAAGAAGCAGTAGAGAAAAGTGAAATTTGCGATCTAACGAAGATTTATAATTATAGGTATTTAGACAAGCAATTGAAGTTAGATATCTCAAGATTGAATAATGGAGCTTTTAGAACAGTTTCCTTAATCATGATGGATATCGATAAATTTAAAGCTGTCAATGATACGTATGGCCACCATAGTGGAAACATTATCTTACAGGAATTTGCAAATATTATTAAAAAAGAAATTGGTTTTAATGGGACGGTTGGGAGATATGGTGGAGAAGAATTCGTTATTATCTTACCTAATTATACGAAATTGCAGGCGATGAAGGTAGCCGAGCAACTTCGAAGGAAAATTGAGCAAACTCCATTTATGGTACCTCTCGATTTAGGAGAAATATCACGAGAAGAAATAATATTCATTACCGCAAGTATTGGTGTTTCTACAGCACCAGAAGACAGTGATGAAGGACTGTCCTTACTTCGAAATGCAGACCGTGCCTTGTATATTGGAGCGAAGCAAGCGGGTAGGAATCGAGTTGCGGAGTATGTGAGATAGATGTTATAGTGAATTAGGACCAATTAGATTAAGCTAATTGGTTTTTTTTTATTAGAAATAACAAACTGATAGGCAAAGGGAATGAAAAAAATGATAAATAAAGTAAGTGAACATTTTAATAATAAAGGCTTAACACTAGTCGAAGTTTTAGTATCCATCATTCTAATCTCGTTAATTTTGTTTACATTTTTTTCGTTTTTAATTCAATCTGCAAAAACTGGGAAAACTTCAGAAGAAGTAGTGGATGGAACATACTTAGCGCAACTAGAAATGGAAAAGTTATATGAGGTTAGTAGAAAGGGAGATTTTAACTCTGGTATCGATGAAATAGTAAATAGTTTAACATATAAACAAATTACTTCAACTACACAGGATGAATATGTATTTGAAAAGAGTATTGATGGTAGATACATTAAGTTGAAATTAAAAGAACATTCATATCCAGGAATGTCGTATTTAATTATAGAAGTTTTTGACCAAGAAAATGGAACAAGGCCTAGAGCTAAAATGGAAACTATTTTAGAATGGGGGTCATAATTGATGTGGAAACAATGGAATAACGAGAAGGGTATCACGCTCGTTGAACTTCTTGCAGCTGTTGTGCTCGCTAGTATAGTAATGTTATTAGTTTTCAGTGTGCTGATGTCTGGTACCAAACAATACAAGAATCAACTTGAAAAAAACAACCAACTAACGGATATTTCTTATGCATTAAAAATGATTACAAAAGATATTAGAAAGACAGAGAATCCTCGAATAATTAGTAAAAGTGAAATAGAGTTGAACGGCATTAATTATTCAAAAGTTGGCAATACAATTACTAGAAATGGTGATGTAATTGCTCGCGACATTGAAATATTTTTTGTTGATGATGGTTATGAGACGGGAAAATATGATGAAAAAAATATTAAATGGTTTATTGAAATAAAGAGTTTAGACCAGAAAGAAACCAAAAAGACTGAAATTTATATTAGGAAAGGAGATGAATAAGTTTGAAGTCCAATTACGAGGGAAAACTCAGACTATTAAATGCTAGAGGTTTTACGCTCTTAAGTGTATTAATGTTAGTAATTCTAATTACTGTTTTAGGAGTAAGTATACTAGCAGTAACGAGTAATAGCTTGAAATTATCTGCAAATGAACGGACTGATCAATCTACTTTTTATATAGCTGAAGCTGGTATTGTTGTTACTAGAAAAGATGCGGAGAATAAATTGCAACAAGCATATAGTAATGCTTATAACGAGACGCTTAAGGATTATAAGGAAGCAGAAGAAGATTACTTTCGGCGACCTATTAAAGAGCAAACAGGGTTTAAATTTGATTTTGCACGTGTATTAGAAGAGTATTACGCAGAATATGTGGGAAAAGTTCTACCTGAATCATGGAGTGTACATTCCGATAGTGAAAGTTATAAAAGCAGATTTAAATTTGAATCTAATTATAGTGAGAATAATTCAAAAATTACTCCGATTGCAAGAGTACTAGTCACTAGAGAGAGAAATAGTGATGAGGAAGTAGAATATAATATGACCTCAGTTGGTACAATTGGCAACAAGGAGCGTATCGTATCCCAGAAAATAATAGTCAATCTAAAAGTTGGAAACTTGGGGGAACCCGGAACACCAGGAACTCCGGGAACACCAGGAACACCTGGTCATGGCGGAGGGCCAGTCGAAGGATTGCCAGAAGATACAGCTATAATTGTGAAGAATGGAATAAAAATAAAAAGTTCAACTGTTACAGGGAATATTGGTACTTTGAAATCAGGTACTGGAAGTATAGTTATAGATTGGGGGGTGCCTACTATAAATGGGTTGTTTTATGTACCAAGTGGCTCGGAAAAGACAGCATTATCAAAACCAGCACAAATGGGGTTTACCACTAAAGTAAATGGAGGAGCGGCAGGGACTATTCCGGAACTACCTTCTTTCCCATCTCCACCAAAATATACTTCTTTAGGTAACTATACTCCTCTTGAATATGGATCTTCTTCCTTAAAAGTGCAAAATAATTCATCAATAGGAAATTTGAAAGTATCAGGGAGTCATACTTTAACAATAGATATAGGAGATGAGGATAAAGAACTTGTACTAGACAACTTAGAAATAAGTGGTGAAGCGCAAGTAATTATTAAAGGAACAGGGAAGTTAACACTACATGTAAAAAATAAACTTTATATTACAGGCAGCGGGAAGTTTAATGTACAATCCTCTAACAAAAATGCAGAAATCTTTTATTCAGGAAATGAAGTGCTTGGTAAGAACTTTGGTGGAGGGGCAGAAATACATGCTTCTATATATGCCATGAGGGCAAATGTAGATATCGCCTCAAGTACGAAAGTATATGGGAATATTCTTTCTGGTGGTAGTTCATTTATTGTACGTGGGGAGGGAAAGGTAGGTCCTTCCTTATACTTTGCTCCTAATGCACATTTTGAAGTTAGAAATAGCGGAAAAGTAACCGGAACCATTATTGGTAATTCTATTAGTATGGAGGGAGAGGGATTAGTTCAATATGGAGAACCGCAATTTAATACTTGGGTTCCTGGAACTCCTAGTACACCAGGTACGCCTGGGACACCTCCAACAGAATCCGAAAATCCTGAATTAACAAAAACAGAACCATTAATTGAAATCTAGTATCCCACCTTGATCGAATTCATCAGTTAACATAAAATATATCACCATAAATAATTCTAAAGACTTACCTTTATTTACGATTAATAAAACTAAAGTTTTAGTTTTATTTTGGTGATTTGTTAATTTTAAATGAACTTATGAAAAAAGTCATATACAATAGGGGGCGCTATATTGTATTATGATTACAATAAATATTAAACTCAAACTAAAAAAGAGTAAGTATTTAATCGGAGGAATGATTATGAAAATACTCACAAAAAACCTCATCATTATATGTTTCATTACATTGTTTATCTATGTTTTGATACCAAATAATAAGCTAACATTCTTATCCGTAGACGCTGAATCAATAAGTTCAACTATAGGTGGAGTAGAAATAGGAGAATTAGAGGCAGAAGAAATAACTAATCACCTGAAAAAAGCTATAGAAAATTGGAAGAGAGAAAGCGAGATTTTGATAGAAGGTGAGGGTGTACATTTACCTATAGATTCTACTTTTTTTGTTTTTGATGTGGAAGCTTCTGTAAATGAATATATCAATATTACTGAAAAGCCGTGGTATGCTTTTTGGAAATCAGATTCAATCATACATATACCTCTCCAACTTACATTAGAGCCTGAACTGATAACTACTATAGAAGAGAATTCACAATTGGATACGGAAAAGACAATAAATAACATCAAGCAGCAGGTAAGCATGTTATCTGAGGAACCTATCGAAGCTGTTTTAATGGACTTGTCAGCTCTGGAATCTGAGCGTATTGCTTTTTCAATTGAAGAAGTTTCTGTAAATCTAGCAGGTTTATCAGAGGTTACAGAAACGTTGAATGACCAGGTCATTTCTACTGGAGAAGTTTTTTCTTTTTTAGATCAAACTAGTGAAATAAGCAATTCTTTTAGTGATGAGACTGCAGATTTTATTGGTTCAATGTTATACAGCCTTATTCTACAAACAGATTTTGATATTGTGGAAAGGCATTCCCAAGGAGTAATTCCACCTTACTTAGAACCGGGAATAGAAGCAGATATTGACCTCCCGCTTAACAAAGATATAAAGTTTGTAAATAATAATAGTCCTGCACTATTAAAAGTAAGTTTAAAAGACTCGAGCTTATTAATCGAACTATATTCACTTTCTAATAAAACAATTAGTAAGTATGAGGTTCGTAATAGCCAAGTTGTTAAACCAAGAACAATTTATCGCTACTCTACAGATTTAAAACCAGGTGAGGAGAGTCTTTTACAAGAAGGTTCTACTGGATTGAGGGTGACCATTTATCGTGTTATTTCAGATAAAAAAGGACCGTTTAATAAAGAAGAGAATATCGGTGAGGACTACTACCCACCGACACATCGAATTATATTAAAATCCTCTTTAGCCTCTGAAGCTACGTTTACGAAGGATCCTGACTTGGAAATAGATTTGAATGGTGACGGATTAGCAGATGTGAATGTAAATGAATCTACTAACTTTACTAAACCTGAAAAAGATTCTGAGAATCCAATCATAGAAGAGGATTCGGATACGTTGCCAGAGGGTAGTTATTATGATAAGGCAGGAAATATTATTTCAACAAAGTAGTAATAATGAATTATAGAGTTAAGGGTGGGAGTGTATTGAAAAAAAACACACGTAAACTACTTGGAGATTTACTAGTAGAATCAAGCGTAATAGGATATGAGCAACTTGAATATGCCTTAACTCATAAAAACAAAAATGAGAAATTAGGTGATTATTTAATAAGTGAAAATTTAATTACTGAACAACAACTTATAGAAGTATTAGAATTCCAATTAGGTATTCCGCATGTAAATCTAAATCAGTACTCAATTGATCCTGAACTTATCCAATTAGTACCTAAGGAATTAGCGAAAAGAACAAATATAATGCCTCTGAAAAAAACTAAAAATAGGTTGTTAATAGCTATGGCTGATCCTATGGATTATTTCGCTATCGAAGAAGTACGCATGGCAACAGGATGTCAAATTGAGACAAGTATTGCTGCGAAAGATGATTTATATCGAACAATAACTAAGTACTATGATTTACAAGAATCAATGGATCAAGCTTTAATAGACATGACACCGACAGAAATAGAAAATGACAACCAAATTCTGGATGAAGATTCCCCCATTGTTCGGTTAGTGAATCAGATTATCGTAAATGGAGTGGCGCAACGTTCTAGTGATATACATTTTGATCCACAAGAGACAGAGCTTAGAGTTAGATATCGTATTGATGGAATGTTAAAAACAGAGCGGGCACTTCCCAAATATATGCAAAATGTTATTTTGGCTCGCATTAAAATTATGGGTAACCTCAATATTACAGAGAACAGAGTACCACAAGATGGACGTATTAAAATGACGGTTAATATGAGGGCAATAGATATTCGACTTTCTACATTACCGACCATCTATGGTGAAAAAGTTGTTATGCGAATTCTAGACATGGGTAATGCGTTAAATGACTTAAACAAATTAGGCTTCAATGATAAAAACTTATCGGCATTTACTAAAATGATTGAACATCCGAATGGAATTGTTCTACTTACGGGACCAACTGGATCAGGAAAATCCTCCACGTTGTATGCGGCTTTAAATAAACTCAATGATGAAAATGTAAATATCATCACTGTGGAAGATCCGGTTGAGTATCAATTAGAAGGTATCAACCAAATACAAGTACGAGATGAGGTTGATCTTACTTTTGCGGTCGGACTCCGGTCCATATTACGCCAAGATCCAGATATTGTAATGGTCGGAGAAATAAGAGACTTAGAAACCGCTCAAATTGCTGTTAGAGCCTCATTAACAGGACATTTGGTATTAAGTACACTTCATACAAATAGTGCAGTTGAGTCCGTTTCAAGATTACGAGACATGGGTATTGAGCCGTTTTTATTGTCATCTTCCTTGGTAGGTATAGTGGCGCAACGTCTAGTAAGAAAAGTTTGTAGAGATTGTGGAGTATATATTGAACCAAACGGAAGGGAAATAGAAATTTTCTCAGAACATGGAATGACGGTGGAAAAAGTCCGTCGAGGAAAAGGGTGTCCGGCTTGTAATCAGACGGGATATCGAGGAAGACTTGCGATCCACGAAGTATTAATAGTAGATTCTCTTGTAAAAGATATAATCCTAACAGGAAAAAGCCCAGCTCATTTGAGAAATCATATGAAGAATACTGGATATTTAAGTTTACTAGAAGATGGATTGTTGAAAGTAAAAGAAGGTCTTACAACAACAGAAGAAGTTCTTCGTGTAGCTATAGTTAACTGAGGTGAGTTATATGGAATTCGATATCATTCAATTATTAGAAAAAACCTTTCAAGATAAAGCTTCAGATTTACATTTAACAGTAGGAGTAACTCCAGTTTTTCGTGTGAATGGAAAACTAAAATCTTATGGAGATTATTTATTAAAAGAATTGGATACGAAAAGAATGTTAGAAGAGTTGTTATCTCCAGACAAGATGGAAGAGTTCGAATTAAAGGGAGAAATAGATTTCAGTTATGCTTTACCTGAACAATGTCGCTTTCGGATTAATGCATACCGCCAACAAAACCATATAGCTATTGCCATAAGAATGATTGAATCTCAGATTCCCTCAATAGAATCTTTGGGTATGCCCAATATACTTTATACACTTGCCGATAAACCTCAAGGGCTTATTTTAGTGACAGGTCCTACTGGTTCTGGTAAATCTACTACTTTAGCTTCAATGGTAGACTATATAAATTCTACTACATCTAAGCATATAATCACTCTAGAAGATCCAATTGAATATGTGCATAAACACAAAAAATCTATTATCAATCAGAGAGAAATAGGGTCTGATACTCAAAGTTTTTCGAATGGATTAAGAGCTGCTCTACGACAAGACCCAGACGTGATTCTTGTAGGAGAGATGCGAGATTTAGAAACAATTTCTACTGCAATAACAGCTGCAGAGACAGGGCATTTAGTCATGGCGACTCTTCATACTAGCAGTGCACCAACAACCATTGATCGAATTATTGATGTATTTCCCCCTCATCAACAAGGTCAAATTAGAATACAACTAGCAAACGTACTGCAAGGAATTGTTTCGCAGAGATTATTTATTAGTAAAAATGAAACTAGCCGTGTAGCTGCTACTGAAATTCTCATGCAAACACCATCCGTTGCGAATCTAATACGGAATGAAAAAGTGCACCAAATACAAAATGTTATGCAAACAAGTCGCGCTCTCGGTATGCACACACTAGAAACATCTATACAGCAATTAATCACAGCTGGCAAGATTTCTATAGATGTTGCACGCCCCTATTTGAACGTTGGTGATTTCTAATGGTAGTTTATAAATATATTGGTAGGACTTCCAGGGGTACCGTAAAAAAAGGTGTTGTGGATGCTTCTAATAAGCAGATGGCTATGACAAAATTACGGACTCAAGGAATAAATCCTCGGGAAATAGAGGAATCAAAAAGTATTTTTCATAAGGAACTGTCTTTAGGTGGTAAAGTGCGCAATCAGGACTTTGTAGTATACAGTCGACAATTTGCCACTCTCATTAGAGCTGGAGTTTCTATATTGGAATCTACAAAAATATTAGCTGAGCAAACTTCTAGCAAACCTTTAAAAAAAGGTTTGAAGGCTGTGGAAGAGGATGTACGTTCAGGTGTTTCCTTTTCAGATGCAGCTTCCAAAAATTCAAAAGTATTTCCTACCTTATTTGTGAATATGATTCGTGCTGGTGAAGCTACTGGAAATCTAGATGAATCCCTGGAACGGTTGGCATTTTCTTATGAAAAACAGTTTAATTTGAAAAAAAAGGTTCAATCTACGTTGGCATATCCTGTGGTTTTATTGTTTCTGTCGATAGTGGTATCGGTGTTTTTAATGCTAACAATTGTTCCCCAGTTTGTTTCCATGTTTGAAGATATGGGAGCAGAATTACCTATGATAACAAGATTGGTTATGGGGGTAAGTGAATCTCTTCAATCTTTCTGGTATATATTCTTGATATTTTTCTTAATTGTAGCTATTATTTTCAACTTTTTATATAAGAAAAATGAACAATTCAATTATTCTGTTCATTTACTACTACTGAAGGTACCTATATTTGGTAAGTTACTTCAAAAGTCTGCAATTGCTCGTATGACCAGAACACTATCTTCACTTTTCAGCAGCTCAGTGCCTATCTTGCAAGCATTAACAATTGTTGAAAAAGTAATAGGAAATCCAGTCGTTGGTAAGGTTGTAAGAGAATCGAGGACAAGCCTTGAACAAGGGAGTACATTATCAGCCCCGCTAGCAAAGAGTTGGATATTTCCTCCTCTTGTTACTCAAATGACCTCCATTGGAGAATCTACTGGATCACTAGACTATATGCTTGAAAAAATAGCGGATTTTTATGAGGATGATGTCGATCGTACCGTAGATACACTTAAGTCATTAATCGAACCTCTGATGATAGTTTTCTTAGCAGCAATTGTAGGAACAATTGTTATGGCGATAATGATACCGATGTTTAGTATGTATGAACAAATTTAATATATTGCTATTTGAAGGAGGTGAAAAATGCATGATGAACGAAATGAATGAACTAAATGAATCAAATGAATCAAATGAATCAAATGAAATGACAAATAAAGGAGCTAATCATATGAAAAAGATGAAGCAATTATTAAAAAATCAAAAAGGTATGACACTTATCGAGCTTTTAGCCGTAATCGTTATCCTTGCAATTGTAGCTGCAATTGCAGTGCCAGCTATTGGGAATATTATTGAAAACAGCAGATATAATGCTGTTAAAGCAGATGCCACTAATGTACTAAGTTCGGCTCAATTATATTTTACGGATGAACAAGACGAGACAACAGTAACGGTGAAGATATTAAAAGATGAAAATTACCTTGAGTCTGAAGGTACTATACCCCTAGATACCACTATAACTAAAGACAGCCCAAGCACTATTAAAACTGAACCAATAACTTATTCCAACAGTAAAAAAGTAACCTTCAGTGATGCATCATTAAAAATAATTAATGATGATGAACAAAAAGGTAGTGAAACTGGGGATAAAACAATTCCAAAGACAACTACACCAACTAATCCTTAAACTGTTTCTACTTAATTTTAATGTATTTTTACTATGGATTTACAGCAGCCCTCCGCTGCTGTAGTCTCGTAGTTTTATCTTTGAGCAAATGAATACTTCATTTCCTGAACCATAAAACTAACTACAGCTATGTATAGGGGAGAAGAAAATGTTTAAAAAGAAAACAAAGCGCTATGTGGCTTTAGATTTGAATGAATATATAGTAAGAGCTATAGTGATGGCTGGTTCTGATATCGAGCAAGCAGCCGTTTATGAGTACCCTTTAAATAAAGATATTTTTGAAAACGATATATTAGTAGATGAAATGGCACTATATGAGACTCTGAAGACACTTATAGAATTATGGGGTATCAAGCGTTATAATGTACGATTCTTTGTCCCAGACAGTACAGTTATGCTGAAAACGTTTGAGCATCCTTCCGATGTGACATCCGATAAATTAAAAGGCTATGTGGAGATGGAGCTAGGGAGAACTATACATTTGCCTTTCTCTCAACCACTTATAGATGTATATGATTACAAACTGGATGACGGAGAGGCAGTCTTGTTTGCAGCGCCTTCTGAAGAAGTAAATAAAATTGCAGGCTTATTAGACGATTTGCATCTAAACCCGACTACTGCAGATGTTAGGTCATTAGCAACAATTCGTTTTCTAGAGAAGACAGTTGGTTTGGAAGAAAGACTGAGTTATTTAATCGCAGAATGGTCAATATCTGGTGTTTCTATTAGTATTTACACTGGAGGAAAAGTAGAATTCCTACGCTATCAAACAATTGATACACTTAAAGAGAAGTGGCAAAGTAAAGAAGACAATAATGAAATCAGTTTTAGTTATGAGGGACAATTGGAAGAGTACCAGTCGCAGTTGGTTGATCAAATTGCTGAGATAGATCGAATTCTTAACTTTTATCGTTTCTCTCTATATAAAGGGGAGAAAGCAGTGGACGAGATAATTATTTTAGGTGATTCACCTGAAATGGATTATATTGCGTCAGAAATGATTGCAAATTTTGTTACACCAGTAAAACACATAGATGATTCTCAAGTACAGGTCTATCATCCAAATTTAAAATCTAAGCATATTCCACTCATTGGACTTGTGTATAGGGAGGCATGATGATGGTTCCAGAAATAAATTTATTGCCTAAAATGGAACGACAAAAGTCCAATTCTATTTTAATTATTGCTATTGGTTTAATTTTATTTATAACGGTAATTCTGTTATTTTTTGTCCAGTATTTTTCTATTAAAGGAGATATAGAAACTCTTACAGCTGAAGAAGCTTACTCAGTCGCAGAAAGAGAAGAGTTGACACAATTGGTGAAGGATATAAATATGTCCGGGCAAGGGAATTTACAAACTTCTGTTTCTTTCGCTGAAAGTGTTTCAAAACCTGTGAGCCCTTTACTGATAGAAGTGAATGCTTTATTGGAAGAACATACATATCTTCGCGAATATGAATTTACGAACCAGAGTATAAATATAACAATAGATGTAGAAACGATGATGAGTTTGTCTAAATTCGTAGACAAGTTATTAGTAAGTGAATATTTTTCAGATGTGAAGGTAGAGAGTGTCACTCACTTTGAACTCTCTAATTCTGCAGAAAGTATAGAAGAAAGGTTTGAGATTATTCCACGCTACTCAGCAATAATAAATTTAGTTGTTAATCAATCTTATTTGGAAAATGGAGGTGTCACTCCATGAACGAATTAGTTAGTGACAAAAAAACTGCATATATATTAATATCTGCTCTTGTAGTAGTTTTATTGGGGGCAGTTTACTATTTTGTTCTACATCCTCTCAAAAATGAAAAGGAGTCCAAGGAAGTAAGTATAGAAGTTTTACAAGGAGAAGTTGCTGCTTTGAAGGAAGAATATTCTTCTTCTCAATTACAGGACGATTCTACAGAGAATGCATTCTATTTAAAAACGCAAGTTCCATTGACTCGTGAGTTGAATGAACTTATTCGTTCAATAGAAGAAGTTGAATTACTTAGTGAATCTAAAATTCTTTCTGTCGAGTTTAATAATTATGATGGAACGATAGAGGATGCGCAGTTATTACCTGAGACGAGTGAGGAAAATACAGAAACAGAACCGCAAAGTGAGGATGTGTTAACTGATGAACCATCAGAAGAACCACCAGTTTCACCTGTTGCTGAAGCGAGTCTGCCAGAAAAATTAAAATTAATCACTTTCAATATTTCTATTTTAACAAAAAACTACGATCAATTAGTTATGTTTGTGGAAGAAATTGAGCATTTAAAACGAATATATCGTGTCGATCAAATTACTTTGTTGGCTCCAGGTGAGGAGCAACTTTTGGACAAAGAAGCAGTAAATAACATTGCTGCTAAGATACAACTGACTACATTCTATCATGATGAATAGAAGTAATGGAGAGCTAAAATGACTATAATCTATATGTTCTTGTTTTTCTTATACGGTTTAATTTTCGGTTCCTTCTTCAACGTAGTTGGCTTACGTATTCCGAAAAAGGAATCGATCGTTCATCCGCCTTCACATTGTACGGTTTGTGATCGCCGCTTAACGATCAAAGACTTAGTGCCTGTCTTTTCCTACGTATTTTTAAAGGGGAAATGTCGAGGGTGTGGGACGAAGATACATTGGGTATATCCAGTGATGGAATTAGTCACAGGTCTTCTATTTGCGTTTGCTTACTATCAATTAGGTTTTACTTTGGAACTAGCAGTGGCACTATTGTTTATATCACTCTTAGTCATTATTACGGTGTCGGATATTGCATATATGCTAATTCCTGATAAAATCCTAATATTCTTTTTGATTCCTTTAATAGTATTAAGAGTATTTGTACCACTTAGTCCTTGGTGGGATAGTATTATCGGGGCGTTTGTTGGTTTTGGTGTTTTATTCCTGATTGCCGTTGTGTCTAAGGGTGGCATGGGTGGAGGGGATATTAAATTATTCTTTGTTATCGGTTTGGTTTTGGGCTGGATTCCGACTTTGTTGACTCTATTTTTAGCTTCTATTATTGGTACGGTTGTTGGTATTATTTCTTTAAGAAGAACTAAACAAGGCAGAAAAACGCCTATTCCTTTTGGACCATCGATTGCTATAGCAGCTATTATTTCTTATTTTTACGGTGAGATGCTTGTCGATTGGTATGTGAATTTGTTTTTTTAACTCGATAACTTTTTTGGACGAGCCGACATAGGTCTCGTCTTTTTTTATAATCTTCGTGATAAGGTTATGAAAAAGAGGTGATTCTATGCCAATTGGTAGACGCAATAATACGAGAAAAAAAGTAATATTAGCTGGCATACAAGGATTGATCATTGGAGTTGTCGGAGTGCTATTGTTCGGATTATTATTAAATTTAGCTAATGATAAAAAGGCTGAAAGTGAAGAGACTGAAATAACGAAACCAAAAGATGAAGACAAAAAAGTAGAGGTCACAGGGAAAGTTGAGGAAAAATCTCTTCCTTTTCAAGCAAAACAATACGGCATGTTCACTTCAAAAGAAAGTGCGTTGGCTTTTATTGGATCACAGCCTTCCCTTGCAAAAGCGAGCATTTTCCAAGTGGAAAACCAGTTTTTTGTTTGGAGTGATCTATATGTTACAACTATTCCTACACAAGAAGCAGAAGTACTACCTACCTTTATAAAGAGTTTGTATGTTTCGACGGACAGTTGTAATGATCCTAAAGTAATAAAAGTTATGGAGTTAATACAACAAGAGAATTTAAGTAAAAAATTTTTCGAGTCTATCGAAAAAAAGGAAGATTATCCAGATGATTTAATGGAAATAGTTCAAGCTATATCAGCGTTTTCGGAAGTTCCTTCTGTCATGAGATCACATATTTTTTCGCATTATGTTGCGACGAACAATTGTCTAAAATTGAATTTTTAACGCTTATTTGCGGTGAAAATTCAATTGTTGCTTTTTATACACAATTTCCTTATTTTCAATTGTTTTGTATGCTATTGAAAAGGAGGAATAGAAATTGAAACTAACAACTAATCATAGTTTTATCTTAGCTAGTGAGTCGCCTAGAAGAAAGGAACTCTTTAGTAAACTTGGTATCCCATTTGATGTGAAAGCTTCAGGAGCTGCAGAAATAGTAGAAGAAAATCTTAGTGTAGAAAAAGTAGCGATGAACATCGCTATTGGCAAAACAACCTCTATAATAAATGAAAATCCTTCAGCAATTGTCATTGCCGCAGATACAATTGTGAGTTTTGGGGATGAATTATTGATGAAACCAATAGATAATGCTGAAGCAAAGAAGTTTCTACAAAAACTTTCTGGAAATACACACCAAGTTACTACAGGTGTCGCTATATATGGTGAGGGCTGTTCGATTAGTTTTGCGGAAACTACTTCGGTAAAGTTTTTTGATCTCCCTGAAGGTCAAATTGATGCTTATGTAGCAACAGGAGATTCTTTAGATAAAGCTGGAGCTTATGGAATTCAAACGATGGGTGGTTTATTCGTCGAGAGTATTCAGGGAGATTATAATAATGTCATTGGACTTCCAATCAGTCGTTTGTTTAAAGCATTATTGTCATTGCGTTTGATAGAACTTGAGCGAGTGGTGAATTCATGAATTCTAAGTTACCGGACTCCCTTATGATTCGCGATGTTCATGTGTCTGATCGACCTAGAGAACGACTACTCAGACAAGGTGCCTCAAGTTTATCAAATCAAGAACTGATTGCAATCCTGCTTCGTACTGGTACGAAGCAGGAGTCTGTTCTCCATCTCGCAAACAGTGTCCTCAATTACTTTGAACAAATTCAAGAACTAAAAAATGCTTCAATCGAAGAAATAACAGCAGTTAAAGGAATTGGACAAGCGAAAGCCGTTCAATTGCTTGCAGCAGTTGAGTTAGGGAAAAGACTTTCTCAGCAAAAGACAGATGACAAATTTACGATTCGTTCTCCGAAAGATGCCGCTACTTACTTAATGCATGATATGACCTCACTGAAACAAGAACATTTTGTCGTCCTTTTTTTGAATGTCAAAAACCAAATACTTCATAAGCAAACAATTTTTATTGGATCTCTTAATGCTTCTATAGTTCATCCAAGAGAAATTTTCCGCGAAGCTGTAAAGCGTTCAGCTGCCTCGATAATTTGTGCTCATAATCATCCCTCCGGCAATCCGACACCATCAACAGAAGATATTGATGTGACTAAAAGACTATATGAAGCAGGTATACTCATGGGCATAGAATTGCTCGATCACGTTATTATTGGTGATCATCAGTTTATTAGCCTAAAAGAAAAAGGGTATATGTGACACTGTGCATTTTCCGTTCTATCAGTTATAATGAGAGTTATGACTTTATGACAACGAAGTAAAACTTGTTTGAGATAGAAAGGGAGTAAATAATTGTGTTTGGATTTGGATCAAGAGATTTGGGTATAGACTTAGGGACAGCGAATACGCTAGTTTTCATTAAAGGAAAAGGGATTGTACTTAGAGAGCCGTCAGTTGTAGCGAAAAATGTACAAAACGGTGCTATTGTTGCTGTAGGGAACGATGCGAAAAATATGATCGGCCGTACGCCAGGTTCAATAGTTGCGATTCGCCCTATGAAGGATGGAGTTATCGCAGATTTTGATACAACTTCTGCAATGATTGAATATTATTTAAAAAATGCGATGAAGGCATCTGGAATGTCATGGAGCAAACCAAATGTGATGATTTGTGTGCCATTTGGTATTACTTCTGTGGAGCAACGAGCAGTAATTGACGCTGCTAAGCAAGCAGGCGCACGTGATGCCCTAACTATAGAGGAGCCTTTTGCGGCTGCAATTGGTGCAAATTTACCTGTGTGGGAACCTACTGGAAGTATGGTCGTTGATATAGGTGGAGGTACTACAGAAGTTGCGGTTATATCATTAGGCGGTATTGTTACAAGTGAATCAGTTCGTGTTGCAGGGGATTCAATGGACCATGCAATTACTGCATATATACGAAAAACGTATAACTTAACGATTGGTGAACGAACAGCTGAAGCGATTAAAATTGAAATTGGTTCTGCGAGAGTAACCGATCAAATCGATAAAATGGATATTCGCGGACGTGATTTAGTTACTGGATTGCCGAAAACAATTGAAATTACCTCAAAAGAAATTTCAAATGCGTTACGTGAGTCAATTTCTTCCATTATTGATGGAGTGAAAAAGACATTAGAGCAAACTCCCCCTGAACTATCTGCGGATGTAATGGAGAGAGGTATCATGTTAACCGGCGGTGGTGCTTTACTGAAAAACCTAGATAAAGTTATCAGTGAACAAACGAATATGCCTGTATTTATTGCGGAAGATCCTCTAGATTGTGTCGCAATTGGTACTGGGAAAGCGTTAGATCATATGAATATATTGAAACGTCAACAAACAAAACAATAAGGAGAAGTGTGATATGCCACAATTTTTTTCGAATAAGCGATTAATATTGCTGCTTGTAGGGATGATTTTTCTTGTGGCGCTCATCAGCTTTTCTTTGCGAGATCGAAATCATGCATCCCTGCCTGAACAGCTGATAAAAGATGTGGTCGGTTTTGGACAATCTATGTTTTCCAAACCGACCCAGTATATAACGGGTGTTTTTGATAATGTAGAATCTTTACTTAATACATATGATGAAAATAAACGATTAAAAGTAAGATTAGAAGATTATGTAACACTACAAGCCTCCGTAAATGATCTGCGTCTTGAAAATGATGAGCTTCGCAAAATAGTCGATAAGGAAGAGAATCTTCGTGCGTATAATCCTATTCAATCGACTGTAATCGCTAGAAATCCCGATCAATGGGAAGAAAAAATAATAGTTGATAAAGGCGAGATTCATGGAGTAATGGAAAATATGGCAGTAATGACTGCTCAAGGGTTAATTGGGAAAGTAATATTAACCACACCTTATACTTCTACTGTGGAACTTTTATCTACACAAAATCCAAACTATCGGGTTTCTGCTGTAATTGCTGAAGGTGAAGAAGTTTTTGGACTTATTGAAGGATATGATGAAAAGCGTAAAGAATTAATACTAAAAAGAATCGACTCAGAATATGAAGTGAAAGTAGGTCAAAAAGTAACTACTTCTGGCCTAGGTGGTATCTTCCCGAAAGGTATTCTGATTGGGGAGGTAACAGAAATCACAACGGATGATTATGGCTTAACTAAATTAGCATATGTCAAACCTGCTGCTAGCTTTTCTATTTT
Source organism: Psychrobacillus sp. FSL K6-1415 (assembly GCF_038003185.1). Lineage (NCBI taxonomy): Bacteria > Bacillati > Bacillota > Bacilli > Caryophanales > Bacillaceae > Psychrobacillus > Psychrobacillus sp. FSL K6-1415. Next base: position 2,630,722 of record NZ_JBBOOQ010000001.1, on the reverse strand, counting down.
AGATCATGTGATTATTTCTAAACGTACAATTACTAATGTGGATGGTACAGATGGAGGAAATACAGGTGCTGATTTATTAGAAGGTGAAGGGGACGGCTCATGATTCGTTTTCTAGTTATTGCAATTTCGGTTCTATTGTTTTATTTAGAACCGATTTTTGGTCTTTTTTCTCCCGTTGAATTGAATAGTGATTTTTACGTATTAGTTCCACGTTTTCTTATCATTTATCTGATCTTTGTAGCCATCTATTATGACCGAAAACGCGCAATGCTCTATGGATTGTTTTTTGGGCTCTTGTATGATGTCTTTTTCATTGATATTATTGGATTATATTCTTTTATTTATCCTCTAATGTGTTTGGTTGCTAGTTATACTGTTAAATACATTCACCAACATCTATTGGTTTCTACTATTCTAACCTTGCTTCTAGTAGCAGGGGTAGAGTTATTATTGTTCTTATTTTATACTTTCATCGGTATTAAAACGATGACCTTTACTTATTTTTATCAACATAATCTCATTCCTACAATGATTGCAAATGCAGTATTTTTATTGATGTTCGGATGGGCTTTTAAATATATTCTTCTAAATAGGTTTAATCAAAAAGCCTTATTGCTTCAAAAATAGCTTGTTGATTTAACAGTAAATCTGAGGTGACTTGATTGACAAAAAAGCAGTTAATATTTATTAAAGGAACGAAAGAGGGCCTTGTATTACGCCTAGACGATCAGTGTTCATATGCAGAGCTTTTAGATGAATTAACAAAAAAGGTTTCTGATGAAGGGTTTGAAGGTCAAGCGGAAGTACTTTTACATTTAGGTTATCGTTATTGTAACGATGAACAGACGAAAGAAATTATATCTTGCGTCCAGCAAACTGAACATCTACGTGTGACCAAAATTCAAAGTGAAGTTATGACTGTAGAAGATTGTAATAGAAGATTACTAGAAAACCAGTCAGAGACTTATGTAGGAATTGTTCGGTCTGGACAAGTCATTACTGCTTTGGGGGATTTGGTTGTTGTAGGTGATGTGAATCCAAATGGAAGAGTTGTTGCTGGAGGGAATATTTTCGTCCTTGGTCGTCTGAAAGGAATAGCCCATGCAGGATCATCTGGTAACAAAGATGCGGTTATAGCTGCTTCTTGGCTAGAAGCCACGCATTTAATCATCGATAGTGTGGTTGAAACGATGACGGATGAGCTGACGGTTCTATCGGAACAACCCGAAATGGAATGTGCTTATTTACATACTAATGGTTCAATCGCAATTGATCGATTACAGGATCTTCGTCTGTTAAGACCAAATTTATCAACATTTAAAGGAGGAAGCTAATGTGGGAGAAGCAATCGTTATAACTTCAGGTAAAGGTGGGGTCGGTAAAACGACAACAACAGCTAACCTTGGAACTGCATTGGCCCTGCAAGGAAAAAAAGTTTGTTTAATGGATACGGATATTGGATTACGTAACTTGGATGTTGTTCTTGGTCTTGAAAATAGAATTATCTATGATCTAGTAGATGTTATAGAAGGTAGATGTAAGATTCATCAAGCGCTAGTAAAAGATAAGCGCTTTGAGGATAGACTTTATCTTCTTCCTGCAGCTCAAACTGTGGACAAAAACGCCGTAAATCCAGAACAAATGAAAGAACTTGTTTTAGAGTTAAAACGTGAATATGATTATGTCTTAATTGATTGTCCAGCTGGAATTGAACAAGGCTATAAAAATGCGATTGCAGGTGCGGATAAAGCAATTGTAGTTACTACACCGGAAATTTCGGCAGTACGTGATGCAGATCGTATTATTGGGTTACTTGAGCAAGAAGAAACAATCGATCCACCAAAGCTAATCATCAATCGAATTCGTCAGCATTTGATGAATAATGGAGATGCACTGGATATAAATGAGATTACTACTCACTTATCCATTGATTTATTAGGAATTATAGCGGACGATGAAAGTGTTATTACTTCATCTAACAAAGGTGAACCAATCGTTATGAATCCGGCAAATAGAGCTGCTCTTGGGTACCGTAATATCGCTCGTCGTATTTTAGGTGAATCGGTGCCATTAATGTCCATGGACCTTCCTAAAACAGGTGTTTTTACTAAGATTAAATCTATTTTTTCTAAATAATATAGAAGACCGACTGCAGTACTTTGATGCAGTCGGTTTGTTTTAGTATACAAATATGTACCGTGAAAACTGGGTTATTGATTATTAAAAAAATGATTACTCCCGCTGGAGTCGCCGTCTTGCGCTCCAACCAATTAAGTGGTTAGCCTACTATTAATTCATTAAAATCAAGCTATTATGGAAAACACGTTGAGTATGCAGGGTATATAAAGACACTAACCATTGCAGTCGACTTAGTGAGTAGAAAGCAACTTTTTTGTAATTCAATTCTATATATTTAGGCTGTGCATTAGTAAAGTAATTTGGTGAAATTACCCATTCCGCAAGTAAAAGGTAATTGTTCGAAAGTAAATATAGGCTTAGAGCGAGTAAAACGTTTAAGACCGCAAGTAAGCAGCAAGTGGGAGCAAGTAAAGATAAACTAAGAATAAATCATCATTAAATATAAGAATGTATATTCTTCTTGAGTATTTAAAATCAGTGTTACCGGTATTTTGAATGATATAGAATAAAAGGATTGCTTGCAAAGTAGAGGCTCTGGATATGTTATCGAGCATCTTTAAAACAGCATTTCTTTTCTATTTCTCACCTAGTAAAACAGTATATGACTTAAAAATAGCTGGTATATATCTATAGAGTAACGTTAGAGCTCCCGATATTGGATCTTCGGGAGCTATCTCTATGAATAGGAAAGTATCTTTTCTCTAGTTATACAAAATCGCTCTTACCTGTTTCTAATCGTTGTAGAAGGGCGACGTACAGATAAACACCATAAGCTTACCGGAAAAAGGATGCTGGTTGGTTGTAATGAACTTCACTCGGTAATCATATAGAAAAAACGTCTGTCCAAAGCGCTTCGGAAACGCTAGAAACTGGTTTTGGCCTTAAAGAGCGAACTGTACTTTTATTATAAAGGAAATATCAACTATTTCCTCAGAAACTCTTAATTAAAGGATATATTCATTAAATAACCTCGTCCTTCATATATTCTTCTTAGGGGGAATGTTATGCTTACGAAAAGAAAATGGGTACTTTCATTTGTATTTGTATTATCATTTATTTTATTAGCAAAGTTAGAGGGAAATAGTACCTTATCAACCAATTATGCAAGCCTATTATTAGAGCCACAAAAACCAACAGAAATATATAAACAAGTAGTTGCTTGGATTACACGTTCAGATGAATTAATCAGTGTTAGTGCACCTGTATCTAATCCTCCATTAATCGAATATAAATCGATTCAGCCTTTAGAAGACGGTGCAGTTTTATCGATTGATAAATCGCAAGATCTGTATGCGTCTGAAGATGGACTAATTGTCTTTACTGGTTATAGAAAGAAGACTGGTAAAACGTTGTCTATTTTATATGACACAGGAGAAACTGCCACATACGGTTTTGTAGATGAGTTTAGTCAACTGCCATATACGACTGTAAATGCGGGAGACATTTTTGGGACTATTGAAAATGAAATTCTATATGTTCAGGTGGAGAAAGAAGGAGAGATGTTGGAAACGGATGAGCTTATTGAGTGGCTTGCCGTAACCTATGAATAAACAACTATTTCGTGTCCACCCTATAATGATTCCATTTTTTCTTTTCTTTTATTTATCCGGTGAAATAGCTATGTATGCACTCGTGTTTAGCTCGTTGTTGGTTCATGAGCTTGGACATCTATTCATTGCAGTATGTATGGGTGCAAAAGTTCAATCTTGCACTATCTTACCATATGGCGGCGAAATAAAGATGGAGCAATTCTCTAAGCTTTCGAAAACAATGCAGGTTTGTGTAATCTTGGGTGGACCATTTTTTACGCTTCTTTTGCTCTTGTTTGGTATGCTTGTAGATTTTCCACAGGCTAATATATTTATCATGACTCAAATTCTTATTTTAGGATTAAATCTCTTGCCAATCTTTCCTTTAGATGGAGGGCGAATCATACATTCTATTTTTCCTGATAGGTATGAGGGGCTGATTGGCTTTTCAGGATGTATTTGCGTTGTCGTTTTTACGATAAGTTGTTTTTATTTTCCGGAAGGTTTGGTTTTTACGCTTATATTTTTGTTTCTTGCCTTTCAAAACTTATCTTACTGGAGATTTCGTAAGTACAAGCTTGCATTTGATTGGATAACGAAAAGTGCTTGACTAAGAATTTTATGTGTGATAATATTTTAATGTTATTGTTTGTAGCAGCACCCGTTGCTACAACCGCTCTGAAAAGGTTCAAGTATTCGAGTTTCGAATCACCTTTTGGAAGGCGAGTCTTAGTCTAAGAGGAGGTGCAAGTATGTACGCAATTATTGAAACTGGTGGTAAACAAATCAAAGTTGAACAAGGGCAAGAAATCTACATTGAAAAATTAGATGCTAATGCTGATGAAGTTGTAACTTTTGAAAAAGTTTTATTCGTAGGTGGAGAAGATGTTAAAGTTGGCGCTCCATTCGTGGAAGGTGCTAAAGTTACAGCGAAAGTTGTAAAAAATGGCAAAGCTAAAAAAATTACAGTCTTCAAATACAAAGCGAAAAAGAACTATCACAAAAAACAAGGTCACAGACAGCCATACACTAAATTAGTAGTAGAATCTATTAGTTTATAAGATGATTAAAGTGACTATAACAAAAGACCAATCGGGTCATATTCATTCTTTCGAGATGAAAGGCCATGCTGATTTTGCGGAACACGGAAAAGATTTAGTATGTGCAGGAGCTTCTGCTGTATCCTTTGGTGCAGTTAATGCTGTAATCGCACTTACGGAAATCACGCCCGTTATTAAGCAAAAAGGGGACGGAGGCTATTTATATGTCGAGGTTCCAAGCATATCAAATTTAGAAAAGGCTGCTCAAATACAGCTAATTTTAGAAGCGATGATTGTTTCTTTACAAACGATTGAGCAAGATTATGCCAAGTATATAAAAATAACCTTCAAAAAGTAGGAGGTGGAACATATGTTAAAATTAAATCTTCAGTTTTTCGCATCCAAAAAAGGAGTAGGTTCGACTCGTAACGGTCGTGACTCTCAATCGAAACGTCTAGGCGCTAAACGTGCTGACGGACAATTCGTATCAGGTGGATCAATTTTATACCGTCAACGCGGGACTAAAATTCATCCAGGTGAAAACGTTGGACGTGGTGGAGATGACACACTTTTTGCGAAAGTTGACGGTGTAGTGCGCTTTGAGCGTTTCGGCCGCGACAAGAAAAAAGTAAGTGTATATCCTGTAGCTCAAGAAGCTTAATGAATAATAAAAGGACTGCATTTATGCAGTCCTTTTTGATTTCTTAGGAAATTTTAATTTATGGCATATAGATAACTTTTCCCATGTAATTCTCCGTCTATACTCCAGTGCTTTTGTTATTTCAAAAATTTCATATAAGTAAGATATACTCTAAAAGCAAAATAGAACTATTCCTGTTATACTAGTAAAGATAGTAAATGTTGGGATGTGTCTAATATGGATCATAGCGAAATTACACTAAATGAAGTACTTCGTCATACAATGCATGATTTTTTAAATAATATGCATATATTACAGATGAACTTAGATATGGGAAAGCCAGAGGAAGCTAGGGCTTTAATACAAAAGTATTCCCAAAAATGCAATCAATTTTTTGATATAAATAATATTGGCTTATATAAAACAAATGAATGGTTACAAACGTTTGGTATTAAATATAATCAATTAACTTTAGATGTTCAAACATCTCTTCTAAATAGAAAAGCAGAAAAATACGATGATGCTTTAAAAGATTATCTAAATAGATTTGTGCAAGCTATTTACCCACATTTTAGAGGATATCAAGAGCAGTTACTGAAAGTTCATATCATTTCAGATGAATTTTTGGAAATACTAATAGATATTCGGGGAGATTGGTCTAATAATAAGTGGCAGGATGAATTAACAGGAGAGTTATTTCAACTGCATATATTAGAAACTACCGACAATTCGATAAAAGTAAAACTAATTGCAAGTGGAAGATTGGAGTGAGGTAAATGTTTGTTGATCACGTGAAAGTATATGTCAAAGGTGGCGACGGCGGAGATGGTATGGTTGGATTCCGACGTGAAAAGTATGTTCCTTTAGGAGGCCCAGCAGGTGGCGACGGAGGAAATGGTGGCGACGTTATCTTCGAGGTAGAAGAAGGTCTTCGTACATTAATGGATTTCCGCTATAAGAGAATTTTTAAAGCTGATAGAGGAGTACATGGCGGTAGTAAGAATATGCATGGTGCCAATGCAGATGATTTAATCATTAAAGTACCACCTGGAACAGTAGTTAAAAATGAAGAAACTGGGGAAGTAATTGCAGATTTAGTTGAGCATGGCCAAAAAGCCGTAATTGCAAGAGGTGGTCGTGGCGGTAGAGGAAACTCTCGTTTCGCAACACCAGCTAATCCGGCTCCAGAGCTATCTGAAAAAGGAGAGCCAGGTTTCGAGTTAAATGTGGAGTTAGAGCTAAAAGTATTAGCGGACGTCGGTCTAGTTGGATTCCCAAGTGTCGGAAAATCCACGTTATTATCCGTTGTATCAGCAGCTAAACCTAAAATTGCTCCATACCATTTTACTACAATTGTACCGAACCTTGGAATGGTGGAAACTGAAGATCATCGTAGTTTTGCGATGGCGGATCTACCAGGACTAATCGAAGGTGCACATGAAGGTGTAGGGCTTGGTCACCAATTCTTACGTCATATCGAGCGTACGCGTGTAATTGTACATGTCATTGATATGTCTGGTATGGAAGGTCGTGATCCTTACGAGGATTATTTGACTATTAACGAGGAGTTAAAACAATATAATCTTCGTTTAACGGAAAGACCTCAAATTATTGTAGCCAATAAAATGGACATGCCAGATTCTGAAGAAAATTTAAAAGCATTTAAAGAAAAAGTCGGATCTGATATGAAAGTATTCCCGATTTCAGCAATTTCTCGTCAAGGTTTACAAGAGTTATTATTTGCTGTAGCCGATATGTTAGAGGTTGCGCCTGAATTCCCACTAGAGGAATTGATGGAAGAAGAAACAGAAACATCTGTAATGTACAAGTATCAAGCTAAACAAGAAGATTTCACAATTTCAAGAGATGATGATGGAGCCTTCGTACTTGCTGGTGGATCAGTTGAAAGATTATTTAAAATGACTGACTTTAGCAGAGAGGATTCTATCCGTAGATTCTCTAGACAGCTACGTGGAATGGGTATTGATGATGCCCTTCGTCAGCGTGGAGCTAAAGATGGGGATACAGTACGATTATTGAAATTTGAATTTGAATTTATCGAATAGTAGAAAGTAGGGAACCGCATGAAAGATGTGACAAGCCAGCGATTTTTTTTAGTCCGGGAGGATGTGCTGACAGAGGCGATGCAAAAAACCTTGGAAGCAAAACACCTCTTGCAATCTGGGAAGGCATCTTCGATATGGGATGCAGTAAAAGAAGTAGACCTCTCTAGAAGTGCTTTTTATAAATATCGTGATGCGGTTTTTCCTTTTCATTCGATTGTTCAAGAACGGATTTTAACTGTATTTCTACAATTAGAGGATAGAGAAGGGACACTTGCTAGACTATTGCAATTGGTTGCTGAATCTACATGTAATGTATTGACGATCCATCAAACGATACCGATTCAAGGCAGAGCTAGTGTAACTTTGTCACTCGATGTAACAGCGATGAACAAGGAATTAGAAGAATTTATAAATGAAATGAAGCGACTGGACTTTGTGGAATCTGCAGAAGTAATTAGCTCTGGTGCTTTATAAGAGAAGTTCCAGCGCTTGAGAAGGAGAAGTTGCTGGAGCCAGACAATGGGGAGGTATTTCTAATGAAAACCAAACAGGTTGCTTTTCTAGGGCCAGAAGCTTCTTTTACACATTTAGCAACTAAGTCATTATTTCAACAAGAGGTGTTAGTGCCAATTCGTACTATACCTGAATGCATTGAAGCTGTTGCAAATGGTGAAGTAGATATAGCAGTAGTTCCTTTGGAAAATGCTTTAGAGGGCACAGTTCCGTTAACGATAGATTATTTATTCCATGAGGCAGAGCTGTACGTTATTGCAGAGCTATTATCTCCAATCGAACAGCATTTGATGGTCCATCCAAATAATGCGGGGCGATGGGAAAACATGACAACCGTTTACTCCCATCCGCATGCTTTGGCACAATGCCACAAATATTTGTTTTACCGATTTGGTAAAGTACCGTTAGAGCAATCATCTTCTACCGCTGCAGCAGCAAAATACGTTTCTGAAAACGAAGACTTATGTATAGCTGCGATTGGAAATACTTCCGCTGCATCAGAATATGGTTTGAAAATTGTCGAACAAAACATACATGATTTTCAATTTAATCACACACGATTTTTTGTGATTTCTAAAAAGAATTATTATATCGAGCAAGAAGGTCATACAGATCAAGTGAAAACAACTGTCATGATCACCTTACCTAAAGACGATCGTTCCGGAGCCTTACATCAGGTGCTTTCCGTTTTTGCGTGGAGACAGCTCAATTTAAGTAAAATTGAGTCAAGACCATTAAAAACAGGTCTAGGGCATTATTTCTTTATCATGGATGTTCTAGAGGACGAAAAGATGCCAATGATGGTTGGTGCAATGGAAGAGTTAAAGGCACTGGGCTGTGGTGTGAAATCATTAGGTTCGTATTATACATACGAAACAAAAAAAGAAGCAATCCGTTCATAAATGGATTCGCTTCGTTTTTTGTTTGAAAAAAGTATATAATAAGTTCCCGTGAATACTGTTTCATGTGACTTTAAATAATAGTAGTGATTTCGGGTTCAGGTGCACCTTCCGCAGGGTGCGATGAGCTATCGCCGTTGCTAATGCATCGTTGTGTTAGGATCAAATTATTTGTAACCTCTTTTGAATTATATATGCTATTATCCATTAATAGATGAAGACAGCAGACCTCCATTTCCACTCGTGGAAATAAAGAGAGACAGAAAGTGTTTTTACCATAATGAAGCCTTATTGCGAACGAAAATAGTATCTTCGAGATCTTGCTCATTATATAGAATAGTGTATTTTCCCTAGTTATCCAAAAACGCAATGACCTGTTTCTTAGTGTTATAGAAAGGGGAAGGAAAGACAAACGCCATAAGATTACCGAAAAAAGTGATAAAGGTTGTGATTGAAGTCACAACCTTTATCACTAAAAATTTACTTGATAATAATATAGCACACACGTCTATCCAAAGCCCTTCGAAAACAATAGAAACAGGTTTATTTTCTTAAAGGATTTTTTATCTTTTCTTTTTACGATAGTACATGAAGAAATTATCCTTCCATCAAATAACCCTTTTCCCTAATTGCACTAATACCCCTATTTAAAATTTCTTCAGTTGGCGCGGATAATAAATGCAAATGAATTCCAGCAGTAAGTTCCAATAAAAATGGAGCATCCGTATCTCGGACCTTCTTTAAAAACATTTCAACGTCGTGTCGATTGGCAACCATGATAGAGGACGTGATTTCTCCATAAACAGGGTGTTCAATGGTAACGTTTTCTACAGTGACTCCAGCATCAACTAAGGTTAGAAGCTCGTCCTCAGAGTGAATGGATTGATGATTGCAAGCGACTCGTCTTTGAATATATGAAGTACCTTCTTTATCAGACAGTACAATATAGCCTTGACTGGTGGACATAATTGAGGCATTCATTGCTTTTAATAATGTTATATCATTAACAATAACCTGCCTGCTAACATTAGTAAGTTTTGCTAACTCAGTGCCAGTCACAGGTGCCTGTTGCTGCTTTAAATAGGAAAAAATCCAATCCCTACGATCCCCGCCTTTTAACTTTTTCAAGATTAACCCCTCCGAACTTGCATAATGACTTGGTTCCTATTCATAAGTTTAACATGAAGGGGTGGTTGTTTGTTTAAAATCTGTGACCATTTTAAGATACTACACATAATTTAAAGGAGAAGGAAGGAGGAAGACCGTGCAAACTCATATTGTTGTTAAAGGGGACACTTTGTGGAAAATTTCCAGGAATTATGGTGTTTCTTTTGAGGAATTAAAGAAAGTAAATGCGCATCTAGCTAATCCGGAATATATTGTGCCAGGTATGAAAATCTTTATTCCGAATTCGAAAAAAATGGAGTCGACAACACATCCATACAGTGACAATAGACCAGTGAAGAAAGAGATGGTCAAAAATGAAATGGTGAAAAAGGAGGAAGTAAAAATCCCGCAACCAATCGACAAAACGAAAACAAAACCAGCGCCACCAGTAATGCCAACACCACCACCAGCACCAGCACCACCTACGTATCAGCAGCCAAAACAACCTGTGCAACCATCACCATCCTATACATTCCCATTTCATATGATGCCTGTCCCTGATATTGATACGACCCCATCACCACAAGGTTGGAGATTAATGGAGTCCACTTCTATTCACATTCATAACCATATCGAGAATTATGATATAAATGTGGATAAAACACCAGTTGCACAACCAACACCACCACCCGTACAACCACAACCAATTCAACCAACACCGCAGCTAACTAGTCCGATAACTGAGGATGCTTCACCTACATTCCCGACAATGTATCCGTGTCCACCACCAGTTCACCAGTTTCCATACATGCAGCACCAAGCAGATTTCGGAGGATGTCCTTGTATACAGATATGTTATGTTCCTGTATATCCATGTCCTCCATATCCCTATCCACATTATTAAAACGTGAGTACGTATATACGACAAATTAAGAAAAATGTATGGAAATGGAAAAATGAAAACGGCATATTCTCTGTAAAAAAGTATCCAACCGTTGAACAGGCGGAAAAAATTCGCCTAATTCATAAAGAATTAGAATACATCGATAAACCTTTTATACTTCCAATTATTGAATCGACACAAGAAGATTTTATTATTCAACCGTGGTATAAGGGGACTCACACAGTTTCCTATCGTTTTAAAGAAGATAGAAAAGCAGTCTACTCTCTTCTAAGTCAGATTCATGAGACCAATAATATAGTTGACTGGGAAGATAGTAATTTATTTTATTCTTTTAATCTTATTTCTAAATGGCAGAATCGGAAATGGAAGATGAATGAAATTTCTTTTTTCATCGAGTCGCATATAGGATGTAATCAGACAAAATTATTATTACTTTGTGGTGATGTTGCATTACGTAATATGAAACCATTTAATATGGAGAAACGTACCCTGCTGCATGGAGATGTTGTTCACCATAACTTTTTATCGGATAGTTCTGATTATAAAATAATTGATTTTGATTTGGCTGTGATCGGTCCAAGAGAAATGGAAAATATTCTATGGATGCACCGAGTACTTCCGGAAATTGATTATGATATTTTGTTGCTTATCTCAGAATTTCCACATCTTGAAAAAGTAGTTCGGCGATACAAAGAAGCGATGATGTATCCAAATGAGCTATACCGAGAGTGGCTGTACGCGTACTCATTACCAAAAGAGCGTAAACAAAAATTTATCGATCAGTTAATACCCTATACGAATAAAGCACTAACAGAATGGCCCAATTTATGCTATACTTTAAGTAAATTATAATCGTACTTTTAAGGAGTTGGTCGCTCGTGCTTTGAGCGGCCATCTTTGTTTGTTATGCTATAATAATAGTATGAATTGCGAGGGATTTAAAGGATGTATGATTACATAAAAGGACAAGTAACTCGAGTAACACCAGAATACGTAGTAGTAGAACAGCAGGGGATTGGTTATCAACTATTTACACCAAATCCATTTGCCTTCAGAAAAAGTGAGGAAATGGTCCAAGTATATACGCATTTTCATGTACGTGAGGATGCACAACAGCTAATGGGATTTCCAACGCTTTCACAGAGGGAGTTATTTCGAAAGCTCATTTTAGTTTCCGGAATCGGTCCCAAAGGTGCTTTGGCTATATTAGCAAGTGGTGAGCCGACTCATGTTATTCAAGCAATAGAGAGAGAAGACGAAACATTTTTAGTGAAATTTCCTGGGGTAGGAAAGAAAACTGCTCGTCAAATGATATTAGATTTAAAAGGAAAACTAAATGATTTAATAGATTTTGAAGAACTGGAATTCGAAGACGATGGACCTAACTTATTTGACAATGGGGAATCCGATCATGAACTAGAAGAGGCAATGCTAGCATTAACAGCTTTAGGCTATTCAGAAAGAGAATTAGCTAAAATTCGTCCATTACTTAAAGCAGATGCTGGACTTCAAACAACCGATCAATTTATGAAAAAAGCCTTACAGTTATTATTTTTAGGTAAATAAACATAAGAAAGGAGGTTCTAGCTATGGATGAACGTGTCATTTCAAGCGAAATTTCCAATTTTGACGAACCTTTCGAACAATCTCTTCGTCCTCAGTTTTTACAGCAATATATTGGGCAAGATAAAATTAAACATAATTTAGAGATATTCATCGAAGCAGCTAAAATGAGAAGTGAAAGTTTAGATCACTGTCTTTTGTACGGACCTCCTGGACTTGGAAAAACAACACTTGCTGCTGTAATTGCAAATGAAATGGACGTACAAATTCGAATGACAAGTGGCCCTGCTATCGAGCGTCCAGGTGACCTAGCTGCAATTGTTAGTTCTTTGGAGCCTGGAGATGTATTGTTTATAGACGAAATTCATCGGTTGAATCGATCCATCGAGGAAGTACTTTATCCTGCTATGGAAGACTTTTGCTTGGATATCGTAGTAGGAAAAGGTCCTGCTGCCAGAAGTGTGCGTCTTGACCTCCCACCGTTTACCTTAATAGGTGCGACTACTAGGGCAGGTGCATTATCTGCACCTTTACGTGATCGCTTTGGAGTATTACTGCGACTAGATTATTATGATGAAGATGCATTAACCTCCATTGTGGCACGTAGTTCAGAGTTATTTAATGCATCCATTGACCACGAATCTGCTGGAGAAATCGCTAGAAGATCTAGAGGTACTCCACGTATTGCTAACCGTTTGTTAAAAAGAGTACGTGATTATGCACAGGTTCGTGGAAATGGGCATATCTCTCTTGATATTGCTAATGAAGCATTGGAGTTGCTTCAAGTAGATCCACGTGGATTAGATCATATAGACCATAAACTAATTTTGTCCATGATTGAACGATTTAGAGGTGGCCCTGTTGGATTAGATACCATTGCAGCTAGTATTGGAGAAGAATCTACTACAATTGAAGATGTGTATGAACCGTACCTGCTGCAAATTGGATTTATCCAACGTTCGCCTAGAGGAAGAATTGTTACCCCACTTGCTTATGAACATTTCGGTATTCCATTGCCAGTGGAAAGAAAAGAATTATAAAGGATGTCCTATATATGAGAGTAGAAGATTTTGATTTTGAATTACCAGAAGAACTAATTGCACAAACTCCGCTGTTAGACAGAACGAGTAGCAAACTATTGATAGCAGATTTTGAAAAACAGTCGTATACACATACTCACTTTAAGGAAATACTAAATGAATTAAATGAAGGAGATTGCCTTGTATTGAACGATACGAAGGTAATGCCTGCTCGCTTAATGGGTATGAAAGAGGAAACAGGAGCTAATGTAGAAGTTCTTTTATTGACACAAATAGAAGGGGATCATTGGGAAACACTTGTGAAACCTGCAAAACGGGTCAAAATAGGCACTGAAATTACATTTGGTGAAGGTTTGTTGAAAGCTGTCTGTACAGGCATCAAAGACCATGGTGGACGAATTTTCCGTTTTGAATATACGGGAGTGTTTTTTGAAGTATTAGACCAATTAGGAGAAATGCCACTTCCCCCATACATTCACGAGAAGTTGGAAAACAAGGATCGCTATCAAACGGTCTATGCAAAAGAGCAGGGTTCTGCTGCAGCTCCAACAGCAGGCCTACATTTTACAGATGCATTATTAGATGAAGTTCGCTTAAAAGGTGTTAAAATAGCATTTGTAACATTACATGTAGGACTTGGAACTTTTCGTCCGGTTAGTGTAGATTCTATCGATGACCATGAAATGCATTCTGAATTTTATCGGATTACACAAGAAACAGCAGATGTAATTAACAAAGTGAAAGCCATTGGAGGAAAAGTTGTAGCAGTTGGGACCACTTCTACTAGAACATTGGAAACAGTGGCAACTAAATTTGATGGACAACTTCAAGCAGATAGTGGATGGACTTCGATATTTATCTATCCAGGTTATGAATTTAAATGTATAGATGGAATGATTACGAATTTCCACTTACCTAAATCTACTTTAGTAATGCTTGTTAGTGCACTTACTTCAAGAGATTTTATTTTGAGTGCCTATAAAGAAGCAGTTGACTTAAAGTATCGCTTTTTCAGTTTTGGCGATGCAATGTTAATAAAAGGAAGGAATTATTAAATGACAGCAATTACGTATGAACTTATAAAAAAAGATAAACAAACAGGTGCTAGGTTGGGTATTGTACACACTCCTCACGGTTCCTTTGAAACACCAGCATTTATGCCAGTAGGTACACAAGCTACTGTAAAAACAATGGCTCCAGAAGAAATAAAAGAGATGAATGCTGGTATTATTCTTAGCAACACGTATCACTTGTGGCTTCGTCCTGGAAATGAAATTATTCGTGAAGCAGGCGGACTTCATAAGTTTATGAACTGGGATCGTGCAATTCTTACAGATTCTGGCGGATTCCAAGTTTTTAGTTTAAGTGATATGCGTAAAATTGAAGAGGAGGGTGTTCATTTTCGCAATCATCTCAATGGGGATAAACTATTCCTAAGTCCTGAAAAATCAATGGAGATTCAAAACGATTTAGGTTCTGATATTATGATGGCCTTTGATGAATGCCCACCTTATCCTGCATCTTTTGAGTATATGAAAGCGTCTGTAGAACGTACATCACGTTGGGCAGAACGTTGTTTAAATGCTCATACGAATACAGATAAGCAAGGGCTATTTGGAATCATCCAAGGTGGAGAGTATGAGGAATTACGTCGTCAATCTGCACAAGATTTAGTTTCTTTAGATTTCCCTGGATATGCAATTGGAGGGTTATCGGTTGGTGAGCCAAAAGATGTAATGAACCGTGTACTTGATTTTACTACTCCAATGATGCCTGACAACAAGCCGCGTTATTTGATGGGTGTTGGATCGCCTGATTCATTAATAGATGGTTCTATTAGAGGCGTAGATATGTTTGACTGTGTATTACCAACACGTATTGCGCGTAATGGTACATTCTTTACTCATCAAGGTCGCCTAGTTATTAAAGGAGCAAAATATGCTCGCGATTTTGGTCCTATCGATGAAAAATGCGATTGTTACACATGTAAAAATTATTCACGTGCTTATATTCGCCATTTATTCAGAGCTGATGAAACGTTTGGCTTACGCCTAGCATCCTATCATAACCTACATTTCCTAATGAAATTAATGGAAAATGTACGACAAGCTATACGTGAAGATCGTCTGCTTGATTTTAAAGAAGAATTTTTTGAAGAATATGGGTATAACAAACCAAATGCAAAAAACTTCTGATTCTTGTATACTAGATAAAGAGGTAAAGGAGGGGAAATAAAAATATGGGTAATTTAGCAGGTTTGTTGCCAATTGTTGCTATGTTCGCTGTAATGTGGTTCTTCATCATTCGACCAGCACAAAAGCGTCAAAAAACAACTTCACAAATGCAAAGCAATCTTAAGCGTGGAGACGATATCATAACTGTTGGTGGTTTACACGCCAAGGTAGATGCAGTAGATGATCAAACAATCTTTGTTACTGTTGCAGACGGAACTCGCTTACAATTCGAGCGCGTAGCAGTAGGACGAGTAGTTTCAGAGTCAAAGTTATAATAAAAAGTGAATGGGTCTATGATAGTCATGTTAGGCACTGGAAGGATTTTGAGTAAAAGTGTAGCTTGTTTACTCAAAATCCTGAAGCACTATATAAGTGCTTCAAATGCCTGGACAAACCACATAAATTCGCAGTATTCTAGGTTTAGATACATAATATTTTATCTTTACTAAAATACATAAAAAAGAACTTGCTCAATATATGAGTAAGTTCTTTTTCTTTGGGCATGGTAATTATGAGGTGATTATGTGCAGGACATACTCATAATAATAATTCGGACATTTATTTTGTACTGGTTTATTTTACTGATTTTTCGTTTGATGGGAAAACGAGAAGTGGGCGAGTTAAGTATTTTTGACTTGGTTGTTTTTCTTTTAATAGCCGAGGTTGCAGGCTTTTCATTGGATGATCCTCAAAGTAGTTTTATCAATGCAATTGTCCCAGTTCTTATGCTATTTTTCATCCAGATGGGCGTTTCCTACTTTTCATTAAAAAGCAAAAAGTTTCGGGATGTCATGGAAGGTGAACCTTCTATACTAATAAGAGATGGAATAATCGTTGAAAAAGAGATGAGAAAACAACGTTATAATTTAGATGACTTGCTTCAACAATTACGTGAACAACAGATTGGTTCTATTCAATCAGTCTCTTATGCTTTTTTGGAGTCATCAGGTAACTTATCTGTTTTTAAAAAAGAAGAAGAACAATATGTATTTCCTCTCATTATCGATGGCGAAATACAACATAGACATTTAGAGCATATTGGTAAAAATGAAAAATGGTTGATACAAGAACTAGAGCAAAAGCAAATTTTGAACTATAAAAAAATATTTTACTGTAGTTATGAGAATGAGAATCTCTATATTCAACTAAAGACATCATTTTAGTTCTTACATTAAAACCTATTTTTTGATGATTTGGCAATCTTGAAAATGACACTAATCTCTTTGCGTTTAATCTGTCTAAAAAGTACCAGAGCGACTGTTAAATATACCAAGGTGAGTAGACAATCGATTAGTAATGGTTGACTTCCAATAGAAATAACCAATGGTCTTGAGATAATTGTTATTAAGAATACTGCATAGGGAATTACAAAAAAAGAGAAGCCAATTTGTGCTTCTTTTTTTTCTTTCAAAGAAGCGATATGTAAAAAAGAAGTAATCAATACTCCAAATCCAATCGCAACGACAGCACCTTTTTCTTGAATAGTAGCTTGGGAAGCAAGAAAAAATAGTAACAATAGTTTTCCTACGCCACCATATAAGGAATTGAGAAATGCAGCCTTTGAATTATTTAATGCCTGCAAAATAGAAAATAAAGGGCTTTGAATATAATAAAAGAAAAAAATCGGTGACAGAATTTTCATATAAACCGTTGCGTTTTCAACATGAAATAGTGACTCAACTAGTTCCCCACCGTGTAAATAAAATAACGTTGCTGCATAACAGCCCGTTAAGGTAGAAAACTTTAGAGATAGGTGAATTCTTTCTTTTAATAGCGTTAAATTTTTTCGTGCAAATGCATCACTAACTGCAGGTATTAGGACGATAGAAAGTGCGTACGGTATGAATGAAGGAAACAATAACAAAGGAACTAACACACCTGAAATAACTCCATAAAGAGTAGTAGCTGCAACTGCAGTAATTCCAGTAATAGCTAAAGCTTTGATAAAAATGATTGGCTCCAAAAACCATGTAAATGATCCGAATAACCGACTTCCTGAAGATGGTAGAGCAATTGCGAAGAGAGGTGATAATGGATATGCTTTAGATTTTTTATTATAGGTTTGCTTAGTTTTCCATCTGTCATATTTCCATTTTAAGTAAAGCAAAGCGATAAGTTCAGCGACAAGAGCTAAAATCATTGCATAAGCAGCGGCTTCTTGTGGAGAAGCAGATGTAAGAAAAAATGGAAGTAAAAAGGTAATTAATAAAATACGCACAATTTGTTCCATTAATTGGGCTACTGCGGTTTCTTCTAATCTTGCTATACCTTGAAAAAATCCTTTTAATATTCCTCCAGCTGCAGCAATTGGAACGATTGCGATGGAAACATACAAAGTCATAGTGATTGCATCATTTTTTAATAGACTACCCGAGATATAAGGAGTTACGAAGATAAATAATGGTGTGAATATTAAAATCGAAATAACTGTAACAATAACAGAGGTTCGCATAACAGAAAAATAATCCGATGTGGCACTTCTTGCGCGTAACTCTGCAATAATTTTAGCCATTGCAATTGGAATACCAAGTTGTACCAAAGAAAGGAAAAAGATGAAAGCTGGATAAGCAGTCATATAAATCCCAACTGTTTCTTCACCTGTTAAACGAACAAACTGCATACGATAAATAAATCCTAAAAACTTAGACAAAAAAATAGAAATCATTAACACAATGGACCCTTTTAAAAATGTTGACAACTAAACACTTCCTTCTCAAATACAGGAACTTCGTATACAATAACAATATGCATATTGCTTAGTACATTATTCTTTAAAAGAGGTGCGATATTATGGAAAATAATTATGAAGATATTTTTACGCACGTACTACCAGCTATAGAAAGTAAGAGAAATGAGTTTGTCGTTTATCAATACAATACAGTTACAGAAATGGATATTTGGAAATTTTGTGTGACAAAAAAATGGAGAAAAAAAGAAATATCTTCGTTGCCTCTTTATCAAATCATAAATGATATTTTAACTATTTCTCCCGCTGAATTTATGACATTTGAGCAAATTGAAAATCAAAGAACATCTAATTGGTTTTCTGAGATTAATCAAGACGAATTGCAATTGTTATTAAATCCCATTTCTGAAGAACATTAAATGCATCGTTATTTGACAGTGAGCGCAACGTGTTTCATAATAAACTTGTTGCTTTTTTTTGAGGAGGAAATCTACATATGAAAACTAGAGGACGCATAGTTGCGTTTTTATTGTTACTCGTTATTTTTGCAGGAACAATCAGTCCCACTGCTACAGGCGTACTGAACAATATTAAACTCGGTCTAGATCTTCAAGGTGGTTTTGAGGTTCTTTATCAAGTAAATGAATTAAAGGATGGACAGAAAATAACGGAAGACGTTGTAGCAGATACCGCTTCAGCACTTACGAGCCGTATTGACGTATTGGGTGTAAGTGAGCCTAGTATTCAAATTGAAGATGGCAACCGTATTCGAGTACAGCTTGCTGGTGTGGATGATCAGAATTCTGCCAGAGAGTTACTTTCAACACAAGCGAATTTAACATTCAGAGATTCCGATGATAATATAATGCTAGACGGGATGGACTTGAAAGAAGGCGGTGCTAAGGGAGCTTTTGATCAACAAGGACAACCTATCGTAACATTAGAATTAAAAGATGCGAATAAATTTGCAGAAATTACTTCAGAGATTGCTGCTAAACCAGCGCCAGACAATGTGCTAGTTATTTGGTTAGACTTTGAAGAAGGTGTGGATTCATACAAAGAGGAAGTTTTGAAGCCTGAAAAAGAGCAAAAATTCACTTCAGCTCCACGAGTTTCTCAGCGTATTAACTCAGATAGCGTTGAAATTTCCGGTGCATTTACAGTAGATGAAACAAAAAATCTATCGGGAATTTTAAATGCTGGTGCTCTTCCAGTTGAGTTAGAAGAAATCTACTCCACCTCAGTAGGTGCACAATTCGGAGAAGAAGCATTAAACAGTACAATTTTGGCTAGTATTATAGGTGTTGCGGCAATTTTCATATTTATGATTGCATATTATAGATTGCCTGGTATTATTGCAGTTATTTCATTGGTTGTGTATATTTTCTTGATCTTAGTAATTTTTGATTGGATTAATGGTGTACTAACACTTCCAGGAATTGCAGCAATTGTTCTTGGGGTAGGGATGGCAGTAGATGCAAACATCCTAACTTATGAGCGAGTACGAGAAGAGTTACGTGTAGGTAAGTCGGTGAAGAAAGCATTTGATGCTGGAGCGAAAGAATCCTTTACTGCTATTTTCGATGCAAATATTACTACTTTATTAGCAGCTGCGGTATTATTCTTCTTCGGCACAAGTTCTGTAAAAGGATTTGCTACACTGTTAATCATTAGTATTTTAGTTATATTCATTACAGCAGTATGGGCTTCGCGTATTTTACTTGGACTACTTGTTCATAGTGGCTACTTTGATAACAAACCAGGTTGGTTTGGTATTCCGAAGAAAAGAATGCATGCTCCAGAAGAAGAAACGGATACGTTAGATTTAACAACAAAATTTGATCGATTTGATTTTGTTCGTAGTCGTAAAGTTTTCTACATCGCATCTATAACACTAACGATTGCAGGAATTATAATTTTAAGTGTGTTCAAGTTAAATCTTGGTATTGATTTTTCTTCTGGGACACGTGTTCAAATTAATTCCACTCAGCCATTAACAAATGCACTTGTTACGGAGAAAATAGAAAGTATCGGCTTGCCTTCAGATGATATTGTAATTTCTGGTGATAACGGAGATAGTGCAGTCGTACGCTATAAAGACGACTTTACACAAGAAGAAATTAAAACATTAAAAACAGAAATGAATGAGCAGTTTGGGAAGGAACCATCTGTGAGTACGGTTTCACCAACTGTAGGACAAGAACTTGTCAAAAATGCATTAAAAGCATTGGCGTTTGCTGCTCTTGGAATAATCATTTATGTCGCATTCCGATTTGAGTGGAGAATGGGGCTAGCATCGATCGTTTCGCTACTTCATGATGCATTCTTAATGGTTACTATATTCAGTATACTGCGGTTAGAAGTAGATATTACATTTATCGCAGCAGTCTTAACGATAGTCGGTTATTCTATAAACGATACGATTGTAACATTTGACCGTATTCGAGAAAACCTACATCGTAGTGCTAAAATTACATCCGAAGATGAGCTTGCAACGATTGTAAATAAATCATTACGACAAACGCTAGGTCGTTCTGTAAATACGGTTCTTACAGTAATTTTAGTTGTTGTAGCACTATTGATATTCGGTGCAGAAGGTATACGTAACTTCTCTATTGCTTTATTAATTGGGTTAATAGCCGGAACGTATTCTTCCATTTACATTGGAGCACAAATTTGGTTTGACTTGAAAGTGAAAGAAATGCGTAAAAATGGCGGTATTGATGTGAAAAAAGAAGAGAAAAAATGGGGTTCTGATGAGCCAGTCGTATAATGTTTAAGTATAATATGGAGCAGGGTATAACTTTTATATACTCTGTTCCATATTTTTCTATACTACAAAGTAAAGGAGTGCCACTATGAAATTTCAATGGTCATTATTATTTGGATTGCTTTTTGCTATTATTATTGCTTTATTTGCCATTTACAATGTAGACACGGTTCCGGTCAATTATGTATTTGGAACTGCACAATGGCCACTTATCCTCGTTATCTTGGGCTCAGCTTTATTAGGAGCGCTCCTAAGTGGGTCTGTTGCAATTTATCGATCATTTATATTATCAAGGAAAGTTAAGCACTTAGAGAAAGACCTTGAAAAGAAAGAGGCTACCATTAATGTTCTACAAAACGAGGTAGTAGCCCACAAAGAAAAACCAGTAGATTTTTTTGAAGAACCAGTTACTGTAAAAGATGAAAATTCAACTATTTAAAGAGAAAACCTTCTGACGAAAGTCAGAAGGTTTTTTTAAAATAATATATAAAAATGTATCGTGTACACTCGATTCAAGATACTTTTTAGCATGAGATATACTGCTGATTGATTTTAAAGTTTTGATCTTAAGAGACCGAGCATTTTTTTTCACAGTTTTTCTTATTGAGAGGGTATTCGTACATAGATGTACTGCTTTTTCACAACGTTACAACTACAGATAAGGTATAATAGATTACAAGGAAGTGAATAAAATGATTAAATCTCAAAAAAAATGGCAAGTTTCAAGGCCTAATATAAATGTAGTAGAAATGTTAGAAAAGGAGCTTTCAATTCCGAGAGTTTGTGCAAAGGTATTAGCTTCTAGGGGATTTGAGCGCGTTGAGGATGCAAAATCATTTTTACATGTAACAGCAGACCAATTACATAATCCGTTTTTATTTCCAGGTATGGAGGCGTTGGTTGCTCGTGTGCATCAAGCAATAGATGCAGAAGAACGTATTATGGTTTATGGAGATTATGATGCGGATGGCATTACAAGCACAACTATCATGGTGAAGACGTTAGAGTCACTAGGTGCTGATGTCATCTATAAGATTCCAAATAGATTTATAGATGGCTATGGTCCGAGTGAGCGCTTGTTTCAAGAAGCTTTTGATGAAGGGGTTAAACTAATAATAACTGTTGATAACGGTATTTCTGGTTTAAAGCCTATTGAGTTTGCGAAAGGGTTAGGGATGGACGTTATTGTAACAGATCATCATGAGCCTGGTGAAAATCTCCCAATGGCGGATATTATTATTCATCCGAATTTAAGGGATTCTACCTATCCTTTTCCGCACCTAGCAGGAGTAGGTGTTGCTTTTAAAGTAGCTCATGCATTATTAGAGGAAATTCCAAAGGAGTTCTTTTATCTAGTTGCAATCGGTACAATCGCGGATCTTGTTTCTTTAACAGGGGAGAATCGTTATTTAGTTCAACAAGGTTTAAAACAAATGCAGCAGACAGATTCTGTAGCGATAGAAGCACTAGCAAACATAAGTGGAGTAGAGCTAAGTTCTATTGATGAAGAGACAGTTGGATTTATGTTTGGTCCACGCATTAATGCGGTAGGAAGACTAGGAGAAGCTGCGCCTGGTGTAGATTTGTTCTTAACGGAAAACCCTAACCACGCACTAGCATTGGCTAATATGCTAAATGAAAAAAATAAAGAACGACAAGCAATCGTTAAGCAAATTACAGATGAAGCAATGGAACAACTAGAGCAATTTTCTCCAACGGAAGGACCAAGTGTCATAGTAGTAGGGAAGGTCGGTTGGAATCCAGGAGTGCTTGGTATTGTTGCATCTAAGCTGGTAGAAAAATACTATAGACCAGCTATTGTTTTAGGATTTGATGAAGAAAAAAATATTGCAAAAGGTTCCGCTCGTAGTATTGAAGGATTCCATATGTATAAAGAGCTTGCCAAGAATCAGGATATTGTCCCGCATTTTGGTGGGCATCCTATGGCTGCTGGTATGACATTACCTTTAGAAAATGTGGATGAGTTGCGGGCAAGACTAAATGATCAAGCCAAAACAAGTTTAACAGAGGAACAGCTAATACCGATTGTATCTATAGACGTTCCATTAGAGATGGATGAAATATCTACAGAATCTATTGAATCCCTAAAAAAACTAGCTCCGTTTGGTATGGACTTTGCAAAACCTGTTTACTGCATAGAAAACGTAGAGGTTTCATCCATTCGAAAAATTGGCTCTGCACAAAATCACTTGAAAATGGAATTAAAACAAGATGCCGTCTTATTAGATGCAATTGGATTTGGAAAAGGACAACTAGCAGATGAAATTGCACCAACGACCAAATTGTCATTTATTGGAGATTTGCAAATAAATGAATGGAATGGACGAAAAAAAGCCCAATTGATGATACAGGATGTAAAAACTGATGAATGGCAGCTTTTTGATATTAGAGGAATCCGCCAAGTGAATCGCTGGAAACCACTAATTCCTGTAGAGGATACAGTATATATTGCTTTTAATGAACAAACGATTAAGCATTTTAGTTCTACCATCGACAGCAAGCTCTATTTGGTAAATGAATTACTAGAACAGCCGATTCAAGCTCAATTTGCCGTACTATTGGATTTACCAGAAGATGAGCAAACTTTGGTTAAACTAATGCAATATCTTTCTTTTAAACGAATATACGCACACTTTTATACAAATGAATCTTCTTATTTTGAGGGATTACCTACAAGAGAACAGTTTAAATGGTATTTCTCTCTACTAACAAAAAGAAAATCATTTGCATTGAAACAGCATGTACACGAATTATCCAAACATACAGGTTGGAGCCAAAATACATTTAATTTTATGTCGAAGGTGTTTTTTGAACTAAATTTTGTTAGAATAGACAATGGGATGTTAGTGCTTAATGAAAATCTAGCTAAAAAAGATTTATCCGAGGCACCATCATATAAGAATAGAGAGAAACAGATGGAACTTGAACAGAAGTTATTATATGCCCCGTATATAGAGCTGAAACAATGGTTTGAAGAGCGTAGAGCAGTACAAACCGTTCCTGAGGAGGAGCAAATATGGATTTAAAGCAGTATGTAACAACAGTAGAAGATTGGCCAAAACCAGGTATTAGTTTTAAAGATATTACAACAATTATGGATAATGGAGAAGCATATAAATATGCAACTGACCAAATTGTAGAATATGCAAAAAAAGTGGATGCTGAGCTAATTGTAGGACCAGAAGCACGTGGATTTATCACTGGATGTCCAGTTGCATATGCGCTAGGTATTGGTTTTGCTCCAGTTCGTAAAGAAGGTAAACTACCTCGTGAAGTAGTTCGTGCTGAATACGGCTTAGAATATGGAAAAGATGTTTTAACGATGCACAAAGATGCTGTTAAACCAGGTCAACGTGTATTAATCGTCGATGATCTATTAGCGACAGGTGGTACTATTGATGCTACAATTCGATTAGTAGAAGAAATGGGCGGAGTAGTTGTAGGTTGTGCATTTTTAATAGAACTTACTTATCTAGAAGGACGTAACAAACTAGATAACTATGATATTTGTACATTGATGCAGTATTGATCATTCTGTGGACAATTGTTCTCAGGTAAGAAAGCTTATTTAGGGTGGACTTTACAAGTCCCTCTTTTTTTTTATACAATATAGCTTATATACTATTTTAGAAATATAAAACGAAATCAGGTGGGTTAGCATGGCTAAAGATCAAGTGAAGACGGCAGAAGATGTGTTTGAAACACTCTTTACTTATATGAATGAAGAACATGTGAACTTTGTGAAAAAAGCCTATGAGTTAGCAGAGCACGCGCATAGAGAACAATTCCGTAATTCGGGTGAACCATATATTCTACATCCTATTCAAGTAGCTGGTATTCTTGCTGACCTTCAAATGGATCCAGAAACCGTTGCTGCTGGTTTTTTACATGATGTCGTAGAAGATACAGAATATACCCGTGAAGATATAGTAGAGCAATTTAACGAAGAAGTGGCTTTATTAGTAGAGGGAGTTACTAAACTAGGTAAGATTAAGTACATGTCAAAAGAAGAACAACAAGCAGAAAATCATCGGAAAATGTTTATAGCAATGGCGCAGGACATACGAATTATACTCATTAAACTAGCAGATCGCCTACATAATATGCGCACATTGAAACATCTTCCAGAAGAAAAGCAACGTAGAATCTCCAATGAAACCTTAGAAATATTCGCACCACTTGCTCATCGACTTGGTATTTCTGCAGTGAAATGGGAGCTAGAAGATACTGCATTACGATACCTAAATCCTCAACAATATTATCGAATTGTTAATTTTATGAAGAAAAAACGTACAGAACGTGAATCCTATTTAAATAATGTTATGGAAGATATTCGCAAACAGTTAGTTGAAATGGAAGTTGACGCCGATATATCAGGTCGTCCAAAGCATATTTATAGTATTTATCGTAAAATGGTCGTACAGAATAAACAATTCAACGAAATTTATGATTTACTTGCGATGCGAATTATCGTGGATAGCATAAAAGATTGTTATGCCGTTCTAGGAGTTATTCATACGCTTTGGAAACCAATGCCTGGTCGTTTCAAAGATTATATAGCTATGCCTAAACAAAATTTATATCAATCATTGCATACTACTGTTATAGGTCCAAATGGTGAGCCTTTAGAAGTCCAAATCCGTACTGAAGAAATGCATAATATTGCAGAATTCGGTGTAGCTGCTCACTGGGCTTATAAAGAAGGTAAAAAAGTAGAAGCCGATAAAAAAACGGTTGACTCTCAGTTGAATTGGTTTAGAGAAATCTTAGAATATCAGCATGAATCTTCGAATGCGGAAGAGTTCATGGAGTCGTTAAAGTTTGATTTGTTTTCCGATATGGTATATGTTTTCACACCTAAAGGGGATGTTGTAGAACTTCCTGCTAGCTCAGTTCCAATAGACTTTGCTTACCGAGTGCATTCGGAGGTCGGTAACAAAACAATTGGTGCGAAAGTCAACGGTAAAATGGTTCCACTTGACACAAAACTAAAAACCGGTGATATTATCGAAGTATTGACTTCCAAACAATCATTTGGCCCTAGTAGAGATTGGATTAAAATAGCTCAATCATCCCAAGCGAAAAATAAGATCAAGCAATTCTTTAAGAAACAGTTGCGTGATGAGAATGTTATCAAAGGAAAAGAACAAGTAGAGAAAGAAATTAGATCCCAAGAGTTTGATCTAAAAGAAGTACTTACTCCAGAAAATATAAAACGCGTATGTGATAAATATGCTTTTGCAGGTGAGGAAGACTTATACGCAGCTGTAGGATTTAATGGTATTACCGCACAGCAAGTGGTTAATCGACTAGCTGAAAAAATGCGGAAAATCCGTGATCAGGAAGAAGCATTAGAGAAAATAACAACCGAAATGCAAACTCCTACGGTTAACAAAACAACAGAATCAGGAGTTATCGTTAAGGGAATTGAGAATATGCTCATCCGTTTATCGCGTTGCTGTAGCCCGGTTCCAGGAGATGATATAGTTGGATTTATAACAAAAGGTCGAGGAGTTTCAGTCCATCGTGCTGATTGTCCGAATGTACACAACGATGATACGAATTCCCGGATTATAGAAGTAGAATGGGTAAAACATGATTCTCCAACGAAAAAAGAGTATCAGGTTGACATTGAGGTTTCAGCATATGATCGATCAGGCTTATTGAATGAAGTTTTACAAGTGGTAAATGAATCTAAAACCAATATCGCTGCAGTGAGTGGAAAATCAGAAAATGATATTGCTATCATTCATTTAACTATTCTAATTTCAAATACAGCACACTTAAACAGGATAGCAGATCGAATAAAGCAATTGCCTGATATATATTCTGTTCAACGGATTATCAATTAATAAGTTTTTCTATGTTTTCAGTTAAAAGGAGTTAATTTTATATGAAGGTTTTGTTGCAACGATGCAAAAATGCTAGTGTGACCGTGGATGGACAAGTCACTGGAAAGATAGACAAAGGCTATTTATTATTAGTCGGTATTACTACAACTGATACCGAGAATGAACTAAATTACCTAGTAGAGAAAGTTGCAGGGTTACGCTTATTTGAGGACGCTGAAGGCAAAATGAATCACTCTATCGAAGAAGTTGGTGGGAGTATTTTATCGGTTTCTCAGTTTACTCTGTATGCTGATACGAAAAGAGGTAGAAGACCAAGCTTTACCGATGCAGCCAGACCAGAAATTGCAAAGCCTTTATGGGAACTTTTCAATGAAAAACTACAAGCAAAAGGTCTGCTAGTAGAAACAGGTGTATTTGGTTCTATGATGGACGTTACCTTTACGAACGATGGTCCAGTAACGATTATGTTAGAAGCTTGAAAAAGTTGTATAAATTACTCAAATTTGGAGTAATTTGTACAACTTTTTTTAATATGGAATAATCCTGTAAGTTTCTGCTATATATAGACGTTTTCCATAGGCTTTGAATAAAGTATTTTGGAAAAACTATCCATTTCACAAGTAAAAGCCATCCGACCGCAAGTAAATATAAAGTTAGAGCAAGTAAACTTTTCATGACCGCAAGTAAGCCGGAGATAGAAGCAAGTAAACAATAGGCGAGAGCAAGTAAAGATAAAATACAATCCAATGATAGTAGAAGAAAGTAGATTTTCTTTTACACTAGTGGAAATAAAGGGAAATAGTGAGTATTGGCACTATAAAGAAGTGAATAGCGGACGATATTGCACCTTCGGGGGCTAACTCTAGGAATGAAAAGTAGCTTTTCTCTAGTAATCAAACAGTGTAATAACTTGTTTCAAAAGTTGTAGAAGGAAGACGGTCAGACAAATTCAATAAGACTACCGAGAAAAAGAGCAGTTGGTCGTGATTTTAGTCACGACCAACTGCTCTAAAAAACATTTGGTTATTATATAGCGCCAAGTCTGTCCAGAGCAATTCGAAAACATTAATGGTTTTGAACTATAAAGACTGGGCGATTTTTGTACAGTCTTTCATATTATGTTAGAAGATTAGGAACATGGATTTTTAGTTAATTTAATCTAATTGAGCATTAAAGTAATTAATAATACCATTATAAATACCGTGTGTAGCTTGTTCTCGGTAGTTTTGAGTAGTCACATTCCTTTCTTCGGAAGGATTACTTAAATAACCTAATTCTATTAAAATAGCTTTCTGTTTATTTTCTCGGAGTACTAAATAATCCCCTGGTTGAGTTCCTCTATCCTTTAAAGAAATCATATTTCCAAGCCCATTATGGACATACTTAGCCAATTCTTTTTGGTAACCATGCATGTAGTAGGTCGTGAAACCTCTAACTGAACTATTATCAATTGCATCATAATGTAGGCTAATGAACGCATCAGCATCAACCTGGTGCCCAATTGATACTCGTTTGCGAAGATCTACATACTCGTCTGATTCTCTTGTCATAATTACATTGGCACCAGCGGCTTGCAATTTGGATGATAGTAATTCTGAAGTAATTAATGTGATATCTTTTTCATCTGTTCCAAGAGCACCAGTTGTCCCACGGTCATTCCCACCATGCCCAGGATCGATGACAATAGTTAGTCCTTTTAAAGTGCCTTTTTTACGAGCGTCATCCTTCTTATCCTGTTTTTCCAGCTTAGTTTTATCGCCTGATTGCTCAGTTTCATTTGAAGTGGTGGACGAAGCAGAAACTACCCAACTAGCAACATATGCAGCTTGTCCATCATCTAATATGATTTTATACCAATCTTCTACTTTTTCAGCTATTGGAAATGTAGTGCCAGCATCAGCTCTTGAAACTACATCGCTACTCGTTGTGCTATTAGAACGAAGGTTTGTTCCATTATAGAGAATGATGATGGTTTCATTTGTTTGGGTAGATGTTATTGATGAAGAACTAGTAGTAAATGTTCCATAGAAGCTGTACAACCATCCCTTTTCTCCGTTTTCTAGTTCTACTTGCACCCAATTATGATCGGAGTCAATAATTGAAAATTGATCACCCTTATTTACTAGTCCAATTTTTTTAGAAGTTAAATCAGCTTTTGAACGAACATTTAGTGCATCGACGGATACTTCAAATATATTTTCAGTAGTATTTGTATTTTTACTTACTGTTTGCTCAGTCAAAGTGATATACGATTCATTGATCCATCCTTTTCGACCTTGGAAATCTATTTCAATCCAATCTCCTTGAGATTTGTAAGCATCTGCAGAATCACCCTCTTGTAATTGGCCAATAACTGCTGAAGAAGTTGTAGGTTCGGTTCGAACGTTTAATTGATTTACTTTTGAAACAATCTGTTTGTTTGTTAACTCAAGAGATTCTGTTGTTGTGTACCAACTAGCTACCCAACCAGTAGAATTCCCAAAATTAACTTGTAGCCAATCTTTTTCTTTGCTAATTACGTCTAGTTTGTCATTTTTTGTAACAGCACCGATAATGTTGTATGTAAGACCGGGACCTGATCGGACTTTTAATGAATTAACATTTACAGTAACTTCATTCCCCTGTGCATCTACCTGCAAGTATGGTATTAGTAAACATACAGACAAAAAAATAATGGTTATTTTATGTATAATTTTAGCGTTCATTGAATCACTCCTATCTCTATTGTAAATAGTCTGATAAAAAAATTCTACCTTTTATTCAAAAGGGTTGACTTATTTGTCTTGCGTCATTAAGATAAAGTATAATCAAAAACTAAAACAAACCGATGACCGAAAAAGTAGCTGTTTAAAACGGATGACAAGAGAAGGAAAGACGTGGCTGAAATCTTTCCTACATACGCACTCAGTGAACAACATTCGAGAGGATTTTTGTCGAAAGGGATTTTTCTCTAGTAGGCAGAAACGGAACTGGTCGTTATCCAGAATTGAGAGGGTCAATATTTTTGACCAACTAGGGTGGAA
The DNA here is from genome assembly GCF_038003185.1 of Psychrobacillus sp. FSL K6-1415. NCBI lineage: Bacteria > Bacillati > Bacillota > Bacilli > Caryophanales > Bacillaceae > Psychrobacillus > Psychrobacillus sp. FSL K6-1415. The sequence goes on along the minus strand of NZ_JBBOOQ010000001.1, from coordinate 2,600,696 downwards.
CCGCGGAAGCTTATATAAGCTCTCGTCCCTTGCTATTTATAGCAGGGGATGAGGGCTTTTTTATATGCAATGGAAAGGGGCAATTGCCATGGATATTAAAGTACCTAGAGGAACACAAGACATTTTGCCAACGGAAACTGGTAAATGGCAAGCTGTAGAAGAACTAATAAGAGAACAATGTCGTATGTATCAATACAAAGAGATTAGAACTCCTGTTTTTGAGCATACTGAATTATTTACTAGAAGTGTTGGAGACACTACAGATATAGTTCAAAAAGAAATGTATACATTCCAAGACAGAGGAAATCGTTCTCTCACGTTGCGACCAGAAGGCACTGCATCAGCGGTAAGAGCATTTGTAGAGCATAAAATGTTTGGTTACCCTGATCAACCTGTGAAGCTTTACTATATGGGACCAATGTTCCGATATGAACGTCAACAGGCAGGTCGATACCGTCAATTCGTTCAATTTGGTATTGAAGCAATAGGTAGTGCTGACCCAGCAATCGATGCGGAAGTTATCTCATTAGCAATGTCAGTCTATCAAAATGCAGGACTGAAAAAGCTTAAGCTTGTTATAAATTCGCTTGGAGATAAGGAAAGTCGAGTTTCTCATAAAACAGCTTTAGTTAGTCACTTTGAACCGCATATTGAAGAGTTTTGCTCGGATTGTCAAAATAGATTACAAAAAAATCCACTTCGTATTTTAGATTGCAAGGTAGATCGTAACCATCCGTTAATGGAAACAGCACCTTCCTTAGCAGATTTTTTAAATGAAGAATCAGCTGCTTACTTCGAAAAAGTAAAAGAATATTTAACAATATTAAATATTCCATTTGAGGTAGATCATAATCTAGTCCGTGGATTAGATTATTATAACCACACTGCTTTTGAAATTATGAGTGCTGCAGAAGGCTTTGGAGCAATCACAACGCTAGCAGGTGGAGGGAGATACAACGGGCTGGTAGAAGAGCTTGGTGGGCCAGATGCTCCTGGAATTGGATTTGCAATGAGTATTGAAAGACTATTGTTAGCTATTGAAGCAGAAAACAATGTCTGGTCTGATAAGTCGACATTAGATGTCTATGTAATTGGACTTGGTGAAGCAGCTAAGAAAAAAGCAGTTGAACTTACCTATCAACTTAGACAGGAAAAAATTACAGCAGAGATGGATTATTTAGATCGTAAAATGAAAACTCAAATGAAATCAGCCGATCGCCTAAAAGCAAAATTTGTATTAGTAATTGGCGATGACGAATTAGAAAAAGAAAGTGCTATGTTAAAGGAGTTAGCAACAGGTACTCAAAACTTAGTTCCATTTAGTTCATTAATAGATCAAATAAAGACGAGTTCAACACAGTTGGAGGCAGAGGAAAATGAGTAGAACACACACAAGTGGACAATTAAATGAACAGCAAATCGGTGAATCAATCCAATTAATCGGCTGGGTACAAAAACGTAGAGATTTAGGAGGATTAATATTTGTTGATGTACGTGATCGCACAGGGCTAGTTCAAGTAGTTTTCAACCCTGAAATTTCGGAATCAGCTATTCAAATAGCAGATAAATTACGAAATGAATACATCATAGAGGTAAAAGGTACAGTAGTTGCACGTGCAGCGAACCAAGTGAACAAAAATATATCATCTGGCGCGATTGAAGTACATGCTAGTGAAGCTCGTATTATTAACGAAGCTAAAAACCCGCCTTTTGCGATTGAAAACCAAACGGATGTAGGGGAAGATATTCGTTTAAAATATCGCTACCTAGATTTAAGAAGACCGGTAATGTATGATACATTCAAAATGCGTTCAGATATTACTAAAACAGTAAGACGTTTCTTAGATGATGAAGGATTTTTAGAAGTAGAAACTCCGATATTAACTAAATCTACACCTGAAGGAGCACGCGACTATTTAGTGCCAAGTCGTGTCCATGACGGAGAATTCTATGCACTTCCTCAATCTCCACAGTTGTTCAAGCAGCTTTTAATGGTTGGTGGATTTGAAAAATATTATCAAATAGCTCGATGCTTCCGTGATGAAGATTTACGTGCAGACCGTCAACCAGAATTTACTCAAATTGATATGGAAATGAGCTTCCTATCGATGGATGAAATTTTGGAAATGAATGAACGTATGATGAAAAAGGTTATGAAGGACGTTAAAGGCGTAGATGTCAACATTCCTTTCAACCGTATGAATTACGATGAGGCTATGAACCGCTTTGGGTCAGATAAGCCGGATGTTCGTTTCGGATTAGAACTTGTTGATCTTTCGGAAATTGTAAAAGACAGTTCATTTAAAGTTTTTGCTTCGGCTGTAGAATCTGGAGGACAAGTAAAAGCAATTAATGTTAAAGGAGCAGCAGCTAATTATTCTCGTAAGGATATTGATGCACTGGGGGAATTCGCTGGAGTTTATGGTGCTAAAGGACTTGCATGGTTGAAAGTAGATGAAGAAGGTTTAAAAGGACCGATAGCTAAGTTCTTCGAAGGCGAAGCAGCTACAAGCCTTATACAAACATTAGATGCATCAGATGGTGATTTATTATTATTTGTTGCTGACAAATCTTCTGTAGTGGCTGATACTTTAGGTGCATTACGCTTAAAACTTGGTAAAGAACTTGAGTTAATAGATGAATCACGCTTTGAATTCTTATGGGTAGTTAACTGGCCATTATTCGAATACGATGAAAAAGAAGGGCGTTATTACGCTGCTCATCATCCTTTCACAAGACCTTTTGATGAAGACCTTGCGTTAATGGATTCTGATCCAAGTAAAGTACGTGCGCAAGCATATGATTTAGTATTGAATGGTTATGAATTGGGTGGAGGATCTCTACGTATTTATTCTAGAGAAGTTCAAGAAAAAATGTTCGCGATACTTGGCTTTACTGATGAAGAAGCCAAAGCACAATTTGGTTTCCTTATGGAAGCATTTGAATATGGAACGCCTCCACATGGTGGTGTTGCATTCGGATTAGATAGATTAGTAATGCTTCTTTCTGGTAGTACGAATCTTCGTGATACGATTGCATTCCCAAAAACTGCAAGTGCTAGTGATTTATTAACTTCTGCACCTAGCCCAGTAGCAGAAGCTCAGTTAGATGAGTTGAGTTTGAGCTTGAAATTGAAAACGAAAACGAAGTAAATTTAGGAGGATTTGTCATGACAGTTGTCGTGATGAATCCTCTTTTAAAGAAAGTATATAAAATGTCCCGTAAAACTTGGTTCACGGGAATTGAATGAATGAATAATACTACTGATTTCCGTTTCAGCTGGGAGTCGCTATCTTCCATTTCAATCAATATAGAGTGTTGTTCTATACACCGAGATAGGGTAAAGCATATCCCTAAGATAATAAGAGTAATCAAAGTTAATCTAGTGATAAAACCGTCTGCACGATTAGTATTTCTTCTTTACTTATTTTAAGATAAAACATGTATATCTAGGTGGTTTTATATTCAATTATCCCATTATTTAAAGTGGACCTAGTTGATTGGAGCACAGAGTCCTGGACTGAGCGTAAGCAAAAGAAGCGGCTGAAGCTGTGCCCACGGAAAGCGTCCGCTCTTCGCTACAATCAATGTCGTATCCACGTTCTTGTTTTTAGAGGACTGGGAGTCTTTTTGCAAGGTTTTTTAAACTATCCAAATAATACTTAAGACGTTTACATATAATCTCAATAGTACATATTCTTTTATTAAAGAAAGGTAGAAGATACTGATTATTGAGAAGGCGTTATTATTTATTATCATACTAAGATTACTCTCAGGTAGTATCGAGTTATCTGCAGCAATGCTCATGATTAAATTTAATGATTTAGAAAAAGCTTTTTATATTAACTCTTTACTAGCTTTAGTAGGTCCTGTTGTTTTAATAGTCACAACTGGCATAGGTTTAACGGGTTTATCGGAAAAGATATCCTTAACAAGAATGGTTTGTTTATTCTCTGGAATATTACTCATTCTTTATAGTTTAAAATCAAATTGAATAATACAAAATGGACTGGTTAGCATTTAGCTTTCCAGTCCATTTTATTTACACCTTCTGATTTTGTCCCTCAATTTCCTCGACTTTAATAAGTTTCATCGCAAGGAAAAAGAGGACAATTCCAATTACTCCAGCAACGATATAACTAATATTAAGATAATTTTTCATGACTAGCGACATGATTGGTGGACCAGCCGCAACACCGATGAATCTGGCGGAACTATAAAAAGAAGAGATAGTTCCTCGCTCTTCTTTTTTTATATTTTCCGTAATAAGTGCATCTAGTACTGGTAACAAGGCACCAATTGCTATTCCCATCACACTTGTGATAGTTAACAAAAGAATTAGTTTTTCTTTTGTAAAGCCTATAAATACAACACTAATTGACATAGCAATTAAACAAATCATCGTCATTTTTTTCATTGCAGAAACGTTTCCTTTTATATTTCGGCCAGTTATATAAGAGGCAATACAGAGCATAAGTAGTGGAATAGCTAGAACAAAACCTTTTTTAATTCCTTTTATATCATGTGTTTTTTCCAACATTTCAGATAGGAAAAACAAAACACCGAATAATATGAGCATAACAAAAGCACCATTTATAAAAACAGTTAAAAGCCATTTTCCTTCTTTTTTAAATGTCTTTTTTGTATTACTCAAAAAGTCTTTCAATTTTGGAGGTTCATCTTTCTCCTTAGGTACTTTAACAAAGAAGAATATCATCACGATGGAAATTAAACTAAAAATCGAAATTGAAAAGAACGGTAAAAACCATAATACTGCAGCTAAAACAGATCCGAGAATCGGACTTAAAACTTTGCCGAAGGTGTTTGAGGTTTCAATAATGCCAAGACAAGAACTAGTTTTCTCATCATCATCCTTATATAAATCGCCGACAAGTGGCAATACTATTGGCATGGCACCAGCCGCACCTATTCCTTGAAGAATTCTTCCTATAATAATCCAAAAAAAGGGGTCGTCTATTTTCCAAGAAGCAAAACCAGCAATAATACCTCCGATGAGTGCCAGTATTAAACTTGGTAAAATGACAATTTTTCTTCCGAAACGATCAGAAAGGTAACCAGCTACTGGTATTAGAAAAATGGCTGCGATTGAATAACTGGTAATAATCATACTTGACTGGAACGAACTGATTCCTACCTTTTTTTCTAAAATAGGTAAAATTGGAATCAGCATGGAGTTACCAAGTGTCATGACCAGTGGGATAGAGGCCATACTAATAACGCACCATATACTTACATTGTCATTCTGATTATTATTTTTCATAATCTGCACACCTCAACTAATGTCTTTAAGGTATGTTCTCCCTGGTACCTTACAATATACGTTTCAATAAATTACTAAAAAAGAGCATTAAAAGCTTGGATGCCAAAATAGATACCAAAACCAATCATACATAAGGAAGAAATAAAAGAAATAGCTTTTAAAAGAGGGGTGGACAGTAAATTTCTTGAACTACTCGATAAGAAGGCCATTATAAAATCTACAAGCCCAATACCAACTAATATTGCTAGACTAATGATTATGGTTTCAATACCAGATATTTCACTACCACCACTTACCAAAATAGAACCATAAATACCTAACCAAAATAGAATTGTTAAAGGATTCAAAAAAGCCATTAACGAGCCAGCTAACATTGAGTGCCGAAATCGAACAATTTTTCGGAATTTAGGATCAATAGAAATATTATTTAAAGTCAATAAATTTTCAATCCCTGTATACATGAGCACAAAAAATCCGAAGCACCATAAAAATATTCGCATATATGGAGAATCGATAAATTGACCCACTCCAAAGTAAACCATCAGCATATATATTATGTCTGTTACTATAGCCCCGAGCCCGAAAAACCACGCATGGAAAAACCCATTTTTTATACCGGTATTTAGAAGTGTTGCTTTAACAGGTCCAATTGGCGCTGCTAAGGAAATACCTAACAAGAAATATGTACTTAAAGAATTCATTCATGTCCCCCATTTTTGTTATATGATGCATCATATTCATGAAGGACTAACCATACAACTTAAGAGGCTAAATATTATAAAGGAATGGTTAAACTGGAATAATTCTATGTACCTATTATTCAGAATAGTTAGTAAAGTTGGTATTAAAATGATTGAAGTTTCATCATTCATATGCTATTATACAAATAACACGAATCCTGATGTGTTCGCAATTTGCCAATCAGTTTTGACCGAACAATTATATCGTTGGGAGTCTAACTTTTATTATAAATGACATGCCTTTAATCGGGACGCCAGGATTAATAAAGAGGACACCCACCTGCTTCTTGCGGGTTCAAAACGATACGCTTTATTTGTCGGCACGATTGGGATTCGTATCATTTGTTAAATATCCTCTGGCGAATTTGCTAGAGGTTTTTTATTGGGATTTTATCAACTAATCTGATTTAAATGGAGTGTTTTTATGTTACATCAATTTTCTAGAAATGAACTTGCAATAGGTGAAGAAGGAATAGAACTATTGAAAGGTACTACTGTTGCTATATTGGGTGTAGGTGGAGTCGGATCTTTCGCAGCTGAAGCTTGTGCAAGAAGTGGTGTTGGTCGAATTATTTTAGTAGATAAAGATAATGTAGACATTACTAATATAAACCGTCAGTTAGTAGCTTATATATCAACGATTGGACGTTCAAAATCAGAAGTGATGAAAGAACGAATTGCCGACATTAATCCTGAATGTGAAGTAATAGATATGCATATGTTTTATACGGAAGAAACATATGAGCAATTTTTTGCGATGAATATAGATTATGTTATCGATGCATCTGATACAATCATTTATAAAATTCATTTAATGAAAGAATGCTTAAAACGTAATATAAAAATTATTTCAAGTATGGGTGCTGCAAATAAAACAGATCCAACTCGTTTTAAGATTGTTGATATATCTAAAACACATACGGATCCGATTGCAAAAGTTATACGTACAAAGCTACGCAAGGAAGACCGCATTACCAAAGGAATTCCAGTTGTATTTTCAGACGAGAGCCCAATTGTAGTTAGAGAGGACGTAGTTGGAACGGTTGGTAAACCAGAAGCAGCTATTAGAAAAGCTAAAATGCCACCTTCTTCAAACGCATTTGTTCCCTCAACAGTTGGTTTAATATGTGCTAGCTGGGTTATAAACGACATCTCGAAGGATATTCATATTAATCGAGTACAGTAATTACTTGAAGTTTTTTCCTGATGATTTATACTAAATTTATAAGCGAGGAGGGGATTACAATGACTGAAACAAATAACCAAGAAGCACCTAAAAAGAAAATGACACTTCAAGAAGCTGTTAAGCAAAAGCTCGAAGAGAAAAAGAATCAATCTGCAGGTGGTAAAACTTCCCTTAACGGTTCTACTGGAAATCAGAAAATGAAAAGCCAACAGACTAAAAAAGTGAGTAACACAAGACGTAAGATGGGTGTTTAAACCATAAAAAATCCAGTCCCTTTTCAAGGGTGCTGGATTTTTTTAATAGACAGAAAGTATATTAAAATGTACCGTGAACACGTGGTTCATGGGACTTTTAAGAATGAATAATAGTACTTATTTCCGTTACATGTGGAAGGCTTTCCGCGGGCGAGACCGAGCCTCCTCAGTCAGGAGCTACTCTTCTTTCCTACGGGGTCTCGACTTTCTCGCTAATCCGGCTGGAGTCGCCACATTTCACTACAATCAATTAAGTGAGTAGTACTGCATGATAAAATTTAGAATAGCCTCTCGCCTAGATGATAAGAGTAGTCCCAGTTAGTGTAGGGATAGAATCGTCTTTTTATTTAGAGATATTATTCTGGATGGAAGGAAGAAAAAAGTAGATTTTCTATGATCTGATTCCCTATCAGCGTTACCTATTTTAGAATAAAACACTTATACTTAGGCGATTTTAAATTAAATTATCCGCTATATAAAGTGGATCTAATTGATTGGAGCGCAGAGCGGCGACTCCGGTGGGAACAGCGCGAGCTGAAGACCCTGGACTGAGCGTAGCGAAAATCTTTTTTGCGACGAGCTTGCACAGGAGCAAGGGAAGCGGCTGAAGCCGTGCCCACGGAAAGCGTCCACTCGGAGCGGAAATCAACGGCATATCTACAATTTTTTTAGAGGACCGGGCTTTTTTTACCTGGTTTTTCTTATTACTTTTCTTTTTTAAAATTCTCTAATCGCGTGTAGATAGCTGCCAATCTTTTTTCTTCGCCAGCTTCAATCGGTTTATAGAAAATAGAACCCACAAGATTATCTGGCAAGTAGGTTTGATTGACCCAGCCACCAAATGTGCCGATTTTATAGTCATGTGGATATATATAACCACCATGACCTAAATCAGCTGCTCCTGCATAATGCGTGTCCTTTAAATGACTTGGAATATCACCAGTTTTCCCCTGGTGTATACTTGCAATTGCAGCATCTAAAGCGGAGTATGCAGAATTGGACTTCTCCGATAAACACATAAGGACTACAGCGTTGGCTAAAGGTATTCGTGCTTCCGGTAATCCTAATCGTTCTGCGGATTGAATAGCTGCTAGTACTTGTGGACCAACAGATGGGTTAGCTAGCCCTATATCCTCATAACTCATTACCAGTAACCTTCTAGAAACAGCTACCAAGTCGCCGTTTTCCAAAAGGTGCGCCAAATAATATAGTGCCGCATCTGTATCACTGCCACGGACTGATTTCTGTAATGCTGAAAGTAAGTTGTAAAAGTGAGATCCTTTTTTATCCCCAAAAACCCCGACCCTATCAACGAGACTTTTTAAGATTGAATCCTCTACAATAGTGATCCCATTTTCTTCAAAACTTGCAAAAATAGTAGACTCTAATAGGGTTAGAGCTTTTCGTGCATCACCATTAGCTGCATCTGCTATTAATTTTCTTTGATCCTCGCTAATTTGAATTTTCATCTGACCAAGACCTTTTATTTCATCTTCTAACGCTCTTATTAAAAGTAAATCTATGTCATCAGTCGTTAGTCTTTTAAGTTGTTTGATTTCACCGCAACGTGATCTTATTGCTGGGTTTACATCATGATAGGGATTTTCAGTTGTTGCTCCGATTAATATAATCGATCCATTTTCTACATGAGGTAGCAATGTATCTTGCTGTAACTTGTTGAAACGATGAATCTCATCTAGAAATAGAATGACTTTCCCGCTGATACGTGCATCGGCTACTACATCTTCCACATCTTTCTTCCCAGCTTTAGTGGCATTCAATGCAACAAAGGGTAGCTTTGTGGTACCCGCTATGGCAAATGCAAGAGAGGTTTTGCCAACTCCTGGATCGCCATATAATAGCATTGATGGTACATGTCCGTTTTTTATCATTTTATACAATGCGGTGTTTTCTCCGATAACATGCTGTTGTCCAGCTAGTTCATCTATAGTTTGAGGTCTCATCCGATATGCTAAAGGTTCATTTTGCAAAATGATCACTCCTTATTTCGTACATCTGTTCTTTTATTATATAGAAGATTGCCTGAAAAGTCATTTTGAAGTCGATATAGTATGTAATTATGCTATACTAGGGAAAGAATTTTTTTAATCTTATGAGGTGAATTATTTTGAAATTTTCAACAAAAGGAAGATACGGTTTAACGATAATAGTGGCTTTAGGGAAGCAATATGGGGAAGGACCGATTGCCCTCCGTCAAATTGCTGCGGAATATAATTTGTCTGAAGCTTATCTAGAGCAGATTGTTTCTCCTCTAAGAAATGCAGGGCTTGTAAAGAGTGTAAGAGGTGCTTACGGTGGTTATATGCTATCAAAAACACCAGACGAAATTACTGCAGGTGATGTTATTCGAGTTTTAGAGGGTCCTATTCAAATCGTTGAAGGGATTGAAGACGAAGCACCGTCGCAGCGTGAACTTTGGATGCGTATTAGAGATGCTGTCAAAAATGTATTAGACACCACTACGATAGAAGACCTTGCAAAATATACAGAAGAAGATCCAGAGAACACTGGGTATATGTTTTATATATAAGGAGTTTAAAATGACTAGAATATATTTGGATCATGCAGCCACAACACCTATGTCCGAAGAAGTAATCCAAGTCTATACAGCTGAAATGAAAGAAGAGTTCGGAAACCCATCTAGCATCCATCAGACAGGAAGAAAAGCAAGAAAGAAAGTGGATGATGCAAGAACAATTTTAGCTAAAAGTATTGGGGCACATGAAACGGAAATTACTATTACTAGCGGAGGTACGGAAGCAGATAATTATGCTATTTTTGGAACTGCTTATGCTAGGAAGAATGAAGGTAAGCATGTAATTACAACTCAGATTGAACATCATGCTGTACTACATGCTTGTGAGCAACTTGAAAAAGATGGTTTTGAAGTAACTTATCTTTCGGTAGATAAAAATGGATTGATCAGTATCAATGACTTGAAAAATTCACTAAGAGAAGATACTATTTTAGTTTCTATTATGTATGCTAACAATGAGGTTGGGGTTATTCAACCCATCGTTGAAATTGGAGAATTTTTGAAAGATCACCCAGCCTATTTCCACACGGATGCTGTTCAAGCATTTGGTAGCTTATCAATAGACGTCACAACAGCTTATATCGATTTACTAAGTGTTTCAAGCCATAAGATAAACGGCCCTAAAGGGATTGGTTTTTTATATCAACGTAAAGGTGTTAACCTTAAGCCGATTTTTTACGGAGGACAGCAGGAGCGAAAAAAACGTGCAGGTACTGAAAACGTGCCTGCTATTGTTGCTTTTGCAAAGGCGGTTCAATTGAAACAAACAGTTATTACTGAGGGCATTCTAACTTATAATCAGTTAAAGCAAGTTTTCTTAACCGAATTAGAGAGACTTCGTGTTCCTTTTAAAGTTAATGGTTCGCATGAATCTGTTCTTCCACATGTTATAAATATAAGTATCCCTAATACAGATGTGGAAACTTTTTTAGTGCAATTAGATTTAGCAGGAATTGATGCATCTAGTGGATCTGCGTGCACTGCTGGTTCAATTGATCCGTCTCATGTACTCGTAGCAATGTATGGAGAAAACACACCAGAGTTACGAAATTCGGTTCGATTTAGCTTTGGATTAAACAATACAAAAGAGCAAGTGATTGAAGCGGCTTATAAAATAAGCAAAATAGTATTATAGTTCAAACTCGCTAAAGGTTTAACTTCATTGGCCAGAGTTTGAAATCATTACGGTGAAGTTAAAGATCTAAGTGAAAAGAGTGATAAGGATGAAAAAAATAGAAGATACAAGAGTAGTTGTTGGCATGTCCGGAGGGGTAGACTCCTCTGTTGCAGCTTATTTACTAAAAGAACAAGGTTATGATGTGATAGGCATTTTCATGAAAAACTGGGATGACACTGACGAATTTGGTTTGTGTACTGCCACAGAAGATTATGAGGACGTTATAAAAGTTTGCAATCAAATAGGAATTCCATATTACGCTGTAAACTTCGAAAAACAATATTGGGATAAGGTTTTCACATATTTTTTAGATGAGTATAAAGCTGGACGAACTCCTAATCCAGATGTTATGTGTAATAAGGAAATTAAATTTAAAGCATTTTTAGAGCATGCTTTAGCATTAGGAGCAGATTACTTGGCAACTGGTCACTATGCACAGGTAGAAGTTCGTGATGGACAAACTCGTATGCTGCGTGGAAGAGACAATAATAAAGATCAAACTTATTTCTTGAATCAATTAAATCAAGAACAATTAGAAAAAGTAATGTTTCCAATTGGGCATTTAGAAAAGAAAAAAGTTCGTGAAATTGCATTAGAGCAAGGACTTGCTACTGCGACGAAAAAAGATTCTACCGGTATTTGTTTCATTGGTGAAAGAAACTTTAAAGAATTTTTGAGTCAGTACCTTCCTGCGCAACAAGGTGCTATGGAAACAATGGATGGAATAGTTATGGGACAGCATGATGGACTGATGTACTATACAATTGGTCAACGACATGGTCTTGGAATTGGAGGTTCAGGTGATCCTTGGTTCGTTATCGGGAAGGACTTGGACAGAAATGTACTTCTAGTTGGGCAAAATATAAACAATGATGCATTGTTTTCGACTAGCCTAACTGCAACCGATTTATCTTTTACAACAACAATAGAAAAACCACAAACTTTCCAAGCAACAGCAAAGTTTCGTTATCGCCAAGAGGACGTTGGTGTACTTGTGGAGTTAATAGATACAAATCGAGTTAGAGTAATATTTGACGAGCCAGTGCGTGCTATTACACCAGGACAAGCAGTTGTATTCTACCAAGGTGATGAATGTTTAGGTGGAGCTACAATTGATGAAGTTTTCAAAGATGGGCTTAAACTGGATTATGTTGGATAACTGGAGGTAATAACATGAACTACAATGAATTAGGAATTCAAGCTATACAAGAAGAAGATTACGAAAAAGCAGTAGAGCTTTTTACGAAAGCAATTGAAGAAAATCCGGATGAGGCAATCGGTTATATTAATTTTGGAAATCTTTTGTCGTCAATGAATGAAGATGAGCGGGCAGAGAAGTTTTTCCAAAAAGCAATTACATTAGACGAGGGTGCAGCAACAGCTTATTATAGTCTTGCAAATTTATACTATAATGCTGAGAGATTTGAGGAAGCTGCAAAGTTATATGAAAAAGCAATCGCTAGTGGTATTGAAGGTCCAGACGCATTTTATATGCTTGGGAAGAGTCTTGAAAAAGAAAATTTAACAAAGCTTTCACTTCCATATTTTCAAAGAGCTTATGAACTGGCTCCTGAGGATAACCAGGTAAAATTGTCCTATGGAATTGCCCTCGCAAGCTTAGAAATGTTCGAACAAGCAGAACCAGTATTCAAAGAAATAGTAGATGCAGATGCAGAAAATGCAGATGCACACTACAATCTAGGTGTTTTATATGCTGTTTCTACATCTAATACAGAGGCTGCATTATCTCATTTAAAAGAAGCCTTTACGCTTCAACCTAATTATGATCAGGCACGCTATGTGTACGACATGATTTCTCTACGCAATTAATGAAACTTTGGAGGCGGTAGTATGACCAACGATATAAATAATGAAAAACAATTTATTACAGGTCGTCCTATCGTTTCCATTTTTCATAATCCTCAAAACTTATTTTCTATCATAAAATTAAAAATCAAATCCACAAACACTACATACATAGACAAAGAAATAATTGTATCTGGTTACTTCCCTCCTTTAGTACTAGAAGAGGCGTATAAATTTATTGGGTATATTAAAAACCATCCGAAATATGGTGTTCAATTTCAAGTGGAAACGTTCCAAAAAGAAGTGCCAGCGACGGAGCAAGGAATTATTCATTATCTTTCGAGCGATATGTTCACAGGTATTGGTCGCAAAACTGCAGAACAAATTGTAAAAAAACTTGGACCAAATGCTATTAACAAAATTTTGGATGATCCCGAAGCGTTAGATGTAGTTCCACGTCTTGCTGAAGAAAAAAAACAAACATTACGAGCGGTTTTAGAACAAAATTTAGGCTTAGAAAAAGTGATGATTCAACTTAATGAGTGGGGATTTGGACCTCAAATCGCTATGAAAATCTATCAAGCTTATAGAGAAGAAACACTCAACGTACTTACTAAAAACCCATTCCGTCTTATTGAAGAAGTAGAGGGGGTAGGTTTTGTTCGAGCTGATGAGCTTGGCTATAAATTAGGTATTCAAGGAAACCACCCCGATCGTATCAAGGCAGCGATATATCACCTCCTTCAAACTGCTTCGTTAGGAGAAGGTCATGTATTTTTATATGCAGAGCAATTATTAGAATCAGTTAAAAAGCTATTAGAAACTGCTCAGCGTGAGGAAATTCCGTATGAGGCAATTAGTAAATGCTGCATTGAACTTGCAGAAGAAAGTCGGATAGTCGGGGAAGTGAATCGTTTTTATATTCCTTCTCTATATTATTCCGAAGTTGGAATTGGCTCTAAAATAGAAACTCTCCTAGCTGAAAATGATACACATCATCAATTTCCATTAGCTGAGATGAAAAAGCATCTTGGAAGTATTGAAGAACGCTTAGGAGTGCAATATGCCCCGACACAAATTAATGCAATTGAGACAGCGTTAAATGCAAGCGTTACATTACTTACTGGCGGTCCTGGTACGGGTAAAACAACCGTAGTACGAGGGATTGTCGAACTATATGCAGAACTACATGGACTTTCGTTAGATCCGAAGGAATGGATAAAGGACAAGAAACCATTCCCTGTAGTATTAGCCGCACCTACTGGTAGAGCTGCTAAACGCCTAAGTGAATCGACAGAATTACCTGCTATGACTATTCATAGATTGTTAGGATTTACTGGTCAAGAAGATGCAGACGTCGAAGGTAAAGAAATCGAAGGCAAACTAATTATAATTGATGAAACATCTATGTTAGATACATGGTTAGGACACCAACTATTAAAAGCTATTCCGAAAGATGCGCAAGTGATCTTTGTTGGAGATCAAGATCAACTTCCGCCAGTAGGACCAGGGCAAGTATTAAAGGACTTACTCGCCTCTAAACGAATTCCAACTGTTGAACTAAAGGATATTTATCGCCAAGCAGAGGGATCCTCGATTATTGAACTTGCCCATGAGATGAAGCAAGGGATGGTTCCGGCATCTCTATTAGACAAGACAAAGGATCGTTCATTCATTAAGGCTTCTACCGAACAAATTCCGAAAGTAGTAGAACAAGTATTAAAAAGTGCTTTATCCAAAGGACTATCCATTCGTGATATGCAAGTTTTAGCACCTATGTATAGAGGCCCGGCCGGTATTGATGCGCTTAACAAAATGATTCAAGAAATGGTTAATCCGAATACAGATGGAAAGCGAAAAGAAATGGTATTTGGTGAAACTATTTATCGTATTGGGGATAAAGTTCTTCAACTAGTCAATCAACCAGAGAGCCACGTGTTTAATGGAGATATGGGGGAAGTCATTAGTATTTTCAGAGCTGCTGAAACAGTCGAGAAAAAAGAAATGTTAGTAGTTTCTTTTGATGGAAATGAAGTAACATACGAAAAAAATGATTTGAATCAGCTTACTTTAGCTTATTGCTGTTCAGTTCATAAATCACAAGGTAGTGAATTTCAAACGGTTATTATGCCTATAACAAGAAGTTATATGAAGATGTTAAGAAGAAATTTACTTTATACAGGAATAACACGAGCTAAAAACTTTCTTATATTATGTGGGGATCCAGAAGTATTTAAGTTTGGAGTAGAAAGAACTGATGATCTTCAAAGATTGACTACTTTAAAAGAACGTTTATCCAATGTAGAAGAATCAGGGCAACAAGAGGGAAAAGAAATAGTTAAAGAATCGGAAGTGACTCAAAAGGACGTCACCTATCTAACTGCTGAAAATTATCATATGATAGATCCTCTAGTAGGTATGAATGGTGTCAATCCGTATCAATTTATGGATACAGACAATTGACACAAAGCAATTTGTTTTTTATAATCAATTGCATATAGTAAAATGTTGACGGAGAAAGTACTAATTGTTAGCTGAATAGAGATGGATTCCTTGGCTGAAAGAATTCACTGATCTAACATATAGGAAAGCTACTCTTGAATGCAGTTAAAACCTGTCGTCTGGCCGCGTTAAGGCTTCTTGAGAGACATAGTAGAATTCTACTGTGTAACTAGGGTGGTACCGCGAAAACAACAGCTTTCGTCCCTTTTTTAGGGAAGAGGGCTTTTTTTATTTGTTTTGGCTTTAGTGAAGTAAAGTAATACTTTTGATTTCCGTTACAACGCACTTCCATGTTTAGAAGCTAGCGTAGCGTGCGGCTGCTCATATTCGTATAGAAATTTCTATCTAGGCTCCCTTTAACGGAACAAAATCTTTATTACCGAAAGCCGGTCTGAATATTAAAATTATCAACGTCTACCAATCACAAATACAAATCATTAGGAGGAACTAAACATGAAACAATTAACAGGTGCTCAAATTAGACAAATGTATTTAGACTTTTTTATGGAAAAAGGACATTCACAGGAACCTTCAGCTCCACTTGTACCAATCAACGACCCAACATTACTTTGGATCAACAGTGGTGTAGCAACATTAAAAAAATATTTTGACGGGCGTGTTGTTCCTGAAAATCCTCGTATTACGAATGCACAAAAATCTATTCGCACAAACGATATTGAAAATGTTGGAAAAACAGCTAGACATCATACTTTCTTTGAAATGCTAGGGAACTTTTCTATTGGCGACTACTTTAAAAAAGAAGCGATCCATTATGCTTGGGAGTTTTTAACAGATTCTAAATGGATTGCTTTTGAACCAGAAAAATTATCTATTACAATTCATCCAGAGGACGAAGAAGCATATAATATTTGGAAAGATGAAATCGGAATTCCAGAAGAGAGACTTATTCGTTTAGAAGGTAATTTCTGGGATATTGGAGAAGGTCCAAGTGGTCCGAACTCGGAGATTTTTTATGATCGTGGAGAAAGCTACGGAAATGATATGAACGACCCTGAATTATATCCAGGTGGAGAGAATGAACGATATTTAGAAATTTGGAATTTAGTGTTCTCAGAATTTAATCATAATCCAGATAATACGTACACACCGTTACCAAAACAAAATATTGATACTGGCATGGGTCTGGAGCGTATGGCTAGTGTGGTACAAGATGTTCCAACAAATTTTGATACTGATTTATTCATACCAATTATTCGCCAAACAGAACAGATTTCTGGAAAGTCGTATCGTGCAAATGAAGTCGATGATACTGCATTTAAAGTAATTGCTGACCACGTTCGTACAGTTGCATTTGCAATTGGAGATGGTGCATTACCGTCAAACGAAGGAAGAGGATATGTCCTTAGAAGATTACTTCGTAGAGCAGTTCGTTTTGCAAAACAATTAGGAATTGAAAAGCCATTTTTACATGAACTTGTTCCAGTTGTAGGGAAAATTATGCAAGACTTCTATCCAGAAGTAACAGAAAAACAGGATTTCATCATGCGTGTTATTAAAACTGAAGAAGAACGATTCCATGAAACATTACATGATGGTTTAGCTATATTAGAAAAGGTTATTGAAGAACAACAAGCTAAAGGTGAATCTTACATCCCCGGAACTACAACATTCACACTATATGATACGTATGGTTTCCCAATTGAATTAACGGAAGAATATGCAGAAGAAGCAAACATGACTGTTGACCATGATGGCTTTAAGTCGGAAATGGAAGCACAACGTTCGCGCGCTCGTGCCGCAAGACAAAATATAGATTCTATGCAGGTGCAATCCGAAGTATTTGGAAATCTACATGATGAAAGTGAATTTATCGGATATGACACGATGAGTATATCTACTCAAGTTACGTCAATAGTTCGTGATCAAGTATTAGTTAAATCAGCTCATGAAGGAGAGGAAGTGAAAGTAGTATTAACTAAAACACCTTTCTACGCTGAAAGTGGTGGGCAAATTGCCGATCATGGTGTAATTGAAAATGATACATTTAAAGGATATGTAAAAGATGTCCAAAAAGCTCCAAATGGACAAAATCTGCACACAGTAGTTATTGAGTCAGGTGAGATTATTACAGATGCTGAAGTAGAGGCAACTGTTGACAATTCACTTCGCGGACATACGATTAAAAATCACTCAGCTACACATATTTTGCATCAAGCCTTGAAAGATGTATTAGGGACACATGTAAACCAAGCTGGTTCTTATGTTGGTCCTGATCGTTTACGTTTTGACTTTTCTCATTTTGGACAAGTTACAACAGAAGAACTTGAACAAATAGAGCGTATAGTTAATGAAAAAGTGTGGGATAATATCCCGGTAGTTACTGGTTTTCATAATATTGACGAAGCAAAACAAATGGGAGCAATGGCATTATTCGGCGAAAAATATGGTGATATTGTAAGGGTAGTAAAAATGGGAGATTTCTCATTAGAGCTATGCGGCGGTATTCACGTTCAGAACACTTCAGAAATTGGATTCTTTAAAATCCTTTCAGAAAGTGGAATCGGGGCAGGTACTAGACGTATTGAAGCTGTAACTGGTAAAGGCGCTTATGAAATAGTCAAAGAAGAAGAACATATATTAAGCGAAGCAGCAAACTTATTGAAGGCACAGCCAAAAGATTTAGTGAATAAGGTCTCGCAAACATTACAAGAGCTAAAAAATGTACTAAAAGACAATGAGTCACTTTCTGCAAAAATAGCAAATAGCCAAGCTTCTTCTGTCCTATCATCAGCACAAAAAGTAAATGATGTAACTGTGTTATCTGTAAAAGTAGATGCAAAAGATAATAACCAATTACGTCAAATGATGGACGATTTAAAACAAAAGCTTGAAAAAGCAGTCATTGTTTTAGGTGCAGTTGATGGGGATAAAGTAATGATTTCTGCAGGAGTAACAAAGGATATAGTTGGTGGGAACTATCATGCTGGAAATATCGTCAAACTAGTAGCAGAGCAATGCGGAGGTAAAGGTGGAGGACGACCGGACTTTGCCATGGCTGGTGCTAAAGATGCAAGTAAACTAGAAAATGCATTAAGTTCTGTGTTGGAATATATTAAATCTGTTTAAATTATTTCCAAAATAGGGTATACTAATACAATAGATACATTAGTTTATTCATTAAAAATGGAAAGCGAGGTGCTGATCATGAGCTCTTTTGATAAAACGATGAAATTTAATTTCCCTGAAGAATCGATGGAACAAGAAGTAAAACATGTTATGATCCAAGTTCACTCTGCACTAGAAGAAAAAGGGTATAATTCTATCAATCAAATTGTAGGCTATCTATTGTCAGGTGATCCAGCTTATATTCCTCGCCATCAAGATGCACGAAATATGATTCGAAAGCTTGAACGAGATGAAATATTAGAAGAACTAGTGAAGTTTTATATTAAAAAAAATAATGAGGCTTAACGATGCGAATTATGGGTTTAGATGTTGGTTCTCGTACCGTTGGAGTGGCAATTAGTGATGCACTAGGTTGGACTGCTCAAGGTATTGAAACAATAAAGATACATGAAGAAAGTTTTGAGTTTGGTCTAGAACGAATTGATGAACTCGTGAAAGAGCATAATGTAACAGAGTTTGTTGTTGGATTTCCGAAAAACATGAATAATTCTATTGGTCCACGTGCTGAAGCTTCTGAACAATATGCTAAGCTATTAACCGAGAAATATCATTTCCCAGTCACATTATGGGATGAACGATTGACAACGATGGCTGCAGAACGTATGTTAATAGATGCTGATGTAAGTCGTAAGAAACGTAAGTTAGTGATCGACAAGATGGCTGCTGTAATGATTTTACAAGGCTATCTTGATAGAAAAAATAGATGAGGTGACTGCAAATGGACCACGGTCAAGAAAATATTACAATTGTAGATGAGAATGGAAATGAACAACTTTGTAACGTGCTATTCACATTTGAATCAGACGAATATGGAAAATCCTATGTACTTTATTATCCAATAGGAGCAGAAGAAGATGAAAATGAAGAAATCGAAATTCATGCATCATCTTTCACTCCTAATGAAGATGGAGAAGACGGAGAATTACTTCCTGTTGAATCTGATGCTGAATGGGATATGATCGAAGAAATGTTAAGTACATTTTTAGATGAGCAAGAAGACGAAGACGAAGAATAAGATTATCTATTCAAGGTGGATGAGGGAAGCCTCATTCACCTTTTTCTTTGCTTAGTTCTTTTTTACATAGTTCCAATTATCAAGGTATATTGATGACCAAAGAAGCGACTTACCGATAGAAAAGTATTAGTTATCCAAAAGCGTACTTTCCTGTTTCTAAGAATTGCAGGAGAGTAATCAGCATCATCGGTAATAATATCGCAAAAAGTCTGTCCAAGACTCATCGAAAACAATAGAAATTGGTTTCTGTTTAGAGAGTACTTGGGCTTTTGTTCTTTTATATGTTTTCTTGTATAATGAGATGGAGATAAGGGGGAGAACCCGTGGGAAATGAAACAAAAAAAGATATTATGTTTAATAAAATGAAAAATAAGAAAAAAGAAGTGAAACTTGTTAGAAAAATTGTTTTAATTATTACTTTTCTTATAATTGTCGTTGGGGGAATAGGTGGTTTAATTGTCTATAACTATGTAGAATCAGCTCTACTCCCATTAGATCCTAACTCTGAAGAGACCATAACTGTGGACATCCCAATTGGATCAGGATTAGATTCTATATCCAGTGAGTTGGAAAAAAGCGGAATTATTAAAAACGCTAAAATCTTCAAGTATTATGCAAAGTTCAACAATGAATCTCAATTTCAGGCTGGAGAGTATAGTTTGACAAAGGCAATGACTTTAGACGAAATTATTGAAAGCTTAAAATCTGGTAAAGTATACAGAGAACCAGTTTTCTCGTTGACTATTCCTGAAGGATTAACGATCGAGCAAATTGGACAAGTAGTTGAAAAAAACACAAAGCATTCTGCAGATGATTTCTTTAAGCTCGTAACGAGCGAGGAATTTGTTGATAGAATGATGATTAAATATCCAAATGTTTTAGGAGCAGAGATTAAAGGAGAAAATGTGCGCTATGCATTAGAAGGATATCTTTTCCCTGCCACCTATCCATTTTTTGAGGAAAATCCTTCTATAGAGTCAATCGTTGATACAATGCTTGCTAATACTGATAAAGTTGTAACGTCGTACGTAGACCTTTTGCAAGCAGAAGAGAAATCAGTTCATTGGTTACTAACTTTTGCATCTTTGTTAGAGGAAGAAGCAACAGCCCAAACAGATCGAGCAACCATAGCAAGTGTCTTTTACAATCGTATAGAAGAAGGTATGCCTTTACAAACAGATCCAACTGTCCTTTATGCAAAAGGTACGCATAAAGATCGTGTTTTGTTTGAAGATTTAGAGTTTGATAATCCGTACAATACGTATCAAAATACAGGGTTACCACCTGGACCTATTGCAAATGCAGGTAAATCATCTATTGAGGCAGCACTTGATCCAAGTGATACAGATTATTTTTATTTCTTAGCAGATAAAGAGGGTACTAATCACTTTTCTGTAACATATGATGAACATCTTCAAAAAATAGACGAATTTTTAAAATAATTAGGCTGCAGGAGAGGGAGTGATGTCGCATTCCTTCTCCTGCTATGTTATTATAAGAGTTGTTTTTTTACATAATAGGGAGTACTATTTTAATGACCTAAAGGGGTTAGTTTAGATGAATATAAGCGATAATTTTTTGAAGGATCTGACTAAGCCTAGATCCGCTATTTTTTTGGAAATGGAACAATATGCAAAAGATAATCATGTACCTATTATGCAACTAATGGGGATGGAATCGTTATTGCAACTTCTTTCCTTACAAAAGCCCAAGTCTGTTTTAGAACTAGGAACTGCTATTGGTTACTCTTCCATGCGCATGGCAACTAAACTAGGGCAAACATCCATTGTGACCATCGAGCGGGATGAAACAAAGGCTGAGCTTGCTAAAACATATATAGAACGTGCGAATTTGCAACATCGAATTCGAGTAATTGTTGGAGACGCTTTAGAAATTTCAGCAAAAGACCTTGGAGAACTCCAATTTGATGCTATTTTTATTGATGCAGCTAAAGGTCAATACAAAAATTTCTTCGAAAAATATGCCCCATTTTTGAATGATGGTGGCGTTATTTATTGTGATAATTTATTGTTAAATGGATTGTCCGAGTTACCGATGAGTGAAGTGCCAAGAAGAAAAAGAACAATGGTCCGAAACCAACATCAATTTATGGAGTGGTTGATGAATCATCCGGATTATGACACGGCATTCTTACCAGTTGGAGATGGAATGTTAGTAAGTATTAAGAGGTGAAAGATATGAACAAAACTGAGCTATTAGTAACGCCTACAAGTATTAGTCACTTAGAAGATTTAATCGTGGCTGGTGCTGATGCCTTTTTAGTCGGTGAACAATTTTTTGGTCTAAGACTTCCTGGAGAATTTACGTTAGAAGAAATTACAATAGCAAGAAACATCACTTCCAAACAAAACAAAAAGTTATATATTGCGATGAATGCACTTTTCCATAACGATAAAATGGAAGCACTTGCACCTTATATGAAAAAGCTTCAAGAAATCGGTGTTGATGGAATTGTTTTCGGTGATCCAGCTGTCATTATAGCTAGACGTGAAGCTGAAGTAACTATTCCCTTACACTGGAATACGGAACAAACAGCAACCAATTATTTCACAGCGAATTATTGGGGGAAACGTGGTTCAACTAGAGCTGTTTTAGCAAGAGAACTTAGCCTAGACGAAGTAGTGGAAATAAAAGAAAATGCTGAAGTTCAAATTGAAGTGCAAGTCCACGGAATGACATGTATATTTCAGTCGAAGCGTTCACTTTTAGGTAATTACTTCTTGTTTCAAGACAAAGCAATGGAAGTAGAGAATCGTTCTAAAAATAAAAATATGTTTTTACATGACAAAGAGCGTTCCAATAAATATCCGATTTATGAAGATGGTAACGGAACACATATTTTTAGTCCAAATGATATGTGTATGATAGATGAACTTGATGAGTTATTAGATGCTGAAATTGATAGTTTGAAAATAGATGGAATCCTTCAAGATCCATCTTATATTACTGCTATAACGAGCTACTACCGTAAAGCTATCGATGCTTATTTTGAATCGAAAGAAGCTTATAAAGCTTGTAAAAAAGATCTCTTTAACAAAATTGAAGAAATCCAACCAGCATTAAGACCATTAGATACTGGCTTTTTCTTTAAGGAAACTGTGTATTAAAGGAATATATGAGTCAATTTCATAATTACTGTTTCAATAAAAGAATGTATACGGCAGATCACTCTTTTTTTAAAAGTTTGTTGCGTTAATTGGTGTGGAAGGCGTCGGCCTGGAACGGAAATCAACTTTGTTGGAATTCACTATTTAGTATGCTTTTTATGAAATTAATAACATATAACTGAAAGTTTAAATGGTATTAATCAGTTAGGAAAGGGTAGGTTTATTTGCTTAATACTAAAATAGATAAAATAAGTGAGCTAATTGATGGTAAACGAGTTATTACGAAAAAACCTGAGTTATTAGCGCCTGCTGGAAGTTTAGAAAAGTTAAAAATTGCTGTGCATTATGGAGCAGATGCCGTTTTTATAGGTGGAAGAGAATTTGGCCTTCGATCAAATGCGGGAAACTTTTCAATAGATGAAATGCGGGAAGGAGTAGAATTTGCAAAACGATACGGAGCTAAAGTGTATGTGACTACTAATATATTCGCCCATAATGAAAATATGGATGGATTAGAAGAGTACCTACAAGCAGTTGAAGCAGCTGGTGTAACTGGTATTATTGTTGCAGATCCATTAATAATTGAGACATGTCGAACTGTAGCACCCAAACTAGAGCTTCACTTGAGCACACAACAATCCTTATCCAATTGGAAAGCGGTTCAATATTGGAAAGAAGAAGGGCTTGATCGTGTTGTACTTGCTCGAGAAACTAGTGGTGACGAGATTCAACTGATGAAAGAGAAAGTTGATATTGAAATTGAAACATTTATCCATGGGGCAATGTGTATAGCTTACAGTGGAAGATGTACACTATCCAATCATATGACTGCTCGTGACTCGAATAGAGGAGGATGCTGTCAGTCTTGTCGCTGGGATTATGATTTGTATGAGCAAAATGATGGGCTAGAACAGGCATTATTCACAGATAATGATGTTCCATTTGCCATGAGTCCAAAAGATTTAAAATTATTGGAATCAATACCGCGTTTGATAGAACTAGGAATCGACTCTTTAAAAGTGGAAGGACGTATGAAGTCAATACACTATATAGCTACAGTTGTAAGTGTTTACCGTAAAGTGATTGATGCATATTGTGCAGATCCTGAAAACTTTCAAATGCAGCTTAGCTGGATAGAAGAACTGGAAAAATGTGCAAATCGTGAAGCGGACACAGCATTTTTTGAGGATGAACCGAGCTTTGAACAACAAATGTACGGAGTCCATGATAAAAAATTAGGGTACGATTTTGTGGGACTTGTGTTAGAGTATAACGAAGAAACACAGATAGTTACACTACAACAACGAAATTATTTTAAGCCAGGAGACATAGTAGAGTTTTTTGGCCCAGAAATAGAAAACGTTGAAGTAGTTATAAAAGAAATTTTAGACGAAAAAGGACAAGTGTTGGATGCGGCGAGACATCCATTACAAGTTGTCCAATTTAAATGTCAGGAAAAATTATATCCAAATAATATGATGAGAAAAGGGATGAAATAATGACGAAGAAAACTCCTCTTATCATTGGGATCACAGGTGGATCAGGATCAGGTAAAACGAGTGTAACGAACGCAATAAGTGAAGTATTTAAGGATCATTCAGTAGTAGTAATACAACAAGATTTTTATTATAAAGATCAAAGTCATTTGAAGTTTGAGGAAAGACTTAATACAAATTATGATCATCCACTAGCTTTTGATAATGACTTATTACTTGAACATATTCACAATTTGTTAGACAATAAGGCAATTGAAAAGCCTGTATACGATTATGCAAAACATACTCGCTCTTCAGAAACGATTAAGATAGAGCCTAAAGATGTAATTATTTTAGAGGGTATTCTAGTATTAGAAGATGAGCGTCTTCGAAATATGATGAATATCAAATTATTCGTGGATACAGATGCAGATTTACGTATTATTCGTCGTATATTACGTGATATTAACGAAAGAGGACGTACAGTAGACTCAGTTGTGGATCAATACCTTAATGTAGTTCGTCCAATGCACAATCAGTTCATTGAGCCAACTAAAAGATATGCAGATGTAATCATTCCAGAAGGTGGCCAAAATGAAGTAGCTATCGATTTAATGGTAACAAAAATAAAAACTATTCTTGAAACGGATGTTATTGTATAATATGATGATTGAGATTGACAATAATTTCATGATATTCATAACATTGTGATTAGATGCATATGAATAATCCATGATAGAGTTTTAAGTGTGTATTTAAAGGAGTGTATGGGAGTGTCAACAGAGAAACAATATCCAATGACCGTTGCTGGTAAACAAAAGTTACAAGATGAATTAACGCATTTAATAACGGTAAAACGTAAAGAGGTAGTAGAGCGTATTAAAATTGCAAGAAGTTTTGGTGATTTATCAGAAAACTCTGAGTATGATTCAGCTAAAGAAGACCAAGCGTTTGTAGAAGGTAGAATCTCAACCTTAGAGTCAATGATTCGCAATGCAGTAATCATCGAAGGAGAAGGAAATAACGACACTGTTACACTTGGTAAAACTGTAACATTTGTAGAGATTCCAGATGGTGATGAAGAAACTTACACAATCGTAGGTTCTGCAGAAGCAGATCCAATAGAAGGTCTTATCTCGAATGATTCTCCAATTGCTAAAGGATTGATTGGCAAATCTACAGGAGATCGAGTGAAAATCCTAACTCCAGGTGGAGAGATGGACGTAGAAATAAAAACTATATCTTAAAGCGAAGAGGTAAACGAAACCGTTTACCTCTTTTTTTGAAAAGAAATATATAATATTGTACCGTATACAGTGTGTTTAAGGTAAAAGAACGAATAAATAACACTAAAGATTTCCGTTTCGGGTGGACGCTTTCCACAGAAAGCGTCCGCTCGGAGTGGAAATAACGGCATGTTCATGTTCCTTAATAGAAAAGAATGAATAGAATCATATACCTAAAATACTGGTCAAGCATTTGTGTAAAAATGGTCTACCGAGATTTGATGATGACTATCAATCGAACTATTTTTGAGATTGTTGAAACAAAACCCTATCATTGTCGTCTATTTGTAGTATATTCTCTTATATTGAAGGAGGAATTTACATGCCAGAAAAGAATACGAAATTTGACACGCGTTTGGATCAACGAAATCATAAGAGAAAAAAGAATAACATTTTAAATATACTTATAGGAATAGTAATTCTCCTTATCATCATAGTGACTGTAAATCTTGTTACAGGTGATGAGGAGAAAGAAAGTGCTACAACTAACATAAAAACTGAACAAGAAGAAAATACTGAGAATGAATCGAAAGAGCAAGAGAAAGACAAAGAATCTGAAGAAGTAGTGGGGAATAGTACTGGCTCCACTGATTCTACTTCGTCAAGTGAAGAAACAACATCAGAAACAGAAGAGAATGAAAGCACTGAAACGGAAGAAAATGAGGGTGGTACTGTAACTACAGAACCATCAGACGAAACCAATGTCGATTCTGTTGTAATAGATTCAGGATGGCAGCCTGTAGGGACTGAGCAATCAGGAAATCATGTTTCTAGTTACGACAATTCATCTGTTGACTGGGATGAAAAAGTTAAGGCATTAGCGTATGCTGCTAATTTAGATACGTCCAATATGTATGTAAAGTTTATCGGTAATGGTGGAAGCCCGCAAAAATCCATTGGAACTGTCACTTCAAAGGATGGAAGTGAAATTTATCGTATCTCCCTAGAATGGATCGATGGTGAAGGCTGGAAACCAACTAAAAAAGAAATACTTAAAACATTAGAATAGAGCTCTGAATATATGTAAAAAGAAAAGCTTCTTGACTTAAGAAGCTTTTTTCCTTATTTTTAAAGAAGTGCATTTTAGAGAGGGGCAATAAACAATGAAAATAGCAGTCATTGGTGCAATGGAAGAAGAAGTAGAGCTTCTGAGAAAAGAAATAGAAAATCCTGAAACAAAGACAATCGCAAACAGTGAATTTACAAGTGGGACATACAAGAATCATGAAATTGTTTTATTGAAAAGTGGAATTGGGAAAGTGAATGCAGCAATGACCACTTCCATATTATTAAGTGAATACAAACCAGATTATGTCATTAACACTGGTTCGGCAGGTGGTTATGATCCAAATCTAGAAGTTGGGGCCATCGTAATTTCACATGAAGTAAGATACCATGATGTGGATGTAACCGCTTTTGGCTATGAAATTGGTCAAGTACCACAGCTCCCAGCATCATTTAAAGCAGACGAGCAATTAATGAAATTAGCAGAGGATGCTGTACTTGAAATTGGCGAACACCAAGCTGCAACTGGTTTAATCGCTACGGGTGATATCTTTATGCATGATCCTGCAAAAGTAGAACAGGTACGTATTCATTTTCCACAAATGAAAGCTTGTGAAATGGAAGCAGCTGCAGTAGCACAAGTCTGCCATCAATTTGAGGTTCCTTTTGTTGTAATCCGAGCACTTTCTGATATTGCTGGTAAAGAGTCTTCTATCAGTTTCGATGAGTTTTTGCCAATTGCTGCAAAACATTCAACACAAGTAGTCTTAAATGTAATTGAAAAACTATAGGTTTGTCATTAAATTGCCATACTGAGTAGTTTGACACATATTAATAATTCTCCTATTATGTGCTATGATAATGTCATCAAGCGCTTTCAATGTTAGAGGGGGAGATCCAATGTTATTTTTAATGGCGATGTCAGTTTTAGTTACAGCGGTTTTAGCATTTATCATGATCGCAGAGACAAGTGAAGATTGATCCTACCTAAGCTCTTTTGGTGTTTGATACATCAAAAGAGTTTTTTTCATGTATATAGGATTGATACAGTTTTACTAATGCGCGTTTTTCAATCCGAGAAACGTAACTTCTAGATATTTTTAGTTGCTTAGAAATATCTTTTTGAGTCATTGGTTCATGACCAAGTAATCCATATCTTCGGATGATAATTTCGAGTTCTCTGCTTTCAAGTTGTGACAAATGTCTATATAAGTTATTTGTATCCTCTTCCTCTACTAGCTGTTCATCTGTGCTTTTATCGATACCTGGAAGCAGGTCTGTAATCTCTAAAGAGTGACCATCCTTATCCATACCAATTGGCTCATGTAGTGAAACATCTTTTTGTACCTTCTTTAATGATCGTAAATACATTAATATTTCATTTTCAATGCATCTGGCAGCATAAGTGGCTAGTTTAGTTTTCTTCGTCGGGGTATAGCTGTTGACAGCCTTCATCAGACCAATTGTACCGATAGAGATATAATCATCTAATAGTTCATGTTTTGGGTGGAATTTCTTTACAACATGAGCAACCAATCGCATATTTCGTTCAATTAGTTCGTCGCGAGCAGATAAATCGCCTCCTAAAAAACGATCTATCATGACTTTTTCTTCTTCCGGACTGAAGGGTTGATGAAATGCCTGGCCTTTCAAATAACCAAGCACGAGAGGGAATTCTACAAAGATGCTTATAAAGGCAGTCATTATACCTGTAATGAGGTTCACCTCCATCTAGTTGTTAGTCTAATGTATGTCGAAAGCTGGCGAAATATGAAAAAAGCGACCGCAAATTCGCAGCCGCTTTCTTTAAATTTAACACGTATACACTTTTTAAGTCATTTGCTGTCTAGCTCCAGCGCCTAGCTCTTCGAGTCGCTCCAGAATTTCGGGCGCAGAAGAACGTTGTCAGGGCTAACATAAGCGCTTGAGCATTCTGTCATTAAACTTTTCTTAGTGTAAATGTACTGATCATTAGCAATGCGAGAATTATGAACAAAAACATATACGAAACAGATGGTATATATTCTATCGCAAAATAAGACAGGGTTAAAATCACACCAGCAACAGTAATTGGTAGACCTGTAAAAAAACCATTCGGTTCAGATATATTAAATCGTGCAAGCCTGAAAGCACCACATGCTATATAGATGACAGTTATAATCATTCCAGTAACACTAAACTCTTGTAGTACCAATGAATACATCAGTAATGCAGGAGCTATCCCGAATGAAATAATATCGCTCATGGAATCTAGTTGTTTGCCTAATTCGGATTCAAGGTGAAATTTTCTTGCTACAATTCCATCAAATCTGTCTAAAAGGCCAGCTATAAATATAAATAATACACTGAACGTGTAATTTTCATTCATCGTTGCCATGATGGCTGCACCACCAAATGCAAGGTTGCCAATGGTGACCATATTCGCCGCATGTGATTTCAATTTTTTTACTGTTTGATACATCGCATTTAGTAAAAACATTGCAAATCACTCCTTTACAAATAACATATTTGTTCATTATACTTCGATTAAGTAAAAATAGTAAGTTTAATTTTTTCTAGGGAGCTAAAAAATGAGAGAAAGATTATATCAAACCATGATTGAATTAACCAATGGAAAATGGTCATCGTCACTAATCCGAAGCTTTACACAGTCCAAAATAAGCAAACATATGATTCCCTCTTATATAAAATATTTTAATATATCAACTCAAGATACTATACAAAAAAGCAATGATTTCCCTACTTTACATGACTTTTTTGTTCGAAAAGTTAAAGAGGATAGCCGTCCGATTGATAAGGGAACTACTAGCATTATAAGCCCTGTCGATGCTACAATAGAAACTTTTGGGGATATTACAGAGGATGGACTCTTTTATGTAAAACAGAAAACCTACACTTTACAGGATATGCTAGGTTCAGAAAAAATAGCTTCATCCTTTCAAAATGGAAAATATATTGTTTTATATTTAAGTCCAGCAGAATATCATCGAATCCATTCCCCAATTGATGGGAAAGTACTCCAACAATATATTCTTGGTGAAAAATCGTATCCAGTCAATAAATGGGGTCTTCAATTTGGAAAACAAACAATAAGTGGTAACTACCGAATGCTTACGGAACTAGAAATGCCAAATGAAAAAAAATGTATACATATAAAAGTAGGAGCGATGTTTGTAAATTCGATTGAGCTTACGAATAATTCTACTGTATGGAATAAAGGGGAAGAGGTCGGGTATTTCTCCTTTGGATCGACTGTCGTCATGCTATTCGAAGCGGATAGTGTGGAGTTCTCAAGTGAAGTTCACCCTGGTAAATTTGTCCGAATGGGTGAGAATGTAGCAAATATGCTATAATCATAAATAGAAAATGCCTCGAATTGGAGTGTTCGTCTTTGTATTCAAATTTTATACCTAGTGAATTTGTAAGAAGTGTCTATCATATAACACCTGAATTGCTAAAAGATAAAGGGATTAAGGCAATTATTACAGATTTAGATAACACATTAGTTGAATGGGATCGACCAGATGCTACCCCTAAATTAATCGAGTGGTTTGCATGTATTAAAGCTGCTGGGATCCAAGTAACCATTGTTTCTAATAACAATGAACTACGAGTTAAATCCTTTGCAGACCCTCTTGGAATTCCATTCATATTTAAAGCGCGTAAACCACTTGGAAAAGCATTTCTCCAAGCTTTAAGCATTATGTCAGTAAAACGGGAAGAAGTAGTAGTGATTGGTGATCAGCTATTAACCGATGTATTTGGCGGTAACAGATTAAAACTTCATACGATTTTAGTCATTCCAGTTGCAAAATCAGATGGATTTGTGACCAAATTTAATCGTATGGTGGAACGAAGAATTTTTAGTTACTTGGACAAAAAAGGACAAGTTACATGGGAGGAAGAAGCGTGACAGAAGCACCAAAATGTATCGGTTGTGGTACAACAATACAAACAGAAAAAGTTGGAGAGCCAGGTTATGCGCCAATTTCCTCTTTAGAAAAAGAAGATATTATATGTCAGCGTTGTTTCCGCTTGAAGAATTACAATGAATTACAACCAGTTTCATTGACAGATGATGATTTTCTACGAATTTTAAATAGCTTAGGCACGCAAAAAGGGTTAATCGTTAAAATAGTTGATATCTTTGATTTTAATGGTAGTTGGTTACCTGGTTTGCATCGTTTTGTCGGCAACAACCCTATTTTGTTGATTGCTAATAAAGCAGACTTACTACCAAAATCAGTGAAAAAAAATAAAGTCATTAATTGGATGAAGCTAGAAGCTAAAAAACTTGGTTTGTCTCCAATAGACGTATTATTTGTTAGTGCACATAAAGGGACAGGCATGCCAGAAGCGATGGAAGCAATTGAGCATTATAGAAAAGGCGAAAACGTTTATGTCGTTGGTTGTACAAATGTTGGAAAGTCCACATTTATTAACCGTATTATTAAACAAGCAACTGGAGAAGATGCGATTATTACTACTTCACATTTCCCTGGTACTACATTAGATATGATTGAAATTCCATTAGACGATAAAAAATCATTATTTGACACTCCTGGGATTATTAATCACCATCAAATGGCGCATTATTTAGATCCAACGGAATTGAAATATATTACACCAAAAAAAGAAATTAAACCGAAAGTATTTCAGTTAAATAGTGAACAAACATTATATCTTGGTGGTTTATCTCGTTTTGACTTTATTAAAGGTGAACGTGCAGCTTTTACTTGTCATATAGCAAATGATATTCCAATTCATCGCACAAAATTAGAGAATGCGGATAATTTATATAAAGAACATAAAGGTAAATTATTATCTCCACCTAGCGAAGAGTTTGCGGATCTATTACCACCTTTAGTTCGTCATGAATTTAAAATTAAAGATGATAAAACAGATATCGTATTTTCTGGATTAGGGTGGATTACTGTACAGCGTGGAGGAGTAATTGTAGCAGCTCATGCTCCAGCGGGTGTAGAAATTTCAATTCGTCCATCGTTAATATAGGAGGGATATATTGAAAAAATGGTTTGCTGTGATAGGAAATCCAATATCCCATTCCTTATCACCTGAAATGCACGAGACATGGTTAAAACAATTGAATGTTGATGCAACTTATATCCCTATACATGTTGAACTAGATCATCTTGAGCAAGCAGTAGAATCGTTAAAACTTCTAGGATGCAGTGGCTGGAATGTGACTGTTCCTTTTAAAGAAGCGATTATTCCTTATCTTGATGAAGTGGACGATTCTGCAAAAGGAATTGGAGCAGTAAATACAGTTGTAAAAACATTGGACAACAAATATGTTGGGTATAATACCGATGGATTGGGTTTTATCAACTCCCTTGGCCGTATTTTACCTGAATACAACATATTGATAATTGGTGCAGGAGGAGCTGCACGTGGTATAGCTCATGCTCTCAAAACACAAGGTTTTACGCATCTGACAATAGCGAATAGAACGGTAGAAAAGGCAAGAGTATTAGTGGAGGAACTAAAGGCAGGACAGGCAGTTACTCTTGAGGTAGCTGAAAATACATTAATCAAGTTTGATGTCATCGTCCAAACAACGCCATTAGGTATGAAAAATAGCGATGCATCATTGCCAATTCAGTTACATCAGTTAAAAGAGAATGCAATTGTTGCAGATATCGTATATAATCCTTTAGTCACCCCTTTAATAGAGGAAGCGAAGAAATACAATGTTCGAACAATTAATGGTCTAGGGATGCTTGTACATCAAGGCGCACTAGCCTTTTCATATTGGAATGGAGTTAATCCCGATACTGATGGGATGATCCAACAATTGATAGATCAATTAGGAGGAAATTATGTTAACAGGTAAACAAAAAAGATTTTTACGTAGTCAAGCACACAATCTATCTCCGATTTTCCAAGTCGGTAAAGGTGGAGTAAATGATGCGATGATTAAACAAATCGGAGAAGCACTTGAAGTTCGAGAATTAATCAAAATTAGTATTTTACAAAATTGTGAAGACGATAAGCATGAAGTTGCAGAGGCCCTTGCAAAAGGTACGAGATCAGAGTTAGTGCAACTAATCGGTTTAACAGTAGTACTGTACAAACCGTCTAAAAATAATAAACGAATCGAGCTTCCAAAAGCGAGTCGTGCATGAGAAAAAAAGTAGGGATTTTAGGTGGGACTTTTAACCCGCCGCATATTGGTCATTTGATAATTGCAAATGAAGTACTACATGCGTTGAAATTAGACGAAGTGCGTTTAATGCCAAATGCTAACCCTCCTCATAAAGAAATAAAAAATAGAGTTACAGCTGCACAACGACTGACTATGGTGGAAATATCTATAAGAGAGATTCCCATGTTGAAAATAGAAAAGATTGAAATTGAGCAGGGAGTAACTTCTTACACTTTTGATACGATGGAGCTACTTAGAAAACGTGAACCGCTAACTGATTTTTACTTTATTATCGGTGGAGATCAGGTAGAAGATCTACCTAAGTGGTATAGAATCGAAGAACTTATACAAAATGTGCATTTAGTAGGAGTTCCTAGACCAAATAAATTGCTCAAAACTGCATATCCTATAGTAACTTTAGATATACCTCAAATCGATTTATCTTCTACTACCATTCGAAATCGAATAACAAATGGAGAAACTACTCAGTTTCTTATTAGTGATGGTGTTCGGGACTTTATCCGAAAGGAGAAGCTATATGAAACATGAACATTTACTTGCGCAGATGAAAAATCGGATGCCCGAAAAGCGATTTATACATACAAAAGGTGTAGCTGAAACAGCTATTACACTGGCTAAAATGTATGGAGAAGATTTTGAAAAAGCAGAGATTGCGGGAATTTTGCATGACAGTGTAAAGTATGCCAATCAAGAATGGCTAAGATCCATAATTGTTTCAGAAAAAATGAATCCATTATTATTAAATTTTAATCATGAATTATGGCATGCTCCTGTTGGTAGTTATTTAGCGAGAACAGAATTTCAAATCTCGGATCAGGATATTTTGCAAGCTATCGAGTTTCATACAACGGGTCGGGCTGGCATGTCGAAACTTGAAAAGATCATTTATGTTTCTGATATGATAGAGCCTAGTCGGAAATTTTCAGGAGTCGAACTTTTACGTGAAAAAGCAAAGGTCGATTTAGAAGATGCAATGACAAGTTGTATAAGGCATAGTATTTCATTTTTAATAGAAAAAAAACAACCGGTATTTCCGGATTCATTTCATTGTTACAATGATATGATACAACAGAGAGGAACAGTGAAAGAATGACATCTTCAAATTCATTAGTAGAAATCGCTTATAAAGCAGCGGACGATAAAAGAGCAGAGGATATTGTAGTATTAAATATGCAGGGGGTTTCATTACTTGCTGATTACTTTTTAATCTGCCATGCAAACTCGGATCGCCAGGTTCAAGCAATTGCAAAAGAACTAGAGGACCAAGCCTTCAAAGCAGGTTTTAATGTGAAAAGATTAGAAGGTTTTGATGAAGCAAGATGGATTTTAGTTGATATGGGTGACGTCGTAGCACATGTATTCCATAAGGATGAGCGTGCTTATTATAATTTAGAGAGACTTTGGGGAGACGCACCAATGATTCAAGTTGGGCTAGATGCTTAATGTCCACGTATGAACAATTTGCTTATATTTATGATTCATTAATGTCAGACATACCATATAACAAATATGCGGAATGGGTACAACAGTATGCACCTGTGACTACATCAAAAAAACTAGTCGATATTGGCTGTGGTACAGGAGTTCTTAGCAACCATTTTGCAAAAGCGGGGTATGAGGTAACAGGTGTAGATTTATCCGATTCTATGCTTACAGTAGCTCAAAATCGAAGCTTTGAAAATGGAACGAATATTTCTTTTATATGTCAATCAATGGCAGAACTTGAAGGTGTAAATGAGGTAGATGTAGCGGTTATTGCTATAGATTCTATAAACTATCTAGAGACGTTAGAAGAAGTAGAGCAGACATTCAAACGCTTGTTTGAAGCTTTAAATCCAAGTGGACAGTTATTTTTTGATGTCCATTCTCTTTATAAGATGGATGTTATATACCCAAATGGACCTTTTACGTATGAAGATGAGGAAGTTGCTTATATTTGGCATACAGAACCAGGTGAAGAAAATCATTCAATTTACCACGATATAACTTTTTTTGTACGTGATGAATCAGGTTATTATGAACGATTTGAAGAATCCCATTACCAACGTACGTATTCTGTGGAAACATTCAAGACTCTTCTAGAAACAGTAGGCTTTTCTTCCGTGAATGTCCGTGATGATATTTTTGGAAAGCCTATAGGAGAAGTGGATAGATGGTTTATCCATGCTGTAAAATAAGGTATACTGGGTGAGAGACGTATCAATCATCTAGGGTCCAAACCTGTTTCTATCGTTTAGAAGATGTGTGGACATACATTTTGCTATATTTATATCGAGTGAATTTTTAGGAATGCTTGTTAGTGTGACGACTGTCACAACCAACAAGCATCTTTTTTAGTCGTCTTGCTACTCTAAGATACTTGTAGGTGTTTTTGTAGAGGAAACTCTTGAAAATGCAATTTCTTTAGTTATTTAACTTCTCTATTTCCACTCGCTAAATCTTCCTTCTTCGTTAGTGACAGATCTTTCTTTTCCTAGTTATTGGTAATTTTTTACCGTTATGACTTTTAAAATAACCCTTTTCATCTACACGTAAATTTAGTATAGTTTTTATAACTCCATATAATTTACCTCTTATGAAAGAGGCTGATGATTCTGATTCAACAGTTCGTCCAGAAATATAAGAAAATGCTATTACTCCCAGTAGTAGTAATAGGAATAATACTGTTCATCAGTATTCAATCCTTTCTAAAATCGGCTACCCCCAAAGCTGATTCAATCCCAACTATCCCATTAAAAGAAAATTTTCCAGAAGAAGAAATAATTGAATATGTAGAAACTCCCCTTGTTTTTGTGGAAGTAAAAGGTGCTGTAATGAAACCGGGTGTTTATGAACTTTTAGAAGGAGATCGTGTATTAAATGCGATTGAAATGGCTGGTGGCTATTTAGAGTCTAGTAACTCAAAACATATTAATCATGCAGAGCGTGTGAAAGATGAGATGGTAATCTATGTTCCTGAAGAGGGCGAAGAAGTAGAAGAAGTGCTGTTACCTACTAGCAGTTCACAATCGTCGTTAGTAAATATAAATAATGCTGATTCTACAGTTTTGT
This sequence comes from Psychrobacillus sp. FSL K6-1415, assembly GCF_038003185.1. Lineage (NCBI taxonomy): Bacteria > Bacillati > Bacillota > Bacilli > Caryophanales > Bacillaceae > Psychrobacillus > Psychrobacillus sp. FSL K6-1415. The sequence continues at coordinate 2,564,899 of NZ_JBBOOQ010000001.1, read as the reverse complement.
CTACTTTACCAGGCATTGGAGCAGCTAAAGCCGAGGCAATTATTTCTCATCGCGAGCAATCTGGAGCCTTCAAAGAAAAACAGGATTTAAAGAAAGTAACTGGTATTGGACAAAAAACATATGAGAAACTGGAACCATTAATATCCGTAAAATAACAAACGAATTATTGAAGTTTCTTACACAAACTACTACACTTAGATAAACGTATATTTTGGAGGTAATTATATGGAGAGAATAACATGGGATCAATTTTTCTTGGCTCAGAGCCATTTACTTGCACTTAGAAGCACATGTACACGTCTTGCAGTTGGCGCTACGATTGTGCGTGATCGCCGAATTATGGCAGGAGGATATAATGGATCTATCTCAGGTGGTGACCATTGTATTGATCATGGATGTTATGTCGTGGATAACCATTGTGTGAGAACTATACATGCAGAGATGAATGCTCTTTTACAATGTGCTAAATACGGGATTACAGTGAGTGGTGCTGACCTATATGTAACTCATTTCCCATGCTTACCGTGTACGAAATCAATCATTCAAGCTGGGATTAGTCGTCTGTACTATGCTCAAGACTATAAAAACAACTCTTATGCCATTGAATTGTTAAGTAAGGCGGGAGTCGAAGTTATTCATGTGCCTTTCGATGAACGAAAGATAGATTTCTTGAGTGATGAAAAAGTTGCGTTGTACACAGAACTAATATCAAAGCTGAAAGAAAAAGGAGCAAGTGTTGAAGAATTAGCACCATATGAAATGAAGGTGGCAGAACTATTTGGATTAACAACATCCGCGGAAATTTAATATATATCGCTATAGCAGTTATAGTAGGTGTAATAGCAGCTTACGAATCTACCATTATCCTGTTCTTCTTGTTTGTAATTCTTTTTTTGCTTTTATATAAACAGTTTTCAGTGTCATTTATAGTAATTATTTTATGTTTAGGAATAAGTTGCTATTTTTATACTTTGCAGAGAATGCCTATTCCTTCACTAGCTCAAAATGTCACCCAAATTACTTGGACAGACACATATCGCATTAATGGAAGCACTCTACGTGGTTTTGCTATATCAGAGAACAAGGATAAGTGGTATGTTCAATTAAAACTGGAAAGTGAACAACATAAGGAAGCGTTCAAAAAACATTCCCTTGCAGGAATAACTATGAATATACGCTCGGAAGAAACTTCTAATGGACCAAAATCACATATGTATGCATTTAATATGGAAAATTATTTAAAAAATAATGGCTCTGTCGGACAACTTCAAGTTACTCAGTATGAGCTCATTGGAAAAAATACAGATTTTATAACTTTTATGGCAGGGCAGCGTTTTAAGGTGAAACAGCATATACGGGATCGCTTTCCATTATCGCTCCAAGCAGAGGCAGAAGCACTTTTAATAGGTAGTAGGGAGCAAATGCCTTCCGATATGCAAAGTGCCTACCAGACACTCGGTATAACGCATCTATTTGCTATTTCTGGTCTACATGTTGCGCTCATCGTTTGGTTAATTTTTGAAATAATGATTCGTTTAGGTGTAAGAAGGGAAACCGCAAACTGGTTGTTAATAATTGCACTACCTTTATATGCTTTGCTTGCTGGAGGGGCGCCTTCCGTATGGAGATCTGTTTCTGTAACAGAGATTGTTTTAATCTCAGTACTTTTTCAAAGAAAAATAGCAATAGAAGACGCTTTTTCATTAAGTTTTATGGGATTTGTCTTTCTAACACCTTGGATTATATTCCAAATTGGTTTTCAACTCTCCTATTTAGCTGCATTTTCACTTATTTATTCCTCGATTTTATTAAAATCAACTCATTCCTATTTATTACAATCGTTTATTCTAACTGCAGTTTGTCAAGTTATCGTTTATCCTATTCTTCTCTATCACTTTTATGAAATTTCTATTTCTTCTTTCCTCGCAAATTTAATATTTGTTCCCTTATTTACGTTTCTCGTTTTACCTCTTAATCTTTTGTTTCTGTTGCTAACATTTGTAGTGCCTTCTATCTCTGAAGCTTTGTTTCTCGTGTATGAACCTATTCGAGGCTTAATTGATATTCTCATTCTAAAGTTAGGTACATTACCATACCAGATGTGGAATCCTATGAGGCCGGAGAACTGGATGATACTTCTTGCCTACACTAGCGTGATTGCAATACTTATCTCCATAGAAAGAAAAAAGAAGGTATTTGGATGTACCCTTTATTTCTTAATTACTCTATTAGTTATTCACTTAGCTCCTCTTACGGATTCAACAACCCGAATTACCTTTGTAAATGTTGGACAAGGTGATTGTATACTAATTGAAATGCCTTACCGAAAACAAGTAATAATGATAGATACAGGTGGATTACTAAGGTTCGATCAAGAAACTTGGAAACAAACAAATGAACCTTACGAAATTGGTAGACAGGTTGTTTTGCCTTTGTTAAAAGGAAAGGGTATAAATGCAATCGATATACTTATCATTACCCATGCAGATGCTGATCATATGGAAGGTGCAGAAGAAGTTCTAAGAGGAGTAAAAGTAAAGGAGATTCATATTACTCCTGGTTCTTGGGAGAAAGAAGTAATGGATGATTTAAGGGTGGAGATTGATAAGCAACGAATCCCGGTTTATGAAAAGATTGCTGGGGACATTATCTTTTCAGATTACTATCATTTTCAATACTTATATCCAATGGATGAAATATATGAGGGGAATGATGATTCTCTTGTATTATCAATGAGAAATAATAATTTTCATGGATTATTCATTGGAGATTTAGAGGAACGAGGTGAGTTAGATCTAGTGGAGTATTATTCACGAGCAATACAACAAATTGATGTATTGAAAGTAGGTCATCATGGCAGTAAAACCTCTAGCACTGAGCAGTTTTTGAATTTGGTTCAGCCTAGTGTAGCGATAATACAAGCAGGCTTTGAAAATCGCTATGGTCATCCACATCCAGAGGTGGTCGAGCGTCTAGAAGAATTGCGAATTCCTTATTTACAGACAGGGACGGACGGTACTATTGAAGTCGAGATTAATAAAAGTGGGGATATGACTGTTACAATTCCATAAGTATTTAAAGGACAAAGGCTTAATAAGCCATATTGTGTGGCCACGTCTGACTAACATCCTGTGGCAAAAGGAGAATGAAGCTGTGCCCCAGATGCTTAGAATGTTTCCGCTTGCTATATTATATTAGCTTCGAAATATGAAAGTGCAGTGAAAAAAGGGTTTTACCTCCACGAGGCAAAACCCTTTTAGTTTTCAATCAGTACGATTGAAGAATATCTCACTAATTGAATTTTCATTTTATCGAGCTACGAACTCAATAACGGTTGCAATGACAAACATTATTGCAAAAAAACCAAAGGAGACTACAAAACCTACACCAGAGTCGATCGCGTCGTTACGTTTCGACTGGACATTTTGTTCAAACTCATTCATTGTTACCCCTCCTATTTCCACCTAATTATAAAGGATTGCCTATAAAAAATCTATATACAAACTTTTCTTTTTCTAGTAAGGCATATAATGTCACAATTTATACACGTATTTACGATATAATGAAATATAACTATACATAGCAAGGAGCACTTAACATGATTTCAGAAAAGTGGATGCAGATATCTAATAATAACATTTCTTCTGTGTATTTATTATATGGAAATGAAGCATATTTTATCGAAGAAACATTAAAAAGAATTAAAAGACAATTAAATGATCAAGGGGAATTAGAAGTTATCACCTTCGATATGGAGGAAAGTAAAGTAGACGAGGTTATGTATGAGGCAGATACTATTCCTTTTTTTTCAGATAAGAAACTGGTTATAGCAAAAAATGCATTCTTTCTAAAAGCGACTGAAAAGGGAAAAGAAAAAATAGTCCATGATACGGTTAGTCTAGAAGAGTGGTTGAAATCTCCTTCACCATCAGCAATCACTGTTTTTATAGCACCTTATGAAAAACTAGACGAACGTAAGAAAATTACAAAAGCTATGAAACAGACAGCCAATGTTATTGAGTCAGTTAGCTTACAGGTCCATGATTTAAAGGGATGGATTTTACATGAACTTTCTACACATGGGAAAACGATGTCTGATGAGTCTATAGATTGCCTTATTGAACTTGGTGGAACGGATCTTGTTCATCTGCAGACAGAGTTAGCGAAAATAGCAACTTTCGTTGGCGAAGAGCAAGAGATCGATAGTGACACAATAAAGAAGTTGCTTGTACGTACTCTAGAGCAGGATGTTTTTACATTAGGAAATGCTTATCTTTCGGGGCATAAAAGTGAAGCGATTGAAATTTATCACGATTTATTGAAGAGAAAAGAGGATCCATTAAAGCTAAATGCTTTAATAGCAACACAAGTTAGATTAATGGTCCAGGTAAGCCACTTAAAGAAAAAAGGCTATCATGCTCAGCAAATTGCCAATCAGCTTAAGGTCCATCCATACCGAGTAAAGTTATTAATAGATCACCCTATGCTTCACAATGAACAAAAACTGCTGCAAACATTGAATGATCTTGCGACAGTCGATTTACAGTTAAAAACACTAAATATAAATCGAGATAGAATTTTAGAGATGTTTTTGCTGAAGTAAGGGGCTTAATCGTTATTAAGTTCACTCTATAATCTTTGGATTTAAGTATGTTAATCCACCAATAAATACGTGATTAAAGATGGTTTTTCCAAGTTATAGTCTGTTAAGCAGAAATTGCTAGTCACTTCATTTTGTGATGGTGTTTTTACGGGCATTTATGTTAATAACAGGATTCCAAGATATGTTCATGATTCTTTCTTTAAATCCTACTCTTTAGGGGGGATAGCGCGATTTGATATTCTATATTAGAACCTAAAAGTAATAATCAACGAGAAACCTTTTGTGCAATGTTTTTTTAAAAAATAGTTTCTTTTATGTGAAGTCAAAAATGCTTTTACAGAATTTTCACCGTGCACTTAAGGGGAAAACTATTTTTTGAAAAAAATAAAGACTATCCGAAATAATCGGATAGTCTTTTTTTATTACGCTTTTTTCATTAATTGAGACTTCTTACGAGAAGCTGCGTTTTTATGAATTAATCCTTTTGAAGCTGCTTTTTCAAGTTGTTGAATAGCAGTTTTAATTAGATCTTTTGCGTTTTCGTCGTTATTAAGAGCAGCAGTATCAGCTTTTTTCACAGCAGTACGCATTGCTGATTTTGCTTTTGCGTTTTGAGTGTTTAATCTCTCATTTGTCTTAACACGTTTAATAGCAGATTTAATGTTTGGCATACCTTTCACCTCCTAATAAGGTCTGAGATGATACATTTCTTTCTAATACAACAAGCATTATTTTAACAAACACAAAAACAAATTGCAATATATAAATGCAAAGAATATTTACTTGACACATCGACCACACTAAATAAGAGGTGATATTATGTGGGGAAGAACTGATTTATTAGATGAATCAGATGAAATGGTAAAGCATCGTACAGGCGAGGAGAAAAATAAACTTAAAAACTCCGAAGGAATTACATTCGAAGAAAATCGTGAAGGTGCAGTACTTGTGACATCAATTGAAGTCAATGAAGAAGGAGAAAAGAAATTAGGAAAGAAAAAAGGTAAATATATTACTTTAACGGATTTGACGGTGAGTCCGGACCAAGAGGATAGTTTCAAACCCTTAGAAAAAATATTTATCGAAAAACTTAGAGAGATGCATCATGATTTAAATCTATCGAAGGACTCAAAAATATTAATCATTGGATTAGGTAATGCAACTATAACTCCTGATGCCATTGGTCCAAAGGCAATTGAGTATTTACAAAGTTCTTCATTGACTGAAAGTGCTGAACGGGTAAAAGTAGTGATGTATGCTCCAGGGGTAACTGGACAAACAGGTTTTGAGACAAGTGATTTTGTAGAAGCAATTAGTAAAGCATATAAACCAGATCTAATCATTGTGTTAGATGCTTTAGCAGCTAGAAATAGCGAACGCCTATGTAAAACTATTCAGCTGACAAATACAGGAATACATCCAGGATCAGGTGTAGGAAATCAACGAAAAGAAATATCGGAAGAAGTATATGGGGTGCCAGTAACAGCTATAGGTATTCCGATGGTTGTGGATGGACCAGTTTTATATGCTGATGCAATGGAGCAAGTCATTCATTATATTGCTTCTAAGGTGGAGGAAAAAGGGCGACCTTCCTCTGCATTAGCGGTAACGCCGATGGTTTCTAATAAAAAACCGAACATCGACAAATCTGTACTTCAACCAATTTTTGGAGAATGGGTTACGTGGTCTACGGAAGAAAAAAGAAAGTTGTTTGAAGAAGTATTTGTCGGTAAAAACCCATCCCTATTTGTAACCCCTAAAGAAACGGATGCTTGGGTTGAACACTATGCATATATATTGTCTAATGGGATAGAAAGTTGGATTACAACTAGATAAAGTGTTCTAAAATTGCCGCTCTCTTCATACGATTGTGTGAGGAGAGTGGAAATTATGGCTAAGTCCTTAAAGAATGTAGTTAGCATTTTATTACTTTTATTTTTAGCACCAATTATTATTGCAACCGTCCAAACGCCTCTTTTCCCGCAACAAAAGCAACAAACCGCAACAAAAGAAGTAACACCAAAAGAGGAGAGTACTACTGCAGTCGTCTACGCCGCGCAGTTAGAAACAAAAACTGCTGCTCCCGAAATTTTAGAACCTAAAAAAGCATTTGTTTATTTTACCCATTCTCAAGAAGCCTATAAGCCTATACTAGCTGCTAAGGGTGAGAAAATTGCAACGTACCATTCAGAAAACAATATTACGTCCTTCCAAGAGCAGATAACTGCTCAATTTGCAGTTCATCAATTAGAAACCGATATTTTGGGGCCAGAGAGTACAGGAGATGCGAAACAATATGATTCAATAAGACCTTTTGTTCAACAAGCAATTGGGCAGAAAGAATATGATATTATTTTAGATATTCATAGAGATTCCGCAAAAGCAAATGTGACGACGCTTATAAATGGAGAAGAACGCTATGCTAAATTTATATTTGTTATTGGCCGAGAGCACCCCAATTATAAATGGAATGAACAACTCGCACAAAATCTCTCTGATCAACTAAATAAATTAGTTCCTGGAATTTCACGAGGAATTCTACCACGGGAAGGAAAGGGAGTAGACGGTGTTTACAATCAAGACCTTTCCAAAATTTTACTCAATGTAGAATTGGGTGGCATCGATAATAATGAACAGGAATTAAATCGTTCTATTGCAGTTTTAGCAAAAGCGATATCGAATATGTTAAATGAAGATTTACCAATATAAGTAAACAATAAGAGATGAAGCAATTCTGCTTCATCTCTTTTCATAAGGAATATATACTCGTAGATTGTGTTATTAAGAGGTTTTTGATAAGATTAAAGTCTGGCGAAAAATTATTTATTTTAAAATACATAAAAGTATATTAAATAGTGAAACCCGAACAACGTTGATATCCACTCAGCACGACATCAATTAATTATGGGTTCAACTCAATTTAAACAATCTAGAATGTACATACAATGATACAGTAATATTTTTTAAACAATCCTTTATCTGTTATAATGCAAGTAGTTTAATTAGGAGTGAACAAGTATGAATAATGATGAGAGACTGGCACGACAGAAGAAAATACGTAATTTTTCGATTATTGCCCATATTGATCATGGGAAATCGACACTTGCGGATCGTATATTAGAAAAAACGCAAACGGTAACATCTCGAGAAATGCAGAGCCAATTACTCGATTCAATGGATCTTGAACGTGAACGTGGTATTACTATAAAATTGAATGCTGTTCAATTGACTTATAATGCAAAAGACGGTGAAGAGTACATCTTCCATCTTATTGATACTCCAGGTCATGTCGATTTCACCTATGAGGTGTCTCGTAGTTTAGCTGCCTGTGAAGGTGCTATTTTAGTTGTAGATGCAGCACAGGGAATTGAAGCACAGACACTTGCAAATGTTTATTTGGCTTTAGATAATGATCTTGAAATACTTCCAGTTATCAATAAAATAGATCTTCCAGCTGCAGATCCAGAGCGTGTAAGAGCAGAAGTTGAAGACGTTATTGGTTTGGATGCCTCAGAAGCTGTTTTAGCATCTGCAAAAGCTGGTATTGGTATCGAAGAAATCCTAGAACAAATTGTAGAAAAAGTACCTGCACCATCTGGAGATCCAAATGCCCCTTTAAAGGCTTTGATATTTGACTCATTATTTGATCCTTATCGTGGGGTAATTGTTTATATTCGTATTGTGGAAGGTACAGTTAAACCAGGCGATACGATTAAAATGATGTCTTCTGGCAAGGAATTCGAAGTAGTAGAAACTGGAGTATTTACTCCTAGAACGACACAGCGTTCTGAATTGACTGTTGGTGACGTTGGATTTTTAACAGCTTCGATGAAAAACGTAGGTGACTCAAGTGTCGGTGATACGATTACTTTAGCTAACAATCCTGCTTTGGAACCTTTAGCTGGATATAAAAAAATGAATCCAATGGTTTTCTGTGGGTTATATCCAATTGACAATACGAAATACGTTGATTTACGTGAGGCTTTAGAAAAACTTCAACTGAATGATTCAGCATTAGAGTTCGAACCGGAAACTTCCCAAGCATTAGGTTTTGGATATCGTTGTGGTTTCCTTGGATTATTACATATGGAGATAATTCAGGAGCGTATAGAACGTGAATTTAAGATTGATTTAATTACTACGGCACCTAGTGTTATATATGATGTAAAGCTTACAAACGGAGATACTCTAAAAGTGGACAACCCATCAATGATGCCGGACGTCCAAAAAGTAGATACAATCGAAGAACCATATGTAAAAGCATCTATTATGGTTCCAGAAGATTATGTAGGTTCAGTTATGGAACTTTGTCAACGTAAACGCGGGAACTTTATCACGATGGATTTCTTATCGAAATCACGTGTTAATATTATTTATGAAATTCCTTTATCAGAAGTTGTTTATGACTTCTTTGATGCTTTAAAGTCGAGTACAAAAGGCTATGCTTCTTTTGATTACGACTTAATTGGATATAAGGAATCTAAGTTAGTGAAAATGGATATTTTACTTAACAGTGAGAAAGTGGATGCTCTTAGCTTTATTGTTCACCGTGATTTCGCGTACGAACGTGGGAAGGTAATAGTTGAAAAGCTGAAAGCTCTAATTCCTAGACAACAATTTGAAGTTCCAGTACAAGCTGCTATTGGACAAAAAATTGTCGCTAGGTCTACTATTAAGTCTATCGGTAAAAATGTCTTGGCGAAATGTTACGGTGGAGATATATCTCGTAAACGCAAACTTCTTGATAAACAAAAAGAAGGAAAAAAACGCATGAAGCAAGTAGGTTCTGTAGAAGTTCCTCAGGAAGCATTCATGGCCGTTCTAAAGATGGACGAGCCAAATAAATAAAAGTAAAAGAGGGGGCACTAGTAGCCTCCTTTTTCCTTTATGGAAAGAAAGTAGGGATAGTTATGGTACGAGGCGTATATATACATATTCCTTTTTGTCATCAAATATGTAATTACTGCGATTTCAATAAATTTTTCTTTCAAAATCAACCTGTAGATGAATATATTGAGTCTCTTGGAAAAGAAATGTCGTTATGGCAAAACGATGCAGAACCAGCTAAAATTGATACAATATTTATTGGTGGTGGAACTCCGACTTCTTTAACGGTAGAGCAATTAGATCGATTACTATCATTAATTCATAAACATATACCAATGGAACATGTAACGGAGTTTACGTCTGAGGCAAATCCGGATGAATTAACACTTGAAAAAATGCAGTTAATGCGTAAATATGGCGTAAATCGTTTAAGTATGGGTGTTCAAACCTTTGATCAAGATCTATTAAAAGTTTTAGGAAGAACTCATTCTAATGATCATGTTTATGAAGTTATAGAATATGCCAAACAAACTGAATTCCCATCAATTAGTATTGATTTGATGTATGGTCTTCCCAACCAAACGATGGAACAATGGAAAGCATCCTTACAGGAAGCGTTCCGCTTAAAAATACCCCATATATCTGCCTATTCACTTTTAGTAGAACCAAAAACGATTTTTTATAATTTACTATCCAAAGGTAAGCTATCTCTTCCTGGTGAAGACTTAGAGGCAGAAATGTATAGCTATTTATTAGAAGAAATGAAAAATCATGGTTATACTCAATATGAAATTAGTAACTTCGCATATGAGGGGAAAGAATCGAAGCATAATTTACTGTATTGGAACAATGATGAATATATAGGTTTAGGTGCTGGTGCTCATGGATATGTGAACGGTGTAAGATATTCAAATCATGGACCGTTAAAAAAGTATATGCAAACAATCGATTTAGGGGAAAAACCTCTTATGATGCAAAAAGAAGTAACAAAAGTGGAAAAAATGGAAGAAGAAATGTTTCTTGGTTTAAGAAAGAATGAGGGAGTATCACTAGAAAAGTTTGAGGGAAGATATGGTATCACACTTCATGATATTTACGGAAAAGAACTAGATGAATTACTTCAAAAGGAATTAATAATCATTCAAGATAATTTTGTGAGGCTTACTACACGGGGAAGATTTATTGGAAATGAAGTGTTTCAATATTTCCTGAAATAATTAAAGCTAAATCGTTGACAGTTTTCTGTAGATTTGATAAGTTTTATATGAGTATTAGCACTCTCTTTGAGTGAGTGCTAACAGAGGTGATAATCATGCTAACAAACAGGCAATTATTAATATTGCAAGTAACGGTAGATGATTTTATCGAAACCGCTCAACCAGTTGGATCTCGTCAGCTTTCGAAAAAGGAGGAAGTACCATTTAGTCCTGCTACTATTCGAAACGAAATGGCAGATTTAGAAGAAATGGGCTTTTTAGAAAAAACGCATACTTCGTCTGGTCGCGTGCCTTCACAAAAAGGCTACCGTTATTATGTCGATAATATGTTAACTCCACAAAGAATTTCGCAAAATGAGATAAAACAAATTCGTTCTATTTTTGAAGAACGAAAGGTGGAGACGGAGCAAATAATTCGTAAATCCGCTGAAATAATATCGGAACTAACGAATTATACCTCTATTATGTTAGGTTTAGATGTGAGGAAACATCGTGTTAAACGTTTTTCCATTGTACCACTATCAAGCGATTCTGCAGTAGCTATAATTGTTACTGACAGTGGTCATGTAGAAAATCGTATATTTTCTATTCCTGAAAATTTTCATGCATCAGATATCGAACGTATGATCAATTTGATCAACGAACGGTTGGTTGGCGTATATTTGCATGAGCTACCTGCAATGCTTGAGACAGTCACCACGACAGTTTTGCATCAAAACAACGGTCGTCTAAATCATCTTTTTGGATCGCTTAACCAAGCATTGACTATTGAGCATGAAGACAAAGTGTATTATGGTGGTAAGCTGCAAATATTAAACCAACCAGAATTCAATGATGTAGAAAAAGCACGAAGTATTATGAATTGGATGGATCATGTAAACCAAATTCCAGATATTTTTCATTTAGATAAAAAAGGCATTCAAATTAGGATTGGCTCAGAAAATAATGACCTTGCCATGGAAGGTTGTAGTGTTATTACTGCATCATATGGCATCGGTAAAGAACAGATGGGTTCGATTGCAATTATTGGTCCAACCCGGATGGACTATCGGAGAGTCGTATCATTGCTAGATATTATGAGTGGTGATTTATCTAGAGAATTATCTAGGATATTACATGGACATCATGGATAAGGAGAGTTGCATACCGTGTCGGAAATCAAAGATGAAAAATTAGAAGAGCAAGAAGTAGAAAATACCTCTGAAGAGCCTGAACAGGTTGAAGAAGTAGTTGAAGAAGTAGACGAACTAACACTTGCTAAACAGCAAGTAGAAGAAGAACAAGATAAACTAATTCGATTGAGAGCAGACTTCGAGAATTATAAACGTCGAGTACAGTTAGATAAAGCATCTGATCACAAATACAGAGCACAATCTGTTTTAATGGATATATTACCAGTGCTTGATAACTTTGAAAGAGCTCTTGCAGTTGAAACAACTTCAGAGGAAGCAACTTCATTAGTTAAAGGAGTGGATATGGTTTACCGCACTTTACTAGAGGCTGTTAAAAAAGAAGGTTTGGAACAAATTGAAGCAGAAGGTGTTGCATTTGACCCGAACTTCCACCAAGCAGTTATGCAAGAACAAGATGACTCAAAAGAATCAGGAATTGTGCTTCAAGAGTTGCAAAAAGGGTACAAGTTAAAAGATCGCGTATTAAGACCTTCAATGGTCAAAGTAAATGAATAAATGATATAAATATTCCAGTTATTTATTAGGAGGAAAACTAAATGTCTAAAATTATTGGTATTGACTTAGGAACAACAAACTCATGTGTATCTGTATTAGAAGGTGGAGAACCAAAAGTAATTCCGAATCCAGAAGGTAATCGTACTACTCCATCAGTAGTTGCCTTTAAAAATGGCGAAAAACAAGTAGGGGAAGTTGCAAAACGTCAATCTATTACAAATGCTAATACAATTGCATCTGTTAAGCGTTTAATGGGTACAAACGAAAAAGTTAGCGCTGAAGGAAAAGAATATACACCACAAGAAGTTTCAGCAATGATTCTTCAATACTTAAAAGGTTTTGCAGAAGAATACTTAGGTGAAAAAGTAACGAAAGCAGTAATTACAGTTCCTGCTTACTTTAATGATGCAGAACGTCAAGCTACTAAAGATGCTGGTCGTATCGCTGGTCTTGAAGTAGAACGTATTATCAACGAACCAACTGCTGCTGCACTTGCATATGGTTTAGATAAAATGGACCACGATGAAAAAATTCTAGTTTATGATCTTGGTGGAGGTACATTTGACGTATCTATCCTTGAACTAGGAGATGGCGTATTTGAAGTACTAGCAACTGCTGGTGATAACCGTCTTGGTGGAGATGACTTTGACCAAGTATTAATGGATTATTTAGTACAAGAATTCAAAAAAGAAAATGGTATCGACTTATCTAAAGATAAGATGGCAGTTCAACGTCTAAAGGATGCTGCTGAAAAAGCGAAAAAAGATTTGTCTGGTGTAACATCAACTCAAATCTCACTTCCGTTCATCACTGCAGGAGAAGCTGGACCACTTCACTTAGAAGTTACAATGACTCGTGCAAAATTTGACGATTTAACTGCTTCATTAGTTGAACGTACAATGGTACCTACTCGTCAAGCGATGAAAGATGCTGGATTATCTGCTTCTCAAATCGATAAAGTAATCCTTGTTGGTGGATCTACTCGTATCCCAGCAGTACAAGACGCTATTAAAAAAGAAACTGGCAAAGAACCACATAAAGGTGTAAACCCAGATGAAGTAGTAGCTATGGGAGCTGCTGTACAAGGTGGAGTATTAACTGGAGATGTAAAAGACGTTGTACTTCTTGACGTAACACCACTTTCTTTAGGTATTGAAACAATGGGTGGCGTATTTACTAAACTAATTGAACGTAATACAACAATCCCTACTTCAAAATCACAAACATTCTCAACAGCGGCAGATAACCAGCCTGCAGTAGATATTCATGTACTTCAAGGTGAACGCCCGATGTCTGCGGACAATAAAACACTTGGACGCTTCCAGCTAGCGGATATTCCACCAGCACCACGTGGTGTTCCACAAATTGAAGTAACATTTGATATCGATAAAAATGGTATTGTAAATGTTAAAGCAAAAGATCTAGGGACACAAAAAGAACAAAATATCACAATCCAATCTAACTCTTCACTTTCTGACGAAGAAATCGAGCGTATGGTAAAAGAAGCAGAAGCTAATGCAGAAGCGGATAAAGTACGTAAAGAAGAAGCAGAAGTGAAAAATGAAGCGGATCAATTAGTATTCATGACTGAAAAAACATTAAAAGATCTAGAAGATAAAGTATCAGTAGAAGAGAAAAAATCTGCTGAAGATGCAAAAGAAGAGTTAAAAGCTGCTTTAGAAGCTGGAAACTTAGAAGATATCAAAACGAAAAAAGATAAACTAAATGAAATTGTTCAACAGCTTACAATGAAATTGTATGAACAAGCGCAAGCGGATGCTGCAGCTAATGCAGAACAAGCTGGTCCTTCTGATGACGGTGTAGTAGATGCAGAATTTGAAGAAGTAAACGACGATAAAGACAAGTAAGATTGTTTAAGTGTCGGTAAGCAAAAAGTCAAAGACCGGTTCCGGCTTTGGCTTTTCTTACTGTATAGGAAAAATGAATGCTGCGCTAACTTCGAAAAATGAAAGTGCATTGAAGTAGAAATAAACATAAATTAATTTGAATGATTAAATTTTCAAAGTTTTGCTATTAGGAATTTGAACATGGTACAATTATTTCTATGTGCAAGTTAACAGAGCAGGAGAGTGAAAGATGAATAAACGTGATTATTATGAGGTTCTTGGTATTTCTAAGAGCGCAACTCAAGACGAGATAAAAAAAGCATATCGTAAGCTTTCGAAACAATTTCACCCAGATATTAACAAAGAAGCTGGTGCAGAGGATAAGTTTAAAGAAATTTCCGAAGCATATGAAGTACTAAGTGATGAGCAAAAACGTTCATCTTATGATCAGTTTGGTCATGCTGGTCCTAACCAAGGGTTTGGCGGCTTCGGTGGAAGTGCTGATGGATTCGGATTTGAAGATATCTTTAGTTCATTCTTTGGTGGTGGCGGAGGTTCTAGGCGACGTGATCCTAACGCCCCAAGAAAAGGGAATGATCTTCAGTATTCGATGACTATTGAGTTTGAAGAAGCAGTGTTTGGAAAAGAAAAAGAAATTGAAGTTTCTAAAGAAGAAAATTGTGAAACATGTTCTGGATCAGGTGCAAAACCTGGTACAAAACCAGAAAAATGTTCACATTGTAACGGACTTGGTCAAGTGAATGTTACCCAAGATACTCCATTTGGTCGAGTACAAACAAAACGGGCATGTAATCACTGTCAAGGAACAGGTAACATTATTAAAGATAAATGTGCTACTTGTCACGGTAAAGGGACAGTTAATAAACGCAAAAAAATTAAAGTTACAATTCCAGCTGGTGTTGATGATGGTCAACAGCTACGTGTAAGCGGCCAAGGTGAACCTGGAGTAAACGGTGGACCAGCAGGTGATTTATATATCGTCTTCCGTGTAAAAGCAGATCCACGTTTTGAACGCGACGGCGACGATATTTATTACGAATTACCTTTAACATACGCCCAAGCAGCTCTAGGTGATGAAATTGAAGTTCCAACAGTACAAGGTAAAGTAAAACTTAAGATCCCAGCTGGAACTCAATCGCAAGCGAATTTCCGTTTAAAAGGAAAGGGTATAAAAAATGTTCATGGCTATGGTGTTGGAGATCAGCATGTAATAGTTAAAGTGGTTACTCCGAAAAAGTTAACAGAAAAACAAAAGCAATTATTACGTGAATTTGCTGAAATTAGTGGAGATATTCCAGAAGAGCAAGGCAGTTCATTATTTGATAAGATCAAAAAGACATTAAAAGGCGAATAAAGGAGTTGGCGCAAGTGAAATGGTCTGAACTATCCATCCATACTACAAATGAAGCGGTTGAAGCGGTAAGTAATATTTTGCATGAAGCTGGTGCAAGTGGTGTAGTTATCGAAGACTCGGAAGAATTAGGAAGAGAACGAGAAGATGTATTTGGTGAAATTTACAGCTTAAACCCAAATGATTTTCCGGTAGATGGCGTACGCGTAAAAGCTTATTTAGCTGAAACGAGTTTTTTATTAGAAACAATGGAAGAGATCAAACTTGCTATCAACAATTTAACAAAATTCAATATAGATCTAGGTCATAACGTTATAACAGTTCAAGAAGTCGACGAAGAGGATTGGGCTACTGCTTGGAAAAAGTATTACCATCCTGTTAAAATTTCTAATCGATTTACTATTGTGCCGACTTGGGAAGATTATGAACGGGTGACCACTGACGAATTGATCATCGAACTTGATCCTGGAATGGCGTTTGGAACAGGAACTCATCCAACAACAGTTATGTGTCTTCAAGCATTAGAGAAAACTGTCCAGACAGCATCAAGTGTTATCGATGTAGGAACAGGCTCTGGAGTTCTTTCTATTGGTGCTGCGAAACTAGGAGCTTCTAAGATTCATGCCCTAGATTTAGATGAAGTGGCTGTTAGATCTGCTATTGAAAATATTGCCTTAAACAAAGTAGACGACATTGTTCAAGTAACACATGGCAATCTTTTAGATAATGTGAATGAACAAGCGGACATTGTAGTGGCAAATATATTAGCAGAAATCATCATGACATTTACCGATGATGCATTTACGATTGTAAAAGAAGGTGGATTATTTATTACTTCCGGAATTATAGCGACGAAAAAGGAAGATGTAAAAGATTCTTTACAACAAGCGGGATTTGAAATCGAGGAAGTTATGATGATGGAAGATTGGGTTACAATCATTTCTAGAAAACCTGTTAACTAAAGGAGATTGTCATGCAACGTTATTTTACAAATGAACCTATAAGTGAGAATAATACGGTGACAATTACCGGAGATGACGCGCATCATATGATTCAGGTGATGCGCATGTCACCGGGTGATCAAGTTTTTGTTGTTACAAATAACCAAACGTATACGATGGAAATTATAGAAGGCACTTCAAAATCAGTCCATCTAACAGTAAAAGAAATGTTAGCCAATACCAATGAAATGCCAAAGAAAGTATCACTTGTTTGCGGTCTTCCAAAAGGAGACAAGCTAGAATTGATTACTCAAAAGGCAACGGAACTGGGTATGTATGAATTATTTCCATATGAAGCAAAAAGATCTATCGTAAAATGGGATAAGTCCAAAAACGAGAAGAAGGTAGCGAGATTACAAAAGATTGCGAAGGAAGCAGCTGAGCAATCTCATCGTTCTACTATTCCACAAATACATAATCCAATCTCTTTAAAAGAGTTGGTAGAAATATCTAAAACATTCGATGTAAAATTTGTAGCGGATGAAGAAGATGCAAAAATTCAGGAACGACAAAAGTTTGCTGAACAATTAAAAAAAGTGTATGATAAACAATCGATACTTATCGTATTTGGTCCGGAAGGTGGACTAGATCGAGCAGAGATAAAGCTATTATTAGAAAATGATTTTCAGACAATTGCGCTAGGACCTAGGATTCTTCGAACTGAAACTGCACCGTTATATGCGCTGTCAGCAATTTCTTATGAATTTGAATGAAAGAGGTGTGAGAACTTGTCATCCGTTGCATTCCATACGTTAGGTTGTAAAGTAAATCACTATGAAACTGAAGCTATTTGGCAATTATTTAAAGAAAATGGGTATAGTCGTACTGAATTTGAAAAACAATCAGATGTCTATGTTATAAATACGTGTACTGTAACGAATACTGGAGACAAAAAAAGTCGTCAAGTGATTCGTCGTGCCGTTCGCCAAAACCCAGATGCAGTTATTTGTGTAACTGGTTGTTATGCACAAACCTCTCCTGCAGAAATAATGGCAATACCAGGAGTAGATATTGTCGTGGGAACACAGGAACGCACCAAAATGTTAGATTATATTGAACAGTATAAAACTGAACGTAAACCGATCAATGCTGTAGGAAATATTATGAAAAATCGAGTTTATGAAGAATTAGATGTACCAACTTTCACAGACAGAACTCGTGCATCCTTAAAAATTCAAGAAGGCTGTAATAATTTCTGTACTTTTTGTATTATCCCTTGGGCTCGTGGTCTTATGCGTTCAAGAGATCCAGAAGAAGTAGTTAGACAGGCACAACAATTAGTTGATGCAGGTTATTTGGAAATAGTTCTAACTGGTATCCATACTGGTGGATACGGTGAAGATTTAAAGGATTATAATCTAGCTCAACTATTAAGAGATATTGAAAACAACGTCAAAGGTTTAAAAAGACTTCGCATTAGTTCGATTGAAGCAAGCCAATTATCTGACGAAGTAATCGATGTCTTAAGAGATTCTAAAATTGTAGTAAGACATTTGCATATTCCTATTCAATCTGGTTCAGATACCGTGTTGAAAAGAATGCGTAGAAAATATACTATGGAGTTTTTTGCGAATCGATTAGATCGTTTAAGAGAGGCGTTGCCAGATCTTGCTATTACTTCGGATGTTATTGTTGGCTTCCCAGGTGAAACAGAGGAAGAATTTGTGGAGACGTTTAACTTTATTCGTGACCAAAAATTCTCCGAGCTACATGTATTTCCATACTCTAAACGTACTGGAACACCAGCTGCAAGAATGGATAACCAAGTAGATGAGGAAGTAAAGAATGAACGTGTCCATCGTTTAATCACTTTAAATGATCAATTAGCTGTAGAGTATGCTTCTAAATTTGAAGGCGAAGTACTTGAAATTATTCCTGAAGAATCTTATAAGCTAGATTCAGCATCTAATATGGTAGAAGGTTATTCAGACAATTACTTAAAGGTTGTTATCCCAGGTTCAGAGGATTTAATCGGAAAGTTAGTACGCGTGAAAATCACAAAAGCTGGATATCCATACAATGAAGGACAATTCGTAAGGATACTAGATGAAGTAGCAGAATTAGTATAAAGCTGAAACCGGTGAAATTATTTCACCGGTTTTTTTTGAAGAAAAAGTGTTAATAATTCTCACTTGATTACTGGTTTCTTGATAATTAAACAAATCATACCGCTGAGATTTCCGCAAGCTTTGCTTCAGCCTCCTCGTCGCTTCGAAAACATATGCTCCTGTGATTATTCGTCGGGAAGACATTGGCCAAATAAAGTTCGAGCAATGTCTTTCCTGCGGGTTCTTCAGCTCAAGCTATTTCCGGCTGGAGTCGCCGCCTTGCGCTCCAATCAATTTAGTGAGTAGTTATTAACTATAAGATTGGGCATAATTAGTATTCTAAACATTATGAAATAAAATAGGTGAATAATGCGAGATATCATAATCATTTACTTGCAGAAAGGAAACTTATTACAAATATGCATCTAGTCCAAAATGCAAATGATCCGTAATTTTAGAAAGGTATTTTTTCGAATCAGCAGTCACTAGGATGTGCGCCTTCCAAGCCGCAAGAGCGCGAAGAATGAGATTCAAAAAGGATGAAGAGCGATAGCGACACATCCTAGAAGGCTCATGCGTAGCGTGCGGCAAGCTCACATCCGTCTAGAGAATACCATTATTAATAAATACTTTATCTTGAATTTCTTGCTTAAAAAATGTAATCTACTTGCGCTTTTCATCTTATTAAGAGTATTATTAAGAGGTACGTACATCTTGAAAGGGGAATAACAAATGACTGAAAATATTGCAGCATTAATAGATCATACTTTACTTAAACAAGACGCAACTAAAAACCAAATCGAAAAATTATGTGAGGAAGCTAAAACGTATAATTTTGCATCGGTATGTGTTAACCCTACTTGGGTAAATTTAAGTGCATCGCTACTAAAAGAAAGTCCAGTAAAGGTTTGTACTGTTATCGGATTCCCTTTAGGTGCAAGTACATCAGCAGTTAAAGTGTTTGAAACTACTAATGCTATTGAAAATGGTGCAGATGAAATTGATATGGTATTAAATGTTGGTGCATTGAAAGACCAAGATTATAACTTAGTACAAAAAGATATCGAAGCAGTAGTAACTGCAGCAAAAGACAAGGCAATTGTTAAAGTTATTTTAGAAACTTGTTTATTAACAAATGAAGAAATTATTAAAGCTAGTGAATTATCTAAAGCTGCAGGTGCAGACTTTGTGAAAACATCAACCGGTTTTTCAACTGGAGGAGCAACGATAGAAGCGGTTAAACTAATGCGCGAAACTGTTGGGCCAAACTTAGGAGTGAAAGCTTCTGGTGGTGTTCGAAATCTAGCTGATGTTGAGGCGATGGTTAAAGTGGGAGCGACAAGAATTGGTGCAAGTTCTGGAGTAGAAATTGTAAAAGGATTAGAAAGTAAATCTGATTATTAATTAACTCCTGCTGTATTGCTTGAAGATTTCTAACTGAGCTTTAACCAGAGTTATGAGGGTCTGATAGCTGTTGGCGGATAAGATACCATCAACCTAGGGCAAACATCTTTAGTTATAAAACCTTTCAGATTTGCTGAAGGATTTAATTGAATGAGTTGGAAGTTTTAACATTCAGCTAAATTAAGTTAAATTTATATCAAAGTATTGACCAAGTCTCTACAATACGGTATAATTTTTTAGTACATAACACTTGGTTATGTACTTGACGTGTGTTCGGAGGGAGGGAAAAAGAGATGTCAAAAACTGTCGTTCGTAAAAACGAATCGCTTGAAGATGCTCTTCGCCGCTTCAAACGTACTGTATCTAAAAGTGGTACAATTCAAGAGGTAAGAAAGCGCGAGTTTTATGAAAAACCAAGCGTAAAGCGTAAAAAGAAATCTGAAGCTGCCCGTAAACGTAAATTCTAATAAATTTAAATTTACAAAGCTTCGAAGCTATGGTTTCTAAAACCTGAGCGGAAACGTAAAAAGAAATCAGAAGCTGCACGTTAACGTAAGTGGTATATTATCCCAACCATCCCTACGTTCAAAACACGTACTTTATGATTAAAATTTACAATTATGTAAACCGAGAAAATTTATTTTCTCGGTTTATTTTTATTTTATGAAACTTTTTGATAACTCCATCGTAAATAGGAGTATACATATAGAAGAAAGGAGGTTAAGTGGTGAAATTTTCTCGTTATGCCATTTCTCTTTGTTTGTTAATCCTATCATTTGGAATGATGATCCCTACTTTTACTGCAAATTCTACAGAAGTTTATAAAATACCTGTGTACAAAGAAGTAGAAAAAGGATTATATGCATTTCTGAAACGTTCTATCCATGATGCAGAAGAGGCTGGAGCAGAAGCAATTATTTTAGAAATCAATACCCCTGGTGGCTTTGTAGATTCTGCAGAAGATATTGCTAATTTATTGGACTCGACATCCATTCGTACAATTTCATATATTAATTCAGAAGCATTATCTGCAGGAGCATATTTAGCGCTTCATACGGATGAAATTTATATGTCGCCGAGTGGAACAATCGGTGCAGCTGCAGTTATTGACAGTAGTGGAAACACTGCTGATGAAAAGGCGAACAGTGCGTGGAAGGCTAAAATGAAAAATGCTGCTGAGTTAGCAGGAAAAAATCCTTTATTTGCTCAAGCAATGGCAGACGATTCAATTGACTTACCTGAATACAGAGCACCTATTGGCAAATTATTGACTCTTACTTCAGCAGAGGCTTTAGAAGTAGAATATTCTAAAGGAACAGTTAGTTCATTTGATGAACTACTTCAAGCAACTAACCTTGTTGGAGCAAAAGTGATAGAAACAGAAGAGACCTTTATGGAATCCCTTGCTCGTTTTATAACAAATCCAATTGTAGTACCAATTTTATTGTCTATAGCAAGTTTGGGTTTAATCGTCGAGCTTTATTCACCTGGGTTTGGTGTTGCAGGTACTATGGGACTTATCTCGTTAGTTCTTTTCTTTTTTGGACATTTAGTTGCAGGTCTGGCTGGGTATGAAACAATAATTATTTTTGTTATTGGAGTCTTACTTATTATTGGAGAGTTCTTCCTGCCCGGAGGAATTAGTGGTATATTAGGGGCGGCAGCTATTATTGCTAGTATAATATTAGCTGGTGGCGATATTGAGCAAATGATTATCGCTGTTATTATTGCTTTATCAGTAGCTATAGTGGGAATGGTGATTATTATGAAGTTCTTTGGTAAGGAATTAAAAGTGTTGAATAAAGTGATTTTGTCGGATGCGACTACAACAGAAAAAGGATATGTTTCCAATAAAAATCGAGTGGAACTAGTCGGAAAAGTTGCTGTAACTATGACACCACTTAGACCTGCTGGAACTATACGTATCGATAATGAAAGAATTGATGCAGTTTCAGATGGAAGTTTTATAGGAAAAGACAAACATGTTAAAATTATTAAAGTAGAAGGCTCTCGTATAGTTGTACGAGAAGCAGTAGAAGGGGAGGCAACAGAATGATTACAGGTTCAACAATTACTTTAATCGTCGTTATCGTACTTGCATTTATAGTACTTTCAGTATTTTTCACATTTTTCCCAATTACGCTATGGATTTCCGCACTAGCAGCAGGGGTAAAAATTAGTATATTTACATTAGTAGGGATGAGGTTACGTCGAGTTATTCCTTCTCGGATCGTTAATCCGTTGATCAAAGCACATAAAGCAGGACTTGAAGTTGCTATTAACCAATTGGAAAGTCATTACTTGGCTGGTGGTAATGTAGACCGTGTTGTTAACGCATTAATTGCTGCACACCGTGCTAATATCGAACTAACATTTGAAAGAGCAGCAGCAATCGATCTTGCTGGTCGTGACGTTTTAGAAGCGGTTCAGATGTCCGTAAATCCTAAAGTTATTGAAACACCATTCATTGCAGGTGTTGCGATGAATGGGATTGAAGTTAAAGCTAAAGCACGTATTACAGTTCGTGCTAATATTGACCGATTAGTCGGTGGTGCTGGTGAAGAAACAATTGTAGCCCGAGTAGGGGAAGGGATCATTTCAACAATTGGTTCTAGTGTAAGTCATGAACGAGTATTAGAAAATCCAGATTTAATTTCTCAAACAGTTTTAGGGAAAGGATTAGATTCCGGAACTGCATTTGAAATTCTATCGATTGATATTGCGGATGTTGATATCGGTAAAAACATCGGAGCAGAATTACAAACAGAGCAAGCAGAGGCAGATAAGAAAATTGCCCAGGCAAAAGCAGAAGAACGTCGTGCAATGGCTGTAGCATCTGAACAAGAGATGAAAGCAAAAGTTGTAGAGATGCGTTCGAAAGTTGTAGAAGCGGAAGCGGCTGTTCCATTAGCAATGGCTGAAGCACTTCGTGATGGTAATATCGGTGTTATGGATTACATGAATTATAATAATATCAAAGCAGATACTGGTATGAGAGATTCTATTAGTAAGGTCGGCGGAGATAAACCTTCAACCGACGAGCTAAAATAATAGCGGAAAGGAGCCGATCTCCTTGGAAGCTTTCATTCCTATAATCATCGCAGCGATTTTTAGTCTTTTTTTCAAAAATAATAAAGAATCCGACAAAAAATCTGTTGAAAAACCAGTAAATAGCACCCCAATGCGTAAAACTGTTTCAGAAAATCCATTTAAAGAATTAGGTGATTTTGCTAAACAGTTTACGAGTGAAAGACAGCAGGAGGTGAAAACTAAGCCTCCTATAGTAAAAGAAGTACCTGTAAAAGTAGAAAAAATGGAGCGGGAAGTTAAACGTGATCAAGGAGTAGCTAGGAGCTCAGGTAGATTAAGTACACACCAGAAAAATGTACCTGTAACTATACCTACTCCAGTAGTTGACAGTTTAATACCTAGTAGTCAGGACGACTTAATCAAAGGAATAATTTTTTCTGAAATACTTGCCCCACCAAAATCCAAAAGATAACTCATGAACACCCCTTTACATGCATAAATTCATGTAAAGGGGTGTTTTTTTGTGAAGCAATTATTTCCACTCCACGCGAGTATTATGGTAGATAGCTTTGATGATATTATATTGGATTATGAATTTTCATTAGTTCGTTTAAAAGAAAACAGTATAGTCTGTACGTATGACCACTTTCTTTTAGAAATTCATGCCGAAAGCTTGCACATAAAATCCATGTCTAGCGATAGGCTGCATCTTCATGTGCACAATCTTCAGTTTTTTAATCTAACTAGGAAGGAAAAAACGGTATGAGGCGACTTATTAAAATACAAGCACCAATTACTACAGACCAATTTACTCTCTATAAAAGTTTAAAGGAACAAAATATCGAAGTGTACCAGCTTCATACAAACGAGAATCATGTAAACTTTTCTATTCAAGCAAAAGATTTGAAAGCATTTCGGAAAGTAAGAAAAAAACTAAAGCTCTCGATAAATCTAGAAAATGAACTAAAAGAGAGTACTATCTCTATTTACTCAGCATCAGTAATAGGGGTCTTCTTTTTTTTAATAATCCCAGTATTATTAGCTCAATTTATCTGGTCTATTCAAATTGATTCAGATTCTCCTGAAAGTAATATTTTGTTGACTGAACAATTAAAAGAAATGGGCATTAAAACAAGAATGATTGCATCTAAACTGCCAGAGGAGCAAGAAATACGTCAAAATATATTACTAGAACATAAAGAGTATTCTTGGGTTCATTTTTCAAAATCTGGTTCTACCTTTACAGTGTCTCCGATGCTAGCACCTCCGCAAACAGAAAAAGAGCTTAAGGATGCACCGGCTGTCAATCTAATAGCAAAGAGAAGTGGAGTAATAACAGATTTTACACTAACAAAAGGTGTGCGAGCAGTTGAAAAAAACATTGCTGTGAAAAAAGGAGATGTCCTAGTAAATGGGTTTGTAACCCAAGGGAACAAAAGGATTATTACGAGTGCAGAAGGAAAAGTGTATGCCAACTATTGGATAGAGTTATCATTTGAACTTCCAACACAGGTTGCTGTCATTAATCCGAACTCAACAGAATTGGTAATCCAAAAAAAAGTGGGCGATAAACAGATGTTTTGGAAGGAAATACAGCTACCTGCTTTTATCCAAAAATACGTTCAGGCAGGCTATGTACAAAAGAAACATCAAATAACCTATTCCCTGACTGAGGAATCCATTGAACATCTCATACGGCCGCTTCTATTTCAAAAAATTATTAAAGAATTACCAACAGGAACACAATTATTAGAGGATAAAGTTTTACAGGTATCAATACAAGATGATAAAGTAAAAGGGAAGATACTTTTACTAATAAATGAAAATATTGCAATACCACATGTTATACCCCAAGGAGACGAAGCATGAGCGAAACTAAACAATTAGATATTAATTTGCAAGATCCAGCCGAAGCGGTAATGCTGCTTGGCATTTCGGATAAAAATGTAAAACTTATTGAAGCGGAGCTAAAAGTTCAACTCATTACAAGAGGTGAACAAATTCAGATTATTGGTGAAGAACAAAATGTAGAAGACGCTAGACAGCTAATGATACAACTATTAGCAGTAATTCGAAAAGGTATTAATATTAACCTGCGTGATGTTTCTTCTGCAATTGAGATGAGCTTGAATGGTACAATTGAATATTTTTCTAGCTTATACGATGAGGAAATTGCACGAAATACAAAAGGTAAAGCTATTCGAGCTAAAACTATAGGGCAACGAGAGTATATCCAAGGAATAAGACACACTGACCTTACTTTTGGTATTGGACCTGCTGGTACTGGAAAAACGTACTTAGCGGTAGTGATGGCAACACAGGCACTTAAAAATGCACATGTGAAAAAAATCATTTTAACACGTCCAGCAGTCGAGGCGGGAGAAAGCTTAGGTTTTCTACCTGGTGACTTAAAAGAAAAGGTAGACCCATATTTAAGACCGTTATACGATGCGCTACATGATGTGTTGGGTACAGAACAGACAGATCGTCTTATGGAACGAGGGACGATTGAAATTGCACCTTTAGCCTATATGCGTGGTCGTACATTAGATGATGCTTTTGTTATTTTAGATGAAGCTCAAAATACAACAAAAGCTCAAATGAAAATGTTCTTAACGCGATTAGGATTTGGTTCTAAAATGGTAATCACTGGTGACAAAACTCAAATTGACTTACCAAAGGGTGCGGAATCAGGTTTAATCGTTACGGAAAAAATATTAAAAAATGTTGCCGGAATTCATTTTCAATATTTAGAGCAAGGAGATGTAGTCCGTCATCCACTAGTTGCAAAAATTATACAAGCATATGAAGAACAATAATAACCTAAACCCAAAAGAAGCAACGGTCTATGTTTAGACAGTTGCTTCTTTGTTGCATTAGGAAATTATAAAATCTTTGGCAAGAGGATAACTTTTTACAAGTAATTCCCTGTCAAGACTCCAGCGACTAACCCCTCGAATCGCTCTTATGAATAAAGGTTAAAAACGCCTTTATTGCAATTCCTCCAACGATTGTCAGGGCTGAGATAGGCGCTTTCGCTTTTGTTTATTAGGGAAACATTAGTGAATTGTGAAAAAAATAAGGTATAATGGAATAACTAGTTGGTGGGGGGATGAGAATAAATGAAAAATATCCTAATAAAGTGGAGAGAATGGAGAAATCATAAGTATCTCCCTTTCATCGTCATTATTATTACAGCCATATGCCTGTTTTTTTTGTTAATCGGCAATGTAAAGGAAAGTAAGTATGATTTTGAGTTGTTCCAGCTTTCACCTGATACGATAAGAGCAGTTAAAACCATGGAAGACTCCGTTAAAACAGAGGAAGAACGCAAAAAAACGGAGCAGGAAGTTCCAGCTGTTTACCAATTCCAAGACGAGACCGCTGCTAACCAAGCGGCAATAACAGAGTCTATTTTTGATAGTGTATTGCATGTAAAAGAAAATGCAAATGCAGAAGATACAACTGCTACTTTAGTAGACAAGCTAAAAAAAGATATGGAAGAATTGGCAGAGAACGCAAGCTATGTACCACTTAATGACGATATGTTAGTCATACTTTTAAATCAAAATAATATTATTTTGGACGATTCAAAAACGAAGTTATCCGAGCTAGTGGAGACAACATTAAGTGAACCAATTCGAATGGAAAATGTATCTATTTCAAGAGAGAAAATTGGTCAGCAAATAAATAACAATTTTGTTTATTCCCAGGATTATAAAAATGTACTCTCTAGTATTGCAAAAACCTCAATTGTCGCAACAGAGGTGGTAAATGAGAGTTTAACCGAGGAACGAATAGAACAGGCGAAAGCAAGCGTAGAGCCCACTCGCATACTTCAAGGGCAAATACTCGTTCAAAAGGGTGAAATTATTGATAGAGAGGTCTATCGACAACTTGAGTTGCTGGGTATGTTGACGAATAAAGCATCCTATAGACCATATCTGGGAGTAGTTTTATTTGTAGGACTTACGATGTGGGTGTTATTTGGACAAACAATTATTAGGAAAGAGCAAACTATAAACAACTCGAAGAATTTGATTGTTGTAGCTTTCAGTGTCATTTTATCTGTATTAATGATGAAGGTGATACAGTCTGTCGCATATAATTTTGATGTAATTATAGCATTTTTATTTCCTACAGCGATGGTTGCAATGCTTGTTTATTTATTGGTAAATGAACGTGCAGCTTATATTTCTAATTTTGTGTCTGCTGCATATGCAGGTATTATTTTTCAAGAAGGCTATACAAATGTATTTCAAATGGAAGCCTCGTTATACATATTATTTGGTGGAGTTGCAGGTATCTTTGCGATGCAAAGGATGCATACTAATTCACAAATATTGCGCTCCAGTTTAATTGTTTCTTCTATTAATATTGTGTTTATTTTATTTTATTTATTAATGACGAAGGCTTCCTATGAATTTACAGATATTTTATTTTATGTAGGAGCAGCTATGCTGTCTGGGGTACTATCTGGTGCTATGACAATTGGGATACTACCTTTCTTTGAATCTTTCTTTGGCATATTATCTACTATGAGACTCATTGAATTATCCAATCCTAACCATCCTTTGTTGAAGAAAATATTAACCGAGACACCCGGTACTTATCATCACAGTTTAATGGTGGCCAATTTAGCAGAAGCTGCTTGTGAAGCGATTGGAGCTAATGGATTGCTTGCACGAGTTGGTTGTTATTATCATGATATAGGTAAAACAAATCGACCTGGATTTTTTATCGAAAATCAAGTAAACGGTTATAATCCGCATGATAATTTGTCTCCAGAGGCAAGCAGAGATATTATTATTGCACATGCGGTGGATGGAGCGAAGATTTTGCGGAAACATAAATTACCGACAGAAATTGTAGATGTAGCGGCGCAACATCATGGTACAAGTTTGTTGAAATTCTTTTATTTTAAAGAAAAAGAAACAAATAGTAATGTGAAAGAAGAGGATTACCGTTATCCTGGTCCAAAACCTCAAACAAAAGAAATCGCAATTATTTCTGTAGCAGATAGTGTAGAAGCAGCTGTTCGGTCGATGAAAGAACCAGATGCTGATAAGATTCAAAAATTAATACAGTCTATTATTAAAGATAAATTATTAGATGGGCAATTCAATGAATGCGATCTGTCTTTAAAGGAAATAAAGAAAATGGAAGAGAGTTTTTGTACAACTATGAATGGAACATTCCATTCGCGGATTGAATATCCCAAATAATAATGCAAGGAGCTAATAATATGTTAGAACTAGATTTAATGGATGAGACAAACACAGTATCAGAGGAGACCTTAGCTCTTGTAGGAAAGGTATTGCAGTCAGCAGGTGAACAACTTTCTGTTAAAGAAGGCAGTGAGGTTAGTGTAACATTTGTAACGAATGATGCTATCCAAGAAATTAATAAAACTTATCGAAACAAAGATGTGGCAACCGATGTAATCTCCTTTGCAATGGAAGAAATGGGAGAAGGAGAAATAGAAATTATGAACGCAGATATTCCGACGATGTTAGGAGATATTATCATTTCAGTACAACGTGCAACGGAACAAGCGGAATCCTATATGCATTCTTTTGAGCGGGAGTTATGCTTCTTAGCAGTTCATGGTTTTCTACATTTATTAGGGTATGATCATGAAACGGAAGAACAAGAAAAAGAGATGTTTGGTTTACAAGAATCTATTCTACAAGCTTTTGGGTTGAAACGTGAAGGCCATGAACTTTCGTAAATTTTTTCGTTCCTTTATATATGCTGCAAATGGAATTTGCCATGTTTTAAAAAGTGAACAAAATTTTCGATTTCATGTATTTGCAGCAATAGTTGTTACGATAGTTGGAATGTTGACAGGTTTATCGCAAATAGAATGGATAATCATTGTTCTATCGATTTTTGGTATGTTCATGATAGAATTAGTAAATGCGTCCATAGAACGTATCGTCGATTTGGTAACTCCGGAATTACACCCGTTAGCTAAACAGGCTAAAGATTTAGCAGCGGGAGCATGTTTAATATATGCTATTTGTACTGTAATTGTTGGTTTAATCATATTTATCCCGAAATGGTCGGGTATCATATTATAGAGGTGAGTCATTTGAATAAAGAAATGTTACTAGAAGCATCCATTACAGCAAGAGAGAAAGCGTATGTCCCATATTCGAAATTTCCAGTAGGGGCAGCACTTTTAACAAAAGACGGCGAAGTGATTCTTGGCTGCAATATTGAAAATGCATCATTTGGGTTAACGAATTGTGCAGAACGCACTGCAATTTTTAAGGCAGTGTCAGAAGGGAAAAAAGAGTTCACTGCAATTGCTGTTTCAGGCGATACAGAAGGACCTATTTCTCCTTGTGGTGCTTGTAGACAAGTATTAGTGGAGTTTTGTGATAAGGATATGCCTGTTTATTTAACAAACTTAAAGGGAAATGTATTAGAAACAACGGTTGCAGATTTATTGCCTGGGGCCTTTACAACGGAGGATATGGATTATGCTGCAAAACAATGAGAATTATAAATCAGGATTTATATCGATAATAGGTCGACCAAATGTAGGGAAGTCTACATTTTTAAATCGAGTAATAGGACAAAAAATTGCTATTATGAGCGATAAACCTCAAACTACTCGTAACAAAGTACAAGGTGTTCTAACTTTGGAAAATAGTCAAATGATTTTCATCGATACACCTGGGATTCATATACCCAAACATAAGCTTGGGGACTTTATGCTTAAAGTTGCTAAAAATACACTACGTGAAGTAGATGTAATTATGTTCATGGTAAACGCAGTGGAACCAAGAGGGAAGATTGATGAGTACATCATGGAAATGCTTGAAAAAAATGAAACACCGGTATTTCTAGTAATTAATAAAATTGACCAAGTTCATCCCGAAAAATTAGTCGATATTATTGAATCCTATACAAAGAAATATGACTTTGCAGAAATCCTTCCAATTTCTGCTTTACAAGGTAATAACGTTGATAAATTACTTGAAACAATTCAGTCGTATTTACCACAGGGACCACAGTACTATCCTGCCGATCAGGTAACGGATCACCCAGAAAGATTTATTATTTCTGAGCTAATTCGTGAAAAGGTTTTACATTTGACGAGGGAAGAAATTCCACATTCGATAGCAGTTGTAATAGATAAAATTAAAAAAGAAGAAGATACGGAAAAAGATATGATTCGTGTTTCTGCAACAATCGTAGTGGAAAGAGATTCCCAAAAAGGTATAGTCATCGGTAAAAAAGGTGCCTTACTTAAAGAGGTAGGGACAAGAGCACGTAAAGATATCGAAATGCTTTTAGGAACAAATGTATACTTAGAGCTATGGGTAAAGGTACAAAAGGATTGGCGAAATAAATCAGCTCATTTGAAAGATTATGGTTTTAGAGACGACGAGTATTAAAGAAAGAAGGTGAGGCAATTGCTACAAAAAGTAGAGGGTATTGTCTTACGAGCTTCTTCTTATGGAGAATCTAATAAAATCGTTACCATTTTTTCACGTGAATTGGGGAAGCGAGCAGCTATGGCTCGGGGGGCAAAAAAACCAACTAGCCGTTTAGCTTCTATTTCTCAGCCTTTTACGTATGGCTATTTTTTGATACAGCAAGGAAGAGGAATGGGGACTTTGCAGCAAGGTGAAATTATTGACTCTATGAGATCTGTTCGAGAAGATATATTTGCTACTGCATACGCAAGTTTTATAATGGAATTAGTGGACAAATTAATTGATGATGAAGCACCTAAGCCTCAGTTATTTGAAATATTACAACAGGCATTACATGCTATATCAGAAGAATATGATCCAGAGGCAATTAGTTTGTTTGTGGAATGGAAGCTTCTTCCGACAGCAGGTATCTATCCAACCCTTCATCAATGTACCAATTGCGGAGCAACAGATGGAGAATTTGCTTTTTCTTTTTCACAAATAGGATTTCTTTGCCATCGATGTTTTTCGATTGACCCGTATATCATCAGACTCTCTCCTTCTCAAGTGAAGCTTATTCGGACCTTTTATACAGTTCCCATTGATCAAGTAGGTAAGCTGACACTCAAAAAAGAGACAAAAGGTTTTATTAAAAAAATTGTCCGAACGATTTATAGCGAACAAGTCGGAATACGATTAAAGTCGCAACACTTTTTAGATCAAATGGAGAAAACCCCAGAGTTTTTCACACCGCGTAAAGAAGATCCAAGTCCCGAAGAAGACTAATTCTTTGGACTTGGATTTTTTTGTTGTACTAAAAAAGCAATAGGTGTATCAGAGGAGAATTGACACTAAGATTTCCGTTTCACGCGGACGCTTTCCGCGGGCGAGACCGAGCCTCCTCGTTCGCTACGCTCCCTGTGGGGTCTCGACTTTCTCGCTGTTCCCGCTGGAGTCGCCGAGTTACACTACAATCAATAGGCAAGTAAATTTAAACTTTAGGATTTATCGAGATAATTATTAAAGGAATGATGATTGCAGAAGGTATTTTTAAGTGATAGTAATACTGTGATTTCCGTTTCACGCGGACGCTTTCCGCGGGCGAGGCCGAGCCTCCTCGTTCGCTACGCTCTCTGTGGGGTCTCGACTTTCTCGCTGTTCCCGCTGGAGTCGCCGAGTTACACTTCCATCAATAGACGAGTAAATTTAAACTTTAAGATTTATCGAGATAATTAT
Source organism: Psychrobacillus sp. FSL K6-1415 (assembly GCF_038003185.1). Taxonomy (NCBI): domain Bacteria; kingdom Bacillati; phylum Bacillota; class Bacilli; order Caryophanales; family Bacillaceae; genus Psychrobacillus; species Psychrobacillus sp. FSL K6-1415. The sequence continues at coordinate 2,533,196 of NZ_JBBOOQ010000001.1, read as the reverse complement.
TAAAGGGATGATGATTGCAGAAGGTATTTTTAAGTGATAGTAATACTGTGATTTCCGTTTCACGCGGACGCTTTCCGCGGGCGAGGCCGAGCCTCCTCGTTCGCTACGCTCCCTGTGGGGTCTCGACTTTCTCGCGTTCCCGCTGGAGTCGCCGCGTTACACTACAATCAATAGGCGAGTTAATCTCAACTTTAAGATAGAGCAAAGTAAGTGTTTTAAGTACTATGAAATAAATCAAAAGTTATGCAACACAAAATAGATGAATAAATCATAGCTTAAGCAGCAGCAAACAGACGTGTAGAAGGCATCTCTTAATTGACAGTTACTTGCTTTGAATCGGTGAATACTTGCGTTCATGTGGATTTTACTTGCGCTGCCAAACAGGTTACTTGCGATTATTAGTTAGTTAGTTGCGCTTAGAGATGATTTACTTGCGGAATGGAAAACTTGACCATTAATTTTAAAGGTTTTATATATTTCAAATGCATTATCGTGTCATTTTAGAATGTGATTTCTGAATTACTACTGATAGCTAGGATGTGAGCTTTCCAAGTCGCATGAGCGCGAAGAATGAGACTTCAAAAAGGATGAAGGAGCGTCAGCGACCATCCTTGAGGGTTCATGCGTAGTGTGCAGCAGCATCTACATGTATTCATTACTCGTTTTTAAATTGGCAAAGCAAAACGCAAGAATATTGTTCAAGGTGGCGAACAACATTCTTGCGTTTATTTTTAACAATCACTCAATAGTGACTTAATATCAAAATTGCAAATGATTTTCGATGTATTCTTTTACATCTGCAATTGGCATTCTAGTTTGTTCCATCGAATCACGGTGACGTACAGTAACTTGGCCATCTGTTTCTGAATCGAAATCATATGTGATGCAGAAAGGAGTACCGATTTCATCTTGTCGACGGTAACGTTTACCAATAGATTGGGATTCATCATACTCCACCATGAAGTGCTTGCTTAAATCTGAAAACAAAGAAGTTGCTCCTTCAGACAATTTTTTAGAAAGTGGTAAAATTGCTGCTTTAACTGGTGCTAATGCAGGGTGGAAGCGTAATACAGTACGTACATCGCCACCTTCTAATTCTTCCTCATCAAATGCTTCACAAAGGAATGCTAATGTTACACGGTCAGCTCCTAGAGAAGGTTCGATACAATACGGTACATAACGTTCGTTTGTTACTGGGTCAATATAATTGAAATCTTCTCCAGAATGCTCCATATGCTGTTTTAAATCAAAATCAGTTCTATCTGCAATACCCCACAGCTCACCCCAACCGAATGGGAATTTATATTCGATATCTGTTGTTGCGTTAGAGTAATGAGAAAGTTCATCTTCTGAATGGTCACGTAAACGAATTGTATCCTCAGACACACCTAGGTTTAATAACCATTCTTTACAATAATTACGCCAGAATTCAAACCATTCCATATCTTCGCCGGGCTTGCAGAAGAATTCTAGTTCCATTTGTTCGAACTCTCTTGTACGGAATGTGAAATTTCCTGGTGTAATTTCGTTACGGAAACTTTTACCTACCTGTGCAATACCGAAAGGCATTTTTTTGCGCATAGAGCGTTGAACGTTTTTATAATTTACGAAAATACCTTGTGCAGTCTCAGGGCGTAAGAAGATTTCATTTGTAGAAGCTTCAGTTACACCTTGGAACGTTTTGAACATTAAGTTGAATTGGCGAATCTCTGTGTAATCAAAAGCACCACATGACGGACAAACAACATTGTGCTCTTTCATGATTTCTTCCATCTTCTCAAATGAAAGGCCGTCTATTACCATTTCAATACCTTTTTTGTCTAGTGCATCTTCAATGATTTTATCTACTCGATGACGAGATTTACATTTCTTACAGTCAATCATTGGATCATTAAAGTTACCTATATGACCAGATGCAACCCAAGTTTTAGGATTCATCAAAATAGCTGCATCTAAACCTACGTTATAAGGTGATTCTTGAACAAATTTTTTCCACCAAGCTTTTTTGACGTTATTTTTTAGTTCCACACCAAGGGGGCCGTAATCCCATGTATTAGCTAAACCACCATAAATTTCAGATCCAGGAAATACAAAACCTCTTTGTTTTGCTAAACTAACTACGTTTTCCATTGTAATTGTCATTTGATAACCTCCATTAAATTTTGTCACTTTATCCCGGAACACAAAAAAACTCGTCTCCGGGCAATAAGTGCCCGGGGACGAGTTATTAACCCGCGGTTCCACCCCGATTGATTGTTAAAAAACAATCCTCTTTAAAAGCATAAGCTCCAAGCTGCCGTTTTCCTACAATGTGGGCTTTCACTGACCCCACTCGCTTAGGATGTAGTACTTATAATGCTCTTCAACGCTCTATCATTTGTTGCTATTGTATCATGAGCAACTTTACTTCGCAATAACCTAGAAAGTAGTATATAATTATTTAGTATTAAGTATAACACTTTGAGGCGGTGAGTCCAATCGAACTCAACAAACGGCAAAATGAAATTTTGGACATAGTAAAAGGAAACGGTCCTATCACTGGCGAACAAATTGCGGAGAGACTGAAATTAACTAGATCCACGCTACGTCCAGATCTAGCTATATTAACGATGGCAGGCTTTTTAGATGCTCGTCCACGTGTGGGGTACTTTTATTCTGGCAAAAAAACAAGCCAAGCAATATCAGATAATATAGCACAAATGACAGTGAAAGATTTTCAATCAATTCCAGTAGTTGTTGATGAAAGTATGACGGTATATGATGCTATATGTCATATGTTTTTAGAGGATGTTGGGTCATTATTTGTCCTTGATAAAAATTCGTTGCTTTCAGGAGTTCTTTCAAGAAAAGACTTTTTGCGAACAAGTATTGGCAACCAAGATTTAAACAAAATTCCAGTACATATGATTATGACAAGGATGCCTAACATAACGTATTGTTTGAAAGAGGATACACTTATTGAAGTGGCCAAAAAATTAATGAGTCGACAAATTGATTCCCTACCTGTTGTAAAAGAAGGGAAAAATGGGTTAGAAGTGATTGGTAGAATTACAAAGACTAATATTACTCGAGCCTTTTTATCATTAGCCGATGACCATGATCTATAAGGAGTGAAACGATGAAAATGCTAAACCTGTTTATAGTCTCGGATTCTATAGGAGAAACGGGCGAACTAGTAGCAAAAGCGGCAATAAGTCAATTTAGACCTGGTCTACAGCATACTAAATTTAAGAGATTTACTCATATTGATTCTTTAGACCATATTAAAGAAATTACAGAACTTGCTAAAGAGCAAGGTGCTATAATCTTGTATACACTTGTACAAACAAAAATGCGTCAAGCATTAATAGAATACTGTAATTTATATAATTTAGAGTCTGTCGATTTAATAGGACCGGTTATTAATCTATTTGAAAAAGAATTAGATGAAAAACCTTTTGAAGAACCTGGTTTAGTAAGAAAGTTAGATGAAGACTATTTTAAAAAAATTGAAGCAATAGAATTTGCAGTAAAATATGACGATGGAAGAGATCCAAGAGGGTTACTTCAAGCGGATATAGTACTTATAGGGGTATCTAGAACTTCTAAAACTCCATTATCACAGTATTTGGCGAACAAAAGATTCAAAGTAGCAAACGTTCCACTTGTACCAGAAGTAGACCCACCGGAGCAACTTTTCCAAGTTGATCCAGCAAAATGTGTAGGATTAGTCATTACTCCAGAAAAACTAAATTCTATTAGAAAAGAAAGATTGAAAGCAATTGGTTTAAATGATGATGCAAGTTATGCTAAAATAGAAAGAATCAATGAAGAAATTGATCACTTTGAGAAAATCGCTAAAAAAATTGGTTGTATTGTAATTGATGTGACGAACAGAGCGGTGGAAGAGACTGCTAATGTAGTAATTAATCACATACAACAAAAATAATTTGGAAGATTTTAAACCGATTCACGATAGTGAAAAGGTTTTTTCTATTGTCTATCGAATAGATAATAATAGATTATTAGTTTAAAATGTTTTATAATAGTTATTTGTGGAAAATAATTATTATAAAATTATTTATATGATTTTTTTGTCGATTCTTGCAGGATTTTTCTTTCATTTAACGAATTATTAAAGTAGCAAGTAAAGATGGTGAAAAAGTGTCGGGTCGTATAGAAGAAGAGGTAATCGAACAAGTTAGAAATAACAATGATATTGTCGACGTCATAAGCGAATATGTTCAACTAACCAAAAGAGGTCGAAACTATTTTGGTTTATGTCCTTTTCATGGTGAACAGACACCATCTTTTTCAGTAACACATGAAAAGCAAATTTTTCATTGCTTTGGTTGTGGAGCTGGTGGAAATGTAATTACATTTTTAATGGATATTGAAAATCTTTCTTTTCAAGATGCTGTTAGTAAACTTGGTAGTCGAATTGGATTGACTATTGAAGAGAGTTCTTCTGGGGATACAGAGTCGAAAGCACCTGTTTCAAAAGAGGTTTCCATGATGAGAAAAGCTCATGAGTTTGCTAGTGACTATTTCCATCATTTACTGCTTCATACCGAGGAAGGAGAAAATGCATTACATTACCTCGAAGAAAGAGGGTTTTCTAAGGAGATTATCGAAAAGTATAAGATAGGGTGGTCCCTTCCTAAATGGGATGCTTTAACTACGTTACTTGAACGTAAAGGTATGGATTTACAAGAAATTGAGAAAACTGGTCTCATTATCCGAAAAGAAAACGAATTAAAGTATTTCGATCGGTTTCGAGGAAGAATTATGTTTCCGGTATTTGATGAAACCGGGTATGTTATTGCCTTTTCTGGTAGAATACTGGAAAAGAACGAAAATGAGGCCAAGTACCTAAATAGTCCAGAATCGCCTATATTTCAAAAGAGCCATGTACTTTATAATTTAGACAAAGCAAGATTAGATATTCGGAAACAACGTAATGTAATTGTTTTTGAAGGTTTTCTCGATGTTATTGCTGCATCTAAGGCAGGTATTGGCAATGGAATTGCAACTATGGGCACAGCATTGACGTCAACTCATATAACCAAACTAAATAGACTCACTTCAAATGTCACGCTTTGTTTTGATGGTGATCGTGCAGGTATGGAAGCAGCTAAAAAGGCTTCTACTGCTTTACAAGCCCATCAAATACAAACGGAGATTGCAATTATTCCAGATGCTATGGATCCCGATGATTACATTAAAAATTATGGGGAAGAAGCATTTCGAACAAAGATTATTGAAAAGCCACATTCATATTTATCATTTATGATGATTGTTTCAAAGAGAGATAAAAATTTTAACAATGAAAATGATACTTTACAGTATATCCAAGAAATATTGGAAATACTGAGTGATAGAAGTTCATCAGTTGAACGTGATTTGTATATTCGTCAGCTTTCACAAGAAACTAATGTATCAGAAGAAGCTATTTACCAACATTTACGTAAAATTCAAGGAAAGCAAGCAAAACAATCTAAGCAGGAATCATCCCTTCCTTTAACAATTAAAACGGAAATGACGAAGATAAAGAAAGCAATATCTGCAGACGAAAGAGCAGAGCGAATATTACTTTCCCATATGCTTCACAATCCTAGTGTAATTGATATTGCAAGAAGGAATTTGGATGATCAATGTTTTATCAGAGATGCTTATGAAGTGGTGTTTGTTCGATTAACTGGATTTTACGAAGAGTATCCAGATGGTGATTTTCAACGTTTTTTAGAAGTATTAAATGATGCACAGTTAAGAAAAATAGTAATGGAAGCAGCGCTCTCAGAACGTGATCCAGAGCATGAAACAGAGGAAGTCATGGACTGTTTGCGCCATATACGAAAATACCGGATTGAACTACGTATTTCACGTAAGTTACATGAAGCAAAAGAAGCAGAAAAAATGAGTGATATTTCCAAGGCATTGGAACTGGCCCAAGAAGCTATTCAGTTGAAAAAGTCTTTGGAAACTTTAGAGTAACTATCCGGTAGTAAAAGGAGGAATTCTTATGGCGGACAAGTCCGAACGTACAAAAGAAACAGATATTGAATTATCATTAGAAGAGGCAAAAAAACAATTAATCGAATTAGGTAAAAAAAATGGTGAGTTAACATATCATGATATTGCAGAAAAATTAGCTCATTTTGAACTTGAATCTGATCAAATCGAAGAGTTCATTGATAATCTTGAAGGTAGAAATATTGAGCTTAGTCGTAAAGATGGTGATGAAGAAGATTTGGATCGCTTAATGAAAGGTAAAGAAGAAACCTTTGATTTAAATGATTTAAGTGTTCCACCTGGCGTCAAGATCAATGACCCTGTTCGTATGTACTTAAAGGAAATAGGGAGAGTAGACTTACTAAAAGCTTCTGAAGAGGTTGCTCTAGCAGAACGTATTGAGCAAGGCGATGAAGAAGCTAGAAAACGTTTAGCTGAAGCAAACCTGCGATTAGTTGTAAGTATTGCAAAACGTTATGTTGGGCGTGGTATGCTATTTTTAGACCTTATTCAAGAAGGTAATATGGGGCTTATCAAAGCTGTAGAGAAATTTGATCATCGTAAAGGGTTTAAATTTAGTACTTACGCTACATGGTGGATACGTCAAGCAATAACACGTGCAATTGCTGACCAAGCTAGAACAATTCGTATTCCTGTGCATATGGTAGAAACTATAAATAAGTTAATTCGTGTTCAACGTCAATTATTGCAAGATTTAGGTCGTGAACCTTCTCCTGAAGAAATTGGGGAAGAAATGGACTTGCCTGCAGAAAAAGTACGTGAAATATTGAAAATTGCCCAAGAACCGGTTTCTTTAGAAACACCTATTGGTGAAGAGGATGATTCTCATTTAGGTGATTTTATTGAAGATGCAGATGCGCAGTCTCCTTCTGACCACGCTGCTTATGAGCTTCTTAAAGAACAATTGGAAGATGTCTTGGATACACTAACAGACAGAGAAGAAAATGTATTACGCCTGCGTTTCGGTCTGGATGATGGTCGTACGAGAACACTTGAAGAGGTTGGAAAAGTATTTGGAGTTACGCGTGAGCGTATTCGTCAGATAGAGGCAAAAGCATTACGAAAACTGCGTCACCCTTCTAGAAGTAAACGTCTTAAAGACTTTTTAGAATAGAATGGAAGACATCCACTATGGGTGTCTTTTTCTAAGTTCTATGAATCTTACAATACTGGTTTTACCAGATGAAAAGAGGACTAGATATGTCGCTGCAACGTAAGCAAATTATAATGAATGAAATTTCATTTTGGAAAAAAAACAAGTTATTACCCGAGCATTATTGTGATTTTCTTCTCGCTTTATACGCCCAAGGTGAAAATAATGGGGACGAACAAACGGAGAATGCCTCTAAGGCAGTATTAGCTAAAAAACAAAAAACTAAAGTAATCTTGTATACTATAGTCGGTTTATTAACCGCAATATTATTAGCTTCCTTGTTTGTTGCTTCAACCGCAATCTTTATACCCATTATTCTTGTTGCAATTGCTATTCTTTCTTTTTTATACATAGCTATTAAACTAGTAAAAAATAAATCAGTGATGGCACCGCTCCTGTTTGTATTTTCTGCTTTATTATTATTAGCATTATCTTTTAAAGTATGGGATATTTACTTTGGAGATAACCCATTATTATTAATTGGTTTAATATTTGGTAATTGTTTGTTATGGCTATTCTCTGGATTACTGATGAAGTTAATATATTTTAGTATTTCTGGTATTTTAGGGATTTTATTAATTATTGGTTATTTTATATTCAATTAATTACTATTACATATAACGATAAAATACCAACAATCATTCACTAAAAGTGAATGATTGTTGGTATTTTTTATAGAGTAGAAAGTATATAGTCTAGTGCCTTGAACTCAACGAGCTACGAATTTTGAAGAATAAAATCTCTAATAGTACTGTGAATTTCCGTTTCATGTAGACGCGTTTCCAGTTGGCGCACTTAGCCTTTGTCTTAAAGTTGCTTGTGCTTTACTAATAATAAATCTTTGAATTTCTAATATTTTTAGTATAATAGTAATTGTAAGCGTTTTTATTTACAAAGGGGATGGAAGAAATGAATTTTGATTTAACTCAGGAACATAACATGATCCGTAAAACAATTCGTGAGTTTTCGGATGAAGTTGTTGCACCAGGAGCAATTGAGCGCGATAAAACGAAAGCGTTCCCAAAAGAAATCTTTAAACAGTTAGCCGACATGGGGATGATGGGCTTACCGTTTTCAGAAGAGTATGGTGGAGCAGGAGCAGATACAGTTAGTTTTGCAATAGTTACAGAAGAATTGAGTAGAGCATGTGCTTCCACAGGAATTACCTATTCTGCACATATATCTCTTGGCGGTGCTCCACTTAACCTATTTGGTACAGAAGAACAAAAACAAAAATACTTGGTTCCAGTATGTACAGGAGAATCATTCGGTGCCTTTGGTTTGACCGAGCCTAACGCAGGGTCAGATGCAGGTGGTACGCAGACAACTGCAAAAGTTGATGGGAATGATTTTGTTATTAATGGAAACAAAGCTTTTATAACGAATGCTAGCTATGCAAAACACTTAGCGTTAACAGCAATTACTGATGTGAAGGATGGAAAAAAAGAAATTTCTGCGATTATTGTTCCTACGGATTCAGAAGGTTTCTCTATTATTGATAACTACGAGAAAATGGGTTTGAATGCATCTAACACAACTGAGCTAGTATTAGAAAATGTACGTGTGCCTCAGGAAAACTTGTTAGGTGAGAAAGGAAATGGATTCAAACAATTCCTTGTAACGCTTGACGGTGGTCGAATTGGTATAGGAGCAATGGCAGTAGGGATTGCGCAAGCTGCTTTTGACAGAGCTCTCCGTTATTCTAAAGAGCGCAAACAGTTTGGAAAGACACTTTCCGAGTTCCAGGTTACACAATTTAAATTGGCAGATATGGCAATGAAAATTGAGCTTGCACGCACAATGGTACACAAAGCAGCATGGTTGAAAGATCAGGGACGGCCATTTGGAAAAGAAGCGTCTATGTGTAAACTATATGCATCTGAAATTGCAATGGAAGTAGCAGATCAAGCTATTCAAATACATGGTGGTTATGGGTATATGAAAGAGTATGAAGTAGAAAGATATATGCGAGATGCTAAATTACTTGAAATTGGTGAAGGAACTTCCGAAGTACAGAGAATGGTAATAGCTCGACATATTGGTTGCTAAATGTAGAAAAAACACGAAAAATTATGTCCAAATTGTCACAATGTAAGAAAACTTATCCCATAAGACTTTTCGTTTTAACTAGAATGCAGTACAATGTAAATGTTGACTAATTCTATATTAGAAAAGATTGTATTAAAAGGGAGGGTTAACTATGCAAAGAAATCCAATAATTCCATTTATCTTAATTATGGCTTTTGGTATTGGTTTAATTTTCTTCTTGTCTATGGATGGCGTAGGTAACAAAGAAGAAATAGCTGCAACTGAAGAACATGGAGAAGGAACAGAAGGCGGAGAAGATGCGTCAGCTGGAGAATTCGATCCGGAAGCTCTTGCTCAAGGTAAATGTATCGGTTGTCACGGTAATAGTTATGAAGGTGGCATGGGCCCATCATTAGTTGGAACTTCATTATCTGAAGACGAAATTAAAGATGTATTAGCAAATGGTAAAGGTGCAATGCCAGCTGATTTAGTGCCTGAAGAAAATCTAGACGCTATGGCGGCATGGATAACATCGTTAGAATAGTAATACAATAAGAAGGCCTTCGATTTCGTAAAAGAATCGAGGTCTTTTTTCTTTTTTGCTATAATAGTTAATGAAGAGGTGTTGAAATAATGAATGCAAAAAAATTATCGGAAAGACTGAAAACAGTTGCTTCCTTTGTCAAAGAAAATACTATTTTAGCGGATATCGGTAGTGATCACGCATACTTGCCATGTTTTTTAGTACATGAAGGTGTTATAACGAAAGCTATTGCTGGAGAGGTTGTAAAAGGTCCATTCGAATCTGCGAAAAAACAAGTAATAAGTGAAGGCTTACAAAATAATATTGATGTCCGTTTCGGTAACGGGTTAGAGGTATTCTCGGATGTAGACAATGTTCAGACAGTTACTATAGCTGGAATGGGTGGTCCACTTATTGCCTCAATCCTAGAATCAGGGAAAGACAAGCTTTCTAAGGTGGATACTCTAATATTACAACCAAATATACATGCCAAAGCAATACGAGAATGGGCTATTCAAGAACAATGGAAAATAGAACAGGAAGTAATTCTGGAAGAACACGATAAAATTTATGAGATTCTTGTGTTAAAAAAAGGAATTATGAAGTTATCAGAAAAGGAGTTGCTAGTTGGTCCAATTCTAAGTAAAGAAAAATCTCCTATCTATCAAAAGAAGTGGAACAATGAATTAAATGAATGGCTACGAATAGTGAATGAGTTAAACAAAATACCAGGAACTGAGGTACATCAAAAGAAAGAAGAACTAGAATACAAAATTGCCTTAGTGAAGGAGACTTTATAAACGATGAAGGAAACAAATGGACAACATCTTATTTCCCTTTTCGAACAATGGGCACCAAAATCTTTGGCAGTCGATGGAGATACAGTAGGCTTACAAATTGGTACTCTCAATAAAACTATTACAAAAGTTTTGGTTACCTTAGACGTGAATCTCGATACAGTAGAAGAAGCGATTAAAAATGGCTGCGAGCTTATTATTGCTCATCATCCTCCTATTTATAGAGGAATGAAAAATATGCGTACAGATTTACCTCAAGGAATTTTAATCGAGAAATTGATAAAAAATGATATTGCCGTATATGCTGCACATACGAATTTAGATATCGCCACAGGTGGAGTTAATGATTTACTAGCTAATGCTTTGCAGTTAGAAAATATAGAAATCCTTGAGCAAACTAACTCAGAACAACTGATGAAGTTAGCAGTTTTTACACCAAAAGAGTCTACAAATGTGGTAAGAGCTGCATTAGATATTGCTGGTGCAGGCCAAATTGGAGAATATCATTCATGTAGCTTTACATCAGCGGGGGAAGGAAGGTTTAAACCTTCAGACTATGCAAACCCCTATATTGGACAAGCGAATGAATTAGAAGTAGTAGAAGAGGATAAAATCGAAGTAGTGTTTCCTGTTTCTATAAAAAATAAGGTATTAAAAGCATTGTTGACAAATCATCCATATGAAGAGCCTGCATATGATTTAATATTACTGGAATCTGAAGTAAACAAAAAGGGTCTAGGAAGAATTGGGAAACTGCCTAAAAAACTAATATTAGCTGAATATGCTGAAGTAGTTAAAAAGCAATTAAATGTACCTTTTGTTAGGGTTGTAGGGGATTTAACGCAAGAAGTTCAGAAAGTTGCTGTACTTGGTGGAGACGGTAACAAATATATACAAACAGCAAAAAGAGCTGGAGCAGATGTTTTTATAACTGGTGATTTGTATTTCCATGTTGCACAAGATGCAGAGGCTATTGGATTATCGGTTATTGATCCAGGGCATCATGTAGAACAAATTATGAAGCACGGAGTTGCGGAGTATATGACAGAGGTTTGCATTCAGAACAATCTCTTAGTTGAATTCATCTCTTCAAAAATTTCAACTGATCCCTTTCAATTAATTTAATAGGAAGTATATAAAAAAAGCTGCCCATTTGAGCAGCTTTTTTATTTAACTGTATAAGGTTCAATCCGGTTTACCGGTTTTGGTATTTTGATTTTAGGAAGAATTTTTTCTGGTACTGTTTTTTTCGTTATATCGTGAGTTGTAGGATCGTTTGGATCGTACTTTTCTAAAAAGTGAATAACTTCTTTTACGATAGGAGTAGGTGTGGAGGCACCTGCAGTTACAGCTACATGTGAAATATTATTCAACCATTCCAATTTTAAATCAGAGATGTCTCCAATTCTATAAGAAGGCGTCCCAGCGATTTCCTCTGAAACTTGTGTCAGTCTATTAGAATTATTACTCATCGGATCGCCTACTACTATTAAAAGTTCTGCTTCTCCAGCCTGTTCAGCTACTGCTTCTTGACGAACTTGAGTAGCCAAGCAAATTTCTTTATGAACTTCAATGTGAGGGAATTTCTCTTCTAATTTTTTCATTAAATCCACAACATCCCACTGAGACATTGTAGTTTGATTGGTAACAAGAAGTTTTTCAACAGAGATTGTTAAATTTTCAACATCCTCTAATGTTTGAACTAGATGAACTTTGTCAGGAGCTACCCCAATTGCACCTTCTGGCTCAGGATGTCCTTTTTTGCCGATATAAATAATATCGTAGCCTTCAGCTGTTTTTTCTCTAATAAGGTCATGAGTAACTGTAACATCTGGACATGTTGCATCTATTGAAACAAGCCCTTTTTTACGAGCTAACTCTTTTACCTCTGGAGAAACGCCGTGAGCAGTGAAAATTACTGTACCTGTTTCAACTTTCGATAATATATCTAAACGATTTTCTCCGTCTAAAGTAATTATTCCGTCCATTTCAAATGCATCAGTTACATGTTTATTATGGACTATCATTCCTAAAATATATATAGGCCTTGGAAGAGAGGTGTCTAGTGCAGCATTACGAGCAATAACCATTGCATCTACTACACCGTAACAGTATCCTCTAGGCGAAATTTTTTGTACAATCATTTTACGTAACTCCCTTCAATACGAGCATACTCATATTATAACGGAGCACATGGATGATTACAAAACTTTAAATTGGAGGCTGAAATATTCTAGGTATCGAGGCTCCGTTAGTTACAGATGTTGCAGTACTAGCTGCTCTTGCGGCAGACGAGGCAGCAGAAGCAGTTACATTACCTGCAGCAGCGGCAGTTGTAGCAGCTGGGACGGATTGAAAACCACGGTATAGTTTTAACAAAGCTGGAACATTTTGTATCATAGGAGCAAATTGTCTAACCATAGGCGTAAGCTGCTGAGCTGTATTTAAGAATTTGTCTGCTGTTTGTAAATAACTCATTGTTTTGGTCATTGGTTGACCTTGTTGAATGCCTCCTGTGGGAGCTGATTGAAACTGATTAAAAAAATTAGTAGCCGGTCCTGCAGGGGGAGGTGGTGGAGAAGCCTGTTCTCCTCCAAAAAAGCCAAAGGGATTATTATTCGGAACATTTTGGGGGTTAGGGCTAGGATTGGACATGCCAAAAAAATCATTTCCCCGATTTTGAGCAAATGGATAAAAAGATTGGTAGCGCATTTTTTCATCTCCTTTCGAACAACAAAGACTATTCTATTCTATGCAAATTATACGTTTTATGTACAATCGTGGTACAATAAAGAAATGTGAGGGAGTGACGTAGGATGTCCAAATATACAGATTATAGTTTTCAGCCTTTTTTACTAGACGCAATAGAAAAATTAGGCTTCCAAGAACCAACGCCAATTCAAAGAGAAATGATTCCACTTGTTTTAAAGGGGAAAAGTGCGATTGGCCAAGCACATACTGGAACAGGAAAAACACATAGTTTTTTGATCCCAATTGTTGAAAAAATAGATGCTAGTAAAATAGAAGTACAAGCAGTTATTACATCACCAACAAGAGAGCTTGCAACACAAATTTATAATGAGTTGAACAAGCTAGTAGAAGGAACAGAAATCCAAACAAAATTATTTATTGGTGGAACGGACAAAGCCCGTTCAATCGAAAAACTTAAAACACAACCACAAATTGTTGTTGGAACACCAGGTAGACTACGTGATCTTACAGTAGAGCAAGCATTACTTGTTCATACCTCTAATGTTTTAGTTGTTGATGAAGCTGACTTAGCTTTCGATCTAGGTTTTATCAATGAGATCGATCAGTTTGCATCTCGCATGCCTGAGAAACTAGAAATGTTTGTATTCTCTGCTACAATTCCAGAGAAATTACAACCTTTCTTAAAAAAATATATGGATTCACCTGTTCATATTAAAATAGGCGAGAAACGTCGAGTAGCAGAGGGTATTGAATTTATTGTAACTCCAGTTCGAAGCAAATCTAGGAAGAAACGTTTACTTGATGTAATGGAAGGTATTAATCCATACCTAGCAATTATATTTGCAAATACGAAACAACATGCAGATGAAGTAGCTAACTATTTACAAGGAAATGGTGTAAAAGTTGGTATAGTTCATGGGGATATTTCGCCACGTGATCGTAAACGAGTGATGAAACAAATACATGACCTAGAATTTCAGTATATTGTAGCAACAGACTTAGCTGCACGCGGAATTGATATTCCTGGGGTTAGCCATGTTATTAACTATGAACTTCCAGATGATTTAGAGTTTTTCGTTCATCGTGTAGGAAGAACAGCACGGGCTGGAATGACAGGCATTGCAATTTCATTATATGAACCATCGGACGAAGATGCGCTAGTACGTCTTGAGAAAATGGGTATTCCTCTGGAGCATAAAGATGTGATTGATGGGGAATGGTCAGAGCTTAAGGAGCGCCACGCACGGAAAAACCGTACAAAAAATGAAAATGAGATAGATGCAAAAGCTAAGTCCCTAGTACGTAAGCCTAAAAAAGTTAAACCTGGCTACAAGCGTAATATGAAATGGGAAATGGATAAAGTAAAGAAAAGAGAGAGACGTATTAAAAACCGTAAGAAATAAGGAGCTGCTGTCATGTTATTAGGTTCACATGTTTCTATGAGTGGAAAAGAAATGCTGCTGGGTTCAAGTAAGGAAGCTGCATCATATGGTGCAAATACTTTTATGATTTATACAGGAGCACCTCAAAATACTAGAAGAAAACCAATTGAAGAATTGAATATTGAAGCTGGTATTGCACATATGAAAGAAAATGGGATGTCCAATATCGTCGTTCATGCTCCTTATATTATTAATTTAGGGAATACAACAAAACCGGAAACTTTCGCACTTGGTGTAGAGTTTCTACAAAAAGAAATTGAAAGAACTGCGCATATAGGTGCCACTCAAATTGTTTTGCATCCAGGAGCCCATGTGGGAGCTGGTGCAGACGCTGGTATTGCTAGAATTGTAGAAGGTTTAAATGAAGTGCTAGCAACCGAATTCCCTGTTCAAATAGCTTTAGAAACAATGGCTGGAAAAGGGTCGGAATGTGGTCGCACTTTTGATGAACTTGCAAAAATAATCGATGGCGTTGTGAATAATCATCGATTATCTATTTGCATGGACACTTGTCATATTCATGATGCAGGTTATAATATTGTAGACGATTTTGATGGAGTCCTAAATGAGTTTGATAAAATAATTGGTATTGATCGTTTAAAAGTAATTCACATTAATGATAGTAAAAATGTATGCGGAGCAGCAAAAGATAGACATGAAAATATTGGTTTTGGTGAAATTGGATTTGAAACATTACAATACATCGTTCACCATCCTCAATTGATGGAGCTTCCAAAAATTTTAGAAACACCATTTGTTGGTGTAGACGCTAAATCGAAGGAAGCCCCATATAAGTATGAGATTGAAATGCTTCGAAACAAACAGTTTAATCCAGAAGCTATCGATGCGTTACGCTAAGAAAAATGTAAGTGTAAGCGTATATGTAAGCCCGGACAAGTGCCGGAAGTATTTCACGTGTAAAGGTATTCTTTGCCTTTGCTGAAATACCGAAGCGACTCATAGGGCTAGGCGTTGAACCTAAACAAATATATACTTTGTTATTAGCAGAAACTGAAAGGTATTATCTTCTTTTAACCAAAGGAAGATGGTGCCTTTTCTTTTATTTCTTTATAAAGATCCATAGCACGTTGTTCCCCAAGTATTTGTATCAATTTTTGTTGAATAGCGAGTGGTACCCCGAAAACAACCCAGGAAAGTGAAATTTCTTTTAATAGTGGATGCACACTTTTCAATTCTTTATCTGATATTTGAATATCAAAACCTTTTACAATTGTTTTAAATTCCTTTACTGTACATGTTTGTAGCTGCTGAATAAATTTATGGATATCCAGAAAAACATCCTTTCAAGCAATTTTATTTACACATGGCGCGTTTTGGATTATACTTTAACTTTGTAAATCGTAATCATTCTTAATTAGAATCGAGGAATTATAATGGGAACCCCATTGATCAACCTACATAATATTTCGTATCAATACGAACAAACCAAAGCTTTAACAGATATAAATTTAACTATAGCAGAAGGTGACTTTTTAGCTATTATTGGACCAAATGGTTCTGGCAAATCTACATTATTAAAAATAATCCTAGGGCTTTTAAAACCGACAAAAGGGGAAGTACTTCTTTTTGGGAAGCCAGTAACTCAGTTTAAAGATAAAGAACGCATTGGTTATGTTTCACAAAAGTCGAATTCGTTTAATACTGGATTTCCTGCCACAGTCACTGAGGTTGTAAGAAGCGGTTTAGTTAAGAAAACTGGATTATTTCACCGATACCCAGCAAACGTAGATAAACTAGTAAAGCAAGCATTAAAATCAGTAGGTATGGACGAATTCTCTATGAAGAATATAGGTGACCTTTCTGGAGGGCAACAACAGCGTGTATTTATCGCCAGAGCATTAATTAGTAATCCCAATATATTGATACTAGACGAGCCAACAGTAGGAGTAGATAGCAAAAATGTAAAATCTTTTTATAATATGTTAAGTCATTTAAATCGGGAACATAATATTACGATTGTTTTAGTTACACATGACGTTGATGCAGTATCAAAGAGTATTAGCCACGTGGCTTGTTTGAATCAGCGCATTCATTTTCATGGCTTTAAAAATGATATGGATCAGATGAGTGACGAACAATTGGAAGCGTGGTATGGACATGCAGTACGTAAAGTCGATCACCAAAGTGAGGTGAAATCATGATTGAGTCTATTTTTCAGTATGAGTTTTTACAAAATGCCTTTTCCTCGGGCTTAATCATCGGCTTCATTGCTCCACTATTAGGTGTATTTATCGTCGTGCGAAGGCTATCGTTAATAGCAGATGCATTGAGCCATGTTACGTTAGCAGGTATCGCTGGTAGCCTATATTTAAGTCAATCTATTGGGGCACTTGCTTTATTAAATCCATTATATTTGGGGATTGTAGCATCTGTAACTGGTTCATTGTTTATTGAGAGATTAAGAAGATTGTATAAACACTATGAAGAGCTTGCTATCCCAATTATCATGTCAGCTGGTCTTGGATTTGGTGCGATTTTTATCTCATTAGCAGAGGGATTTAGTTCTGATCTATTTAGTTATTTATTTGGTTCTGTATCTGCAGTAAGTCGTCAGGATCTTTGGATAATTATTGGTATTGCTTTGATTGTGGTAATATTTTTAAGTTTATTTTTTAAAGAACTATTTGTTCTTTCTTTTGACGAAGAATATGCCAAAGCATCGGGTCTTCCCGCTAAATGGATTCATGTTTTGTTAATGATTGTAACCGCATTAGTTATTGCAGGATCCATGCGAATTGTTGGTATCCTACTTGTATCGTCACTTATGACATTGCCGGTAGCTGCAGCTATGCGTATATCCAAAAGCTTTAAACAAGCGATTTTGCTATCTGTAATATTCGGCGAGTTGTCTGTTGTTATCGGTCTTGTTAGTGCATTCTATTTAGATTTAGCACCAGGTGGAACAATTGTTGTTACATCGATTATTATTTTACTTCTAACTATTTTATCGAAAAAGATAGGAAGCAAGGGAGCTGTTTCAGGGTGAACATAGAAAAAGCATGGGACATTCTAAAAAATAAAGGTTTCAAAAAAACAGATAAACGTGAACAAATTCTTAGTATTTTTTCAGAGACTGAAAAATATATAACTGCCAAAGACATTCTTAATGTGATGAAAAAAGAACATCCTGGGATGAGCTATGATACGATTTATAGAAATTTAAGTACATTTGTGGATCTGGGGATTTTGGAAGAGACTGAGTTAACTGGAGAAAAACATTTTAGAATGCAGTGTGAGGCTGATCATCATCATCACCATTTTATCTGCATGTCCTGTGGCAATATTAAAGAAATTCCGTTTTGCCCTATGGAAGTGCTTCAAAATGCAATACCTGGCTATGAGATTGAAAATCACAAGTTTGAAATCTACGGCAATTGTCCTTCATGTCATTAATAAAAGTAGTGTGAACCATCATATGGTTTGCACTATTTTTTTGTATAAAAAATGTGTAAAACATGTTTGACATTTCTAGTGGTATTTTTTATAATATAAATGTCAAACATATTTGACATGATGTGAGGTGTTTTCGGTGGAAAATATAATAAAAAGAGCACGTAAGGATAAAAAAGTTTCCCAAGATGAGTTAGCAAAGCTGTGTGGAGTTTCGAGACAGACGATTAATGCAATAGAAAATAACAAGTATGATCCGAGTCTAGTTTTAGCCTTTCAGCTGGCGAAAAATTTAAGTTTAACTGTCGATGAATTATTTACTTTTAACGGAGGGGATAAATAATGAGTAAAAAAGAGGTTGTAAGTCTTATTCTAATGTTAATTGTTACTTTATATTTTGGTGCTACTTTAATTAGTTACGTTGTAATGCCGAATGTTGAATTTGGGGTTACAGAGATTTTATTAATTATCGCCATAGTTGTTGGATGGGCACAGTTTTTTACTTGGCATGCACGAAAAGATGTTAGAAAGGACGAATTAGGCAAAAAAATAGTTCGGGAAAGTGCTTATCTAAGTCATCAAATTGTATTCGGTTCTTTACTTTTATTGTGGATAATTGACTTCTTTTTTATAAATAAAGGGCAAAATTTTGCTTTGTTTATTGCGCTGGCTATTTCATATATTACGTTTCCTATAGTGCAATTTGTACAAGTAAAAAAGTATCTATGAATTTTTATAAACAAGAAAAAAATGCCGATAACAAATTAACTACCAACTACAAATTACCTCAAGACGAATTAATTTCATAAGAGTGTATTAAATAGTGGAATTCGCACAATATTGATTTCTGCGCAAGGCGGACGCGTTCCGCTTAGCGAGGATTTAATCTTCTCGTCCCTACGTGCCTACAGGTCTTTCAACTCGCATTGTTCCCGAATCGTTCCCTTCTGCTTCAATCAACGAAATCTCCTTATAGAAAAACGAATGGAATTCCTCGATTGCTTTATATGAGCAAATTTCAAAATTAACACTTTCTACAACACCATTACTAATAGATAAGAACATTTAATGAAAGAATCCATTGAATTTATAAGTTCTTGGATTAAGAAATAAAGTTGAAACGAAATTTGCCGGTCGTTTATCTAACAGATAGTAAAGAAGGAGGGACGATAGTGGAGGAGAAATTGAAGTTAATAGTCAGAGCTAAAAGAGGGGATGCAATTGCTTTTCAACAATTGATCCATTTAGAGAAAGAAAAACTATATAAAATGGCTTATGTTTATATGCGGAATGAGGACGAGGCTTTGGAGGTTTTCCAGGAAACCGTTTATCTCGCTTTTAAATCAATCACAAAGCTGAAAAATGATCGGTATTTTTCGACATGGATTATTAGGATTCTAATTAATACATCAATTTCAACCCTGCGAAAGAAGAAGCGATTCGTATTGATAAACGAAGAGATGTGGGACAATATGCCAGGTAAAGAAATGGTGGAAACTGACGTCCAAATAGATTTAATGAATGCTTTAAACGAGATGGATGAGAAATATAAGACTGTCTTGTTATTAAGATATTATCAGGATTATACAATTCAGCAGATTGCAGTGATCTTGGGCTGCCCAGAAGGCACTGTTAAGACGAATATAAGAAGGGGAATTACTGTACTCAAGGAAAAAATGAAGGGGGTATACAAGGATGACAGACAAAATTCCATCATTCAAGGAAGAGTTTGATTTGATACATGTTCCAACAGAGAAGTTAGATGAAATCATTACTAAAATTGGCACAGAGAAGAAGTTAAAGAGAAAAAGAACTGTTTGGAGTAAAGCAGTTCTTGGTGTTGGAGCAGCAGCAATTGCTTGTGGAATTCTAATCGGATCCGCATCTGTATCACCTACAATGGCTCAAGTCGTCTCCTCTATACCAGTAATTGGTCAAATATATAAAAACTTAGGAGATATCGGATTGAAAAATGTTTCGGAAGCAGGCTTGAGTGAGTTTTCAGGGGAATCTAAAACAATCAACGGGATTACGGTAACGCTCGGGGAAATCTATTACGATGATGCACGGGTAACAGCCAGCTTTTCCATCGATTCTGAAAAACCGATAACGTCTGATTATTTTAACATTGATCATAATTATAAAGGTGGAATGCCGTTATCGAATTATGGACTTACAACGGATGAAACTTCACCGACAAATTTGACAGGCATTTTAAAAATTAATTATTATAGTTTTAACCCTGACACTCTTGAATTAGGCATGACTTTCGAAGGTAAGCAAGGGGAGTTATTTGAGTTTAGGAAGGAAATAGTAAAAGCACAGTATGAAAATAAGATTGATATTGCAAAATTTCAACAAATAGATAACTTGAATTACAAGATAAATGATATTAAGTGGGGCACTCCTGGCTTTCTCATTTCGTATGATGCCCAGTATAAGGAAGAAAATTATGGAAGAGAGGTTAACCTTGAATTTGAGGTGGTCGACTCTTCGAAAAAACGGTTAAAGGAGATTAGTTGGAAGTACGGTAAACAATTATTTGAACCGCTCGAAAATGATGTGACTGAATTGACAATCACTCCTTATGCTAAATTCGATATTCAAAGGGGAGATGGTCATTTAGAATGGAAGGAACATAAGTTAGAGCCCTTTAAAATAAAGATTCCATAGTATGCTGGACAGTCAGCTTAGGCTGTGTCGTTAGGCCACGCTTTTGGAAAGAGTCCAACTGTAGCAGAAATAACAAGTATTATTCTTTTATTAAAGTCCAATGAACTCAATGTTCATTGGACTTTTTTGTATACATGTACATGTCTATTAAAAAAAGCTAACCTTAAAAGGTTAGCTTTTAATTTATTTTATGGACATTGAAAATTCCTTTTCAATCCAGTTATTTGCTTCAATCCAATTATTTACTCGGATAACGCGTGAAGGGATTGGCAACTGATTATACGGGGTATTAAATAATATCACTGGAATATCAAGTTCCTCACTAATTTCAACCGCATTGTCATGTTTGTCTTCAAAAAAAGCGTGAACACCATGTCTACGAGCAGTTTCGATTTTGTTATGTGTGCCTATTAACTCTATGTGATCGTATAACAGTTCTTGCTGCTTGAACCAATCTAACGTAACATCCATCACGTTATCTCCACGAGCTGAAATGAAATACAGTTCGTATTTTTCTTTCCAAGCAGATAATACTGCATGTGCATCAGGTTGAATAGGGGATGTAGCATAAATGATAGGCTCCGCTTTCTTAAACCATTCATAGAAATCCTTTTCACTTACCGGAAACGCCTTCGTTAAATCGTATTCTTTAATATCTTCTAACTGTAAATTACATTTAAATGCTTCGTTAATATGAGGAAGCAAAGAAGTAGGGGAGGTTACCGTCCCGTCTATATCGATACCAAATCGTATATTCGTCAATTGCACCAGTCCTTACGCTTGTTGTTTTTCTTGATCCTGCTGTTTTTCTAGTTCTTTTTGAGCAAAATATTCTGCTGCAATTTTATCTATTTCTACTTTAAGTTCTTCGACCATTGTTTCCTCAGGAACTTTACGAACCGTTTTACCTTTCATGAATAACAAACCTTCGCCACGTGCTCCTGCGATTCCTATATCAGCCTCTCGAGCTTCACCAGGACCATTTACAGCACAGCCAAGTACTGCCACTTTAATAGGAGCTTTAATATGTGAAATATACTCTTCTACTTCATTTGCAATTGTTATTAAGTCAATTTCAATACGTCCACATGTAGGACAAGAGATTAATGTAGCTGCATTAGAAGATAGACCGAAAACTTTTAATAGTTCTCGAGCAACTTTAATCTCTTCAACTGGGTCAGCACTTAAAGACACACGCATTGTGTTACCGATTCCCATACTTAAAAGTGTCCCTAAACCAGCGGCACTTTTGATAGAACCTGAGAACAGTGTACCGGATTCGGTAATCCCTAAGTGAAGAGGGTAGTCAAATGCCTCTGACGCTTTACGGTAAGCCTCAACAGCTAGTGTAACATCCGATGCTTTCATAGATACGATGATGTCATGAAAGTCTAAATCTTCTAGTATTTTAATATGATGCAACGCACTTTCAACCATTCCATCTGCAGTCGGGTAACCATATTTTTCTAGAATTTTTCTTTCTAGAGAACCAGCATTAACCCCAATTCGGATTGGAATACCTTTTGCTTTAGCTGCATTTACAACAGCTTCCACTTTTTCTTTACGACCGATATTACCCGGATTAATACGTATTTTATCGGCACCTTGCTCTATTGCAATAAGCGCTAACTTATAGTCAAAGTGTATATCTACTACTAATGGGATATTAATACGTTTTTTTATTTCTCCTATAGAATAAGCTGCGCGTTCATCAGGGCACGCGACACGTACGATTTGACAACCTGCTTCTTCTAATCGTAGGATCTCAGCAACTGTTGCCTCTACGTCATGTGTTTTTGTTGTTGTCATACTTTGTATAAAAAGTTCATTGCTACCACCTATTGTTAAGTCTCCAACTCGTACTGGACGAGTTTTAGAACGATGAATTATTCCGCTCATGAAATTCTCTCCTTCTTGAGGCATATGCCATCACTATCCTACATTTTATCAGTCTTATGAATGAAATGACAAGAAAGAAAGCTCTTCTTTACATTATTTACATTCTTCAGACAGTGTATAAACTGGTAATAATACATTTTCTCCTACTTTGAAGGACTGATTAATAAAATGTGGATTTAGATTATAAAAGTCAGTGAGTCTTTCTGTATAAGTGATAGACTCAGCAGAAGGATATAGAGAGAATAGTGAATGTAGTGTATCTCCCGCCATAACTTCTACTGTAATGTAATCGAGTTTTTTTTCACATTCAATTTGCTGGGAAGAGTAGGCAAGTGGTATGGTTCCTTCGATTAAATCTACTTTTACGATATAAAAAGAGATAAGTAATAGAATTGTTGCTACGAATATTTTCATATAAAAACCCCCTTAACCTACTCTATGCAGGATAAAGGGGTGCTATGTATTATCTTTTGATTGGATAGTATTTAGTTGCTAAAACAATAATTACGAAACTCAAGATGTAGATTACAGCTTGAATATAATTATTCGAAAACTGCAATATAGCAACAATGATAGATAGCAACATTGGAATCGTGCTTGCAAATAGAGCAGTCCTCCAAATATGACGATATTCACCTTTTCTTTTACTAATAAGAAGGAAGAAACTTCCTATGTATGCAAAAATACTAATCCGAACAAATATAAACAAAGTATTCAATACAAATAAGAACAAAAAGGAGAATGGGTATAAAAGCCATTGGATCTGAGAAAAGTACTCCAGTAAACCCTCCATAGATTCTTGTTGACTAGAAATTCCGTTGACAAAATAAATAAAAGAAATAATGGACATAATAAATATGTAAGTAAATATATATTGCATCACTTTACCAATCGGAATAAGCCGAAATGCTGCCATTTTTTTAGGACTATGTAAACTAGATTTAAATAATTGAAATAAACTCAAATGGTGTCACCCTCTCATCTATATTCTATCATCAAAGGAACTGGGAAAACAGAAGGAGATTTTACTTTGTTAAGAAATTGTAAAGAATGTCCGAATCTATTTACAATGACTTCATAATTAATGAATAATAGAAGTGTATGTGAAAATTGTCGAAAACGGGAGTTGAGTATAGAGTGGAATTAAATTGGCAGGAAATGCTCTTTCAATTTTTTGGTGGACTGGGTATTTTCTTATTCGCCATCAAATTTATGGGTGATGGACTTCAAAAAGCAGCAGGAGATAGACTTCGTGACATATTAGATAAGTACACGACCAATCCTTTTATGGGTGTTTTAGTCGGTATTATCGTTACAGTCCTTATTCAATCTAGTTCAGGTACGACGGTTATAACAGTTGGATTAGTTAGTGCAGGATTTATGAAGCTTAGACAAGCAATTGGCGTAATTATGGGTGCCAATATCGGAACAACTATCACTGCTTTTATCATTGGTATTGATGTTGGTGCATATGCATTACCGATTATGGCAATTGGAGCATTTCTTTTGTTCTTCTTTAAGAAAAACAAAGTTCAAAATTTAGGAGAAGTAATATTTGGTTTTGGAGGATTATTCCTGGGGCTCGAGCTAATGAGTGGTGGGATGAAGCCGCTAAGAGAAATGACTGCTTTTACTGACTTTACGCTTAGTATGAGTGATAGTCCTATTCTTGGAGTAATTGCTGGAACAATTTTCACATTAATCGTTCAAAGTTCAAGTGCAACTGTTGCAATACTGCAAGGACTTTATGCGGAAAACCTACTTTCCCTCCATGGTTCTCTTCCAGTTCTATTTGGAGATAATATCGGTACTACTATTACTGCAATACTTGCTTCTTTAGGAGCTTCAGTTGCAGCTAAACGTGCAGCAGCTACTCATGTATTGTTTAACGTAATTGGTTCCATCGTATTTTTGATACTATTAACACCTTTTACGATGTATATCGAATGGATTTCTGGTGTACTTGATTTGGAGAGTAAAATGCAAATTGCATTTGCTCACGGTTCATTTAATGTAGCGAACACAATTATTCAATTCCCACTTATTGGAGCATGGGCATATCTGGTAACTAAACTTATCCCTGGGGAAGATGTGTCGATCGAGTATAAACCAAAACATTTAGATGTTCACTTTATTGAGCAATCACCATCTATTGCAATTGGACAAGCTAAAGAGGAAATATTGCGAATGGGTGCATTAAGTGTTCAAGGACTAGAAACGACTTATTCCTATTTAAAAACGAATAACAAAAAAGAAGCAGATTTAGGCTATCAAATAGAAGATGCTTTAAATAATTTAGACCATAAGATTACAGATTACCTAGTAAAAATCTCTTCTCAATCTTTGTCTGCTCAAGACTCTGCAAGACATAATATTTTAATGGATACAGTACGGGATGTAGAAAGAATTGGGGATCATTTTGAAAATATAATTGAATTAATCGAGTATAGAGAAGTGAATCGTTTAATTCTTACAGAAGATGCTTTAAAAGATGTTTCGGAGATGTTTGAGCTTACAATAACAACAGTTTCGAAAGCATTAGAAGCATTAGATACGAACAATGTCGAATTAGCGCAAAACGTGTCTGAACAAGAGAATGTGATTGATAAAATGGAACGTCAGTTTAGAAAAAATCACATACTTCGCGTGAATGAAGGGCGATGCTCGGGACAAGCTGGAATAATGTTCGTAGATATTTTAAGTAACTTAGAACGTATTGGTGATCACGCATCAAATATAGCGGAAGCAGTTTTAGGTAAAAGAATATGATAGAAACTATAGGTTGGATATTAATCGTCTTATGTTTCATCGTTGCCTTTGTTGGAACGTTTTATCCAATCATCCCATCAGTAGTGTTTATGCTCTTAGGGTATGTTATTTATGGATTATTTTTCTCCTTTACAGAGTTAACCTTACTATTTTGGGTAATCCAAATTCTATTTGTTATTCTATTGTTTAGTGCAGATATGGCGGCAAATGCATTTGGTGTGAAAAAGTTCGGCGGTACCAAAGCAGGGATGTGGGGAAGTACAATTGGTTTGCTATTTGGTCCCTTTGTTATTCCGGTAGCGGGTATTCTAATAGGACCTTTTATTGGGGCTGTAATTGCGGAATTATTCGTTACACGTCATGGTTTAAAACAAGCAATTAAGTCAGGTGTAGGATCTTTAATAGGATTTTTAACATCATCTGTAGTAAAAGTGATAGTTTTAGTTATTATGCTCATTGTGTTTGTTTTCTTCGTATAAAGTGAAACTCAATCAGTGGGGCGTATCTCTATCTACTGTATGTTAGTTGAACCACTCGGGAGTTTAAGGGGCGTTGATCTAAACCATCTGCTCAATTCTTAGGCAAAGTGTTAATGTGGAGTCATTATTGCCCGTTGATGCGGGATAAATTCAGTCAAAAGTATGATAATAAATATTTTAGTCGATTTTAATTGAACGATTGTTCATAGTTTGATACGCTAATACATGGAAAGAATTTTCTAAAATATTCTTTAGGAGGAAACAATAATGGCATACGAATTACCAGAATTACCTTACGCTTATGATGCACTAGAACCACATATTGACAAAGAAACGATGAATATTCATCACACTAAACACCACAATACTTACGTGACAAACGTAAATAATGCGCTTGCAGATTATTCTGATTTACAAGGCAAATCAGTGGAAGAGTTAATCGCTAATTTAGATGCTGTTCCTGAAGCAATCCGTACGGCAGTTCGCAACAATGGTGGCGGACATGCTAACCACTCACTATTTTGGCAAATCTTATCACCAAACGGTGGCGGAAATCCAACAGGTGAACTAGCTACTGCAATCGATGCTAAATTCGGTAGCTTCGATGCATTCAAAGAAGAGTTTGCTAAAGCAGCTACAACTCGCTTTGGTTCAGGTTGGGCTTGGTTATCAGTAGCTAATGGAGAAATAGAAGTTTCTTCTACGGCAAATCAAGATTCACCAATTATGGAAGGTAAAACTCCATTATTAGGTTTAGATGTTTGGGAACATGCTTACTACCTAAACTATCAAAACCGTCGTCCAGACTACATCGGTTCATTCTGGAATGTAGTAAACTGGGATGAAGTATCAAAACGTTTCGCTGCTTCAAAATAATTATTTTGGTTTAGCAGTATATTTTGTATAATAATTGAAACTTAGCACACACTTTTTCGTCTAAAAGTGTGTGCTTTTTATGTTACACTGTACATAAGTAAATTATTTAATAAAGAAGGTGATCTCATGCGAAAAATTCCAAATAAACGTGCACAAAGTATGAAGGCTAAACAACGAGCAAATATTACTTTTCGTATGAACATATTGTTTTTCTCGATTTTTGTACTTTTTACAATGCTAATTCTTCGTTTAGGCTATTTACAAATAGTAAAGGGAGAAGAATATACAAGTTATTTAGCCCGTAAAGAAGAAGTTCCTGTAAATACTAGTGTACCGAGGGGGCGAATTTTCGATAGCGAAGGTCGAATAATGGTCGATAATCTTCCTCAACGAGCTATAACATATACAAAAATGCAAACAACGAAATCTAAAGAGATGTATGAAATTGCGGAAGAGTTAAGTCTTTTAATAGAAAAGGAACCAGACGACATCACCAAGAGTGATTTGCAGGATTTCTGGTTAAAAAAATATCCCGAAGAAGCACTTGAATTAGTAACAGATAAAGAGCGTAAAGCAATAGAAGCAGATGAAGACTTAGAAAAAAAGGATAGAAGTAGAGCAATTGACCGCTTGACTAGAGACAGAATAACAGAGGAACAATTGAACTCCTTTACACCAGAAGAACTAGAAGTTATAGCGATTTATCGAGTAATGGCCTCTGGGTATGCATTATCTCCTCAAATTATTAAAGGAGATGATGTGAAAGAGGAAGTTACAGTTGAAGAATTTGCACGAGTCTCTGAAAGGCTAAGTGAATTAGAAGGTGTAAATACTACAACTGATTGGAGAAGAATAAAAACTTCTTCACTAGCGATATTAGGCTCAACAACATTACCAAAAGTAGGTATTCCAAAAGATCGATTAGATTATTTTCTTTCTCGGGACTATTCTCGTAATGATCGTGTAGGTACAAGTTACATTGAACAACAGTATGAGGAAGTACTCCAGGGGCAAAAGAGTGTCGTCAAAAATATAACGGATGGAAAAGGAAGAGTTTTCGATATTCAGACAGTTTATGAAGGAGAGCCTGGTAAAGATTTAGTGTTAACAATGGATAGTGAAATACAATTAGCACAAGAAGAAATTCTTGCAGAAGAACTGCTTAAATATAGCAATAGCCCTGGTGGGAAATATTTAGAACATGCTTATTTTATTATGATGGATCCGTACTCAGGTGAAGTACTTTCGCTAGTAGGTAAACGAGTTGGGAAAAATGAGAAAACAGGGACAAAAGAAATCAATGACTATGCATTTGGTGCATTTACTAATGCATATGAAGTTGGTTCTACTGTTAAGCCAGGAACTATCCTTACAGGTTATCGCGAGGGTGTATATTCAATAGGAAGTATATTAGTCGATGAACCAATTCGTATAAAAGGTTCGGAATCAAAGAGCTCTGTATTTAATCGGTACGGAAGTATTCGAATGAGTGATTTACAAGCTATAGAGCGTTCTTCCAATGTATATATGTTCAAAACAGCTTACGGAGTTGCTGGTAGGACTTATAAGGCAAATCAGCCCATTAACTTTGGGAAAGATGCCTTTCTTAAAATGAGAAGTGGATATGCTCAGCTTGGACTTGGAGCATTAACTGGTATTGATTTGCCTGGAGAAGTAAGTGGAGAGACAGGAAATTTCGAAGATGGTAAGTTACTAGATCTTAGTATTGGACAGTTTGATACGTACACTACATTGCAACTAGCCCAATTTGTTGCTACATTAGCTAACGGAGGAAGTAGAATTCAACCTCATGTAGTCAAGGAAATAAGAGAGCCATCTGAGGATGGTGTACAACTAGGTAAAGTAGTAAAAGAAATGGCTCCAATCATATTAAACACAGTAGATAACACACGTGCTGAAATAGAACAAGTGCGTAAAGGTATGAAACTTGTGTATTTTGGCAGTAAAGGAACGGCTAGGAGCGCATTTGGAAACGCTCCATTCACTGGGGGAGGAAAAACAGGTACTGCTCAATCTAGCGAATGGGATGCAAAATTACGGACAAATATTAATACTGTAAACTTAACTCATGTCGGTTTTATACCTTATGATAATCCAGAAATAGCATACGCCCTTGTTATTCCAGATGCTTCTCTGGAATCCACATACAAAACTAACTTTTCTACACCTATAGCAAAAAGACTCGTCGATAAATATTTTGAGATTAAAAAGAAAAATAATGCAACAACTGCAGGAGACTCAACTTCAACTCCTCTTATAAAACCGGCATTTACAAATGATAAAATAGATGAAGAAGAAACCGAATAATTATTAGTAGAAGGGAAGTGAACTGATCACTTCCTTTTTTTATATCACGACACTGCTGATTTCAGTTTTAATGCATTTTGATGTTAAGATGCCCACCTTGTTCGAACAATAGTGAGATATCAGAGATAAAGATAAGGAATATCCAATAGTCAGGAAGGGGGCAGCCGAGTAAGTATCTTCGGGTACCTCTTTTTTGTTTGTGAATGAAGCTATTTACTTCATAAACTAGACTTGGAAATATTAGTTTCACACCACCCCTATTTACAAAAGCTTTACACTCCATTCATACCGACTAAACATAAACCCTTTAAAGTAAAGCTTGTAAGAAAAAGAAAACAAAACATATAGGGGGATTTACCTGATGAAAAGCTGGAAGTATTTTATGATGACAACAATGGTTGGTTCTGCACTTGCACTAGGAGCTTGTGGAGATGATTCAACTACAGACGAAGTTGAAAACGAAACTGGTACAGAAGAAGCTGCAACAGGTGATACTCAAGATGAAGAGGCAGTTTTAGAAGGACAAGTATCTGGTGACGGTTCAAGTACAGTAGCACCAATTATGGAAGCTCTTGTTGAAGAATATGCAGCGGTACAAAATAAAGTTCAAGTAACTGTTGGTGTATCTGGAACTGGTGGAGGATTTGAAAAATTCATCGCTGGTACAACTGATTTCTCAAATGCATCTCGTCCTATCAAAGATGAAGAGAAAGCAGAATTAGAAGCAGCGGGAATTGATTTTACAGAATTTAAACTTGCAAATGATGGTTTAACAGTAGTAGTAAGTAAAGATAATGACTGGGTTGAAGATGTAACAGTAGAAGATTTAAAGAAAATGTGGATTGAAGATGGAACGACAAAAAAATGGTCTGATATCAATCCAGATTGGCCAGCAGAAGAAATTGTCTTCTACTCTCCTGGTACAGATTCCGGAACTTATGACTATTTTGACGAAGTAATTCTTGATGAAGCAGATCTTGTGAAATCTGCAACGCTATCTGAGGATGATAATGTATTAGTTCAAGGTGTCCAAGCGGACAAAAATGCAATTGGTTTCTTCGGTTACGCTTACTACTTAGCAAACCAAGATACTTTAAAAGCAGTTAAAATTGGCGGGGTTGAGCCAAATAACGAAACAATTGAATCGGGTGAATATACACCACTTTCACGTCCACTATTCACTTACGTTAGTAACAAAGCACTTGAAGAAAATGCTGCATTATATGACTTCATTCAATATTCTTTAGAAAATGCAGGAGATATGGCTGAAGCAGTAGGGTACGTTCGTTTAGAAGATGCAGAGTATGATAAGGGTCTATCTACTCTAGAAGGCTTAAAATAAGTTGCTATATAGGTAAACGGAAAAGGTGAGGAATGGGTAGCTCATGCTACTCATTTCTTGCGTTATGGTAAAAGGGGGATTCACCGTGGGTCAAAAACATAGTGCCCAAAAGCTTTCAGTACAAGAGCTTATCCAGAAATCTAGTGGCCAAAAAAAGAAGAAATTAATAGAAAAGATGATTCCGATTATCCTTTTATTGATAGCTTCTGTCTCTGTCCTAACGACATTTGGGATTGTTGGAACATTGATTGTTGAAACGGTTATATTTTTTAAAGAAGTAAAAGTTACAGAATTTATATTCGGTACAGAATGGTTTCCTTTTGCAAATACAGAACAATTATTTGGAATCCTCCCATTAATAACAGGGACATTAAAGGTTACAGCTATTGCCGTCGTAGTTGCTGTTCCATTTGGAATTGCATCAGCAATTTTCTTGAGCGAGTATGCTTCTGATAAATCAAGAAGGATTATTAAACCGATTTTAGAAGTGCTAGCGGGAGTTCCTACTATTGTATATGGATTCTTTGCACTAACATTTGTTACGCCTTTACTTCAACAGTTTATACCGGATTTAAAAATCTTTAATGCTCTAAGTCCTGGGATTGTTGTAGGTGTTATGATTTTACCGATGATTGCATCATTATCAGAAGATGCAATGTCATCTGTACCTAATTCAATACGCGAAGGTGCTTTAGCAATGGGTTCTACTAAATTAGAAGTCGCATTGAAGGTAGTTTTACCAGCAGCACTTTCTGGAATTATGGCATCTATCGTATTAGCAGTTTCTCGTGCAATTGGTGAAACTATGATTGTTTCTCTAGCAGGTGGATCTACACCAAAGTTCGATTTTAATGTTACAGAATCTATTCAAACAATGACTGCGTATATCGTTCAAGTTTCATCAGGTGATGCAGGTTACGGAACAACTATTTATTATTCTATTTATGCGGTCGGATTTACGTTATTCCTCTTTACATTGTTAATGAACTATCTTGCTCATGTTATTTCCAAAAAGTATCGGGAGGAATATTGATATGAGATATGTAAATCATGAAGCGGTTGTAAAGAAAATGAACAAACGATTAATTGTAAACCGCATTTTCAAAACTATATTTTTTGCTGCAACTTTATTTGCTTTATTGGTTTTAGGAGTACTTTTCTACCGTATTATCTCTCAGGGAGTTGGTTACTTAACACCTGAATTCTTCCAAAACTTCGGGTCACGTATGCCGGAAAAAGCAGGTATTAAAGCAGCGTTAATTGGTTCGATATGGTTGATGTGTGTAGTTGCACCAGTATCCATTATTCTAGGTGTTGGGACAGCTATTTATCTTGAAGAATATGCAACAAAAAATAAATTAAATGATTTTATACGAATGAATATTTCCAACCTAGCTGGTGTTCCATCTGTAGTGTTTGGTTTATTGGGTTTAACGATTTTTGTTCGGGCTTTGGCACTAGGGAATAGTGTTTTAGCAGCAGGTTTTACAATGAGTTTGTTAATATTACCAGTCATTATTGTTGGGGCACAGGAGGCAATAAGAGCAGTTCCACAAGATGTTCGTGAGGCTTCTTATGGGATGGGAGCAACAAAATGGCAAACTATTATTAATATTGTACTGCCTTCAGCTATACCAGGTATTTTAACTGGAGCAATATTGGCACTTTCTCGTGCTGTAGGAGAGACGGCACCTTTAGTAGTAATTGGTATTCCGGTAATTGTACACTTTCTGCCGGATAATTTACTTAGTCAGTTTACAGCACTCCCGATGCAAATTTATGATTGGGCGAAAAGACCTCAAGAGGCTTTCCAATACGTTTCTTCAGCTGGAATCCTTGTTCTTATGATTTTCTTGCTCATTATGAACTCTATCGCTATCTTTATCCGAAATAAATTCCAAAAACGCTATTAAACATGATGAATATTAGGAGGAACTAAAATGGTACAACTGTTGGAAAAAGGGTCAGCAAGTAAAATGGAAACATCAAGTATTGTATACGACACACAAAAACTAAATTTGTGGTATGGAAATCATCACGCACTGAAAAATATTGATCTACAAATTAAAGAAAATGAAGTTACTGCTATAATTGGACCTTCTGGCTGCGGTAAGTCAACATATATTAAAACTTTAAATCGTATGGTAGAACTAGTACCAACTGTCAAAACGTCTGGGGAAATCCTTTATCGCGAACGAAATATCTTTGATGCAAATTACGGGGTAGAAGAACTTCGCACAAAAGTAGGGATGGTTTTTCAAAAACCTAATCCATTTCCAAAGTCTATTTATGACAATATTGCTTATGGTCCGAGAATACATGGTATAAGAAATAAAAAGGTTTTAGACGAGATTGTAGAAAAAAGTTTGCGTGGAGCAGCTATATGGGATGAAGTGAAAGATCGTTTAACAACGAATGCTTATAGTTTATCTGGTGGTCAGCAGCAACGTATATGTATTGCAAGATGTCTTGCGATAGAACCAGATGTTATATTAATGGATGAACCTACATCGGCACTCGATCCAATTTCGACTCTTAAAGTAGAGGAATTAATACAAGAACTAAAAGAAGACTATTCAATTATTATCGTGACACATAATATGCAACAAGCTGCTCGTATTTCTGATAAGACAGCATTTTTCTTGAATGGAGAAGTTGTAGAATTTGATGCAACAGATGTTATTTTTTCAACGCCTGAAGATAAACGGACAGAGGATTATATATCAGGTCGCTTTGGATGATAGAGGGGGTTATTCTAACATGGTAGGAAGAGAGAAATTCGATGCGGATCTAAACCAAGTTCAGTCATTGTTACTGGAGCTAAGCAATACAGCTATCGACACTTTAGATAATTCTATGAGTTATCTTTTTGAGAAAGATATTGAAGGTGCACTTGCTATACTTGATAATGATGAACATATTAACCATTTGGAAGAAGAAGTGAATGATCGAGTAATTTTGTTAATAGCAAAACAACAACCTGTTGCAACCGATCTACGTAGATTAATGGTGCTAGTCAAAATTGCTGCAGACATGGAGCGAATTGGTGATTATGCATGTAATATTGCAAAGGAAACAATTCGTATTGGGAAAGATGAGCATATTGAGACAATTGCTTTGCTTGAAGAAATGCGCAGTAAAACGATTAAAATGCTTAAACAGGTTCTCGATGCATTCACGAACGAGAATATGGAAGAAGCTAAAAGTATAGCAAAATTGGATGATGAAGTAGATGAAATGTATGGGCATATTATTCGTACACTTCTCAATACAGGCGTAAATAATCCAGCTCAGCTAAGTCAGGTCACTCAATTATCATTTGTGTGTCGTTATTTAGAGAGATCTGCCGACCACGCTACAAATATCGCAGAACGTCTATTATATTTATTAAAAGGAAAGCATTACGAATTAAATAATTAATACGTGAATCAATTTTATAAAGAATATTATATAGTTAAATCCGAACAACGCTGATTTCCGCTCTAGGCGGACGCTTTCCGCGGGCACGGCTTCAATCGCCTCGTCGCTATACTGATGGCACTGAAAAAATTACATTATATTTAATGATTTCTTTTTCAAGATTAAAATAGGGCACTTTTTGTTCAATATGAACAAAAAGCGCCCTATTTTATTGTCAAGTTCTTACTCTGATTTGGCGAAGCGTATTGTCTTTTGGGATTATTAAATCGTATATCGCCATGTATGTAATTAAGTTCAGTATTTTTTGGTTTGAATTCATTCGAAACATCACCTACATTTACTTTCCTTTAGTATACTAAGAAAATAATTTTGGAGGAGTGAGTGCAAGTTACAAAATTGGATTGGAGTGAAGAGTGGCGACTCCTAGGAGATTAGCAGCCACGGCGAGCACCCGGACTGAGCGCAACGAGGTAGAAGGCTAGCCGGGCCGCCCCCTGGAAAGCGTCCGCTCGGAACGGAAAGCCATGCCTTCATACCGTTAAAACTGGATTTTTTCAGTGCCATCGCTAAGTTCCTGCGGGGTCTTCAGCTCAAGCTATCCCGTAGGAGTCGTCACCTTGCGCGACAATCAATATGATGTGTAGTACTCTACTATAAGTTTTGACCAAGCATATCGCTAAGCAGATAAAGTAGTCAAGGTTAGTATAGTGATAAAACCATCTGCTCGATTAGGTATCTTTTATATAATGAAAGAAGAAAGTGGATTTTCTTCTATTGGTGTCCATTTCATCTTTACTTATTTTCAGATAACAATCGTATCCTTAGGCGGTTTTAAATACACTTATTCGTTTATATAAAGTGGACCTAGTTGATTGGAGCGCAGAGCGGCGACTCCAGTGGGAACAGCGCGAGCTGAAGACCCTGGACTGAGCATGCGAAGGAAGCGGCTGAAGCCGTGCCCACGGAAAGCGTCCGCTCGAAGCGGGAATTAACGCATATCTTCATCTCTATTAATGAAGACCGATAGTCTTTTTGCATGTTATTTCTTAACGAGTAATCGTTTCGGCAATTTGTTTTAAAGACATGGAGGAGTTTAGTTCATAATTCCCTATTTGGATGCGTTCTGCTAAACCTTGATCTGATAAATAATTATCCATATCGACTTTATTTAAAATGATACCAGCTTCTGCTAGCTGTGCACTTATTTCTGATGAAGCCATCCCTACTTCAACAGAGAGAGTCATCGACGCAACAGTTGGGGTTTGTTCAGTAGTTGCGGTTTCGACAACTTTATCTGTTGCATTTGTTTGGTCTTGTTGTGCAGTATTTAAATCTAGTTGCAGTTCAGCGAGTTGTTTTTTTACTTCAGTAAGTTCCTGTTGAGCCTGCTCATAATCATCCTCAGTAATAGTACTAGTAGAAGTTATTTCCTCTTTTTCGACAATTTCTTCTATTTGAAATGCAGCACCAGCAAGAAATAATCCGATTCCTATATTTCGAATGGTTTTATTCATCACTTTCCACCACCAATTACGTATTTTATTTCATCAATGGTTAAAGAGGAACGGGTACCAATTTCTTTTAATGAATAACCTTGTTTATGCAATTCTAAGACTTGGTTTTTTATAATGTCATGAATGACAGGTTTGTTTTGTTTTTTTAATGGTGCAGTTACTTTTGTAGATTCGATTAGCAGTTCTTCCTCTACTACTTTAAGTCTGCGCTTTATAGTGCTTGTTTCTTGATAAACCGTGAATGAAAGATCTTCTAATTCTGATTCCATTTTTTTGGAGGAATCCTTGAAGAAAAAAGAAATTGCTATTAATACAACACCAATAATCATTATAATGATGGAAAAGTCCATTGTATTCACCTCTATTGTTATATTCCTATACTCATACTACCATATTCAAAAAAACTTTGAATAAATTCTTGTATAAATAGTAGATTTTATTTGGATCTATGCTATAATTGGTTAGTCGTATAAATCATGCTCAAGTTTTATATTTAATCCTGACAAAGAGTGGGAGGGACAACCATGCGCGTTAATATTACATTAGCTTGTACAGATTGCGGAGAGCGCAACTATATTTCTAAGAAAAACAAGCGTAACAATCCAGAACGTCTTGAACTTAAAAAGTATTGCTCACGTGATAAGAAAATGACTCTTCATAGAGAAACTAAATAATAACCTAAACCAAAACCAAGTATGGTTTTGGTTTTTTTCTATTGTAAGGAGGAATGACTTACTTTGACAAAGAAAATTGCAAGAAGTGCGATGAGAGATCGATTAACTTCTTTAGATGAAGTAACATATAATAATTATTCAAAACAAATTGAAGCAAAGTTTTTGAGACATATAATGGATTTAGACGTTTCCACTATTGGATTAACGATTTCTAACTTTCCTGAAGTCGATACATGGAGTATAATAAAACAATTATGGAGCATGGGAAAAAATGTTGTAGTTCCTAAGTGTTCACCTTCGGATAAATCTATGGTATTTTATCAAATACTAAATTTTGATCAATTAGAACGTGTTTATATGCACTTACTCGAACCTAATCTACTGAAGTCTAAAGCAATTATCCCGCAAGAGATCGATATACTAGTCGTACCTGGAATTGTATATAGTGAAACAGGATACCGTATTGGTTATGGCGGGGGCTATTATGACCGTTTTCTAACGAATTTTAGTGGAGATACAATATCATTGGCCTTTGATATTCAAGTAGTGGAATTCGTTGAATATGACGTGTTTGATATTCCTGTAGATAAAATTATTACACCGAACCAAACTTTTCTGTGCAAACAGATTCGACAAAAGGATGAATAGTATGAATTCAGTATACGACGTTATGCAACTTTTGAAACGATTTGGAATATATGTATATACGAAAGATCGTCTAGCAGATTTAGAAATAATGGAAGATGAAATTCGAGAGCTATATAAAATGCAAATGATTGAGTCAAAAGAATTTCAAATAGCCATTTTATTATTGAGAAAAGAACAGAGTAATTGTAAAGTTTAGGACACGTCAGAGTTGA
Organism: Psychrobacillus sp. FSL K6-1415; assembly: GCF_038003185.1. Taxonomy (NCBI): domain Bacteria; kingdom Bacillati; phylum Bacillota; class Bacilli; order Caryophanales; family Bacillaceae; genus Psychrobacillus; species Psychrobacillus sp. FSL K6-1415. The sequence goes on along the minus strand of NZ_JBBOOQ010000001.1, from coordinate 2,496,284 downwards.
TTTTGCTCTGACGTTTTATATTTTTATAAAAAAATGAAACTTTTTACTGGTTGAATCCGTCTAATATAGGGTATGGTATGTAAGACTTGTACAATTGTATCAAAATCCTTATTCTTTTATGTTGATTTATTGTAAAGAAAGGATTAAGATAAGTTTTGTTGCTTTTAACATATTAAATTAAAGAGTAAAAAGGGGAGGGTGTAGGCATGAATAAAAAAAATTGGCCAACACATTCTATTCTGATTCTTGCTATTGTGGCAACATGGATAAAAACATATATCGTTTACCACACGAGCTTTGACATGGATATTGAAAATTTGATGCAACAACTGATACTTTTTATCAATCCGCTAAGTTTTTTACTATTTATCTACGGACTTTCCTTATTTTTTAAGAGTCCTAAAGCTAGAAATAGATATATAGTAATTGCTAGTATAATACTTTCAGCTGTTGTATATGCAAACGCTGTATTTTACCGTTTTTTCACAGATTTCATTACAATACCGGTACTATTTCAAACAAGTAATTTTGGCGATTTGGGTTCCTCTGCAGCAGAAAGTATCTTTTTAACTGATATTTTCTATTTCACAGATGTTGCCATCATCATTATTGCATTGAAGTGGTTGAAAATCGGGGACAAAGTTACACTTGTAAAGCCTGCTGTAAGAAGAGCTTATTTTGTAATGACTGCAGCAATTCTATTTTTAAACTTAGGTTTATCTGAAATTGAGCGACCACAGCTACTAACACGAAGCTTTGATCGGGAAATGCTTGTAAAGAATATCGGACCGTATAACTATCATTTATATGATATATATATCCAATCTAAATCACATGCTCAAAGAGCACTTGCTGATGGTAGTGAATTAGTAGAAGTTAATAACTATGTGCGATCAAACCAATTAGATGCTAACGAAAAAATGTTTGGAGTTGCAGAAGATCGTAATTTAATCGTAGTTTCTATGGAATCCTTACAATCATTCGTTATTAACAATGATATGAATGGTCATGTAGTGACGCCATTTTTAAATTCTCTTACGCAAGATAAAGACACATATTATTTCTCTAATTTTTACCATCAAACAGGGTTAGGGAAAACGTCTGATTCTGAGTTTTTGTTAGAAAATTCTTTATACCCATTAGGTGGAGGAGCAGTATTCTTTACTCATAGTGGGAACACATTCCATTCGATGGCAGAAAGCTTAAATGAAGAAGGATACTATACAAATGTATTACATCCTAATAATAAAAGTTTCTGGAATAGAGATATAATGTATCGCGCATTGGATATTCAAAAGTATTATGATGAACAAAGTTTTGTAGTGAACGAAGAGGATTCTGTTAACTGGGGTATGAAAGATATTCCATTCTTAGAGCAATCAGTTGATTTAATGGCAGATATGCCTCAGCCATTCTATTCACGTCTAATTACATTAACAAATCATCATCCTTTTACTTTGGATGAAGAAGATATGCTTATTCCGGAGTATAATTCTAACTCTAATACACTCAATAGATATTTCCAATCTGTTCGATATATGGACGAAGCATTGAAACTATTCTTTGAGGACCTGAAAGAACAAGGGTTATATGATAACTCTATTATCGTTATGTACGGAGATCACTACGGAATTTCCGAAAATCATAACAAAGCAATGGAGCAATATTTAGGGAAAGAAATAACTCCATATGAATCGGCTAAACTTCAACGTGTTCCATTATTCGTTCATATTCCGAATAGTGGAGAAGGTAAAGAAGTTACCGAGACGTCTGGTCAAATTGATTTGCGTCCAACAATTTTACATGCATTGGGTGTTGACACATCTAAAGATATGCAGCTTGGAGCAGATTTGTTCTCAGAAGAACATGAAGAATTTGTTGTATTCCGAGATGGCGGTTTTGTAACTGATAAACTTGTTTATGCAGGCAATGCTTGTTATGATAATGCAACAGGTTTACAGATTGAGATGGAAAGCTGTCAGCCTTATATAGATAGAGCCACTCAAGAACTTGGATATTCCGATCAAATTATTAACGGTGATTTACTGCGTTTTTATGATTTGAAAACTGGGAACTTGCTTATAGATGAGGCAATAAAAGAAGATGAATAAGAAAAAGCACGGACATTTTATTGTCTGTGCTTTTTTATGAAACAAAATCGCTTTACATTCGTCTATTAAGATAAGAAGGGGGGAGTATGTTGAAAAAAGCTTTTATATTATTATTTTGTGCCATCTTCCTCCAAGCATGTGCAGACATTGAAACAAACATTCCTAAAAACGAGGTTGAAAAACCATCCGATATTGATATAGTAGAAGTCGATAAACCAACTGATAAAGAAATACCATCAATCTTGTTGGATAACAATGCCTTTCATAGTGTGGTAGGGTGGATGTCTAATGAAGAAATAGTTTTTATTATTGCGGAAAAGGGACAATGGTTGGTTAGATCATATAATGTTTCAACGAATAGTTGGCGAACAATTTATACTACGACTACTCCTATTATTCAGGGTACCATTCATCCTTCTAAAGAAATGATTTTATTACATACTTCCAAAGACTCTTCAACAGCAGAAATTCAATTTTTACATAAAAATGGGTATGTTTCTCAAAGCCTATCGTTCGCATCCGCTGAAATTTACATGGATTGGCATCCAACAAATCCAAACTTAGTTGTTTTTTCTACCTTCTATGAGGATTGGTCTTATAGTACATTCGTATATGACGGTGTTACACAAGAGTTAACTTCTATTGAAGTAGAAAATCCTTTTGTGAAATGGTATGACGAGGAAAAATTAATGGTTTTTAGATGGTCTGACTCTGGATTAGATGGTAGTGAACTTTTGCTTTACTCAATCTTAGATGGAACATTAAAGAGTACTGGTGAAGAAAAAATATTAGACGTAACAAACATAGGAGAAGCAATTGTTTACGTTCAAATTAACGAAGAGAAAAAGCAATTTGAGTACCGTCTAGAAGAGTTAAATGGTACTAAAAAATATGAGTGGGTAACACCTGCAGTTTCAAATTATTCCGAATGGGTCACCTCGTCTATGTCTATTATTTCACCAACAGAATTTATCTTACTAAACGCAAAAGAGTTTCGTAATCAGGATGATGATAACCAACAGAGTGTATTGTCAAAGATATCTTTAGACGGCCAACAGATATTGGGAGAAACAAATGAACAACCTATATCTTGCTCTCCTAACGCAGAAAATTGCCTGGGAGGATTTGCAAAGGAAAATTGGATTATTACGAATCCGATGGTCGAAAAGAAATGGATTCATTTAAATGAATAGAAAAAAGCTGCTGTACATATATGAAATGTACAGCAGCTTTTTTAATTACGTTTTAGTGTAAGCTTGGTGGGAAGCCTTGGTTCACAATAGTCATGACTGTAAAGAAGCCAAAAACAGCGAATGTACCAAAGTTAAATAGAACACCTAACACATTCTTTTCTTTAAAAGCTTGATAAGTGCCAACTACAGCTAAAAGTGTAACTAGACCAAAGATAACCATTAATAAGTTCATGAAAAGACACTCCTTTCGACATCAGAAAATGAATGTCGCATTTGCATATTCCTCTTCTATTGTAATTCTAATTGTAAGTTTTGTCGAGTAGAAAAGTGGTGAATAATTGAACAAAAGATGGTATTTCGTTTATGATAGGTAAGAGGTGATTATTATGTTAAATGTTCGAACTTATCCACTAGGTTATATTCAAACAAATTGTTATTTGGTTTCTAATAACATGAAGCAATGCTTAATTTTTGATCCAGGAGGAGAAGGAGAAAGAATAATTAGTGAACTTCATCGTTTAAAGATGAAACCGCTAGCTATTTTATTAACTCATGCACATTTTGACCATATCGGAGCAGTAGAACAAGTGAGAGAGTGCTTTGATATTCCAGTATATATCCATACTTCAGAGAAAAAATGGTTGGCGGATCCTTCAAAAAACGGCTCATCCAAATATGCTGAAATCCCTTCTATTATTTGTAAAGAGGCGGATTATTTAATAAATAATGAGTCAGAGCTAAAAATTGGAGAATTCCACATGGAACTACTACATACACCAGGACATTCACCTGGTAGTTTAACCTACTATTTTCAAGAAGAGAATTTTGCTATTGTGGGGGATACACTTTTCCAAAACAGTATCGGGAGGACAGATCTCCCTGGAGGTAACCAATCTGAGCTAATGAAAGCCATTCATACAAAACTGCTAACACTACCGGAAACAACCCTTGTTTATCCAGGTCATGGTCCATCCACAACTATTGAAGCAGAAACGGAGTCGAATCCATTTTTAAATGGATTTTAATAGATGTGCTCTTCCTAAATTAAATTATATTTTGGGTTCACGGGACAAATAGAATGTTTCAGGTAGACGCTTTAGGAGGCGTTACCTCAGCTTAACATGATAGATGGTCATGAAGGTGTCGCGATCGCGAGGGGGACGTCTCAGCCTTCTTATTATAGTGTGCTACGTTGTTCAGCATAATATGTATTTACCCAGCTATAAGATATTTACTTAGTTGATGAAAATGGTCAATATCACTAAAAACCCACTTGGGAAAAATAATACAAAACGTCTGTCCAATGGTCTTCGAGAACAATAGAAACAGGTTTATCCTAAATAAGCAAAAAAGCAACTCAATAAATGAGCTGCTTTTTTGGGGAATGAATTATTAATGTCCCGCGCCTGGTACGTGCATGAATGTCGTGTAATATGTAAATCCTGCGAAGAAGAACATTAAGTAAGCTCCGAAGATGTACATATACATACGCTCTGAAAGGTTTAAAAACCCTAAAAGAAGGAATAATCCCGTATTTGCTAAAAATAGTAAAGAAGCTTCTGTCATATCACCTAAATAAAACATAACTGCAAAAATCCCTGTCCAGAAAGCCATTACTTTATACATATTGCCCATTTGTAGTCCCTCCTTTTACAACCATACAAATAATTCTCATATTTATTATAAATGAAAGTGTTGATACATGTAAACTGATTATTAGTTTTCTTTACACATTATACTCTGCATTGTCACAAATATGTATTATCTATGCACTCATTATAGAACTTCTATTTGATATACGCAATTGCTACAGTGATTTTGTTTGCTTTCTAGCTGAACAAATTCATTATTTGGAAACAAAGCATCAAACTGTCCTTTTAAAAATGATTCATGGATACTACAAATAATGTGTGGATGATTAGACAGTTGTCCTTTATAGGGACAATTATAAATAGAAAATGTAATAATTTGTTTATCATCTTTATTCGTGATATTTGGAATATAGCCAACAGAGAGAGCGGCGGCGGATAGTAGCTCTATTTTCTGATCGAAGCTCTGCTCAGCTAATAATGACTGTTGGATAGAATTGTGCCCAGAAGTATAGCTGATATTTTTGGCTTTTTCAAGCGCTTCAATACCCATAGTTTCTACTAACTCTAATAACCACTCTAACAGTAAATGATTTTCCTGTTTAGGAAAACTCAAGTATATTGGTTGATCTGCAAGTGAATATATACGTGCAGGGCGACCGCCTTTTTTGTTATTAAGTAACTCAGAAGTAATTAACTTAGATTCATTAAGTTTGGTTAAATGGAGTCGAGCAACATTTGGATGGATGCCGAATTGATCTGCAATTTGTTGCACATTTACTGATTGGACTTGTTTAACAATATATTGATAAATCGAATACCTAGTTTCGTCTGCTAATGCATTTGTTAGCTTTAAAGTATTTGACATACAATTACCTTCTTTCTGATATTAGTTACTATTATAATCAAGAACGATAGATTAACAAAATAATTATAATATAACAGAAAATTTAAAAAACTACTTCCATTTCTCAATGAAACCAAGTATAATACTAAGTACAAGCTGTTTGCGGTCGCAACTTGTATCTGGGGAAAGGAAAATTATGCAACAAGTAGAAAATATGATTGAACAAAAGTGTTTTCGCTTACTTAGTAAAGCCCATAAATTCGGTGCAACAGACTTACACATGATTCCTAATGAAGAAAACTACATTTATTACTTTAAAAAAAATTCTCAGATGTTTGAAGCAGGCAAGCTCCCTTTGAATTTAGGTGAGCGTATCATTTCATTCTTCAAGTTTTTATCCTCTCTTGATATCAGCGAAAAAAGAAAACCACAAAGTGGTTCCTTTCAACAAGTATTCAATTCTCATAAATTCTCATTTCGTGTCTCTACGCTTCCTTCCATTTTTAGAAAGGAAAGTATGGTAATTCGCCTCCAACTGCATGACAACGCTAAAATTATTCATTCCCTCTCCCTATTTAGAGATGCAACTGAAAAAATTGTAGATCTTGCGAATAATCGCCAAGGATTGATTTTATTCGTTGGCCCCACTGGCTCAGGAAAGTCCACCACTATGTATTCACTTACCAAATATTGTGCAGAAAATTTAAATCGACATGTAATTTCGTTAGAAGACCCAGTCGAGAATAGTCAGTCTCACTTACTTCAAATACAAGTAAATGAACGTTCCGGAGTGACCTATTCTGCAGGTTTAAAGGCTATATTACGCCATTCACCAGATGTAATTATGATAGGGGAGATTCGAGATGAGTCCACTGCGAAAGCAGCTATACAAGCAGCGCTCACTGGCCATCTTGTCGTTTCAACCATCCATGCAAAAGACGGCGTAGGATCTCTATATCGTCTATTAGATTTAGGTGTCACTACAGAGGAGTTAAAGCAAACGATTATCGGTATCGTTACTCAAAGACTAGTCGTAGCTTCAGCCGAGATAGACTCTGAATTATCTGCAGTGTTTGAAATTCTTTCAGATGATTTGTTAGAGGAAGCATTTCACTCTATGTTAATAGGTAAAACTTACCGTATTCCGTATCCTCTTTCTTTATCCTATCAAATTGAGAGAGGTGTAAAAGAAGGTGTTATTGAAAAAGGTTAAAAGTTATTTGGAAAGGAAGCAGCAAACTATCCCGCCAAATATGCATTCCTCTTTTTTGAGTAGGCTTAGTGATCTTTTAAAAGAAGGTTACACATTTCACGAATCAGTGACTATGCTACTGCCATTTCATGTGAAAGATTCAGAGACTGTTAGCAAACAAATAACGGATGTGCAAAGAAGTGGATTATCCGCAGTTGATGTCTTTAAGTTATTAGGGTTTCCGAGCAGATTATTGTTGCCTTTGAATCTTGCTTCAGTACATGGCAAATTACAACAAACAATTGCTGTATTAGGGGTGAATACTGCATTTTTTGAAGGCGCGAAAAAACGCTTAAATAACTTATTGTTGTATCCAATATTTTTATTTTTGATACTTTTTTTATTGTTTACGATGTTTAGAGTTTATTTCTTACCAAATATGGAATCTTTAATTGGTTCTAGAGTAAATATGTCGTCGGATAATTCTTTAAGTTGGACAGGTTATCTCTTGCAAATGCCAAATATATTTTTTGTAACGGTGATAATTTGCTCCTGTCTAATTATTTTGTCCAATACGATTGTGAAACGGCTGCCCATAGAGAATCAGCTCTTGATTTATTTAAATTTACCAATAGTTAGAAGTTGGTACCGTTTGTTATTGACGAGAGTATTTGCAAGAGAGATGGGAGTGCTCTTGGAAAGTGGTATGCCATTACAACAATCATTTGAAGCATTGATTGCTCAAAATGAACATAAAGTGCTGCAGTTTATCGGTGATCAGATGAAAGAGAAGGTTATACATGGTGAATCGTTTTCCAGTGCGGCTCTGCTATTAGGCACGTTTACAAACGAATTATTTCATTTTGTTGTGCACGGTGAGAATAGTGGTTATTTGGGTAGAGAGCTATCTCTCTACAGTGAGTTTCTCAGTCAAGAAATTGAAAGAAAGCTTTCTCGATATATAAGTATAGTTCAACCAACTTTATTTTTAATATTAGCTGTTTTTATCATTGGTGCTTATTTAGCAATATTATTGCCTATTTATAACATGATTAACATTGTGTAAAGGAGATATTATGAAGAGACTACTGAAAAATAACAGAGGTTTTACTCTAGTTGAGATGATGATTGTTTTGCTTATCATATCTGTACTAATTCTCATATCAATTCCTAATGTGACAAAGCATTCTGCAAATATTGATGAAAAAAGCTGTCAAGCATTTGTGAAAATGTTGGAAGGTCAAGTTGCTGCATACAAAATTGAGCATAAAAAAATCCCTAATTTAGCTGAACTTGAAGAAGGTGGTTATTTGCCGGGTATTGACACAACATGTCCGAATGGAGATCCAGTTAGTATTGATGCTTCAACGGGTAAGGTCAATAGTAATAATAACAAAAATGGAAAGAAATAAGTTGAACGAGAAGGGGTTCACAATGATTGAGATGTTACTTGTTTTATCGATTGTGATTGTAGTATCTTCTTCGGTTCTTCTATTAACATCTACTAAGATGAAGGAAATGGAGGAAGAAAGATTCTATAGACAACTTCATTTGGATATTCAGCGGCTTCAGGCGATTTCTATTACAGATTACAGATATACGCACTTAACATTTCCTGCGAATAGAACTAAATATCAGGGAAAGATCGCTGATAAGCTTTTGTTTGAAAAAGAGTTACCAAAGCATATGCGTTTAAGTGTTGATAGCACTTTAAAAGGTATTGCATTTCATCCAGGTGGAAATGTAAATGATTTCGGTAACTTTTTGTTTGAAACAGATAAAGGCGAGAAGCGAATAACGATTTATATAGGTAGAGGTGTCGTAAATTATGAAAAATAGTAATGGTTTTTCTTGGCCGGAGACAATTTTATCATTAAGTGTCACTTTTCTAATTGCTACGACAATATTGCCGTTACTAAGTAATATGATGGTTCAATTAGAGGATCAAAAGAGGAGGTATCATACATCATTGGTCTTGTATGAAGTTGCAAAGACTTATACTTTTGAAAGTATTTCGACTGGTGTGATGTATATAGAAAAGGTTCCATATTCTTATGAAATAGATAACGAAAATATTTGTATTAACTACGAAGGGATGCGAGAGGTGCAGCATAAATGTGTACCATTAATAAAATGAAAATCAGTAATCAATTAGGTTACACTTTACTAGAAGGGGTTCTTCATCTAGCAGCGTTTATGCTGTTTGCTCAAGTGCTAGTTGCTTCTATGTGGTGGTTATCAAACACGGAAGCAAGCGTGACTGATAGTACTGAAATAGAATGGGCGTTGTTCATACAATATGTAGATTCCTATCTAACCGAAGTGGACTCCATTGAGATAGAGAATTTAAACAACCTTACGATAAGAAACGATAAAACAACTTATAAAGTGGGATTATACAAAAATCTGATACGGAAACAAAAAAACGGAGATGGTCATGAGCAGATGTTGATAAATGTTGAGTCCTTATTTGTTAAGATGGAGGATAAGATACTTCAGATTAAAGTTAATTTCTTGAACGGTATAGAGAAGGAGCATGCGTTTTATGTTACATTTAGTACAGAATGAAAGAGGGGTTTTCTTTCCAGCTGTAGTTATTTTGTTGCTAGTTGTAACTGTATTCTTACTGACAATTACCGCAGCATATCAATCCAAATATCAAACGTACGATGCCTTGGAGAAGTTTTATACAAATGCAACAGTTGAAAGGTTAGAGATATTTCATCGACAAAATATGCGATAGTTGTTATTGAATCCATTTTTTTATAGTTGTAATAAAAAAAGCCACTCTCTATAATAAAGATTAACTTGTTGGAATTATGGCACCGAGAAAATTGGAGTTTAGTGAGTTGGTGAATCATGTATAAAGTATATTTAGTTGGATTTATGGGCAGTGGTAAAAGCGCGATTGGTAGGAGATTGAGCTTTTTCTTAAAAATGCCCTACTATGATATGGATAAGGAAATTGTGAGATTACAAAATAGAACAATTCCTGAAATTTTTGAGCAGGAGGGAGAAGCTTACTTTCGGAAAGTAGAGACTGACTTCCTAGAAAATTTCCGGAACGAATCGTGCATTATTTCTACAGGTGGTGGGGTTGCCATGAATGAAAAAAATATTGAAGTGATGCGAAGAACTGGACTTGTACTTTATTTAGATGCAACTTTTGAAGATATATGGATGAGAATTAAAAGTGACAAAAACAGACCAATTGTGCAAAATAGTACAAAGGAAGAATTAGAACAATTGTATAAAACGAGGAAGTGGTTTTATAAAAAGGCTGCACATATAACAATTCGGACAGAACATCGACCATTAAGACAGATTACGGAGTATGCTGGATACCAAGTGAATCGTCTAAAAGGCGAATGATTTTATTTATTTTTATTTAAATGTTCGTGTTTTACTAATTTTATTAAAAAGTATTGCTTCTGATTTACTTGAATGTTAGGATATAGACAAAGAGTGAGTTATACAGATATCGCGAATGATTATACGGGGAGAGAACGCATTAGCTGCGTCGCCGAAGGAGCAAGTAATGAAAATTATGAATCTCTCAGGCAAAAGAACTCGTATAGGACGCAACTCTGGAGAGCGCTTTCGTTTATACATACGTGAAGCCACCAAAGAGGAAAGCCATTTTTGGTAAACTTTCAGGTCCCAGGACAGAGAACCCTTGTTTTTTCAAAGGGGTTAATCTGTCCTTTTTTGTATGGAAATAGTGAAGGAGGAGATTATTTTGGCAGAACAGTTGAAACGAACACCTTTATTTGATGTATATGCAAATTACGGAGGAAAGACCATTGACTTTGGAGGTTGGGAGCTTCCAGTACAATTCTCAAGTATCAAGGCTGAGCATGAAGCAGTAAGAACGAAAGCTGGTTTGTTTGATGTTTCTCATATGGGAGAGATAATCCTGACAGGAACAGATAGTGAGGAATATCTTCAAAAACTTATGACGAATAATGTCTCGAAATTAGTAAATGGTCAAGCACAATACACAGCCATGTGTTATAAGGATGGCGGTATCGTTGATGATTTATTAATTTACAAAATTGAAGATAATCATTATCTTCTTGTTGTTAACGCTGGAAATATCGAAAAAGATTTTAACTGGATGCAGGAAAATATTACTGGAGATGTAACACTAGTAAATAAATCAGAAGATTATGGTTTACTTGCTTTACAAGGACCGTTAGCGCAAGTCATTTTACAGAAGCTGACTACCAAAAATTTAGGTGAGATTGGATTTTTCCGTTTTGCAAATAATATCGATGTTGCTGGTAAAGATGTCATTATCTCTCGAACTGGTTATACAGGGGAAGATGGATTTGAAATATATGCATCTGCAAATGATGTAACAGAGCTGTGGAGCAGCATATTAGAAGCAGGTAAAGAAGAGGGTATTATTCCATGTGGTCTTGGTGCTCGAGATACATTACGTTTTGAAGCTTGTTTACCACTATATGGACAGGAACTAACAAAAGATATTACTCCTCTTGAAGCTAATATTGGATTTGTCGTAAAACTTAACAAAGACCAAGATTTTAATGGTAAAGCTATCTTGCTTGAACAAAAAGAGAATGGTGTACCAAGAAAAAGTATTGGTATCGAAATGATTGATAAAGGAATTCCTCGTACGGGCTATCCGGTATTTGTAGATAATAAGCAAATTGGTCATGTTACATCGGGTACACAATCTCCTACTCTTAAGAAAAATATTGGTTTAGCTTTAATTGACACAACATTTGCAGAACTTGGGCAAGAGGTGGAAATTGAGATAAGAAATAAACGATTAAAAGCAATAACAGTAGCAACTCCGTTTTATAAAAGAGAAAAATAAGACATAGAAAGAGGTTGTCCATTGATGAAGCATCGTTATTTACCAATGACTGAACAAGATCAAAAAGAAATGCTAGATGTAATTGGCATTTCTGCGATTGATGAATTGTTTGCAGACATTCCTGAAAAAGTTCGTTTTAAAGGTGAGTACAATATTAAACCTGCAAAAGCGGAATCAGCTCTTCTTAAAGAATTGAGCCAGCTAGCTGCAAAAAATGCTGACAGTAAACAATACGCGTCATTTTTAGGTGCTGGGGTATATGATCATTTCAAACCAATTATTGTAGATCATGTTATCTCTAGATCTGAATTTTATACAGCTTACACTCCTTATCAACCAGAAATTTCACAAGGTGAGCTTCAAGCAATTTTTGAATTTCAAACAATGATATGTGAACTTACGGGAATGGACCTAGCGAATTCATCTATGTATGACGGTGGTACGGCATTAGCAGAAGCAGGGAATCTTGCTGCAGGTCATACACGTCGTAAAAAGCTAATTGTTTCTGAGGCTGTTCATCCTGAATATATCGATGTAGTGAAGGTATATGCACAAGGTCAAAATATTGAAGTAGTAACTGTGCCAATGAAAGACGGCGTAACGGATTTAGTGAAATTAGAAGGGTTAGTAGATGAAGATACTGCGGCAGTAATGGTCCAATATCCTAATTTCTTTGGACAAATAGAGGATTTAGCGGCAGTGGAACAACTGACACATGCGCAAAATGCGCTATTCGTTGTATCCGCTAATCCACTTGCACTTGGTGTGTTGACACCTCCAGGTAAATTTGGAGCAGATATTACAGTAGGAGATGCGCAAGTCTTTGGAATATCTGAAGCATTTGGTGGGCCACATTGTGGATTCTTTGCAGTAAATTCTAAGCTTATGCGTAAAGTACCAGGTCGTTTAGTTGGTGAAACTACGGATGAAGAGGGCCGTCGTGGCTATGTGTTAACGTTGCAGGCTCGTGAACAGCACATCCGTCGAGATAAAGCTACTTCGAACATCTGTTCAAATCAGGCATTAAATGCACTTGCTGCTTCTGTTGCGATGACTGCACTTGGCAAAAAAGGTGTAAAAGAAATGGCAACCCAAAATATCGTAAAAACACATTATGCAAAACAATCCTTTGAAAAAGCAGGATTTGAAGTGGTGTATCAAGGAGCTCATTTTAACGAAATCGTTGTAAAAGTAAACGGTTCAGTTGCAGATGCAAATAAAGGACTTCTTGAAAAAGGAATTATCGGTGGTTTTGACTTAGGTCGCGTAAATGCTGATCTGAAAAATCATGTATTAATCGCTGTAACAGAACAGCGAACAAAAGAGGAAATAGATGCACTCGTGCAAGAAATGGGGGCTCTTTATGCATAAGGATAATCAACCACTAATTTTTGAAATAACAAAAGAAGGTCGTGTAGGATATAATCTACCTGAACTAGATGTGCCTGCAGTAGATTTATCAACTCTATTACCAGAAGGTATGCAACGTGCTGAGGAAGCTGAATTACCAGAAGTATCTGAACTAGATATTATGCGTCACTATACAGCTTTATCTAATCGTAACCATGGTGTGGATACAGGATTTTATCCACTTGGATCATGTACGATGAAATACAATCCGAAAATTAATGAATCAGTTGCACGTTTCCCTGGCTTTGCTAATATTCATCCATTACAAGATGAAAGCTCTGTTCAAGGAGCAATGGAATTAATGTATGATCTTCAAGAGCATTTAATCGAGATAACTGGAATGGATGAAGTGACACTTCAACCTGCTGCAGGTGCACATGGTGAATGGACAGCTTTAATGATGATTCGAGCTTTCCATGAAGCAAATGGGGATACACAACGTACAAAAGTAATCGTTCCTGACTCTGCACATGGAACTAATCCTGCTTCTGCTACAGTTGCAGGCTTTGAAACGATTACAGTTAAATCCAATGAGGAAGGCTTAGTAGACTTGGAGGATTTACGTCGTGTTGTTGGCCAAGATACTGCTGCGTTGATGCTAACTAATCCAAATACTTTAGGTTTATTTGAAGAAACTATTTTGGAATTAGCTGAGATTATCCACGGTGTGGGTGGTAAATTGTATTATGACGGTGCAAATTTAAATGCTGTTATGTCAAAAGCACGTCCTGGAGATATGGGCTTTGACTGTGTTCACTTGAACTTGCATAAAACATTTACAGGTCCACATGGCGGCGGAGGTCCCGGTTCAGGTCCAGTTGGAGTTAAGGCTGATTTGATACCGTTTTTACCAAGTCCAGTTCTTGTAAAAGAGGAAGACAAATATACATTCGATTATAATCGACCGCAAACAATTGGAAGAGTAAAACCATTCTACGGTAACTTCGGTATTAATGTACGTGCATACACGTATATTCGTTCGATGGGTCCAGATGGTCTTAAAGCGGTAACAGAGTATGCTGTATTAAATGCAAACTACATGATGAGACGTTTAGAGGAACATTTTGATCTACCTTATAATCGTCATTGTAAGCATGAATTTGTACTAAGTGGTCGTCGTCAAAAGAAACTTGGTGTTCGTACGCTAGATATGGCAAAACGCTTGCTTGACTTTGGTTATCATCCACCTACGATCTACTTCCCATTGAATGTAGAAGAGGGCATGATGATCGAACCAACAGAAACTGAGTCAAAAGAAACTTTAGATGCTTTCTGTGATGCGATGATTCAAATTGCGAAAGAAGTAGAAGAAAACCCAGAAATCGTTCAAGATGCACCGCACACTACGGTGATAAACCGTTTAGATGAAACAAAAGCTGCACGTAAGCCGGTATTACGATATACAAAAGCATAATAGCAATCGTGCGATTCTTCCTAGGATCGCACTTTTTGCCATTCATTTCTAATTTAAAGGAATTATTGAACTTCCAATAGAATAAATACTTTATAAAGTATAGGAGGGGTTATAGTGCAAAAAATACTAGGAAAAGCTGAATATGCTCCGTATTATCAAAGTTATGTTGAACTTGTTTCTGAAGGGGATTTTGTTAATCTATTAGAAGAGGGTATTGATAAAACTACTAGGCTCGTTTCCCAATTATCTGAGGAACAGGGAATGTTCCGTTATGCGGCTGAGAAATGGACCGTTAAAGAATTGTTAGGGCATATGGCAGATACAGAACGAATTATGGCTCACAGACTATTGTCTGTTGTTAGAGGGGATGCAGTATCACTTCCAGGCTTTGATGAGGAGGTATATGTAAAAGCAGCGTCATTCAATGAGCAATCGATAAATGATTTGTTACAAAACCTCCAAGCTGTTCGTAGTTCAACTATTCATCTCGTGAAGAGTATAGATGCGGAGAGTATGCAAAAAAGTGGAACTGCGAATAATTATAATGTAACTGCAAGGGCACTGGTTGTGATAATTCTAGGTCATGAGCTACATCATTGCAATATTTTGAGAGACCGTTATTTAGCAAATGAGCAATAAAAAATAGTTTTCCAGATGAGTGCTTTCTTCCCTTCTTCGGACGGCGAAGGACAGTTAATCCCCATATGGGTACCGAGAAAAGAGAGATTGTTCGTAACGTCAGCTACGAATAATCTCTCTTTAATCTGTCGTTTGTAATATAGCTACAAGTCTGATCAAAACCTACTGAAGACGTTAGAGGCAGATTTTGACTTTAAGATGGGCTTACGACATTCATAACAAGTAAAAACATATATAATTCTAATGATAGTTACACCACTTAGTAGAAATCCATTTATCCAGCAAATAAGCTAATACAATACCAATAGAATATCGTATCAAATCTTCAGGAAGGAATCCTTTGCCAAGTATTAGAGAACCGAGCAAAGAACCTCTTATTGTATTTATCCAGTCTGCCTGATATAGCTGACTTAATTCGATGCAAAAACAAAAAACAAAGCTTAAATAAATCGCCAAATGCAGACTTTTGTGTACAAAGATAATTCGAAATAGAAAATACACCATAATTGCCCAAAATGTATCACCAGCATGATTTATTATAATCATAGGTAAAGCACTGATATATCTACTAGCTAGGCCAAAAACTATGGAGATTAGAATAGCGATTACATAGTAAAATCTTTTCGATTCTTTAGTAACATGCAAATTATATCACTCAGTTCATTAATAGTTAAACCCGATTGAATTTTCATCATTTTCCCATTTGTTCTTATTGGTACGGTTATTTTGCTTCGTTAATTCTTCAATTCGCTTCTCGAAGTCTAATTTTCCATCATAGTGCCAGTTCAGAGCTACGGACATATATAATTCGTTTAATTGAGACATTGAAAGGCCTTTTGAGAGCTTTGCCATTTTTTTTACTTGATCGTCAGAGAAGATTTCTTTGATATCAAGTCTTCGTAAATAATTTTGTCGTACCGTTTCTGTTGGAGAAGGAATTTCATATGCCCGATCAAATCGACCGGCACGATTAATAAGTGCTGGATCTATTTTTTCAGGGTAGTTGGTTGTTCCTATGATAAATAGTCCTTCTCTGGATTGCGCACCGTCTAGGGTATTTAAAAAGACCGAGCGAGTATATTCAGGCATGGAGTCTATATCCTCAATAACTAGAATGGCTGGAGCTAGCCTCGTAACAATACCAAATACTTCTTGAATAGAATGACTGCCAGTGAACTCTGTAATCTGCCAATAGACAACAGGTGCTTTAGTAGAGCCTGTTATCGACTTTACTAATGTTGTCTTTCCATTACCTGGAGCCCCATATAGCAGAATTCCACGTTTGTACGGAAGTCCGTAATCCTTGAAAAAATAGCCATCTTTTTTAAAAAACTCATCAATCGAGCGGAAAATATCCTGTTTAATACTTTCTGCTAGAAGGACATCCTCCCTATTAACTGCAGCTTGCTCTCCGTAATTTCTACGCTGGACACCATTTTCCGTATCCACAAGATATGTAACGGCCTGCATTAACAATTGTCTCAGCTTTTCGTTAATTTCTTGTAAAAAATTTAACGCCTGTTCAACAGATGTTGAATAAAGTTGATATTCCGGCCATGTATTTCCGCCAGAATAATTGAATGCTAAGGTCAATGCAACATTATATTGTGGAAATAAAATCAAATTGTTCTCAAATGTCTCTACAACCTCTAGTTTATTTTCGAAGGATAATTGAGACTTGCTGGAAATTTTGCCCTGAGATTTTGCTTCGAAAATGGAGCAAAGCACCTCATATTTTAGCAAGTTTTTTTCCATCATTTCTAACAAGTTCCCATCTAGTTGGAGGATGGATTCACCAATATCGATAGATTGCCAACTTTCATTCGTCCGTTCGTTCAATAAAGCAATAATTCGTCTAGAAACTATCGCAAAATCTTCATAATGTGGGTGAGTCTTTCTAAAATCTTCTGAATGGGAAAATAATATATGTTTTTGCATCTAAACCCTCCAAAATAATATGGATGAAAGAAAAAAGGTTCCTCTTAAATTAGAAGAACCTTATGTATTACTTAGATTTAACTTTACCTGTCCAAGCTTTGAATCCACCTTGGAGTTGGAATAATTGTGTATATCCTTTTTTCTTTAAAAACATCGCTGAACGAGAACTTCTTGCGCCACTTTGATCATACAAATACACTGGCTTGTCTGGTCGAATTTCTTTGTATCGTTGACGGAATTGAGATGAAGGGATATTTCTTGCTCCCAAAATATGTCCACCATCAAATTCTTTCGGTTCACGAACATCAATCAGTTGGGCTTTACGATAGCCTTCAATGAATTGCTCTTGCGTGAGGTTAGTAACAATTTTTTTTAAACGGTATGCCGAGATTCCAGCATAGACTAAAAGTACAACGAGTATAGCAATGACAAAATACAATAATTCTAACACGGTCTTTCCCCTTTCTATGTTTCCTATTCATTATAAAAGAAGTGCTAGATACAATTCAATCTATTTGATAAAATGATACTCGTTGTGAAGGGAGAGATTAAGGTGGAAAAGGCAAAATGGTACTTCATAAATTCTGGACCCTGTAGTCCATCTTATAACATGGCGATGGATGAAGCATTACTTGATTGGCATAGTGAAGGGCTTATTCCGCCAGTTATTAGATTTTACGAATGGAATCCAGCTACATTATCAATTGGTTATTTTCAAACCGTAGAAAAAGAGATTGATATGGATGCAGTGAAAAGATTAGGACTAGGTTTTGTTCGTAGACCTACTGGAGGAAGAGGGGTGCTTCACGAACACGAACTTACATACAGTGTGATCGTTACAGAGAGTTACCCAAGTATGCCTGCTACTGTAACAGAAGCTTATCGTGTTATTAGTGAAGGTTTACTATTAGGATTTCAAAACCTTGGTTTAAACGCTTATTTTTCTATTCCAAATACAGAGGAACAAAAAGAAAATTTAAAAAAACCAAAATCCGCAGTATGTTTTGATGCACCGAGTTGGTATGAACTTGTGGTAGAAGGAAAAAAAGTGGCTGGAAGTGCTCAAACAAGGCAAAAAGGTGTTATTCTACAACATGGTGCGATTTTACTTGACCTCGATGAAGATAAGTTAATTGAAACGTTTAAATTTACTTCTGACGAGGTAAGAAATAGAGTGAGGAAAGGCCTATCTCAAAAAGCTGTCTCTATTAACAAAATAATATCAAAACCGATAACGATTGAAGAATGTAAAGTTGCCTTTAAAAAAGGATTTGCTGATGCTTTGGAGATTGAATTGGTTGAATATACATTAACAGAAGAACAACAAACTTACGTAAAAGAACTAGAAGCGACAAGGTATGACAATGATGAATGGAATTTTAAAAAATAAAAGTAACAATGTCTTATAGCAAAAATGAAATATAGGAAATTAGTTCTTATATTTAAAATCCCTAATCAATTTGCTTTACCTTCTACATATTGTGTCGTATTATTATTAAAACCACTACATATTGTGTCAATCGCAATTTGTAGAAAGGAGGAAGAGTAAATGGTGACAGCCAAAAATGAAACCAAACTTACTTTAAATGTCGAAGCACTAAACAAAGATATTCAATTATTTCCACAAGTTCATCCTATTACGCAAGATATGACACTTACACATAAAGGTGTGTCGAGACTTGTCATGATTGATCGCTATTCTTTTAAGGATACAGAAAAGAAAACGTTAAAAGAGGGCGATTTTGTCGTTCTAACCGTGAAAGAAGATCCTAAATTCCCAGCACGTGGACTGGGCTATATCGTCTCTATTAACGAACAAGCAAAAACAGCTGAGGTGCAAATAGAGGAAGATTACCGAAGTGCAATTGACGATGCTGCTAAAATCGAGTCTGGAATTATTACTCGTCCTTTAAGTGTCATTGAAAAACCTCTTGAAGTTTATTACGAGCAAATTGCCAAAAGAAATGCAACAGGACTCGCATCTGTAGAAGAAACAGAAGAAAAACGTGGAGAATGGTTTGAGAAATTCTATCAACAACTAGTTTCTTTGAAATTTATCCCAGCCGGACGAGTACTGTACGGTGCAGGAACAGGAACAGATGTAACTTATTTCAACTGTTATGTAATGCCATTCGTTGCAGATTCTCGTGAAGGAATCAGTGATCACCGTAAGCAAGTAATGGAAATTATGAGCCGTGGTGGTGGAGTTGGTACAAATGGTTCTACTCTAAGACCTAGAAATACTTTAGCTCGCGGAGTGAACGGAAAATCATCTGGTTCTGTTTCATGGTTAGATGATATTGCTAAACTGACTCATCTTGTTGAACAAGGTGGATCACGGAGAGGCGCACAAATGATAATGCTAGCAGATTGGCATCCTGATATTGCAGAATTTATAATTTCGAAAATGCAAAATCCTCGTATTCTGCGTTTCTTGATTGAAAATACGAATGATGAAACGATTAAACAACTAGCGAAGGACAAGCTTAAATTCAAACCCCTAACAATTCAGGAAGAAGCTATGTATCAAGGAATTATAAATTATAAAGCAATTCCAGGTTTAGGTGGATTTAATAGTGAGATAATTCGTGATGCGGAAACAAAATTACGTGATGGCGGAACTTATTCTGTTCATAATTCCGAGTTTTTGACTGGTGCAAACATCTCCGTTACGCTTACGGATGACTTTATGAAGGCTGTAGAGGAAGACGGCGACTTTGAATTGCGTTTCCCAGCAACCGAAGCTTATTCTCCAGAAGAGATGAAATTCTACAATGAAAATTGGCATAAAATTGGTGATGTTCGTGAATGGGAAAGAATGGGCTACGAAGTTCGTACTTATCGCACTGTAAAAGCGAAAGAGCTATGGAATTTGATTAACATTTGTGCAACTTATTCAGCTGAACCAGGTGTTTTCTTCATTGACAATGCTAATGAAAAAACGAATGCAACAGCATACGGACAAAAAGTCGTCGCAACTAATCCTTGTGGCGAACAACCGCTTGCTCCATATTCTGTATGTAACTTGGCTGCTGTGAATTTAGCACAATTTGCAAATAAAGACACAAAAACAGTCGATTATGAAGCATTAAAAGAAACAGTCCGTGTGGGCGTACGCATGCAAGATAACGTAATTGATGCTACTCCATATTTCTTAGAAGAAAACAAAGTACAAGCACTTGGTGAAAGACGTGTAGGTTTAGGTGTGATGGGTCTTGCCGATTTGTTAATTTATTGTGAAAAAGAATATGGTTCTGATGAAGGTAATGTTTTAGTGGACGAAATCTTTAAAACAATTGCGATTGCTGCTTATGAAACATCAGCAGAACTTGCTGTAGAGCGTGGAAGCTTCCCATTCCTAACTGGTGAAACAGAAGAGGAAACGAATCGTTTACGTAAAGCATTTACGGAAACTGGATTTATGAGTTCAATGCCAGAAGACATTCGAAACTCTATTTTAGAAAATGGTATTCGAAATTCTCATTTATTAACAGTTGCACCTACTGGTTCTACTGGAACAATGGTAGGCGTTTCTACTGGACTTGAGCCTTATTATTCATTCACTTATTACAGAAGTGGACGTCTAGGTAAATTCATCGAGGTAAAAGCAGATATTGTACAAGAATATTTAGAGAGCAATGAAACAGCAGAAGAAGAAAATCTTCCAAATTGGTTCGTTACTGCTATGGAACTTGCTCCAGAAGCACACGCAGACGTACAATGTATAATTCAGCGCTGGATTGATAGTTCTATTTCTAAGACGGTCAACGCGCCACGTGGTTATACAGTTGAACAGGTAGAGGGTGTTTACGAGCGTTTATATCGCGGAGGAGCTAAGGGTGGTACTGTGTATGTCGATGGAAGTCGTGACTCGCAAGTTTTAACCTTAAAAGCAGAGGAAAATACATTAGAAGATCATCCAAAGGAAGAAAAAGTAGAAAAAAGACATGTAGTTTTAATAGATACCATTCAAGATTTACGTTCAACTAATGTAACAATTGGTTCAGAGGTTGGAAATACATGCCCTGTTTGTCGTAAAGGTACTGTAGAAGAAATGGGTGGATGTAATACATGCACCAATTGTAATGCCCAACTAAAATGTGGGTTGTAATCCGATAAGTTCAAAAGCTTAAGCGCTTTAAAGTGAAATCTGATTCTATCTTTTTTCGGAGAGCCTTGGACAGAATCAATTTTAAGAGAGGATGATCGTGATTAACGTCACAATCATCTTCTCTTTTTTCAAAAAATTAATCGAGATTACTTGTCTGTCTTTCTCTTATAAATACCTCAAATTTAGGGTTCATTTGATTCATTCTAGTACTTGAATGTTGGATACACAATATGATCTGCCATATAAATTCTTTATAATGATAAAGCACAAGCTGATAAGCCCTTATCACTTGTGCTTTTATTTTATTCCTACGTTTAATAACTAGTCCATTCGCTTAAACTATGGAAAAACAAAGGAGATTTACATGAAAGGATTATCAATTAGTACTAGTCTCGTTGCAGCAATTTTCACGACCATTCTATTTAAATTTCTGGATTATTTCCAATTTATTAAATGGGATCCTATAGGATATACAAAGACGTTTCAATTTTTAAAAGGGAGCAACGTATATGTTAAATGGATAATTTTGTTTTTAGTCATATGGGGGATTTGTTTTCTTTTATATTATGTTTGTTTATTGTTTGCCAAAATTCCAGTGTCCATAACTAGTATTGCTTTGGGTCTCCTAATCGCCATAGCACTTGAATGGATTATTTTAGATGCAGATTCAATAGAGAAAACAATAAAAAAATTATCTATACCATTTATATGTATAGTTATTGTTGCTGTTCGTTTCATCATGGAATCAGCGATATTTCACTCCCAGGACACCCCACTTGGAAAATGAAAAATTTACCGCCCCCACTTACTGTGATAAAATATATAAATAGGATATTTTAAAATGAGAAGAGGGCTAAAAATGAAACTTGGTAAATTACGTGCAGCACTTGAAGAAAACGGAGTAGATGCTTTATTAATAACAAATGGTCATAGCATACGATATATGACAGGATTTACTGGAACAGCTGGTGTAGCAATCATTTCTAAAAATGACGCTATGTTTATAACGGATTTCCGTTACACAGAGCAAGCAGCGAGTCAAATCAAAGATTTTCGTATAGTACAACATAAGAAAACAATAATCGAAGAAATTGCTACTCAAGTTACAGATATGGGGATAAACTCATTAGGATTTGAAAAAAATGATGTCACTTATAGCGACTTTGAACTATACAAACAAGCAATACAAGCCGATTTAGTACCACTATCAGGACTTGTTGAAAAAATTCGCTTGATTAAGACGGACGAAGAGATTAGTATAATAAAGGCAGCTTGTCGTATTGCTGATGAAGCATATGAATATATCTTAACTTACATAAAACCAGGTATGACCGAGCTTGATATATCCAATGAATTGGAATTTTTCATGCGTAAAAAAGGAGCAACTTCCTCTTCCTTTGATATAATAGTTGCTTCTGGAACACGTTCAGCACTTCCGCACGGGGTTGCTACTGATAAGGTCATTGAAAATGGAGATTTTGTAACATTAGATTTCGGTGCATTATACAATGGGTATATTTCAGATACTACACGTACGTTAGCTGTTGGAGAACCAAGTGATAAATTGAAAGAGATTTATCAAGTAGTCCTCGACTCACAGCTACTGGCTTTAGAAAAAGTTAAACCTGGAATGACTGGGAAAGAAGCAGATGCTATTGCTAGGGATTATATAGCTTCAAAAGGTTACGGTGAAGCATTCGGTCACTCATTAGGTCATGGGATCGGATTAGAAGTACATGAGGGTCCGGGATTATCATTCCGTTCTGATATTGTTTTGGAGCCAGGTATGGTTATTACGATAGAACCAGGTATTTATCTTCCGAACATTGGTGGAGTGCGAATCGAAGATGATGCTCTTGTTACGGAGAATGGTTTAGAAAAGTTAACGCATTCGACAAAAGAATTACTAATTTTATCTTAATTTGGAGGGAAAATAATGATTTCAGTAAATGATTTTAAAACAGGCTTAACAATACTAGTTGATGGGGTACTATACAGAGTATTGGATTTCCAACATGTTAAACCTGGTAAAGGCGCAGCATTCGTACGCTCTAAATTGAGAAATTTACGTAACGGTTCAGTAAATGAAAAAACTTTCCGTGCTGGAGAAAAAGTAGAAAAAGCACAAATTGATAACCGTAAAATGCAATATCTATATGCTAGTGGAGATCAACATGTATTCATGGATACAGATTCTTACGAACAAATCGAATTAGGTGAAAACCAAATTGAATACGAACTAAAATTCTTACGCGAAAATATGGAAATACATGTAATTCAATTCCAAGGAGAAACATTGGGAGTAGAATTACCAAAAACGGTTATTCTTGAGGTAACAGAAACAGAGCCAGGTATCAAAGGAGATACTTCAGGTGGCGGTTCTAAAACTGCTAGTCTTGAAACTGGTTTAGTAGTAACGGTTCCATTGTTTATAAATGTTGGTGATAAACTAATCATCAATACAGATGAAGGCTCATACGTATCAAGAGCTCAATAATTTAATGTATACAATGTAGAGTCTCACATTTGTGAGGCTTTTTTTTAACGAAGAATTACTTAGAAGTCCTAGTATTTAAAAGAATAATATCTATAAGAGAGGGACGTTTTCGCTGCAATCAAAATATGTAGTAGTTAAAACCGCCAGGAAGCTTACGAACGCCCAGGACACTGGTGTATACGCCCTCGCCCCTCAGCGATTTGCCTAATGATCTGCTATATCCACCTGATCCCGATTTAGGAAAGACTTGTCGATCTAAAGACAATCAGAAACGAATTAAAAGTGGTTTAGTACTTTCTTTCATAATCCATCTAAATCCATCATATGTTGTTTGTATGGAAGGGGGAGGCATTGTGGAACTTCACGATGTACTTCGAGTTGCGGGTATTGGTTTATTAATAGCAATACTTCACTTGTTTTTTGAATCCACTGGTAAAAAGGAGTTTGCATTTTTTTTGTTTTTTGTTGGTTATATATATATGACAATTGAATTATTGCGACTGTTGAAACTATTTTTTTACGAAATATCTACATTTTTAGAATGGCTTATGATGACGAGTTAGCTAATGGTCATTTACATTACAATTATTCTAGCATTTGTTTTGCTGCAATTAGTAAAAGAAACATACCCTCGCATTCATTCAATTGTATATACGATTTACATTTTTCTCTTTTTAACTTATATATTCACGGTACTTATCATTCCTTATGTCTCCCAGTACATCTCCGTCATTCCAGCAAATCTACTACCGGTCTTTAAACTACTTTTATTTTCAGTCGTATTATTATTTCTTTCACAGATCATCGAAGAACTTTTTTTGGACTATGAATATACAAGCCTTGCCTCGCTATTCACTTTTACGACAAAAGCTATTTTGCTCATTGTCTGGCTAAATCATATGCAGCAATTCTATGACAAGTTTTTATCAATTTTGGGACTACTCTCTTGAAGGAATGAACAGCAATGGAAGAAATACTAATGTCTTTACTGCAGCCTATAAAAGAGGTAGCACAAACATTTTCGTACATTCTATTATTTGGATTTGTCTTTATATGTCTAGAGTGGTTTATTCCGTCGAGTAAAAGATTGTTTAAATTATTATTTATGCTCATAGTATGCATCTACTGTTTGGAACCCGCTATTCGAGCATTAGAAATGATACAGGCTATGACGAGTGAACTAGTTACTCTCTTCCTTGGTATATATCCCATTTTAACACTCGGGATTGCTGCTTCAGGAGGAGCATTTCTAATTACATCATGGAATCCAGCTGTTATGTTATTTGCTTCCTTCACTACAGTATTAGCTGGGAAAATTTTAATACCTGCCATTATGGCTGCTTTTATATTTGACTTAATAAGTAGAATTCATCCTCCTACTTCATTTTCCAAAATGTCTGATCTCATCCGTTTAACTTTAATAGGATCTACTTCTATTATTCTTCTCTTATATAGTATTTTCATGTCAGTGAACGGTGTGATTACGTGGTCTGTAAGTGGGACCGTTAATGAGACTGTAAAGCGGTTAATTCAAAATAATATTCCGTTTGTCGGATCTTTATTGACGGAAAGTATTAGTACGATGAAGAACTTTTCCTCCTCTGCTTCAGTTATAACTGGAAACGCAGTTATTCTATCTGTGCTAATGTTGGTATCTATTCCAACCATACAAACAATTCTTATTGCTTTTTTATACCGTTTACTAGGTGCTATTTTAGAGCCTTTTGTTGACGGCAATATAAGTGGACTACTAGATGATATTGGTAAGACGCTGTTCGTACTTTCTATAATTTCAGTGCTAATTGCGTTTACGTTTTTCTTTACAATTATTTTAACGATGTTATTTGCAAAACTATTAATAAGTGGGAAAGGATAGTAACCATCGTCGTTACGACACTTCTCTTAGGTATTTTAATGATTGTTCTAATTGGAGAGTTAATCTCTATATTATTGGAGCATACCGATAAAGAAAGGAACGGATTTCTTGTGAAAATTGCAATTATCTATTGGATTCTTTCCTTTCTCTTCATATAAACAGGTTGTCTTGCATAAAGTATTGTAACCATCATGAAAAGAAGGGTGATTCACAATTTCATTCAAACAAAAACCCACTTTTCGTTTTGTTGTCATTTGTATAGCTGTTCTTTTCATTAGTCTACTTTTTTCTGACCTACTTACTCGTGATGAAGGGAGCAATATTGAAACCGAAGTTCCAGCCTATCAAGACTCAGAAAATCTAATATCTATTTTAGAAAAGATTAATGGGGTAGGTAAGGTTGCAGTTTATTTTCATTACGATGTTAGTTCTGAAAACACTTCGGAAAGTGATGATCTTTCATTATTCCAGTGGACAAGTGACAGTAAAAAGGACAAAGAGGAATTGATTGGAATACTAGTAGTTGCGGAAGGGGCGAACGATAAACGTATACAAAATAGTTTAATAAAGACACTTTCATCTGTACTGCAAATATCTCCACATCGAATTGTGATAGAAGAAATGGAATTGGAGGATAAATAATATGAATAGAAAAAGATCTGTATGGTTTTTAACATTATTTAGTTTAGTAGCAGTAGTGACGGTTTTCTATGTATCGGATCGACCATCTCCATTCGATGGGATTCAACTATTTTCCGATGATACGTTAGATGAGGTAGGGTTAGTAGAAACTTCGTCGACAAATGAAGAATCATTTGCTTCTAAAAGTAATGCATTTGAAGAAATGAGAATGGAAGTAACTGAAAAACGCAGTCAACTTCGTGATCAATTAACTACAAAAGTAGGTTCCAATGAATTTACTGCGGAACAAAAAGACGAGGCATATAACCAAATTGAGGAACTAGTTAAAATTGATTCCACTGAAGCGATGCTGGAATTAATCATCAAGTCATTAGGTTATGATGACGCATTAGTTCGTATAGAAGAAAGTGATGTTTTTATAGATGTTGTATCAAATGAACAATCGACTAAAAAAGCATCAGAAATTATTTATCAGGTTAAACGTGAGTGGCCAGAAGCTTATAATGTTGAAGTAAGTTTTGATGGTCAGTAATCTATAAAAAGATTAAAATACTTAGTATATAGTAATTTAGAAGAGTGCCTGAATAGGCGCTTTTTTTTTTTAGTATATAAAATAGTAAGTGAGCACTGGTTTCATGATCCTTAAAGGATGAATGACCGAGCCCATATTCATTTGCAGTGAACCTTCCGCTTTTCATTAGTAGTGCTCAATAATATATTTTACATAGCAATTGATGTTATAAGAAGCAGGGACATCTCATCCGTAAATTCCGGTAGGTAATTGTTAAACGTAGTTAACTCACTAAACAAAAAGTAATTTAAACTATTGAGATAAGGAGTAATTTCATTATAAGAGTATTGGACGACAAAGATCTAGTTGGAGTCCAGCTGACAGACAAAAGACATAAGTTACCGAGAAAAGATAGACCAGTCTTGACCATACTTATTAAGAGCTTCTAAAAATCAATGACAATAATATAACGAACAGTACTCATTCCGAAGCCTAATGAAAAGCTTAAAAACAGTTTTTGAACTATAAAGACGAAGCTTCTTTTTGTCCGGTTTTATTTATTATTTCAGAATAATTAACCCTATCTATTTCAAATTTGCAGGAAAACGTCTAAAATAGAAAATGGAGCAATTAATAATGTAGATTAAAGGGGAATAGCTAAATGAAGATTCAAGAAATAAGAGAAATTATTAAACTAGTCGATCAGTCGTCATTAGATGAATTTTTATACGAATCAGAAGGTACAAAAATTAAACTGAAAAAAAATGCAAAAGGTACTGTAAATTCTAATAGTGAAACATTTGATAGTTCATCAATTGTAGAACAACCAAAACAAGTAGAGGTAAAAGCCCCTATCGTTCAAGAAATACCAAAAGAACCTGTTGTAGTAGAAACTGCCGAAGATGTAGCGGATAGCTCATTACATACCATTATTTCACCAATGGTTGGTACGTTTTATCAATCCTCTTCTCCAGATGCAGCTGCATACGTTGAAGTTGGTACGAAAGTATCGTCTGATTCTATTGTCTGCATCGTAGAAGCAATGAAGCTGTTCAATGAAATTGAAGCGGAAATTGATGGAGAAGTAGTAGAGATTCTTGTGAAAGACGGACAACTAGTTGAATATGGTCAACCTCTGTTCCTCGTTAAAGGAAACTAAGAAAGGAGCAAGGATGATGAAAAAAGTACTAATTGCGAATCGCGGAGAAATAGCTGTCCGTATAATACGTGCATGTAAAGAATTAGATATTGAAACTGTTGCTGTGTATTCAGAAGCAGATCGTGAAGCACTTCATGTTCAAATTGCTGATGAAGCTTACTGTATTGGTCCGAGACTTTCAAAGGATTCCTATTTAAACTTCTCTAATATTATAACTGTAGCAAAACTAACTGGCTGTGAGGGAATTCATCCTGGTTATGGATTCCTAGCAGAGAATGCCGAGTTTGCTGAGCTATGTGAAGAGTGTGATATTAAATTTATCGGACCAACTTCTTCTGCTATTAAAAGTATGGGGATTAAAGATGTTGCTAAAGAAACAATGCAAAAAGCAGGAGTTCCAACAGTGCCAGGATCTAAAGGCATTGTAGAAACCGATGAGGATGCTTTGAAGGTTGCGAATGAAATTGGTTTTCCAGTAATTATTAAAGCTACTGCTGGTGGCGGTGGTAAAGGAATCCGTGTAGCTAAAGATGAAGAAGATCTCCTAAAAGGAATTAAAATAACTCAAAAAGAAGCGGCAGCAGCATTTGGCAACCCTGGCGTTTACTTAGAGAAATATATTGAAGTATTCCGTCACGTAGAAATTCAAGTGTTAGCTGATGGCCACGGAAACGCGGTCCACTTAGGAGAGCGCGATTGTACTGTTCAGCGTCGCATGCAAAAGCTAGTGGAAGAAGCACCATCACCAGCATTGTCCGAAGAGCTTCGCGCTGAAATGGGAGAAGCTGCTGTGAAGGCAGCGCTTGCTGTTGGTTATGAAAGTGCAGGTACAGTAGAATTTATCTTTGATCATATTGAACAAAAATTCTACTTTATGGAAATGAACACACGTATTCAAGTGGAGCATCCTGTCACAGAAATGATTACAGGTGTAGATTTGATCAAACAAATGCTTTTAGTTGCAGCTGGTGAAAAATTGCCTTTCGAACAAAAAGATATTAAACTTAATGGATGGTCAATTGAATGTCGTATTAATGCAGAGAACCCTGCGAAAAACTTTATGCCTTCTCCAGGACTAGTTGAGTTTTATTTACCTCCAGGTGGGTTAGGAGTTCGAGTAGATTCAGCTGTATACCCAGGTTATACGATACCACCATTCTATGATTCGATGGTTGCTAAGCTTATAGTACATGCTGCAACTCGAGAAGAAGCAATCGCTAAAATGAAACGTGCACTAAGCGAATTTGCTGTTGAAGGGGTCGAAACTACGATTGGATTTCATTCGAAGCTCATGAATCATGAAGTATTTGTGTCAGGGGATTTTGACACGAAATTCTTAGAAAAATATGATGTAATGAATTCATAATAAGGAGTGAAGGATATGACAGAAACTACTGAACAAAAATATGTTCAAATGACTCCTGAAGGAAAAGAGTATTTAGGGACAATAGAAATTGCTCCCGAAGTAATTACAGTAATTGCTGGAATTGCTACAAATGAAGTAGAAGGTATAGCTGGTACACGAGGAAACTTTGCAGCAGGAGTAGTAGAACGCTTAGGGAAAAAAGTACATGGCAAGGGGATTAAAACGGAGATAAACAATGAAGGATTATTTATCGACGTATATTGCCTTGTGAAATATGGCTCATCTGTTCCTATCGTTGCAAGAGAAGTCCAATCCCAAATTCGCCAATCAATCGAGAATATGACGAGTTTGACACCTAAAGAAGTGAATGTACATATAACAGGTGTTCAATTCGATACAGTAGAATAAAAGAGAAAGAGCTATCTAAACTGTACCCTTTGTAAAGGACATTTTGAAAAAGGTTAGGCAACTTGTTGAAGCTGCTGTCTGTATTTTGCAGGCGGCAGCTTTTTTAAATTCCATTGGCCTCTATAATAATTGTAATATATCATATAACACTTCACTTCTTGTTTTACTTCTTCTAATGTTTCGCATTCTTTTATATTTGTTTCATCTTTAAAATGCCCAAAGAATGATTCTTGTGGAGCATTGTCCCAACAGTTTCCACGGCGTGACATTGACTGTCCAAGATTCATCTTTTTCACTAATTTTTGATAGGTCGGATTTGTGTAATGAAATCCCTGATCCGAATGAATAAAGGCATCATTTCGAATATGTGAATGACGACGTCTTAATTGGTGAAGTGTATCTAATGCGATGTCTAATGTAATTTTATCTGAGACTTCATACGCTAAAATTTCATTCGTCTCTGCGTCTTTAATCGTGGATAAATAAGCACGCTTTCCGCTTCTGTAGTTTAAATATGTGATATCCGTTAATAACACTTTTCCAGCCAACCCTTGTTTAAAGTTGCGCTGCAATTCGTTCGGGCATGTGCGATGTTCTTTTGTTGCTTTCGCCATGCGGCGATAGGGATTCGCTTTTCGAATTGGACAAACAATCTCAAATTTCTTCATAATGCGGCGAATACGTTTTAAGTTATATGTAATCTGGTACTGGTTTTGGAGTGTCATTTTAATTTGGCGTGCTCCTTTTTTGCGTCCTCGGAAATGATACGCCTTTAAAATGATGTTTTTCACCACCTCGTCCGAACCGCCTTTAATTGCACGTTTTTGAATGGATTTTTCATCAAAGTAATTGTAGAAACCTGATCGAGATACATCCATTACCTCGCAAAGATAACTTACCATACGCTTTAACTCATACTTTTTAATAATCTGGTTAATGAGTTCGAATTTTAATTCTGGCGCAATTTTTATTTCTTCTTCACCATCTGCCTTTCGAGTAAATCGAGCTTTTTTAGGAGTTCGTTCTCTGCCTCAAGTAATCGAGTCTTCGCTTCTAATCGTGCATACTTTTCCTCGAGACTTAGTTCTCGTTCAAGTGGGCGACCAGAACTATATTTCCGAGAATCTTCTAACCCAGTAATTCCTTGGTTTTGGTATGCTGTTTTCCATCGAGCTGCCGCTTTATGAATGCGTGTCATCCCCATCATTTCGATATCAAATCCTGCATCTTCAAAAATTTCACGCGGAAACTTCCCAAATTCATTTTCAGTAATAAATAATCGTTTAAATTCATCTGTGTACGTAATCGCTTTATTGCTTACAGCTTTTACATATGGATTCTTTTTTAGTTCTTTTTGTTGGTTAGGTGTTAAATAATTTTTAGTCATAATTTATCGCTCCGAATACTGTTTTTTTCATTATAAACAAAAAGACCCTATAAGATGACCTTTTTTAAAGTGTCTATCTTATAGGGTACAGTTTATCCGTTAGATGGCTCTTTCTTTTTTTTGCCTTTCTAATACACATACTACAAAAAAATATGCTATGATTGTCTAGATAGTTACATTTAAAGGAGAACTAAATAATGAAACGAAGACAAGCGAGAGAATTAGCATTACAAGCATTATTTCAATTAGACAATCATGAAATTTCCATAGAAGAAGCTATTGGACATGTTACGGAAGAAAAAGATTCCTTCCTAACTCAAGTAGTGTCTGGAGTCGTGAATCACAAAGAGGAAATAGATGCTTCTTTAACAGATAAACTAGAAAACTGGTCGCTTTCCAGACTTCCGAAAATTGAACGTACAGTGCTAAGAATAGCAGTATTTGAGTTACTATACACTGAAGAAACACCAGCAAAAGTTGTAATTAATGAAGCACTAGAAATTTGTAAAGTATTTGGAGACGAGAAATCAAGTCGTTTCGTAAATGGTGTTTTATCTAAATACGCAGAGTAATAATCTACATTGACTTAAGGAGCGTTTGAAGTGTCTACTAATAAAATTGATGGAAAACAAATTGCAGGATTAGTTACAGAAAAAGTGAAAGAACGTGTTGAAAACCTAAAATCTAAAGATATCGTTCCAGGACTAGCGGTTGTTTTAGTAGGGAGCAATCCAGCATCACAAACTTATGTAAACAATAAAGCAAAGACATGTGAACGTTTAGGCATGTATTCCGTATTAATTGAGCTAGACGAAAATATTTCTGAATCGGAGCTTCTTAAAAATGTAGAGGCACTTAACCAAGATGATAAAATTCATGGTATTTTAGTTCAATTACCATTGCCTTCACAAATTGATGAAGACCGAGTAATAGCAGCTATTTCTCCATTAAAAGACGTGGATGGTTTCCACCCAGAAAATGTTGGGAAAATGATGATTGGCCAACAATCTTTCCTTCCTTGTACACCTTTTGGCGTGATGAAATTACTTGAATATAGTGATGTAGGAATTGCAGGAAAACATGCTGTTATTATTGGTCGAAGCAATATTGTTGGTAAACCGATGGGGCAATTATTATTACAAAAAGATGCGACAGTTACCTACTGTCATTCTAGAACAAAAGATTTACATTCATTTACTAAGCAAGCTGATATTTTAGTTGTAGCAACTGGTCGAACTAAAATGATTGATGCTAGTTATATTAAAGAAGGTGCAGTTGTTATTGATGTAGGCATCAACCGTGACGAGAACAATAAGCTTTGCGGAGATGTAGATTTTGATTCCGCACAGGAGGTAGCTTCGCTGATTACCCCAGTACCTGGTGGAGTAGGTCCAATGACAATCGCGATGCTTATGGAAAATACTTGTTTAGCAGCTGAAAATACATTAACTAATAAATAATTGGTGAGCTGTTTTTCTATGAAAGACAGCTTTTACCATGAAGGATAAACCTACTTTTTTATGTAATCCGTTAACGCTACTGATTTCCGTTACATGTGGACGCTTTCCATGGGCGAGGCCGAGCCTCCTCGGTAGCTACGCTCCCTGCGGGGTCTCGACTTTCTCGCTTATCCCGCTGGAGTCGCCACATTTCACTCCAATCAATAAATTGAGTTTAACTGCAATTAGATTTTGTAAAGCCTATCGCTAGGTAGAAATAGATTAAGATTTAGCATAGATAAATTGGACTTCTAAAAGCTGTTGAAATTAGAGATGCTACTAATTTTATCTGATATTTTATTTAATTATCCTTTCAAAGTGGATTTCGTTGATTGAAGCGCAAAGAGGGACTCCAGTGGGAACAGCGCGAGCTAAAAGCCCCGCAGGAACGAAGTGACGAGGAGATTGAAGCCGTGCCAACGGAAAGCGTCCGCCTGAAGCGAAAATCAACGGTGTCTCTATAGTTACTTTTCTTTAAAGGAATGGGGCGCCTGACGCTTTTCTAATTATACTAATGGAGTTGTATTTTTGTGACTACAGAACCGAGTAAGTACTTAACTGTAAAAGCCCTAACTAAATACATAAAGCGAAAATTTGATGCTGATACGCATCTACGAGATGTGTACGTAAAAGGAGAACTTTCCAATGTGAAAGTTCATTCTAGCGGACATATCTATTTTACGCTTAAAGACGATGCTGCTCGACTTACTTCTGTCATGTTCGCGATGAATGCCAAATCATTAAAATTTGTACCTGAAAGTGGCATGAATGTACTCGTTCGAGGAGATATAAATGTATTCGAAGTAGCTGGTCAATATCAATTATACGCTGCTACTATACAGCCAGACGGTATAGGGGAGCTTTTTTTAGCATTTGAACAATTAAAAAAGAAATTGCAGCAAGAAGGGCTTTTTCATCCGAGTCGTAAAAAACCAATTCCAACATTCCCTAAAAAAATTGGTGTAGTCACCTCTAAAACTGGAGCAGCTATACGGGATATCTTAACAACATTAGAACGTCGGTACCCTATTTCCGAAGTGATTGTATTTCCTAGTATTGTTCAAGGACCTCAAGCTGCGCCTTCCATTGTTAAGTCTATTGAAAGAGCAAACCAAAACAATGATATGGACGTTTTAATCGTTGGACGAGGTGGCGGTTCCATTGAGGATCTATGGGCTTTCAACGAGGAAGTAGTAGCAAGAGCAATTGCAAATAGTAGAGTTCCAATCATAAGTGCTATTGGTCATGAAACAGATACAACTATCGCTGATTTTGTTTCAGATTTAAGAGCCCCGACCCCAACAGCAGCTGCTGAAATGGCAGTGCCAAGCAAAGAAAACCTTATGCAAAATATTTTATCATTTGAATCGGCAAGCTTACATTTTATCACTAAGCGGATAACAGATGAAAAAAACAGATATAAACGAGCAATGGAATCACCGATAATGGCAACTCCCGAGAAATTATATCGTCCTTTTATTGAAAGGTTTATTCGTACAGAGCAACAGTTACAAAGAGAAACAAACCTTCTTTATAACAGTAAGCATCGAGATTTCTTGCAGGTTCAAAATAGATTTTCTCAATTATCTCCACAAAAATTAATCGATCAACATCATAAATCTGTCCAGTCAATAACTAACCAATTGAACCAAGCATCACTATCCACGTTTGAAAAATATCGTCAGCAATTTGTTGGCTCTATACGTACTTTAGAAGCGTTAAATCCGTTGAAGATTATGGACCGTGGATACAGTATTATATTTAAAGAGGGTAAACTAGTTAAATCCGTGGAAAATGTAAAGAAAGATGATTCGATATTTATTACATTACAAGATGGTCAATTAGAAGCTATCGTTAGGCAAGTTGAAGTGAAAGAAAGTGGGGACTAATACTAATGACTAAGAAGGAAATTCTATTCGACGAAGCAATGCTGCAATTAGAAAATATAGTTCGCCAGCTAGAACAAGGTGATGTACCTTTAGAAAGTGCTATAGAACTATACCAAAAAGGTATGGAGCTTTCCAAAGTATGTAGTGACAAGTTGCAAAAAGCGGAAAAACAACTAGTAACATTTATAGATGAAAACAAAGAAGACGTTGGTGCGGACAATGAGTAATCTATTAACTTCATTTATACAAACCAATCAGCCGCTTATTGAAGAAACATTACATGATCTTATAAAAGATATAAAGGCGCCACAGCCTCTAAAAGATGCTATGCTGTATTCACTTCAAGCAGGTGGGAAAAGAATTAGACCATTATATACACTTGCAGTTTTAAAAGAGCTAGATATTCAGAATGAGGACGCACTTATTGTTGCAAGTACGATTGAAATGATTCACACGTATTCACTCATTCATGATGATTTACCTGCGATGGATAATGATGATTTACGACGTGGAAAACCAACCAATCATATTGTATTTGGCGAAGCACTTGCTATATTAGCAGGAGATGCACTTGTAACGATTGCTTTTGGTATTATTGCTAGACTTCAAAATATTTCCCCTCAGCTAAAAGTAGATTTAATCGAAAAGTTAAGCTGTTCTGCGGGTGCAGAAGGAATGGTTGGCGGTCAAGTATTAGATATGCTAGGTGAAGGTCAAAATTTAACATTAGAGCAATTGGAAGAGATTCATGTAAATAAAACAGGGGCCTTATTATCCTACAGTATTTTAGCAGGAGCTATCATTGCAAATGTTCCAGGAGAAGTAATGAGTGCATTAAAAAAATATGCATTTCATATTGGTCTTGCTTTCCAGATTCAAGATGACATTCTAGATGTAGAAGGTACATCGGAACAGTTGGGTAAAACTGCTGGTAAAGACTTAAAAAGCGAAAAAAATACATACCCTTCAATTTTGACTATTGAAGGTGCAAAAAGAGAACTTCAAAATCAGTATAACCAAGCTTTCCAAGCCTTAGAGAATGTTCAAATGCACAATGGTTTACTAGTAGAGTTTGCCAATTACATTACGAAAAGATCAAAATAGTAGCGAATAATTTGTTTTTTATACAATTATTGCTATGATATTAACTAGTTGTAAAGAAGGAAATCTAATAGAAGGTGTGTGATGGCAATGGATTTAACTTCAATTTCTAGCCCATCCTTTTTAAAAAGTTTAGATAATGAACAATTAAAGGAACTTAGTGAAGATATTCGATCGTTTTTAATAGAAAATTTAGCCGTAACAGGTGGGCATATTGGGCCGAACTTAGGAGTAGTAGAACTAACAATTGCTTTGCATAAATCATTCAATAGCCCAGAAGACAAATTTCTGTGGGATGTTGGACATCAAGCATATGTCCATAAGATTTTAACAGGGCGAGCGAGTCAATTTGATACACTGCGTCAATTTAAGGGATTATGTGGGTTTCCAAAGCGTATTGAAAGTGAACATGATGTATGGGAAGCAGGGCATAGCTCAACTTCACTTTCTGCAGCAATGGGGATGGCAAAGGCTAGGGATATTCAAAACAAGAAAAATTATGTTGTACCAATAATTGGAGATGGTGCTCTTACTGGAGGTATGGCATTAGAGGCTTTAAATCATATTGGACATGAAAAAACCGATATGACAGTTATTTTAAATGACAACGAAATGTCTATCGCACCTAATGTAGGGGCTCTCCATAATGTGTTAGGTAGATTACGTACTCATGGAACTTATAACAAGGCAAAAGATGAGTTAGAATCATTGCTGAAAAAAATCCCAGCAGTTGGTGGAAAACTTGCAGTTACAGCAGAGCGGGTGAAAGATAGTCTAAAGTATTTACTAGTTTCAGGAGCATTTTTTGAAGAACTAGGATTTACCTATCTCGGTCCAATCGATGGTCACGACTTTGTAGCATTAGAAGAAAACTTACAATATGCAAAGAAAATGAAAGGTCCAGTAATTCTACATGTTATAACGAAAAAAGGAAAAGGTTATAAACCTGCGGAGCTTGATAAAATAGGTACATGGCATGGAACAGGTCCATATAAAATGGAAACTGGTGATTTTGTCAAATCAACTTCAAAAGGACCTTCATGGAGTGCATTAGTTGCCGAAACTGCGAGGAAGCTTGCGCGAACAGACAAACGTATTGTAGCAATTACTCCTGCAATGCCAGTAGGTTCCAAGTTAGAAGGGTTTGCTTCTGAGTTTCCAAATCGCATGTTCGATGTAGGTATTGCAGAACAGCATGCTACTACAATGGCTGCAGGTATGGCTGCAGATGGTATGAAACCGATGCTTGTCATTTACTCGACGTTTCTTCAACGTGCTTACGATCAAATTCTTCATGATATCTGTCGACAAAACCTAAATGTTGTCATTGGTATTGACCGTTCTGGCTTAGTCGGAGCAGACGGAGAAACGCATCAAGGGGTATTTGATATTTCCTTCTTACGTCATATGCCGAATATGGTCATTATGATGCCTAAGGATGAAAATGAAGGACAGCATATGGTTAAGACTGCCTTCGATTATTCGGATGGACCAATAGCACTTCGTTATCCAAGAGGAAATGGTCTTGGCGTTCCGATGGATGAAGAATTGAAAACTATTCCAATTGGTTCTTGGGAAGTACTAAAAGAAGGTACACAGGCAGCTATTCTTACATTTGGAACAACTATACCAATGGCTATGAAGGCTGCGGAAATTCTTTCAAAAAATAATGTTTCAGTAGAAGTTATTAATGCGCGTTTTATAAAACCATTAGATGGAGAAATGCTTCGAGACCTACAGGCTCGTAATATTCCTATCGTTACATTGGAAGAGAGTGTTCTTCAAGGTGGTTTCGGTAGTGCAGTAATAGAGTTTTATAATGAACATAACATACATGCAAATGTTCACCGAATGGGTATTCCAGACATCTTTATCGAACATGGTGAGGTAAATCAATTACTGGAAGAAATTCATATTACTTCAGATGAGATTGTAAAGGTAGTGACCAGCAAAGTAAGTGAATCTTCAAGGTATATCTCATCATGACTAAAATACCGAAAGAAAGAGTAGACGTATTATTAGTCGAACAAGGATTATTCGAAACAAGAGAAAAGGCTAAACGTGCGATAATGGCAGGACTTATTTATAAAAACGAAGAGCGAATTGATAAACCTGGAGAAAAGGTGGAAAATACCTCTGTTTTAACTGTAAAAGGTCAGGTATTAAAGTATGTAAGCCGTGGTGGATTAAAGCTAGAAAAAGCATTGGAACAATTTAACTTAAGTATAGAAGACAGAATTATGCTTGATATCGGTTCTTCTACTGGTGGCTTTACAGATTGTGGTTTGCAAAATGGTGTTAAGCATGCCTATGCGTTAGATGTGGGAAGCAACCAATTAGCATGGAAAATAAGGCAAGATGCTCGTGTAACTGTTATGGAAAAAACGAATTTTAGATACTCAACTCCTGCAGACTTTTTAGAGGGTTTACCATCATTTGCATCAATTGACGTATCATTTATTTCCTTAAAACTTATCTTTCCGACATTAAAAACAATTTTAGTACCTAATGGAGATGTAATTGCTCTTGTAAAGCCTCAATTCGAGGCAGGCAAGGATCGCGTAGGGAAAAAAGGAGTAATAAGAGATAAGGCAGTCCATGTTGATGTTTTGAATGACATAGCTAATTTTGCGGAAAGTCAGCGTTTTCGATTAAAAAACGCTTCTTTCTCACCTATAACTGGCGGAGAGGGAAACATAGAATTTCTATTTCATCTCACGAATATCGTAGGTGAAGAATTTCCACCGCATCAGATAGATTTTGCAAAACTAGTAGACGAAGCACATCAACTACTTAAATAACTTGCGGCTCTTGTGAAAGAGTCGCTTTTTTCTTGTTACTTTTCCAATCCAATGCTATTGTATAAAGTAAACAGTATAAATATACAATGAGGTGAACCCAATATGAATAAGGGACAACGACATATTCGCATAAGAGATATTATTGGAAAGCACGAAATTGAAACACAGGATGATTTAGTCGATTTTCTAAAAAATGCGGGATATAATGTCACTCAGGCAACAGTATCGAGAGATATTAAAGAACTTCATTTAGTTAAAGTGCCATTGCCAAATGGTAATTATAAATATAGTTTACCTGCAGACCAACGCTTTAATCCTATACAAAAACTACGAAGAGCATTATCTGATGCGTTCGTTAGTATTGATGGAGCTAGCCATTTCTTAGTAATGAAAACATTACCTGGTAATGCACATGCAATAGGGTCCTTGATAGATTACTTAGATTGGCCAGAAATTTTAGGAACTATTTGCGGTGACGATACTTGTTTGATCCTATGTAGGCAGGAACAAGATAGTCAAACTATTAAAGATCGCTTACTCGAAATGCTCTAAAATGAGGTGAAAACAATTGCTGAAGGAACTAACGATAAAAAACTTTGCGATTATTGATGAATTGACCGTCAGTTTTGAAGAAGGACTTACTGTGCTTACTGGGGAAACTGGAGCAGGAAAGTCTATTATAATTGATGCTGTGCATTTGTTATGTGGTGGTAGAGGCTCACATG
Source organism: Psychrobacillus sp. FSL K6-1415 (assembly GCF_038003185.1). NCBI lineage: Bacteria > Bacillati > Bacillota > Bacilli > Caryophanales > Bacillaceae > Psychrobacillus > Psychrobacillus sp. FSL K6-1415. The sequence continues at coordinate 2,457,136 of NZ_JBBOOQ010000001.1, read as the reverse complement.
AATTCATTAGACATGAAGCTAAAAAAGCTGAGTTAGAAGGCTTGTTTATTATTTCCAATCCCCATCATGGTGTTGTGAGAAAACTGGCAGACGTTGGTATTGATATTGAAGATGAATCTATCATTTTAAGAAGAGATATCAACCAGTCAGGTAAAAGTGTCTGCAGAGTCAATGGGAAACTTGTAACAATTGGTATTTTAAGAGAAATTGGTGCTTCATTAATAGATATTCATGGGCAGCATGAGAGTCAGGAGTTAATGGATGATAAAGCACATATTCATTTATTGGATCAATTTGCTGGAGAAAATCTAAAAGAAGTGAAAGAATCTTATCAAGAACTTTATAAGCAATACAAAAAGTGGAAAAAAGAACTAGATAAATTATCGGAGAACGAACAACAGATTGCTCATAAAATTGATTTATACACGTTTCAGGTAGAAGAAATAGTCGATTCAAATTTAGTCATTGGAGAAGAGGAGCAACTACAGGAACAGAAAAAGAAATTACAAAATTTCCATAAGGTTTTCGACAAAATGAGTACTGCGTATGATGCTATTTTGGCGGAATCAAAAGGTTTAGATTATATAGGAACGGCAATGGCTGATCTTCAGGATATAGCAGATGTCGATAAAAATATGATGGAGCTAAGCGAAAACGTATCATCAGCTTTTTACATATTGCAAGATGCAGCCTATCAACTAAAAAATGAATTAGATGAAATGGAATTTGATAACAATCAGTTACAAATCGTAGAAGAGCGTTTAGCTGCTATCCAAACCTTGAAAAGAAAATATGGTTCAACTATTGAAGAAATTTTACAATACAAAGACCAAATTCAACACAGTTTAGATCAGTTAGTGAATCGTGATGAGCAAATTCAAAGAATGACTGAAAAAATACATCAAATTGAAATTGATTTAGAATTAGAGGCAAATGACTTAACGGATAAACGGAAAAATGCTGCTAAACATTTAAGCGTTGCCATCATGGAGCAATTACAGGAACTATATATGGAAAAGGCAACTTTCTCGGTTATGTTTCATGAATCAGTTAAACCAGTTTACAATGAAAATGGGTTAGACGATTTATCGTTTTATATTTCAACGAATGTAGGAGAACCTCTGAAGTCATTAACTAAAATTGCTTCCGGTGGGGAACTATCACGTATGATGCTTGCTCTTAAAAGTATTTTCTCCGAGCATCAAGGCATTACATCTATTATTTTCGATGAGGTTGATACAGGAGTAAGTGGACGTGTTGCGCAATCAATAGCAGAGAAAATTTCAGGAATTGCTTCGAATTCACAAGTACTTTGTATTTCTCATTTACCACAAGTTGCTGCAATGGCAGATCAGCATTTAATGATTAAAAAAGAAGTCAGTGGTAATCGGACATTTACTGTATTAGAAGAAGTCCAAAATGAAAAACGAGCAGAAGAGCTTAGTCGGATGATGTCTGGTGCGGAAATTACAAGCACCACTTTACAGCATTCGAAAGAGCTTTTAAAATTAGCGAAAAATAGAAAAAAAATTATAAGAAATCTTTAAAGACCTTGTGATCAAGGTCTTTTTTTTACCATGTTTTAAAAGATCCCAACATTCCCACTTCAATGTTTGAGCCAAAACAAAATCTTTAGGGTAAAAAAAAACCATTGATTTCAGTTTTATTTTATCAATTATTTACCTTTCATAGCCGACATTTTGTAGGACATAGTATCAATATAGGGAGGTGAAATATGAAGAAAAACTATCGTAAATGGTCGCTAATTCCACTACTCTTCTTTACTTTATTCTTCGCGAACAATTCAGCTTTTGCAGAGGAAACTTCAGTAGTACCACTAGGACAGTCCATTCAAATTGATTTACAATATGGTTCTGTTTTTGTAAGCAGTGATGTTTTACTTTCAGATGATGAATGGTTGCGAACTGGTGATTTGATTCATCTGATCAATGATAAGCCAGTGACAAATCTGATGGACGTAAAAAGTAATATAAAAGATAGTACACAAATTATTATCCAGTATGAGCATAAAAAAGAAAAGTATACGAAAAGTATAAGTTCAGTTCAAATGGTGAAATTGCTTCCTTTTTTGAAGGATGCTACAGAAGGTATTGGTACTTTAACCTATTTTGACCCCATTACGAAAGAATTTGGTGCGTTAGGTCACCAAATAGTGGACCAACAATCCGGAATAACTCCGAATTTTTCGGAGGGATCCATATATTTATCTTCGATCGAACAGATAAAGAAAAGTACGCCTGGAAAACCTGGCTATAAAATAACCTCCCATAACTCAAATACTTTACCAATCGGTGGAGTAAATGAAAATAATGTATACGGTGTTTTTGGAAAATTGGACAATAGTGCATTAGAAAATATATCCATGCAACAAGTAGAAATTGTAGATCAAGAAGAAATAAACACAGGTAAAGCAGTTATGAGGACCTCAATCGATGGTGAAAAAGTACAAGATTTTGCAATAGAAATTTCTTCAGTAGAAGGCCATATTTTTCAATTTACAGTAACCGATAAGAAGTTGCTTCAAAAGACGGGCGGTATTCTACAAGGTATGAGTGGAAGTCCAATCATGCAAAAAGATAAACTAGTCGGAGTCGTAACTCACATGTATGTAGATAAACCAGAAAATGGTGCAGCATTAGCAATAACAGAAATGATGAAAAAGAATCCATGATAAAATAAAAAGGATAGACTCCGTTTTAAACTGTACCCTATAAGATAGACACTTTAAAAAAGGTCATCTTATAGGGTCTTTTTGTTTATAATGAAAAAAACAGTATTCGGAGCGATAAATTATGACTAAAAATTATTTAACACCTAACCAACAAAAAGAACTAAAAAAGAATCCATATGTAAAAGCTGTAAGCAATAAAGCGATTACGTACACAGATGAATTTAAACGATTATTTATTACTGAAAATGAATTTGGGAAGTTTCCGCGTGAAATTTTTGAAGATGCAGGATTTGATATCGAAATGATGGGGATGACACGCATTCATAAAGCGGCAGCTCGATGGAAAACAGCATACCAAAACCAAGGAATTACTGGGTTAGAAGATTCTCGGAAATATAGTTCTGGTCGCCCACTTGAACGAGAACTAAGTCTCGAGGAAAAGTATGCACGATTAGAAGCGAAGACTCGATTACTTGAGGCAGAGAACGAACTCCTAAAAAAGCTCGATTTACTCGAAAGGCAGATGGTGAAGAAGAAATAAAAATTGCGCCAGAATTAAAATTCGAACTCATTAACCAGATTATTAAAAAGTATGAGTTAAAGCGTATGGTAAGTTATCTTTGCGAGGTAATGGATGTATCTCGATCAGGTTTCTACAATTACTTTGATGAAAAATCCATTCAAAAACGTGCAATTAAAGGCGGTTCGGACGAGGTGGTGAAAAACATCATTTTAAAGGCGTATCATTTCCGAGGACGCAAAAAAGGAGCACGCCAAATTAAAATGACACTCCAAAACCAGTACCAGATTACATATAACTTAAAACGTATTCGCCGCATTATGAAGAAATTTGAGATTGTTTGTCCAATTCGAAAAGCGAATCCCTATCGCCGCATGGCGAAAGCAACAAAAGAACATCGCACATGCCCGAACGAATTGCAGCGCAACTTTAAACAAGGGTTGGCTGGAAAAGTGTTATTAACGGATATCACATATTTAAACTACAGAAGCGGAAAGCGTGCTTATTTATCCACGATTAAAGACGCAGAGACGAATGAAATTTTAGCGTATGAAGTCTCAGATAAAATTACATTAGACATCGCATTAGATACACTTCACCAATTAAGACGTCGTCATTCACATATTCGAAATGATGCCTTTATTCATTCGGATCAGGGATTTCATTACACAAATCCGACCTATCAAAAATTAGTGAAAAAGATGAATCTTGGACAGTCAATGTCACGCCGTGGAAACTGTTGGGACAATGCTCCACAAGAATCATTCTTTGGGCATTTTAAAGATGAAACAAATATAAAAGAATGCGAAACATTAGAAGAAGTAAAACAAGAAGTGAAGTGTTATATGATATATTACAATTATTATAGAGGCCAATGGAATTTAAAAAAGCTGCCGCCTGCAAAATACAGACAGCAGCTTCAACAAGTTGCCTAACCTTTTTCAAAATGTCCTTTACAAAGGGTACAGTTTATTTTTTGGGTCTATCCTTTTTATTGTTTTAGATATAAGATGAAATAAAGAAAATTCGACATTGTTGTTGTAATATTCAAAAATTTGTCGCAATATAACGAAAATGTATTATAAAAGCCTTATTTTTAATAAGAATAAAGGATATTAGGAAATTAAAGAGAATAGTATCTGAGTGAAAAATTACAAAAGGTGGATGAGAAAATGGAAAAGGTAAAAATTGCAATTGTAGATGACAATAAAGACTTAATTCGTACGATGGAATCCTACTTTGATCAGCATCCTGAAATCGAGATAATAGGGACTGCAGCAAATGGGAAACTTTGTTTAGAACTTTTAGAGAATATTCAGCCGGATGTATTACTACTCGACATTATAATGCCACATTTAGATGGAATTGCTGTTTTAGATAATCTACAAAAAGACAATAAACTTAAAGATATCCAAGTAATCATGCTCACCGCGTTTGGACAAGAGGATGTCATGAAACAAGCTGTAGATTTGGGAGCATCCTATTTTATGCTGAAGCCTTTTGAATTCGAACGCTTAGTAACTCAAATTAAACAAGTAGCAGCCAAAAAAGGTTTTGTTCAAGAAGCGCCTGTAAAAACTAGTCCCGAGAAAGAAGCATTACAAAATAAGCGTATGATTGACAATACAATAACGAATGTTATTAAAGAGATTGGTGTTCCTGCACATATTAAAGGATACTCCTACCTACGAGAGGCTATCCAAATGGTTTATAGTGATATTGAATTGCTAGGCTCCATTACAAAGGTTTTATATCCAGAAATAGCTAAAAAATTTCAAACGACACCATCTCGTGTAGAACGAGCAATTAGACATGCTATAGAGGTAGCGTGGAACCGTGGAAACTATGAAACTATTTCTAAATTGTTCGGCTACACTGTCCATCATTTAAAATCAAAACCTACTAATTCAGAGTTTATAGCAATGATCGCAGATAAAATTCGTATGGAGAATATGGCTAGTTAAATGTTCCTGTTACCGGACTAATCATAAATTATAAACCTTCCAATTTATTAAATAACTAGATTTTAATTTAAAAGCATATAAACTTGCCACCAATAAAGCCAACGAATTTATAATTCGCTGGTTTTTTTGATGAATAAGTTGTTCACTAGTTATTCAAAAACACACTTAGTTTTTCTAAAAAGTAAATAGGTGAATCAATCTCATAAAGAATTTTATATAGTTAAATCCGAACAACGCTAATTTCCGCTCTAGGCGGACGCTTTTCAGCGGGCACGGCTTCATCTCCTCGTCACTACGAAAACATATGCTCCTGCGGGGCTTTCAGCTCGGGCTGTTCCCGTTGATTGGAGTCGCCGCCTTGCCACACCAATCAACGGGATTACTTTTAAAAAACGAATATTATATTACGATATTAAACAAACATTCATATTTTTAAAGTTAGGTTTAGGTGCTTTATTCACAGTTTTACTTATTTACAAAAGGAAGAATGAGGACTTTTTATGTTGGTAAGAATTATTATTCATATTACTTTGTGCCCTTTAATAGAGTTTTTATATAAGTCTAAATATCTGTATTGGTTGTAGTGGAATTAATTAATAATAATTAAAATTAGGTATTAATAGCGATATTTTTAGCAAATTCAAAATTTTTAGCACTCTATTTTTTAATAGTGAGTATAATAATGATGAGAGGAAGTGTTCGGAGTTATGATAATCATTGAGAATGATGAAATAATGCTTTCTGCAGATAATGGACGAGTATTTATGACTATTAAAAAAGATCATTACAATCTTAAGAAAGTTGATGAATTAACTAGAAATCATCCAAGGTTGAAGATTTCTAACTTTATGGCTGTAAAAAAAGCTGTAGAAAGTGGTTCACACGATCCTATTGAGGTAGGAAGCTGGATCGATAGTATGGAGTTAGAGATAAGTATTGATAAAATGGAAGCGTTAATCACTATCTACGAGTCTCAGAACTTTATACAAGAAAACTTAGAAAGTCTACAAAAGAATATACAAAAATTACTGCAGGACAATGGAATTGTATTTGGTCAGCAACCATTGGATTTAAATTCGATTAAAACGGGTAAATCATACATAATTGCAAAAGGAGTTCCACCTGAAAAAGGTGCTAATGCCAAAATATCTTATTTACAGCAAGCAGAAAAAACACCAGTTATCAATGAAGATGGCAAAGCGGATTACTTTGATATGAACTTCATCGTAGAGATTGATGAGGGATCATGGCTTGGTGAAAAAATTCCTGCACAGCAAGGAACAGAGGGTAAGAATATTCTTGGAGAATCCGTACCTGCATTGATGGGTGATGATTTACCTCTAAAATATGACACTAAATCCGCGTATGAAGTGGAAGAGGACGGTAAGACAGTTTTACGTTCAAAAACAAAAGGAGTAATTGGAGAAGTAAACGGAGTACTTACGGTTCAAAAGCATCTTGTCATCGATGGTGATGTGGGATTGGAGACAGGTAATTTGAAATTTGACGGCTCTATTCAAGTTAGAGGAACTGTAATGGCTGGTTACTCAATAGTCTCTTCCGGTGATATCTCCATTGAATCTAATGAAGGCGTACATTCAGCAGAACTTATAAAATCGACAGAAGGAGACGTGTTCATTAAAGGCGGCATATTTGGCAGAGGAATCACAAAAGTAGAGGCACATCATAATATATTTGTTAAACATGCTAATGAATGTACTTTAGAGGCAAAAGATACTATTCACATTGGATTTTATTCTTTAGGGTCTAAGATTTTCTGTAATGAATTGATATTAGATGAGCGCAAAGGGAAGATTATTGGTGGTAAAGCTATTGCTATCAATTCAATCACATCTGCATATACGGGAAACAATTCAGAAAGGAAAACGGAATTGGTAGTCCAAGGAATAGACCGAAAAATTCTAACGGAAAATGCGAAAACAAAAGCACAAGAGATGATGAAGTTACAGGAAGAAACGACTAAGCTCAATTTTAGTTTAAGTCAATTAAATCAATTTAAGAGTTCAATGTCTGTTCAACAAGTAGCTGTATATGAACAAACGAAGCAAAAATATAATGAAATTCAACGTGAAGTGAAAGAGTTAGATGAGGAGATTCAGCGGATTTTGAAAATGTTAAGACACACGTCAGATTATTTTATCGATATTAAAAGAGAAGCAAATCCAGGTACGGTTATTCAAATTGGAAACAAATCATCTTATCTAACAAAACAAACCCAAGGGAAATTCAAATTGGAAAATGGGGAGTTAAATGTCTAATATACCTGTGTATGCTCACCGTGGTGCTGCAGCAAAAACAGTTGAAAATTCTATGAAAGCGTTTAAAAGAGCTGTAAAGCTAGGAGTAGATGGGATTGAATTAGATTTACAGCTTTCAGCAGACGGCGTACCTTTTGTTACGCATGATATTGATTTTTTTCGATTAGCGGGAAATAAACGAAGAATTACTGATATGCTTGCAGAGGAAGTATTGCAGCTAAAACTCGGTCGGGTGTTCTACCGTAAGTTTTTCTATTCTAAAGTAGTGACCTTTGATGAATTCATTCACTATGTGACCCCATTAGGAATAAAATTAAATGTAGAATTGAAGGAATCTTTTCTTGGGAAAAATGAAAAAATTCGAGAGGTCGTAGAAAAAGCTTCACACATTTCAGATGTTCACTTTTCTTCCTTCGAATTTAGTATCCTGCAAACAATACACGCGATGGGAAGAGAAGTCCAAACAGCTTTTATTGGCAAAAAAAATTCAGATTGGGATTATGTGTTGTCTATTAAAGAAATAGATGCAATTCACTTCAATAAAAAATTTTACGATACTAATTTAATGAAGAGAGTATGGGATGCTGGTTTTCCAATGCGCTTTTATAACATAAAGGGCAACGAAAAGTATATTCTGAATCCACATGAATCTGTAATTGGATGGATCACTGATTACCCAGAAAAAGTAATTCAACAACAAAAAAGACCAGGTTATAGACGCCCGGTCCACTAAAAATAAATACGTAGATATACCTGATTTCCACTCTGAGAGTTCGCATGAAACGGATGTTAGTAGTATTATTCATTCTTTTAAGTGCCATAAATCCAGTGTTCACGGAATTTTGTCTTTCAAAAAAGACGTAGACTTTTATTATAAGTCTACGTCTTTTTTCTTTTGAAATCGTGGAGCTACTTTCCCATTTTTACGATCACGGTTCAATAAGAACCCTGCAAAGAAGCCTAATCCTAGAACCGTAAATATTAATCCGCTTATAAATTGTATGACCAAGCCACCAATAGGGAGGATTTGTAATCCGAAAAATGTATCTCTCATTAATTTAATCCCAAATGCTGCTAAAATTCCAGGAATTAATAACACGATTAAAGCCGCTAAACGAGCCATTTTTTTCACTCCTGTTCTTACTAATTTAATTTTACTATCAACAATATGATTGTCAACGAAAGAAACTTGCGTTATGATAAATGAGAAGTGCAATAAGTTGCAGATGATTAATGGGGGTGTGCATATTCTTGCAAAACATACTTATAGTAGGTGCTGGTAATGGAGGATGTGCACTTTTGAAATTGATACAACAGGCTGAATATCTTCAAGTCAAAGCTATTGTAGACATTGATGAAAAAGCTCCCGGGCTAAAACTTGCAAAAGAGACTAATATTCCTACGTTTAAAGATTGGAAACCTCTCCTAAATGATGATATTCAGATCATCATTGATGTTACGGGAAACAAAGAGGTATTTCATGAGCTTCTTGCAAATAGGCCAGCCACTGCGGTATTAATACCGGGCGAGATTGCCAACTTAATTGTTTCACTTTTAGAAGAGAAAAATAAGTATATAAACATTATTGATCACAAAACGATGATGCAGGAGTTAATCTTCAGTTCTGTTGAAGAAGGTATGATTGGAATTGATGATCAAGGCATCGTAAATTTATTTAACAAAAGTGCAGAAAGAATGACACAAATATCTGTCGAAAATGCCATTGGAAAACATGTTCATGAAGTAATTTCCTTAAGTGAATTACCTAAAGTATTCGATACAGGTCGTGTCGAACTAAACAAAGAACTCATTCTTGAAAGCGGTACCAAAATTGTCACCTCGCGTTATCCAATGATAAATGAAGAAGGAAAACAAGTCGGGGCATTTGCTGTTTTCAAGGATATTTCGGAAGTAGTTCGACTAGCTGAAGAAATTACAAACCTAACAGAAATTCAAAAAATGCTAGAGGCAATTATCTATTCAAGTGAAGATGCTATTTCCGTTGTGGATGAAGAAGGTAAAGGTATTCTTATTAACCCTGCTTACACAAGAATAACTGGATTTAGCGAAGCAGAAGTAATTGGGCAACCCGCAACAGCTGATATTTCAGAAGGGGAAAGTATTCACCTAAAAGTGTTGCAAACTCGAAAGCCTGTTCGTGGTGTTAATCTACGAGTAGGGAAACTGAAAAAAGATGTTATCGTCAATGTAGCGCCTATCATCGTTAACCAACAGTTAAAAGGTAGTGTTGGAGTAATACACGATATGACTGAAATGCGCGGGCTAATGAAAGAATTAGATCATGCTCGCACGCTAATCAGAACGTTAGGGGCAACATATAGCTTTGAAGATATTGTCGGTACATCAAACGAAATAAACTTCACGATTGAGCAAGCAAAGCTAGCAGCAAGCGTTTCAGTAACCGTTCTTTTAAGGGGAGAGGTTGGTGCTGGAAAAGACTTATTCGCTCTTGCAATACACAGTGAAAGTAATCGATCGCATTATCCGTTCCTTCGTGTAAACTGTAGCTCAACGGAAGAACATTTGCTAGAAACAGAGTTGTTTGGGTCTGAAAAAGATGGGTTTATACAACCTGGGATTTTTGAACAAGCAATAAATGGTACAATTTTCTTGGACGAAGTTGGGGAACTTACGAAAAAGACACAGGCAAAGCTGCTACGTGTTCTGAGAGAAAATGCAATCATTCGAGTAGAGGGAACGACATCAATACCTGTAGATGTGAGAATCATCGCATCAAGTAGTTTGAACCTCGAAAAAGCAATGCTAGAAGGTACTTTTAGAGAAGATTTTTATTATCAATTGAATCGGATGCCAATACATATTCCTTCCTTACGTAATCGTAAACAGGATATTCCGGCAATAGCAGAGCATTTGCTCGTGAAGTTAAATCAAGAATTTGGTCGGAATGTTGAAGGTTTTTCTGAAGAAGCAATGGAGAGTTTACTTCTATATGACTGGCCGGGGAATGTTCGAGAGTTGGAAAATGTCATCAGTCGTTCGATGATATTTTTGCAGCCAAATGATCGAACGGTAGAAGAATACCATCTACCAAAGTCAATGTTGGTTATACCAAGTGAGGACAAGGGAGAGACTTCACTTGGTACGTTAGCAGAACAAATGGATGAAATGGAAAAGAAAGTATTGGCACAAGCATTAAAACTTTCTGGGGGAAATAAATCACGAACCGCCAAACAACTTAACATTTCACTCCGCACGCTTTATTACAAATTAGAAAAATATCATTTAGCATAAATGGGAGACACTTCAAACAATAGGGGTATTGAATATATAAGTAAGGCCCATTTAACTAATAGGAGGAACTACACATGGAAATCTTTAAATATATGGAAACTTATGATTACGAACAATTGGTATTCTGCCAAGATAAAACTTCAGGGTTAAAAGCGATAATTGCAATTCATGATACTACTTTAGGTCCTGCACTTGGTGGGACACGTATGTGGAATTATGCAACTGAAGAAGAAGCGATTGAGGATGCATTACGCCTTGCAAAAGGTATGACTTATAAAAATGCAGCAGCTGGATTAAATCTTGGTGGTGGAAAAACTGTAATTATTGGAGATCCATTAAAGGATAAAAATGAAGAAATGTTCCGTGCTTTTGGTCGCTTCATCCAGGGGTTAAATGGTCGTTATATTACAGCTGAAGACGTTGGAACAACTGTAGCGGATATGGACTTAATCCATGAGGAGACTAATTATGTAACTGGTATTTCAGAAGCATTTGGTTCTTCAGGTAATCCATCGCCTGTAACAGCTTACGGTGTTTATGTAGGGATGAAAGCAGCAGCTAAAGAAGCATTTGGCTCAGATTCTTTAGAGGGTAAAACTGTAGCAGTACAGGGTGTTGGTAATGTTGCATACACGCTTTGCGAATACTTACACAAAGAAGGCGCAAAACTAATTGTTGCAGATATTAACCAAGCATCGGTTGACCGTGCAGTGAATGCATTCGGAGCAGTTCAAGTTGATGTTAATGATATCTATTCGCAAGAAGCAGATATTTTTGCTCCATGTGCTTTAGGTGCGATTATTAATGACAATACAATTCCACAACTAAAAGCGAAAGTAATTGCTGGTTCAGCAAACAACCAATTACGTGATACAACGCATGGAGATACAATTCATGAGATGGGCATTGTCTATGCACCAGACTATGTTATTAATTCAGGTGGCGTTATCAATGTAGCGGATGAATTATATGGCTACAATGCGGAGCGTGCGATGAAACGTGTAGCTACAATTTACGATAAAATTGAACGCATTTTTGAAATCTCAAAACGCGATGGCGTGCCATCATATGTTGCTGCTGACCGTTTGGCGGAAGAACGTATTGCACGTGTAAGCAAATCACGTAGTCAATTCTTACAAAATGGTAAACATATCTTAAACGGACGTTAATACAACAACTAATTTCATCTATTGAACTAAAGTAGGCCGTCTTTCTTTTAAAGTAAAGCGGCCTTCTTAGATGGATATTAAAGGAGATGGTAAAGTTGGCAAAAGATTATGATGTAGTAATTATTGGTGGTGGTACGGGCGGATATGTTGCTGCTATACGTTCGGCTCAACTTGGATTAAAAACAGCAATCGTTGAAAAAGGAAATTTAGGTGGTACTTGTTTACATAAAGGGTGTATTCCTAGTAAAGCTTTGCTTCGTAGTGCGGAAGTATATGCAACTACTAAAAATCATGCAGTTGACTTCGGTGTAAATACTGGAGAGGTAACACTCGATTTTAGTCGCGTACAGGCACGAAAGGAATCGATTGTTAACCAATTACATCAAGGTGTGCTAGGGTTGATGAAAAAAGGCAAAATAGATGTATATGAAGGTACAGGAAGAATGTTAGGACCTTCTATCTTTTCACCTTCTCCAGGTGGAACTATATCTATAGAAATGAATAATGGCGACGAAAATGAAATGCTTATACCTAAAAATGTAGTAATCGCCACTGGCTCTAGACCACGTACTTTACCAGGATTAACAATTGACGGCGAATTTGTCATGAGCTCTGATGAAGCCTTAGCAATGACAGAGTTACCAAAAACTATGTTAATCGTAGGTGGCGGAGTTATTGGAATAGAATGGGCATCTATGCTTAATGATTTTGGAGTAGAGGTAACGGTGGTCGAGTATGCAGATCGTATTATACCGACTGAAGACAAGGATATCTCGAAAGAAATGCAAAAGCTACTTGCTAAAAAGGGTATAACATTTGTTACAAGTGCAAAAGTACTTCCAGAGACATTAGAAACAAAAGAAAAAGAAGTACAAATTTCTGCAGAGATAAATGGTGAAATGAAAACCTTTATAGCAGAAAAAATGTTAGTTTCTGTTGGCAGACAAGCAAATGTAGAAGGTATTGGCATTGAAAATACAGATATCGTTGTAGAAAAAGGATTTATCCAAGTGTCAGAAACATTCCAAACAAAAGAATCTCATATATATGCGATTGGAGATGTAATCGGTGGACTTCAATTAGCACATGTGGCCAGCCATGAAGGAATTACTGCGATTGAACATATCGCGGGTAACGACATCTCGCCAATTGACTATACATTAGTTTCACGTTGTATTTATTCGAATCCTGAAGCTTCAAGTGTTGGTATTACGGAACAACAAGCAAAAGAACAAGGATTTGATGTAAAGGTTGGTAAATTCTCATTTAAAGCGATTGGAAAAGCACTTGTGTACGGCGAATCTGATGGATTTGTGAAAATCGTTGCAGATAAAAAGACAAATGATATTCTAGGGGTTCATATGATAGGACCACATGTAACTGATATGATTTCAGAAGCTGGTTTAGCAATGGTTCTTGACGCAACACCATGGGAAATTGCGCATACAATTCACCCACATCCTACACTAAGTGAAGTAATAGGCGAAGCAGCATTAGCTGTAGATGGTAAAGCTATTCATATGTAGAGAAGTGGCAAATGCCGACCAGCAGCAAAAAGCGCTGGAGGACTTGAAGTAAGAAGCGTCCTTTGTCTTTCTCTGTCATTCTGAAACGACTAAAGAGGGTGCGCTCGGAGCTAGAGAAATACTGAAATGAGAAGCAATTTGCTTGTATATTAATAGAGGGGGAGTTCTATATGACAACAAACCGTCATGAAGAATTAGGTTTAACAAATGAAGATGTGTTAACAATGTTTGAAACGATGTTAATGGCACGTCGTATCGATGAACGTATGTGGTTATTAAACCGTGCTGGGAAAATTCCTTTTGTAATTTCCTGTCAAGGTCAAGAAGCCGCTCAAGTAGGAGCAGCTTTTGCACTGGATAACACAAAGGATTATATTGCTCCTTATTACCGTGATATGGGAGTTGTTTTACACTTTGGCATGACTGCCAAAGATTTAATGCTTTCCGCTTTTGCAAAAGCAGAAGATCCAAACTCTGGTGGTCGTCAAATGCCAGGTCATTTTGGACAAAAGAAAAATAGAATCTTAACTGGTTCTTCACCCGTTACAACTCAGCTGCCGCATGCTGTAGGAGTAGCTTTAGCTGCGAAAATTGAGAAAAAAGATTTTATTACCTTTGTTACTCTTGGGGAGGGTTCCTCTAACCAAGGAGATTTCCATGAAGGATTAAACTTTGCAGGAGTTCACCAATTACCATGTATTACAATGGTTGAAAACAATAATTATGCTATTTCTGTACCATTTGAGCGTCAGGTTGCGAGTAAAACGGTTGCAGACCGTGCTTCCAGTTATGGTATGCCTGGTGTAACTGTTGACGGGAAAGATCCAATCGAGGTATACAGAGTAGTGAAGGAAGCTGCAGATCGTGCTCGTAATGGCGAAGGACCAAGCTTAATAGAAGCTGTGACGTACCGTTTGACAGCTCACTCTTCCGATGACGATGATAGACAATACCGTACTGCGGAAGATATTGCAGAAGGAAAAGCGTTAGATCCTCTTATTACATTTGCAAAGTATTTGCGTGATTTAGATATTTTATCTACAGATTTAGAAAAAGAGATTAATGATCGTATTATGAAGGAAGTAAATGAAGCAACGGACTATGCAGAAAATGCTCCATATGCTGCTCCTGAAGATGCCTTGAAGCACGTCTATGCTGAACAAGAAGGAGGGAATGCATAATGGCAATCATGTCTTATATTGATGCAATCACACTTGCAATGAAAGAAGAAATGACTCGCGATGAACGCGTTTTCGTACTTGGAGAAGATGTTGGTCGTAAAGGTGGAGTGTTCAAAGCGACAAACGGTCTATATGATGAATTTGGAGAATATCGCGTGCTAGATACACCTCTTGCAGAATCTGCTATAGCTGGTGTTGGGATCGGAGCTGCGATGTATGGGCTACGTCCCATTGCGGAAATGCAGTTTGCTGACTTTATCATGCCTGCGGTAAACCAAATTATTTCCGAAGCATCACGTATTCGTTACCGTTCTAACAATGATTGGACTTGTCCGATCGTTTTCCGTGCTCCATTCGGTGGAGGAATTCACGGAGCACTCTATCATTCCCAATCGGTAGAAGCAATTTTTGCTAACCAGCCTGGTCTAAAAATCGTTATTCCATCTACACCTTATGATGCTAAAGGTTTATTAAAAGCTGCAATTCGCGATGAAGATCCTGTTATGTTCTTTGAGCATAAACGTGCGTATCGTCTTATTAAGGGTGAAGTTCCTGAAGAAGATTACACAATCGAAATCGGGAAAGCGGATGTGAAACGTGAAGGGGAAGATATCACGGTTATTACGTACGGTCTTGCTGTGCATTTTGCACTACAGGCTGCTGAACGTTTAGAAAAAGACGGTATTTCAGCACATATTTTAGATTTACGTACAATTTATCCTTTAGATAAAGAAGGAATTATTGAAGCTGCATCTAAAACAGGTAAAGTTCTGCTAGTAACAGAAGATAACAAAGAAGGTAGTATTATTGGGGAAGTTGCTGCAATCATTGCAGAAAACTGCTTATTTGACCTAGATGCACCGATTATGCGTCTTGCTGGTCCTGATATTCCAGCTATGCCATATGCACCAACGATGGAAAAATTCTTTATGATCAATCCAGATAAAGTCGAAAAAGCGATGCGTGAGCTAGCGGAATACTAACTTCTTTCAGCAAAAAAAAGACTTTGCCAAATGAAGTTAATGCCTCCGGCGGATGTTACAGATTTTTTTAAGGAATTTATCGAGCAAGCTCGATAAAAATCTGGACCCAAATACGCCAAGGCGAATTTGATAAGGAGGAAAACGAATGGCAATCGAACAAATAAAAATGCCCCAGCTAGGGGAAAGTGTAACTGAAGGAACGATTGAAAAATGGTTAGTAAAACCAGGTGATCATGTTAACAAATATGATGCGCTAGCTGAAGTTAACACGGACAAAGTAACTGCTGAAGTGCCATCTTCCTTTACAGGAATTATTAAAGAACTGATCGCAAACGAAGGAGATACACTAGCTGTTGGTGAAATTGTTTGTACAATAGAAACAGAAGGTGGAGCTTCTGAGGAAATAGTGGAGGTAAAAGAGGCTGCTCCTGAAGAGCCTACTGCAGAAACTGTTAAACCTACGGAAGTACAAAAGCATGCTGCTCCTGTAGAACGTGATAAAGGAGCTAAAGCTCGCTATTCACCAGCAGTGTTAAAAATTTCACAAGAACATGGTATCGACCTTTCTTTAGTTACTGGTACTGGTAACGAAGGACGTATAACTCGTAAGGATCTTCTGAAAATTGTGGAGAGTGGAGAAATTCCAGTAGCAGCAAAAGCAGAGCCTAAAGCGGTATCAACTCCTTCTACGCCTACTGCAGCTAGTGCACCAGCTCCAAAGCCAACATCTGCTAATGTTCCAGTAGCGGTTGGAGATATCGAAATTCCTGTGACTGGTGTTCGTAAAGCAATTGCAGCAAATATGCTACGCAGTAAACACGAAGCTCCTCATGCATGGACTATGATTGAAGTGGACGTTACGAATATGGTTCAATATCGTGACTCTATCAAAAATGAATTCAAACAAAAAGAAGGATTTAATGTTACATACTTCGCTTTCTTCGTGAAAGCTGTATCGCAGGCATTAAAAGAATTCCCGATGATGAATTCCATGTGGGCTGGGGACAAAATAGTTCAGAAAAAAGACATTAATATTTCTATAGCGGTAGCGACAGAAGATGCGCTATATGTTCCAGTTATTAAAAATGCTGATGAAAAAACGATTAAAGGTATTGGTCGTGAAGTAAATGAGCTAGCATCAAAAGTTCGTTCTGGCAAATTAAAATCAGACGAAATGCAAGGTGGTACATTCACTGTAAACAACACAGGGTCATTTGGTTCTATTCAGTCAATGGGAATTATCAACTACCCTCAAGCAGCTATTTTACAAGTAGAATCTATCGTGAAACGTCCAGTCATCATGGACGGCGGAATGATTGCTGCGCGTGATATGGTAAATCTATGTCTTTCACTAGACCACCGTGTATTAGACGGCTTAGTTGCCGGTCGCTTCCTAGCACGTGTGAAAGAAATTCTAGAAAACATAACAAAAGAAAATACATCTGTTTATTAATGAAACGATAAAAAGGTAGAGCATTCTTGCTCTGCCTTTTTGTTGTTTATGGGCTAAATACTGTGTGCTGTGGATATAAACACTAACTAACGTTTTGAGACAGGAATAAGCACACTATAATGTAGCCAATTGACGGTATTGACTATCGATTGACTGTTTGGTTTCATTTGAATCATGGATTAAGTGAGTGATATTGTTGAGCTGCCTTATTTAAATCAGTTCAATTTTATTAATGTATAATAGCGAGGTTTTTAAACTATGATGGGTTGCTACAAGAAGGATTAACGCAAGAAGGGCTGAAAATCAGGCTAAAATAATTGAGTCAGATTGAAAAGGCTCTTATTGTAATTACTTCATTATTTTTAAAAGCTAAAGTATTTAAGTTAACTTTCTTTTAAAATTAAATCCTCTCTATGTTGTTTCAGGTAGGGTTTAAATACCACTTAACATGTCTATAATATATAAGCTAGAATAGATTTCTTTTTGGGAAAAATCTGAATATCTTAGCTCTAGTTATGTTCAAATATCAAAACGTACTCAGCGATATTTTCAGACTAAATGTAAGGAGGAATTACTTTATGTTTATAGCAAATACGGCTACCCCATATTATGCAGTTATTTTTACCTCTCAAAGAACCGAAGAGGATAAAAAAAATTACATGAAAGCAGCTGAATTGATGATTGAATTTGCCTCAAAACAAGAGGGGTTTCTAGGAGTAGATAGGACCTGCGATTTAGAGGGACTAGAAATAACCGTATCCTACTGGGTCTCTTTAGAAGCCATTAAGGAATGGAAAGAAAATGATTCTCACAGAAAGGTTAAAGAAAAAGGTAAACAAGATTGGTACTCTTCTTACTCAACTAGGATTTGTAAAGTTGAAAAAGAATATTCAAACATTTAAAAGGATTTGCTTCATGTATAAACATGAAGCTTTTTTTGTAGGTATGATTTGTCTATAATGGTAAAGAGTAAAATCGTTATTTGTAATTAATAATGGAAATTTAATAATGAAACGTCTTAGAATATATGACTGTAATTAGGGGTCATGTCGACAAAACGCATATATTATACGCTAAGCAAATTGCAACCTAAAAAGTCGAATTCCTATACGCTAAGGAACCGACTTTTTTAAATTTGGCTTGTTTAGTTAAATCTTTCGTACATATTGATCCTTACCCTGATCTTTCACAACTACCCCTAGCTCATTTAAATCCATTTTTAAATTTTTTGCCTTTTTCTTATCTCCTTCTCTAATTGCATTTCTACGTTCATATAAGATTGAATTGGTGTTCTCCCCAAGTAAATGATCTTCTAGGGCCCAAAGTTTGAATTCATCTACATAAGGGTCCTGTTCACACCAAAGGTAATGATGATACAGAAAGATTTCTCGTATTTTTTCCTTCTTAATATCCGTCTTTTCACTCAAAAGTTCTTGACCTTTATTTCCAGTAATTACGACATTATTATCTTCCATAAAGATTTCTTTTACCTCAGATTTTCTAATTATCTTTTCTTTATCATCTTTATTGATCAATATTTCTTGATCGCTTATGCTCATTTTTAGTGCTTCACTATAAACTGTTAGTGATAAAAGAACACCTATAACTACACCTACGAACATCAAGATAATAGACACCCAAAAAGGGTTGAATGCATCCAAAAGTTCAATGACTTTTGAATCAGAAAAGAAAGATATTCTTTTTACGAATTCCAACAACTTTGGAAGAAACCAACCTATCGTTCCTAAAACAATAGGAAATAATACTGCAATCAATTTTTCCAAGAAACCCATACCAATTGTGGATGTATTTTTCATTGGGATTGTTACCTCCGAGACTTTATAGTTAAAAATAGTTGAATTAAGATGTTTAGAGTATCTTGAAATTCTGACAAAAATATTCAATACAAATGAAAATAATAATTATCAAACAACAAATACGCATAAATATATATCCTTATTCAACCATCAATTATTCTAATTAAAGGGAAATAGACCTTTTGATGTTACATAACTATTTTTGTTATTACTCTAGTTAAATCATCCCTATACTTCTCAAGACTAAAGGAAGCCCTATTTTTAAGCATACTTTCTTCTATTGCACCTTGAATCAGAACACAGATCATTTCTACATCAAATTCATTAGAAAACTCTTGTTTCTTTTGTCCCTCTAATAAAATCTCTTTGAGCAATACATTTAACAGATCTTCCTCGTCATCATCAGCTTTATAGTAAGGCACTCCTTCTTCGTCTTTAGCGTTAAAGACAATTTCAATCAATGCGATATTATTTTTATAATTAGCCACTTGGTAAGCCAAACTAGCTTCAATATATGCTTTTAATTGTGAAATAGCCGTTTCTTCTCGAACAACCTTCCCACTAATAAAATCCAATTTTTTGTTAAATAAATGCACTAAGGTTTGATTGATTAAATCCATTTTGCCAGAAAAATGATACGAAATTAATCCTGTACTCACTTTTGCCTTTTTAGCGACTTTAGTTAAACTGACATTTGTATAGCCAAGTTCATCGAGTGTATCAATACAAGCTTGAATAATCTGTTCTCTTCGTGCTTCAGCAATAAAAGATTGTTTGTTTTCCATCAGGGTCTTCCTCTCGTTTATATTGGTTATTCAATTTTTAAATTGGTCTTTCAATCAATTTTTATTTTAATACAAACTTCTTATTCCTGTCAACACTAAGAATTCGACTATCCTGCCTAGTTAGTTTAAATACACCTTTTTCACATTCTCTTATCTATTTTTAACAGAAATATCTATTTTCTTGTTAAAAAACAACAACCATAAACGACCGTTTATGGTTATGGTGAGTGAGCGTCTTTAAAAGTCTCAAATAGTGCTAAAATACATACCCAAAACTATAACCAAAAACAGAATACCAATACATCAGCCTTAACCCCCTTTTTGGTATAATTAATTTGTATGGAAAGGGGAGTTTCAAATTGAAATTTGGTTATGCACGTGTGAGTACGCAAGATCAGTCATTATCATTACAACTTGATGCATTGGATCGTCATGGAGTGGACGAAACTTTTGAAGAAAAAGAATCTGGTAAAAGGAAAAATCGCCCGCAGTTGGAGGAGCTTCTTAAAGTATTACGTAAGGGTGACACAGTAGTTGTCTATAAATTAGATCGTATCAGTCGGAGTACCAAACATTTAATCGAACTCATGGAACAGTTTGAAGCAAAAGGAATCCATTTCGCGTCTATTCAGGATAAAATTGACACAACAACAGCTATGGGGCGATTCTTTTTCAGAATGTTGGCTAGCATAGCTGAATTAGAACGGGATATCATTAGTGAACGAACGAAAGATGGGTTGGTGGCAGCTAGATCTAGGGGAAGAAATGGAGGTAGACCGAAGGTTGAATCAAAAAAAATTATGCTTGCCATGAAGATGTATGAAAGTAAAGACTACTCCTTATCTCAAATTAAAGAAGCCACAGGAATAGGAGCAACAACGCTATATCGTTACTTGGGAAAGAAAGGGCTATCCAGCGAGGAGGTGTAACATGAGAGGGAAAGAACTATTAACCCTTGATCAGCGAAATATGTTTATGTCTATTCCTGATGATATGACTGAGCATGATATGGAAATGCACTATACTTTTACCACAGAAGATCTTGCATTTATTAATAAGCATCGAAGAGACCATAATCGCTTAGGGATTGCCTTACAACTTGCAGTTCTTCGGTATCCGGGTTGGACTTTATTTCAGATTAAAGACATTCCCAACCAAATACTCGATTATATTGCGAAACAAATTGATGTCTCCCCACAAGAATATACACAGTATGCAAAACGGGTAGCAACTCGAAATGAACACCTAGAGGAACTTCGACAGCATTATGGCTACCAAAATTTATCCTTTGGGATGTATCGAATAATTGCACAATATACTCTTCAACACGCTCTTGGGAACGGGAATACAGATTACTTGATTCGCTCAACAATTAAGGAATTGCGAAGACAAAAAGTAATTTTGCCAGCTATGACAACAATAGAAAGAATTGTATGGGAGGCTCGTCAACGGGCAGAAGAACGAATTTTTAAATCTATCAGCTCTACATTAAATGAATCTCAAAAACCAAAGTTAGATCACTTACTTGATGTAAGTTCCACCTATTCAAAGACACCCCTTGCTTGGTTACGAGAAGTTCCCGGTCAATCTTCTCCAGATGCCTTCTTAAAGGTTATAAAACGTCTTCAAGTCATACGAACTTTGCAACTTAATGTGGATATTAAAGAAATTCATCCAAATAGGGTCTTACAGTTAGCACGATTGGGTTCCAAATATGAACCCCGTTCATTCCGTAGATTTAAAGAGAATAAGAAATTTACACTTTTAATTTTACATCTCCTACAACTTAGCCAAAACCTTACTGATCATGCCTTTGAGATACATGATCGGCAAATCAGCTTATTGTTATCAAAGGGACGTAAAGCTCAAGAAGAGATTCAGAGGTTAAATGGTAAATCAGTTAATGAAAAGGCTATTCACTTTGCAGATTTGGGATCAGCATTGATTCAAGCAAAAGAACAAGGGAAGGACCCATTTGAAGCATTAGAAGCTATTATGCCTTGGGAGGACTTCGTAAACTCAATAGAAGAGGCGAAGCAATTGTCACGCCCAATGGATTACGATTACTTAGACTTACTAAAATTTCGCTTTAACTACTTACGTAAATATACCCCAACATTGTTAGAAGCCTTGGAATTCACTTCTACAAAATCAGGAGAGCCATTGCTTCAAGCTATTGAGACCATTAAAGAGATGAACAGAAATAATAAACGAAAGGTTCCAGAAGGTGCTCCTTTGGACTTTATCTCGAATCGCTGGCAAAAGCACGTTTATGATGATGACGGGAATATAAATCGCCAATACTATGAGATGTCTGTTCTTACCGAGTTAAGAAATCTTGTACGCTCAGGTAACGTTTCTATTAAAGGAAGTCGTCAGCATCAAGATTTTGATAATTATTTAGTGACAAAAGAAACATGGGAGCAAAACAAGCAGCTTAATGAACTTACCGCACCACCTTCTGTTGATGAATACTTAAAAGGAAAAATGGATGTATTACATAATCGGCTTGAATGGATTAAAGCGAATATCACAGAATTAGATGGGGTTAATTTTGAGGATGGACGGCTGCATGTCCATCGTTTGGAGAAAAACGTTCCAGAAAAAGCACGAGAATATAGTTTATCTCTATATCAACTGATACCTCGTGTGAAGCTGACAGATTTGCTTATGGAAGTAGCAAGTTGGACGGGATTCGACAAGCAGTTTCTTCATGCTTCTACACTGCATCCTCCAAAAGAAGAAGAAAAGCCAGCGATCATGGCAGCGATTATGGCTATGGGAACAAATATCGGTCTTACTAAGATGGCAGAAGCGACACAAGGAGTTTCATACCGGCAAATGTCCACAGCCTCACAGTGGCGTTTATATGAAGATGCCATGAATAAAGCACAAGCCATTATGGTGAATTTTCAGCATCAGTTAAGCTTGTCGTCGTACTGGGGAGATGGTACATCTTCTTCTTCAGATGGAATGCGTGTTCAAGTAGGAGTTTCATCCTTACACGCTGATGCAAATCCACATTATGGAACGGGAAAAGGAGCAACCATTTATCGCTTTGTTAGTGACCAATTTTCTAGCTTCTATACGAAAGTGATTAATACAAACGCAAGAGACGCTGTTCATGTTATAGATGGTTTATTGCATCATGAAACCGACTTGCATATTAAAGAACATTATACAGACACAGCCGGTTATACAGATCAAGTATTCGGACTAACTAATTTGTTAGGGTTTCGGTTTGCCCCAAGATTACGAGACCTTGCAGATTCAAAACTTTACTCATTTGAAAAGCCCGACCAATATCCAGAAATGGAGAAGTTGCTACGTGGAAGAATTAACACCAAGATCATTCAGGAAAATTATGATGATGTATTAAGGTTGGCACATTCCATTCGTAAAGGAACGGTATCTGCCTCTCTCATTATGGGGAAATTAGGTTCTTATTCTCGTCAAAATAGCCTTGCTACTACACTAAGAGAGATGGGACGTATTGATAAAACTTTGTTTATATTAGACTACATTTCTAGCGAAACATTACGTCGGAGAATCCAACGTGGATTAAATAAAGGTGAAGCCATGAATGCCTTGGCACGAGCTATTTTCTTTGGGAAACATGGGGAACTTAGAGAAAGAGCACTACAAGATCAGTTGCAGCGTGCCAGCGCCTTAAACCTCATTATTAATGCTATTAGTATTTGGAATACCGTGTATCTATCACAAGCAATTGAACATTTTAAAACTACAGGAAAATATCAAGAGAAATTGCTTCCACACATATCACCATTAGGATGGAAACACATAAACTTTCTAGGTGAATATTCATTTAAACCTGAGATTTCGACCTTTCATTCCCTACGTCCACTCAGAACATAAATAAAACCCTGATTTTTCTGCTTAGCGTAGAAAAATCAGGGTTTTACCTTCTGAAAAGTTCCTTATCGTATAATATCTGCGTTTTGTCGGCAGGACCCCAATTAGAAGTGGTTTTTTTAACTTTATTATATATTTTAAATACATTCGGTGTTTCTTAGCATCCATTTTTATTCATATGCCCCCTTGCTCTTCAAAATGAAGTTGACAGTAATTTTGCTTAAGGAATCTGCAGTTAATGGATAGTCTTTTAATTTTTCGGGTTTTATCCTATCATGAAAAAGTATATTTTTCAGATTATAGACATCTGCATCTTTATCAATACCTTTTAGATAGGTTGTTCTAATTTCTTTTTCTATCTGTTTTGATACTAACTCTTGAATTTCTTTTAGAGATAATTGGTCTTCCGAATCTATTAAAGTACCTTCAGCTTCAACATTTATATTAAAGTGAAAATCATTTCCTTTTCTAACCAAATCAATTTTTGCAGATGGTTTCATTATTCTTACTGTACCTTTTATTTCATCCCCTATGACAATATCAACCGGTGTGCTTTGAGTTTGAGTTTGTGTCCATCTGAGACCAGCAATCTCCTCATAAGATAACCACTCCTTATATGTTCCATGGCTAACTGGAAACGCACCATTTATTTGTAATACTTTTTTCGTTTCTGGTTCTTCAACCGATTGCTTCCAGTCTGTTTCATTAATAGTTAGAGAAGGTAGCAAGGCAGTTCCCCCTGGTTCTTTATAAACAGAGATAAACCTATGCATACGCATCGGTTCAATATATGAATACATTTTATACATATCGGTTGGTTTATACAAAATCGTATATAATGGAGGCAATTGAAAGAAACCTGTAGTACTAAGTATTTCTTCGATGGATTCCGTTGTTCCAAACATCCATGGAGTATAACGAAAATCACCGTGTTTTATTAAGGATTGTTCCACGTTCTCTATTCCTTTTTTTAAAACGGACTCTGAATAGATAATTGCTCCTACATGTGACCAGTTCACCTGTTGTTGTGTTGTTAGATATAAATTATAGACAGCATCATTTATATTTTTACCTGATGATTTACCGATGTATAAAGGAGCGGGTTGTGAGACTTTACTGACTTCTTGCTTAGCTACATTAGAAAAATCAAGCATTTGTACATAAATAATATAGTTTTCATCTTTATAGTCAATTCCTAATGTAGTAATATAATCTACTTCACCAATTTCTTTCTCATCCCAACATCCTGTTTGGAATAATAAGATGAAGCATATTATTAAAATTTTTGATTGTTTCAATTTTTTCCTTCCCCCTGTCTGTCCTTATCAATAGGGTTAAGTATTGATGCACGTTCATTCTGTTTTACTACAGGCCGCTTAAGAACTGATTTAAAGAAATCTCTTTTCACAAACGGAGATACTGGACTTAAATAAGGCAAGCCAAATGATTCGAGTTTAGCGAGATAACCAAGAACAGCATAAAGGCTTATGAAAAACCCAAACATTCCAAAGACTGATGAAAGAAGTATAGAAGAAAATCTCAAAATGGAAACAGTTCCATATAACGCCTGGTTCCCAAGGGTAAAAGTTGCAACTGCCGTAAGCGAAGAGATTACCAACATGGTTGGAGAAGTGATTCCAGCTTGAATTGCAGCATTACCCACGATCAGCCCACCAACAACCGCAACAGTTTGTCCAACTGCTTTAGGCAGTCGAACACCCGCTTCACGAAACAGTTCAAATAATATGAGCATTAATAGCATTTCAAAGGTTGCATTAAACGGGATACCTAGTCTAGATGAAGCTACTGAAGCTAGTAATGGAAATGGAATTTGATCTGCATTAAAAGATGATAAAGCCACCCAGAAAGATGGAAGAAAAAGAGCTATTATAAGTCCAAACAATCTAAGAATCAATTCAAAGGTTCCATAGTAATAAGGAGTATGTTCATCCTCAGCAGTTTTAAGTAATAATCCGAGATTAGCTGGACCTAAAAGCACATTCGGAGAATTATCCATAAAAATAGCAAATCTTCCTACAGCTAAACTACTGACAACACCATCAGGACGAGATGTTGCTTTTAACAAAGGAAAAAGTGAATAATTGTTGTCACCAAGAATCCCTAATAATTGATTGTCACCATTTAAGAAATCGATATCAATATTATTCAATCGCTCAGTAACTTCTTTAATCATTTTTTTATTTTGTATATCCACCAGATAGACTAGTTTTACTTGCGTTTGACTTCTTTCACCTATAACAAAGGTAGTCGTAACAAGGGAATTCGATTTAATTCGTTTCCGAACTAATGCAATGTTTGTACCTATGTCTTCGACAAATGCATCCCTCGGTCCTCGTACGGATACTTCTGAATTGGATTCTTCTGGAGAACGCTTTGGTGGATTGGATGTATTAAAGAAATAGATGGTTTCCGCTATTACAATTGCTGTAAATCCATTAAATACTTTTTCTAGCAGAGTTAAACCAACCTTCTCTTCCTTTTTAGACCAATGCATTTGCTTTGAAGAATTTAAGTATGCAATCCCTTTAAGACC
This sequence comes from Psychrobacillus sp. FSL K6-1415, assembly GCF_038003185.1. Taxonomy (NCBI): domain Bacteria; kingdom Bacillati; phylum Bacillota; class Bacilli; order Caryophanales; family Bacillaceae; genus Psychrobacillus; species Psychrobacillus sp. FSL K6-1415. Next base: position 2,431,067 of record NZ_JBBOOQ010000001.1, on the reverse strand, counting down.
ATTGTTATAGTACTTATTTTGAATATCTGGGAGGATATTTTCTAATAAAACATTATTATCAATTAAACCATTGCAGTATATAACTAGCATAGCTTGCTTCTCTTTAGAACTAAATAGATATTGCTTCTCGATGGTTATATCCGACGAATTATTGAAGAGACTCGTTAAATATTCTTCATCTGTTTGTTCATTATTCAACCTGGGTACTCCTCCTGTTCTTGGAAAATTTAATTAATAATGCAATAAAGAGAGTAATAAACACCCCAATTACACTGGAGATAATATAATAATAACGACTTAAAAAGATTAAAAAATCCTCATTTGATATAGGAGCTATAATGACCAGTAGATAAATGATACAAATAAATACTTGTATATTAACGCGCTGCTTTTTCTTTTTAATGTCAAAGACTTCTGTAATTAAATACAAAATAATTGCTAAATGAATAAAATTACCAGATGTCCATTGATAAATCGATAGAAAATCTAGATGATTAAAATATGTTCCAATCCCCAAGATTCTCCATTGAAAAAAGGAGGGATATCTAAGTTTTGATGCTTCTTCTACACCAAATATTGCAATTGTGCCAAGCAGTGGTCCAACCGTCAATATGGCCAAAAATGTAATAAGAACAATAAAATGTTTGAATTTCAATTTTTGTGTAACTTGGTGCTGTAGAATTATTATTAAAAAAATTTCGATTATTGAACTAAAGACAATGAATGCACCATGAAATACCTCTTGCCATCCATTCTCCACAAGTACCGGGGTAACAAGATGGTAATTTTTATCAGGAATAGTGCCAATTGCTACAAATATGCCAAATATTAAAACCAATGGAAGTAAGACACCTGCACAAATGGCAATGACATTTAGTTTTTCATATGAAATGTAGAGGGAGCAAGCTAACAAAAACAGAGCTATAAAAATAGTAGGTGTATTGAACAAAAATGTTTCTTCAGTCCACATAACTGTTTCTTTTAAGGTAATCCAACCTGTTATTAGGAGGTAAACTACTATAAAAATAGCTATAATCCGACTTAGCGATTGAGAATACTTGGATGATAACCATTCAAATAGAGATACCGATTGGAAGTGCCTTGTTACGTAGAGCAATAACAGTGAAAAGACAAGGATAAATGCATAACCAATAATAACGCTGATCCATGCATCACGACCTGAAGCGTTAATTAATATAGGAGTAACGATTACATGATTGCTTAAACCAGTACCTAACAGGATGATAGTGAAGAGCTGTGAAATGGTGATCTTTGTCATTTGATATCCTCCAGTAGGGTAATATTATCATGCTACTACTATCGCCAAACTTTCTTTATTCTAAAAGTAAACTCTACGAAGTTATTGTGAAGCAGAGTTGGCTGAGAAGATCAATTTAGTGCATTAGCTGTGATGGAATTATTAAAAATAAATCAAAATCCATTGGATAGCCACCTAATATATGAGATGAATGGTACGGATTGGTGAATCTAACAATTTTGTAGTATTAAACTTAAAGCGAATGAGATTACATTAGATTAGAATGGAATGAATTCACAGACGATGTTTAGTTTATTGGAGGGGAGAATCAGGATTAACATACTTTCTAAAACTTCATACTCAACTAACGGGTGCTTCGTATTATAAGGTTAACCAGTTTTTAAACTGTACCCTATAAGATAGACACTTTAAAAAAGGTCATCTTATAGGGTATTTTTGTTTATAATGAAAAAAACAGTATTCGGAGCGATAAATTATGACTAAAAATTATTTAACACCTAACCAACAAAAAGAACTAAAAAAGAATCCATATGTAAAAGCTGTAAGCAATAAAGCGATTACGTACACAGATGAATTTAAACGATTATTTATTACTGAAAATGAATTTGGGAAGTTTCCGCGTGAAATTTTTGAAGATGCAGGATTTGATATCGAAATGATGGGGATGACACGCATTCATAAAGCGGCAGCTCGATGGAAAACAGCATACCAAAACCAAGGAATTACTGGGTTAGAAGATTCTCGGAAATATAGTTCTGGTCGCCCACTTGAACGAGAACTAAGTCTCGAGGAAAAGTATGCACGATTAGAAGCGAAGACTCGATTACTTGAGGCAGAGAACGAACTCCTAAAAAAGCTCGATTTACTCGAAAGGCAGATGGTGAAGAAGAAATAAAAATTGCGCCAGAATTAAAATTCGAACTCATTAACCAGATTATTAAAAAGTATGAGTTAAAGCGTATGGTAAGTTATCTTTGCGAGGTAATGGATGTATCTCGATCAGGTTTCTACAATTACTTTGATGAAAAATCCATTCAAAAACGTGCAATTAAAGGCGGTTCGGACGAGGTGGTGAAAAACATCATTTTAAAGGCGTATCATTTCCGAGGACGCAAAAAAGGAGCACGCCAAATTAAAATGACACTCCAAAACCAGTACCAGATTACATATAACTTAAAACGTATTCGCCGCATTATGAAGAAATTTGAGATTGTTTGTCCAATTCGAAAAGCGAATCCCTATCGCCGCATGGCGAAAGCAACAAAAGAACATCGCACATGCCCGAACGAATTGCAGCGCAACTTTAAACAAGGGTTGGCTGGAAAAGTGTTATTAACGGATATCACATATTTAAACTACAGAAGCGGAAAGCGTGCTTATTTATCCACGATTAAAGACGCAGAGACGAATGAAATTTTAGCGTATGAAGTCTCAGATAAAATTACATTAGACATCGCATTAGATACACTTCACCAATTAAGACGTCGTCATTCACATATTCGAAATGATGCCTTTATTCATTCGGATCAGGGATTTCATTACACAAATCCGACCTATCAAAAATTAGTGAAAAAGATGAATCTTGGACAGTCAATGTCACGCCGTGGAAACTGTTGGGACAATGCTCCACAAGAATCATTCTTTGGGCATTTTAAAGATGAAACAAATATAAAAGAATGCGAAACATTAGAAGAAGTAAAACAAGAAGTGAAGTGTTATATGATATATTACAATTATTATAGAGGCCAATGGAATTTAAAAAAGCTGCCGCCTGCAAAATACAGACAGCAGCTTCAACAAGTTGCCTAACCTTTTTCAAAATGTCCTTTACAAAGGGTACAGTTTATTTTACTGGTTGACCTTATTTTTATAGGATTTAATATATCAGTAGCCAGGGTAGGACGTACGGGTGCGTGGGACAATGATCCCGTGAACTAAACTGTCCACCCCCTACTTGTAGAAACATGTTTGAGGCTGGTTGGGACATAGATCTCGTATAACAAGCGAAGCTATGATACTACATGGAGGAATAGGGGTACTGGTGAGAGAAGTCAGAGGAGGAAGCTAAATGAACCCAGTAGTTGGTCTGGATGTGGCTAAAGGAGAGAGCCAAGTTCAGGCGTTTTTAGATAAATCGAAGCCGTTTGGAAAGAGTTATTCTATGAAGCATACAAAAGAGGAGTTAGACCGTTTTATAGGCTTTTTAAAGGAGATTGAAGGGATGACTGGGCAAATGCCTATGGTCATTTTAGAATCTACAGGTCATTATCATTCTCCTGTTATTCAATACTTGGAGGACCATGAAGTTTTATATATTTTGCTTAACCCGATCATTTCTTATCAGGCGAAGAGATCTAGTTTAAGAAAGGTAAAAACAGACGCGATTGATGCGTATCAGTTGTGTGTGCTTTATTACAAAGAAGATTTTGAACCTCATAAAAACAGAGGAATCCAATTATTAAACCTTAGAAATCTTTCCAGACAACAAGAGATTGTGACGAATATGTATGTAGAAGCGAAACTGCAGTTTCACACTATTTTAGATCAAGTGTTTCCTGAATACCGCAAGGTTTTTGGAGATCTTTATTCGAAGGTTTCTTTAATGATGTTAAAGAAATATCCTACTTCAGAAGATATACTAGCGGCTGGAGAAAGTAAGTTAGCGGAATGTGTGATGGAGTTTTGTCCAAGACGGTCTAGTCTATGGGCATTGGATAAGGCCAAAAAATTAATGGATTCCGCATCTCGAAATCCATTTCAAAAAGTCGTGTATCACAGTCATTTGATCAATCTTCAAATGTATATTGAAATGCTTTTTCAGTACCAAGAACATCTTTCCGAGTTGGAAATTCGTATAGTGACCTTGGCAAATGAATTAGAAGATTACGAGATTGTTCAATCAATTCCAGGGATCGGAGAAAAAATCGCTGCAACGATTATCTCCGAAGTTGGTGAAATCGATCGGTTTAGTCATCCGAAAAAACTGGTTGCCTTTGCGGGAGTGGATCCCAGTGTTCACTCATCAGGAAAGTTCACCGCCACAACCAATCGGATTACTAAACGAGGTTCGAGTAGATTGCGCCATGCTTTGTATCTTGCCGTATTGTGCGGTATCAGAAGCTCAAGAAACAAAAAGCTGAAAGAATTCTATGACAAGAAGAAATCAGAAGGAAAGCCTTCCAAAGTGGCAATAGTAGCCTGCATAAACAAACTGCTTCATTGGGTTTATGCTTTATTAAATAGAAAAGAATCTTTCCAGGATATAGCGTAATTACTGGTTACAAGTGATTAAGTAAAAACCTTCCATAAGGTTTTTGGAGGGCTATTTGTCATGCACAAAATAGTATAACATAAGATTAATAGTAATTTTAAAGAAAGATATTGACATCCTATTAGCTGGTTTACTTCAAGAAGGGTAAAGCACTTTTTCTTATTGAACTAAAGGGGCAGTTTAGTTTAATAAGAGAAGGAGATTTTTTATCTCGCATATGAACCGAACACATCATATAAAAATAAGAAATCCACTCATAATTGAAATGAGTGGATATAAAGATTGTCTAATGATTATTATGAATAGAAGGTAAGTCATTCGGATTTATTATCGCTAACATCTGATGATCTTCCCATGAGGCACTAATTTTAACATTCTTTTTAGCTATTCCTTCTTTATGGAAACCAACTTTTTCTAATACTCGAATGGAACCAACATTATCTGGCATCACTCCAGCTTCAATTCGGTGTAAGTTAAGAATTTCGAAAGCGTGATTAACAACCAAATTCGCTGCTTCAGTAGTGTAACCTTTTCCATTATGTTCCTGATCTAAGGAATAGCCTAAAAGGGCACTTTCACGAGGTCCACGGAAAACTTGAAATAAGCCGATGGTACCTATAAGAATATCACCATTTATTTTAAAAATGCCAAATCGATATTCTATATCTTTTTTTGTATTTTGTTCCCATTTTTTGATTAATTCTTTTTGAGTTTCTAAAGTCCAGTAATTTTCTGGATGAGTAATGGAGTATTTTTCAAAAAAAGCTCGATTTCTCATTTCTAAATTTAGTAATTCGGCAGCATCTGAGAGGGTGAGCGGACGTATATATACATGTGATATTTTGGACATCTAATCTTCCTTTCTGTATGTATTGGATTATTAAGATTTCTTAGACTTATAACTTAAAGAAAAAAAGGTCAAAGTTAGTACCCCTATTATTGTAAATGACATATATATATTGCTGAAAATTAAATTCTCCCCTATAAGGGAAAAAGGATTAAGTCGTAATGAGCCGTTTTCATTTTCAAGTAACTTCCCAAACAAGGCACTACTTAAAGCTCCTGCAAAAAAATTCAACAGATTGAAAAGACCCATGCCTACTCCATTTTGTTTCTCAGACAAATTCGAGCTAATTAAATCAGCGGTGCCGCTCTGAATAAACGGGAAACCAAGGTAGGCGATCAATAATCCTAGTGTGATCAGTGCCGTGTTTGAGCCGGCAAATGTCGAGATAAATAGAGCGCCACAGGAAATGAACAACAGTCCGTATCTAATGATGGACTGTCCTCCCCGAGTGGAGATTATTCTTCCAATCCTTTGTCCAATAAGCCCAGAGGCTATTGCGCCAGGGAAAAGAATGAATCCAATTTCCAGCATGGTCAACCCATAAAGTTCCCTTAACATAATAGGCAGCAAGAAAATCAATCCAAACACTATTAAGTTACCTAGAAAACTTGTCACCATCGTAACCGTGTACTTTCTCATCTTCAGTATACCTGGATCAATAAAGGGATATGAAATGGAGTTTATCCGCCAAATTAAAAGTATAAAAAAGAGGGTGAAAAATAGGAAGGCTAACCAACTGACGTTCGTGATCATGAATAATAGGCTGGTAACCAATACCCCCAATAGTGTAGCCCCGATAAAATCAATTTTTCCATTCTGCTTGGCTTCATGAGGAAACCATTTCCTAAAGAAGGGAATGGAGAAGGCACTGGCTACGGAAATGAGGAAAATATAGCGCCAATCCAGTATACTACCGATAGTACCGCCGACAATAGGACCAATTCCCGAAGAAAAAGCAATCGTCGAGGCCAGGTATCCAAACATTTTTCCTTTTTCATTTTGAAAAAATCGAATCGGGACGAGAAAAGAGAGGGGGGGCACCGAGGCGGCTCCCATTGCTTGAAGAACTCGTCCGACAATGAGCGTTTCGTAATTTGGAGATAAAAAGCCAACTAAAGATCCTAATGAAAACAAGCTTAATCCAATCGTATAGAGACTTCGAATTGGAAAGAAATCAGACAGTTTACCATAAATCAGTGTTCCTATAGCAAAAATTGTGGTGAAACTAGTAATGACCCAGCTGACTTGTGACGGAGTTAAATTGAATGAGTCTGATATATCTGGTATTGCGACATTGAACATGGTACCATTCATCACTGCAAAAGCGAGGATGGTACAAGTTAAGACTATTATTTTCTTGGACTGAGGAGTGGAAGCGAGTAAAGTGTTTTTTGGGAATTTCATTAAAAGTCTCCTTTTGTTTTACTTAGGAAAGTGTTGGTACAGCAACAGAACAAGAAAATTGTATTTATCCTTATATCCCCATCTTGTTTTCCTCCTCCTTTTACTGATAGTATAAAAGTAAAGTATCCACCTACGGGATACTCAAGGAGAAATATGAAAAAACAAAAATTATCTTCAGGCGAAATCGCACGAATATGTAACCTTAACAAAAAAACGTTATTTTACTATGATCAAATAAATTTACTGAAACCTGCAATCGTCGAGGCTAACGGCTATCGTTACTATACGCTTGACCAAATCGATCAATTAAGTAAAATCAAAGCTTTACAGAGTGTGGGGTTCTCTTTAGCAGAAATAAAACAGCAATTGTATGTGAATGATATTTCGGAAGGCATAGCAACTCTGAATCGACAAAAGCAGATAATTGAGGAAAAAGCCAACGAATTAGTAGCAGTAAAGAATACAATGGATCTAAAAATTCTGGAGTTAGAACATTATGATCAAATCGGTATCAATCAGGTCTATATTAAAGATTTTAATGAAGAATGGCTGTACGTCGACAATCCTTCTCCACAAGAAGAAATAATATCTAATTATCTATTTGATGGGTATCATTTTGGCATTATGTTGGGTATCAAAGACTATCCAGATGAGAAAATAGAAATCATGAAGTATAAACATATGGATAATGCCAAAAAGGCTAACTTCAAGAAAGAAAAAGGGCGATATGTAGGGATTTATTTTAATTCAGGAGAAGATCATATTATTGCTGATGCTCTAAAGGCAATGACACGAATACAGCAAAGTGGATATTCTATGGAGGGGCAGGCTTTTGTCAAAGACATAGCAAGTGACTTTGTTAATTTTGAACATGGGAATATTCCCTTTCAAATGACATTGAAATTGACTGATTGCAAAGTTAAATAAGCCAATACAATAGGATGTACTTGCTCAAACGGACGCGATTGGTGAAGAAGTAGGTCTCTGCTCTTATTAAGCTCCCATGAAAATTAAAATCTTCGATTTATAGAAAAAGGCAATACGAAATCGGACGCAGCTCAATAATTTTTTAAAAAGTGCAGCGCCTAAATGAGAATTAAATTATGGGTTGGACTAGGAGGCATTTGGTTCAGTGATTGTAACGTTGTAACCTAAGTTTTCAAGTCTTCGAACAGAATATCGTACAATCGATTGTTCTTTTTGTTTGTCAAAGTAATCTTCCCCTAAGTCTACGTACATTTCTTTGCGTGTTAGGAGATAATAGCAGATTCTTAAAATGGCATGAGCGACTGATATCCCTGCACGCTTTTTACCCTTTCTTGATGCAGTACGCCTATACAGGGCTCCCAAGTAGGTTTTGGATCCTCTAACAGAATGAGCCGCTTCAATTAATGCCGATTTCAAGTACTTGTTTCCTTTTTTCATGTTGGTTGATTTCCTCTTGCCCGCACTTTCATTATGTCCAGGTACTATTCCTGCCCAGGAACATAAGTGCGCTGAACTGGGAAATTGCTTCTCCACATCTGTACCGACTTCGGCTAAGATTTGTTCAGCCATTCGAGTGGCGATGCCAGGAATGGAATCCAATCGTTCTATATCTTCTTGATGGGATGATAACCTAGTAGCCACCTCTTCGTTTAATAGCTCAATCTGCTCAGTTAGAAATTCTATATGGACCAGAATGGTTTTCAACATGAGACGTTGATGTGGATTGATATACCCTCGAAGAGCTAGTTCTAGTTCACTCTTTTTCTTCTTCATTGATCGGCGGGCAAAGCTGGCTAATTTCTTAGGATCATTTTCGCCATCGGCGATAGCACGAAGCATATCAAGCGACGAAACACCCATGATGTCGGAGACAACGGAACCGAGTTTGATATTCGCTCCTTCTAAAACCTTTTGAATCCGATTATGTTGTCTCGCACGCTCTTCAATAATACTTCGACGGTAACGAACTAACTCTCGCAATTCCCGCTGATTTCGGTCTGGAATAAAACTTGCTTTAAGTAGACCATGACGAAGAAGTTTGGCAATCCATTCTGCATCCTTTACATCGGTCTTGCGACCTGGTACTGCTTTCATATGTTGAGCGTTCACTACTAAAAACTCAATGCTCTCGGCTTCAAGCAAGTTAACAATAGGCTTCCAAAATACACCTGTACTTTCCATTGCTACGTGAGTACAATCATGCTCCTTAATCCAGTCAATTAACTGTAATAGAAATACAGTTTTAGTGGAAAACGTTTGAATCTCCTTTCCTTTTGGGGTAATAATACAAGCAGTAATGGAATCCTTATGGACATCCATTCCACAAGCACGTTCAATGATTACTTCCATTGTAATCATCCTTTCTACGGCAAATAGTATTGGAGGCTGGTGCAATAACCAGAGTAGGATTAATCTCCCATGAGTGCTTCCCGTAAGGGAGCGACAGTCTGTGATGCACCGTGGTCGTTGGAGTCAGACTAACGGATGGGCTCTATGGCACCATAGTTCATCGACCTTCCTCTCCCAGCCGTAGTATCCTATACCCAGGTTTTCACATTTTCATTCTCTGTGGTGTAGCGCTGATTTTGCGCTACATGGATGGCTAACGGGTGCTTTACTTCAAGAAGGAGTAAAGCACTTTTTTCTTATTGAACTAAAGGGGCAGTTTAGTTGAAGAAGCTAAGATGGAGTCTTTTTAAATGGGTAAATTATTTATATTTGGAACCTCTATCTATTTCAAACGTAAAATTAGGCAGTGTTAATGATAAGGAGTGATGGAATGGTTAGAAGAAGAGGGACATATCAAATAAAAATTCGTGACAAGCAGCTCGTTTGTTTTTTTTGTCAGCAAGATGAATTTTTGCATCGTGAAGTTTATACGGATTTATATTCTTTAGGTGAAACGGTAACAGACCAGCTCACATTGCAATCATTTTGTTGCAAGTCATGTGGTGAAATCCGAATGTTTCAAGAAAAAAACCGATTTGATCATATGTTACAAAAACATGTATCTATTATTGAATACACGGAAGTGACAAAAGAATGAGCGGGATGGATGAACCCCTACGCCCCCAAAAAAGTCGTATCACGATTTTTGATGAGCCTGTTATTTGTAGTTTTTGTTCACGTGATGTGTTTATTCCCTATGAAGTTTTTGTGAATGTTGAACAACCGGGTGTAAATAGGATGTATGTTAGGTATATAGCTATTTGTCAATATTGTGGTCAAGCCAAACATTTTTTAGATCCAAGCCATTATGATAACGAAAAAGATGATTATATTTGGGCCTTGAATCAGTATTTAATTTCCATTAGAAGTTATAAGATTAAGATTATATTTTATGTTGGAAAGAAAGGTAACGGCAAAATAAAAAATTTTACAAATAAGCTTATTCAAGATTTTGGTATAGAAAAAGAGAATATAAATATCAGTAATTTAAAAGGATTAGCAGAACTTCAAATAAAGATTTCTAATTTAAATGAAATTGAAAATATCAGAGCTGATATAATGAATTCCGCGAGACGACTTTATATAACGATTAAGGATTTAACCATTAAATAAATTATCTATGTAATGTAATTATTTGTAAGACATTATTATAGGTACAATTAGCAGTGTTTTTCTTCAAACAAAACCCTCAATTTTCGTTTGGGATGGCTATATTTATCAAATAAGCGATGAGTATGTAGATGAAATAAATGAAGAGATTGGTGAAGTAACAAAGTATTCGGATAGGGAAGGAACGCACTCTGGAAACTTTTCGAATGAATACAAAAAAGGGACTAAATATTACTCAATAGAAGGAATTAGTACGGATGATGCAATAGCTATTGAAGAAGACGATGATAAATATAGAAAAGCTATTAGGAATGGGAAATACGGAGAATAGTAATTATTCTTGTTCAACTCCCATGAAAATTAAAATCTTCGATTTATAGAAAAAGGCAATACGAAATCGGACGCAGCTCAATAATTTTTTAAAAAGTGCAGCGCCTAAATGAGAATTAAATTATGGGTTGGACTAGGAGGCATTTGGTTCAGTGATTGTAACGTTGTAACCTAAGTTTTCAAGTCTTCGAACAGAATATCGTACAATCGATTGTTCTTTTTGTTTGTCAAAGTAATCTTCCCCTAAGTCTACGTACATTTCTTTGCGTGTTAGGAGATAATAGCAGATTCTTAAAATGGCATGAGCGACTGATATCCCTGCACGCTTTTTACCCTTTCTTGATGCAGTACGCCTATACAGGGCTCCCAAGTAGGTTTTGGATCCTCTAACAGAATGAGCCGCTTCAATTAATGCCGATTTCAAGTACTTGTTTCCTTTTTTCATGTTGGTTGATTTCCTCTTGCCCGCACTTTCATTATGTCCAGGTACTATTCCTGCCCAGGAACATAAGTGCGCTGAACTGGGAAATTGCTTCTCCACATCTGTACCGACTTCGGCTAAGATTTGTTCAGCCATTCGAGTGGCGATGCCAGGAATGGAATCCAATCGTTCTATATCTTCTTGATGGGATGATAACCTAGTAGCCACCTCTTCGTTTAATAGCTCAATCTGCTCAGTTAGAAATTCTATATGGACCAGAATGGTTTTCAACATGAGACGTTGATGTGGATTGATATACCCTCGAAGAGCTAGTTCTAGTTCACTCTTTTTCTTCTTCATTGATCGGCGGGCAAAGCTGGCTAATTTCTTAGGATCATTTTCGCCATCGGCGATAGCACGAAGCATATCAAGCGACGAAACACCCATGATGTCGGAGACAACGGAACCGAGTTTGATATTCGCTCCTTCTAAAACCTTTTGAATCCGATTATGTTGTCTCGCACGCTCTTCAATAATACTTCGACGGTAACGAACTAACTCTCGCAATTCCCGCTGATTTCGGTCTGGAATAAAACTTGCTTTAAGTAGACCATGACGAAGAAGTTTGGCAATCCATTCTGCATCCTTTACATCGGTCTTGCGACCTGGTACTGCTTTCATATGTTGAGCGTTCACTACTAAAAACTCAATGCTCTCGGCTTCAAGCAAGTTAACAATAGGCTTCCAAAATACACCTGTACTTTCCATTGCTACGTGAGTACAATCATGCTCCTTAATCCAGTCAATTAACTGTAATAGAAATACAGTTTTAGTGGAAAACGTTTGAATCTCCTTTCCTTTTGGGGTAATAATACAAGCAGTAATGGAATCCTTATGGACATCCATTCCACAAGCACGTTCAATGATTACTTCCATTGTAATCATCCTTTCTACGGCAAATAGTATTGGAGGCTGGTGCAATAACCAGAGTAGGATTAATCTCCCATGAGTGCTTCCCGTAAGGGAGCGACAGTCTGTGATGCACCGTGGTCGTTGGAGTCAGACTAACGGATGGGCTCTATGGCACCATAGTTCATCGACCTTCCTCTCCCAGCCGTAGTATCCTATACCCAGGTTTTCACATTTTCATTCTCTGTGGTGTAGCGCTGATTTTGCGCTACATGGATGGCTAACGGGTGCTTTAGTAAAATGTAGGGCTGATAATACAGTTCACTTTTCTGATTGAACTAATGCTGCAGTTTAGTTGAATAACATACTTTTCGAAAGTTATCTTTCAATGATTAAAAAACTCCCAAAACCAAGCTTACTGGTTCTAGATGTGTATAATTAACCAAATGTGTTCATACACTTTCAAACCTTGTGAAGCGATTGCTTGGTTGGAGTTAGTTTATTTAAACTTTAAACGTTTTCCTATAAAATGAACTTGTGTTCAACAATCGGATCATATTTTGGAGTAACTAACCTAAAGTGATGAATGAATGTACTTTAAAAGAAGTATAATTAGGAAAAGGAATACCCTCAAGTCCATGTAATGTAAGGATTTGAGGGTATTTTACTACATACAATTATTCTCTGTGATGAAATGGAGTCAGAAAAACGATGAATCCTCAGAAAGCTAAATTTTCTATTTGCATTCCTAATATCTCTTTGTTTCATTTACATTGAAGGTTTAATGACCAGTTCACTTACATCCACATGAACAGGCTGTTCAAGTGCATAGACGATCGCACGGGCAATAGCCTTAGTTGGCAGAGCGTTCCGTCGGTATTCCTTCATGAATTCTCTAGCCTGGTTGTCAGTAATGCTCTCAGCTAGTTCTGATTCCGTTACTCCTGGCGATACAAGGGTCACACGTATCCCTAGACCTACAGTCTCTTGCCGCAATCCATCTGTTATTGCACGTACGGCATATTTGGTCGCACAGTAGACAGCTGCTGTCGGGGTCACTTCGTAGGCACCGGTGGATGCGATGTTGATGAAATGTCCAAAACCTTGTTTCTTCATGACCGGAAGACCTGTGGCAATGCCATGGAGGACACCGCGTATGTTGACATCAATCATCCGGTTCCATTCCTCAATTTTTAGTGCGTCCAGCGAAGAGAGGGGCATCACCCCTGCATTGTTAATAATAGCGTCAACTCTTCCAAAACTACTTTGGGCTGCACCTATAATTGCCTGCATCTGTTCTAGTTCTGTCACGTCGAGCTGTTGAATGAGTACAGAACCGCCATCCCCTTGAATGTCAGATGCCAATGACTCTAGTCTCTCCACACGTCTTGCCCCGATCACAACATGAGCTCCAAGGCTTGCGAGCAGTCGGGCTGTTGTTTCACCAATTCCGCTGCTTGCCCCTGTAATCACAACAACTTTTCCATTAAGTTCGGACATTATTCCTTGCTCCCTTCTTCCAGATATAGCACCATACCTGCATGGTAAAGAACCCCATTGATAAAATCACCATTGGCAGTAAAGCCTGTATCATCGACATATTCGATATGATTGTCTTTGATGATATAGCTGCCTTGATATGCGCTTTCGCGGTTGCCGCGGGCTTCATCGTAACGGTCGTTTGGAAGCAGCTCGTGCCGAATATAGCCGTCCGCGGTCACCCACATCCCCACATAGGGATGAGAATTTTTTATAAGTTCTTTTTTCATTTATATTCTCCTCTCATATTTAAAAGATGGAGGGGCACTCAAATCTTGGCAGAAAGTGATCCAAAGAACGTAACAGAAACTTGATCAAATCCATACAATCTAATTGAAGTGTCTAACCATAAACTAATTATGAACTTTTGAACCAAAGAGGGGGTAGTCGGAAAATATACAATTGTTGCCTAATACTCCAATAAATTATAGTATAATGAGCAAGAGAACCATATATGTAACTGGAAAGGAGAGGAATGGTTCATGGATCGAATTAAGGAATTAGTGGAGTTGATCGAGAGAAATGTAGCGGTGGATGGGACGCATGACACATCTATATCAGGATTGAGATTTGTTCGTACCACACAGATTTCTGAACCCGTTTCCTCTGTTTATGAACCTTCCCTATGTGTTGTGGCCCAGGGATCAAAATTAGTCATGCTTGGGGAAGAAAGCTATCAGTACGATTCTGCAAGTTATCTGACAGCTTCCGTTCATTTGCCGATTACGGGACAGATCATAAAGGCCTCGCCTAAAAACCCTTATTTATGCGTTAATATACAGCTTGATATGAATCAGATTTTCGAAGTCGTTCAGTCATCGAAACAAGTAATTTCTAATGACTCTCCGGGACGAGGTCTGGTAATCAGCCTAATAAATGATTCGCTTCTTGAAGCGGTATTACGGCTTACTAGGTTACTGGAGACTCCACAGGATATACCAATCCTTGCCGATGGTATAAAACGTGAAATCATCTACAGGATTCTACAGAATGACCAGAATGATTCCTTGAAGCATTCTGCACTTGTAGGGAGTCAGGCCCAACGTATTGCAAAGGTAATCGGGGTGTTAAACCGTGAATTTGCACAGCCCTTAATGGTAAACAGATTGGCTAAAGAAGCCAGAATGAGCCTTTCATCCTTCTACAGCCATTTCAAGGAAGTCACGGGTATGAGCCCAATCCAGTTTCAGAAACAGCTTCGGTTGCAGGAAGCACGCCGATTGCTTTTAACGGAAAACCTGGAAGCGGCTGAGGCAGCGTTTCAGGTAGGTTATGAAAGTCCATCTCATTTCAGCCGGGAATACAGCCGTAAATTTGGCCTGTCCCCAATGAAAGATATACGACGTCTGCGGAAAATGCTGTAATAAAAGAAGTGCACGTTTATCGAGACTAAATATTCTATGTAAGTGGAAGGGCATAGGAAAAGTGAATCCAATGAGGTAAATAGGGAATTATTTTAAATATAAAAAGAAAAAATGCTTGGATACCTTATTAAGGATTTGACAGTGCTTGTAAAATATTACTGCTGGCAAATAGTGTTTTTAGAAACAAACACATAATTAAATAAAAGATATAAAAATAAGTTGAATTGAGCACTTAACTAGAGAGGACATACATAGAACAAAAATGAGTAATCGCCATTTAAAACTACTAGCCTGAGCTTGCAAGGAGGATGGAAGTGTCATTCTAGATGTAACTCCATGTGAATTTAATGAAGTGCATCCATTATTTTATGACAATCGGGCGCGATTGTGGAATAAGCGCCTATTTTTCTTCTTCAACTCCCACGAAAATTAAAAAATGCTCAAAATCAATAAAAATACATAACAAAAGAGACTCAGAAATAGCTTTTTTAAAAAAAGGCTGAGCCTTTAGAGTGGTTATATTGAGTTGCAAGGTAAATCAAGAATCAACTCCATTCTTGTAAGAATAAAGGCAGGCTGGTGCAATAACCAGAGTAGGATTAATCTCCCATGAGTGCTACTCGTATAGAGTGCGACAGTCTGTGATGCACCGTGGTCGTCGGAGTCAGACTAACGGATGGGCTCAATGGCACCATAGTTGATGGACCTTCTTCGCGAGCCGTAGTATCCTATACCCGTTTTTCACATTTTCATTCTCTGTGGTGTAGCGCTGATTTTGCGCTACATGGATGGCTAACGGGTGCTTTACTTCAAGATGGAGTAAAGCATTTTCATATTGAACTAACGAAGCAGGTGTGCGGCCGAGCCTAGGTCGTATCATATAGCGGGTGGGATTCCCGTCGAGAAAGAACTAGCCATTCACTCGTAGCGAGTCTTGGAGGGCTAATGGTAACAGTAGCCTTTAAGCGTAGACAGTTAGGTGGCGGGCCGAAAGCCAACTGGTTGAAGGGATTGAGCTCCATAATGTTAGTAAATCGAGAGGGCTGATGTTTTAAGCACGGCAGAAAGCTATATTTTATCCATCGTTAAAGGCAAGAAGGATAAAACCTCTCTGGAGTCAGAGACCTTGGCACGTCACACATCGATATGATACGGCAACTCGGGAGGCCCTACCGGTCTTTTCTTCTTATAGAAGAGTATGGTGTACAAGCGATAATAAGCGAGGAAACCAAATGCCGTGTAGGGAGTCGGATAGCAGCGTAGTACCAATGAAGTTGGGTAATGCCGATGGAGGAAAGGCTGCTACCAAATGATCACTCTCACTAGGGACACATTTACTACACACAGCGGTAGAAATAATAAATGTAAACTAAACTATTGAGGATAGCAGAATCACCATTTTGTGAAGGATGATTTGGAGGAGCCGTGTGCGTAAATAGCGCAAGCACGGTTCTGTGAGGGGGGTGGAACACAATCTACCGTAAGGTAGAGAGGTTCCCTTCTACTCGACTATTTCAAGAAGGGGTAAAGCCTTTTTCTTATTGAACTAAGCAGTTTAGTTCAATAAGAAGGGATTTTTTCAAAGGTGTAGAAGTAGTTGTTATGTGGGGAATTATTTTAGTATCTAGGGAAAATAGAAATGAGTGTGAAGTAATGTTAGTTAAGGTCATATTGTCAGTATGCCAAAGATATATTGGGTCTTATTAATTCCGATTTATATAGTCGTGAGTTACTATAATATTTTTTTTGATTGGCAATTGCAATACTCTGGTGTAACTGAAGCTGAAGATTTTGGACGATATGTATTTGTTTTATGTCTAAGTTTTTGCCAAAGCTTTATTTACATTTTATTAATTAGATTGTTAGTATCTTTATTAAAATATATATTTAGTAATAAAAAGCAGAATTCTTCATCATAAGGGGAATTCTTTGAATAAAGCTTTACTCCTTCTTCAACTAAACCAGCTAATAGTTTGTCAATATTTTTCACTAAAAAGATTAATAACCTCATGATATACTAAAAAAATACACGCCAAATAACCTTCCTCAAAATCACTTTTGGAAGGTTTTGGTGTATTAACATAAATCCAGTTTCTAAGCTATATCCTGGAAAGTTGTTCTGTTTTTTAGTAAGGCGTAAATCCAGTGTAAGAGCTTATTTACACAGGCAATAATGGCTACCCTAAAGGGTTTTCCTTCTTCTCGTTTCTTGTCGTAAAACTCTCTCAGTCTTTTATTTCGAGGTATGATTTCATCCGTTGTCTTCTTTTTTCGGGCGTCTCGAATACCACTTTGAATAGCCATATACAGGGCGTGACGTAGTCTACCGGAACCCCGTTTGGTAATTCTGTTAATGGATGCAGTAAATTTACCCGAAGAATAAACACTAGGATCGACTCCTGCAAATGCAACGAGTTTTTTGGCGGCGTCAAACCGATCTATCTCTCCAATCTCCGAAATAATCGTTGCAGCGATTTTTTCTCCGATTCCGGGGATAGATTGGAGTATTTTATATTCTTCTATCTCTTTTGCGATTGAATCTATTTCATTTGCTAGCTTTGATAGATGCTCTTGATATTGCAGAACAATATTTATTAACATCTCCAGATTAAAAATATGGCTTTGGTACTGGTTATGTTGAAACGGGTTTCGAAGAGCGGCCTCTCTTAATTTCTGTGCTCTTTCATTTGCCCATTTCTCTGAACGACTGTTACAGAGGGAAGATATCTTCTCGGTCAATTCTTTTTCATCGACACTTAATACGCTTTCGGATGTTGGAAATGCGAGTAAGGTAAGTAATGATACCTTAGAGTATAAACTTCCAAATACACCTCTAAATTCAGGGAATACCTGATCTATTAAGGAATGTAGTTGTAACTTGGTTTTAGCTGCCATTTCCGCAATACTTTCTTGTTGTCTTGTTAAATTACGAAGGTTTAATAGTTGTATTCCTCTCTTTTTATATGGTTCTAATTCTTCTTTATAATAAAGTTCACAAAGATGATAAGCATCGATCGCATCCGTTTTTACCTTACGTAAACTAGAGCTTTTGGCTCTATGGGAAATAAGGGGATTGATCACTATATAAACATAGTTTTGATCCTCTAAAAACTGGATAACTGGAGTATGGTAGTGTCCAGTTGATTCTAATACGACCGAAGGTAGATAACCGCCAGCCGCTTTTTCTATTTCTTGAAGAAAATCAAGAAATCCCTTCAATCCTTCCAAGTTATGTTGAATACTAAAGCTCTTTCTATAGGGTTTGCCTTTATCTAAAAATGCTTGAACCTGACTCTCTCCTTTAGCTACATCAAGACCCACAACTGGGTTCATACGTAAATCTCCTCCTAGTAATATAAAATTAGTCGGTATCCCCTAAGGCTTCTTGTAATGTCATAGGTTCGCTTGTTAAACGGGATCATTGTCCCAACCAGCCTGAAACATGCTTATACAAGTAGGGGGTGAACAGTTTAGCTGACGGGATCTAGTCCCACGGGTGCGACGTTCTACCCCGACTACCGTTATAATAAGACCAAATAGAATAAGGTCAACCAGAAAAATCTGGCTAACCTTATATTACGAACGGGTGCTTTACTTCAAGAAGGAGTAAAGCCTTTTTTCTTATTTAAACTAAAGCCGCAGTTTAGTTGAATAAGGTATATTAGGATGAATATGGTAAAATAAATAATAACTCAAATGTTTTTGTTCAGCTTCCTCTATTGAGCTAAGAACGTTACATTTTAGGGGGATTTTAAATGGAAAAAATCTTAGTAAAAACAGGGATATATTCATTGGTTTTATCTTTCTTCTTATTAGTAGTCTTTATGAAAAGAGAAGAAAGCACAACTGATTTTGAGGGGATGACTTCATATGTTGTAACGCCTTATTCAGAGTTTTTCTTTCATATTTTTAGATATTCTATTATCACTTCAATCATTGCAGTAATATTTGTATGGCTATATATACTGTCAAAAAAGGAAAAAGAGTAACAAACTCAACAGGTGTATTATTACTTTATAGATATTGTGAAGGTTTGTACTTAAACTGACGGGTGCTTTACTTCAAGAAGGAGTAAAGCCTTTTTTCTTATTGAACTAACGCGGCAGGTGTGCGGCCGAGCCTAGGTCGTATCATATAGCGGGTGGGATTCCCGTCGAGAAAGAACTAGCCATTCACTCGTAGCGAGTCTTGGAGGGCTAATGGTAACAGTAGCCTTTAAGCGTAGACAGTTAGGTGGCGGGCCGAAAGCCAAATGGTTGAAGGGATTGAGCCCCATAATGTTAGTAAATCGAGAGGGTTGATGCCTTACCTGCGGCAGAAAACTACATTTTATTCTTCGGTAAAGGCAAGAAGGATAAAACCTCTCTGGGGTCAGAGACCTTGGCACGTCACACATGGATATGATACGGCAACTCGGGAGACCCTACCGGTCTCTTCTTAATTGAAGAGTATGGTGTACAAGTGATAATAAGCAAGGAAACCAAATGCCGTTTAGGGAGTCGGATAGCAGCGTAGTACCAATGAAGTTGGGTAATGCTGATGGAGGAAAGGCTGCTACCAAATGATCACTCTCACTAGGGACACATTTACTACACACAGCGGTAGAAATAATAAATGTAAACTAAACTATTGAGGATAGCAGAATCACCATTTTGTGAAGGATGATTTGGAGGAGCCGTGTGCGTAAATAGCGCAAGCACGGTTCTGTGAGGGGGGTGGAACACAATCTACCGTAAGGTAGAGAGGTTCCCTTCTACTCGACTACTTCAAGAAGGAGTAAAGCATTTTTCTTATTCAACTAATGCAGCAGGTTAGTTAAACAAGGAATTAATCTTTTCGTGATTATAGAATTAAACAAAAAAGGAAGTAAGGAGTGTTTATTCTTGAAAAAAAACTTTCCAATAATAATTCAAACTATTGGTCTTTTAGGGTTTATTTTAGCCTTTTTACAATATGAAATCGGGTGGTTTATAGGATTCTTTTGTACAGGTATCTTCTTTATATTTAATAACGATGGTAAACAAAGAAACTTCAGTATAGTAGTTGGAGTCTTAGCCCTTTTATATTCATTCTATTACCTAGTTAGGTGGTTTTAAATGATGCTATTTAATATTATGGGACTCATATTAACAATAATTATTATTGGGTTTGGGCTTTATTTTTTACTTTTAAAGAAAATTAAAAATAGGTATAGTACTATACTTGGATATTCCTATTTGTTTGTCGGGGCTATTGGTTTATTTATTATGATGTCACTTTATTGAGTCTATGAGTAATTGAATGAGGTTTTACGGACGAATCTTCTAGTTGCTTCTTCAACTAACGGGTGCTTGTGCGGCCGAGCCTAGGTCGGATCATATAGCGGGTGGGATTCCCGTCGAGAAAGAACTAGCCATTCACTCGTAGCGAGTCTTGGAGGGCTAATGGTAACATTCGCCTTTAAGCGTAGACAGTTAGGTGGCGGGCCGAAAGCCAACTGGTTGATGGGATTGAGCTCCATAATGTTAGTAAATCGAGAGGGCTGATGTTTTAAGCACGGCAGAAAGCTATATTTTATCCATCGTTAAAGGCAAGAAGGATAAAACCTCTCTGGAGTCAGAGACCTTGGCACGTCACACATCGATATGATACGGCAACTCGGGAGGCCCTACCGGTCTTTTCTTCTTATAGAAGAGTATGGTGTACAAGCGATAATAAGCGAGGAAACCAAATGCCGTGTAGGGAGTCGGATAGCAGCGTAGTACCAATGAAGTTGGGTAATGCCGATGGAGGAAAGGCTGCTACCAAATGATCACTCTCACTAGGGACACATTTACTACACACAGCGGTAGAAATAATAAATGTAAACTAAACTATTGAGGATAGCAGAATCACCATTTTGTGAAGGATGATTTGGAGGAGCCGTGTGCGTAAATAGCGCAAGCACGGTTCTGTGAGGGGGGGACACAATCTACCGTAAGGTAGAGAGGTTCCCTTCTACTCGACTACTTCAAGAAGGGTGAAGCACTTTTCTAATTGAACTAATGCCGCAGTTTAATTTAACTAGCAGGTGAAAGGTTAATTGTCTCCTGAAATTTGTACATCCACGGTAAATGGATTAAAATTGTTATTCTTGGAAGCGGTATTTACAATGTCTTAGATGTCTTTTACGACTTTTTCATCTACTTGATCTATGTTATTCAAATAAACTGCTATAACTTGTTTATCGGGAGAATCTACTAAATACCCAAGTGAGTCATCAGGGTCATAGCCTTTTTCTTTTACAGCTTGTAAAACTTCGGAAGTAAAGTTGCTGAAGGGGATTCACTTTTTATATAAAGCGTGAATAATAGTATTCCTATTGTTCCTAAAACAAGTATTGAAGATTTGAAAAAAAGGGGTTTTGTCATGAGCTGCCTCCTTGAAAGTGATATTCGCACATCTATACATTTTAATTTGTCGTCAGCCATTTTTAGATAAATCAAAGAACTTTGGAAAGAGTTTTATATGAAACATATAAAAGAGGAGTTAGACCATTTTATAGATTTTTTAAAGGAGATAGAAGGCAGAACTGGGAAACCCCTATGGTCATTTCAGAATCTTAAATCAAAAGTCCAATAACTAAACTCTTGTTTATAGAAGAATGGTTTTTTGCTATGACTATTTGATATTACCTAATGATAATTCCCAATTCAAATTGGTAGAAGTATGAAAGTTAATAATTAAGTACTGTCAGGATCTTTTTTTAGTTGTTTTTTTCTTATGGCATATACAACTACTAGCAAAAGAGGGAATAGTAGTCCTGTTAATATAGTAAAGGAGGTTCCTGTTGTCGCATCCCAATTTTGTTGGTAAATGATGTTTGGATAAATTACTAGAGAAAGTACAACAGCAATCATTCCTAATGGGATTGTTAAAGGACGGTAATCTTTCAAATTCAGAATTTGAGATAGCCCTAAAACGGAAGCATAAAAATATAAGGTAGTCTTAAAATAGAGAGTAATAATCCATAAAGTAGCCATAATTCCCTCAATACGCTGGATAAAATCTGCAATTTTAATTCTTTTGGCCAACTCATACCCAGGATAAAGCTGTCTTGCAGTATTATCTGCACCTAGAGCACCATACCGAACTCATTTATCCAAGCTCCCTAATCGAAATAACCGTGTCTAACTTTTCGGGTTCACTTCACTTTTAAGATGTTGCTCCTTTTACATTTAAAAGTACTTCTGATAATACTCTTTCCTTAGCCTCCCGCTTAATTGAGCGTAGATCTTGGTGGTTTCACTTTTCTCATGCCCCATAAGACTTTGTATAACTTCAATAGGAGCTCCATTATTCAACAAATGAGTTGCGTAGCTATGTCTAAGTTGGTGTGGATGAATTTCTTTATTGATTTTCGCACGGTTGGAAATTCGCTTGATAATGTATCGCATTTGGGCGACACTCATTTGATGTGGCTGTCTTGCTGTCACAAAAACCGCAGGATTATGGTCATTTCGACTTTCTATATAACGTTTAAGCCATATGTCACAACGTGTATTAAAATAAACTTCTCTTTCCTTATCACCTTTTCCTCTAACAATCGCGGACTGGTTGGACCAATTGATATGGTTCTTTTCTAACGCAACTATTTCTCCAATTCGACAACCGGTAGAAAACATGAATTCAAAAATCGCTTTTTGCATTGGGGAAAGACAGGATTCACGAAGGTGTTCAATCTCCCGTTCGGTTAAATACTTGGGTATCCGTTTGCCTACTTTGGGTTCTTTTATTTTGGAAGATGGATTCTTACTCAGGTATCCTTCTTCATGAGACCAACGAAAAAATGATTTCAAAAAGCGGATACGATGTGCAAGACTGGCTGGTTTTAAATGCTTGCAGGATATTGCAAGATACTCCTTTAGTAGATTTGAATCCAGTAATTCTATCTCTACATCCTTAAAGTAACCAATTAGTAGTAAAGACTGTAACTGGTAGGCCTTCAACGTTTGTGGCGAAAAGCCCTCTATTCGTTTATCCGCTTCAAACGAAGCCCATGCTTTTGACAGTAACAATTTCATTCCCCCTTAAAATAGTAATACTAAAAGGAGTATTGCCAACTTAATAGAATTATAGACATAGGATGTGTTTTTACTATTGCTGCAGTTAGTTGAACAAGAAAAATGGTTTTTGGGGAAAAGTAAGTTACTAAATTGCTGATATATGGGGCCCAAAAAATGTTATATTTTATTAGACACGGAAATAAATCATTTCAAATAACTCATTTGACTATGTGAAATACTTCACTTAAACTAACGAAGCAGTTGTGCGGCCGAGCCTAGGTCGTATCATATAGCGGGTGGGATTCCCGCCGAGAAAGAACTAGCCATTCACTCGTAGCGAGTCTTGGAGGGCTAATGGTAACATTAGCCTTTAAGCGTAGACAGTTAGGTGGCGGGCCGAAAGCCAAATGGTTGAAGGGATTGAGCTCCATAATGTTAGTAAATCGAGAGGGCTGATGCCTTAACTGCGGTAGAAAGCTACATTTTATCCTTCGCTAAAGGCAAGAAGGATAAAACCTCTCTGGGGTCAGAGACCTTGGCACGTCACACATGGATATGATACGGCAACTCGGGAGACCCTACCGGTCTTTTCTTCTTATAGAAGAGTATGGTGTACAAGCGATAATAAGCAAGGAAACCAAATGCCGTTGTAGGGAGTCGGATAGCAGCGTAGTACCAATGAAGTTGGGTAATGCCGACGGAGGAAAGGCTGCTACCAAGTTATCACCCTTACTAGGGACACATTTACTACACACGGAGGTAGGAATAATAAATGGAAACAAAACTATTAAGGATAGCAGAATTAGCTAAATCTGAACCGAGAATGAGATTTACATCGCTTGCACATTTACTAAATAAGCAATCTCTAGTTCAATGCCATCATGAATTACCTAATAAGAAGGCAACTGGGATTAATGGCACAACTAAAGAGCAATATAGTGAAACATTAGAGGGAAATATAGAGGACTTAGTAAGAAGGCTTAAAAGTAAAGGTTATCATCCTGTTCCTGTAAGGAGAATGTATATTCCCAAGCTTAACTCCAACAAGAAAAGACCGTTGGGGATACCGGAACATGAAGATAAGATTGTACAGAAAGGCATTACAAAAATACTAAATGCGATCTATGAAAATGATTTTCTAGACTGCTCTTTTGGGTTCCGCCCCAATCGTAACTGCCACGATGCTTTGAAAATATTAAATCATTATATTGAGAAGAAATCAGTAAATTATATAGTAGATGTAGATATCAAAGGGTTCTTTGACAATGTTGATCACATATGGATGATGGAGTTCTTAAAACTGCGAATTGCTGACCCTAACTTACTAAGAATAATTGGTAGGTTTCTTAAAGGTGGATACATGGAGGAAGGAAAGAAGTACAAGACAGATAAAGGCACACCGCAAGGTGGAGTCATATCTCCGATACTTGCCAATCTATACCTCCATTATGTCCTGGACCTGTGGTTCGAGAAGGAAGTTAGGAAACAGTGTAAAGGACAAGCATACATAGTTAGATATGCCGATGATTATGTTTGTTGCTTTCAATATAAGAGCGAAGCTCAGGAATTCTTTCAATCATTGAAGCTGAGATTACAGAAGTTTAACTTAGAAGTAGCGGAGGATAAAACCAAAATTATTCCCTTCGGGAGATTTGCTGAGAAAGATGCAAAACAAACGGGGAATAGAAAACCTGCAACCTTTGATTTTCTCGGTTTCACACACTATTGTGGGAAGAGTAAACAAGGAAATTTTCGTGTGAAACGGAAAACAAGTAGGAAGAAGCTACAGGCTAAACTGAAGGAATCGAAAGAATGGATAAAGAGTAACCGAAATAAAGATATTCATATGATTATGGATAGATTTAAACGCTCGCTTGTAGGTTACTACAACTACTATTGCATCACAGATAATACTCCAAGTGTTCACCAATTTAGAGACAAAATTCAATATTTACTCTTTAAATGGCTCAACAGAAGAAGTCAAAGAAAATCCTTTACTTGGGATAAATTCAATCTCTTTCTACATAAATATCCGTTACCTTCACCAAGAATTAAAGTGAATATATACGATTTAAGAAAGAAGATTAGCTACATTTTGTGAATGATGACTAGGAGGAGCCGTGTGCGTGAATAGCGCAAGCACGGTTCTGTGAGGGGGGAGGAACACAATCTACCGTAAGGTAGAGAGGTTCCCCTCTACTCGACTAGTCGAATAAATAAAATTAGAAAAAAGCGGAATTTTAGTTTGTTTATATTCGTATATTATTATGAGTTGATTATTATGACACTTGAAAGGTGGATTTTTTATGTACAAAGTGAATGGTATAGAAGCTTATGAAGCACATAATCGAACTGAGTTATTAGCAGGTTTAGAGGCAAAATCTGAATATATCTTTATTAAAGGAGACTATTATAAAGAAGTAAGAAAGATTATGGATACTCATCTTCCAGAGAACGAAAGTATAGGAGTGGCATTAGGAAGTGCAGGTGTGTTATCAATTCTTATTTATGCAATAGATGCAGTAAGAAATTCATTCAGTAATGCAGATAAAATGGATAAAAAAATTGACAGAAAGTTAAATTCATTCGAAGTTAAAAAGATTACAGATGATGGTTTATTATTGAGCTTAAAGCAGTTAGATTATTAGAACTTGCATACATAGAACTATTTTGGATAGTTCTATGTGAATAAATACACTTAACAACCGGGAGCTTTACTTCAAAATGAAGTAAAGCTCTTTTCTTATTGAACTAAAGAAGCATTAGTTGAAGAAGGAAATTCAATATAAAAAGGTTTTTTTAAATGTTGAGTTGAATAAATATAAAGGATTTTACTAAATCTTGGAGGGATAATGATTTTGTTAAATACAATACAAGCTGTATTCATTGATAGAGATGGAACAATTGGTGGAAATGGGCATTTTGTTCACCCTAGAGACTTCACGCCTTATACTTTTAGCCAACATGCTTTAGAAATGTTTAAAGAAAAGGGTCTTAAACTGTTTGCGTTTACTAATCAGCATAGAATTAGTTCAGCTGAAGCTTCTATCAGTCAAAAAGGGGTAAAGCTTTTTTTCTTAGTGAACTAATGCAGTAGGTTAGTTCAATAAGCAGGAATTATTGGTTGATTGTCGAAACTGTAACGATAATGGAAATTTAGGAAATTTAAAGAAAAAGACTTGATGAAAGGAGTGAGTTTATGAAAAAAAGAATTTACCTGTTTAGCATAGTAGTCGTAGCACTTCTTATTGGAATATCTGCTTTGACCATAGTGTTAGTCAACAAGGACACTTCTGAAAAAGAAGCAGAAGAAATAACTGAAGTTGTAATTGACGATGAATTTCTAAACGGCTGGAATAAAATTAACATTACATTGAAAGAGAAATCCCAAAATAACTATAATTTTGAAGATATGGATTTGCACAATGGTGATATTTTCTTATTAAATGGAGAAAGTAAGGGGTTGGAATTAAAAGAAGGTGATAATGTATTGGTGGATTTAACCATAATCCCCGATGGTTTAAGTCATACTGGAGTTGGATACATTTTAGATGGTAAATATACAGAGATTTATTTTGCTCCCGTTTTTGATAAACTGATAACCTCTTTTGATGTAAAGGTGGATGGAGATTATATAATTTGTATTATCGGTGGGAACGCAAACTTTATAACAATTAAAGGTGGCGTTATTTCAATTGATTAAATTTAATAATGTCTGTTAGGTGGGGGCCGAAAGCCAACTGGTTGAAGGGATTGAGTTCCATAATGTTAGTAAATCGAGAGGATTGGGGGCTTTATAATGAAATATAACATTAAAGGAATATGTAAAATTTATCATAAAGAAGAGGGATGGGGTTGGATTTCAATTGATGGAGAGGATGATGTTTGGGTACATTTCAGTAGTATTCAAATGGATGGGTTTAAATCGCTTATCAAAGGTGAGGCAGTATTGTTTGACCTTGAAGAAAATTCAAGTTTAAAAGAACAATCACGTCGAGCTGTAAATTTTAAGAAACTCGTAAATAAGTTCAACTAACATATGTTTTACTTCAAGAAGGGTCTAGCAATTCTATTATATAAATAACAATTTATTAGGAGGGATTAGTACGTTGAAAACAATAGGTTTAATAGGTGGGATGAGTTGGGAATCATCAAGTGAATATTACCGTTTAATAAATGAAGAAATAAAGAATAAATTAGGTGGATTACATTCAGCCAAATGCATTTTATATAGCGTTGACTTTGACGAAATTGAACGTTATCAAGCAAATGGCGATTGGGAAAGTGCTGGACACACTTTGGGGAATGTGGCAATCTCTTTAGAAAAAGCAGGAGCAGATTTTATTGTTATTTGTACAAACACAATGCACAAGGTAATAAACTATATTGAAGAAAAAATAAATATTCCAATTCTACATATTGCTGATGCGACAGCAAATGAAATAAAGAAAAATAATGTAAATTCAGTTGGGTTACTTGGAACTAAATATACGATGATACAAGACTTTTACAAATCAAGAATTGAAGCTAATGATATCAAGGTATTAATTCCAGATAATGAGGATATAGAACTTATAAATGAAGTGATTTATGAAGAATTATGTTTAGGTAAAATCAATCAAACGTCAAAAGAACATTTTAAAAAAGCTATAAAGAGTTTAGTTGATAAAGGTGCTGAAGGGATTATATTAGGATGTACAGAGATTGGATTATTAATAAAACAAGAGGATTCTGAAGTTCCAATATTTGATACTACAGTAATTCACGCTATTGAATCAGTTAATAAGGCAATTGATAAGTAAGGATACTTTATTCAAATGCTATAGAAATATATAAACGTCACTTACCAAAGAGTTTATAGTTGTTTCATTAACGTGGTGTTTTAGCAAAATATGGCCATCATGGTGCAGCACCCCATTAGATGGTCTATTTTTATGTCCAAAACATTAAGTTGATCTCAGATATGCATTGTGAAATGTTATAGCTAAACTAACGCAGAAGTTTAGTTGAAGAAAGTAGGGGACGATTTAATAATTGGGGGTGTTTCTATTGAGACCGATTAGTCAGGATGTTTTGAAGAGATTGACTAACAGTGTGCTTTACTTCAAGAAGAGTAAAGCTTTTTTTTATTGAAACAATGAAGAAATTCACTGGAAGAATAGTGGATTTTATATTGCCCTTATTGAATAAGCATAATGTGAGAGAAATTCAGTTTGTTGAGAACATAAATAAATATATCATCTGACATTGTAAAGTTCTTAGATAATGAAAACAATAATTTGTATAGAATCATAGTGTTTGCTGGGGATTCTCACTACGAGGGGTTCTTTAAAAGAAACGGTGAGTTTCAAAAATGGATTCCCTTGTCCGAAAAAAGAAATTTTGAGAGTGATTGGAGAATAAATATCCCGAAAGATATAAATGTCTTAGGATTTAAAGAAGAAATAATTGATGAAGATGGTGAAATTTATAAAAGAGATATTTGGTTTATAGGTGAATTAAAGTAGGTTAAATACAATAAATAGCTTATTAACCTATCGAGGTGCAAAGCAAAATCTGGCCATCATTTCAATGGTCTATTTTTATGTCCAAAATTTTAGTTGATCTCAGTTATGCATTGTGAAGTGTTACACTTAAACTAAAGATGCTGATTAGCTTAATAAATATCAGATTTTGAATAGTTAATTTTAAATTTAGAATTATGTTATTATTTCGCATAAGGTATATTGCTTTAAATAATTTCAGAAGAACTTTGGAGGAACAATATGAATATAAAGTTAGCTACGCTAGAGCAAGTTAATCAAATAGAAATTTTATATCAAGAGCTTTTTTTTAAAATGTCAAACTTTCAGCCCAAATATATAAAGTCTGCAAAGCAGGATGTAGAGTTTATAAGGAAAACAATCAATGAAAAGGACTCGGACATTTTATTAGCTGATGTTGAACCTTATATTTACTCTGGTGCAATAAATGATAATTCAATTGTTATAGTATATGCTGGGGATGAACGGGCAACAATAATTGACCTTGAAGATGAAAAAAGATATTGGTTTGCTATTAGTCCAATTAAAGACGTGAAAGTTAAGATGGTTAAAACAGACGGTACGGAAGAAGTTATTGAAGAAATTAAACATGAAGAATTAGATAGTTAGATTGTTTTGAATAAATGCACAATTAAACTAAAGATGCTTTAATTCAAGAAGGAGTAATGCCTTTTTCTTATTGAACAAAAGCCGCAGGTTAGTTAAATAAGCAAGTATAAATGCATGTTCTATGTAAGAATAGTGAAAATACTACTGATAAGTGATTTGAAACCACAAGAAAATTCAATCTATATGAATTCATGTGGTAACAGTATATAGTGTATACATTAAGAGAAATCCACTTGAATCGTAATAAATGAACTATACGATTTAGGGCTTTCTCTTTTTTAGTTTACTATTTTAAGTTGCAAACAATATGTTAATGACGCTTTTCCTCTAAGATATATCCGTCTCGATTTTCTTTCTCAATGTTGAAACTAACATAACAATCATATATTGTTGTATTCAGTCATATGGTTCATCAACTTAAACCATTAAACAGTTTATTGGAGGTGTTTTACAGAATGAATAAACAAGATCAGCTAAAAATAATCAAAGAGGATTTTATTAATAGTCAAAAAGTTCTGTTGGCAATTGGTGATGAAACCCGTCAATCGATCTTATTAGTCCTAATGGGGACGGATTGTCAAACGGGTTTACGTGTTGGTGAAATCACGGAAGAAACACATCTCTCACGACCTGCTGTGTCCCATCATCTTAAGATTCTACGAGATTCCGGTGTTATTTTAATGCGTAAAGAAGGAACAAAAAACTATTATTATATTAATGTACGTACAGAATTAGGTTTATTAAGAACACTTGTGTCAGATATTGATAAGTTCATGCAGAACTTTTATTGAAATGATGGAATTTAAACAGACATTATTTGGAGGTGTAGGCTATGAGAGCAATGGTTATTGAGAGGTATGGGGAAAATCCAATGAGTTTGGTAGAAATGCCCACACCTGAAATTGGGGAAAATGAGGTACTCGCAGAAATTCATGCAGCTAGTATTAATCCAATTGATTTTAAGATACGCGATGGTAAGGTGAAATTGTTAGTTAAATATCAAATGCCACTTATCTTAGGGAATGACTTTGCTGGTGTCATTGTACAGGTTGGCGCAAAAGTGACTCGTTTTAAAGTTGGTGATGAAATATATGCACGTCCTCGTAAGAGTAAAATTGGTACTTTTGCTGAATATATTGCTATTCATGAAGATGACATCGCCTTAAAACCTAAAAATTTGAGCTTTGAAGAAGCGGCGTCTATCCCACTGGTTGGATTAACCACCTATCAAGCTTTAACAGACATTTTGCAATTACAAAAGGGACAAAAGATTTTAATTCAAGCTGGGGCTGGTGGTGTCGGCACCTTTGCAATTCAACTGGCCAAATTAATGGGTGCCACTGTTGCAACGACTGCCAGTGAAGCTGGTGCGAATCTAGTGAAATCTCTTGGTGCTGATGTAATTATAAACTACAAGACAGAAAAATTTGAAGAGATACTGAAAAACTATGATGCCGTATTTGATACTCTTGGGGGCGAGATACTCGAAAAATCATTCGAAGTGATAAAAAGCGGTGGAAAAATTGTTTCCGTTTCAGGATTACCGAATGCTCGTTTTGGCAAAAAATATGGTTCAGGATTTTTTAAAACGTTGTTGTTTTTTGCAGCAAGTCATAAACTTACTGCGCTTGAAAAAAAACATAATGCTCAATATACGTTTCTGTTTATGAAGCCAAGTGGAGAGCAATTACGTATAATCACGAATTTTATTGAGACTGGTAAAATCATTCCTATTATTGATAGAGTTTTTCCTTTTGAAAATGCTCAAAAAGCGATGGAATATGCAGAATCTGATAGGGCTAAAGGGAAAATAATAGTTAAAATCAAATAGTTATGAAACAAAGAAAAAAAGTACTGAAAAAAATATTTTAGGAGTAGTCTTAACGTTTGTTTTTATCTTTGATCTAATTTACTGCTATGTTGGAACCCTCTAAATAAAATAGATTGTGAACTATTGTACTTAAACTCCTATGAGTGCTTCCCAGTCTGAGATGCACCGTGATTGGAGTCAGACTAACGGAAGGGCTCTTTGTCACCAGTTCATCGACCTTCTCCTCCCATTATTAGAATCAGTATAGATGGTTTTTCACCATTTGCTTTCTCTGTGGTGAAGCTCTGATTTTGCGCGTCATGGATGGCTAGGGTACTTTACTTTAAGAAGAAATTCGAAGTAGATTGGATAAATTTACCGATAATAAGCTTGAGAGGTGAAACCCTAATGAAATTAAGAGAGCATAAAAGCTTTGTTCGTTTTTGGACTGCATCCACCACTTCAAACTTTGGCACCTATATTACGACTATTGCTCTACAAGTATTGGTAGTGGTTAATATGGGAGGCAGTGCTGTTGATGTTGGATGGGTATCAGCATCTAGGTGGTTTCCGTATGTATTGTTGGGATTAATAGCAGGGGTTTTTGTTGATCGTTTTCACCTAAAGACTGTATTGGTAGTAACAGATATGGGGCGCGGCATAATATTTGCTTTTATTTGCTTATTAGCTGTTACAGGAGTACTTAGTATTGGTTGGCTAATGATACTGTTGTTGCTCTTTGGAGCCATGTCACTTTGTGCCACAATTAGTCCCACGCCCTTTATTAACACGTGCATATGCGCGGCTAGAACAAAGCGCAGCTGTTGCGGAAACGAGCGGTCCAGCCATTGGAGGGGGGCTTGTCTTATGGATTGGTGCACCTTTTGCCCTACTTATAGATGCAGTCTCGTATCTGATTTCAGGTGTTTTAATGGCGACTGTTAAACACCAACCCTCAGATAAAGTAAGGCCCGGTCCACTTGGTCAGCAAATCAAGGAAGGTTTGCAATGGGTCTATCAACACCAATACTTAAGTATACTTGCATTAAACACGCATGTTTGGTTTCTTTTCCATAGCATGACTATGACAGTCCTAGTATCCTTCTTTTTGATCGAGCTTGGCTTCGATGCTTCGCTCTTTGGGTTTGCTCTCGCGGCTGCGGGTGTCGGTGCGATCGCTGGAACCTCTCTATCTTCTCGAGCTGGTGAGCGCTTTGGTGTCGGCCGTGCAATGGCTTTTTCTCGAATTCTCTATGCTCCAGCAGTAATTCTGATTGCTTTAGCTCCACCAGCTATCAACTCTGAACCGCAGAACATAGCTATAATTTTTGCGGTAGTAGGGCAGCTCCTGTACGGCTTTTCCATGGGAATCGAAGGTCCTCTCGAAATGGGTTATCGTCAGTTTGTCACGCCCTCCCATCTGCAAGGTCGTATGAATGCCTCGCTACGATCTATTAACCGTAGTGCGGTCATTATCGGCGCCCCACTAGGAGGTGCCATAGCCGACGGACAAGGGTTCTTGACGGCTTTATGGATATCGATAGCTGGTCTAGCTTTATGCGGACTATGGTTCAGTCTTTCATCGATGAGAAAAGCTCAAATAAAAGAAGAAATCTAAACCTCATTAAAATAATAAGACTCTGACGACCTAGCTAATAATATTATTATTTAAATGTAGAATCTAGCATCTAGCATAGGAACTAGTAGTATATTAACGGTGTTCAGTTAAAATGAATAAATAAAAAAGTCGATTCCTTAATACTGGAATCGGCTTTTTAAAGGTTACTAATCACAATACCTTTTCTGCTATTTTTTGATTTTGAAATCCATACATGCGGTCTTTGATAAACTGTTTTCGGTGAGTGAAAAACAATCGACTAATAATTGTTATCCAAGTGCATTAAAAATTTGGAACAAAATTAATAACAGTGAATTTTAAATGAAATAAAACGACAATAATCAAAAGTATTAAAAGAAATATTATTAAGCTAAAGGCTAATTCAAGAAGAAGTAAAATATTTTTCTTTATTGAACTAAGGCGGGAGGTTATTTCATAAAGAGTTATATAATAGCTTTTGAAAGAAAGGAAACACAGATGAAAAAGAAAATTAGATTTTTTGGAATTGGATTTTTATTAATGGTTCTTTTATTCGCAGGAACGTTTAAAGTTACAAAGTTAAGGACATTTCAATTATTTGGAGGATTAACATACCAAATTGAAACGGAAAACAAGGTCATTGCTTTAACATTCGATGACGGTCCGACAAAGAACGTGGATCAAATTCTGCCTTTATTACAAAAATATGAGGCAAAAGCTACTTTTTTCCTTATCGGAAATGATATTGAAAAACACCCTGAAGAAGCAAAAAAGTTGGTAGTCGCAGGGCATCAAATTGGAAATCATACCTATTCACACAATAGAATGGTTTTAAAATTTCCTTCATTTATTAAAGAGGAAATAGAAAAAACTGATGAGTTGATCAGAAAGTCTGGATATAAGAGCGAAATTGACTTCCGACCTCCCTATGGAAAAAAACTTGTGGGTTTACCTTATTATTTAAATAAGCACAACAGAGAAACTATTATGTGGTCTATAGAACCTGATAAATATTACACAAGTGCTGAAGAAAAAGTAAATTATGTAGTGGAGAACATTAAACCCGGCTCGATAATCTTGCTACATCCAATGTACGATCAAACAGGTGGAGAAATCCAAGTGATTGAAGATATTTTACGAGAACTTACGAACGATGGGTATAAATTTGTGACTGTGGATGAACTTCAGGAATTCTGATTTAAGCATTTCACTTAAACTAACGACAGTTTAGTTTAAGAAGAGGTATTGGAAATATTGATAAAAAATGGAACTATTTAAGTTTAAATACGTAAAAGAAATAAATAGCAATGCTTGTTGAGAGGAGTGAATCGCGTTGAAAGAGAGGGGTCTATTATTTATAAACATTGCGTTCATTTTTTTATTGGCAGCGTGTTCGGAAGAAGTTATTCAATACGAAGCAAAAGCAAGTGATTTTGAAGAAAGTGGTTTTAAAAATAAGTATTCACAGATTATTTCAATTCATGATGAAGAACTACTGATTTTTACTACTTATTACCATACCGAAAAGAAAACCAGTATAGATAAGATTTTTGAAATAGAGGATTCTACTGAAAAACCTCTTCAAAAAATCTATAAGAATGTAAAAATTAAAACAAAAAAGATAGATATTATATTACAGCGGAAGATGGTTTGTCATTAGAGTTTAGAAAAATTGGAGAACGAATTATAGTTGATGAAGAGGGTGTGGAGTATTACACTTCAAAATACCCTGAATAAGGATAATTCTTATTAAACTAACACGGGTTGCTGAGGCAGCCCTTTTTTCTTATTGAAATAACAGCGCAGATTGGTTGAAGAAGAAAACTCTAAGTTTTACTAATAAATAAAGGGGAGGTGTAGATGATATGGCATTTGGAAATGTAGTATATCCAGCATTTATTAAGCAAGAAGAAGGTTTCGGCATTCATTTCCCAACATTGCTCCCAAAGTACGGGTGGGAGACTCCGCTAAGCTCTGGTCCCACGAAAAAAGAGGCAATTCAAAATGCAAAGAAGGCCTTAGCTTATTTGTTAGCTGGTGCTCTATATGATAATGAAGATTTACCAAGTCAAGCACACATTCCTGCTAATCTTGTGACAGAAGAGATGGAACTTATTTTTATTAAAACATCATATAGTGATTATGTAAAGGAAATTGAAGAGCATTTACACTTCCGCCATTGGCATATCTATTTTAACAGAGATGAGAAAAGTGATTTTCAAGCTGTTGCGTATAAGAATAGGCAAGGACTTTGGGATGTAAAGGTAGATGGTGATTTACCTATCGAAATGGCACAGGAGAAGTTGATACAACTTTGTCCTACATATCCTGTGATTTGTACTGTACGACGTCGAGATGAGGCGGAAGAAGCGTTCGACAGTTTAGTACTCAGAGTAAAAAGATAAAAAAGCAATTGTAGATTATATTGGGGGAAGCTAATCTTGGAATATGGCAAATTAGTTATTTATATAATTATAAAAAAATTCTGTTTATTCGTTAAAGGAGATAAATCACTATGAAAATTGATACCAATATAATATTAGAAGGAGATACAGTCACTCTTTTTCCTCTTGAGATGAAATATAAGGAACAAGTATATGAAGCTATAAAAAACCCTGATATATGGAAATATACTTGGAGAGAAGTTAAAACATTTGATGATATAGAACAAATATTATTGATAGCTGTACAAAACAAAGATGATGGAAAGCAATTACCTTTTATAATAAAGGATAAATTATCAGGTGAAATAATAGGGACAACTCGTATTGGTGACATAGATACAGCCAATCGTAATGTTGAAATAGGATGGACTTGGCTTACTCCATCAGCTTGGAGAACGAAAGTAAACACAGAATGTAAATTTTTAATGCTTCAATATTGTTTTGAGGAACTGAAAGTACTACGTGTTCAATTTTCAATTAGTGGACAAAATATCCGCTCTCAAAGAGCAGTTGAACGAATAGGGGCAGTAAAAGAAGGAACATTTCGTAAACATAGGATTAAGGCAGATGGGACTATTCACGACAATATATTTTACAGTATCGTGGATACCGAATGGATTGATGTAAAGGGAAAATTAATTAAATTATTGGAGAAGAAATACTGATTTCATTCACATCCAATAGACTGATTTCTGTTTTAATAAATAATTTTTTATTCAACTAACGCGGTAGCAGGTGTTTGTTTAATAAAAATCACAAAAGGAATGAGCAGTTACTGTAAAAAACTGAGATGATACACATTAGTATAATTACACGACAAAAATAAAATTATATTGGAGGTTAATAATGTTATTTATGATATTTGGGGTTATTGCAATAGTAGCAACATTTATAAATCTTTATTTGTATAGAGCAGGAAAGGATTATAAGCTTGCTATGGCGATAGGATTATCATTTACAGCATTAACACTCTGTGCAGAATACAGTCTTGTATCGGTCTGGGTAGAAGTGGAAGATTGGACAGCTTTAATGGATGTAGTACCTGGTATGGAAAGGGCATTATGGTTTTTGACAATTGTTTCTATCTTACTAAATATAGCACCTATACTTTTAGAACGAAAAGGGAAGAAATAATGATTTATTGTCACAAAATTTATATAATATGCAATTATTGTGTAAGTCTTTATATATTTAACGAGAGCTTTACTTCAAGAAGGGGTAAAGCTTTTTTTCTTGAATTAACGAGGCAGTTTTGTTCTATAAGCTGTGAAAAAAACCGTGTAAATTAGGAGGGGAAAATGATATCTATAATAAAAAAAATTGTTAGTTATTATATATTTAAGATTGGACTGAAATCAAAACAAAATTCGGCGGGATGGACAACCTTTGCACAATTAAGAATCGTACCCGAGTATACAAATATAGACATAGAGAAAAAACAAGTCACAGGGGTTGTGAAATATAACAGTGAAGTATATTTAACTGTAATTGTGGATGTTCAAAACAATAAAACAAAGACCAAAGGAAGTTTAAGAAGGATCGCTAAAATAACAAAACCTTTTAAAAAAGGTAACTACATTGAAATAATTGAATCTGAAGCAAAATATTTAATTGAACATGGAATAACAAATCCAAAATAATATTGATTCTTGGTTCGTTTCTTCTTTAGATTCTTTAGCAGGCTGATAATAATCCGGTTCAGGTTCTGCATAAGTTAATCTTGCTTGCATTAGAAACATCAGTAATATAGAAATGGCGATAATAATTTTTTTATTTTCCCCACCACCTTTTCATGTTTATTTTGTTCAGTAATGATTAACTTATCTCAACCAAATATTTCTTGTAAAATGGAGAAAACATACGAGTGCCTTATTTCAGTTGAAGTAATGCCTTTTTCGTATTCAAGTAATGAAGTAGCATAAAGTGACTATTTATTCCCTTTTAACTCAAACTACCCTTAGTTGAAATTAAAAGGAGTTTTTTTATGAAGAGATTTCTTATACTTTGTATTCTTATTTTCTTTTTATATAAAGGACTTGCTTACGAAAATAATGCAATTCATACCAATGCACAGTTTGTAGAGGTTCAACCGATTAAAAATGAGTTATATAATGAATTAACGGTACGCTTCATCAGTCCGTACGTTCATGAAGCCGTCAATAGCCACTATCAAGCAGCAGATTCTTTAACACAAAATTTAAATACTGCACCTTCATTAATGCGTATTATGGAAGTAGAAAGGGTCGGTGAAGCTGTCAATTTTGAATTTATGATAACTGTTGAAGCAACAAGTTTTGTAGGGGAAAATGTGCCTGTTGCAGATGGACTATTGACCTTTAATTTAAAAGGTCCAGTATCAGGGGCAGGTGAAAACAGTGTATTTTTTGGGGGATATAAACAACTAAAAACATATGCACTGCCACAAGAGTGGAAACATATCATCAAGAAACCTTTAGAATAGTGTGTATCTATGAATTATGATTTTTAGACATTGAAGTATGACTTCGAACACAGCTTCAAAATTTTTCTCAGTTAAAAAAGTGTTAAGCTTGCGAGAAAATATGAAGAGTACAATACGTATTTTAATTCAACCTTTAACATAGCCCAAAATTAAAAGAAGAATAACAAGAGTCGTCCTAACAAATCTTTATTTTACTATTATCAAGTCCCTTTCGTTTACTTTTTATCTTTTAATCGATAGCATTTGAATAGTGAAGTATTCAATGAGCATTTGTGGAAGGGAAGATATATAGATGAAATTAAGTGTACTAGACCAAGCGCCAGTCACAACTGGCAATACAGCAGCGGAAGCATTAAAAAAAGCAGAAGAACTGGCTATTTTAGCAGATGAACTAGGCTATCACCGTATGTGGATGGCCGAGCATCATGGAACCGATGCGTTTGCAAGTTCGGCACCGGAAGTAATTGCAGCTCACTTAGCTGCAAAAACCAAAAATTTACGTATCGGTACAGGTGGCGTAATGATGATGCACTATTCACCACTAAAGCTAGCCGAAGTATTTAAAACACTGAGTGCACTTTCTCCAGGTCGTATCGACTTCGGTGTTGGACGTGCTCCAGGTGGAGATAATCATGCGATGTACGCCCTTTCGGAAGGACGTCCTCCAATGGTCAATAATATGTATGAAAAACTAGCGATTGCTCTGCAACTGATTAATGACGAAGTTCCAGAAGAAAGCCTATATAACAGAACGCTTGCGACACCTTCTAAAATCGTGTTACCAGAAGCTTGGTTACTTGGTTCTACTGGTAATAGTGCTGTACAAGCTGGCAGAATGGGTCTCGGATATTCCTTTGCGCAATTTTTCCAAGGTGGTATGACACCAGCTATATTAGATACGTACCGCAAAAACTTTACGCCATCTGCTTTAATGGAGAAGCCAGAGATTAATGTTACCTATCTTGTCACTGCTGCAGAAACAAATGAAGAAGCTGAGTTTCAAGCATTACCGCAGGATATCTCTCGTTTGTCTCTTATGAAAGGGCAAATTCGTCCATTGATGACACCAGAGGAAGCGCAGGAATACCCATTGACGGAAATGGATCGAATGATGATACAAGAAAATCGTAAAATTCATCTGGTCGGTTCTGCTAAAGAAGTGGCTCAGACTTTACAGGAAGAGCAAGATATTTATGGCTTCGATGAAGTAATGATTTGTAGTATTCCGCATTCACAAGAAAAACGTTTGAATGTCTATCGGTTACTCGCAAAAGAATTGATGTAACTAGCAATTGGGCGCACTTGTCATGGGTGCGTCTTTTTTGTAGCCATTTATTCTCTCTTGAAATGAGAACAAATGTTCTGTATTATAAGTGTAAAAGAAAGAACGTGATAACATGGCTAACTTTGAAGATGATTGGAACCAATTAGATTTATCTCGATTACAGGATCGTGGGTCAAAGAAATGGGTAGCAATGATGTTGCCTGAGCATGTGAAATTGCTTCGTGAGTACAGTGAGGAGATAAAAAAAGAGCCTTGCCCAAACTTAAACGAGTTTGATTATGAAGCTATTCAGGATCAAATCGCACTTGCAATGCAAAGAAATGTTGAAATTAAAATAAAACGGTGGAAAGAGGGAGAGTTTATCTATAACCGCGGTACGATACAATGGATTGATTTGAGGAAAAGAACAATCGAACTAGAGGATCCTTTTCGCTCATTTGAGCTATATATTGATGAAATCGTAGACGTCACCATATTGGAATAGCAATTACCTAAAACATCATCCTTTCAATGTGGATGATGTTTTTATGTATGAAGTAAAAAGAAGGAGTTTGTCAGGAAGATGTGGAAGATTATTCAAGGAGAATTGATTAGGTAAAAAATTAGAAGGAGAATATGAATGAAAAAGTACACTGTCTTATTCGATCTCATATTCTATATGGTGCTACCGTTTGCAATCTGGACATATGGAAGAGAAAGTCTAGGTGATTACTGGGCGATGCTTTTATCGACAGCACCTGGTTTTATTTATACGATCATAAATTTTGTTAGAGATCGTCAGTATAATATAACGGGCATTTTTATATTACTAAGTCTACTTGTTGGAACAGTTGTTGATATACTGTCAGGAACTGCAGAGCGGATGCTATGGAATCAAGTATTCGTGGGAGTTTCATTTAGCAGCGTATTCTTAGTATCAATGCTTATTAAAAAGCCGCTTCCCTTATACTTTATGATGGATATGGCATATTTACAAGGATATCCGCGAGAAAGTAGTAGAGTGATTTATTTCAAAAAAGAGATATTACGGTGGTTCCAAGTACTTACATTAATTTTTGTACTGAGAGGTATTACTCTAGCATTAATAAAATCCTGGTTGCTAAACAAACATGGAGTAGACGCATATGGCTCCATGCTTATATATTTAAGGGTTACTAGCTGGGTATTCGGTGGTGTAATGATCATAGGGTATATTTTTATTGGAAACGAAATAAAAAAAGTAGTTAGTAAGCTGACAATTCCAAAGAAAGAGATAGAGTTAGTGACAGAATCTAAATAAAAGGGTGAATAATAATGATAAAAGCAGTACTGTTTGATTTGGATGGTACGCTACTGAATAGAGATGAGTCGTTAAAGGTTTTCATCGATAAGCAATATGAGAGATTGTTTGATTTTATAGGTCATATACCAAAAGATACGTATACAGCAAGGTTTATACAACTAGATAGTAGAGGGTACGTTTGGAAGGATAAAGTATATCGGCAATTAGTAGAGGAGTTTAGATTAACTAAAGTTACTTGGGAAGAGCTGCTTAAAGATTATGTGAATGAGTTTAAGTTTTGTTGTGTTCCTTTTGATAATCTTTTGTTAATGCTAGAGGAATTAAAGAAAAGAAAGTTGCTAATTGGGATGATAACGAATGGATATGGCCGGTTTCAAATGGATAATATAAAGGCTTTAGGAATAGAAGATTATTTTCAAGTCATTTTGGTTTCAGAATGGGAAGATATTAAAAAGCCAGATCCCCATATATTTTTACGGGCTGTGGAGAAGCTTGGCGTGCTGCCAAACGAATGCGTTTTTATCGGTGATCATCCAGAAAATGATGTGCAAGGTGCTAAAAATGTAGGAATGATAGGTATCTGGAAGAAAGATATTCACTGGCCAGACGCTCAGGCTGACTACGTAGTAAATGATTTAATGGAAATTCCAGCTTTAGTAGATGGTGCTATGGAAGAGGGAAATATGAATAGGTAATAATTTAAAATATATCACTAACGTCGCACTAGTTTGGAATAGGTATTAACAAGCTTAAAATATTCACTATTTTAATCGTCCAATCTAGTGACTCGCTGAAGGAGGGGGGGAAAAGACGCATCAAAATGCAATGCTATTCGGAAGTGTAAAATTGGGGGTTGTTGCATGTTTTTTTATACAGTTATATGTTTATTTTGCAAAAAAGAATTTAAGCTTTATGATAATGAACCACAGTACCAAAAATATAAACGTAATATGCAGGGGAAATTTTCTTGTCCTACATGTAAAGAACGAATTGAAAGCGATGCTAGAAAAATGAGGCTTTAACCATACGGCTATGAGTATATTTATGTATGAAACTCTGGAAGAAAAAGAGACTTTATATGAGTGGAGATTGAGGATTAATGAAAATGCTCATTTTGGGAGCGACTGGTTATTTAGGTTCAATGATATTTGGATTAGCTTTAAAATTACAAGATACATTCGTACAAGGAATTTCACGTTATGCAAATGAAAATAGAAATATTGTTCAAGTAGATGTAACAGATAAAATATCCTTAGAAAAAGTTATCAAACATTTAGAACCTGAAGTTGTTATATGGTCTCTTATGAATGGAGAAAAAGAGGATGTACTAATTGATAAAGGACTTAAAAATTTATTAACAGTTATTAAGAAGGAAATAAAACTAATTTTCCTATCAACAGATGCCCTTTTCGTAGATGGTGCTGGTAATTACATGGAGTCTGACCAAATAGGTTTGCTTCCAAAGGATACACCTTTACATACATATGTGAATGCAAAAAGAAATGCTGAAAACATCATAAAAACTAAACATTTAAATCACGTAATCCTTCGAACTGGTCCTTTGTATGGAGAGGATTACAATCGAAATATAGAGCAGAGAACCGAAAGGATGCTCAAACTACTCAAAAATGGTGAACAACCTAAAGCAGCTTCAAACCTGTATAAGACTTTTGTTCACGTTGAAGATCTATCAAAAGCAATACTTGAAATCTCAAGAAATGAATTTACAGGGATATTACATATGGGACCTCTGCAGAAAGAGAGCTATTACTCCTTTTATGTGAAGCGGTTGTTGCAGCTTGGATTCGATAATCATACTATACGGGCGTATTTAATTGAAGAAGGTGATAATTCATATTTACCTCTTGATACCTCATTAAATACACAAAAGGCAAACTATATACTAGAAACTAAATTTCGTAATGTTTAGCTGGTCAAATATAGGTAGAAAGTTCACTGATTAATTATAGGGAGCATTGCAATGAGCATAAATAGAACGTGGAGTTATCCTATATAATACCGAGTAAAATATTATCTCCAAATTGCTCGATAGGGGGAATTGTAAATGTGTAATTCTAACATAAATTTTACGAATAGAATGCTAAGTATATTGAGGGATGCAGAAAATGAAGCACATTTTCAAAAATTAGAAGTATTACAGCCTATACATCTCCTAATAGCCTGTTTGAATGAGAAGACAGGAGTTCTAGGAGAGATATCTCTGAAAATTGACTTAGATAGGACTACATTGAAAGCTAAGATGAAGGATACTTCGTATCAGCATTCGACAAAGAGTGTTTTTTTCAACATCAGGGTTACAAAAGAAGTAATTAATGTTATGGAAATTGCTATTAATTATATGAAAAGATATAACCAAGTTTATGTAAATGAAGGTCATTTGCTTAAAGCCTTATTAACAACTAATGTAGTTGACAGTTTTTTATCAGATGAAAATAGAAAAATAATTTTATCCCTCGGTACTACTTCACGAGATATGATAACGCATCTTGGAAATTATATAGTCCCAGAAATTAACACGCATCTCATCCGTAAAGTAAATAAAAATGAATTTACCAAACTTGTTCATTTTATTGAAAAAAATTTTTCTAATGAATGGTCTAAGACTATAAGAGAGGCATTCTTATTAAGTAAACCACCGATATACATTGCTTTAGATAATAATGGAGATATTGTTGGGTTTGCTGCTTATGATATTTATAAGAATAAGAAATGTTATTTTGGTCCTATGGGGGTAGCATTATCCAACAGAGTTAACGGGATAGGATATTCTTTACTACATCACTGTTTAAAAGACATGAGTGATATTGGTTATGAGTATGCAATTATTGGGGATGCAGGGCCAATAGAGTTTTATGAAAAAGCATGTAATGCCGTTGTAATACCTTCAGTATAGTTTAAGGGACTTCTTTGAGTAAATTAGACAAAGTAAGAGCAGATTAGTTAGTCGTTGGAACAAGCAAAAGAAGGGAGAGGACGCTTTTGATAATATGGTTTCGACACTTACCTCAAATAAGTATGGATTTGAAAGACTGGACCCCTTTCATAGAGAATAATTGGTTTAGAAAGCACTATATGAAGTTTGTTTATTTATTTCAGGTCACCATTTTTCTATTGTCACGCTTCTTTGATGTATGGTTCATTCCTATTGATACATTCGTTCTTATCTTAATATTTATCATTGTCTTCATCATTCATGAATTCCTTCACATTCTTGTGATAAACAAAAAAGGCGATATTAGCTTAACATTTCGCGGAACATTTTTTTGGCTACATACAAATGCAGTCTTATCCAAAATGAGATTTTGGATCTTTATGAGTCTACCCCTCATTGCATTATCCGTAGTGCCTGCCATTGTTTCATTGTATGTATCAGGAAATGTTAAATCAGTATTATTATTTATAAGTTGGATTAACTTATGGATTTCTGCCT
This sequence comes from Psychrobacillus sp. FSL K6-1415, assembly GCF_038003185.1. NCBI lineage: Bacteria > Bacillati > Bacillota > Bacilli > Caryophanales > Bacillaceae > Psychrobacillus > Psychrobacillus sp. FSL K6-1415. The sequence goes on along the minus strand of NZ_JBBOOQ010000001.1, from coordinate 2,387,651 downwards.
CTGATATCATAAATTCATTTTTAATTGTAATTAAACCAAAGAACTCAGTATTTTGCAGAGGTTATTACCAGGTGGAAAAAAACTAATAGCATTTCTACTTGAAAGTTATACCATATGAGAGTTTATGTTATTCAATTACATATGAATCCTCTAGCGGTTTGGGCTGGTAAATATATATCATTGAAAGAATTATGGGAGAAAGTAAATGGCACAAAAACGTTCGTTTATACACCTAGTTCTATTCTAATTGTTTTAAAAAATAAATCTTTAAAAATATATCATTTTTGGGGAGAGGTTATATGATACAAATTCAAGGTCTAACCCAACAATTTTCAAATGGAAGGGGAATATTTGATGTAACCTTCGAGGTGGAAAAAGGAGAGGTGTTCGGATTTCTAGGACCGAATGGTGCAGGAAAATCCACAACGATTCGTCATTTAATGGGCTACATGAAGCCACAAAAAGGAACTGCTATAATCCATGGGTTTAACACTTGGGAACAACAAGAGAAGGCAAGAGAAAAAGTAGGATATTTACCGGGAGAAATTTCTTTTTTGGATGGAATGAACGGATTAGAATTTATTAATCTAATGGCAGGTATGCAAGGATTAAAAGATAAGAAAAGGAGGAATGAATTAATTGAACGGCTTCAATTTGAACCTAAAACACCATTTCGTAAAATGTCAAAAGGGATGAAACAGAAAGTAGGTATTGTTGTTACATTCATGCACAATCCTGAAATATATATATTAGATGAACCAACGTCAGGATTAGATCCTTTAATGCAAAAAGTCTTTATCGATCTTGTTTTAGAAGAAAAAGCAAAAGGGAAAACATTTATTATGTCTTCTCACAGTTTTGCAGAAATAGAGAGAACCTGTGATAGAGCTGCCATTATTAAGGATGGAAGGATTGTGACTGTTAAAAACATCAATGACCTGCAATATATGCAACGAAAAATCTATGAAATTACTCTTGAGAATAAAAATGATGTAGAAAAAATTAAAGAATCTAATTTAATCATTGAAAACACTAATGACAATGTTGTTCGCATTGTGGTCCAAGGTGATTACAATGAGTTAATAGAGGAATTATCTAAATTTAACGTTATAAATATAAGTATTATTAGTCAAAGCTTAGAAGATATTTTTATGAACTACTATGATACGAAGGTGGTTGTAAAATGAATATTTCTTTATTCAATCAAATGATAAAACTAAATATGAAGAACTTTCTTAGTTTTGGGTTTGGTTCGGCCCTCTATGTAGTTCTAATGACATCTTTATATCCGATGTTTGCAGAAAATGCCGAGGCAATTAACGAATTAATAAAAATAATCCCTGAAACACTGAAAAACGCACTTGGCTTTGATTCTCTTACTAGTTATGGTGGATTTATTTCTGCTGAATATTTCGGTCTGTTTTTCCCTATTATTTTAGGTGTTTTTAGTGTAATGACAGCAACTCAATTGTTAGCACATTTAGTTGATAAGGGATCTATGGCTTATTTACTTTCTACAAAGGTTTCTCGTACTCAAATAGCTTTTACTCAAGCTTTAGTCTTGATTAGCGGATTACTTTTTATAGTATTATTAACATTTTTAGGTGGTATCGTTGCTGGAGAAATGTTAATTGATGATCAAACCTCGCTTGAATTTAATACATTTTTCCAGATATGCTTGGTTGGATTTTTATTGTTTTTTGTTGTTGGTGGGTACTCTTTTCTAGTTTCATCTTTATGCAATGACGAAAAAAAGTCGCTTGGTATAGCTGCTGCTTTAACTTTTATTTTCTATGGATTAGATATGGCAGGAAAAATCAGCTCGGATTTTGAATGGCTAAGGAACATAACACCGTTCTCATTATACAATCCTAGTGGAATTGCGAGTGGTGATTCTCAGATATTCATTCCTTCTCTTATTCTCTTAGGAATTGGATTTTTTAATTATTCAGCGGCTGTTGTCGTTTTTAAACTTCGTAATTTACCACTATAAATACACCTAAATAATAAAATGTTAGAATTTACGAAACATTTTAGTCAATGAACACGTAGAATCGATATAGGAGATGATTATATGGAACGAACTGTCGAGAAATATTCTAGAGAAGGAATAACAATTGAATATTCATTGGTCGGTAAAGGGGAACCTATTTTAATTTTCCACGGTGGACACTCAAATTGTAATGAAGAATTTGGATACAAATCATTGTTAGACAATGGTTACTCCATAATTACACCTTCAAGAGCAGGGTATGGAAGTACATCTAAAGAGGTAGGTGAAAGTTTAACAAAGGCTTGTGGACATTATGTTAATTTACTGAAAAAACTAAAAATAGATCAAGTCCATGTTATAGCAATTTCAGCAGGCGGTCCAACTGGAATACGTTTTGCGTCTTTGTATCCAGAAAAAGTAAAAAGTCTTGTCTTAGAGTGTGCAGTTTCAAAGGAATGGTTGACAAACAAAGACATAGAGTATAAAGCAGCTCATATTATTTTTCGACCTTCTATTGAAGGGGTTACATGGAAGATGCTTAGTAAACTTAGCCACCTATTTCCGAATACTCTTTTTAAGATGATGGCTCCACAGTTTAGTTCTCTTAACAAAAAAGAGCTCCAACTAAAATCTGACGTTAGTGATGTTGTAGAATTTACAAAAATGAATGCACGTCAACGTTCTGGTCATGGATTCCTTATTGATCTAAAGCAATCTAAAGAAATAAAGGACCAAGATTTAAAGTCTATCAGTAGTCCAACTCTTATCATTCATAGTGAAAATGACGGTTTTATTTCTCTTGAACATCCACAGAATGCTCACGAAAAAATAGCCAAATCAGAGTTATATGTAGTGGATACGTGGGGACATTTAATTTGGATTGGAAAATCAGCAAAAAAAATTAACCAAAAACTGATTTCCTTTCTCAAATCGGTTTGAAACTCGACCTTTCTCACCCAGCCGTAAATATGTATGGACGGTTTTACCAATTTTGGTGAAGCTCTGTTTTTGCGTTTCATGGTTGACTAACGAGCGAGTTTGAGTACGCTTTGCAGATATACTAAATCCCACCAGTATTATTGATTGGAAAAAAGTTATTGACTCGAGTGAATAGAATGGCATATTTGTGATATCAAATAAAAAAGTACCTGATGCTCATACGCATCAGGTAATGAAAAATTATGACTGAACCATTTTAGTCTTGATTAGCCAAAAGAAATATAAAACGGGTAAAATCAGGAATGCAGAGGCCGAAATACCTCCTGCAATTGTTGTGTATAATGCGAATAATCCTACTAATGGTCCGCCAACAATTTGTCCCAAAGCATCAAGTTGTCCGAACATGGAAAGTGTTGTTGCACGACCTTTTGATTCAATTTGTTCATTCGTAATGATGCTCATTAATGGGTAATTTACGTTTCTCAGTGCACTTGTCACCCAGTACATCGCTACAGCTACCCAGAAATGACCTGTCCATGCGAAAATTAGCATCGTTCCCGTCAACACGGCATTTGTAAGCAATAGCGCATCTGCGTAGCGACCTTTCACATTTTTTTCAACAATATGGAGTACGCCAATATTAAGTATAAATGCTACCGCATAAAAAGCACCAAACCAATAGATGGACTCATCTTCCGACAAATCAAAGTTAGTAATGAAATGGGCACCATATAAACGATCGAATCCTTCACTGGCAAGTCCCCATAATAATGTAACTACAGCTATGCTAACTAGCATAGTCTTTCCACGAATCTGTGATAGTCCAACCTTGATGGTGTTAACCATATGTGTGATGCCCGAGACACCTTTTTCACGGGTAACTTTGACAAATTTAGTTTCGGGTAGTTTAATGAAAGCCCAGACTGCAAGAGCAATTAGCATAATACCTGCAAATATAATCGCCGTCTGTACAGACCAAAAAGCTGCAATCGCCACACTGGCCAATATTCCTGCAAAACGTGCAAAAGATGAAAATTGTGATCCGCGAAGGAACGTGGTCTCTAAGTTTGTGCCATCTAACTCATCTGCAATCCATGCTTGTTCAGCTCCACTAATGAAGGTCCAGCCGATTCCCCACATCGCAGAAGAGAAAGCAATCGCCCAAAATTCTGGAGTACTCCCTTCAATTACATGTGCCAAACCAATAATAATTGTGCCTAGTGCGAGAGAGCGTTTTCGTCCATAGTGATCTGCATACAAACCCGTTGGCATTTCAAACAATAGAACGGAGATTTCCATGATTGTACCGATGAGAATCAGTTGCAATGCATTTAAGTTTGCTTGCGTTACATAATAAATAGCATTTAATGTGAAAACCATTTGAATAAAAAAAGACCTAGAACTTGTGATTGTGTAATAATAATTTTGTATGCTCACTATAATTCCTCCGATTTAGTTGATTCTTAATTAAATCAAATCGGAGATCATATTATTAAACCAACATGCCCTCCAATTTGAATGAAGAAGTCAGTGTTTTTCTTTGCATATGTATCTCTCCCTTTACTATTAATTTACTCAGACTAACCTATTATTCTGAATATTGTCAAGAGTTGTTAATAGATTAAATCAGATCTGTTTTTAGGAGGAGTACTTGGTCGTTTATTTTTAATATGGATGTAAGAGACTTGGATTTTATGATGTTGAATCAAGGTAATAGAAGAAAGAGAAATAGTGGGTACTCATCAATTGAAGAGCTCTATTCTTGGAATTTTGTCTCAAAATACAAACTTATTGAACTAATAGTGTTTTACTAGAAGAACATGAGCTGTATAGTCGGATCTATATTTTTGATTTAGTGTTTTAGAGTAGTTGATAAAGGAGTGATTGAGGAACATATTTAGAAAATATTATACAATTGAATGAATTGAATATTTTTTAAAGATGGTACTATTACAAAAAGACATAAATTTGATAATAGGTTTGTATTAAGCACAGTTGTCAGTAAGTTTCTAAGGAAATTCGATTCTATTATATCAAGTTTAGGATAAAAATAATAAAGTTAAGCTTACTTAATTATCCTTTCATACGTCATATCACATTTTGAGTAGAGCAAGAAGACACCTATGGGCCTAAGGGATGGTTGAGTGAAAAAGGAATGGTATTCGTACTTCATTTGACCTTGATGAACAAGTCCAACCACTTGTATTACCAAATGGCACTTATTTTAAAAATCCAAATTGATGAAACATAATGGAGGGAGAAAACATGTTAATAATGAACCTATTATTCAATAACGTTAAACTCCCTTGAAAATTAAAATGCTCACATCTATGCCGAAAGATAGTATATTAAGGTGCCTTGGCAATGACAAAAATTTACTAGGAGGACGAAAAATGTTTAAGTACATAATACAATTTGTCGTTGGATTCTTTACTTTAATAGTATCAACATTTATAGCTTGGTATGAAGGAAGTACAATAACCAATAACTCTTTTGAATGGGAGTATTCAACACCATTTTCCAAATTACTTAACATTGAGATTACAAATGGTCGTGATATTAGTCAACTCGATTATTTTGTTTATGCAGCTAAATTTCATCCGCTATTTCCCACTATTATGATAGTTAGTGCATTCTATATTTTGAGTGTAGTTGGTTATCTTTTAATACAGAATAAGTCTAAATGGACAATTGGATTTTGGGGATTATTAAGTTGTATGATGATATTACTTAGTGGGATAATTTTTAATTCACCTACAACTGGTGGAAGGATTTTATTCTGGGTTGCTTTAGTAAGTGGACTTATTTGCATAGCTGTTGCTATCTTAGTGGGCTTAAGAAATTTCAAGAAAAAGGTGACGGTTGATTTATAACAATGTGATGACAGTGCGAAATAGGGTTAAAAAGGAGTAAGCATCATATTTAGTGTGTTATAGCTGGGGTAAAGCCTTTTTCTTGTTGACTAACCCATCAGTGAAGTTGGAGATGATATAATTAAATAAATCTGATTTATTTTAAGGAGAAGTATAGTGTTAGATGCAAAATGTATTAAATTCTATGAATTCGGTAGCCCTAGAGATGTATTAAAAGTTGAATATAAAAGTATTGAATCACCAAAAGAATACGAAGTGCTTGTTCGAATGTTAACACGTCCTATAAATCCTTCTGATTTAATACCAATTAGGGGGGCCTATTCACATCGGATAACTTTACCTAATATTCCGGGTTATGAAGGGGTTGGTATTGTAGAAGAGGTAGGTCCATTAGTTTCTCGACACCTTATTGGTAAAAGAGTTTTACCCTTAAGAGGGGAAGGTACATGGCAGGAATTTGTTAAAACATCATCAGAATTTGCAGTTCCAATACCAGATTCTATTGATAATTTTACGGCATCACAGATGTATATAAATCCAATCACAGCATGGGTAGTTTGTACGGAAGTTTTGAAATTAAAACCATATGATGTTTTACTGGTTAACGCATGTGGTTCTTCTATTGGGCATATTTTTGCTCAATTATCAAAGCTTTTAGGTTTTCGATTGATAGCAATTACTAGAAATAATAAGCATACAGAAAAATTAATTAATCTAGGTGCTTCTTTTGTAATTGATACATCAAAAAATCCACTTTATGAAACGGTTATGGAATTGACAAGTGGGATTGGTGCTGATGCTGCTATTGATTCAATTGGAGGTTCATCTGGAAACGACTTGGCATTTTGTGTGCACCCTAATGGCAATTTTTTAACTATCGGTCTTTTATCAGGAATACAAGTAAATTGGTCAGATATTGTAAATAAGGCTAAGGTTAATGCTAGTATCTTTCATTTGCGGAATTGGAATAAAAATGTCTCGGCAGATAAATGGCAAAATACATTTAACCATTTGATAACTCTAATTGATAATAAAAGATTAAGCTTGATGATGGTAGATTCCCAGTACGACTTATCGAACGTAAAAAAAGCTGTTGAAGAACTTGAAACATTAAAAGAGACCAAAGGGAAAGTATTTTTAACAAGTTACTGAGTTAACTCTTGTTCAACTATCGCGGCAATTAGTTGAATAAACGAAATGGATCTATTGTAATTTAAAATGGAACATTAATTATTCTCAAACATATTAATGTAAAATAGCAAGAATACATAAACAGACAGTGGGGGGCATGGTTAATAAATGAATAGTGATACATTGCATTCACTAAATTTACTGAAGTTTAAAGAGGTTGACTTTAATGCTTATTTCTGCCTTGTATCTAATGAAAAAGTTATGGCGCAAATTACCGAATACGCTATCCCTTTAAAAGAAGCTCAATTCAATTTTCAAAGATTAATAAAACGTAATGAAAAACATGAACACTTTGGTACATATAAAATCTATGATAATTTAATTAATGAATTTATAGGACTTGGACACTTAACTATTGATGAAAATAATAATGAAGAAGCTGAAATTGGCTATATGTTAAAGCCAGAGCATTGGGGCAAAGGATACGGCGGTCAGATAGCGAAGGTATTGATTGAACGGGCTTTGAAATTAGAACTAAAGACTCTTAAAGCGATTATTGACCCAGATAATATTGCCTCTAGGAAAATTCTAATTAAAAGAGGATTTGTCTCTGAAAAGATCTGCGAATTTGACGGCTTACCCGGAGAAATATTAAGTAAAAAATTATAAACAAAATCGACAATAATAGTGTATTTCATATTAATCCCCCAATAAAATGTTGGAAATCTATAATATTGCATAAAAAATTGAGACTCAGAAAAGCTACTTTAAAACAGACTGAGCCATCAATACGTCTATCTTGAGATAAAATGTAAAACAGACGAACATGTTGGTGAATACTAAATTTTTTAAACTTTTAGGGGGATTAATATTGGAAAAAACAAAAGTGCAAGCATACTTTAGTCTAAGTAATGATGATGATTTTCCATTAGATGAGTTAACTAAAAGATTGAAAATACATCCGTCTAGGACAACAAAGGTTGAGGAACCATTACTTTTAAATTCAGCTAGACATTATTTCTCTACCACTTGGCAATATGGTTTAGGATATAAAGAAACACTTGATGTGAATGAAGTATTAATGCCTGTTATTTATAAATTGGAATCAAAAGTCAATGATATTTTACTTTTGAAAAAAGATTATAATTTAGTAGCAAAATTCTACATTGTAATTCAAATACATAACGGGCGTTCTCCAGGTCTTGCCATTAACACGAGGGCTAGTAAGCTAGCTACTGAAATTGAAGCAGTTTTTGATATTGATTTGTATGCATATCCTTATAGTGAACTAGAGTAAATGTTCCAAATATTTTTGGAGAAGTGGATAGATGATATTTAATTAGAATGCCAATTCATTGTGTTAGCTGTGTTTTTTAGTTATTCCATAAGTTGTTTTGTCATAAATACTTGTGAAATATCAGTATTTTTAAATCCATTATTTTTTAAAAACGGAAGGAAATTTTGCATTTTGTCTTCCAAATTATAAGTATTTCTTTTAATGGAACGATTAAAATGAAGCCCTTCCTGTAGTGCGGCTTGAAGAGCGCGTATTCCATCTGGATGTTCATTGTTAGTAGAAGCTTGAAATAATGTGACACCTTCAGCTTCGCTACCAAATTTTTGTTTTGTTCTTACTAAGCAAGCTGCAAGTACTTCACTATCCTTCATTGCAATAATTGCCTCTCCACCAGCCTTTGGTGTAATAGAAGGATCTACTTGCCATGGTACTAAAGCTGGGAAAATAATTGAATTTACTGCTTGCAGTGCAGGTATTCTTTTCAATTCAAATTCACTAGCAATTTTTTCATCATAGTTTAATACACCTTCTGCCTCCCAAAAATGTAGCGTATCAACTACTTTATACCCAACTTTCTCATATAGTTTAATAGCTGGTTGATTAATTGACAGAGCCTCTAACGTAGCAATATTTACTTTTTGCTGACTTAACAATTCAAGAGCCTTTTCAATTAGGATTGTCCCTAGTTTTTTTCCTCTGTATTCTGGAATAATTCCAGTACCACCATTCCAAGCAATTTTCTCACCATTCACTTCGCGAATGCCTTGTAATACAAATCCTACCGGTCTATCCTCATCAAACATAACAATAGATATACCTGCTGATAGATTATCATTTCCAAAGCGAGCTATAAAAGCATCCAATGGCATCTTCATCGGAGTAAAATATCCTTCAAACCCATTTATAAAAAGTTCGTGTGCTTCCTTAAAAGTTAAATGCTCCATTGTCTTAAATGTAATCATTTCAAAACACCCCTTGTTAAAATGTAGTATACATTTATTTTTAGATTTCCGAATAAGGAAATGTTAGCTGCTAAACAGTAGCATGAAGAAGAACTTCATCAATTTCCCCAAATATTTTAAAGCGTGGGTAGATTTATTTCTTTTGAGAACTCACCACTCTCACGTCCATCATTTAAAGTGTAAAAAAACGGTAAAATTGCTAATTCTGTAGCTTGCTCGTGGAAATGATTAAAGTGATGGATATAACTATCTCAAAGAAAAAAAGGGCCACTGTTATGTAAGTAGCCATTTTGTATAGCCAGAGGTATTTGTTTGTTTTATATTACTATTATAGCACGGGGTATTTTGAATTATAAGACTATTAAAGGTTTGATGATAAAACATCGAATTTGAAGAAGAGTTATTTGAACTAAAAGGAAAGTTTGTCTCTGCAAACTCATTTGATGAGAAATTTAGGCTGCAAATTAAATATCACAATATCAGATACTAGGGGAACTTTTTGTATTCGTTTTCAACTAAAGCGTTTACTAATTTTGTTTTGTGGTCATATTTTCTTTTTAAATAGCAGTTTAGTCAAATAGTAGTAATGGATTTATCAAACTTATAATGGAATATTCAATTAATCATGGAACTTATACTCGGTTTGAACGTTTTAAATAAAGAAATGGTAAGTTGAAATTTAAAGTAATCGAGGATTGTATTATAAATTAGGAATTTAAAAATTATGAATAGTGATGCGATAATTGAGTGGAGATGTTTTAGTTTGGTTTATTCTTTTGTTATTGATATTATTTTTTGATGGAACAGTAATTCACTTACACAAGATTAATAAAATGCCTTTATGGATTTCTGGAATCATTATGGCTATACTTGTTCCAGTTTTGGGATTTTCGATAGGGGCAATATATTTAAAAATTTCCAGAGTTGTTGATTCTTCTGGAACACACTAAGGTTCGGCATTCGCAGCTGCATTTATCGCATTGTTTCTTTTGGCCAATGCTCTAGTTTTCTTCGTTAGTGGATTAATTATAAAATCAGTAAGTTATTTAAAACCCAAAAGTTAAAAAGTGAATGGTACGTTTGGGGTAAAGAGACAATAGACATTGTCGAACCAAACCCCAAGTGGATAGAAAAAGGAACTCTAATCATTGCTGACATTATGTACCACCTAACCTAGACAATGCCCGATAGCAACTGTTATTATCCCAATCACAATTGTTTATCTAACAGCTTTATTAATAGTTTTTCAAATTTGTTTGCGCTCATCATTTCGTGTGTAATAAATTTCCCATCATAAAACAGACCAAAAGTTGTCCAAATGGTAGGTGCATTTTGCGCTTCTTCTTTGGTGGTTAATTGATGAGTGGTAAATGTAACGCCATGGTTTTCTGCAACCTTTCTTAGATTTTCCAAAATACATACAGCAAAGGGACATTGAGCAGTATAATAAATTGCTATGCCTTGTTGTGTAACTGAAATTTTTCCATCCCGTTTAAAGGAAGGTCTAACAGTTTGGTCATTCCAGGATAATGAAACCAGATCAAAATAAGGATCTATTTGATCTACTAACTTAAATCCCATATATTCAAAAAAACGTTTCTCACTCAAGTAAGGCTTATTTTTCTTTCCCACTATATGTACGATTCCATCCATCCCTTGAGCCACAGCGTCTGCTTTACATTTATATAGTAATTGTTTTCCAAGTCCATTGTTTTTATATCTACCAGAAACCCATAAACAATTGATATACATATAATTAGATGCTTGAATAGGAATCCATGCCATTTCGGCAGGTAAATATTCAATAAATACTTTTGCACGTTCTTTTAAACGGTAAAAAACTAATCCTTCATCCATTCGTTCCGTTAACCACTTCTTCTTCTCGTTTACTGCTTTCTCATATTGTTTTGCACCTAAAGCACAACAGATGTGTTCATTTTCAATATTCTTTTTTGTTATTTGAATGAATCCCATTTCCCTTTCACTCCTCCACAAAATTATATAATTATCATAAAAGAAAAGGCGTATCACTTAAGTGATTGCACCTGTAAGATAATTAATCCCAAACACGTACTCTTGGAACCTCAGCCATTCTTAAATAATCCAGCAATTGACCGGTGTGTACAGATTCATGATAGGCGACTCTTAGCAACATGTCTCCCAAACTTCTTATGTAGCCTGATTCTGAGCGATCAATTTTAATATTTGTTAAATCTTCTTCAGAATATGACTTAATAGTTTCTATGAACTCATTTCTAAATGGTTCTGCAACTTTCAATTCTGCATTTACAGTGGAAAAAGGTTGTTTTTCGAAAGGAGAGTCAAAGACTGTCAGACTGCCTTGGTTTTTGAGAGCTAGATGGTAATAATGTTCACTTTCTAAAACATGCCTAACCATCTCTATACAAGTCATTGCTTCATTATCAGGTTTCCAATGTAGTTTTTCTTGAGGAATAGATGTCCAAACCTTTGTACTTCTTCTTCGTACTTCGTTTAAATTTAAAAGAATTAAATCAATTGAGTTCATAACATATTCTCCTTTATTTGGTATGTTTTAAATATACACGAATGCACGTTCGAATAAAAGAGAGGATTTTGGTTATAAGATTATGTCACAGTTTGACCGGACTAAAGAGGAGGGGATATACGAGTTAAATTAATGCGTTGGATTATTATATTAAGGTCACAAACAGTTAAAAAACATTCTAGATTATAGTGCAATTAAAGTGGCTGAAAGTGATGATGGACAGATTGGTAATTTGGTTCTTATTCAACTAACATATGCTTAGTTAAGTATATGGCTGTCTGCAAGGGTTGCTTTTACCGCAGCGGGTTTGCTCAATAAGAGCAGGAGAATCAATATTTTAGGTAGAAATATAATAAGATGACATTGTTTAGAGGTTTTGAAACACTATTATATTTATATGAGGAGTGTTAGTTATGGTCCATGCAAAGGATGTTATATCGGATCAATTGTTGGCAAATGCAAATGACCCTAGTTGGTACCTACCATTTTCAGATTCAATAAGAGGACTGACTGAGGATCAAGCATTTTGGAAACCAAATGAGGAAAGTAATAGTATTGCTGAGATCGTACAGCATCTACTATATTGGAATCAAACATGGCAAACAAGATACAAAAAATCTCACGTTGATGCCGTTCCTTCCATTGGAAATAATAATAACAGCTTTATTATTCCTGAAAATCATTCATTTGCTAACTTAAAAAAACAACTATTAGAGGTGCTTTTACTTTGGCAAGAGTTATTGTCTGAAGAAAAAGTTGAGAGTGAAGTGAATGGCTTTTCTGAACATGTAAAATGGTGGGAAGTTCTCGGAAATGTGTCAACTCATAATGCGTATCACATAGGTCAGATTATTTATATCCGAAAGTTGCAAAAAAGCTGGAAAATAAATGTTGGAGAAGATGAATAAATAGAATGTATACAAGTGATTTCTTGAGCTAAGGCGCGCTTATTTCAAGTAGGAGATAAGCATTTTTCTTTGAACTAAGCAGTTTAGTTGAAGAAAAATTTTCCTCTAAAATTATGGAATTGCTACATGAGAAAGGATGTAGAATATGAAGTTATTTATAGAAAATATGAATGAAGAAATAGCAAAAGATATACTTAGCTGGGAGTATGAAAAACCATATGATTTCTATAATAATGAATTAACAGATCAAGAAATAAAGGAAAGACTCGATGGTTCATATTATGCGATTGTAAATGATAAGAAAGAAATATATGGATTTTTTTGTGCTGGAGAGAATGCACAAGTTCCAGTCGGGAAAAAAATTGGTGTTTATTCAGACGACTCTATAGATATGGGGCTAGGAATGAACCCTAAAATGGTAGGGAAAGGTAACGGTTTTGAAATATGTTCTTTTATTCTTCGATACATTGAAAAAAACTATATAGGTAGTCCAATTCGATTAACTGTGGCAAAGTTCAATCAAAGAGCTATTCATTTATATGAAAAACTTGGTTTAGTTAAGAAAGACGAATTTACCACGGATTTTGCAGAATTTATGACGATGATCAAATTATAACAGCGCTCGAAGATACTTGAAGATACTTTAAGGAGGTTAATATTAATAAAGAAAAAGTTTAAGTTATGTACGATGGTCACCATATTCAAGTGGTGAACTGGTTTACAGGAGAAAAGTTATATGTAAACAGACAATTACAAGATGAAAATATTGGATTTGCTTTAAGAGTGGTGAACTAAAAAGTAGTGACAATATACAGTTCATACCAACTTTTGATTTTAAAAAGAGAGGAAATAAAAAATAAAAGGGTAGAAATACGGTCATTCCAGCTTTTAGAAGCAAAAGGGTGCTAAAACGTTTCTCGTTGTTGTCTGAAAAAACTTTCAAATGAGATAGAAATTCTTTTCACTTTGAGGTTGTAGTTGAATGTTAGTTGTTTACTTTTCGATACATAGCTTTGTTATTATAGCAAAATATTTTTAGAAGTATTTATAGTATGAAATAACATGAAAAATATGTACCTAAGATAAAGGAGAGTAAAATGTATACAATTGGACATGTTGCTAAATTTTTAGGTGTATCTAGAGATACCTTAAAATTTTATGAAGAAAAGGGATTAGTTAAACCTAAACAAAATAAGGATAATGGGTATAGAAAATATAATCGATTTGATATATATAATATAGCCACAGTAAATTTCTATAGAGAAATGGATATTGAAATAAAAAAAATTAAAGAACTAAGAAAAAGCAAGAGTATAGAGGGAATAAAATCTTTATTAGAAGAGAAAGAACAAAAGGTTTTAGAAGAAATAGAATATAAGAAGCTTCTTTTAAAAAAGATTCAGATCGTAAAAGAAGATTGCGAAAAAATAAAACAATTCTTAGGAGAATACACAGTAAAAGAAATGAAGCCTTTAGAAATAAAAGAAGAAATAGAGCATTTCACTGCGTTTGATGATTATGAAACTCTTAAAGAGAACACGGACAGCTTGAAAAATGCCATTACTCTAACGTCATTAAGAAGAGTCATAAGATTCAATGACGAAGGTATTCTTGAAGATAAGTTTATCATTGTAAGAAAAGTAAATGACACTCATGAAGAAAATGAAGGTGAGATTTTATCTCATCCAAAATGTATGTATACCATTATTGAAGATGGAAGGTGGTCAACTGGTGGAAAAAATATTGACCATAATGTGGAAGCGAGTTTAAGAAGAGTAGCAATAGAAAAAGGATATGAACTTTTGGGGCTAGTTTATATCAATCTATTACTTACTACTTATGAAGAAGGACTTGAACGTGTATTTTTAGAAATGTATGTACCTATAAAATAATGCAGACATGTATTGACCTGTGAGTAACCCCTAGGTTTAAGCTGAAGGTATTCGTAAGTAGAAGCGATAATAAATTTACGAAATACTTACCTTGAAGAGGGGATTATACATGAATGGTGAAAAGAAACTAAAAAATCCAGTCACTAGTTTTATTTTGTTAACCAATATCATTTTTTTACCGCTTTTTATTCTTGTAGGAGTCATAAGGATGTTAGAATTTCCTGTATGGGTCTTTGATGTCATGCTCTGTATATCAGCTTGGTCCTCAACCTTTGCTTTTGGAGTGTTATTTAAAAGAATCTATCCAGGGCAGAGTTTTATTCAATTTGCAAAAGATAGGTTCAAGAATAAACTCAAATTTTCTGTAATTCTTACGGTAAGTATGATTCAAGCTTTCATATTTTTAGTGATTTTGTTTATCGTATCTAATAATAGTGAAGCAGACTCTATTTTCACTAAAACTTCATGGGGAATGCTGGTTTATTTCTTTTTTAAAAATCTTCTGTCAGGTCCCCTAGGAGAAGAAATAGGGTGGAGAGGATTCGCTCAAATTGAGCTTCAAAAAAAGCATTCGCCATTAAAAGCTTCGATAATCTTGGGATTTTGGTGGGGAATATGGCATTTACCTATATGGTTTACTACAGGGTATGTGGGCATTGATTTAGTCAAATATATGCTGTTCTTTATGATTTCAATTCAGTCCACTACAATCATCATGACCGTATTCTATAACTTAAATCAAAATTTGATTGTTCCCATTATCATCCACCAATTCTTTAATTTTTTTATTGGCATAATAAATGGAAACTTAATCGATTTAATCATGTATAACGCATTGTTTTATTTAGTAGTTGCCGTTTTGATAATCGTTATAAATCCAAAGAAAGTATTCTATGGAAAGAAGATACATACATTAATAATGGATAACAATACATGATTTGTATAATAAGTTAATATAGTTAAATTGTTGAATAAAAGGGTGCTCTACTTCAATCTAGGGCACTTTTTTCTTTAACTAAATGTAACAAGATTGTTTCGGCTGCAATTATATTACTTAATGACCAAAAGGAAATATTACGAATTAAGATCTTTTGAGAGGTTGGGAAATGTCAGGTGGAGTAGTTGGGCAAGGTGAATCTCTGAAAGGCGTAATGTTAAATGCAATGCGAGTAGTACATATTATTGATTTCTAAGAAGAGCCCATTGGATGGGTTCTTTTTGGTATAAAAGAAAAAATCGATGTATCAGATTATGATATAAAAGAGTAGACATATGTATCACTTAATGATATATTATTTTTAGATGTATCACTTTAAGATATATCAAAAAAAGATATAGAAGGTGATTGGTTGAAGAAAACTGAGCAATTAACAGACTCAATGTTTTATATTATGGCTGCTCTAACCAAACCAAAGCATGGTTACTCAATTATGAACTTAATTGAACAAACAACAAAAGGGGCAATTACTATAGGTCCTGCTTCGATGTACACTATTATTAAAAAATTATTAAAACAAGAGTGGATTTATTTGCATGATGGATCAGATTCAAGACGTAAAACATATCTGCTTACTGAAAAAGGTAGAGAAGTGTTAGAAGAAGATGTGAAGCTAAGAAAACTGATGATTCAATTAGCTGAAACTGGATTGAAGGAGGTTGAAGAATGAAACAAACAAAGTTTATTACGTCAGGTGGGTTAGCTTTTTCAGAGGATAAAGACATGGAAAAATTACGCAGATTTTCTTTGAAGGGTTGGCATGTCAGTGATTTTAAGTTTATGGGCTATACACTTGAAAAAGGGGAACTCGAAGATTATATTTACAGTGTAGATTATCGCTCATTAAAAGAGGATGAAGAAGAGGAATACTTTGGCTTTTTTTCATCTTCTGGATGGTCGCATATCGCTTCTGAAGGATATATTCATTTATTTCGAGCATATTCTGGTACGCAACCGATTTACAGTGACCGAGACACATCGATTGAGAAGCATGATAATTCAATTACCTCGATGAAACTCTTAGCAATTCCGTTAGTTTTAATAACGATACTCGCATGGGTTGGAGCAATGTTAAGTTCGGATACTTTAAAATTATTACTACAGGTAATAGCTGTTATTTCCACTGTAATTGCCATCCCAACTGTTTGGACTGTTATCGCAACATACAATAACAAATGGAAGGTAAAAGAAAAAAAGGGATTAGTTAATCTATTGAAAATTATACCTATCCTTCTATTCATAATTGCTGTTAATATTTTGTTATTTGTCGATGGTAGTGAACTCTACCTCATAGCGTCTATGGTAATTGGAGCAATCGCACTTCCAACTGCAATTTGGGTCATCATGTCTCTTTACCACAAAATAGGTGGGAAGAGAGTTTAGTAGAAGAATCAAATGATTCAGTTTTTAGACATTATGGAGCTAATGAGTAACTTTTGTTAAACAAGTGGCTACCTGTAAGGGTAGCTTTTTCATTTCAGTTGAATAAGTATTAAACAGTTTTTTAAATCTTAGAGGCTATTCAGTTATGAACAAGGGAGAGAAAACAATGCTACAATCACTGATTTTTGATATGGATGGAACTCTATTTCAAACAGATAAAATTTTAGAATTATCACTCGAGGATACTTTTAACCATTTACGAACATTAAATAAGTGGGATACAGTAGCTCCTATTGACAAATATCGTGAAATTATGGGAGTCCCTTTACCAAAAGTATGGGAAGTTTTATTGCCTAATCATTCCGATGAAGTAAGAAAACAAACTGATGCTTATTTTCTGGAAAGATTAGTTGAAAATATTAGAAGTGGGAAGGGTGCATTATATCCTAATGTAAAGGAAGTTTTTAGTTATTTAAAAGCGAATAATTGCTCCATTTACATAGCGAGTAATGGGTTAACGGAGTACTTAAACGCAATTGTGAGTTATTATAATTTAGATAAATGGGTTACAGAAACATTTAGTATTCAACAAATACAAACGCTGGATAAAGGGGATTTAGTTAAAACTATTTTAAAGAAGTATGATATAAAAAAAGCAGCAGTAGTCGGAGACCGTCTATCTGATATATATGCGGCTAAAGATAATGGATTAACAGCAATTGGATGTAATTTTGATTTTGCACAAGAAGATGAACTCACACAGGCAGATTTGGTAATAGATGACTTAATTGAACTAACCACTTTATTACCTAAACTGTAAAATAACTTCTTCCACTAACTAGGTACTATAGTTAAATATTAAAAAAGTACCTTAGATATTTTCATTTGGAAAGTTTACTCAAAATTGGAACCTATATTTATTTCAAACGTATTTAAGGAAAGGGCAGGCTAGCTAATAGGGAAATGGTGGGGGATGCTTTTGTGAGTAAAAATGAAGACCAATATATAACACCAGAAAATTTTGGACATTACTTCTTAAATGGAAATCCAGAAACACTTTATAAACAATGTATTAAAGATTTTAAAGAGTTAATAACGATTGGACAATTTAAAGAATTAGTACAGTCATTTAATCATAATGTTGAAAGTTACCAACTAATTAAAACGACATTGATAGGATCTTTTGTTCAGTATTTATGGTTAGATAACCATAGCGAAAAAATAATTTGTGTTTTATTCGATTCGATGGACGCTATCCATCGCCTTTTATTAAAACCCTATATAACCTTTCCAAAAAGTGACAAACGTTATTCGAAAAATGCATATACGTTCCCTATTAAAGAAGATTGGTTTGTCTTTTGGGGTGGAACAAATGAATTTATTAACTATCATTATATTTATGAATCACAACGTTATGCATATGATTTAGTTGTGATGAAGGATGACCAAACCTATAAAGATAACAAAATGCATAATGAAAATTTCTATGCATTCGATAAAGAGGTCGTTGCACCAGCAGATAGTAAGGTCGTAAAAGTAATTAATAATATTATTGATAACATTCCGGGCGAGATGAATGAATCACAGCCAGCAGGAAATTATGTCATTTTAGAGCATTCAAACAAAGAGTATAGTTTACTTGCCCATTTTAAACAACATTCCATTATGGTAAATGAGGGAGATATAGTTAAGCAAGGACAAAATATTGGACTTTGTGGAAATTCTGGAAACTCATCTGAGCCACATATTCATTTTCAAGTTATGGATTCGCCGGATTATATGAATTGTCAATAAATTCGTATCAATTTTATCGATGGAATAGAGCCAATTCAAGGGGATACTGTAACGCAATGTATTAAAAAAAAGAAAGAAAAAATGGATACCTTTGATAAAGTTGAAAATGCATTTACATTAGCAGACTTTTTCTTATTTATTCCTCGAATTATAGGTTCTTTCTTTAAATAAGGGTTATGGTAAAGTAGTTAGTTTTATAAGGAATTGTCTGGTAAATTGCATATAATGGAATTATCATACTGAGGAATTGAGGGATTATTATGTTTAATTGGCTTACAGAAATAGAAGAACCTCCATTCCAATTTAATAATGATGATAATGGTGAATTAAATTTCAAGAGATTGGATTCAACTGTCGAATTAAGTGAAATGAGCACGGTTTGCCAGCTTTTTGCTTCTTTTGATTTAGTTTTTGGTAAAGATTCCCTCACAACATTACCAACCTCAAATGACAATGCTTTAGAAACTATAATGAATGAAGTAGTTCCTCATTATTTAGATATAAAGCAAATATTCATTGATGGGAAGCTTAAAGAAATAAATGTAAGATTCCTTAAAAAAGAGTCTAAAAAGATTGTACAGGATTTGCTGTCAAATGGTATATATCCAGTTATTCCTGATTTATATCGTACAAAACATCTTAATTTGGCAACTAAACCAAGAGTAGTGAAACACTATTTGGTGAATCAAGAATTGATCGATCCACTAGACATTAAAGAGACAGAGAAAATACGAGGATTTTTTATGTGTTCATTCTTTATTGAAAATGGATCAATATTACTTCAACCAACTGGATGGAAGTTGGATGAAAATTTAAAAGAGTCATTGACCATTCGTGCATTTATTACATTTGCAAAACAAATTGTTTTAGTAGTAGATAATAAAAATATGAGTGTAATTGGACTTCATATTTACGGATGATTGTATTGGTTTCTAGTATAAACTGGTGCTTTGCTTCAAGAAGAAGTAAAGCTTTTTTTATTGAACTAACCCAGCAGTTTAAGTAAAAAAGCAGGAGTTTAAGGAGTTATGTTGAATTGGCTTTTATAAGACAATCAAATTAAAGAGAAGGTGGAGTCATGAAAGCACTATTAGTAATTGATGCACAAAATATAATTGTGGAATTTAAAGATTTTCAGCAAGAACTAAACAAAATTGAAAGTATTATTCAAGACTTTAAAGAAAATGATGAACCTGTAATATTTATAAGAAATATAGATGATGATGAAACAAGCCCTTTCAATAAAGAATTGCCAAGCTCAGAACTGCATCACTCTCTAAAGGGATATGCAGATATTGTAATTGAGAAGAAGTCACCAAGTGCTTTCATCCATACAGAACTTAGTGAAAAGTTAGACCAACTCGGTGTAGAACATCTGTTTATAACAGGATTTAACACTGAGTTTTGTTGCCAGTTTACTGCAATAGCAGCATATGACAGAGGTTATCAAGTCACATTTATTGAAGATGCTACAGGAACTGTTAATGACGAAGCCACATATGAAATGAAAGAACTGGATGTAAGGGGTTTCGTAGGGACAGTTTTACATTGGTCTAATGTTATTGAGGTATTGGATATAGAGGAATATATTGAAGAGTATAAATCAAGGAGAGTTTAAATAATTTATACGTGAAATGTTATTGTACTTTCGGTGCAAGAGTTGGCTTAAGAACAAATGTTATGATTATTTAAAATAAATATGATAGGTGATTTTGATGAGCGAAAGTTTAAGGGTGATAACGTTAAGCGGGTTAGATCAAGCACAAAATGCGAAAGTAAAATCTCTTCACTCTGAACTAGTTCCTTTTTTTGAATATATCTTAGAGTTAGTTTACCGTGAGAAAAATCCATATATGTTAAATAAGCTACTAGCATTAGATTTATGTAAACCTTTCCCTTATACCGATACGTCCAAAATAATGAGTGATTCTAAAGAATTGATCTTGGAAGACGACTGTATAAATGCTGATATGAATACATACTGGATGAACATTAATGGGATTTTAAGTTATATTCTTAGGGGACGTTCTCAAAATATACCACAAGGTCAGATAGATTGGCTTCAAATGTCATTCTTTAATCTCTTCCAACAATATAGTTTTTTGGAAGAACATATCGGTTTATATCCAGGTTTTTATGAAGAATATATTAAATATGAAAAAGCACGAAATTTAATATTCTGTTACCTGTTTCTAGAAGCTTTATAAAACAAACGGAGTCATAGTTCAATAAGAGGAATATGTTGGGGGCTTATCGATATAAGTACACGGACCAAGAGAGTCATAGGAGGGGAACTGTATGTTTTATAGGAGGAAATTTTATATTGTAAAAAATGATTTCGTTGAAAAGTTTAATGATCATTTCGACAAAACTAATTTACCTAATCAACTAAAGTACGGAGCAAGATTGGTTGGACGATGGTTGAAGGATAATAAGGATAATACTACAGAAATTTTTGCTATTTGGGAATATGACAGTTATGACAATTATATAGAAATAGAGAATAATGTAAAAGGTGACAATGCTCACGTCAAACGAATTAAAGAGTGGTACGAGAAAAATGGTGGTAGGGAACACATTTTCACTGAATATATATTGGAAGTGAAGAATGAAGAGTTAGTATCTACCCTACGATAAAAAACTAATAATGTTCAAGAGATGGAATAATTAGACAACCATATTGAAGCCCATTGTGCTAAGACAGGTTACTTGAGTTTATGATTTTATCTGCTTTAATTTTGGTTATTTCTACAGGAGTATATGGTTGAATGACTTAGAGGATTTACCTTTTACCTTTACTTATTGTGGTAGGCCTTACATTCTGACACTACCAATTACAGCGATATTATATTCAAGAAACTTTAATATTATAACTTATCGATGGTGATACCCCATCTACAAGTTAAAGGGTGTCGAAATAGATTATAGAAGAGTAAAGAGGAGTGGCAGCATGAAAAATAAGTATAATAAATTATTGATTTACTTATTTTCAATTGGGGTAATAATAATTTTTTCTTTTGGTATTTATCAATATTTGACTCACTTTTCAACTCGTGATGAAGCAATTGAAAAATATATCACAGAAATGTTTGATATTGATTCTACACAGTTAATAGATGTTGTTGAAACGGATATATCTAATGCTTATTATTTGTTATTACGAACAAATGGTTCAGATGTTATTAATACGACATCAAACGTGAAGATCCAAGAAAACATGTTTGGTTGGAAAGTTACCGCTGGATATGAAAGATCCTATGCAGATTTAGGTAAACATCTTATAGATAGAGAAACTAACACATTAAAATAATTCATATCACTGATTGGCAAGTTCTTATTGTGCTAAAGGTTGCTTTAGTTAAACAGTTTTTGTTTATGGAACTAACGCAGATGGTTTGTTGATAAGGAATTTTTTTTATTGAGTTAATTTCAGGTTGAGTATAATAGAAACTAGAAGTTTTACCATAGCTATTTTGAAAGGAGCTAATTGGTTTGTATTTATTTGAAAAGATTGTCATTAATGGTGTTGAACAAAATCCACTAGTTGAAATTAGGGATAATAATAATGAACAGCCAAAGAAATATACAAATGGGGAATAATACGCTTATTTTATAGAAAATATTCAACTAAAGTAGAAGAATTAGAAGATAAATCAAGAGCTAATACTTAAGTATAGTTATGTTATAGAGGAGACAACAGTCTGTTTCTGAATTGGTATACTTAAACCAAAGATAGCTTTAGTTAAACAAGACCATCACTTCGATGGTTTATTTTTTTATCAGAAACATTAAATTGTGATATATACACCTAATTAAAGTAACGGTTTAGTATAACAAATGGTATAAGTTTTGATTGAAAGAGAAATTTTAAAAAAATTGAAAGGAGGATGTTGTAATGATAAAAGTGTATTTATTGATGTTAATTGTAATAATTCTAACTGGTTGTAATGGGATTCCAGTTAGAGGCACTTTTATACAACCAGAGGGTAAAGTTATCTTAGAAAATAACGATTATTCGATGACTATAGGTGAATTCGAATGGAAAGAACGTGATTTTGAAGTAAGTAATATTAGTACTTCAGATAAATATGAATTAGCTGGTGAATTCACTACATTAGAAGGAAGTGGAGATGGGAAATTAGAAATTGAAATAGATCAAAACCCAACTTCAATAGACGCTAATCAGTGGAATACAGATTTTACAAGTACTACGATAGAAGTTAAAGGGAACAAAATAACCCTTCCATCAGAAAAAGGATATTATATTTATGAAGTTATTGTTGAATGGCCGCAGGGAAAAGCAACTTATATTTTTGATATTGATATATTATAACCAAAAATTGTTATAGAAAAGCTAATGCATATATTAACTCCTAGAACGTAAAAAGGATAGTTCACTATATAAATTCTCAGAAATAGAATATGTATTAGGGGTGATAATATGTCATTGATTTGTATAGAAGGAGCAAGTGCCGTAGGAAAAACAACAACATCTCATGAATTTGCAAAAAGAACCAATGCTTTTATAATTCCGGAAGTAAATTTATTATTCGAGCACCCGAAAGTAGAGTCAAAAACCTGGTATATAGAACGTCAAATAGAACGTTGGTTAATTGCTCAAGAAAAACTTAAAACTTATGATACTGTTATTCTTGATGGCGATATTTTTCAACTACTAAGTTATAACTGGTGTTTCGATTTTAAATTATATAATCATAGTTTAGATTTTATTTCTGGATTTTACCGAAATGAAATTAAAGAGGGGAGAATTAGATTCCCTGATAAGTATTTCTATCTATATACTGACAAAGAAAATTTGAAAAGTCGTAAGGAGATAGATATTACAAGAAAAAGAGGTAATTTTGAAAAACATTTAGAAATAGTGGAACCTCATCAACGTTATTATGAGACATTAAACTATTTTATTCCTGAATATGTTGAACTAATAAATGCAGAGAGCATACAAGGAAATATTACATCTATATCAGATAATGTTTGTTCTTATCCTGTAAGTTTCCATTCAGTAGATTTACTTGATAATATCACAAAATGGTTAGCAAATAACAAGGCATAGTCTTGCTCCTATTTAAACTAACGAAAGTTTAACTTCAAGAAGGGAATTGATACAAAATATGAATAGTTCTGCTGCATGACCGGCTAAAAGGGTGCGTTTAGTTAGATGATAATGGAGTTTTCATGTTGAATACGAAGGGAAGATTCATATAATAAAAGCATTAGTTGGATTTAATCTTTATCGAAAAACCTGAAATTAATATTAAGCTATACGCCCACAGTAACCATGCAGCGAAAAAAGGTAATGAATCAGTATGTAAGTTTAAAAAGACTTTATCAAAAAAAATAACGCTAAATATATCCAAAATCATTCCTGGGAGAGCAATTTGGACTGATGTCATTAGACGCTTTGATTCAGGTATCTTTCTCAAATAATAATAAGCATACGTTGCAATTATTATTAAAGGTATGGTCAGAATAAAGGTAATAATCAATAAAGACACATTCCCAGGTATCAGAAATAGTTGTCCGTAAAAACGGAAAAGTAATGTCGCAAAAACCCACAATAAAATGCCCCAGCTTACATTTATCATAAAATTCACCTCTAATAAAGATTTAATATATATTATTCTACATAGATTATTAATCTCCTCGTATCTTCGGTAAATTTTATGTAAAGATGAGGTGCCGAAGCTAAGTTACGAATAAAAGTGTAAAACAAGATTTATAACTAATTGGGAGAGTTATCCAAAAAGTGTGCCGAATTCTGATAGCTCTTTAAAACTGCTTGAGTGGGAACAATAATAACTGATCAGGAGTGTGGAAGAAGGAATTTAATATAAAAGTGTAGAAAATATAATATTCAACATATATTTTAATATTGGCAACTATTAAATGTAAGGGAGCAATCACCATGAAGGCGATGATATACGATAGGTACGGAATGACAGACGTTCTTATGCTCAAAGAAGTAAAAATACCAGTTATTCGGGACAATGAAGTACTGGTAAAAGTTCATGCTGTATCTGTGAATTCATGGGACTGGGACCTCCTAAGAGGTAAACCATTCTTAACTCGTATTGGAGGATTGCTAAAACCAAAATACAAAATCCTCGGAGCGGACATAGCGGGGCGGGTTGAAGCGGTTGGCAACGGCGTAAAACACCTTCTTCCAGGAGATGAGGTACTTGGGGATATTTCCTGGTGTGGCTGGGGCGGATATGCGGAGTATGTATGTGTGCATGAAGACGCATTATCCTTAAAACCACCAAGTATGACATTTGAACAAGCGGCAGCCATTCCACAAGCTGCTGTTCTAGCCTTGCAAGGTCTTCGCGATAAAGGACATATTCAGGAAGGGCAAACGGTTTTGATTAACGGTGCAGGCGGAGGTGTGGGCACGTTCGCGTTACAGATTGCCAAATTACATGGTGCTGTAGTAACCTGTGTAGATAACACGGATAAGTTGGAAATGCTGAAGACAATGGGAGCGGACCATGTTATTGATTACACTCAAGAAGATTTCGTGCAAAAAGGTATATTGTATGATCTTATTCTTGATGTAGTAGGAAACCGGTCTATTTTCAATTATAAGGATTTATTAAAACCTAAGGGCACGTACGTCATGGTCGGTGGTCCAATGTCACTAATATCCCAAGTATTGTTTCTGGGACCTGTTATTTCTAAGATGGAAAAAAAGAACATGAAATTACTTGTCCATAAACCCAATAAATCTGATCAAAACATCCTACTGGATCTTTTTGTACAAGGAACAGTACAACCTGTAATAGATAAAAGTTATCCGTTAAGCCAGGTTGCAGACGCTATAGAGTATCTTAGTGAAGGAAAAGCACAGGGGAAAGTTGTCATCAGTTTGGAACAAAAAATACTTTAAAGAATTGTACTTCAAAAAGATTTTAATTATATTATTAATCCTGTTTATGGTCCTGAAGTAACTATTCGTTTAGTTTTTTGTTCAACTGGGTATTTGACTCTTGATATAGGGAGGAGAAAGAAGAAATTCCCCTAAAATAGTAAATAAATGCATAGACTCTTTCTGTCAAAACACTCAACTTTCCCTAATGGTCTGGGTGTTTTTTATTAGTTATGTTATGTATTGATTATAAAGGTATTCTCACTTCCGAGTGATTTACTTCAAAAGGAGTATTGCATTTTTTATTGAAATAACACGGAAGTTATAAGAGTATCTATCAATTTTAAAATATGTAAAGGGTGAGTTATATTGGGTTCAGGAATAATGCACTTGATTATTACTAATAGAATTGCGGAGGGTCTATTGATAGAAGATAGAACTTCATTTTTACTTGGAGGCATTGCAGCAGATGCTGTTTCCACTAAAGACTTAACACATTTCTTTAAAGGTGATGTACAAGATTATACAAGAAGCATTGATTATAAAGGATTCTTACATAAATATAAATCACAAATAGAAGACCTTTATATATTAGGGTATTTTACACATTTAATCGCCGATGATATTTGGTTAAAAGGTTTTTATCTTCCTTGGTTGAGAATCAGGATGGAAGAAAATAACGAAATACTTCATTTGTATCATAATGATTTCCGATAATTAAATGGTAAATTATTAGAATACTATGGCTTAAAAATGATTTAAGTAGAAGTCTAAGTAAGTTTCCTACAATTTTAGATTTGGAAGAGGTTAAGTCTGAAGAAGTAAAAAAGTTCCTTCCTTTTCTTTTAAATGATATGGAATACGATAAAGAAGTTTTGAATGAAAAACTTGATGTTTTTACGTTTAATCAGATAATTGGTTATATAGAGACATCAGTTAATATGGGATTATTAAATATCAAACGTTTATCACGATAAGATGTTATACTAGCTGGTGCTTTAATTCAAACAGTGGAAAAGCTGGTGAAAGAAGTTTAAGTATTAGCTTTGTTTCCTTAACATCAAGTGGTAAGAAAGGAGTTATTCATTTGAAATTAAGTATTTCTCTCTTTGTAACTCTGCCTTTCCTGTTAATGATAACTAGTTGTACGCATAGTAATTATATAGAACAAGATGAATCAAAAAAGGAAAATTTTATCGATATAGAAGAAGAGAAAGTATTAATAATTGATGACTCAGAAGAAGTGTTTTCATATTTAACCGACCTTTCGGAAGAAGAATTACAGTCATATGAATTATTTACAAGGGAGTATGACACAAATTACTTAAAAGGTTTTTCACCAGAAAAGACTATACTTATATATATTCATTCAGCAGTTATCGGCGATATAGAAGCAATCTATTCATTGGCTTATTTTGATGGTGAGCTACCTGGTTATGATTCTTTTAAAGAAAAATATTATGAAAATCTGAACATCTCCAACTTAGAGATAGCCTTTGATTTTAGATATTATGATTCAATTAAAATAAAACAAGAGGATAGTAATGGCCTATTAGTCGAATTAATGGTCAACTATGGGAGGCTCACGGCTACAACATTAATGGGATTAAAAAAAGAAAATGAAACATGGAAAATTGAAGTACCAAACTTACTTCAAAATTGAGCTTTTCAGTATTTAGCCTTATTTAACTAGGGGGGCTTTATATGAAGAGCTTTTAATAACACATTAAAAAGATTGATATCATTTGTTTAAATTTAATAGAGTTAACGTGAAGATTAAAACAAGTAGCTAAAATAATAGAATACAAACGACGGAGGAGAAAAGTCCATGGGATTTCCAAATTTGGAAACAACACGGTTGAACTTAGTTCAAGTTGAAAAGGAACATGCTCAAAGCTTTTACGAAATCATGTCAAGAAACGAAGTGACCAAGTACTATGGAATGGAGAGTTTGAAAAGTCTAGAAGATGCTCTAAAAATAGTCGAGTCTTTCCAAAACACATACAAGAGCAAAAGAGGTATAAGATGGGGAATCGTATTAAGGGATACTGGCGAGTTTGTAGGTACGTTGGGATTAAACAATCTTAGCACCAGGAGTAAAAAAGCTGAGATTGGTTTTGAGCTGCATCCTTCACATTGGAACAAAGGGATTATGACTGAAGCTGTAAGGGAAATATTACGATATTCATTTGAGGATTTAGAAATATATAGAATTGGTGGTATAACTTATCCACAGAATGAGCCATCTATACAGTTATTAAAACGGTTGAGTTTTACTGAGGAGGGATTATTAAGGGGTTACCTCTATCAAAATAATCAGTCTCATCATGCTTTAGTTTTTTCATTGTTAAGAACAGAATGGCAATAAATATTATTGAACCAGTATAGTTAAACAAGTGATACATGTCCATCAAGGCGGAAATAACAAGGATGATTGGACAAAAATTGCAATCGCTATTTTGGCAGAAAATATTCTTTAATGATATCGATCTGTATACATTCCTTAAAAGAAAGGAGAAAATATAAATTTGATTAATTATTTTGAACGTAAAATAAGATTAAAAGACTTCGAAGTTTGGGATTTACGAATTGGCAAACGAAACTTATCATTATTCATATTAGATGAACATCGACCTGCTACATTAGAGGATTTTGAAATGCCAGAGCTAATTTATGAAGAAGATGACCAACGTGTGAATTATGTATCAGCTAAGTATTACTCAAAAGAAGCCGTTTTAGAAGAACATAAAGAAATACTTGGTGAATTTGCAAGAATGCTAACAGAACATTTAGCATTGGCACATTGTAAAGTTATTATAAAATTTTATCAAGAAAACCCTAAAAAAGCACTAGACCGAATTATGTTAGCTAAATATGGTTTTAAAGAGTCTGAAATTCCTTTAAAAAAACTATGGCAATTTAATCAAGAATAGAAGTTGAGTTATTTCCCTAAAGTTTTAAAATTAAAAATGATAAAAGGTTGTGTAGGACTGTAGAATGACTATGAAATAGTTGATTTAAATAGATACATATGGGGAAAGAAGGTATAAATATGCCTGGTGAGCTGAATAACTTTGCACAAGGATACATAGAAAATCCAGAGAGAATAAAAAAGTTATATAAACGAACATTAATCATTATCGTTATTTCTCAAATGTTTGGAGGAGCAGGATTAGCTGCTGGAGTAACAGTTGGAGCATTACTTGCAGAACAAATGCTTGGAACAAATCCATTTGCAGGGCTTCCAGCTGCTTTTTTGACTTTAGGATCAGCAGGAGCTGCTTTTTCAGTAGGAAGACTTTCTAACCGTCTGGGTAGACGCATGGGTCTTGCAACAGGCTTTATAACAGGCGGCCTCGGAGCAATAGGTGTTGTTTTTGCGACTGTTTTTAATAGTGTACCTTTATTATTTGCTTCCTTATTTGTATACGGTGCAGGAACTGCAACAAATTTACAAGCTCGCTATGCCGGTACGGATCTAGCAACTAATAAACAGCGGGGCACTGCTGTAAGTATAGCAATGGTTTCCACGACATTTGGAGCAGTTGCTGGTCCAAACCTAGTGGATGTAATGGGGGATTTCGCACTTTCAATTGGTGTTCCTGAATTAGCAGGTCCGTTTATTTTATCCGCAGCAGCATTTATATTAGCAGGAATTGTGATATTTATTTTTTTACGTCCTGATCCACTCATTATTGCGTTAAACATAAATACCAATAAAAAAAACAAGATACTTAACGAGACTCTCGAAAAGAAACAAAGTAATAAAAAAGGAATTACAATTGGAGCTACCATTATGGTTCTTAGTCAAATTGTGATGCTTGCTATTATGACAATGACACCGATTCATATGGGACATCATGGTTACAGTTTAAGGGCAATCGGACTTGTTATCGGGTTTCATATAGGTGCAATGTATTTGCCTTCACTCTTCACGGGGATTCTTGTTGATAAGTTTGGTCGAACTGCCATGGCGATTGCTTCTGGAATCACATTGCTGCTTGCAGGAGTTGTAGCTGCAATTGCACCCGCTGACTCTTTATTCCTTCTTGTTGTTGCATTATCGTTACTTGGAATAGGATGGAATTTGGGGTTAATAAGCGGTACAGCCTTAATTGTTGATTCAACAGAACCTTCAACACGTGCCAAAACTCAAGGGACTGTGGATGTATTTATTGCATTAGCAGGTGCAACCGGAGGTATCATGTCAGGACTGGTTGTTGCTGGTTCAAGTTACGAAACGTTATCACTTGCCGGAGGGATTTTGTCTTTAATACTCATTCCAGTCGTAATATGGTCCCGCAGTGGAAAAGAATGATGGTACTAACGAAAATATTTCTTGTTTAACAAACGAGTGCGATTGTTGAACAAGATTATCAGTTATTAACAACTCTCTCACTCTTAAGAGTTTGGAATAATAATGATTTTATATTGGTTTTTACTTTTAGTTTGAATTTAGACCTCCAGGGTACAATAGTACAGAGGACAAATTGTAGGTAGGAGGTGTTTACATGAATCAGAAATATGAAGAGTGTCTTAAAGCTTGCAACGAATGTCTAGAGGCTTGTAACAAATGTTATGATGCTTGTTTAAGAGAAGATCATGTAAAAATGATGGTCGAGTGCATTAGATTAGATCGAGCTTGTGCGGATGCTTGTGCATTTGCTATACAAGCAATGACTTCTAATAGCCCTTTTATGAAAAAGATATGTCAACTTTGTGCGGAAATTTGTGAACGTTGCGCGGATGAATGTGCTAAGCACGACCATGAACATTGTCAAAGATGTGCTGAATCTTGCCGAAAATGTGCAAAAGCATGTCGTGAAATGAGTATGTATGTAAGTTAAAATTACAAGGAATTTAATTTTGATTATTAAAAGGCTACTGTAAAAAGTAAGCAATATACTTTTTGTGGTAGCCTTAAATTTCTCTAAAAAAAAAATGAAAGTGATGTTCCATCTTGCTGTGACATAAATGTAGAAACTCGTCAGAATGAGTCTCTTTAATATATAGACATCAAATAATAGCTCTAAAACTTTCCACTTTACATACCACACCACGGTATGGTAATATGAAGTCAAGTTAGGAGGTTGAGCTGATGGAAAACGTATTGAAAGAGACTAATTACGATAAAGAGTTTGTCACATCCTGCCGGAAAAGCCATCATCCAGAACGTGTAAAAAAGGATTTAACAACTCGATTAAATCGTATAGAAGGGCAAATTCGAGGGATCAAAGGCATGATAGAGAAAGACGTTTACTGTGACGATGTAATTACACAACTGTCTGCGACACAATCTGCTTTAAATAGTGTAGCCAAAATTCTTCTGGAAGGTCATCTAAAAGGCTGTGTAGTTGATCGCCTTTCAGAGGGTGATGAAGAGGTATTAGACGAACTACTTGTGACGATTCAAAAGCTCATGAAAAAATAAAAAAATTTTTTAATTAAAATATACCCCGGTGGTGTATGCGGGTTATATATACTTCAATTAAGGAGAGAAAAAATATGCAAAATTTAACATTAAATGTACAAGGAATGTCTTGTGGACATTGCGTGAACGCAATCGAAAAAAGTGTTGCTCAATTAACTGGAGTAGAACTAGTAAAAGTAAACTTAACGGACGCGCAAGTATATCTAGCATTCAATGAAGTGCAAGTATCACTCGATAAAATTAAAGAAACGATTGAAGATCAAGGTTATGAGGTAGAATAAAAATTGATGGAGTGCTTCCATAGCACTCTCTTATTTTCAAAATTAGATACCCCTAGATGGTATGAAAGAGGTGGAAAGTAACATGAATACAGAAGTTAAAGAAGCTAACTTGCAAATTACAGGAATGACATGCGCAGCGTGTGCAATTCGTATAGAAAAAGGATTAAATAAAATGGATGGTGTCGAACAAGCAAGTGTCAATTTGGCACTTGAAAAGTCATCGATTAAATATGATCCGTCCAAACTGAGTGCAGCCGATTTTGAAAAGAAAATTGAAGCACTTGGTTACGGTGTTGTGAAACAAAAAGCGGAATTTGATATTACAGGAATGACTTGTGCCGCATGTTCTACTCGCATTGAAAAGGGGTTAAATAAAATAGAAGGTGTTGCAATTGCGAACGTCAATTTAGCGCTTGAAAAAGCAACAATTGAATTTAATCCATCAGAAGTAACAGTTGCGGACATTATTGCCAAGGTAGAGAAGCTCGGTTACGGTGCACATCAAAAACAAAAGGATACAGAACAAGTAGACCACAGAGAAAAGGCAATAAAAGATCAGAAACGTAAATTCATTATTTCAGCCATTTTATCGTTACCCTTATTATGGACGATGGTAGGGCACTTTACATTTACATCATTCCTATATGTACCGGATTTGTTAATGAATCCATGGATACAACTGATTTTGGCAACACCAGTCCAATTTATTATCGGGAAACAGTTTTATGTGGGTGCTTATAAAGCACTTCGTAATGGTAGTGCAAACATGGATGTACTTGTTGTCATGGGTACTTCCGCAGCCTATTTTTATAGTGTATATCAAGCAGTTGTTACAGCTGGAACACATCACGGTCCACACCTATATTTTGAAACAAGTGCGGTACTGATTACACTTATTATTTTAGGTAAATTATTTGAGGCAAAAGCTAAAGGACGTTCGTCTGAAGCTATAAAAAAATTAATGGGGCTTCAAGCTAAAACAGCCATAGTCGTTCGTGATGGAGTTGAAAAAGAAGTACCCTTAGAAGAAGTAGTGATAGGTGACACAATTTTAGTGAAACCAGGTGAAAAAATCCCAGTTGATGGGGAGGTTTTAGAAGGTATTACAGCAGTGGATGAATCCATGTTAACAGGTGAAAGTTTACCTGTGGATAAAAATACAGGCGATGTATTATATGGATCAACCATTAACAAAAATGGTTTCATCAAAATGAAAGCAACAAAAGTTGGTCGTGACACTACATTAGCTCAAATTATTAAAGTAGTAGAAGATGCACAAGGGTCAAAAGCTCCGATCCAACGTATGGCAGACCAAATTTCAGGAGTTTTTGTACCCATCGTGGTGGGGATTGCCATCCTTACATTCCTTGTATGGATTATATGGGTTCAACCGGGTGAATTTACACCTGCACTTGAAGTGTTAATCGCAGTACTTGTTATTGCTTGTCCATGTGCTCTTGGTTTAGCGACACCAACTTCCATTATGGCTGGTTCGGGTAGAGCTGCAGAATTTGGTATTCTGTTCAAAGGCGGCGAGCATTTAGAACAAACACAAAGCATTGACACAGTGGTAGTGGATAAAACAGGTACTGTTACACATGGTAAACCGGTATTAACAGATGTTTTAATAGCAGATGGTCAAGACGAAGAAAGACTTTTATCATTGATCGGTGCCGCAGAAAAACAATCCGAACACCCATTAGCAGAAGCAATCGTTGAAGGAATTCAAGAAAAAGATATCGAACTTGGTGTCGTCCAATTCTTCGAAGCAATTCCAGGTTATGGAGTGCAAGCAACAGTTTCAGGTCAAGGGGTTGTCATTGGAACTCGGAAACTCATGCAACAATATGGAATTGATATTACATCTGTACTCCCAGCAATGGAAGAATTAGAGCGTGATGGGAAAACAGCAATGCTAGCTGGTATTAATGGACAATATGCAGGACTAGTTGCAGTAGCAGATACAATTAAAGATACCTCTCGGGAAGCTGTACACCGATTACAACAAATGGGCATCAAGGTGATCATGATGACAGGTGATAATGAACGTACAGCCCAAGCAATTGGAAAAGAGGTAGGCGTTGATGCAGTTATTGCAGAAGTGCTTCCCGAAGGTAAAGCAGAAGAAGTGAAAAAGCTACAACAACAGGGCAAAAAGGTTGCAATGGTTGGTGACGGTATTAATGATGCCCCAGCACTAGCAACAGCTAATATAGGGATGGCTATTGGTACAGGTACGGACGTAGCGATGGAAGCCGCTGATGTGACATTAATTCGCGGCGATTTAAACAGCATTGCTGATGCGATTATAATGAGTCGTAAAACAATGCGCAATATTAAACAAAACTTATTCTGGGCATTTGGCTATAATACACTTGGTATTCCAATTGCGGCAATAGGATTACTTGCACCTTGGGTTGCAGGCGCAGCGATGGCATTTAGTTCGGTGTCCGTTGTACTGAACGCTTTACGTTTACAAAGAGTGAAATTAGAAAAATAAACACTATTATCTATAGAGTGAACTACGTTATACACTGTTTACTCTATAGATTACATGTTATTAGTATCAATAAAGAAGCATTTACCAAAAAATATAAAAATTTTTTGAAACTCAATAATACCTAACCTAGGTATGGTAATTAGAATAAAGAATATTATTTGGAAAAGGGTGGAAATGAATATGGATAGCGATGTTAAAAAAATAAAAATTGCGATAAATGGCGGAATAGGGTTTGGAGCAAAGTTAGATGCAAAACAACTTATGACAATCTCTAAATATATGTATGAAGATGATCAACTTGAGTTAACCACTTTTCAACAAATCTATATAGAAATACCAGAGAATAGAAAAGTAGAAATCATAGATGAATTTGAACGTGTTGGGTTGGCGTGTTATCCAGTAGGAAACTACGTAAAGAGTTTAAGAACATGCAATTTTTGCAAAGGAGAAGAAGAAGAAGGAATGCCAGTAGCAAAAGAGTTAAATAGACGCTTTGCTGGAAAACCTGTACCGTTCACTCTAAAGTTTGCTTATACAGGTTGCCCAATCGGCTGCGGTGAACCAATGTTAAGTGACATAGGAGTAATGAAATTTAAAGATAATTACAATTTATATGTTGGAGGAAAAGCAAAAGGAAAAGACGCCGAGGTTGGTTTCTTGCTGAAGGAGAACTTAACACCAGAAGAATTGTACGATACCGTAGATGAAGTAATTGCTTCCTATTCACAAATGGGCAAAAAACGGGAGACATTTTTTAATTTCTGGAAGAGGCTTGGTAAGGACCAATTAATAAGTTAATAAAATTGCTTTATTTGTTGTGAATTAATAAATAGGTAAGGGAAAATAATTCATCTTATTCTAGACGGTCCATTATTTAATATCAAATCAAAATAAACTGTAATATTGGAGGTAATATCATTATGACTACACAAGCACAGTCAATTTCGCAGCCAGATCCGAAGCGTTGGAAAGCACTCTTTTTGTTGTGCTTTGCGAATTTCCTTGTCATGATGGATTCTGCAATTATTCAGATTGCCCTACCATCTATCAAAGAAACGCTAGGTTACAGTCAAGAAAACTTACAATGGGTAATGAGTGCTTTTCTGATTTTCTTCGGAGGATTTCTACTATTGGGCGGAAGGTTAGCGGATTTATTCGGAAATCGACGAATTTTTAATTTGGGTGTTCTCATTTTAATTGTGTCATCAATGTTTGCAGGTTTAGCTTGGAGTGAAATGAGTTTAAACGTGTTCCGGGGAATTCAAGGATTGGGCTCTGCTTTCATTGCACCAGCTGCACTGTCCGTGATTATGCTCTTGTTTTCTTCTAATGGTAAAGAAATGGGTAAAGCACTTGCTTTTTGGGGGCTTTCCGGGGCAGCAGGTGGAGCTTTGGGGATCGTTTTAGGAGGTGTCATTACAGAAGTTCTAGGTTGGCGCTGGACATTATTGATCTATGTTCCATTTGGTATTATCGTACTTATCTTGTCTCCAAAGCTTTTACAAAAGGCAGGACCTAAAGCAACGGGTAGTGTTGATTATATCGGTGCCATTTTAGTTACTGTTTCTTCCATGTTAATTGTGTATGGAATTGTAACAGCAGAGCATAGTGGTTGGCAGTCATTCAATACAATAGTTGCCTTAGCTGTTGGTGCTGTCTTGCTTATTATTTTTCTTTTGGTACAGTCCAAGAAAAAAGAACCACTTTTACCGCTCAATATATTCAAGACACCTAATTTAGCTATAGGAAATATTTCGGTTTTCTTAATAGCAGCATCCTGGTTTCCGCTTGTATATATACTTGTTTTATACTTGCAACAGGTTTTACAGCTTTCTCCATTTGTTGGAGCAATGGCACTACTTCCCATGCCGATATTTATGGCGATTTTCATGATCGTTTTAGCAGAAAAGGTAATGGAGAAATTCGGAATAAAAAAGACATTGATCACTGGATTTATCATACTAGGAGGAGGCGCCATTTTATTTTCACAAACAGCTACAGTAAATGGAAACTATTGGACAAATGTGTTGCTAGCTGGATTACTAGCATCTCTAGGTAATGCACTTGCCTATTTACCTGCTACCACGGCATCTGTGTCAGAAGTAGAATCAGAAAGGTCAGGTATTGCATCTGGTTTATACAATACCTTTTACCAAATTGGTTCTGCGGTTGGTCTAGCTTTAATAGTAGCTATTGCAGGCGCAACCACTGCTTCTAGCACAGCCGGGTCATCAGTAGTTGCATTGAATGAAGGATTTCAGCAGGCATTTTTCTGGTCAGGTATAATAGCATTTCTAGGTGCTCTATTAGTGCTTCTATTTGCCCGCTCACCGAAATAAGGAGAGTCATTTCCATTTGTAAAGTCCCGGATTTTTTGTTCTGGGGCTTTTTTTAATATGTTTTAACTATGAAATATGAAAAAAACAGACAAAAATGTATTTTTTCAGTTTGTCTTTACGCTTAAAATGAGTATGATTCGCCGTGGTCTGGTGCAGCCTTATCCCCTTCATAGATATCTTCTTCCCTCATAACGAGCGAATCGCCTTCTATTTTATATATTGCGATTACTTCTTTGACCACCTTCATACCAAACAGTATCTCCAGCTAGATATAAAGTTTTTTCATTTGGTTGTTTGATTGAAGACAACATGTGTATAATATGTCTTCGCTAAAAGATATTTTAAAATTTAATGGTAGATTCGTTGAAGAAAAATGGTATGATCCCTACATCACAATAAAATATCCGAATAAAAAGCTAGTTGTATTATCTTGTATGGATTCACGTCTTGTTAACTAAGTAAAGTGTAATGAAAAAAGACTATCCAGAAAAAATTACATCTGAACAGCCTTTTACTTTTAAATGTTCTTTATGATTTGTTAATTTTTTTGTAGGAAATCTTCGGTGGATTCTACAGCGCAATACATACCGTTAAGCGCACCGACAAACGCATAATGAACTTGATCAGCTGGAACAACCTTACCTTCATATGACAAGTCACGTGTTGCACATGCATCTTCAATAAGTGTAGTTTCATAGCCAAGATCTACTGCAGCTCTGACTGTGGCATCAATACACATATGTGTCATCATACCCACAACCACTACCTTAGTTATTCTTTTTTCTTTTAGTTGGCTTTCTAATTCAGTCTTTAAAAAGCTGTTAGGGAAATGTTTGATAATAATGCTTTCATTTTCCAATGGTTGAACAGTTTCATGTATTTCAGCCCCTACGGTATCAGAAATAAAGAAGCCTAGTGCTGGGTCAGCTGCGATATGTTGAATATGAAAAATGTTCTCTTTGTTATTCTTTCTAAACCATTCAAGCACTTTCGCAGCATTAGCAGCCGCTTTTTCAGGGTTACTTAATTCCATATTTCCTTTTGGAAAATAGTCGTTTTGAATATCTACAATAATTAGAGCTGTGCTCATTTTCTCCACCTCATTCAAATTATTTTGTTACACTATAATCATAGAACGTTTAGTAGTTTATATCGATAGGTTGACGAAACACTTTTATCTCTAAAAATTTCATGGTGAAAGGAATTTATAATGGAACTTGATAATATTGATTTTCAAATTCTTCGGTTATTATCCGAAAACTCTCGTGTGCAATGGAAAGACTTAGGTGAACAAATTCATATGACGGGACAAGCAGTAGGGAATCGTATAAAAAAACTGGAGGAAAATGGGGTTATTAAAGCTTACTCATTAATAGTTGATGAAATGAAATTAGGACTTACTTATACTGCGTTTGTCATTATCTATATGAAAACAGTCAATCATGATTCGTTTATAAGATTGATGCATGATCGAAAAGAAGTGGTAGAGGTTCACCGCGTATCGGGAGAAGCCTGTTATCATATAAAAATAAAAGTGAGTTCTCAAGAACAATTGAATCTTTTTTTGGATAAAATTCTTGAGTACGGGAACTATACTGTACATTTATCTATCCAGGAGATTAAACTACAGAATCCGTTGACTGCTACATGAATAAAAACGCTTTTCTTTTCTAGGTGCATCGTTTCTATATTATTCGGGTGCTACGATTAGATTAAAATAAAAAAGGCAACTTTCTGTTAAAAACTAGAAGTTGCTTTTTTTGTGTTGGTTTTTAAATTAGCATTTTCTAATCTCTTATTTTTCTTTATTATTCTCTCTCCATTGACACATTTCTTGAATAAGAGGCCAGAGAGTTTGTCCTTTTTCAGTAAGGCTATATTCGACCTTTGGCGGAATTTGAGGATATTCCTCACGATGAACTAAGCCATCATTCTCCATTTCTTTTAATGTCGAACTTAGCGTTCTATAGGTTACAGTGCCTATCATACGTTGAAGTTCATTATATCGTACGGCACCATTTTTGGATAAATAGTAAATAACGAGCAGTTTCCATTTGCCGTTGATAATAGAAAGTGTGTAGCCGAAAAAAGTCTCTTCGTTGTCTGCGACTATAACTTTGGATTTTTTCATAATTACACTATCCTCCTTGATAGTATGCGTCTAAAAAGTGCATACTTGTTTCAGTAACTATACGTACTATATAATACATTTAGATTCCAGTAAAGCATGTATCCAACATACAAAATGGATACATTATACGAGGAAAATGCCACCTATATTACCATGAATAAAGGGAGAGAGTTTCATTTTCCAGATGTAATTGCTGCTAAATCTATTGGTATCGACGGTGATATTGCGGAAGTGTTAGAGCATTTAGTGCAAATGAGATAAGCTAATATAAAAGAAGGATAAATTATTTTAGAGGTGAAATTATGAAAAAATTTGATATATCTGTTTTATCAGTTGCCCCGTTAAGACAAGGAGAAACAATGAAGCAAGGAATTGATACTGCAGTATTATTAGCCAAAGCTGTAGATAAAATGGGCTATAACCGGATTTGGTTTGCGGAGCATCATAATCACGATGCTTATGCAAGTGCTGCCACCGTTTCGATTGTACAACATATACTAGCAAATACAAAAAACATTCGCGTAGGTTCGGGAGGTGTTATGCTCCCAAATCATTCCCCATTAGTAGTAGCCGAGCAGTTTGGAACACTAGAAACATTGTATCCAAATCGTGTAGATTTAGCACTTGGGCGTGCGCCTGGAACAGATCAAAAAACTGCCGATGTGATTCGTCGTTCGAATCATAATGGGGTATTTTTCTTTGAAAGAGAGGTACAAGATATTTTGCGTTTTGTAGGGGAAGTGAGTGTGCAAGGAGAGGTACGCGCTTATCCAGGTGTTGGAACTAATGTACCAGTTTTTATATTAGGCTCCTCCACGGGTTCAGCTAAAATCGCTGCAAAACTTGGGCTACCTTATGTATTTGGTGCTCAATTTACTCCTCATGCGATGGCAGAAACGATCACTATATATCGAGAAAATTTCCAACCTTCTGCTTATCTACAAGAGCCTTATGTGATAGCTTGTATTAATGTGATTGCAGCAGATTCAATGGAAGAGGCAACATTTATTTCTGCAAGTCATTTGCAGGTATATATTGATATTTACACAAATAATTTAAGACAGCTGATTCCACCAACTAAAAACTTCCTTGAATCGTTATCACAAGATGAACTAGAGATTCTTCATCATCGGTTAGGCTATACAATCATGGGTGATGCAAAAACAATTCGTCGTGATTTAATTGAATTCCAACAGACGTATCAAGTAGATGAAATCATCGTGATTTCTAATATTTACGAATCGAAAAAGGAAATTCATTCTTATGATATATTAAAAAAAGTAGTGGATGAGCTATTTGAATGAACAATAGAGCTGCATTAGAATATTACACAGTTGAAGTCACCTACCAATGCTGAAAGCACATCAATGATTTTATTGATGTGCTTTTTCAAATTATTCGAAAGCCGTAAAACAAGTGTTTCCCCAAAAACTTTTTCCACTTTATGCAAGAACCTTCATCTTCGTATTTTTAGGCTTGATAAAACAATAGATACCAAATATCTTGTGTTTAGGATGTGCAATCACAGTGGCTTGAGTTCTTATACAACCATGGATTTAATGAGCCCTTAATACCACTATAGTTTTGGATATTGGCAAAGTTTATTTGACTTTAAAAACCCTTCAGATAGGGCTGCAAAATTAGAGGATAACGGAGTGATTGATGGTATACAATCAAAGTAAATCAAGTTAAATTAAGATATTATATTTTTGCTTTTATTACCTTTCTTAAACAATGCACTTATCATCAATCTTATTTTTCGTTATAAAAACTCATGAAACATACATAATTCATAACTATAAAATGAGTGGTGACGGTTGTTATCTTCTCAGATACAAATTTCTATTTTATTATATATTAGATAGATTTCTGTAAGACTTAAACGAATATGCAAATTATCCATTGTCATCAATAGAGTAGGCTCATTTTCCAATATTGACAATATACCAGAGAGGGTATATCATACAGCTTGTCAGTAGTTTTGTGATAAATAGGGAGGAGAATTCCATGGAATACAATGATCAAATGAAAAACAGAGTGAAGCGTATGGAAGGTCAACTTCGGGGAATCTTGAAAATGATGGAAGAAAACAAAGATTGTAAAGAAGTCATTACGCAGTTGTCAGCTGTTCGCTCAGCAGTAGACAGAACAATTGGAGTGATAGTGAGTTCAAACTTAGTTGAATGTGTCCAAGAAGCCGGAGTAAATGGAGAAAAAACAGATGAAATGATTAAAGAAGCTGTCAACTTGCTTGTAAAAAGCAGATGAAACTCAAGGGTTGACATCTTTTTTTTCTTTCGTTATTATACCCGTAGGGGTAATTGTAAAAAGAAAAGGAGGAATAAAAATGAATGCTGATAAAGTATTAAATGCAAAAGGATTAGCATGCCCAATGCCAATCGTAA
The DNA here is from genome assembly GCF_038003185.1 of Psychrobacillus sp. FSL K6-1415. Taxonomy (NCBI): domain Bacteria; kingdom Bacillati; phylum Bacillota; class Bacilli; order Caryophanales; family Bacillaceae; genus Psychrobacillus; species Psychrobacillus sp. FSL K6-1415. The sequence goes on along the minus strand of NZ_JBBOOQ010000001.1, from coordinate 2,346,982 downwards.
AAAGTAGAATGTCCATAAATGAACTTGAAGGGGGTCAAATACTAGAGGTTCATACAACAGATAAGGGAGCTAAAAACGACTTTCCTGCCTGGGCTAAATCTGGTGGGCACGAGCTTCTGAAACATGAGGAAGAAAATGATGTATTAAAGTTTTGGATTAAAAAGGGCTAATTCTATTGTTTTATACAAATTTATACCCTATGGGGTAAATAAATATGTCTATAAAGGTGGTAAAGATTTGGAATACGTAACTTACATCGTTATTGGTCTTATATTGCTTTTCATCTTACAACGCGTTCTACCAACAAAAGGTGTTAGGCATATTTCAACAACTGATTTAAAAGAGGAGTTAAATAACAAAAATAAACAATTTGTTGATGTACGAACACTTGGAGAATTTAAAGGAAATCACATTAAAGGCTTTAAAAATATTCCTCTCCATCAACTCTCTAAGAAAGCGGAGAAGGAGCTTTCAAAGGAAAAAGAAGTGATTATCATTTGCCAAAGTGGAATGAGGAGCCAAAAAGCCAGTAAGATGCTCCAAAAAATAGGCTTTACAAAAGTGACAAATGTAAAAGGCGGCATGAGCAACTGGAAATAGTAGAATAAGGGGGACTTACAATGAAAGAAATGACTGCAAAAGAAGTAGAGGCTTTCATTAATGAAGTAAAGCTATTAAATATCATCGATGTGCGCGAGGTAGATGAAGTAGCAGAAGGGAAAATTCCTGGAGCAATAAACATTCCATTAGGATTAGTCGAATTTCGTATGCATGAATTAGATAAATCAAAAGAATATATCATAGTTTGCCGTTCAGGAGGAAGAAGTGGCCGTGTAACACAATTCCTTGAAGACCAAGGTCACAAAGTGATCAATATGCAAGGTGGCATGCTTTCTTGGGAGGGCAAGATAGAGTAAAATTTTTTAATAATTTTAATACCCATGCCCGTATTAAAGTTGAGGTATGAAAAGGATTTATAAATAATGAGTGAGGAGAGATTTGAAAATGAATTCAGTAACAGTTTACACAACAACACAATGCCCGTATTGTGTCATGTTAAAGAACTTTTTATCAGAACAAAACATCTCTTTCAATGAAGTGAATGTTGAAACACAACCTGAAGTTATGCAAAGACTTGTAAAAACGACGGGGCAAAATGGGCGTACCACAAACTGAAGTGAATGGTCAATGGATTATAGGCTTTGATCCAAATAATATCATGATCGCATTAAGAAATCGGGGGGAAAAATAAATGAATAAAAAAGTAGCAATTATCGCAAGCAATGGTGGATTATTTGATGCATACAAAGTGTTTAATATCGCAACTGCAGCTGCAGCAACAGATCAAGAAGTAGCTATTTTCTTCACATTCGAAGGCCTAAACTTAATCCACAAAGAGGCTAATCAGCAACTTCCGATGCCGGAAGGAAAAGAGCATTTTGCTGAAGGATTTACGAAAGCTAATGTTCCAGCCATCCCAGATTTGCTTGCTATGGCAAAAGAAATGGGTGTTAGATTCATTGGCTGTCAAATGACAATGGATGTTATGGGATTAGATGAAGAGGATTTTATAGATGGAATTGAAGTAGGCGGTGCTGTCACATTTTTAGAATTTGCTAAAGACGCGGATGTAACATTGACATTTTAACTTCATTCAGTAGAAGTCTTCTATTTCTAAAGAGGTAAAGTTGAAATAATGACGCAGTTATAACTTGAATATTTTATTTTTTTGAAAATTATATACCCTAGGAGGTAAAGGTATGGATATAAAAGCTATGGATATAAAAGCTATGGATTCAATAGAAGTAACTAAAAAAATAGTTAACAAAGAAGAACTATTTATTTTAGATGTTCGAAATACAACAGATTTCGCAGACTGGAAAATCGAAGGTGAAAACTTTGTTTATCTAAATGTTCCATACTTCGATTTAATGGATGGTGTGGAAGGAATCCTGGATGAGATTCCTGCTGATAAAGATGTACTAGTCGTTTGTGCAAAAGGGCGCTCATCTATTATGGTTGCGGAGATGCTAACTGAGGCGGGACTTTCTGTTTCATCCCTAGACGGTGGAATGAAAGCATGGAGTGAACATTTATCACCTGTTAAAGTGGGGGATCTAAAAGATGGTGGAGAGATTTATCAGTTTGTACGTATTGGTAAGGGGTGCTTGTCTTACATGATCGTCTCAAACGGTGAGGCAGCTATTATCGATTCGGCAAGAACTACGGATATCTATCTTGAATTTGCAGAACGTATTGGTGTAAAAGTTACACATGTATTTGATACACATCTACATGCCGATCATATTTCTGGTGGAAGAAAGCTTGCTGAGAAAACAAGCGCAACCTATTGGCTCCCACCGAAAGATGCTGTAGATATAACATTTGAATATGAGCCATTAGAAGATGGAAATGAAGTGACAATTGGTAATACTTCTATAAATATTCATGCATTATATTCTCCAGGTCACACAATTGGGTCAACATCCTTTGTTGTGGATGAAAAGTTCTTACTATCTGGGGATATTTTATTTATCGATTCAATTGGTAGACCAGACCTTGCCGGTTTAGCAGAAGACTGGGTCAAAGATTTAAGAGAAAGTCTCTACGCAAGATACAGAGCATTATCTGGGGAGCTAATCGTTTTACCAGCACACTTTATGATCATCGAAGAATTAAATGCAGATGGAAGTGTATCTGAAAAGTTAAGTACGCTCTACGAAACAAATCATGGGCTAAATATAGAAGATGAAAATGAATTTAGAAAGCTTGTGACTGAAAATTTACCGCCCCAGCCAAATGCATATCAAGAGATTCGAGAAACGAATATGGGGATATTGAACCCTGATGAAGAAAAACAACGTGATATGGAAATTGGACCAAATCGTTGTTCGGTTCGTTAAAAATAATCAGATGCTGATAAGGTTGTTTCAAAAGAATTTCAAGGGATCAAAGAGGGAGCCGAAACAGGTTCCCTTTTTAAAAGGAGGAGGAAAATGGATATAGGTTTTATTGTTACCATCTTCTTCATTGGATTGATAGGCTCGTTTATTTCTGGAATGTTAGGAATAGGTGGATCCATTATTAATTATCCGTTGCTGTTGTATATCCCTTCTGTACTTGGTGTTGCCCAGTTTACAGCCCATGAAGTGTCAGGAATAACTGCCATCCAAGTATTTTTTGCTACGATTGGTGGAGTCTATACTTATCGAAAAGGTGAATTTTTAAATAAGAAATTGATTGTTTACATGGGTACTAGTATTATAATCGGTAGTTTCTTTGGGGGATTAGGTTCTACGCAAATGCCTGAAAGTGGAATCAATTTCGTATATGGAATTTTGGCAATTATTGCGGTCATCATGATGTTAATACCTAAAAAAGGACTTGATGACATACCCATTGGTCAAATCAGGTTTAACAAATGGCTTGCTGCATTGCTAGCATTAATCGTTGGAGTCGGGGCAGGTATTGTTGGTGCAGGCGGAGCATTTTTGTTAGTACCAATCATGCTAACCGTTTTAAAAATACCTACAAGAATGACAATTGCTTCTTCCTTAGCGATAACACTTATTTCGTCAATAGGTTCCATCGCTGGAAAAGTATCGACTGGCCAAGTGGAACTCTTACCATCACTTATCATGGTGGTTGCTAGCTTACTTGCCGCACCACTTGGGGCTATGGTTGGAAAAAAGGCAAATACAAAAGTGTTACAAATGATTTTAGCAATATTAATATTTGTAACGGCAATTAAAATTTGGTTAGATATATTATTTTTTAACAATTAATAAGCTGTGTTATGGAAAAGACATTAATTGAAAGGCATAATTTCCTTATACTAACAAGGCACCTAATGATATAAAAAAAGAAATTCAGCAATGGTGATTAAATGAGCACAGGGTCTAAACTAGCTGCTTAGGCGGCACTTTGCACGCAGTCCATTCGCCGCTAAATGGAATGTTGGAGGTTAAACCACATATGAAACGGATTAAATCAATAGAAGCTTGGCGAGAGTTATTGGAAAAGTCAAAAGAACAGCCTTTTCTTCTATTTAAATTCAGCAAGACATGCCAAAGCAGTTTATCAGCTATGAAGGTAGTACAAGCGCTTGAAACAGAACTTCCTAAATACATAGTTATTGTACAGGAGGACAGAACTGTTTCAAATTCGATAGAAAAAGATCTCAGGGTGAAGCATGAATCCCCTCAACTTCTAATCTTGAAAGATGGAAAAGGAATTTGGCAGGCTACTCACTACAAAATAAAGAAGTTACTATTAAACGAGGCAATTAATACGTATGTTTGATTACTAGCCCCTACGACTGTTCAAGAATTAGGTCAGCTCTTTTATGGGGGGGAATAAAATATTACTAGAAACTGAGAATCACAAAATTAATCCTCTGAGAAGAAAGGAGAAGATATGGTTACATTAACATCGGTCACCGCAGTTGAAAAGTTCATGGAGGATCATCAGTTTAGTTTCTTATATGTATCAAGAACTAATTGTGGAGTATGTCACGCTATACTGCCTCAGCTTAAGGATTTACTGAAAGAATTTCCACTAATACATTTAGGGCATATAAATGCAGATCATGTCGAAGAAATAGCTGGACGTCTTTCAGTTCTTACTGTACCTGCACTAATTTTATTTGTAGAAGGTAAAGAAATTATAAGGGAAGCACGGTTTGTTCAAATGCAATCTTTGCATGAAAAGATAAGTAAAGTTTATAACATGATTGTTGAGAAATCAGATTGATTTTGGTTCATTCAGTTTTTATAAATATTTCTCTTAGCAGTTATGGATTCAAAGCATATGAAAGGGTGATTAAATGATGAATCATTGGAATATACGTTTTCAAACAGAGGATTATGTTTATGGTAAGGAACCGAATGCTTTTTTGAAGGAATTTCAGAAGAAAATAAAAATTTCGGGCGAGGCTCTGGCCATAGCAGAAGGGGAAGGGCGTAATGCGGTTTACTTAGCGGAGCAGGGAATGAAAGTCACGGCATGGGATTATGCGGAATCAGGGCTAGCAAAAACAAATAAACTCGCAGATGAACGTGGGGTAGTGGTTAAGACTGAGCTTGTAGATTTAAACGAAGCAAACTGGAGTGAAACTAAATGGGATGAAATTGTTTGTATTTTTGGTCACTTCCCTGCAGAGCTACGACAAAAAACTCTTCTAGGTGTGAAAGAGGTTATAAAGCCTGGAGGTTATTTCCTAACAGAGGTGTATTCACATCATCAGCTTCCTTATAAGAGTGGTGGACCGCAAGATCTAAATTTTCTATACAAACCGGATGAGTTTTTGAAAATTTTTGCTGAATGGCGTATTGTTCACTTTTTCATGGGAGAGGTTGTACGTCAAGAAGGAGAACTTCATAATGGCGTGTCGCATGTTATCCAATTTGTTGGGCAAAAGCCGGGGAAGTTACAGAATTAAAGTGAGTAAGATAACGTGCTGTCTCCAATGAATATAAGGTTATGGCTTGTCCAACTTCCTATATGATTGGCACTAATGGTCGCATTCAATTTAACACGATGGGTGCAATGAATTACGACTTCATGGTGCAGCAGTTTGAAATGATGCAATAGGTCACTTATATCAGGAATAGACATAGTTCTTATGAAATAATTAGTTATATTGTAAACAACACTGTTCATAAATAGAACAGTGTTGTTTACCTTTGAAATATTCTAGATCAATTCTAATATTAACACTTGGCATTTTTTTCACAAGAGGAAGAAGGTGAACAAAAAATGACTGAAAAACGAGGTTGATATAGTTTCCTATACAAAGATGATTGTTTCTACCATTTTAATTTCCTTTTCGTATATCGTCATTGTTATCCCTATAGACTTTGACGAAAAACCCCTCTGTTTCAGACCATTCCGCATACAGAATATCGTGAATGCTAGTATATCCTTCCTGATGCAGTTCCTCATAGAGCCATTCCTTTGACTTGCCCGTGTATCTTAGAATTTCTTCATTAATTTCCCCTTCATCTATAAATAGAAAATTGAGGGACTCTTCTTCGGGCTTTAAATTGAGCATAGTTGGAGTGACCATATCAAATTTAGCGTATTTTTTTAAGCTGACCGTACCTCCAGGTTCCAAGTACAAATCGCAAACTTCCCTAAGAGAGAAGACTCCTTGCTGTCGTAGCATGATTCGTAATTGCTCCATTTCTAAATGATTTGCTTCCAATTCTTTTACGTTGAATTCGCCATTTCTGATTAATATTGAAGTTTCTCCTTTTAGAAGAACCCTTATTTTGTCAAAGCGCTTCGACAGTTTTTCAATGATAAACAACAACACTCCCCATACCGCGACGGCGAACCATACTTGAAGAGCTGAAACTTTGTCATCATAGATACTTTCTTCTAATATCCCACCAAGTACAAGAGAATAAATAAAATCAAAGGGGGTGAGCTGTGACATTTCTTTTTTCCCCAATAAACGCGTCACAATTAATAGAGCAATCAACCCAAAAAACAACTTCAATCCAATATCCACATATGTCATCAATTCCACTCCTCTGCTTTTCTTACTTCTAATATTTTCTCGTGCTAATTGACAATATAGTGTCGTAAACACTCCAGTAATATTAATGTTCATTAATTGAGAACCTGTAGAAGGACGCTCCTTAAAATCATTAGGATCTTCCATCAACCGTTCTCTTCTGCTATATAATCCTATACCCATTCTGTGAAAATTTTCACCATTTTTGCTGTAGTTCACGTTACCTCTTATTAAAATAATAGGAAGAGTGTGATATAGAGAATTATTTGTTGTAATAAACACTTCGACATTTGAAATCTATGTAGAAATGAGTGAAAACATAAAGCCTATCTTACTTTTCATTTAAGGAAGTATTGTCTTGGATTTTTAATTAAAGGCTTTTAAATACGAAATAAAAAAAACAGAAAATGCAGAAAAGCAGCAGGTAATATATTTGTAGTTTGATTATCAGTAGCTTGCTTTATTTGAAATGATATCTCACTTTTTTTCACTTAATATCTCCAATTTTTAAATTGTCTAGTGACAGTCATATTAACTTGTATGATAATGTGAATATTAAGAAAAAACTATGAGGTGATGAACGTGTCTGTAAAAGGTCTCAATCATTTTTTATTTTCAGTTTCAAATTTAGACAATTCTATTGCGTTCTATCAAAATGTATTTGATGCAAAGTTGTTAGTTAAAGGTAGAAGTACTGCTTATTTTGACTTAAATGGAATATGGCTAGCACTAAATGAAGAGAAAGATATTCCTCGTAATGAAATAAGTCAATCTTACACTCATATCGCATTTTCAATAAATGAAACAGAATTCGATAATATGTTTGAGAGACTAGAGAATTTGAATGTAAATATCCTACCAGGTCGTCAACGAGTGGAAAAAGACAAAAAGTCTATTTATTTTACTGATCCAGATGGTCATAAGTTTGAATTCCATACAGGTACTTTACAAGATAGGCTAGATTACTATAAACAGGATAAGAAACAAATGGATTTTTTTGATTGAAGTGCTATTTTGTTAAAATTAAAGGGTTCGATATAGGAGGAATTGTTGATGGATACGAAATACCCTATAGGCATTTTTCAGTTTGATGGTGAAATTACTAATAGCGTTACTAGTGAATGGATAAATGATATTGAAGACTTGCCCAGATTATTAAGAGATACTGTAAAAGACTTAGATAGTGAACAGCTTGATACAGCCTATCGTTCTGGAGGATGGACTGTTCGTCAAGTAATACATCACATTGCAGATAGCCATATGAATGCCTACGTTCGTTTTAAATTGGCACTTACGGAAGAAAATCCCGTAATTAAACCATATATTGAAACGAAATGGGCGGAACTAGCTGATTATAAAATGCCAATCGATACTTCACTTTTACTTCTAGAAACGTTGCATAAACGTTGGACCAACCTATTACGTAATTTAACTTCTGCCGATTTGGATAAGACATTTATTCATCCAGATTCAGGTGAAGTAACATTAGGTAAGAGTATAGGAATCTATGCTTGGCATGGGAAACACCATCTAGCACAAATTACTACTTTGTGTAATCGTAAAGGGTGGCATTGAATTTTATAATAAAATTCTGGTGATTTACTACAAAAAGGAGTAATACCTTTCATTAAGAACTAAAGCAGCAGTTTGGTTGCAATACGAAAATGATTATTTAATTTATTGGTAGAGTTACGCTTGAATATATTGTTTTTAAAAATAACAGCAGAGGATGGTATATAATATTGAAAATTAAACTAGATGACTTGACTGATAAAAGAACTATTGAACTAATTAGCACACACTTAGCAGGTATGGCTGAAAACTCACCTTCTGAAAGTATACATGCGTTAAATGTGGCAGGGCTCAAGCAAAATGAAATTACTTTTTATAGTGCCTGGGAAAATGACGAAATTATGGGGTGTGGTGCTTTAAAAGAACTAACGTTCAAACATGGAGAAGTAAAGTCCATGCGAACAGCAGAGATACATTTGAAAAAGGGCGTTGCTAGAGCCATATTAAAGCATATCATTAATGAAGCTAAAATGCGTGGCTATTCAAGATTGAGCCTTGAAACAGGATCTATGGAGGCATTCCAACCAGCTCGCAAGCTATATGAAAGCTTCGGCTTTACATACTGTGAGCCTTTTGATAAATATACAGATGACCCAAATAGTCTGTTTATGACATTGAATTTACTTTAGAGAATTCTCCCCTATTAGAAATGAATTATTAAACAATCTACAAAGTTATTATGAAATAATGAAGTACTCAAAATTTATCATTTTTAATTTTACTCGTGTACTATTGTATTTAAAAAGTAATATTTACTTACTATTCAATAGAAAGTCTTTACATCAAGAAGAGTAAAGACTTTTTTCTTTCTAATAACTAAGAAGTTGTGATGATTAAAAAGTTATCAAAAGTGAAAAGGTAAAAGTATATGTGCTATTCGATTATTATTCTCGTTCAAAACTATAGTTCCTGTTAGAGGTAACCCGCCATTAAATTACTGAACTAAAGTAGCGAGTTATTTGAATAAGTTCCTAAGAAATTCAAAAAGTGATATAGACTTTAAATCGAACTGGCAATAAAATAAAATATTAATTCAGAAAAGTGGAATTATTGAAACTTATTTAATCCAAGACCGTATTATAATGTATTGCAGTTCTCAACGAAAAAGGGAGATGGAAGCGATGGCTGAAATGAAATGGACTGAAAATTCATGCATTGGGTGATGTGGATTTTTTGGACCTCAATTGGAGCATTAATAATAGGCAGTTATCTTGTGGATGTTTTGACTGGGAGGAAATATAATTTAAAAGAACAAGAAAAGTCTTTAAACCAAAACATTGCTGAAGCTGATTCTCTACGAGAAGTTGAACGGTATAACCATCAAAATGGACCGTTTTAAATTCGCGAACTCTGATATGAGATTAAAGATCGTTGGGTTGCTTATGCAGCTCTTTTTTTGTTCGACTAAAGTTGTCATATAGATCTTATTAAAATTGGATGGGAATTTACGGAAAAAGACACTGCAAAAAAGAATTATTTTATAAAATGTTGAGTATTGTACGATATAAAAAAATTGAAACAATATTTAATTCTAATCGTTTCTATAAAGTAAGTGGGAAATAGGAACACGAAATCGGAATCTAATTAATACAATTAAAAGTGGAGTAGGTAGTGTACTTGGAATTTTTCACAGCGCAATTAGTAATGATTGCATTATTTATCTTAGTTATTCATTCAATCGAAACGTTAGCTTATTCAGTACGTTTGTCAGGGGCAAGAGTGAAACTTTTAGCATCTGCACTTTCCTTATTTAATGTGATGGTAATGGTTTCAAGGCTAGCAAATATGATGCAACAACCTTTTACGGGAAGTTTAATTGATAATGCACCAAAAGTAAATTCTTTGGAATTTGTGGAGAGCCAGTATCGAATTCTAATTGGTTCTGCAACATTAGGGACAGTAATAGGTTTACTTTTGTTACCGACGTTTATTGCTGTTTTTTCGAGGGCAATCATTCACTTAGCAGAAGAACGAGGTTCAATTCCAGCGTTATTGAAAAAAGGATTTACGTTATCATATTTTAAACGTGCAAAAAAGCATATTCACTTACCGAGATATACTTATTTGAAAGATATGAATTGGCGAGATATACCTATTAAATTGTTTTGCATTAATATATTAATTACAGCAATTTATACTATCGGAGTATTATCAGCACTATATGCAGCTTTGCTGACACCTGAACGAGCAACAACTGCCGTTATGGCGTCGGGTTTAATAAATGGTATAGCTACAATCTTGCTGATTGTATTTATTGACCCTAAAATTTCAATCCTCGCGGATGATGTGATCAACAAAAAAGGGAACTATGTAACATTAAAAAGCGCCTCTATTATGATGGTTACCTCAAGACTGTTAGGTACATTGTTAGCGCAGGTCTTATTCATACCTGGTGCAAAATATATAGCATGGTTTACGCAGTTCCTTATGTAGTTTAAGAAAAATATTTTAGGATGAGTAAAGCTATTTTTTTAATAATGAAGAAATCTGAAAATCAAATAATAATAGATCAGGAACCTATATTCCCTTTCCAATTCACACACGATAGGGAATAAATCATAAAGAATTAAGAAGCGGAGTCCAAATCTGGTAAAGCACCTGTGTAGGGAAGAATCACTAGAATGTGTGGAAGAATCGCTAGAATGTGGAGAAGAATCACTAGAATGTGTGGAAGAATCGCTAGAATGTATGGAAGAATCGCTAGAATGTGGAGAAGAATCACTAGAATGAACAAAAGTAACAAATCTAGATGTAAATATTATATAGAAATCTATGGGAAAGGAACAATTGATGAGTTTATACCAAAAACCGGAAATATATAATAGAAAATAAATCTCATATAGAGGTGGAATTATATGCCTAAAATTGACAATATGTTAGCAATTCTATGGATGCTTCGTTCAGGTGAAAAAATTACTGCAAAACAAATTTCAGAAAAGTTAGAGATGAATATAAGGACTGTGTATCGTTATATTGATACAATTTCAACAAGTGGCGTACCTATAATTTCGGAACCAGGACATAACGGTGGATACACTTTATTGAACAATTTTATTGAGGCTCCTCTTTTTTTTGATTTTGAGGAGCAAACTTCACTATTTCACGCTGCTGTTTTTGCAGAAGAAGCCGGATATTATGGAGGTGAAGCACTAAATAGGGCCATTTCAAAACTAAGTAAATACTCAAATCAAGAGCAGGAAACAAAGATAAACCAACATCTAACTAGTCTTGAAGTAATAAGTCGATTAAGTTCACTCTCTATGGAACCATTTTTGAAGGAGTTGGAGCAGGCCGTAGCTGACGGGTTCTCAGTAAAAATTCTTTATCATAAAAGTGGCGAAAAGCGATTAAATTATCGATTGGTCGATCCGTACAGAATTATCTATTGGAATAATAAGTGGTATGTGATTGGATTTTGTCATCTAAGGAATGATATCCGTAGTTTTAGAGTAGATCGAATTGAAAGTCTAATGCTAACTGAAAATAAGTTTAACCGGCCAGAAAATTTTTCAGCACGTGACTTTTTTATAAAAAATCTTATTCCAACTATAGAGGATAAGGAAGGGATTATTTCTTTGGTTATTAGTGGGGATAAAAGCGTATTGGCTGATATTTGCCAACATTGGTTTTTAGGACATTATTTACAAGAAAGGACTTCAAATCAAGCAGTTTTTCTTCTTGAAAAAGATATGATACATACATATGTACCTTTTTTACTTTTACCGTACAATAAATCTATTAAAGTTATTGAGCCAATAAGTCTAAAGAATAGACTTATTGAAGTTCTGTCGGATTTAATAAAATTTCATCAAGTATGAAAACTTCCCTGACGTTAACTGTCAGGGAAGTTTTATTATAATAGCTATATCAATTGTGATTGGAGTGTTATTGGATGCAAACAAAAAAAGTTTTTCTATATGTATTTAATACAATGTCGGACTGGGAATATGGATATTTAATTGCTGAACTAAACACAGGAAGATATTTCAAAAAAGATTTAGCACCTTTAAAAGTAATTACAGTAGGAGCTAATAATGAAATGATTACTACTATGGGAGGAATGTGCATAAAACCAGATATTTCCCTTGAGGAATGCACTCTTGAGAGTAAAGATCTTTTAATTTTACCAGGAGGGACTACTTGGAGTGAAGAAATTCATCAACCTATTTTGGAAAGAATTGGGCAAGCTTTAAAGCTTGGCACTATTGTTGCTGCAATTTGTGGTGCAACTGAGGGCCTCGCGAATATGGGATACTTAGATACTAGAAAGCATACAAGTAATAACTTAGAATATACTAAAATGGTATGTCCTAACTATAAAGGAGAAAAGTTCTATGAGTTGGAATCAGCAGTATCTGATGTGAATTTAGTTACTGCATCAGGAATAGCTCCTCTGGAATTTGCAATGGAGGTACTGAAAAAAATAGATGTATTTACACCAGATACATTACATTCATGGTATAACCTAAATAAGACTCATAAACCTGAATACTTCTTCCAGTTAATGGATTCAATAAATAGATGATCTAAAAAAATGCAACTTAGCAAATTTATATTACTTTAGACAATGACAAAGCATGGATTTTGAATATAACTTAAAAACGCTTATGGAGTAGTGAAAAATCCCAATTTCACTTTTAATTAAAATTCCTTAACGTTGTAAAATCGCATTTTCCTGACTGTACCCCAAGTATAAATAAATTGTGCGCCTCTTATATATGGAGGTTCTCTTTTCAAATCGTTAGAAATGAGGCATTTACGAAGGTATAAAAAGTGGTTAGAAACTGAGAGTCCATAAGTGAAAAAGAAAGGTGAAGTTTTCGCCAGCTACTATAGATCGCAAAACGACTATTATTAAATCGTTCTTTGCATATCTTCACCAACAAGGTTAATTACAGGAACTAATATAGTGTTATTCTGTTATGTGATAGTTAGAAAGTCTTTTTTATAAATAGAGAATAGATTGGGGAGCAGGGTTGGAAGGTATTTCTTAAACCTGGATGAATCGATTGGTGGAACTGGAGGGAGAGGTATAAATTTGATTTTCAATGTATAATATTACTCCAAAACTCTCTTAATTATATGCTAATAACATAGATTAACTCTAATTGAATTACATTTCATTAGAGTTAATCTAACTAGCATGGAGATTTTAAATAATGATTTAGTTTCTTATAAAAACTAGTCCATTAAATTTTAAATTGGTTGATAATAACCTGTAGATCATCAGCTAATTTGGCAAGAGCCATTGATGATGATGTTATTTCTTCCATCGATGCAAGTTGTTCTTGTGTTGCTGCTGATATATTCTGGGTAATCGCAGAAGTCTCTTGGGCAACATTACTCACATTTTCAATGGAGTCGTTAACCGAAATTGTTCCATTTGACAATTTCCTGAGTGAATCTGAAATATCTTCTATTTGTGAAACAACCCCGTTAACAGCTTTTTCAATTTTCTCAAAAGAACTTCCTGCCACATTAACTACATTAAGACCGGATTGAACTTCTTCAGCTGCTTTTTCCATTGTTTTTAAAGTTAAATTAGTATCATTTTGAATTAATTGAATAAGGTTCGAAATTTGTTCAGTAGAATTTGTGGATTCTTCAGCTAGTTTTCTTACTTCATCGGCAACAACCGCGAATCCTTTGCCATGTTCACCAGCTCTGGCAGCTTCAATAGCAGCATTTAATGCTAACAAATTAGTTTGAGCTGATATTCCTGTTATCACATTAGTAATCTGACTGATTTCATTAGATCTTGCATCGAGGTTTCCAACTGCCTTAGATAAGCTATTTACATTTTCATAAATAGAATTCATCTGTTCATTTACTTTTTGAATAGCCTTATTTCCTTCAGTAGAAAGTGTTGATGCTTGAAGGGCGTCTTTTGTAATTTCCTCTGTATGTTTGGAAATTGTTTTTGTGTGATTAGTAATGTCTTTCATAACTCTAAAACTATTTTCGACTGTTTCCAACTGTTTATCTGATCCCGAAGCTAGTTCTTGGACAGTTAGGGTAATATGTTCGCTTGCATTGCTATTTTGCTCTGCACTCGCACTTAATTGTTCAGAAGCAGATGCCACTTGTTGTGAAGAGTCTTGGACAGTAATGAATACAGCTTGGAGTGAATTTGTCATATTGTTATAGGAAGCGGTAAGTTCTCCAATTTCATCCTTAGATTCATAGTTACCTTTACCTGTAAAGTCTCCATTTTCAGCTTCTATTAGTAATCCTTTAACTTCTTTAATTGGTCGAACTATCATACGGGTAATTATAATGCTTAAAGTAACTAAAATTAGTAATACTACAATAGCAATACCAGCGACAAAAACTAGTACTTCTTGTTTTTTATCGTTATTGTCGTTATTTATTAAATCTGCATGTTCTAAGTTATATTTCTGCATTTCTTTCAAAATGTCATTAACAGCAGCCCGATTTTCCTCAACTGCACCCATGTACAATGAATATGCCTCTTCATTTTTATTGCTTGCTGCAAGCTCCATTACTTTATCTCTATTGTTAGCAAGTTCTTGTGCACGCTGTTTGTATTGTTCATTTAAATTTATTTCCTCTTTCGTTAGATCCGTTTTTTCAATTTCAGTGATGATTGAATCAATCTCTTCCCATGCGGATGAGATCTCATTGTTTAACTCTTTGGTTCTTTCAGGGTTCTTTGTTACTAGAGCTTCTAATGTGTAGGCATCACTCGCTCTGGCATTTACTCTGATTTGCATTATTTTATTTAGATGTAGTAGGTTATCTTTATACATAACATTAGAACCTTTTGCCATTTCGTTTATATAGCTGATTCCAAGGGTTCCTATTGAGCAAAGCCCTAACGCACTAGCTATAATAATAATTAATAATTTTTTGCTAATACTTAAATTTCTTAAAAACTTCAAATTGAATACTCCTCTGCATTTAATTTTATCTACATTTAACTATCGGTTAGAAAGTATATATTTCCAATTGAAATTATAATCCAATAGATTAATATTCATTAGTGATTATGATACCTCATCAAAATTACTATTTAAATATAATGATAGATATCCTTGGAAAAGCAAATAATTCCATTTAAAATTTCATCGACGTGAGAAAAATACTATGATTTTGCTAACGAAATAATATAGAAAATTTCAGAAACCGAGTTCTAATAAAGTAGATGATGATATTTTGATATAAAAATTTCTATAATTACTTATTTTTTATAAAACTTGTCGACGTGCATATAGTCTCGGCTATAATGTCACATCTGACAAAGATGCTCACCGAACATGGAATTCAAAACCCTTAAGTGCACAACAAATCATTGATCATCATACTGAAATATTGAGTAATGCATTCGCTTCCCTTTTGAACACGAAGCAAATTCAATTTTAGGAGTAGTTGAAATTATAGTATGTAAAAGGACCTTAACTTCAGGGTGAAGTTAAATCTGTTCCCGATAGAAATAATTTAAGCAGATCAGTATAATCATAAATAGTGTATTTTTTGTGGAATAAATTACAGATAGAAAACATTTAATATGAGAGGTTTATAGATATTAAGCAGCTTTAACATTTCGAAATTGCAAGTATTATTAGCATTTATTTTACATTCAGTTGTCGGTATTCTACCGGTAACTGGCTATTTAGTTTCTTTGAATAAAAGATTCGAGGAAAGACTAATTTCTCTACCTAAAGACTAAAATTACTAAATTGTAATACTTGTCCTTAAAACTGTTAGGTTAATCGATGGTTTTTATGATTTTATTTTAATATATTTAAAATTACCAATAGGTGGTCAAATTGGCATTGTGCTAAAAAGAATTAATAAGGAGATAATAATGTTAGAATTCGATATTGTATTAATAGTAAAAATGATAATAATTGGGCTAGTTCAAGGTTTTACAGAACCAATACCTGTGTCATCTAGTGGACATGTAATGATTGCAAGTGAAATCTTGGGGTTAGGTGAACAAGGATTTACTTTTGCTATATTAACAAATACAGCTTCACTTTTTGCAGTACTTTATATTTACAGAAAAGATATCGTAAGACTTGCAGTCAATTCAATTCTTTACTTGAAAACAAAAAAGCTACGTTATAAGAGTGACTTCCGTTTTGTTTTCTTTATTATAATCGGCACAATTCCAGCAGGTGTTCTTGGGATATTATTAAGCGATTATATAGCTGAGAGTATTAGTATGACAACAATTGCAGTGATGCTCTTCGTTACAGGGATTGCTTTGTGGTTAATTCGAAATATTAAAGGTACTAAAGGCGAGGGCAATTTAAGTATTATAGATGCTTTCATTGTAGGATTAGGGCAAGCTGTTGCATTGACACCAGGGATTAGTCGTTCAGGTGCAACGATTATTTCAGCAGTTGCAGTTGGTATGAAACAAGATACAGCACTTCGATTTTCATTTATGTTGTATATTCCCGTTAGTCTAGGAGGGGTTATTCTTGGCCTTTCAGATTTTCTGAATGAACCGAGTAAAGCAGAGTTAGCAATTCCGTATTTAGCGGCATTTTTTGCAACACTTGTAATGACCTATTTTGGAATGAAGTGGTTTATGGGAATTATGAAAAATGGAAAGCTAGGTTATTTTACTTATTATTGTTTCTTCGTAGGTACATTGCTTCTGATTTTCTTCTAAGGGATATTTGTTTTTGTACTTACGAGTGCATTACTTCAAGAAGTAATGCACTTTTTTCTTATTGATAAAGAATCTTATTTCTTGTTAACTAAATACAACATTTTATATTTAAGCAAATTAAAGGATTTTTGTTCCACATAGTTGAATTAGTATTGTATTTACGAATATTTTGAAGGTACATAATGGAATAGTTTAAATCAATAAGAAAGGAGTTTCTTATTGATTTTTTAGTAAGTAGTGAAATAACAATAATAGGTGGGAGATTTTTGAAGATAATAACATTAGTCTTTTTATTGATTATTTTAGTTTCATCTTCTTCCCAAGCTTTAAGTTGGGCTTATCCCTTTGTTGTATGGAGTGGAAATGTATATGAAGTGACCACCGAAGAGGTTAAAGAAAGTGTACTTAGTAAACGTATTGGAGAAGTAAAAACAAAACCTAACGATATGACTGGTAAATATTATGGTAATGCTTCTAATGAGTATCCGAAAGGTACACAATATTTTCAAATTATTAATATCTCAACAGATACAGCTATTGCTGTTCAAGTTAACAGAGAAAAATATTTAAAAGCAGTGTTTGTGAATAAGGCAACTTCTCAATGGCATCCTTTCTATTATTTTATTTTATTCGTAATCGCTGTTGTACTGTTTAGTGTATTAGGAAAGAAGAAGGTATATTAACCTAAAAAGAGTCTTTCACTCTCATTAAAAACCTCAGTTTAGAGATAAAGACAATACTAGTAAGATCTTGAATTATATATTTGCAAAGATTCAAATTTAAGCTGTTACTGACTTGGAAGGTAAATATGGAAAATCGTATATTCTGTAAACCTCAACGAGATGTTAAACAAAATATAGTGTTTGAAAATAATACTTGTTTTTTTGAAACATGATAACGAACAGCAAATATTAGTGGGATGTGGGGGTGTTGTTCTAAAGGTACATCATATCAACGTAAAAGCAACATGGGTAAATATTAAGGATGCTTACAATCTTCCTATGCAAAAATCAATTCGAAGAAGATTTCCGTTATTCTTTGAAGATGGAACATTTGAAATACATGTGGAATGGAACAATGAAGAAAACAAAGAAGGTCAGGTGCTGATAAGAAATATGTGAGAAGGTGGAGAATTGGAATTTTCAAAATTAGTTATAGATACCGAAAGATTAATCATACGTCCCTTTAAAAAAGATGATTATAGCGATTGGTACAAGCAGTTCGATAGTAGAATGCCCTCGAAATATAAATATGATGACGGTCGTCCTTCAAGCATGTCTACTTATACGGAAGAATGGTTTATAGACTGGATTGATGGTTTCAATGAGTTAGCAAAAAAAGATAAAATGTACAACTTGGCAATATTTCGTAAAGAAGATGGAGTAAACGTAGGGAAAGTAGAACTTATAACTATCTTGCGGATGGATTACCAATGGGCGATGATGGGCTACTCGATTCACAATCAGCATTGGAAACAAGGTTATGGATTGGGAAGTGTATTAGCAGCAACAGAAGCTTTCTTTTCAACTTTAAATTTTCATCGAATCGAATTACATATAAATGCGGATAATTATCCCTCGATCCGACTAGCGGAAAAAGTTGGTTTTATGTTCGAATGTGTAAGGGAAGAATTTTCACTTGATAATGATAAATGGACGGATTTTTTGATTTACTATAAAAATAGTATATAAGTTTTGAGGCAATTGTTAAGCAAAAGAATGGGTAGGAAGAAATACGGAATGTACTCATAAAAAAACTTCTAGCTAACTTAGCTTTAGAAACTGTATAACTAATTGATTCAGCTAAAAATGTAAATAGTACTAAGGGCATAATATTTATTAATTCACAACTTATATTGGTTGTGATAGAATACAAATAAGTTAATAAAATGGTTTGAGCTATTGAGAGACCTAACAACATTTTTGCAGGTATGCATGAATGTGTGTTTAGGTCTCTTTTTTTGTGTTCTTAAAACCGATAGAGAGGGGAAAAGAATAATGGGACAATTATCAGCAATTGATAGAAGTGAAACACTTGAGAAAATGGGGAAGGAGCATTTTGATCTACTTGTAATTGGAGGTGGAATTACTGGCGCAGGTATTGCTTTAGATGCAGTGACTCGTGGATTAAAGGTAGCGTTAGTTGAAATGCAAGACTTTGCTTCTGGAACGTCTAGTCGATCTACGAAGCTTGTTCACGGGGGGTTACGCTATTTAAAACAATTTGAAATTAAAGAAGTAGCAGAGCTTGGAAAAGAAAGAGCGATTGTTTATGAAAATGGTCCACATGTTACAACTCCTGAGTGGATGCTTTTACCATTCCATAAAGGTGGTACGTTTGGCAAATTCTCAACTTCATTTGGATTGAGAGTTTATGACTTTTTAGCTGGGGTCAAGAAGAAGGAAAGAAGAAGAATGTTATCTAAAGAAGAGACTCTTGAAAAAGCACCGCTTATTAAGAAGGAAGGTTTACAAGGTGGGGGCTTATATGTTGAATACCGGACAGATGATGCACGTTTAACTATAGAAGTGATTAAAGCAGCAGCTGAAAAGGGAGCATTTATCGTAAATTATGCAAAAGCTAATAGTTTTGTATATAGTAAGCAAGGAAAAATAACTGGTGTATTCGTAGAAGATGTTATAACAGGTAAAGTTATTGAAGTTCAAGCGAGTAAAGTAATTAATGCAACAGGTCCTTGGGTAGATGAGTTAAGAAAAGAAGATGGTTCTAAAACAAAGAAAGGTCTAATTTTATCTAAAGGAATTCACCTTGTTTTTGACCAAACAGTATTTCCACTGCATCAAGCAGTTTATTTTGATACTCCAGATGGAAGAATGGTATTTGCAATCCCGAGAGACGGTAAAGCTTATGTAGGTACGACAGATACATTTTACAAAGGTGATCCTAAAGATATGAGTATTTCAAAAGAGGATAGACAGTATATTTTAAATGCGATTCAATACATGTTTCCAGAGATAAATGTGACCGATAAAGAAATTGAATCTAGTTGGGCGGGAGTTCGTCCATTAATACATGAGGATGGAAAAAATCCTTCTGAAATATCAAGAAAAGATGAAATTTGGGAATCGGAAAGTGCACTTATTACTATTGCTGGAGGTAAGTTAACTGGTTATCGTAAAATGGCAGAAACCGCTGTAGATATGGTTGTGAAAAAGTTAGATGGAGAACAAAAATTCGGTGAATGTCTAACAAAGAACTTACCTATTTCTGGGGGGAATGTTGGTGGCTCTTCGAAAATGCAGGACTTTCTAAAAGAAAAAGTAAAACAAGGTAAAAGTCTTGGTTTAGAAGAACTAGAAGCAACTCTACTCACAAAACTATATGGATCTAATGTAGACATTGTTTTTTCTTATTTGCAAGAGGAGAATCAAAATATACCACGTGTTTTATATGCGCAGTTAATGTATGCAATTCACCACGAAATGGCTATTAAACCAGTAGATTTTTTTATAAGAAGAACTGGTCAATTATTATTTAACATTGCTAATGTTTATAAATGGAAGGACCAAGTACAAACAGAAATGTCGTCCATTTTTAGTTGGACTGAGGAGCAAGAAAAATATTTTAATCATGAATTAGAGAAAGAAATACAAAACGCTACTACTGTACATGAAACTACTCATGAAATTTATTGAACATACTAATTTATAAAATCCATTTTATAAATATTATTATGGCGAGGATTTATTATTTGGTATGAACTATAGATTCAAGGTGAGTCTCTTTCCTACTTTGTTTATAAAACTATGATGGAAATGTTTCAAGTTTACAAACGGAAGTCTATGAATAATTCACTTTGTACTATAGTATAATAGAGCACTTATCCAAATATAAAGAGAGGGAAGATAATATGCCTTTTCATAATCAAAAGATACTTCCAGCAATGCGTAGTCTAAAACAGTTAGAAGAGTTGTTAGAAAGCAAGTATGAATATATCGTCTTGTTAGAAGTTCATATAAGTAATCTAAAGACTATTAAATTAGAAGCTAATAAGTATGGAAAAAAATTAATCATTCATGCGGATTTAATACAAGGCTTGAAAACAGATGATTATGCGGCTGAGTTTCTTTGTAATGATATACGTCCCGCAGGTATAATATCCACCCGAGCAAATATGATTTTGAAAGCAAAGTCAAAAGGGATCATCTCCATACAACGGATGTTTTTATTGGATACTATTGCTTTAGAAAAAAGCTATTCATTAATAGAAAGAACACAACCAGATTATATAGAAATATTGCCTGGAGTAATTCCTCAATTAATAAGTGAGGTACATACAAGAACTGGAATACCTGTAATTAGTGGTGGATTAATCCGTTCGGAAGAACATGTTCGAGATGCATTAAATGCTGGTTCTAAGGCAGTTACTACGTCAAATAAGGAGCTTTGGACTGTTTTTAAGTAACAAAACAACAATCATAATTCCAAAAGTAATTCCACCATAAAAAATTTATTGTTTCAAATACCATTGACAATAGTTTGAATTATTTATAAAATGTGGGTAGGTTAACAAAAAGTGGTTGAGTTTTGAGCCCCACATTTACGCGTTCTGCCAAAAGGCAGATGTTTAAATGTGGGGTTTTTCATGTTTTTTTCGAAACCGCTTACAAAAAAAGGGGGAAATGGAATGACAGCATTTTTAGGAGAATTGATTGGTACTATGATTTTAATCGTCTTTGGAGCAGGAGTTGTTGGTGGCGTCCTGTTAAAAAAATCCAAAGCGGAAGGTTCTGGATGGATTGTGATCACAGTCGGATGGGGTCTAGGAGTTGCAATGGGTGCTTATGCGGTAGGGACTTTTAGTGGGGCACATCTAAATCCAGCTTTAACGATTGCCTTAGCAACTATTGGTGATTTCCCGTGGGCAGATGTTCCGGGATATATATTAGCTCAATTGTTGGGAGCGATGATTGGTGCAACTATCGTATACTTTCAATATTTACCGCATTGGAAAGAAACTGAGGATGCTGGTGCAAAACTTGGTGTGTTTGCAACAGCCCCTGCAATTCGTCATCCACTATCAAATCTAACAAGTGAAATAATTGGTACGTTTATATTAGTCCTAGGAATTCTAATGATCGGAGCTAACGAGTTTACAGAAGGCTTAAATCCATTAATTGTTGGTGCACTAATTATAGCGATTGGTCTTTCACTTGGTGGAACAACGGGCTATGCTATTAATCCCGCACGTGATTTAGGACCAAGAATAGCTCATTTTCTGCTTCCTATTTCTGGTAAAGGGTCATCTGATTGGAGTTATGCATGGGTACCGATAGTCGGACCAATTGTTGGGGGAGTATTTGGAGCACTTTTTTATCAGCAATTTTTTACTGGAACTAACAGTATCGCATTTTGGATAGTGGGAGCTGTAATAATCGCAATTTTCTTAGGGGCACAATTAACATTAAACCAAGATTCCAAGGTAAATGTGAAACAAGGAAATATTAATAGAGCATAATTAGAAACTAAATCGGGGGAGATAAATATGGAAAAGTATATTTTAGCATTAGATCAAGGAACAACTAGCTCAAGAGCAATATTATTTGATAAAGAGGGAACTATTTTTCATACTTCACAACAAGAATTTACTCAATATTTTCCAAAGCCAGGTTGGGTTGAACATAATGCAGATGAAATCTGGAGTTCTATCTTAGCAGTTATTGCTGGTGTTTTATCCGAGAAAAATATTAAAGCAGAGCAAATTGAAGGGATAGGAATTACCAATCAACGAGAAACAACAGTTGTATGGGATAAAACAACTGGTGAACCTATTTATAACGCAATTGTTTGGCAGTCTCGTCAAACTGCTGGGATTTGTGAACAATTAAAATCACAGGGTTTTGAAGAAAAGTTCAGAGATAAAACTGGGCTATTAATAGATGCTTATTTTTCAGGTACGAAGGTAAAGTGGATATTGGATAATGTTGAAGGAGCTCGAGAAAAAGCAGACAATGGTGATCTATTGTTTGGGACGATTGACACTTGGCTAATTTGGAAGTTGTCAGGTGGAGAAAGACATGTGACAGATTATTCGAATGCTTCTAGAACGCTCATGTATAATATCTATGATTTAAAATGGGATAATGAATTATTAGAGATCTTAGGGGTACCAACAACGATGTTACCAGAAGTGTGTCCATCTTCAGAAATATATGCGCACACAACAGGGGAAAGTTTCTTTGGGCATAAAACGCCAATTGCTGGGATTGCAGGAGATCAACAAGCAGCGTTATTCGGTCAAGCATGTTTTGAAAGTGGAATGGTGAAAAACACGTATGGTACCGGCTGCTTTATGTTAATGAACACCGGTGAGAAAGCTGTAAAATCAGAACATGGATTATTAACAACAATTGCTTGGGGAATTGATGGTAAAGTAGAATATGCACTTGAAGGAAGTATATTTGTTGCAGGATCTGCAGTTCAATGGTTACGTGATGGTTTAAGAATGTTTAGAGACTCTGCTGAGAGTGAGCGATACGCAGATAGAGTAGATTCAACAGATGGTGTTTATGTAGTTCCAGCTTTTGTAGGTTTAGGAGCACCTTATTGGGATAGTGATGTAAGAGGTGCTGTGTTTGGATTGACTCGAGGTACGTCGAAAGAACATTTTGTACGTGCAACTTTGGAATCGCTTGCATATCAAACGAAAGATGTACTCGATGCAATGGAAGCAGATTCCGGTATATCATTGAAATCGTTGAGAGTAGATGGAGGGGCTGTAAAAAATGACTTCTTAATGCAATTCCAAAGTGACATACTTGACGTTGAAGTAGATCGTCCTGTTATTAATGAAACAACTGCTTTAGGAGCAGCGTATTTAGCAGGATTAGCAGTTGGTTATTGGAAAGACAGAAGTGAAATCTCTGAGAGATGGAAAAATGACAAGTCATTCCAACCAAAAATGGAAGAAGAAAAAAGAAATAATTTATATGATGGATGGCAAAAGGCAGTGAAAGCTGCGAAGATATTTAAATAGTAGTTTATCAAATTAAGTAAATACAATCAGAAATCAGCCTCTATAGATGGGGCTGATTTTTGGTTGGTTTGACGAAATATTGGTTAAGAATCAGCCAAAATAAAACTTGGATATTTGTTCAATAAATAATTTTTCTAAATCTCCTTTCTTTTTCAAGATGATGAAAGTGGAAACAGTAGGTAAATCGAATAAATCGAAATGGGGCTGCATTATTTTGCCCTCCAATAGCTCACGGCGAACGATTGAGTGTGGCAAAAAGGATACTCCTAGATCATCTTGTACAAAACGTTTGGCAATATGGGCCTGTGTTACTTTCATTGTTCTAATTCCACTGATCTTCTTATGTAGTTTCACAAGAAGATCATCCCAAAAAACAGGATGATGATGGGTAAACAAATAATTGTTCTGCAAAACTCCCTTAATATCAATGGGAGGACCGCTTTCTTCATCGTAAATGTCTACCGGCATAACGAATAAAATTGGTTCCTCATAAATAGTAATGGATTCTATGCCTTTTGTTTGTGCGTCAAGTGCCGAAATGCCGATATTTACTACTCCTGAATCTACTAGACCTTCGATAAGATAGGATTCCTCCACTCGAATAGTTATTTCCAAGTCAGGTTGTAGCTTCATAAACGAACGTAAAAAATAAGGAAGAATCGTCTCAGCCATAAGTGGTGAAATCGCAATTGTCCACGTTCGACGATATCCTTGTTTAAAAGCATGCATTTTGTGAATAGTGCTTTCTGTACTGTTCACAAGCTTTTGTGCTTCGGGTAGAAAGTATCTTCCTGCTTCCGACAAGGTTACTCGATTATTTTGCCTATCAAAAAGAGTGGATCCCAAATGTTCCTCTAGTAATCGTATATGAACGGTGACACTTGGTTGAGACATCAACAATTTTTCAGAAGCCTTTCGAAAGTTAAGTGTCTCTGCAGCAATACAAAACGTTTTCAGCCATTGATATTCCATATAGTCATCACCTTTGATTAATAATAGTAATTAATATGATTATATATATTTAATTTTTTTTATCAAGTTCTTCTCTTATACTAAAGAAAAGGAGTGGTATATATGTTCCAAAAGGGATTAAAAGATGTTGTAGCAGTTCATACAAAAATTGCTTCAGTGGATGGGGAAGTTGGGGAACTAAGATATAGAGGAGTACTAGTAGATGAGCTAGTTGCATCTAGTACATTTGAACAATTGGCTGGCTTTTTATGGACTGGGGAAAGTGGCACTGAAAAAGAGCTCGAATTGAATCATTGTCGAGAATTGCCTGCACATATAATAGCGATTATTGATGCACTTCCAACCGAAATATTTTTAATGGATGCTATGAGAACGGCTATTTCTGCATACTCACAATCAGCATTTAAAGAAAAATTAATAGAAGAGCAGGCAGTCATATTAACAGCTGCACTTCCGATGATTGTGGCTAGACATTATCGAAATCAGCAAGGACTTCCTATTATAGAATCGAATAAGGACCTTTCCTACACAGCAAATTATTTGTGGATGCTAACTGGAGTAATTCCAAGTGATGTACAAGTAGAAGCGCTAGAAACGTACTTGAAACTTACAATGGAGCATGGTCTGAATGCATCGACCTTTGCTGCACGTGTAACGATTTCAACCGAGTCAGATTTAACAGCAGCGATTACTTCAGCAATTGGAACAATGAAAGGGCCTCTACATGGAGGGGCTCCATCAGGTGTTATTTCTATGTTAAATGAATTCGAAGATCCTACACAAATCCGTACGATTGTTAAAAATAAAATAGAAACCGGAGAAAGGATAATGGGCTTTGGTCATCGAATTTACAAAACAGAGGATCCTCGTTCAATTATACTGCGAGAGAAATGTTTAGAGCTTCAAGGAAAAGATGCATGGCTAGATATTGCAACAATCGCAGAAAAAGAAATCATCGAGTTATTAGCGGAGTATAAACCGGGTAGGAAGTTATATACGAATGTAGAGTATTATGCGGCAGCTATTATGCGCTCTATTAACATGCCGTCGGAATTGTTTACTCCGACCTTCAGTGTCGCTAGAATGGTTGGTTGGACAGCCCATGCAATTGAACAGTTGGAAGACAATACAATTTTCCGTCCACAGTCTATATACGTAGGGCAAATAAAATAATTCTTATAAGATACCGTTTCAGTAACAAGAAAAGGTATCTTTTTTGAATTGAAAAGGAAATCTCATAATTTAAGCGAATATACAGATATGGATGCTAAAACGAAGGGAGAAAATATAATATGAAGCATATATTAGTAGGTGTAACGGGGATAATTTCAGGAATAATGCTATTTGGCATGACGTGGATTGCGGCAGCAATTTATACAACAAGAGGTGGACAATATGGACAATTTACAGACGCTCTATCGAAGATTGGATATTTTCCTATATTTATTAGTATTTTGTTAGTAATAACAGGTGTATGTTTTTTAACAGTGGCTTTTAATAAATATTTAGTGGAGAAATAAACTACATTATTCAACATCGTTGAAGACTATCATTTAAATGCGGAAAATTATCTGAATAATGAAACCTTTCTCTCGATTTAGAAGTATAGTAAGAAAGGTAAAAAAGGGGAGAAATAGAAAGGTGGGAAATAATATTTTAGTTTTAAAAAATGCTAATGTAATTGATGTTGAAAATGGTTCTATAGAGAGGGAAAATATCACGATAGAAAATGGCATCATTATAAAAATCGATAGTGAAATTAATGAAGAAATTAAGGGGAACTCCGATGTTACAGTGCATGATCTTCAAGGAAAATGGATAATACCAGGTCTTATTGATATGCATGTACATATAAAAGAAGCCTTTGCTCCATTGTTCACCGCTTCTGGTGTGACGACTGTTCGGAATACAGGAGGCAATGTCAATGAATTGAAGGATTTAATCCAAGCATCAATGGAAGCACCTACGCCACGAGTAATTTCGGCAGACCGTATTATTGATGGACCACCTGGTTTATGGGGAGAGCCAAGTCCTTGGAATATGAATGCTGATAATCCTCAAGCTGCTCGGAAGGAAGTAAGAAGACAGGTAGAAGCAGGCGCTGATTTTATCAAAGTATATGGCTGGTTGCCAAAAGAAGCTATGATGGCAGTTGTAGAGGAAGCTAATACATACAATAAAGAAGTGAGCTGTGATTTAATTTATTCTAATGACGTTACAGCAATAGATGCAGCAATAATGGGCATAAAATGGAATGAGCATGCATCTGGTATAGTGCAGGATATGTATTCAGAGTGGGCTATGCAAGCTGATGATGCTGTGTGGGATTCTATTGATTGG
Organism: Psychrobacillus sp. FSL K6-1415; assembly: GCF_038003185.1. Lineage (NCBI taxonomy): Bacteria > Bacillati > Bacillota > Bacilli > Caryophanales > Bacillaceae > Psychrobacillus > Psychrobacillus sp. FSL K6-1415. The sequence goes on along the minus strand of NZ_JBBOOQ010000001.1, from coordinate 2,319,937 downwards.
GAACAACCTGATAAAGAGAAAATTGAAGCAGTTTGTAAAGTGCTTATCGAAAACCAAGTGATTATTTGTCCAACAATGGTGTTATTGGATCAAGCGAAGCTTCTTGAAAACTATTGGTATCCAAAAAATGAAGTAATAACGAAGCTTGAAGAAAACGAAGGATTAGTTAATCAATGGAAATACTTTTTAAGTCAACCAGCTTCTTTAGAAAAAATAGGTAGACAAGCAACGATGAATAAGACCATTGCCAAAGCCTATTATGACCTAGGTGGGCAAGTTGTCGCAGGAACAGATACACCCGCTGGGATATTCACCATTCCTGGAATGGCGCTACACCGTGAATTAGAATTGTTTGTACAAGCTGGAATAACCGAAATAGACGCTCTACGTGCTGCAACGATAAATGCAGCTAAGGCTTTAAAACGTCCAGATCTAGGAGTAATTATAGAAGGTGCAATAGCAGATATCGTCGTTTTAAATGATAATCCATTAGAAAATATAAAGCATACACAAGTGATTAATATGGTGATTAAAGGAGGACGTGTGTATACCCAAAAGGAACTTTTTGAAGAAATTCCTGATGTAGAAACAGTTATGAAAAACTTAGAAACTTTTATAACTGCATGCGAGCTAACTGCAAGCAAATAAAAAGGAGAGTGTATAGGTTGCAAATAATAGATACAGTTCCATATTTCTTTACTAACTATGAGCCAACAACACAGTCTTTACGAAAATATTTGAGGAGTATTTTAATGGACATTGTAAGGACACTGAGGATAGACATTTGCAATCCATTGAAAAATATCCTCATTATTTTAATTCAATTAAAGAAGTACACGAAAATATTCAATCAATTATTCCTGAAATAGCTGGTGCATATAAGAACAAATATAATTTATCCTTTCCAGTCGACATTAATTTGATAGTCGGCGGGTTTGGATCCAATGCATATACTTATCGACAAATCATTCCAAATATTACTTTTGCGTTAGAAAAGCTATCACCAAATCCCGATCATCTACGCGTAATTGTAGCTCATGAATTTGGTCATCTGGCTCAATATATTATGTCGGATGATGCAGGAATGGATTGGTCAAAGTCTCGATGGACACATCCGCTCATATGGCTATATAGAGAAGGGATTGCAACGCATTTATCCCGGCAAATAGCTGATAATATTCATCCCTCTGTCTATTTTTCTTATTATGACGAAGGTGTCCATTGGCATACTTTTGCTCAAGCAAATATGATAAGGATCAAACAAGCATTTATGGAAGATTTTAAAGTTTTAACTTCAGAGAAACTACTTCACGAGTGGTTTTCTATTAATGGAGGAAATAGATTTGGTTATAGTAGATTAGCTTACTTTCTAGGTGATCAGTTTGTCCTTGAATATATGGAGAAGCATGGTGAGCTAGCCACCATTATTGCTTGGAGGGAAGAAAGATTTGAAGCGAAAATAGCACAATGGCTATCTCAGGAAGGAGCAGATAAAAGTGAATAATTTTGAAGAATATAATGATCCAATTTCCTACGATATTGAAAACGATGCCTATACTAGTGAACTTAATTTACTTACAGAATGGGCTATCAAACAGGGAGGACCAATTATAGATCTGGCATGTGGGACCGGGAGAATGACAATTCCTTTAGCTAAAAAGGGCTTTGAATTGATAGGGGTAGATTTACATAGAGGTATGCTTGAACATGCTAAGAGGAAAGCGGAAAATTTAAAAATACAAATTAAATGGTTAGTTCAAGATTGCACAGTGCTTCAACTAGAAGAAAAAAGCCCGTTTATGTTTATGGTTGGGAACTCCTTTCAACATTTTCAAACAAATGAACAACAAAATCTTGTTTTAAGGTCTATACATAGCCATTTAAAAGCAGATGGAATTTTGGTATTTGGGATTAGGTTTCCAACGGCGGAAGAATTGCTCCAACCAAATACAGAAGAGTATTGGAAAACATATATAGATACAATTGAGAATAAAGAAGTAAAAGTATATACGATTAGTAATTATAATCCTTTAGAACAAATACAGCATTATACAACAATCAGAAAATATATGGATATAGGCAATGTTGTTAAGGAAAGAAGAACGAACATTAGTTTAAGATACACATATCCTAAAGAAATGGAACGGTTACTATTTGAAAACGGACTAGATATTTTACATGTCTATGAAGATTGGAATAAATCATTATTAAGTAAAGATAGTGATGAGATGATTTATGTTTGTAAAAAAAGATAAAATTGCACTAAGCACTATCTGACGTGGCTTATTTACTAATAAGCGTGATATATGTTAGGTAAAGGATAGTAAGGTTCATATATGTGTGTTTAAAAAGTCACTCATAATCTTGGTAAATTAAACGGTCAAGATGAGTATTTAAAATACCTAATGTTTCTAAACGCAGTGCTGATTTAAGAGTGAGGATTATTCCTCACTCTTTTTTATAGGACGATATAGTTAGGTTTTCTATATTATACCTTTACTATTTGATTCAACTTTTCAAAAAAGTTTATTGACAGTATCAGTAAAATGTTTTATCTTTGTGTTAACCTTAAAAATAAATTAGGTTAACACATCGGGGGAGGTTTTATATTTTGGAAAAAAGTAATATTTATCAATACTTATTAGCGGCAATTGGGGCTGCTATTATAGCAATACTCGCGCAGGTGACGATTCCTCTGCCACTTGTACCAATTACAGGGCAAACTTTTGCAATCGGTTTAGTAGTTACCATTTTAGGTATGAGATTAGGTGTATTATCGGTGATGGTATATATATTAATCGGAGCGGTAGGAATGCCAGTATTTAGTGGGATGTCAGGAGGATTAGGAATTGTAGTTGGACCAACAGGTGGCTATATTGTTGGTTTCTTGCCATCTGCAATACTTATGGGACTTTATATGAGAAAATTTGGTGTCACAATTTCACATGCTATTATAGCTAATTTAATTGGTATGGTTGTTACATTGGTATTCGGGACGGTTTGGTTAAAAATAATAGCTGATTTGACGTGGACTGCAGCATTTATGGGTGGCGTTGCTCCATTTATTATCGTAGGTGTAATAAAAGCAGTACTAGCTGCATGGTTTGGAGTTGTCGTTCGTCGTCGATTAGAAACAGCACGTTTAATCGTAGCTAATACATAAAACAAAATGTTTTTTGTTTAAATAACTTCCAGGGTAGTTTTAAATGATGACGGGTAACCTTGAAAACATTTGTAGTGGACCTTTTTTATGTCGGAAAGAGGAGGTAGCAAGTGGAATAGATAGCTTGCTGTCCACTTGCCACCTGAATTCATATACAAGTAATTAGTTTTCTGTAGAATGGGCAGTGAGTCAGGGAATGATTTTGGATTTGTTCGATTCATTGATTGGGAAAAAGACAGATAAATTATACTTTGCTCATAATCTTTCACTTGTTGACAAATTTTAATAATGAATGATTTATGTATTTAGATGGAAGTTATTAGAAGGTAGTAGAAATCCATTTAAATAAAAGTGCTATAAGATAAAGAGGTACACCGACAATGATCAGCCCTGCTATAAAGTAAGATACATAATACAAAATATCATGTATAGCACCAGCAAAATCATCAATAAAACTTTTCATGATATATCACAACTCCTTCACTATTTACTATTTTAACATAAATAAATTAAACTTCTTGTGAAGTTCAGAATTTTATGTATAATTATCTTAACAAATATAAAATAGTAGCGATGAAGAGGAAAAGTAAAGTGATGATGTTATAAAGAGAGCTTCTGCTGGTGGGAACGAGGCAAACTAGTCATTTGAACATGATCTCTGAGCTTCGTACTGAACGTTATGTGACTAGTAGGATACGACAAGGTTTGGCACTTGTTATCCCTGTCAAAGTATAAAGGCTAATTGCCATGTACTTATAAAGTCAAACGATGTGAGTTGTTTGAAAATTAAGGTGGTACCACGAGTATAATAACCTCGTCCTTATCGGAAATTTTCCGGTAAGGACGAGGTTTTTTGTTTATTAATAAGGAGGAATAGGAAATGAGTATTTTTATTGGAGGGGCTTGGCCTTATGCAAATGGCTCTTTGCATTTAGGACATATAGCAGCATTATTGCCAGGGGATATACTGGCAAGGTATTTTAGACTAAAGGGAGAGGATGTACTATATGTTTCGGGAAGTGACTGTAATGGAACACCTATTTCTATAAGAGCTAATAAGGAAGGGATTCCTGTAAGGGAAGTAGCCGATAGATACCACGATGAGTTTGAAGATTCATTCCGTCGTCTAGGGTTTTCTTATGACCTCTATACGCGAACAGACAGTGAGAATCATCACCAAGTCGTAAAGGAACTATTTTTAAAGCTATTAGATAGTGGGTTTATTTATAAAAAAGAAATAGAACAGACCTATTGTGAGATAGACAAACAATTTTTACCAGATAGATATGTAGAAGGGAAATGTCCAAATTGTGGTAGCAGTGCTCGTGGAGATCAATGTGATAATTGTTCCAAGATATTAGATCCATTAGATTTAATCGACCGAACGTGTAAGCTTTGTGGAAGTGAACCGACAACCCGTAAAACGGAGCATTTTTATTTTGAGTTAAGTGCTTTTCAAAAACAATTAGAGAAATATGTTCACGAAGCTAAGATTAATGAGTTATGGAGAGATAATGCAATTCAATTAACGGAGCGGTATTTAAAGGAAGGACTGTTAGATCGAGCAGCCTCTAGAGATTTGCCAAATGGAGTTAGTATTCCTGTAAAAGGTTATGAGGAAAAGAAAGTTTATGTTTGGATAGAAGCAGTAGCAGGATATTATTCAGCAAGTAAAGAGTGGGCAAAAAATTCTAAAAAAGAAGATATAGCATATTGGTCAGAAGAGACGATCTCATACTATGTGCATGGAAAAGATAATATCCCATTTCATACACTAATTTGGCCAGCAATCTTATTAGGGATAAATAACCAGGCATTACCTACACATATTATTTCAAATGAGTATTTGACGCTTGAGAAAAGAAAACTATCTACAAGTCAAAAATATGCGGTTTGGATACCTGATATTTTAAAAAGATATCATCCTGATTCCATTCGCTACTTTTTAACAATCAATGCTCCAGAGAATCGTGACACTGATTTCTCCTGGAGAGAATTTATATACAGCCATAACTCGGAGCTGCTTGGTGCATATGGAAATCTGGTGAACCGAACATTTAAATTCGTAGAGAAGTTTTATGAAGGTAATATACCTGTAAACAGTATATATGAAACAATTATAATACAAACAGAAAGATTATATGAAGAAGTAGGAGAGCTAATAGAAAAAGGACATTTCAAATTAGCATTAGAAAAAATATTTCTATATATTCGTAATGGGAACAAATATTTTGATGCTCAAAAACCGTGGATACAACTAAAAGAAGAGGAATTAGAATGTAAAGGTACGATTGCGACTTGTGTATACATTATTGGCAATATAGCACAAATATTATCACCATTCCTACCCTTTTCAAGCGAAGTGGTTAAGGCAAATCTCCGAATAGATAAATTCACTTGGCAGCCTTTTAATCCGGCACCAATTCAGTTGCAAACGGTTAGACCTTTATTTGAAAGAATAGATATTAGTGTAATACAAGATGAACTAGATAAACTAATGGAAAGTGCAAATTGGCAAACATAACCATGTAAAAGGAGTGGAATTCCATGGCATTTTATGAAATTCCACTCAAGTTCTACTTTTCTTTTTTCACAATAGTATAGTCAATACTCAAAAAAGGAATGGAGAAGATTTTCATCCGATGTTTAGCAAAAAGCTCCCCATTTGGTTCTTCATCTATAAAAAACTGCTCTTGAAGAGGAAGCTTAAAAACAATGTTACGAAACGTCAAGTAAATTCCAGCATCAGAATTACCGTTTCCGCGACTTGTTAATAGTAGGTTTCCATTGTTTTGCTCATGCAGTTCAAGTATGCCGATCATGGATGTGAAAGGGAGTGGCAGTGCAATATTCATATAAGTTTTCTCGCCCTTTACATATGAAGAGTATAAGGCGACAAAAATAACGTCAGATTCTATTTTTCGAAGCCATGCCCTAGTTCTAATACGACCGTCGTTAACAGCAATAATGTCGCCAGTCATTTCCGTTTTCTTAGAAGAGTAGGGTAAATTCAACTGTTGGATTTTTTGACTAATAACTCCATAGACAGCCGCAATTGGTTTAAACCACGGATACCAATGTACTTCTGAAAACAAATGGTATTGTTTAGTATTTTCGTAGAATTCTATAATTGTAGGCTTCACATTATCCCTGTTAATATAAACCCCCATATCATCTACGAGTCCAGTGTAGCTTTCGTCACCTTTGTTTTTCTCTAGTATTTGTTCACCAATAACAAATTTCCCACGTATATGACTTATTGGAACATTCAATTCTTTGTATAGGGGAGCAGGTGTTGAAATAGACCAACCGATAATACCAACTAATCCAAATAACAAACAGTTAAAAAATCCGTGAAACTTTAACATAAACTCAATACTGACATGGAATACTCCAAAAGCATTTCCAAGTGCATATAGTAAAGAGAATATAATAGTAATTCCTAATGCACTAAACGAAATTAAAATCAGCGTTTTTTGTACAATCCCTTTAAATGGAATTTTAAACGCTAGAACAATAAAACCATAAATCCCGATAATATATAGTAGTACAGATACTAACTCAAGCCAAGGGGAGAATGTAATCCCTGCTGCAACTATTAATGGTGATACTAAAATTATCGTAGCAAAGAATGGGTAACTCTTAGGTTTATAAAGTCTACCAGCAAACCCTATAAAAATAGGTAATAGAAAAGAGGAATAATGGAAATGGATTGCCGTAAGCCAAGTTAACATAGGGGTGAACCCAGTATCAAACCCTATTTCATAAATAAAATACCATATCCCTCCCAAGAATAAATACATGAGGCCAGTATCTATGGAAAACTCCTCTAAATGAGTAAATCCTCTTTTAGCAAAACGTATAAATCCGCATATAGCAACGGCAAAGGTAAACAGTAAATAGATGAAAGCAAGGATAAAGTCAAAACTAGTTTTTTCTGTTATTTGAGGTACAATAACCGAAAAAACAGCAGGAAGAACAAAATAATACATTCGTATTTTTAGTTTTAGAATGAGTTGCAAAGTTAGCGGGACATATAAGAGTTGTGCTATTGTCAGCATTAAAAAGTGCCAAGGATTCACAGTAAACAATGCAGTAAAAGTAAATAAAATTATATGTATACTAGCAAGAATCTTATAGGTCATCAGCTCGGAATTCCCCCTTATATTCAAATAAAGTACCAATTAGCGGGTTCGTAATCCATACATGTATACAAAAACTATCATTTTCCTTCACATAACTTTCCTTGACTAAAACATTTCCTTGAAACAATTTTGGAATAGGCAATTCAAATTTTCCAAGTAAGATGCGTTGTTTTTGTGATTCGATTCTTATATGTCCTTGATCTGTAACTTCAAAAGTCAACTCAGAGTAAAATAGACTAGGTTCACCCAGATAGTCCTTCACTAATTGCTTATCAATGTCTAAGGTCATGAGAGCATTAAAATCCCGGTTAATATTTGGGAAATAAAATCTTCTTTCCCAGTGAACCTGTTGCTCACCGTTAGATCCAATTTGTTGTTTATTGATAATATGAAAAGGTATATTATTCCCATGTTCAGGGAACAAGAATTTTCTGCGTGCAGCAAATAGTTTGAATAGATACAGCCACTTTGGACCACTAGTTATTTTATGCATAACTCCAGTTGCTTTAAAGGTTTTATCATCTTTAAACCCATACCTTTTTTGAAGCATTGGTTGCATTTTATAAAATTGTTTACCAAGAATTTCTTTATAAATGGACATGTTTGAGCTCCTTACCTTACGCGTTTACATCTTCTAGCTGTAAGGATATCCTTACTTAATAACAAGCCAATGATCGTTAGGACGATTAACGATAAGTTAAATGTTATCGGATTGAATGGATGTGAAAGTACCGAAGAGTCGGCAACTATTGCAGAAACGGTTAATAATGGCAGTATTGCAAGTTGTAATCCTAGTAATCTTTTTTTATTTCGATAAAGAATCCAAATCAAACCAAAAATTATCTCTATGACACCAATGATTGCTACCATATTATGAGCTTGACTTGGCTTAAGAGGTAAGAGTGCAAAAGTCAAAGCAACTTCCTCTGGATGCATCATGATTAGTTTGGGTATCAATCCTTGATAAATCCAAACGAAAAAGAATAGTAGTGTAATTATCCAATGTGTAAAAAATCGGAGATACTGCGCTGATGGGGCATCGCCTTTTTCCAGCCATCTTTTTAATACATCAAAACTAAGTGCTGTGGCCCAACCCATTAAAGGTCTGAAAACGATTTTATCTATCAGCTTGCCTAAAGTGCCAAATTGCACATCATAATCGTATTGTGTAAAAAACTTAGTAGTATTTTGTTCCGGAACATACTTCCAGTAACCCTTTCCTTCCTTAATAGGAGATAGAAGATTATCTGTTCCAAAATGTAGAGAAGATGTTCTTGAATTATCCTTTGCATGAAAGGTACCGACGCTTTTTCCCCAACCTGCTATAGCTATACCGAACCCTATATTCGTTTTATATTCAAATAGTTGTGCTTCATTTTCTTCTTTTGGCAAGTAAGTAATAGAAGAAAAGCGTAAGTCCCATTGCTCATGCAATGTGGGATTTTGGGAAGCCTCCCAAACACGTTCTACAGTATCTTCAATCAGAATTTCTACATATATTGGTTTGTTTTTCATTATTGCACCCCTTCCTGAGAATACCACAATGGTATGATCTTTTGCCTATTCGTTATCATTAAATTTCAATTTATTCCGTTTAATTTACTTCTTCTTTCAAAGAGTAAATTATCTCTCCATACTCCATTGACTTTCCCAATTCGTTCACGATATCCGACATCTCTAAAACCATGGTTTAAATGTAGATGAATACTAGCAGTATTTTCCGGGAAAATAGATGACTGCAAGGTCCAAAATCCATTTTCTTCAGATGTTTTTATTAAATGATCTAAAAGCATATGTCCCACGCCCTTTCCTTTTGCTTTCGGATGGACATAAATACTAACCTCGCCGACCCCACCATAAACCATTCTGTTAGAAACAGGAGAAAGTTTATACCAACCTAATAATAGATCCCCATCTTTAATAACATTGCTACATTTTTTGAAACTGTTAGATATCCACGTGTCAAAAGTTATAGGTGCTTCCGTTTCGAAAGTAGCATTATTTGTTTGAATGCCACATTCATAAATATATTTAATTTGCTCCCAATCTTTACTAGAAGCTTTCTCGAATTTTAAAAGCATAGTGTTTGCTCCTTCAAAAAGTTATTTTATACTTGCATTATACAAGTAATTATAATATAAATAAATAAGGGAGTGAATTCGATGGAAAACAAACGAGAATTATTTCAGCTTTTAACAAGAAGATTTGGACTACTCAATAAAAACTGCTGTTCCATTGGTGCAGTAGAAATATCAACTGTTCAAAGTCACATTATATATGAAATCGATAAACAGCCTGAATCCTCTATGCAACAAGTAGCAGAATTATTAGCGATGGATATTACTACCTTTAGTAGGCAAATTCAAAACCTCATTAAAATGGAGCTCGTCACAAAATCAGCTTCTGCCCAAGATAAAAGGGTATCCTTATTAGCTCTAACCGTACAAGGTAAGTTTGTTGCCACTACAATTGATGAATCGATGAATACTTATTTGGAAGAAGTGTTCTCCCACATGAATGAATTCGAACGTGACACAGTTTTACGTTCAATAGAACTATTAAATAAAGCTATGTCCAAATCTAGTGTCTGCTGTAATACGGTATGCTAACATAAAATTTAATTGTAAAATACAAGCATTTAAAGAAGGGAATCCTTTATTATGATGAATTTTAATATTATTGAAAAGTCTTTATGTTGTATACCTAATAATGACATAGATCATTTGCCTGTCGCAATTATCGGTGCAGGGCCAATAGGACTTGCGGCTGCAGCTCATTTAGCCGATCGAGGCGAACCTTTTATCCTAGTGGAATCGGGAGAAAAAGTTGGTTCTAACATTCGTCACTGGGACCACGTTCGATTATTCTCTCCATGGCAATATAATATTGATAAAATTGCCAGTAAGCTCCTAGAACATAATAATTGGATCGCACCACCAGCTGAGGAATTACCTAATGGCAAGGAATTAGTTGAACTATATTTAGAACCACTTTCAGAATTACCTCAAATACAACCACATATTTTATTTAATTCTATTGTTACTGCAGTAAGTAAAAAGGGATTAGATAAAATGAAGACCGATAAACGGGAAAATGCATCTTTTGTTATATATTTGGAGCAAGATGGAACTACAAGCCGTATAGAAGCAAAAGCAGTAATAGACGCCTCTGGTACTTGGTCACATCCTAATCCTATAAACACCGATAATGTTTGGACACTAGAAGAAAAAGTCTTACAAGAGCATATTTATTATGGCATTCCTAATATTGCTACAAACAGGGATAAATACAGTGATAAACGAGTTGCAGTAATTGGGGGAGGGCATTCTGCTATTAACACTATTCTTGAACTTACAGAGTCAGGTAGTCAAGAACTTTACTGGATTATGAGGAAGAAAAAAGTAGAGGATGCTTATGGTGGAGAGGAAAAGGATGCACTAGAAGCAAGAGGTGAGCTTGGTAGTAGAATTCATCAATTAGTGGATAATGGAACAGTAAAACCAATTACTCCATTCTATATACAGCAACTAAAGGACGCACCAACAGGAATTCAAATAATTGGTCAATTAAACGGAAAACCTTTTGAACTAGAAGTAGATGAGATTATTGCCAATACAGGAAGTCGGCCAGATTTTTCTTTCTTGAGAGAAGTCAGATTAAGTGTAGATGCTGGCACAGAAAGTGTAGAAGCTCTTTCCACTTTAATAGATCCCAATTTGCATAGTTGTGGGACAGTTCGTCCTCATGGTGAAGAAATTTTGCGTCAACCAGAAAAGAACTTTTACATTGTCGGGATGAAGAGCTATGGCCGTGCTCCTACATTTTTAATGGCAACTGGTTATGAACAGGTTAGATCGGTAGTTGCCTATCTATCTGGAGATTTAACAGCATCGAAGGCAGTAGAATTGGATTTACCGGAAACTGGAGTGTGCAGCACGAATATTAAAGCATCTCAAGCAGGTTTATCCTGCTGTGGAGGATGCTAAAGGAGTAAATAATTATGCCTGTTAATAATGGTGGCAAATTATCAATAGAGTATTTTATATCCTATTTAAAACTAATTATGGCTACTAAAACGTGTTCACTGGTAGAAGCAAGAGAATATATGTTCGAGCATTTTTTTAAGGGTAACAAGGATACATTTGGAGAGTACAGTTACTATCACTTTTTACAGGCAGCAGATATATATAATCAAAAATAGTTAACAACAAGGGAGAGTATAAATTGACAGATGCAATATTAGCATCACTGATATTCCTAATTACACTTGCATTTGTTATTTGGCAGCCGAAAAATTTATCAATAGGCTGGACAGCATGTGGCGGAGCTTTAGTAGCTTTGTTAGTGGGAGTAGTTGGTATTCAGGATGTTCAGGAAGTAATAGGAATAACATGGAATGCAACGTTGTCTTTTGTTGCAATTATACTTATTTCATTGATATTAGATGAAATTGGATTGTTTGAATGGGCGGCACTCCATATGGCAAAAGCAGCGAAAAGTAATGGAGTCAAGATGTTCATTTATGTAAGTATATTAGGGGCAATAGTCGCAGCGTTTTTTGCAAATGATGGAGCAGCATTAATATTGACCCCTATTGTATTGGCAATGGTACGTCATTTGAATTTTAAAGAAGCAATGATCTTTCCATTTATTATGGCAAGCGGATTCATTGCAGATACGACTTCGCTACCATTTGTAGTTAGTAATTTAGTTAATATCGTTTCGGCAGACTTTTTCCAAATTGGTTTTGTGGAATATGCTTCAAAAATGATTATTCCGAACTTATTCTCGTTAATTGCAACGATTAGTGTGTTATTTATATATTTCAGAAAAAGCATTCCAAAAACATATGATTTATCCAGATTAAAAGAACCGAAAGAAGCTATTAAAGATTTAAAAATGTTCCGTCTTTCCTGGTACGTATTATTAATACTACTAGTTGGTTATTTTACTAGTGAATTCATAAATCTGCCTGTTTCAATTGTAGCAGGAGTTGTTGCCATATTTTTCATATTAATGGCGAAAAAGAGTCATGTTGTGAATACTAGTAGTGTAATAAAAAATGCACCATGGAATATAGTGTTTTTCTCGGTTGGTATGTATGTCGTTGTATATGGATTAGGGAATGCATGGCTTACACATTCGTTAGCAGGTGTAATTCAGTTTGTGTCAGAACAAGGTTTATTTGTGGCAACCATGTCCATGGGATTCATTGCAGCCTTTCTATCATCTATTATGAATAATATGCCTACAGTTATGATTGATGCACTTGCGATTGCTGAAACGAATACTTCGGGAGTAATACGAGAAGCACTTATATATGCAAATGTAATTGGTTCCGATCTAGGCCCAAAAATTACGCCAATTGGTTCACTTGCGACATTAGTATGGCTACATGTCCTATCTCAAAAAGGGGTGAAAGTATCCTGGGGCGTATATTTTAAAACAGGCATAATTTTAACGTTACCTATTTTGTTCATAACTTTGTTTGGACTTTACTTAACGTTATTAATTTTTTAAGGAGATTTTTATGACAAAACAAACGATTTACTTTCTATGTACAGGTAATTCCTGCCGTAGCCAAATAGCTGAGGGGTGGGCAAAGAAATACTTAGGTGATAAATGGATTGTATTTAGTGCTGGGATTGAGGCGCATGGACTTAATCCGAATGCCGTAAAGGCTATGAATGAGGTCGAAATTGATATTTCTAGACAAACTTCTGATATTATTGACTTAGAAATTCTAAACCATGCAGATTTAGTCGTAACGCTTTGTGGAGATGCAGCAGACAAATGCCCGATAACACCACCAAATGTTAAAAGAGAACATTGGGGCTTCGAAGACCCAGCGAAAGCTACTGGAACTGCAGAGGAAAAGTGGAGTGTATTCCAACGAATTCGTGATGAAATCGGAATTAAAATTCAACATTTTGCTTTAGAGAGTACTAAATAGGTCTAATATTAAAAGCACTTTTCACTATTCGGAGTGAAAAGTGCTTTTTTATTTATTCGTTTGAATCATCCGATGAATCATCTGTGGTATCATCATTCTGTATTTTTTCTTCTTCATCATTCGCTTCGTTTTCAATTCCTGCGTCATTTTCTCCATCATCTTCTATCAATGGATCATTTACTTCAATTTCATCCACATCTGTATCGTCATCACCACATGCTCCGAGAATAAGTAATGAAGATAACGCTAAAGGTAATGCAATCATTTTTCTTTTCATCCTATTTGCCTCCAGTTTATAAGAAATTATTTTATAGACTTAGTTTCTATGTACCTCTTTTTCTAAAACATAAACTTTTAAAATCTGTTTAACAACTAAAAAAGTAGATGGAGAATATTATTCAACTCCATCTACTTTTTAGCAGAAATCTTTATTATACTTTGCTTTTTAAAGCTTATACTTGATTTAAATACCAAAATAATCTTCACTTAAAGTAAAATCAATAAGTAGGTTAAATACTTTCATATAATAGGCCTAGTGTAAAAGGGAGTGGTCGGAATGTTAGTGAGAGAAGTGAGAAGCAAAGGTTTCTGAAGCAATTGGGATAGCTTTAGTGCATGTAGAAAGCAGGAGGACTACCTATAAAAATATTCTTCCTAATAACTTCTTAATGAACTTATCCTATAAAAGGCGAGAAGCATTCTGGGAAGCAAATTGCGGGTGAGAAATTAAATGAACTCATATATGGATGGGATAATATTAACAATATAGTTCATTGAAAGTACTGACTAAAATAAACCACTGTTTTACAAGTTCTAAAAGGGCATTTGCGATATTAAGCTAATAGAATTTGTATTGATGACAAGATAGGAGATTTACATGAGTGTGTTATTGGAGTTAATCCGAATTATTATTATGTTTGCTATTGTGGGAAGTGCTTTAGGTTATTTATTGAAAAACATATATTTAGAAATGGGCATTCATCCAGAAAAGTTAGGTTCGATTGGATTTATTGCTATTTTTGTTTTGTTTTTTGTTCTATATAGAAATAAGTTGCAATTCAGTGGTTGGTACAAGGGGAAAGGGAGAGAAAAACTTCCGAGAAAAGTCTCGCAATTACTTATTTTAAGTTCTATTGTTTTACTATTAATACCACCGGTTTTGAAATTGTTATTAGGGTAAAGCTGGTTGGTCTATGAAAAATTGACAATTACATTACGGAATTCCCTGTCAGAGTATATAAACCTTATAAGTTTACTCTTCTCTCATTTATTTTTACTCTAATTAGAACTAGAAAAATTTTGTTGCATAATATTTATATACAATTGGATACTAAGCAGGAATGTAAAAGGAGAGATACTACTTATGGCCATATGTCCTTTATGTAATTCATTAAAAGTACTCAACATAAATTGTCCCAAATGTAAAACTCAGTTGGAGGACTCAGGAAAAGTATCTGATTTTTTGGATCCATACGGTCATTATAATGATGAAGAGACCGTGAAAATGGGAGATGGGTATCCGAACACAGCTAAAGATAAGATTTGTCCACATTTAATGGTTTGCCAAAATTGTCAATATGATGTGGTAAAGTTTATACAGGAGGAGTAGGGGAGAATTCGCTCATCTAGTCGTGTCTCCGAAAAAAACTCAAGTAATAACTACTTGAGTTTTTTTGTTTCTACTTGATCATTAGAATTGCATATCATTTAGGCCAGGACTGTGTTCATTTGGCATTTCTGGCATCAAGGGAACCGGAAAACCAGCGGGTGGATCAGTGACAGTTAGGTCACCATGATTACGACTAGGGCTAGTACCATTAATGATTTCAGCAATTCTAGTAGGATCTAAACGGAAGTTGAATGTGGAATTATGATAACCCATATCTATATATTTCTTACACTCGGGGTATTTGTTTATATCGTAATTTGGGACAGGGAATAGTTTTCCCCACTGTACACCAAGTGTTTCTAATGCCTTAGCAAACGCATTTTGGTGGGAGTTATCTCTTACGATAAGGAACGCAAGCGTTTCTCTGAATGTTTTGTTGGAACTCATTTCATAAATTCTAGTTTTTTGGAGGACTCCTGTTGACTCAAGAACAAGGTTGTCAAGTAAATCTCCTATTAAATTTCCGTGACTATAAACCCATGAACCATTCCAGGGATTTCCTGCCGCATCGACAGGTAAGGAAGCTTGCGCACCAATAATGAAATGGTGAGGGTTTGCATGTTTTATTGCTTCATCGAGAGGAGCCCCATCTATACCAGCATTTCCAGGCACTGCGGATTCACCTGACCCATTTAATAACTGATTAATCGTATTTTGTACTAATTCTACATGAGCAATTTCCTCTAGAAACACTCCTCTAAGTAAATCTCTAAATTGTGTTTCCTTTCCTCTAAAGTTAGAGCTTTGAAAAAAATACTGCATCATTGTACGCATCTCACCAAAATGGCCACCTAATATTTCTTGTAATACCTTTGCAGCAGCAGGGTCTGGTTGGTCTGGGACTATTTGATTTATCAATTCTTCCTTATAATAATACATTCCTCATCCTCATTTCATTATTTATTGATACCTAGTATTTGAATCACAATCACCTTTATACATTAAATATAGTAGATGTTTTTATTTGTGTAAGAAACTGAAGATTAATAAAATGAAAGAAAGGGAATAGTCTTAGTGTGAAAGGGGAGTGCTATATGATTTATTTGAAGATATTAGTTCAAATTTTAGTTATCTCATTCTTCATCTTTTTCGTGAGTGGACGATTAATGGGCTCGCAGATCAACTTTGTAAAACGTATTATGGCGGTTGTCATTAGTGTGTTTTTTACTTCCTTTGTCTATTGGTATGCCTATTTACGTGGAACAGATTTCTTATCAGATAGTTTTGTGTATACCTATATGGATGTAAGCACAATTATATGGATAGGAAGTATGTTGTTAATATCAATGTTGCTGTATCTTTTCTTTGAATTATTTGATCCAATGGCGATTGGTGAAAAGGGGCAAAGAGTATCTGGGAATAAATCATTATTAATTCGCTTAAGAAATAATTGGCGTAGTCAGAGAAGACTGAGACAGGTTGTCCAAATTGCTATGAAAAATGGTATATCTCGGACGATTAAATATTCGAAGTTCAAGGAAAGTGAGCGAGAACTAGCTAAAGCATTAAAAGATACATTGGAGCAATCTGGTGGTATTTTTGTGAAGTTTGGTCAAGTTCTTTCTACAAGAGGGGATATATTGCCTGCTGCTTTCGTAAAAGAATTAGAATCTCTACAGCAACATGTTAAGCCTCTAACAAATGAACAAGTGAATTCTATTTTAGTGTCCTTTTTACCTTATAAAATGGAGGATATGTTCGTTGAATTCGATTTAACACCTATTGCTTCGGCATCGATAGGTCAAGTACATAAAGCAATACTTCGTACAAATAATAAAGAAGTAGTAGTGAAAATCCTACGACCCGATATTAAAGATATGATGCGAGATGAT
Organism: Psychrobacillus sp. FSL K6-1415; assembly: GCF_038003185.1. Lineage (NCBI taxonomy): Bacteria > Bacillati > Bacillota > Bacilli > Caryophanales > Bacillaceae > Psychrobacillus > Psychrobacillus sp. FSL K6-1415. The sequence continues at coordinate 2,303,175 of NZ_JBBOOQ010000001.1, read as the reverse complement.
TTAAATATATTAGTAGATTTCGCTACATGGTTCTCGGATAAATCTTCATGGGCTGAGAAGCTTGGTTTCCGTGAACTTGCGCTAGGATTCGCGGAAAATCTAAGAGAAGAAGTTGATTTTGAGATTGAAATGCGAAATGCTTTACAAGTAACAACAGCCTTGAAAGATAGTTCGTATACAGTGAAGATACCACATATTTATACGGAACTAAGTAATGATCATTTGATTATTTTCGAGTATGTTCATGGTCAAAGTGTAGCGTATGGGGATACGCTTTTCAGGACACTCGGAGTGGACAGAGAACAGTTTGCCCGTACTGTTCTATATTCATTTTTTGATCAGCTGCTGTATTCTGGAATTTTCCATGCGGATCCACATCCAGGTAATATCTTTATAGATGATGTCGACGGAACCCCGATTTTCTTAGACTTTGGGGCAGTTGGTCGCTTAGCACAGCCCCAGCAAGAGGGAATGAAGTTGTTTTTATTGGGTATTCAACAGAATGATTCGGATATTTTATACGATGCACTATCTCTATTGGTAGAGGATGTAGATCATATTGAGCGGGAGAAATTAGAACATGCTATGGCTCAATTATTGTTAAGAATCTCTTATATTTCTCATATTCCAACGGAGGAATTGATTCAAGCATTTTTTGAAGTCGTTAAGAAATTCGGCTTATCTTTCTATCCATCCGTAGGTATTGCGCTAAGAGCTTTAGTTACACTCGACGGGACATTACACATGATAAAAAGTGATTTTGATATTTTTAATGAGGCAAAAGAGTATTCTACAGAATATATGGCATCGTTATGGAAAAAACCATTTAAAAAACCAAAGCAGACCTTTGAACGTTTAGAAGAAGAATTTGCTTTGCTGTTACCAACGATTCGTAAAATTCCAAGACGAGTAGATCATCTTATTCAGCGTGTGGAAAGTGGGAAAATAACATTACACCATGATATTTTTTCCGATAAAAGTAATTCTATGTTTATCACACAATTATTCTCGCGCTTCATTCTATTAATGGTAGGCATTACATTTGGAATAATATCGGTTGCATTATTAGCAATAGGGCAGTTTATAGAGGCAGAATTTGCAATATATTTAAACACAGCAGCGTATGTGGGTTTGTTTTTATGCGCTGTGTTACTAGTTAGATTATCTATACAGGCTATAAGATTGATGAAAAGTGATAGGTAAGCTTTTGCTGATAAGATTGCTAAATAGCAGAAAGCCCTTAGATTATACAATTGATCCTTTTACTGCAGATAAATAGCTCATAACTAAACAATTGGGAATTAAAAACGTGAGAAAAGCCCATAAGTTCTCCGATATAGCTTATATTCAATGCAATATAGCCCATAAGCAACGTTGTCTTATCTTTCAACGTTAAAAAAACCATTTCATTTTTGAAATGGTTTTTTGATCTGAAGGATAAAAACTAGTACATTCGGTAACCCTATGTATATTCAATTTTTTCCTAAAATGGGGTGTATACATTGTGTGCGAACGAGAAGCCGAGTACTCCTAAGCTGATGAAAGAAGTAGTTGAAAAAATGAATAATTCTGAGGATATTTTGACAATACCTTTGCAGCTTGGTGATAATTATGCTTTTGTGCTCTACTTAAAGACAGTTGTAGATGGATTAAAATTACAAAATATAATTATAAAACCCTTTTTTGAGCTCAAATCTACAGAATTTTTCTCTTCTTATATACAGTCCCTCCCAGATATTGCAAAGATGAAAACGGGGGATGAACTTTTAATACAGTTGACGAAAGGACATGTATTAATAGCGATACAAGAACAATTTTTTCTAGTAGATATAAAAATGATTACTGCAAGTTCACCTCAACCCGCTTTAATGGAGCCCACTATATATGGCCCCCAGCTAGCACTAAGTGAAGCTATTGAATCCAATTTAAATATGATTAGACATCGTTATCTTGAACCTTCACTTACAATTGAAACGGTTCAATTAAAAGATAAATCCCACCAATCAATAGCGCTTATTTATGATAAAAAAATTGTTAAACAATCTGTATTAGATGAAATTCAAAAAAAAATCAAAGAACTGGACAATCCTCTTATAGAATCTTCAGGAGACTTACAACTTTTTTTGAATAGCACGAGATTTTCTCTATTTCCAGTATTACTTTTAACGGAACGACCAGATCGAATTACTTATAATTTGGCAAATGGAAAAGTAGTGATTATGATGGACGGTAGTCCCCAGGCAATAGTGGCACCAGTTGTTTTCTATGACTTTATGGTGTCTATGGAGGATAACTATCATTCATTTTGGATTTCTATTTTTACATTGATCTTACGTTATGTTGGGATATTAACTTGTATACTACTCCCAGCTATGTATGTAGCAATCACTTCTTATACACCAGATATTTTTCGTGTGGAACTTGCACTATCAGTAGCTGGGAGTAGGCTGGGAGTACCGTATCCATCATTTATAGAAGTACTTTTCATGCTGCTTTTTATGGAGTTTTTAATAGAGGCGAGTATCCGATTACCAAAAGCAATAAGTGCGACAGCTACAACCGTTGGGGGATTAATACTAGGTACTGCAGCCACTGAGGCTGCTCTTACATCCAATATAATGATCATCATCGTATCAGCCGTTGCAATAACTAGTTTTGTTATTCCAATAAGTGAAATGAGCTTTGCCATAAGAATATGCAGGTACCTATTATTAGCATTCACGACTCTATTCGGCACGGTTGGTTTAATGCTTGGATTTTTAGGCATCATAATGTTTTTAACAAACAAAGAAAGCTTTGGTGAACCATTTTTAAAGATAAATTGGAAAAGTACGAAGAGGGAAAAAGAGGTGTAAATTTCCGTTGAGCCGCTATATGTATTATTTAATTTTTGTAACTATGGTAGCAAATATAATCGCAACAGTCCCTCGAATATTAGTGATTGAAAGTAAAAATGGAGTATTATTTTCTATGATTGCTGCGCTTTTTGTAGGTGTATTATTTACTTATTTTGTAACTTTATTTTTCAATAAATTCAGCGGACAAAGTTTTCCTGAAATATTGAAAAAACACACCTCAAAGTGGTTTTATATTCCTGTAATAGTTTATTTTGGAATTTCTTGGTTTTTAGCAGGGGCTATAACGCTTATTACTTATGTATTTTTATTTACAACTTTTGTTTCACTAGAAACTCCCTTAATTACAACTACTCTTGCGTTTGTCATAATAGTTTCTTTTGGTATGTTGATGAAGTCTGAAAGTGTATTATTTACTCTTGAAATAGTATTTGTTTTACTGTTGCCGATCCTAATATTTTTATTCGTAAAGATAATTACTGATAATAATTTAGAGTGGAATTTTGTCCAAGTAGCTATGATGAATATTAATATTTCTCCAAGCTATAGGTCTTTTTCAGCGGCATCCTACATTTTTATTGGAGTTGTTAATATTGTTATCTTTAATAGTTTCTTTAAAGAAAAGCTCAAATTTGGATTTAAGCAAATATCTATCATCAGTACTGTAGGCGCAGTTGTACTATTTATAACTTACTTCATACCCATTGGATTTAATGGTTTTGAACAAATTGAACATATGAATTTTCCATGGGTATCTACAAGTGATTCCGTAAGGATGAAATATGGGGTTATTGAGCGTTTGGTTTTCATATTTATTATTATCTTTTTAGGGATTTCTTTCTTGAGTCTATTAGTTCATTGGCATGTATCGTTAAAGTTATTTGAGAGTATTTTTCATTTTAATAAATTGAAGTGGAAAAATAAAAATCTGACATCCTACTTTTTTGTTGTTCTCTTCGGTGCAATCTCTATTTATTTGGTTACAAAAATAGACGAATTTGAACTGTTCAAATACTCAAGTTATTTCTATAATATTTTTCCACTATTTTATTTTATTTTATTCCTTTCTTTGTTTGTAGCAAAAAGGAGGGCAAAAGTATAATGTACATTCTTGGCAGAAAAAAAGTGGTTTTTCTGTGTGTTATTTTCATCCAATGCATAGTTCTAATGGCTGGTTGTGGATTTAAAGATATTGATAATAGATTGTTTATAATTGGAATTGGTGTTGATCCTTCTGAAAAAGAGGAAGGTCATTATAAAGTTACACTTAAATTATCGATTCCAGTAGCTTCGATTAAGCAAGAAAAAAAACCGAGCTATCAGTACCTAGTACATGAAGGAGAAAACATTGAAGAAGCAATACGCATACTAGAAACTCACACAGACAAAACGTTAGAATTTGGGCATACTAAAATCATTATGGTAAATGAAGCATTACTCGAGAATAATATTAAAGATGTGATGGATTATTTTGTTCGAAGAGGTGATATGCAGTTAATTTCCTGGATTGGGGTTGCTAAAGAATCCGCAGAAGAGGTTTTAAGAGCTGAGCCTAAAGCGGAAGAAGCTGTGTCTACATCTCTAACAAGGTTTTTCGATAATACTGGAACGGAAAGCCCTTATATTGTCTCCACTTTTTTGTTTGAATTTAGGCGAAACTCCCATAGTTTAGGTATTGATTCTGTTTTACCAATTGTTGAGACAAACGATGATGGCTCTCAGTTGATAGTAAATAAATCATTAATCGTTAAGGAAGGTAGAGCTCCTTTTGAATTGTCGTCTAGGATGACGAGGGAATACAACACTCTTGCAAATGATCTTGGAGGATATAGTTATAAAATTGAGTATGAAGGAAATAATATTGTAGTGAATATTGGAAAAACAAATGTGAAATTTAAAATAGTTACGGAGAATAAAAAGCCAACTATTATAAATATGAAAATCGAAATGGCTGGTGAAATTATTGAGTCCGATAAAGACGTATTATTAAATAATTTAGAAAAATATAATAAACTTGCTGAAGATGAAGTGAAAAAACATGTGTTGGAATTTTAACGACTGTCCAAAAGGAAAATTTAGATCCAATTGGTTTTGGGTTAAAGTATAGAACAATGCACATAAATAATAAAGATACTATGAGTAAGTGGAATGAAGCTTACCAAGAGCTGCCATTTGATCTTAAAGTGGAAGTAAATCTAAAAAGCACTGGGACAATAGAATGATGAGTCTACCTATTCTTTATTTTTGAAGAGGTATTTAATATTTATATACTTTGTCTATTCTGAGGACAATGCAGGGTGCTCCCAATAGCTATCTGCCACTGCCGAGAGATTTTCTGCTTTAAAATTGTTGAAGTTAATTTTATTTAATGTTTCTCTACTCATTAGGACTATCATTACATCCCCATTTTTAACATTGCCGTACCGATCTGTAAGTGGGGCTTGTACTATCAAGGTTGCTTGAGTAACTTCTTCTTGTGATTTCATCACTTTCATAAATTCTACTGTGTTGTATAAAAAGGAATGTTTTGTAGATTGTGTAGATATAATTCTTTCTTCTAATGCAATAGTTTCCAATATCCCACTTTCAAATCTAGATGATACCACAGCGTTTTCCTTTTCGATGTATGTTGTTCCGAAGTTCTTCATAATTATTTCCGCAGCAATCACTTCGGGATTCTTATGGTTTTGCATCATTTTTTCTTTTAGTTCTTCTTTTTCCATTTTCTTGTAAAACATAGTATCGGCAACATCTATGCTAACTGTTTCTGTTTTTTCTGTATGGATTACTGAATATAAAATGATTCCTATACCCAAAAATACTATGAACAAAATGAACCACCATCGCTGATAAATAGGTTTCTGCGTCTCATCTATCAAAGTAAATCTCCTTTCATACTTGAAATGTATTCTACTATTTTATGCAAACTTAAAAGGAAATTATGTCTAGTAGCTTATAATTTCTCGGTTTACAAAAGTTGAATATGCCAATGATAATATTTACAATGAAAAAGAAACTAATAATGAAGTGGAGTCGTTGTAGAATGTATAGAACGGTAAATGATTTTATAGTAGATTGGTCTGTAGCAGCAGAGGGTACACTTCGAGTACTACAATCTTTATCTGATGAAAAATTAGATCAGGCAATTGTAGAAGGACATAGTACTCTTGGGTGGCTAGGATGGCACTTAGCGACGAGTCCAGCATTTTTCTCTGGATTAGTGGGTTTAAATGTTGAATCAGCTATTGGTGGAAATAAAGAAGAAATTAAAGTTAGAGAAATTGTGGAAACGTATAAAAAAGTCGTTGAAGCTGTAAAGAGTGAAGCAGAAAGCAATCTAACAGATGAGAAATTGGTTGAGAAGATAGAAAGCTTTGCTGGAGAGACAACAAGAGGAACATTGCTACGTAAATTAATCGATCATCAAACTCACCACCGTGGTCAAATGACTGTTCTTCTACGACAAGCAGGACTGCCTGTACCTGGTGTAATGGGACCAACAAAAGAAGAGCAGTTATAAAGTTGTCCCTGTGTGAGACACAACTTGGAAACAATTCTGAATAGTGTCTGATAAAAGATTTTTAAATACCATACTTGAAATAGAATGGAATATACATAATAAGACTGCTTATTATAAAATCTTCTGATTAAAGTATGATGACAGCAAGAATAAAACAATAAAAAACAATGCCTGATACCCTGTTAGTTAGGGTTTTAGGTATTGTTTTTCATTTTCAATGAAGTTAGGTTTCATAAACTAGAAACAAAAGGGGTGGAATTATACAAGGAATTATAAATGTATGCACGTATGTGAAGTTTGAAATCCACGAATGTCTGTTTCGAGTTGAAGAGGGGATTGAACTACCAGCTGTCTAAACAAAGAATAGAAGTTAGCTTTCTCGTTTTAAAGGTTATAATACAAAATCCAAAAAGGATTTTAAGAGCGTAGTGAAGAATATTATATGAATGAAATATAGTTTGTAAGTAAATATGTATTAAGAGGAAATAGAAATGGGGTGTTATTTAATATGAAGCCGAAGATCCTACTAGTTGGAATTAGAAGATGTCATTCGAAAACTAAAAGCATTTAAACCGAATAAGATTGCTGTCGAAGCAGTGAAAGAAGCTGATAGGGAGATAAATAATACATATTATCAATATATAAATAATTCCTTGAAATTAAATAAGAACGAAATACAACAGATTGGATTTCGACTTAGTGCAGTGATGGAGAATGAGAGAATTTATCCTGTCGATTGGATGGGGGATGTAGGTCAAAGAAATATTGAAGAAGTCTTAGAATGGGCAAAAACCAATCAATACGAATTATATAGTTCGATTATGGAAGAATATATTCCGAAAATAGTGGAACCTCCAACAACCGGGCATACAATTGGTGACATGTTAATCCATCTTAATCAAGAAAAAAAGTACAGCAAGACCATGCACTTTATATGCAAATCGCACGTATTGGGACAGGAACCGATTATATCGGGGTGGATTGGGTGAGATGGTGGTATCAGCGAAATTTAACCATTTTCTCTAATCTTTCAGGTTTAGTCTCAGATTCAAATGATCGAATAATATTGCTGATCGGAGCAGCGCATATATATTTAGTTAGGCAATTTCTGCTGGAAAGCGGGGTTTTTGAAGTGGAATCTACATTACACTATTTGCAGTAGAGGAAAATAGCTGGATTTAGTTATTAATTCAAAAACCACCAACAAATGATGCGCTCTTTCATTTAATAGAAAAATTGTGAATTTTATGAGGGGGATTAAAGATGCAATTTAGGCTAGCAGAAAATAAAGATATTGACCAGTTAATTCAAATGAGATGGAATTTCACGCTTGAAGATAATCAATCAAAAACGTATACAGAGGATGATTTAAAAACATTTAAATTAGAATGTCGATCTTTTTTAGAGACTGCCACCAAAAGTGAAAATTGGTTTATTTGGGTTGCAGAGAAAGAAGGGGAAATCGTATCTCACATTTACATACAACTAATACATAAGGTACCGCGTCCTGGTAGAATAACTAAACCATTTGCATATATGACCAATGTCTTTACTATAGAAAAATACAGAAACCGAGGTATCGGCAGTCAATTAATCACTACTATTAATAAATGGGTGAAAAGTAAAAGTTATGAATTTATAATCGTTTGGCCGAGTGAAGATAGTGTCGATTACTATAAAAAGAATGGTTATATACATTGCAAGGAACCTATGGAATTTTTCCCATCTTAGAAGAAAATAAACAAAATGCAGAGAGGAGCTTTAATATAAGACTCTTTCATGTTAGCGAAGAATCTAATATAGAATCATTTGTACCTAGAATACCAACACGGATGGATTTAGATCCGTCAAAAAAACTTGTATGGTCCATTAATGAAAAGTGCCTCCCGAACTTTTTAACTCCCAGAAATTGTCCACGTGTTTGCTATCATATTGGAGTCAATACTTCCGAGGTAGATAAGAGGACTTATTTTTCATCCAAATTTAGCTCTCATGTAGTAGTAATAGAACGTAACTGGTTTGATGTGATGCAAAATACGACATTATATTTATATGAATTTAACACTACTCATTTTACTCTTATAGATGAAAATGCAGGTTATTACATAAGCGAACAAAAGCAGAATCCTATTAAGAAAATTGTAATATCTAACCCATCTAAAGAGCTAAGCAGAAGGAATGTCGAATTACTGCTGGTCGACAACTTATGGGATATATCTGATGAAATTCAACAGACATCATTGAATTGGTCCATGTGTAGAATGGGCTTTGCGCAGCATAGGGATTCCTTTAGTGAAAAAAGGAGGTAAATAATGTATTCGTATAACCTTGAAGGTCTTGTTATTAAAATTGCAACTAGTAGTGATACCCCAAGAATAATTAATATGTTAAAAGGGTTAGCTATATGGATGAGAGATAATGAAATTAATCAATGGGGATTTCTTTTAGAGGGTGGTGATGACGAGGAAATTGAACAAGCAATATCTGATCAGGAAACGTATATTATCTTGAGGGATGATGAACTAATAGCCACATTCACACTTTTATCTAAACAAAGTGAGTGGGATAAACATATCTGGGGAGATGATTTAACTTCCAATACTTATTACTTACATAGACTAGCAATTATTCCTTCTTATATGAATAAAGGAGTAGGTAGTAGTATATTGACCTGGATACAAAACAATCTTAGCTACACTAAAGATTATTTAAAGCTAGATTGTGTTGCAAACAATAAAAAGTTAAATGCTTTTTATATAAACAATAACTTTGAATTTATCAATTTACATGATGGACATAATAAATATCAAAAAAGCTTGCGTCCCTGTGTAAGAAACAATTAAACTCTATTCGGAATACTTCCGGAACTTCTTCTAACACAGGGATCGCTTATTATTTAGATAAACCGGTCTAAGAATTCCAACATTTTTCCATAAACTAATATTTCATTTTGCTTTTTAGAAAAGCCATGGCCTTCGTCTGGTAGAACAATATATTCTACGTCTCTACCTTTTTCCTTTAAAGCTGCGACAATTTGGTCAGATTCTTTTTGTACAACCCGTGGATCATTAGCCCCTTGAATAACTAGCATAGGTTTCGTCATTCCATCTAAATAAGTAATTGGGGAATCTTCTATAAACTTTTCTTTATCTTTTACTGGATCACCTACCCATTGAATCATGAAAGACTTCCAAAACTCTGGTACTGATTCCACAAAGGAAAATAGATTACTCGGACCAAATATATCTACGACTGCTTTAAAATACTCTGCATGCCGTCCGTGAAGTAAGAGGGACATATAGCCTCCATAGCTGCCGCCTAAGAGTAGAATTTTATCTCTTTCAACATATCCTTCTTTAATCAACCATTCTAAACCCTCCAAATTATCAAGTCGAGGGCCGTGACCCCAGTCTCCTTCAACTAGTTTCATGAACTTTAAGCCATAGTTTGAAGAACCCCGGAAGTTGGGAGCGAATATGGAATACCCTCTATTGAGCAGGAATTGGAACATCGAACGGAACCATTTTCTTTCCAACGATTGAGGACCTCCATGTGGCCATAAAATGACATGCCCATTGGAGTATTCTTCTTTTGCTTTGAAAAGTAGTGCTTCAATCTCTAGTCCATCAAAAGAAGGGTAAGTTAGTATGGTAGGTTCTACCAGCATTTCATCTGGAACGCCTGGAATTCGGAATTTAGTTAATTCCTCCCATGATTCACCATTATTTTTTGAAACAAAGACATTGTTTGGTCTTGTAGAAGACCGCCCTTGAATATATAGATTACCAGATGGCATCACGATTACTTTTTCTATTACATTTGTAGGTGTTTTCACTTTGTTAATTTTTTCACTTTTTAAATGGTATTCATAAAGACGATCTTCTACACCGTATGATCCAATTAAATAAAGACTTTGGCTTTTCTTAGAAAAATATATACTAGAAAAATCCTCTTTATTAATTTCTAAAACTTTTTTAAATTCCTTCGCTTCTAAATCGAACTTCGCCAAATAAGTCAAATCTGAATTATAGTTTGTTAAAAAATATATATCTGTTTCCGAAGTATATAGGGTGTCTGTAACCGTATGTTGTTCCTTTGTCTCAGGAGTTAATAATATAGTCTCGTCATCGAGATGAACATATGCAAGAGAGTAAGTATTTCCAAATTGTTTACCGGAAACAAAAGATTTTTCAGCTGGGGAGACAGCTTCTATAGATGTCGGTGCAATGGTACCTTCCAGTAAGAGTTTATCTTCACCAGTTTCAATGTCATATATATAGTTATTAAGGAAGGTTGCATTACCTGCTGTTGTAGAATAATAAAGACGTTTTCCATCTTTCGTCAAGTAGTTGAAGAAATGCCGTTCTCCTTCATTTCTTCTGATCGAGACAAGTTTTCCACCTTTAGGAGCAAGAGCATATATTTGTGTATTCTCATCCCCGTCTTGATCAAAACCAGCAACCATAAACTCACCAGTTTTTGCATAGGTTAAAAAATCTACACTCTGATTATTAAATGTAAGTGGATAAGGAAACTGATTAGGCAAATCCATTGCCCAAATATTAAAGTGACCGTTAAGGTTTGAACTAATTACCAGTTGTTTTTCATCAGGACTAACAGTGAAATTCTCAACAGTTAATGTTTGAAAAAATTGTTCTACTTCTGGTTTATCAAATTTGACCATTTAAACTCCCCAATTCTTGTAAGATACTTTCATTTTATCATAATAATTTGTTAGTTTAAGATGTTTTGACTTAATATTAAATATAATCAAAATATTTGGTGTTCTATTAAAATATATCCTATGATAAATGGGTAAGAATTAGAATTTTTTTGTGTAGAGGTAATAAGAATAAAAAGGTGAAACGGTCTCTTCGGAAGAACTAACAGGTTTCTTAAGTGTACAATTCCAACGGATTTAGAAATATAAACTTACACAAGTCAATCATGAAATCATGAGAAAAAAAGGGAGTCTCTTTAAGTAAATGTGTAACAAAAAGAGTTGGACAAAGCTACCTGAATATGAAAAGATTTAATAGTAAGAATAATCGGCCGATTTTCTTCGTAAGCATTTAATTTTACTGTTAAATAAAATAATTATTGATACGGAGGAATTTACTATATGAAAAAATTTATAATTTTAATATTAAGTTTGGTTGTTGTTTTAAGTATGGGATTCGCAGTTCAAGTTGAAAATGTACAAGCGGCTCAAAGCAAAGAAACAATGATTAGTGTAGCTTCTGAAGAAATATTTGTTACAAAAGTAGTTCCTTTTACAAGGCAACAATCTATGTGGGTTACTGAAACTAGAAATGGCAAAACTTATTCAGGATATATTTATAATAGAGGTTTTTCAGATGGGACTGGAAACTATTCATTTTTCTCAGGTTATTTAAAAACAGGACCTTATGCGCCAACTGTACTTCAAGTTGAAGACTAATAAAATATAATAGAGTAGATGAAATAATGGCCAAGTTTGACCCCTTCCCTTTAAGTAGTTGTTTAAACTGCAGTTTTCTGTAGATTTCACTATTTAAAGGGTTGTTTTCTTTTCTGAAATACACGAACGGTTTTCAAGGAGGAACTCATGAAAGAAGTTACAAGTTTCGTTATGAAGGGGAACTTGAAAAGTAAATATATATTATTAGTTCCTATTATTCTCATTGTTTTTATGGTTACTTTGTTGACTATCAATAGTCAACAATCAGGAGCAACTTCACAAGAGTTACAAGATACGTTTGATCATCGCAAAGAAACTGTTAATTTTTTGATTGGTAACCTATTAAATAAAAAAAGTCATCTTGGTTTACCTGAAGAGCAGCAAATAGCACTTGATAGTTTACTCGTTCAAGAAGAGTATTTGAAAGACATAACAACTAAGTTAGGAATAGGAGATTTAAACATTTCTACCGAAAACCTAGCATATCTCAAAGAATATAACCTATATGAAAATTATGACTTTATAAATTATAATAATACAAAGCTTTTAGAAGTTGAGCAGCTGAAAGCAGCCACTTTACAGAGGCATGATTTAACTTATACAGAACAAGAAACGCCTTATAACACAGCACTATTTTCAAAACAATTATTTCAAATTGTATTCAGTCCATTTACTGCATTTCTTTTCTTACTCATTTTTATTTATAAATTGATATCCGATGACCAGAATAGAACATTCGAATTTTTTAAAGTCATCTCACTTTCAAATATAACAGTCTATTATGGCTACTTGATGCCATTTTTAATACTCTTATTAACGTATACAATCCTAGCTAGTTTCTTATCATTGTTGCCCCCAATAGTGACAGGGAATTTGGGTATGATTCACTATCCAATTGAAGTAGTCATTGATACAGATACTTTATTGGTGCCGGTGTGGAAATGGCTACTATACCTTCCTATCGGTTGGGGGATATTTGTTTCATTAATGCTGGTACTAGCAATATGTTTGTTCAAATACCGAATCTCTTTTAGCTTTCTGATAGCAATCATTGCATTTCCAATCGTAATTGCTTACATTTGGTCCGTTCACTTTGGATTTCATGCGGTAAATCCAATTCATTTAATAGTTTTATATGAAAAACAATTACTAGATCCGAATCGTTTTATAACCTATTTAGTTGGAATGCTGATCTTGCTTATAATATGTTTTGCTGCTTGTTATCCGGTATTTAAATCTAAACGGACTGTTCTAAGAACTTCTTTTTTTTCTCACGCTCGCAAGAGGTATGTTCCAAAACCTAAGTGGAAGTTGCTTCAATTTGAACAAATTAAAAAGAAGCGCAAAGGTCATGTAATCTTCACGTTTATCATGTTGGTTGGGATTATTGGGGGTACATTTGTTGTTGTAAATCAAGCCTTTCAAAAACTACCGACAATATACTTGGATGTCATTGAAGACTTCCAAAATATACTTATTGATCAACAAGTGCAGTGGAAAGTAATTGAAGAAGAGTTTGATTTGGAAGCTGAAAAAATGAAGTCTAGTTCTGAGGAATCAAAAGATAAGTCAACTGAGTTTCCTGAAGAAAATCCATACTCGATAATGATCAAAGACATCGAAAACAAATATAACAATTTAGAGGGATTGAAGGATGAAATTGGTTCTATAGATTTCTCTAAAAAGTATAGAGAAATCATGGAATCTTCTCAGTCATACAAAGAATTAGATCCTTCCATGTGGAATGTAACCGTAATGGCTTCCGAGGAGCAACAGCGTATTTTAGATGAGAAAAATATTACACCTTGGCCAATCGGGTATCAGTGGATATCTCATTTCAATGACCCAAGTTATGCAGTGGATAGCGTGCATTACAATTTAATGAAATCGTCACAAGAGAGAAATACGAAATTGAAGTGCACCCCAATTGTTAGACACAATCTAACAATTGGAGGTGTATTTTTTTATGTCTAAATTTACATTTGAAGAAAAATTATTTGCAGTACAGAGCTATTTGAACAACGAAGGTGGATATAAGACAATTGCCAAACAAATTGGCACGGTTCAATCAACAGTAGTTAAGTGGGTGATGCTCTACAAGCAACATGGGATAGATGGGCTTATGAAAAGCTATACAAATTATAGTGCAGAGTTTAAACTAAACGTACTAAATTATATGAACGAACATAGGACGTCTTTGTATGAAACTGCTGCCATTTTTAAAATCCTTTCTCCTTATACGATTACAAAATGGAAAAACACACTCGAAAAAGCTGGAGTAGACGCCCTAGAATCAAAAACAAAGGGGCGTCCATCTATGAAAAAAGAAACAAAGAAAGCAACACCAACTGAAGGGTCATTTGAAGCATTACAAGCAGAAAACGAGCGTTTACGCATGGAGAATGCCTATTTAAAAAAGCTGAACGCCTTAGTTCAGGAAAAGGATGCACTACAACGAAAGACAAAGCGCAAGTAGTGTATGAACTAAGGGAAGAATTCGCTGTTAAAAAGCTAATCAAAGTTGCGGGGATAGCACGTAGTACCTACTATTACTGGATAAATACCTTTGGGCGTGGAGATAAGTATGAGGAAGTAAAATCAGTTATCTCTTCGATTTTCCACGAACATAAAGGTAGATACGGATACCGTCGTATTACATTCGAACTGCGCAATCGTGGATATCAAATCAATCACAAAACGGTTCTTCGCTTAATGAAGCAGCTTGGTTTAAAATGCCTTGTGCGCATGAAGAAATATCGTTCGTACAAAGGGCCTGTCGGAAAAATTGCGCCTAATATCTTAAAGCGTGATTTTGTAGCAACGAAGCCGAACGAGAAATGGGTAACGGATGTGACTGAATTTCATTTATTTGGTGAAAAACTCTATCTCTCGCCCATACTTGATTTATTCAATGGCGAAATTATTGCATATAACCTAGAGTCACGACCAGTATATCCACTCGTTTCGAAGATGTTAGACCAAGCTTTGATGCGTTTATACGATGGAGACGCTCCAATTCTCCACTCAGATCAAGGATGGCATTACCAAATGAAACAGTATTCTAAAAGTTTAAAAGCACATGGGATCACGCAAAGTATGTCCCGTAAGGGAAATTGTCTTGATAATGCGGTAATTGAAAACTTCTTTGGGTTACTAAAATCCGAATTACTTTACCTACAAGAGTTTGAAAGTATGGCTCACTTCAAGCAAGAGCTTGAACAATATATTGATTACTATAATCACAAACGAATCAAGACAAAATTAAAAGGTCTGAGCCCGGTACAATACCGGACTCAGACCATAGAAGCGGCTTAACTAAATAAAGTGTCTAACTTTTCGGGTTCACTTCAAATACGGAAATAGCGGCTTGTTCTCTCTTTATAAATTTTTAGATTGGAATATGATGCTGATTGTCTTGGGTATTTATATTCTGCTGTTATGGACGAGTCTTTCTGAGGAGCAGAGGCCGAATCCATCCACTCATTTTTTGACCACTAAGCCGATTACTTTCAGGTCAATTTACGCAAGCAAATGGGCGTACAATCTAGTGAATGCTTATAGTATGCTGCTGATTAGTGGAGGTGTCGTATTCATAATCAGTTTATTAATAGGCGGTTTGGGTGAATCAAACTATCCGATTTTAGTCTATGCAACAGGAATTACGGATGATGAAATGTTTTTTTCAAATGTCGATAATGTCCACTTTTTCTTTGAAAATTTAATCGTGCTGATCGTAAAAAGTGGAGTTCTTATCGTAGCTCAAATATTCTTCTTGAATAGCTTATTCAGTCTAATTGGTAAGTGGGTGAAAAATCATTATGTGACTATAATCATCACGGTACTAGTCTCAGTGGCAGGTTATTATTTAGCAAACCAATACATTACTGCATCATTTATACATCTGAATCCATTCATTTATTTTGATACATGGCATATTGTCGATGGTTGGAAGTCAGTATTATCGAACTCTCCTACTGTCAACTTCAATAATGGTTGGATGATTCTGTTGTCTAGTGGATTGTTGTTGTTCCTCATAGGGTTCATACCAAAAAGGAAGAGGGTGTCATGATGTCCTTATTACAAGTTCATGAGCTCAGAAAAAAGTATGGGAACCTACTTATATTGCAAGATATTTCATTTAATATTAATGAAGGTGAAATCGTCGGTCTCGTTGGTCCAAATGGGGCGGGGAAATCTACTTTGTTACGATCTATTTTGGCAATAGAGGAGGTAGAAAGTGGATCAGTGAAGGTTAAAAATATTTCTAATCAGAATTCCGATTTTTACAAATTCGTTTCATTTATACCGAGCGACAACTACTTATATATGCAGTTAACTGGGTACGACCATTTAGCTTTTGTCGCAAACATTTATCAGTTAGGAAAATCAGCGATTGAAGAGGTCATTGATCAAATTGGAATCAGCACTTATGTCGACCAACCTGTAAAAACCTACTCATATGGGATGAGACAGCATTTGCTTATTGCACTAAGCATATTAACAAAGCCTTCTATTATATTAATGGATGAACCTTTCAACGGTTTGGATCCGACAAGTACAATCGAATTGAAGGAATTAATCCGTAAATTACATGCCCAACGGATTAGCTTTATCATCTCCACACATAATTTGGATATTTTAGAGGATTTAACGAAAACAATTTGGTTCATCAGGGAAGGAATGTTGTTTAAAGACGATATTAAATTAGAGATGAAGCTGCCTTATCAAATTGAGGTTAAAGTTACTGATGTAACCATATTAGAAAATCTAATGACGGACTGTCAATTGCCACACCAAATATCGGAAAACATCGTAATTACAAATCACAATTACGATGTTGGTAAATACTTGGAGTGGCTTCTAATGAATAAGGTGCAAATTCAATCGGTCAATCAAATTAAACCAAATCTGGAGGAAAGATATAAGCATTTTTATGAAGTTTTAAAAAAAGAACAGGCTTAATAACTTTAAGCGGTAAAGGCGTTTTACTGTAATATGAAGCGACTAATAATCCGAGATATAAAAGTAATTCGCTACGAAGGATAAATCTTCGAAAAATAAGGGGCGTTGGTCGGGGCAATATTTAATTGTAAGGGGGTGTTATAAGACCGTAGTTTAAAAACCTTGGACATAAACTTTTCTATGTGCAATGGACAATTATAAATAATCTAGAATTGTCCTGGAATTGTTTCTTACACTGGGCACTATTACTATTGACTTCTCGACTACTACGTGTTACGATGTACTTGTAGTAAGCGATACTTAATAGCTTATATCACAAAAGCTATTAAGTAAAAATTATCCTTAGTACTAAGTTGTACTGAATATCAGCCATACAGATTAGAGGAGGCTCTGAACATGGAAAATTTAACTGAAATGCTGAAGGGTTCCCTGGAGGGCTGCGTTCTAGAAATCATCAGCCGCCATGAAACATATGGCTACGAGATTACTCGCAGCCTGAACGAACTTGGATTTACCGAAGTCGTGGAAGGGACAGTTTACACCATTCTTGTGCGATTAGAAAAGAAAAAACTTGTAAACATAGAAAAGAAGCCGTCGGATATGGGGCCGCCTCGCAAATTTTATTTACTTAATGAGGCCGGTCAGCTGGAACTAGAATTATTTTGGAAAAAATGGGATTTCGTATCCTCAAAAATCAATGTCTTGAAGTCACACTAGCTTCATAAGATAAACAGAATAATATTTTGGACTGTCTTTTTCAGCTATATAATAAGAGGAGGAAATATAACATGATGGGAATGTTCAAAAAATTGATTGGTGATAAGAAAGAGTACAAGGTGATGATGGCACGAGTTGAAGTCTTGCCAGAGGACTACAAGTTTGTATTTAAGAAAATCCAAAATTACATGTGGAATTTCTCAGCGGGCAACGGGATGGATATGCTACACATACAGTATGAACTAATCGATTTGTTTGAAGCCGGTGCTGCGGATGGCAGGCAAGTGTTAGAAATCACTGGGAACGATGTGGCATCCTTTGCTGATGAATTAGTGGCAAATGCTAAAACTTATGTCGCAAAGTATCGTGAGGATTTGAATCTGAGTATCATGAAGCAATTAGGAAAAAAATAAATTCAATAAATATTACCGACTGAATAGCTCGATGCAAACGTGAACTGTCACCTTCGTTATTCAGTTAATTTTACGCACGGTAGTAAGTAGTACAGATTATCAGTCAGACTATATAGGGGTTTAAAGAAAATCTTGCTTTGCGAAGCGTTTATTAAAAAGGAGGAAAAAAGTATGGGGAATGCAACGATTATTGTGAAAGGTTTAAAAAAATCCTTTAAAGAAAAGGAAGTTTTAAAAGGGGTGAATTTTGAGGTGCAGCGTGGTGAAATCTTTGCACTACTGGGCTCAAATGGGGCGGGTAAGACGACTACGGTTAACATACTGTCAACGTTGATGAAAGCTGATGGAGGTGAAGCAGTTATTTGTGGCTTTGACGTTTATGGGCAACCAGAACACATACGTCAGAACATCAGCCTCACTGGGCAATTTGCAGCATTGGACGGAGTGCTCACAGGGAGGGAAAACCTGCTGATGATCGCTAAGTTGAGGGGAGTCTCCAATCCAAATCAAGTCGTAGACAATTTGCTTACACGTTTCAGCCTACTTGATGCAGCCAACCGCCGGGCGGACCAATATTCTGGTGGGATGAAGCGCCGGCTCGACATCGCCATGAGTCTGATAGGGACGCCAGCAGTCATTTTTCTTGATGAACCGACGACAGGACTAGACCCCGAAGCCCGGATTGAAGTCTGGGATACAGTCAAGGAGCTTGCCGGAGGTGGCACTACCGTCTTACTGACGACTCAGTACTTAGAGGAAGCTGAACAATTGGCGGACCGTATCGCCATCCTACATGGTGGAAAAATTATTACGACGGGTACTCTTAATGAACTTAAAGAGATGTTCCCACCAGCCAAAGTGGAATACATCGAGAAGCAGCCGACATTAGAGGAAATTTTCCTTGCGATCATCAGTAAAAAGGAGGTAAGTAAATGAAAAGCAAAACAGGTGTTTTACTTGGGCGATTAATGCGTAACATCATGCGCAGTCCAGATACGATTATCACTGTGGCGATTACGCCGATTATGATGATGCTGCTATTTGTTTATGTATTTGGAGGAGCTATAGAAACAGGCACGGACAACTACGTTAATTATTTATTACCGGGAATTCTGCTGATGGCTATTTCATCCGGTGTGGCTTACACTTCCGTGCGGCTGTTTACGGATGTAAAGAGCGGATTAATGGCGCGTTTCATTACCATGCCTATCAAGCGCTCGTCCATATTGTGGGCTCACGTGTTAACCTCGCTCGTTTCAAATGCACTTACTATTGTGGTTGTTATACTCGTCGCGCTCCTAATGGGCTTCCGTTCCAGCGCTGATATCCTAGCTTGGCTCATGGTAGCCGGAATACTCGGCTTGTTTACGTTGGCGCTTACATGGCTAGCGATCATTCCGGGATTAACAGCGAAATCTATGGAAGGTTCGTATGCCTACTCGTACCCGTTAATTTTCCTGCCGTTTATCAGTTCGGCCTTTGTCCCAACTGAAACTATGCCTAAAATTGTCCGTGCGTTCGCTGAGAACCAACCCGTAACTTCAATTGTTAATGCGATTCGTTCTTTATTGTATAAAGGGGAAGTTGGCAATGATATCTGGGTTGCACTTGCCTGGTGTGTAGGCATTATGCTCATCGCATACTTTTTCGCCATTAAAGAATTTAAACGCAAGTTAGGGTAGGGTCCCTGTGTAAGATACAATTAGAAACAATTCTGAATTATCCTGAAATCACTACAATAGATAGATAACGATAATTACTCATATAATGTGCAAATACTAAATAATGTTACCTAATTCATAAAAAATGACAGAAGAAAAATAAACTTTTCCTCTGTCGTTTTTATTAATTGGTTGCTAAACAGACTTTTGCTTTAGAACACCATATGAAACACGAAACTGATAACAAATCCCATAGTTACAAAAGTAGTGGATGTCCTAATTGATAAAGCTCGAACATTTTGTAAAATGAATTCTTTTATACTCGTAACTGCTATTAGACCAATAGAGACTCCTAAAAGAACACTTTGAGCCTTTATGCCAAGATGTATGTGATTACCAATCCATATAAACAAACTAAAGCAGAATGACAAACCAATAAAACAAAGGAATAAACCGATTAGTTTCTGCCCCTGTGAAAGAAATATAGAAGTAAGAACGAATCCTTCTGGTATATGATGCAAAATGGTAGACATTGTTAAAGAGTGATCGAAAATGGAATCCCCAAGTAAGCTTCCAATCGTTAAACTTAAAGGAATTGTATGTATAAGAAGTGCGATAGTAAGTAGATAACCAGATGGTCTAATTGAAGAATGAAGTGATTTCTTAACAAAAAGTAAAAACATATAACCTAACAATATTCCCAGTGCAATACCAGGAGTTTTGTATGAGTTTAATGCCGACGGAATGATGTCTAGTGTTAGAAGGCCAATCAAAAATCCACCGCATAAAAGAGCCAAACCTTCATTAGAATGTTGAAATATTTTAGATACTATCCCTGCGATTACTGCCCCTACAGTTACACTTAAAAAAAGTAATCCCCCAAGAACTAATGCACTCAAATTTATCATTTCCTCTGCATACAAATTAGATGGATGTTGTTTAAGTGTATGTGTTCTTCTCGCAAAACTTTCATACATCTGACGATAATTTTTTGAGGTGTCCCTGTGTAGGACACAATTCAGAATCGTTTCTAATTGTGTCCTACACAGGGAACAACTAAAAGAGCAACTGGAGATACTGAGTAAAAAGGAAGTTTCCCTTTCTAATGCAATTAGAGTCAGTTAAAATATAATTAGTATTACTTTTATACATAGGGGGAAGCGAAAGCGTTCATATGACAATAGATAAAATGAAACAAACTTCGTTTAATAGAGCAACACTTGACCAATGGGAGCAAGTAGCTCTTAAATCACTCAAGGGGAAAACTTTGGAGTCACTATCAACTAGAACATTAGAAGATATTATTTTGAAACCGCTTTATTCTTTAGAAGATATGGAAAATATTCCAGAATCACAAACGGCTATTGTTCGTGATGCAAAAAAGTCTTCTGGCTGGTTGATCGCACAAGTTGTAGAAGGTTCTTCAAGTAAGGAGATACTTGAGGGAATCAAAGAGTCACTTACAAAAGGTAATGATGTTGTTCATTTTAAAATAGAAAAAGAACATAATTGGCAAACAAATGAAAAAGAAGAGCTAGCAGAGCTATTGAAGAAGCATACTGCTATTTTAGATGTTACAAATGATCCAGCTTTTTTAACTTATTTCTCAGACCTAAAAGGATTAGTAAAAGGTGCAGAGGATGTAGAACTTTTGAATGCTAGAACATATTTCTTAAATGGCTCTTCCATCCATCAACAAGGTGGAGATGCTATTAGTGAGCTAGCTAGCGTATTAGTACAAGCAGATAAGTTTGCTAAAAATTCGGGGATAGACAAGCTTGTTTCAAACGCATTTGTACAATTTTCGATTGAAAATAATTTCTTTATGGAAATAGCGAAAATTCGAGCATTTCGTATTCTATGGCAAGCTTTCGGACAAGCATATGGGAAATCTAACATAGCAGCAATTCCTGTACATACCGAAACCTCTTTAAGGTCTTACTCCGTATTAGATGCAAACGTTAATATTTTGCGTTCTGGTAATAGTGCGCTGGCTGCCGTTCTTGGTGGAGTGGATAGTTTGACAACGTATCCACATGATTATCTGACTGGAGCAACACCGACATCCAATCGAATCGCAAGAAATATGCAGCTCGTATTAAAAGAAGAAACGCATACCCAGCGTATTGTTGATGCAGCAGGTGGTTCTTACTATGTAGACACACTAACGAATGAACTTGTCGAAAAAACGTGGGCATACTTTTTAACTTTAATGAAAGAAGCAACTGTTGAGAATAGAGAAACAATACTTTTAGAAAGAGCAGAAGTGAAATGGAACGAGCAACTTGCTGAACTCTCTACACGTAAAAAATCGTTAATTGGAACGAATAAATATGCAAATCCAGATGATATTCTGGAAGTTTCTATTAAACAAACTGATTATAAACGACTAGCTGAACCTTTTGAACAATTAAGAAAATCATTCCAAGATAATCCATTAAACACTGCAATTATTCCCTTTGGCATTTTAAAAGAATATAAGGCTCGGATGGATTTTGTTAACGGTTATTTAATCGCATTAGGGATTTCACCAATTGTAGCTCCTGAAAATTTAAAACCATTTGATCTACAAAAATGGATAAATGAAAAAAATATTAACTATGTTGTATTTGTTGGTAACGATGAGCAAACGGCTGGTTTAGTACCTGCAATACTAAATGAAAATCTGTCCGTTCCAATGGATGTTGCCGGGAAATTTGAGGAGTATGAAGACTGGTTAGATGCCGGGTTATATGGAAGTATCTATGCTGGACAATCACTTCTTAAAAAAGGGCAACAATTACTTGCCCTTGCTAAAAAGGAGGATTCAAATGACAATGCCTAATTACGATAAAGTATCTATTAAAGAAGTGTTATTAAATGAAGGACATCCAAAAATGGCAGCGGTAGATTCCTTTTTAACGAATGAAGGAATTCATTTAAAACAAATGTATATCAAGGAAGATACGTCTGAATTCCCACATCTAAATGATCTACCAGGTATCGCACCGAACACGAGGGGACCTTATCCAACGATGTATGTTGCGAAACCTTGGACTGTTCGTCAGTATGCTGGTTTTTCAACTGCGGAAGAAAGTAATGCTTTTTATAGAAGAAACTTGGCTATGGGACAAAAGGGATTATCGGTTGCATTTGATCTTGCCACACACCGTGGCTACGATTCTGATCATGAACGAGTTACCGGGGATGTAGGAAAAGCAGGAGTTGCAATTGACTCTGTTGAAGATATGAAGATATTATTTAATGGAATTCCATTAGACCAAATGTCTGTATCAATGACGATGAATGGTGCAGTACTTCCAATACTAGCCTTCTATATTGTGACTGCAGAAGAGCAAGGCGTTACAACAGAGCAGTTAGCTGGTACGATTCAAAATGATATCTTAAAGGAATATATGGTTCGTAACACATATATTTATACACCTGAAATGTCTATGAAAATTATTGCAGATATTTTTGCTTATACAGCTCAAAAGATGCCGAAATTTAATTCTATTTCAATATCCGGTTATCATATGCAAGAAGCTGGAGCAACCGCTGATATTGAACTAGCTTACACTTTAGCTGATGGCTTAGAATATGTTCGAACAGGGTTAGCTGCCGGAATAGATATTGATGCATTTGCGCCCAGACTTTCATTCTTTTGGGCAATCGGAATGAATTATTTTATGGAAATCGCTAAAATGCGTGCAGCTCGTAGAATATGGGCGCAAATGATGCAAAGCTTTAATCCGAAAAATCCGAAATCATTAGCTCTTCGTACACATTCTCAAACGTCTGGCTGGAGTTTAACCGAGCAGGATCCATTTAACAATGTTACTAGAACGTTAGTAGAGGCAAACGCAGCTGCGATGGGGCATACACAATCACTTCATACAAATGCTTTAGATGAAGCAATTGCCTTGCCGACAGATTTCTCAGCTCGAATCGCTCGTAACACTCAACTTTTTTTACAGGAAGAAACGAATATGACAAAGGTAATAGATCCATGGGGTGGGTCTTACTATGTCGAGACACTAACACACGAATTAATGGAAAAAGCATGGACTTTGATCGAAGAAATTGAAGAACTTGGAGGTATGGCGAAAGCGATAGAAACCGGCCTTCCTAAAATGAAGATAGAAGAAGCAGCAGCTAAAAAACAAGCACAAATTGACTCTTCTAAAGAAGTTATCATTGGAGTGAACAAATACCGTTTAGAGCAAGAAGATGCTATTGATATTTTAAATATAGATAATACAGTCGTTCGTCAAAAACAAATGGAGCGCTTAGAAAAAGTTAAAGCTAACCGTGATGAAGAAGCAGTACAAAAAGCGTTAACTAAATTAACTGATGCAGCAAGAACTGGTGAAACCAATCTATTAGAAGCTGCTGTTGTTGCTGCTAGGGAACGTGCAACTATTGGTGAAATTTCAGATGCAATCGAAGTGGTAGCAGGCAGACATAAGGCGGTGATTCGTTCTGTGAGTGGTGTATATAGTGCAAACTTTAATGATGCGGAAGAGATTGATGCAGTGAAACAAATGGCAGAGGATTTCCGGAAAAACGAAGGTCGTCGCCCACGTATTTTAATCGCCAAAATGGGTCAAGACGGGCATGATCGCGGAGCTAAGGTTATTGCAACTGCATTTGCTGATTTAGGATTTGACGTTGATATTAGTCCACTTTTCCAAACACCTGCAGAAACTGCACTACAGGCGGTAGAAAATGATGTTCATGTTGTCGGAGTAAGTTCATTAGCAGCTGGACATATGACATTAGTACCTTCATTGAAAGAGGAGTTAGCTAAGCTTGGTAGAGAAGATATATTAATCGTTGTTGGTGGTGTTATCCCAGCACAGGATTATTCTTTCCTACGTGACAACGGTGCTTCCGCTATTTTCGGACCTGGAACAGTTATACCAGTAGCAGCACAAAAAGTTATTGAAGAGATTTATAAGCGCCTTGGCTACGAGGAAGTGGAAGATTAATGTCAAAAACGGATAATAATAACGATTCTACTATGCATGTGATGAGTGGTATTAAATCGCAACATGATGGTGTGGGGAAGGCTTCTATTAAAAAGTTCTCCAAAAAAAAGCCTCTTCAAATCAATGAAGAGGAATATATCCGAAATATACAAAATGGCTCCAGGTTGCATTTAGCAAAAGCGATAACATTTATAGAAAGTACTGTATATGATCAGCAGCATATCGGACAGCAATTATTGAAAAACTTACTTTCATTTACTGGTAACAGCGTTCGTATCGGAATAACTGGAGTTCCTGGAGTAGGAAAGAGTACCTTTATCGAGTCATTTGGTAAAATGCTATGTGATCAGGGATATAGAGTAGCAGTACTAGCTATAGATCCTAGTTCCTCCCTGACAGGTGGAAGTATTCTAGGGGACAAAACAAGAATGGAAGAACTCTCCAGACATCCGAACGCATTTATTAGACCATCTCCAACTGCAGGTACACTTGGAGGCGTACACAAAAAGTCTCGTGAGACGATGCTTCTTTGTGAGGCTGCAGGTTACGATGTTATTTTAGTTGAAACGGTTGGTGTAGGTCAAAGTGAAACGATTGTCCGAGGAATGGTCGATTTCTTTTTATTATTAGCGCTCACAGGTGCGGGAGATGAACTTCAAGGGATGAAAAAAGGAATAATGGAGCTTGCTGATGCTATTATTGTTCATAAAGCAGACGGATCAAATGAAAAGCTAGCCAAAAAAACAGTAGCTGAGTATAAGCAAATACTTCACTTTCTAGCACCTTCCTCACCATACTGGAAGACTCCCGCACTAGCAGTATCTTCACTACAAAAAATTGGCTTAGATATCGTTTGGGAAAATATACTTCATTTCCAACAAGTGATGAAGGAAAAAACTGTATGGCAACAAAGGAGAAAAGAACAAACAGTTGAATGGTTTAAATCAATGATTGTCGATCGATTATATGATGACTTTTTTTCTTCTAATGAAAGGAAACAATCAATGGCAAAATTAGAGCAATTAGTGCGGAACGAAAAAATAACGGTTTCGCAAGCGTTAGACGATCTTTTTTCCTCGAATCCAAACCTATAATCTGATAAGATAAATATAGTTTAAAAAAGGAGAGTGGCATAAATGAATATGGATTTCAATCTATATATGAATGATATACTGGTACAAGCTCGTGGAGAAATGGAAGCAGCAGGCTATGAGCAACTTGAAACACCTGAAGATGTAGACGCTGCATTTGCTCGAAAAGGAACAACATTAGTAATGGTAAACTCAGTATGCGGATGTGCTGGAGGTATTGCTCGCCCTGCTGCAGCAAACTCTGTACATTATGATAAACGTCCGGACCATTTAGTGACTGTTTTTGCTGGTCAAGACAAATTAGCAACTCAACAAGCACGTAATCTATTCGGTGATGATCACTTACCTTCCTCTCCATCATTTGTACTGTTGAAAGATGGACAACCAGTAGCAGAAATTGGTCGTCATGAGATAGAAGGCCATGCTCCAACTTCAGTAATCACACATCTTCAAGGATTATTTGAAGAATATTGTGAAGAAGTATAAAAAAATAAAAACCAGCGGAAGCATTTTGAAATGCATTCGCTGGTTTTTGTCATTTCAAGATAGAGCATAGCCTATCACTTAGATGATAAGATTGGACAAATTTTAGATCGTGATAAAATTAATTAGAATAGAATCCCTTTTAAGTTAGAAATGCTATTATCCAATGATAGATAAGAACGCAGATTTTCTTTTATCTAGTGGAAATAAAGAGAAAAAGTAAGTATTTACTAAATAAAGAAGTAAGATTGCGATCGAAATTGTATCTTCGTGAGCTTGCTCTATATATAGGGAAGTATCTATTCTCTAGTTATCCAAAATGCATTTATCCTGTTTAAAAGAGTTGCAGGAGGGTGACGGACAGGGAAACGTAATAAGATAACCGAAAAAAAGAGATGCTAGTTGGTTGTGACGTCCGACACAACTAACCAGCATCTCTAAAATTCACTTGGTAATAGGGTTTTGACATTAAAGAACGAAGCTGATTCCCATTAGTAATGTAGACACTACCATTACTAAAATCATTAAATAAACAATAACTTTACGAAATTTTTGATTTTGCATAATTTCTCTCCTTTAGCTTGTACCTTTATTTTAACAAAAACATAAAAATGCACAAGAGGTAGAGATTTTTTTTTGAAATAGGTACAATAGGAAAAGGTAAGCGTTTTACAAAAGGGGTGTAAAAATGGAGAAAATTGATCATATTGGTATTGCTGTAAAAAGTATTGAAGACTCTCTTCCATATTACATAGATACATTGGGGTTAAAACTAGTACATATTGAAGATGTTGTATCAGAAAAAGTTCGTGTAGCTTTTATTGATAGCGGCAATGTCCATTTAGAATTGCTTCAACCAATCGATGATACAAGTACGATTCATTCATTTATCGAAAAAAAAGGTGAAGGTATTCATCATATAGCTTTTGGCGTTACAAGTATACAGCAGCGTTTGGATGAGCTGAAAGACAAGGGAGTTCGGCTTATACAAGAGACTGCAAAAGCTGGTGCCCATGGTGCTCAGGTAGCTTTTATACATCCAAAAGCATCTCATGGAGTACTTTATGAATTAGTCGACAAAACCGGGGGAGAGAAGTAATTATGGATATTTATGAAAAAATCAATGACTTATATGATCGTAAACGTAAAATCGAACTTGGTGGCGGAGATGAACGGATTGAAAAGCAGCATGAAAAAGGGAAGTTGACTGCTCGTGAACGTATTGAATTATTAGTAGACAAAGATTCATTTGTAGAGTTAAACCCTTTTATCAAGCACCGTACAGTTGACTTCGGAATGGACAAGCAAGAAGGTCCTGGAGATGGGGTCGTAACTGGTTACGGGAAAGTGAATGGTCGTCCAATTTATTTATTCTCACAAGATTTCACAGTTTTTGGTGGAGCTTTGGGAGAAATGCATGCACTTAAAATTGCGAACGTAATGGACTTAGCAGAAAAAAATGGAGCGCCGTTTATTGGGTTAAACGATTCCGGCGGTGCTCGTATTCAAGAAGGCGTTGTTTCACTAGATGGATACGGACAAATTTTTTATCGTAATGCCATATATTCCGGGGTTATTCCTCAAATTTCTGTGATTTTAGGTCCATGTGCTGGTGGAGCTGTGTATTCGCCTGCTATAACTGATTTTGTGTTTATGACAGATGAAACTAGTCAAATGTTTATCACAGGTCCTAAAGTTATAGAAACAGTTACCGGAGAAAAAATTTCTGCCGAAGACCTGGGTGGATCGAAAGTACATAACACTATAAGTGGAAATGCACATTTCCGTGGGGAGACGGAAGAGGTAGTATTAGAAAGTGTCCGTCTGCTATTAAGTTATTTACCACAAAGCTTTGAAGAAAAAGCTCCTTTAGCTGTTGTTGAAGATGAGGATGATTATCGTTCTGAATTAGCAGATATCGTTCCTTATGAGGCAATCCGTCCTTATGATGTTCGAAAGGTTATTGAACAGATAGTTGATACAGATTCTTTCTTGGAAGTGCAAAAGGAGTTTGCTAAAAATATAGTTATTGGTCTAGCTCGTATTAAAGGCGAGGTAGTTGGTCTAGTTTGTAACCAACCAAAAGTAATGGCTGGAGGATTAGATATAGACTCTTCAGACAAAGCTGCACGTTTTATTCGTTTTTGTGATTCCTTCAATATCCCTATCATTACGTTTGAAGATGTAACTGGATTCTTCCCAGGTATTAAACAGGAACATGGTGGAATTATTCGCCACGGAGCTAAAATATTATTTGCTTATTCAGAAGCAACCGTTCCTAAAATAACAGTTATTTTACGAAAAGCATACGGAGGTGCTTATGTTGCTCTAAACTCCAAGTCAATTGGGGCAGATGTTGTTTTTGCATGGCCTAATGCGGAAATAGCAGTTATGGGGCCAAACGGAGCTGCCAATATAATTTTTGCACGTGAAATTGCTCAAAGTGAAGATCCTGAAGCAGTACGTGCGGAAAAGATTGAGGAATACCGTGAAAAATTTGCAAATCCATATGTAGCGGCCTCAATGGGAATGGTCGATGATGTTATTGACCCTCGAGAAACACGTATTAAGTTAATTCAGTCATTAGAAATGATGCGAAATAAGAAAGAAACTAGACCAAACAAAAAACATGGTAATATTCCATTATAAAAGGAGACTTTTAAATGAGTCGATTAATAGATGAATTTTTAGAGCTAGTTCAAATAGATTCTGAAACAAAGTATGAGGGAGTAATTGCACCTATTTTAAAAAGTAAATTAGAACAGCTTGGATTTACTGTTATTGAAGATGATTCTGCTTCTAGAAATGGTCACGGAGCTGGAAATTTAATCGGAACTTTAAAGGGATCTAATCCAAACGTAGACCCAATATACTTTACGGTTCATATGGATACTGTTGTACCAGGTAAAGGGATTAAACCCGTTATAAAAGAAGATGGTTATATATACTCGGATGGAACAACAATTTTAGGAGCTGATGATAAAGCTGGAATAGCAGCATTATTTGAAGCTATTCGTCGATTGAAAGAGCAATCTATTGAGCACGGGGATATACAGGTTGTTATTACCGCTGGAGAAGAAAGTGGTCTAGTAGGAGCAAAAGAATTAGATGCTTCTTTGCTAACTGCAAAATATGGCTATGCGATTGATAGTGATGGGACTGTCGGTGGAATTGTAACAGCTGCTCCTTTCCAATCTAAGCTGTGGACAACTATTACTGGAAAAACTGCTCATGCTGGAGTTGCTCCTGAAAAAGGTATTTCTGCTATAACTTTAGCTGCAAAAGCTATTTCTGCTATGAAGTTAGGAAGACTAGATGCTGAAACGACTGCTAATATCGGTCGATTTGAAGGTGGACAAGCAACTAATATCGTCTGTGATGAAGTGCACATACTTTCTGAGGCACGCTCGATCAATAAAGATAAACTTAATGCGCAAGTTGCACATATGGTTGCAACATTCGCAGAAACAGCTGAAAAATTTGGAGGTAAAGCCGTAACTGAAACACAATTAATGTACCCAGGCTTCCATTTTGAAGAACATCATTCTGTTGTACAGGTTGCTAAACGTGCAGTAGAGCGAATTGGAAGGACTGCTGAGATTAAGACTAGTGGCGGTGGCAGTGATGCAAATGTTATTGCTGGATTTGGTATTCCTACTGTTATCTTATCTGTAGGGTATGAAGAAATTCATACAACAAATGAACGCATGCCTATTGAAGAATTAGAGAAACTAGCCGATTTAATAGTAGAGATCGTTTTAGTAGCGGCAGAATAAATAGGAGGTGACTGTGTTGAGCAATGAAAAAGTAGTAGTATTTCAATGTGGAAATGAAGATTATGCAGTTTCAATTGAACATGTAGTCTCCATTGAGAAATTAGAGCATGTAAACCCAATACCGCACTTGCCAGATTATTTAATTGGTTTGATGAAAATTCGAGGAGAGCTAGTGCCAATAATCGATTTTGAACAAGTTTTGTATAACCGTAGTGGTATTGATCAAGAATTAGCAAGAGTAATTACTATTCATACTGAAGATATGACGGTTGGTCTTCTTGTGAAAGAAGCGAAAGAAATTTTAGATATTGATCAGGATAATCTAAAGCAAATTGGTCTAGTAAATTATACGAAAACACGTTATTTCACAGCTGTTGCAAACTTAGAAAATCGAATGATTACAATTGTAGATGCTTCTATATTAGTTAGTTCATTAGAAGGTTTTGAAGATATTCAAACATATGTTGAAGAAGTTAAGAAAGAAGAGACTATTAATAACTAGTTTCATGTTTTAGTTAAGGAAGGTAGCTTATATAGCTACCTTTTTTTATTGATAAGAAAGTATATAAAAATTCTCCTTGAATACTGGTTTCATGGGTCTCTAAAGCACGAATAATCCAGTGATTTCTGTTTCATGTGGGCGCATTCACGGGCGAGTTTTTGCGACGAGCTTGCGTAGGAGCAAAGGAAGCGGCTGAAGCCGTGCCCACGGAAAGCGTCCGACCTTTGCTACAATCAACAGCATATCTAGGTTCTGTTGAGAGAGAACTAGGCGTCTTTTAACCAATCTTTATTAAGTGCAGAGAACCCTTCATGTGTTAGTAGGGAATGTATACATATGGGTCCTCTGGCTGTTCAATTCGTTCAATTTTGTTTATTTGTAAATTTGGTAAATATTGGCCATCTACATTTGTTTTCGCCAAGATTCCAGTTGCTTTAATCCATTCATCCATGACTACTGGGTGAGATATATCCGTTGTGGCTATAGTTCCAAATACAGAAGAATCGGCTACACAACAAGCAATTGCCACTCGTGATATAACAAATTGATCTGGTTTTAAGTCAGGCTCCTTATAGACAAAACCCATAATCTCAATTTCTTTTCCAATAAATGAATTTAAATCATTAACAAAAATATCTAAAGTATCCAAATAAAATTCATCTTTTACAATGATTTTCGGGTTATTAAGTAGTTCATTCTTTAGCTCTAATCTATTATTATAAACCGTGCTTCCTTCATCGAAATAGCTTATGTCACTATTATCAGAAAGTGCTGAAGAATCCCCACCAAATTCTGTCTGCTGTAAGGACGAATTTAAACCATAGTTGATGCCTCTATTTGCGACAATGGAACTATCCATAATCGTATCTGGAAACCAAAATCCAATTAGTATAGGTAAAAAAAATAAAGAATAAATAAAACCACTTTGGAGGAACGAGCTATTATTATGATCAAAACCACAATTACAGAAAAGATCCATCTTATTCTTGGAACCACTTCTCCAAATTTGTATAACCGCTAATATCAACAAAACACCTATAGCAAAGTAAGAGAAGGGTATCATTTTTGGTGCAATATAGTATTCGATATCTCCAGTCAAAGCCAACTTAAAAGTAAGCAGAAAAAAACCAATCAATATAATACCTCTTAATAATATATGAAAACTATAATCTCTCTCTTTTTGCATACTCCACCTCACAAAAATAAATATTGGAAAACTAAAATTATCGCATACACGGATAATGTAATAATAATCATATAGCCAATCACAAATTTAGTTCTGAAGTATGCAAATAGCATTATAGAACTTTTAATATCTAACATTGGTCCGTATACTAGAAATGCAAGTAGAGACCCTGTAGAAAATGTATGTGCAAAAGAAGAGGCCACAAACGCATCTGCTTCTGAACATAGAGATAAAATAAATCCAAGACCCATCATTACTAGAGGTGCTACTATATCGTTTGCCCCAAGACTAACCAAAATCTCTCTATCGAAAAATGTCTGAAATAGACTAGCTAAAATTGTTCCAAAAATTAAGTATTTCCCCATATCGAAAAATTCATCGCTTGCATTAAACATTAATATTTTTAATTTTGAGCTTTTCTTTTCGTTTACCCAAACTGAATCATTCAAAAATTCATTTTTTGTCCATTTTAATTGATTGTTATTACGGTAAAAGAGATGAATTAAGAAACCAATTAGAATAGCTAATATTAGAGCTAGAAACATTCGGGCATACGCAATACCTGGTGTAGATTGGAATGCATAATAAGTAGAAGCAAAAACAATTGGATTTAATATAGGGGATCCAACTATAAAAATAACACCCAAGTGTAATGGCATCCCTTTTTTTATCAATCTTCTTACAACTGGAATAATAGCACATTCACATACTGGAAATAATGCGCTTAATAATGCAACAGGTATAATTGCAATTAAAGGATTTTTGGGAATCAGTTTCTGAATAGTATTTTCAGAAACAAAAGTTTGAATTAAAGCTGATGCAAATACACCTAAAAAGACAAAAGGTAATGCTTCTAAAACTATACTTAAAAAAATTGTAGCAGCATTAAGCCAAACCTTAGGAATTTCAAAATGTATTTGTATATAATCTGCAGCTATAAAAGAAAAAACAATTACCCCAAATATTACTGTAATCGCAGTTTCCTTCCATGTTGAAATTCCTTGACCTCTCATGGTTTATCCTCCGAATCTCTAAAAATTTGTAAGTGCCATAAAATTTATAGAGGATCTTTATAATACTCCCTCTAATAAATGTTTAAAATGACTGTTCAAATTTTCATTATGAAGGTCTGTTCCAATCAAAATGATGACGGTTTTTTTATTTTTAGAGAAAGGTACAGGTATAAATTTAACTTTCTTTGAAGCAAGTTGAAAACTCAGTAGATCACTAGAGTTTTCTATTTGAATGTACCCTTTCCCTCTTAGAACGTTGCTTGGAAGTTCTTTAAACCATTTTTCAAAAGTTTTTTTTGGTAATGATGGGATACCCTCCAACTTAAATGCAAACACAGTAGAATGATGATCATGATGATGAGAGTTAATATTTGTTTGAAG
Source organism: Psychrobacillus sp. FSL K6-1415 (assembly GCF_038003185.1). NCBI lineage: Bacteria > Bacillati > Bacillota > Bacilli > Caryophanales > Bacillaceae > Psychrobacillus > Psychrobacillus sp. FSL K6-1415. The sequence goes on along the minus strand of NZ_JBBOOQ010000001.1, from coordinate 2,270,205 downwards.
CGGATTGATAGAGAGTGACTGAAACCTCTTATCAAAAAGTATTTTCGGGTCGACTATACCATTTGTACAAGGTATTATTTCTTTGTCTTTTCCGGCTATTTCTTCTATTTTGTTTATAACTTTCTCAAGTTGTTTAATGTGGATCAGGTCTGTTTTGTTTAAGAGTAAGAGACTTCCACAAATAATTTGTTCTTTCATTAAGTTCCTGACTTCTGCTGAACTCGTAAAATAACTTTGATACTCCAAATAATTACTGGCATCAAGTACCGTTATAATAGACATGATTTCAAACTGATCTATATATGGATTACTTAACAGGACTTCTTGTATTTCCAGTGGGTTTGCCACACCAGTTCCTTCAATGAATAAAACGTCCAAGGAACTTCTGTTCATTTCTTCTATTAACATATTCATTGTTTCTTTTAAATCATCTTGAATGGTACAGCAAATACAACCATCTAAGAGTTCAAATACTTTTCTGCCTTCAAACAAATGTCCCTCTACGTTTTCGCTGCCTAATTCGTTTAGTATTATCCCAGGTTTTTGCCCTTTGTCTTTACAATGTTCTAGCATTTTCAGCAATACAGTGGTCTTTCCACTTCCAAGAAATCCACCTAAAATGTAAACAGGAATTTTAGTAGGGGTTCCCATTAAACCTCTCCCTTCCTTGTTAAAGCATCTTATCTAGTAATTGTTAATTATATGCTTTTATCCTGTGTTGCATTAGTATTTACATACTGACTGAAATTTTCAGTTATAATTTGTATAGAATTAGAAAAATGTAAAGTCTCTAATATAATTTATATTATTATCTTTGTGAACTTATGTACTGAGATTACTAAATTTTTAAACACATCGATGTTTTATAAATATCTACTTTCAAAATTGCAAAGTAGTCATTGTTATTCTTATAATAAATTCATATTTACTTTTTTTCTCTTTCACTAAACTTTCCATATCAGTAAGTGAAGGAGCAGGAATTTCTGTACGAAGAATTCACAATTCATTCGAGTAGAATTTATAATATTAAATTGTATACTGTTGTCATTCTAAGTTTAAATCTATAGATAAAGAAAAGGAGGGGAGTAAATTGTCGGGAAAACATAGGATTATATTTCATTTAGACATGAATAGCTTTTATGCATCAGTCGAACAAGCACATGACCCCTCGTTAAAAGGGAAAGCAATTGCAATTGCAGGTAATCCTAAAGAGAGAAGGGGAATACTAGTTACATGCTCATATGAAGCAAGGGCTAGAGGGGTGTATACAACAATGTCCGTGTGGGAGGCTAAACGAAAATGTCCTGAACTGATATTATTGTCTCCAAATTTTGAACGTTACCGAATCGCTTCTAAAGCAATATATCATATAATAAATGCACATATTAAAAATGCACATATTTAAAAATAATACAATCAGATAACTGAATTTTGCTAAAGTACTATTGGTTTTAACAATAGTACTTTTTTTATTTTTTATTTGATGAGGTTTAAGCTAATTATGGAAATTAATGAGTATATTTCTGAACGTTTTGTCTAATAATAGTAATAATTATTTTAGATAATAGTTAGGTGGATCAAGTTTTGAATGACAATATAATTGAAATTGGGAACACATCTAAATATGAATTTGCATTTATAAGTGTGTGGTCTCCTTCAAATTTATTTAAAAATGGAGAGAGGCAAAAAAAACAACAGGCAGTAATTGTACTTCGAAATAAAGAGAAAAAAGTTCATGTTGTTCATCCTTTTGCAAATTTTATTAATCATTGGAAATGGGCATACAATTCTTATAATACGCAGAAAAAACATGCAGGAAATATAACTCAATTTCTAAACTTTGTATTGGCGCGTAAACATTATTATAAAATTAAAAGCTTTAAAGAATTGAGTAATAATATGGCCATTGATTATTTAAATATGTTAAATGTTAAGGAATTGAAGAGATCAACAATAGTAGATTATAGAAGAACTATCATAGAATTTTATAGGTGGATGGAGGAAAATGATCTTATTAAAAATGTTAAAATACCGACTGAAGAAATGAACGCAAACAATACCTTTAATGTTATTTTACCGGAGAAAGAAAAGCTAAATAAGCTTCATAATTTGCCAATAAATTATATACCATTATTTTTAGAAATTGCACAGAGTATTGCTCATCCTATAGCTCTAGGAATTTACATGCAGATATTTGGTGGGGTAAGATGCGGTGAAGCAGTAAATATAGTTAGAACTTCGATAAAAAGAAGTATTGATGGGAAAAGTATGACAATACATTTAAAAGAAAATAATTTCCGAACAGATTTAAAGGATTTAATGGGAAGTAACTACGTGAAAAAGAATAGAAAGCAATTAATATTGCCTGTGAATAACTGGGGGAATGAATTATATAATAATCATATTAAAAGCTATTCAGAGCAAGATATTGATAATACAGGAGCATTATTTATTAATAGAGATGGAAGACCAATGTCAGGGAGTTCATACAGTTATTATTTTAGAAAAGTAAAGAATGCTTTTATCCGTTTTTTAGAAGAATCTGACGAGGTTAATGATAGGATACTCGCTTTAAATTTAAGGAATTCTAATTGGTTAACTCATATTGGTCGTGGTACATTTACCAACCTAATCGCAGAAGAAATTGAAAATCCAGCCGAACTTATGTTTTTAAGAGGTGACTCAAGCTTAGAGTCTGCTTTGCCATACTTGACGAAAACTGAAAGAGTACGTTCGAAAGTCGAAGAAAAGATGAATGAAATGCAGTCTATATACATTCCTAAAACACTTAATAATAACACTAATTTAACATAATTAATATTTTTTAACGGAGGAAAAAATGGATGAGATAAATAGTACAAATGAAGAATTTAACACACAACAAAACCGTGGGAAATTTATGAGTATTTCTGAATTATCTAAGTTATACAACATACCTAAATTCCAATTTTATAGATGGCTAAATAAAGGTTCTTTAAAAGCGGAGAAAACACCTAGCAATAATTGGGTTATTCTTGAAGAAGATTTTAATAAATTTATACTCAGACTATCTGATAAGAAAGATCTTGAGAATTTAACGAAATTATCTTTAATATATGGTGTATCATATAACAAATTAAAAAAGTTGATTAATGAGAATGTTTTTAAGTCTGCTCAGAAGATTAATAATATCTGGTATATAGAAGTAAAGGAAATTGAGGTATATTTTGAGTCTGGTGCTGAAAATCTTGTGTCACTTTCGGAAATGACTCAAATACTGCAGTTGCCTTTAGATTATTTGCAATTTTTCGCTTTAATGGGCGAGTTTAAATCTGCTATCCTCATGAAAAGACAATGGAAAGTTAGTTTTAAAGAGGTAAAGGACTACTTTAATAATTATGAAATCTATAATAATGGAAATGAAATTGATTTCACTACAAAAGAATTTAGTGAGTTATTAAATATTTCTGATAAAAAATTAAGATATTATATTGAAAAAAATTATATACCTGGTGTATATCGAATACATAATTCAATATATTTCAAAAGGAAACATGCAAATAAATATCTGGAGTTTATAGAGTATTTGAAGATTAATTATTGTACTGCTATAGTTGCAGCTGAAATAGTTAATACGACAAATGAAAGACTTTATATATTAATAAAAGAAGGATTTTTTCCTAACTCAATAAAGTTTTTAAATAAATGGTACATACAAAAAAATGATATTGAGAAATTTAATAACCCATCTAAAAATGAAAGTGATAGATTATTTACTTTAGAGGAAGTCTCTGAGTTAGTAGGGAAATCTTATAAATCAATACAATCATTAGTCCAAGAAAATGTATTTTCCGAAGTAGAATTAATAAGAGGGAGAAAGTACTTACGACAAAGCGTAATAGATCAATATTTATCAGACCAAGTAGAAAGTAAAGCTAGGTATGAGGGGCTTATTACAGTTAAAGAGGCCTCTGATATTAGTAATTTAACACCTCACTTAATATCAAGAAGAATTAACAATGGTGTTTTTAAGACAGCCAAAAAAATTAATTATATTTGGTATATTAACCGAGCAGAAATTGAAGATTTATTGAATTCGGGATATTTTAAAAATGATGCTATTGACAAAGCATTTATTAGTTTAATTGACTTAAATAAAAAACTAAAAAAAATTAATCCTAATTTTACAGGTTATATAAATAAAGAATCGTTTGAAGAAACTTTTTTTAAACGTTCAAGGCATTATATAAGAACTGAAGTAGCAGAAAATATAATAAATGCCGAAAAAAATATTATGAGTAATGAATATATTACTTTAAAAAAATTCAAAGAAATAATTGCAAATATTAATCCTGAATTCAATGGAACTATATCAGTAGGAATTTTTAAAACTGCCAAAAAAATCAATAAGAGATGGCACATTAAGAAAAATGAAATAGATGAAATTCTAACAAAGCCAATATTCTCTAGTAGTTTTAGTGAGAAATATCTCAGTCTTATCCAAGCAGAAGAAAAGTATCATTTAACTAATAATAAACTGTTTACACTTATAAAAAATAATGAGGTTTTATATACAAATTTAGGAATAATTAATAAATTCTTTATAGAAGATGCAAGCTTAGAATTGTACTTAGAAAATGAAAAAAACAAAAAAGTGAATTTTACTAAAATGGACTTGTTTGAAAAACTCTGCACTAATATAAATGCAATATCATTAAATAATACTTATTTTTCTGGTAATAGAAAATTATTTTTAGAATTTAGTCTAATTAAGATTCAAGCCACCAAAGGTCAACCTAAAAATTGGAATTTGGTTTATTCCAGATTAAATAGAATTTTTTTAGATATAATTTCAAAAATTAAAATAAAAATGATTGATTGTAAATCAGAAGATATGCTAAGTATGCTTCAAAATTATAAAGGAGGGAGAAGTTTACACGATTTGGCATTTAAATTTTTGCAATATGTTTATAATAAATATAATAAAATACTAGAAAATAAAATGAGAGTAAATTTTAAACCGGAGTTTAAAAAATTTGGAATAGATGATATATATACACCACAAGAATATTATATTTGGCAGGATTACTTAAACCAAATAGAAAAACATGTCCCCATTGCAATAAAATCAAGAGAATACTCTAATATTTGGGTATATCTGATTATGCTAATGTCTAATTCATGGAGACCATCCGATATTGTAAGGATAATCCCTAGGATAGAAACAAAGAACCTAAATATTTTAAGCCTTGATTGGTTTATAGATAATCAACTTTCCAATGAGCAAATAAAAGAAGTTGTGGATCAATTAAATATGTTACTCATTGGTGAAAAAGCGAGTAAAACTGAGGGATTTCTAAATTATATAACGCCCATATTTTATCTAAATTCTTTCATAACAGCAATAGTTATTTCTGAGTTACATTTAAGGAATAAAAAAGAAAGTAAGCTAACTCAAAAGAATTTTCAACTAAGTAGTTTGTATATTGGAGAAACAAATCTAACTATAGGATTAGTATCAGTTCTTGACACAGAACATAAAAAATTTATTTCACATGATGAACTTCCTTATTTTAGTGCTACAAAAATGAGAAGTAGTACAATTACTTATCTTTTTAACTACATTCAAGATGTAGACTCTGAAGCCATGGAATTAGCAGTTGATATGACCCAGTGGTTGAGAGCCCATAAATCAGCAAATACTACTGCAATATACATTAAAGCAATCAACAAAGACGGTGATATTAACAGAATATCATTGAATTTATTTGAAAGAGGTCATTTTGGATGGATGTATAATTTTATAATAAGGTTAGCATTTAATGAGTCTAAAGAAATTCATACTTTAGAAGAAAGAACAATTAAAATTTCTAAATTGAAAAATAAGCTATCGACATTAGAACTTGAATTACTAGCAATGGAAGATTTACGTACAGATAATCGATTTAAATCAGCTATAAAGCATTTGCAGAATATGAATCAATCAGATTTAAAGTGGCTATTACAAAATATTTTTTCAAATAGAATGCCTTCTAAAGATGGAAATGGTCAATGTATAGTATACAAAAATTGCGAATTTGAAAATAGAACAACTTGTTTTGGATGTCCTTACTTTATTCCGCACATTCAATCCCTTATTTCTGATGCAACAACTGAATTTAAAAGATTAATAGGCGCTATCCGAAATCAAAGATCAACAAATCTTATTATAAGAGATAGTCAATTCTTAATGAATATTCTATTTTTGTTTGCTGAGGTGGTTGAAAGTTTTGGTGCTTCAGTTTTAGACACCATAATAAACGAAAAAGAAAGAAAAGAGTTAATTATTTCTGTTGCTGATAAATTAATTGTAAATTAAAAAGGGGATGCTGATATTAAATCTAATAAATTTCAAATTGAGCGAAGTCATGTAATTATTACTGATAAAAAATTTTCTATAGAAGAACTACCAGATTATAGAAAGAAACTACAGGTTTTAATTAGTGAAAAAATACTTGAAAAACATACTAATATTGATTTATTTTATTGGAAAGTGAATGATAGAACTACTAATAATAAAAGAGGACTAAAATTTCCTGTTCTTGCTTCAAGAGAAATGGAAATAGCACTTAAATGTCATATTATAGAATTTTTATATAACGGTTATGCACCAGCTACAGTAGCAGATAAATTAAGTAAAATTAGAAAAGAAATTGTAGCATCTAAATCATTTACAGATCTTGAAGAGCTGCAAATAAATTTATTTAATAGTAAATCTAGTTATTTAATTGCTTATTATATAAAAGAATTTATTGATTTTTATCAAATAGATGCCAAAAAAGAAATTATTAACATCTTGAAATTATATAAAAATAGTGTTTATGAAAATAGAAAGTTACCAGATTATTTACATTTTATTATGTTTCATGAAATACTTAATGATTATTTTAATCAACAATTTCAAGATTCAGGTACGCTAAAATATAAACCGTTATTATTATGGTGGAATTTAACTACGATACTTCCAATGCGACCCTCTGCATTTACTCGACTAGAAAGTGATTGCGTTTATCAAACTAAGGATAGTAGGTATTGGATAAAAATCCCACAAATTAAAGATGTAAAAAGTAATAGGATTGAGAAATTGCCAATTCACATGGAGATTAATAAAGTAGTTTATGAAATGATAATTTCTCTTCGAAATGAAATATATAAGGAATTTGGAGAACAAATGTTTTTAATACCTAAAGAGTTTACCATTTATATTGGAAAACAGTTTAAATCGAAAATGGTTGCTAGCGTAGAGAATCGTTTAACTACCAAACAATTTGCAGAATATGTAATACAATTTCAAGAAGAAGTAATAAAAAAAGAATATGCAGAATTTAAATTAGAAACAATTCTGCCAATTCATTCTAGACATATTGCTATTATTAATTTGTTTTTACAAGGATTCAATTTATACACTATATCGAGAATCGCTGGTCACAAGGAAATAGAGACACCTTCTAATTATTATGCACACGCTGAAAGCTTTGTTACTTCAAATATCTATGTGCTCGTTAATAATCAAATTTCAAACAATATTTCTAATCGAATATCTACCGGTCTCATGGGAAATAAGAGGAAAGCAATAGATAAGGGGAAATTATACACTGAATATGAGGCTAGCTTATTATTCAAAAAAGTAGACTATGGTTATTGTGGTGATACTGTAAATTTCCCAAATAATTGTTGTGAAGATTGTAGGTCTTGTGGACATTTTATTTTTAAGCCATCAATTAATGATTTGGATGAAGGTATAGAATGGCTACAAAATTATTCTGAAAAACTTTCAACCCGAATATCACAAATTATAAAAGAAATATTAGAAATAAATTCCAAAATTACTATAGATGAAATAGATGCTTTTGATTCAGTTTTAAAAAAGAATGCTAAAATATTACAAATGTTAATAGATCATAAAATTTCAGTAGAAGTCAAAATATTAGAGGGAAATCCTAATGGACCAATTACCAAATAAAAAGCCAGGACCTAATCTGAAATTTAGTGATTTTGAGATGAAGGAAATTGCATTGAGGTTAAAAAATGAGAATGGAGATAAACCTTTAACTTTTGTTTATTTAGAGGAACATTCTAATTTAAACATAAGTAGGATTACTTGGAAACGAAGAATTGGAAAGTTTGTTGATGAATTGAATGCACCAATTAAACGAAGTATTAGGCTTGAAGATACAGAAGAAATCTTCTTTCCAAACATTGAATCAATTGTAAATCGCTATTCAAATAAGCAACATTTAATTAATGAATTGCATAAATTTGAACAGATTTTTCAGGATTCTTATCAAATGAATATAAAGAATACTCTAGAAATAGATAAAATTAAACAAGAAAATAGGCTATTGAAAAATCGATTAAAAGAGACTGTCCAACAAGTAGAACATTATAAAAATCTATACGAAAAAATAGTAGTTTCAAGTATTGAACCTGCATTAAGAAAAGAATTTGGTACTAAAGATAACCTTATTAAAATAAATGGAAATGATTTAGAAATGAGGCAATTCGATAAACAATTTACGGATGATGAAACTTCCAGTAAAATAAATGAATTAAAAAAGAAATTCCCAGGCTTATTTCTATAAAAGTAACTAACTTCATTTCCTTCTTGTTTCATATGTTTCTACGGAATTACTAGGAGTATAACCAGTTATTATATCTCCGCAACACTTTTCTAAGTGAAAGCAGGATTGACTCCCGCCGTCTCCACATATAATAACTAAGTTAGAAAATACGTTTTTGTGTGACTTAAAGCATAAAGATGTCAGATTACATCTTTATGCTTTATTATTTAGTTGACAATATTATGCTTTAGAAAGTAAAGTGAGTTTTTTAAAACTTGTGCTCTCAAATGTTTTAAGTATATTTAAAGCCCGTAAAATTAAGTGTGGCACTGCTATAGTGGCTTTATTTTAGAAAACTTTATAGTTAATTCTATTGCGACTTTAAGTATATCTTTGCCATAGTGGCAAGGGTATACTTAATTTTGTTTTAGGGACTCTGGAAGGAAAGGATTAACGTTTGTTTTGTTGAATTTATTATACTAATAGATCAAAATACAAAAAAATTGATTGTAGTAAGACCTATAAATAGGTAGTCAGAAACCATTTGTTAGAGGAGTTTGTGAAATGTTTCACTTAAACTAACGCAGCAGTTGTGCGGCCGAGCCTAGGTCGTATCATATAGCGGGTGGGATTCCCGCCGAGAAAGAACTAGCCATTCACTCGTAGCGAGTCTTGGAGGGCTAATGGTAACATTAGCCTTTAAGCGTAGACAGTTAGGTGGCGGGCCGAAAGCCAAATGGTTGAAGGGATTGAGCTCCATAATGTTAGTAAATCGAGAGGGCTGATGCCTTAACTGCGGTAGAAAGCTACATTTTATCCTTCGCTAAAGGCAAGAAGGATAAAACCTCTCTGGGGTCAGAGACCTTGGCACGTCACACATGGATATGATACGGCAACTCGGGAGACCCTACCGGTCTTTTCTTCTTATAGAAGAGTATGGTGTACAAGCGATAATAAGCAAGGAAACCAAATGCCGTTGTAGGGAGTCGGATAGCAGCGTAGTACCAATGAAGTTGGGTAATGCCGACGGAGGAAAGGCTGCTACCAAGTTATCACCCTTACTAGGGACACATTTACTACACACGGAGGTAGGAATAATAAATGGAAACAAAACTATTAAGGATAGCAGAATTAGCTAAATCTGAACCGAGAATGAGATTTACATCGCTTGCACATTTACTAAATAAGCAATCTCTAGTTCAATGCCATCATGAATTACCTAATAAGAAGGCAACTGGGATTAATGGCACAACTAAAGAGCAATATAGTGAAACATTAGAGGGAAATATAGAGGACTTAGTAAGAAGGCTTAAAAGTAAAGGTTATCATCCTGTTCCTGTAAGGAGAATGTATATTCCCAAGCTTAACTCCAACAAGAAAAGACCGTTGGGGATACCGGAACATGAAGATAAGATTGTACAGAAAGGCATTACAAAAATACTAAATGCGATCTATGAAAATGATTTTCTAGACTGCTCTTTTGGGTTCCGCCCCAATCGTAACTGCCACGATGCTTTGAAAATATTAAATCATTATATTGAGAAGAAATCAGTAAATTATATAGTAGATGTAGATATCAAAGGGTTCTTTGACAATGTTGATCACATATGGATGATGGAGTTCTTAAAACTGCGAATTGCTGACCCTAACTTACTAAGAATAATTGGTAGGTTTCTTAAAGGTGGATACATGGAGGAAGGAAAGAAGTACAAGACAGATAAAGGCACACCGCAAGGTGGAGTCATATCTCCGATACTTGCCAATCTATACCTCCATTATGTCCTGGACCTGTGGTTCGAGAAGGAAGTTAGGAAACAGTGTAAAGGACAAGCATACATAGTTAGATATGCCGATGATTATGTTTGTTGCTTTCAATATAAGAGCGAAGCTCAGGAATTCTTTCAATCATTGAAGCTGAGATTACAGAAGTTTAACTTAGAAGTAGCGGAGGATAAAACCAAAATTATTCCCTTCGGGAGATTTGCTGAGAAAGATGCAAAACAAACGGGGAATAGAAAACCTGCAACCTTTGATTTTCTCGGTTTCACACACTATTGTGGGAAGAGTAAACAAGGAAATTTTCGTGTGAAACGGAAAACAAGTAGGAAGAAGCTACAGGCTAAACTGAAGGAATCGAAAGAATGGATAAAGAGTAACCGAAATAAAGATATTCATATGATTATGGATAGATTTAAACGCTCGCTTGTAGGTTACTACAACTACTATTGCATCACAGATAATACTCCAAGTGTTCACCAATTTAGAGACAAAATTCAATATTTACTCTTTAAATGGCTCAACAGAAGAAGTCAAAGAAAATCCTTTACTTGGGATAAATTCAATCTCTTTCTACATAAATATCCGTTACCTTCACCAAGAATTAAAGTGAATATATACGATTTAAGAAAGAAGATTAGCTACATTTTGTGAATGATGACTAGGAGGAGCCGTGTGCGTGAATAGCGCAAGCACGGTTCTGTGAGGGGGGAGGAACACAATCTACCGTAAGGTAGAGAGGTTCCCCTCTACTCGACTAGTTGAATAAGCAGGGTTTTTTTATGGGGTGTCGAATTAGTATCTAGTAAAGCAAAAGAGGAGGGTCAGCATGAAAAATAATTATAAAAAGTTATTGATATACTTATCTTCAATAGGGGTCATTCTTATTATTTCTTTTGGTATTTATGAATATTCAACCCACTTTTCAACTCGGGATGAAGCAATTGCGGAATATATAACAACAGTGTTCGATAATGATTCTACACAGTTAATAGATGTAGTTGAAACAGATATTTCTAATACTTATTATTTGTTATTAAGAACAAAAGGTTCAGCTGTTATTAATACGACATCAAACGTGAAAATCCAAAATAACATATTTGGTTGGAAAGTTACTGCTGGATATGAAATAGCAAATGCAGATTTAGGTAAACATCTAATAGATAGAGAAACTAACACACGAAAATAATTTGTAACACTAATTGTTAAATACATATTGTGCTAACGGGTGCTTTACTTCGAGATGGAGTAAAGCCTTTTTTCTTATTGAACTAAAGACGCAGTTGTGCGGCCGAGCCTAGGTCGTATCATATAGCGGGTGGGATTCCCGCCGAGAAAGAACTAGCCATTCACTCGTAGCGAGTCTTGGAGGGCTAATGGTAACATTAGCCTTTAAGCGTAGACAGTTAGGTGGCGGGCCGAAAGCCAAATGGTTGAAGGGATTGAGCTCCATAATGTTAGTAAATCGAGAGGGCTGATGCCTTAACTGCGGTAGAAAGCTACATTTTATCCTTCGCTAAAGGCAAGAAGGATAAAACCTCTCTGGGGTCAGAGACCTTGGCACGTCACACATGGATATGATACGGCAACTCGGGAGACCCTACCGGTCTTTTCTTCTTATAGAAGAGTATGGTGTACAAGCGATAATAAGCAAGGAAACCAAATGCCGTTGTAGGGAGTCGGATAGCAGCGTAGTACCAATGAAGTTGGGTAATGCCGACGGAGGAAAGGCTGCTACCAAGTTATCACCCTTACTAGGGACACATTTACTACACACGGAGGTAGGAATAATAAATGGAAACAAAACTATTAAGGATAGCAGAATTAGCTAAATCTGAACCGAGAATGAGATTTACATCGCTTGCACATTTACTAAATAAGCAATCTCTAGTTCAATGCCATCATGAATTACCTAATAAGAAGGCAACTGGGATTAATGGCACAACTAAAGAGCAATATAGTGAAACATTAGAGGGAAATATAGAGGACTTAGTAAGAAGGCTTAAAAGTAAAGGTTATCATCCTGTTCCTGTAAGGAGAATGTATATTCCCAAGCTTAACTCCAACAAGAAAAGACCGTTGGGGATACCGGAACATGAAGATAAGATTGTACAGAAAGGCATTACAAAAATACTAAATGCGATCTATGAAAATGATTTTCTAGACTGCTCTTTTGGGTTCCGCCCCAATCGTAACTGCCACGATGCTTTGAAAATATTAAATCATTATATTGAGAAGAAATCAGTAAATTATATAGTAGATGTAGATATCAAAGGGTTCTTTGACAATGTTGATCACATATGGATGATGGAGTTCTTAAAACTGCGAATTGCTGACCCTAACTTACTAAGAATAATTGGTAGGTTTCTTAAAGGTGGATACATGGAGGAAGGAAAGAAGTACAAGACAGATAAAGGCACACCGCAAGGTGGAGTCATATCTCCGATACTTGCCAATCTATACCTCCATTATGTCCTGGACCTGTGGTTCGAGAAGGAAGTTAGGAAACAGTGTAAAGGACAAGCATACATAGTTAGATATGCCGATGATTATGTTTGTTGCTTTCAATATAAGAGCGAAGCTCAGGAATTCTTTCAATCATTGAAGCTGAGATTACAGAAGTTTAACTTAGAAGTAGCGGAGGATAAAACCAAAATTATTCCCTTCGGGAGATTTGCTGAGAAAGATGCAAAACAAACGGGGAATAGAAAACCTGCAACCTTTGATTTTCTCGGTTTCACACACTATTGTGGGAAGAGTAAACAAGGAAATTTTCGTGTGAAACGGAAAACAAGTAGGAAGAAGCTACAGGCTAAACTGAAGGAATCGAAAGAATGGATAAAGAGTAACCGAAATAAAGATATTCATATGATTATGGATAGATTTAAACGCTCGCTTGTAGGTTACTACAACTACTATTGCATCACAGATAATACTCCAAGTGTTCACCAATTTAGAGACAAAATTCAATATTTACTCTTTAAATGGCTCAACAGAAGAAGTCAAAGAAAATCCTTTACTTGGGATAAATTCAATCTCTTTCTACATAAATATCCGTTACCTTCACCAAGAATTAAAGTGAATATATACGATTTAAGAAAGAAGATTAGCTACATTTTGTGAATGATGACTAGGAGGAGCCGTGTGCGTGAATAGCGCAAGCACGGTTCTGTGAGGGGGGAGGAACACAATCTACCGTAAGGTAGAGAGGTTCCCCTCTACTCGACTAGTTGAATAAGAAGGATTTTTTGCGACTGTGTTGAATAAGTTAATGTATGTAATAAGTAAATTATCGAACTATAGGGGCTTTTCTTTAAGTTTTGGGGTGGCACTTATTGAAAGGATGTTGAAAATAAGACATTATGGAGGGGTAGATTTTACTAAGATTAATAAGAGGTTTTTACCGCTATTTATTTATATTTCTTTGATAACAATACTTCTTTTAACATTGAAGACCAACTTCAATTTTACTGGTTATAATTATTACTTGGATGAAGAAACGATGATGCTAACGATTGAAGAGGGTTTCGTAAAAAAAGAAACGTACAATGTTCAAGATTCTCCAATCCAAGCTATAAAAGTAATGTTACCAATTAACAAAGCACATGACATGTGGGGACTTACTATCTTTTTATCCTCGCTTTTTATTACTGGCATTTTTTTATTATTTTTTAAACCTTCGATACCAAGAAAAAATTTGAAATTGTATGGCACAGTATATTTTATATTTCTTTCCATCTTTATTATTTGGGATATTTACGTACACAAAGAAATTATTAAGGAAATATCAAATGCTCTAAATAGTTTATAAAGATAGAATGACCTTTATTTTTCAAAGTGGGCTTCCTTATTTTGTTAAGTAACGGATGCTTTAGTTAAACAAGACCATCAAAAAAATGATGGTCTATTTTTATGTAGAAAGTGAAATGTTACACTTAAACTAATGCAGCAGAATAATGAAGGAAGGAGAATTTTATGAAGAGTAAAAGAATTTTATTGTCGGCGATAACAATTTCTGTTGCCTTTTTGATTGTTTTTATAATTTATAATTCTTTTTCGTCTGTGTTAACTGTAACTGATTTTACTGTCACTGAAAAAGGGTATTCTAACGATAACAATGAAGCATGGATAAAGGGATTTAACCCCAATGCCCCAGTGGGACATCAAGAAGAGATTAAAGTAATTGTTAGGGAACCAATGGTAATGAACTTAATTCAGAAAGATAAGACATACTTCGTAAGATACATGATAAAAAGAAATGGTTTAATTTCTCTTAGTGATATTGAAACTATTAAGAATCACAAATAAGCTTAGTTATTCAACTAAACCAGCTAATAGTTTGTCAATATTTTCACTAAAAAAATTATTAACCTCATGATATACTAAAAAAATACATGCCAAATAACCTTCCTCTAAATCACTTTTGGAAGGTTTTGGTTAATTAATATAAATACAGTTTCTATGCTATATCCTGGAAAGTAGTTCGTTTTTTTAGTAAGGCATAAATCCAGTGTAAGAGCTTATTTACACAGGCAATAATGGCTACCCTAAAGGGTTTTCCTTCTTCTCGTTTCTTGTCGTAAAACTCTCTCAGTCTTTTATTGCGAGGAATGATTTCATCCGTTGTCTTCTTTTTACGGGCATCTCGGATGCCACTTTGAATAGCCATATACAGGGCATGACGAAGTCTGCTGGAACCCCGTTTGGTAATTCTGTTAATGGATGCAGTAAATTTACCCGAAGAGTAAACGCTAGGATCGACTCCTGCGAATGCAACGAGTTTTTTGGCAGCGTCAAACCGATCTATCTCTCCAATCTCCGAAATAATCGTTGCAGCGATTTTTTCACCGATTCCGGGGATAGATTGGAGTATTTTATATTCTTCTATCTCTTTTGCGATTGAATCTATTTCATTTGCTAGCTTTGATAGATGCTCTTGATATTGCAGAACAATATTTATTAACATTTCCAGATTAAAAATATGGCTTTGATACTGGTTATGTTGAAACGGGTTTCGAAGAGCGGCCTCTCTTAATTTCTGTGCTCTTTCGTTTGCCCATTTCTCCGATCGGCTGTTACAGAGGGAAGATATCTTATCCGTCAATTCTTTTTCATCGACACTTAATACGCTTTCGGATGTTGGAAATGCGAGTAAGGTAAGTAGTGATACCTTAGAGTAGAGACTTCCAAATACACCTCTAAATTCAGGGAATACCTGATCTATTAAGGAATGTAGCTGTAACTTAGTTTTAGCTGCCATTTCCGCAATACTTTCTTGTTGTCTTGTTAAATTACGAAGGTTTAATAGTTGTATTCCTCTCTTTTTATATGGTTCTAATTCTTCTTTATAATAAAGTTCACAAAGATGATAAGCATCGATCGCATCCGTTTTTACCTTACGTAAACTAGAGCTTTTGGCTCTATGGGAAATAAGGGGATTGATCACTATATAAACATAGTTTTGTTCCTCTAAAAACTGGATAACTGGAGTATGGTAGTGTCCCGTTGATTCTAATACGACCGAAGGTTGATAACCGCCAGCCGCTTTTTCTATTTCTTGAAGAAAATCAAGAAATCCCTTCAATCCTTCCAAGTTATGTTGAATACTAAAGCTCTTTCTATAGGCTTTGCCTTTATCTAAAAATGCTTGAACCTGACTCTCTCCTTTAGCTACATCAAGACCCACAACTGGGTTCATACGTAAATCTCCTCCTAGTAATATAATTTAGTCGGTATCCCCTAAGGCTTCTTGTAATGTCATAGGTTCGCTTGTTAAACGGGATCAATGTCCCAACCAGCCTGAAACATGCTTATACAAGTAGGGGGTGAACAGTTTAGCTGACGGGATCTCGTCCCACGGGTGCGACGTTCTACCCCGACTACCGTTATAATAAGACCAAATAGAAAAAGGTCAACCAGAAAAATCTGGCTAACCTTATATTACGAACGGGTGCTTTACTTCAAGAAGGGGTAAAGCATTTTTCTTATTGTACTAACGCGGCAGTTTAGTTGAACAAGGAGTTTTTGGGAAGATGTCGAATAGTTAACCAAAAGGGGAGGTATCTTACATTGAAGAAAATTTCTAAGTACGTTTTTATCATCTGTTTAATGTTGATGTTAGCGTCTTGTCAAAACAATAGTGGTCTTACATTCAAAGGCGAAGGTGAAAATTGGAATGGCGAACTAATTACTAAATACGATTTTTTGGGAAAAGAGATTCAGAGTATAAAGATAACCTATAAAGGGGAAAAACCTGAACAACTAATTGTACCTAATTTATCTGTAGAAAGTCCCGACTTCTTAGGTTGGGGTATAGGCGAGATAGAATTAGATAAAAAAGGTACTTATTATGGTGAAGATGTTTTTGAATTGGAAACTAAAACTCCTTCTTCGTCTAAGATAACATTAACAATAGATGGTGAAGAGTCTGAAAGCATAACGTTAAGTTCAAATTCATAATACACTAATTACTTTTAGCTAATGAGTGCTTGTGCGGCCGAGCCTAGGTCGTATCATATAGCGGGTGGGATTCCCGTCGAGAAAGAACTAGCCATTCACTCGTAGCGAGTCTTGGAGGGCTAATGGTAACATTCGCCTTTAAGCGTAGACAGTTAGGTGGCGGGCCGAAAGCCAACTGGTTGAAGGGATTGAGCTCCATAATGTTAGTAAATCGAGAGGGCTGATGCCTTAAGCACAGCAGAAAGCTATATTTTATCCATCGTTAAAGGCAAGAAGGATAAAACCTCTCTGGAGTCAGAGACCTTGGCACGTCACACATCGATATGATACGGCAACTCGGGAGGCCCTACCGGTCTTTTCTTCTTATAGAAGAGTATGGTGTACAAGCGATAATAAGCGAGGAAACCAAATGCCGTGTAGGGAGTCGGATAGCAGCGTAGTACCAATGAAGTTGGGTAATGCCGATGGAGGAAAGGCTGCTACCAAATGATCACTCTCACTAGGGACACATTTACTACACACAGCGGTAGAAAAAAATAATAAATGTAAACTAAACTATTGAGGATAGCAGAATCACCATTTTGTGAAGGATAATTTGGAGGAGCCGTGTGCGTAAATAGCGCAAGCACGGTTCTGTGAGGGGGGTGGAACACAATATACCGTAAGGTAGAGAGGTTCCCTTCTACTCGACTACTTCAAGAGGGGGTAAAGCCTTTTTTCTTAATGAACTAACGCAGCAGGTTAGTTGAAGATTCGATTTCCGAAATAATCAATCTTTATTAATAAAATGAATAGCGATAAACACTGAAACCTCCTATATTGATAGAAATTTGTACAAAATACATATTTAAAGATAATAATTTTTTTATAAAAATCCAGTCATGTTATTTAACAATCGTACCATATTGTGGTAATAGTCAATTTAGAACTGTTAACTAACGACGCTTTCCGTACGGTCTATAAAATGGTAAAATTTACTTGATAGTGTTAATTAATTGTTTAATAAAATAAAAAATACTATTAATCAATTGTATGAAAAAGAATTAAAATCATTATTACTTCAATTCTTCTTGCGTATTCAAACTGTCGAGGAAAGAAAAGTATATTCAGTGCAGTGATTCTTAATAGAGGAAAGGTTGCCGAATGAAAATGAAATCAATACTCAAAATACCCATGAATCCAATAGCTAATCTGAACGAAGAGTTGAAACAAATGACGCCTCTTTCCATTGCACTTGGACATGAAAATGATGTATTTGTCCTACTAATGGAAGAGCATATTCCACTAATCGATGGTTGTTTTCCTGCAACCGTTACGGAAAAACACTATAGATATCAAGTCATTCATCTAAAAGATGGAAAAAAGAAAGTGCTAGATTTGCCGAAAGAGACATGGAATTATCATTACATACAACCGATTGATGACGGAAAATTTCTACTTGTATGCGCACGGTCATATTACCATGATGCACACAACATTGAAAAAAACGCACGTGTCTATGATGGAAATGGGCGTTTTATCCGTTCATTTTGTTTAGGGGATGGTATTGAGCATGTTTACGTAACAAAGAATCAAGAGATTTGGACAGGGTACTTTGATGAAGGTGTTTGCGGCAATTACGGCTGGAATGATCCGGTTGGTCGCAGCGGATTAGTTGGCTGGGATGCATCTGGTGCTAAATTGGATTCACTTGAAGAAGATAAGGAATATTTCATTTTTGAATGTTGGGCATTGAATGGTGTAGCTGATGGAGGAATTTGGTTTTTCTTTAGCCTAGATTCGAAGATTGGCGTACGGAAAGAGGGTCTCACATCGTATTATTCACCCGAAGATATTTATTTTCGGGCGTTTGCGGTGAACGGGGAGAGGATAGTTGCACACCTCGGCAGAGGAGAACATACACTCTTTGAGTTACAACGTGAAGATAATGAATATAAGACTGTCCGTAAAATCGAGCTGATGAAGCCGGATGGAAAGCCTATCGAACCGCAATTAGTGAATAACCGTGAGAACAAGTTGCTGTTTTTGGACGGGGATGAGCTGTATATGTATGAAGCGAAATCCAGTGTGTGACGGTTTGAGTGGTAAGTTTTCGGCAGATATTGAAATACTTGGGTTATATAAATCATTATAGGGGAATTTACAGGTGGATGGTTCAGTATCCCCACAATCGGGCGCGATTGTTGAATAAGCCTCTCTTTCTTATTAAACTCCCATGATATTGTTCTTTTTGCTTAACAAAGTAATCTTCTCCTAAATCTGCGTACATCTCTTTGCGGGTTAACAGATAATAGGAGATTTTTAAAATGGCATGAGCGACAGTCTGTGATGCACCGTGTTCGTTGGAGTAAGACTAGCAGAAGGGCTCTATGGCTATTTGAAAAAGGAAGTATTTTCTTTGACATTATAAATACTAGAGATTTAAAGAATTATTGTTCGACAAATTAGATGCTTCACCTTAGATGGTCAACTAGATATAGGGCGTACTAAATTGGAAAAGGAGGTGTGCAAATGAAAATTAAACTTTTATTTGGCTCGGCAATTATTGTTATCATGATTGCAATTTTCGGGGTCCGTGAAGTCGTAAATTTTAAACATGTAGGCGACGGCGATAAATCAATAAACGATAAAGTTATTGAAGTCGTTGGGGAAGAAATCGAAACTGAAGTTTATGACCCAAAATTGGGGAAATGGGCTTCGAAAATGAACGTAATGCTTTCCGAACCGATGGATGACCAAACAATGAAAAAAGCGAACAATGATGAAGGTTTCGAATATTACTTGAAGGCACAAGAAGTCGTTGGGGAATTTCCTTACCAATTGATTAAAGCAAGCAATGAAATGGAAAAGGAACAATCGAATTTGTTCCTTTTAACAAGTTATATCTCGCACAAGCAATTTGCCCGAACGGTACATTTAGGTTCAAATGGTGAAGCGAAGGAATCTACAGAACTAGTTGACCAATGGGCACCGACTGATGAATACATGCGTCAAGCATATGAATATATGAAGCAAATAGTGAATGATATTGACGTTGCGGTCAACCATAACGGAGAAGGAAAAACATATGGTGTTACGTATCTATTGAACGGTGAAAAGGTTTTTGAAGTTGAAAAATTTATCAATGGGATGCCATAGCTAAGACGACGGAAACTATTCGTCGTCTTTTTTAAAGTCTCTGTTATATAATTCTTTTGATATTTGAATGAATTAAAGTAAAGGTCGGTATGAAAACAATACAGCTCTAATGTTACCGTTGTAAAGATGGTGGTAAGACTCTCTTCTATTGTTCCTAACATCCTCTTATGTCGTACCCATCTTCCATACAAATCGATAAAGTAATAGGGTCAAAACTTACTTTTTCAGATGTCCTTTGCACAGATGTGTGGAGGGAGGAAACCTTTGTAAAGGAAACTACGATAAAGTTGAACGAAATATTTTCAAAATTTTAGTTAGAGAAACTACTATCTCTATTTGGCGAAGGTAGTTAATAAAGGGATATTATTCAACTAACTAGGTGTTTAAATCCAAGAATCGCGGCGCAACAAAAACTAGTGTATTCATTATTAAGATAGGAGAGTTTTTTTTGAATAAAAAATATAAGATTTTGGTTATATTAGCACTCATTTTTGCACTTTCTTGGTTGGCTGTATTTTTCTTTAGCCAAGATAAAAATACTGCTGAAGAGTTTGCAAATAAAATATTTTCTTATCCACTCCCTCCAAAAACTAAAGTACTTGAACAAGGATTTGATTATGGAGTTGGTTACGGTGGAGGACCATGGGGTAGTGGGGGACGACCAACTGTAGTTGTCTACAAAAAGTTATATTCTGAACTTAGTGAAAAAGAAGTGTATGATTATTATAAAGAACAAGAAATAGGTTTTGAAATTTACTTTGAAGGCGACGAAGAGATTCAAAAGACCTTTAATGGTAAGAGAACTTGGTATGAAGGAAAGACCCGTGAGAATCTACATACCAAAGGTAATACCGGAGAACCGATAGAATTCATTATCCAGGTAAGAACAGAATTTACTTCTGCCTTCGGAGACTTAGCTAGATATTAAATACCAAGAAGAAATAATATTGCATAACAAAAGATACTCAGAGATTACTTTTAAAGGTTGTGCCTTAAGAATAGGCTACTCCTATAGAAAGCGACAGTCGAAGAAGTACAGTGGTCGTTGGAGTAAGACTAATAATGGGGCTTTTGGACACCATCTTATATCGTCCTTCTTCCTAAGCCGTAGTATCCTATACCCGTTTTCCCATTTTCATTCTCTGTGGTGAAGCGCTGATTTTGCGCTTCATGGATGGCTAACGGGTGCGTTTAGTGAAAAAGCATAAATGGCAGTGTGCTATTATGAGAGGATATTTATTAAGAGGTGATTAAATGGATAAAAGTATTAAAAAATGGACTATTTATGGATTTTTAATTTCCATAGCCCTAGCAGTCTTATTTGTAAAAAACAAAATAAATATTCCTTTTGACGGTGGTTATACAACGGAGTATGTGCCTGTTTACGATTACATTGTTTCTATACTTCGTTACAGTGTAATAGGTGCCTTTGCGGGAATGTTTGTAGGTTGGAGATTTGGCAAAGGACAGGATAAGGTTAACAAATCAAAGACATATTATGCTGAAGTGTTTTTTGGAGTATTCTTTATAGCAATATTTATAGGAATTATATCGTTCTTTTTTTAACTAAACCAGCTAATAGTTTGTCAATATTTTCACTAAAAAAATTATTAACCTCATGATATACTAAAAAAATACATGCCAAATAACCTTCCTCTAAATCACTTTTGGAAGGTTTTGGTTAATTAATATAAATACAGTTTCTATGCTATATCCTGGAAAGTAGTTCGTTTTTTTAGTAAGGCATAAATCCAGTGTAAGAGCTTATTTACACAGGCAATAATGGCTACCCTAAAGGGTTTTCCTTCTTCTCGTTTCTTGTCGTAAAACTCTCTCAGTCTTTTATTGCGAGGAATGATTTCATCCGTTGTCTTCTTTTTACGGGCATCTCGGATGCCACTTTGAATAGCCATATACAGGGCATGACGAAGTCTGCTGGAACCCCGTTTGGTAATTCTGTTAATGGATGCAGTAAATTTACCCGAAGAGTAAACGCTAGGATCGACTCCTGCGAATGCAACGAGTTTTTTGGCAGCGTCAAACCGATCTATCTCTCCAATCTCCGAAATAATCGTTGCAGCGATTTTTTCACCGATTCCGGGGATAGATTGGAGTATTTTATATTCTTCTATCTCTTTTGCGATTGAATCTATTTCATTTGCTAGCTTTGATAGATGCTCTTGATATTGCAGAACAATATTTATTAACATTTCCAGATTAAAAATATGGCTTTGATACTGGTTATGTTGAAACGGGTTTCGAAGAGCGGCCTCTCTTAATTTCTGTGCTCTTTCGTTTGCCCATTTCTCCGATCGGCTGTTACAGAGGGAAGATATCTTATCCGTCAATTCTTTTTCATCGACACTTAATACGCTTTCGGATGTTGGAAATGCGAGTAAGGTAAGTAGTGATACCTTAGAGTAGAGACTTCCAAATACACCTCTAAATTCAGGGAATACCTGATCTATTAAGGAATGTAGCTGTAACTTAGTTTTAGCTGCCATTTCCGCAATACTTTCTTGTTGTCTTGTTAAATTACGAAGGTTTAATAGTTGTATTCCTCTCTTTTTATATGGTTCTAATTCTTCTTTATAATAAAGTTCACAAAGATGATAAGCATCGATCGCATCCGTTTTTACCTTACGTAAACTAGAGCTTTTGGCTCTATGGGAAATAAGGGGATTGATCACTATATAAACATAGTTTTGTTCCTCTAAAAACTGGATAACTGGAGTATGGTAGTGTCCCGTTGATTCTAATACGACCGAAGGTTGATAACCGCCAGCCGCTTTTTCTATTTCTTGAAGAAAATCAAGAAATCCCTTCAATCCTTCCAAGTTATGTTGAATACTAAAGCTCTTTCTATAGGCTTTGCCTTTATCTAAAAATGCTTGAACCTGACTCTCTCCTTTAGCTACATCAAGACCCACAACTGGGTTCATACGTAAATCTCCTCCTAGTAATATAATTTAGTCGGTATCCCCTAAGGCTTCTTGTAATGTCATAGGTTCGCTTGTTAAACGGGATCAATGTCCCAACCAGCCTGAAACATGCTTATACAAGTAGGGGGTGAACAGTTTAGCTGACGGGATCTCGTCCCACGGGTGCGACGTTCTACCCCGACTACCGTTATAATAAGACCAAATAGAAAAAGGTCAACCAGAAAAATCTGGCTAACCTTATATTACGAACGGGTGCTTTACTTCAAGAAGGAGTAAAGCCTTTTTTCTAATTGAACTAACGCATCAGTTTAGTTAAAGAAGAAGGTTTATTTGTGATTGCGTTGAATAAATTAATAGTTAAATTTTAAACAAAAACAATTGGACCAGTTTGTGGAAAAACATAACAGGAGGTAATTAAATGGATGGTTTGATGTTAGAGGGATGGACTCCCATATTACTTTGCGGAATTGTGTTTGCATTTGGAATGTTTATAACATCCCGTAAAGTTTCAAGAAAATCTTTATTTTCCATCTCTACTGTATTAAGTCTGATTTGTATCGGAGTAATTATTTATAGCGTAATTGGGGTTGGTGGTTGGGAAGGTATGGGACTAGGTTTATTTGCGATTACTATTTTAGTAGGGACATGGGTAGGTACTGTTATTGGAGCTATATCAAGTAATTCAAATTTATAAGAATGTCATCTCTTTTTCACCGTTACTTCCAGAGCATGGCTATAAAATATCAAATTCATTTACTGAAATCGGGTGTGCGATTATTGATTAAGCTTCACTTTACTATTTCAACTTCTGGTGCTTAGTTCAAGAAGGAGTAAAGCCTTTTTTCTTATTGACCTAAAGTGGCAGGTTAGTTGAATCAGCAATATTACCTTTTTAGTGAATTGCAGAACATTCTTATATTTCAGTATTTTAGGGATAGCTATTTTTGAAAGAGAGTGGTGTGAATATGCTTAGCCGAAAATTATTTGCAGCATGTTTAACTTCAATAATTGGATATTTCATTGTGCCAGTATTTTTCAATTATACTTCTGATTCCTATTTTATAATAGGATTGGCAGTGAGTACTATAACAGTTCCTATACTTTTCGTAGTTGGTGTACTTTTATCGTTAGCAATTGAATCAACTAGCTTAAGTAATAATATTGGTTTGTCTTATTTAAAACTCTTAGGGTCCGCCATACTTTGTGCTTTAATTTTCTCTTTAACAACTTCGGGTGGTTTAGTTACTGCATTACTCGTCTCCTTTGTTTACACAACAATCTTTTTCATTATAGATAGCCTAAGTAGGTACTTTGAAAAGAGTAAACAAATTGAGAAGAAGAATTTAACAGGTAGTGGATGATTTACCTTATCAACTAACAGGTGCTTTACTTCAAGAAGGAGTAAAGCCTTTTTCTTATAGCAGGTTAGTTTAATAAAGAGCCCGTATAGGTTTCTTTATTAAATCGATTTAGTTATGCAGGATTCCTACAGCCATATTTTTCATTTGGGTTAAACTTTCTAACTTTATAATCATGTAGAACCCATTCGTATTTTGTTGACTCATCTTTCCTAACGGTTATTGTAAATACATCCAGAGGTTCATGTATTCCTGTGAAGGTCCTACCTTCCAACTTAGCTTCAAACAACCATGAACCAGAATGTTCTAATTTCTTAACTTCTATGACCCTTTGACATTGAAATCC
Source organism: Psychrobacillus sp. FSL K6-1415 (assembly GCF_038003185.1). Classification (NCBI taxonomy): domain Bacteria; kingdom Bacillati; phylum Bacillota; class Bacilli; order Caryophanales; family Bacillaceae; genus Psychrobacillus; species Psychrobacillus sp. FSL K6-1415. The sequence goes on along the minus strand of NZ_JBBOOQ010000001.1, from coordinate 2,245,607 downwards.
AATTAGCCTTCTAGTTCCATAGTGTTTATCCACCGCTGAATACATTTGTGGTTCTAATAAATCGATTACAGCATCTTCTAATAAGTTTTCTCTAGTGGGTGGTGTACTTGTTGGTAAATTATCTTGGGCTTGGATGTTCATTATTAATGTAAGCATTGTTATAGGCACTAGTAGAAATATTTTTCTCATAACTCAATCATCCTTCAATTTTCTTGTTATCTTGCACTAAAGGAGAATAACTAATACAAATTTTTTTATATCTAGTACCACTATAATGTGTAATAAACGGCGTGTTCTTGTTTAACTAACGAAGCAGTTGTGCGGCCGAGCCTAGGTCGTATCATATAGCGGGTGGGATTCCCGCCGAGAAAGAACTAGCCATTCACTCGTAGCGAGTCTTGGAGGGCTAATGGTAACATTAGCCTTTAAGCGTAGACAGTTAGGTGGCGGGCCGAAAGCCAAATGGTTGAAGGGATTGAGCTCCATAATGTTAGTAAATCGAGAGGGCTGATGCCTTAACTGCGGTAGAAAGCTACATTTTATCCTTCGCTAAAGGCAAGAAGGATAAAACCTCTCTGGGGTCAGAGACCTTGGCACGTCACACATGGATATGATACGGCAACTCGGGAGACCCTACCGGTCTTTTCTTCTTATAGAAGAGTATGGTGTACAAGCGATAATAAGCAAGGAAACCAAATGCCGTTGTAGGGAGTCGGATAGCAGCGTAGTACCAATGAAGTTGGGTAATGCCGACGGAGGAAAGGCTGCTACCAAGTTATCACCCTTACTAGGGACACATTTACTACACACGGAGGTAGGAATAATAAATGGAAACAAAACTATTAAGGATAGCAGAATTAGCTAAATCTGAACCGAGAATGAGATTTACATCGCTTGCACATTTACTAAATAAGCAATCTCTAGTTCAATGCCATCATGAATTACCTAATAAGAAGGCAACTGGGATTAATGGCACAACTAAAGAGCAATATAGTGAAACATTAGAGGGAAATATAGAGGACTTAGTAAGAAGGCTTAAAAGTAAAGGTTATCATCCTGTTCCTGTAAGGAGAATGTATATTCCCAAGCTTAACTCCAACAAGAAAAGACCGTTGGGGATACCGGAACATGAAGATAAGATTGTACAGAAAGGCATTACAAAAATACTAAATGCGATCTATGAAAATGATTTTCTAGACTGCTCTTTTGGGTTCCGCCCCAATCGTAACTGCCACGATGCTTTGAAAATATTAAATCATTATATTGAGAAGAAATCAGTAAATTATATAGTAGATGTAGATATCAAAGGGTTCTTTGACAATGTTGATCACATATGGATGATGGAGTTCTTAAAACTGCGAATTGCTGACCCTAACTTACTAAGAATAATTGGTAGGTTTCTTAAAGGTGGATACATGGAGGAAGGAAAGAAGTACAAGACAGATAAAGGCACACCGCAAGGTGGAGTCATATCTCCGATACTTGCCAATCTATACCTCCATTATGTCCTGGACCTGTGGTTCGAGAAGGAAGTTAGGAAACAGTGTAAAGGACAAGCATACATAGTTAGATATGCCGATGATTATGTTTGTTGCTTTCAATATAAGAGCGAAGCTCAGGAATTCTTTCAATCATTGAAGCTGAGATTACAGAAGTTTAACTTAGAAGTAGCGGAGGATAAAACCAAAATTATTCCCTTCGGGAGATTTGCTGAGAAAGATGCAAAACAAACGGGGAATAGAAAACCTGCAACCTTTGATTTTCTCGGTTTCACACACTATTGTGGGAAGAGTAAACAAGGAAATTTTCGTGTGAAACGGAAAACAAGTAGGAAGAAGCTACAGGCTAAACTGAAGGAATCGAAAGAATGGATAAAGAGTAACCGAAATAAAGATATTCATATGATTATGGATAGATTTAAACGCTCGCTTGTAGGTTACTACAACTACTATTGCATCACAGATAATACTCCAAGTGTTCACCAATTTAGAGACAAAATTCAATATTTACTCTTTAAATGGCTCAACAGAAGAAGTCAAAGAAAATCCTTTACTTGGGATAAATTCAATCTCTTTCTACATAAATATCCGTTACCTTCACCAAGAATTAAAGTGAATATATACGATTTAAGAAAGAAGATTAGCTACATTTTGTGAATGATGACTAGGAGGAGCCGTGTGCGTGAATAGCGCAAGCACGGTTCTGTGAGGGGGGAGGAACACAATCTACCGTAAGGTAGAGAGGTTCCCCTCTACTCGACTAGTTGAAGGAGGATTTAAATTCTTATATAGAATTTAATAAAGATGTAAATTAAAGGGGTGGATTAAAATTACTATAATATGCTTGGTTAGACATGGAGAAACTGATTGGAATGTAATAGGAAAGCTTCAAGGGAGAACTGATATCCCCTTAAATGAGGCTGGTATTCTACAAGCTGAAGAATGTAGTGAGTTCCTTAAAACATCACAATGGGATGTAATCATAACTAGCCCACTAAAAAGAGCAAAACAAACAGCGGAAATTATAAACAAAAATGTTATTGTACCTGTTGTTGAGATGGAGGAGTTTTTGGAAAGAGATTATGGGGATGCAGAGGGAATGACATACGAGGAAAGAATATCTAAGTTTCCAAATAAAATATACCCGAATCAAGAAGATAGAGCATCCTTTAATAAGAGGGTAATAGATGGCATCGAGAAGATAAATCAAAGGTATGGGGACAATAAAATATTGCTTGTTGCACATGGTGCAGTAATCAATACTGTTTTAGCTATTTTATCTAATGGTGAGATAGGGTCGGGGAAGACCAAATTAATAAATGCTTGTATAAGTAATATTTACTTACATCAAGATAAATGGAATATAAAAGACTTTAATCAAATTTCCCATCTTTCTAAGTACAATTAACAAGAAAGAAGAAATAATCTTATTCACCTACGTGGTGCTTTACTTCAAGAAAGAGTATAGTCTTTTTCTTATTGAACTCCCATGAAAATTAAAAAATGCTCAAAATATACAAAATTGCATAGCAAAAGAGACTCAGAAAAAGCTTTTTTAAAAAAAAGGCTGATCCTTCAGAATATTTATATGAAGTTAAAGGGTGATTCAGGAACCAACTCCATTCTCCTAAGAATAAAGGCAGGCTGGTGCAATAACCAGAGTAGGATTAATCTCTCATGAGTGCTACTCATAGAGAGTGCGACAGTCTGTGATGCACCGTGGTCGTTGGAGTCAGACTAACGGATGGGCTCTATGGCACCATAGTTCATCGACCTTCTTCGCCAGCCATACGAATCTATACCCGTTCTGAACCAATTTTCATCCTCTGTGGTGCAGCGTTTTTTTTGCTGCATGGATGGCTAACGGGGCAGTTAGTTGAAGAACGAGCTGGGTATTTGCGGTATATTAGGGGGGGAGTTAAATGCTAAAGAAGTCATCTTTATTGGGGCTAGTTGCTGCAATTATTTCCATTGTTTTATGGATGTTATTAAACTTCTTTAATCCTTATTCGAATGGAACAAGTAATGATACAACATTAATTACTTTATTTATGTTAGTTTTACCTGCAACTTTGGCAATAATCTCTTCTTTTACAGCAAGAAAATCATTAATGCTTATTGCCTTCATATGGTCTTTACCAATAAGTCTATACATGCTAATGACTCCAGGAATTTTTCTTTTGTTTGGAATCACCAGTTTCTGTTATTTATTAAGTTATATCCTTATGTGGAAAAAACAAGGGTTATGGAATAAAGGGTAACTAAATTGTGTTTTCTAAGCCTTCTTCAACTAACGGGTGCTTGTGCGGCCGAGCCTAGGTCGTATCATATAGCGGGTGGGATTCCCGTCGAGAAAGAACTAGCCATTCACTCGTAGCGAGTCTTGGAGGGCTAATGGTAACATTAGCCTTTAAGCGTAGACAGTTAGGTGGCGGGCCGAAAGCCAAATGGTTGAAGGGATTGAGCTCCATAATGTTAGTAAATCGAGAGGGCTGATGCCTTAAGCACAGCAGAAAGCTACATTTTATCCATCGTTAAAGGCAAGAAGGATAAAACCTCTCTGGAGTCAGAGACCTTGGCACGTCACACATTGATATGATACGGCAACTCGGGAGGCCCTACCGGTCTTTTCTTCTTATAGAAGAGTATGGTGTACAAGCGATAATAAGCAAGGAAACCAAATGCCGTTGTAGGGAGTCGGATAGCAGCGTAGTACCAATGAAGTTGGGTAATGCCGATGGAGGAAAGGCTGCTACCAAATGATCACTCTCACTAGGGACACATTTACTACACACAGCGGTAGAAAAAATAATAAATGTAAACTAAACTATTGAGGATAGCAGAATCACCATTTTGTGAAGGATAATTTGGAGGAGCCGTGTGCGTAAATAGCGCAAGCACGGTTCTGTGAGGGGGGTGGAACACAATATACCGTAAGGTAGAGAGGTTCCCTTCTACTCGACTACTTCAAGAAAAAGCCTTTTTCTTATTGAACTAAAGAAGCAGTTTAGTTCAACAACTAGTAAGTCTTATTCTGAAACGTAATTAATTATGAACTTCCAATTCTTTTTGTTTTTAAGAAATATATTTATTTGGATTTTTTAAATTAAAGATTGAAAAGGAGGAAGAATAGTTGAGCCAAAACAAACGAGATAAAATCCAAATGCAAAAAAAGTTCAAGGTTTATATAGAAAGAAGAAAAAACAGCTTAGGAAAGATATGGACCATATGAATGAATATAGTGATATGGATGATTTGGTTGATAACAAAATCGCTATAATCATTTTACGTATTTGTGTTGTATTAGCGATTATACTTCTTGTACTGGATGCATTTATTAAAGATTTTTAGATTGTTTTACTGGGGAAATTTTGAGCGTAGAAAATTGCGAAAAAATGTACTTAAACTAACGTCGTGATTTAGTTAAACAAGTGGCTGCCTGTAAGGGTAGCTTTAACTTATTGAACTAACGAAGCAGGTGTGCGGCCGAGCCTAGGTCGTATCATATAGCGGGTGGGATTCCCGTCGAGAAAGGACTAGCCATTCACTCGTAGCGAGTCTTGGAGGGCTAATGGTAACATTATTCTTTAAGCGTAGACAGTTAGGTGGCGGGCCGAAAGCCAAATGGTTGAAGGGATTGAGCTCCATAATGTTAGTAAATCGAGAGGGCTGATGCCTTACCTGCGGCAGAAAGCTACATTTTATTCTTCGTTAAAGGCAAGAAGGATAAAACCTCTCTGGAGTCAGAGACCTTGGCACGTCACACATTGATATGATACGGCAACTCGGGAGGCCCTACCGGTCTTTTCTTCTTATAGAAGAGTATGGTGTACAAGCGATAATAAGCAAGGAAACCAAATGCCGTTGTAGGGAGTCGGATAGCAGCGTAGTACCAATGAAGTTGGGTAATGCCGATGGAGGAAAGGCTGCTACCAAATGATCACTCTCACTAGGGACACATTTACTACACACAGCGGTAGAAATAATAAATGTAAACTAAACTATTGAGGATAGCAGAATCACCATTTTGTGAAGGATGATTTGGAGGAGCCGTGTGCGTAAATAGCGCAAGCACGGTTCTGTGAGGGGGGTGGAACACAATCTACCGTAAGGTAGAGAGATTCCCTTCTACTCGACTAGTGGAAGAAGGAGTTATCATGCAGCAGGTTAGTGGAAAGGGTTAAGCAAAAGATAAATAAGGGGTGGGTATGGAATGGCAAAAGAAATTATTAAAGTTGATTTCACTCAGGAAACATATGATACAAGTAAAATGGATACGTGGACTAAAGAACAGTGGAAGACATGGGTTGGGGAACCAGAGGACCATAGAGGAATTCAAATACCGTTGATTAATGACAATAATTTTTATTTAAAAATAATGGGGATTTATTACGACGAAGAAACAGGAAACATGTTTTTTGGTTTTGATACACAAAACAAACTTGAACGAGACATAAATATTCAATTCAGCAGATGGGAAATTGATGAAAGTATTTATAATTTATCCCATGAAAATCCCCAATATATGGAGAAACATTCTGTAGTAAGAGGTTTTCAAAAGTTTGTAAAGCGTACTCATTTGGAAAGTTGGGATACGATAACAATTGAAATAAGTATCCTCGATGCAGAAACTAATTTAAGCATTAGAGAATTAGAATTTATAATAAAAAAGCGTTTCATCCAGGTTTTTTAGTAAAGTGTAATTCAACTAACGGTGTGCTTTAGCAAAATATGGCCATCATTTCGATGGTCTATTTTTATGTCTAAAATATTAAGTTGATCTCAGATATGCAATGTGAAATGTTACACTTAAACTAAAGCAGCAGTTTAGTTGAACAAGTTACCAGGTAACTTGTTGAAACGAATGCTAATTCATCATCGTCTAATTTATATAAAGAAAGTGGGATGATATTGAAAAAACATAGTTTAATTGTGTCTTTAATACTTTTATCAATAGGATTATTGGGCTGTCAACAAAACAATAACGAAAAGGTTGCTAACGAACTGCCTGCTACTCAACCCTTAGAAACAAAAGCCGAGGTCATAGAAGGTGATTTTGTATATCGACTTGTGACAGAAAAAGCAGAATACGGTAAGAATGAACCTATAAAAATTTATGCGGAATTAGAATATACAGGGGATAAAGAAGAAGTTGAAATTTTTCATTCAGCATCGCCATTCTCTTTTCCAATGGTTGAGACTACGAGAAATTATGAAATTGGATACGGTATGAATGAACCGTTATTAAGCACGAAACTAATTAAAGGGGAACCACTTCGTGAAGAATATAGGGGAAGTGGCGGGTACGGTTCAGAGGATAATAAAGAATATATAGATTTTATGAGGCGAATTATGAATCATGAATTTCCAGAAGGACATTATGTTGTAAATGGCAGTGCAGACTTTTATGTTATAGCTAACAAGGAAACTGAACAAGAGAAAAAATATAATATAAAAGCACAGGTTGAATTTAGGGTCAAAAAATAGGAATTAGATAATTGACTTTTTTCACTAACGGGTGCTTTACTTCAATAAGGAGTAAAGCACCCGTTCGTAATATAAGGTTAGCCAGATTTTAAACTGTACCCTATAAGATAGACACTTTAAAAAAGGTCATCTTATAGGGTATTTTTGTTTATAATGAAAAAAACAGTATTCGGAGCGATAAATTATGACTAAAAATTATTTAACACCTAACCAACAAAAAGAACTAAAAAAGAATCCATATGTAAAAGCTGTAAGCAATAAAGCGATTACGTACACAGATGAATTTAAACGATTATTTATTACTGAAAATGAATTTGGGAAGTTTCCGCGTGAAATTTTTGAAGATGCAGGATTTGATATCGAAATGATGGGGATGACACGCATTCATAAAGCGGCAGCTCGATGGAAAACAGCATACCAAAACCAAGGAATTACTGGGTTAGAAGATTCTCGGAAATATAGTTCTGGTCGCCCACTTGAACGAGAACTAAGTCTCGAGGAAAAGTATGCACGATTAGAAGCGAAGACTCGATTACTTGAGGCAGAGAACGAACTCCTAAAAAAGCTCGATTTACTCGAAAGGCAGATGGTGAAGAAGAAATAAAAATTGCGCCAGAATTAAAATTCGAACTCATTAACCAGATTATTAAAAAGTATGAGTTAAAGCGTATGGTAAGTTATCTTTGCGAGGTAATGGATGTATCTCGATCAGGTTTCTACAATTACTTTGATGAAAAATCCATTCAAAAACGTGCAATTAAAGGCGGTTCGGACGAGGTGGTGAAAAACATCATTTTAAAGGCGTATCATTTCCGAGGACGCAAAAAAGGAGCACGCCAAATTAAAATGACACTCCAAAACCAGTACCAGATTACATATAACTTAAAACGTATTCGCCGCATTATGAAGAAATTTGAGATTGTTTGTCCAATTCGAAAAGCGAATCCCTATCGCCGCATGGCGAAAGCAACAAAAGAACATCGCACATGCCCGAACGAATTGCAGCGCAACTTTAAACAAGGGTTGGCTGGAAAAGTGTTATTAACGGATATCACATATTTAAACTACAGAAGCGGAAAGCGTGCTTATTTATCCACGATTAAAGACGCAGAGACGAATGAAATTTTAGCGTATGAAGTCTCAGATAAAATTACATTAGACATCGCATTAGATACACTTCACCAATTAAGACGTCGTCATTCACATATTCGAAATGATGCCTTTATTCATTCGGATCAGGGATTTCATTACACAAATCCGACCTATCAAAAATTAGTGAAAAAGATGAATCTTGGACAGTCAATGTCACGCCGTGGAAACTGTTGGGACAATGCTCCACAAGAATCATTCTTTGGGCATTTTAAAGATGAAACAAATATAAAAGAATGCGAAACATTAGAAGAAGTAAAACAAGAAGTGAAGTGTTATATGATATATTACAATTATTATAGAGGCCAATGGAATTTAAAAAAGCTGCCGCCTGCAAAATACAGACAGCAGCTTCAACAAGTTGCCTAACCTTTTTCAAAATGTCCTTTACAAAGGGTACAGTTTATTTTTCTGGTTGACCTTTTTCTATTTGGTCTTATTATAACGGTAGTCGGGGTAGAACGTCGCACCCGTGGGACGAGATCCCGTCAGCTAAACTGTTCACCCCCTACTTGTATAAGCATGTTTCAGGCTGGTTGGGACATTGATCCCGTTTAACAAGCGAACCTATGACATTACAAGAAGCCTTAGGGGATACCGACTAAATTATATTACTAGGAGGAGATTTACGTATGAACCCAGTTGTGGGTCTTGATGTAGCTAAAGGAGAGAGTCAGGTTCAAGCATTTTTAGATAAAGGCAAAGCCTATAGAAAGAGCTTTAGTATTCAACATAACTTGGAAGGATTGAAGGGATTTCTTGATTTTCTTCAAGAAATAGAAAAAGCGGCTGGCGGTTATCAACCTTCGGTCGTATTAGAATCAACGGGACACTACCATACTCCAGTTATCCAGTTTTTAGAGGAACAAAACTATGTTTATATAGTGATCAATCCCCTTATTTCCCATAGAGCCAAAAGCTCTAGTTTACGTAAGGTAAAAACGGATGCGATCGATGCTTATCATCTTTGTGAACTTTATTATAAAGAAGAATTAGAACCATATAAAAAGAGAGGAATACAACTATTAAACCTTCGTAATTTAACAAGACAACAAGAAAGTATTGCGGAAATGGCAGCTAAAACTAAGTTACAGCTACATTCCTTAATAGATCAGGTATTCCCTGAATTTAGAGGTGTATTTGGAAGTCTCTACTCTAAGGTATCACTACTTACCTTACTCGCATTTCCAACATCCGAAAGCGTATTAAGTGTCGATGAAAAAGAATTGACGGATAAGATATCTTCCCTCTGTAACAGCCGATCGGAGAAATGGGCAAACGAAAGAGCACAGAAATTAAGAGAGGCCGCTCTTCGAAACCCGTTTCAACATAACCAGTATCAAAGCCATATTTTTAATCTGGAAATGTTAATAAATATTGTTCTGCAATATCAAGAGCATCTATCAAAGCTAGCAAATGAAATAGATTCAATCGCAAAAGAGATAGAAGAATATAAAATACTCCAATCTATCCCCGGAATCGGTGAAAAAATCGCTGCAACGATTATTTCGGAGATTGGAGAGATAGATCGGTTTGACGCTGCCAAAAAACTCGTTGCATTCGCAGGAGTCGATCCTAGCGTTTACTCTTCGGGTAAATTTACTGCATCCATTAACAGAATTACCAAACGGGGTTCCAGCAGACTTCGTCATGCCCTGTATATGGCTATTCAAAGTGGCATCCGAGATGCCCGTAAAAAGAAGACAACGGATGAAATCATTCCTCGCAATAAAAGACTGAGAGAGTTTTACGACAAGAAACGAGAAGAAGGAAAACCCTTTAGGGTAGCCATTATTGCCTGTGTAAATAAGCTCTTACACTGGATTTATGCCTTACTAAAAAAACGAACTACTTTCCAGGATATAGCATAGAAACTGTATTTATATTAATTAACCAAAACCTTCCAAAAGTGATTTAGAGGAAGGTTATTTGGCATGTATTTTTTTAGTATATCATGAGGTTAATAATTTTTTTAGTGAAAATATTGACAAACTATTAGCTGGTTTAGTTCAAGTAATACAGCAGGGTGTATAACAAAGTTATTGTACATAAAAGGGGGAGAATGGTTGATTAAAAGGAAAGCTATAACTTTTTTCTTTGCGACAATTTTATCGATTACTTTCATCTTAATTTTTATTTTCGGCGAATGGGAAAAACCATTTGAATTGATACCTATGATTGGAATTTATAGCTTACTATTTTCACCGATTATATTAATTTATGGTGTTCCTGTAACTTTTTTATCTGATTATTTATCCAAACGATTCAAAGGATTTAAAAGAGTGATTTTAGCACTAATAATTCATTTATTTTTTGGTATGTCTTTTGCATTTGTCTATGGAATAATCTTTGAATCAAGTGATTTCTTTTCAAACTTTAATAACTATTGGGTAGGAGAAGGAGAACTAAATTTTATTGCTGGAATTATGACTTCATTTTTCTTTTGGGCGGTGGATGAAGCCCTAAGACGTATCCGACCCGAATAAAAAATTTTCTTATTCAACTAATGGGTGCGTTAGTCAAAATAGAGCAACGTCATTATGAAGTGCACCCCAATTGTTAGACACAATCTAACAATTGGAGGTGTATTTTTTTATGTCTAAATTTACATTTGAAGAAAAATTATTTGCAGTACAGAGCTATTTGAACAACGAAGGTGGATATAAGACAATTGCCAAACAAATTGGCACGGTTCAATCAACAGTAGTTAAGTGGGTGATGCTCTACAAGCAACATGGGATAGATGGGCTTATGAAAAGCTATACAAATTATAGTGCAGAGTTTAAACTAAACGTACTAAATTATATGAACGAACATAGGACGTCTTTGTATGAAACTGCTGCCATTTTTAAAATCCTTTCTCCTTATACGATTACAAAATGGAAAAACACACTCGAAAAAGCTGGAGTAGACGCCCTAGAATCAAAAACAAAGGGGCGTCCATCTATGAAAAAAGAAACAAAGAAAGCAACACCAACTGAAGGGTCATTTGAAGCATTACAAGCAGAAAACGAGCGTTTACGCATGGAGAATGCCTATTTAAAAAAGCTGAACGCCTTAGTTCAGGAAAAGGATGCACTACAACGAAAGACAAAGCGCAAGTAGTGTATGAACTAAGGGAAGAATTCGCTGTTAAAAAGCTAATCAAAGTTGCGGGGATAGCACGTAGTACCTACTATTACTGGATAAATACCTTTGGGCGTGGAGATAAGTATGAGGAAGTAAAATCAGTTATCTCTTCGATTTTCCACGAACATAAAGGTAGATACGGATACCGTCGTATTACATTCGAACTGCGCAATCGTGGATATCAAATCAATCACAAAACGGTTCTTCGCTTAATGAAGCAGCTTGGTTTAAAATGCCTTGTGCGCATGAAGAAATATCGTTCGTACAAAGGGCCTGTCGGAAAAATTGCGCCTAATATCTTAAAGCGTGATTTTGTAGCAACGAAGCCGAACGAGAAATGGGTAACGGATGTGACTGAATTTCATTTATTTGGTGAAAAACTCTATCTCTCGCCCATACTTGATTTATTCAATGGCGAAATTATTGCATATAACCTAGAGTCACGACCAGTATATCCACTCGTTTCGAAGATGTTAGACCAAGCTTTGATGCGTTTATACGATGGAGACGCTCCAATTCTCCACTCAGATCAAGGATGGCATTACCAAATGAAACAGTATTCTAAAAGTTTAAAAGCACATGGGATCACGCAAAGTATGTCCCGTAAGGGAAATTGTCTTGATAATGCGGTAATTGAAAACTTCTTTGGGTTACTAAAATCCGAATTACTTTACCTACAAGAGTTTGAAAGTATGGCTCACTTCAAGCAAGAGCTTGAACAATATATTGATTACTATAATCACAAACGAATCAAGACAAAATTAAAAGGTCTGAGCCCGGTACAATACCGGACTCAGACCATAGAAGCGGCTTAACTAAATAAAGTGTCTAACTTTTCGGGTTCACTTCATTATGACGTTGCTCCTTTATATTTAAAAGTATTTCTGATAATACTCTTTCCTTAACCTTCCGCTTAATTGAGCGTAGATCCTAGTTGTTTCACTTTTCTCATGCCCCATAAGACTTTGTATGACTTCAATAGGAGCTCCATTATTCATCAAATGAGTTGCGTAACTGTGTCTAAGTTGGTGTGGGTGAATCTCTTTATTAATTTCCGCACGATTGGAGATCCGCTTGATGATATATCTCATTTGGGCGACGCTCATTTTATGTGGCTGTCTGGCAGTTACAAAGATTGCTGGATTATGGTCATTACGGCTTTCCATATAGCGTTTAAGCCATATATCACAACGTGTATTAAAATAAACTTCCCTTTCCTTATCGCCCTTACCTCTCACGATGGCGGATTGATTGGACCAATTAATATGATTCTTTTCTAAGGAAACTATTTCGCCAATTCGACAACCGGTAGAAAACATGAATTCAAAAATTGCTTTTTCTATTGGGGAATGACAGGATTCACGAAGGTGTTCAATCTCCCGTTCGGTTAAATACTTAGGTATCCGCTTCCCTACTTTGGGTTCTTTAATCTTGGAAGTTGGATTCTTACTAAGAAGGCCTTCTTCATGGGACCAACGAAAAAATGATTTCATAAAGCGAATACGATGTGCAAGACTGGCTGGTTTTAAATGCTTACAGGATATAGCAAGATATTCCTTTAGTTGATTTGTATCCAGCAATGCCATCTCTACATCTTTAAAATAACCAATTAGTAAAGAAGACTGTAACTGGTAGGCTTTCAATGTTTGTGGCGAAAAGCCCTCTATTCGCTTATCAGCTTCAAACGAAGCCCATGCTTTTGACAGTAACAATCCGATTCCCCCTAAAATAGTAATATTAAAAGGATTATTGCCAACTTAATAGAATTATAGACATAAGGAGTGTTTTTACTAACGAAGCAGTTGTGCGGCCGAGCCTAGGTCGTATCATATAGCGGGTGGGATTCCCGCCGAGAAAGAACTAGCCATTCACTCGTAGCGAGTCTTGGAGGGCTAATGGTAACATTAGCCTTTAAGCGTAGACAGTTAGGTGGCGGGCCGAAAGCCAAATGGTTGAAGGGATTGAGCTCCATAATGTTAGTAAATCGAGAGGGCTGATGCCTTAACTGCGGTAGAAAGCTACATTTTATCCTTCGCTAAAGGCAAGAAGGATAAAACCTCTCTGGGGTCAGAGACCTTGGCACGTCACACATGGATATGATACGGCAACTCGGGAGACCCTACCGGTCTTTTCTTCTTATAGAAGAGTATGGTGTACAAGCGATAATAAGCAAGGAAACCAAATGCCGTTGTAGGGAGTCGGATAGCAGCGTAGTACCAATGAAGTTGGGTAATGCCGACGGAGGAAAGGCTGCTACCAAGTTATCACCCTTACTAGGGACACATTTACTACACACGGAGGTAGGAATAATAAATGGAAACAAAACTATTAAGGATAGCAGAATTAGCTAAATCTGAACCGAGAATGAGATTTACATCGCTTGCACATTTACTAAATAAGCAATCTCTAGTTCAATGCCATCATGAATTACCTAATAAGAAGGCAACTGGGATTAATGGCACAACTAAAGAGCAATATAGTGAAACATTAGAGGGAAATATAGAGGACTTAGTAAGAAGGCTTAAAAGTAAAGGTTATCATCCTGTTCCTGTAAGGAGAATGTATATTCCCAAGCTTAACTCCAACAAGAAAAGACCGTTGGGGATACCGGAACATGAAGATAAGATTGTACAGAAAGGCATTACAAAAATACTAAATGCGATCTATGAAAATGATTTTCTAGACTGCTCTTTTGGGTTCCGCCCCAATCGTAACTGCCACGATGCTTTGAAAATATTAAATCATTATATTGAGAAGAAATCAGTAAATTATATAGTAGATGTAGATATCAAAGGGTTCTTTGACAATGTTGATCACATATGGATGATGGAGTTCTTAAAACTGCGAATTGCTGACCCTAACTTACTAAGAATAATTGGTAGGTTTCTTAAAGGTGGATACATGGAGGAAGGAAAGAAGTACAAGACAGATAAAGGCACACCGCAAGGTGGAGTCATATCTCCGATACTTGCCAATCTATACCTCCATTATGTCCTGGACCTGTGGTTCGAGAAGGAAGTTAGGAAACAGTGTAAAGGACAAGCATACATAGTTAGATATGCCGATGATTATGTTTGTTGCTTTCAATATAAGAGCGAAGCTCAGGAATTCTTTCAATCATTGAAGCTGAGATTACAGAAGTTTAACTTAGAAGTAGCGGAGGATAAAACCAAAATTATTCCCTTCGGGAGATTTGCTGAGAAAGATGCAAAACAAACGGGGAATAGAAAACCTGCAACCTTTGATTTTCTCGGTTTCACACACTATTGTGGGAAGAGTAAACAAGGAAATTTTCGTGTGAAACGGAAAACAAGTAGGAAGAAGCTACAGGCTAAACTGAAGGAATCGAAAGAATGGATAAAGAGTAACCGAAATAAAGATATTCATATGATTATGGATAGATTTAAACGCTCGCTTGTAGGTTACTACAACTACTATTGCATCACAGATAATACTCCAAGTGTTCACCAATTTAGAGACAAAATTCAATATTTACTCTTTAAATGGCTCAACAGAAGAAGTCAAAGAAAATCCTTTACTTGGGATAAATTCAATCTCTTTCTACATAAATATCCGTTACCTTCACCAAGAATTAAAGTGAATATATACGATTTAAGAAAGAAGATTAGCTACATTTTGTGAATGATGACTAGGAGGAGCCGTGTGCGTGAATAGCGCAAGCACGGTTCTGTGAGGGGGGAGGAACACAATCTACCGTAAGGTAGAGAGGTTCCCCTCTACTCGACTAGTTCAATAAGCAATATAGATTTTCACTTATTATAAATGGAAAATTTATATAAAATTGGAACATCTATTTGTTTCAAACGTATTAAAGTAAAGCAGAAGATTGAAAGGAAAGTAATTCATAAAAAAGGAGGTATAGAAGATGGACTTATTACTCTGGATAACTACTGGTTTCATGCTAATCGGATTTGTTGTTCTCGTTTCTATGAAAAAAGGTATGGAAAGAAAGGTCGCTTTTATAAAAGCAAATGTGGAAGACGAGGAAAATTTATCAAAAGCTAAATCTGTAATTTGGTGGATATGTGGTGCCACTGCTTGGGGAGTAGGGGCTATATCTCTTGTTGGTTGGTGGTTTCATGGATAACTGTCGGTTTCGAATGTACTTAAAGTAACGGTGTGCTTTACTTCAAGAAGGAGTAAAGCCTTTTTCTTATTGAACTAAAGACGCAGTTTAGTTTAAGTGTGTTGTATAATAAATGGATATCTTTAGTTTGAAAATCACATGTTGGTACAGGGAGGATTGTATGTGGAGTTTTAGCACTTATAAAGACAAACGTTACTGGATACTTTTGATTACAGCTATAATTATCTTGGTCTTGTTCGCTGTTTTTACCCCTGATTATATTCTTGAAAAAACTTACTTTGTACCATTTTCAATGCTTATATTTATAGTTTTATTCTGGTCGACATACCATCTTTGGAAGTATTTTGGTGATAAAAAGAAGAGGAATAATACGAATGACAGTTGCGATTTGTAACTTGCTTGTTCAAGTAACGGGTGCTTTAGCAGAACAAGGCTGACAGTAGACAACCTTGTTTCTTATTGAACTAACGAAGCAGGCTAGTTTAATAATAATAGATAATGTGGGAAGAATAAGGAGTAAACATAAATATGGGGTGAATCATGATGGTTAAGCGATATTTAGTCTTATTAGGATTTTTATTTATTGTCTTTACTCTAACGCAAGTTGTTGTTAAATCAGAAACCAATTCAGTAGAAGAAGGGATGTATGTCACAACAGAGGACATCATTTTGGACATTGTATTCCCAGTTATTGATAAAAGAGTTATAAAGGAGTATGGACAGAATACCCTTTTTTACTGGGAATGGAAAGGGATTGTTGATATAGCTTACAATGACAATCATTCCTACGATGTTACTGTAAAAATTGAAATCCCTTCGAAAAAACTTGATGATGCTAAAGAAGATTTAGTTAAGGTTAGGATATTCCCTTCATGTGATAGTGGCAAGATTAATAAGCAGAAATGTAATCACGAGTTCAAAATTGAAATATTAGATTACAAACATTTATCTCAATAAAAATTATTACCATTATTTCAACTAACGGGTGCTTGTGCGGCCGAGCCTAGGTCGTATCATATAGCGGGTGGGATTCCCGTCGAGAAAGAACTAGCCATTCACTCGTAGCGAGTCTTGGAGGGCTAATGGTAACATTAGCCTTTAAGCGTAGACAGTTAGGTGGCGGGCCGAAAGCCAAATGGTTGAAGGGATTGAGCTCCATAATGTTAGTAAATCGAGAGGGCTGATGCCTTAAGCACAGCAGAAAGCTACATTTTATCCATCGTTAAAGGCAAGAAGGATAAAACCTCTCTGGAGTCAGAGACCTTGGCACGTCACACATTGATATGATACGGCAACTCGGGAGGCCCTACCGGTCTTTTCTTCTTATAGAAGAGTATGGTGTACAAGCGATAATAAGCAAGGAAACCAAATGCCGTTGTAGGGAGTCGGATAGCAGCGTAGTACCAATGAAGTTGGGTAATGCCGATGGAGGAAAGGCTGCTACCAAATGATCACTCTCACTAGGGACACATTTACTACACACAGCGGTAGAAATAATAAATGTAAACTAAACTATTGAGGATAGCAGAATCACCATTTTGTGAAGGATGATTTGGAGGAGCCGTGTGCGTAAATAGCGCAAGCACGGTTCTGTGAGGGGGGTGGAACACAATCTACCGTAAGGTAGAGAGGTTCCCTTCTACTCGACTACTTCAAGAAGGAGTAAAGCCTTTTTTCTTATTGAAAATAACAAAACATTGCGTTCAATAATGGGGCATTTCTGCAAAAGGCAGGAATGCCCTTATATTAAATTATAAGAAATTTTAAAGTTTCAAAGTATCATAAAATAGAAAAAGAAGAGCTTAAGAAAATTCAAGTGAAATTGTTGGAGATTTTGGAATCAATAATTGACGAGCTTAAGTTTAAAATGATGTCTTAAAAGAAATAGGAAAGTCACGAGCATTTATTAAGTATTTCTCTGACATATTTATTAATAAGATTGTCGAAAAAAATAAAGAAGTGGAGGCTAGAAATCGAGAGAAAATGCTTCAACACAGTAAAGAATTAATAAAAGAAACTATTATTCACCTTCACTCTAATGGGATATATCCAGGTATTAAACCAGTAGAAAGGCATGTAGATTTATTCTTGATAAAAAAATACTTGAATTTAGGAGAAATGCTCTAAAAGAATTGAATATTGAAAAGAAGATGTTTCCCAAGTAATGGATGATTTGAATATATTACTCTGTATTTAATATTCTAATTCTATATCTTACTAGGTTTTAGAGGATAATTATTCAAGGAATTCATATGTTGCTGTGAAAGTTTAGTTAAAAGTGTATTAAAGCAAATAAATGTTAGAAGTTAGAATATAAAACAAAAGAATGTAAGGAGTTAAATATTCTAACGTATTTTCTTTATCCACCCTCAAAAGGAATTAGATTATAGCTAATGATTATAAAGAATTGGTTTAATAAACGTTGTTATTAATGACTTTATTATCATGACATACTTATGATTTAATTTATAACAATGTTATGGTTTAAGTCACATTTTGTGACGTAAAGCATAAAATTTCCGTTTGGAAACTTTATGCTTGAATTAAGGTGCGACTTTAAGCATAAAGTTGTCATTATGACATAAATACTTGAGTGTCAAACATTTGCTTAAATAAACGTAGGAAGTTTATGCCTTATAACTCATGGGTGTTTGATGAATGATTTATATTATACAATTTTATTATAGTGCCAAAAAAAGAGATTTTAAATCTTAATAAAAACAATGTAGAAGTAAAGATAGAAAGTGCCCATCAATATTAGGGGTACTTTATAACAAAGTTGTATACATAAAAATCGACTTCAAGGGATTCATTTCTCCAGAAGGCGATTTTAATTATTCATAAACTTTTTAAAAATCATGTAGTAAAATTTTAGATACATACCAGTCTTTTATGCTAAATGAATCCTATTCAATGTTCAACAATCTGTAATTCTTTTTAGGGTATGTCATAATATTCAATACCCTCTGTATCTAGAGCCATAATAGGTTCATCTTTCGCCACTGTATACGTTTGAAAGCCAAAACGTTCATAGAAATTAATAAGTCGTTTAATCTGACTGTTTCTAACTGTTTTATCATCAGAAGCTTCATCATTCGGAGGAGCTGGCTTTAACACAATGTAATCTACACTTAAAATTTTTGCTAATTTTAATAACTCATTTAAAGCAGCATTCCCATGTCCTTTAGATCGATAGTTGGAATCTATGTTTATTTCTTCAATAGTCAAAAGTTTCTTATTAAGTTCTAGGCTTGGTAAATGTTTTGTTGCATTACTAATTAAGTAATATTGACTACCAGAAATACCATCTGCGGTGTCACATAAATCAGTTAACCTCGAGTTATAAATATTTAACCTTATTGTTCCAATTTCTTTTTCTGTTTCGTCTGTTTCTAAAACAATTGATGAAAAGCCTTCTACTACAGCAAACTCAACATCGACAGTTAAGTAGTTACGCAATACGACACTTTCGAAACCCACACTATAACCCCCCTAAAATTTTTTCTTACTGCCATTAATTGTACACTATATAGAAAACAAAAAAAGCCTGTGTATTTTGGATAGGTTCGCTGTTTTAAAAAATTATCAACATTTACTAATAATCCCTAGATATGCCCAGTAACGGAATGATTTGTATAAAATAATTCACAATTTATAACCCACCTATTTTTAGGAAGACAGAATTTCCGTTTTCTACCGAAAATAACCGAAATACCGACTGAAAGTAATCTATAATGATATCCTTCTATATATTTTTCAGCCCCGATATGCAATCCTACTGCAGTTGCTACAGCAATCGCTAAACCAAAAAAATATATTAAACCTTGAATGTAGAATAGATGTATGGACACATCTTGGTTAAGTCACTAAAATTGAACTAACGAAAGGTCGTGTCTGTATTATGAGTAAAAAGCGGTATAACCAAGAATTTAAACAAACAGTAGTGGAGCTTCACAGCTCAGGTACCCCGGTCAGCCAACTATCTAGCGAATATGGTGTTTCAGAAGTAACCATCTATAAATGGATTAAACAGTTCTCTACAATCGAAGGGACAAAGGAATTAACTGTATCCGATGTAGAAATGATTCAAAAAGAAAACCTCCGGTTAAAACAGGAGCTTGAAATCCTAAAAAAGGCTATGACCATATTCGCGAGAAAATAGAGGACGAAGAACTGATCAACTACATTACAAATGAAAGCGGGCATCATCCAGTACAAGTGATGTGTCGCATTTTAAAGATGCCTAAAAGTACTTATTATCATTCATTTCATAAGAAACCGAACTGCTACCACGTGGCCAATGAGGCAATATTGGATCGTATAATAGCCATTCATAAAGGAAGCAAAGGTATCTATGGCGCCCCCAAAATACATCGAGTACTTTTAAAAGAAGGCTATTCTTGCAGTATAAAAAGAGTCCAACGTCTGATGAAACAAGCAGGCATCCAGTCAAACATTGTGAAGAGATACCGTCCAGCAAGCACACAGACACCAGTGGAAGAACGAGAAAATGTGTTGAAGCAAGATTTTACAACAACCACAATCAATGAAAAATGGGTGGCAGATATCACGTATATCCATACACTTCGAGATGGCTGGTGTTATCTAGCGTCTGTCCTCGATTTGCATTCAAAGAAAATAGTAGGCTACAAGTTTTCCCATACGATGACCACAGAAATCGTGTTGGATGCTTTAAAAAGTGCCGTCGATTCCCAAAATCCTTCACCGGGATTAATCATCCATACGGATCTAGGTACCCAATATACAAGTGAGGCATTTCAAGAACAGTTAAAAAAATATGAAATGATTGCATCATTCAGTCGTAAAGGATGCCCTTATGACAATGCATGCATCGAGTCCTTTCATGCCACACTCAAAAAAGAAGAGGTCTATCGGAAACGATATGAAGATTTTGAGAATGCGAGAATCTCCCTATTTCAATATATAGAAGGCTGGTATAATCGTAAACGAATTCATGGAAGCATCGGCTTTGTAACGCCAGAGGCGTATGAAATAATGTGTCGCGCAGCAGCCTGAGTCTTAAGGGTAAAAGCCAATCCCCCTCCACATTTTTCATGCACAACATCCATTGGTTAATCTCTCCACGTCCCAAGTAGATTGTCAAAGGCTCTTTTCACTTTGACGATCTACTTGGGATGTGGAACACTCCATGAATGGTGGTTGTGCAGAAAAAACTTAATCTTTTTGTGTCCAGAATCTTGACGTAGATCCACCTGTTATATTGTAAATAGTAATCGTTACGATTATAATAAAAAAGCAATTTAATACACTAAAGGAGTAAGAAAATGAACAAAAAAATACTTACCACTATGTTGTTTATGTTTTCTTTACTTTTCCTAACTGCTTGCAGTAAAGAAGAAGTGGGGACTATTAATGAAGAAGGAGAACTTAAAGTCTATACAACGATTTATCCGTTTCAATACTTTACAGAAAGAATAGGAGGGGAATACGTTGCAGTAGAAAATCTCATCCCTCCTGGGTCAGATGCCCATTCCGTAGAAATTACTATGAAAAATATGACGAATGTAGCAGAAAGTAAAGCATTCATATATTCTGGAACTGCACTAGAAGGATTTGCAAATGCAGTAATTGATGCTGTAAAGGATGAAGATGTTAAGATTGTTAATGCTACTGAAGGTATTGACTTTATAAATGGAGTGGAAGACACAGATTCGGAAGAAGAAGACACAGAAGAGCATGAAAACGAAGAAGAACATGCTGAACACAGTGAGGGCATAAGCATAGATCCACATGTTTGGTTAGATCCGAATCGTTCAATTACGATTGCTAATAATATTAAGAATGCTTTAAATGAAATTAGTCCAGATAATACAGATGCATTTGAGGAGAACTTTAATTCTTTGAAACAGGATTTAGAAATGTTAGATGAAAATTTTAAAACTATGGTGGCCAATGCGGATAGTAATACATTTCTTGTATCTCATTCAGCCTATGGCTACTGGGAAGAAGCATTTGGATTACAACAAATAGGGATAAGTGGATTATCACCTACTGATGAACCCTCTCATAAGGAATTAATTGAGATAATTGCGCTAGTTAATGAACAAAAGCTACAATATATATATATTGAACCTAATCTTACGAACAAAGTAGCAGTTTCTGTCCAAAGAGAAACAGGATTAAATGCACTAACTTTAAATAATCTTGAATCAATTTCTGAGGAAAATATAAAAAATAACGAAGACTATTTTACGATTATGAAAGATAATATAGAGGCACTTGAACAAGGTTTGATACAACAATAAGTATGTTTTGAAATGAAAAAGAGGACAGCAATTCCTTTTGCTGTCCTTTATTTCCGTAACAATAAATAAAATCTTCTAATATAAAATATCTATTCGTACTTCTGCCTTCTTCTGCATTAAAGTCGTTATGTAGCCTCCTTTAAATTCATTAAATTCTTCAAACGAACCGAGCCAATTACTTTATATAATGATTTCAAATGAAAAAAAGTCGTTTAGTAATCTAATATTATTGAGTCTGCATAGTTTCTTCATATTTTTCAAGTATTATTAGTCTATGTATGAAAGGATGGGAGCTTATTACGAATAAGATTTCCATATGCTACGTGTACATCGCATTTGCAGAAGCTTTCATGACAATTTCTTCAAGGTTGCTGTTTAAATTATTTGGATTTAGTTTGTAGTAATTTTAATGCGCCGATTAACATTTTTGTTAAAAATTAGTTGATAAAAAAAGGAAGGAGCAAAAATGATTAAAATTGGAGTAATTGATAGTAGAAAATCATACCGTTCGCAATTAAGTAAAAAACTACAACTTGAACAAAATATAGATATCGTCGCTGAAGCTGACTTTGCTTCAGAAGCATTTGCTATCTATTTAGAATTTCTACCAGATATTATTTTGATGGAAATCGACTTAAATTTATCTGTTTCAATAGAGAGCATATGCTATTTATTAAAAGAATATCCTCAAGTAAATATTATTGCTTTAACAAATGAGGTAGATGAATTGTTTGTTAAAGAATCAATACGAGCAGGGGCAAGCGCATATGTATTAAAGAATGCGGGAATATTAAATCTCATTGAAGCGATAAATAATGTAGATAAAGGTTATTCTTATATTGATTCTAGAGTAGCAAATGTAGTATTAAAAGAATTTCAACGATTAAGTCGCCTAGAAATTAGAAAAAATGAACTTTTAAGTCCAGGATATTTATTAACTAAAAGAGAATGTGAAATTCTGCAATTATTAGCATCGGGATATAGTAATAGAGCAATTAGTCAAACTATTTTTCTTTCCGAGACAACAATTAAGAATCATGTTTCTAATATTCTTTCCAAATTGAATGTAAAAGATCGTACACAAGCAGTCGTCTTAGCAATTAAAAATGGATGGGTAGAATTAGATTGATTAGAAGAAAGATAAAATGTAAGTTGAAAAGGCAAACTCTCAATATATGGATGAAATTGGGTATCGATCGGTACTCATAGAGTTTCCAGTATTTACATTAGGTGCACTAATTTTTGCACTGAGGTTCCAAAAGAGGTATGGACTCTAATAACATGACTGTTTTACGCTGTGTTCCTGCACTTAAGATTAACAAAAGGGTGGTGTTATGAAAAATCAGCATGGTTAACTTTAATAGGTTTACTTAATTGTTGTTGGTTTACACTCATATGCATAATATTTATAAATAATACTTGAATTGGTCTGTCCTCCAAATTGGGGTATCTGTATAACGAAAAGTTCTTTTTTCATAAAGAGAGAGTAGAGTTTTTCTTTCATTTTATTGTAATTAATTATACAAGATATGTTATGAATTAATAGAAGAGTAGGATAAAGCCATTATGATGAACGATAGACTATAAGAAAATGTATTATTTTCATATTATTCTAAAACATTTATAATTAGCACGAAACCGAATTTTAAATAATACTACATGGAAGAGCCTGTCAAATTGGTCTCTCCATGTATTTTTTTATTTACAATATATATTTATAGGAAGTAGTTTTTGTTGATATTATAAAATGTTATCAGGAAGAGACAAAATACTGTTTAATAACTGTTTATTAATAGATTTATATACTTTTTAGAATTGTGTGAAATTATCAGGAGGAAAGCAATGAAAACTGCTAAAAACCCTTTAGTTTGTATTAGTTTTATATTTTATTTATTTGCATTAGTTTTTATATTATTTTTAGATTCAAGAGGTTATAGATGCTCAGATGTATCTTTTAGGGAATACATAAAATCGTCTTCAAATTTTATACCATTTAGAACTATAAATCTATATGTTCATTCTATAGCCCATGGAACCTTGAATATTAACATCCCTTTAAAAAACCTTGGTGGTAATTTAATTTTGTTTTTACCTATGGGCATTTATTTACCGCTTTTTATAAAAAGAATTAACAAAATACGTATATATGTAATTACAATGACTATTTTATTATTATTTATTGAGGTAACACAAGTAGTTTCAAGAAGAGGAAGTTTTGATATTGATGATTTGATTCTAAATATGATAGGTGCTGTATTAGGATTTGTAATTAGGAATGTTAGATTTGTTCAGAAGCAGTAAATTAGTTCCAACTCATTTTTCATAGTTTAGAGCCAACCAATGAATCTTAACAAATGATTAAAAGGTTAATCAATCAGAGAAAGTAACATTTTGCATTAATACTATAAAAGACAAAAGCAAATACTAATTTTTACTTTCAGACTAAAATTCAATAAAAAAAGAAGTGACTCTAAAATTGAGATGCATTTCTTTTTTTATTTTAAGAACATTTTTTTAGTATATGAAAGAAAAAATGACTTTTAAATTAGATAAAGCTGGTTGAAATAATGTTTTAAGGTTCTTGAGTAAGTTTATAGTAAAAAACCTACTTAAATAGTGCTTCTAAGAAGGGAAATGTATGCTTCGTACACGTTAATAATCGATCCTTTTATATATTGGTTCCATTTCTTTTTATTTGTTGTTGTTGTTGTTGTTGTTGTTCCAAGCATTTTAATGAGAAAGTCTGTCCCAAAATCGAGAATAATTGCAATAAAGGTTGCGAGCACTGGAATTGGGTCAAATGGAACCATAGAAACAAGGACCATCATAAGAAATTGATAAAGCCGGGCAAGGTTTTTACTTTGTACGATGCCTAAAAATAATTGCTCCATTCTATATCCCTTTAGTTTGTGTTTTAGTTATTTGCATACGTATTTAGTATGGCCAATCTAGTAAAGCGCATTTTCAGGGAAATACTGTTCATACCAAATACAGAATACATACACAGTCCAAACATAGCGTGCATGATTCGCTTTGCCCTCATAATGTGCATCTAGGTAATCCATTAATAATTCTCGGTCAAAAAACTCACTGATATAAACTTTTTCAAACGTACTACGTAGCATTTGATAGTATTTTTCCTCACGTAACCAGTGGCGCATAGGAACAGGGAAGCCGAGCTTTTTCCGTTTTGCCCAAGCTTCAGGTAATTCACTAATAGCTGCTTTACGTAGCGCAATTTTTGTATCTGCTGTTGTTACTTTATATTCGGTTGGGATACTACTTGCCACGCTAAATACTTCTTTATCTAAAAAAGGGACACGTAATTCAAGCGAATGGGCCATGCTCATTTTGTCGGCTTTTAGTAGGATCTGGCTTGGTAGCCAAACATTTAAGTCGACATATTGCATTTTTGCTACATCGTCTGTGTCTTGAACTTTGTTATAATATGGCTTTACAATATTCCAAATCGATGGTCCATGATGATATTTTTCATTTAATAGTGCAAGTGCATCTTCTTCTTGCCAAACAAAGGCGTGTCCGATAAAACGTTCTTCAATAGATTTTGCACCGTTTTCTAAGAAGGTGGTATAACGGTTTGACGGTAAGTATTTTACTATTGCTGCTAGCGTGTGACGCAATACAGCAGGTACCTTTGTATATTTCATCATTTTTTCTGAAGGCTTATACCACTCATAGCCACCAAATAACTCGTCTGCCCCTTCTCCGGAAAGCACAACTTTTACATCTTTACTTGCTAGTTCCGATAAAAAGTAAAGGGGAAGTGAAGATAAATTGGAATCGGGTTCATCCATATGCCACTGAATCTTCGGAATGATTTCAAATGCTTCTGCCGCTGTAATATGCTTTTGCTTATTTTCAAATTGCAGCTCCTTTGATAGCGCCTTTGCTAAAGACGTTTCATCAAACATCGATTCATAACCTTCAAAACCAACGCTATACGTTGTATCAGGCTGTAAAAGCTTTGCGATATAGCTTGAGTCAACACCACCTGATAAAAATGAGCCAACTTTTACATCACTTATGGAATGAACCTTAACAGAGTCTTTTAAAACACCTTTAATATGTTGTGCATGCGTATCAAGAGAATCAGTTGACGGTGCGAAATTGTTAGTCCAATAAGATTTAATTTGGATATTTCCATTTTGAATGAGCATATACGATCCAGGTGTAAGCTTATACACGCCTTTAAAAAATGTCTCGTCCATGGCAGGGTATTGAAACGTTAAATAAGGACGTAATGCCTGTTCATTTAATTCCTTTTTAAATGCTGGATGTGGTAAAAATGATTTAATTTCCGATCCAAAAATAATCGTGTTGTCTGTTGTGTGCTGCGTATAATACAAAGGCTTAATGCCAAAATGATCACGGGCAATAAACTGGAGATTTTGTTTTTTATCCCAAATACAAAAGGCGAACATCCCCCGTAATTTTTGTAAAATTTGCACGCCGTGCTGAAGATAACCTTTTAATAAAACTTCTGTATCGGATCTCGTTTCGAAAATATGGCCGTATTGCTTTAATTCTTCACGAAGCTCACGGTAGTTGTAAATTTCTCCGTTAAATACAAGAATAATGTCTTCATCTTCTGTTGAAAAGGGCTGACTAGCAGCTGTACTTAAATCGAGAATGCTCAGACGACGAAAACCTAATGTCACTTTTTCATCTGAATAGATGCCTTCACTATCTGGACCTCTGTGAACAATTGTTTTGAGCATTATCTCCATTATTGTTTTATATTGAATTGGTTGTGTACCATGTATAAAACCTACAAATCCACACATTGTGCTGCACCTCTTTAAAGTTTTTATACTTTACATTGTACAAAGAGGATTTGTAGAAAATATGGAGAAAGTCGGCTGTCTGAAAAGAGAATTTGAGACAACCGATTTGCGCCGAGGATGGTGGAGGGAAATGAGACCACCGCAGAAACAAATTCATGTATTCACAATTTAAAATTATTCATCCGGTAATTTATGGGGTAAGGAAAGAGTGATGCAAGTACCTTTTCCTAGTGTACTTACGACGTGAATCTTTCCTTTTAGGTGTTTTGTTAATTCTGCAACAATGGCTAGACCAAGGCCAGAACCACCTAGATTCCGTGCACGAGATTTTTCCACGCGGTGAAAACGATTGAAAATTAAAGGGAGGTCCTCCTTTGGAATACCAGGACCTTCATCACGTATGATAAATAGAATTTGTTTATAATCCTGTTTCGCAATAATTTCAATATCCCCTCCATCAGTATAATGAACGGCATTTTCCATAAGGTTTATTAAAATTTGTTCTAGGCGTAAACCATCTGTATAAATATCAGACAGGTTTGGATGTACATTCATTCGAATGTTATTGTTTGAATCCTGTGCTTTTAGCGCAACCTTTTCTACAACGGATTCTACAAGATCATCGATATCCACATACTGACGATACAGTTGAACATTGCCTTCTTCCATTTTAGAAAGCTCAAATAGCTCTTGGATTAACTTCGCTAGACGATTAGCTTCACTCTCAATGATGCCCGCAT
The DNA here is from genome assembly GCF_038003185.1 of Psychrobacillus sp. FSL K6-1415. Lineage (NCBI taxonomy): Bacteria > Bacillati > Bacillota > Bacilli > Caryophanales > Bacillaceae > Psychrobacillus > Psychrobacillus sp. FSL K6-1415. Next base: position 2,218,403 of record NZ_JBBOOQ010000001.1, on the reverse strand, counting down.
ATTTTTCAAGCTCTTCTGGTGTTTGGTAACGTTTATTTTTGATAATATTGCCATAGCCCTTTAAATACGAGGTTGGTGTTCTTAGTTCATGCGAGATATTTGCTAAAAATTCACTGCGGTTAATACGATAATCATTGAGCTCAATACTTAAATCGTTAATCGCTTTGGCTAAGGAGCCCACTTCATCACTAGAGTGCACACGGACCTTCGTTTCAAGATTTCCCTTAGAGATTTCGCGTGTCGTTTTCTCCATTTCCACTAACGGACGACTGAGGCGCCACGAAAGAAATATTGTATAGATGAGTGCTAAAATGATGGCACCGATTATGGTACGTATAATCCAGTCACGTACATCATGCATTTTGGCATGAAGTTCACTAATGGAAGAAAAAATGATGACCCCACCACTAAACTTTCCATCTTCCATGAAGGGTTTGACGACATAATAAATATTTTCCTCCGTTTTAGGAATAACGCGTTCCCCAGCGAGATATTCATTGGCTTCTAGGCGTGTCAGCCAAGACTCTGAAATATTCCTACCTTGATGATATTCCAAGTAACCTTCTGATTGCACAATCCCATGTTCATTAAAGAAGGCCAAATTATGGTCAGTTAGTGATTGAATCTTAAGATACAAATTAGAGTCACCTTTCATTGTTTCCGTGACAACTATTTCAATACGGTCACCTAATGTCCGTACATTTTCATCTAAATATAACGAATAAACATTTAAGAAAATGCGATCGATAAATATGGCGAAGGGGATAAGAATCGTTAAGAATAACAGCATAATCGTTAAGCCAAGCTTCGTCACAATACTATCTATTTTCATGTTAGTGCCTCTGGAATAATTAGTTGATAGCCCATACCCCATACGGTTTTAATAATCTTCGCTCCTGGTCGTATCCTTTTAAATTTCGTTCGAATATTTTTTACGTGTGAATCAATCGCTCGTAGTTCACGTTCTTCGGCATAATCCCATAATAGCTCAAGTAACTTTTCACGTGTAAATACGCGTTCAGGTGATTCCATAAGAAGTGCAAGTAGCTGAAATTCTTTACTCGTAAGCTCAATGAACTGACTATCAAAGGTTACACTGCGATTATCAAGATTGATGACTAATGTCCCATTGTTTAGCGATAAAATTTGCGTATCATTTGTTTCATCGTCTTTAAAAGAAGAACGACGTAGTAAGGACTTAATGCGAGCGAGAAGCTCTTCAAATTCAAAGGGCTTTGTGACGTAATCATCTGCACCGAGCTCTAGCCCCTTTACTGTATCTTGTAAATCCGTACGTGCAGTGACCATTAAAATAGGTACGTTTGAGGATTTTCGAATTTCCTTGCATAATTCAAAACCATTGATATAAGGGAGCATGACGTCTAATAAGATGAGATTGAATTCATTTGATTTGAATATTTGCAATACATCTGCACCGTTATCAACTAGTGTTAAATCAAATTGACTTTGGAGTTGGATTCGCATGAGTTCCTGCATATACTGTTCATCTTCAACGATTAAAATTCTTTTCATACAAATCACTCCATGTTACTTCAAAATAGTTGCCTGATGTAAAGTATAAATTCTTTTTTCCATTTGTGTAATGTAATTTTCATTATTTTGTACATCCACGTCTGTTAAGAAACTTAAGTTATGAGGCGTCAGAGACATAGCGCCAAGCTCTTCTTGGATAACTCCAGTCACCTGAAAAAGAAACGTTTTGTTCGAATAATACATACTGTAGATTGCGCATTTTAGCAATATTAATAGTATCTCTACCTCGGATTGAGAAGATTCATCTGAAGCCATAGTCAGCCCGCGTTTGAAGATATACTGGTGCATAATACTATATCAAAATGAGTGGGTCTCTTCCATTATAAAATCAATATTTGCAGCTTACTTTTGATTGAATGTAATTATTAAACTAGAAAAATGCATAAAAAATCTGTGTTTGAAAAGTGTATCCAAGTTCATATTTAAACTGGAAGATTTCATAGACAAGGAAAGTCTACAATTTGATTAGGTTTGCCTTATTTATTATTTTTATTTTTTGTACTGAAAGTTTTTGTTACGCAAAACATTATTATGAAGAAATAATAAAAGATCGCTAAGACACAAAAAAATCAAAAAGAACATTATAAAATCTTTTAGATTCTTATATGTTGAATTCTGCATAATTTCTTCATATTTATTCTTTATACTAATTCAGAGGATAATAATAAAAGGATAGGTGAAATTATTTGTTTGAACAATTAAGTTTATTTTTGGCTTTTGGGGCAGGGTTATTGTCGTTTATATCACCTTGCTCATTACCCCTTTACCCCGCATTTCTCTCATATGTTACCGGGGTATCTCTAAATGAACTAAAAGAAGAAAAGGGAATATTAAATAGGAAGGCATTGGTACACACACTTCTATTTTTACTTGGTTTTTCAGCTATCTTTATGGCTTTAGGATTCTCCACGTCTTTCATCGGGACGATTTTCATTCAATATCAAGATTTACTAAGACAAGTAGGTGCGATTGTTATCGTATTTTTTGGTTTAGTAGTCCTTGGAATTTTTAAATTTGAATTTTTACTATCAGAGAAAAGAGTTCAGTTTAGAAAAAGACCTAAAGGTTATATAGGGTCCGTATTGATTGGCATGGGATTTGCAGCGGGATGGACACCGTGTACAGGACCTATACTTGCAGGTGTAATTGCTTTAGGAATGTCTAACCCTGAAAGAGGAATGCTATATATGCTATTTTATGTACTGGGTTTCTCTATTCCATTCCTCATAATGTCATTGTTTATAGGAAAAATGAAGTTTCTTCAAAAAAGAAATGGATTGTTTATGAGATTAGGTGGATTTTTAATGATTGTAATGGGTGTCTTGTTGTATTTTGATATGATGACAAAGATAATTGCATTTTTAACTCCTTTTTTTGGAGGATTCACTGGGTTTTAGAACAGGATTAAAACTAATGAGGAAAGTAGGGTTATCGTTACCATGGATAAAAAGCAAAAAAGGTTTTATATGCGGTTCATACTTTTGACGTTAATGGTTGGAGTTATTGTTTTTACCATATACTCTAACTTAAGTAAAGGAAAAAATGAAGTTTTACAAGTCGGAGATGCAGCACCAGATTTTGTACTTGTTGATATGAATGAAGAGAAGCATCAATTGTCTGATTACAAAGGTCAAGGGGTATTTTTGAACTTTTGGGGAACTTGGTGTAAACCATGTGAAAGAGAATTTCCGCTAATGGACAAACAGTATCAAGAAGTGAAAGATCAAGGACTTCAAATACTAGCGGTAAACATAGGAGAATCTGATTTTGTCGTTCAAAAATATATTGATCGAAAAGGCTTAACTTTTCCAGTTTTAATTGATGACAATAAAAGTGTAATGGAAACCTATAATATTAACCCTTTGCCAACTACTATTCTTATTAACCCAGAAGGGAAAATAGAGAAAATAATCACCGGCGAGATGAGTGAAGAAAGCATTAAGCGGTATATGGAGCAAATAATGCCGGACTAACATGCGGTTTCATATAAACTATATAGATTTTCTAGTGAGAAGGTGCAAATGTTCTAATGAATAGAATTTCGACAAAGTTAACAGCCTACTTTTTTATTGCTGTACTGATAATGGAAACATTTCTTATTTTTTATCTCCATAGAAATATTATTCATGCAAGAATTGAAGAGGAGTTTTCCTTATTATTGAAAAACGGATCAAATCACAGGGAAGTACTTGTAGAATACTATTCTGACACAACGATGAAACATATCCTATTGATGGAAAAAGGGGGAGATAGAGAAGTAGTTATTACGGATAAAAAAGGTGAAATCATAAGTAGCTCGTTTGAAAATACTAAGTATTTAAATGAATTTCTTCCACTTATAAAAAACCTTGATTCGAAGATAGATAAGGTACTAATTTCAGAGTGGAAAAAGTCACCTTATATTATTAGTGCACATCCTTACAAAGTGAGTGATGATCAATCTGGTTATGTTGTCATGTTTCAAAGTACGAGTTCTCTTAAACAATTGGTGGATAAGCTAAACATGCATTTCGGGATAGCAGGTGGGACAAGTATTATCCTCTTATTTATCGTTTATACCGTCCTTTCTAGACTTCTCACGAGACCTTTAATCCGTATGAAAAAAGCTACAGAAAACTTAAGTAAAGGGGATTTTGCCGTGAGTCTTCCGAACATCGGTAAAGATGAACTTGGGGATTTATCAGGTTCAATTCAGAAATTAGCTAATGACTTAGAGAGGTTGAAGACGGAGCGCAATGAATTTCTAGCTTCAGTTGCCCATGAATTAAGTACACCTTTGACATACTTAATTGGATATTCAAATGTTGCCATGAGAAAAGAAATTAGTGGAGAAGAACGAGCACAGTATCTTGGAATAATTGCAGAAGAGTCAGAAAGAATGAAAGAACTTGTCAAAAATTTATTAGACTTAGCAAAAATGGATGAAAATACTTTCACTGTGTCCAAGGAAAATTTTGGGGCACAAACGTTTTTTGAAAACATCATCAAATTAGTTGGACCTTCTTTTGAAATGAAGAATATTAAGCTTAGTTTTGTTTGTGAAGACAATTTTCAAGTCCATGCGGATTCATTACGATTAGAGCAAATTGTATTGAACTTACTAGATAATGCATGGAAGTATTCTAAAGAAAATACAGAAGTTACACTGGCAGTTCATAAAAAAGAGAAGAAAACAATCATCTCTGTAATTGATTTTGGAATAGGAATTCCCACCGATGAAATTGAGTTCATATTTGAGAAGCTTTACCGTGTTGAAAAGTCACGTTCTCGTTCATTAGGTGGATCGGGAATTGGACTAGCCGTTGTGAAAGAGTTAGTGGAAGCGCATGGAGGTACAATTGAAGTAAAAAGTACTTTTGGAAAAGGAAGTACATTTACCGTAATAATTTAGTATTACTCGGAAGTTACTCAAGGCGTAATTGAATAGGAGGTTCCTGAGCATATATGCGGACGATTTTATTAGTTGATGATGAGCAAAGAATGTTAAATCTAATTGAATTATTTCTCCAACCGCTCGGATTCAAATGTATCAAAGAAACAAGTGGCAAGAAAGCGATAGAGAAACTGAAAAATGAAAAAATTAATCTTGTGTTATTAGATGTCATGATGCCGGAGATGAATGGATGGGAAGTATGTGAAAAGATACGTGAGTTTTCTAATGTACCTATTATTATGCTCACGGCAAGATCGGATAAGTTAGATTTAGTAAAAGGATTAAACACTGGAGCCGATGATTATATAACAAAACCTTTTGACGAAAATGAATTGGGGGCTAGAGTTAATGCGATTTTACGTCGTTTAGATGAAGATAAATCAGAGGAAGAGACTATTATTTACGAGGGATTGAAGTTAGAAAAAGAAACGTTTTCATTACAATATAAGGATTCGATCGTACAACTCACCTTAAAAGAGTTTTATATTATCGAAGCATTAATTTCTCGCCCTAAAAAAACGTATACACGCGAAGAGTTATTGGATGCTGCATGGGAATATGACACATACACAGATACGAGAACAGTGGACTCACATATTCGAAATTTAAGAGAAAAATTAAAAACGAATGGTTTTCCTACTGATGAGTTTCTTAAGACAGTATGGGGAATCGGATATAAATGGAGCTAAAGGAGCAAGATTAAAATGAAGAAATATAATATTTTTATCGTTTTATTAGTACTTATATTAGTGCTGTCTGCGTGTAACTCAAATGAAAAGGAAGTATATTCATTTACGGAAGTAAAAAATAGTAAAATTGATCATATACACGGTTTAGGATATTTAAATGGAGGAAACGATATCGCCATTGCAACACATTTTGGACTATATGAATATGGCAAGGACGGATGGAAAGAAGCAAGTAGTCAAAAACATGATTATATGGGCTTTCAGGCTGTACGAGAAGGATTCTTTTCAAGTGGGCATCCTGAAGAAGGCTCTGAATATAAAAATCCTCTTGGTCTTATTAAAAGCATAGATAAAGGAGCAAGTTTCGAACAATTAGCATTTTACGGAGAGATTGATTTTCATTACCTCGCAGCTGGGTATGATTCGAATACGATTTATGTATTAAATGAAATGCCGGTTGAAGATATGAAAGTAGGTCTACACTATTCCACGGATGAAGGAGCCTCTTGGACGGAAGGAATGATGAACGGATTTATTTCAAAGTTTATTTCTAATTTGTCTGCACACCCCACGCGTAAAGAATTAATTGCAATTGGTAGCAAGGATGGATTATTTGTTTCGGCTGATTATGGCCAAAATTTTAAATCAATGAATAATACTAAAAATATCACTTATGTTACATTGAATAAGACAGGAGGTTATTATTCTAATTTTGATAACGATAAGGTATATCTAAAATCTTTCTTGTTGGAGAATAATGAAGAAACAGACATCCAACTCCCAAAAGATTTGAAGATGGATCCCATCGTCTTTATAGCAGTAAATCCTGAAAATCAAAAAGAACTTGTTATAGTTACAAATAACAATAATATTTATATAACGAAAGACAATGGATTTTCTTGGGATAAACTTGCTTCAAATGGTGAGTTATCAAAATAAGAAAATGGAAGGTGTCTCATAGATGTATAGTTTGATGTCAAAGATAAGTCAAACAATCAGTGAACCAGTTACTATTTTCTTGAACTCCTTTGAACATTATCCAATTGTAGTTGCACTCCTTCTTGGTTTAATTGGGGCCGTGGCACCGTGTCAATTGACAGGAAATATGAGTGCAATTACTTTTTACGGAAATCGTACCGTTCAAATGAAGAGTAATTGGGGAGAGATAGTATCTTTTATCGCAGGGAAGGTTGTTGTGTTTAGTTTAATCGGTATGTTAGCTTGGATGTTTGGTCAATCGTTTGAAACAAAAATGACCGAGTATTTTCCGATATTTCGTCAATTAATTGGTCCTTTAATGATTGTGACGGGATTGGTACTTATAGGAATTTTGAAGCTTGTATTCTTAAATCGTTTATCAACATATATCCCGATGGTATTAAAAGAAGGAAAGTTCGGTTCTTTTATGTTGGGAGCAAGTTTTTCTTTAGCATTCTGTCCAACTATGTTTGTTCTATTTTTCGTTTGGTTAATGCCAACCGTGGTATCAACCTCTTATGGTTTTATCTTACCTGCCGCTTTTGGGATTGCAACATCCATTCCACTGATTCTTCTATTTGTATTCATATGGCTTTTCGATGCAAAGCGATTAATTATGAAAAATAGCATGAAGATAGGAGGAATTATCCAAAAAATTGCTGGAGTAATTCTTATCATTATTGGTGTGTTTGATACAATAACCTATTGGGGAATATAATAACTAGAAACTTTAATGATGACTATACCTTACCAGGGGATCGTGTATTAAAATCATCACAAGAAGAAAAAACTAATGGAAACAATGTTTTAAGTCTTTAGATGAATTCAAATTAAAGGGAGTGAGAACAATGGAAAAGCAAGGTAATAGTGAAGATAAGCACAACCAAAGCGAACACTATCTTAACAAGCACGAAGGTCACAGCCAACATGATCATAGCATGCATAAAGGTCACGGCCAACACAACAGTGAAGATGACCAAAGCGTGCACGAAGATAACATCCAACACAGTCACAGTGAACACGATCACAATATGCACAAAGGTCACGACCACAGCCAAAATGGAAATCATGGTGGTGGTCATTCTACCCATCATGGACATATGGTCGGGGACTTTAAAAAACGCTTCTGGGTATCCTTAATACTGGCTATACCTATTTCATACTTATCCATGATGATTCAAATGCTATTTGGTTATGAAGTCAACTTTACAGGGGACACTTTATTATTATTCTTGCTTTCAACTATTGTCTTTTTATTTGGTGGGAAGCCGTTTTTACTTGGTGCATGGAGTGAGCTAAAAGACAGAGCTCCTGGAATGATGTTATTAATCTCCTTAGCCATCGTAACAGCTTATATATATAGTACATTGACAGCCTTTTTCATAATAGGAAGTGACTTTTTCTTTGAATTAGCTACTCTAATCGTGATAATGCTTCTCGGACATTGGATCGAAATGAAATCCATTATGGGCGCCTCTAAAGCGTTAGAAGAGTTAATCAAATTAATGCCTAAAGAAGCACATAAATTGGATGAATCAGGAAATATCGTAGATGTATCAGTAGAAGTTTTACATCCAGGTGATAAAATTCTTGTTAAATCTGGAGAAAAGATTCCGCTTGATGGCGTAATTTTTGAAGGAGTATCCACTGTTGATGAATCTATGTTAACTGGTGAATCTGTTCCCATAGAAAAAGCACCGGGTATGGAAGCAATTGGTGGTGCAGTAAATGGGGAAGGTGTACTGAAAATTAAAGTGAGTAAAACAGGTAATGACACCTATCTTGCTCAAGTAATTCAATTAGTAAGTGATGCAGAAAAAACCAAATCGAAAGCGCAAGGATTTGCAGATATCGCAGCCAAATGGTTATTTTATGTAGCAATAGTTGCAGGTATTATTACGCTTGTTTACTGGGCAACAACAGGGGATTTTGATTTTGCATTAGAAAGAATGGTTACTGTCTTAATTATTGCTTGTCCACACGCACTAGGTCTAGCTGGTCCATTAGTTACTTCAAGATCAACTTCCATTGCCGCAAAAAAAGGACTGTTAATCCGTAACCGGACCGCATTTGAAGGGGCATTTAAAATTAATCGTGTTGTTTTTGATAAAACAGGTACTTTAACGGAAGGAAACTTTGGTGTGACCGATGTTCATCCAAGTAAAGGTGTTAATGAAGAGGAGCTATTGAAACTAGCCTACTCCGTTGAAACGCAATCGGATCATCCAATTGCAAAAGGAATTGTGAAAGAGGGGAAGGAACGCAATTTAGGTCTTTATGAGGTAAAGGATTATCAAAATCTAACTGGAAAAGGACTAATTGCAAAAGTTAATGGTGCAGAAATTGCGGTTGTTAGTCCTGGTGCAATGAGAGCAAATCAAATTTCGTTTGATGAAAATACGTATGAAAAACTTGCACAACAAGGTAAAACCGTCGTTTTCGTGTTAAAAAATAATGTGCTACAAGGGATGATTGCTTTAGCAGATATTATCAGAGAATCCTCTTATCAAGTCATTAAAGAACTGAATGATCTTGGTATTGAAACAGTTATGATGACTGGTGATAATAGTCGAGTAGCAAATTACGTAGGTGAAAAACTTGGTATTATAAAAGTAATTGCAGAAGTTTTACCACATGAAAAATCAAATAATGTGAAGAAATTAAAAGAAGGTGGTAAAAAAGTTGCGATGATAGGTGATGGTATTAATGATGCACCTGCATTAGCAGAAGCTGATTTAGGAATTGCGATTGGCGCAGGTACAGACGTTGCGATTGAAACAGCAGATGTTGTACTAGTCAATAGTAACCCGGTAGATATCTTAAGTATTTTCAAGCTATCTAAAGCAAGTCATCGAAAAATGGTTCAAAACTTAGGATGGGCTGCCGGATACAATATTATCGCTATTCCTCTAGCAGCAGGAGTTTTATTCGGTATAGGTATTGTAATAACTCCAGCAATTGGAGCGGTGGTTATGTCACTAAGCACCATTATCTGTGCAATTAATGCTCAGTTATTAAAGATTGACTAAAATGATGTTCACAAGCAAGGATGTTCCCTGTGTCTAAAAAATTTATACACAGGGATATTTTTTTGCATGCATACCATAAAGGGGTATTAAATATAATCTAGAATATAGAAAAAGAATTATAAAAAACAAAAAGGGTGGATTGATGGGGTTCTATCAAATGTTTATTTTAGCGTCACTTACCGTGTTAACGTTAATAATCCTTCTTTTAGCTAGGCATTCAAAAAAAATATTTAATCCCATGCAAGGGATGGTTACTTCTATGTTTTTTGGTATGAATATTGGATTGACTGCGGGCGTTCTCCTAGGTGTAACATTACAAGGGAATCTATTTTTATCAACAATTCTTTCCATGGCTATTGGCATATTAGCAGGTTCAATATGTGGACGATATTTTGGAATTTTGTCCATATTAGAAGGAATAATGTCTGGTCTCATGGGCGGTATGATGGGTGCGATGGTGGGAGAAATGATCAACCAAGAACAATCAATGAGTTTAATAAGATTATTCTTATTGATATCCATTACTACTATCTTTTTATTTTTCTTGTTACCGCATAAGAAAAATCAAAAAATAGAAAATAAAATTTGGTTATTAAAGCCAATCATCCTAGCAGCTAGCATTATTTTTTATTTTGTAGGAGGTGTTTCTTTTGCCGAAAAACAAGTGAGTTCCATATCTACTACACCTTCACCTTCACAAGACCATAACGACCATTCTAATAACGTAGAGAATAAGATAGAAAATAACTCAAAAGTTATTACTATACAAGCTGAAAATATGAAGTACTCCCTAACAGAAATTGTTTTAAAAAAAAATCAACCGATCACTGTTGTTCTTGAAAATATGGATAACGTCGAACATGATATTGAAATGAAAATCCCAACTCTTAATAGTTCTAGCGAATCTACGCATAATCATGGGACAGAAGAAAACTTGATACATCTTCATGCCGAACCTAATAGTTCAGAGCAATTAACTTTCACCCCTGTTGGCACAGGGGTATATAAATATATTTGCACAATCCCAGGCCATAAAGAATCTGGAATGGTCGGTCAGGTACTTGTGAATTAGAAAGTTTTAGGGAGATAATTAAGAATCTTAAATATCTACATTAACAAAAATCATTACGCTTTACATACCCCTGGTAGGTATTGTATTATATATATAAGGATAGGAGGTTGCTTAGTTGGACAATGTAATGGAAGAAAGTAAAGTCACACCCGATATATCTTGTAGAAAAAGTCATCATCCTGAGCATGTGAAAAAGGATCTAACAAATCGATTAAACCGTATTGAAGGTCAGATCCGAGGAATAAAAGGTATGGTAGACAAAGACGTCTATTGTGACGATATAATCACACAGCTTTCTGCAACTCAATCCGCTCTAAATAGTGTTGCTAAGGTACTTTTACAAGGACACTTAAAAGGCTGTGTAGTGGATAGGTTAGCTGAGGGTGACGATGAAGTGCTTGATGAATTATTAGTTACGATTCAAAAATTAATGAAAAAATAAGAGGAGGAATTTTAAATGGCAAATCAAGTTACAATACAAGTTCAAGGAATGACTTGTGGGGGGTGCGTAAAATCTGTTGAAAATAGCGTTAACGCACTTAGTGGTGTGGAGAAAGTTAATGTGCAATTAGAAACGGGAAAAGTGGATATAGAGTTTAATGATTCGCAAACAGATATTAAACAAATTACGGATGCTATTGAAGGTAAAGGATATACAGTAGTTGCCTAAAATTAATAAGAAAGTTTGGCTTGTAAATCACTGATTTTTTCTGTAAATTATACCCCTACACAGTATGCAGTATTAATTATTATTAATCGAAAAAGGAGAAGTGAGAAATATGGAAAACGTAACATTGAATGTGAGTGGAATGTCTTGCGGTCATTGTGTGAGTGCTGTTGAAGGTAGTGTAGGAAAATTAGAAGGTGTTAGTCTTGTAAAGGTTCATTTAGATTCAGGTAAAGTGGATGTAGCTTTTGATTCAGAAAAGGTAAATGTAGATAAAATTAAGGCAACAATTGATGACCAAGGTTATGACGTGGAATAAAAGAGTAAGAGTGCTATTTGGCACTCTCTTTCTTACTTCCATCTATACCCCCTGGCAGTATTTAAAGGAGAGGTTAAAACAAAATGAGTAATGAAGTAAAAGAAACCAGCCTACAAATTACAGGGATGACCTGTGCGGCCTGTGCAACAAGAATTGAAAAAGGCCTAAATAAAATGGAGGGCGTAGAACAAGCCAACGTAAACTTGGCTCTTGAAAAGTCTACGATTAAATACGATCCTGAAAAATTGACAAATCAAGATCTTGAAAAGAAAATTCAAGATCTAGGGTATGGCGTCGCAAAGGAGAATAAAGAGTTTGCAATAACAGGAATGACCTGCGCTGCCTGCGCTACGAGAATTGAAAAAGGTCTTAACAAGCTAGAGGGAGTTTCATTTGCCAACGTAAATCTAGCGCTTGAAAATGCAACTATTGAATATAATCCTTCTCAGATTAACGTTTCGGATATTATTGCGCGAGTGGAGAAATTAGGATATGGGGCAATCAATAAAGAAGATGAAAAAGAAGCAATAGATTACCGAGAGCAAGTCATTCAAAAACAAAAGAAAAAATTTATTATCTCTGCAATTTTGTCTCTTCCCTTATTGTGGTCTATGGTTGGTCACTTTTCTTTTACATCATTTATTTATATGCCCGATTTTCTTATGAATCCATGGGTACAAATGGCTCTGGCAACACCAGTCCAATTTGTCATTGGGAAACAGTTTTATGTAAGTGCTTATAAAGCATTGCGAAATGGGAGTGCCAATATGGATGTCCTAGTTGTTATGGGAACATCCGCAGCTTATTTTTATAGTGTTTATCAGGCCATCATTACCATAGGTGAGCATCACACTGCCCAACTGTACTTTGAAACGAGCTCAGTGCTGATTACCCTAATTATATTAGGTAAACTTTTCGAAGCAAAAGCAAAGGGGCGTTCATCTGAGGCTATTAAAAAGCTTATGGGACTTCAAGCTAAAACAGCCTTGGTCCTAAGAGATGAAAAGGAAATAGAAATACCTCTTGAAGAAGTTGTAACTGGAGATATTATTTTAGTGAAACCTGGTGAAAAAATACCGGTTGATGGAGAGGTTATGGAGGGAAACTCTGCTGTCGACGAGTCAATGTTAACTGGTGAAAGTATTCCAGTCGATAAAACGATTGGTGATTCTTTGTTTGGATCTACAATTAATAAAAATGGTTTTATTAGAATGAAAGCAACGAAAATCGGAAGAGACACAGCTCTTTCTCAAATAATTAAAGTAGTGGAAGATGCTCAAGGATCCAAAGCCCCAATTCAAAGGCTTGCAGACAAAATATCTGGCGTGTTCGTGCCAATTGTAATAGGTATTGGCATTATTACTTTTTTAGTATGGATTATATGGGTGAACCCAGGAGAAGTTACTCCTGCACTCGAAGCTCTGATTGCCGTTCTTGTTATTGCATGTCCATGTGCACTTGGTCTTGCAACACCCACCTCCATTATGGCAGGTTCAGGTCGGGCAGCTGAGTTTGGTATTCTGTTTAAAGGTGGAGAACATCTCGAAACCACGCACCATATTGATACAGTAGTTGTTGATAAAACTGGTACAGTTACAAATGGTAAACCAGAGTTAACTGATGTAATTGTTGCAGATGGTGTAAATGAAGAGGAGTTTCTTTCTTTGGTTGGTACAGCAGAGAAACAATCGGAACATCCACTTGCGGAAGCAATTGTGAAAGGAATTCAAAATAGAGGGATATTACTCGGTACAGTTCAAGATTTCGAAGCAATCCCTGGATATGGAGTAAAAACAACAGTTAATCAAAAAGAAGTTCTTGTAGGAACTCGAAAATTAATGAATCAGTATCACGTGGATATTTCTAACATATTAACAATAATGGAAGAATTAGAGGCAAATGGGAAAACTGCGATGCTGGCAAGTATAGACGGTCAATATGCAGGGCTTATTGCGGTTGCGGATACAATCAAGGAAACGTCTAAGAAAGCCATCAAGCGTTTACGCAATATGAATATTGAAGTGATTATGATGACTGGTGATAACCAACGTACAGCTAAAGCGATTGGTAATGAGGTTGGAATAGATCATGTTATCGCTGAGGTACTTCCTGAAGGAAAAGCCGAAGAAGTTAAAAAACTTCAGGTAGCTGGAAAGAAAGTAGCAATGGTTGGAGATGGAATTAATGATGCTCCAGCTCTTGCAGTCGCAAATATCGGGATGGCAATTGGAACAGGAACAGACGTTGCGATGGAAGCTGCAGATATAACATTGATTAGAGGAGACTTAAACAGCATAGCCGATGCAATTATTATGAGCCACAAAACGATGAGAAATATTAAACAGAATCTGTTTTGGGCATTCGCATATAACACGTTAGGCATACCGATTGCCGCAGTCGGGTTACTAGCACCTTGGGTAGCGGGGGCGGCTATGGCATTTAGTTCCGTATCTGTTGTCCTAAATGCATTACGACTTCAAAGAGTAAAACTAGAAAAGTAAAAATTTTAATCTGACCCACTTCGGTGGGCTAATTTTATTTATCTTACATGGTGTGTAAAAAATTTCAATAATAGACTACTACGTACACTAATTATGAAATCATTAATAAATAAAATACCCAACCTATAAAGAAGTGGAAAGATACAACTTCTGTATCTAGCCTTTGGTTAAAACCTCCATAATTTTATCTATGAATAATCACTAAGTTTGCACTATTAACATGTTTTTTGTAAGGTATTTAAAAGTCTTCCGAATAAAGATAAAGTTTACCATTCTATTATAGAATTTCAAGGCAATAATCACCTTTATTTTACGCATTTGAGTACCTTTAGAACATGATTGAATATAATAATTATGAGGTGAAAAATATGTGCTTTTCAACTAATGTAATCGAACAACAAGCTCTTATCATAAGTGATAAGATAATTAAAAACTCTATATATAAACCGGTAAGTTTGGATTTTATTAGTGAAAAGAATGTTGGAATACAAGATTTCACAATGCAAAGTAGCGGAAAAGAAATATCACTAATTACAAGGGTAAATTTAGAAAACAATGAAGGATTACAAATTAGTGTAGAACCAAATGAAAATGGGTTAAGGTACGCTATGGGGGAAATCTCTTATAAAGATTATAAAAAACTGCAAAATCAAGAAAGTAGACAGTTTATTTGGTATTTCTTCGCTATATCAAGCGCTTTTCTATTGATATCCTGGGCCTCTATCAGGTGGTTTTTTATATAATTGTTTCTAGACTTTACTACTCTTAAGTGAATAACTAATAGTAACCAATATGATAGATATTATTTAATATTAACGAGAGCGTTGATTTCACAAGAATCAATGCTCGTTTTGTATGTAAAATTATTTGTACGGAAGAATTGATTATTTTGTTGTTACGTCGTTTACTGTTAATACAAGTTATCTTATTTACTGCATTGATATACAAATTGTAGGAAAACAATATAAAAAATATGATGTGCTACGGTGTTTAAAAAAGGCCGTTTAATTTAAAATTAATCTAAAGTTCCTAGTTTTTTTTCAATCACATAGGGAACAATAAATTTATAAAGACAATTTACATAGTGATAAAATTCAGTTCATTACAATATTGAGTAACTGGTCTGCATAATTTTTCCATAATTTCAGTGTAAGATGTTTAAAACAACGAGGTGTATCTTGTTGTAAATTTATTAGAGTTTAGAGGAGGATAACAATGAGAAAAAAATTAATTATGGTACTTGGTTCGTTGGCTATCACAGTTACAATGTCTGCTTGTGCTGGTGATGAAAAGGAAACGAACACAAATGAAAGCGTGGACACGAACGAAAGTTCTGGTGAAAATATGGAAGGTATGGATCATTCAAGTATGGACATGTCTGGATCAGGAGAAGTTCCTGAAGGCTTAAAAGTAGCTGAAAATCCAACTTTTGAAGAAGGAAGTCAAGCGATTCTGGAAACAGATCACATGGAAGGCATGAAGGGTGCCGAGGCAACTATAGTGGGTGCCTACGACACTACAGTTTATACAATTTCATATACTCCGACAACTGGTGGAGAAAGAGTAGAAAATCATAAATGGGTCATTCAAGAAGAGATAAAAGATGCTGGTGATAATACTTTAGAACCCGGTTCTACAGTAACTATAGAAGCAGATCATATGGAAGGAATGAAAGGAGCAACTGCGGAAATTGATTCATCCGAAGATACAACTGTGTATATGGTTGATTACATTCCGACAACTGGTGGAGAAGAAGTCAAAAATCATAAATGGGTAACTGAAAGTGAACTGTCTGCTAAATAAAGGATAAATTCCTTAAACCCCCGTAAAAAGAGCTTATTCGTCAAAGAATAAGCTCTTTTTACAGGGGGTTTTAAGTAAAATAACAAGGTGAAGAGTTTTAAACTCTTACCTTGTATAAAACATATCTAGCTTGTTCTAATCTTTTATCGTCTACATTTAATAAAAGTTAGTAAAATTACTTAAAGTTAAGTGACAATTAGTGTTGACTTCATATCGGCGTGTCCCGTCCCACATGGAATATTACAATAGATTGTATATTCTCCCGGCTCTGGAGGTGTGAAAGTGGCCCCTCCATCACCTTTGATGTCAACATCAAGACCATCGATAGAAATTCCGTGCATACCTTCCTTGTTTGCAAAAGATATTTTAACCGTTTCACCGGATTTTACAGTGTATTCTGTCTGATCGAATTCAAAATTGATTGCCGTAATATTTAATTCATTGCTAACGTTTGCTTCATCTGAAGAACTTGTATTTTCTACCTGTCCAGTTCCATTACTTGTATCCTTCCCACCACACGCGGCAAGAACAAACAAAACACTTAAGAAAAACGTTGCCAATAACCATTTTTTCAATATGAATACCTCCTATGTGTTTGGGGATTTATTTCTTTATATCCCTCTATACATAATGATATCTATCATTTATCCATTTTCCATGGAGAAAATATGACAGAATGATGAACGATTATTATTGAGTAATAAATTTCACATTCATTCAATATTGAATCAGATGAAACAAAGTGCCCTTAATATCTACTTAGGTGTATTTACGGGATCAATTTACCCTTTAGAATTGCAATTAAATACTGTAAATTTTATACATATATTATGGCGGATTTGTTACACGCCCCTCATCTGCATATTTTTTTCATATTCTTTTGTTACGCTACAAAAGAAATAATCAAGAGAAGAGGGGAAATAAGTAATGGGAATAAAAATTAAGATTTCCGCATTGGCGATTAGTATATTGGTAATCAGCGGTTGCAGTAATACTAATTCACAACCAGATGAGGAAATGGATCATTCAACGATGGATATGGATGACGACATGAAGGAAAATGAGCATATGAGTCATGATGAGGTTGTAAGTCTAAACGACTCAACAGGGGAAAACGAATTGAAAATCCCTTCTATGCTAAAACCCGATAATGAAGAAGGAGTCGTCTACACTGTAAGAGCACAAGAAGGGAAAACTGAGATTTTCGATGGGATCGAAACAACTACATATGGATACAATGGGACGTTTTTAGGACCAATGCTTCGTCTTGAGAAAGGTGAGACAGTAAAAATTAGAACGATAAATGACCTCCAAGAGGATACAACTTTTCATTGGCATGGATTAGAGGTGTCTGGTGAAGAAGATGGCGGGCCACATAGCGTTATTAAACCTGGAGAAGAAAATATCATTGAATTTAAAGTGGCGCAGGAAGCATCAACGTTATGGTTCCATCCCCATCCGGTGGGCAAAACCGCTGAACAGGTATACAATGGGCTTGCAGGATTGATTTATATTGAAGATGAGAATTCAAAAAGTCTTGGATTGCCAGGTGATTATGGAAAGAATGATTTCCCCTTGATTTTTCAAGATAAAACATTTGATGATAAGAAGCAAATGAATTATAGTGCTGCAATGAATGAAGATGGGACAATCGGAGATACGTTACTGATTAATGGAACATTGAATTCAAAGTTGACTGTAAACAAAGAGAAAGTACGTCTCCGTTTATTAAATGGTTCTAATGCAAGGAATTTCACTTTTAAATTGAATACTGGAGATTCCTTTGTTCAAATTGCAACGGATGGTGGTTTTTTGAATGAACCGGTTACCTTAAAGGAAGTTACACTGACGCCTTCCGAGAGAGCCGAAATTGTTGTTGATTTTTCACAGCTTAACACAGCAAATGACTTGGCTTTGGTAAATGAGGATGGTTCTGTCCTTTTACCATTTGAGGTTTCGGATCAAAGTGGAATGAATAGCAGTATTCCAACAGAGATGAATAATTTTTCATTGACAGAAGAAGAGATGAATTTGCCAGTTACTAAGAAAGTGGAACTCTTTGGGATGATGGACCAAGTAACAATAAATGGAATGAAATTTGACCCGAATCGAATTGATTTTACTCAGGAACAAGGAGTTACGGAGGTCTGGGAAATTTATAATAAACCAGACGAGATGGGTGGGATGAATCATCCATTCCACATTCACGGGACACAATTTAAAATACTATCGAGAGATGGAAAAGAACCAGCGGAAAATGAAAGAGGATGGAAAGACAGTATATCTATAAAACCCGATGAGACAGTAAAGATTGCTGTACAATTTAAACATAAAGGCGTGTATATGTTCCATTGTCATATTCTTGAACATGAAGAGAATGGCATGATGGGACAGGTGAAAGTGGAATAAACTTAATATATTGATATGTTGGAAGTCTGTAAAATTAACGCTAAAGTATTTTTTCTAAGTCTAAGGGCTTATTCGTAAAAGAATAAGCTCTTTTGGTTTTAGTTAATTATTAACTATAAAATAGATTAAAAGACCCGAAAAATTATAGATTCAAAAATTAAACCAGGTATTTGTAATGAATTTGTAATTGAAACGTAATGAATATAATTGAGGAGTTGTGATAAAGTTATGCTTATAAAAATAATAACTACCGGGGTGTAAAATGAGAAATCGAATAATTCAAACATTAGTTGCAGTCTCTCTAATTTTTTCTTTACAATTATTTTCAGCGGATAAGGCCAATGCTGCTATTTCATCTGAAATTGGTTCTTTTGCTTCAAAGTTATATGGTACTCCTTATAAGTTTGGAGGAACAACTCCAGCAGGATTTGATTGTTCAGGATACATCAGATATGTTTTTAATAAATTTGACATTAGTCTACCAAGAACATCAGCAGAACAATTTAAGGTTGGTAAAACAGTTGCAAAAGATAAACTACTACCTGGTGACCTAGTGTTTTTTGCAAATACATATAAAAAAGGTATTTCTCACACTGGAATTTATTTGGGTAACGGGGAGTTTATTTCTGCAAAAAGTAAGGGTATTTTAAAAGCTAACTTAAAAACAGATCCTTATTGGGGACCTAAATATGCAGGAGCGAAACGGTTATCTAATGTAACTGTAGCTATGGAAAAAGGAAAAAATACTAATAACTAAGTTTTAGAGATTTTTTAAGTACAATCATCCACTTTATAGATGATTGTACTTTTTATGTTTTGGAGGTAAGAAAATCTTTCTTGTCCATATATTATCCACAATTATTTGTTATACTTTTTTATGGTATGTTTTTAATATAAATTAAACTAAATCGTATTCAAAAGATAAATTATAGGAGGGGCCAAATGTCTTCTAGCTCCCTAAACAAAGAAAAGAACACAATAAAGAAAAAGAAAAATACTTTACTAATAGTTTTATTATACCTGTCAATTTTGCTATTTATTCTTTTGCTTTTTGCTTTTTGGATGACATTTTTTTACAACCCTAAAGTAGAGGAAGAAAACACATTTGATGATAGAATCTACCCTTTTTTTCATGTTGAACCAATTAATAACTCATCTGATGAATTAGATGGGATATCTACTGAAACACCTAATCTAGATACAGGGGGGAAATCTAACTTGAATCTAGATGATAGGGATGAATTTGAGCCTACTATGGACGCTTTCTTTAACGAAAGAGAACTTATTATAAAGAATATTGATGCTCTTTTTGAAAATATGAAATCCCCCAAAGAAATTTCATCGTCCCATTCAACTTTCGGAAAGGAAGTCCTGTATATTTACCATACTCATAGCAGGGAATCTTTTTTACCATATTTAGAAGAAACTGATAAACCTGAAGAAGCATACCACTCAAAAGCAAATATTACATTAGTAGGAGAACTGCTTGGAAGAGCACTGGAAAGTAGGGGAGTAGGAACAACAGTCAATTCAACCGATATCGTTCAAGAACTAGCTACAAGAGGTTTAAACTATACCAGTTCTTATAATGTCTCAGGAGAGCAAGTACGTGCTGCGTTAAAAGAAAATAAAGATTTAGAGATCTTTCTAGATTTGCATCGCGATTCTTTACGTAGTGATTCTACTACTACTTTAATGAATGGAGTAAATTATGCCAAATTGTTATTTGTTGTAGGTACGGGCCATGAAGGTTTTGAAAAGAATCTTACGTTCGCGGAAGGTCTACAAACAATTTTAGATAATCAATACCCCGGACTGTCCAAAGGCATAATGCAAAAAAGCAGTAAACAAGGAAATGGAATTTATAATCAAGATATTTCTCCAAACTCTATTATTGTGGAAATTGGAGGCGTAGATAATACAGTAGAAGAGCTTCACCGAACTACAGAAGTTTTTGCTGATGTTTTAAGTGAATATTATTTTCATGAAGAAAAGTAAATCAAATTTTTTGATCCAAGACATTACTTAGTTCGTTGTCGTTTTCCTATTATATTTCAAATTACTTGATATCTTAAAGTTAAATGCACCTTAAGTCATAAGGCTTCAAGGTGCATTTCATTTTGTAATTTTAAAGTCCTGCATGTGATACTAGGTTATTAGATTGATCTTGTAATAGTTCTGAAATAGCTTTTGCTAAAACTGAAATTGTACGATTAATTTCTTCCTGAGTATTATCGATTCCACCAAGTTCTATTAACACCATATTGTTAGCAAGATCTTGATTATAAATGCCGTCCACATGGTCTCCTTTTTTACCGACGACGCCTTTAGATATTCCAGGAACCAATTCATTTAATTGTGAGGAAAGAAGTTGAGCATAGGATTTGTTTATAAGGTAATTCGGATGCTCTTCCCCCACTACAAAATATATTTTTCCAAATGTTTCATTATTGTAAGTTAGTGTCGAATTTTTCCTAGTTGTAGAATCTCTGTGTAAATCAATAATTATGTCGTATTTATTGTTCCGAACATTTTCTGTTAAATAAGGACGGACAACCTTATAGGCTTCTGGAAAAGTACGATTCGTTTTCTTTAACTCGCTCATGGTGTCAATTCCGAGAAACTCAGTTTCAATAGAATTTAGACTAAACTGATTTCTAATTATTTCTTCAAAAGCGGTTATGTTTGAGGTTGAGTGATATACCTCTGCTTGACCGGTCTCATTTTTTACTATTGGTATAAAGGATTCGTGGGAGTGTGTAAAAAGTAATAATGCTTTCTTTGGTTCAATGAAATTGATATTATCAAGATTTTGATTTTGAGTTGCAGCGTAGACGACTGATTTCTTGTCAGCCTTCTCAACAGCATTGTCCAGAATTCTTATTTGTTGAGGTTTACTAAGACTAAGAGTAGCTATAATAATTGGTGACATAAAAAGCAGTAAAGTTAATCCGACAATAGTTCTTGTTTGGTTTCGCATATTAAAACACCTCAAACAACAATATGTTGGAAGTTTAGGAAATAGAACCGGCTTTTGTAAGATAAGCCTTAAAATTTAAGGGAAGTGCACTAATATTACGACTAATATTAACTACATTGGTTCGTTCATTTAGTATAGGCTTATAAATCCATAATTTTTCCATATTTATTTGATATACTACTTACGTATTAATGAAACAAAAAGTACAACAATGAAATCAAAAATATGGATAACTATCATACGTCAGTATTTGTTATCAGGGGATGTAGCACGAATAATTCAGGTTATAATAAAATCACACTCATATAAAACAGTTGGAAGGGAAATGACAGACAGAAAAGTGAGATGGATATGGCCATATGAGCCTTAAGAACCCTTTAACATTAGCGGATTGAACAGGAGAAAATGATTTTAATATTCCATCCATGCTTGAACATGAGGATGAGAAAAGATTTGTATTTGAAAGCCAAAAAGGAATTACTGAAGTATTTGATGCAAATTAAAAGTAAATCTAGTTGGCATAGAATAAAGTATTTTACGGTAATTCAAGGAGGATTATTTAATGGGGATTATATTGACTGCTATTGATCCAATAGCATTTCAAGTAGGGCCTATATCTGTCCGGTGGTATGGGGTAATTATTGTGATAGGTATTATTTTAGCTTACTTAGTGGGGCAACGTGAAGTTTTAAAACGTGGGTTCCCGGAAGACTTTTTGACCGATTTACTCATGTGGGCTATCCCGATATCTATTATTTGTGCAAGATTATACTATGTATCAATGAAATGGGAATATTATGGGGCTAATCCTAGTAAAATCATTGAGATATGGAATGGTGGGATAGCGATTCATGGTGCCTTAATTGGTGCTTTTATTACTTCCTATATATTCTGTAAAATTAAAGAAGTTTCCTTTTTAAAAGTGGCAGATATTATTGTTCCAAGTATATTAATTGGTCAAGTTATTGGTCGATGGGGTAATTTTATAAACCAGGAGGCTTATGGGGGCCCCGTTAGTCGTGAATTTTTAGAGAATTTATTTCTCCCTAATTGGATTATTAATCAAATGTACATTGTAGAAATAAAAACATATGTTCATCCAACTTTTTTATACGAATCTTCATGGAATTTATTAGGACTATTCATTTTACTTGGGCTACGTAAAGTAAATCTACGCCAAGGTGAGATTTTCTTCACTTATCTAATTTGGTATTCTATCGGTCGCTTCTTTATAGAGGGAATGCGTACAGACAGCTTATATTTAATAGATGATTTACGTTCTGCACAGCTTGTATCAATCGCTAGTATTTTGATTGGTTTGATTGCTATCATTTATCGCCGTATCAACATCCAACCAATTGTTAAGTATTTAGATATGAATAAGCCAGTCACTATAAACAAGCCTTCGCAATCTAAAAAATAATAATCTTACTTACTGTTAAAATGGATAGTACAAAGAAAATCTCGTCACTCTCTTTAGAATTGACGAGATTTTTAGGTTTCTTACATATTCAATGGCAAAGATAATTACCAGAGACATTACAAAGGGAATAACCACTCTGGAGTAGTGGTCAAAGATTTTTTTCTCTTATGGTTAGAGAATCGCTTTTATTATTGTGAAAAAATAACATATAACAAAAAAAGGATATAGCAATTAAGGAGTTTTTAAGGAGTTTTTATTTTTTAGTTTGTACTTACATCTTCAGGGAATAGTAATAGAGAATAAAAATATTGTATATAAAAGGAGGAATTTTCAATGAATCAGAAATATGAAGAATGTCTTAAAGCTTGTATGGAATGTCTAAAGGCTTGTAACACATGTTTTGATGCTTGTTTAAGAGAAGGCGATGTTAAGATGATGGTCGATTGTATACGATTAGATCGCGCTTGTGCAGATGCTTGTGCCTTTGCGATACAAGCGATGACTTCGAACAGTCCTTTTGTGAAAGAAATATGCCAACTATGTGCAGAAATTTGTGAACGCTGTGGAGAAGAGTGTGCTAAACACGAACATGACCATTGCCAAAGATGTGCTGAGTCATGCCGCAAATGTGCTGAAGCATGTCGTAATATGAGCGCCTAAGAAGATTTACGGAGAATAAAACATTTTAAAAAGGCTACTGCAAAAGTCTAACTAAATGACTTTAGCGGTAGCCTAAAATTATTAAAGAAAATAATACATAATAAGATCCATTGAAGTTAATGAGGAGACTCATAGATCGTTACTTTTTACCTATAAAGTTGCATCTCATAACAAATAAGATAATATCCCTACTAGCAGTAAATGGCTAGGATAAAATGCTTGATAGAATTTTCTTGGTACTGGCATATGTGGTAGTTTATTTCTCCAAATAATAATAAGAGTTCCCAAAACACTTAACATTTGACCACTAATAAAATTACCAGTTTGTTGAAAGTTAAACATGATATTAAGAATTATATGAGCACATACTAGTTTAAACGCATTTTCTTTTAAAAAGTAATACAACAGACATAGTGATACACCATATATACCGTAACTAATGTAATCATTAAATATAATAACTACAATGCATATTCCTGTGATAAGAACCCATTTAAATACGGAATTGTATTTTTCATAAATATAAATCAAAATAGCTCCTACCAATAACCCAAATACAACATTTAAACCTAATGATGGAAACACAAGGTTATATGGGATTTGTGATATTAATGCGATAAATAAAAGTCGTTTAAGATACCGTTTTTGATTTCGTGTTCTACTTAATCCAATAACTATAAAAAAACAATAAAGAGGAAATGCTAGCCTTCCAATCATTCTCATTACTGAAACCTCCGGATAAAACGTAGCACCTAAATGGTCTATAAGCATCGTTATCATTGCTATCCATTCCAACATTTGAACACTCCTATAATAAAAGTCTCTTGAAGTAGAAAATTTGAATTTCTAATACCTCGATTGGACTGTCTATTGGGTAAAAGATAATATGGAAGACTAATAAATTCCCCTCTTTATTTTTTTCAATTGTTCTATCATGAGAATAGCTATTGAGAGTTAACTATTCACCTTATATTAGCGTTTTGAATTTTAAATATTGCAAAAAGAATTGCATTTAAAATTAATAGAAATAAATAGCTGCTAGAATTCCTACTATTAGGATGAGAAAATTACACAGAACGCCAAGTAATATTATTCTATTTTTTTGTATATTAATCATCTTCACCACCGAACATGTAGTCTTTCGTGTTAAGTGATATGTTTATGATTATACTTAGTGCAAAGATAGTAGCCAGAATGGAACTTCCTCCATAACTAAACAATGGAAGGGGAATCCCAGTAATAGGAACGAGGCCTATCACCATTCCAATATTTTCAAAAACATGAAATAAAATCATAGAAATAACTCCAGCAGCAATTAAAGTTTCATACTCACCTTTGTTTTTATACGCTATTCTGAAAATTCTGTATATTATAAGGTAATACATTAAAATTATTCCTGCAGAACCAACAAAACCAAACTCCTCCGAAATGGTTGTAAAAATAAAGTCAGAATGCGCCTCAGGTACTGCAACAACGCCATTACCGTATCCCTTCCCAGTTAACATACCTGAACCTATTGAAGTTATAGATAGACTTAATTGATAGCTTGTTCCCAAAGTGTCCGCGAATGGATCTAACCAAGAATTTATTCTTTCTATTTGATACCGGTCCATTACATACAATAATAAGTTGGGTCTGTATAAAAACGCTAATACAAATAATCCTAAAGATATTAATACAGTTACAAAAACAGATAATATTATTCTCATATTTATACCTGAGATGAGTATCATGCCTACCATAATAGAAACCATAACCATACCAGTCCCTAAATCGGGCTGAACAGCTACTAAGATTAACGGAATTAGAGTTACAGCAAGAATTTTAAATAACAGAAAAAAGTCTAACTTTAAAGATTTTATTGGATATTTCTCGTTGTGATTAGATATTACTCTCGCTAAGTAAAGAATTAAAAAGATTTTCATGAATTCTGAAGGTTGAATAGAACCAAATCCCGGTATTAAAAACCAAGCTTTTATTCCTTTAATATTAGGTGCTATTGTTTCTGGAGATATAATAAGCAAAGCCAGAATTAAGTTACCAAATATATATAAATAAAGAGATAATTTTTTTATTTGTTCAAAATCAAAAAAATATACAATTGCCGAAATGATCATGCCGAATATGAACCATATTGCTTGTTTTAACGCAAAGTTATCATCATACGGCAAAAATTTTTGTGCGCTATATATGAAGGTACAACTTACAATCATAAACAAAATAATTACCAAGTAAATTATTATATCTAGATTATTGAATTTATTTTCTTTCATTTATTTACCTCTTTATTAAATCTAATATAAATAGTAATAGTAGCTATTCTTTTTTAATACTAACCAAGGGGTAGAGTCATCGTGTTAAAAGAGACTAGCTATTTCTTTCTAAAACCTAAAGTGGAAAACTAAGTTGTTTATATCAGTGAATATCTTATTAATTAGGACTCTTTTTAATCCAAAAAAGTGTAAATATAACCAATAACAAGATCATAACCCCGTATAAATAATTCATTGATATTTTTTGAAGAACCCCAAAGACTATTGCCACTTCGACGACAACTGCAGGTACTTTCCCGATTGAACTTGCAGTCATAAAACGCCATCCGTTAATAGTTGTTAAAGAAGCACCTGCGGTAACTATCCCAGATGGAACAAATGGTAAAATTCGAAAAAGAATAATTAGTGTGAACACATGCATGCGAGAACTATTTTTTATAGTTTTAAAAATTGAATGACTTAGCCATCCAGGATTAATTTTAGAGAAGCCCCACCGATACATGTGAAAACCAATAATTGCACCAAAAATTTCTCCTGTAAATGTAAGAATGACACCAAGCACTAAACCCAAGGAGTTTATGTTGATAGCAGTAACAAAGAAACTTGGTATAAAGCCAATTGCACCAATCCCCAAGTTCAAGAAAAGTAATAAGATAAATTTTATTGTTGTGCTCATTAAAGAAATGAGTGTTATCGATTCATTCACAGATTATAAACCACTTATGATAATGATTATAGTATTTACTTAGTATCATCTATTTATATTGTCGCTCCATCATCGTTTCACAAGCGGTTTGTACAGATGATGAGGATACTCCTTCCTTATGTACTGTATATAATAGCGAAAAAGTATGGAAAAGTTATGGAGAATTAGTTTTTAATTCATCTTATTTAAATGCATTTATCCTTCCTTCTTGTTTCTTATCTTGACCTATGTTATATCCTTCAGGTAAATAGTTCCAATAATTGTAATTTCCTATCCATTAATTAATGTAATTGTGCATAATAGAAGTCTAGAATATTCAATCGATGAAAATAAATATATATAGATAGACACGACAAGCTGACTACGGTGCTAGCCAGTTTTTTAAATTTGAATCCGTTTAATTATATGCATTCTAACTATCTCCATATTTTTTGCATAATTTTCGAGTATTTTAAATAATAGCCCTTTAAAGTTAAATACAAAATCAAAATTAAATCGTTTTTGTTCAGATGAAAAAGAGGGAAGTATAATGACAGAACTAGTTCTGGCACTTAAACTAATTGGTTGTTCTATTTAAAAGTTCTAAGACAACATAGAGGAGAAATAGATGATGTTTAGTTACAAAACAGCAGATATAGGAATAGATTTAGGAACGGCTAACACCATTGTAATTGTAAAAGGAAAAGGCATTGTTGTACGCGAACCGTCGGTTATTGCGATAGAAAAGAATACAAATAAAGTCGTTGCTGTTGGAAATGAAGCAAAAAAAATGATTGGACGTGCACATGGAAAAATTATTATAATACGACCTATGAGAGATGGAGTGATTGCGGATTATGAAAATACAACACTTATGTTGAATCATTATATTAAACAGGCAAAAAAGCAGAGCATTTTTTCTTCCAAACCTCGTATTGTAGTATGCGTTCCATCGGGCGTTACAAGAGTTGAAAAACGTGCAGTAATTGATGCTGTGATTCAAGCAGGAGCAAGAGAAGTGGTTCCAATAGAAGAAGTATTTGCTGCAGCCATTGGGGCAGGATTGACTGTATGGGAGTCAACAGGTTCGATGGTTGTTGATATCGGTGGAGGGACGACGGAAACTGCTATTATTTCATTAGGTGGGATTGTCGTTAGTCAATCCATTAGAGCTGCCGGTGATGAAATGGATCAGACCATTATGAACTATGTTCGTAAAACGTACAATTTGATTATTGGAGAGCATACAGCAGAACAAATTAAAATTGAAATGGGTCAGTCTGAAACAGAAGAAGATATTTTCAAAAGAAGCGTTAATGGAAATAAAGAAATTCGTGGACGTGATTTATTGACAGGACTGCCTAAGACTGTTGAAATCTCAGATTATGAAGTTCGGGAGGCACTAAGTGATACGATACAAGCCATTGTTGAATTGGTAAGAGCTACGCTAGAACAAGCCCCACCTGAGCTTGCTGCAGATATTCTAGAAAGAGGTATTGTGTTAACTGGCGGAGGTGCTATGCTACGAGGTTTAAACGAGATACTTAATGTAGAAACAAAAATTCCAGTCTTTATTGCGGACAACCCACTCGATTGTGTTGTAAATGGAACGGCAGAAGTATTTAAAAACATACATTTATTAAAAAGTAAAGGGAAGTGAAATTCCATTTATTTATTCAAAAAATCATTGTTTCTCGTATCCTGACTGCCGACAAAATTCAAACAGCCGATGCAATAAACGATTTCTTATAGTTAGCAATGAACAAAAAAGGATCACCCCTAAAGGGTGGTCCTTTTTGTTTGTAGACTATTGTTATCTTAATTTAGGAATATAAAATCCCTCCAAAAACAGATGCAAAATAATCCATAATTTAACTTTTGGAATAAAAAGGATCTACGTTTTGGACCTGGTCAAATAAATACTGTAATGTTTGGGAGTCAGAGAGAGTAGGTATAGAATAAATTTGTTGATAAAGTTCATTTCCTTTACCGGTTATAACAATCCAATCACGATTCTTTGCCAGTTCCCATGCGTATTTAATAGCATCTGTTCGATCAGGAATTATCACGCATTTTTCATGATGTCCAAAAGACTCAAGGTCTTTAATCATTTGATCAGAAGTAACTCCATTTAAATCATCAAACGTTAAAATACAGTTATCACAGTACTTCAAAGACATGTTAAACATCTTTATCCTCTTTTTCACATCTCGATTACCTCTAAAACCGAAGATATGAATAATTTTTCGCGGTTCCTGTGATTTTACTGTATCAAGAATGTGATAAAAAGCTTTTTCTGTATGTGCATAGTCTATTAAAAAAGTAGCACCACTAGGATGAGGATGAATTTGATACCTTCCAGGTATTCCTTTAAATTCTTTCAAAGCATCTACAATTATTGGGGGACTGAATCCTAAAGAAACAGCTGTAGAAAAGGCTAATGCAGCATTTTCAATATTGTGCTTTCCTTTCATGCTTGTTGTCAGGAGATTTCCTTTGTTACTGTACATGGTGTTTCCGAAAAGCTCTTTACCATTAATTGTATAGGTAGGATTATTTCCATTAATCTTAATCAATTTTTTCTCAAGTAAATTCACATATGTACTTAACCTCTCCCCCCATTCACTTGAGGAGTGAACAATTGCTATTCCATTTGACTTCATGTGAGTAAATAAAGACTGTTTTGCTTTAAAATAAGACTCCATATCACGATGGTAGTCTAAATGTTCATGCTCTAAATTTGTGAAAATGCAATAATCAAACTCAATCCCCTCAACTCGATGTTGAATTAAACCATGGGAAGATACTTCCATGATTACTACTTGATCACAACTTTCTGATAAAAGTCGGTGATAGGTTAAAGCATCTAGAGTAGTGTGAGAGGAAGGAATTTCATTTCCGTTGATTATAGTTGAGATACTGCCAAATAGTGAACAGGGTAATCCTTGCGACTCTAAAATGTGCTTTAACATATAAGAAGTCGTTGTCTTGCCATTTGTACCTGTAATGCCTATTATTATTTTATTGTTTGTTGAATTGCTGTAAAAGGTCTTAGCTAAAAGAGCCAATGCTTTCCGTGAATTTGGAACTTGAAAGTAAGGAACATCAAGTGATTCTAATACTTGCTCTCCTATTATAGCAATGGCTCCATTCTTTTTTTCGTCATTAATAAAACGGTGACCATCTGTATGATTACCTGTAATCGCAATGAATAAAAATCCACTCTCAACCTTTGAGGAATCGAAGGCTATTCCTTTAACATTTAAGTTTTGATGTACTCTGTTATTGACTGTAATAGATAATGTTTTTAGTAGATATCGTAGATTCATATAATTATTTCGCTCCATTAGTTTATCGTGTTGTTGACCTGACGAGGGAATTAATTTCTTTGTATCATAAATAGATATTCAGGAACCTTGAACATAAAATTCAATTGAAAGCAATGATTTGTTGATTTTATATTTGTTGCAAAATTGAACATTAATGATGCAAATAAAATACTATAATATTTTGTTGTTTTTTTGTAACATGAATAGATTACACAAGAAATATGGAGAAAATATGCAGATTAAAATTTGTTTTAAAAATGTAATAAAAGCGGAACGTTTAACCCATTTGGCTTCGGAGAACATACTTGATGAACAATAAAAACAATCATTTTGAGGTGATTATTATAACGAATCACCTGCATAAGGAATGTATTAGAAACTTTTGAAACGTTAATATCTCAAGATGAACGTTGGAAACTCTACGGTTGCTGCCTTTTCTCGAATTAGCTCAGACTACTCTCAAATACTTAAAAGGGTTAGTAGGTTTAAACTGTAATCTCTTTGTTACAAAAATGTAAAATTTAAAATGCATATTTCGTGGTAAACTGGGTTTAGTTAATTTTCAGATAATTTAAGCTAGAGCTATAAAACGGAGGATTTAATTTATATGAAATTACAGTCACAGTTGTTTAAAGGCATTTCGATACTCACATTCGCATTATTTCTCTTTTTAGCTCCATTAGCTAATCAAGTAGAGGCTTCAAGTGGGATACACTCAACACAAGTTGTATCAGCTGCTGAAAAAGTTATAGGTACCAAATATGTTTGGGGCGGCACGACACCTAGAGGCTTTGATTGCTCAGGATTCATTGGTTACGTATATAAACAAGTCGGTGTTACGTTACCACGAACAACTGGAGGTATGTCTGTGACTGGAACATCGGTCGCAAAAAAGAACCTTAAAGCAGGCGATTTAGTATTTTTTAATACGTTTGGCAAAGGTGTCTCTCACGCTGGGATATACATTGGAGATGGGAAGTTCGTCCATTCTTCATCTAGTAAAGGTGTTTCAGTATCAAAATTAAACGATCCATATTATTGGGGTCCAAAATACATAGGTGCTAAGCGTGTCGCAAATGTCCAAGCAACTTTAGCAAATAAATAAACCTACATATTCAAACGCCTTTTCGCAATTCGCGGGAAGGCGTTTTTATGTCCGCCCAGCATGGGCGGAATCTATAGGGTGAAAGTCCCGAGCTGTGAAGGTAGAAGTAACAGTTAGCTTAACGCAAGGGTGTCCATGGTGACATGGAATCTGAAGGAAGCGAGCGGCAAACCTTCGGTCTGAGGAACACGAACTTCATATAAGGCTAAGTACAATTGGGTAAGTTTGCATAACAAAACAAAGCCCTTTCTACCGAAGGTTGTACGGAGTAAATGAAGCAGATAGGTGGAGGGGAAAATTACGCTCTTACCTGGGGAGATCTGATTGTACGTCAAGTACACTTGATAACCTAGCTAGTGATGGATAGCTGAACAATTAAGAGAGAACAACGTTCTGGGCATTCAGTAAACTATACTGAACACAGATAACCGATAGGGCATACTTGATGGAGGAAATGGTGAATTCCATGAGGGACCTCAAGATGGTGTAGCAGAACTAGCATAAGAAGAAACGTCGTTAACGGAAAGAAGACATAACAAATGTTAATGCCATTCACTACTATGACTCTCTACTCCACATTTTATTGTGCAGATCTCAACGAATAAATAAAGATCTTTCGCGACAGCAGTAGCAATAAATGTTCTTATCATCATGTTTTTTTATTATCATAATAAACTTCCCCCCCAATATACACTATTAATTGTCTATTACTTGTAAATTTATTCTTAAATCCAATAAATTGTTTAGAATATTTTTCTTAAATCACGAGGTAATGAAAACCGCTGGTATCTCAATGTTTATAGAGGGAGGTTACTTTAATATGAAGAATTACAATCGCTTACATATTAAAAGATGAATAAGAAAAAGGAGTTTGGAATATTTCATTCCAGACTCCTTTTGTCTACAAGTTGAACAAAGTTAGATATAAAATAGATTTAAATATAGTTGTTAGATTAAACAATTTAAAATATCCTGTGCTAGAAGTTTTGAACCACTTACTCCTTTAAGGTATTTTAAGTCCCCGTTAGTTGACCAATCAATTTGTCTCAAATTCTCTAATAAGGGTAATAGCCTTGTAGAATTTATTTGCTGACTTTTACTCAAAAAGTTACTATTTAAAATCTCATTTCCTGCTATAGCTAAGGCATTTAACGACACAATATGTGACAATCTATAAGTCTTGAAATCCTCCCATTGTTCAGGAAATAATTCTTTAATTTTATTAAAATAAAACATAGCAATGCTCGTAACTTTTTCTTTAGTTAAATTTTCAAGTTTTGACTTTTTAATAAGTAAGGTTACTAAATTATAAAGATTTTGTAGAGTAATATGTTTGTCCTTTGTTCTTTTACCAATAAGTGTCCCTTTACTAAAAAAAGGACTATCAGGACGAAGTATTAAGTTTGTAGCTACCCAACTGATATCATCATTATCTCTATTTAAATATTTGCTTAAAGATGTTCCAATCCCCTTCGCTTTTGTATTTATTACATTAAAAAGTTTAATCTCTTCATCCTCTTCTAAATAGTGGAATGCTAGAAAAGGAACGTTTAACGTTGCATTTGTAGTTTTTACATACTCTTTAATTCCTGATAATCTATGTTGGCCATCCATCAAAGAGGCTTTACTACTAGCAATTAATCTCCCAAATAAAGGACGATCTTTACTATATGCATGAAAAACCCAGTGTCCAGTTGCATTTAACAAGATTGGTGTATATAACGCATCTTCACCCTGTGATAAATAATTTGCAAAATCCATACTACGTCGTTTGTTTATAGGTCTTTGATAGCCCTTTCCTGATGGATCATTGAATGGTTTTGAGAAAGAGAAATTGATAGCAACTTGTGATGAAACAAATCCTTGATAAGCTACTCGACCTCGCATCTTAAATTGTGTAACATTTTCTATTATAATTTTTGTTGATAAATAGTTACTCATATTATTTCACTCCTCTCACATTTTTAAATAATAGTACTTATAAGTGCATAAATCAATGGAAATTATATCATGTGTATCTGTTTAGTGTTAATTTCCTCACCTAATCTTAGGAAGAGGTGAGGAATATGGGGAACATAGTAAAATTAGTAGGGATGAACATTCGCGAAGTTAGAAAAAAGAAGCAATTAACGCAAGAAGAATTATCTGAGAAGTCTGGCCTTCAAACTTCATTTTTAGCAGGAGTTGAAAGGGGGGAAAGAAATATAACATTAGAAACCTTGGATAAGATAATAAGTGGTCTAGAGGTGGATGTAAAAACGGTATTTAGTTTTAATGATATTACTCCTGATGAACATTTCGGAAAAAAAGAAATTCTTGATTTAATTAGCAATTTATTAGCTGACAAAGATATAAAAGAAACCAAATTAATCTATAATTTAGCAAAAGAAATCTTCGATACATTAGGATAATAGTATTTATAAAGCAATTAGAATATAGCATCTGCGAATTCAAATGCTTGAATTTATATATTTATTTAATTGATACCTGCTTAGTTAGGTATCATTTTTTATTTCATTTCAATCTCCATATTTCTGCATAAAAATTATATTATCTCTCAGACACGTCAGATATTTTTGTAAAGATATAGGATAAATGAAGGTTATAATTTAAAAATAGAAAATATTGTAAAAAGTATGTATAAAAAATGGAGGAGGAATAAATTTGAAATTGAAGAAACTTACTATTAGAAATTATAAAGGAATCAAGAAACTTAGCTTAAACATTGAAAACATTTCACTTATAATTGGTCCTAATAATTGTAACAAAAGCACAGTACTTCAAGCATTAGTTCAGTTTTCTATGAATGAAAATAAAACTAAAAAAAAGATCTTTATCATAGACATTTTACTAATGAACCTATTAGTTTTCATGCTACATTTGATAATTTAACCCCAGAAGAAATTGAAATGCATGGACTAAAGAAATCAATACATGGACCAAGAGGTCAGTTTATTGTTAGATTAGTTTATAACTTTGAAAATGACGTTGAAAGAGCATCTAAATTAAGTGGTAATTAGGATCATGACATGGGAGAAGAACATTGGATGGGTGGCGGTAAAAGTGGTAGTCATTTTTTGAATGTATTTCCAGAAATTATTTATATTCCAGCTGTAAAAAATGCAAGTGATGATATTAAGGATTCATCTCCATATAGTCTACGATGAATATAAAGAAGCACAGGCTAAAACCTTACTATTACAAGATAAAATAAATGGACACGATAATGATCAAATAAAATACTTCGAAAATGAAGTTAAAGTATTTTTAAAAGAGGTAACTGAAACTAAAATAAGAATTAATGTTGATATAAATCCATTAGATGAAATTGTTGGACTTCTTTAAAGCCGAATTTTGATTATAATGGTCTTGAAACTTTGTTAGATCATCAGGGATATGGAGTTCAAAGAACTTTTATCCTCTCTATACTCAAAGGGTTTAAAATGTTTAACAAAAAATATCAATCAGAAGAAAAGGGTAGGCAGACCATTGATAATAGCTATAGAAGAGCCTGAACTTTATCTACATCCTCATCTTGCGATAGTTTTTAAGGATACACTATATAGTTTGGCAGATGAAGGTTTTTTTCAAGTTTTAGGCACTTCGCATTCACCTAATTTTATCGATTTGTCACGTTCTAATAGAACCCTGGCTAAACTCTCTTTAGATGATAAGAAAAATGTCATCACACATCAAGTGGCCTCAGACATTTTTTGATTGCCAAAACACGAAAAAAATAAATTTCAAGCTTTACTAAAATTTAATCCATATGTAAACGAGATATTTTTTGCTGAAAATGTGATATTAGTTGAGGGAGATACAGAGTTTATTGCTTTAAAATTAATTGGCGAAAAGCTAATAGAGAGGGAAGAATTAGAAAATGATATATATCAAAGAACATCCGTTGTAAATTGCGCAGGAAAAAGAAAGGTGTATGTTGTGTTAAACGTTCTAAATAATTTTGGTGTTAAGTTACCTGTATTCACGATTAAGATATTACAGAGTACAACAAAAAAAATGAAAAAAGAACTATAACTGCACTTAAAAGTGTTTTAACTCTTAACCATAAAATTGAGAATTTATGTAAGCATCGAAATAATAAAAAAGCATTTTTCGACATACTTTTAAAGCTGAAATGCCAGAGGATTATGAGAAAGGAAGTTCAAAATCATTTGCTGCATATGAGTATACTTCGGGAAAAGAGATAAAAGATTTACCTTGTGGATTACTAGTTATAGTAAGTTTTGCGTATAATATTCCAGTGGAAAATGAACTTAACCATGACAATGAAATTCTTCTTGGTTATTATAACTGGGATGTACTCAATAATGCTAAAGAAGAATGGTTACCAGAACCTGAGAAAAATATATTATTACAGTTAATCAATAAGACAATATGGCGTACACTTTAACTACTCCAAGATAATGGTGCTAGTTATTTATAATAAAGATTGATAATTTGTAATAAAGTTCGATTAAAAGCATCTCAACTCCAAAGAAACTTTAAGAGGAATTTTATTGAATATTTATGTTGAGATCACTTTAAATATTGTAAGAAAATATTTAAACTAACGGTTAGCAATTTAGATGAATAAGAAGAGATTTAGTTAAAGTGTGGTTATATAAAAAAAACAACTCCATAAAATTAGGAGTTGTTTTCACTTTTAATTCATTGTGAAATTGTCTCTTAAAAGACACTTAACAGTGAATTAAGTTTGATAACGCTAATAAAAATTATCACTTTTTTTCTAAAGTAGATTGGGCGTACAAAGAAGAGTCGATTAAAACGAAAGAATGACTTGGAATGGGAAAGAGTAAGAAATGAGTGATTTGATAATTATCAAAGAAGATAAAGTAATAGTAAAATAAGGTATAATAGGGTGAACTCATGTGGGTAGACAGATATGTTTTATATTTTTTATTATTGTCTTTAATTTAGATTTTTATATTATTTAGCAAACCGAATTATAGTTAAGATTTGTTATAGAGTATAGAGAAATAAAATACATTAATTTGATTTTTACGATTTACAAGATGAAAAATGGTGAGAAAATGAAAAAAACTGGACGAATAATTTTGCATATCGATTTAAATAGTTTCTATGCTTCAGTAGAACAAGTATACAACCCTGAACTTAAAGGAAAGCCAATAGCTATTGCAGGGAATCCATCTGAACGTAGAGGCATCATAATAACGTGTTCATATGAAGCGAGAGCATTAGGTGTTAAAACAACTATGAATGTAGTGGAGGCAAAAAGAAGGTGTCCAGAACTCGTCATCCTACCTCCAAATTTTGATCGTTATCGTGATTCATCGAAACGGTTCTTTAATTTACTAAGAGAGTTCACATCATTACTAGAACCTGTATCAATAGACGAAGGCTTTCTAGAGATCACAAAACTAAGTGAAAATAGACATGCATTAACTATTGCCCATGAAATACAAGCGCGTATTTGGAATGAGCTTTCATTACCATGTTCCATCGGTGTGGCACCAAATAAATTCTTGGCAAAAACGGCATCTGATATGAAGAAGCCGATGGGAATTACTATCCTTAGAAAGCGCGATGTGCCAAATGTATTATGGCAACTTGATGTTATTGAAATGCATGGTATTGGTTCACGTACAGCTGAAAAATTAAATGTAGTAAATATTAAAACAATTGGTGATTTAGCAAATACTGACGAACATAAGATTCGCTCTATGTTGGGTAAGAACGGGGAGAGATTACGTCAACATGCAAATGGCGAAGACAACCGTGAAGTTGATCCAAATTCTATATACGATACAAAAAGTGTAGGCAATTCAATGACACTACCAAAGGACATAACTGATTTATATAAACTTCGTCAAACTATAGAGAAACTGTCAAAGAAAGTAGCAGATCGATTACTTGCAAAGCGTCTCGCAGGCAAGACAGTAATCATATATATACGTGATGCAGATTGGAACAATCAAACGCGTAGTAAGACTGTATCAAATTCCGTTCAGTCAAAAGAAGAGATTTTAGATATTGCTTGGTCGCTATTCCAAAAGTATTGGGATGAGTCACCTGTACGTTTACTAGGTGTAACTGTTTCAAATGTTATTAATAAAAATGAAACAACAAAACAATTGACAATGTTTAACTTCGAGGAATTTGTTAAGGAAGAACCAATCATTCAACTCATAGATAATATTGAAAAGAAGTTTGGTAAAGGGGTCATCCAAAAAGGAATCGATATAGGAAAATCCTCAAAATATCAAGCTAACTCTAGCTTGAGTAAGGATTTTTTGGATGACCACAGAGAATAAAATTATCAATAATTTCCAGAAAGAGGTTATGATAACATTTTAAATTACTTTAAATATTACCAATATCAACAGAATTAATTATATCTATTTGACCTTTTTGTAATGGTAATTAAATTGAGAAATAAAAGAATTCGAGTAATTCAAGGAAACAGGCACAATTGCATAATTGGTGCCTGTTTGCTCTTCTTGTAATTTTTAGGAAAACGATTATATATTTTCATTTCCTTCATATGATGCTACAAAATATAAAGTTGAGAATTTAGAAATTACGATAAACCCTGATTGAAAAGTTTTAAAAAGAAATACTGAGATATTGAAATTAAATGAAATGTATGAGGGCAATAAGATTGAAGTTCTAAATATAATTAATAAAAAAGAATGTATCCTGAAACTAAACTTTATGAGATGGTTAGTGGCTACCCTTAAGTTTTCAATTCCATTGAAAATTTTAAAACTTGTATTTATGCAAATGTTTTGAAACTTAAGAATTTACACGCAAATCTTAGTCGAAGCTTACTTACGTTCGTTATCATCACTTTTAATTCAGAATTTTATACTATTTTCTTTTAACGATAATACTTTGAAATATGTACATTTAATTGTACATATTTAATTGTTGAGATTTGCCTATGTTTGTAGGTTTTTAAGAATAAGTGCATTAATATGTACACAGATAATTTTATGATACACCGCTATTTGAAATTTTAAGGTCCTATACACATCTTGTAGAGCCTGTTTCGATAGATGAGGGGTATATGGATTTAACGGAAGTTGATATGAACAACGATGCAGTGAGCTTTGCAAGATCTATTCAGGATCGCATTATACGAGAGCTAGATTTGCCTTGTTCCATTGGTATTGCCCCTAACAAGTTTCTTGCGAAAACGGCATCCAATATAAAAAAGCCTATGGGTATAACTGTTTTGCGGAAAAGACAAGTAAATGAAATCTTATGGCCACTCCCAGTAATAGATATGCATGGAATTGGGGAGAGTACTGCAAAGAAATTAGAAACGATTGGTATTATTTCTATAGGAGATTTAGCAAATGCAAGTCCTAATTTACTAAAAGAAAAACTTGGGAAAAATGGAGTCCGACTTCAAAATCGGGCGAATGGGATTGATAATAGGGAGGTAGATCCTGAATCTATTTATGACACGAAAAGTGTTGGGAATTCAACTACATTGCCATTTGATGAATCGAATATAGAGGACCTTGAAAAAGTATTTATTCGTTTATCGAAAAAAGTGGCTGCTAGACTTGATGCCAAAAATCTTGCTGGACGGTCCATTACGATACATATACGTGACGCTAATTGGAAAAACAAAACAAGAAGTAAAACTGTAACTAACCGTCTCTATAAAGAACAAGAAATAAATCAATTAGCATTAGATCTATTTCAAGCTTCTTGGAATGGGGATCCAGTTCGGTTACTAGGTGTAACAGTGAACAATGTCTATGACAAAGGAGAATCAGTCGAACAACTATCTATTTTTAATTTTGAAGAACATGCTAAAGAAGAGCCAATATTAAAGCTTGTGGAACAATTGCAAGGGAAATTCGGAGAAAATAGTATTAAACGTGGTATGAAATTAAAAAAGAAACCTTTATTGGAATCAAAAACAAGTTTTAGTAAAGACTTTTTAGATGACCATGACCATCATAAATAGTATTGGTTCTGATGTACAAACGAATCGTTCAAATAATTTAATGTATGTAAATCAGATAAAGTAGGTAATGCAAATTTTTGTTGATAATTTTCAATTCCTTTGCCAGTAATAACGATTAAGTCATTATACTGAGCAAGATCCCATGCGTACTGAATAGCTAAAGTTCGATCCGGAATAATCACACATTTATTCATCGGATCCAATGAAGTGAGTTCTTCTATCATTTGTTGAGTTGGTACACCATTTAAGTCATCAAAAGTTAATATACATGTGTGACAATTATTTAAAGAAATCTGTATCATATTACTTCTTTTTTGGACGTCTCTATTTCCCCTAAAACCAAAAACATGCACTATTCTTTCGGGATTATATAAGTTAGCGGTTTCTAAAATGTGAGAAAAAGCATTTCCAGTGTGAGCATAATCCACAATGAAGTTTGCTCCATTTGGATGTTGAAACATTTCGAATCTACCTGGAACTCCGCTAAAATGTTGCAATGAATTCTCAATATCTAATGGTTCGATATTTAAAGAGACTGCTGTCGAAAAAGCAAGTGCAGCATTTTCTAGATTGTGTTTACCTTTCATACGATTATTAATCGAATAGCTCAGCGGATGTCGTTTATTCAACACTAACGATTCATTACTTATTATATGTGTAGGATCTGTCCCATTTACTTTAATAACTTCTCTATTCATTGAAGAGACATACTCACAAAGCCGTTCTCCCCATATTGAGTCAGATTTGATCACGGCAATTCCACTCGGTTTTAAATAGTTGAATAATGATTGCTTAGCCAAATAGTAGGATTCCATATTTTCGTGGTAATCTAGATGCTCATGCTCTAAATTAGTAAAAATACAATAATCAAATCGTAGACCCTCCACGCGAGCCTGAGCTAAACCATGGGAAGACACTTCCATTATGATAGCACGATCATTACTAGTAACCATAAGCTGATTTAATGTTAAAGCATCAAGAGTTGTATGTGTAGATATGTTTTCAACACCATTGATAATAGTGCAAATACTCCCAAATAAAGAACACGAAATACCTGCGGATTCTAAAATATGCTTTAACATATAAGAGGTAGTTGTTTTTCCGTTTGTACCGGTAATTCCAATCATTATCTTGTGTTGAGTAGGGTTTTCGTAAAATATATTCGCTAATAAGCCTAATGCTTTTCTTGAATTATTTACTTGAATATAAGGCACACCAATAGATGAGAGATTTTCTTCACCAACGACAACGCAAGCTCCATTTGAGATTGCATCCTCTATAAACTCGTGTCCGTCTTTGTGAGTTCCTGAAATGGCAACAAATATGTAATTGTTCTCTACTTTTGCAGAGTTAAAAGCAAGACCATCTATTTCAATGGATTCGTCTTCTTTACTTATGTTAATGCCTAAAGGCTTTATCAATGTCTCTAATTTCATAAGTTATGAACTCCTTTTGATTGTTTAATTATTGTTAGCAGTTTTGTTTTTTACATACATGGAATTTAGGGGTAGACTTATAATTACAATATGTCCTATTGAACAAAGGAAGTGAGTAAATATGCAATTATTATTTTTAGGTACTGGTGCAGGAATGCCATCGAAACAGCGTAATACTACATCTACAGTATTGAAACTATTAGAGGAGCGAGGTTCTTTTTGGATGTTTGATTGTGGGGAAGCCACTCAGCATCAAATTTTACATACGACTCTAAAACCTCGTAAACTGGAAAAGCTTTTTATCACACATTTACATGGGGATCATATATATGGGCTACCTGGTTTGCTAGGATCCCGTTCTTTTTTAGGTGGTCTAGAACCTCTTACAATCTATGGACCAACAGGGTTGAAGAATTGGATAGAAGTAACCCTTTCTATTTCCAAAACTCATGTGAAATATCCATTAACAATTATAGAGATTGAAGAAGGCGTTATTTTTGAAGATGAAGAATTTATTGTAGAGGCTAAACTATTAGAGCATGTAGTGCCCTGCTTCGGATATACTGTCAAACAAAAAGCCCTTGCACCTGAACTCTATATTGAAAAAACAGATGCTTTAGGAGTTCC
The DNA here is from genome assembly GCF_038003185.1 of Psychrobacillus sp. FSL K6-1415. Taxonomy (NCBI): domain Bacteria; kingdom Bacillati; phylum Bacillota; class Bacilli; order Caryophanales; family Bacillaceae; genus Psychrobacillus; species Psychrobacillus sp. FSL K6-1415. The sequence continues at coordinate 2,177,468 of NZ_JBBOOQ010000001.1, read as the reverse complement.
AAGGGGACCTTTACTAAAACAATTGAAAGAAGGGCATGATGTGTTACTTCCAGATGGAAAAGTTGTGAAGAGTGAGGAAGTAACTGGTGCTCCAAAAGAGGGATTTAAAGTAACGATATTAGGGGACACAAAATACTGTGACAACTCTATATGGTTAAGTGAAAATGCAGATATCGTCGTCCACGAAGGAACATTCGACATGGAAACTGCTGAGCTTGCTCGACTTTATGGACACTCTACTATAGTGGATGCAGCGGAGGTTTGTGAAAAAGCGAATGCTAAGCATTTAATCGTTAATCATATTAGTGCACGGTTCATGCCATCTGATTTAAACAAGATGCTTAGCCAAGTTGAAGAATATAGATTTCCCATTTATATTGCCGAAGATTTTACAGAATATAGTTGGATTAATGGTACATTAATTCCCCTAAAATGAAAAAAGAGATTCCGAGCGAGGATTACTTCACTCAGAATCTCTTTTTTTCTCTAATATAACTAAACTTACGGTAGCGATAGGCCCTAATAATAATGATAGTAGGAACCAATTAAGACCGCTTCGATTTTTACCTTGAGCAATTCCAGCATTTATAAAAGCTAGTGTACCCCAACCAACAAAATATGAATTTTCCATTTTATTTTATAATCCTTTATAATTATTTTTTTCAAGTTTCAAATAGTTTCCCGAGTTCTCGTGATCTGTTTTGTGCAGCATTAATACAAGCAAAAATAGCTTCATTCACTTTATGCTCCATTAGTTGTTCCAAACCTGCTTCTGTTGTGCCACCTGGACTAGTAACTTTTCTACGCAGCTCTTCAGGTTCCACATCACCTTTCTTCAGCATTTGTGCGGCACCTTCCATCGTCTGTATAAATAGTTGACGAGCATCTACCTTGTTTAAACCATGCTCAATAGCTGCGGATTCAAACTGTTCAGCAAAATAGTATAAGTAAGCTGGACCGCTTCCTGAAAGTGCGGTAACAACATGTAAATCTTCCTCTGCCACGACCTTTACAGAACCAATTGATTCTAAAAGATTGATGATGGGTAGTTTGGATGCTTCTGGAATAAGTTCATTCCAGCATATAGCAGATGCACTCATTCCAACAGCTGCAGAGGTATTTGGCATTACACGTGCAATTGGTCTATTACCTAGAGAATTTGTAATGGTTTGTATACTTATACCCGCAATAACGGAAATTATTGTAGTATTATTGTTTAAATATGTTGCCAGACTTGTAAGAGCTTCATTTGCATCTTTTGGTTTCATGGCTAGAAAAATAATATTAGCTTCAGTTAGAGCCTTTTTCTGATCACATACAATTTGCACATTGTATTTTTCTTTTAAATAGTTAAGCTGGTTTTCATCTGATTTATTCGTAACATAAATAGATTCAGGTGAAATTATTTTTTCTTTTGTTAAACCATGTATAATAGCCTCTACCATAGCACCTGCACCTACAAATACAATTTTCGTCATATAATTTTCCTCCCTTTAGTTTACCTGATTTCCATTAAAGTTAATGAAAGTAGAGCGGTATAAAAACTAGGACAAAATAAAAAAGCACTCTCATCCCATACAATAAGGACGAAAACACTTGTTTTCCGCGGTACCACCTAGATTTGCTGATAAATTTTCAGCACAACTTATTCCTTCGTATCGAGAAGGTACGACCATGTTTACATAGTTGCTCAGAAGTAGGTTCTATAAACGAGCGGGAGGTGAAATTTGCACCAGGTCATTTCACTCTCTTAACTCCATCGTATATGTACTAATCTTCATCGTAGCTTTTATATTCTGAATTAATGAAATTATATGCATCTTATCATAAAAAGTCAACCATATTTCCGTGACGGTAACCCGAAATAAGAGTACAATGTAATGAATGACTATTCATTAATAAGGAGAATTCAAATGATACATAAAATTATAGTTCCCACTCCCTTTGCAGTAGGGGATGTCAATGCATATATAGTTAAAGGCGATGCATTGACATTAATTGATGCTGGACCAAAAACAGAACAAGCATTATCCACATTAACACAAGGTATAAAAGAAGCGGGCTATGAGCTTACTGATATTGAGCAAGTTGTTTTAACTCATCATCATCCCGATCATGCTGGTTGGACAGATGCATTTGAACAAGCAACTATTCTTGGTCATGAATACAATCAAGTATGGATGACCCGTGATGAAGATTTCCTACAGTATCATGACCGATTTTACTTACAGTGTCTAAAAGAAGAAGGGGTTCCGGAGGAGTATTTTAATTGGGTGGAGAAGATGAGAAGACCATTAAGCCTTTTAGGGAGTCGTTCTCTAGATACTTATTTATGTGAAGGGGACATTCTACCAGGTCATCCTGATATCCAAGTGCTTGAAACGTTAGGACATGCACAAAGTCATTTGGCATTCTGGTCTGAAAGTTCCAAAGTTCTAATAGGTGGGGACCTTATTCTCGAAAAAATTTCATCTAACCCATTAATTGAGCCACCATTAAATCCACAAGAAGAGCGCCCAAAATCGATGCTACAGTACAATGCTTCATTGAAAAAAATACAGCAACTACCTATTGAGAAGGTTTATAGTGGTCATGGTAACGAAGTATTTAATATAAAGGAACTAGTTACATTTAGACTAGAAAAACAAAAAGAGCGGGCACTCAAAGTACTAGATATGATGAATGACGGTGAAAAAACAATTTTTGAATTAACAAAACAATTATTTCCAAAAGTTTATGAAAAGGAACTTGGCTTGACACTTTCTGAAACAATTGGTCAAATAGATTATTTAATCGATAATGGGCTTATAATTGCAAAACGAAATGAAAAAGGAATTTTGTTATATGAGCAAAACTAAAAAAATTTTAATAACGGGTGCTACAAGTGGAGTTGGACTATTGCTTGCTAGAACTCTACATGATGTTGGTCATCAAATATGGGCGTCTGGTAGAAATAACGATGTATTAAACAATTTATCAGCTATTGGAATACATACAATTGAAGCGGACTTAACTATCGAACAATCCTTCGATTCACTTTTTAACAAAATGGGTACACCAGATACCGTAATTCACTGTGCTGGTGTTGGAACCTTTTCTTATTTATTGGATATGGATGAACGAGATATGGAGAAAATGTTTAATGTAAACGTATTAGCACCGATGAAGCTTACAAAGTACTTTGCAGAAAAAATGAAAACACGAGGGTTTGGTCATTTCGTTTTTGTTGCATCTCAAGCAGGTAAAGTAGCTACTCCTAAAGCATCTGCATATGCAGCATCTAAGCATGCCATTCTCGGGTTTGCAAATGCTATCCGAATGGAACTAAAGGAATTTGGTATCGAGGTTACAACTATAAATCCAGGACCAATTGATACACCCTTTCTAGATTTAGCTGATCAAACGGGTAATTATAGAAACAGTATGAAAAAACATCTATTGACTCCGGAAAAAGTGGTAGGCTCTATAGAAAAAGTGATTGAAAATCCGGTAAGAGAGGTTAATCTTCCTTCTTACATGAGTATTACAAGTAAACTATATGCTATGGCTCCGTCAATTGTCGAAACAGTTGGGAAAAAGTATTTCATAAAAAAATAACACATTAAAAAACCGACTTATCCTTTTAAAAAGGATAAATCGGTTTTTTTAACAATTTTTGATGTTTTTACTCAAAGTTTTGGTAGAACCATTGGAAGTTAAGATAGGTATCTGTATATACCATTTTTAGGAAACTTTTCGTTGGTATCTATTGAGTAGTTCATCCAGCTCCTGACTGCAAGTAACGACAATTGGATGAGTAAATCCAAGTCTTTTTGCCTTTTTATACATATCCTGTTTTTTTAGCTCGATTCGTAGCAATAACGATTTTTGGTGCAATTGACTTTTCACAATATTTCTTCCTCCATAGTGTGTATTAGCTTCATCTCATGAAGTGTATATCTTGTAGGTTATGTAGCAACTTGATTATTGTATAATAAGGATATTGCAAAGAATGTCGGATTGTGAAAAATATACACATTTCACAAAAATGTCACATTTGGATGATTTCTATCGTAATTATTATAACAATTGAACATTTTACTGGACATTTTTTAATTTTTATTTCCCTGATATTTTATATAATCTTTCGACATAAAAAGGAATAATGAGAGCTGATGAAGAATATTAATAAAATTGAAATTGTGCAAACAAGCTGGAAATTTGAAAATAGCTACATAAAGCTATTTCAAAACATAAAGTAGGAAAGTGGGGTTTTGAAATTGATAAAAGGAGTTATATTTGATTTTGATGGTTTAATTGTAGATACAGAAACTACATGGTATGAAGCATTCAAAGAAGTTTTTTATGAAAGTCATCAAATAAATATAGATTTACTAGGATATTCTCAATGTATTGGGACAGGAAATGATGTTTTATACAATTACTTCCGGGAACTAGCAGGTGAAACCGTCAATTGTGAAATGCTAGAAAAGCATGCAGCTATTAGGTACGAAACTATGATGAAAGCACCTATACTCCGTGAAGGTGTTAAAGATTATTTAGATGAAGCTAAACAAAATAATCTTAAAATAGCACTAGCTTCTAGTTCATCAAAGAGCTGGGTACATAAGTACCTAACTCAACTAAACATAATGGAGTACTTTGAGGTCATTAATACACAAGATGATGTGAGCAATATTAAACCTGATCCCGAACTATATCTTAAAACATTAATAGACTTAGGACTGTCACGTGAAGAAACAATTGTTTTTGAAGATTCTCTTAACGGATTGAGTGCAGCAAAACAAGCAGGTATTCGCTGTGTCATAGTTCCTAATAATGTTACAAAACATCTGAAGTTTGAGAACTTTGATGAACGAATAAAATCTATGGGAGAAATCTCTTTAAGTGAGCTATTAAAGAGGATAGAACAAAGGTAATTTTATAAGTTGGAAGTACAAAAGGAGTGTTAACATGATATTAGAGGCAGTAATGCTACAAGTTAAACCAGGTACTGATAAAAATTATGAGGAGGCTTTTCTTCAAGCATCCAAAATTATTTCAACTATGCCAGGCTATATATCACACGAATTACAACGTTGCATGGAAGTAAAAGGTAAATATTTACTGCTAGTAAGTTGGGAAACCTTAGAAGATCATACAGTTGGTTTTAGAGAATCGAGCGAGTATCAGGAATGGAAGAAACTACTTCATCCATACTACGATCCCTTCCCAGTCGTCGAACACTTTGAGAAAGTGCATATATACTAGAACAAAACATAGACTTAGTACTCTAATTAATAGAGTGAACTAAGTCTATTTTTTTGTACCTTTCATATAGTGTTCCCGTATTTAGATTAATAGCATCTTTCAAACATGCTGATGTCGACACAGGTCAAGTTTTAAGCCATCTCAACTACAACTAATCATGATGACTTCTCTATCTGTTTCCAGATGATTAGTCACCATATTTAAGAAAAACAATTAAGTGACTAGTCCACAATAGAATTTTACTCGGGTTATTTCCTCTATAGATGACATCATCGCATTATTAAATTTAATACCCACAAGCACCTGCTAACTTTTTTAAACGTAATCCAATAGCAATCGTTCAAAGTACAGTTAATGAAGGAATGAATAATTATTAATAATTATTAATAATCAGTTGTATTTATACATAAGTCATGTTACATTATGTATATTAATACTGAAAAGTTGTATATAAATTCATTGGAGGGATATATAATGAACAAAAAAGTTGTATTAGCATATTCAGGCGGGTTAGATACATCGGTTGCAATTACGTGGTTAAAAGATGAGGGGTATGATGTTGTAGCGGTATGTCTAGACGTTGGAGAAGGTAAGGATCTTGCATTCGTTAAGAATAAAGCACTAGAAGTTGGAGCTATCGAAAGTTATATGATTGATGCAAGAGAGGAATTTGCTAATGAATATGCACTGATCTCACTTCAAGCACATACTTGGTATGAAAATAAATATCCATTAGTTTCTGCCTTATCTCGTCCATTGATTTCTAAAAAGTTAGTTGAAATTGCAGAACAAACTGGAGCAACAGCAGTTGCACATGGTTGCACAGGTAAAGGAAATGACCAAGTTCGTTTCGAAGTTTCCATTAAAGCATTAAATCCAAATTTAGAAGTGATTGCACCAGTTCGTGAGTGGAGTTGGAGTCGTGAGGAAGAAATTGCATATGCCAAAGAAAAAAATATCCCGATTCCGATTAACTTAGACAGCCCATTCTCTATCGATCAAAACCTATGGGGGCGTGCAAATGAATGTGGGATTTTAGAAGATCCTTGGGCAGCTCCACCTGAAGAGGCTTATGATTTAACAGTGTCTCTAGAAAATGCACCAAATACTGCTGATGTAATTGAAATTGAATTTTTAAAAGGAGTACCTACTTCGATAGATGGAGTAGCGTATCCATTACACGAATTAATATTAAAACTAAATGAGTTGGCTGGGAAACATGGTGTCGGCCGTATAGATCATGTTGAAAATCGTTTAGTTGGTATTAAATCACGTGAAGTATACGAAATTCCAGGTGCTCATACATTGCTACTTGCACATAAGGAATTAGAAGATATAACACTAGTAAAAGAATTGGCTCATTTTAAACCAGTTATGGAGAAAAAGTTAACAGAACTTATATATGAAGGACTTTGGTTCTCTCCACTTAGAACTGCACTTGAGGCATTCTTAAAAGAAACGCAGCAATATGTGAATGGAACAGTAAGAGTGAAATTATTTAAGGGTCATGCAATTGTAGAAGGACGTAAATCACCTAATTCTCTTTACAACGAGAAGTTAGCGACGTATACAAAGGATGATGAATTTAATCATGCTTCTGCTGTAGGATTTATCGAGCTTTGGGGCCTTCCAACAAAAGTACACGCTATGGTGAATAAGGGAGCAGAGAAGGTGGAAGTATGACAAAACTATGGGGCGGCAGATTTCAAAAATCTGCCGAACAATGGGTTGATGAATTTGGAGCTTCCATCGGATTCGACCAAACATTGGTAATAGAAGATTTAGACGGTAGTATTGCTCATGTACAAATGCTAGGCGATTGCAATATATTACCATCTGATGATGTGCAAACAATTTTAGGTGGTCTTGTTCAACTAAAAAAACTGGCTTTAGAAAACCAATTAGATTTTTTAGTTGCAAATGAGGATATTCACTTAAATTTGGAAAAAATGCTTATCGATTTAATCGGACCAGTTGGTGGAAAGCTACATACTGGGCGTAGCCGTAACGATCAAGTAGCGACAGATATGCATCTATTTTTAAAAAATAGAGTAGGAGAAATAATCGAGCTAGTCGAGCTTTTTCAACAAACACTTGTGGCACAGGCAGAAATGCATATAGAAACACTTGCACCAGGATATACGCATTTACAGCGTGCTCAACCTATTTCATTTGCCCATCATTTAATGGCTTATTTTTGGATGCTAGAACGCGACAAAGATCGCTTCAAAGATTCGTTGAAGCGTATTGATATTTCACCGCTTGGAGCAGGTGCGCTTGCAGGAACAACATTTCCGATTGATCGTCAGATAGCAGCTAATTATCTTGGTTTTGCAAATGTCTATGAAAATAGTATGGACGCTGTTAGTGATCGTGATTTTATTATAGAATTTTTAAGTAATTCTTCTATGATGATGGCTCATTTATCTCGGTTTGCTGAAGAAATTATTTTATGGTCTAGCTCTGAATTTAACTTCATTGAATTAGATGATTCTTTTTCAACTGGATCTAGTATAATGCCTCAAAAGAAAAATCCAGATATGGCAGAGCTAATCCGCGGGAAAACAGGTCGAGTTTATGGAAATCTAATGGGATTATTAACTGTCATTAAAGGACTCCCACTAGCTTACAACAAAGATATGCAAGAAGACAAAGAGGGCATGTTCGATACTGTACATACAATCGTTGGCTCATTGAAAATATTTGAAGGTATGGTCCGGACAATGGTTGTTCATACGGAACGACTATACGATACTGTCCACAAAGACTTTTCTAATGCTACAGAACTTGCCGATTATTTAGCTGCAAAAGGACTCCCATTCCGAGAAGCACATGAGGTAACTGGGAAATTAGTTTTCCTGTGTATCCAACGTGGATATTTCCTACTCGATTTACCACTGGAAGATCTCAGTAAGGCAAGTGATTTGATTGAATCGGATATATACGATGTATTATCACCACTAGCTGCTGTTAGAAGAAGAAATTCACTCGGTGGTACTAGTTTCGATCAAGTGAAAATCCAAATTGCAGAAGCTAAGAGGCGACTAGCATAAAAAAACCTGTAGGCACTCGAAATAATGAGTAGTCTACAGTTTTTTTTATTTGTAGTCATTAAAAACACTCTGATTTCATTATTAAAATATACATTTAATTGTTTAGTGAATAAATAAATTTTTCACATGTAATTGTATCTTTAAATACTCCGGCATCTCTGAGGACTTTGGCAAATTTATGACCAAGCTCTTTTTCTATAATAGTATCAACTTGTTCATGTATTTTATACTTAGCCTTTAATTGATCAGCCCACTTTTGATGGTAAGGTGCTACGTCGCTATTTTGACCAAGTAAATACTTCTTAATTTCAGCTAATTCATCGTTTAGGCGTGCTGGTAGAACTGCCAATCCCATCACTTCAATTAAACCGATATTTTCTTTTTTTATATGATGAACATCTGCATGTGGGTGGAAAATTCCAAGTGGATGTTCAGCAGTTGCACGGTTGTTCCTTAAGACCAGATCGAGTTCAAATTTCTCATCTCTCTTTCGGGCGATAGGGGTGATTGTATTATGTGGTGTATTTCCTGTAATAGCTACGATTTCTGCTTTCTCATCACTATAGCTTTTCCACTTCGAAAGTATGTGGTCTGCAGCTTGAACTAGCGAATCTTTTTCATTACCTTGCAGTCGAATAGTTGTTAATGGCCACTCTAAGACCGATGCTGTTACTTTCGGGAATTTTTTCAAACTAAATGATATTGAACTAGCAGCATTCGTCATTGGGAATTCATATCTTCCAGCCTGATAATGATCATGGCTTAATATGGAACCACCTACAATAGGTAAATCAGCGTTTGAACCAATAAAGTAGTGTGGAAATTTCTCTATAAAAGTTAGTAATCTTTCAAAAGTTCCTTTGTTTATTTTCATGGCACGATGTTTTTCAGATAGCAAAATGCTATGTTCATTATAATAGACATAGGGTGAGTATTGTAAATACCAATTTTCATCTCCTAGAGGTATTCTAATAATCCGATGATTTGCTCTAGCAGGGTATCCCAACCGCCCCGAATAACCTTCGTTATCGATACATAAAACACATTTTGGATAATCAATATCTGAGTTTAATTCTCGTTCTCTCTTAATTTCCTCCGGATCTTTCTCTGGTTTAGACATGTTAATAGTAATGTCCATTTTGCCGTAGACTGTTTCAGTTTTAAAATAGATGTTTTTGTTGATTCTATTCATTTGAATATAGTTACTATTTTTGCTCAATTCAAAAAAGTAGTCTGTTGCTTCTTTTGGCGAGTTTGTATATTTTCTCTGAAAAATATCATTGATAATTGAAGGTCTTGCAACAAAGCAATTCATGATGTTGGCTGAAAGAATTTCTTTTTCATCGAAAATATTCTCGATTACATTATTTTCAACTGCAAATGCAATTATTTTTTCAAGTAAAATTGGAATGGAATCATCAGTTAACTGTTTAGTTACTTCCTTATAATTTTTAATGCTTAAAAGCGAAAGTAATTGGTTAAAAACATAAATTCGGTCCGAATTGCAGATTAGTTTTGCATCAATTGCTTTTTGTATAAGGCCATTAATATGTTCATAAATCATTTGTTTGTCACGTCGCTGTTATATCCATTCGGATGGTTGACATGCCAATTCCATGCATCTTGTATAATTTTTTCTATAGAAGTTCGAGTTGGACTCCAATTTAATATAGTAGCTGCTTTCTCTGAACTAGCGATTAGTATGCTAGGATCTCCTGATCGACGTTTACCTAATTTCTCTGGAATTACTTTACCAGTCACATTACGAGCAGTTTCTATCATTTCTTTTACTGAAAACCCTTGGTTACTACCAAGATTGAAGATATCACTTTTTCCACCATTATCTAAATAGTCAAGTGCTAAAAGATGCGCATGAATAAGATCATCGATATGTATGTAATCTCGGATGCATGTGCCATCTGGTGTATCATAGTCATTTCCAAAAATAGTTATATGGGGGCGTTTTCCAAGAGCAGTTTCGAGTATGATGGGAACGAGATGAGTTTCTGGACAATGATCTTCACCAATTTCTCCAGATTCTCTTGCACCAGCAACATTAAAATAGCGTAACGATACATATCTGATTCCATATGCTTGTTCACACCATTTCATCATTTTTTCCATTGCCAGTTTAGTTTCTCCATATGGACTCGTCGGGATAGCTGGCATATCTTCTGTGATTGGAATAGAATCTACCTCGCCGTAAGTTGCAGCAGTTGATGAAAAAATTATTTTTTTCAATTCATTTTCTTGCATAACTTGTAACAAAACTTGAGTTCCATAAACGTTATTATCAAAGTACTTAAGTGGTTCTTCGGTTGATTCGCCAACTAGAGAATTTGCAGCAAAGTGAATGACTGAGTCAATAGATTCTACTTTAAATACCATCCTCATAAAATTGATATCCCTGCAATCACCTTCGTAAAATTTTGCGCTAGGGTGTACTGCTTCTCTATGTCCAGTTTGGAGATTATCAATCACTACTACATCAGACATTTGATCTATTAGCTGATAAACTGCATGTGATCCAATATATCCAGCCCCGCCTAGAACTAAAACGCTCATTTATAACACTCCTCCATGAATTTCTCTTGCACCATCAGCTATTGTTGCAGTATAAAATGACGCTTCATAACCAATTTTATCAGTATAGATTTTGTTGACATTATCTCTAAAGCTATCAATCTTACTCTTTTCAACAATCGCAATCGCACAGCCACCGAAGCCTGCTCCTGTCATACGTGCCCCTAATATCCCCGGCTGATTCCAGGCAGCTGTTAGTAATGTATCAAGTTCAATACCTGTTACTTCAAAATCATTTTGTAGTGACAGATGCGATTCATTCATTAACCTGCCAAATTCTTTTAAGTTTCCTTGGCGTAAAAGAAGTAAAGTTTTTAATGTTCTATCATTTTCATAAACTACATGTTTTGCACGTTTTCGGTTTGTATCATCTTGAATAAGATGCTTTTGGTGTTCAAACTGTTCGATAGATAAATCACTAAGACATTGGATAAGTAGTTCAGTTTGTAAATCCTGTAATGCTTTTTCACACTGTGCACGACGTTCATTATATTTTGAATTCACTAGAGTTCTTTTTTTATTCGTGTTAATGACTATAATGACATAACGCTCAAGCTGTATAGGTGCATATTCGTATTCTAGTGTTTGGCAGTTTAATAAAAGTGCATGATTCTTTTTACCTTTTCCAATCGCAAATTGGTCCATAATGCCACTGTTAACACCAATATATTCGTTTTCAACCTTTTGTCCAATTTTAATCATGTCTATTCGATCGATTGGTATATCGAACAATCCCTCTAAAAGAACACCAGTGACCATTTCGATCGAAGCCGAAGAGGAAAGACCGGCGCCATTTGGGATATTGCCATAAAACAATATATCCATGCCATTCGATATTTCCAAATTGTTTTCTCTAATATATTTAATCATTCCTTTAGGATAGTTTGCCCAATCATGTGCTGGATTAAAAAACAAATCTGCAAGATCACATTCAATAATTCCAATGGCAGGAAAGTTCAAGGAAAAAAAACGTATCAACTGATCATCTCTTTTTTGAACAAATGCATATGTCCCGTATGAGATAGAGGCAGGGAAGACATGACCTCCATTATAATCCGTGTGTTCACCAATTAAATTAATACGTCCGGGTGCAAAAAAAGAGCGTGGTAGTCCAGTAGTTTCAAAAGTGGATTGATAGCACTGTATCAATTCATTAATATTCAATATTTTGCCTCCTTTAGTTTGTGTATAAATAAAAAAACTTCATGTTATTTCTAAATTTCTACATTTTTAGAATATTCATATATTGATTATACGTACATTTTATATTAAGATGATGAAATACACAATAACTTATACGTATATGCGTGAAGAAAGGGTGGTAATATGTTGAAAGAACTCAAACAAATGGTATTAGAAGCCAATTTAGCATTAACTAAGCACAACTTAGTTACTTTCACATGGGGGAATGTAAGCGGTATCAACAGAGAGGAAAACCTTATTGTTATAAAACCTAGTGGAGTTCCTTATGATAATTTGAAAATAGAGGATATGGTAGTTGTGGATTTTGACGGTAATATTGTAGAAGGAAAATTAAAGCCATCATCTGATACACCTACTCATACTATCTTGTATAAAATGTTTCCTAACATTGGTGGAGTTGTACATACACATGCCCCTTATTCTACTAGCTGGGCACAGGCTGGTAGATGTATTCCACCACTTGGAACAACACATGCGGATTACTTTTACGGAAGTATTCCTTGTACTAGGGAAATGACAGAACATGAAATCAATGGAGATTATGAACTCGAAACAGGGAATGTCATAGTGGAGACTTTTAAAGATTTAAATCCAGATGAAATACCTAGCGTGCTAATTCACAGTCATGCTCCTTTTTCATGGGGAAAAGACCCCGAAGAAGCATTACATAATGCAGTTGTATTAGAAGAGGTTGCAAAAATGGCTATACAAACTTACCAACTAAATCCAAAGATACCTAATATGGATCAATTACTTATAGATAAACATTTCCTTAGAAAACATGGATCTACTGCATACTATGGACAAAAGAAATAAGGGGGTTAACTAGATGAATACAAAGTATGCTATTGGTGTAGATTATGGAACGGAATCAGGTCGAGCTGTTCTAGTTTCTTTAGAAAATGGAAAAGAAATTGCGGATCATATAACTCCTTATAAACATGGAGTTATAGACGAAAAACTGCCCGAGTCAGATATTAATTTAGATTATGAATGGGCACTACAACATCCACAAGACTATTTAGAAGTATTACAGCAATCGATACCAGTTATTTTAGAAAAATCTGGTGTACATCCAGATAACATTATTGGTCTTGGAATTGATTTTACTGCATGTACAATGTTACCACTGGATAAGAATAGAGAACCTTTGTCTAATAATCCTAGTTTAAAAGATAATCCACATAGTTGGGTGAAATTATGGAAGCACCATGCTGCACAGGACGAAGCCAATCAAATAAATGCTATTGCAGAACAAAGAGGAGAGCACTTTTTACAGAGATACGGAGGGAAAATTTCTTCAGAATGGATGATCGCTAAGATTTGGCAGATTCTTAATGAAGCACCTGAAATATATGAAGAAGCGGACCTTTTTGTTGAAGCTACAGATTGGGTTATATCAAAGTTGACGGGGAGTCTAGTTAGAAACAGCTGTACTGCAGGTTACAAATCAATTTGGCATAAGAAAGATGGATATCCAAGTAAGGAATTCTTTCGAGCTCTTGACCCCCGTTTAGAAGATTTAGTAGATACTAAACTTCGAGGAGAAGTAGTTTCAATTGGAACAAAAGCAGGAGAGCTAACAGAAGAAATGGCTAAGTTAATAGGTTTAAATGCTGGAATGGCAATAGCTGTCGGAAACGTGGATGCCCATGTATCTGTACCGGCGATGGGGGTAACTCAGCCAGGTAAATTAGTACTGACAATGGGAACATCTATTTGTGCATTGCTCTTAGGGGATGAGGAAAAAGAAGTTGAAGGAATGTGTGGAGTAGTTGAAGATGGCATCATCCCAGGTTTCTTTGGTTATGAAGCAGGACAGTCTGCTGTAGGCGATATATTTGCGTGGTATGTAGACCAAGCGGTGCCAGAATATGTAAAGCATTCAGCTGTAGAGGATGGTATGAATATTCATAGTTGGTTAGAGAAAAAAGCATCTGATTATAAACCTGGTGAAACTGGGTTACTAGCACTAGATTGGTGGAATGGTAATCGTTCTGTGTTAGTAGACACAGATTTAAGTGGAATGATGCTAGGAATGACTTTGCAAACTAAACCCGAAGAAATATATCGAGCATTGCTTGAATCTACTGCGTTTGGAACGCGCAGAATTATCGATACATTTACAAACAACGGATTAGAAGTAAATGAAATTTACGTTTGTGGCGGGCTTCCTCATAAAAACAAACTATTATTGCAAATTTATGCTGATGTTTCAAATAGAGTTATTAAAATTGCAGATTCTTTTCATACACCAGCTCTAGGGGCAGCAATGTTTGGAGCCGTTTCGGCAGGAGCGGCTAATGGCGGATTTGACACGATACATGAGGCCACAAAAAAAATGGCTAGGATAAAAGAAGAAGTTATTGTACCGATTCCTGAGAATGTAATTATTTATGAAAAGCTATATCAAGAATATGTGTTGCTTCATGATTATTTTGGCTGTGGTGAAAATGATGTGATGAAAAGATTACGTGCAATTAGAGTAAACGCAATATAATGCAAAATACTAGCTTACAATTGGAGGGATATATATGTTGTCAATTAGACCTTATGAATTTTGGTTCATTACGGGTAGTCAAAACCTATACGGTGAAGATGCACTTCAAGAAGTAGAAAGTAATTCAAGAAAGATATCGGAAAGCTTAGATGAAAATATGAATTCTGCTTATAAAATAGTGTTTAAAACAGTTTTAACAAATGCTGTTGATATTCGAAATCTTATGTTAGAAGCTAATAACGATGAAAAGTGTGCTGGGGTAATTATTTGGATGCACACATTCTCGCCTGCTAAAATGTGGATTGCTGGTCTTACAGCACTTCAAAAACCACAACTTCATTTAAATACACAATTTAATCGTGATATACCGTGGAATGATATTGATATGGACTTTATGAACTTAAATCAATCTGCCCACGGTGACCGAGAATATGGTTTTATTGGAACGCGTATGAATAAATCACGTAAAGTAGTGGTTGGCCATTGGTCGGATGAGGTTGTCATTTCAAAAATAGGTAGCTGGATGAAAATAGCAGTTGCTGTAACTGAAGGTACGAATATAAAAGTTGCTAGATTTGGGGATAATATGCGGAATGTTGCTGTAACTGATGGCAACAAAGTGGAAGCTCAAATTAAGTTTGGTTGGACAGTAGATTATTATGGAATAGGCGATTTAGTAGAGGAAATGTCGAAAGTATCACAACATGAAATAGATAATCTATATAAAGAATATGAAAAAACATATATTCTTCCAGTTGAAGCAAGTGAACAAGGTCTTGTGAGAGATTCAATCTTAGAGCAAGCGCGTATAGAATTAGGCTTAATCGCATTTTTGGAAAAAGGAAATTATAATGCATTTACAACAAATTTTGAAGATCTTCATGGTATGAAACAATTACCGGGTTTAGCAGCTCAACGTTTAATGGAAAAAGGATATGGTTTTGCGGGCGAAGGAGACTGGCGAACCGCTGCATTATTACGAATGATGAAAGTCATTGCCGGAAATAAGGGTACATCATTTATGGAAGATTATACTTATCATCTTGAACCGGGAAATGAAATGGTACTAGGATCACATATGTTAGAAATTTGTCCAACTATTGCTGTTTCAAAACCTAAGATTGTTGTTCAAAAGCTAGGAATAGGAGGAAAAGAGGATCCTGCACGCCTAGTATTTGATGGAAAAGCAGGACATGCAATCGTCGCTTCTTTGATTGAATTGAGAGGTAGGTATCGTCTCGTTATCAATGAAGTGGATGCTCAACTATCAACAGTAGATACACCAAACCTACCTGTTGCAAAGGTTTTATGGAAACCGGAGCCATCCCTAAGCGAAGCAACCGAATCATGGATTTATGCCGGAGGAGCGCATCATACAGTGTTTTCCTTAGACGTTACAACTGATCAACTATATGACTTTGCAGATATGACAAATATTGAGTGTGTTATTATTGATAAAAATACGGTGGTTAGGCAATTGAGGAATGAATTGAAATTAAGTGATGCAGTTTGGACTTAAGACTTACGAAAAAACTTGCCATTTGAATGGCAAGTTTTTTTAAAAGGAATAAGAAAGTATAAGAATGTTTCATAAATACTGGGTTCACGGAACTTTCAAGTAGGAAAATACCTGATGATTTCAGTTTAGGTTGTTGCTTCCTTTTGTTTATTGTGGGTTTTTCTTAGAAAAAAATCTGTTAATTCTTTTTATGTCTTGTTTACGATGTATTTCAGATTTCAATTTTTTCAAAGATAACATTTATACGTTCATCTACCATATACATAGCAGAGTATAAGAAACTTTGTAAAAGAATTAATAGATGTAAAATAGTAATGAATATGTTATGTTCAACATATACGAACAAGTTTTATTAATATTTGACTGAATTTTCTTAGATTGAGGTGGTTATTTGGAAACGAAATATGAAATGGTAAAAAGGGCTGTACAAGCAAAAATTAAGGATGGAACATATACTCCTTATCAAAAAATTAGTTCTGAAAGTGAGTTAATGAAAGAATTTAGTGTGAGTCGACATACTGTTAGACAAGCAATTGGAGACCTAGTATCATCCGGTTGGTTGTATCGAGAGCAAGGCTCAGGGACTTTCTGTGCGGATAGAAGTAAATTAAGTAACCTTCAAAATTTTAGTAATCAAAAAAAGATTGCTATTGTAACAACATATCTTTCAGATTATATATTTCCTTCGATAATAAGAGGAGCAGAATCCATACTTAGTGCAGAGGGGTATCAGGTAAGTATTTTCAGTACTAACAACAATCATGAAGTTGAAAGGGAAGTATTAGAAAAAATACTTTCTCAGCAATTTGATGGAGTTATTGTTGAACCGACTAAAAGTGCATACTCTAACCCTAATATTACTTACTATTTAAATCTTGAGCACCTTTCTATCCCATACATTATGATTAATGCTTTTTACGATGAATTAGAGCCTATTAGTATCGTTATGGATGATGAAAGAGGTGGCTTTTTACAAGCCGAGCACTTGATTAAATTAGGTCATAAAGAAATAATTGGTTGCTTTAAAACTGATGACATACAAGGTGTTAAGCGGATGAAAGGCTTTTTAAAGGCGCATCGTATTAATAATATACCGTTAAATCCTTCTCACGTTATTACCTATAATACCGATGAAAAAGTTATTAAACCAGTTGAAGAATTGGAAAAGTTACTATCCTCTAACAAGCATTCTATTACTGGTATTGTCTGCTATAATGATGAACTTGCAATGAGGTACCTTGAATTGTTACGGACAAAAAGCATTAATGTTCCGGAGGACATTTCTATCGTTGGCCATGACGATTCAATGTTAGCGCAAATATCAGAAGTTAAACTTACATCTATTGTACATCCTAAAAGTGAATTGGGAGAATCGGCAGCAAAAGTCATAATGGATCTAATTAAATCAAATAAGAATAATACCGATGCTTTTCAAGGAAACTCTATAGTTTATTCGCCAGAGCTAGTAGTAAGAAGTTCTACAAAAAGTTTAATGGAAGCAGAGGTAACAATGTAAACTATCAGAAAGTATTACCCGTGTTGATGTTTTAACACGGGTAATACTTTTTTTCATAAGGTTCTATATATTAAAATGCTTTTATACAAGTGTGGAACCTGGCAAATTTCCTGTCCATTAAGAAGGTAGTAGTCAGTCGTCTTCTAATGAAATAATTCATATTAGCAACCATACATAAAAAAGCGATCAAATGGTAAGTTTTTAATAAAAAGAAAATTCAAAATTATTGTTGCGAAAAATTTATATTTATATTATAGTAGATTGTACGTACAAGATGGGTGTTTTAAATCCATGTGATGTACGAACATTTAAACTGTAGTTCTAGAAGGAAAGATATTTTACATTTTAATGTAAGCGCTATCTTCTTGTAGCTACAATTATCACTCTAAATCTAGGGAGAAATGGGGAAGGGTATGAAGAAATTTAGTTGGGTGTTATTATTGTTAATTTTTGTGATAACCCTAGTTGGTTGTGACGCAGATGCAGACGATGGTAACAAGACTGTTGGACTTGCTATGCCTACGAAGTCTTCTGAACGATGGGTTAAAGACGGAGAAAACATGAAGAAGGAATTTGAAGCACTAGGTTACAGTGTAGATATGCAATATGCTGAGGATGTTGTGGAAAATCAAGTCTCTCAAATTGAGAATATGATTACCAAAGGGGTAGACATTTTAGTAATTGCATCCATTGATGGAGAAGCACTTTCAGAAGTATTAAGTAAAGCACAGAAACAAGAAATTCCAGTAATTGCTTATGATCGCTTAATCATGAATAGCGATCATGTCAGCTATTATGCAACATTTGATAACTTTGAAGTAGGTGTCTTACAAGCTAAGTATATTGAAGAGAAGTTAAGTCTGGCAACCGAAGAAGGACCTTTCAACATCGAATTGTTTGCTGGGTCTCCAGATGATAATAATGCATACTTCTTCTGGGATGGTGCAATGTCTATTCTTCAACCATATATTGATGAAGGAAAATTAATAGTAAAAAGTGATCAAACAGATTTTAAACAAGGAGCAACTCTACGTTGGGATGGTTCTGTTGCACAAGGACGTATGGACAATCTTTTAAGTGCTCATTATTCAAGTGAAGATATCGACGTAATCTTATCTCCTTTTGATGGAATTAGTCGCGGAGTAATTTCTTCGCTAAAAGCTGTTGGATACGGATCAGCTAGTAAACCAATGCCGTTAGTAACTGGTCAAGATGCTGAGTTAGCGTCAGTGAAATCTATTGTAGCTGGTGAACAAACTCAGACTATTTTTAAGGACACAAGAGAACTAGCTAAAAAGGCTGTTGACATGGCAGACTCTGTCCTTAAAGGAGAAGAACCAGAAGTTAATGATAAAGAAACATATGATAATGGTAAAGGAATTGTTCCTTCTTATCTATTAGCCCCAGTATCTGTTGATAGTTCAAACTATAAAGAAGTCCTTGTTGATTCAGAATATTTTACTGAAGAAGAGTTAAAATAGCCTAATTTTATGTCTAGATAATTTTCAACTCTAAAAACAGGGATATATTTAGTGCAGTTAAGGTTGTAAACATGGACTCAATACGCAGAGATGAATTTATATTGGTGATTTAATTGTAAAGATTGAATCACCGATATAAATCAATTCAAGTAAAGGTGTGATTTTTAATGTCCGATACGATTTTGGAAATGACAGGAATAACAAAGGAGTTTCCAGGGGTAAAAGCTTTAGAAAATGTAAATTTAAAAGTGAAATCAGGTGAAATACATGCTTTAATAGGTGAAAATGGCGCTGGCAAATCTACATTAATGAAAGTTTTGAGTGGTGTACATCCACATGAGACATATACAGGTGATATTACTTTTGAAAATAATTTATGTAAATTTAAAAATATTAATGAAAGTGAAAACCTTGGTATAGTGATTATTCATCAAGAACTTGCGTTAATTCCAGAGTTAACAATTGCAGAAAATATCTTTTTAGGGAATGAGCGATCAAAAAATGGCGTTATTAATTGGTATGAAACGATAAATGAAACAAGAGAATTACTAGATAAAGTTGGACTTAAATTAGATCCTCAGGATGTTATAAAAAATATAGGGGTAGGTCAGCAGCAGCTTGTAGAAATTGCAAAGGCGCTTTCCAAAAAGGTGAAATTACTAATTTTAGATGAACCTACTGCTGCTCTAAACGAAGAAGACAGTGAAAATTTATTAAAACTACTAGAGGAATTCAGGTTACAGGGTATGACATCCATTCTAATCTCTCATAAACTAAAAGAGCTATTTAGGGTCTCTGACAGTATTACGGTACTGCGTGATGGAAAAACGATTGTTACATATGATTTGAAAGGAAATAATATTACTGAAAATCAAATAATAAAAGATATGGTTGGAAGAGATTTATCAAATCTATTTCCTAGTAGGGAAATGACTGTCAAAGATAATATCGTTTTTGAAGTTAAAAATTGGTCTGTATTTCATCCTATCGATTCAGACAGGAAGATCCTACACGATATAAATATTCATGTTAAACAAGGTGAAATTATTGGAATTGCCGGTCTCATGGGCGCTGGAAGAACTGAGTTAGCTATGAGCATTTTTGGGAAGAGTTATGGAAAGAAAATATCCGGTCAATTATACAAAGATGGTAAGGAAGTAAATTTCAAAAATGTAAATCAAGCAATTAATAATGGTCTTGCTTATGTATCAGAGGATCGAAAGGAATATGGCTTAGTTTTAATCGATAGTGTCAAACAAAACCTTACATTAGCAAATTTAAGTGGAATTTCCAAAAGGGGTGTTCTTGATAAAAGGAAGGAAGTTTCAGTGGCGGAATCCCTAAAAACAAGAATAAATATTAGAACTCCTTCAATAGAGCAAAAAGCTATGAATCTTAGTGGTGGCAACCAACAAAAAATAGTATTAGGGAAATGGATGTTCTCTGATCCAAATATATTAATTTTGGATGAGCCAACTAGAGGAATTGATGTAGGTGCGAAGTTTGAAATTTACAAATTAATAAATGAGCTAGTAGAAAAAGGAAAGAGTATTATAATGATTTCTTCTGAGTTGCCTGAGTTGATTGGAATGTGTGATCGTATTTACACATTAAATGAGGGTAGAATTACTAGTAATATCAATCAAGCTAATGCAAGTCAAGAAAGTTTAATGACTTATATGACTCAGAGTAGGGGGAAATAGAATTGGGAGAAATTAAAAGCCTTCTCAGCATTAATATACGACGTTTTGGAATGATTATTGCTTTATTTAGTATAATTGTATTATTTCAGATTTTAACAAATGGAATTCTTTTAACCCCATTAAATATAACAAATATTATTATGCAAAATAGCTATATAATCATATTAGCAATTGGGATGATGCTTGTTATTATAACAGGGGAAATTGATTTATCTATTGGATCTATAGCAGCGTTTATAGGAGCAGTTTCTGGAGTGTTACTTGTAACTCTCGATATTCCTGTATTTGTTGCAATTTTACTATGCTTGGTTCTTGGGGCTCTTATTGGAGCTTGGCAAGGATTTTGGGTTGCGTATATAAATATACCTTCATTTATAGTGACCTTAGCGGGGATGTTGATCTTTAGAGGGATAACTTTAATAGTATTGCAAGGTCGTACTCTTGCACCGTTTCCAGATAGCTTTCGAAACTTAAGTTCATCTTTTGTTCCAGAATTATTTGGCGTTAGTGGAATTCATTTATTCAGCATTATTATTGGAATAGTATTTTCAATCATTTTCGTTATTTATGAATTAAGGGTTCGAAGTAAGGATATTAAATATAATTTCAAAACTTTATCAACTCCTTTATTTATAGCGAAACTAGTTACACTAGTAGTTATTATTAATCTATTCTCATATATACTAGCTTCATACGAAGGAATCCCATATGTGTTAATCGTTTTAACTCTTCTAGTAATTGGTTATACCTTTGTTATGAATAAAACTATTTTCGGTAGACATGTATATTCTGTTGGGGGTAATATCAAAGCAGCTCAATTGTCTGGTGTAAAAACGAAAAAGTCTGTATTTCTTGTTTTTGTAAATATGGGTGTTTTGGCAGCTTTAGCTGGTTTAATATTCGCAGGACGACTTAACGCGGCGACTCCTCAAGCGGGTAATCTATTTGAACTGGATGCGATCGCGGCAGCAGTTATTGGTGGTGCGTCATTTTCAGGAGGTATAGGCACTGTAATTGGAGCAGTAATTGGAGCTCTAGTTATGGGTGTTCTAAATAATGGTATGTCCCTCATGGGTATTGGTATTGACTGGCAGCAAGCGATTAAAGGGCTAGTTCTGCTTGGAGCAGTAGCTTTTGATGTACTTAATAGGAATAAGTAATTTAAAATAAGAGAAAGATCAAACGTTACAGTAAAAATCTGTAGCGTTTTTATTATTTCTCTTATTATTTAAATATTATGGTAAAATTTAGAGAAGTCTTCTACCTAGTGAATTCAAGCATTGAGTAGAATAAAAGAGGTGTGTCAAATGATTGACCAGTTAAAGGAAATATACTCTACACTAATAGTATATAAGGATGGATCGAATCAATTAGGCTTAGATTATAAATGGTTTGCCACAGAAAATGATGAAATCATTGGTATACGGAACGATGAGCTAACTTCCAAAGATGTCTCGCTATTAACTACTTTTCTTTCTCCGTATAATGTGAAGTTCCCTACACCAACAGAAGCAGAAAGAAACTGGAGAAAAATTCTTTTTTCTTCTGTTTTGAAAAAAGAAGAAAAGGATTGGAAACCGAGTAATCCCTTTCGATTCGTTTATTTTGCGTTTAATAAAAATCAAATAGAACCGGTCTTGTTTAAAGATGCCATAGAAGCCCTTTTTGATAAACAGGTTCCTATTTTATGGGAAAGTGAGCACGAAGGTTTTATCATAGAGCAGCAAATGATGGAAGAGGAAAGCATTTCATACGAACAGATAATCGATATTTTAATGAGCGATTTATATGTGAAAATTAACTTTTTTGTTGGGCCATACAAAAAGGATATTGTTGAGCTAACACCGCACTACAATTCATTAACCAATGTGGCCAAACGCGTTTTCCTTTATACGAACAAATCGGTAGTGACATATGTGGAAGCCATACCATTTATACTAACAAAGCAAACAGAAGAAGGATTGCGATTGGATATTTCTAAAACTATATTGCAAGAGTACATAAATGACGAAGAGACGATTAAAATGATAGAGACTTTTTTCAAATGTAATTTAAATCTTTCGGAGACAGCAAAAATCCTCCATCTGCACCGAAACAGTTTACAATATCGATTGGATCGTTTTGTTGAGAAGACAGGGATTGATATTCGTCAATTTCATGATGCGATGACTGTATCCTTGGCATTACTAGCTAGAAAATGACTAGTTTTAGTAAATATACACTAAGTTCTTCCTGATCTTTGTGCACTATTCCCATTTCTTGAAAATTTAAAATATAGTATTCTATTAATAATGAAAGCACTTACAATTCAAGGGGGAATCAGGTTGGCTGAACTTAAGTTAGTAAATATTAAAAAGGTATATGACAATAACGTAGTTTCTGTAGAAAACTTCAATTTAGAAATACGGGATAAAGAATTTTTAGTATTAGTTGGCCCATCGGGTTGTGGGAAATCAACTACATTACGTATGATTGCTGGATTAGAAGAAATTTCTTCAGGAGATTTATTTATTGGTGATAAACGAGTGAATGATGTGCCACCAAAAGATCGTAATATTGCGATGGTTTTCCAAAACTACGCGCTTTACCCACATATGGATGTATACAATAATATGGCTTTCGGATTAAAACTTCGTAAATTTAAAAAAGATGAGATTAAAAAACGTGTAGATAACGCTGCAAAAATTTTAGGATTAGAAAGTCTGTTAAATCGTAAGCCGAAAGCTCTTTCTGGTGGTCAACGTCAACGTGTAGCGCTAGGTAGAGCGATTGTTCGGGATGCGGAAGTTTTCTTGATGGATGAACCATTATCTAACTTAGATGCAAAGCTTCGTGTGCAAATGCGCGCTGAAATTCAAAAGCTACATAGCCGTTTGCAAACTACAACGATTTATGTAACGCATGACCAAACAGAGGCTATGACTATGGCTACTAGATTAGTAGTTATGAAAGATGGGATTATTCAACAGGTTGGCGCACCAAAAGAGGTTTACGACGAGCCAGATAATGTATTCGTCGGTGGTTTCATTGGATCTCCAGCGATGAACTTTTTAAATGGTAAGTTGGTTGGCAATCATTTTGTGATGGATGATGTAAAATTGTTAGTACCGGATGGTAGGCTTAAAATTCTTCGCCAGCAAGGATATGACGGAAAGGATATAATTCTTGGTATTCGTCCAGAGGATATTAATGACGAGCAAGTATTCCTAGACTTTTCTCCTGAAACAAAAGTGAATGCATCTATAGAGGTTGCTGAGTTAATGGGTGCTGAAATTATTCTTTATTCGCAAGTAAACAATCAAAACTTCGTTGCACGAATTGATTCGCGGTTCAATATTTCAGCAGGGGATACAATAGACTTAGCATTTGATCTTAGTAAAGCACATTTCTTTGATAAAGAAACGGAACAACGTATTAAATAAAGAAGAAAACCGCCAAAGTAAATTCTTTAGCGGTTTTCTTCTTTTAAACTATTTGAATATTCCTCGTTATCAAACTAGTTGTAATTCCTACAAAAAAGATTGTAATAACCGACAGGAATAACGTATCAGCAGACAATAATAGCCCCCCACATAGAACAACGATGGTATCAATAATAAAGATAAGTATACCTACATTTACCCCTGTTTTATCACTTAGTAACTGAGCAACTAAATCTGTGCCTCCTGTACTTGTCTTAAACCGTAGCATTAAGCCAATGCCTAGACCAACAAAAATTCCACCTAAAATTGAGCTATATATCGCCTCAATATGTATGAAGCCTACTATTGGCTGTAAAAAATCAATCAAAAAAGAGGATATGATCATCCCATGCAAACTATTATAAAAATATTCTCTATAATTGAACCAAGCGATGATAAAGATTGGAATACTAAAAAAAATAATCATTAACCCTGGCTTTAAAGCCCATAGATAATTTAAAATCAAGGCTATTCCAATGATACCACCATCTAACACTTTATATGGTATTAAAAATAGATTAATACCTAATGCTATAAAAATACTCCCACCTAGTATAACTAAGCCTTTTCTCATTAAACGCATCTCATCACTCCCAAGGATACCCATGTATATAGAATATGAGAAAATGAAAGTGAAAATGTAAAAAAACTTGGTTTTGTTAAAGGAAAAATTGGGTTACTACAACTATGTTATTAACACCTAACCGAGTCAATTTCAAAATTACCTTTTTCATTTTAAATCAAGGATATTTGTGTGATTTTCAATTCTTTGATTCGTTTTTATAATATCGTTGATTGGAGAGGAAGGTGACGACTCCAGATACTTTTATGAATAATTGAATCACCCTACAATATATTCAGCCTTTATACAATAATAAAGGGAAAACGATAGTGTGTAACGAATGTTTTAAGGTGCTGAAAAGTTGAAAACGATATTTAAGGAGAATGTTGTAGTGGAAAATTACATAGTAGTAGAGGAATTTAATCAAATACAATTAGAAGAATTACATAGCTTATTTAAAAACGAATGGTGGACACAGAAGCGCTCACTTACTGAAATTAGGAAGTTGTTAGACAATAGTAGTGTAGTACTTGGCTTGATAAACAATAAAACTGGAGAATTAATAGGGTTTGCAAGGGTAAATTCAGATACTTTATATAGAGCATTTATATTTGATGTTATTGCTAAAGAGGATTATAGAAATAGTGGTATCGGTACTATGTTGATGAACAGAATTCTAGAGCATCCTCAAGTTAAAGATGTTGAGAGAGTAGAACTTTACTGTCCCGATAGGTTAATTCCGTATTACGAGAAATTTGGTTTTTCAACAGATGTAAATGGAAGTAAATTAATGAGAATTAGTAATAACATTATTAGATGATTTAGTTAAATGTGAATATCATTTAAATGGTATATTTTTACAATTAATATCAAGAGGAATTTGACTGTACAAAACTAAGATGCAGGTAATGTTGGGGGATAAATATGAAATTAAAAAGTGTCAACATGGAAGAACAAATGAAGCATTATAATGTACTAGGTTTAAGTATTGCTTTGCTTGAGAACGGTCAAATTATCGGAACACAAAATTACGGCTTATTAGCAGCAGGAAGCGATAGAAAAGTAAATGAGAATTCTATCTTCAGTGCCTGTTCTATTAGCAAGTTCTTAACAGGAATGATTGCTTTAAAACTAGTAGAGGAAAGATTTCTCAACTTAGATGAAGATATAAATAAAAGACTAGTATCGTGGAAAGTACCAGAAAATGAATTTACTAAAAATAGTAGAGTTACATTGAGAAACTTACTTAGTCATCTATCTGGAATTAAGGACCCAGAAGGGAGTTTTTTAGAACTAAATTTTGAGTTAGGTATTCCTTCGATGGTTGAATTATTAAACGGGACAACTCCTTATTGTAGAAATCCTATTAGAGTCCAGTGTGAACCAGAGAGTGAATTTCACTATTCAGATGCCGGTTTTTGTATTGTGCAGCAACTTATTGAAGATGTTGTTGGAAAACCGTTTTATCAAGTGGTGAATGAGTTAATTTTTAAGCCATTAGGAATGGGAAATAGCTATTTAAATACAAAGACAATAATAGAAATGGATAAAAAAGAATTTTCTTATGGTCATAATAAAAACGGTGAATTGATAGATCAAAACTATGCTATATATCCATATCCAGCTGCTTCTGGATTATGGACAACTTCTTTAGATTTAGCCCGATTACTTCTTGAACTACTTAATGCTCTAAGAGGAGAGAGTAAGCTTGGTATTTCAAAAAGGTTAGCAAACGAAATGATTACACCGCAAAAAGGGAGGAGTTGGACTGGATTAGGCGTGTTTCTAGAAGGTCCCGAAATAGATTTAGAAATTACATCACTTGGTTGGGGAGTAGGATTTCAATGTATGATGGTAGCACTTCCAAACATTGAAAAAGGGGCAGTTATCATGACGAATGCAGAATTAGGTGTTCATCAAATGGAAGGAATTATCGGACAAATATATAAATCACTTATGTCTTAAATTACACTTTCTTTCTATTACAAGTTTGCAAAGTTGAATGTGGCTGTGAAACTCTAGTTTTACATGGTAAAATATACTAGATAAGTATAAAATATTAAACGAATGGAGAATGAATAAGTGAAATCAATCAAAATATGGACAGGTTTTTTAACTTGTTTACTGTTTTTATCTTTTTCTTATGAAGAAGCATCCGCCGAGTCAACATGGACATCTAAATGTTCAACATATGGAGAAATTAAGCCAAATCAAAACCCAACTTTTCAGCATATAAACTGCCTACTTACGAATGCGGCTTTAGAAGCAAATATTCCGCCCGAAGTAGTAAAAGCCGTGGCTTCAACAGAAAATGGTAATTGGAAACAATTTGATGATAAAGGCCAACCTATAATCTCAAAAGATAATGGGATAGGTCTTATGCAAATTACCAATCAATTAGATTATAATCAAGAAAAATTGAAATCCGATATCACATACAATATACAGGTAGGCGTCGAAATTCTTAGTAAAATGTATAATCGCACAGATCTTCCAAAAATAAAAGATGCTGGACCACAAGTAATCGAAAACTGGTATTTTCCTGTAATGGCATATAACGGTACAAAGCCTGTTAACAGTCCAATATATAAATCTAGTGGATTAAAGAATAAGAATGCTTATCAAGAAAAAGTATTTTCATTTATTGAAAGAGATAGTTATATAAATGATACGAAATTAGGTCAGTTTCCATTTAGTACAGCTGACTTTGAATATGATTCTAACAGTAGTGACAATATTGGATTCCGTAAGATGGATTATACATTAACTGATCAGCTACATGCCTCTGCATATCACTTTCATATCGGCGACAAGGTATCGATAACAGAAGACACTGTAAATTTAAGATCAAAACCTAGTACTTCTTCTGTTCCAAAATCTATATCCAAAAACTCTACATTAATTATTGATGGGAATTTTTTGTTTGACCAATCTTTAACAAGTTTAAATCAATTCGTATGGTACCCAGTTAAGACGGAAGATCAAAAGTTAGCCGGTTATATTTCCTCTGCTTACATTACGAAGAAGTTGGGTGCACCTGTAAGAGTTATGTGGGGAAAAACAGAACTTAAACTAGGGCAAATAGGCAAAGTGACTATTCTATCTAATACAAACTTAGTCAAATTGGCGAACGACGGTTCACTAAATACAGTCCGTCCTTTGAAAAAAGGAGAGGAGTACCGAGTATATAGCTATAAGGGTAATCATGGTGGTTTATATGGTGTTGGTGGAGGAAGTTACGTTCAAAAGTCCACAAAAGTAAAATACGAAACACCATCTAAAAGAAAGTTAGCATTACTTACAAAATAACCTGCACAAAGTAAATGACCCTTTAGCAATGATTTTTATTGTTCAAAAAATCTATACTGCATCCTGTTAATTTATATGCCACTTACTCCAATACCTTATACGTTGGAGTAAGTGGCATTTGTTAATTTATTTACTTGAGTTATTTTCTAATTGCTTATATATACAATTATCCGTTTTTCTAAAATTGATCATCATTGATAACGTGCAAGGTGGCGACTCCAGAGAGCGCAGGGCGCCCTCTGTGACCAATGACGTCCTTTTGACCCACAGAGATGGAAGTTGTGCACACGGAAAGCGTCCGCTTGGAGAGCAATTAAAAGTCGATAAAGAAGGAGTAACATTTTTTATGTAGAACTTATTGTAAAGGAAGAGTTTTTACTGAAGAAGACTACCTATAAAAAATAGAGAATAACTCAATATATTATTTTAATCATAAATTAGGAGGGGAATTTTTTGAGTAAGAAAATTTATAACGGTAGGTTTATTGCTAGTACAGATGAGACTTTTGTTTTATTTTTTATTGGCATGCGTATTAATAAAATCTTTTCATTTACAAAGTGGGTACCAGTTTTTCGTGCAATGGGACCTATGATAAAGGAATTGTACCAGAACCCTGAATTAGGATTTATTCACACTGAATTTCTTCTAAATTGGAGGGGAGTTACACTGATCCAGTATTGGAAGAGCTTTGAGGATTTGGAGGCATATGCTCATGGGAAAACTCATTCTGTAGCTTGGAAATCTTTTAACCAAAAGATTAAAGATGATGGAAGTGTTGGGATTTACCACGAAACATACATAATTGAAAAGAGTGCATCGGAGGCTATATATAATAATATGCCAAGGTACGGGCTTTCCAAAGCTTTTTCTCATATTCAGGTAGTTTCGACGACAGATACAGCAAGGAGTAGAGTAAGTAAATAATGTATCTATGCCAGTTATTTTAACACAACCAAACTAGCAGTATGATATAGTTTTTGCTCACCCTGCCATCAATTTCTTTTGCAATTACTAAAAATTTTCTATCTTTTGTTTTCACTATGTTATGATAATTTCATCATAACTTATTGGCAACAGGGGGATTTTTTGTGAAACGTTTTATGCAGTGGATGCTAAGGTTAGGTGTTGCATTCATCGGTATTCTACTAATCAGTGGATTGCCAATTCTTATTAATGGTTTTCAAAAAGGAGAGCTTTGGTGGAGAGAATATGGTGAACATTTACTCGTGATTTTTCCAATGAATCGTTTCCTAGATACATATTATAGTAGTTATATTGGGGAGTATATCATCTATTCACTAGAAATATTATTTTTAGCACTGCTTGCTGCAGTTATTTTCGCTTTATCATTCACCATAATTACTATGCTTTTTAAGGAACGTTCTCGACAAAGAATCAAGACATTATTTTTCTTTTTAGAGTCATTACCAGATATTCTAGTTATCTTGCTTATTCAATTACTAGTTATCTTTGTGCATAGACATACGGGTGTTTTTATGTCAATCGCATCAACTGGAGGAGAAAAAATCTACCTGCTCCCAGTTTTTTGTTTAATGATTTTGCCGATGGTTCAGCTTTACCGCTTAAGTATGCTGACTTTTGAAGCAGAAGAAAGAAAGTTGTATGTAGAGCTTGCTAGATCTCTTGGGTTTAATAAGGTTATCATTTTACTTTTACATATTTTTCGAAATGCAATCATTAGTATTTTCTTTCAATCTAAAAAAACGATGTGGTTTATGCTGTCAAATTTATTCATCTTAGAGCGTATGTTCAACATGCCTGGAATTATGTTCCACTTAATTGAGCATATGTCTGGAGAATTATTTTTAATAACTGTTTGTAGCTTTTTCATACCAGTGTTTATAATATATAGCTTTTTGGAGTGGTACTTTTTACGTCGGACAAGTCGTGGTGGTGCTGCTGTATGAAATTGCTATGGAAACAACCCTATTTTGTATTTGGTTTTCTCGTAATAGCTTTCTTTCTTATCGGCAGCTTTGTATTTGAATGGATAAATGGCCCAGATCCGAAACAAACCTATTTTTTAATGGAAAAGGGGCGAGTGATTGAGGCTGCGCCACTTTCTCCAAGCTGGCTGCATCCTTTAGGGACCGATCAATATGGCTATGATATGTTCGCTAAAATTATGCTCGGTGCAAAATATACGATTATTTCCGCTATGGGGGTTGCTGCCGTACGAATGCTAATAGCTGTGCCTTTAGGATTTGCAATCGGGACATATTGGCAAAAACGTCGCACCACCATTAATAGTTTCATCGATCCTCTTCATTATGTACCTATGACGATTTTTTCCTATTTAATGCTCTATCCTGTGTTATGGGAGCCGATGGAAGGATTCTCCACAACTGTCTGGGAGCGTATTGTCATACAAGTCGTTTTAATGGCCATTATTACAGTGCCGATTGTTTCTGCACTTATTGGCAATGAAGCGAACTTATTGTATCAGCAGGAATATATTTTAGCCTCGAGAACTCTAGGGGCAAGTAAGTCCCGAATTATTACTAGACATCTATTCCCAATGATGCGAGAAAAGCTATTCGTTTTATATGGTCAGCAGGTCGTAGAAACATTAGTTGTCTTCACTCATTTAGGACTTTTACAATTGTATATCGGAGGGACAGATGTCAGTTATGATCCAATGATGGGTGATCCCCCTAAATCGATTGCCTATGAATGGGCAGGTCTTTTTGGATCCTCCTTCCGTTATTTGCAGGGAGTTCCTTGGTTGCCGCTAGGTCCAGCTATTTGCTTTGCACTTGTCATTTTAGCCATTGCTTCGATGATAGAAGGCTATACTCGAGCTGTTAGTGGTCAAGTGAAAATACCAAGGCGTAAGAAAGTCTCTTTTGTCTCAGATAAAACTGTGGAGTGGAATCAACAGCAACTAAAAGAAAAAATGCAGTTACTTTATAAGGAAAAACAAAAACTGTAGAAAGTTATCTGCAGCTTTTGTTTGGAACATTTATTCTTCTACTTTTTTACCTCTTGTTAACTTTTCAAATGGTTTCATTTCTTTATCCCGTTTTGGAAGATAGTTGAATGGATTTCTTTCTTGAGCAAATTCTTCTTTTGCATTCAATTGAATACCGATTTTAGCACCAGCAGTTGCCGTTGGATCATTTACTATATTTTCTTTTTTACCATCCAAATGTGGTGTGGGATTCACATGTGGATTGTCACTTCTTCGTGGCATTATATCATCTCCTTTGTAGTTAATATGACAAAGGAGAGGTGGTTCTATTCGAGGTTTGTGTTTTCCCTTTTTACTAAGCAAATTTATTTTACAAATGAATCGAGGTTTTAACAATGACGACTATGCCAATTATTGAAACGTCAAGATTATTATTAAGAGAAGTTACAAACGAGGATGCTTCTGACATGTTACGCTATTTGTCAGATAAGGATGTTGTAAAACATATGGGATTGGAACCTTTTCAATCTGTAGAAGACGCTCTAGATGAAATCAGTTGGTATCATTCTATCCGCAAAGATGAATCTGGCATTAGATGGGGAATTACGCTAAAAGATGCTGGAAAGGTTATCGGAAGCTGCGGATTTCTTAATAGAAGTACAAAAAATTACCGTGCTGAGGTAGGATTCGAATTGAGCAAAGAATATTGGGGAAAAGGAATTGCTTTTGAAGCTCTAGAAGCAGTTATTAAGTTTGGTTTTAATCATTATTCATTCGAACGAATCGAAGCCTTGATCGAACCAGCCAATGCCCCTTCACAAAAGTTAGTGGAGAAACAGGGGTTTAAAAGAGAGGGCTTACTAAGACATTATGAATATACTTGTGGAAAATTTGATGATTTGTATATGTATTCTATTTTAAAAGATGATTTAGACAGTTGACATAATTTTGAACTTCTTGTAAGATATCTAAAATCATAATGTTAAATTCATTGAAGAAGAGAGTAGTCGATACGAGACTGGGAAGCGAGTTAGGGATGGTGGGAGCCTAATACACGAAGAATCGATGAACCGCACTTTGGAGAAATGTCCTGAAAGTCTAGTAGGGAAAATCGGGGAAGGCACCTCGTTACGAACGGAAAAGCGGTCACAATTGTGGCAACTAGAGTGGTACCACGGGAATTTTAGCTCTCGTCTCTTATTTAGAGACGAGAGCTTTTTATATGGGAGGAAAATACATGAACCTGACAAATCAAATCGCAAATGTCATTTCAATTGCTTTAGAAAATGAATGGACTGCTGAACAAGTAGAACTGTTACTGGAAAAGCCAAAACAGACAGAATTGGGAGATATTGCATTTCCTTGTTTTACATTAGCCAAAAAATTCCGTAAAGCTCCACAGCAAATAGCGCTAGAGTTAAGTGCGAAACTAGAGGATCAATTAATAGCTAGCGTTCAAGTTGCTGGTGGATACGTGAATATTTTCCTCAATCAAGCTTTTGTTACAAACCAAGTTTTACATTCTATTATGACGGATTTACAGAAGTATGGAAGTAAAAATAGCATGCATGAAAAAATTGTAATCGATTTTTCCTCACCGAATATAGCGAAGCCTTTTTCCATGGGGCATCTACGTTCAACTGTAATCGGTAACTCCTTAGCAAATATTGCGGAGAAGAATGGGTATGAAGCTATTCGCATTAATCATCTAGGAGATTGGGGTACACAATTTGGCAAGCTAATAGTTGCTTATAAATTATGGGGAAGCAAAGAGAAAATACTTGCAGCACCTATTGAAGAGTTATTGAAGATTTATGTACATTTTCATGATCTGGCAGAAAAAGATGATTCTTTAAATGATCAGGCTCGTGCAGCTTTTAAATTACTTGAAGAAGGTGACGAAGAGGCTCTAACCCTATGGAATTGGTTTAAAGAAGCATCTTTAAAGGAGTTCCAAATAATATATGAACTTTTAGGAGTTCATTTTGACTCTTATGCTGGGGAGGCTTTTTATAATGATAAAATGACTAGAGTAGTTGACGACTTAAAGAAAAAGGGATTGTTAATTGAATCTAACGGTGCTTTTGTAGTAGAAATCGAAGATATGCCACCTAGTCTGATTACCAAAAAAGATGGGGCGACTCTTTATGCGACACGCGATCTAGCAGCAGCTATGTATCGTCATCAAACATTTCATGCGTGTAAAACGTTTTATGTTGTGGGGAATGAACAAACACTTCACTTTAAACAACTTTTTTCTGTACTAGAAAAAATGGGATTTGAATGGTCCAAAAATCTAGTGCATGTTCCATTTGGTATGATGCTCAAAGACGGTAAAAAAATGTCTACACGTAAAGGTAAAGTCATATTGCTTGCGGACGTAATAACTGATGCTATTAAGACTGCTCAGCATAATATTGAAGAGAAAAATCCAACATTAGAAAATAAGGAAGAAGTTGCAAAACAAGTTGGAGTAGGTGCAGTGATTTTCAATGATTTAAAAAATGACCGGATGAATGATATTGAGTTCTCGTTGGAACAGATGCTTAACTTTGAGGGAGAAACTGGTCCTTATGTACAATATACCAATGCTCGAATTTGTTCATTGCTTCAAAAAGGTAGCTTTGAGGCTGAAGCATTCACTTTTTCTTCTATTGGGGTTGAAGCTTGGCCAATTATCCAGCTACTCGAGGATTTTCCACGTGTAGTAGAAAAGGCATTTGATAATGCGGATCCATCCCAAATTGCAAAGTTCAGTTTACTGCTTGCGCGCCAGTTCAATAAATATTATGCTAGAACAAAAATTTTAGCAGATGATGGAACGACTTCTTCTAAGTTAGCATTCGCATTTTCAGTTTCTGTTGTCCTGAAGGAATCCTTACGACTTCTAGGTGTACCAGCTCCAGAGAAAATGTAATACTAATAGAACTCATATACAATTAGATTAATTAACACTCCCGCTAGCCTGGGAGTGTTGTTTTATTTGAGGGCTATATGAAGGGATTTTTGACCTTAGATAGAATAAGTATGGTAGTACGTATTGGAGGATAGTTGATAAAGATAATTGAATCAGTATAAAAGCTTAGGATGCATATTTCCTAGAAAAAATATAACCGGGAATAGTGCAGATATAGCAATTCTAACTGCAAATACAATCGAACTTTCTCATTATAGTTCTCATTATCGGAAATCTGGACGAAGCCATTGAGCCGTGAAATCATTTAATCTTTCCATCGAAGTAATTGAGTCGAAAATGTGGATGATGCCATTGAACAAATCAATGAGTTAAACCGGAGGAAATAAGAAAGGAAGGCTTATATGAAAAAAAGAGAAGTGGATCAATCTGACTATTATGACCAAAAGCTTTTGCCGCTCGATGACCAACTATGTGAACTTTTAAAACAACGTAAAGACCTTTCAAACAACAATCCAGGTGTTCCACCAATTGAATCGATCTCCGATTGGGCGGAAAAGTATGGAGTTTATGAGGATTTGTTAAACTCGTTGTTTGGATTATTGAGAAATGAGGAAATCTTTCGGCCACAGGTTGAACCAACTAATTTCAGAAGACATCTGCCAGTTATGAAAGCGATTGAAAAGGATGAACGCTTATACTCAATTACATTCATTCGGCAGTTTGATAATGCAAGTGTAATATACCTTACTATAGATTGGGATGCCCCGAACATTTCCGATCCTCTGGAGGAAATGCGTCGGAGTCGTTCTGAAGGTGCTTTATATCTATACATCAATGATAATTTTGATTGTCGTCCTACTGGAAAAAGAGGATCGGAAGGTCATTTTACACACAAATTTATTGTATCTCCAGCACTTCCAGATGATTTAACCGGATTAAGTTTAATTTTTACTGAGTATAAGAGTCATTTAAAAGAGAACCTTACCGGTCTCGAATTTGTCATTAATCTCGAATAATTAAAAGCATTCCTACGATAAGAGCGTTTTTTCATACACTAGTATTTACCATTGAATAAGAACTTGTGTTCGTAATATACTATAAAGAACGTAAGTTCCTAGAAGGGAGTAAATAATATGTATGAGGGACTAAAAAATCGGCAAATTATATGCATTGATATACGAAGTTTTTTTGCAAGTTGTGCAGCAGCAGACGCAGGTCTGGATGTTACGAATACCCCGATTGCGGTCATCGGAAATTTGCAGCAAAAAGGAAGTATCGTGCTTGCTGCATCTCCACCTATGAAAAAACAGTTTGGTGTAAAGACTGGAACTCGTTTGTTTGAAATACCAGATCATCCTTCGATACATCTTATCGAACCTAAAATGGAGTTTTTCGTTCGAGTATCGATGGAAATTACACGCTATTTACACCAGTTTGTCCCACACGAATCAATTCATGTATACAGTGTTGACGAGTGTTTCGTAGATCTTGGAGGAACAGAAAAGCTGTGG
Organism: Psychrobacillus sp. FSL K6-1415; assembly: GCF_038003185.1. Taxonomy (NCBI): domain Bacteria; kingdom Bacillati; phylum Bacillota; class Bacilli; order Caryophanales; family Bacillaceae; genus Psychrobacillus; species Psychrobacillus sp. FSL K6-1415. The sequence continues at coordinate 2,141,968 of NZ_JBBOOQ010000001.1, read as the reverse complement.
GGGCCCGTTGAAAACACAATAAAACGTATTCAAGATGAACTGTATGCTCAATTTCAATTACCTTGTGCGGTTGGAATGGGACCTAATATGCTTATGGCTAAGTTAGCCCTAGATCTAGAAGCGAAAAAAACTGGTTTTGCTAAATGGACGTATGATGACGTTCAGGAAAAATTGTGGCCAGTAACTCCCTTAAGTGAAATGTGGGGGATTGGTTCTCGTCTCCAAAAGACTCTAAATAATATGGGGATTTTCAAGGTTGGGCAATTAGCAAATACTCCATTATCTCTACTCGAGGAGAAGTTTGGTGTGATGGGAAACCAACTTTATTTTCATGCGTGGGGAGTAGATATATCCGAGCTTGGAGCACCTCTAGCAGAAGGACAAATTAGTTATGGAAAGGGTCAAATATTATTTCGGGATTATCGTAGTAAAAAAGAAGTTATGGCAGTCGTTTTAGAAATGTGTGAGGATGTTGCTAGGCGTGCACGTGAAGCAGAGATGGTTGGTAGAACGATACATCTATCCGTTGGGTACAGCCAAGACGAATTTGGCGGAGGTTTCAATCGTTCTCGTTCAATCGATGAACCTACAAATGCTACATTGACCATTTATAAAGTATGTGAACAAATCTTTGATGAATTTTACGATCGCCGTCCTGTTCGGAAATTATCCATCTCGATTACCAATTTAGAACCAGAGTATTCGATGCAATTAAGTTTGTTTGAAGAAAATAAATGGAAAGAACGAAAGCTTGGGAAAACTATGGATGCCTTACGTAGTAAATACGGATCTACTGCAATTTTACGTGCAGTATCTTACACAGAAGCAGGAACTGCAAGAACACGTGCAGGATTACTTGGTGGGCATAAAAAGTAAAAGGAAAGAGTCAGCCCGTAAAAGGGAATGCATAGTAAAGAAATTATGCTGTGCCAAGTCAAATCCATAAACGTATTTATGGCTACATCACGCGGCATTCTTTCACATGTTCTTTGATACTGTAGATAAGTAAGGAATTAGTTGTAGAAAGACCAAGCTAAATGGAGGTGCAAAAATGTTATTATTATGGCAGCTTTCATTATTTGTTTCAATTTTAGCTTTAATGCTGGGTATTGTTAAAAGGTCTTGGGTGTACATAATAATTAGTACTTTCACATTCATACCGATAGCATATTACTTTTCAGGGGCAAATAATGAATGGAAATATGTTGGTTTGACTCCGATAATACTACTTGTTCTAACGATATTAATTTGGTTCATAAGCAAGAAAAAATTGAAGTCAATTAAAGGATAAATCGGAAGCGATTGTTTCAACAGAAACAGTCGCATTTTTACTAAAGAGTTAGTTAAGAGGAGTAATTCTTTTTCTCGAGAGGCACGCATAAGTAACTTGAAATACCAGTGAAGCCTAAGCCTATAGGTCACTCCTCAAACTCCGCATAGAATTTAAACAAGTCTCTTTGGCAAATTTTTTCGAAAATACCCACGTAATAACCTGCAAGATTGCGAACTTTTTTCTTTTGTGATGCATGCAATGAAATAGTCAATGCCTGGTATCCAATTTTTTCATAGAAGTCCTTATGCTGAGGAAAGTAATTAGTAACACGGTAAGTCAGGCTACGGTAAACACCATATAATTGACTTACTGTCTTTTGATCTTCTCCAAGCATCGAGAAAATAGTTGATTGGAACAGTTGGTAGAATGTACTCAAATTTTTATTTGTAGAATTATCTACGGAAAATGAAGAGGATACAATTTCGTTAGAATACGTTTTATGTAATAATTCTTTTTTAGAGCTTAAAGAATAATACGTTTCTTCTTGCGAAAGGTGCTGTTCAGTACTTGGATTTACTAGCGTTTGAGAATCTACTCGACTGATCATTTCCGATTGGTCATCGAAAGGCAAAATGATTAAAATATTAGCTCCATAACCCTTTGTCACACGTCGAATAGTTGAGATTCTCTTAATGACATGAAGGCTTTCTAGCTTGCGCAACGTCCGTCGAACAGTCGCATCCGATTTAGTTATTGCTTGAGAAATTGTCTCAACTTTCAAATGAGTAGCTCCAGCATATTTACACGCATACTGCGCGAGCAAAGATAGCACTGCACGATCCGTATCATTTAACTTATAACAATTCTGCGTTATATGCGACCTAATATGTGTATCCATTTCTTGAACGCTTTCAAATACTTGAAATGTCTTTAGATAGATAGTCATCTAATTTCCCCCTAGAGTCCGAAGTGAATTTGCGATTAGTCAACTGCTTCCCAACCATTACATAGAAGAAAATAGGGAGAAAGGATACAATATGAATAGATAGCACAGTAAACAGAACTTTAAAATAATGACTTCCAACAAAGGGGGTCATTTTTTATATGGAAAATGAGAAGGGATTTAGAGCAATCGAGGAGAATACATTTAAGGACAGGAGCATTAAACGAAATTAGGGGGAGTAGGATTGGAACAAAAAATTTTTGAGCATATGCAGACAGTAAGAGGAATAACAGAAAAATCTATCCAACAAATACCCGAGGAACTAGCAGATATTATTCCAAAAGGATTTTCGAATAATATTCGTTGGAATTTTGGTCACATTGCATATATACAGGAAAAACTAGTATTTGGTGTCTCAGGAGATAAGATGACTCTTCCTGAAGCATATGAAGTCTTTTTTAGTGCAGGCACGAAACCAGCTAATTGGATTGGCACTCCACCTTCACTCGCAGCAATTTCGGATGAACTGATTGCACAAAAACAAAGAATAGAAAATTCCCTACCTGGAAATCTACAAAAAAAATTACCTGAACCTTTCACTAACAAGGCTGGCATTACATTTCACACACTTGGAGAAACATTTCTATTCAGTTTCTATCACGAAGCACTACATATGGAATCCGTCAAAAGGATTTATAGAACTATTAAACAATAAAAGGGGGAAACTATGAAGTTTTATATTGCATCTAGCTTTAAAAATATAGAGTTGGTGAGATATGTTAGTGAAAATCTAAAGAATAGAGGGTATATCCATACGTATGATTGGACTGTAAATGAAAATGTAAAAACATTAGAAGAGTTAAAGATAATAGGTGAAAAAGAGAAAACTGCTGTAATAGAAGCTGATTTTGTTGTAGTTATATTACCAGCAGGTAAAGGGAGCCACATTGAACTAGGTATTGCTATTGGAAATAGGAAAAATATCTATCTGTATTCACCAAACAAGGAGATAGATAATATTGAAACAACAAGTACCTTTTATCATTTACCCGAAATCTTAAAATGCTTTGGAACATTAGATGAGTTAGTTGAAATTATAGACAATAAATCACTTAATGTTTCATAGTCAATTAATGGTGTACTTTAACGAAACAGCCACAGCCCTGTCATGAGACAGCCTAGAGCGTTACTCAACTAAAGACAGGTTTGTTACACATCCTAGAAACAATTGGATGTGTAATTCGTCATCTATTTTAGGGTGATGTTTTGAAAAAACGGGCAATTATTATGCTTTGCTTATTAGTAGTTATACTATTTTTTATTTGGAATAAAACTGCTTTAATAAATCCACTTGGAATCGTACATTCGTATAAAACGGAATGGGGAATTAATGTTCCGATGCCAGAAAAAAGAGAAGAGGTATGGAAATCTGAAGCAAGTTTCCATGGCGATGGAGAATGGGTCAATATTTTTCAATACTCAAAGCAAAAAATCTCTATTAAAGATAGTGGCATGATCGCACTGTCAACAGATAATGTAGATGAAGTAAAAAATAAAATTGAACACTTTATAACTACTACCATTGCAATGTACCAATTGCAGGGAAAAGATATAGAACAGGTAAAAAAGGCTTTTGCATATTGTTCTATTAATCCTCAAGTAGGCGATTTGTACTTTTATAGAGAAAATAATGGTGGATTAGATTACTTTATCGCTTTATTCATACAAGACGAAAACAAATTGTATACATTTGAGTGGCATCAATAATTTTAAAAGAGTTGTAAGCAGGTTAGTTAGCATAACGCTGGAGATTCTGTTTAAAGGAAGAGTGAAGAATTGACAACCAAATATGTGAACTGGGGAAATTCAAAAGTAAAATTAACCTGGAAGTGTGATTCACAACTTCCGCCAAGAAAGTTAATTACAAGCGTACACGGTTTCTGTTTTAAAGAAGAAAAGATACTTTTGGTTAATTTAGATCATAGAGGGTGGGATTTTCCAGGTGGTCATATTGAACAAGAAGAAACATCTGAAGATTGTTTAAAACGTGAGGCGTACGAAGAGGGGTATGTAACAGGTAAAGTCTTTCTTTTAGGCCATATTATAGTTGACCACAATGAAAATCCAAATTGGGATGCAAGTAGCAATTACCCAAAGGTAGGCTATCAAGTATTCTATCGTATGGACATTGAACGACTACACGATTTCCAAGCAAAGTTTGAGTCTGCTGAAAGAACTCTTATAAGTCCGTGTGAAATAACAGAATACTATAAAGACTGGAATGAACTATATCAAGAAATACTTGATTATGCTGTAGTTCTAAAATAATTCATCTTTAATAAACGGATACTTTAAAGAGCTGATATTACAGCTCTTTTTTCTTCTTCAATTAATGCCAGCTGGTTAGTTAAATAAGTCATCCAAATAAAGGAGGAGACAACTATTGAGTTGAGAAATTATGTATTATGAATATAAATTACTACTAAAGTCAAATGGTAGGTGCGAATAGTTATTCAATAAACGAGTGCCCAAATTAAATAAGGCTTATAAAAAGACAGCAAATAAAAGGAGAGTGGTTCAAATAATAACCTCTATATCCGTTATTATATTTTTTTTTATAATGGCTTTCATTCTAACTTTTAAACGTTCTTGGTCACTTAATCTAATGATATGGGGTATGTATTTAGCGATAATTTTTACGCCTATATTCATTGTTGCTGGTTCAATCATTGTTAGCGACATAACACAAGATGGATTTGCAGGAATTGGATTTCTGTTAATATTCGTACCTCTTGAAATAATTGCAATCCTCATGTTTATTGTTGGCTGTATAGGGAGTATAACGAAAAAAATTAATAAGAAAAAGACACAACATGCAAATCCATCAGATGTGTCATTATAAAATGGATTATTCTATTAAATTCTATCAGATGCTAAACTTCAAGAAGGGTGTTCAAATGGTCATGTAATATTATCCATAATTCTTTTAAGAATAGGTAGGTAAAAAGTTTGAGGAAGGTTATATTTCCATTATTTTATGTATGCGAATGGGTTCTATTTTTTTGTGTTCTTGTTTTTCTCTTTATATTCAATTTGACCAATATCTTTAACTTAATCTATATAGATATGCCTTGGGAGGAGCCAATTTCTTTAACTTCATCTTTCATGAAGCCATTGCTTTGGGTATTAGGAATGGGGTTGATTATTTACTTTTATATTAGGTATTTAATTGGGAATAGAATCTATAAGATAATAAAGCTTGTTATTTGGACACTTCTATTCGGGTTAAACTCATTTATTTGCATGCTTTGGTTGAGTGTTAATGATACTAATTTGTATAAGAATGATCGTATTTTACTTTTACTAATAATATTATTTAGCATCATATTTACAATCCAAACCATCTTAAAATTCCGTAATGAAATAAGGTGAAAAACGCTTCTTAATTCAACTAATAGTATGACAGTCCAAAAATCTGAGGTAGCTCTTTATTTATAGTTTAAGAAGGAATTCTGAAGACTATTGAAGAAATAACTAATCAGTATAATCTATTGTGTGGAGTGAGTAATATGATTATTAGAAAGCTAGTTACCGCTGTAACCACTTGTGTATTGGTTATGTTAATCTATTTCTTCGAAGAACAGACTGCTTTTGTAATCGTAGTGATTTTATATTTACTTCCAATACTTTTGATTTATGGAGTACCAGCATCACTCCTTTCTGATTTCGTCACAAAAAAACTTAGAGGACTGTCTAGAAGAAGTTGTGCATTATTAATACATTTATTCCTAGGTGCTTTGTTTGTTGTGATTCCAATCTTGTTAACAGGATGGGAGAGGAAATTCTACTTTCAGACATCAAGAGCTTATTCTCTAATTTTTATTTCATTACCTCTCTTCTATCTTCATGTCTGTTCTACTGTTTAGATGAGTTTCTTAGATCTAAATTAGCTAAATGTTTGTATAAAAGAGCTAAAGCTCTGTTTGAAAAGATTGGGGATATGAGAATTTAGAAAAGTGAAATTATCTTGTGTTCATTAATAGCAAATTATTTTGACCTAAATTGTTGGCAAATGATGGGCTTTAATGAAAGTTCATTGATTTATTATTTCAATACATTTTTCTTGTTCAATTTTAGACGCAGCTATGTTGAACAAGTAGTAATTTATACAGAATTGTAACTATAACAACAGTGAAGGAGGTTCTTTAATGGATAATCAATTTTCAAAATTTTTAGATATATATTTAGATATTTGGAGAGAATCATCTTTAAAGGACTTGAAAAAATTAATATCACGTGATTATAAAGCAAGAGAAATAATAGGTGGAGATATATTTGACTTTGGTTATGAAGAATCATTAAATGGATGGGAACAAGGTTTTAGCTTTGCTAAAGAAAATAATGCTCAATGGAATATAAATGTAATCTCAATCCTACCTCTAAGAGAAAATGAAACTATGGCTATCTTATCAGCAACTTTGATTATACAAGGTAAGAGTATTGAAACAGCGAATTTGTTCTTTCAGACGTTTAAAAAAGATAGCATTAACGATTGGAAATTAGTTAGAAGTTATATAGAAGCTGGAATTCCTTTTATTAGTGCAAACAGTGTGCTATTCAATAAAGGCAAATAGTAAAAAAAGGTATATAAAAATAAAGAGTCTGCATTTCTTCAAGGTTATCGAAGATATCATAAACTTACAAATAAAAATTAAAACGCTTAATAAAATTAACTTTGTGAAAAGAAGTAGCATGAGTTCAAGTTGTTAGAGTACAAAATTCATCTCCATAAAAAAAGAATTAATAAAGAATTATCATATATAGAGGGGGAAATAAAGTGTCAGAAACAACAATGCAAAATAAGACTATTAAAGAGCTTGATGAATTAAGGTTAGTAGGTTTTCGAGTTTTATGTTCTAATGACCAATATTTAGTTGAAATACCCAAAGCGTCATTAAAGTTAAGTCACCGTTTAAGTGAAATTAAACAGGTTGTTAATCCAACTGAACAATTTGGTGCATTTGTTGTGGAAAATGAAACTGCTGATGAAGATGGCTACTGGGTTTGTGTGGAAGTTAAAGAATACACAGATATTCCATCTGATATGGTAACTCTAACGATACCACCTCAAAAATATGCTGTTATGAGACATAGAGGCTCAAATTATAAAATAATGGAAACATATAATGACTTACATAAGTGGGTTGAAGACAATAATTATGTGAGACTAGCAAATAAATGGCATATTGAAAGATATTATGATTGGAAAGATACCGAAAAAGTAGATGTTGAGCTGTTAGACACTATTGAATAAAATATATTAGTCTTACAACTAAGATAATCAACCTTTGTGAGCTGAATTACTGTATCGGGATTGATATTTGTTAATATAACACTATTATGTTGAAAACAGGTATTGAATACCTAGTAACAATATAATAGTGTTTTTTCGCGTTTTTACATGTATCTTTGAAGAAAAATGATGTGTAAATATTTATATTACATAATGAATTCATGAAAAACAGAGTTAGATTAGCTGTCAAAGGAAGTCTAAATACTTAAATTATATTCTCCTAAGCTATTCAAATAATTGCTAACTAATTTATTTCATGGGAATAGACTTTTGAACTTGTAAAGTTATTTTGAAAGTTGTCGATATAGTGGGTAGATATAAGGAGATAGGGCTTAGGTCATAGGACTTAATTGTTCATAGAAATGGGAGGATAAAGAATGAAACGAGAAAAAACATCTTTTTTAAAGACGAATAAAATATCTACTAAATTATTGTTTCTAATCAGTACTATTATTTTATTGACAGCCATAATCGTGGGTGGAACTGGATATTTTTTAGCAAAAAATGAACTCATTTATAGTGGGAAGTTGGATTTAAGTCATATAGCAAATAGTTCCTTGGCTACACTCACAACTTTAAACGAACAGGTTGAAAGTAATGACTTAACGCTTTCCGAAGCACAGGAAAAAGCACGTGTACTCCTTAATGGCCCCAAACTTGCGGAAGAGGGTTATGATTTCACGAAGTCTAATTTTGTATATAAAGATAAAGGGTATTTAGTTGCTTATGGGTCAGATTACTCCACTAAACTACATCCTAAAAATGTAATTGAATCCATTCCAGAAGATACCACTAATCGTGAAAAGATGGTGAAAGGCGCACATGAAACTACATATAATGAACAATTCGTAACCTATCTCGATGAGGACGAAAATGGAGATATGAAAAATAAAATAGCGTATATGACCTACTACGAACCATGGGATTGGAATGTTGGAATAGCCGTTTATGAAGATGAATTCTATGCCCAATTAAATAAATTGAAATATATTCTAATTGCCATCACGATAACCATTACAATACTAAGTCTATTGTCTTTTTATTTCCTAACAAAAAAGAAAATTAAATTCTTAGTGGACGTAAAATCTGCAGCATTAAATATTGCAAATGGTCAACTACAAAATAGTCAATTACATGAATCTAAGGATGAGATTGGTCAATTAGGTTACGCGTTCAATCAAATGTCATCACAGCTAAGACAACTCATAAGTGGTTTACAAAGTACTAGCGATAATTTATTGGAATCAGCTACTGAGCTATCTGCTGTATCTGAAGAAACGTCTGCAAGTAGTGAAGAAGTTGGAAAAGCCATTTCTGAAATTTCAAATGGTACACTAACACAGTTTAATGATTTAGAAAACACAAACCAACGGATAAATCATTTACAACAATCTATTAATACTATGAATGAACAGAGCCATGTAATAAAAGAGTTATCCATTAACTCTGAAAAAGCGACTCAGCAAGGCAGAGAGATTGTGCAACAACTTCAAAATTCTAATGAAGAATCTCTTAAAGCTTCTAGTCACATTAATACAGGAATAACAAGCCTTTCCTCTCGAGTGAAAGAGATTTCTCGTATCACTGACACAATTGAAAGCATTGCAGCTGAAACAAATTTGTTAGCACTAAATGCTAGTATCGAAGCTGCCAGAGCAGGGGAACATGGAAAAGGGTTTGCTGTAGTGGCTAGCGAAGTACGAAAACTTGCAGAACAATCTAATAAGGCTACACACCAGATTCAAGAAATGATCACTGGTATCGCAGAAGAAACACAAAAGACTGTACATGCCATGTCACAAACTACCCTGCATTCAGAGCAATTGAATCAAGTTGTTAACAAAACCGAAAAAGAATTCAGTAATATCGCAGCTTCAATTTTCCAAACTATACAAGCGGTAGATACATTAAATACCGAATTAGAACAAGTAACTGAAGAAAATAATAATATTACTATTGCTATCCGAAATGCCACAGGCGTATCGCAACAAACTGCTGCGACTGTCGAAGAAATCCATGCGTCCGTAGATGAGCAAATAAATGCAATTGCCAATGTAGCTAATTCTGCCGAACATCTTACGCACCTCAATCACCAATTAAATAGTATGCTCAATAAGTATTCGAAATAATGAACGGATGTTAAGAAGCTCTTTCCCAAAAAAATATTGAACAAAATTGTTATTGAAGAAATCAATAGCAAGTCCAATTTTGCGACTTTCTCATAGTGAGTTAGTCGCTTTTTTTATTATCAAGATTATTTAAGAAGTGTTCTATAGCAAGAATCACCATTTAAAGACAGTTAATGTTTAAATAAAATCACAATCAAGCTGGTTAATTGAGGTCCAATACTTATAGAACTTTACATTTTTATCTGATTGCACCACTAAAGATTATAGATGCAGCCAGATCGATATATGAACCCGATGAAACCAAAATTTTGTTAGATCAAAGTAGTTTAAGTAGATATAAAGATTTATCATTATTTTATATAAGTTTACTTTACTTTTATATAAACAAAGTTTATAATTTATTTCAAGAGGTGATGGTCATGAAGAAAGATTTTGGTGATTCAATAACAAATAAGGTTTATGAATATCGAGTACTTGCCAGAATGTCTCAGCAAGAATTAGCTGAGAAAGTTGGGGTTTCCAAACAAACCATCTTCGTAATGGAAAAAGGAAATTATATACCGACTATGCTGTTAGCCTTTCGAATTGCCCAATTTTTTAATGTGGATGTAAACGATATTTTTACTTACGTGAAAGGAAGTGATCAAAATGCAAATTAATTTCTCAGATATTTCTAACGCAATTTTTTATCCTTTAAAGTCCTGGGCTGAACAATCTACGGGAAATTGGAATTTACTCATTGGATTTGGTTTTTTACTACTCATGAGTAGTGCGATTTTTGCTTATGTATTTTATAAGAAAATTGGGAAAGAAGACGAACGGACGAATAGCATCTTTTTGAAAAGCAGTTACTGTATGCTGTGGACAATTATTCTATGTGACCTGATTTTTCCTAAAGATTATATGTGGACCATTTTTTTCTTGTTCAAATATGCGCTTACATTTTTAGCTGGTGGAATTTACCTAGCAATACAATATAAAAAAGATTTTTAGTAGTGCTATTTACACGATTTTAACACCCAAATTGTTCTTTTTCCAAAACACTTATGAAGATTTATCATTTTAAAAGGCTGGGACAGAACCTCAAAACAGCATTTTTCTCTGTGAGAAAAATGCTGTTTTTTGCTGTGCACAAAATTGATTTCCATTCCAGGGACGCTTTCCACGGGCATGGCCTGAGCCTGTAGTCTCAGGCGTCACGCTATTCCCGTAGGAGTCGCCCCTCCATTCCAATCAGTTTTATTAAATATCCATTATTTAGTAAAGGTTTCTCCTTGTCCAATAAAATTTCTGCTTCTGTCCCAATCTCTTTGTATGCGTGGTGAAACTAAGATATTCAGTTATGCGATCAGATAATAGGTATTCAATATCCTTCAAAAAATTCATCATATGTTAATTTACGGTTAAAAAATAGGCTCTTTTTTATACCACTGATGATTTGGGAATATAACTGATAATACAGTTGCAGCGATTGCACTTGGAAGTAAAATAAAAGCAAAAAATTGAAGCATCATCATCCCACTTACATCAAAGTGACTGTGGATTGGTCCTAAAATTTGCATTGCTGTCATTATAGCAACGTGGAATCCTATGGAAGTCCATATGTTTCCTGAAACCGCCCTTAGATAACCCAGTATCAGAGCAAATCCGGGAATGAATTGAAGCTGCTCGAATGAATAAATCGCCCCTATTAAATAGGCGAATAATGAAAAAAGTAATGACTGAATAATAAGTGTTATCCAATGAGGAAAATGTACATTTAAATAGCGATAAATATATCCTCTAAAAATAAGTTCTTCAGGCAACGCTTCAATCAAGAATACAGTAATGAATAAAATCAAGATACTAATCAATAAATTTTCTAAATCGGAAAATAATGTTACTTCAACCCATCCTAGTGTTAAACAAATAATTAAACCAACGGATGCAGGTACAACCCAAAGAAAAAATCCAAGTGTAAATAAAAAAATATTCGTTTTGAATGTTCCTTGTCCAATTGATTTCCAAGGTATTTTATCAACTTTAAGTGCTATTTGGATGAGGATAAAGGTTAATGCAGAAGTAATTACAGCAATAAAAAAATGATTTGTTCGACTATATCTTTCCGCTATAAACGTATCACTAAGGTAGGTTATAAAATTCCAAATAGTGATGCCTATTATCACTACTACTAAAATTCTTATCCACACGTTTTTCATATTAAATGTCTCCATTTCACCCATATACTCACTCTCATCTTTTTATATTTCAATTAAAAACACCGTTATTTAAGTACATATCTTTAATACATTTTCCTTATTTTAGCATATTTATTACACTAAGTATTCACCAATCTGGTCCGATAAACGAATAGCAACACTTGCGTTTTCAAACAACATTATTGTTATTTATCAGTAATATTTACTTATGTTTCTCTACATCACTATTTAAAGGTTGTTCTCTATGAAGAATGTCTTTTTGCGGCAGCAGAAACAAAAAATTGTATTTAGTGGAAATTTACGAATTGACTATATGGAATATAATGCTATAATTCAATTGTAAATCGTAAATAGTAATCATTACTATTTACGATTATATTACTCTATAAGGAAGGATCATTGGAAATAGTATAGGAGCAAACGATTGAAAATATGACTCGACTTAAAAAATAGGATCATATACTGACAACCACTGGAATCCGCTAGAAGGTGGAAGTAATTTAAGTTAGATCATGTTAACTCATTAAAACGCGATAATTCAAATTAATAAGGCTGAAGGGGAGAAATATGTTGTTAATGAAAAAGTTTAATTTAGTGTGTTTAATAGTATTGGTTATATCTATTTTGGCGGCTTGCTCAGCTGAAAGTTCTAATAATGAGAAAACGGGTGATGCTGCTAATAATGAAAACGAGATAATTTATGCATCTGCTAAAGATATTAATGACATGAACCCGCATTTGTACTCAGGCTCAATGCCGGCTCAAGGGATGGTCTATGAATCCTTGGTTGAAAACACGGAAGACGGGATTAAACCTTTACTCGCTGAATCTTGGGAAGTTTCAGAGGATGGGAAAGTATACACGTTCTTTTTAAGACAAGATGTGAAATTTCATGATGGGGTGCTGTTTAACGCAGAGGCAGTGAAGAAAAATATTGAGGCTGTACAAAATAATGCAGAGAAGCATGCCTGGATTAAGTTATCTACAAAAATTGAAAGTGTGAATGTAGTAGATGAGTTCACAGTTGAATTAGAACTGTCCGAAACATACTATCCAACTTTGGCTGAATTGTCTATGACAAGACCTTATGTATTCATATCACCCAAAGATTTTAAAAATGGGGAAACGAAAGATGGCGTAAGTGGCTATAACGGTACTGGTCCATATATGCTCACAGAACATAAAATCGATGAATTTGCCACTTTTGAAGCAAATGAAGACTACTGGAATGGAACACCTGAAATAAAAAAAATTACCTCAAAAGTACTTCCTGCTGGGGAAACGACATTGCTAGCATTACAAAAAGGAGAAGTCAATTTTGTATTTACAGATGATCGTGGAGCAGATAGTCTCGCTATCGAACCCATGAATCAATTAGTTGATTCCGGAGAATATCAACTTATAAGAAGTGAACCAATGAACACTAAAATGATAGTAGCCAATAGCAGTAAACATGATAATCCAATAAGTGAAATAGCGGTTCGTGAAGCCATATGGTACTCAATTGATAGAGAAACAATTAGTAAGGATATCTTTAATGGTACAGAGTCAGTGGCCAATACACTATTTTCACCAAATGTAAACTATGCCAATGTTGACTTAAAGGAGCGAGGCTATGATGTAGAAAAAGCCAAAGAAATTCTAGAAAAAGGTGGATGGAAACTAGAAAATGGAGATGAAGTTAGAACCAAAGAAGGAAAAAAATTAGTTATGAAGCTCTATTATGATAGCAATTCTTCCTCTCAAAAAACACAGGCTGAATTTATACAAGCTTCTATAGAAGAGATTGGCCTTCATCTGCAGATTATAGGGGAAGAGTCAACTTCATTAGCTAATAGAAGATCTACCGGCGACTATGATTTATTATTCAATCAAACCTGGGGTCTAGCGTATGACCCACAAAGTACAATCTCAGCTTTTACTTCTGAGGCATCTTATTTGCACACGACAAAAGGCATTGAACATGCAGATGAACTTTACAAGAAAATTGAACAAATTATGGTTTCTACAAATGAAGAAACTAGAAAATCATTGTACGCTGATATTTTGACAATTGTTCATGAAGAAGCAGTTTTTATCCCTATTTCAAATGGAAGTGTCACTGTAGTAGCCCCACAAAATTTAAAAGGAATATCATTCAAGCAAACTCAATTTGAGCTTCCATTTGAGTTGATGAACTTTAAGTAAAAATATTAATAATAGAGGGGATTTCTCCCTCTCAGCTTGACGACAAAAATATTTTTATAAACTGCTATGAGTAATAATAAATATCTTTAAAAAGGTTACTTTATCTAAATAAAAGTATATATAGTAGAAACCTTTAAGGAGTTGTTTATAAGGCAAGGACCACCACGAAGACTCCGGTGGGAACAGCTTGAGCAGAAGACCCCGCAGGAAAGACATTGGTCGAACTTTGTTTGACCAATGTCTTTGCGAAGAGTAACCGCAGAAGCATATGTTTTCCCAGGGACGAGGAGGCTGAAGCCAAGCCCACGGAAAGCGAAGTGGTGGTCCTTGCCGATTTTAGTATACAACTCTATGCACCAAAAATTGAGTTTGTCTACAGTCTGAGAGGGGATTTCCCTCTCTTTTACTAGCAAAAAAAGAATAAATGTTTAAAGTTTAATAGTTCAATGGAAAGGAGATTTGCTATGGGAAGTTACATTTTTAAAAGGATCCTCGTATCCGTCCCTTTACTTTTAATCATTTCGTTTTTGACGTTTGTCTTAATTAATCTCTCTCCCTTAGATCCAGCTGAAGTGGTATTACAAGCGCAAGGTGTTCCAGAGATAACAGAAGAATTATTAGAACAAACAAAAGAAGAGTTGGGGCTAGATAAGCCATTTATCTTACGTTATCTTGATTGGTTCATTTCCTCCTTACAGTTGGACTTTGGAGATTCATACATTAATGGTAAACCTGTATGGTCACTGATAGGTCCAGCATTTTTAAATACCTTAAAGTTAACGTTAATTTCATCTATTGCCATTATCTTTATGTCCATATTATTAGGAGTTACTTGTGCGTTAAAGGAAGGGCAAGTAATCGATAAATCAATAAGAGGATTATCGTTTGTTTTAACAGCAATGCCGTCCTACTGGTTAGCGACAATTATGATTTGGTATGTCTCCGTTAAATTAGACTTATTACCAACAAGTGGAATGGATTCGTATAGCAGTTATATCTTACCGGTTATTGTTATCACGATAAGTTATGCTGGTATATATTTTAGAAATATTAGATCATCCATGTTAAACAATTTAAATGAGGATTATGTCTTGTATGGAAGGGCATCCGGTTTGCCTGAGATGAAAATTATCATGCATATATTAAGGAATTCATTGCAAGTATCCATTTCAATATTTGGTATGGCAATACCTATCATATTGGGAAGTACAGTCGTTATAGAAAATGTTTTTGCGTGGCCAGGATTAGGAAGTCTAAGTGTGAAAGCAATTCTAGGTAGAGACTTTCCTATTATTCAAGCATATGTGCTTATATTAGCAGCTGCCTTTGTTTTGTTTAATACAATCTCCGATATTATTAATGCGTTTATGAATCCTAAGTTAAGGAATGATCTTTAAATGAGAATACTGAGAAACTTAAGTAGAGATAGGTTAGCTACGATTTCCTTATTAATAATTGCTGTCACAATAATTGCTGGTATTTTCGCACCATTATTTGCACCATTTGATCCTAATGAAATCAACATGAGTCTTAGATACGCTTCACCTTCATGGGAACACTTATTAGGTAATGACCATCTAGGAAGATGTATTTTATCCAGAATTATATATGGAATTCGACCAAGTGTATTATGGGTTTTAGTTGTTCTGTTTATATCTGTTTTAGTTGGTGCCATTCTAGGTTTTCTAGCTGGTTACTTTAGAGGGAAAATCGATGCAATAATTATGAGAATATGTGACACGATGCTTTCTTTTCCTGGATACGTTATGGCGCTTGCGGTTATTGGAATATTGGGGGTTGGCCTTGAAAATATCCTAATTGCATTTGCTTTGATAAAATGGGCTTGGTTTGCTCGAGTTATTAGAACTTCTGTTATGCAGTATGCCGAATTGGATTATGTGAAGTTTTCTAAAGCAACGGGTATTAGTGATTTTAAAATAATTTTCAAACATATAGTTCCGGTTACCTTCTCTGATATCGCAGTGATTTCGAGCGGATCTATAGGATCAATGATCTTGCAAATTTCTGGTTTTTCATTTTTAGGTTTAGGAATTCAAGCCCCAAATCCAGAATGGGGAATGATGTTGAATGAAGCGAGGGAAGTTATGTTCACAAGACCGGAATTAATGTTGGCTCCTGGATTAGCGATTGTCATTGTGGTATCGGCATTCAATTTTTTATCTGACTCACTTCAAGTTGCTCTAGACCCCAAATTAGTAATCTCTAAAAATAAGTACAAAGAAAATTCTCCTTTTTCTACTGTAAAGGTTCGAGAAAAAGAGGTAGCAAATTAGATGAAGAATATACTAGAGGTTAAAAACTTAATGGTATGGGATATAGTTTCTGGGAAAAAGATCATTCAAAATAGTTCATTCGATTTAAAAGCAGGAAGCTGCTTAGCGATTGTAGGAGAAAGTGGTAGTGGTAAGTCTGTAACTTGTAGGGCAATAATGAGATTAAACAGCACCTCACTTCAACAATCGGGGGATATACTTTTTAAAGGGGAGAACTTAAACCAACTATCCACAAAGGAGTTGAGAAAAAAAAGGGGAAAAAACCTTTGCATGATTCTGCAAAATGGGATGACTGCATTCGATCCCTCCTGTGTAATCGGTGTACATTTGAGGGAAACACTTGCTGAACATTTCGATTGGAGTAAAAACGAAGAGGAAGTAAGAATGAAAAGTGCCATGGAAAGTGTCATGTTAATAAATCCAACAGAAATTATGAACAAGTATCCACATCAGTTATCGGGGGGGATGCTACAACGAATTATGATTGCGTTGGCCATTGTGCTAGAGCCAGATATCATTATCGCTGATGAACCGACAACAGCACTAGATACCATCTCACAATTTGAAGTAGTTGACCAATTTATTAACTTACGTGAAAGAATTGGTTGTTCCATGATTTTTATTTCCCATGATTTAGGTGTTGTAAGGAAAATTGCTGATGAAGTATTAGTGATGAAGGATGGAAAAATCATTGAAAGAGGAAATACTGAAGAAATATTTTCAGGAGCAAAACATGAATATACAAAATACTTAGTTTCTACAAGAATGGCTCTGAGTAATAACTTTAAGAGGATTATGGGGGAGGGACAATAGTTGCTGAAAGTTGATAAAGTGCAAAAATCCTATAAAAAAAACGGGTTATTTTCTTCGGAAAGGCAGATTATTTTAAAGAATGTTAGCCTCGAATGTAGAAGTGGAGAGTGTCTTGGTATCATTGGAGAAAGTGGCAGTGGTAAATCAACTTTAGGGCGTTTGATGTTGGGAATTGAAAAGCCAGATTGTGGGACGGTTTTGATTGATGGTATGAATGTAGAAGACAGAAGAGTGAGATTAGGTAATATAAGCGCTGTTTTTCAAGACTACAAATCTTCCATTAACCCTTTTTTTACTGTTGAAGAGGCGATCTTGGAGCCATTGAAGATTCAAAACAAGAGTAAAAGGGAGAATATAGACAAGATTACTACTCTATTAAATCAAGTTGGACTGCCTTCGTCTTATCGAAACAAATATTCTCATGAGTTATCAGGAGGAGAGATTCAAAGAGTTTGTATTGCAAGAGCTATCTCAACAGAACCAAAATGTATTTTATTAGATGAAGCAATCAGTTCATTAGATGTATCTGTTCAAATACAAGTGCTTGAATTGCTCAAGGATTTAAAAAGAATCTACAATATGAGTTATGTTTTTATCACTCATGATATACAGGCTGCTGCTTATATTTGCGACAGAGTCATTATTTTTAAGGATGGACAAATAGAAGAAATCGTGGCAATTGAACATTTGAAGGACGTTAAATCTGTCTATGCAAGAAAATTACTAAAGTCGTTGATAACGTTTTAACCAGGTAAAGCCATAAGTACATAATTTTTAATAGTTTGGAGGAGAAAAACTTGTGAGTGGAGCTATGTCTTGGCCATTTATACGATTATATTTGCTGGTACTACTTTATTTTAGTGCCAATTCTATACTAAATGTTATTATTCCTTTACAAGGGGGGAGCTTAGGAGCAACTAATACAACAATTGGTTTGATCATGGGGGCGTATTTGTTTACTACCATGTTTTTTAGACCATGGGCAGGTCATTTTATTCAAAAACATGGACCCATAAAAGTGTTGAGAGTTATTCTTATTATTAATGGATTTGCATTAATATTATATACATTAACTGGGCTTGGTGGGTTTTTGATTGCTCGTATGTTACAAGGAGTCTCAACAGCTTTTTTTTCAATGGCATTACAGATCGGAATTATTGATGCACTACCAGAAAAAGATCGTTCACAGGGAATATCACTTTATTCTTTATTTTCTTATATACCAGGTATTATTGGACCTTTATTGGCATTAGGAATTTGGCAGGGAGGAATGGAGTACTTTGCAGTAGTGATGGTAACAATTGCTATCATAACTGGAGTATTTGGATACAGCACTAAAATGAATAATTCCGAAACCCGACCTACAAAAATGGCTGAGCAGGGTGGAAGTATGTTTAATTCATTTAGTCAGCTAGTAAAAAATCCACATTTATATAAATGTAGTGTTCTTATGTTAGTTGTTTCCATTATATTTGGAGCGGTTACTATTTTTACGCCACTATATGCTGAACAAGTAAAAAACGGCAATGCCGGTATATTTCTAATGCTAATGGCAGGGACTGTTGTCTTTTCACGGTTTTCCTTAAGAAAAAAAATTCCTTCTGACGGAAAATGGCATTCATCTTTTATAATGGGAACAATACTTCTTTTAGCAATTGGAGCACAATGCGTAAGTTTTGCAATAAATGGTGGGGTACTCTTTTTCTATTTAGGTGCTGTTTTAATAGGTATAGCTCATGCAATTCTCTACCCAACATTAACCACATTTTTAAGCTTTGTCCTGCCCAAGGCAAATCGCAATATATTACTAGGTTTATTTATTGCGATGGCAGATTTAGGTGTCTCCTTAGGTGGTCTCATTATGGGACCACTCTCAGACCTTTATTCCTATTCAACTACATATATGATTTGCTCGATTTTAGGTGTGTTAATGCTCTTCGTTGCCTATGATCGGCGAAAGATGTTTATCGGATAAATCTATATAGACTAAGCTGCTTAAAAATTATCATTATCCATATAAATTGTAATAGTTAGTTTTTGTGTGTTGAAATTTTCTCCAGGGGTCACTTTATCCATTATAAAAGGAATAAGTATTTATCAAATATTTATGCACTATGTAATATCCATATTATATTGGGAAATTGAAAGAAAGTCATAAATTCATTGAATACGTAGGTGTTTCTGTATTAATCAGAGACACTTTTTTAGTTAAGAGTAGCATAGTTAAATATAAGAATTTGACACAAACTCGCAGTAAAAGGAAATAAAAAACGAACACCCATTGATGTTCGTTGATAGTAATTATTTTTCAGTGGCTGTATTACCCATTGCAATTGAAATTCTGTTCCAACTGTTGATTTGATTGATGATTAGAATAAGGTCAACATATTGTTTCTCGTCATAATGTTCTCGTACCCGCTGATAAAGTTCATCTGGAACACGTTTTGTCGGTATTAATGTCACGTGCTCCGTCAATTCTAAAGCCACTTTCTCTGCTTTAGTGTAGAATTCACACTCTTCCCATGCACTAACACAGTATAATCGCTGTTCTGTTTCACCCATTTTTCGGGCATCGGTTGTATGCATGTTTAAACAAAAAGCACATCCGTTAATTTGAGAAGCACGAATTTTAATTAGCTCACGAATTTTTCGTTCGATCGCAGTTGTTTTCGTATATTTCTCCATTTCCATCATAATATCCATACCTGCTGGTGCAATTTCAGAATAAGGTAACCTTTGTGCCATAAAGCAAGACCCCTTTACATTTTAGATAAGGCTATTATACCCTAAAAAGAACGTTTGTACTATTTTTTGTACTTTTGACATTAATATAAGAAGAAATCCAATTGTAAAGTGTATTAGTGTTACCTTGTCGTACGTTCTTAATGTGAATTAAATTGGCATAAAAGCGGATTAACTGGATCTACGTCAAGATTCTGGACACAAAAAGATTAAGTTTTTTCTGCACAACCACCATTCATGGAGTGTTCCACATCCCAAGTAGATCGTCAAAGTGAAAAGAGCCTTTGACAATCTACTTGGGACGTGGAGAGATTAACCAATGGATGTTGTGCATGAAAAATGTGGAGGGGGATTGGCTTTTACCCTTAAGACTCAGGCTGCTGCGCGACACATTATTTCATACGCCTCTGGCGTTACAAAGCCGATGCTTCCATGAATTCGTTTACGATTATACCAGCCTTCTATATATTGAAATAGGGAGATTCTCGCATTCTCAAAATCTTCATATCGTTTCCGATAGACCTCTTCTTTTTTGAGTGTGGCATGAAAGGACTCGATGCATGCATTGTCATAAGGGCATCCTTTACGACTGAATGATGCAATCATTTCATATTTTTTTAACTGTTCTTGAAATGCCTCACTTGTATATTGGGTACCTAGATCCGTATGGATGATTAATCCCGGTGAAGGATTTTGGGAATCGACGGCACTTTTTAAAGCATCCAACACGATTTCTGTGGTCATCGTATGGGAAAACTTGTAGCCTACTATTTTCTTTGAATGCAAATCGAGGACAGACGCTAGATAACACCAGCCATCTCGAAGTGTATGGATATACGTGATATCTGCCACCCATTTTTCATTGATTGTGGTTGTTGTAAAATCTTGCTTCAACACATTTTCTCGTTCTTCCACTGGTGTCTGTGTGCTTGCTGGACGGTATCTCTTCACAATGTTTGACTGGATGCCTGCTTGTTTCATCAGACGTTGGACTCTTTTTATACTGCAAGAATAGCCTTCTTTTAAAAGTACTCGATGTATTTTGGGGGCGCCATAGATACCTTTGCTTCCTTTATGAATGGCTATTATACGATCCAATATTGCCTCATTGGCCACGTGGTAGCAGTTCGGTTTCTTATGAAATGAATGATAATAAGTACTTTTAGGCATCTTTAAAATGCGACACATCACTTGTACTGGATGATGCCCGCTTTCATTTGTAATGTAGTTGATCAGTTCTTCGTCCTCTATTTTCTCGCGAATATGGTCATAGCCTTTTTTAGGATTTCAAGCTCCTGTTTTAACCGGAGGTTTTCTTTTTGAATCATTTCTACATCGGATACAGTTAATTCCTTTGTCCCTTCGATTGTAGAGAACTGTTTAATCCATTTATAGATGGTTACTTCTGAAACACCATATTCGCTAGATAGTTGGCTGACCGGGGTACCTGAGCTGTGAAGCTCCACTACTGTTTGTTTAAATTCTTGGTTATACCGCTTTTTACTCATAATACAGACACGACCTTTCGTTAGTTCAATTTTAGTGACTTAACCAAGATGTGTCCATACATCTATTCTACATTCAAACCTTTAATTAATCTGGGAAGAAGTGAAGCTTCAGTTTACATTACCTATAAAGGTAGATGTATAAATGAATTTTCCACCAAACCTATAATTTGGTGGATTGTCGGAACCACTATATGGGGAGCCGAGGGAATTAGCCTCTCACGGATCGTCTATAAATAACACAATACGGCAACTTGCTGGAGCAATCGGTACAGCAATTATTATGACGGTTTATTCAATTCAATTATTGAATGTTTCTTTAGAATCTAAGCAAAGTTATATTAATGCCGCAAGTAGCACGTACTTCTATATGTTTGTTCTTTCAATAATTGCATTCATAATCACCTGGTTTACGCCGAAAAAGACAAATTAACTTAAATTACGAAAATAATAGTGACTCAAATATGTGAAAAATAAAAAGACTTAAATCCTATTTAGTTGGATTTAAGCCTTTTATTTGTATGATACAGTACTATTATTTGTTACGTTCGCGATTACCTCTTTTATACCACCATAAGCAAAGGACAAACCAACTATATCCAAGCATCCAACCAGCTAAAACATCAGAAGCAAAGTGACGTCCCTCTGTTATGCGAGAGAGCCCAATTAATAAAGTTAATATAATGGCTGAAATCCAAACGATGATTGAAGCCTTTTTCGAAATGATTGCAGTTTGATTGATTAAATAGGTGATTGTTAAAAGATACAATAAACCATGCACTGCATGTCCAGAAGGAAAACTAAAAGTGGAAAACTGATCTACAATCTCAGGACGTGGTCGTTCTATTACACGTTTTAAAAATTGGTATAAACCATATCCAGCACCAACAGAAAAAATGACAAAAACCGTCAATCTATAGTCACGTTTACGAAACCAAATAATGATTAAAACAATTATGGTGACAGCAAATATGAACTTAGTTTCACCTAAATAGTGAAACATTGTAATGAATTTATTGCCATAAAGTGAATCCGAGGCTATCCTGTCGAAGGATTGTATGAATGATGTCTCATAGGTCATCCATATAATACAGAATACAACGAAAGTACACACAGCTATAACATATTTAGACTTGTTCATATTAATATTCCTTCCATAAAATATACTTTTAAACAATTTAGCTCTCCACAAGAATTAAATAAAGTGACAATGCATATTATCATTTTTCCCATTATCATAAAATATAAATTAGTATGGCTAAGCTTGAATGAAAAATACAAATTATATTATAGATTAGTTTTAAAATACAAAAACAGTAGGAAGCTGATACTTTCTACTGTTTTGTTCTGTTATTTAGCTTTTTTTATTAACCTTTTTGGAAATTCAATTGATTTATTTTCGCTAACAAATGTCGAACCTAAAAGCAATGCACCACCTACTATTTGAATAAAGGTCATTTGCTCTTGCAAGACAATAGCAGAGATTAATAATGATGTGATTGGATCAGCATAGCTTAGTGCAGCAATGCTTTGTCCTTTTAAATTCTGCATACCAGAGAAGAATAATAAGAATCCAATACCAGTGTGTATAATCCCTAAGATTAATATAAATGGTATTGAAGAACTTGATACTCCCAAAATTCCGAATCCCTCCGTAAAGAAAACGTATGGAATGAGAATTATTGTCGCTGTTCCAAGTTGAAGGAACGTGGTTTCTAAGCCATCCATTTTCTTTATGAACTTATTCAGTAACATTAAAGACGCATAGAATACAGCTGCTAGTAATCCATAGCCAATTCCAATTAGATCATCTAATCCAGCTGTACTTAAACCACCATTACCAACAATGAATAACATACCTAGCATTGCTATACCAATGCAAATTAGTTTCTTAGCTGATAATTTTTCCTTAAGTACTAGTGGTGAAAGAATCAGGACAATAACAGGTGCAAAATAGTAACTTAATGCAGCGTTAGAAATGGTCGTATGCTTGTATGATTCGAACAGGAAAATCCAATTTCCGCTAAGTGCAATACTAGAAAGTACTAAAACTAGAGCATTTACTTTGACCATTGCCCATGAAATTTTCTTCTTCATCATAAACAAGACTGTAGTTAAAAATAAACTAGCAATTAAACCACGTAATAAAGCTATTTCACTCGAAGATAAGTCAATGTATCTTACAAAAACACCAATTGTTCCGAAGATTATCATTGATAATAAGAACTGAATTTTAGATTTCATCGTCTACTCCTTCGAATCTGCGAAAGAGTTCATATATTCGCAGATTCTTAATCTGTTTTTAATATAAGCTTATTCAATGCCGACTGGGCAGCAGGAGTAAACAGTGGTGGCGGTGATGTTGAAAATGGCTTCCGAATGCATCGATTTACAGTTGATAATTGCATGAAAATTCCCCCTATTTATTGATGAGCTAATTATACTAAATAAAAAATGATATGACTAACTCTCCTATAATAATAGATTTACTTAATCATAATGTTCTATTAGGAATCGGATAATTCAACAGTCGTTTTCTAAAATATGGCCTTCTTAATAGAGTTTTCATAGTCCCATTGGGAAATAAACAGGAAACGGCATATGTTCATTTAATGTGAATATTGCAAAAAATGGAACTTCGAATCATTAAAAACGTATTAAACTAAAGACGATTGATAGTGTAGAGGAAAAAGGAGGAATTGTATGAAAAAAACTGATTACAAACTAAATCTTATAACAGATTATATTAATGAAATTATCCATGAGCAGCAGGGAGTTGGATTAAGCATTGCAATTGTTAAAGACTCAAGTATTATCTATTCAAAGGGTTTTGGTTACTCTCAGCTTCAACCAGTAAAACGTGGAATAGATGGTGATACATTGATGAGTATTCAAAGTATTTCAAAAAACTTTATGGCATTATCAATTATGAAGCTTGTTGAAAATAACTTGATATCCTTGGATCATCCTGTTCTTAAATATTTGCCTTACTTTAAAACAATAAATAAAGAACAGAGTGACACTATCACCATACGTCATCTTTTATCCCATACGGCAGGGTTCCCTTCAAACTTAGGAATTGCCAATATGATCGCCCCGAATGTAAAAGAAATATTTTCAGATACACCCACAGAATTTCAAGAGGCATTAGATTATTATAACCTTACTGAAGATGAGATAAGAAATATTCGAACTCGAGATGATATAACGAAATGGTTTAAAAGAGTAGAGTTGGAATATCCTGTAGGTCAAGGTTGGAACTATTGTACAGATACATATGTAATACTTGCTGATTTGTTTGAAAAAGTGACAGGTTTTAATTGGGAACTATGTCTTAAAGATGAAATCCTCACCCCTCTGAATATGAATCGTACAACTAATGATTCACAAATAGTTAAAAAAGATAAGAACAGTGCCAGATATTATTTAGGCCAGGATAGAATAGAAACTCCTTTTCCAATAAACTCAATTTCAGCTCCTATAGGTTACTTGTATTCAACAGCAAATGATTTAGGGAAATATATGTTATTCCATTTGGATAAAAGCTCAAAAATTTTAAAACGAGATTTAGTTGAAGCAATGCAAAAACCTATTCATCTTGTAAGTGAGGAATGGCGTTTTGAAAGTGAAATCAGAAGTTACGGACTGGCATGGTTTACAGATAAATATAGAGGATTAAAAATAGTGGAGCATGGAGGCGGTCAACTAGCTGTAAGGTCACTGATGTCAATTGTACCTGAACTCAATTTAGGAATTGTAGTCTTACTAAATTTTGACGGGACAATTCATCACGATATTTGTAAAAAAGCAATAGACATTTTCATTGATTCATAAAATTATTACTATTCTAATTTTATAACGTAAAGAAGCGAGACAGAGAGAACCGAGTTAAAATAGTAGGGGTTTTTCTGCATCGAGAAGTTGCAGGTG
Source organism: Psychrobacillus sp. FSL K6-1415 (assembly GCF_038003185.1). Taxonomy (NCBI): domain Bacteria; kingdom Bacillati; phylum Bacillota; class Bacilli; order Caryophanales; family Bacillaceae; genus Psychrobacillus; species Psychrobacillus sp. FSL K6-1415. Next base: position 2,116,601 of record NZ_JBBOOQ010000001.1, on the reverse strand, counting down.
AACGATAGCACAGCCCCGCAGGAAGATATTAGAGGGCAAATACTAAGTTCGCAACCTCGTGAATCAGAAATTTTTATAGGTGGTTAGTTTAACTAGAGAATAACTGATATATTAGATTTCGATAAGGGGTATTTTAATATGACACATTTGTTTATATCCAAACTTAAAGATTTAGAAGAAATAGTGAAAATTGATATAGAAGTGATTGGCAATGATAGCAGACGAAATTTCATAAAGAATGCTATTGAAGAGGAGAGATGTATTGCTATTAAAAATAAGTCCTCATTTGTTGGATTCTTGATTTTTGATATAAATTTCTTCGAATGTAGCTTTATATCTTTGATAGTTATTAAGCCAACTGAAAGACGTAAGGGATATGCAACATCCCTCATTGAGTATTTTGTAAGCATAGCACCAACAAAGAAAATATTCTCTTCCACTAATCAATCAAATATAACAATGCAAGAAGTATTCAAAGTAATTGGATTTATACAAAGTGGATTTGTTGAAAACTTAGATGAAGGGGATCCAGAGATAATTTACTTTAAATCAACAATCGAACCAGTTTAGTAATCGGTGAGCATGTATTTTGATTTTTAATAATTCTACTATTAGGAAAAGGAGTGTCAAAACAATATGAGTATAAAAAATTATATCCTATTCTTGGGGGGCATAATAGTTGGTATATTTCTGATTTTACCGTTCTTAAAATGGCTTGGGATACCACTATCATTTGCAAACGTATTAGTTTATATGTTCGGTGAACCTGATAATGCCAAGAAAATCATTGTATCTCTGTTTTTGATTTTACTTGTTTCCTTAATAGTTTTGATTCCTAAGAGTAAGTATATGAAATCATCATAATATTAAAGCTAACTCAGTATTTTAGCAGAATAAATATATAATGACTTCTAGTTGGTATTTGAGTTCTTAGAGCGAAATGAGGATAAATAATATGTATGTGCAAAGCTATTTTAATGAGAAAATTTGTTTAGAACATGCTTTAAAATTACTGATTAAAGTTGGTCAAGTGCATTTAAATGAAGTTGTTATACAAAGAACTTTTGAAGAAAAAGATTGCTCAGAAGAACATTATGAAGACTTACATAATTTTTTACAAAGAAATCACTTTAAAGAAAGGTATAACAAGGTTGTTATAAATAATCCATATAAGGCTATGCCTTCTGAATTTGATGCAAAAATTTGTTTGGTAGCGGCGTTATCATTTCTAACAGATATAGGTGAATTGAGAGGTGAAGAAGTGGCGGAAATTATCATGAACGAAAGTTATCGAGGTGTATACAAACTTTTAGAAAGAGGTATCCAAGGATAATATTGTTATCAAACTGATTTACTATTTTATAGCTGTCCATGTTTCAAGGTAGAGCATAAAAAGTAGTTATTGCATGCAACAGAACAGAAAAATTATAATTACTGAATACATTACAATTTCAGAGATCTTAGATTGAAAGTTTATTTGTAAAAGAGTTTTAATCTGCCAAGACAGCGGCTGAAGCTGAGCCCACGGAAAGCGTCCGTCCTTCGTTTACATCAACGGCGTATATACGCGTCTTTTAGAACCGGGCATCTTTTTGCCTGGTTTTTCAAATATTAGGGCACAATCGAAACATTTATGGAAAAGAAAACAATCTCCCTATTTTCAATGTAAATTGTGAACGAGTTTTGTTAATCCCGAGCTTACCTAAATAGTTACAGATATGCTTAAAAAGCATACTATAACATTATTAAAGGGAGGAGGGAATTTCAGTGACAAATACTTATTTAGATTTATTAGCTTATTTTGGGATTGGTGGTGCACATCCTGGTGGCTTTAATTTAACAAAAGCTATATTGGAAAATGAAAACATTCAACCAAATGAATCTGTGCTTGATGTTGGGTGTGGAACAGGGCAGACCGCAGCCTTTTTAGCTGAAAAGTATAATTGCCAAGTGACAGCGATTGACAATCACCCAATTATGGTTCAAAAAGCTTGGCAACGTTTTAAAAAAATTAAAGTACCGGTAATGGTGTTGGAAGAAGACGTGCACAATTTAGATTTTGTAGATAGCTCCTTTGATTTGATTATATCTGAGTCTGTTATTGTTTTTACTGATATTTCGAGGACGTTAAAGGAGCTTTCTCGAGTTTTGAAAAGTGATGGAAGCTTGATAATGATTGAGATGACTGCTGAACAATATCTGTCAGAAAAACAACAAAAATTAGCATGTAGTTTATACGGGATTAAGGAAGTATTAAATACCGAAGAATGGATACTACGGTTACATCAAGCTGGATTAACCCAAGTAGAAATAATAAATACTCCACCAGAACTTATTAAAAGTGAAATTAATGACACAAATCCTTCTATTCAAATAAATATGGATCTCTTTGACATATGGGAAAAGCATAACGAATTTTTACTTCATAACGGGGATTTCATCAACTATCGAGTATTTAAATGTCGAAAATGATAAGAAAAGATTATTCCTACTACAAAATTTTCACTTTCTAAACTAAAACAATACACAGAAAACAGTATGAAATATAAGTTTGTAGTGCTATAACTCACAATAATATATGGCGCATTTATTACACTTATAATAAACTACTCCAAGTTAATCCTCATCATTCTACAAATTTATAAAACAATAAATAACCTCAAACTTTCATTTTCTAGACGGTTGTCTATTACACAATCTTTTCAACTGCATATGTTAATAACGACATATTAAGTAGTCTTGAAAGGAGGATGAAAATGAATCGATCTGATTTATATAATCAATGTTGTAGGTTTAATGGACAGCGAGTGAGAATTACTTGTCATGATGGCAGGGTTCACGTAGGGGAAATTACAAGAGTTAACAGAAATATGGTCTGGATACGACCTGATGAAAATCTTGGAGGTTATGGTTTAGGATTTTTTGGTGGATATGGAGAATCTGGCTTTGGTTTTGGTATTGCGCTGGGTGCTATTGCTGGCATCGCTCTAGCTTCAGCATTTTTTTGGTAAGATAATCTTAATACATTTTTCTAGTTAATTCATTATTCCAACGGTTATAACTGGTGGTTTTGAAATTGATAAAAATTCTACTGCTTGAACTTGGTGTGGCAATTATTAAAGGCTAGACTCTGGAGTATATGTCAACTAGCTCTAATCTTTATAAAAATAAGATTTTCACAATAAAAGAGACAGTGCGAACTGTCTCTTTTATTAGTACCAAGTTGGAAACTCTGGAAGACACGGATGTCTGTGACAGAACTCAGCAATAATATTTGAAAGATTTTTTTCTAAAAACTTTCACATTGTAATAACGATTTTTCCTTGAGTATGCCCTTCTTCAAAATACCTGAAAGCGTTAGGGACTTCACTCATTTTATAGTATCTATCTATTACAGGTTTTAATTGACCGGCTTCTATAAGGTCCCTAATAAAAATCAAATCAGTTTGATTTGGTCTTTGCAAAAAGCTGCCCAATTTCTTACTTCCTATCATGGAAAGTAGTGGACCCAATATCATAGCTTGAGTCAATTGTGCTCCGGAACCACCGACCATTACATATTTACCATTCTGACTAAGAGAACCCTTATAAGCCGAAATTGGTTGATAACCGTTTACTGCAAGAATTATGTCATACAGTTCGTTATTTTTGGTGAAGTTTTCTTTTGTATAATCAATGACATTGTCTGCTCCAATAGATTTTATAATGTCTAAATTTCTTGTGCTACAGACCGCGGTTACCTCTGCCCCAAATGATTTTGCAATCTGTACTGCAAAAGTACCTACTCCACCAGATGCTCCATTTATCAAAACCTTTTGCCCTGATTTGATCTTGCCCTTATCTCGTAAACTCTGAAGGGCGGTTGTGGCGGCCATAGGCACAGCAGCAGCTTCCTCATATGATATATTACTTGGTTTCATCACCAATGAATTTTCAGGAACTGTTGCATATTCAGCAAAGCCTCCCCACCCACAGCCAGAGAGGTCACCAAATACTTCGTCACCTGGTTTAAAGTGTTTTACATTTTTACCAACAGATTCAACCTTCCCGGATATATCACCTCCGGGAATAATGTATTTAGGTTTAAAAAGTCCAAATGCAAATCGTGCTAGGAAGGGTTCTCCTTTTAAGAGAACTAGGTTTCCATAATTCAAGGAGGCAGCGTAGATTTTAATAAGCACTTGATTTTCGTCAGGAATAGGGTTTTTCACTTCTTTAAATTCAAGATTATCAGGTGAGCCATATTTATTAGAAATTATTGCCTTCATCGGTTTCCTCCTAAATGGTATGAGATTTTCCCATTTATCTCATTAGAAAATATGCTATAAAAAAATAAAAAGACCTGAAATTTGAACAAATGAAAACAAGTGAAAAAAATCCATAATACCCAAGGTAAAATTACCTTGGGTATTAATAATTTATTGGTGCTTGGTTTTAAATGCGATCATGAAATCACTTAGAGCTTTACATGTTTCTAGTGGAACCGAATTATAAGCAGAAGCACGACAACCTCCAACAGAGCGATGCCCATTTAAACCGATAAAGCCTGCTTCTTTTGCTTCAGATAAGAATTGTTGTTCCAATTCTTCGTCTGCAACGCGAAATGTTATGTTCATTAGAGAACGGCTTTCTTTTGAAGCATGGCCTGTATAGAAGCCGTTACTATTATCAATCACATCATATATCAATTTCGCTTTTTCCTCATTTTGTTGTGCGATTGCAGTCAAACCGCCTTTTTCTTCTATCCATTTTAACACCTCTCCAAGCATATAAATGCCGAATGTTGGTGGTGTGTTGTAAAGAGAGTTACTTTCAGCATGTGTGCTGTATTTTAAGACTGTTGGGATTTCTGAATTGGCTTTTGCGAGAAAATCCTTACGAGCAATAACCACAGTTACTCCGGAAGGTCCTAGGTTTTTTTGAGCACCTGCATAGATCATATCAAATTTACTAATATCAACAGGTTTTGACATGATATCACTAGACATATCTGCGATTAATGGAACTTCTCCTGTATTAGGAAACTCGGACCATTGTGTTCCGTAGATTGTATTATTCGATGTGACATGTACATATGCGTCATCTGTGTCGATATCAATTTCGTCAAATGTAGGAATATTACGGTATTGATTTTCTTTTGTACTTGCAATCTGAACAGGTTCACCAAAAAGTTTAGCTTCTTTATAAGCTTTTTCTGACCAAACACCAGTCATAATATAGCTTGCGGTTTTCCCGTTTTTTAAGAAGTTCATCGGAATCATAGTAAATTGAAGACTTGCGCCACCCTGTAAGAAAAGAATTTCATAGTCGGTTGGAATAGCGAAAAGTTTTCTTAAACGGGAAATAGCTTCATTATGGACTTTTTCAAAAGTTGCACTGCGATGACTCATTTCCATAATAGACATACCTGACCCTTGGAAATTAACTAATTCCTGTTGTGCCTTTTCTAATACTTCTAGTGGTAGCGCAGAAGGTCCTGCATTAAAATTATATGCGCGTTTATTTGAATGATTCAAGATGACCTCTCCTATCGTATAGTGGTTTGAATATATTTATCTATTATATACGTTTTTTATCCTACTATATAAAAAATTGTGTAATTTTTTAAAAGTTAATAAAGTATTAACATTCTAATTCTAATTTGAATTGATTTAATTAATATTAAATAGTAAATTCCGAACAAAGTAGATTTGGACTCCAATTAACTTTCATCTATTGAAGCTAGTGAAGCGAAGCAAAAACAGGCGAACACTTTTCGAGGTCACAGCTTGAATTTCCTTGACCAACAGGTTGTCGAAGAAGGATGGGTTACTTTCTGTGCTGTAAACATTTGTTATTAGGTTGGAGTCGTAGGCATGCGCTACAAGCAACGAAGTCCACTTATAAGGATGTTCCTATATGGTATTACAAATTATGTTTTCTGTTGAAGTAAGCAATTATGATAATGACTAAACTATCAAATATACATTATTCTAGTGAAAATATTTCAGTAACCGAATTATTTTGTTATACCATCTATCGGAATGTTCAAATATTTGCTAAAATAATAAAGTCTTAATATATATAGTGGGGGAAGAAAAGTGAAAGTATTTTTGGATTTAGGATGGTTTTTTAAACAAAGAAAAAAGCAGTATCTGATTGGGATTCTGATGTTATTGTTTGTTGCATTCCTACAGCTACTACCACCAAAGATAATAGGGTATGTTGTAGATGAAATCAGTCAAAATACGCTAACTACTGAATTTTTGGTTAAATGGTTAGGTATCTTAGCACTGGCGTCAATTGGGATGTATATTTTGCGTTATTATTGGCGAATTATGATTTTTGGTTCATCGATATTTTTAGCAAGACAGCTTAGAGAAAATTTGTTTCGTCATTTCACAAAAATGTCTCCTTCTTTTTATCAAAAAAAACGTGTTGGAGATTTAATGGCCCACGCAACAAATGACTTATCTGCTGTTCAACAAACGGCGGGTGCAGGTGTATTAACGCTTGTGGATTCACTAGCAACAGGAGGATTTGTAATCGCTGCAATGGCTATTACGATTAATTGGAAGCTAACATTAATAGCATTATTACCCCTACCGTTAATGGCTATTTTAACTAGCTATTATGGAAAACTGTTGCACCAACGGTTTCGTTATGCTCAAGAAGCTTTTTCTAATTTAAATGATAAATCACAGGAAAGTATTTCTGGAGTTAAAGTCATTAAAACGTTTGGACAGGAAAAAGAAGATACGGAAGATTTTGTTCAATTATCACAAGAAGTAGTAGATAAAAATATACGTGTAGCTAAGGTAGATGCATTATTTGATCCGACGATTTCTTTAGTTGTTGGGATGTGTTTTTTCCTATCCATTGTATTTGGTACTCGTTACATACTCGCTGATGAAATGACTATCGGTGATTTATTTGCGTTTACGTCTTATCTTGGTTTGCTCGTTTGGCCGATGCTTGCGTTTGGGTGGCTATTTAATATTGTTGAGCGAGGTCGTGCATCTTATGATCGTATCAATAATTTAATGGACGAAAAGATTGAAATTGATGATATTTCAGATGCTGCGAATGTAAAGCCAGAAGGAGATATTCACTTTCAAATTAAGGAATTCAAATTTCCAGGAGACGATCGAGCAGCATTACATCATGTAGATTTTACGCTTAAACGAGGGGAAACGCTCGGGATTGTCGGTAAAACAGGTTCTGGAAAAACTGCAATATTGAAGCTCTTAATGCGGGAATTTGAAGGATATACAGGGGAGATTCTTTACGGAAGGTATGCGATTGACAAATATAAAAAACGCAGCTTACGTGAAGCAATTGGTTATGTACCACAGGATCATTTTTTATTCTCTACAACTGTTGCAGGTAATATAGCATTTGCTAATGCAGGAGCAACTATGGAGGCTGTTAAGGAAGCTGCAAAATTGGCTTACATACATGAGGATATTTTACAGTTTACTAATGGCTATAATACGGTCGTTGGAGAACGTGGTGTATCGTTATCAGGGGGACAAAAACAACGTATATCAATTGCTCGTGCACTAATGATGGAGCCTGAATTACTCATACTAGATGATTCTTTATCGGCAGTAGATGCTAAAACCGAGGAAGCAATTTTAGAAGCATTAAAAGCTAATCGTATCGATGAAACAACTATTATTACCTCTCATCGTTTAAGCGCGATTCAGCATGCACATCAGATAATTGTGATGAATGAGGGAACGATAGTAGAAAAGGGGTCTCATGATCAATTAATGCAGCAACAAGGCATGTATTATGAGATGTATCAACTACAGCAGTTAGAATCATTAGTGGAGCAAGGGGGTGAATCTTAATGGATGAAAAACAACCGCAGCTGACAGGAAGAGACCAGTGGGTAGTTTTCAAACGTTTACTCAGCTACTTGAAACCACATAAAAAAACAATTGCAATCGCCTTACTTTTACTATTATTAACTGTTACAGGTGATATTCTTGGTCCATATTTGATCAAAACGTATATGGATGATTTTTTAACACCTAGATATTTCCCGACAGGTCCACTAGTAGGTCTTGCAATAGGTTATATTTTTATACAAATTGGAAATGTAATTGTCAGCTATTTTCAATTATTAACATTCCAAAAGCTAGCGCTGAAAATTATTCAACAGATGCGAATTGATGTATTTACGAAAGTACACAAATTAGGAATGCGTTATTTTGACAAAACTCCAGCGGGGAGTATTGTATCCCGTGTGACTAATGATACTGAAGCTATTAAAGATATGTTCGTTAGTGTATTGGTGGGATTTGTACAAAGTGGTTTTTTAGTAGTTGGTGTGTATATTGCAATGTTTATATTAAATGTGAAGCTCGCACTTGTGACAACTATTTTATTACCAATATTAGCTATAATTATCCTGACGTATAGGAAATATAGTTCGGTAGTTTACCAGGATCTTAGAGAGAGATTAAGTCAACTAAATGCAAAGCTAGCGGAATCATTGCAAGGCATGACAATGATTCAAGCATTTAGGCAGGAAGATCGGTTACAGGACGAATTCAATGAGATCAATGATTCACATTGGAATGCAGGTAAAAGAAACATCAAACTTGATAGCTTATTACTACGACCTGCTATTGATTTGGTTTATGCTTTAGCAATTATCATGGTACTTAGTTATTTCGGAATTACATCCATGAATAATATCGTAGAAGTAGGTGTTATATATGCCTTTGTAACATATATTGATCGTTTCTTTGAGCCAATTAATCAAGTAATGCAGCGGCTTTCTATTTTTCAGCAAGCAATTGTTGCAGCTTCAAGGGTTTTCAAGTTATTAGACGAGAAAGACTTAGCACCAAATCAACAAAACGTTGAAAATGCAAAAATTGAACAAGGAAAAATTGAATTCCAGAATATCACTTTCTCTTATGATGGAAAAACTGATGTGCTAAATAATATTTCGTTTACTGCTGAACCTGGTCAAACTGTTGCTTTAGTTGGTCATACCGGTAGTGGTAAAAGTTCTATTATAAACTTGCTTATGCGATTTTATGAATTTGAACAAGGTGATATTAAGATAGATGGTCACTCTGTGAAAAGCTTCAAATCAGAAGAGATGCGAGAAAAAGTTGGCCTTGTTCTACAGGACCCGTTCATGTTTTATGGGGATATTGAAAGTAATATTCGTCTTCATGCAAACAACATGACTGATACAGCAGTAAAAGAAGCGGCAGAGTTTGTGCAGGCAAATAATTTTATCGAAAAACTACCAAACGCTTATAAACAAAAAGTGACGGAACGTGGATCCACTTTTTCGAGTGGGCAGAGACAATTGGTAGCATTTGCTCGAACTATAGCTACTAATCCAAAGATTTTAGTGCTAGATGAAGCAACTGCAAATATTGACACAGAGACAGAAGTAGCTATTCAAAGTAGTTTAGAAAAAATGAGAAAAGGAAGAACGACTATAGCAATCGCCCATCGTTTGAGTACTATACAGGATGCAGAACTAATTCTGGTGCTGCATCATGGTGAAATAGTTGAACGTGGGACTCATCAGGAGCTATTAAACCAAAAAGGTTTGTACCATAAAATGTATCTACTACAGAACAATGTGGTTAATGACATAGCATAACCCTAAACCAGCTAGAGTTTTGACTCACAGCTGGTTTAGTTTTGTAAAAAAGCGGATAAATTGTAATGACTATTTATTTGTGAAAGGATATAGATGGAACAATTTTGAAGGGAGACGATCTGATGAAGGTAGGAGTAATTGGAGCAAACGGACAAATTGGACAACATGTAGTGAAGTATTTACAACAGAGTGACATACACTCTGTGACCGCGGTGGTCCGCAAAGAGGAACAAGCAGAGAAGCTTATTACTAACGACATCCAAGCAATCGTAGCTGACTTGGAAGGATCTGTTGAAGATCTTACAAAAGCACTTGCAGGAGTAGATGCCATTATTTTTATAGCTGGTTCAGGAGGCCATACAGGTCCTGATAAAACATTATTAATCGATTTAGATGGTGCAGTGAAAACGATGGAAGCTGCTAAACAAGTAGGAATAGACCGCTATATTATGGTAAGTGCATTCGATGCTGACAAACGTCAAAATTGGAACGAAGGAATGCGTCCCTATTATGTAGCTAAACACTACGCCGATCGAATGCTCGAATCAAGCGGTTTAAATTATACAATAGTTCGACCTGGTGGCCTTGTAAACGAAAAGGCAATTCGTAAAATTACAGTAGGACTAGAAGCAAAACCAAGTACCATTGCGCGTGAAGATGTGGCACATACCCTTATAGCTTCGTTAGAGAATAAAAACACATACTACCGAGCATTTAATTTAGTAAATGGGGAGCATTCTATTGAAACAGCGCTAAATAACCTTAGGTAGAAAACTATTTCCATCATATATTGGTCGTCTCTTGAGAGTATACTCGAGAGGCTTTTTTTAGCATTAGAGATGCTACTGAATATCGTATGAGGATTTTAGTTAAGAATGGCACAGTATCCACGCCTCGTTTTAGGGTCTTACTTAACTCATATCTAGTTGGAGTGGCAACTGTAACAAAAGTCAATAATGGAGTGGAAGTACATAACTAGAAGATTTACTATATGAAAGTCTTTTTTATATTTCAGAAATCGAATTATTTAGACTTCATGTCTTCCACAATGGTTGAAGATTTGCTAAACTTAAAAAGTCTTAAAATATATTCTGAAAAAGTATATATGTGAATCAATTTCATAATTACTTGTTTGATTTTTAAAAAAGCGATCCCGTTGATTGGAGTGGCAGGTGGCGACTCCAGCGGGAACAGCGTGAGCTGAAAGCCCCGCAGGAGCATATATTTTCGTAGTGACGAGGAGATTGAAGCCGTGCCCGCGGAAAGCGTCCGCCTAGAGCGGAAATGAGCTTTGTTCGGATTTCTCAACTTAATATGCATTTATGAAATTAACGAACTTACTTCTGAATATAGTATAAAGACTTAACTGTTTTAAAGAGTCAAAAAGCTGTCACAAGCAATTATGAGGTCAAAAAGAAAGAAATTTGATACGATAGGTACAGTAATTTGGAAAGGTTGACTGCCGTGAGTACAGATGTAAACCTCCTACTGGCATTTGGTGCAGGGTTTTTAAGTTTCATTTCACCTTGTACACTACCATTGTATCCTGCATTTTTATCATACATTACAGGAATGTCATTAGAAGAAATTAAAACAGACAAGAAATTAATGCAAAAAAGAGGAATGCTCCATACATTATTCTTCTTATTAGGTTTTTCTATCATTTTCATTGCGATAGGCTTTGCAACATCCCTGGTAGGTACATTTTTCATACAATATGATGATTTACTTCGTCAAATTGGAGCAATATTCATTGTCATATTCGGTTTAATCATTGTAGGTATATTTAAGCCTGAGTTTTTAATGAAAGAAAAAAAAGTTCATTTTAAAAACCGCCCTGCTGGATACTTAGGAACTATTTTAATCGGTATGGCATTTGCTGCTGGTTGGACACCTTGTACAGGACCTATTTTAGCTGCTGTTATAGTAATGGCAGGATCAAATCCTGATGCAGGTATGTGGTATATGCTAGCTTATGTATTTGGGTTTGCTATCCCATTTTTCGTATTATCATTCTTTGTTACACGCCTTAACTGGATACGTAAAAATAGTAATTTAATCGTAAAAGTAGGCGGATATATTATGATTGCTCTTGGATTAATTTTATTTTTTGACGGTTTAACGTATATAATTCGTATATTAAGTCCTATTTTCGGAGGTTTCACTGGATTCTAATGTAAGGGGGGCATTGCAATGCCAACAGTATTAGTAGTAGACGATGCAATATTTATGCGCACGACGATTAAAAGAATGCTAGAGAATCATCAGTTTGAAGTTGTTGGCGAAGCATCAAATGGACTAGAAGCAGTAGAGCAATATAAGACGCTCTTGCCAGATGTCGTAACGATGGATATCACTATGCCTAGGATGAACGGGATAGAAGCAGTAAAAGAAATTATAGCAGAATTTCCAGAAGCTAAGATAGTAATGGTTACTGCTTTGGGTCAACAAAAGTTAATCGTAGATGCACTAGAATTTGGAGCAAAAGATTTCATCACAAAACCTTTCGATCCAGATCAAATTGTAAATGTGCTACATAATGTTACTTCTGATATGTAAAACTTTAAAGTAAAGTAACTAATGAAATAAAAGATATGGGGAATAACAAATGCTAGATAAAATATCTCCAAATATGATGCTGATTGCTTCCACAGTGGTCGCAATTGGCATGGGAATACTCGTTACCACGGTTCGTGCAAAATCTGCTAAGAGACCAGCAAGTGTGAAAAAAATATTATTACCCCCAATGTTCATGTCAACTGGAGCATTAATGTTCATTTTTCCATATTTCCGTGTAAATTTGATGGAATTTATAGAAGCAATTGGTGTTGGAATGCTATTCTCTATTGTTCTTATTTGGACCTCTAAATTTGAAATTAGAGAAGGAGAAGTATATTTAAAGCAATCCAAGGCATTTATATTTATATTGTTCGGTTTGTTGATAGTCCGTATTATTGGCAAAATAATACTAAGTTCTACCATTGACATTGGTGCACTTAGTGGAATGTTTTGGATATTAGCATTTGGGATGATTGTCCCTTGGAGAATTGCGATGTACGTACAATTTAAAAAATTGCAAAATAAGATAAAAAAGTGAGCATCCAGTTATAGGAGGCTCACTTTTTTATTAGATTTAGTTAGTTGTTTTGTCCACTGATAGCTCGAAATACTTGTTAAAAGGGGTTACATCAATGTTCAATTCAGCAAGTTTTTTTCGTAAAAATTTATGATCTCTCTTTGGTGTTGCGATGATATAACCGCGTATTAACAGTTCCCGAGTTATAGATGTTGCTTTTTCCTCTAAAGCTAACTGTCCAATTTTTCCTGCTATTTTTTGTTTAGCAACAGGTCTAAACAAATCAGGAACAGGTGTAACTAATTCATTAAGCAACAGCTTTTGCTCATCATTCCAAAGATGGATTGTTTGATCCACATAATATTCTTCCCAATCTAAATCAGATTTTCCGTCTTTCTTAGGCAGTGACTTTCCAAACTTACGGAACATAAAGAAGCCGCCAATACCCATAAGTATCACTAAAAGTACTACCCAAAAAAGGATAAACCACATAAACCAACCTTCTAGCAAACTATTCACCTCATTCTCTTATATTCAGTATAAATCGTTCCTTAAAATATTTCATCCTCCATGTATACTTTCTTTTAAAAAAGTTCTATTTAGTAGTTGAAAGGAGGGACACACATGGCAAACCTAGAGCATAAGTATGCAGTTTTGAAACTCATTTTTGAAGGAGAAGTAACAGAAGCAGGCAAGATGATAACAAAGTCAAAATCTTACCGTAATGTTCGAGCAAATGCAACAGCAGACCAACTAGATAATGTTGCAAAAACACTTAGTTCATTTTCCGATAGACCATATATCGGAGCAGAGAAGATTGAAACCATGCAAGTAATCTAATAAAGAGAAAGGAGAGAAGGGGAAATGAGTAAAACACTTCAGCTACAGTTTGAAACAGCACATGGAAAGAACGTAACAATATCAGTAGATGAACCGAAAAGTAATTTAACAGAAACAGATATTCAAACAGGAATGCAAGCAATTATTGCAAGTAATGCTTTTCAGTCTGATGGCTCACCTCTAGCAGTTATTAAAAGTGCTAAAGTAGTGGACAGAACAGTTACCGAATTTATTTAACTTCTAAAGACTCTCCATAAAAGGAGAGTCTTTTTTAAAAACAAGAAAATGTAAAAAATGTCCGTGAATACTGAATTGATGGTATTTAAAAAGAAGAAAAAATACTATGATTTCCGTTTCAGGTGGACACGTCCACGGGCGTGGCAGAGCCTCCTCAGCTTAGTACAATGCTAGCGACAAATATGTCGTCAAACGATATGTGATTCTGGTCTTCTTCCTAAATATACGCTGCCTGTGGATCTCGCTTTTCTCGCTATCTCTTTGGAGTCGCCACCTTGCACTACAAGCAATGAAATGAGTACTACCTATCGAGAGGATTAAGCATAGCTTATCGTTAAGATAATTGAGATGGATTAAGTAAATGTATAGATGAAACTATTCTGTTTAATTACATTAATTAATATTAGAAATACAAAGAAATAGTTAGTGTTGACCAAAAAAGAAGCGGAATAAGATTGTAGAAAAAAGAGCTGCTTGTCGTGACGTTAGTTAAGACAAGCAGCTTTAAAAATCAGTCGGTAATAATATATTAAAATGTTTGTCCAAAGCCTACTCAATAGGATAGAAACAGATTTTGAATTAAGGACAAGGTTTCTAATTGCCCGGTTTTTATTAAAGTATAAAAATGAATGGATGTGAATAATATGGAGCAGTGGCTAAGTGTAATTCAAGATATTGGCTTTCCTATCTTTGTGTCTTTCTATTTGATGCACCGAGTGGAAAACAAACTAGAAGAGATAAAAAACGTACTGTTATCACTTAATTAGTAAATTTATTCACAAAACTGTTGAATTAAATAAGACAATGTAGTTGAAGGTCGAAACTTGTTTCGCTAAGATTAGGCTATGAAGAGAAAAGCGAGGTCTCATAAATGAAAAAGTTATTTGTTATATTATGTATTTCCTTATTTGTTCTTGTAGGTTGCGGGAGCAGTGGCAATTTTGAAGCACAAACAAACTGGGAAGTTTCAGATTTTGAATATGATAATCAGCGTGGAGAAATGGTTTCTTTAGAAGATTTAAAAGGAACGGTATGGTTATCGACATTTATTTTCACTAATTGTGAGACTGTATGTCCACCAATGACATACAATATGAGTGACATTCAAAAGATGTTAAGTGAAAAGGGTATTGAGGATTACAAAATTGTTGCATTTAGTGTCGACCCAGAAGTTGATACTCCAGATAAACTCCAGGAATATCTCGGAAATTATGATGTAATAGATGAAAGTAAATGGGAACTCTTAACTGGCTATTCACAAGAACATATTGCAAGTTTTGCAGCGGATTCCTTTAAAACTCTAGTAAAAGACGACCCGAACAATAACCAAGTTATTCATGGTACATCCTTCTATTTAGTTGACCAAAATGGTGTAGTTGTAAAAAATTATAGTGGTAATACCGATGTACCGAAAGAGGAAATTGTAATTGATGTGGAAACATTAATTGAAGATGGAAAATAAAGAACAGCCTTTCCTAATGGAGAGGCTATTTTTTTATTATGCGTTATTTTGCTTTTTTAGTAAATCTCTAATCTCTTCTAGTAATACCTCTTTTGAATCAACAGGAGGTGCATTTTCTGTAACTGCTACAACATCTTCTTTACGTTTAAATTTTGATAATAATCGTATAAATATAAAAATAGAGAATGCAATTACTAGGAAATCAAAGACCGATTGTATAAAATTGCCGTACAAAATTTCTGTTTCCTTATACTTGAATGATAATGAAGTGAATTTTATACCATTTAAAAGTAAGCCAACTAAAGGAGTTATAATATTTTCAACTAAAGATGAAACAATCTTTCCAAAAGCTGCTCCAATGACCACAGCAACTGCTAAATCTAAAACATTACCTTTAAAAGCAAATTCTTTAAAATCTTTCCACATATTTTTCACCCCCATACTGTCATACTACAAAAAATCCAATAGTTTGTATATACCGACATTATCTGTATTTAGACTATTGTTTGTAATGAATTTGTGCTATTGTTTTTATAGAATCTAAGCAAGGCGTTATACATATACCTGTGAAAAAACAAATTGAAAAGTATCTGTTATTATTTATATAATTATTAGGTTGTTGTGTATACTATTATCTGATGTAATGTAATTTAGATTTCTCATAGAAAGTTATCACATATAACATATCTAGAGGGATTATCTTATGGATAGTTAACTTTATGAAAAAGAGTTTATAACCTGAACAAAACAAATTATTAAAAAATATTATCTAGCTTTACATGGTCTATAGACAATGGTAAAACAAAAGCGATTATACAATCCATTACTTCACTTGCACATTACTTAGATTAAAATTTTTACAGAAGGTTAGAAAACCTCTTCCAGGTGACTAGTTTATAGGAAATGGATTGACCTATTTACAAAAGTATTTTTTCACTAAACCTTTAATAATAGACTAGCTTTTACAGTAATATAAGCAGAATAGGTGAATGAATAGATGAAGAAACAAAAAGGAATTTCCTATAAAACAAAGCTTTGGATGATTGTGTTACTTCTTCCATTTACTGTCACAATCTATATACTTGCAATTATAGGATGGAAAGAACTTGTGAAAATACCCGTTGTACAGGAATGGGCAGAAACGCTACAAAAAAGTACAGTAAAATTGGATGTGCCATCTGAATATATTGAGTTGTATAAAAAAGCAGAAGAAAATTATGGTGTCCCTTGGACATTATTAGCAGCACATCATCGCATTGAAACTAGATTTTCGACAATGGACCCTTTACTATCTCCAGTTGGTGCTGAAGGACATTTACAATTTATGCCTTGTACTTTTGTTGGTTGGTCGCACCCCAGCTGTGGGGGATTGGGTAAAGGAGAGATTCCAGAAAAGGATAAAATAAATCCAGCTGTTATTGAAAAGTATGGTGGCTATGGGGTAGATGCTAATAATGACGGTAAAGCAGATCCATATGATCTAGAGGATGCTGTTTATAGTGCAGCCAACTATCTCGCAGCAAGTGGTGCTGCAGATGGTGAAATAGAAAAAGCCATTTTCAACTACAATCACAGCGAGAAGTACGTAGAAGATGTTCTTTATTTTTATAACTTGTATGAAAATCAGTTAAAAGAAATTCAAGCAGCATATTACCCAACTGAATGAAATGAAGATTCCAGCTAGAAAGTACTAGCCAACGAGACTAAATTTCAATTGCGCATTATCCTAAAAAAAGGAAGTACTCATAATGAGCACTTCCTTTTTTCATTTTTAAGCTTTACGCATAGCTTTTAAGATAAAGCTTAAAATTAGGACTAAAATAATTGCGCCGATTAATGCTGGAATAATTGCCATATCCCAAATTACTGGACCCATGTCGGAGAATATTAATCCGCCAATCCATGCACCGATAATACCTGCTATAATATTACCAATAATTCCGCCTGGTATATCTTTACCTAAGATAAGCCCAGCCAGCCAACCGATTACTCCACCAATTATTAAGTATAAAATAAATCCCATTTTTTCCATCTCCTTATGAATGAATTATTGCTTCACACTCTTTATATATCCATTCAGGAGAGATAATAAACCTATACCAATTATTTTTCCTTACATTTGAACTTAGTGACCTTAAAAAAGACCTAGCCCACTCGTAACCGGCAGAATTTTAGCTTGAAACTTCATAACTGACTTCCCCTAGAAAAGGAGTGCCATTATTGAAATACATTCATCACTTTTCAAGTGATGACATTGGCGTTTGCACTTTTGTTATTTAACTGAACCACTTACAAACTGTTCATCTTTATAATACATATTTTTCACTAAAATATTTGGTCCTAAGCATTTAACAGCAGGACAATGGCAATTAAGTGATTTCGAAAGAGGAGAAGCTAGCCATTTATCAAAAATTGCTGGAAGCGTATCTGTTTGAATGTTTCCAAGAGCAGGTGCATCTCCAAAATCAGTGACAATAACTTCACCAGTAAATATGTTAACGTTCAGCCTAGATCGACCATCTGGATCATTCCTAGTGGAAACATTCTTCGTTTGGCGTAGTCGTTCTAATAATTGAATGCTTTTTTCATTTTGACTGCATGGATAAAAAGGTAATGTTCCAAATAACATCCATACATTGTCATCTCTGAAATCTAATATTTGTTCGATTGCTTCATGCGTTTCTTCTAATGTTAGTGACGTTAATGCGCTAGCAAAATCGGAAGGGTACATAGGGTGAATTTCGTGTCGAGCACATTTCATATCTTCTACTATTTGCTTATGAATATACTCTAAATAGGGAAGTGTTTTTTTGTTCAACATTGTTTCTGCTGAAACCATCACTCCAGCCTCGGAAAGCATACTGCTATTGTCTATCATTCGTTGGAATAGGTTAGCTCGCTGTTCATATGTAGGTTTTCGTTCCATCATGGCAAATCCAGTTTCGACAAATTCATCTACAGTTCCCCAGTTATGAGAAATATGTAATACATCTAAGTAAGGCGCGATCATTAAGTAGCGTTCTGGTTCTAATGTTAGATTTGAATTCATCTGCGTACGAACGCCTCTATTATGAGCATACTTTAGTAATGGAAGAACATAATTGTTAATGGATTTTTTGGAAAGCATAGGTTCTCCACCAGTAATACTTATAGTTTTTAAGTGAGGAATCTCTTCTAATCGTTGGAGGATAATTTCTATTGGAATTGCATTAGGATCTTTCGTTTGTAATGTATAGCCCACTGCACAATGGGCGCAGCGCATATTACATAAAGTTGTTGTAGTAAATTCAATATTGCTCAATATTAGTTTTCCAAACTGCTCCATGTCTCGGTAGGCTTCCCACGGATCATTTATTGGATTCATCGTTTTCATTTCAATCATTATTTAAACTTCCTTTCAATAGTATATTGTCGCATATTTGAAGTGAAAAGAAAATAAGAGCCGATACTTGCTTGTTTATCATTTATAATGGGTATAAAGAAAGTACAACGTAAGGAGTGGAGGAATTATATGTTTATAGAAAAAATTAATGAAATAAGAAAGAATTTGTTTGTACAAATCGATTCACTAACGAATGAGCAATTTAACGAAAAACCAGATGAGGATTCTTGGTCACCGAAAGAAATAATAGATCACTTAGTGAAAATGGAACATACTATTATTAAAGGGATTAAAAAAGAGCTCGATAACCCAGCTAGTCCAAGGGCAAAGAAAAAACCAATACAATTATCAACATTACGAATAGTTAAAGTGAAGGCTCCAACCCATACCGTACCATCCAGTGAATATAAACGAACGGAAGAAATGAAAGCACAGCTTCACCAAGCAAGAATGGAACTCCTTTCTATTTATAAATCAAGCAATCTTTCCTTGTTAAAAGAAAAATCTCTAAAGCACCCTATATTTGGACAAGTTCCTTTAATACAGTGGTTTGAGTTTACGGGATTGCATGAAAAAAGACATGCCAAGCAATTAGAAAAGACAATCGAAAAAATAAAAGGTCATTAACAATAATTATGACTTATAATAATTTTAATCTAATTTACTTATCAAGTATATTCAAGTATGATTAGTAGTGGAGAAAAGTCACTAGATAGACACTTTTCAATAGATCTTAGGAGGAATACACATGGCAAAAAGTAATTTACACAATAGCCGTACTTCGTTTTCTCTAAATGGTAAAGAGTATAACTACTATCGTTTAGCAGCATTAGAAGAAGCTGGCATCGCAAAAGTTTCACGCCTTCCTTATTCAATTAAAGTATTATTAGAATCTGTTCTACGTCAATACGATGGATATGTGATCAAAGAAGATCATGTAAACCAATTAGCAAAATGGGGTAAGGATGCTAATACTGAAGCAGAAGTACCATTTAAACCTTCTCGCGTTGTGCTTCAAGATTTCACAGGAGTACCAGTAGTTGTGGACTTAGCATCACTTCGTTCAGCGATGAATGAAATGGGTGGTAACCCAGACAAAATCAACCCTGCAATTCCAGTTGACCTTGTAATTGACCACTCAGTACAAGTTGATAAATATGGTACTGCATCGGCTCTACAAGCTAATATGGATCTTGAATTTGAGCGTAATGCAGAGCGTTACAACTTCTTAAAATGGGCTCAAACTTCATACGATAATTTCCGTGCTGTTCCTCCAGCTACAGGTATCGTTCACCAAGTTAACTTAGAGTACTTAGCACCTATCGTACATGTGAACGAAAAAGCAGATGGTTCACTAGAAACTTTCCCAGATTCAGTAGTAGGTACTGACTCACATACAACAATGATCAATGGTCTTGGAGTACTTGGATGGGGTGTAGGTGGTATTGAGGCAGAAGCAGGAATGCTTGGTCAACCTTCATATTTCCCAATTCCGGAAGTAATCGGAGTAAAATTAGTTGGAGACCTTCCAAACGGAACTACTGCAACTGACTTAGCACTTAAAGTTACTCAAGTATTGCGTCAACAAGGCGTTGTTGGTAAATTTGTAGAGTTCTTCGGACCTGGTGTATCTAAATTACCATTAGCTGACCGTGCAACAATTGCGAACATGGCTCCAGAGTATGGTGCTACATGTGGTTATTTTGCAATCGATGAAGAATCTATCAACTATTTACGTCTAACTGGCCGTGACGAAGAACACATTGCTGTTGTAGAAGCTTACTTGAAAGCAAATGACATGTTCTTTGATCCAACTCTAGAACCTGTTTATACAGACGTTGTAGAGATCAATCTTGGGGATATCGCAGCAAACCTTTCTGGACCTAAACGTCCACAAGATTTAATTCCACTTACAGATATGAAGGCTCGTTACCGTGAAGCAGTTGTAGCTCCACAAGGTACACAAGGATTCGGTTTATCGGAAAAAGAATTTGATAAAAAAGCTACTGCTAAATTTGCAGAAGGTGATGTAGAAATCCCAACAGGTGCTGTAGCAATTGCTGCAATCACTTCTTGTACAAATACATCTAACCCATACGTAATGTTAGCTGCTGGTTTAGTTGCTAAAAAAGCAGTAGAAAAAGGTCTTACAGTTCCTGCTTACGTTAAAACTTCTCTTGCACCAGGATCTAAAGTAGTAACTGGATATTTAGAGGATTCTGGTCTAAACACGTACTTGGATCAAATCGGTTTCAATACAGTTGGTTACGGTTGTACAACTTGTATCGGTAACTCGGGTCCATTATTGCCGGAAATTGAAAAAGCAATCGTTGAAGAAGATCTATTTGTAACGTCTGTTCTTTCTGGTAACCGTAACTTTGAAGGTCGTGTACATCCACTAGTAAAAGCAAACTATTTAGCTTCACCACCATTAGTAGTTGCTTATGCTTTAGCTGGAACTGTAGATATTGATCTAGAAAAAGATTCTTTCGGTACAGACAAAGACGGCAACGAAGTATACTTTGCTGATATTTGGCCATCAACAGAAGAAGTAAACGAAGTTCTTTCAACTGTTGTTACTCGTGAATTATTCCAAAAAGAATATGCACGTGTATTTGATGAGAATGAAGCTTGGAATGCAATTGAAACATCAACTGAATCTCTGTATTCATTCAATGATAAGTCAACTTACATTCAAAACCCACCATTCTTCCAAGGACTATCAAAAGAACCTGGTGCAATCCAATCACTTGATAAAATGCGCGTAGTTGCTAAATTCGGTGATTCGATTACAACAGACCACATTTCACCAGCTGGTGCAATTGGTAAAGATACTCCTGCAGGTAAATACTTGCGTGAAAATGGTGTTGAAATCCGTGACTTTAACTCATACGGTTCACGTCGTGGTAACCATGAAGTAATGATGCGTGGTACATTCGCTAACATCCGTATCCGTAACCAAGTAGCTCCTGGTACAGAGGGTGGATATACAACTTACTGGCCAACAGGCGAAATTATGCCTATCTATGATGCAGCTATGAAGTATCAAGAATCAAATACTGGTTTAGTAGTACTTGGCGGAAAAGATTACGGTATGGGATCATCTCGTGACTGGGCAGCCAAAGGAACTAACTTATTAGGTATCAAAGCTGTTATTACAGAAAGCTTTGAGCGTATACATCGTTCAAATCTAGTAATGATGGGCGTATTACCACTTAATTTCTTACCTGGTGAAAACGTTGATACATTAGGCTTAACTGGTAAAGAAGAAATCAGCATAAATATCGCAGAAGGTGTGAAACCTCGTGATATTTTACAAGTTACGGCTAAAGCTGAAGATGGTTCTGAAAAAATCTTCAATGTGCTTGCACGTTTCGATTCAGAAGTAGAAGTAGACTACTACCGTCATGGTGGTATCTTACAAATGGTATTACGTAACAAAATGTTAGAAGTATAAGAAAAACACTAAAGAGACTTTTCCTTCATAGGAAGAGTCTCTTTTTTGGGTTCTCAACACTTTTAAGAGAGAATGATACCGCTGAGATGATAAGACTGGTCAAATTTTAGAAAGTGATCAAATTTTTTGTAATCACTTTTGAATTAGAAATGCTGTTATTCTAATGATAAATGGGGGGACAGTAAAATTTCTCTGTACTAGCGTCCAGTAATATTTACGAATTAACAGGAACAATATGTAGCTTCGTCTAAAGAATCTATTCATTTCGCAGAGCAATATTGTCTTTGAGAATGTACAGGTTAACGACTCGAAGTAGTAACGTAGAGGCAAGTAAACAATAGGTGAGAGTATGTAAAGAAGAAATAGAATAGATATGACTTTACTTTTTTCATTGTAAACATAGATAGAATTTTAGTTTATACTTAAAGGAACAACAAAAGGGGGAGTCTCAGTGTTTGGAAATTTATTTAAAAAGAAAGATCCCATCGAGAAATTTTGGCAGTACTTTATAGATCATGAAAAAGAACTATATAATTTACGAGATGAGGACATAGAAAGATTATTTGGAGATTTACATAGATTGTTAAACAAAGTAAATAACCAACTAGCGTTCTCCACACCATTACCATTAATTGAAGGTAGAAGGGAATTTACATTTAGTGGTTCACGTATCACAAAAAACTTTCCCGATGTTAAACGTTTAGTTGAGGCAGCTCCGGAAATGGATAAGTTTACAATCTTCGCATTTAACCAACCGAATGATGATGAAGATGGAGTAACACATAATGATGTAAAGCTTTCTCGAGACGATGTCTTTTTTGACTATACATATAATCAGGAACCTGATGAACTCTTTATTACACTGTATATTAAAGGGTTTGAAGAAGAAAATGATGATTACTATGCAGTAGCTTTGGATTTGCTAGACCTAGTCATAGGGGAATATGTGCTCGGTACTCAAATTACCGAAGTCGAGTTTAATAAGCTAAATACAGAAGATGAACTATTACCAATCAATGATTTATCCAAAATACTAAAAGATGTTAGAAGAAATAAGAATGATATGAAAAAAATGTAAAGTATTCTTAAACAGTATTTTTATTTTCTTTTTAGTATAATGGTCACTGAGGTGACCATTAATGTTTTTAAGTGAAAAACAAATTGAAGTACGTTATGCGGAAACAGATCAAATGGGCGTAGTATACCACGCAAACTATGTCATTTGGTTAGAAATCGGTAGAACCCAGCTTATTAAAGACTTAGGATTCTCCTATGCAGGTCTGGAGCAGGACGGATACATATCGCCCGTAACGAATGTGAACGTAAACTATAAAACTCCTGTTAAGTATGGCGAAACGGTTGTTATTAGAACATGGATTGAAAAACACAGTAAGCTTCGAACAACATACGGATATGAAATTGTTCATGAAGATGGAACTGTAGCCTCTAACGCTACATCTGAGCATGTAATAGTAAAGAAAGATAACTTCCGGCCTGTATCTCTAAAGAGGGTTCATGAGGCTTGGGATGCAAAGTATGTTGAAATAGCCAAGGTGAATGTTTAATGGCATTTGGAATTAAACGTCACGAGTTGAATGAATGGAAAATGGATGTAAAGAATGGAAAGATAGCATTTTTAACACACTATTGGATCGACGATCGATTTCCTGGCTGTAACACTGTGACTAAAGTCGGCTGCAATGATGTGGCAAAGTTAATCGAATGGGGCCAGCAGTACGGCTTAAAGGCAGAATGGATCGACTATAAGGAAGCATATCCTCATTTTGATTTATTTGGCAAATATGAATTAGAAATTATGAAAAAGGAAGGATTGAAGGATCAGTTAGATAGGTTTAAGCATTCCTTTAGTCGTTAAGGTAAATAAAAACAGCTTGTGATATGTAAAATCACAGGCTGTTTTTATTTACTACTAGCAGTTTATAGATACAATTAGTGAATTATTTCATTCTAAACATTTAGATTTGGATTGGCGTCTTGAGTACTTTTTACTGGGTCACCATAAGCAGTAGTATCTTTCTTTTTTGATTTAATATTTAATCTTATACTGCTATCATTTTGGGTGCTTTCAGCAATTGGTGAAGTAGCTTTAGCATACATATTATTGCTTGAAGGAGAACTATCTTTTATAGGATCACCGTAAGCAGTATAGGTAGAAGTATCTTTATTATCCAAACTTTCGTTTGAATTAATTTTGCTTTTTTGTTGGCCCATTTGTGCGTACTCTCCTCTCTTGTTACAAATATCAACCTTATAATCTCCAAGTGAGAAAAAATTATACTTGATAAAACTTTGAATAAAAATTATGATAAAGTACGTTTATATCCTAAGAAACTACGAAGAAACTCTCCAAACAAAAAAAGCGTAACCTCTAAGGGTTACGCTTTTTTGTATGCATAAGATAATTCATCTCTAGTAGAATCTAACTCTACATATAAATCATGTCCATCAAAATACCATTCGTCCGTTTCTTCTATAAAAAATAGGATATCATCTTTTTTATAGGTCACAGTAGGCTCAAAAGGTATGTCCTTAGTGACACCTAAGGAAAATCCTTCATGAAGAGGACTCGACCCTCCGTAACGAGCAAAAAAACGAATTGTATCGCCTTTTACAGCTTCCATTTCTGTATGAAACCAATTCATTGCTTCAGTAGATATTAGTATTTTCATACGTACCACCATACTTTCATCAGATTAGATCCAAGTTACTTTTGGTTCGGTACCAGCTTTAATACGTTTGATATTTGCTCGGTGACGATAAAATATAAATAGTGCTAGCAATAACACAATAATTATTAGCGGCCAATCATTATCTATCGTAAAGTAATAGATAACACTATAAAGGACAGCAACAATCGCTAAAATCATTGAAGTTAATGATACCATTTTCGTCAATTTCAAGATGATAAAAAATCCAATAACTAAAATGACAAAAATTGGCCAATTATAACCTAGCAGAAGACCACCTGAGGTTGCTACAGCTTTTCCACCCTTAAACCCAGCAAAGATTGGGAACATATGACCCACAACTGCTACAATACCAAGAATAAGTGGATGAACATTTGCAGCTTCAAAAATTGCCAATGAGCCTAACAGAGTTGCTGCAGTCCCTTTCAGAATATCCAAAATAGTAACAACTAATCCAGCTTTTTTACCAAGTGTTCTAAAAGTGTTTGTACCACCTAAATTACCGCTACCATGCTCACGTATATCTATATTGTAAAATAGTTTACCAACCCATAGTCCGGATGGGAGAGAACCAATAAGATAAGCGAGTAAGAGTAAAAGAATTATAATCATAGAATACTCCTTTAATATAAATCTATATTATCCTTAACATTTTAAGTGTACCATGTACATTTGTTAGTATTCAATGCCCTAGCTAGAAAGGTTTTTCAAATCTTTTCTTAAGTCGTGATACAATTGAATAGATAAACGAAAGAAAATTACATAAAACCAAATAAATTGTTATTATTAGGTTATAATCAATGGTAGTCGAACTAGTAGAGCAGATGGGGTAGCTATACGCTTACTCCAATTTTTTATTCCCTAATTCTATTAGTCAAGAAGGAATACTGTAAGGAAATAGAGAATGCATGAAAAGGTGGTTTGCATTCTTATAAATCTTTCCTTACAATTATATTCTGACATTAAATACTGAAAAAATTGACATAATGAGTATCCATTTGTACGCTTAAGAAATAATAAAGAACAGATGTTTTTTTTTGGAGGGAACGTATTTGAGTAAAGTTGGAACAGTAAATAGCTATAGTGATGATGATATCCAGGTCTTAGAGGGCTTAGAAGCAGTTCGTAAAAGACCAGGTATGTATATTGGTTCAACAGATGCAAGAGGTTTGCATCATTTAGTATATGAAATAGTAGATAATGCAGTAGATGAAAGTCTTGCGGGTTTTGGAGATCATATCATTGTAACAATTCATGAGGATCAAAGTATAACCGTGCGTGATTTTGGCCGAGGAATGCCAACTGGTACACATAAAACAGGAATACCTACTGCAGAAGTTATTTTTACTGTTTTGCATGCAGGTGGTAAGTTCGGTCAAGGTGGATATAAAACAAGTGGAGGACTTCATGGTGTAGGTGCATCTGTTGTCAATGCACTTTCAACGTACGTAGATGTGGAAATCCACCGTGAGGGTAAAAAGTTCCATCAAAGATTTGAAAATGGTGGTAAAGTTGTTCAATCGTTAAAACAAATTGGAACAACGAAAGAGACTGGGACATCAGTACGTTTCTTACCTGATGCCACGATTTTTTCTGTATCCAAATACAATTACGAAACATTATGTGAAAGGTTAAGAGAATCTGCTTTTCTATTAAAAGGACTAAAAATCGAGTTAATAGATGAGCGTACCGAGGCACATGACGTATTCTTTTATGAAACAGGTATAGAAGCGTTCGTTTCCTATTTGAATGAAGAAAAGGACATCCTGCACCCTGTATTTTACATGGAGGGCATACAAGATGAGATTGAAGTAGAATTTGCCTTTCAGTTCAATGATGGATATTCGGAAACCATTCTTTCATTCGTAAATAATGTACGGACACGTGATGGCGGAACTCACGAAACAGGAGCAAAAGCAGCTTTAACTAGAGTTTTTAACGAGTATGCACGTAAAACTAATCTGTTAAAAGAAAAGGCGAAAAACCTAGAAGGCTCAGATATAAGAGAAGGTATATCTGCAATTATATCCATTCGTATCCCAGAAAATATTTTACAATTCGAGGGTCAAACTAAAGGGAAACTTGGAACTAGTGAAGCTAGAGGTGCTGTCGACTCTGTTGTTTCTGAGAAATTACAATATATTTTAGAAGAAAATTCAGAGTTAGCATCTTCTCTAATACGAAAAGCAATTCGTGCACAACAAGCAAGAGAAGCTGCTAGAAAGGCACGTGAAGATGCTCGTAACGGGAAAAAGCGTAAACCTTCTGAGTTACTATCGGGTAAGCTAACTCCTGCCCAATCTAGGAACGCTGCGAAGAATGAACTTTATTTAGTCGAAGGAGACTCGGCAGGTGGGTCTGCAAAACAAGGTCGAGATCGGACATTCCAAGCAATCCTTCCACTGCGAGGAAAAGTTATTAATACAGAAAAAGCAAATCTAGCAGATATTATGAAAAATGTTGAAATTGCAACGATTATTCATGCAATCGGTGGAGGCGTAGGGGCAGAATTCCAACTTGATGATATTGCATATGACAAAATAGTCATCATGACGGATGCAGATACCGATGGTGCACATATTCAAGTACTTTTATTAACTTTCTTCTACCGTTATATGAAACCATTAATTGAAAATGGAAATATATATATTGCATTACCACCACTTTACAAAGTTTTTAAAGGTGTAGGTAAAAAGGAAGTTTCTGAGTATGCATGGACAGAAAAAGAATTGGAAGCTGCTTCCCGGAGGATTGGAAAAGGATACATACTCCAACGTTACAAAGGTCTCGGGGAAATGAATGCTGACCAATTATGGGACACAACGATGAATCCCGAAACCAGAACACTCATTCGTGTGACCATTGAAGATGGTGCACGAGCAGAAAGACATGTGACAACTCTTATGGGAGACAAAGTAGAGCCCCGTCGAAAATGGATAGAAGCAAATGTTAACTTCAGCTTAGAAGATGATTCGAATATATTAGAAAATGATAGATTACACACGGAGGATGAATTAGCATGACACAAACCGAAAGTTATCAAAATTTGCCATTAGAAGAGGTGATCGGTGATCGGTTTGGTCGTTATAGCAAATACATCATTCAAGATCGTGCACTGCCTGATGCCCGAGATGGTCTTAAGCCCGTTCAACGCCGTATCTTATTTGCCATGTTCCAAGAAGGCAATACAAATGATAAACCATTCAGAAAATCAGCTAAAACTGTTGGGAATGTAATTGGGAACTATCATCCACATGGTGATAGTTCCGTTTATGAAGCAATGGTTCGAATGAGCCAGGACTGGAAGCTACGCCATATGACCGTAGAAATGCATGGTAATAATGGTTCTGTTGACGGAGATCCCCCAGCTGCGATGCGTTATACAGAAGCAAGACTGTCAGCTATTTCTCATGAACTACTTCGCGATATTAATAAAAATACAGTTGACTATATTCCAAACTTCGATGATTCTGATTCCGAACCGGTAGTATTACCAGCAAGATTCCCAAATTTAATCGTAAATGGATCTACAGGTATATCGGCTGGATATGCAACTGATATTCCACCCCATGCGTTACATGAAGCACTTGATGCAGTACTGATGAGAATTGAAAATCCTGCTGCCACTGTAGATGAGTTAATGACCGTTATCAAAGG
The DNA here is from genome assembly GCF_038003185.1 of Psychrobacillus sp. FSL K6-1415. NCBI lineage: Bacteria > Bacillati > Bacillota > Bacilli > Caryophanales > Bacillaceae > Psychrobacillus > Psychrobacillus sp. FSL K6-1415. The sequence continues at coordinate 2,088,163 of NZ_JBBOOQ010000001.1, read as the reverse complement.
TCCCGACTTCCCTACAGGTGGAATAATACAGGGCGTAGAAGGTATTAAAAAAGCATACGAAACAGGAAAAGGTAAAATTGTAGTTCGTTCCAAAACGGAGATAGAAACTATAAAAGGTGGTAAGCAACAAATTGTTATTACCGAAATTCCTTTTGAAGTGAACAAAGCAAATCTAGTGAAGAAAATTGATGAACAAAGACATGATAAGCGTCTAGAAGGTATTGCGGAAGTTCGAGATGAATCCGACCGCACTGGTTTACGCATTGTCATTGAAATGAAAAAAGAAATAGATGCACATGGTATTCTTCAATATTTGTTAAAGAATACTGATTTACAAGTAACTTATAATTTCAATATGATTGCCATTCATAATCGAAGACCAACAATGATGACACTACCACTTTTGTTAGATTCGTATATCGACCATCAAAAAGAGGTAGTAACTCGACGAACGATTTTCGATCTGAAAAAAGCTAAGGATCGACTACATATTGTAGCGGGTCTCATGAAAGCACTCTCTATTTTGGATGAAGTAATTAAAGCAATCAGAGCATCTAAAGATAAGAGAGATGCAAAAAATAACTTAATTTCATTATTTGATTTTTCAGAAGCACAAGCTGAAGCAATTGTTTCCTTGCAATTATATCGATTAACTAATACAGATATTACAGAACTCAAAAATGAAGAAGAAACACTCAATAAATTAGTTAAGGAATTAGAGAGCATCCTTGCAAAAGAATCAGTTCTTTTAAAAGTCATTAAAAAAGAACTTTTAACAGTACGAAAACAATTTGCAGAACCACGTAAATCAATAATTGAAGATGAAATTGAAGAGATTAAAGTAACATTAGATGTCCTTATACCAAGTGAAGAGGTATTTGTTACTGTGACGAAGGACGGCTATATTAAACGGACAAGTACACGTTCATATACAGCCTCTAATGGCCAGGATTTTGCTATAAAGGATTCGGACTATTTACTTTATAAAGAGCCAATTAATATGCAGAGTCATCTGCTATTATTTACTTCTAAAGGCAATTACATTTACCAACCTGTACATGAATTACCAGATATTCGTTGGAAGGATCTTGGTCAGCATATTTCGAGCATTGTACCTTTGGATTCTCAAGAAAGAATTATCCAAGTCATGGGAATCGATTCCTTTGACAAAGATTTGAGCGTTTTAACAGCTACCAAGGATGGACAAATAAAACGTTCATTGCTCTCTGATTATGTTGTACAAAGATACGCAAGACCGATTAAAACGATAAACCTGAAGAAAAACGACGAGCTAATCATGGCAGAACTCGTCGCACCATCCGATGATGTATTAATAACGACATATGCTAGCTATTCAGTTCGCTTCTCTCTAGATGAAGTGCCAATCACCGGCGTGAAAACTGGTGGGGTTAAAGCCATTAATCTAAAAGACCAAGATTTTGTAGTAAGTGTCAATCCGATTTCACAAGAAAGCAAAGAAGATATTATGCTAATCACCCATAGAGGTGCTGTTAAAAAGATGGTCATAAATGAAATTGAGTCTGGCGTCAGAGCTAAGCGTGGGGTGCTCACTTTAAGAGAGCTTAAATCGAATCCTCATCGCGTATATGATGTATTATTAGTAGAAAAAAATGACCTACTTGTTATTGAAACAGAGAAAGGTCAGGAAACAATAGAAGTAAATGCTTTCCGCCCATCGGATAGATATTCTAATGGTTCATTTGTTGTTGATACAGACAAAGATGGTCCTTTAGCTCGTGTGTGGAAACAGTCAAAAGAAGAGAATTTATAAACACAAAAGACAGGCAAATGTAAGTATTTGTCTGTCTTTTTTTATTGATGAGAACAAGGCTCTCACATGTGGAATTGATTCTCTATTAAAAAAAGGTTATTCAAATCTCAACCATGTTTAAAGGGGCTAATGAAAGTACGCGAAACGAAAATCAATGTTATTAAGAAATACATCAATATAAAAAGCATTTCCATCAGGTATCATACCTTTTGTGAAATGCTTCTTGTATTTTGTATATTGCTGCTGTAGTTTTCCTTTTTTTGATTTAGTCATTCGGACATGTGTACTAAAGTTAACCTCATTCCTTGCTATTGTTACATCTTTACCTAGATTACGCAATTGGTGCTCGCGTTTACGTTTAGCTGCGGATTTAGCCACTAAAATCACTCCTATTTAATATTTTTTCTCTTTAAGGGTATCTCATTCGAAGTAAAAATACAAACTTCACACTTTCTTCATAGCTTTGTGGTATAAGTAGTAGGTAGTAAATAAAACGTATAAATTTTTTGGAGGCAAATTATGAAAAAAATACTTTGGATGACAATTGCTTGTGTCTTATTATTTAGCAATCACGCACTAGCACATACTGGCTTGGAAAGCTCAATTCCAGCTCAAGGAAGTACAGTAACAGAAAGGTTAAACGAGATAACACTTACGTTTTTAACAAAGATCGAAGAAACAAGCTCATTTACAGTAACAAATTCATCGGATGAACCAATTGAAGTAGACGGTATTACTGTAAGTGAGAATGTGCTAACTGGTAATGTGACAGATAGCTTAGAAAATGGGACATATAAAATCAATTGGAAAATAATAGGTGCTGACGGCCATCCAATGGAAGGAGTAATTGATTTCGTACTAGAGGCACCTGAAGAGGTTGAAGCGGTAGAACCTATTACTGAACCAATTGATATAGTTGAACCGAATGAACCTAGTTCGGAAGAGTTGGACACAACAGTAGAAGCAGATAATGAAGAAGAGGGATCCAATTTCACTATAGGAATTATTATTGTTTTAGTCATTATCTTGGCACTTGCTGCTTGGTGGATGACTCGGAGAAATAAAAAATGATATTTATTTTAACAACTATTAGCGAAGCACTTTTATATGTGTGCTTCGCTTTGTTGGTGGGAAGCTATATTATTTCTTTATTCCCAGACGATTTAATTCCTACTATTGTTGTTCCTAGAAAAGTGAAATTATTTGCGGTAATTGGCATAGCGTTATTTTCTTTTGTTCCACTTATTAGTCTAATCATGTATTTATATGAAGACTATGGTTTATTAGATTCTTTACAATCCATTTTATTGACCTTTGAGGTAGGTAAATCATGGTTGTTTATGTTTATTGTAACGGTTTTTTTAGGACTGTATATTCTTTTCTTTCATGAAAAAAAATCAGCCTATTATTCAATAGTGGGAATTTTATTAGTTTTTGTTGCAATCATTGGTGTGAGCTGGTCAAGTCATGCCAACTCTATTGAAAGCTTGAAGGGGTTAATCACTCATTTTTTACACTTTGCATCTGTTGTCATTTGGGTCGGTATATTGTTTGTAGTAGCTTGGTTTTCCCAAAATACGAATAACTGGCTTTCGTTTTTAAAATGGTTTCATATAACTGCACTTTACTGTTTTGGGATAGTTATAATCACTGGACTTTCACTGATGAGTTTTTCAACCCCATTAGATGCATATTCTGATACTTGGATGATTTCATATGGCCAAAGTTTACTTATCAAACATTTACTTATTATTCCTCTAATTGGATATGCATTTATAAATGGTGTTCTCATGAAAAAACGATTACTTAAAAACAAAAACTTCGATGCACGGCCTTGGACAAAAGCTGAGTTTTTCATACTTCTGCTAATTTTTGCGGCGACTGGTGCTATGAGTCAACAATCACCACCACATAATCTTTTCGAAACAATAAATAATGAAGGTTTCTCTTCTTTAATTTTACTGTTTCATGACGTTATTGCTTTTTCAGATATAACTGTACAAATGGTATTTAATACAGAAGGAGTAATCTTACTATGTATCTCTACTATATTTCTTGTAATAACTCTATTCTCATTCGTTAAAAAGCAGCCAGCCATATTTGGCTTCATTATGAGTCTATTCGTCGTAATAGCGGCTTATTTTGGCCTGATGTTAAGTATTCAAATTATTTAATCGAGTTCTTTTAAAAGCATTTCCAACGGTGTATAATCCATCTTGGAAGTGTTTTTATTTATAGGAAAATGGGGAATATGGATGAACAAAGACATTGTGATAACTGAAATGCTACATTCTGATTGGGATTATGTAAGAGAAATTTTCATCGAAGGTATTAGAACCGGCAACGCTACATTTAGAACAGAAGCCCCAACCTGGGAAGAATGGGATGAGGATCACTTAACTAATAGCAGATTTGTCGCTAAAATGAATGGGGAAGTAGTGGGATGGGTTGCATTAACTCCAATTTCCAGTATGCGAGCTTTTTTAGGAGCAGTAGAAGTAAGTATATATATTGCTTCAAATGCTGCTGGAATGGGAATTGGTAGTCTTTTGCTTGAACATATAATTGACTCCAGTGAGCAAAACGAAATATGGACAATTCAAGCAATGATTTTCCCAGAAAATATTGCTAGTATAAACTTACATAGGAAATTTGGTTTTGAAACTGTAGGTATTAGAAAACAAATTGGGAAATTAAACGGAGTTTGGCGCGATGTGGAATTACTTGAGCGTAGAAGTTCTAAAGTCGGTGTATAAAAGCATGGATTTGAACTTATACCCAGATGTACGTTTAGTATAATAGTTGATATAAAGATTAGTAATCTAATGTGGGGTGCACTCTTCTTCTATTTCTGACCTTGAAAAGTAGACAGGAAGGGGGTGCTACTTCTGACTGAGTAAATACGATTAGTATTTCAACGCCAAACATTACGCTTATTACAGTGAATTTTCAGATGACATGTAAAAGTAATCGACCTATGAGTTAACTATCAAATGAATGACTTTTACCAAACTGCCGATGCCCCCTGAATGAAACTGATCTTTTGCCGTTTAGATGCAACCACATCTAAACGTTTTTTTATATACCTTACTATCTTGGATGATTAAGTTGGCAGTGCATGTGAAGGAATTGAATTTAATAATTTTTTCTAGTTTTATGTCATTCATTTCTTCGATAACAGAGTTATAGGTATGATTAAAAGGTTTGGATTTGTACATAATAGAAGAAGTTCTATAGACATATTTCAATTTACTAAACGGAAGAAAAATAGAGGTTACAATGTACTTATAAAAAAATAAGCTCCGCCTGTACTAAGAGGTTTAATGTAATGAGAAGTTAGGAAGGTGAACATGTGTATTTACCTATAATTTTTCAGGCAAACCAAATGACGCACTGTTCCTGTTCATTAAAAGATAGAGTGAATGATAACCCCCAAAAAGATGAGGAGAGACTTAAATGAAGGCAATAGCTATAAAGCAATATGGTGGAAAAGAACAATTAAAAGAAATAGATATTCCAAAACCAACTCCTAAAGAAAAACAAGTGATCGTGAAACTACACGCTACCTCTATTAATCCTATTGACTGGAAACTTCGTGAAGGATATCTAAAGGCAATGATGCCATTTGAATTTCCTATTATTTTAGGATGGGATGTTGCTGGCATGGTTGAGGAAGTTGGGGAACATGTTCAAGACTTTAAAGTTGGGGATAGGGTTTTTGCTCGTCCCGAAACGACTAACAGAGGAACATATGCGGAATATACAATAGTTGACACTCATTTACTTGCTAAAATTCCAGATAATATAAGTTTTGAAGAAGCAGCCTGTGTTCCTCTTGCTGGCTTAACTGCTTGGCAATGCTTATTTGACTTTGGAAACATCCAAAAAGGGGATAAAGTTCTTATTCATGCAGGAGCGGGAGGGGTCGGAACGTTTGCCATCCAACTAGCAAAAAGTGTTGGTGCATATGTTGCAGCTACAGCTGGAACACATAATGTTGAGTTTTTAAAATCACTCGGAGCCGATGAAGTCATTGACTATAAAAAACAAGACTTTGAAAAAGTTCTTTCAGAATTTGATTTTGTACTTGATTCACTTGGAGGAGAAAACCAAGAAAAAAGCTTTACTGTTTTAAAAGAAGGTGGTAAGTTAGCTTCTATTGTTTCTGAACCTAATCAAGAAAAAGCTAAACAGATGAATATTAAATCGGGAAATGTTTGGCTTGTTCCCAATGGACAACAGTTAGAAAAAATCGCTAACCTGTTGGGACAAAATAAATTAAGAGTAATTATTGGGCATAAATTCCCTTTTTCAGAAGAAGGTATTAAGGAAGCCCATGCCCTAAGTGAAAGTCATCATGCTAAAGGAAAAATTGTTATTCAAATAAAGTAAACAATTTAAAAGTATGTTGTTAAATAAAGAATAGCGGGGTACAATTCTATTTTTTCGTCGAGAAGCTATTTTATCCTCTCAGTAATTACTATAAAAGTGTAATCGCAGAAGAACGAAAAATTCCAATTTTTCAACATTAACATTGAAAAATTGGAATTTCCTTAGGGTAATCAAAACGACCAAGATATGTTAATTGATAAACATCTTTTCCTCCTTTAGTATAATTTTTTTACCAAAAACCAGATAAAAAACGTCTTTTAAGGCGGACTCCACTTAATGCTTCTTCCCACAAAGCATGATTCTCTTCCCATATATCAATATTAGGAAATTCTAAAATACATACTTTTTCAAGTGGACTTGATTTTTCGACTAACCCTGACACAGTGCTATGATTGATTAACAAGATGCTAAAATCGTGTTTAACTAACTTAGACAATATATCTTGAAGGTGTGCTGCTTCTGCTAAGGTTCCTTCCGTACGAACAAACAATATTCTTTTCGCAGATTTCATTTTCTTAAGAAATCGTTGAATTCTTCTATCATATTTCTCCATGACTTCGGGGTATGAGCTTAAATTTTCAAGTGTATTTTTATCGATACTAAAATCATGATTTGACACAATGTTATATCTATCATCTGATACACAGATGTTGTTATCGGCATACCCAATTACCCTCAAGTTTTTATAATCTAGAAAACTCAAAAAACGATTCTCTATTAGTCCACTAACATTTGACAGATTTGGACTAGCTACCCAGTCAAATACACCAGAGTAAGGTCTTAAATTGTGTTTTTTTAATTGGATAGAAGTTAAACAAAGATCCCCTAAACTAAATATTGCATCATATTTTCCTTTAAGTTGTGACAATTCCAATATTTCACCCCCTAACTTTAAATATTTCTCTACTATACTAGTAAATTCACTTATTCAATGCTGCGAAGGGCATCTTCCTAATTTCCGAAAAAATAACGAGATAAGATTCCTGAAGTATATTGAAGAGGTTTTGAAACATCTATAGAAATGGATCAATTTCATAAAGAATAATATATAGTTAAATCCGAACAACGCAGATTTCCGCTCTAGGAGGACGCTTTCCGCGGGCACGGCTTCAATCTCCTCGCCACTATGAAAACATATGCAACTGCGGTTACTCATCGCGCTGTTCCCGCTGGAATCGCCGCCTGCCACTGCAATCAACGGGATCACTTTTAAAAAGAAGAATAGTATATTGCGATATTTAGTAAACATTCGTATTTTTAAATAAAACATGTAATTATGAATTGACTCAAATATATGGATGGGGAATAGGTGGAAAAGTATAATTTATTCATTTTATAGGTTGGCAGAGTACAAGAAAACCACCAAAAAGAGGATTTATTTTATCCTAAACCATTTCTAGATGAATAAAGTATTGTAGAATTAAATCCCTTTTGGAATACAGATTCGTAAGTGGAGAAAAAAAGTAAAGGCAGAAGTGTCTTATTAGTCCAATTAAACATACTATAAGGAAATTGGGATTGGGAATGTTACAAGGAGGGGCTTTACTTGGTAAAAAAAGTACTACTATTCGGAGATATTGGTATCGATGATACAGTTGCTTTAATTTACGCAAGTTTAACTAAAAAAATCGAGATTGTTGGTATAGTTGCTGATTATGGTAATGTATCTAGAGAAGATGCAGTTTCCAATATCTATTATTTGATGAAATTATTTGACTTTCCACAAGGTATCCCTGTTATTCGGGGAGCAGAAGTACCTTTAACAGGTGAACAGCCCACTTTCTATCCAGAAATACACGGGGAGCGTGGACTAGGACCAATTATTCCGAATGATGATCACAGTTTAAAAATAGAAAACTTTTTAGAAATAGTGAATCTAATTGAAAATTATAAGGATGAACTAATTATTGTAAACATTGGTCGCCTTACTTCACTTGCGACGATGTTCATACTATACAGGGATCTTATGACAAACGTAAAAGAGTTTTATATTATGGGTGGAGCTTTTTGGATTCCTGGAAATGTTACAACCGTTGCAGAAGCAAACTTTCATGGGGATCCTGTTGCTGTGAATATCGTCTTGACGTATGCTAATAACGTTACAATTATTCCATTAAATGCAACTCAAAAGGCAATTGTGACACCTGAGATGGTTGCGTATATAGAACAATTCGGGAAAACTAAAATTTTCAAACCATTAATGGATTATTATACAGGTTTTTATAAAGAACGAGACCCGTCCATTCAAGGAGGTCCCGTCCATGATGCCCTAACACTAATGGCAGCAATTCATCCTGAAATGTTCATGTTTGTGTCTTATCCTGTTGTAATTGTTGATGACTTGGATGGACCAACTAGAGGACAAAGTATTGCTGATACTCGGCCGTATACAAATAATAATGGTGAAAAAAAACATCGTATAGCATTCGATATTCATTATGAAATGTTCTTCTACAATTTTTTGTCTGTTATGACAGGTCAAGATTTAAATAATGGATTAACTTAAGTATGAGTATATAAAGAATTTGAGGTCAATTAACATTACTCAAAAACTCCGTTTCTTAATATGACAAAATCTATATCGACATTTACTTTCATATTTTTATACATTTCATGCCATTTTTCCTTTGTCAGTTCAGAATTTCTCACTTTGCTTCTATAATTTTCTCCAAAGCCAAAAATATCAGATTCTACTTCCTGAGCATGAGAAATAACCCTGGATATTTCATTTGATAGGTTTTTACTGATTGCTTTTTCTAGTTTCGTTACACGTTCAGGATCACCAAGATTTACATCTGGATATATTTCTAATACTCTTGCTTTTAACTTTAGATTTAGGTCAAATTCAGGCGTGGAAGTGGAAGCATCTTTTAATTTCAATTCTCTTTTTGAGCGAATGGCATCAAATACAATTGAAATTTCGCTCGAAGGGTTTTTCAGTAAACCGGGGGGGATTTGATCTTCCTTTAACTTAGTCTCAAAAAATCCTGACTTAAAACTATCTCTTACCAGCTTTACATAAAAACTATCCTTTACTGGAAGTGAACTTACCATTGTGCCACCTTTGAATAGAGCAATCCCACTCATTTCAATATGTTCTTCGTTTCTTTTTATAATTGGCATAGCAATATCCCTACCGATGGAATAAAAATCGTGTGCCGTTTCATGCAGAGTAGGAGAGATCATATATTCCTGACTTATGTTTTGTTCTAATAGCCTAAATATATGTTGCCCAATATCATCAATATTTTTATATTCATAATTGAGTAATGGTGCCGTTTCATCTTCTACCACAGCCATATATAGACCATTACTTACATTTGCATTTTCTAAGTTTAAATCAATATAGTAATGGAGGTTTTCTTTAGCCAACTTTTCACCGAACAAAATGACCCTCATTTGACCAACCGTAATTTTTTTAGATAGTTGTCGATTAGCTTTCATCCGATTACCCTTACTAGTGTCATTTTCTGTTGTAATTATTTCCACATTACTTTGAAATTCAGGATTCACTTCGCGAATAACTGCAGTAATTTCCATTTTATCTTCGGAGCCCAAATCATAGCCAACTAAAGTCGTCAACCCTATTTTATCAAGAATATTTGTCTCAGCACATCCCGATAAAAGACTAGATAAAAAAAGAAGCATGAGACAGTAATTATACTTTTTCATCTTTTTGTCCCTTCCTTGATGTGATTTTTTTCTTCAACATAGTAATCATGAATAAGAAAATAGGATAAACAAATACGATAAAGAAAGCAATTTGTCCAAAATGAGTGTTAATTGAATTTATCTGTGTGCGAGTCTGAACTATTAATGTACCAATGAAAATAAGTAAAGAGAATATCCAAACGAATTTAGTTCCGCTTATTTTAACTAATCGTATTGTCCCCCGATAAGCAGCCCAAAGATAAAGACAAAGATTAGGTAAAATGATCAACATCCAAAAACAAACCGCAACAAACTCAAATCGCTCCATAAATGGAAAACTGATAAAACTAAACAATGTCAATGTCGCCCATATTGTTTTAAGTAACTTTCCTTCACTATAATAGGTAATCGATACCATCATGACGGAAAGATAAATAATGGTCGTAGCTAACAAACCTAAATGCACATACTTTTTGACTTTTTTCTTTTCTTTGATGAAAGGATAAATCACATTTAAGATTTCAAAGCCAATAATCGTAAAAGTCATAGATTGTGCTCCTTTAAATATAGAGCTTAAGTTTGTCTCCAAAATAGGAAATAGTGCTTCCGATGAAGAAAACTTCATAGGAAATATTAACATTGGAAAAATCCAAAGTGCGAGTATAACACTAAAAAAAGAAACGCCGACCACTACCCGAAGTCCACCTGTAAACGCATAAATAATAATAAGTAATAAGGTAGCTGAGAGAAACCAAGTACCTAAGTTTGGAAAAATCCATGCTTGGATAACTTCAATGTAATTTCGTAAAACGGAGAAAAATGCGATAAAACAATAAACTACATAAAGGGCATTTAAAAAATTCCCAATCCAAATTCCAAAAATATCTTGTTGAATTCCATAAAGGTCATTGGAACCGTAAACCTCTAGTGTCTTAATCATGCAAAAAGCAACGATGTGGGTTGCAAGACCTGCAAGTAAAACTGAAATCCATGCATCGTGCTTTGCATCTTGATATATAATACGTTGGAACCCCTGTATCCCTACTCCAACTTGAGCACTATGAATCACAAAAAAAAGTAAATATGCATTAATCATATCTTTAGAACTAAGTCGTATTGGATTCTTCACTCATGTCACCTACAGTTCAACTTTTTTCAGGCTTTATAGGTTGGGGATCAAATTTTTCTTCATTTGTCGGTCTTGTAAGAGCCGGTCTTTTGACAGTGAACGGTATAGGCATTCTTATAATACTATTTCGCATATCTTTCAGCCTTGGCGGATAAAAAGGGGATAAATATGGCGCACCCATACTAGATTGACGCAAAAGATGAATGAGTATAAAACAAAAAGCAAGCATAATACCATAAAATCCCCAAAACCCTGCTAGTATAATAATTGGGAAACGAATGAGTCTGATAACATTGCCCATCATATAACTTGGTGTTGTAAATGATGCTAATGCGCTTAAAGCGACAAAAATGAGTAGTATATTGCTTGTAATTCCTGCTTGGACAGCTGCTGTCCCAATTACGATACCGCCAACAATCCCAATAGTTTGTCCAATTTTTGTTGGTAATCTCGCTCCAGCTTCTCTAAGTAATTCAATAATAAATTCAAGAAGTAATGCTTCAAACACAGGTGGAAATGGAACTAATGCTCTCGATTCACTAAGTGGAACCAGGAAGGCTTGCGGGATTACTTCATAATGAAAGGTCAGTGCTCCTACATATATCGGTGTCAAAAATACTGATAAAAGAATGGCAGTGAATCTTAATAACCGAGCAAAAGTAGCAATATGCCATCTCAGGTTTTGATCCTCTTGACTTTGAAAGAATTCAACAAACGACTGAGGACATATGATAGCCATAGAGCTACCGTCCACAATGAGACCTATTTTGCCATTTAAGAGACCGTCGCAAAACCTATCAGGTCTTTCAGTCAATAGCATTTGTGGAAAAACCGACAATGAGTTATCATCAATCATCTCTGATAGAACAGCACTGTCGATTAATGCATCTAATTCGAGACTTGTGATTCTTTGCTTCAACGAATTTATCATTTGATCGTTAGCAATACCATTCATGTACAATAACGCAACTGATGTATTTGTGCGCTTTCCAATTGTAAATTTTTCATTACAAAGGTCAGAACTCGCAATATAGCGACGGATTAAGGAAATATTGGTAGAAAGGCTTTCATTAAATCCTACCTGAGCACCTATTACTTGTGATTCATTTTCAGGTGCTGCCAAACTACGAGATTCTCTTGTGGTGATATTTGCTATTACTGCTTGAGGGTAACCATCCAGATGTATAAGGACAGATCCATGAATAATTGATTCAATCGTTTTCTCTAGTTGACCATATATATCAACTTCAGGTATGGAGAGAGCACCTTTAATAGTTTCCGGTGTTTCATTATGTTTATTCTGTAAATTGGATATGATATGCTCGTTTAAGGTCTGGTCTTTAACTAAATTATCTATATAAATAATAGTAATATTGGGTGGAATTGATTTAATGATTAAATCAAATGGATTGTTAGTAGCATCTTTTATCTGCTGAATAAAACCATCCTTTGAAGGAGTAATCATTTTTCCATCTACAATAGATTCTTCTACTATTATTGGCATTTGCTTCTTATTGAAAGGTAGTTTAAATTTCATCCTGAATATTAGTCTCCTTCCATTTGTTTACTTTCTTTATAGAATAGGCTTTAATGGGTTAATCTATACTTTTGTCATTAACTTTTAATATTTCTGGATTTATTGAATAACGCTAATATAAAAAACCAAACGCTTGAGGCATCTAAAAAATACCTCAAGCGTTTTTTGTTCTTTTATATAATGTTTATTTACACAATTCCTCTGCATACGTTAACTGCAATAAAAAAATAACGAAAACCAATAATAATATATTGATAAACGATAAATTTTTTGTTATTATAAAAATTATATTAAATGTAGGAGGTACTTTTTATGAAACGAGGATCAACAATTTTCTTAAAGTTAGCTGTTATTCTTATGGGAATCCCCGTTCTTGCTATGTGTATTTTTTTATTGCCTCAAATAGCTGGTGAAGCACATGAAGCAATAGAGAAGGGATCAAAATTAGCTTATGTCGTATACGGACTTTTAACGGTAATGTACATTTCGGCAATCCCATTTTACTTAGCTTTATATCAATCTTTTAAACTTTTAAGCTTTATTGACAAGAACCAAGCTTTCTCAGAGTTATCAGTCAGAACTCTGAAGAAAATTAAAACATATGCAATCATCATTAGTGGCTTATATGTAGTTGCTCTACCATTTGTAGCTATCATGGCGGAAGTAGATGATGCCCCTGGGTTAATAATAGTCGGAATGATCCCTATTTTTGCTTCCTTGGTGATAGCTGTATTTGCGGCTGTTCTTCAAAGACTTTTGAAAGAAGCTATAGATATAAAAGAAGAAAATGATTTAATAGTCTGAGCTGAGGTGAATAATATGGCAATTATAATCAATATTGACGTGATGCTCGCTAAGCGAAAAATGAGTGTAACGGAACTTTCAGAAAGAGTTGGAATAACGATGGCCAATCTTTCAATCTTAAAAAATGGAAAGGCAAAAGCGTTGCGATTATCCACATTAGAGGCAATATGCAAGGCTTTAGAATGCCAACCTGGTGATCTGTTAGAATACAGAAATGAGGAAGATAACCAGGAATAATTCAGTGGCTAAAATTATTATCTAAAGAGATTTAAGGTGTGGATTATGATCAGAGAAAAAACGGTTTATCTCCTTTTAACTGATACAGGTACTATTTTAACAAGGATAATTAAAACCTATACTAAAAAACCCTATAACCATGCTTCCATAACTTTTGATGATGAATTGATCGAGACATATAGTTTTGGTAGAAAAACAGCTAAAAATCCTTTTATCGGAGGATTCGTTAGAGAAGATATTCATTCTGTATTATTTAATCAAGCATACTGTGCCATCTATTCCTTAACTATAACGAATGATGAATATCAAAAGATGTATCAATATATCCAAGAAATATCTGCCAAAAGGGAATATTATCGCTATAATTTTATAGGATTATTTGGTGTAATGTTTAATAAACCAATAAATAGGAAGAATGCATTCTTCTGCTCCCAGTTTGTTGCATCAGTTCTTAAGGAAAGTCAAATCATTGGTTTTGAAATAGACCTTTCACTGGTGGAGCCTTATGACTTGCCACATTCCGCAAATTTTCAATTGATTTATGAAGGAAGACTAAGTGATTATAAAGATAGTATTAAGAACAAAAAAGTACATGTGCCTTATCCAATAGTCACTAGTTAAATTAGAAAACTACGAGTTATTATATTCAAATGCTTTATCAAAGTAAAAGTCCAATTTCTCCTTTGTAGGATAGAGAAATTGGGCTTTTTATGTAGAGAATTTTATCTGCATGCTAAATTGAAATTGAGTGAGTCAATTTCATAATTACTAGTTTCATTTAAAAATACGAATGTTTACTTAATATCGATATATATTATTCGTTTTATTAAAGTGACTCCGTTGATTGGAGTGGTAGCGGCGACTCCACCGGGAACAGCGCGAGCTGAAAGCCCCGCGGGTACGTAGTGACGAGGAGATAGAAGCCGTGCCCGCGGAAAGCGTCCCCCTAGACCGGAAATCAGCTTGTTCGGATTTAACTATATAGTATTCTTTATGAAATTGATTCAAGTAAGCAAAAATATAAAATAGAGTATTTGAGTTATTTTTAACATTGTCTGATCAACGTAAAAGTGGGAGCGAATTAATATTATAAGCATTATTAAATACAATTAAAGGAAAAGGTGCAGTTAGAGGTTTTATAAAGAAAGTAAATGAAATAAATATCGAATATCAGTGGTATACTTATTAGAACAATTGATATAAACAATTTGCTATAGAATAATTTCAGAATAATGAATCAAATTTTATCGAATAGTCAATATGTCTGGCAAGTAGCGCTTTAGTTTCAAACTCCACTAACATAACAATACTAAATAGAAAGAATGGATAGGATATCATAATATGAAAATAAAACAATTGATTGCAAACAATATCAATAACTTAAATTCACTACTACCAGTAGATAAATCATTAGGAATTGCTGGTTTATCTGGTTCTGGTAAAACAACTTTTTGCCAAACAATTGGGGAGGAATCCAAGAAACGTCTCGTTTCATTATTACCAAAGGCTGAATATCAGTATTTATTCCCTACTATTATGGAAACCAATTTTAGTGCCATCAAGATGGAAGAAATGCCTTTGGTCCTTTTTCTCGGAAAGTCATCCATTTCATCCAATCCACGTTCTACCATTGGCACTCATACTGGTGTGTTTAAAGAGATTCGAGATACTCTTGCTGAGCAATTTAATGTATCTCCAGAAGTTTTTTCATTTAATAATGAATTAGGCTGGTGTACCGCATGTAAAGGACGTGGTACTACCAAAAACATTGTATGTAAAAAGTGTGATGGTATGCGCTACAATTCAGAAATTCTTCAAAAAAGAATAGTATTATTGGATCAACCCCACAATATTTCAGACATTAACAACTTAAGTATCGAAACGATTCTTGCATTATCTAAAGATTTACAAATTAGTGAAGCGAAACAACATATTCTTAAGAATATTATTAATATGAACATTGGTTACTTGACATTAAATCGTATAATGGGCACATTGTCAGGCGGGGAATTAACACGTCTTTACTTAGCAGAATTTATGGCAGCAAGTGAAAATACCGTCATAATTATAGATGAAATCTCCGTAGGGCTTGACCAACAAACACTATTGAAAATTTTAGAACAGATTAAACAATTGGGTTATAAAAATCAAATTTGGCTTATTGATCACTCAGATACAGTGCTCGACACAACCGATGAGCAGTTGTACTTTGGACCTGGGAGTGGAAAATACGGCGGAAAAATTGTTCAAGAATCTCCGCGTCCTGAGCCAATCACTCGTGAACGAAATGAAGAAATGCCAACAAAATTCTATCATTTTCACGATCTATATAGTCGTAATATACAAATGGCTGAAATCCAAATTCCACAAAATCGAATTGTTACTTTTACGGGAGAGTCAGGGTGTGGTAAATCTACACTGGTTAATGAATGTATAGCCAAAGATTTTGTAAAGCGATATCCAAAAGATAAACTTGTAATGGTGGGGCAAAATCGAAACCAATCAATTACAAGTCGGTCAACAGTTGCGACTTTTCTTGATATAAAAAGAAAACTTACAAAATATAGTGAAGATATCGATGATATTTTTCTGCGCTCGATTGAAGATATTATTGATGAACTGCCAAATGAAGATATCGTTCATAAAAGATTGAGCTTATTGATCAAGCTTGGTCTTGGTTATTTGACGTTGGAAAGAAAAACACAGTCCTTATCGAATGGTGAATTTCAATGTGTTCATTTAGTTTCTGAGCTGTTTGCCAATACAAGAAACCCACATACGCTTTTCATATTTGACGAGCCTTCAAAAGGATTATCACAGAATATATTAAATCAATTCATTGATAGCGTTAGGATCATCCTTGATGACGAGTCTGTTTCTATCATAATGATAGAACATAACTCGTACATGCTTGATAACTCAGATTTTATCGTGGATTTTGGTAAAAGACAGCATTCACCTGTAGAACATCTTGCTGTTGAGAGTAATGATGAATACTATCTTAAGCAAAACAATGAAGATAGCATTGATTCATTACACATTGCTTCTAAGGTCCATCAACAAACTGGGATTAACTACTTAAACGAAAATCAAATCGCTTATTTTAAAGATGCTGAAAACGTCTATAAGGGAGGAATATTAAAAAGCCTATCCTCAATGGCACGTTTGATATACGGTGAGTACGAATCTGATAAAATTGCACCGGTCATCGCCATTGATCTAGAACGTCATTTATATAGCCAATATAGTTTCCTTTATGAAATTGGGGGACTGATCAACCATATAGTAGCATCACATCCCACCAATAAAGATACGAGAAGTTTCGATTTTTATTATCAAGACAATCATTGCCCGAGTTGCTCGGGACGCGGGGCAATAGAAGAATTTGATTTTGATGTGGTTATTCAGGATAAAACAGTGCCATTCTGGGAGGGCCAATTGCATCCTGATGTAATGGAAGTATTAAAATACTACCAATACCCAAAATTAGAGTTTTTATTTGGAGAGATAAAAAATGAACTTGGTCATGATATAAGTAAAAGTTATAATGACATGTCAGAACAAGAAAAGCATACATTTTTGTACGGATACTGGGACAAGTCATTTTATGATAAAGCAGGCAAGACACAAAGAACATGGCAAGGCTTTAATAACATAATTGGGATGTATATGTTCATTTCGAAATCGATTATAAAAGAGCATATGAAAGCATCTAAAGAAATGATTACTTGTCCTATCTGCAAAGGCTCTATACTTAAACATCATAAACAGCTCAAATTTGGCGATGTGGACATTAGAGAGATTATTAAACAACCGCTTAACAAAGTTATAAAAACAGTAGGAGAACTACCTGAACTAGTAAAATTAAAAGCTATTGTTGGAAGCGAAATGATTTTGACAGAAGATGTCTCAATGTTGCCTAGAGAAACACAAGTATCCCTTAAAATGCTTGAATTAGAACTTGCAAGCTTTGCTGGTTATGAAATTGTACTACAAAATGTATTACCATTCTGGAACAGCATTAAGGACAATATTGAATCTATTAGTAACAATAATAAGGTAACCATCTGTGATTTTGACAATATTAATGAAACTAGAGAAACTATCATTGATAAGTATTTCACTAATGGAAAATACAAAAAACTAACTTATGTATACGAAGCATTCGGATACAAAAAACTTGTTACCCAAACTAATAAGATAAAGAAAAGTCATCCATGTCCATTCTGTAAAGGAAAGAAAGTCATAGCTGAAGATAATCTACATGACGGCGTGCATAAATTAACGATACCTTGTGTAAGTTGTAATGCTACTGGTATCAATGTTGAGGGACTAGAGGAAGTTGTGGAAGGAGTATCAGTTAAGACTTGGCTTACCGGAAAAGTTAGTGATGTTGTTAATGAAAGTACAAGTCTTAAATCTGTTACAGATCTTTTAATTTTCAAGCGTATTCGCGAGTTAAACAAAAAGGAAATGATGGCAATTTACCAATACCTTGAGCAAAATAATTAAATTGGGACAAAAATTTATAGCTAGTGATAAAACTCATTTGCATTAATTGCGAATGAGTTTTTATGTTATTCAGGAGACGGTCTTCTGTTAAAATGTTGTTAAGTATGTTTTAACAGAACATGTTAATTGAGGAATAATTATGTTTATTAATATCTTAATATTTCGTTTTTTAATTATAAGAAAACTTTATTATAGGAGGAATTATTAGTGACTATTATTTTTAATAAGTTTTGCAAAGAAGAATTAACGATTAGTGATATACAAGATGCAATGGAAAAAGGGGACCTAACATCAAAAGAATTGGTTATGTATTACCTATATAGAATCGCAAAGTATGACCAAGATGAACCAAACATAAACTCAGTACTTGAGATAAACCCAGATGCTATTTTCATAGCTGAAGCAATGGATCATGAAAGAAAAATAAAAGGTATTCGAGGACCATTGCACGGAATTCCTATATTGTTAAAAGATAATATTGAAACATGTGACTCAATGCATACGAGTGCAGGTACTCTTGCTTTAGAGAATTATACTGCAAGCAAAGATGCATTTCTTGTTGAAAAGCTTCGTGAAGCAGGAGCAGTCATTTTAGGTAAAACTAATATGACGGAGCTAGCTAACGGTATGTCAAGTAAAATGTGGGCAGGTTACAGTTCAAGAGGTGGACAGGTATTAAATCCTTATGGAGATTCAGACCTTTTTGTTGGCGGTTCTAGCTCTGGGTCTGCAGTCGCTGTTGCTGCAAATTTCACTGTTTTATCCGTTGGTACAGAGACAGATGCTTCCATTCTTAGTCCGGCAGTTCAAAACTCAGTTATAGGTATTAAACCAACAGTAGGCTTAATTAGTCGAAGAGGAATTATTCCTTTTACATACTCTCAGGACACAGCAGGCCCATTTGCAAGGACCGTTAGGGATGCTACGATTTTACTTACGGCTCTATCTGGTATGGATAGGTTTGATTCTGCAACATATAAAAGTGAAGGTAGAGTCGAACAGGACTATTCTATTTATCTAGACTCCAATGGTCTTAGAGGAGCTAAGATAGGTGTATTTAATAACGCAACTAGTGATTTTCTTAACTCAGATGAGTACGATGATGAATTATTTAATAATGTTATAGATTCGATTCGTGACCAAGGAGCTGAAATATTTAAAGATATTGATATTCCATCATTTCATAGAAATTGGAAGTGGGGAGTAACTCTATATGAGATGAAACATAGTTTAAATAATTTCCTTTCACAGCTACCACCTAGTCTACCTGTTCACTCAATTACTGAGTTAATTGAATTCAATAAAGGTATAAAAGATAAAGCACTTAAATATGGACAGAATAAATTAGAACAAAGAGAACCTCTCTCTAATACACTAAGAAGTCCAGAATATTTATTAGCAAAATTGGAAGATATATATTATTCACAGGAACAGGGAATCGATCTTACTTTGAAAAAATATGACCTCGACGCCATTCTTTTTCCGTCTTATATAGGATCAACAATTTGTGCAAAAGCAGGATACCCATCTATTGCTCTGCCTGCTGGATATATGAAAAATGGAAGACCTTTTGGCATCACATTTGCAGGTACTGCATTTAGCGAAGGAAAATTAATTAAACTAGCATATGCATTTGAGCAGGCGACAAAACTAAGACTAAGTCCGATATTGCCATATGCTTAATACTTATACTTCAAGTGAATTGTTTTTATCTATGAAAATCAAACATATTTATCCAAACTCACCATTTTTCAGGTAAAAGTGTTATACTCAAAATATATTTATTAAAGGAAAGAGAGGGGTTCTAATGGCTTCTACAACTCTAATGAATCTAAGTAGCACTGCTTTATATATATCTTTTATATTATATTTAATCGCTATCCTTCCTTTTGGACTATCTATTAAGTCAAAAACAAAATCTTTTGTTTATACTGGAATAAGCTTAACATCGTTAGGTTTTATATTTCAGATTTTCTACTTTATTTCCAGGTGGTATGTAATTGGCCATGCTCCGGTAAGTAATTTATATGAATTTATGACTTTCTTCGGCATAATGCTTATTGCAAGTTTCCTCATTTTGTTCTATATGTACCGCCAATCTATTATCGGTCTTTTTACTCTCCCAGTCGTACTATTAACTTTAGGCTTTGCAAATACATTTTCGAGTGACGTAACACCATTAATACCAGCATTACAAAGTGAATGGT
Organism: Psychrobacillus sp. FSL K6-1415; assembly: GCF_038003185.1. NCBI lineage: Bacteria > Bacillati > Bacillota > Bacilli > Caryophanales > Bacillaceae > Psychrobacillus > Psychrobacillus sp. FSL K6-1415. The sequence goes on along the minus strand of NZ_JBBOOQ010000001.1, from coordinate 2,067,902 downwards.
TAACGATTCATGTGCTAACTGTAGCCTTTTCAAGCGCGGTATTATCTATTTCTTTTGTTACCGGTATAATTTATCTTTTAAAAGTAATTGCTCTAAATGAAAAAAGTATACGAGCATTCTTTTTAGAATTAGTTATGTATTTTTTAGTTACAGTCTTTGGTTTTATAATAATTACAGGTATATTTAGTTTTACGGATTACACTAAAACAATTACATTTGAGGATACTAACTCAATTCAAGAAACATTAGAATACAATTTGCCTATAATAGTTGCTCCATCAAATATAATAACAGAACAGGAAGGACTTACTGACGTTCCACTTTGGGTAAATGCAAAAAAACTAAATACAATTCTATGGTCATTCTTTGTAGGAACTGTACTCTATTTAATAATACGTCTTGTTACACGCAAAAGAATTATCTCACTTTTAAAACCACTCACAAATAAAGTAAATATTGACTTGATGGATGAGATTACGTATCGAGCTGTTGTTATTGGATTTCCTTTATTCGCTCTAGGAGGATTAATTTTTGCGATGATTTGGGCACATATTGCTTGGGGAAGATTTTGGGGATGGGATCCCAAAGAAGTTTGGGCTTTGATAACGTTCCTTTTCTACGCTACATTCCTACATCTGCGATTCGGTAAAAACTGGATTGGAGAGAAAAGTGCATGGATGGCCATTGGAGGATTTGGTATTATTGTCTTCAACCAAGTTTTTGTAAACTTAGTTATTGCAGGACTCCATTCCTACGCTTAATGATTTATTAGAAATAAATACGACTACGAATTTAAACTTGGATAATACTTTTGTTAAATATTACGATATTCCGGAATTTAAGTTATCACAAAGTAAATAAAGCCTAATTTCTCAATGCCGAGAAGTTAGGCTTTTTCAATTTATGTTCCTTAATTTTATAGATCCACATTTTCCAGACGCTTAAATTTCAATCCTAAGGTGCATAAGAATTCGGTCTTGAGATGTACTAATAATTTTTAATTATCTGTTAAATTTGTTGTATGAAAGTAAAACGAATATGGAGGTGACTTATGTATAACAGAATAATATGGAATGACATTTTAAAAAGCAAATTGATAACGTTGACTACAATGATATTTGTTGGTGCAGCTGCTATGCTTGTTTCGCTAGCGGCAATACTCGTCTTTAATCTTTCTGGCTCGTTAGATACACTTATGAAAAATGCTAAAACTCCTCATTTTATGCAGATGCATTCTGGTGAAATTGATACTGTGCGGCTTGAGTCCTTTGCTAAGCAAAATAGCAATATCAATAATTATCAGGTGGTTGAATTTCTTAACATAGACAGTGCCCAAATCATATTGGGCAATAATTCGCTTGCTAATAGTATTCAGGATAACGGCTTGAGTGTACAAAACGAACAATTCGATTATCTACTAGATCTTAGCGGTAACATCATCCATGTTTCCGACGGTGAGATTTATGTTCCAATATCTTATATGAGGGATAACACTACAAAGATAGGTGACCATGCAATCATAAGCGGGAAGGAATTTGTCGTAGCGGGATTTCTCCGTGACTCCACTATGAATTCATCGCTCTCTTCATCAAAACGATTTTTGATAAGCACCAATGACTTCGCAGAAATTAAAGACCTTGGAAGTATCGAGTATCTTATTGAGTTTAGGTTAAAGGATTACTCGGCGATAGGTGAATTTGAAGCAGCTTATACTTCAGCAGGACTTGAAGCGAATGGCCCAACGCTTACCTATACGCTTTTCAAAACGTTGAACGCGATTTCTGACGGGATGATGATTGCAGTTATCCTTCTTGTAAGTGCACTTGTCGTTACCATCGCTTTTATGAGCATACGTTTTACGCTTCTAGCAAAAATTGAAGATGATTACCGTGAAATTGGTGTTATGAAAGCAATAGGGATTCATCTTTCGGACATCAAGAAGATTTATCTTGCTAAATATGCAGCTATTGCCGCGACAGGTAGTATTCTTGGTTTTATTATTTCGCTTATGTTTCAAGGAATTCTTCTTGAAAATTTAAGGCTTTTTATGGGCAAAAGTGAAAATTCTTCTTTTGCAATAGTTTTAGGAATCATTGGAATACTGATTGTATTTCTTGCAATTGTTGCTTATGTAAATGGAGTGCTCAAACGTTTTAGGAAAATCTCCGTTGCGGAGGCTATTCGCTTTGGTACTTCTCAGGAAAAAAAAGTTGTAGCTAAGCGTTTCTCCTTAGTTAGAAACAGACTGTATAGTACTAATATTTTTCTTGGAATCAAGGATGTCTTTACAAGAAAAAGACTTTACGCCACAATGCTTATGGTACTAGTGGTATCAACATTTATAATTATTGTACCGCAAAACCTGTTCAACACAATTTCTGAGAAAAGCTTCATCCAATACATGGGAATCGGCAACTACGATTTACGTATACAGACCAATACAGCTGACAAAATCAAAGATATTGTCAAGACAATAGACAGCGATAGTGCCATTTCAAAATATGTTGTTATGACAACAAAGACATTCAAAGTAAAAACGAGTAACGGATCTGAGGAAAACATTAAGGTTGAACTTGGTGACCATTCGGCATTTCCTATAGCATATTCTGTTGGCAGAGCCCCTGCAGCAGAAAACGAAATCTCTCTTTCATCGATAAACGCAGATGAACTGGGAAAAGAGGTTGGAGATGTTATGAAGCTGGTGATTGAAGGGAGGGGGAAGGATCTTAGAGTAAGCGGAATATATTCAGATGTCACCAATGGCGGCAAAACCGCAAAGGCATTATTCTCCGACAATACGACGAGTGTCATGTGGACTATCATTTGTGTTGAGTTTTCGGATAAATCTCTTGTCGATAGCAAGGTTTTAGGATATTCGGACAAATTCGATTTTGCAAAGATATCCGATATCGATGAATTTGTTTCTCAGACTCTAGGCTCGACAATAAGTTCAGTTCAAAAGGCATCCTTTGCTGCAATTGTTGTTGCGCTGATTATTACCGTAATAGTTACACTGTTGTTTATGAAAATGCTTATTGCTAAGGAGAGATATTCGATTGCCATCATGAAAGCACTCGGTTTTACAAACTCAGATATTAGGACACAGTATGCTTCTCGTTCTGTTTTCGTTCTCATTGTCGGAATTATTCTGGGTACTCTTCTCGCGAACACTTTAGGAGAAGAACTTGCTAGCGCACTTATCGCTTCGTTTGGAGCAGCAACTTTTAGTTTTACAGTTAATCCACTAACAGCATATTTTCTTAGTCCATTGATGATGTTAGTCGCGGTGCTTTTCGCTACAAAGTTAGGCACATCAGATGCTGGGCAAATAAATATTTCTGACAATATAAAGGAGTAGACATATGAAAAAGATTATTATCGGAGATCACATTGTGAAATCTTTTGGCGTGAAAGATGATCAGCGAAATGTTCTTGACGGAGTGTCTGTTGAAATAAATGAGGGTGAATTTGTTGCAATTATGGGACCTTCGGGATCGGGAAAATCTACACTGATGTTTGCTTTAAGTGGAATGGATAGCCTCACTAACGGTAGAGTCATTTTTGATGGTATGGATCTAACGGAGATAGGGGAGAAAGAGCTATCAGAAATACGTAGAATAAAAATGGGATTTATATTTCAACAGCCAACGATGCTGAAGTATCTAAATATAATTGATAACATTGTTCTACCATCAATGCGAAATAACAGGAAAAATGCACCGAAAATAGCTGAGAAAGCACGAAAGCTTATGCGAAGAGTAGGTATTGGAGATTTTGAAAAGCGGGATATAACACAGGTTTCGGGAGGTCAGCTTCAGCGAGCAGGAATTTGCCGAGCGCTAATGAATAACCCCAAAATCATCTTCGGTGACGAACCTACTGGCGCGCTCAACTCTAAATCTTCGGAGGAGATCATGGACATATTTTCAGAAATCAACATGGAGGGAACTGCGCTTATGCTTGTAACACATGACGCAAAAGTGGCTGCTCGATCAGATCGTATTATGTTTATGCATGATGGAAAAATTGTGAGCGAATTGAAGCTAGAGAAATTTAACGGGAAGGATATAGAAGATAGAATCAACGAAGTTACAGTTAAAATGAGGGAAGTAGGAATATGACTTCACTTTAGTCTTATTCTCTCCTCCAATTTAACTACTTTCGGTGGATTTCAACACTTAATTAAGAGGCTGTTGATTGACTCCCGCCACCTCCACATATCCGAAATTTCAAGAAGATGCCATATTATGTGCTTAAAGCATAAAGATGTCAGATTACATCTTTATGCTTTATTATTTGGTTGACAATCTTATGCTTTAGAAAGTAAAGTGAGTTTTTTAAAACTTGTGCTCTCAAATGTTTTAAGTATATTTAAAGCCCGTAAAATTAAGTGTGGCACTGCTATAGTGGCTTTATTTTAGAAAACTTTATAGTTAATTCTTTTGCGACTTTAAGTATATCTTTGCCATAATGGCAAGGGTATACTTAATTTTGTTTTAGGGACTCTGGAAGGAAGGGATTAACGTTTGTTTTGTTGAATTTATTATACTAATAGATCAAAATACAAAAAAATGATTGTAGTAAGACCTATAAATAGGTAGTCAGAAACCATTTGTTAGAGGAGTTTGTGAAATGTTTCACTTAAACTAACGAAGCAGGTTAGTTGAAGAGCGTTGTTTAACTTGTGTTCAAGAATCGGGCCAAATTGAAGGATTCTAGTACTTTATCTTATATTCATTCACCCCAAAAAAAATATATAAAACCAAAATGGACGGAGTTTATCTCCAATGGAGGGATAATTGTTTAAGAATATAATTAAATCAGTAAAAAAACACTGTCAGTTATCGACAGTGTTTTTCTATTCATTATTGTGCGCCTAGGCCACCATCAACTACGAATTCTGAACCACTTGAGTAGGACGATTGGTCGGAAGCTAAATAGGTAACAAGATGTGTTACCTCTTCGATTTTACCTGCTCTACGAATTGGTAAAGTTTGCTCCAGCTCAGGTGAAACTAAATTTCTAGTCATATCAGTTACGATAAAACCAGGATGCACAGAATTTACTCGGATATTATAATCACCAAGTTCTAATGCGGCAGCTTTAGTCATTCCACGAACTGCAAATTTTGAAGCTGTATAAGCCACTTTTTTATAAGCTCCAACCATACCTGCTAGTGAAGAAATGTTTATAATGGAGCCGCCCCCAGCTTTTTTCATAGATTCAACGACAGCGCGCATACCTAAAAATACAGAGTGTTGATTCACAGCAATGACTTTTTGATAAGTACTAAAATCGGCTCCCTCAAGATTAACCCCAGGTACATCAATACCAGCATTGTTTACCAATATATTTATATTACCAAAAGCTTCAATCGAAGCTTGCACAACATCTTTCCAGTCATCTTCATTTGTCACATCATGCTTAATAAAACGTACAGAATTACCTAATTCCTGTGCAAGTGCTTGACCTTCGTTTTCTAAAATATCTGTAAAGATAACTTTTGCACCGCCAGTAATAATAGCTACTTTACCATCTAATAATCCCATATCTATTTCCTCCTCAGTATTAACATTTATTTACTAAAGTAGACAACGGTGTGTCTTTAAATTATTCTATTATATGAAAGCGTTTTCCTCAATCATCAAAATTAGAAGGAATGTTGTATAGTGTACATTTATGAGTATAGTGTCGAAAAAATAATGATAGTTCTTGGAGGAATGTCAGTTGAAAAGTGTAGTTGACCCTCGTGTGGCTCGTACCCGCAGGTTACTTATGGACGCATTGGCAAATTTGATTACTTTAGAGGGGCATTCTGCTATTACAGTTCGTGAAATTGTTAGGAAAGCTGAGGTCAATCGTTCAACGTTTTACCTTCATTTTCTTGATAAGCAGGATATATTGACACAATTCCAAAATGATATATTGAATGAGCTGAAAGAATCAATGAAACTGACGGAATATTCCTATGAATCAGCTATAAATGAGTTCAAAAAATCAAATATACCGATTAAATCACACGTTACCATGTTTGAACATATACAGAAACAATCGTCTCTTTACAAAAAAATGTTAACTGAAAGTGAATTTCGTGGCCGTTTTACGAAAGAGATTATTAAACAGATTCTTCATTTTAGGGACAGTATTTTGGAAGCAACCTATATGGCAAATGGGGCAGTTGGAATTATTCTTTATTGGTTAGAAAATGGTATGAAGGAAACAGTCATAGAAATGAGTTTATGGCTTACAAAATCTATTTTGTTTCCTTTAGGAAAATTTGATAACTAAATTGTGAGTGGAAAGTATTTCGCAAATGTTACGAATAATATAAACGTCTATTTAATAGAGTGTTTTGCTAAGTTTGTGAAGTCTTCTACTTAAACTACCATGAAAATTAATTTCTTCAAGAAAAGAAAAATGAGAATACTTAAAAAGACCCCTGCTTAATCGTTTAAAAAAAGAGGAGAGCGAACATTAATAAGTCTATTGTTTTCGGTAGACTATTAGTATTGACTCAACTAACCATTTTCATTCTCTGTGGTGAAGCGCTGATTTTGCGCTTCATGGATGGCTAACGGGTGCTGTGCTTCAAGAAGGAGTAAACCCTTTTTTTCATATTGAACTAAAGCGGCAGTAATAACAACGTTCCAGTACATAGCAGAATATATAAAATCGTATATTAATATTTAGACTTTATTGTTTAACTAAAAGGTGTTGTTTATGATCTACAAAATTGTTTTTTTCGATGTTGACGGAACTATTACAAATTATCTGGATGGAACCATTTCGGATAGCACAAAGAAAGCAATAAAATTATTAAAAAACAATGGAATAAAAGTTGTAGCTGCGACCGGAAGACCCTTATCGATGTGCAAAGAGTTAGTTGAATTAGGAATAGATACTTTCATTACAGCAAATGGTGGCTATGTAAAGCATAATACAAAAGTGATTCATAAGATTCCGATGGATAAAAAGATGATGTTGGAAGTCATTGAATTTGCAATGAAAGAAAATCATGCATTATCATACTATACCGAGGATTTTAGCATGAATGGCATAAAGGATTTAAAAGTACTTAAAGCATTAAAGGAAACATTATCATTAAGCGAGTATCCTAATACGAACACGTTAATTTATGATGAAGAAGTTTATTTAATGTGCTTATTTGCCAACGATGACGATGTTTTGAAATACAAAAACACATTTCCTCATCTCACTTTTAAAAGGTGGCATCCATATGTAGTAAATGTCCTACAGCATGATGTCTCAAAATCAATAGCTATTCTTAGGGTTTTAGACTACTTTGGAATTGACCGGTCAAATTCTGTAGCTTTTGGGGATGGAGAAAATGATGTTGATATGTTGGAGTTAGTAGGGTTAGGTATTGCGATGGGGAATGGAAATGAAAAATTAAAGAGTATTGCGGATTTTGTAACGAAGAAATCCAGCGAAGATGGAATTGAATTCGCACTTAAGCAGTATGGATTAATTTAAATTAACTAAACTAAACAAGCTAGTTGTATAAAGATTCATAAACCATTTAGATTATCTTCATCTAAATGGTTTTTTTATTGAATTAGTTGTACGATTGTACTAAAATAAAATCATGAGTATAAAAATTAAATCAACTAACCAAAAAGAAATGTCGTTCATTGAAAAAGCCCGTAGATCTCAAATTGTGGAATGTGCAATTGAAACTATCGCTGAAATAGGTTACGCTCAAGCATCTTTAGGACAAATTGCAAAACGTGCAAAAATCAGTAAGGGAGTTATTTCGTATCACTTTGCAAATAAAGAGGAATTATTGGATCAAATAGCTATCGAATACTATACGGCTTGGCAATCTTATATTGCTCCACTAATAGAAGCTCAAAAATCTCCTAAAGAAATGCTTCGGGTTTATATTGAATCCAATCTAAAATTCATAGAAGAAAATCGGAAGCATGTTATCGCTGTTATAGAAGTGGTTTCTAATAAGAGAACTGCTGATGGTAAATTTGGGTTTGCTTCAGACCATGATGAAACTATTTTACTTCCTATTGAAAATATTCTCACCCTAGGGATGCAAGAAGGAATTTTTCGAGAATTTACCAGATCATCTTTAAGGGTGATGGCGTTAACAATAAGAAATGCCATTGACGGATTCACCCTTGAATTAATGAAAAAGTCTCATTTAGATGTTCAGGAATATACAAGAGAACTGGTTACACTCTTCGAAAAATCAGCTACAAAGTAAGGTGTTGTTAAGGAGGATAACAATGATATACTATGAGATACTTTGTTATAGTTGTAAAAGAACATTCAAAGAATACGAAGGTTCACTAAAATATAAACAGTTTAAGGAAAGAAAGAGTAAGATTTTTTGCTGCGACGATTGTAGTCATAAGATATGCATTGATGCAATTAAAAATTTCTTCAGATAGATATTTGGGGAATACCTTAATAGATTGTGAAATAATGTACTTAAATTAACGTTTGCTTTAGTGAAAAAACATGGCTGTGTTTGTTATAGCCTTTTCTTATTGTGCTAACGTACAATCGTCATTAGCTTTTTTTCAACAATCGGGCCAGATTATGGAGCAACACAGTCAGGACATTTTGCTAAAATTAGGTAGATATAATGAACAAGTGTACTTAAAGTAGAGGACAGGATCATTGAAAATGGAACCATATTTACAGTGTGAACATATTGAATTTGTTATACTTAATTATAAATTAGAAGTAAATGAAGAAGTAGAGAATGTTTATTAACTAATAAAAGGAGTGTAATCATAATGGTAGGAGTAGAAATTGATTTGGTTGTTACAGATAGTTTAAAAGCATTAGATTTATACGAAAACATATTTGAGATCGAACGTATTGAGGTTTCAGATTTACCCAAAGGAACAAATGAAGTAGTATTTACCCTCTACGGAGTACGCTTTCACATGTTGGATGAAAATGCAGAATTTCAATTGATAGCACCAACCAAAGATGACCCCAAAACAATTTGGTTTAACGTTTCTGTCCCTGATATCAAGGAAACATATACTAAGGCAATGAGTTTGGGGTGCACGGAGATACAACAGGTTACTGATCTACCTGATTATGGAGTGTCAAATGCAATATTTATGGACTCTTTTGGTTATGTATGGATGCTTCACCAAATCCACAAAGTAGTGAGTCATGAAGAGCGTATACGACTTTGGGAGGAAAAAAGGAATCATTAATATTAGATGTATTAAATAATTATGAACCTCTCAGGAATAAAGTCACGAGTGTTATTGGCTATTTAATAAAATCTAATAACTGGTACTTCAAGTAAAGGGCACTTTTCTTTAGTAAGAAGGTACCTTTTTTGTCTGCTCCTACACAAATAATTGTGTAGGTTTACACTTAAACTAGCGAGGGGATTTAGTTAAAGATTCACATTCCTAAATAATCATTTTTTTATAAAACCAAACTTAAATACTGGAAAAGAACCCTCTTTTTACCAAAATTGGTTCTTGTTATTTATGTATACTATAAAATTTTAAATCAACACTTAAATATACTCACCTAATAGTTCAGATTTCCACTTATGAATAGCATGGTTTTCTCTTGCAAACACTTTATTTATAACAATGTTATGGTTTAGAAATTCAAGTGAGTTATTTAAAACTTATGGTCCCAAATGTTTTGAGTATATTTAAAGCCCGTAAATTTAAGTGTGGCGCGCTTGCTATAGTGGCTTTATTTTAGAAAACTTTATAGTTAATTTTTTGCGACTTTAAGTATATCTTTGCCATAATGGCAAGGGTATACTTAATTTTGTTTTAGGGACTCTGGAAGGAAGGGATTAACGTTTGTTTTGTTGAACTTATTATACTAATAGATCAAAATACAATGAAAAATTGATTTTAGTAAAACCTATAATAGGAAGTCAGGACATTTGTTAGAGGAGTTTGTGAAAGTGTCGAAACAGGTTAGTTGAAGAAGGAATAATTAAATCTTTATTGAATATGAATAGGAGGATTCAATACAAGGGATGGTGATAATTGGCTTTTTTAAAGCGGAGGCCATAGTAAGAATATCAAAAAGATAGTTACAAATATCAAGAAGAATCGAGGAGATTACATAAATGAGTATACCTGTAATTCGAACTTATAAAGATTCAAGTGATTTAAAGCGAATGCAGAAACTTACACAAGCTATATGGTCACTGGAACCTAATTACCATATAGGCGATCTAGCTTGGCAACGCTACCGACACGCTGGACGCGAGGATGATTGGGATACTGCAATTTGGGAAATGGATGGGAAGCCCGTTGCTTGGGGATGGATTCAAAACCCTGGTGAGTTAATATGTCAAGTTGATCCTGATTTTCCTGAGGTGGCCAAGGATGTCATTGACTGGTTTGATAAAATAACTATAACCAATGAGCAAAAAGTGATTGTCCTAGAAAAGGAATCGCATCTTATTTCAGCCTTAGAAGATTCTTTATTCAACCCATTAGCAGAAAATCCAGAAGTCCTCACAAAAATTTCATTGGATAGTTGTTCATTCCCTGTTCAATTGCCAGATAAGTTTAAAGGGCGCCATATCAAGGGGTCTGAGGATTTAAAAAATCGTGTGGCAGTACATAAAGCTGCATTTCATGGATCCAGAGTCACAGAAGAAAGTTACTTGAACGTTATGAATACCTATCCTTATGATTCTTCTCTTGATTGGGTAATAGAATCCCCAAATGGTGAGTTCGTGGCATCTTGTTTAATTTGGTTTGATGAAGAAAACAAGGTGGGGTTACTGGAACCTGTTGGAACGGATCCGAGATTTAGGAGAATGGGGTTAGCCAGTTCAGTCTGTAAGCTTGCTCTTAATGCGTTGCGAGATAAGGGCGCAAAAACGGCAGTTGTTGTTTGTACTTCCCCTAAAACACATGAATTTTACAAGTCTATTGGATTTGAAACATTTGCTCAAACAAAATCATTTCATCGTCTTAAAAATGCTTGATAAACTTCGCTTTTCTTCTTCAACTAACGTGTTGCTTTACTTCAATATGGGGTAAAGCTTTTGTCCTATTAATCTAATGGTTCAGTTTTAGTATAAGAAGAGGTTAATATTATCTAAGTAGGTAGATAACAAAGGGTGATATTGAAACTATTGAGTATCACAAATAAGCTTAGTTATTCAACTAACGGTGTGCTTGTGCGGCCGAGCCTAGGTCGTATCATATAGCGGGTGGGATTCCCGTCGAGAAAGAACTAGCCATTCACTCGTAGCGAGTCTTGGAGGGCTAATGGTAACATTCGCCTTTAAGCGTAGACAGTTAGGTGGCGGGCCGAAAGCCAACTGGTTGAAGGGATTGAGCTCCATAATGTTAGTAAATCGAGAGGGCTGATGCCTTAAGCACAGCAGAAAGCTATATTTTATCCATCGTTAAAGGCAAGAAGGATAAAACCTCTCTGGAGTCAGAGACCTTGGCACGTCACACATCGATATGATACGGCAACTCGGGAGGCCCTACCGGTCTTTTCTTCTTATAGAAGAGTATGGTGTACAAGCGATAATAAGCGAGGAAACCAAATGCCGTGTAGGGAGTCGGATAGCAGCGTAGTACCAATGAAGTTGGGTAATGCCGATGGAGGAAAGGCTGCTACCAAATGATCACTCTCACTAGGGACACATTTACTACACACAGCGGTAGAAAAAATAATAAATGTAAACTAAACTATTGAGGATAGCAGAATCACCATTTTGTGAAGGATAATTTGGAGGAGCCGTGTGCGTAAATAGCGCAAGCACGGTTCTGTGAGGGGGTGGAACACAATATACCGTAAGGTAGAGAGGTTCCCTTCTACTCGACTACTTCAAGAAGTGGTAAAGCCTTTTTTTATTGAACTCCTTGAAAATTAATATCTTCGATTCAGAGAAAAAGGCAATACAAAATCTGACGCAGCTCAATAAATTTTTTAAAAAAGTGCAGCGCCTAAATGTGATTAAATTGTGGGTTGGACTAGGAAGCGTTAAGGGGGAGTTGCTGATTCTTTGAGAGCATGTTGTGTCCTCCGAACGGAAATAACGCCATGTTTTACTAAGGAGCGGTAAAAATATTTTACATAATGAAACCTTTTTGATAAATCCGCACTCTAAGTTATTAGGAGGGAATGCAATGGAACAGTATGTACTACGAGCACTTGCGAAGGATGAAGGATCGATTCAGCATTTAATAATGATATATAAGCCGAGATTACTCGCTAAAGCATTTACCTATGTAAAAAATAAGCAGGATGCGGAAGATATTGTGCAAGAAACTTTTATAAAAGCGTTTAGTGCGCTAGCTCAACTAAAGGAGCTGAAATATTTTAGTACATGGTTGCACAAAATATTAATTCGTGAAAGTTTTTATATGTTGAAGAAACAGGAACGGATGAAGATCTTAGAAGTAGAAATGCTAAAACAATTTCAGTTACTCTCTCAAGAAAATAGCGAGGATTACAGTGCATTACATAACGCAGTTGGAAGTCTTAAAAAAGACTATCAAATGGCAATTGTGTTGCATTATTACTATGACTTTAAAGTAGTTGAAATCGCAGAAATGCTCGAGAAGCCGCCCAATACAATCAAAATGCATCTGCATCGTGCTAGGAAAGCGCTTCGTGGAAAGCTAGAGCAAACGATGCAGCAATCATTACAACCAAAGGACGTGAAACGTATGTTAAAGGAACAGTTATTCGAATTAGCACAACAATATGCAAATGCGCCTACATACTATGAGCTCGAACTAGAAAATTACCTAGAGGATGGGATTTCTTCGTTCATGTGGAAAGGGCAAAGCAAGGATGAAGGGGTTTTTATTCGATTAGATAATAATGGACGCATCGAGGATTTTGCAAAAACGCCCACAAAAGACGGGGCACCTATTACAGAAGAGAAAAAGCTTACAATAGCCCATCAGCTACTGCGTGAGCAATACCCAGAAGCAATTGCCTATTATACACTAGTAGAACAACAAAAAAAGGAATCATCGACAGGCTTTAAGTATGTGCAAGTTGTAGATGGATTGCCTCTAGATGGCTATTATTGTCGAATAGAAGTAACCGATCCTGGTGAAATTATTCAGTTCACCTATACAGGCTATACGGAAAATCCACCGACAATGCCAAAAGAACTTTATCCTCCAGAGCATATTTTACATGCATTGAACAAGGGGGAATGGTCGCTTAGTGCGGAATGCTTTAATGAACAATATGATTCCGTTTCAGAGTCAGGTATATATGCAATTTATGAGTCGGAGCTATTAAGGCAGGCGTATGACGCGGTGACGGGTAAACCTTTATTTGACAATGACGATGAGCCAAAGCGAAGCTATGTGCCGTTCCCAAAAGTAGAAGCGTTGTCAAAAAAGGATACAATTGAAGAAATACTGGGCATTAGTGATGAATGGGAGCGATATGAAGAGGAAAGTATGGATGAAGAATTTGAAGAGGTAAACTGGCGTCCCAAATCTTGGAAGGATGAAGAGGGGAAATCATACGAGCATTACATGAGGCGTAAGTTTGAACATCGTATGAGAGCAAAGGTTGATAAACAGACGAAACAATTAAATAGCTTCATCTCGTTTACGAAAAGTGAAGGAGAGGCAAAGCTTTCTGAAGAGGAATGCTTACAAATTGCTATACAGTTTATTCAAACCTATTATTCAGAGTTCGCATCTTATTTATATGTAGAGATGAAAGAGGAAGAGGATATAGTGAAAAACCGTGCCTTTTTCCGATTTGTTGTTCAGAAGGACGGCTACTTTGTTGGGAATGAATTTTTTCACATGAATATAAGTAAAAAAACAGGTGCTATTTTGATGTTTTCATCACCGAATATAGCGATTGAAGAGATTGAAAAGTTTGAGCCAAAAACCATTAAACCTATTAAAGAATTACTACCACTAAAAAATCTGAAAGTACAAGTTGAATGGGATAAGGTTTATGGGGAAACGGAGCAGGATGGGGGCGAGATGCGGCTCATTTATCGTATTCAGACAACAGACGGAGCCTTTGTAAAAGGGATTCATGCGGAAAATGGTGAGGTTATTTATAGTGTAATCTAATCTTAAAGCAGTTTGCCATGAGAGTAGTACAGTTTTATTGGCGTGTCGGCGTGCGTGTGGAAAAATCAATACAAGTTGTTAAAACAACAGTTGATTAGTTGAATAAGAGAAAATTTTTATCTCGGAGGATATATAGATAGATATAGAAAAATGGATAATCATTATAGTATTAAAGTCAATAACAAATCTGTAAAAATAATTCGATCGTTGTTATAAAGAGTGCTGTATGAATTTTGTTCAACAAGTGGTCCATTTTGTGGAAAATCAGCAGAAACTTTTGATATCTTAATTAATATAGTAATTAATCTATTGAAGTTGTAAAATAAAGGTAAGAATAGTTCTGGGGGGATTTATATCAATTATAATGCTATTAATCTAAGCGAGAAACTTTCCAAATTCAGTGAACACTGGTCGCCTAAAGTTATTGGTGAAATGAATGATTATCAGTTTAAGTTAGTTAAGATTTTTGGGGATTTTGTATGGCACGATCATAAAGACACCGATGAGGCATTCATCGTGATAGACGGTGAGATGTCCATTGCTTTCCGCGATGGAGAGGTTAAACTTTCCAAAGGTGAAATGTATGTGATACCAAAAGGTGTGGAACATAAGCCTTATGCTGAAAAGGAATGCCATATAATGCTGGTAGAGCCCAAAGGTGTAGTCAACACTGGTGAAACTAATTTAAAACTTACCGCTGAAAATAACATATGGATTTAAACCAATAATTCAGTTACTTCCTTTGAATTAACATATAGTGGAAGAAGTTACGTATTTTCCGTAATCGGGAGCGATTCTTTAATAAGAATCGCTTTTCTTATTGAACTAACATTTAGATGGTCTATTCTTATGCCCAAAACATCAGGCAGAATTGTACGATTGTGAGATATTACACTTAAATGTAGAAGTAGTTTATTGGATGAAGACATAATCATATCAATGGAATAATAATATCTTTAGTATGTTTAACTACTTTAAGGTAGATCTGAAATAGAATGTGTGGTAAGTATAAAACAATACATCTCAACTCACATGAACATTATTTTAGATAGGCTTTGTATAAATACTAAGCAAAGATGTTCAATAGTAAGCAATAAAAGGAGTTGAGTAAAATTGGAAGTCAATAATGGACAGACTATTAGTATATTTGAAAGAATAAGTCGTGTTTTATTTATTATAATGGGAGCACTTATTACAGCTATCGGTTTAGAAGCGGTACTAATCCCAAACGATATAATCGATGGTGGTATAACAGGAATATCTATCCTGTTATCTCATTTAACAGGATTCTCATTAAGTTTATTCCTGTTCATACTAAATATTCCCTTCGTATTTATCGGATATAAGGTACTTGGAAAATCATTTGCATTTAGTTCGGTAATAGGTATCACTTTCTTGTCGATTGCTACTAGTTTATTGCATCACATTCCAACTATTATTTCAGGGGATACCATGTTAGTTGCAGTATTAGGCGGTATTATGATCGGTTTAGGGGTTGGTATTGTTTTACGAAAAGGTGGTGCTTTAGATGGTACAGAAATTTTAGCTATACTAATCGCAAAGAAATTCCCTTTATCGGTGGGGGAAGTTATTATGAGTATTAATGTCTTAATATTCTCATTCGCTATGTTAATTTATGGACTAAGGGGTGCCTTATGTTCGGCTATAGCTTACTTTATAGCTATGAAGGTAATAGACATGGTGCAAACCGGCTTTGACGAATCTAAAAATATTATGATTATTAGCAATAACTCACGAAAAATTGGTGACGCAATTCAAACACGTTTAGGTAGAGGAGTTACTTATGTGATTGGCGAGGAAGGACAAACCAATGCACGTGTTGAAATAGTTCTCTGTGTTATTAATAGGTTGGAAGAACCTGAACTTAGAACACTCATTAAGACAATTGACATAAATGCTTTCATAACAATTAATGGTATTGTGGAAGTGCGGCAATATTAATCTACTCTACAAAAGTGGCTATATAATCCTAATTTATCACTAGCAACTGGTTAGTTGAATCCATGAATTTGGTGGTAAGCTTAAAAAGTGGTATTGGAAGCTTGTTAAGAGCGATATAGGATCCTTATAAAAGTAATTCGACAATTATGTAGTTATTCTTCCACGATAATGAGAGGTGAGATTATATGGAAAAAGACTGGGACAAAGTTTTTTTATCTCTTTCCAAAATTAAAGTTTTTTCAAATGCAAATAATGAGCCTGTAACCATAAGTGGTGACCTTGATGACTTGAAGTGTATAGGTGTAGGGACAGATGCGGCTGTTTTTCAATCTCTTTCCGTCCCAGACTATGCATTTAAATTATATGCCAAAGACAAAGTAAACAAAGTAAAAGTTGAAGCAAATGTTTATCATATACTAGGGGATTCACCCTTCTTTTCAACATGTTTTGCTTCATACGACGAATACCTTGTTTTAAGCTACGAAGAAGGGAAAACTCTCTTTGACTGCATTCTACAAGGTATTCACATTCCAGAGCAGGTTGTAAATGATGTGGAGAATGCAAGAGAATATGTTCGAAATAAGGGCCTTAATCCACGTGATATTCATTTAAAAAATATTTTACTACAAAATGGAAGAGCAAAAATAATTGATGTCTCAGAATACGTGCTGCCTGGTAATGATTATCGATGGGAGCATCTAAAAAAAGGATATGAGCAATACTATCATTTAATAGATGGAAATTCCGTTCCTTTTTGGTTAGTAGAAACGATTCGAAAGTGGTATAACCAGCGGGCGGAGACTTCTTCTTCATTTGAAGAGTTTACAAAAAAGATTTTAAAACTTCTGTAGAAAAAATAGGTGAACTAGCTCTATTCAAAATATTGTACATGAATTTAGCTTATTGTACTCCATTGAAAATTAATAAACTATCAAAATCTATAGAATTGCATAACAAAATAGACTCAGAAAAAGATTTTTAAAAAAGTATAGTAAACCATTTAAATTGAAGTAATCAAGTATCAACTCCATTCTTGTTAAATTAAAGGTAGACTGGTGCAAAAACAGAGTAGGATGTGCTACTCGTAAAGAGTGCGACAGTCTGTGATGCCCCGGGGTCGTTGGAGTCAGACTAACGGATGGGCTCTAATGGCACCATAGTTCATCGACCTTCTTCGCCTGCCATACTATACCCATTCTGAAACAATTTTCATCCTCTGCGGTGCAATATCTTAAGTGCATGAAATATATTCAATAAGGAATGATTTAATGAAAAAGATCTATTTTATCCTCTTATCGGCAGCTGTTATCATGATAGTTTTTGTTTTAAACAATATAAATGAAAAGCAGAATCAAGCTATTTACGTATCTCTAAATGGAAATGATCAAAATGATGGTAAAAAATCAAAGCCATTTCGCACACTAAAAAAAGCGGCATCAGAAGCAAATGCCGGGACTACCGTTCTCATACGAAAAGGAACCTATAATGAAAAGCTTGTCGTTAAATATAGTGGGACCAAATCAAAACCAATTACTTTTAAAGCCTACAACAAGGAGAAGGTTGTTCTTAGTGGAAAGGATATAAATGATGTTGAAGGGGATACATCCTTAGTTACGATAAACAATAAAAACTACGTGACCATTAGCGGGCTAATTATACAGGATTTATCTACTGATTTAGCAGATGAAACTGTAATGGGGATATATGTAACAGGCTCTAGCAATCATATAACACTAGAAAATAACCATGTGCAACGGATTGAAACCCATGCAGATGATGGGAATGGCCATGGGATTGCTATATATGGAACTGGCACAATGAGAGATATAAATATTTTGAGTAATACGTTGGAAAACTTAAAACTCGGTTCAAGTGAATCTCTAGTTCTAAATGGAAATATTGACGGTTTTAAAGTAGAAAAAAATATAGTTCGCCGAAGTGATAATATCGGAATTGATCTAATTGGTTATGAAGGTACCTCTAATGATAAAAAAGTGGACTATGTACGAAATGGTATAGTAAAAAAAAATCAAGTTTATGAAATATCCTCTTACGGTAATCCAGCTTATGATGGAGATTATTCTGCTGGCGGAATTTATGTAGATGGTGGAAAGAATATAATCATTGAAAAGAATACCATTTATAAAAGTGATATTGGAATTGAAGCAACCTCTGAGCATGCTAAAAAATACGCTGATAACATTAAAATAATAAACAATATTATTTATGACAACTTTTACACTGGAATATCAATTGGTGGGTATGATAGGGATCGGGGAGGTACGATCAATTCTACTATCACTCAAAATATTCTATATCGAAATGACACGAAGGGGCTAGATGGGGGACAGCTATTATTACAACATGATACAAAAAACAATTTGATAGAAAAAAATATTTTAACCGCTGGACCATCGCGGATTTTTATCTCCAACTATTTTACAACCAATCAAGAAAATAAACTACAAAATAATGTATTTCATAAAGAAAAAGGAGAAAAGGGTATTTGGATATGGAAAGAGGAAGAATATACATCTTTTCCTAAATTTAAAAAAGCTTCAATAAGTGATGAGAAATCAATTTATTTAGATCCAAGATATCAAAATGCAAACAAATATGACTTTAGGCTGAAAAAGGATTCGCCTGTAAAAAAAATTGTAGACTAATTTTGTATTCTAATTATCTATCCACCCAGGAAAGGTCAATGACAACAGTCGTTTTGGTGTTTTTCAGATGGTGTTTAAATAGCTCCGTATCTTTTAAATTAAATTCATGGTATATAAATTTATCTTTTAAATGTGGATAAGAAAGAGAGTAGACAATTGCTTCTTTCTGTTCATAATCTATCAAATGAATGACGCAATTATTCATTACATGATAGATCGGATCTTTCTCATCCTGTACAGAGTTATTTAGGATGGAAAGTATTCCGTTCGCCACACCACCTGCACTTCCCAGTATTGTGATAATATGTTCATTTTTCTCCATTTCAAAACCCCGTTTAGTTTTATACATAGTCTATGTTTAAGAGAGAAAATGGTATAGGTGGTTTTCAGCTGTCTTTCTAAATATATACTTTCATGCTAATTCAAACACTTAAACTAAAGGTGCAGGTTAGTTGAACAAAGATAGTTAAATAAATTATCTTTAATGATGTAATAACTACATAAAGAGTGGTAGTATATAGAAAAATGAATGGGGAATGATATTATGGGGAATTTTACCGGTGTTGAACTGAAGCATTTTTCAAGTGAGCATATGATAGTATTGAACTCTTTTGTCCTAACAGAAGAACAAAAACAATTTTCTACATTACCAAACAAATTCGGGGAAGTTACAGAAGGACAGTATCGTATTGTTATTTTAAGTGAAAAAACACCTGTTGGTTTCTTTCTACTAAATTCAAATGAGCGAGTTAAGAAATACTCCACTAATCCGAACGCTTTGTTATTAACTGCACTATCAATTAATCATACAGAGCAAGGAAAAGGCTACGCTAAACAAGGGATGTCATTACTGATTGAGTTTGTTAAATCAGAATTCCCTAAATGTGATGAAATTGTATTAGTAGTAGATATAGATAATATTCCAGCTCAAAAACTATATTTGAATGTAGGATTTGAAGATACAAATGAGAGACAAATAGGACGTATCGGCGAAGAAATTATCATGAGACAATCCATAAAATAATGAAAAAGACCATAACTAAAAACAACTGCATTTTACACTATCAATTATACAATAGAAAAACGATTAGCTAATTACCATAAATTTTAAATAAATGCCCAAGAACCAGGATGATTCAATTTTATTATATCAACTATTTTTTGGCACTTAAAACCTATTCCCTCGGTGGTAACAATTAAATGGACTTCGAAATGTAAGAAAATTCATGATGTAAAAAACTCTATCTTTTTCAAGAGGGAGTTTTACTCTTTTAGTTTTGAAATAGAAGAGGAGAATGATATTAAAATATTTAGATTCATATAACCAGACAAATAAATTGAAGCAACCCGAGTTACTTAAGCAATGTAAGTAACTCTTTTATTGCATTATCAACAAATGATCGTTTTGGACGAGATTTCATTATTACAGTAAGTCCAATTAACGATACTATTAGTGCTTGTGCTAAGGCTTTAGAGTTTACATCGGTCTCAAGTTCTCCTGATTGTATACCTCGTTCAATGGTTTCTTGAAATATGATTGAAAGGTACATTTGATGTTCCCTTGTAAGAATTTCAAATTTCTCATCATGTGGCGCAAGTTCGACCATTGTATTAATGCAAAAGCATCCTCTACTGGGGCTTTCAGTGTATTCCTCAGCAACCACTTTTTCAAAAAAAGTGCAAAATGCTTCCTTTACTGATGGAAAGTTTTGAAGTCTTGTTCGGATATCTGAAGCATGGGACATCGTGTATTTGCGTAGAGCAGCTTCGAACAATTCTTTTTTCCCCCCAAAGGCAGAGTAAATACTGGGTCGTTGAATCCCCATTCTGGAAGTTAAATCACTTAATGAGGTTGCTTCATATCCCTTCTCCCAAAATAATTGCATAGCTGCATCTAATACTTTTTCTTCGTCAAATTCACGGGTTCGTCCCATAGTCAAAACCTCTCGTTTCTTTTTTTGTTTAATTATAACTAATCATATGAAACTGCCATTTGTCTTCTTTTTCTTACTGAACAGTATAATATAAATATATATTTTTCTCTTTATATTGTCAAATTTAGACTAAATAATCCTAACAAGAGATTTCCCAAAGAAAGATGACGTTATTACGGGGAATATAATTTATAAGTTGACAGAATTAGTTTCTATAAGTTATATTTACCAAGCAATATAACATACTGTTCGGTAAGTTATATTAGACAGTATTTAAAATTTATAGGAATAAGGGGGGTACTGAGTGGAGGAAGTTAAAGAAAAAATAGCAGTCAATGCAGAGTTAAAGGCGAATTCGAGTCAGGGAGCATTTATCCCATCTGATTCAATCCGTGTTACTTCTATGTCTCGTAATGTGTCATTATTATTTGCGGCTGCCTGTGGGATGTCAGTCGCAAATATCTACTTCGCACAGCCGCTACTTGATCAGCTATCTAGTGAGTTTGATATTGACTATTCCATCATCGGAATTGTTATTACCATTACTCAAATCTTTTATGGATTAGGATTGATACTGCTAGTGCCACTCGGTGATTTTCTGAACCAGCGTTTATTGATTATCGGCCAGATGTTATTAACCATAATAGTTTTGGTTATAGTTGGAACTGCTTCCAACAGCACGATACTATTTGCAGGAATGGCTTTAGTGGGACTTCTTGCAGTCGTAACTCAGACTCTTGTTGCATTCGCAGCATCTATTGCTGCTCCTGCTGAACGAGGGCGTGTGGTTGGTATTGTAACAAGCGGAATTGTAGTCGGCATACTTCTTGCGCGGTCCTTTGCAGGAATATTAACGGATGTTGCGGGGTGGCGTTCCGTATATCTAGTCTCTGCTGCACTAATGCTTTTAATGGTTTGTATGTTTTTTAGGGTATTGCCCCAAATTGAACGAGATGTAAAATCAATGTCCTATCCCCAATTGCTTAAAACGGTGTTTATATTGTTTAAACAAGAACGAATCTTACGCATCCGCTCTGTTCTTGCCCTACTTATTTTTGCTGATTTCAGCATTTTGTGGACTTCACTAGTACTGCCTCTTAGCACTCCGCCATTATCTCTTTCGCATAGCGCGATTGGAGCACTTGGTCTTGTAGGAGTGGCTGGTGCTTTATCTGCAGCGCGTGCTGGAAAGCTAGCTGATAAGGGTTACGGGCAGAGAACAACAGGCATTGCTTTGACTTTATTGTTGATTTCTTGGTTATTCATTAGCTATACAGAGCAATCGCTATTAGCATTAGTTATAGGTATTGTACTGCTTGATTTGGCGGTGCAAGCCATACATGTTACTAATCAAACGATGATTCTTCCATTGCGTCCGGAGGCACGGAGTCGGTTAACAGCTGGGTACATGGTGTTTTATTCTATTGGCAGTGCTAGCGGATCAATTGCTTCTACCCAAATGTACGCGCACTACGGGTGGGAAGGAGTATGCTTGCTTGGGGCGTCTGTTAGTGCTTTAGCTCTTCTATTTTGGGCAATGACAAGGAACCTAAAGTTTGTGCATTAAAGTATGCATATGTTTTAACCTACCTAAGATACCATCATGAATCTGAGATACATAGCAACCAGTCTAGAGGAAATCAATTTTAGTACAGAAGCTCTATTCGTTTATCGGCTTCAAACGAATACCATGCATTTACGGTAACAGCATTGAAATAAATATGGAGGTGCTCTTATGACACCAGAACAAATAATTAGAAAATTTTTTGAAGAAGTACGATCAGGAAAAAATCCAGACTACTCAAATCAATTAATGTCCGAACAAGTATTGGCTCATCAAATTGTATCCGAGGAAGAACAAACAGTTTTAAGGACGCCTAAAGATTATGCTGAACACGTAAGAGAAATGATTGAAGCCTATGGTAATTATACTTTAGAAATTCAAGAATTATTGGTACAAGGACATAAAGTATATGTGCGTTGGAAAGAAGTAGGTAAACACGTAGGAGTAGTCGATGGATATCAACCTACGGGACATTCAATAACTCAAATGACAAGTGCAGTATATAAGATAGAAGATGGGAAAATTTCCGAGTATTGGATTCAAATAGATAGATCTGGGGTTCAAAAACAATTAGAGTACAATAAACATATTAAATAGATATTTGAATTCTAATATGTTAGGATAATAGACTTTTTAAAACATCCAAATCTAAAAATTGAATAACAAAAAAACTCAGAAATTGTTTTTTAAAAAAAGGCTGAGCCTTCTGAATGTTTATATTAAGTTAACAGGTAAATCGAGAATTAACTCCATTCTTGTTAGAATAAAGGCATGCTGTTGCAATAACCAGAGTAGGAAACCTCCCATGAGTGCTACTCGTGTAGAGTGCGACAGTGTGTGAAGCACCGTGGTCGTTGGAGTCAGACTAAAGGATGGGCTCTATGGAACCATAGTTCATCGATCTCATTCGCCAGCCATACTAATCTATACCTGTTCTACAACAATTTTCATCCTCTGGGTGCAGCGTTTTTTTGTTGCATGGATGGCTACCGGGTGCTTTCGTAAAATTCATAGGGTCGCTTCGGCAAACTATTTATTCCTCTTAAACTAAAGCAGCAGTTTAGTTGAATAAAAGAAGGGGATTTTTTATGTAGCATTTGACACAAAAAGCGACACAAAAGAGAAGATAGTGGAAGCATACAAAAAGAAAAGCACTAGATTAGTCCTTTTCAAATGGAATGTCTAAATGCATAATATGTTGTTCGCCACTCGGTCCTAAGAAGATTTCATTGTGATCTATAAATCCAGTCTTTTTATAAAGATTGATAGCAGCCGTATTTCGTTTATTTACTCCTAATACTACTTCATTAACATTTTGAAAATTCTTCTTAACAAAACGGGGTAATAAAAGAAGTCCCTGCTTTGCAAAACCTTTTCCCTGAAAGTCATTATTAATAGAGAAAGCTGTTAATAATCTAGCATTCAAGTTGTTAGTATATTTCAGGACTTTTTCTCCATTTTCCAAGGCGAAATAGCCAACTGGAATATCTTTATTCAGTATTAAAATATGAATAATCTCATGTGATGCGGTTGGAGCCTTAATTTTTTCTAAAGGATAACAGGTGAATTGTAGCTTATCTGGTGGTAAGTGAAAATTTGAAATAAATGGCTCATATTTTTCTGTATATTTAACCAGCTGTACCAGATTGTTTTTAGTATTAGATTCCATGCAAATGCTCCTTATCTTATATGTATATGTAAATTATAGAATAAATCAAGAAAAGAAACAAATGTTCTGTACGCAAACTGTTTAATAGATTAAAATAATTCTTACTTTAGTTGTAATGGCAGCATCAGCATACGGCGTAATTACAAAAAATTTTCGTATGGTCCAATATCATCTTTTTTACTTGGAATTTTCATCGCAATTATAGAACCTGGTAAGTGCCTTAGCATTTATTGTAATATGGGATATAGAAATGGTTACTACAATTACAGCTGGAATTGGGTTGTTTTTTATTGGGATATCATTCATTTTTAGGGTGTATTAGTAAGTGGAGATAGTATGAGGGCTTAACTAGCGACTGAATCAGTCGGAGGTTGAATAAGAATTTTTGTTCACAATGAAGAAACAAGTCGTATTAGAACGAATGAAAAGTAGGTTTTAATGATGATAAAGGAAATGGATATTCGATGCCATTTTTATGGTGAAAATTCTCCCCAATATGGTGTGGGGAGCGGTTGAGTCAATACGTTTGTTAGTGTCACATTTCAATTAGCAAAAAGAATATTTCCAGCAAATGAAAGTATGAAAAGCAAAACTCTAGAATGATCAATTAAAGCTAAGAAAATTGATAAATACAAGTGTATGGAAGTTCTTATACACATATTTAAAAATTCTCTCTGATATCTCACTATTACTAGTATACTTATATTATGAAACGTAACTTAGTATAATATATATTATGACCACATCCCTATTTAATATATTAATTAATACACTCTTCTTTACTCCTTTTCTATTCTATATCTCCAGTTTGCATGTTTTACCTCATCTAAATTTATATAGTTCTCACTAGCTTCAATAACGTCATTTAAATTGAGCTTATTACTCTTTGCAAATGAGCGTAATGCCTCCAGTATTTCTTTATCACAAGTTGTACGTAATTCTACGCGATCTTTTGGTCTATTTTTCTTATCAAAGATTAATGAGCTTTCATTTAAAATATTCGTAAATCCATTTTCTAATATGTATCCTATATGCGAATTATTTTCTGCAGCCATTTTTTTTAGTTTTTTTATAAAACTTGAACTTATACGTGTTTTATATTCTGTTCTTGTTTGATCAACTGTTTGCACTAATTTTCCATTTATAATTTTCCACATACTACATTCCATCCATTCCTCAAATACATATTTTATTTCATTTTGAATATTGATCTAAATACCGATATAGCGTTGATTTACTAATGCCCGTTTCATCTTTAATTTGTTGAAGGGTAAATGCTTTACTTTCATACATATCAAATGCTTTCTGTAAATTATCGTCTGATTTTTTGGGTCTACCAATACTTTTACCTTGTTTTTGAGCTTCTCTAGCACTAAAAACTGACTGATGTCGCTTAATCTTAGTTTGTAAATCCGTTACTAAAGCTAGTAAATCTACTAACTTCATCGTTAGAATATCTGTACTTTTTATATTTTCTTCAACGAATGTAACTGTTACTTGATCTCTTTCAAATACGCGTAGTAGGTCTTGGAAATGAGATAAAGAATCCGCTAATACTACTATACTTTGAACATATAGCTCATCCCCACTAGTTAATCTCATAAGTAGTTCTTCCAATTCGTTCCTTTTTTTCATATTTGGATGATTTTCACTCCATACTTCTAAATAGGACATATCTTGAAGTTGTTTTAATCCCTTTTCATCATTTATTAAAGGTCTCTTATATCCGTATTTCATTTTATTCCTCCGAATTCCCAAAATCATTCCTTTTTAGGAAAAGTCATGTTATGATATGAAAAGCTTGTCCTAAAAGTAAGGCTTTTGGGACTTATTATTGACTATATCTGAAGGAGAAAGTTTATGCAAACATTACAACAACAATGGTTTGGAAATATTAGGGGCGATATTTTATCAGGAATTGTAGTCGCTTTAGCACTCATTCCAGAAGCCATTGCATTCTCTATTATTGCGGGTGTTGACCCTATGGTTGGACTCTATGCTTCATTTTGTATTGCTGTTATTATTGCCTTTGTTGGTGGTAGACCCGCTATGATTTCTGCAGCTACTGGAGCAATGGCGCTTGTTATGGTCAATTTGGTAGCCGATCATGGCTTGAACTATTTACTAGCTGCAACTATATTAACTGGTGTTATACAAATACTCTTGGGCGTATTTAAAATTGCAAAGCTTATGCGCTTTATACCTAATTCGGTTATGATTGGCTTTGTAAATGCGTTGGCTATTTTAATTTTTATGGCACAGGTCCCGCATATTTTAGGAGAAGGAATTATTACGTATATTTTTGTCGCTGTTACTTTATTAATCGTGTATACAGTCCCCCGCTTTTTTAAAGCTATACCGGCTCCACTAATCGCCATTATCATTTTAACTGCAATTACTTTTAATTTTGGAGTTGAATTAAAAACAATTGGGGATTTAGGGATCATTACACAAAGTTTACCAAGTTTCTTCATACCAAATGTACCTTTTAATTTGGAAACGTTTCAAATAATATTACCTTACTCTCTAGCTCTTGCAGTCGTAGGTCTTTTAGAATCTTTACTAACCTCCCAAATTGTTGATGATATGACTGATACTAAATCGGATAAAAACCGTGAAGCACGAGGACAAGGTATTGCCAATTTTATCACTGGTTTTTTCGGTGGTATGGCTGGCTGTGCGATGATTGGACAATCCATGATTAATGTTAAATCTGGTGGACGTGGACGCCTATCTACTTTAGTAGCTGGTGTATTCTTAATATTTTTGATTATTGTACTTGGTGACTTGGTAATAGATATTCCAATGCCTGTTTTAGTTGGAATCATGGTCATGGTTTCCATTGGAACATTTGATTGGGGTTCGTTTAAGTATGCCATAACAGCACCACGTGCAGATGCTATTGTGATGATTGTGACCGTTGCAATTGTTGTATACACAGATAATTTAGCAATTGGTGTCGTTGTTGGAGTTATCTTAAGTGCGCTTTTCTTTGTTGCTTCCATCTCAAAGGTTAAAATATCCGAACAGGATGGGACATATATTATTGAGGGTCCTCTCTTCTTCGCTTCAACTCAGCATTTTGTTCAAACAATCGAACAAGCAACTGCTGATCATATTACAATAGATTTATCAAGTAGCCATTTATGGGATGAATCCTCTGTTGGAGCAATCGTAAAAGTAGTAACTAAATTAGAAGAACAAGGGAAAAAAACTACTGTAAAAGGTTTAAATCCTGCAAGTGAAATACTTTATCAAAAATTAATAGGTATATCTACATCACATTAAGGAGGAAGTTCCATGTATCAACATATTCTTCTAGCAGCTGATGGATCAGAAAACTCAGTTCGAGCTGCAACTGAAGCGATTAAATTAGCAAAGAGCTCAAAAGATTCTATTTTAGAATTAGTAATGGTTGTGGATATTGAGAAATCTAAACAAGATGTTCTTCATTCCAGGTCCTCTGAATCCTTATTAATTGAACGTCGACGTAGAATTGCGAATGTTGAACAATTACTTATCGACGAGCATTTAAATTATAAGATAACAATATTAAGAGGTGCACCAGGACCAGAAATTATTCGCTATGCAAATGAACAGAAAGTAGACATACTTGTAATTGGAAGCCGAGGCCTGAATGGATTACAAGAAATGGTCCTAGGAAGTGTTAGTCACAAAGTGATGAAACGTGTGCAATGTCCTGCATTAATAGTTAAATAATTTTTCTCTTTGATGATTTTTGTAAATATCATGTATACTTTAATGATGAATAGCTCATAATAAATTTTGTAAGATAACTTCTATTCCAGAGTAGCTCAGTGGTAGAGCAATCGGCTGTTAACCGGTTGGTCGTAGGTTCGAGTCCTACCTCCGGAGTAAAAAAATGAAAAGAATGGTTAATCGTAAAAACATTACGATTGGCCATTCTTTTTTTAACGGTATTTTTTTAAACCTTCAGTATTTTTCTTTTAACACAAGTTTGGAGGAATTGTATCTGTATTGGCATTTATAACTGCTGGAGGTGTGTTGAAAATATTTGGTGGAGCTGGATTTAGTTTTGGCACGTCACCAAAAGGCACAGGAAATTCTACATAATTAAATACCCCTTCCCCGTCTGGAGCCATCCCATGAGCCCAAGGACCTGCTGCACTCGCATTCCCTTGAGAATAATTGAATAACGTATAAGCAACTTCTCTTTTTTCGAGACTTTTTGGGAATGTACTAGGTACAACAACATTTTCTTTTGATTCTAACTCTCTAATAGCAGCGATCCACTGGTTCTGATGCATTGTATCACGGGCGATTAACCAAGAAAGCATATCTTTAACACCACGATCGTTCGTCATTTCGTATAAACGACAAACCTGGAGCCTTCCCTGCGATTCTGCATTTAAGTTAGCTCGAAAATCAGCAAGTAAGTTTCCACTTGCAATAATATAATCTGCTGTCCATCTATTTCCTACACTATCTGCTGGCATAGCACCAAGTCCAGACACTATAGCATGTTGGGGATTCATGCCCCCGAGTATGGCTCCGATAATCGGATTCTTGGCAGCTGTTTCTAAATCACCAACAGGTGCGCCATCTAACAATCTAGCAATCATAGTTGCAAGCATTTCAATATGTGCTAATTCTTCTGTACCCGTATCCATTAACAGATCTCTATATTTACCATCACCTCTTACACTCCACCCTTGAAACAAATACTGCATAGCAACAGAAATTTCTCCAAACTGACCACCTAATACCTCCTGTAGTTGCGTAGCAAATATTGGATCTGGTCTCTCCGGTTTTGCGTGATACTGTAACTCTTTAACGTGATAAAACAATATATCTTCCCCCATTATGTTTTTCATCATTCCATCTATTTTATGAATAATTTATATACATGTTACTAATATAAGTAAGTAAATTAAAAAACTCCTTATAAATCTAGAATATGAGGCAATACTTAGTATAGCTATTTTGAATGGGAGGATAACGATGAATACTGAAAACAAAAAAGTATCGATTTTCGCATTAGGTGGAATAAATGAAATTGGAAAAAACATGTATGTTATTCAATCAGATGACGATATCGTTGTAATTGACTGTGGTTCTAAATTTCCTGATGAAACTTTACTAGGAATAGATCTAATCATTCAGGACATTTCCTACTTATTAGAGAACGAGGATAAAGTGAGGGCTTTAATCGTTACACATGGGCATGAGGATCATATTGGAGGTATCCCTTATTTCCTTAAACAACTTAATATCCCGATATATGCAACAAACCTAACATTAGGTTTAATTGAGATTAAATTGAAAGAACATGGTTTATTAAGAAATACACAACTTTTCTTAATAGACTCGGAATCCAAGTTAAGACTTGGAACAATAAAAACGTCCTTCTTCCGTGTAAGCCATAGTATCCCAGATTGTTTAGGAGTGGCTTTTCATACCTCTCAAGGAACAATTGTTCATACAGGAGATTTCAAATTTGACATGACACCTGTAGATGAACAAAATCCCGATATTCATAAAATGGCTGAACTCGGTCAAAATGGTGTATTATTACTCCTTTCAGAGAGTACTAATGCAGAAAGACCAGGCTCTACTCCTTCTGAGCGTAAAATTGCAGACCATGTAGAAGAAGCGTTTAGAAAAGCACCAAGAAAGATTTTCATCTCCACGTTTGCTTCCAATGTCCACCGGGTACAAACGATAGTAAATGCGGCTATCAAGACTAATCGGAAACTGGCTCTATTAGGTAGAAGCATGGTAAATGTAGTGTCTGTAGCTATGGAACGAGGATATTTAAGTATCCCCGAAGGAATGCTGGTTGATCAAAATGAAATCAATACAATGAATCCAGAAAATATTGTGATATTATGCACAGGAAGTCAAGGAGAACCTATGGCGGCTTTATCCCGATTAGCAAGTTCAAGCTTCCGTCAAGTTGAGGTCCTTCCTGAGGACACCGTCATTTTTGCTGCTGGACCAATCCCTGGTAATGAAAAGAGTATTACCAGAATTATAGACAACTTATATACGTTAGGTGCCCACGTTATCTATGGCTCAGGTAATGTCACAGGTATGCATGTTTCTGGACACGCTTGTCAAGAAGAGCTGAAACTTATGCTCACATTGATGAAACCAAAATACTTCATCCCAATCCACGGGGAATATCGTATGCTTCATCATCACCAGCTTTTAGCAGAATCAGTAGGCGTAGAACGTGATAATATTTTTATCATTCAAAACGGAGATGTAGTTGACATTGTTAATGAAGAGGCTATCCAAACTAGAAGTATTGAAGCGGGAAATGTCTTTGTTGATGGTTTTGGTATTGGGGATGTTGGCGAAATCATTTTACGTGACCGAAAATTACTTTCTGAGGATGGGATGTTAGTTATTGTTACTACATTAAGTAAGGCAAATGGCAAAATAATTTCTGGTCCCGATACGATTTCACGTGGATTTGTATATGGGCCTGAGTCAGAGGCACTTATTAATGAAGTAAATCAAAATGTTCGGTCTACCGTTTCAAAAACCAGAGATACAAACAGAAATCAACGTGTTTTGAAACAAAACATTAAAAAGTCACTTGAAAAACTTTTATACAGTCGTACAAAGAGAAAACCTATGATACTTCCTATAATTATTGAAGTGTAAGTAAATTGGAGGTAAACCAGTGGCTGATTCAGAAGAAAACTTTATTGAACAAGGTTATAAAAAATATTATGGGGATGAAATAGACATATACTTTCATCCTACTAAATGCACCCATGCTGCAAACTGCATTAAATACCTCCCTTCCGTTTTCAATGTTAATCATAAACCATGGATTTATCCAAATGGTGCTCTAAGAGAAGATGGCAAGCGTGTTGTTCATAATTGTCCCAGTGATGCCTTAAAATTTATAGATAAAAGAAACGTTCATTAGAGGAGTCTCTAGTGAACTTTTTTTATCTATATTATATTTGGGAAGATGATACGAACACTGGTTTCATGCTATTTAATAATTGAGTATTCACGTGATTTCGTGTCATCTTTTTTGGTGGCAACCTCTGCATGAATAGCTCCATACGTATCGGAAATTGACCACATTTCTATGTGACACTCTTCTATAAAGTTTTAAGCATTTTATCTCCAAGTTTTTTATTTTCAGAAAAAACATATTACTTTAGTGAGATTTGTTATAAAATGGATGAAGTGAGTCTATTTAAGTGGATTGTGTTAAATAGAGCTGAAAGCCCCGTAGAAATATGTCCACAGACTAAGTTACGCTAAATTGTCTGATAGCGCTTTCGTGGACCAACTTCCTGTTAGGCATGAAATTGAAGTAGCGCCAGCGGAAATTGCCCCACTATTTATGCATTACTACACTAGCTTCAAAACATGAAAATGGGCTGAAACAACAATTAATTCGGATATCACTACTAAAATCTACTTATAAAGGAGTTTCTATGTTAAATACTAAACAATTGAACGATATTGAAGCACTACAAAAAGAATGTGAAACACATGACAATATTCAGCTTAAGCTAAATTGGGATATGCTAAAAACTCGTTTCGACGATAATAATGATTTCCTGTTATATGAAAAGGATGAACTGATTGCGTTTCTGGGCCTATATCCCTTTGGAACGACCGTAGAGATTTGTGGCATGGTAAAACCACAGGAACGTAGAAAACACCATTTCTCTAAGCTATTTGAACAAGCTATATCTTTTGCTAGAATGCAAGGCTTTACAAAAATTTTGTTAAATGCTCCAGCTGGTTCTGAAGAAGCAAGAGCGTTTTTGAACGTCAATAAAGCCGTTTATAACTTTTCTGAGCATCAGATGAAATGGGAACAAACAGAATTAGAAGAAGTTCATGGATTTGATCTACGCTTAGCAGAACAAAGAGATCTACCTTTACGGATTCGTTTAAATGTTGAATCCTTTGGACTTAATGAACAAAGTTCCTTAGAAATAGAGAATAGAGTCGATCTCGAAAAAGACAATAGCGTGTATATCATTGACGTTCAAGAGAAATCGGTAGGTAAAATAAGAGTAAAGGTAGAGGATAACGAAGCCTGGATATATGGATTCAGTATTCTTCCCCACTTTCGTGGGAAAGGGATTGGACGTAAAGTACTCCAATATATAGTCAAAAAATATTCAACAAAAGGCAATACTCTCCATTTAGAAGTCGAAACAGAAAATGCACATGCTCTAAATTTATACAAATCAATGGGCTTTCAAATTGTCCATGCCCAGGATTACTATACGTATAAATAATAATGACCCTGATGTAACATTAGCTTTGTTACATCAGGGTTTTTTTACTTTTTCCAATCACTTGCTAGCATTCCATAAACCACATGATCGACATAATGGTCATATAACCACTCTGCCTGCCTTACACACCCCTCTTCTTTGAAACCTAATCTTTCAGGGATAGCTCTGCTTTTTTTGTTTTCCACTGCTGCCCGGATTTCCACACGATTCAATTGTAAATCCTGTAATGCATAATCTACAAATGCTTCAACTGATTTAGTCATTAACCCTAGTCCAACATAATCGTTCCCTAACCAATAACCAATACTGGTCGATTTGTTATTCCAATCAATTTTATGAAAGCCTATAACACCAGCGAGGCTTCCATCATACCAAATTCCAGCTTGAAAACCATTATTATCACAAAACTGTTTCATAGTCGATTGTATGAAATTTTTCGTGTCGTCAGAAGTTCTAGTAAAATCAATAAAAGGAAGCCACTCTCTTAATGTATCCTTAGACTGAATTGTTAATGCGAACAAATGTTCAGTGTCCCGTAAATTTAGCATTTTTAAATTCGTTTTGTCATCTAATTTGAATAAAAACATGTAATTTCTCCTAATTCCACAATTTTAGTTTACATAATATTAATATTTTAAACTATACTTGTTTTTGTACTTCTAATAATAGCTTATATTATTTTATCACGGAGCAACACCGCATGACTGTCTTATAACAAGTCTATGAGGTATTATAATTCGTTTAACAGGTTCATTTTCATTTTTTAATAGTTGTATTAAGCTACTTACGGCTTGGTAACCAAGTTCTTTAATATTAATATCAATCGAGGTAAGTGGTGGTCTGGACATTTCTGCGAACAATGCATTATTGAAACTAACGATAGATACCTTGTTGGGAATATCAATTTCCATTTCAGTGAGTGAATTCACAACACCAACTGCCATCAAATCATCCGTTACAAGCAAAGCTGTTGGTGGAATAGTTCTTCTCAGAAGTTCTTTGACCGCCTCTTGACCACCTTCTCGTAAAAAGTCTTCATGGATAATATAGTCTTCATTAAGTTCTATATTAGATGCTTTTAAGGCTTCTTTGTAGCCCTGAAGACGATCTATTGTAACGGTTAAACTTGGGCTCCCTCCAATAAATCCAATCTTATTGTGACCAAGTCCGATTATATAATCAGTTGCTTCTTTAGCGGCCATATAATTGTCATTATCTACATGGGTAATTTTATCAACAAGATCAAATGGTTTTCCTATTACAACGAAAGGAAAGTTTCTTTTCGATAAATATGAAATAATCTTATCGTCCACCATGGAGTACAGTAGGATAATACCATCCACTCTGCCTCCTTGAACCATCTGTACTACACCCTCGTAGGAATCGAATTCTGTTTTCCCACTAGTCATTTGTAGTGCATAGTGATTTTCATGTACACCCTCGCTTAACCCTTGTATAACCTCAGAAAAGAATGGATTTTGAAAAAACACGCCAGAAGAGTGAGGTAACACTAAACCTATCACTTTTGTTGATTGGCTCGCTAGACTCCGGGCGATAAAGTTAGGATGATATCCTAAATCATCCATTGCATCCCGTACTCGTTTCTTCGTGGTTTCACTTATACGGGGACTATTTGCAATCACCCGTGAAACTGTTGAAGGAGCAACATTAGCTTGCTTCGCCACATCTTTAATTGTAATTGCCATTAGAAAATCCTCACTCTCTTTCTTTTCTATATCCATTATAAATCACTTAAACAAATATACTCTTACTTCGTACGGTTTTAGAGATATAGCTTCTGATAGCTGCTCCGGTGCATCTATATAATTATATAATATTAGTTCTGTATTGCGTTGTGGAAGATGTTTTAATGTAAGTTCCGAACTATTTTCCCTGAAATTGCACAAAACAATTGTAAACTGATCTTCCATAGCTCGTGTATATATATATACATCCGGATGGTCTTCTTGTAATACATCATATTCTCCATAAACAAACACTGGATTTTCTTTTCTAACCTGAATCATTTTTTTATAGAAATGATAAATAGAATCATTATCCTCTAGCTGATTAGCAACATTAATCGTCACATAATTTGGATTAACTTTCATCCAAGGTTCCCCTTCGGAAAATCCACTATTTAACGAACTATCCCATTGCATAGGAGTTCTTGAATTATCTCGCCCATTCCTCCAAATTACCTCCATCACTTCTTGATGTGTGCGACCTTTCGAAATTTCTAACTCATAAAAATTCTTCATGCCAATATCATCATAATCATCAATGGATGGGAACTGAACATTTGTCATTCCGATTTCCTGCCCTTGATAGATGAATGGTGTTCCTTGCATTAGGAAGTAGCATGCTGCTAGCATTTTAGCACTTTCATTCCAATATTCTTTATCATTTCCCCAACTTGAAACACTACGTGTCTGATCGTGATTCTCAAGAAATAGCGCGTTCCAACCTTTTTCATGTAAACCTTTTTGCCATTTAGTAAGTGTTTGCTTTAATGCAATTACATCTACAGAATTATTAAGAGCCTTGTTCCAAAGACCAAGATGTTCAAATTGAAAAATCATATCAAATTTTCCGTTCTCTTCTCCAACCCACTCATCAGCTTCATCAATACCAACACCATTTGCTTCTCCAACTGTCATAATATCGTATTTAGCAAAAGTCTCTTCCTTTAACTCTTTTAAATACTCTTGTATACCAGGTTGGTTCGTATGCATGTCAAATGAGGAAACATATTTTTCTTTATTGGGATTTGGCATATTCGGCAATTCATCACGTTTTTTAATATGACTAATCGCATCTACTCGGTAACCATCGATTCCTTTATCTAGCCACCAATTCACCATTTTAAAAAGTTCTTTGCGAACGTCCGTATTTTCCCAATTTAAGTCAGGCTGCTTCGTCGCAAATAAATGTAGATAATATTGATCCGTCAGCTTATCATGCTCCCATGCGCTCCCAGAAAAAATACTTTCCCAGTTATTCGGTTCAAGCTCTCCAATGCCATCTCTCCATATATACCAATCCCTTTTAGGATTATCCTTAGAAGAACGTGATTCAATAAACCAAGGATGCTCATCGCTCGTATGATTAATAACTAAGTCAAGAATTAGTTTCATACCTCTTTTGTGAATTTCTGCTAAAAGCTCATCAAAATCATCAATAGTACCATACTGCTCTGAAATGCCCTGATAATCACTTATATCATATCCATTATCTGCATTGGGTGACTTATAAAACGGGCTGACCCAAATAACATCGACACCCAAATCCTTTAAATAATCTAGTTTTGTAATAATACCTCGTAAATCACCGATTCCGTCACCATTGCTATCCTTGAAGCTTCTTGGATACACTTGATAACTGACAGCTTCTTTCCACCATTTTTCTTTCATGATTGAAGTACCCCTCTCGTGCTGCTCTTTCTTCTATCTGTCTCGATTACCATTTTAAATTGAGCCTATTAATAGATCACTATTTCTACTTGTTTCGAACTAAACGGTTGAAAAGAACCAATAATAATAGAATAATAATCCCTATTAAAAAGCCTAAAGATAACCGATTATCTTTGTCACGATCAACTAATTCATATATTTCAGACTGTCCACTGTCTAAATGAATTGCATATCCATTCTTACCAGACTTAACTACCCCACCACCTATTAATCCTTGTAAATCCATTCCCAACTCTATCTCATCTTCTAGTACTACGCTTTGAGATTCTGAGGTATTATTAATTGCTACAATAAGCGTCTCATCAGCGTGGCTTCTCTTATAAATAGCTAAACCTGTATCGTCTACTAAAAGCTCCATATCTCCTCTTGTTAATGGTAGCTTCTGCTGTCTGACTGCTGCGAGTTTCTTTATATACTCAGTAAAGTTATCATCTGCATTGAAATCCATCATTCGACGATTATCTGGATCGTTGCCTCCATCCAGTGCGGTTTCTGTTCCATAGTAGATAATTGGAATACCAGGAGCAGTATACATATATGTTAAACCAAGCTTTAATTGCGTTATTGGATCCTGATTGTTTAGTACTGCTAAATTAGTGAACCGCTGCATATCATGATTGTCGATAAATTGCCCAAGCAATTCTGGACGCTTAAACAATTTATTATTTCGTTCATTATTTGAAAACAACCAACCCAGTGATTCATTTGATTTTTCAAATGCAGTTCTAAGACTTCCATTTTGGGAGAAATCCATGAAGCCATCGATACCGGTGTCCTGATAGCTAACGATGACATTTGGGTTATCATGCCAAACCTCTCCTATTAGAAAGAAGGATTCTTTCACTGATTTTACTCCTGCTGAGAAGTCGGTCCAAAATTCCTTTGGTACATGTTTGACAGTATCTAGTCTATAGCCATCGATATTTGTTTCTTGAATCCACCATTTTGCAGCATCTACTAAATACTTACTAACCTCTGGATTATCTTGATCTAAGTCGGGTAGGTCATATAGCCAGCCTGTTTCAACTTCTATTGGATCATTCCAATTAGAAATGGACTTATTTTCGTGAAACCAGTCTCTTTTAACAGGATCATTTAGCCATTCATGGTTGGGACCAACATGGTTAACGACAAAATCCAAAATAACTTTTATATCCCGTTTATGAGCTTCTTTTACTAACGTTTTGAATTCTTCCATCGAACCAAAATATTCATTGGTCTGATAAAAATCCTTTATCCAGTAGCCGTGATATCCTTTGTCCATATTCTCAAAAATTGGTGTTAACCAAATAGCTGTAAAACCCATTTCTTTAATATAATCAAGCTTTTCAATGATTCCTTTAAAGTCTCCGCCATGATATGCAAGTGGGTCGTTAAGGTTAGCATCGAGATCATTACTCGTATCACCATTATTAAATCGATCCACCATAATCATGTAAATGATCTCATCTTGCATTTTTCGTTCCTCACTAGCGAGAGCAGTCTGAGTACTTAAGGAGGAAATAACAAGCATTACTAGAATGAATACCGTAGCCCTTTTTCTCATGGTCACACCTACCCACTTCTTTCCGTTTAGGTAATTAACCTTTTGTACCACCAGCTGTGAGTCCAGAGATAAAATACTTTTGAAATGATAGGAAGAGTATTGTAATTGGAATTGCTATCAAAACTGAACCCGCTGCGAACGTAGTAAATTCATTTCCAAACTGCTTGGAAACTAATTCGTATAGACCGACGCCCATTGTGAATTTTTCTTCACTTCGAAGCATAATACGCGCAAGGATGAAGTCTCCAAAAGGAGCGATAAATGAAAAAAGTGCTACCACTGCTATGATTGGCTTTGATAAAGGCATAATAATTTGCCAAAAAATTCGTAAATGACCTGCCCCATCCATACGTGCAGATTCATCCAATTCTTTTGGAATTGTATCTAGGTACCCTTTCATTAACCAAGTATTCATCGGAATTTGGCCGCCAACATAAATAAGTATTAGTCCAGCATGTGTATCTAACAGATCCGTTCGTTGCGCAAGTACAAAAATTGCAATAAGCGCTGCGAAATTGGGTATCATTTGAAGGACTAAAAAGGTTAAAAGTCCATTTTTTCTACCGATAAAACGGTACCGAGAGAAAGCATACCCGGTAACTGCCACACTTAGTACTGCAAATACCATCGTTATTAAACTAATTTTCATGGAATTTAAGTACCATAAAACATAATTGGAGGTCTCTGTATCAAATAAGCTCTTATAGTGCTTGAATGTAGGGTTTTCAGGAAACATTGTTGAGCCTGAAAGACTTTGACCTGGGTTAAAGGAAGATCCTAATACCCATAGTAGTGGGTAAATAACGATTATTGCTGCAATCAGAAGAATAAGATAGGAAACTGACAGTCTGATTATTTTTTCAGTCTTATTAGTCATTACATCATATCCTCCTCTTTGAATGAATTAGTACGTTTAAATTGCCATAACGCTACAACTATTACAATCAGAGATAAAAGCATCGTAATTGCAGCAGCCTTCCCATATTGTCCAGAAGTCATCGTCAATTGATAAATCCAAGAGATTAGGATATCTGTTCCACCAGCATTTTGCCCTGGTATTGCAGGTCCTCCACCATTAAACAGGAAGATGACATTGAAATTATTGAAGTTAAATGTATATTGCGTAATAAGAATTGGGGCAGTTGCATACAGCACCATTGGTAAAGTGATACCTCGGAATTTCTGGAAAATAGATGCTCCGTCTACGTTTGCCGCCTCGTATAATTCTTCTGGAATAGATTGAAGTACTCCAGTTGTCATGGCAAATATAAATGGAAAACCGAGCCATGATTGTATTAAAATCAATGCTAATCTAGTCCACATTTCTTCTGTCATCCAAGGGATAGCATCGATACCCAACATACTAAGTATTTGTGTATTAATGACTCCAAAAGATTCATTGAACATACCCGAAAAGATTAAAATCGATACAAATGCTGGTACTGCCCAAGGTAAGATTAATATAGTACGAAAAAATGCTTTACCTTTTAAATCTTTTTGATTGATGACAACCGCTAAAAATACACCAATCGCAACTTGTAAGGTCGTTGCTCCAAAGGTCCAAACAATTGTCCAACCTAATACACCGAAGAATGTGGATCTCCAAAGATCTAATTTAAATATATCAATATAGTTTTGAATCCCTACCCAATCTACTAGTTTTGCAGGTGGAGAATGATATAAGTCATAGTTTGTAAATGAGAGAAGGATTACAAAGATAATTGGGAAAATAACTACGAAGATTAATAGTAAAAATCCAGGGGAAATCATTAGATATGGAAAACCATTATCCAGAAGATTATGATATTGCTCCCTCACACTGTTTAATAGGAACCCTTCATCCCGTTTTTTTCCATTGTTATATGCATCGTAAATATTGAATGCATAAATTCCAAGACCGATGATTGCTACCAATAATGCGATAATTCCATCGATTAATAAGAATATGGAATGATCAAGAATTGGAATTTCTCCAAGTGTGATCAAACCCCAGAATCCCCAATTTAGCGTTTGTGAGAAACTACTGAAGAATGCTACTGTTAATACTAAGAAAATGATCCCTTTTACAAACTGTTTATTATAAAATTGCCCAAAGCCTGGAATGATAGATAAAAACCCTGCATTTTTTCTATGTTTGGTTGTGACATTACTATCCATCGTAAATGTCGCCTCCTTCTTTCCTATCAAAGGAAAATACTCTCTTATTTTCGTGCAAATTTTCTTGTAATCATTATGTTTATATTAATATAGTAGCAAAGTCATGCTCCCTAATAGGAAACATGACTTTGCCTTGTTCATCAATTTGGGTGGTTTGTTTCTATATTTGTTTGAATAGTTTTTAGTGCATCATCCATTGCTGCTTTTGGTTCTGCTTTACCAGTAGCAAGCGTTTGTAGTGCAGATGCTGCTGGTCCCCATACTTCAGCCATTTCTGGAATATTTGGCATAGGTACTGCGTATTGAGATTGAAGAGCTACTGCTTTTGCCCCTTCGTTATCAGCAATAATAGGATCTTCAATCAATGATGTAACCGGTGGAATTTCTTGAGTTAATTCAAAACGAATTTTTGCATTTTCTTCATTTGTTAACCATTCCACTAACTTAGTTGACCAGTATTTATGTTCTGTAAAAGCTGATACATGCCACCCTTTAACTCCCATAAATGTTTTCATATGTTCGCCATTTGGTAATGTTGGCATTGCTGCGACTCCGATATCAATTCCAGCATCTTTCATACCTTGGAACGCCCAAGGACCATCCA
Source organism: Psychrobacillus sp. FSL K6-1415 (assembly GCF_038003185.1). NCBI lineage: Bacteria > Bacillati > Bacillota > Bacilli > Caryophanales > Bacillaceae > Psychrobacillus > Psychrobacillus sp. FSL K6-1415. Next base: position 2,027,997 of record NZ_JBBOOQ010000001.1, on the reverse strand, counting down.
TCACGGAAGCAACTTTTCCTTCATTGAAAAGACCATCTTTAGCTGAACCGCCACTATCTCCAATAATTCCTTTAGGGAATAAACCTTCTGCATACCATTTTTGAATATATTCTGCTCCAGCGATAGCTCCTTCGTTGTTTAAACCAATATCATCGCGGTCAAGTGCTCCATCGTTCTCTTGGAATACATATCCGCCCATACCTGCGATGACACCATGTGCAAAGTAGAAGTCATCCCATTTTGCTAAAAATCCAAACTTTTTACCATCAGTAAAATCATTTGCAAACGTATATACTTCATCCATTGTCTCTGGCGCTTCCGGCATTAAAGCCTTATTGTAGATAAACACCGGTGTTTCTGTAGCCTTTGGTAGTCCGTAGAGCTTACCATTATATTTTTGTGCAGTCACAGCTGATTCACTAAAAGTAGAAAGTACTTCATCACTTACTTCGATTTCTTGAAGTAATCCTTCTGTAACAACTTGCCCGATTTGATCATGGGGTAAAGTTACTACATCTGCTCCAGTTCCCGAGGGACCATCTAAGCGCAGTTGATCACGCATTTTATCTGCCATACCTAATTCTTTAAATTCTACTTTAATACCGTATTCTTTTTCGAAAGATGCTATTGCGGGTTCTAAAGCGATAGACTTATCTGTATCTTCCCAAACAACAAGTTTTTCTGGTTTTGCTGGTTCTTCAGTTGATTCTGCTTCAGTTTCTGTTTCTTTTTCATCCGTGTTCGTTGGAGTTGTTTCCTCTCTTTTTGGCCCACATGCAACAAGTAGAGCAGCGGTAATAATGAGCATGAACAACAATGTTAATGACTTTTTCATCTTTAAACCCCTCCTATGTTCTGTATAATTACTACATATTCCAAGCTGGACAACCGTTTGCACAAAAATATAAAAGAAAGCGCTAACATAAAATTGCTAAAAAATAATCTTTTCCATCTACAATCAGTGTTTATATGTGATTTGAAGAATAATACTAGCTTTAATTCTATGAAAGCGATTGCACAACTTATTGTTTTATTATACATTTATTTGAGGAGGAAACAATCTATTTTTTATAAATTTTTTAAATATTTTATTTTCACATGCTCAACCCAGGCACTATGACACGTTGTGCACAGGTATTCACATTAATAAACGCAACCATGCGCGTTTAAAAAGGAGATGTATTATGGAAAAAACAGCTATTTTTCACCGATCGACCGATAACTATGTATATTTACTAGACGATCAAACACTTCAAATACGAATCAAAACAAAGCATAATGATGTAAATACTGTTTCTCTAATAATGGGTGATCCGTACATTTGGAGTAATGGACAATGGCAGTATTCAAAAATGCCCATGAATTTAGTTGGAAATGATGGTCTCTTTGACTATTGGGAAACAGAAGCCTTTGTTGCAACTAATAGACTAAGATATGGCTTTAAATTGGGTTCATCTACTGAAGAGGTAATTTATACTGAAAAAGGATTTTATGACAACATACCTGAAGATAGTGACTATTATTTTTGCTTTCCCTATTTACATGAAAATGAACTATTCCAAGCTCCAAAATGGGTAAAAGATACTGTTTGGTATCAAATATTCCCCGAACGCTTTGGTAATGGTGATCCTACCATTAATCCCGAGAACACAAAAAAATGGGGTAGCGAACTTCCCGCCGTGAATAATTTCTTTGGTGGTGATTTTGCTGGTGTTACAGCTCATTTGGATCATTTAACTGATATCGGTGTAAATGGTATTTATTTTACGCCAGTGTTTAAAGCACACTCAAATCATAAATACGATACCATTGACTATATGGAGCTAGATCCGCAGTTTGGCGATGCAGCGGCTTTAAAAGAGCTAATCACACAATGTCATAAGCGCGGCATTAAAGTGATGCTTGATGCCGTATTCAATCACAGTGGTTACTATTTCCCTCCTTTCCAAGATGTCCTGAAAAATGGTGAAAACTCAGTTTATAAGGATTGGTTCCACATCCACAACTTCCCGGTTGTTGGAGGAGATAAGCCTAATTACGAAGCTTTTGGATTTGTAGAATCTATGCCAAAGTTAAATACTGCTAATCCGGAGGTGAAAAAGTATCTGCTGGATGTAGGTGCCTATTGGATTGAGGAATTTGATATTGATGGATGGCGACTTGATGTTGCAAACGAAGTAGATCAGCCTTTCTGGCGTGAGTTTAGAAAAATAGTAAAAAAAGCAAAACCAGATGTATATATTCTTGGGGAAATATGGCATGACTCAATGCCATGGCTACGAGGAGATCAGTTTGACGCTGTAATGAATTATCCGTTTAAAACGAACGTACTGAATCTCTTAGCAAATAATAGTATTAATTCACAGCAATTCGTGGAGAACATGAGTAAGGTTTACTATAGCTACCCGAAAACTGTGTTTGATTATACATTTAATCTTGTAGGCAGTCATGATACACCTAGAATTCTTACCGAATGTGGGGATAATATTAATAAAACGAAGCAGGTATTTACAATTCTCTTAACATTCATGGGCACTCCCTGCATTTATTACGGGGACGAAATAGGTCTCACAGGTGGTCAAGATCCTGGCTGCAGAAAATGCATGGACTGGAACGAAGATAATCATGAGCTGGAGCTTAAAAACCATATACGCATTCTAAATACGCTTCGGAAAAAAGAAAAGTTGCTAGCTAATGAAGGTTTTGTAACATTCCTACATCCTACCGAACCTAATGGTATATTTGGGTATAAGAAATATACTGCTAATAAAACTATTTTAGTCTTACTTAATCCAAACTCTAGTAACCAAAAATTTTCGCTTGAGAAAAGCGAAAATTATAATATACTTTATAGTTCTAATATCGTAATAAAAGGTACTCAAGTTAACATAGATCCAGATGGATTTGGAATCATTGAATATAACGTATAACTATTCTTTCTAGGCAAGTACTTACACTTGCCTAGAAATATTTTAAATGTAATTTAGTTTACATAATAATATTATTGATTTTATTTGTTAATCAAATCCATCTCTTAAAATATTGATGACTTCACCACTAATCGATAGCCCCTATATAAATAATCGTTATATATTAAAACAAGTGAATCAGTTTCATAAATCCGAACAACGCTGACAAAGCTTCAATCTCCTCGTCACTACGAAAACATATGCTCCTGCGGTTACTCGACGCAAAGGCAGTGGTCAAACAAATTTTGACCACTGCCTTTTCTGCCTCGCTTTCAGCTCGCTCTGTTACCGCTGGAGTCGCCGCCTGCCTCTCCAATCAAAGAGATCGCTTTTTAAAAAAAGAATAATATATTGCGATATTAAGTAAACATTCGTATTTTTAAATGAAACAAGTATTCATGAATTTGACTCAAACTGAATACCAATACATATATTTTATTAATAATAGATGAAAGAAGCACCAATAAATGAAATGAAAAGGGGCTGACAGAATTACACCATATGAATATGAACAAAGAAAAAAGGACGTTCTTTCAATGGATAAATTTTTTAATTCCGTACTTTTATACAGCAGGAATCACACTTATAATATCGTGGATGATTGTTGCATCTATACTAATTGGTTTTCATACATGGAAAGATAATCCCCAGGCTTTTCTTCTACAGACTGAAAGCACAAACAATAGTGGTTCTACAATTAATACAGCAGAAACAGCGTTTTCAATAATTGTTAAGCCTTTCGTTGAATCCAATTTTAATCAAATCATTTTTCGAGGCCTTTTTTTGCTTTTCATATGGTTGCTTCTATTTCTTACTGTACCTGTTGCTTTTAAACGTTTAAAAAGATTCAAGTTTTTAAATCTTGAATTTGAAGTAGATAATATCGAGCAGGCTGCTATAGAAACTGTTGAGATCAGTGGAACTAAAGCAAGACTTATGGCATATTTTACTGGGGATGATGCTTCCGGAAGAACATTGGATTTTTTGACTCAATCTACAATAGACTTTAAAGAAGTACTTGAGTATTTCCTAGCTGAAACTCAACTAGGATACAAAAATCATCCGATCAATGGGGTCTTCACGTATGAAATATACAATGGTACTGCACCTGAAAAATTATATGAGTTAGTGGAGGAATCCAAAGAATCTGGGGAATCTGCAGTTTTTAACAAAATCAATGAAGAGAATTTGTGGAAGAAAAGCTATCTTGTGTATTATTTTGCTTTTAACCATAATGAATACATTACGGTAATAGAAAGTTATTCCTATTCCTTTGATATACTAGACAAGTATTTATTTGAGTTGCTTCATAAAACGATTAGTAAAAACCTGGAGAATATTGAGTATATGGTAGCTTTAACAGACACTGAAGAAGATACAAACAATGGTGATTACTGATCTTGACTATGTATTATAAAAAATCATATATCCTAGAAAAAAGGAGTCATGAATATGGTAAGTGCCAGAAATCCGATCAATACAGATGATGTTAGAGTGCGTGCAGCAGAAAAATTAAGTCGATTTAGTGCAAAACAAAAAGATAGAAAAGCTAACACAATTACAGGTGATATTGTTAAACCGATTTACCTTAGTAAATCAGAACCATTAGTAAAACGAATGACGTGTTTCCAAAAACATAATTAGTAAATACCCGCTTTCTTCAAAGCGGGTATTTTTTTTGGTGCTTTAAACTTTTGGAGTGTTTTTTGGCTATTTCTTGCATAATAGGTGAAGATCCAACCAAATCTGCTGCATGTTTTATAGGCAGTTTTCCTAGGTTTATTTCACTAATGCTTTTAAATTTTTCTCCCTTTAAATACCTTTTATAAATTTCTGTTATTTTCAAATTTTATTGCCCCCCTCTTCCACCAGCGAAACCGTATGCGTATATTGTAGTATATTCTCTTACTTCAAAAAGTTATAAATGAAAATGAAAATTATTCATATTTCGTCTTATTTCAGCAATTTTTCTACAAGTGAAACTAAATAATTCCATTGTATTTAGTTTACATAATAATATTATGTTAACCTAATTGGTTGAAAGGATTATTTTCTATTACTCTTTCAATTTCTTTATCTTCCACATGTGTATAAATTTGTGTAGTAGATACACTAGTATGACCTAAAATATGCTGTAGACTTCTAATGTCTGCACCACTTTTATACATAAGAGTTGCAGATGTATGTCTTAACTTGTGCGGAGTTAGTTTTTCTTTATTTAAACCAGAATCCTGGTTTATTTGTTTGATAATTTTTGCTACTGTTTGCCTTGTCAGTCTAGTTCCTTTTTGTGACAGGAATAGCGCTTGATTTGTAGATGCATCTTGAATGTATTGGCGTTCTTTTTCCATATATGTATGTAGAGAAACAGTACAAGCTCTGTTTAGAAAAACGGTACGTTCTTTATCTCCTTTACCTATCACATGCAATACATTATCCTGAATGGATGTAAGGTTTAAGCTACAAAGCTCCGAAACACGAAGACCTAGATTTAATAAGAACATGATCATGCTATAATTTCGATAGTAATGATTACTTTTTTTTATTCCTGCAATAAATATTTCTGCCTCTTTTTGATCCATATAAATCGGCTTTTTCTTACCGATTTTCGGCGTTTCCAATTCATCCGCTGGATTTTCGTCCAACATTCTTCTTTTCCCTTTCAAATATTTAAAAAAGGACTTAAGTGTTGCTGCCTTCCTAGCTCGTGAAGCAGCACTATTACTACGCTGTAATTCACAGTATTCCAAAAACAAATACATATCTTCTAGAGAGATTTCTCTTATAAAATCTATCGTTACATCTTTAATAGAAATTTCATCGATTTTTGATATATCTATATCATTTTCCACTGCTATTAGAAATCTTAAAAACAAAGTGATGTCATACTCATACTCTTTTCGTGTTCGTAAAGATTTCCCCTTTATAGTCGTTAAATAGACCAAAAAATCTTTTACTATTTTGGGTAATTCTTTTTGCATTGCTTCCACCTCTTCTACTCCCATTTTATCACAAATTAAGGTTCCCAAATATGAATTTGGGAACCTTATTGAATTTTATAGTGTTTTATCGTGAAAAATCCAATTTGGCGTTAATTTACTTCCAAATATTAGGACGCTTCAAATTCGCATTGAGAGCCTTTTAATTTTGATTTGATGAGTTGTTGTACGAAACTTACTTCTGTGGCCGCAAAACTCTATTATAATTAGACTATTTAGTTAATTGGGAATTTGCACTCTAAATTTATAACTTAAAACACATCTTCATTATTCCCAGACAAATTTAAACTCCTATAGTTATATCGAATAATAACAAAACAATTCATTAAACCAAATATGGCGAACAATGCTACTAAAAGTTCCTAAGAAATTTTGGATACACAAAAGGACCGAATAACTTTGAAACATTATTCGGTCCTTTTGTGTTCGGTAAATACACACCGTATTTACAAACTTATATTTCGATGACTCTATTTTATTAGTAACTCCATCCTTTAAGTACAGCAATTAATACAATCTCAGCATATAAAAAATTGAAAAATTCATGGTTAGCCATAAAACCCATAACTTCTGCACATATTCATCCTTTCAAATGCTGAAGCATCAAGTCAAGAATCTAATAAATTTGGACTTCTGAACTCTTCAAACCATTGTGCACATAAATATGTATTTTTCCAATCAGAATTATTATCATCTATTCCCCAACAAGCATATAAAATCGACATTGCAATTGCTGCTTTTAAAAGTCGATTTTTGTCCATTTGCATTTCATCACAAAGCAGGTTAACCCTCTGTTCTAGTACCTTTTTTGGATTTGGTTTATTAAACAATTGATTAATTAAGAATGAAGTTGTATCAAAATACGGATCGCCAGTTACTCCTTTTGGATCAATTGCTATCCAACCATGAGTATCCGAGTATAAAATATTTTCATGATGTAGATCACCATGTAGAAGCTCGCTGCCTTTTGAGGAATTAGTTATTTCCATAAAATAGGTTTTAGCAAGACAAATAAAATCATCTGAAATAAGTCCTTGGTTAGTTGGATTTGTTGCCTGAAAACGATCTAGTGACTCCATCCAATTGCCTATAGATGGATGGTTTGCGTTTTTTTTCACTGATTGCCTAAGAGCACTCCAAACCTTCGCAAAGTGACTGATTGAATTTAGTTCTTCTACTTTTGTAAGCATCGTGCCAGGAAGTATATGCTCAAGTAACATTGCCCCGTTTTCAGCATCTGACTTGATTATTGCTACACATCCTTTTCCCCCATAAGTTTCAAGTGTTCTTATTTCATTACTAAAATCGTAATTTGGAATACCGATTTTCAAAATGAACGGATTATCTTCCGCATCTTTTACTTTTACGACGTAATTATAAGATAGATTATCTACAGGGGCTACAAAGGTTAAGTTCCATTTTTTTATATAGTTTTGAACAATTGAATCCAATTCTTCTAGCCATTTTTCTCCAATGGCACCAAATGCACCGATTACTTTTTGACTGAACTGATCCGTGTACTCCATGATTTCCCCACCTTTAATCCTATGTATTCTCTCTATATCTACATTTTACATTAGACAACTGTATTTTGCAGGGGACGATCTAAAAATAATTATATGCTTTGTTTATAAAGGCTAATACAGTACCTTTTGCCGGTGGAAAAACTGGCATAATTTCTGTGGTTTCATACTTGTTTTCTTTATAGTATGATGAAAGATATTTGAATATTAAAAAGCTGATGTCTAAATAAATTATGACATCAGCTTTTTTTTAGTTCTGAGCAAAGTGTCCATCGACTTCAACAGTTTCAACAATATTTATAAATGCATGCTCATCATGCTTTCTTACAATTTGTTTAATTTGCATTGTTTCGTATCGAGTAACGACCATCATTAAAATATGTTTTTTCTCCAATGTGTAGCCACCATATCCTTCTGTAACTGTCACACCACGATAAATACTTGCTAGTAACTCTTGACGGATGGGTTCCCCAGCAGTTGTGATTATTTGCATTGTTAGTTTTTCATGATTCGTGTAAAGTGTGTCAATCGCTTTTCCAGTCAGATAGATCGATAATAATGTATACAATGCAATTTCCCAGTTAAATACGGCTCCAGAAATAAGTACGATTACACTATTCATCCCAGTAAGTAAAAGACCAACACTAAAATTACTTGAGCGAGAAATAATAATAGCTATTATATCCATTCCACCAGAAGTTCCTGAGTATTTCATAATAAGACCTATTCCAAGGCCACCTATAGCTCCACCAAATATAGCAGATAGCAATATATTATCTGAAATAGACTCCGCTGGAATTATATATAGAAAAACAGATAACGATAGTACACATACAAGCGTATTTAGCGTAATTTCTTTTCCAAGCTTGTAATACCCTAATATTAATAGAGGTACGTTCATAATAAAGTTAAGTATACCTGTGTCAAAAGGAGTTATAATTCCTAATAAAATAGCTATACCACTTATTCCACTGCTTAAAATTTCATGAGGTACTAAGAATGCATTAAATGCAAAAGCTATTACAAAGGAGCCCACAATTACAATTAGGTTTTTCAACATATGACTGCTCCTTTCTTCCATAAAAAAACTCGCCCATTAAGGACGAGTTTTTCTTCTACTAGAATTTTCTCTTCGCAAATGATATAAGAAATAATTTAACAAAGATTAACGCACTCGTCAATATATTGCTTGTATTTCTTTATTAATTTCCCTTTTTCAAAGAAATTATTCCATTATCAGTATTTATACTAATCTTATTCTCTCCATTACCAAAAACGGTCTTTTCATTCGAAGAACCAAATATATCGATTCTTCCATTATCTATTTCCGCTTGTATTGTTGCATTCTTAGGTTCAGATGTTGTACGAATATCAACAAGTCCATTATTCGTTTCTAAAGTAATTGATCGATCTAGATTATCGGTAACCATTGAAATTTGACCATTATCTGACTCCGCTTGTATATCTCCGGTCACATGATGAAGATCAATCTTCCCATTGTTTGTTTTTACATTGACCATCTTACTTTCCAAATCCTCTAATACGATTTTTCCGTTATTCGACTCAATTTCGATGTTTTCAAATTGTAGTTCCTGTACGAAAATTTGACCATTGCTAGTCTCCGTTGTCAGCTCATCGTATTTTTCATCTGGAACTGATACGATAATTTTGTTGCCGGAAAAACTGAATCCAAAGTCGAAGACATTAAATAGCTTCTTTTTCATTTCTACATGAAGAGTATCACCTTCCACGTATGCATTTAATTTATTGCTTGAGCTTTTTTTACTTATAAACTCAACTTTGCCGTTAGAAGCAGATGTTCGAACTACTTCAATAGCCGTGTTGTCCCCTGTAATATCTATCCGCGAGAACTCTTCCGCTAACTCAATTTTTTCTGTATTTTTGATAAACCCACCTGCAATATTCATCCCTACGTTTATAGCTGCTCCTAAAACTACAACTATTATTGCTATAATACCAATCTTTTTTAAACTCACTACTGTAACCTCCATTTGTTTACCTCTTACATTTCATTATAAAGAAATAAATACCATTTCCTATGGTCTTGAGATGGGAAGTTCTCTAAGCCTTAAGATGTATATCATTTAGGGATAAATTGACAACTAAAGCTAAAATAAATCGTATACACTTAAGAATAATAGAATTATAAATACTCAATATCCTATGCAAAGAAGTATATAAACCGTTTATGTATAAATACTTGTCACTCTCTAGCTTAGTTCCAAACGTCATCAAGATGCTTAGAGTAAAATTTTAATGCTCTTTCATATTCAAGAATTTGTTTATCTTCAGTCGTTTCCAATAGTACCTCTAATAATAATTCGGTGGCATTTGAATGGTCGCTAAGATTGTATAAAGTGATGGCATAGAAAACTTGAATAGCTTTATTATTTGGAAATAGTTCGATTCCTCGTATGAATACTCTTTTCGATTTCTCATAATCACCGAGTGCTCTGTATGTGCTCCCCAATCCTATAATGGCCCCTTCCATTTCATCATTTGGGAGGCCGAGATCTATTGCTTTTTCATAGAATGCTACTGCTTTTGTCTCCTCACCTAAAATGTCGAAGCTCCAACCACATTGGTAGAGGATGCTTGCGTTACTCGGGTATTTCTCTACTAACTTTAACAAAAGTTCGTTTGATTCATTTTTCATGCCATTATTCCTCAAAATAATCGCTTCCTCTATTTCCTTAATCATAATTGAATATCCCTCTCTATTATGGTATTTGTTATTGAATGTAGAATACTAGAATGTAAGGAGTTAAATGATGGATTTATTATATTTGAACTTTTTTTCATTTTGTTGATTACTCGTATGACTTACGGAAGACGCAAGATGTATTATCAAACCTTTGATGATGCAATGTCCGGTATCGTGCCAAGTATTATGAGATACCAAGCATGAAAAGAGTTATGAAGAACTAACTTCGAACAGACTAATTCTTTTCTATTTTATATGCAATCATTGCATGTTTTATTTGAAATCTTGATGCCTTATAAAGAGCAATTGCAGTTTTGTTATTTGCCCCCACACTTAAAGTGATCTCTTCTATTTCTTCATATGAAAATAAATGATGAAGAGCAGCTTCCATTAACTTAGTTGCTATTCCTTGCCCTCGATACTCTGATGAAACAGCAATGTATTCAATTACTCCTTCTCCGTGAAGTGGGACAGCCTCTACGTACACATATCCCTTTACATCGTTATTGTCTTGGATGATGAATAATTGATTGTCTTCACTAATTCTTGAAAGGATTTGGTTACTACTATAATAAGTATTTGGAAAGGCTAGTTTATGAAGGGCACTAAATGACGTTTGAAAGGAATTTTCATAAGTTTGGATATGTAAATTTTGTCCTTCCTTGATACTATTTCTATCTATACTTAAAATAAGATGATTCCCATTTTCCTCTCCATTTTTACTTTCAATAAATTTCCTAACTAAAGTATTTTTTTCATTAACAAAAAACTGGTACTCGTTTAGTTTGAAAGGAATGGTATCCTCTAATTCTTTCCATAAATCATTTGCCAACTGAGGATAGTCATCCTCATTCTTTATAAAGGGACCCCATACCTCTGTACTTTTATTTTCTTCATCAATGTCAAATCCTAAAGCTCCAATTATGTTGTTCTCGGAATAGGCAACGATAAATGATTTCGTTATATCGATATCAGAGAAATCAGTTGTAAGAGTATCGTAAATCTCCTTTTTATATTGTCCGCAATAACCAATATGATAGGAATCATCACTATTTAAAACCTCTAAGAAAACAGCTAATTCCTCCAAATGCTTAGGGGGACTTATATAGGTTGTCATAGAAATCACCTTTTCTAATATATCTTTATCAGATCATTTTATCATTTAGATAATTGTAAAGATATACACATTTGGTAAAAAGAACTACACCTTTGATAAATAACTTTTGACAAAGGAAAAATTTATCTTTATATTATTCTAATAGACCGGTTGGTATAATTTATGAGGTGATTTAAAATGTCCGCTAAAAATAATTCCAAAGACATTCTTATTGAAACTGCTTCACGGCTTTTTCGGATAAAAGGCTACTATGGAGTAGGACTTAAAGACATTCTTGAGGAAAGTGGAATTCCAAAAGGATCTCTTTATCATTACTTTCCACAGGGGAAGGAACAACTAGCGATTGCAGCGATTAACCATACTAAAGAAATTGTTGTAAATGAAATTCAAGCATTGTTTGATGAATTTGAAGATCCTATCAAAGCATTTCAAACACATTTGCAACATTTATCCGAAATCATTATAAAAAGTGATAACATAGGGTTCCCCATTGGAACTATTGCTGGTGAAACCTATTCAACAAGTGAACCAATCCGAATGGCTTGTCATTTAGCATTTGAAGAATGGCAAGCAATTTATAGGAAGAAATTACTTAAATGCGGATATGACAAAGCTCAGTCAAATGACTTGGCCCTTGTGGTAAATCTAATGATTGAGGGTGCTATTCTTTTATCTTTAACAAATAAGAGTAATAGACCGCTTGAAGTTGCCAAAGAGCAAATTACATTATTATTAAGAAAAGATTAATTTAAATTCTTCAGAAAATGTATTATATGGACGGTCTATGTAGTCATTAATTGGAGGAATTTGTTCATGATTGAAAAAGCAACACAACAAGAAAAACAAGTATTTAAAACAACCCCTATCTTAATTTCGTTTTTAATTGCAGGGTTTGTCGGATTATTTAGTGAGACAGCACTGAACATGGCACTAGGAGATTTAATAGTAATATTTGATATTAGTCCACCCTCAGTCCAATGGCTAACAACTGGTTACCTCTTGACATTAGGGATATTAGTACCTATTTCAGGATTTATCATGCAGTGGTTCACTACAAGACAATTATTTATAGCTTCTCTGCTATTTTCTATTATTGGAACACTTATTGCAGCACTTGCACCAAGCTTTACTGTATTACTGCTATCACGGGTTATACAAGCAGTAGGAACAGGATTACTACTTCCATTAATGTTCAATACCATTTTACTCATTTTCCCTGTTCATAAAAGAGGGGCAACAATGGGAATCATGGGATTGGTGATTATGTTTGCACCAGCAATTGGGCCGACTATTTCTGGTCTTGTGCTTGAGAAACTTACTTGGCACTGGATTTTCTGGATTTGCTTACCATTCCTTCTGCTTGCTTTGTTGTTTGGAATTAAATTCGTGCAAAATGTAACAACTGTAACGAAACCTAAAATAGACATACTTTCTATTATTTTATCAACTATTGGTTTTGGTGGAATTGTGTATGGCTTTAGTAGTGCAGGAGAAAAAGGTTGGGGTAGTACTATAGTTACTGTTACTATTATTGTCGGTCTTTTCGCACTGACTTTGTTCTCTATGAGACAATTCAAAATGGAAGTTCCAATGATTGACTTACGTGTTCTAAAATATCCAATGTTTACACTAGGCTTATTAAGTGTATTTATTACCTTTATGGTAATCATGTCCTCGATGATACTATTGCCTTTATACTTACAAACAGGACTTGCATTAGCAGCATTTACGGCTGGGCTCGTACTTTTACCAGGTGGGGTCCTAAATGGTTTTATGTCTCCTTTGACTGGGCGAATATTTGACAAATATGGTCCAAGAGGTCTTGTAGCACCTGGTTTCATCATCATGATTATTATGTTGTGGATGCTATCCAATATCACTGTTGATACTTCTATTATTATGGTAATTATTATGCACTCTGTTCTATTTATCGGGGTGTCTATGGTTATGATGCCAGCTCAGACAAATGGACTTAATCAGCTTCCAAGAAACCTGTATCCTGATGGAACTGCTTTGATGAATACATTACAGCAAGTATCTGGTGCGATTGGAACGGCTGTTGCAATTACAATTATGTCAACTTCTCAGAACGCTTATTTAAAAAACGCAACCAATTTAATGGATCCGGAAACAGTTAGTATGTCATTAACTGCTGGGGTTCAAGATGCGTTTATATTTGGCTTAATCCTAGCTATTATTGGATTAGTCATGTCCTTATTTATCAAAAAGGCATAAAATCTAAAATACAACCCTATTCTATGAGTTCTCTACTCAGAATGGGGTTTATTTCTATGTTTTTGCTTAGATTGTTCGGTATTACAATTATTTAATATCTTTTATTTTATACATACGCATGGATTGAAGGTCTCCCTCATAAGACAACTGTCCTAAATGAATAAGAGAACGTACACGGTATTCTATCCATGCATCCGATACCACTTGCTCCGATAAACCAACCACTTCACCTATCACACGTGTTGCATTCAAAAATTCTATATTTTTTCGTTCACTATGTAACTTCCTCACACATTCCATTATAAACGAATCATCTCTTGTTTCTAATTCATCGATGATTTCCCCTTACTTCCAAGACCGAACAATGCTTGTACTCTGTAGCAGTTTTTCCCCCTCCTGTTCTAAAGTTCTTGTCAATCCATCTGAAATCTGAAAAATGGAAAATTCATGAAAATGAGCTAACTGCTCTGCATTACACTCCCCGGTATGACGAATTTCATTACGCAATTCCTTACGTTCTGTATAATCTCTCATTGCATTGTAAGTATTTACAACATTAATTTCAACTTGTTTTTCTTTTAACAAATTACAGATGATGCGAAGACCAATTTGCTCTGTAGCATTTTCACAAGTCCAAATCGTTACTTGGTCACCATGCTTTATATCCGCCAATTTTTGTAATGACTGTTGATACATAGTTTGGTTATCTTCAAAATTACCCCATACTGTGTGGTATGAATTTTCCAACCAAGTAAAATAACTTTTAATACCGCTGTTTTCATAAACATTTCTAATTGGTCCGATAGAAAAGTCTATAGGGAAACCAATTATTTTGTGCTTATGTTCACTTAAAGCGTGTTTTAAGCTACCAATCGCAGAATCTCCAAAAATGAGATGAATCACACGAACACTTCCGATTCTAAGTATATTTTTTCTTTTTGTTAAATTATTTGTACATGAAATATATGAAATATGAATTCATTTCTGCTCACATTAAATCTCTTCCACTTCTACCAATATTTGAGTGACATAATTATCACTTCCACTTACAGAGATTTCATCTAGTATATATTCCTCGTACGAATAGCTTCCAAGCTTTATTTGATGTTTATCGATAAATTTCATGATTTTTTTATAAGTTTTAGAAATATTTTTATCGTTCCCAACATGATAAGCGACTACATATAATCCTTTTGGTTTCGTGTAAAATGATATATTTTTTACATCGGCCTCTGTTTTCGTGTACAAGTAAGAATAATTGTCATAATCCTCTTTCATCAGCTTCGCCCTATTTACCATGGCACCAATTGGATAACCAATATCAAGTTCATTTTTGTATAAAAAATCAATGAAATGGGAGACAGATTTTAAGAAAGATCGATCAGAACAATCCAATATAGAGTCACTTAAAAATAATAACTCCTCTTCCTGTATCTCTAGACTGATTTGTTTAAAATCTAACTTTAGTGCATTTTCCGTTAGAGCTATCTTTGTATCGATTATCTTTTGTATTTGGTTCAAATTATTTATCTTTTTTTGGATTTCCAATGACTTCACTTTTAATAACTTAATCAATTCGTCAGGGGTCTTATTGTTCAAGAATAGTTTAATTTCCTTTAAAGGCATGTCCACCTCTTTGAGGAGTTCAATAACGTTAAAAACATCAAATTGATGATAGGAATAATATCGATAACCTTTTTCGTTTTTGATTTCTGGTGAAAGAAGCCCAATTTCATCATAATGAAATAAAGTCTGTTTTTTCACGTTACATAACTTTGCGAATTCACCTGTCGTAAAATATTTACGTAAATTCTCGCTCATTTACTAATTCCCCCTTGACTGTATGGTTACCGGATACTTTAGGATGTAACTATACCATTTAAAACTATCTATTTGTACTAAAAAGAAAGGATTTGATAGTCATGAATATTTCCATTCGTGACGTAGCGCAAGATAATGTTCAAGATATATTAAAGTTAAGTGTCGGAGAGTTACAAGCTTCTTTTATAGAAACAACTGAACAATGTTTAGCAGAAGCCCGTGAATGCACTATATATAAACCAGTGGGTCTCTATTCTGACGAGTGTTTAATCGGATTTGCAATGTATGGGTTTTTCTCTGAAGAAACAGACAATGGTCGAGTATGGTTGGATCGTTTTTTAATCGATTCCAGATACCAAGGTTTTGGTTATGGAACTATTATGCTGAATGCATTAATACAGAAACTAGTCAATGAATTTTCATGTACCCAAATATATTTAAGTGTATATGAAGAAAATAAATCTGCGATTCACTTATACCAAAAATTTGATTTTCATTTCAATGGTGAATTCGATCTAAAAAATGAAAGAATTATGGTGAAAAATATAACAAACTTAAACGGACAGCTAGAATAACTCTACTCTACAAAACAACAGGTGAATAATATGAATGAAACATTAAGAAATACCCCAACTAAAAAATTATTTCTAACGTATCTAATCCCTTCCTCACTCGGAATGCTATTAATGGCAGTCAATATTTTAGTCGACGGCATTTTTGTTAGTAATGGAATAGGTCCCGAAGCCCTTGCAGGTATTAATATAGCGGTTCCTATATTCTCAATTTTACTATCTATTTCGCTCTGGATTGGGATGGGGGGAGCAACACTATTTTCCATTTCACTTGGAGAAAGTAATATTAAAGAAGCACGCTCAATCTTTTCACAATCCTTTTTCCTAGCTGTTATCATTGTCGGTGTACTTGTCATACTAAGTTTATGGAAGCAAAAAGAAATCGCTTATTTGTTTGGTGCAAGTGATGAAATTTTCCCTTATGTAAAAGATTATCTTCATATCATTCTAGTGTTTGGTGTCGTTTATGTGATTGAAAATATATTAAGTATTTTTATACGAAATGATGGAAATCCAAAACTTGCTATGCTTGGACTGGCTACTACCTCAGTTCTTAACATTGTATTTAATTATTTATTTATTTTTGTAATGGAACTTGGTGTTGAAGGTGCTGCCTATGCAACTGTTATATCAACCGCTATTGGTTTAGTCGTTTTACTACTCCATTTCACTCGAAAAAATAGTATGTTGAAATTCACTAAATTTAAATTTGAGCTAAAGACAGTTATTGAGATATTAAAGATTGGCTTGCCAAGTTTTATAGTAGAAGGTTCTGTAGCGATGACAATTATTGCGTATAATGTTACGTTTATGCATTTTGTTGGAGCAGTTGGTGTTACTTCGTATGCAGTTGTGAATTATTTACATGCCGTTTTCATCATGCTATTTATTGGGATTGGGGCGGCACTTCAACCTATTGTTAGCTTTCACTACGGTGCGAAGTTATATGCTCGTCTACAGCAATTCTTGAGATTAGGTGTGATAACAGGGATTTTATTCGGTGCTTGTATATTACTAGTCGGGTTGTTGTTCGGAGATGTGATTATTTCGTTATTTGGAGTTACCTCTGAAGAAGTGTTTACTTACACGAAGACAGGCATTTCCATGTTTTTCATTGGTTATTTATTTTTAGGTTTTAATTTAGTATACGCCGAATATTACCAAGCGATTAAGAAGATTAAACTTTCTTCTATTATAATCATTGCTAGAAGTATTGTGCTTTTTTTACCACTTTTATGGTTATTACCAACCTATGTAGGAAGTGATTACATTTGGCTTGCCTTCCCACTAGCAGAAGGAATTACAGCAATTGGTTTAGTAATTGCCAGATATACACTAAAAGCCCTAGCTCCGTTTAGAGATACCTCTGCAAAAGACATGCAAGGACTCAAATCATAACAAAGTATATATATAAAATGTCTCGTGAACACTGGCATCATTGGACTGGAAAGAATGATTAATACCGCTGGTTTCTGTTTAAGCGGACGCTTTCAGCGTGGGAGAGATGAGTCTTCACCGCAGGGAGTTGCCGTCATTCACTCCAATCAGTTTGCTGTATAGTACTCCCTACAATGGGTGTGCTCAGGACAGACAAAACCCATAAAATAATCAAAAAAATGATATTGATTTTGACGAATGTCAAACCAATATCATTTAAGATTCACGCGGTTATTATATAGCAAAACATCTGTCTAAACCCTTCTAAAACGATAGATACAGATTATAAACTTAAAGGACCGGGAGCGTTTTTTGCCCGGTTTTTCTTCGTTTATAGTAAGAACAAAATCTAGTCAAGACATTAAATCCAACTTATTTAAGCACTTTCTTAGACGCTTCAATTAGCTCGTTTATTTTTTCTAATTCAGTTCGATGAAATGCCTCGACTATCGCGCTTCCCACAATTACACCATCTGCCAAGGAACCTACTGTTCTCACTTGTTCGAGAGTTGAAATTCCGAAGCCAGCGAGGATTGGAACCGGGCTAATATCTTTCAATTGCTTTAAGTGCTTTTCTAATTGATCATCAAATCTATCCCTTACCCCCGTAATTCCATTTACTGTTACCGCATAGATGAAGCCTTCACCAGCAGCAACTATCTTTTCCATACGTTCCGGTGAGCTAGTTAGAGAAACAAGTTGGACAAGTGCGACATCTGTTTTTATAAGTAAACTCTTCAATAATTCACTTTCCTCTAACGGTACATCTGGAACGATTAATCCCGCAACACCTAATTTATCACATACTTCTGCAAACTTTTCCAGTCCGTAATTTATCAATGGATTATAATATGTCATTAGAACAAGTGGTACACTTACCTCTTTATAGAAGGTCTCTAGTTCCTGCAGGATTGATCGAAGTGTTATGCCATCTGCAAGTGCTCGTTCACCTGCTTTCTGGATGGTAGGTCCATCTGCAACAGGATCAGAAAATGGTATACCTAGTTCGATCGCAGTAACTCCTGCTGCTTGAAGAAATAATATTTTAGACTTTAATGTCTTTAGTCCACCATCACCTGCCATTATATAAGGAACAAATGCCTTATCACCATGAGCATTTACTGATTGTATAGCATTTAAAAGTTTCGCTTTAGCCATTGTCATTCACCCCTAACGCATCACGAACGGTTTGGACATCCTTATCCCCTCGGCCAGATAAACAAATAACTAAAATTTCTTCCCGAGACATTTCTTTAGCCAGCTCCGTAGCAAAATAAATAGCGTGGGCACTTTCAAGAGCCGGTATTATTCCTTCTTTTCTCGATAATAGCAGTAAACCTTCTAAGGCTTCAGAGTCTGTAACAGAAGTATATTTCACGCGACCAATATCATGTAAGTATGAATGCTCTGGACCTACTCCAGGATAATCTAAACCGGCGGAGATAGAATGTGCTTCTTGGATAAATCCATTGTCATCCTGCAAAATGTACATATAAGAACCATGTAGAACTCCTTCTTTTCCTCCGGTAACAGCGGCTGCGTGAAGTCCGGTTGAAATACCACTTCCCCCCGCCTCTACGCCGTACAAAGTAACAACCTCATCTTCCACAAAAGGGTGGAACATGCCAATTGCATTGCTACCACCACCAACACATGCCACTACTGCATCTGGTAATTTCCCAACTTTTTCTAAAATTTGCCGTCTCGTTTCTAACCCGATCACCCGCTGAAAATCACGAACAATTTTCGGGAATGGGTGTGGTCCAAGCGCAGAACCTAGTATATAATGCGTATCTTCTACATTTGAAACCCAATATCTTAATGCCTCATTGACTGCATCTTTTAATGTGGAGGATCCCTGATCCACAGAAACAACTTTTGCACCTAATAATTCCATTCGAAATACGTTAAGTTCCTGTCTCCGCACATCCTCATTTCCCATGAAGACAACACATTCTAAATCAAACAATGCGCATACTGTTGCGGTTGCTACCCCGTGCTGACCAGCTCCAGTTTCTGCTACTATCTTCTTTTTCCCCATACGCTTGGCTAGCAGCGCCTGACCTATAGTATTATTTATCTTGTGGGCACCAGTATGGTTTAAATCTTCTCTTTTCAGATATATTTGAGCCCCTCCAAGTTCCTTTGTAAGTCTTTCTGCAAAATATAATGGTGTTTCACGACCAACATAATCTTTTAAATAGTAATTTACTTCATCTAAAAACATTGGATCACAAATAGCGTCCTCATAGGCATTTTCAAGCTCTATCAAAGCAGTCATTAATGTTTCTGGAACATACTGACCACCAAACCTACCATATCTACCAACTCTTTGTCCCTCTGTATAATTAACCATCATTCCCCACCCCTATCTTTTACAGCATGTATAAATCCTTGAATAAGTTCTTTATCTTTGATGCCATTTCGTTCTACTCCACTAGACACATCTACCATATAAGGATTTACTCTCTCAATAGCATCTTTTACATTACTTGGGGTCAAACCACCTGCTAGAATAATTTTTTCAGTCGGTATATTATTAACTTCCATCAGCTGCCAGTCAAATACTTCTCCACTACCGCCTTGATAATCTGTACCAGGTGCATCAAACAAATAAAACTCTGTCTCGTACTTTTTCGCCTGAAGAACATCCTCTTCATTGTGAACCGATAATGCTTTGATTGAAGGTAGATTGTTTGTCAGTATAAATTCAGGAGTTTCCTGACCGTGATATTGTATATAATCAAGCGGAACCTCTTTGAGTGCATTTATTAGTTCCTCTTTTGTTGGATTTACAAAAACTCCTATCTTCAAAACCCTAGGAGGCACTTCTTTGGCTAGCTCGTGCGCTTTTGCAACAGTTACTTTCCTCTTACTTGGTGCAAAGACAAAACCAATCGCATCAACACCAGCATTAACGGCGATTTCCACATGATCTTTCTCCATAAGCCCGCAAATTTTTACCTTCGTCATGAGGTAATTACCTCCCTTTTAACCTGGAAGCTTCGAACAGCATTTTCAATTTCTCCACTACGCATTAACGATTCCCCCACTAGCACTGCACTAGCACCATAGCTAGCTACTTTTATAGCATCAATGGAGTTCCAAATGCCGCTCTCACTAATGAGCACACGCTCTTCTTCAAACGGAAATATTGCTGCGATTTCCGCAGTTCTAGATAAATCTACTTGAAATGTTCTAAGATCCCGGTTATTAATTCCTATTAATTTCGCATCTAGCTGCAAAGCTCGATCTAGCTCTTCAGAATCATGAACTTCCATTAAAACTTCCAAATTCTTACTTACTGCATATTTATATAAACTATTAAGCAACCCCTGTTCTAGTGCAGCTACGATAAGTAAAACAACAGACGCTCCAGCATTCTTTGCATAGTCTATTTGGATTGGATGAATGATAAAGTCTTTACAAAGTATTGGGATATCTACGGTACGAGCAACTTCTGCTAAATCTTCAAATGTTCCTTGAAAAAAAGGGGTATCGGTCAATACAGAAATACAAACAGCTCCTGCATCAACATATCGTGTTGCTTTCTCACCAGGATTGATTCCTTCTGCTATCAATCCTTTTGAAGGAGAAGCTCGCTTAATCTCGGAAATTACCTGTAACGTTTTAGATTGATAAAGTGCATCAAACAACGACGGTCTGACAATAATTTCAGCTTGATATGAAACCGGTTGAAGAAGCATCTGCTCGATTTCCCCTTTTTTAGCATCCAATATCTTGTCTAAAATTGTTGTCATAATACCACCTCATGTATTACAGATTGTTGACTAAAAGTTATAGCTGCTTCCAGCTTTTCTAATGCTTTTCCTGAATGGATAGTATCTTTGGCCAACTTAACTCCTTCTTGAATCGAGCTAACAATTCCTGAGGCAAATAAACCAATACCACTATTAAAAAGAACTGTATCTAAATAGGGACTTGTTTCACCTTTGAGAACATTGTGCAGGATTTTGGCATTTGTGTGACTATCTCCTCCTTGTATTGCAGAAATAGGAGCAGAAGCTAAACCTACATCATTTGCTGTCAGCTTAAAGGGTATTAAATCACCGTTATCTACTAAGACTAATTGATTAACACCTGCTAGAGACGCCTCATCCATCCCACCAGCACCACAAACAACTATGGCCCTTTTTCTACCTAAAATTCTTAATACATCTGCATATTCCATTGTGAAGTCTGAGCGATTAATCCCAGTATATTGTGTCAGTAATCTAATAGGATTAGTTAACGGTCCAACTAGATTAAAAATAGTCGGTTTTCCAATCATCTTTCGCGCAATTCCAATTTTCTTTAGTCTGGGATGTACATTTGGTGCGTAAAGAAAAGTTAATCCTTCTCGTTTAAGTAATTCTATTGATGCTGCTGGGCTAATTGAGGTATGAATCCCTAACGCCTCCAGTACATCGGAGCTTCCAGCGTTACTTGAAATTTTTCGATTTCCATGTTTTGCTACCGTAACTCCTGCTGCAGCTAACACAAAGGCCGAGGTAGTGCTAATATTAAAGCTATTCAAGCCATCACCACCTGTACCGCAATTGTCCATATATTCTCCAATAGGCTCATTCAAGTTAATAGCAAAGGACTTCATAACTGTTGCAAGTGCAGCAACTTCCATGGAAGTCTCACCCTTTTTGGAAAGTACACTTAAGAAATCTACAATATATTGTACTTCCGTATCTTCCGCAAACATTGCCTTTGAAGCTATAATCATTTCCTCATACAATAAATGTTCACTCTTCTCAACTTTTTCTATAAATCCTCTCATCTCAATCTCTCCTCTGCTCTGCTCGTATCTTGCAAAATAAAAAAAGTCCTCTTCCAAGGGATTTCAGAAAAATCCCTTGGAAGAGGACGGTATTGACCGCGTTGCCACCTCTAGTTGGAGTGTAATACTCCCGCTTAAGCTCCTGTAACGTAGGAAAACGTCTGCCTCTATAACACTTAATGTGTTTCGAGGAAGCTCTCATAAGTCCATTCACATCAGTAACAAATCAGTTTTCACCAACCACTGACTCTCTATATTGTCCACTAAAGCTACTATTCTTATTCAAACAATTTCTCAGCTATACTAAGCTATTCTCTGCTCATCTGTTCTTAGGCGACGCTACTTTTAGCGTCTTCTACCTATATCCGAACATAAAAGTTAACTATTATGATAGTGGGAATACTTTTAATTGTCAAATATTTTTATCCTTTTACTCTTTAATTGCATAACTTAGGTTATAAGCAGACAAGGAGGATTTTTAACGGTGGTAAATCCAATATATGGTCAGCGGATTACTTTAGAACAAGCAATGAGTATTGCCTTACAGAGAATATCCGGGGAAATTGTACACGTTGATTTGGATATGGAAGATGGCATTCTAGTATACGAAGTATTCATCATGTCGCCTAACAACCAGATTTTTGAAGTAGAAATCCATGCAAGAACAGGTAATATATTAAAAATAGAACAAGAAAATGACATTGATTATGAATGAATAAACAAACATGTAACAAAAAAAGAAGCAGTGATATGATTGGGAACAACTACTCCGTTGATTCCCTTCAGGATAGTTGGTATAATAAAGGAAATACAGGTATACAATAAAATACCGACTGGATGTTAGTAGCACCCAATCGGTAAAATAGACTGATTCCCTTCAAGGGTGTCGGCAAAGTAGATTAAGTAATCCATCCGAGCGCTAACTCACAGGTGGATTACTTTTTTCGTGTCATTGAAAAAGTCAGCGTAATCAATGCAATGATCAGTGAAGAAAAACTGATCATAATTACGAGAGATTCAAATATCGTCAAAAGCAGCACCCCCTTCTGTATCAGTCATTAAACAGAAAGGAAAAAGTGCCGTCCACCCATGAGATCATCAATCTATATACTTAATTATACCACACATACGTTCTATTTTAGGTGTTTATCGTATGAAAAAGTAAGTTATTTTTGTAACTCTCTATACTAATTTTAATATTCTGTAATTTGACATTCCAAAAAATCGAGTTAAAAATCTACATATAATCCATGGGTAACCCCTTTTTCCATTAGTTGTGTTATATCTTCCTCAAGAGATATTAATCTACTACATTATTCGACTATACCTGATCTAGCAAGTTACTACCAATTTGTTCAAGATCACACTTTAAAAGTTACTTTCTATTTCATATCGTTAAAAAGTAGTATTGCTGGCACTAGTTGTTCTCGATTCCATACACAATCTTTTGACCTCTATCAACTGCTGTTCATAAAAAGAGAGTTGGTAGATGTCAGGCATTTCAAGTTCCTTCCAAAAACTAAAATCATAGACAGGGTCAAAGTAATTCATTATTAAAACCATTAGATTTCCATGTGTCCCTATTGCGACATTTTGCCCTACATATTTCTCCAAAATCTCTTTTGTTGCGTGGACACCTCTAGCTTGAGCATTAAGATTAGATTCTCCACTCGGGTGTGAAAAATCAAAATCAGACCACACTTGAAGAATTGCTTCATTGAAATTTGCTACTGGCTGTTCAGATAAGATCCGTTCCTTTAAGGCATCAATAATTTCTATTTCTTGCTCTAAGTGGAGTGCAATTCCTTCAACTGTTTGAAACGCTCGCCTATAGGGACTCGATACAACAATGTCTATATCTTCTTCTATTAATAAATCAGTTACTTCTTTGGCATCTATTAATCCCTGCTCCGACAACGGTCTACCTAACTCATCAGCTGAATAATTAGAGTGCGCATGCCGAACAAAATATAAATTTGTTATCATTTCTATTCACCCCTTATTAATTCGCTTATTAAATATTCTTTTTACAAATGGTTCTTTCAAATCTGTATATAAATTTATATTAATATCCTTTAGTTTTGCACTGTTTACTTTGATCATTCGGTATTCATCTCTAGCTTTAGCGTTGGAATTTAAATAATTATGAAAGAATAGTTGGTTTTTCCATAATTCATTTTCAATCATATGAATGAAATGTGTTTTTATTTCATATGTACCATCTGTAAACATAGCAAGAACTATTTCACCCGGTCTTTCTACTCTCAGTCTTAGAAATCCAATATTTTGTAGGGCTTTAAATACAGACTTATCTATATTTGCAATATCATCTACTCCCACTAATATATCTATGATTGGCTTTGCAGGCATGTTAGTTATGGCAGTACTTCCTATATGCTGAATTCGGTTTTCTCCAAGTCCTGTAACAACAATAATTTGTTGCTTTACTCTGTTAAACTCTTTTTTCCATTCAGCTGTGTAAGGAAATAACTTCACTTCGTTTTTTCTAATCCTAGCTCCAATAGAAATCCTCCAATATTAACTTTGTTTTTTGGGAATAGATAATGTGGTCCATTTCTCTTCAGTAGTTGTTTGTTTGGCAATGTATATCACTTGACCAACATGGGAGGAAGTATGAGAAAGACTTCTTATAACAGCTTCCATTACAGTATGCGGCTCATTTCTAATATAAATGGTTTGGAGCAGATGTTCCGATTTAATAGTATCAAGAGCACTCAAAAACACCTGACACCCTTCCGACCAAATTTCCATCAATTCTTCACGAGTTGCAATTGTACTTTCAAATTCTTTGTCCCGATTTCTAGTAGTTTTTTCACCATCTGTCGTCAAAAAGTCTGTCCATCGTGAAACCAGATTTCCACTCAAATGCTTAATGATTACCTCTACACTATTGGAATGATTATTTGGTGTCCAAAATAGCTTATCTTCTTCCATCTGAACAACTGCTTTTTCTGTATCCTTCATCAAATCTAAAAACTTATTCCTAACTACTCGCATAAAATCAATGTGTATAGAAGAAATATCGTTCAAAATAATCCACTCCTTTTCTTTTTATTATAAAGTAAATATTCAGAAAAACTATATATATCCTTGAATATTCAATGAACATAAATTAGATGGCCTATTCATAATTTATCAATTTCCATATTATGCAATAGAGAAAGAGAATTTGTCTTTCTACTAATTCTAGTATTCATACTAGTAAAAGAAAGGAGGAAATTGAATGGCAGAAAAAATATTTATCAATAACACATTAGCAGCATTTCAAATTACACTCTTTGTTCGTGAAGGAGAATTCCCGTACAACCAGGATGGAACCGTAACATTTACACTAGAGCCTGGTGAAACAGAGAGTGTTACCTATGGTAGCGACACAAATATATTTTTAAATGGACTAACAATCTTTACAATTTATGAAGGTGATCTTTTCAGTTCAGTAAAATTTGTAACAGCTCAAATGAGTGAGTTAGACAATCTTCTTAATACAAATGACACAATAACTATTTCACAAGTACAAACAGATTATGTATTATCTGGTTCCAATATATTTCTGGACGCGGTTAATGATGCTCAAACATTAGCAGAAATAAGGGCAGCAATTGAAGATCCTAGTTTGGGGCTAAATTTAACAGCTTATAACGCTCTTTCTGAAGCTCAGAGAGATGAGGTAGCAGGAGTATTGCTAAATACTAGACCTGTTGGGGGTTACCCTTCCATTGCAAGTGTCCAAGCATCCCTAGATGCAGCAATAAATGAGCTTGTTGATCCAAACAATATTTACGTAAGTGCAGGAGCAGTTGGAGGAGATGGGAGTATTGCAAATCCTTTTGGAACTATTACCGATGGAGTTGCAGCTGTTAATCCTGGAGGAACCGTGCATATTTTAAGTGGCACATATCCAATCACTTCCCAAATTTTAGTTAACAAAATGGGAATAACCTTATTAGGAGAACCTGGAACAACTCTTCTTCTTCAAGCAGATATTATAGCCTTATTAATTACTGCAACTGATACTACAATTAACGGTCTAACAATAACTAGTGATATTCCATATGCAAAGGAATTCATCCAAATTGGTGGTACAAATACAAACTTATTAAATAATACGATATTTGGTCCACCACAAGCATTGCCAATGTCAAACTGGGTTGTAAACCGGGCAGTAGTATCACAAGGCGGGATAAACATTGTCGTTGAGGGAAATACGTTTTATTCATTACGAACCGGGATATACATTAATCCAAATGTAACTGGCGAGATAGATAATAATGTAGTATATAACACAAAAGGCGCTTTCTTAGTAGACAGAGCTTTCACTACTTTTGTGGGCAACTCATGGGGTATTCCAATGAATGAGTTTGATATCGTATTATTTGCCGGTACAACTACTGGACCACCATATGATAATCTTCAAGCTCTTAGTGCAGCTAATAATAATGCAACCATATCTGACCAACGTAGTTAATATATAGGAAAAAGTAAAAACCAACTTATTTGGAAGTTGGCTTTCAGACTGTAGAGAAACTCAATTTTTGGTGCATAGAGTTGTATACTAAAATCTGCAAGGACCACCACTTCGCTTTCCGTGGGCTTGGCTTCAGCCTCCTCGTCACGGTGAAAACATATGCTCCTGCGGTTACTCGTCGCAAAGACATTGGTCAAGTTGTTCCAACAGGAGTCTTCGTGGTGGTCCTTGCCTTATAAACAACTCCTTAAAGGTTTCCACTATAAATACTTTTATTTAGATAAAGCAACCTCTTTAAAGATATTTATTATTACTCATAGCAGTTTATAAAAATACTTTTGTCTTCAAGCTGAAAGCCAACTTATTTGGAAGTTGGCTTTTTTTGTGGGCATTTCACAGATTCCGCATGTTAATAAGCATTTCTTATTGTCGCCCATTTTGTATTGGTGAACTTACCACAAAGTACCTGTATCTATTAATTTATAAACATAGTAATATATGAAAGTTATAATACTACTTTCAAACTAGAGGAGAATGGGTTTAAGTGAAAAAAGTACTTCCTATTTTTATTATATTTGTCTTATTTCTAAGCTCTCACCCTATACAAAGTACAGCCACTGGTAGTTCACTTACAGTGGGGACTGTTCAAATAGATAACGTTAGCGTATTAAGTTTACCAAAACAAGGTTCGACTGTTATCACCACTTTAAAAAAAGGAGAAGAATTCCCTGTCCTATCTACTGCATCAGGAGACTCATCTACCGTTATAGTGCATACTGTAAGTCCTGGAAATACATTATGGAAAATTTCAAACCAATACGGGATTCCACTTAGTGCACTTCAAGAGACAAATAAGCTATCTTCAGCAGAAATTCGAATTGGACAGAAATTAATAATTCCACAAACACATACACTATATACTGTTATAAATGGTGATACTTTATGGAAGATTTCTGAAAAATTCAATGTAACTATAAATGATTTAACTAAGTTGAACAGACTACAATCTTCAAACCTAATTGTCGGTCAAAAATTAAACATTCCCGATTATTACGTACAAATTCAGTTGTTGGGTGATAAAAAAGGCTGGGTTAATAAATCACTTTTAAAACAAACGAACCAGCAACGAATCGTAATGGGATGGAAGTATAACGGAAGTTCGCAAAATTATTCACAACAATTGAAGCACTCTAATTTAAATGTGGTGTCACCAAGATGGTATACTTTAAACAACACAGGTAATTTTGTTTTAATTACAGCTGACACAAATTATCTGAAAGATGCACATAACAAAGGCAAGAAAGTTTGGCCCCTAATTGGAAATAAATTCGACCCAGTTTTAACTGACTTGGTATTAAGTAATCCTGAAAAACGCAAAAAATTAGTGTCAACGCTTAAAAATTCTTTAGTTCAAACAAAAAGCGATGGAATAAATGTGGACTTTGAAAACATCGATCCGAAAAACAAGCAAGATTTTATCCGCTTCGTAACCGAACTTAAAAACGCTCTTCATCCACACGGAATTAAAGTATCTGTAGACGTTACTCGCGAAAACAAGGATCCTTTTTGGTCTGGCAGTATAGACCGTTATGCGTTAGGTCAGGTTGCTGACTATATCATTATGATGGGGTATGATGAGCATTGGGGAGGTAGTCCAATAGCGGGGTCTGTAGCTTCTATGCCATGGGTTCAAGAAGGTATTGAACTGTTACTGGAAGACGTACCATCTCACAAGATTATCTTGGCGGTACCTTTCTACACAAGAGAATGGATTACTAATTTAACGACAAAAAAAGTGAAAAGTATCGACCGTACAATGGGTGAGGTTGAACAAATTATCTCTTCAAAAAATCTTATAAAAGTTTGGGATCAAAATACCCAGCAAAATTATGTGGAATTTACTGCAAACGGGGATAAGCACCAAATATGGGTAGAGGATAAACAATCTATCAAACTTCGTATTGACCTTGCTAACCAATTTAACTTAGGTGGAGCAGCTGCTTGGTATATCGGCTCTGAAACACCTGATATTTGGAATATATACCATTTCAACAAGTAAATGGAGTGTGAAACCCTAAAATTTAATAACAATTTTCAACCTGAGTCCATATTTAGATGAACTCAGGTTGTTTTAATTTTCCACTAAAAGTAAAAGTACCCAGTCTTTCTCTAAATTATGAGTTGACTGAGAACCTTACCCTCTCATCTTCAATCCTGAATCTTATTTTTCAGATTAGGTAGTCACCCATACTTTATATATATTTAATCCATCCTGCTGAGTATTGACTCTAAATGTGTCTATCGAAGCTAATCTAAAAGCAAGAGAATAAGCAATTTTGTAGTCTGAGGTTATATATCCATCGTAAATTCTTCCGTAAATTTCATTTGCTAAAGAATCGGCCCAAACATCGGCTTCATACAATGTTTCAAAAATTATTTCTTCTCTTTTCCACCTAATATTCATAGCTACACCAACTTTGTAAAGTTATTCCCATTCATAAGGTGTTTCTTGGTAAACATAATAATTCAACCAATTGGAAAATAGCAAATGTGTATGTGACCGCCATGAGTTCATTGGCTTTTGTGATGGATCATTGTTTGGAAAATAATTTTCTGGAACATCAATCTCCACACCTTTTGATATATCTCTTTGGTATTCATCTGCAAGTGTTGTTGCATCATACTCTAAGTGACCAGTAATCATAATATGCTTTTTATCTTTAGATATTACTAGGAAAACACCTGCATCTTCCGAATTGGAAAGCAATATCAGTCGAGGGTCTTGTTTAATCTCGTCGTATAACACAGCAGTGTAACGAGATACAGGTGCATAAAATTCATCATTAAATCCTCGTACTAATTGAATGGTTGGATCGGATAACCGATGACTAAATACACCAAAACATTTTTTGGGTAGGTCGAATTTACCAATACTATAATGATGATAAAGCGCTGCCTGCGCTCCCCAACAAATATGAAGAACAGAGGTCACATGCGTTTTGGACCATTCCATTATTTCAGTCATTTCAGGCCAATAATTAACATCTTCGAATGGTAAATGCTCAATTGGAGCACCTGTAATAATCATTCCATCAAATTTTCTGTGTTTGATATCCTCAAAAGTCGTATAGAAAGTATCTAAATGAGTTTTACTAACATTTTTGGAATCATGTGTTGCCATATGTAAAAAAGTCACATTTACTTGGAGGGATGTATTCCCTAATAATCGTAACAATTGAAGTTCGGTTTTCTCCTTTTCAGGCATAAGATTCAAAATAATTATGTTTAATGGACGTATATCTTGAGTTATTGCTCGATCGGTATCCATGATAAATATTTTCTCTTTTTTAAGAAGTTCAGCTGCTGGTAATTGTTTAGGTATATTTATCGGCAAAATAGTACTCCCCCTTAAATTTAAAAACCCTCTTTTCCTTTATATAAGAAAAGAGGGTGAACGTTTTGCTCTCGATTCTTATCTTTCAAGAAATTATATCTTGTAGGAGTTAGCACCTTTCTGATAAATCAGAGGTTGCTGAAGCTTCAACGGGCCATGTCCCTCTGCTTCTCTTGATAAGAGTTATTAAATTATATTGTTCTTTATTAAAGAATATTAACATGTGTTTTCCAATAATTCAACTTCTTTTAAACTTTGAAACGATTCACTGCTTCCGCAAGTTTATCACTAAGCTCTGTTAAGGTCTCAGATGCTGCAGCAACCGACTGAATCGCTCGTAACTGCTCATCAGAAGACGCACTCACTTCTTCACAGGCTGCTGCGGTTTGTTCTGAAGTTGCAGCCATCACTTGAATAGTATCTACTACCTGATCTTTATAGTTGGAAACCTGTTCAATTTCTGCTGAAACTGCATCAATAGATGTTTGTAAACTATTCATCAATATTGATATTTCACTAAATGTTAACTCAGTATCAGTTACAACAGAACCTTGTTCACGGAATGTTTTGATGGTGTCTGTCATTTGCTCCCCTACAATATGGGATTCACTTTGTAGCTCCGTAATAGTTTGTTTTACTTCCTCTGTGGCTTTAGCAGATTGTTCTGCAAGCTTTCGCACCTCATCCGCAACGACCGCAAAGCCCTTTCCATGCTCACCTGCACGGGCCGCTTCAATACTTGCATTCAGTGCGAGGAGATTTGTTTGTGATGAGATTTCCATAATGGTTTCCATAACACTGCCAATCGCTTTTACTCTAACTTCTAAAGTTGTAAACAATGTAGACATGGAGGTAAGATTAGACTCCCAGTTTTGGAAAGAAGTTTTCAATTCACTCATTTGGTTTTGACCATTTGTATTCATTAAATTTGCTTTAGTAGCTATATCAGTCATCGTTATTGATTTTTCGTTAATGAGATTGATTTGCTCGCTTAAGTGCACGGAACTCTCTGTTACTTCACCAGCATCTTCTGCTGATTTAGATGCACCTTCTGCAATTTCACTAACAGCTAATGACACTTGTTCCGCAGAAGCATTTGTTTCTTCAGCTACAGCACTTAAATTTTCAGAATTTGACTGCACATTATTTGCGGACTCTTTTACAACCTGAATAATTCCATTCATACTGCTAGACATTTTGTTGAAGTTTGTAGCAAGTTGACCAATTTCGTCCTTAGACCTTATATTCGCTTGTACAGTTAAATCTCCATCAGCAATAGAATCCATTAATTTTTTTAGTTGGCCGATTGGTTTTAAAATAGCGCTAATCATGAAATATAATACGATAAATATGATTGCCTCAATGGCTAAAACAATTATTATTATCATTGTACGTATACTGTCTGCTGTTTGGTTTATCTTATTTTCCTCATAAACAGCTCCTATTTTCCAATCCAATTCTGGTATAGTTGTAAATACAGTAATTGTATTAGTACTCTCCGTTCCGTCAGTCACATTTCCACTTTCCAAGGAACTAGATAGCATTTTTTTAACTGATGAATTCTCAGATATGTTTTCACCAAATAAAGTGGGATGAACTATAGCATTACCATCTGCATCCACAATAATTGGATAACCTTCATAACCTAACTCATTGTTTGCTAACGTTTCTGTTAATTTGGATAATAGAATATCAATGGCTAATACACCAACCACTTGGCCATCTCTAATAACAGCTTTTGCACCAGAAATTGCATATTCTCCAGTAGAAGCATCTACAAAAGGTTTAGACCAGCTGAAACTGTCTTTATTTGAAACTGCATTTAAATACCATTCCCTTGAAGTAGGATCAAAATCTGCTCCTAGGTCTGCTTCTGGGATAATTTCAATCGATTTATCAGGTAAAGCTATGTAGACTGAAGCTACAGCGTCATATAATGAAACAAATTCATTAAATTTAGTATCTAATTGTTTCTCTAATTTCTTGGCTAAAACTCCATCAGTTGCTTTAGCACTATTATGAAAATCTACAATATCATTTGAAGTTGATAATTGAATAAGCCCTTTTTCATATGTAGCTAAATAATTCTGAATTGATGTTGACATTTCTTGAACTATAACTTGGCTTTGATCAATTAAGTCTTTTTCCGTCTTTTTACTAATAGTGTTCGTACTAATGGTTATTAATGGTGCCATACTTACAATAATTAGAGCCATAACAGCAATAATTATTTTCCACTTTATAGATTTACGCATTACTCATCTTCCTTCTCTATGTATTGAATATGCTCCGATATGAATATTCCATATATAAGTATATTTATACTATTATATCGGCACAATGAGAGAATATTAATGCATGAAAAATAACTTACTCTTCAAAAAAACAAATTTCGGTGAAATACCTTCTTATTTACCTTTCTATCATATTTTCTGCAGATGATGA
Organism: Psychrobacillus sp. FSL K6-1415; assembly: GCF_038003185.1. Classification (NCBI taxonomy): domain Bacteria; kingdom Bacillati; phylum Bacillota; class Bacilli; order Caryophanales; family Bacillaceae; genus Psychrobacillus; species Psychrobacillus sp. FSL K6-1415. The sequence goes on along the minus strand of NZ_JBBOOQ010000001.1, from coordinate 1,995,485 downwards.
TTTCAAACATATTATTAATGAAAATAAAGGAACTAAAAATAAATCTTCCAATTTGAGATACCTGACTTGAAATCTCACAAAAGAGACCACCTTCTTAAAAGGTGGTCATAATCATTATAAGTAATTCTAATACTTCCTAACCAATCCATTCCTCCAATAAGATTTCAAGTTGTTCTTCTTTTGCTTGAATAGATTCGATAAGCTTTTCATAAATTCCCCAATCAGTTTCTATTTTTGCATTTTCTTTTAAATATGAAATTTCACTTTCCAAACAAGAAATTTCTTCATCGATTGTTCGCTCTTTTACACGTTCCCTTGTTGGTTGTTTAGTTTTAGTCTTTTTCTCTGAAACATCTTCTACTTCTCGCTTAGAATACATTTCCTCCCATTTTGTTCTAGCCCACTCATATGGTCCTTCAAATGTAGTGAGCTGGGCTTTTTCTAACCAGACAGTTTTAGGAAATAATTTATTTAAAAAATACCGATCATGTGATACGGCCAATATAGTTCCATCAAAATCAGCTAAAGCATCTTCAAGTACTTCTCTAGACTCAATATCTAAATGGTTCGTCGGTTCATCAAGAATTAGGAGATTAATATCCTGATGCATGAGCTGTGCTAACCGAAGTCTCATGCGCTCACCACCGCTTAAATCACCTATTCGCTTAAATACATCTGGTCCATAGAACATAAATTTTGCGAGAATATGTCGTGCATCTCCCTCGACCACATTTAACTCACTTCGAAATACATCAATTAGCCTAGACTTCGGATCCTGAATTTCATAATGCTGCGACAAATAACCTGCCCGGACATTACTACCTAACCGAGCTTCTCCATTGTCAATAGGTATCTCTCCACGCAGAAGATTTAATATAGTGGATTTACCAGAACCGTTTCGACCTACTATCGCAACTCGGTCCTTCCAGTATAGATTTAGCTGTGCATTTTCTAGCAATGCTTTATCTCCAAATGATTTATATACATTTTTCATCATAACTACTTCTTTTCCACTTCTAGAAGCAAATTCAAAGGAAAGCTCCATCTTTTTCGGGTCGATTAAAGGTTTTCTAACTTTTACCATTCTCTCTAGTGCCCTTTCCATATTACGTGCCTGACGAAATAACTTTGGATTTGGTGGAACCGCTTCATTTGCCCATTGTCTAAGTCGTCTTATTGCATCCTTCATTTTTTTGATCTTTTTCTGTTGTTCCTCATACTCCTGGAACTCACGCATTAATCTAGCTTCTTTCTCTAAAATAAAGGAAGAATAATCTCCATGATAAAGAGAAAGCTCACCTTCTTCTAAATCTGCAATTTTATTTACGACCTGGTCTAAGAAATATCTGTCATGCGAAATGATTACAACAGTCCCTGAATAGTTAACCAAATATTGTTCCAACCACTCAACTGCAAATAAATCTAAATGATTCGTCGGTTCATCCAACAATAATATATCTGGATTTGACAGTAAAATTTTCCCAATCATTATTTTTGTTTGTTCGCCACCACTTAAACTAGCAAATGATTGGTTTACGAATTGGTTCAACTGAAGTCCCTGCACTACTTTTTCAATTTCAGACTCCATTGTATAACCGCCTAAAAGTGTAAATTGTTCTTGTACTTCTCCGTATTGTTGTAGCAGGCGCTCCATCCCTTCTGAATTTAAGGTTGTCATTTGTTGCTCCATCAGAATCATTTTCTTTTGTAACTCCGTAATCTTTTGAAAAGCATAATGGAGAACATCAAGACCTGTAATATCTTCTGAAAAAGTAGGTATTTGAGCCAAATAACCAATGGATACACCTTTCTTAAAGTTGATATATCCTTCGTCAGGTTTTTCATTTCCTGCTAACAATTTGAACAATGTAGTTTTACCGCTACCGTTACGACCAACAATGGCTAACCTGTCTCCCGTTTTAATATCAAGAGATAAGTTTCCGAAAATCGTATTTCCTCCAAGCATTTTTGTTATATTTTGTATTGTACATATCATTATGATCGCTTCCCTTCAATTCTTTATGAGCTAAGAAGCGCCTTTTTTTCGCAACAAAAAAAGACTGTCTAAAAAGCACAGTCTTCTCGCTACCATTTAGGATCCGAAAGAATGACTTCTTAGCTATGAACATTACTTTGAAATTGTCTAAAAATGGACAGACCTGTCCCGTTGTTAGCAATTTCATGAGTAATTGCACAAGAAGTGGATAAAAATTCCAACATAAAAAATTGTGCATTCATAGCGTTTTTCATTCTTTCTTCACCTCCGTTCGAATTAGTTAAATAAATAATAGCATAATTATTCAAACAATTCAATCGTTATTTTCATTTGGTTTTTCAAAAGATGGATCATTTATGGATTCGTCCACTTTAGGAATACCTACATCATTTTCTTCATTAACTTCTTCATTACCTGTATTTGGAATTTCTTGATCTTGGTTGTCTATTTGCGTCTCAGGGTTAGCTGGTTGATTGGAATTCCTTTGAAATCCACAGGCAGTAAGTATGAAACAAGAAATAATAAGTATCGAAAACATTCGTTTAAACATTGTTAGTTTCCTCCTAATTTAACATTAGAATGCACAACCTTCGTAACTTTATACTATAAAATTTATTCAACTATCTTTTCATGGTTTAACTTTTAGTTTAATTAAATGGATGATGTTTTTTTGCCAAGTAGATTCTCTTATAAAAAAAGAGCTCTAGCACGAGGCTAGAGCTTCATAAATCATTCTTCAATATCAAAATAAATTTCATCTTCGTCGTTATATTCAGAACCATTTTCGAATAATACTGTTGTTCTTAAAATTAGTCTTGTTACTTCCTCATTACTATCTGGAATCCATCTTTCATCTGGCATAATTTCAAAAGGTATCATTTGCATGTCCTTAGATGCAGCTGCTCCTACTAATTCAATTGAGTGCTTCGATACAATTTTAGGTGATTCACCATTTGTCAGTTTAAATACCTCTAATTTGATATTTTCTACCGATTCATCGTGTACCCCTTCTATATAAATCGTGCCCGACAGATTAATACCATGTTCAATATAAGGGTGATCGACAATCGTGTCTATCTTTATAGATTTTACTTCTATGGAAGATTCAAATTTCTTCGCCATTATTCTCAGTCCACCTTGTGATTTGTATACTCATAGTGATTTTCTATTACTGGTTCAAACTTATTATAACGCTTTTTAAACAATGTATAAAAGTGTGAAACGATTACTTTCAAAATTGCATATCCTGGAATTCCTAATATTACTCCTGGAACACCAAATAATGCACCTGATGTAATAAGAACAAAGATAATTGTAATTGGGTGAACATGTAATGATTTACCCATAATTTGTGGTGATATAAACTTCCCTTCTATTAACTGGACAATCGTCCAAACTATCGCCAACCCTACTAGCATAAGTGGTGATTTTACTAGGGCTATAATAGCAGCAGGAGTAATAGCTATCACTGGACCTAAATAAGGTACTACACTTGTAACCATCGCTATGACTCCAAGTAGAAGTGCATACGGCATACCGATAATTGTAAATCCAATAGAAATCATTATTCCAATACACATTGATACTAGTATTTGTCCTTGAATATAAGAACTAATTTGTCTATCTATACCTGTAAATACAGATTGTAAATCATCTCTCATTCTTGGAGGAAACAACTTCAGAACAAAGTGGGGTAACTTCTCGCCGTCCTTTAAAAGATAAAAAACGATAAAAGGTACAGTTACTATAGCTAAAACAAAACTAGTTAATACACCAACAATCGATGAAATCCCAGTTATAATACCGGTTACAGTATCTTGTACAAACTCTCCTATTTCAGCTGGAAGACCATTTAATACTGAAGTAACATCATTCTCAATTTGTAAATAATATTCCTGAAAAATAGATGTTCGTAAAAATTCATCTAAGTCATTGAAGAGCTGAATAAAGTAAGTAGGTAATTCTTCCACTAATTTAAAGACTTGACCCTTTAAAAAAGGAAATACTAGAAACACTAGTAATGTTATTAATCCGATTAATACTAAGAAAATAATAAGTATGCCCCATACTCGTTTAATTTTTATTTTTTCTAATAAACGTAGTATTGGTCGTAATAAGTAATACACAATAACTGCTAAGATTATAGGTAAGATTACATTACCCAGAAATACCGTCAAAGGTACAAATATAAAAGAAATCTCATCATAAATCATAATAACAAGACCGATCATCAGTAAAAGAACCAATGAAAAGATAGTATTACGTCCACCTAAAAATTTTATGTATCTAGTAGAAAAAAAAGAAGGTTTTTCTGGCTCCACTTCTATCAAACTTCCTTTCTATATATATTTATTTTACGGAGGAAAAATAAATATGGCAATCTTGAAGCAAGTTATTTTTCTAAAAACTCTGTAATTGCATTTTTGTTCTTCTCTTCGTCGAGTACAATGACTGACCCAGCATGACTATAGCGCTTAAATGAATATGTTCCTTCCACTGGAATTGTCATTTTTTCCATTTCTAACTTACCACTTACTAGTGCATCTAATACTCGTTTTGTTTTGTCAGAGCGTGAATAATCTGTTTGGATATATCCCTCTGTTGCGCCAATGAATTTAGGTAAATTTGGTATATTTTCTATGGATAATAGCTCATCTTTTAAGATTTCCATTACCAACTGTTGTCTTCCAACTCGTCCAAAGTCTCCTTCAGCATCCGAACGAAAACGAGCATAACCGAGCAATTCTTGTCCATTTAAGTTCTGTTGCCCCTTGGTTAATGTAACACCAATTTTCTCTGACATGTCCTTCTCTACATTAACTGGAACTCCATTCGGTGCAATTATGTCAACAAGGGATTCAAAGCTACTAAAATCGATTAATGCATAGTGATGAATTGGTAAATCGAACATCTCTTTCATAGTATCTTTCAATAACTGTACTTTCCCTAAATAGAAAGCTGTATTTAATTTATAGGATTTATTCCCAGGGATATCGGCATATATATCACGCATGAAAGAGATTACCTTAACATCATTATTTTGCTTATCCCAAGAAAAAATCATCATAGTATCTGTACGAGCTTTGTCTTCCCCTCTGGAATCTACACCTAAAACCAAGATGTTTTCTCGTTCACCTTGCTTAAGTACATCTCCTTTAAAGTCCATTGGTTCTTTTTTATCTGTGTCAGCTAATTTATAACCGCTAGAATATTGTGTAAATGTATAAATACCAACTCCTACAGCCAAAAATAATAAAATAACAAAAAGCATACGTCCTATTCTTGGACGTCTTTTTCTTCTACGTCTTCTAGTTTGTTGTAATTCTTCTTCCATCTTGAAATCTCCCCTTTATACCCTAATAATAACGTATTTCAGTTAAGAAAAGTTTCAGATTTTTGTACTACTACTAAACAAGTGGTAAAATCTATTTTACATAAGACAATACATCAATTAGTGAGAATAATAGGAGGAAAGATCATGGTAGAAACAGCAACTTTCGCAGGCGGATGTTTTTGGTGCATGGTAAAACCATTTGACACTTGGGACGGAATACATAAGGTAACTTCAGGATATATGGGTGGTCATCTTGATAACCCTACTTACGAAGACGTAAAAAAAGGAGATTCTGGTCATCTAGAAGTGGTAGAAATACAATTTGATCCAAGCATCTTCTCCTACAAAAAGCTATTAGAAATATTTTGGCAACAAATTGATCCTACCGATGATGGCGGTCAGTTCCAAGATCGAGGAGAAAGATATCGCACTGCTATATTTATTCATTCAGATGAACAACGAGAGCTTGCGGAGCAATCGAAAGAACAACTTGCAGCAAGTGGGAAGTTCTCTAAACCTATTGTTACCGAAATTCGTGATGCTAAAACATTTTATGAGGCAGAAGAGTATCATCAAGACTATTATAAGAAAAGCCCAACTCACTATAAAGAGGATCGTGCACAATCAGGTAGAGATGAGTTTATAGAAAAAAATTGGAAATAGAATTTTAGATCTACACCAACGAAAGTACCTCCAAAATTTTGGAAGACATCGGTTAATAAAGAAGAAATAAAATTTAGACGAAAACCACTTCAAAATTGAAGTGGTTTTCATCATTGTCTTGCAGTCCTTTATTCTCGTTAGATGAAAAGTTGGATAAGGGAGACACCCCAGTCCGCTCATAAACAGACAAAACCTGTTAAATAGAGGCTTAAAGCCAGAATATTTGCCCTAACCCTCATTAACAAAGGGATTCTGTATTTTGTTTATATTTCATGTTATAATAAGTTCATTGTGAATTTTAGGAGGTACTAGCATGATTGCAGTAAGTAACGTAAGTCTTCGTTTTGGTGATCGTAAATTGTTCGAAGACGTAAATATAAAGTTTACACCAGGAAACTGTTATGGTTTGATTGGTGCAAATGGAGCTGGAAAGTCAACATTTATCAAAATCTTGTCTGGTGAAATTGAACCGCAAGAAGGTAATGTTATTATGAATCCAGATGAACGTTTAGCTATTTTAAAACAAAATCACTTCGAATACGAAGAACACACTGTTTTAGAGACAGTTATGATGGGGCATAAACGTTTATATGAAGTAATGAATGAAAAAAATGCTATCTATATGAAAGAAGACTTTTCAGATGAAGATGGTATGCGTGCAGCCGAATTAGAAGGTGAATTTGCTGATTTAAATGGATGGGAAGCTGAATCAGAAGCAGCAATACTCTTACAAGGTCTTGGTATTCCTGATGACATGCACCAAAAGAAAATGGCTGACTTAACTGGTTCAGAAAAGGTAAAAGTTCTACTATCTCAAGCCCTTTTTGGCAAACCAGATGTACTTTTACTAGATGAGCCTACTAACCATTTAGATATTAAAGCTATCCAATGGCTAGAAGACTTCCTCATTAACTTTGAAAATACTGTAATTGTTGTATCCCATGACCGTCATTTCTTGAACAAAGTATGTACACATATTGCGGATTTAGATTTCAGTAAAATTCAAGTTTACGTAGGAAACTATGATTTCTGGTATGAATCGAGTCAATTAGCTTCTAAATTAGCTTCAGATCAAAATAGTAAAAAAGAAGAAAAAATCAAAGAACTACAGGCATTTATTGCTCGATTTAGTGCCAATGCTTCTAAATCAAAACAAGCAACATCTCGTAAGAAAATGCTAGACAAAATAGAACTAGATGATATTAGACCATCATCTCGTAAATATCCATATGTAAATTTCGCGATGAAACGTGAAATCGGTAATGATGTATTACAAGTTCAAGATTTAGGTCATTCAACAGAAGACAAAAAACTATTCTCTAATTTAAGCTTCACTATGAATAAAGAAGACAAAATTATTCTTTTAGGTGATGAATTAGCGAAGTCAGCTATATTACGTATCTTAGCTGAAGAAGAAGAACCAAAAGAAGGATCAATACGTTGGGGTATTACTACAACACGTGCCTACTTCCCGCTTGATAACGCAAAATACTTTGAAGGTAGTGAGCCTTCATTAGTAGACTGGTTACGCCAATATTCTCCAGATGATGAAAGCGAAACATTCCTTCGAGGATTCCTTGGCCGTATGCTTTTCTCAGGTGAAGAAGTAAAGAAAAAGCCTTCTGTTCTTTCTGGTGGAGAAAAAGTACGTTGTATGCTTTCAAAAATGATGCTTTCGGAATCGAATGTATTATTACTAGATGAACCAACGAACCACTTAGATCTTGAATCTATTCAAGCATTGAATAATGGACTTACATTATTCAAGGGTGCTATGATATTCACATCACATGACCATCAATTCATCCAAACAATTGCAAATCGCGTAATCGAAATTCGTGATGACGGATCTATCTTAGATAAACAATTGACTTACGATGAATTCTTAGAGTGGAAAGAAACACAAAACTTATAAGATAGATGAAATAAAGAGTACAGGATTGTGACATTGTGTCATGATCCTGTACTCTTTTTTTGTAATACTCTCGTTCTATCTTAGTTAATCTCTTCTGGTTTGTTGTTATAACAAATTATGAAAGTAATCAAAGTAAAATTTTTTGAAAGGATTAATTTTTAACTAATCTGTCCTTTTTTGAAGTCTTAATAAATCTACCGAGTAATGACCTTGTTGGTAATTTACCTAGTAATGAATCACTTGTTTCTGAGATATTCTTCAGGACGTTCAATAATTTATCGTCCCCTGCCCAATGTTCTTCAATCACTTCTGGTTTAAATTTATTTAATAACATGTTGACTACAAAAGTAGCTACAATTATATCGTCTATAAACCCACCTGGTCCAACTAATCCTTCAGGTAATACATCTAAAGGAGTGATGAAATACAAAATCCCACTACCAACGAGTGTTTTACTTTTGGCATCTAATCGTTCATCAAACATCGACTTCACTAATAAATGAAATAAATCCGGCGCAAACAGAAGATATGGAGTAAACTTCCCTGCTTTCCCCGATTTACTTTCTACATAATCTGTGATCTTAGAACGTAATTTTATATAGAAGTCTTGCTGCTCCTCATAAGTTGGTAGCTCTTTCTTGAGTTCTACATTCATCGCCATATCCCCTTCCTCTTTTCACTATACCAAAAAAAAGACAATTTGAAACATTATAAGCATTTCTTAAACTACTCAAAAATTTTATACAAGGGCTAAGAGAACTTATAAGTTAGGAAATAGATAACTCCGAAAAATTATTAAACGGTGATTCGTATCTATTTTCACGAACCACCTATTCTTTACTTAATTAAGTATTGGTTTAATGCTTGTTGCAGAGTAGCATAGGTTTTTGTTTCTTGATCAAACTTAATACCTAATTGAATCATTTGTCTAACAACATCCGGTCTTAAACCAGTAATAACTGTATCACAGCCCATCATCGAAGTACCATAAATAATTTTCATTAAATGATCTATTACCTCTATTTCCATTTTCGATATTCCCGATAAATCCATTATTAATGTTTGAATGTGTAAACGACCAATCTCGTTTAGTATTTTTCCCTCCATTATATTTGTTCTATAAGTATCCACTGATCCGATTAAAGGTAAGATACATATAGTTGGCGTAATCGGTATTATCGGAACCGAAAGCGCTTCCACTTCTTTTCGTTGTGAGGAAATAAGGGCATCTTTATATGTTGAGTAGTTAATAAAGAATTCATTTAAAAAGTAATCTATTTGATTATTAATTTGTTTTTCTAACTCAAAAAAGTCGTCGATAGCAATTAGTTGTACTTCATTGCTATATTTTTGAATAAAAGCCCACATCGTTCTCCTAATCGCTTGAATCCACTCCAACTTAAACGATAATGTTAAGGAAAATGTAGCCCATGCAATACCCTCTTGCCTTGAAAATGCACTAAGTTTATCCTGCTCATTTCCATCAATAATAAGATGAATAAGATTATGAGCATTATTGATCAGATCGATATCTCCAACTTTTAATATATCATCGATTTTCTCTCTAACATTCACAGCTTGGTTCAATAAATACTCTTCAAAATTTTGTTTGTTTGCCTGCAAATATTCTTTCAATTTATGATCAAGTAATGCCTCATCCAAAATTATTCCACCTATGAAAATAATAAACTAAGCTCTTTATACCCTCGGTGAAAATAATTAAACCTACTAATATTTAATCTATCTGAGTATGTATAAAACTATAAAATGTGAAAAAGAAGCACACCCTAACGGTGTACTTCTCTGTACTCTTATAGTTTTGTAACGTTTGCAGCTTGAGGTCCGCGGTTACCTTCAACTACTTCAAATTCAACTTTTTGTCCTTCTTCAAGTGATTTGAAGCCTTCTCCTTGAATTGCTGAGAAGTGTACGAATACGTCGTTTTCACCCTCTACTTCGATAAAACCAAAACCTTTTTCTGCGTTAAACCATTTAACTGTGCCTTGTTTCATTCTATTACCTCCAAAAAATTAATCAATACGTGAAAAAAATTCACATATTCCATGAAGTACCGATCTCACATCGATCACTTCATAGGATATGTGAATAATTAATACGGTATTTTTCACTTAAATTGTTAATTAAATTATATCAGTTGCTAGAATTTAGTCAATGAATATTTTCGCAATTCTAAATAGTTTGTTGCGTTTCATTCCATATTAGTCCATGATATATTTGTAAATCATCGTCACAAGAATCACAAAAACATACCTCTTTTTCTGACCAAAAAGCCCAGTATTTCTCATCCTTATTTGTTTCTTTTGGAAACATCTCCCGCAATTCCACGAGTTTACTATCTAAAAAGGATTTTGCCTCTGCTTCATTTTCAAAAACATGCTTTTCTACGATATACTGTTCCCAACCTTCAAAAAGCCACCAGGGCTCGTAGTCTGCCTTCATGTAAATTACTTCATACATTTTCATCGCCTCTAACATTTTTTATTAACTCATATTTTACTTCTCCAATATAAAATGTCTACTTAAACGGCTTAGGAATTTATAAATTGAAAATTCCTACTTTTTCAGTTAAGTTATAGATACCATTATTATTTACAAGTTAGGAGACTTAGTTATGAAAAAGCGAGCTTTTATTCAAATGCACGGGGATGTGGATGGAGTAGGTTTTCGATTTCTAGTGAAACAAAAAGCTCAATCACTTGGATTAAAAGGTAGCTGCAAACAGACGAACGACAAACTTATCGTTATTGATATAGAAGGCGATTCAGAACAGTTAGAAGAGTTTTTAGAATATATTCAAAAAGGTGTTTCACCTTTATCTCAAACAAATGCATTTAGTATTGAATTCTATGATGATTTAAAAGGTTATACCACAATGGAGTCAGATATCGTTTAAATCTTTATGTTAATGAAACCTTCTTCTGGTTGAATCGTATATAATAGTATAGAAAAAGTGAAACTTCAATCGATGGGGTTTTTCAAACCCACTGATTGTCAGTTGAGCCATTCAGGCTTTTACGGGCAGTTATCTCCCACTAATGCTTGGTACTTTGGCCCAAAACTTTAAGTGGGATAATTATTGCCCGTTAATACGGGATAAAAGGAGGTAACATCATGAGTGAAGTAATTCAAACCTTCATACGCCATTGCTTAAATATACCGATCATGATAACTTCTTGGTTTGTTTTCTTTTTTTCAATCGAAAGTGGATTTTTTTGGAGTTCCGCTTTAGCTATAGGTGTATATATTGTCACTAATTTTGCGATAAAGAAAATACAACAAAGAAGAATTATGAAAAAACATCAAATGACCCTTTCTGAGTATTTCCATATCCAACAGCAATTAAAAGAAGCAAATAAAAAGATAAAAGCGCTAAATAGTCAATATTTGAAGGTACGTTCTATTAGTTCGTTTAAACAATTATTTGAGATGAATCGATTAGCGAAACGAATTATATCACTTGTTAAATCTAATCCGAAGAAATTTTATCAGGCAGAAAATTTCTTTTATGCACATTTAGATTCGGCTGTAGAACTAACGTCAAAATATACGCTACTAGTTTCACAACCGGTGAAAAACAAGGATATGAAGTTAGCATTACAAGATACAAGAGATACATTAGAATCAATTAGTACAGTCATGGAAGATGATTTAAACAATGTACTTGCCTCTGATGTAGAGCACCTTAAGATGGAATTAGACTTTGCAAAATTATCCGTTAAAACAAAGGAAAAACCTTTATATTTAGAAGGAGAATCAGAAGATGAGCGAAAAGTTATCGAATACAAGTGAAGATATATTAATGGACGAATTATTATCTAGTCCATTTAATTTGGATACTACTAAAACACAAGCAGCTTCTACAGAAACAGAAGCTACTCCAACTAAATTGATAGATCGATTAACAGAAGCGGAACAACAAAAGGCTCGACAATTAGCAGAGCAGATTCCTGCTGGTGACTATGAAGCCATTCTAACTTATGGTGCTAATGCACAGTCGGAGCTTACACGGTTTTCTCACCAAATGTTAGATCATGTTCAAAAGAAGGATATAGGGCCTGTTGGAGATATTTTAAGTGATTTAATGAAAAAATTATCTGAGATTAATCCAGAGGAGCTATCCACCGAGAAAAAGTCGGGTATTAAAAAATTGTTTAGTCGTGTCAATCGCTCCGTTCAAGAACTAATGACTAAGTATCAGAAACTTAGTACACAAGTAGACCGTATTGGTATTCAATTGGAGCATTCCAAACGGGGACTTGTTGAGGATGTTCAAATGCTCAATAAACTCTACGATCAAAATAAAACTTATTTCCAGGCATTAAACGTCTACATTGCTGCAGCAGAATTAAAGCGAGATGATATAGTAAACGTCACTATTCCAGAGTTAAGGCGTAAAGCAGAGCTATCTAAAGATCAAATGGCATTTCAAGAAGTAAATGACATGGCTCAATTTGTCGACCGATTAGAAAAGAGAGTTTATGATTTGCAGTTATCTCGACAAATAACAATTCAAAGTGCACCACAAATACGTATGATCCAACAAACAAACCAAACACTTGCCGAAAAAATACAGTCATCTATTATGACATCTATCCCACTTTGGAAAAATCAAATCGCTATAGCTTTAACTTTAAATCGGCAGCAAAAAGCTGTTGCTGCACAAAAACAAGTAACTCAAACAACGAATGACCTATTACTTAAAAACTCTGAGATGCTAAAAGTTAATAGCATTGAAACTGCAAAAGAAAATGAACGAGGTATTGTAGAAATCGATACATTGAAAAAAACTCAGGAAAACTTATTACAAACAATTGAAGAAACTATGCGTATACAAGCAGATGGACGCGTAAAACGTAAAGCGGCAGAAATAGAAATTGGTCGTATGGAAGAAGAATTGAAACAACGTCTGCTTCTTATAGCTGACCAGTCTAAAAACCGCTCTTCCTAATATATGAAGCGCCGTTGATTTGATAACACATATACCACAAATAAAAAGAATTCATTTTAAAATCATCTTGATTTTAAATGAATTCTTTTTTATGTCGCAATAATCTTCAGAATGACTTTAACATGTTTTTCTTACTCTCTTCATTAAAAACTATTACTTCATGGGAAGCATCATAGGAATCACCATAAAAATCCTCATCTTTATAAGTGTGGATATTTTCGTACGTCCATTTCATTGCTTCATAAATTGCATACTCATCTTCATCTGATGGCGACCAATATAAAATTTCCAAAATAGTATTTTCACCTGTTGCAAGAGAACGTCTTGAATAACCAATACGGGTAGCATGTTTGAATTCTTCACGTGCATAAAATCTTAGACGTTTTTCTGAATCCGAATCTTCGTAGTTAATAGGCTCTACTTCCAATAGAATTACCTTATTTTTTTCTTTTAATTGATTCAATAATTTCCGTCCAAGGCCTTCTCCCCGAGCTTCCTTAGAAACAAATAAATAATCCACAAAGACGAAGTTCTCAAATTCAACGTACATTAATACATGCTTTGGCCCCTCATCTTTTATATAAACATTTCCCTTTTCAGCTAAAAGTGTTTCCATATGATCTCTTGATTTCATCTCATCGACCGGAAAGTATTGATTGAGCTTTTCATACCAATTCATTCGGAACATTTCTCCTTCCAAAATTGTATTTTGCTCGGTTTTTTTATTTTTTTAGAGAAACAAAATTGCCGAGAAAAATCCTCGATTATATTTATTCCCTATTTTCCGGGTCATAAACATATTAAGCTCTCTCTAACAGTAATTCTCTATTTTCTTAGGAACCTTGCACAACAAGATGGAGCATTTTGCGTAGTAATCTAAGTGTTTCCTCGGAAAACTTTTCTAAGGAAGAAGCAGTTGCTGATTTCTTGCCAAAAATTAAGCGAAACAAATTCAATTGCTCCTCTGTAGCCTCATGATCATTTAAAAATAGATGTAAAACGTTTATACCAAGCTGCTTTTGCTCTAACACTGCTTCTGCGGTATCCATAATACCATTCTGGGCATAACCAAATGCAGAGGGTTCCCCATCCGAAAATACAAGCAGGAACTTATGATTCTCTGCTCTATTCTCTAATCGTTTCCCCAGCCATCTTATTGCAAAGCCATCTCTGTTATCTTCATGGGCAATCATGGAAAGAATGTCTAAACCGTTATCCATTTGACCATCCTCTAACTTATGAATCCATTCAAATGCGTTTGGTTGGGAAATTTCCGTTGCTTCATAGGCATCTTCATAATGAAGTACAATTTCATGCGTAATTTTCAGCTCTCTTAATACATCATGAAAAAGTAAAACTGCCTTTTTAGTTTCATCCATTTTGTCTTGCATAGAAGCAGATCCGTCTACTAACAAACCAAATACGGCATTTAACTGGATACTCGGAGCATCTTTTTTATAAAAAGGTTTAGGTCTTTCATCTGTCCAAAGAGGCGTCAATTTTGTAGATAATCTCCCTTTTGTAAGGTTTGTACGCTTATCTATTCGCTTTTGATCTAAACGTTTTTTCATTTCTTGCACAAAAGCCTTTAGAAATGGTGCATGCTCCTGACGATACTTGTATAGTAGATTCTTATTGTCAGAAGCGTCAGTGATTGCAATACGCTGTTCCTTATAAACGACGTTTATATGTTCTTTACCGAAAGACTTACCAGCTTTTTTCAAATCACTGGATTGATCATTAGAGGATTGATCCACCTGTCCTACCTTACTATTTCCGCTAGATTGGCCTTTACCAGTCATCGTAATCTCATGACCTTCTTGTCCTTCCTCAGCCTCAATGGCTTGTTCTGCTTTTCCATCTCTTCCATGCTCAAGTTCATATTGAAGGTGGACTCCATTCTCCTGCTCATTTTCCCGATGCCAAGATCTAAATATCTCTTCAATCGTATCTTTCTTATCTTCTTCACCGAGTTCAGCGTTTTTTACCCCTCTATGATAATGAAAATCCTTTGGTGGTAAACTGGTGTAAGAAATAATTGCGTAATATTGCAGTAAGCTATCCTCTTTCACATATTCGTTTAAAAGAAAATACAGCTGAAAAACTAAATCAATAGACTGCTGAGTTGTTTTAGATTCATATACTTTTTGAATAATATTATTTGCTAGCTTAAACGAATCTGGTCCTTGTACATACATCGTGCCCTCATATAGGGAAATATATAAATAACTGATAAAAGCATCTGCTAAGAAACCTTTCTGTATATTTACACGTAGCTGCTGTTTATGAAAATCCAAATATGTTTTTATGCGAGTTTTAAATGTTTTTTGCGTACCAACTCTTTTTTCCTGAACCACTTCAACCAGTCGAAATTCTTCTATACAAAATAATAACTGATCCATGAATTTTGATAGTTCAGTTGGTTTTTCTTCTAGAAAATCCTGCCATATTAGCACATCAAAATACTTCCAAAATCCTTCTGACATCAGAAAAATATCGGACAATCTACCTTCATGCATCACTTGTTCATCCCGATGTCTCCAAAACACACTTATAGAAATAGTTTGATCCACAGGTTGAAATTCGATTAGTTTTCGTTCATTTATTGCTAATAACGTATTTTTTGTTAAAGCTTTTGCAACATTTTCATAATGCATTAGCTGTCTTGCATCAATAGTTTCATTATTGAACTGTATAAACCTGTCAACTGAATCCATTTATTTCCCTCACTTTATCCAAGAAGAAGCCAATGCTAACACAAGTTGTTTTTCTTGGTCATCCTCTAGCTTTTCAGCGATAGCATAAGTTATAGCTCTTACTGGATCCATATATAATGCCAATTCTGTTGCATATAGCAAACTTCTAATAGATGCCGCTTCCTCTGAAAGCAAACCTTGTTTTACTTGTTCCATCAAATCATCTGCTAGGTTTAACATAAGAGTATGTAATGTCTTCGGTGCTGTTGGGAACATCTCCTGCCATAGTTTTTCAAGATGCTCACCGGATATATAAGGAACGGAAAAGGTTACGAAACGATTTTTTAGTGCTTCATTCATGGGTGTTGTGCCGATATAACCTTCATTGATCGCAGAAATCACCGAAAAATCAGGATGTGCCTTTATAACTTCTCCAGTAAAAGGGTTTGTTAGCATGCGTCTATAATCGAGCACACTATGCAATATAGGAAGAGTCTCTGATTTAGCCATATTGATCTCATCGATATATAAAATATGTCCTTTCTTCATCGCTTCAACTACAGGACCATCAACAAAATCAATTTCACTCACACCATCATTAGTTACGATTGTTTTAAATCCTAGTAAAGCCTCCGCATCTAAATCCACCGAACAGTTTATACTTTGGATCGGCTGAGTAAAGAAAGCTGAAACTGTTTCAGCAAGCTTTGTTTTACCTGCACCGGTTGGACCTTTTAGCAAAACTGGCTTTTTTAAAGAAACAGCGATAAGCACGTCCTCTAGTAAATGTTCTTCTGGCGAAAGATATCCACCAGCTCCAATAAGTGCTCTGTCTTGTTCAATATGTACTCTATTTAATCTCTTCTGTTGTTCTACCTTTACGATGTCTACCATATTCTACTCTTGTCTCCTTATGAAAAAAAACCGATGAGTTCACATCGGTTTTTTTATTGAAAATATTCTTTGTAGTAACCGCCAACTTTTCCAGTGTTGTCAATAACAAATATAAATTCTTCTGTTTCATTTTTAACTTCATATGTTTTTCCAACGGTAAGTACATTACTCACAAGAAATTTTTTAGCATCTGTATGAGAACACGTCACTGTTTTGATAGTTGGCTTTGTAGCCCAATTAGTATGTATCATATAACCACTTCCTTTATAACTAGTATACGGTTCAGGAGAACTTTTTTCAATTAATCATTGAACGAAAAGAGGAGAAAATTATATAGTTCCTCTTTCCGGTTTTATTATGGGAACAATTGCTAGCACATTATCAATTCTAAATGTTCGTTTCGCATGCTGTTTAAAACAGTATGCATGGAATAAATCTCCTTGTACTTTTAATAACCTAATTTTACGCTTACTTATTTCACCAACTTTTGAGATATACATCATATCGACAATCCAACCGCGATTTAAATATTTAACCAAATCATTTCCCACAATTGTTCCCTCCTTTTTACAGTGTATGCGAACGTACGTTTTTTCATCTACGATTTCTGCTTATTTTTTACAAGTTCTTTTAATTGGTTTAATACAATCGCAAATCTTTCATTTTCCGTTTCCACTCGGAAATTTTGAAAAGGATTTCCTTCATATTTTATACGATCTAACACATGTGGAATCAAAAATTCATCTGGTCTCAAGGACTCTCTAACCTCCTCCCATTTCAATGGAGTCGCAATAAGTCCCAAATTATTCCCTCTTGGTGAAAATGGAGAAATGATAGTTTTTCCTTCTTTATGTTGAACATAATCCAAATATAATTTATTCCCACGATTCTTTTTCAACCTTTCAGTAGTGAACCATTTTGGTTCCTGCTCCACTAAAAACTCTGATATAAACTTAGTGAAAATACCAGTTTCTTCATATGAAAAACTATCCTCCTCTAGTGGAACATATATCTGAATTCCTTTTCCACCAGAGGTTTTCACATAGGATTTAAGCTGAAATTGATCAAATATAACTTTCATCTGTTGAGCAGCTTCCACTGCTAATGAGAACTCATGAACCGAGGGTGGATCCAAGTCAAATACAATCTCTGTAGGATTAGTCGTATTTACAGTTTGAAAAGGAACATGAAATTCTAATACAAGCTGGTTTCCTAACCAAAGTAAGGTATCTAAATCATTACATAAAATATATTTAATATCTTCTATTTGCTTTGTCATAACAAAATCCGGAACATAATCTGGACTATTTTTCTGATAGAAGCTTTCACCTGCTACACCATGCGGAAAACGAATTACAGTAAGAAGCCTATCCTTTAAAAAAGGTAAAATATATGGCGATATGCGTTGTAGATATAAAAGGTAATCATCTTTTAGTATTCCCGCATCTGGCCATATAGGTTTATCAGGATGTGTTATTTTAGTAGATGATGGTAAAGGATATAACTGCTTTTGCATTTGTTGCCAATTACAATCCTGTATAGGTTTATTCAGATTAAACGAATGGAATCTTTGTTCTCTTAACTTTTTACCATCAAAATCAATACAGGCAATTTCTATGCAAATAGACGGTTCTAACTCCCAAATATTATTGGATAGTTTTGTTCCATTCGTTTGAAATAATTCTGTTAAGGTACTTAACTCCATTTCGGATAGTCCGTGACGAAACGTAGCGATTTCAACTAATGAGTCCTCTTGATAAAGTGCACCATGAAAAAATCCATTATTTTTATCGTACTTAGTTAAAATGACACTAATAAATCTCCAGTTTTTAATTTTCAACCATTTTTTAGTGCGTTCCGCGCTATTCCATGTACTGCTTTTTTGTTTAGCGATTAAGCCTTCCCCATTATTTGAGACTATTGTATTCCACAATAATGTATTTTCCTCATAAACATCAATCATCTGTAGCTTATTTATATCTTGATAATTTATAGATATAGGCAACTGAACTTTGTTAAACAGTCGACCCATCTGTTGCTTTCGCTTTATCAATGAAAGTTTAGTTAAATCCTTACCTTTATATTTGAGTAAATCAAACACAATATAATGACAAGCAAATATTTCTGCATTATTCTTAATGGTCTCGAAATTTTGCATTCTTCCTCTAGTTTGCACCTTTGAAAAGTCACTTTGAAAGTTATTTATTAAACATACTATTTCCCCATCCATTGTTAGTGGTAAAAAAGATTTGATTTTATTATAAATTTCATTACAGAATTTAATAATCTCTGGAAACATATCGTTTAGCAATTTTCCGTTTCTGCTTTTAAGTAAAGGCTCATTATCCCATTCCAAAATGCATCGAAATCCATCATATTTCGCTTCGTACAGCCAATCATTTCCTACAGGAATTTCTGTCGAAGCTGTTAAAAGCATGGGCATCATTTATATTCCTACCTCCACAGTTTTTTCTTAGTTTTCATATTTAATCTACTTTTGATACATAAAAGACGTAAAAGATTGCATAGTAAGAAGAAAATGAAAAAGTGGTGAGCATAATGCATACAGTTTGGAAAGGAAGTATCAGCTTTGGTTTAGTTAATATCCCCATTAAGCTACATGCAGCAACAGAAAATAAGGATATTAAATTACGTCAACTCCACAAGGATTGCCATACCCCAATTAGCTATGAAAAGGTTTGTGAAGGCTGCAAACAAGAAGTGAAGAATGAGGATATCGTCAAGGCATATGAATACTCTAAAAACAAATTTGTAATTTTAGATGCAGAGGAATTGGAAAAACTGAAAAAAGAAAATGAGGATAAGGCTGTAGAAATAATTGACTTCGTAAAATTAGAAGAAATAGACCCTATTTACTTTGAACGAAGTTATTTTATGGCTCCTGATAGTGGTGGTGGAAAAGCATATTCACTTTTAAGAGAAGCACTCCATGAATCGGGTAAAATTGGTGTAGCTAAAATTATGATTCGTTCGAAAGAGCAACTAGCAATCGTACGAGTATACAAGGAAACTTTAATCATGGAAACAATACATTTTCCCGATGAAGTCCGTAATACTGCAGATGTACCTAATATTCCCTCTGAACAAACTGTAGTAAAAAAAGAACTGGATACAGCACTAATGCTTGTAGAACAATTAACCACAGTGTTTGAACCGGAAAAATACACAGATGAATACAGAACTGCTTTGATGGAGCTAATAGAAGAGAAAAAGGCTGGAAATAATGTTGTAATGACAAGCGAAAAACAAACAGAATTACCTTCAAATGTGACAGATCTTATGTCTGCACTACAAGCTTCTCTTGACAATACAAAAAAGAAAAAACCTACAACAAGAAAAAGAGCTCCGAAAGCTAAAACCTCTTGATGAATCTGAGGACCTTTGTACAGAATTTTTTTATATATTTTTAAATAGAATTCAAAAACGCAAAAATGCTTAAATTAGCATTCTTGCGTTTTCAACTTTCTATGTTGTAATTAGAATTTTTCTATAGCTTTAGTGCAATCAGATCATCAGACCTTGTTTCTTTTATACTAAGAATTCAATTACATGTTCTAGATTTGTAGTATAGAGAAGTGTATTGGTAAAACCATACATCGTATTATGTTCAACTACAAGATATTCATCAAGATGAATAGTACCGAATATTTTTTTCCATTTGAGTTTCTTTTCCATCTTTTTTGTCTCTTCATTGACTCTATCCTTTTTGATTGTGTACAACTCGTATCGTTATTGAACTAAACCGGCTCGTTTGAATAGGGGAATATTTTCTTAATTTCATACTAATATTAACATAATTATCCAGCACAAGATTATTAAGGGAAACCCATTCCTACATTCATTAACAATTTAAATACAACTGTATGCAACGTTTAGAAATACTCTTTAAGTATCTAAAATAAAAGAAAATTTCCCTGATTAAAATGACGATATGAAGATATCCGTGATAGTTACTCTTGTCGTTAAGGATACATAAGTCCTAAGTTAATTTCTTTTTTAGTAATAGGTAATATTAGAGATAATGGTTGGCTACATAATAATCCTTCAATTGATATTCTCAACTTTTCTTCATAAAATAAATCAGGGTTGTTTTGGAGACATATATGCTATTGTTAAATTTAATTGACTTAATTTTAAAAGTGTGTATAATACAAGGTAATTGCATAGGTAAAATGTTTTCTAGGGTTCCGCTACAGTCAATGTTGGTCTGGTCCGAGAGAAAACTCACGGCTATGCTGTGTCACGGAAGGATAAAAGCCTGGGAGAAACTGTTTTTACAGTTATCTCTTAGGCTTTTTTTTTTTTTGAGAAACTATAAAATTGGAGGTGTATTTTAATGAATACTGAATGGACTAAAGTATATATTGCTGCTTTATTTGAAGTATTATGGGTGATTGGTCTAAAACATGCTGATGACTTTTGGACTTGGACTGGAACAATTATTGCTATATTCATCAGTTTTTATGTAATGATCATGGCAGGACGAAAACTTCCTGTGGGTACTGTATATGCTGTTTTTGTTGGATTAGGAACTGCGGGGACTGTTTTTTCTGAAATTTTATTCCTTGGTGAACCTTTTAGAATGGAGAAGATACTTTTAATTCTACTTTTATTGGTAGGAGTAATTGGTTTGAAATTAGTTACAAAGGACAAAGTTCAGAAAGGGGATGAAACTTAATGGCATGGATTTCTTTAATTTTAGCGGGAGTGTTTGAAATGTTTGGTGTAATAATGATAAATAGATTGCATCAGGATCCTAAATGGCAATCAATAATTTTATTAATTTTGGGGTTTGGAGCTAGTTTTATTTTTCTTGCTTATTCAATGAAAACACTACCAATGGGAACAGCCTATGCAATTTGGACAGGAATTGGTGCGTCTGGTGGAGCAATTCTAGGTATGGTTTTATATGATGAATCAAAAGACTGGAGAAGACTTGTTTTTATAGGAATGGTTTTAAGTGCAGCAATAGGTCTAAAACTTGTATCATAGGATATTTTATGATGAAGATAATTTATTTTTATTTTATTACAAATTATCTTCATTATTATTCTATGAATCGTGAAGCTAGTATAAAAGGTACTTAATTAAAAACTCATAGTTAATAGCAATATTACAGTAAAGAATAAAAGACAGATGTTTTGACAGCTTAGAGAATGGAATCAAGAGAAGATTGGTAAGTAAATCTGTACCTCTTCCTCTCCCTCTTCGATCGGATGATATGTCTCTACAATATAACTTTCAAAGTTTTGTGTATGACCTTGCTCTTCTGCCCACCTCAATAACTGAGAATGTAGATTACCGATATTTGATATTTTCCCTCTAGTTGAGACATAATCGTGAGCAATTTCAATAAAATCCATTCCAATAGGAACTTCTTTTAAAGAATCTTTCACTTTCAATCCCACATAATATTCGCCCTCATGGTGATCACTACCCCTTTTTGGTTCAAATAGAGCAATTTCAATTCCTAGATGATTTTGTATTTCGTCAGACCGACTTATTAATTGCTTTGCAAGTTTTGGGACTTCTATACTCAAGTTCTCAAATGCCCCTCTGCCTTTAATGCCTACCACTTTAAATTCTACCTTAACACTTTTAAACTCCATCGTAACCCCTCCAAATAACCTAATATATTTGTGCCATACTAAATAGATATCTCTTATTATTCTACTCAAATATATAGAAACCCTTCTTTTGGATTTCTTATTTAACTAGTAATTTTGGAACTTTTTAAAGTATTGGAAATATAGGTGGTAGATTAAAACTAGAACTGATTTTTGTATTAATCCAAGAACAAATATCTCTATAGAAAAAGACTCCCATTTGGGAGTCTTTTTTTTATAGATATTATGATTCTAATAAAAGATCTTCTGGATTTTCAAGTAACTCTTTAACTGTTTTCAGGAATCCAACAGAATCTTTACCATCGATTACACGGTGGTCATAAGATAATGCTACGTACATCATTGGACGGATTTCAATTTCATTTCCAATAGCAACTGGGCGTTTTTGGATTGTATGCATTCCTAAAATACCCACTTGTGTACCATTTAGAATTGGTGTTGACATTAGTGATCCGAAAACCCCACCGTTAGTGATAGTGAAAGAACCGCCAGACATATCTGATAGAGCTAATTTGTTATCACGAGCTTTTTTAGCTAGTTCCCCGATATTAGCTTCGATTTCTGAGAAGTTTTTACGATCTGCATCACGAACGATCGGTACTACAAGACCACCTTCTGTAGAAACAGCAATACCAATATCATAGAAATTATTTTTTACAATGTCAGTTCCGTCAATTTGAGAATTAACGTATGGATATTTTTTAAGTGCAGCAACTACCGCTTTAGTAAAGAAAGACATAAATCCTAGACGAACATCGTGATCCTCAAAGAATTTATCTTTTTTACGTGAACGCAATGCCATAACATTTGTCATATCAATTTCATTGAAAGTTGTAAGCATAGCAGTATTTTGTCTTACTTCTAATAAACGTGATGCAATAGTTTGACGACGACGAGACATTTTTTCTCGAGTTGTTCGGCCGTCATCTTCTTTTGTAGCACTTGCTGCTGATGCAGGTGCTGCTTTTGTAGGAGTTGGTGCAGAACCATGAGCTGAAACATCTTGTACACGAACGCGACCCATTGGATCTACTGGTGAAATTTCACTTAAATTAATGCCTTTTTCACGAGCTAATTTACGCGCTGCAGGACTAGCAATAGTGCGGTCTTGCTCATTTGTAGTTTCCTCAGCAACTGGTGCTTTAGGTGCTTCAGTAGCTTTTACCTCTTCTTTTGCCTCAGACTGTGCAGCAGGTGCAGGTGCTGATGCAGTTGAACCTGAACCTGCTCCTACTACTGCGATTACTTGCCCTACTTGTACTGTATCTCCTTCAGCAGCTAGAAGTTCACTTACTACTCCAGCTTCTTCAGAAATAACTTCTACATTAACTTTATCTGTTTCAAGTTCTACGATGAACTCACCTTTTTCAACTGTATCACCCGGTTGTTTTAACCACTGTGCAATGGTACCCTCTGTAATCGATTCTGCTAACTCTGGAACAATAATTTCTGCCACTTCAATTTCCTCCTCTTATCTTTCCTAACTTATAAGCTCTTTAATGTTTCTTCAATTATCCGCGTTTGTTCGACTTTATAAGTATCGCCGTCACCTTCAGCAGGGCTTGCTCTATGCACTCGACCAACATAAGTAATTTCTTGATCTTTTGCTATTTCTAATAAATATGGTAGAGCAAAGTTCCAAGAGCCCATGTTTTGTGTTTCTTCTTGAGCCCATACAAGTTGCTTCACATTCGGATAACGAGACACAATTTCCTGTATTTTTTCTTGTGGGAATGGATACAGTTGTTCAACACGTACAATATGAACATATTCAAAATCTGCTCCATCTTTTACTTTGTCTGCCAAGTCTATTGCAAGTTTACCACTAACAAAAACAATTTTCTCTACTTTTTCTACTTGTTCACCTAAACCTGGTTGCTCAATAATTGTTTCAAATTGACCTGTAGTCAATTCAGACACATCCGCTCCAACTAAAGGATGACGTAATAATGACTTTGGTGAAACAATTATTAATGGACGAATTGCTTCATCTTTAAGCATTTTTGCTTGTCTGCGTAAAATATGGAAATAGTTAGCAGCACTTGATAGATTGGCTACAGTCCAGTTATTTTCAGCAGCTAGTTGTAAATAACGTTCTAAACGTGCACTAGAGTGTTCGGATCCTTGGCCTTCTGCTCCATGTGGCAATAGCATTACTAAACCAGATTTAAGCCCCCATTTAGCGCGTGCCGAACTGATAAAGTTATCAAACATTACTTGAGCCATATTAGCGAAGTCACCGTATTGTGCTTCCCAAATAGTTAGTGAGTTATTATCTTCTAAATTATAGCCAAATTCATACCCTAGAATAGCCGCTTCTGTAAGAGGACTATTGTGCACAACGAATGATGCTTTCCCATCACTTATGGAATGAATTGGTGTTAATTCAGCTCCAGTTTTTTCATCATGGAGTACTAAATGTCTATGTGAGAATGTCCCACGTTGAGCATCTTGACCAGATAAGCGAATAGAATTACCATCTTGTAAGATTGTTGCAAATGCTAGTGTTTCTGCATGGCCCCAGTCAACTTTCCCCTTACCTTTAAATGGTTCTTCACGGCGCTTTAATATTTTTGCTAATTTTTTGAATGCGTTAAAATCAGAAGGCCAAGTAAGCAACTCTTCATTAATTTTAGCAAGCTTACTTTCTTCAACACCTGTTTGAAGTTCTGGAATACCATCTAAAACTACCTGAGGTACTACAATTTCATGAGCCGTTGATTGTGGAAGTTCTTTAACACGATCATAAGCTTGTTGCATTCCAGCGAAAACCGATTCATCCAACGTTTTAACTTCTGAAGAATCCATTAAACTTTCTTCCACTAACTGCTGTCCATATAATTCACGAACAGTTGGATGCTTATGAATAGAATGATACATAGCAGGATTTGTTACTAGCGGCTCATCCATTTCGTTATGACCATAGCGACGATAACCTAATAAGTCAATTACAATATCTTTTCCAAATTTTTGGCGATATTCATGAGCAAACTTAGCAACTCCAACTACTGCTTCAGGATCATCAGCATTCACATGCACTACAGGTACTTCATATCCTTTTGCTGGATCAGAAGAATAGTTAGTAGAGCGTGAATCATAATGTTCTGTGGTAAAACCAATCATATTATTCGCAATTATATGGATAGAACCACCAGTTTGATATCCACGAACTCTGCTATAATTCAAAACTTCAGTTACTACCCCTTGCCCTGGGAATGCAGCGTCACCATGCACTAGTATAGCAAAAGCAGCATTTTTATCTTGAACAGGGTAACCAGCAGCATCAGTTGTTTCTTGTGCGGCACGTGTTTGACCTGTAACAATTGGACTAACCACTTCAAGATGTGAAGGATTATAAGCAAGTTTTACTGTTAAACCAGATTGCGAGCGGTAACTTGCTCCTTTATGGTATTTAACATCCCCGAACCAGCCCTCAGAAAGTTCCAATGAACCATCTTTTGGTAAAAAAGAGTCAGTAGGTACATGGGCAAATTCCGCAAACATCATTTCATATGGTTTGTTAAGAACATGAGTTAACACATTTAAACGACCACGATGTGCCATACCAATATTTACTTGCTTAGTTTTTGTTCTATCTGATTGACGAACTAACTCATCCATTAATAATACTAAAGAATCTAATCCTTCAATTGAGAAGCGTTTTGCTCCTACAAATGTTCGATGAATGAATTTCTCGAATCCTTCAACTTGTGTTAAACGTTTAAGTAATTGTTTTTTGTCTTCAGTTGAAATTTTTTCTTTCACATTGCCTTTTTCTATCTTCTCTTGTAACCAAGCACGTTCATCTGAGTTGACAATATGAGCAATTTCAAATGCAATCTTATCAGAATACATTGAACGTAAATGTTCAATTGCTTGTAATCCATTCATAATATTTGCTGGTGCATTGCGGATTAGGAATGATACAGGTACTTCTCTCAAATCTTGCTCAGTTAAACCATAAGTACCTAGATTCATCTTAGAATCTTCTTTTGGCCCATCATTTAATGGATAAATATTAGCAGTTAAGTGACCATGAGTGCGAATTGCATCTGCAAGCTGAATTGCGTTAATCACTTTCTCGAAATTATTCGGCTCGACTGCTGGTGTATCAGAGTTATTAGATGAAGCAGAAGCCGGAATCTTAGGTGCACCGTATTGCTGAAATAACTGTACTAATTCAGGATCTACATCGTCAGGAGACTGTAAAAATACATCATACTGCTCCATCACATAACCAAGGTTCGGACCAGAAAAAGCTGACCAAGGTGTTTGATTGTTCGACATTTAAAAAAACCTCCAACATTTTGTGCCTTCTAGGCATTTATAAAAAAATACATTTTAATGGATAAAAAAGTTCCAGTATATATAGAACATAATACACGCAAATACACGTATATAGTTTACCTCTTTTTTATATATCTCAAACTATCCTTATATAAGAACAATTTTTCCATCTCAATCTTACTACTATAGGAAAAAAATACAATGGTTTTTTTCAAAAAAATAAAGTAATTTGTCATATTTTTTATACTTTTACACTGAATCATTATTCACTTGTTAATTTAGGGAATAAAATGTAAAATTTTGTACCTTTACCTTTTTCACTTTCCACTGAAATTGTACCGCCGTATTCATCTATCAAGCTCTTGGTTATACTTAATCCTAACCCTGAACCACCATTACTTTTAGTTCTCGCTTCATCAACTATAAAAAAGCGTTCAAAAATTTTAGGTAACAAGGAATCTTTGATACCAACTCCATTGTCTTCCACTGTAATTTGCACTTGATCTGTGTAATTTGCAACAATCACCCTGATATATGGTTGATTATCATTATATTTTATCGCATTTTCTATTAGATTACGCAGAATTTGCTCTAAAGCAGTAGGCGGAACAGGTACTTTTATTTGTTCATCTCCAAGAATTTCTATTGTTGTCCCAGTTGATAAATGTAAATAACTTTGCTGTAGCTGTTGAAGGATATTTATTACAGTAGTTGCTTCCTTCATGTTATTATGCTCATTTTTTGCAAGCTTTAACATTTCTTCGATTAATAACTTCATTTTTTGTATTTCAGAGAGGGATATCTCCAGGGAATCATCTAGTATGGAGCGATCTTCTTTTCCCCAGCGATTCAATAGCGATAAGTGCCCCTCCACGACCTGTACGGGGGTACGTAATTCATGGGAAACATTTTGGATAAATTCTTCTTGTCTTGTAATCGTTTTAGATACTTCATCCATCAATTCCTTGTAAATTTTTAAAAGCTCTCCGATTTCATCCTCATTGTCATATTGAAAACTCACTTTTTGGGTGAACTTAGTCTGTTTCGCAAGCTGCATCTCATCTCTTAATTCCTTAATTGGCTTCAGCAATATCGAGGATAGTACAAAGGCTATCAACGCAGATAGAACTAGTGCAATGATTGTGAATATGCCCATAGCAATTAATATATAATTCATGAGCTGAGAAAAACTTTCTAAACTATGAGAGATTTGTACATATCCTTTAAATAATCCAAAGTCTATCTCTGCTACCTTATGAAAAACTAGTTTTCCATCTATCTCTTCTCTAACAAATTCCTCCGTTTGGAATGTACTTGTTTCTGGAAACTCGCTTGCATCATTGATTCTAAGAATCTCTATGCCATCGTCGTTTAAGATACGAACCGATTGTTTTTGATTGACCAATTGTTTGAGTAAAGTCCTATTTTTTTGAATATCTTGTATGGAAATAATGGGTCCATTAGAAATAAAAAAATGAGAAACTTCATCTAATGTATTCTGGGCAATTTTTTTCTCGGAAATTTGCAACCAATTGAAAAGAGAAAAATATAATATAATACACATCATAAGAAAGCTTAAAAATATGGAAATCGCGGAAGCATACGTCCATTTTCGTTGTAAAGTCCAATGTCTAATCATCTCATAACATACCCTACGCCTCTAACCGTTTCAATTATTGCAGCAATTTCAGCAGGCAGTTTTTTTCTCAAATGCCTTATGTATACATCCACTACATTTGTTTCAACCTCAACATCATATCCCCACACTTTTTCCAAAATGGCATCTCTAGACAACACCATATTATAATTTTCCATTAAATAGACGAGCATATCATACTCAGTTTTTGTTAATTCAATTTCTTTTCCATCATAGAAGACTTGATGAGCTTTCTGTTCAATAGTTAGACCTTGGATTGTCAATTCACTTTTACCATCTACTGCTGAGGGCTCTACCCTTCTTAGAACTGCTCGTATTCTTGCTAATAGCTCTTCGATAGCAAATGGTTTCACCACATAGTCATCTGCTCCAGTCTCTAGGCCGGATACACGATCTATAATCGCGTCTCTGGCAGTGATTAGTATAATAGGCGTACTTTTCTTTTTGCGTACACGTCGACATATTTCTAATCCGTTCAAATTTGGTAGCATGACATCGATTAGCATAAGATCGTAATCATGATTTAAAGCTAAATCTGCTCCTTCTCGCCCATCATTAGAAACAGTAACTAGAAAATTTTCATGCTTTAGCTCAAGCTCCACAAACTTCGCAATATTTACTTCATCTTCTATTAATAAAATATGTTGTGTCATCTCCTACATTCCTTTCTATACTTGTTCCTTTGTTCACCTATCATAGGACAAATGAAAGAAAAAGCCGTTCTATTAAGTCTGAACGGCATTGGTATATATATAATTGTTCTTTCCATTCTTCTTTGCGATGTATAGCGCTTGATCGGCATGATCTAATAGCTCGTCTATGGAAGAGCCGTCATTTGGGAACATGGCAATCCCAATCGACGAAGTTGGCGAAAAGTATGACTCCTCTATAATCCAACCTTTTCGTAGGTTTTGCTGGATTGTCTGAACAATTTCTTCAATTGTAATGCTTCTTCCATTCACGTAATCTGCAATCTGATCAATGATTATGACAAATTCATCGCCACCAATTCGATATACATTGTACTTATAGTGTAAACTGTTCTGAAGCTTTTCAGCAAAATGAGTTAAAAACTGATCCCCAACATCATGTCCGTATTGATCATTAATCGCTTTAAAATTATCGCCATCAATATATAATAACCCTACATTCGGAAACTCTGAACTTACAGATGAGATATAAACTGGAAAGTCTTCATAAAAAGAACGTCGATTTGGTAGACTAGTTAAACTATCATGATAGGCCATAAACTTTAGCTTATCTTCTAAGGCTCTTTTCTCTGTAATTTCACGAGATACAATAACGAACCATTTTTCCTTCTCATCATCGACTGTGTTCTCTACGGTCGTTACTGATGTATCCGTCCAAATAGAGTTTCCATCCTTTGTTTGTAGAAGAAGTTCTACTCGGAACTTATCTAACATCTTTAACTTAGATAAACTTACTGTTTCGGTTTGATCTGTTATCAGATTAAAATAATAACTACCTAGTAATTCTTCTTTATCATATTTTAATATTGTTTCATGACTTGGTGAGGAGTAAAGTAAGTAACCTTCTGCATCTGTTATAGCTATTAAATCATTTGAGTGTTCTGTAATTAATTTAAAGGAGCGCTCTATATTTCGAAGTTCGTTCATCATACGTTTCTTTTCCGTATCATCAAATTGTATAGTTAAATACTTTTCAATTTGTCCTAAATCATTTTTAATGGGTACAACGGTCGCATTCACCCAAAAAAAGGATCCATCCTTTGTTCGATTACGTATTTGGCCATGCCAAATATCTCCTTTACCTATCGTTTCCCACAAATTAGAGAAAAAAGATTCGTCATGATAGTTAGAATTTATCATATGAAATGTTTTACCTATCACATCTTCTCTTTTAAATTTCGTTGTAGTTTCAAATAGTTCGTTTACTGTTTCAATTATTCCATCCTGATTTGTCAACGCAACTAATGCAACTTCATTAATAGCTTTACTGTAAGACTCCAAAACATAGGTAGAATCTTTCATATTCTGTGTCCGAGAAACTTCTTTAGTTGTTGCTAAAATATAACTAATTCCATTTTCGTAAATGGGTATAGCTGTTGTTTCATTTATATTTGTTTCACTTTGTACACAATGATGATCATGGTAGGAAACAGATTTTTTTTGCAAGCATGCTCGATTATAATGTTGAATAATGGTTCTATTGTGCAGTTCACTAAAACATTCATCCAGTGTCTTCCCTATAGGATTTTCTGAAAAAAGCTCTTCTGCTTTTTTGTTGATAAACTCATATATATAAGAAGAATCTTCTTTTCGCATAAAGAACACATATTCATCGGCTAAATCATATAATAAATGAAATTGAGTATGGTTTAAGAAAGATTGAGACATCTATTTAAAAACTCCTGTCAAGTTCTATACTAAGCTAATTTAATCATATGTATTTAAGAAGAAACATACAAGTATTTAACATATATTTTTAGATAATATTTTTTCCAAAAGTTTAATTATTTTTAAAATACTTTCTACTATGCAAAATAGAAAAAACAAAGTATATTATTAATGCAAATAATTTTATAAGGCAAAGTTCGCTTTGCCGAGGGAAGGCAAATGGTGCGCCACCAGTTTTGAGCTGGTCCTAGTAGGTTCGATTCCTACCCCGAAATTTTTTATGCACGATGAAGTGAAAAATTTCAGGGGAACTAGGATGACTCTGCTCATTTATTGGTTCTTTTTAGGGGGCGCTTTTTTTGATAAAAAAACGGGATTTATTCGAATGTACATCTCTTTATGAACTAATGTCAGAACCAACTATTTTGCCTTTCGTACGTCATAAAGCTAGTTCGGCAGATGAGTATTGGTTTGTGACGAAACAGTTAATGGAAGAAGAAGAAAAAGGAACTGTTATTTCTCGAACAATTGTTAGCGACTTTGGTCAACCAATCGGAACAATTAATCTGTTTGATGTAGAAGATGGTGCAGGATTTTTAGGCACTTGGATTGGCTGCCCTTTTCAAGGTCTGGGATACAATAAAAAAGCTAAAGAACAATTTTTACAGGAACTTTTCTTTGATTTAGATATCCATACAGTTTTTTTACGAATTCGCAAAAACAATGCGAAAAGTATACGTGCCACGGAAAAACTTAGATATGCATTAAAAGCAAATGAATCACATCCTTCTATCTATGCAGAAATAAACGCCTTAGAAGAAGCATTTGATCTATACTATATACCAAAAGACTTGTTCCACTTAGTCCTAATG
The DNA here is from genome assembly GCF_038003185.1 of Psychrobacillus sp. FSL K6-1415. Classification (NCBI taxonomy): domain Bacteria; kingdom Bacillati; phylum Bacillota; class Bacilli; order Caryophanales; family Bacillaceae; genus Psychrobacillus; species Psychrobacillus sp. FSL K6-1415. Next base: position 1,964,176 of record NZ_JBBOOQ010000001.1, on the reverse strand, counting down.
CAACAAGAAAACGAAGAGGAACAGGCAATGTAAAAAAAAATCCCGTCACTTTAAATAGTGACGGGAATTTTTTACTTTTTGTAAGTTAGTAATAATTCAACGAACTGCTCGGGTGTTTTTGAAGCGTTAGTCTCGAACATCCGATCAATCATTTCTTCCTTATTGTTAACCATATGATTTATAGAATCCATAAAAGTAGTGGGTGTAAGATTTTCTTCTTCAAGTACATTTGCAAAACCTTTTTTCTCAAAGTATCTTGCGTTCAACACTTGATCCCCTCTACTTGCCTGAATTGATAACGGAATAAGTAACATAGGTTTTTTCAATTCTAGAAATTCGAAAATAGAGTTTGATCCAGCCCGGCTAATTACATAATCGGACAGTTTCATCAAATGAGGTAATTCATTTGTAACATATTCAAATGCAATATAATTTGGTTTTCCAACTAATAACTCATCTTTGTTTCCTTTACCACATAAATGGATAAGTTGAAATCTGCGAGTAAGTTGATCTATATTCTGCTTAATGACATCATTTATCTTAGCTGAACCTTGACTACCACCCATAATTATAATTGTTTCTTTCGTTGCATCAAATCCAGTTAATTGTTCTGCAATTTTGTCGTTACCTTGAAATAAATCAGGTCGTAGTATTGCCCCTATCGAAGATGCTTTGTTCTCAGGTAAGTGTCTTATTGTCTCCTCAAAAACAGTGAAAATATGTTCAGCAAAAGAAGAAGCAATTTTGTTCGCTAGCCCTGGTGTTAGATCTGATTCATGAATCACAACTGGTATATTCGCCAATTTAGCAGCAAGCACAACAGGTACAGATACAAAACCACCTTTCGAAAATACAATAGAGGGTTTGACTTTTTTCAATACTGATAAAGCCTGTAATGTACCATACAAGACTTTAAATGGATCAGAAAGATTTTTCAGTGAAAAATACCTTCTTAACTTCCCATTAGAAATAGGATGATAAGGTATTTCTGGAAATCGTTCTCCAATGATTGTTTTTTCTATTCCATTATACGATCCAATATAATGGATATTATATTTTTTCTTTATTAACTCGGGTATTATAGCTTCATTTAACGAAACATGACCGGCCGTTCCCCCACCGGTTAATACTATTGTGTTATTATTCATTAATAATCTCCTAACTAATTTTATAACTTAAAAGGATGTATGCCAACATGCACGAAATGAGAACTCTACCAGAAAAAAGTAAGTATATGATTAAGATCGTCTTGCCCATACTAATCACACAAATTGCACTCTATTTAATGACCTTCTTTGATATTTTAATGACAAGTAAATATAGTATTGCCCATTTAGCTGGTGTTTCTATAGGTTCTTCTTTATGGGTACCTGTATATACCGCCCTAACCGGTATATTAATAGGCATTACGCCCATTGTAGCACAATTAATAGGAGCAAAAAAGAAGAAAGATGTACGTACCTTTGTACAGCAAGGTTTTTATATTGGAATAGTACTAGCTATTATTGTATTTTTAGGTATTTTCCTGCTCATTGACCCAATATTAAATTTAATACCTCTTGAAGATAGTGTACGCATCGTGGCAAAGAATTATTTGTTAATGCTGAGTATCGGTCTTGCCCCATTATTTTTATATAGTGTCTTACGTTCTTTTATCGATGCTTTAGGTAAGACGAGAGTCTCCATGTTAATCACCCTGATATCCGCGCCGATTAACATTGCTTTAAACTACTTGCTTATATACGGAAAACTGGGCTTTCCAGAATTAGGCGGGGTCGGAGCGGGACTAGCCTCTGCGATTACTTACTGGCTAATATTACTTATAGCAATTATTATCGTTCTTCGCAGTAATCCATTTGCGAATTTAAAAATTTTTCACGGTTGGACCAAGCCGTCTTTAGTGAAAATACGTACACTGATGAAAATTGGAGTTCCAATTGGAATATCGCTTTTTGCAGAAACAACTATATTTTCAGCTGTCACAATATTGATGAGTGTATATTCAACTCAAGTTATTTCAGCTCACCAAATAGCCATGAATTTCACATCTCTGCTTTACATGGTGCCTCTTAGCATTGCAATGGGTGCTACGATATTAGTAGGGCATGAAATTGGCGCTAAACGATTCTCAGAAGCACAGACCTATAGTTGGTTGAGTGTAATAACAGCAATATGCTTTAGTCTACTTTCCATTTCTATATTATTATTATTTAGAGAGCAAATTGCTTCTGTTTATACAGATGATCGGTATGTTATCGAATTAACAGTTCAATTTTTCTTCTTTGCTGCACTGTTCCAATTATCTGATGCAGTTCAAGCTCCAGTTCAAGGGGCATTGCGAGGTTATAAAGATGTTACGATGACATTTATCATGGCTATCATTTCCTATTGGATAATTGGTTTGCCAACTGGATATATCCTAGCCAACTACACTTCATTTGAGCGCTTTGGATATTGGATCGGATTAATTGTAGGATTGTCTATTGGAGCAATAACACTAACCTCACGACTTATTTATTTACAGAAAAAAATGAAGAAGCAGTAAAAATGACTTCACAGCAATCGAAACGATTAGATACTACGGATGTGCGCTGCCGCTACTTGGGAGGCGCACACCCTAGTTATCGTAGAAAATTAGGAGTGAATTATTTCAAAAGTGATGACTAATAATCGCAATAGTAAAAAACGACGCAAAATTAATCTGCGTCGTTTTTTTGTTAATTATTTACTGATGAATTGTTGTGTCCAATAATATCCACTATTAGATAAACCTACTCCGATATGTGTAAATGAACCATTCATAATATTAGCTTTATGTCCTGGAGATTTCATCCATGCATCTACAACTTCAGCTGGGCTACGTTGACCCATCGCAATGTTTTCTGCTGCAGATTTATACGTAACTCCCATTGACTTCATTTGATCAAAAGGTGATCCATAAGTTGGGCTTGTATGAGAAAAATAGTTTTTATTTTTCATATCTTGAGATTTTGCTTGGGCTGACTGAGTTAGTTTTGTATCAATTTGAAGTGCTTTTAATCCTGCCTTAGCACGTTCTTTGTTCGTTAAGTCGACAACCTGTTGAATTTCAGAAGTAACTTTAACCTCATCTTTTGCTTCAGTTGATGGCTCTTTTACAACTGGTTCTTTTTCAACATTTTCTTTTACTGGCGCTTCTGGTTCTTTTACTACTGGTTTTTCTTGAACTGGTGTTTCTGGTTCTTTTACAACTGGTTTTTCTTCAACTGGCTTAGTTGGAGTTACCACTTCTGGTTTTTTTTCTGATTCCATTGGTTTTTCAACTTCAGGTATTGGAGTTGTTTCTTCTTTTTGTTGGTCATTTTCTTTATCTATTACTGCTGGTTTCTCTACTTGGTTGACAATAGTTAGAAGCTTTGCAAATGATAATTGCGTATTGTATTTCCATTTTACATTATAGGAAAAGCTTTTTGGAGCGTCCCATTTGTAGGTAACGGATGTCTTTGCCTCGGAAGTAGTTGGTGAAAACGCAGTATTCATAGATGCGTTAGCTGTATTGGTTGAGATTAATAATCCACTAGCTAAAATTCCAGCCATAATCATATGTTTTTTATTCATGTTTCATTTCCTCCTTCTTTTGTGCTCCCCTATTGTAAACACAAAATAGAATGAAATTTTCACATAAAATATTCCAACAAAACCAATTGAATCTTTTTATCTTTAAAATCTATAAATCTAGCAAAGAATTTTGGATAACATAACCACTTTGCTAAAATATTAGCTTTTATCTTCGGTTGACAGTTTTATTAATTCCTCTTTATATAGTTCAACCATCGCTTGCTGCTGCTTGTTGGATAGCTTACTATTTTCAATCCGTTCTAATGCCATACTATATTTTTTTTGAATCGACAATCTAGCTCTTGGGTGAGTATATTCATCTAATAACTCAGAATGAATGATGGCTCTGAGCTCTTCTTCTGTCTTTATTGAACTAACTGACTGACGGTTTTGATAAAGTAATTGAAACGCTTTAATCATTTTGAGCGCTTCCTATGATAGTGATAGATTCTACTTGATCACCTATAATAACAATCTGTGGATGCATTTTAATGTATTCAGGAAGCCACTGCACCATCCCGTATGCATATTGAAATAGAAAAGGATTTTTATGACCTTTTAACGGTACATAGCCCTTCATACGATAAATAGTATCTGGAAGTTCCTTTACCCACTTTTCAAATTCATCCTTGTTTACTAGCTCTGTAAATGTGTGTAATCGCGAAGACAAGGATAGCTGTTTCCCTATTGCCGCTTGTTGTATTTCTTGACTAAAATATGTGGCTTCTAGGTTTGTAATCATTTTTAAAGGTAATTTGGCATTAGATGTCTGAATAATAGGAGCGTGACTATTTAACCCCTGAATTTGCAATGTCACCAAAGCTATTTCGTTGTCAGAAAGAAGATCAACCTTATTTGCTACTATTAAATGCGCATGTTTAATTTGCTCCATAAATAACATGCGTGTTTGAGGGGTCATTTTATCTCTATCTATCCATCTTTTACAATCTGCTACTGTAATAATACCCTTCATATTCAGCCTACTTGCAAAATATGGGGATAAAACTGCATCCATAGCTTCTACAGGATGAGCCGCACCAGTTGTTTCGATTAATAGTACATCGAATTCTTCACCTTCTAATAACATTTGTAATTGTGCTTCCATTTTTTCAGCACCAGTGCAGCAAATACAGCCTTCTAGCATTTCTTTAATAGGTACGTCTTCATCCACGGATTTACTATCAAAAGGTAATTTCCCTAATTCATTCATAATAACAGCAGGTTTTAGTCCTTCTGCTTTCAGTTGTTCTATTAAATGAGATAATAAAGAAGTTTTCCCACTCCCTAAAAAGCCACTTAGTAAATATACATCTTTCATATTCTTTAACTCCCTTAATATCGTTGAAAAAGCTGACCGTAAAGGTCAGCTCTTATTCAACGATTTATTTGTTTATCAAATCTGTTGCAATTTCCTGCGCTTTTATTAACTGTGGATCCTCTTCTAAGATTTTCGCTCTTAGCTGATCCATCAATAGGAAAGATGTTTCTCCATCTATATCACCTGATACAGCAAGTTTGTTGTCTGATTGGAACTTCTTCACAGCAGTATTCATCTGTTCGTCAAAGTTCCCGTCAACTACTCCTACATCATATCCTACTGCTTTTAACATTTCCTCTGCAGTTTGAACAGCTTCGGACGATTGGTTTTTTTTCAACGTTATAGCTGTATCTAAAGGAGGTAACATTGCATAAGATGGATATTCAACTACATGATCAGGAAGAATCCCTACGTCATGAATCCAGTTTCCATCAGGTGTTAACCATTTAGCAGTTGTAATTTTAATATTGGAACCGTCTGGTAAATCATTTACTGTTTGAACAGTCCCTTTACCAAAGGAATTTAAACCTACTAACGGTACATTTGCTGATTCACTTAATGCACCAGCAAGAATTTCTGATGCAGATGCACTACCCTCATCAATGATTAGTGTAACAGGAACTTTAACACGTGACCCAGGCGTAGCAACTGTAACTTCTTTATCGCCCTGAATTTCAATTTGCAGTAGGTTTTTACCTTCTTCTACAAATAGATTAGAAATATCAATAGCAGAAGATAGTAAGCCACCAGGATTTTGACGAACATCAAGTACTAGTGCTTTCATGCCCTCTTCCTCCATGGAGTCAATTGCTGTCAGCAATTCATCATATGTGTTTGTAGAAAAGCTGGATATAATAATATGTGCCACTTGATCATCTAACATTTCTGCATAAACAGTTTCAATCGGAATATCGTCACGTACAATTGTTACTTCCATTTGAGCATTAGTACCTCTTTGTATAGACAATGTTACTTCTGTTCCCTTACTACCTCGAATAAGCAATACTGCCTCCGACGCACTATATCCTTTAATATCTTTACCATCTACCGCCAAGACTTTATCATTTGGCATCAAACCAGCTTTTTCAGCAGGTGAGTTTTTGATAGGTGACACAATGTTAATATAACCATCTTTTTCTTGTATCTCTGCACCTATACCTTGAAAACTAGACGAAATATTTTCATTGAACTGTGATGCCTCGTCTCGATTCATATAATCAGAATATGGATCTTCTAGTGCATCGATCATCCCGTTAATTGCGCCATTGATCACCGCATCTTCATCCACTTCTTTATAGTATTCTTCCTCTAATTTATCATAGGCCAAATACAATTTAGAAAACTCAGAACGCTCAGCTTGATTAGCTGTATTGATGTTAACGACTTTTTCGTCTCCCCATGTTAAAACAATCATAGTAATTGTTGCTGTTGCTACTATTAGGGCAAAAATACTCAATAGGAAAACAAATGGTTTCATTTTTATATATTTGGATGCTGGTTTTACCTCAGTAATGTCTTCTTCATTATTTTGTTTTTGATCGTCCAAATTCTTTCACCCTTTTCAGAAAAAACTTTCCTTAATATGATATGTAGTATTTAATACTTTAAGACATAGTTTCATTTTAAAAATAGACTGTCATATATATGACAGTCTATTTTTAATTGTTATCATATTCTTAGTCTTGAATTGCTGCTTCTAATGCAACAACAATCATATCATTAAACGTTGTTTGACGTTCCTCAGAAGAAGTTGCTTCTCCTGTGATTATATGATCACTAACTGTTAAAACAGCTAATGCTTGACGACCGAATTTCGCAGCAAGTGTATATAGAGCTGCTGATTCCATTTCTACAGCAAGGACACCATAGTCAGCCCATTTCTCATTTTGAGCGTTTTCATTGTAGAATAAATCTGCTGTAAATACGTTACCTACTTTTAAGTTTAGACCAGCTTCTTTACCTGCATTATACGCTTTGTATAAAAGGTCAAAGTCAGCTGTTGGTGCATAACTAATATCATCCAACAACACTTTATTTAATGTAGAGTCAGTTGATGCACTTTGAGCAAGAATTACGTCACGAACTTTTACATCTTTTTGGATTGCTCCACAAGTTCCTACACGGATTAATTTTTGTACATCGTAGTCATTCATTAATTCATGAACATAAATAGATATAGAAGGTACACCCATTCCCGTACCTTGTACAGAAATTCTTTTTCCTTTATATGTCCCTGTATATCCGAACATATTACGAACCTCATTATATTGAACTACATCCTCTAAAAATGTTTCAGCAATATACTTTGCGCGTAATGGATCTCCTGGAAGTAAGATTGTGTCTGCAATTTCACCTTTTTTTGCACTAATATGAATACTCATTTAAATAACCTCATTTCTTATACGTTTCGGCTTAATGATACCGTTTTTTTCCTTCAATTGCAATGAACTACCTACTTTGAATCTTCTATATAATACTCCCATATTTCATCAAAGACCGTTGCAGGCATATTCGGGTCAGCAAGCTCCTCAATATATAACGATATTTTATCAAAAGAAGTTTCCGCCTTTGGAAAATCGTGATGGTTAAACATACTATTGGCGAATTTTACCTTTTCATCTTCCTTTTGACCTCCCCGGAATTTTAAAGTAAACAAATAAAACGATTGTCGCATAAAAATAACCCTCCTTTAGTCATGAAGACTTATAAAAATCAAAAAAGTGTAGATAATTCAAACTAAAACAAGTAAACTTAAAAATGTTAATAGTTTGACATATTGAAAGGATTGATATGGTTGAGAAAAAACTTTGCAAGAAACTTAAAATCAATGAATTTCCCAAAAATAAAGACCCGTAAAAAGAACGAAGGAAAAACTAAAAGAAGCAAACCTATCTTCCTATTTAAGAAGTCTAAGAAGGAGGATAAAAAGCTAAATCTAAACCGTACCGCCAAGGCAAATTTTCTGCATTCGATTCGTGGTCGAGTTCTTATAATTTTTACAGTTCTTATTGTTGTTTTAATATCGATGCTCGTCCTAACGTCTACAAAAATGTTTTCTGCTCAACAAGCATTAGAGAAGTTCACTAATGTGGACATTAAAGAACAGATGATGGTAAATCAAATTGCAACTGAGATTGCACAGCTTGCTAATGCAGAACAAAGTTATATTATAACTGGTAAGAGTAATTATATGGCAAGCTATAGAAAATATAAAGATTCAACTATTACAAACATAAAAGAACTATACAAAACATACGAAAATCGTCCAGAAGAGTTACAGAAAATACAATCTATTGACCAATTTTTTACAACTTATTTACAATATTCTGACCGAGTTATCAGCATTCGTGATGAAAAAGGTATAGAGTCAGCACAAAAGTTAGTGAATACTGGCAACGGTAAAACTGCCATGAATTATGTTGATGTACATATCGCTGCAATGAATGAACTTCTTGAAAAGAATAATGCAAATCAGATTGCTTTATTGAAAAAAGAGAATAACACATCTCTAATGATATTTATAGCACTAACTGTTTTCTCTGTAGTTCTAACCTTATCTTTCGGTATTTTCTTGTTCTTTTCGATTAAACGCAGTACGAATGCTATTAACCGATCCATCTTAGATATCGCACAAGCTGGTGGTGATCTGACGAGACGAGTGAAAGTAAGATCTAAAGATGAATTTTCAGAGATTGCGAATAGTACAAATATCCTGATAACATCAATTGCCGATCTTGTAAGAAGAGTCAGAGAACTTACAGTGAATGTTTCTGCCAGTGGTCAAGAATTGATGGCATCATCAGATGAAACAGCTTTAACAATACAATCTATCGCTGATTCTACGAATGAAATTGCTGCTGGAAGTGATCAAACATTACGAAGCATGACAGAAGCAATACAAAAAATGAATTCATTAGAAGAAGCAACAAGATACTTAAACAATGACGCACAATCAGTGAAAGAAGCTACGGACCATATGATTGAGGCAGCCCAAAAAGGTGGAGAATCTGTACAGCATTCTTCAAATGTCATGATGAGTATCGAAGAAACAATGGCAAATACTACTCAAACTGTTGAATCACTTGGGACCAAATCAACTGAAATTACCTCAATCATCAAAACAATTACAGCTATTGCAGAGCAAACGAATTTACTAGCTTTAAATGCTGCTATCGAAGCTGCTCGTGCTGGTGAACATGGTAGAGGTTTTGCAGTAGTTGCAGATGAGGTAAGAAAACTGGCAGAACAATCCCAGAAAGCAGCAAAAGAAGTTACAGGGATTGTTACTTCAATACAGTCAGAAGTTACTTCAATTGTTAAACAAAATCACGAGGGTGTCGAAAGTGTAATACGAGGAGTGGAAGTTGCAAATGAAACGAATGCTTCTCTTGACCAAATCATGAATCAAACAAATGAAACGATTTCTATTATTGATAAGATGGTGAAACAGATTGAAGAAACGCTAAACTTTAGTCAGGAAGTTGCCGCATCGTTTATAGAAGTAACTCAAATTGCAGAGAATACAGCTTCTAACACCGAAACTTCTGCTGCTGCTGCAGAACAAGGATCTGCTGCAATGCAAGAAATTAATGCGTCTGCTGTAGAATTATCCCACCAAGCGGATGAATTAAGTAAGGTAGTAAATGAGTTTAAACTATAAAATCTATCATCATAAAATGGTTGGTTATGACTTTCGTCATGACCAACCATTTTTTATCGCATATTTAACAAGTACTTTTGAAGACTCTCGCACGAAGATCCAAGGAAATACATCCTTTAAAATTATGTTTTTCGCATGAATTTTGAGTGAATTACAATAATTGATGGATAATTTTCCCGATTCGCAAGTAAATTGCCCTTAAGAGCAAGTAAAGTAAGTGTGAGGGCAAGTATACGAAGAGTACAGCAAGTAAATTCACTTAAAGCGCAAGTATTCGTTATGCCAAAGCAAGTAACGTAACATAATCACAAAGGAATTTTTCAATTGAAAAGCTCTATAATATTTTACAAAATAAAAAATCGGCAAGCGCCCTTTCGATCAGTACTTCCATCTATCGTTTCCGAGAGATGGTGGTAATTTTATAGGAGTTGTTTGTCCGACGCACTTCTACATCTTTAGTAACTGAATTATTACATTTTGTATAATGAAAGAATTGATAGAGAAAGCTCACGAATATACAATTTCGTGAGCTACTTCTTTTATTAATTTAGTGATTTCTCTTTATATCCACAGATATAAAAGAAAATATACTTTCTTTCGTGGTGCTCTAAACCCATTGTTCGCTCGATTAGCTATTAGAACATTTTGATATACTCTTCATAGCCTTCTTCTTCCAATTTATCTTTAGGTACAAAACGTAGTGCCGCGGAATTGATACAATAGCGCAGTCCTGTTTCTTCCTTAGGTCCATCTGGGAATACGTGGCCTAGATGAGAGTCCGCTGTTTTGCTTCGTACTTCAACACGTCTCATACCATGGCTATCATCAAATTTTTCTAAAACCTCATGCTCCTCAATTGGACGAGTAAAACTTGGCCAACCGCAACCAGCATCATATTTATCTTTTGAATGAAATAAAGGTTTACCAGATACTACATCTACGTATATTCCCTCATCAAAATGCTTATCATACTCACCTTGGAACGGTGGTTCTGTACCATTTTGTTGTGTAACATAAAATTGCATTTCAGTTAAGTTCTCTTTCATTTATTGCCCCTCCTTCATTCTTTCAACAAACGCAGCTCTACCAGATCCCGTGAAATAACGATTATAGTGGCCTGGGTTTTTCTTATAATAATCTTGATGATAATCCTCCGCAGGATAAAACTCAGCGGCCGGTAGTATTTTCACAGCAATTTTAACATTAAATCTGCCAGATGCATCTAAAGCATCCTTTGAGGCGATTGCTTTTTCTTTTTGCTCTTCTGTATGATAAAAAATGGCCGTTTGATAAGAAGAACCACGGTCAAAAAATTGGCCATTATCATCTGTTGGATCTATATTGAGCCAAAAAATTTCTAATAAACGATCATATGAAAATACAGCTGGATCAAAAGTGATTTGTACTGCTTCGTAATGTCCCGTTGCATTGGAGCAAACCTGTTCGTATGTTGGATTAGGTACATGTCCACCCGTATATCCAGAAACCACTTTTTCAATTCCACCGTACGAATCAAAAGGCTTTACCATACACCAAAAACAGCCGCCTGCAAAAGTTGCTTTTTCCATTGTTTCGCCCCCTATTCTGTTGGTATTACAATTTCAAGCGTAATGATATCCTCTGCTAAATTCAACTCTTTTGCTCGGACATGAACACCTGAGGTCATCGGAATATCTGACAACTGAATAAGGACCTCTTCTTCTGCTGGGTTTACAACCATCCATTTTGGAAGTTCAACTGAATCTCTCAATAGCTTTAAAATCATTTCAGGCTCCATTTTTTGTGGTCCAATTTCAACGGATGATTGCTCTAATCGAATATTCCCGTTCTCTTCTACATATGGTTCAAAAAACATTTTTACTGGCAAATTTATAGAAAAAACAGTAAACTCTGACGATAAAACAATTTGATCATCAACTGTAAGTTGAAGTGGGAGAGGCTTTCCACCTATCTCTTTTTTTATATAAGAATTTGCAATAGCTTGAAAATCCTCTTTTGTTGCATTTACAGTTAACACATTCCCTTCTGGAGGCGTGTTAGCTTCCTCTATCCAAACGGATTCTACAGGAGTTGTTATCCAATAAACGAAGGTTCCAATACTACCGATAATAATTATTACTAATATAAAAAATGCAATTTTCCATTTATTCAATCCATCAACTCCTTAAAACAACAATTCCCTACTATCCGCATCTATTAAACCACATTCTTGCATAGAACTAATTATTTCTTCAATCACAAGTTGATAACCTTTACTGTTTGGATGGAAGAAATCAGTGTGGTAAACCAAATTAGTATTAGTTACGAAAAGATGGTCGATCGGCACATAACAAGCATTGCTATCACTATAAGCAATCTCCTGTATGGTTTCATTCCAATCATTTAAAATGAAGTCAAACTCACTTTTTTCATCTGTGACAATTGTAATAGGATTATATAAACCCATTATGATAATCGGAGCAGTACTATTAATCTCCCGAATCTCCTGAATAATTTGATCATAGTTCCTTTCAAATTTACCTAATTCTTTTTCAAAAGCCTCTACTTTAAGATTAAACAAGTCTTTCTTAACAACTTTCATAATGTCATTCCCACCAATAGTTAAGGTAATGATATGGGCTTTTCGAATTTGGTGGTCAATTTCTCCATCCTTTAACATCTTTAAAAGTTGATCGCTTCTACGTCCTCTTTTTGCAGTATTGGTTAATGGAACGTCTTCTATTCCTTTATATTGTGAAAAATGTTGCTGCAGACGTCCTAAATAACCTTCTCTCTTTAATTCATCTCCTACTCCTTGTGTCAAAGAATCCCCAAGTCCAACAACTTCTATTGTTCTTGGAAAAAACTTAAAAGGAATGACATAATCCTCAAAAAGAACCTCCTGTTTTTCCGAAAAACTAACTTCCACCAGGTCATTGGAATTACATCCAACTAGAAAAATAACGCTAATAACTATTAATAAATATTTCATCAGAAACCCCTTTTTTAAAAAAGTGAAACTTCAACCAGTTGGAGATCCTTCATCCCACTGATTGTTAGGTTAGCCTATCTGGATAAAACAAAAGCAGGGATAAGTATTCCTCCCTGCCTGCCTTTTGTCTATTCAGTCGTATACATAAATCCAATAGCTCCAGGTCCTGTGTGCGTACTTATAACAGGTGATGTAAATGAAACTTGGATGTCAAGAAAACCCGATTCCTTAATAAGGTTCATCAAAGGTTTAGCCATTGAAAATCCATTTGCATGAGAAATACCAACCGCTTTGACAACCTTTCCTTTTGTATCTGCTATATATCGGTCAAATAAGTAATTGACAACTTGTTTATGGCTTCTTACTTTTGCAATTGGTGTATACTCTCCACCTGCTAAACTTGCGATTGGTTTAATAGAGAGTAAAGAACCAAGCATTGCTTTACCTTTACCAATTCTACCACCTTTAACGAGATTATCCAAAGTATCTACAACGACAAACAAATCAGTCTTTTGGCGAATATCTTCTACTTTTTGAATGATTGCTTCTTTTGTCTCGCCATTTGAAGCCATTTTAGCTGCTTCCTCAACTTGGAAAGATAACGCGAAGGAAATAAATTTGGAATCAATTACTGTAACATCTGATTCTGTCATCTCGGCAGCAGCCTGTGCCGATTTTACGGTTCCACTCATACCACCAGTCATATGTATAGAAATAACTTGATCACCATCTTTTCCAAGCTCGTCGTATAATTCTTTAAAGACCCCGGATGATGGTTGTGATGATTTTGGTAATTCTTTAGCCATCGACATTTTTTCTAAAAATTCTTCTGCTTTTATATCCACCCCATCAATAAATGATTCGCCATCAATTTGAATGGTTAAAGGTATGACATTTATATTGTATTGTTCAATCAATTCTGTTGTTAAGTCCGCTGTGGAGTCAGTTACAATGTGAACTTTCGGCATATGCTATCCCTTCCTTCCTACTTACTACTATTATAAGAAGAATACTGTTGTTCTGTAAACTATTTGCTAGTGGTTCTAATCATTTCAATTTTTCTAGCAATAGAAGTATGTAAATCCTCTATAATTTTCTTTGTATCATTTTGGTCAATACTCTCTATAGTGTATGTAGGTAAAATGCTAATTTGAACGTTTGCAGGACAGATTTTATTATTATTTTTTTCCATAATTTTTGAAGTCCCATATATCGCTATTGGAACAATAGGAACTCTCGCCTGTTTTGCGATTCGGACAAATCCAGATTTAAAAATACCTATTTCTTTTCCCTTACTTCTTGTACCTTCTGGAAAAATTAAAATAGAATGCCCATTCTGTAAATGGGTAGCTGTATCTTCAATGGATTTATAAGCGCTCTTTCTATTTGACCTATCTATGAACACACAATTCATTTCTTCCATCCATTTCGAAATAATCGGTAGTTTTTTCACTTCTATCTTTGAAATAAACCCAAATGGCTTGGGAATATAAGCTAGTAAGCTTGGAATATCGAAATTACCTTCATGATTGGCAATAAAAAGCACAGGTCCACTTGGAAGATATTCCTCTCCTTCTAAAGTAAACTGGCTTTTAGTTCTTTTTAAAATTCCACTTGCCCATAATTTTGGTACATTATGGACAAGTAGATCGTATTGCTCAGTTGAAAGTATATTCTTTTGTTCCTTTATTTTTTTATATTTAAGTAAAGAAACTGGTAAATATCCAAATAAAAAACCAAAAGTTCTTAGAGAAGAAAACAACTTATTCACTAACCTTTCTTTCATAAACCAAATAAACATACGTAGTACCATCTGGAGTTTGCATATCTGCAGTTGTGTCTACTAACACCCATTCATCATAACTGTATGATGGGAAATAGGTATCTCCTTCAAAGGTTTGTTGAATAAACGTTATATAAAGTCTATCCGCTTTTGGCAAAATCGCACGAAAAATTTGTTCACCGCCAATTACCATTACTTCCTCATGGTGGGCTGTAGCTATTTCAATGGCTTTCGCTAAATCTGTCACTACCTCCGCGCCTTCTACTTGATAATCTGCATTCCTTGTTACAATAATATTTTTACGGCCAGGTAATACTCTTCCAATTGATTCGAAAGTTTTTCTCCCCATTACCATCGCCTTGTCCATAGTCTGTGCTTTAAAATAAGCAAGGTCCCCTGGTATATGCCAAGGCATTTTGTTTTCAAACCCGATAACTCTGTTAGGATCATGTGCAACAATAAGTGATATCATATGCTTCCTCCTTTAACTTATTTAAACAGCAATTGGTGCCTTAATTCGAGGATGTGGATCATATCCTTCTAATTTAATGTCATCTATTTCCAAATCAAAAATAGATTCTTTTTGGTCATTTAATAACAATTGTGGCAATGCACGTGGGTCTCTTTCTAATTGCGTTGTAACCTGGTCCATGTGATTTATATATAAATGAGCGTCCCCTAAAGTATGGACAAATTCTCCGACTTCTAATTGGCATTCTTTTGCTATTAAATGAGTTAATAAAGCATAAGAGGCAATGTTAAAGGGAACACCCAAAAATACATCCGCACTCCGTTGATAAAGCTGACAGGATAGCTTCCCATTTGCCACGTAAAATTGCATAAAGGAGTGACATGGAGGTAAAGCCATTTCATCTACTTCTGCTGGGTTCCATGCAGTGATTATATGTCTTCTAGAGTCAGGATTTTTCTGTATTTGCTCAATGACATTTCGTAATTGATCGATTGTTTGTCCATCCTTTGACGGCCAGGATCTCCATTGACGCCCGTAAACGGGACCTAAGTCACCGAACTTATCTGCAAATACATCATCAGTTAAGATTTTTTCACAAAATATATCCATTTGTTTCTGCACAACATCCTTAAAATCAGGGTCTTTTGCTGCCCGCACTCCAAAATTCGTCATATCAGGACCTGTATATTCTTCACTGTTTACCCATTTTTCAAATGCCCACTCATCCCAAATATGATTATTTGCCTGAATAAGAGTTTTCACATTTGTATCACCTTTTATAAACCATAGTAGCTCGGTTGCCACTAAACGGAATGCCGTTTTTTTCGTTGTAAGTAGGGGAAAACCTTCTGATAAGTCAAACCGCATTTGATAGCCGAAGACACTTTTCGTACCAGTTCCAGTTCGATCTCCTTTTTCAACGCCATTTTTAATAATATGTTTGCACAAAGTAAGGTACTGCTCCATGTCATATCCCTCTTTTCATTTTTCATACAAAAAGGCTCTCACTAAGAGAGCCATTTTGGTGGTGTGTTTATTGACCAAAACACAATCCGTTTAGCGATATATATAATTTTAATAACTAGACATAGAAAAATCAACGTTTTCTATCTATTACATTTTTAACTACTTAATAACTTTAGTATATTATAACATATTGTTTTGGGTATGTTTGCGGTAAAAGTAAATTGTACTTTATCAAATGAAAAACTACGTAGTATCAAATTGGTTCTTCTTCAGGATTTGTCGATGTTTTGTGCACTAAATCTTAATTCAATCCGTACTGGAACTTAAACTCGTTATTTCCATATACTGCGTGACTTAAGTAGCTTTATGTCGACCACTACGAACTGTTATATCAATTAACCCTTTATACGCTAACTGGAATTGAACATTCTTTCTCGTAAGGTATTAATAAGCTTGTCCAAGATCTGTATTTGGTTCTACACCCAGCTGAGGAGATTGCATGATTGCTGCAAAAAAGATGTTTGGTCACATCTAATAGCTTAGGTGTAGTACCGCTGTGAGTGCGATACGTGCGATTCTGACTGCTTCCATATGTTTTAACAATAGCACGTTGGATTTTTGGACCCATGCACTTTAAAAACGCATTTAATGTTTGCTCTGGAGGAACTGGTTTTTGTCCTCCACCGTTAACCCTAGTTGCTAATTGTTTCACTTGTGTATTTTTTGCCAGTACCGTTTTCCACCTATTTGATTAAGAATCTTCGTTCTGAAGTAGTATTCGAATATTTTTTAAATTCTGGTTCCTCTTCTTTTAAGCGTTTCGAATCAAAGCGTGTAACATCACTTGACTTCCAAGACACTTTCCGAGTAGCTGTAAAAGCTTTTTCGTTCACACCCATAAACGCTTTGATTTTATTTTTATATTCCTTCTCTTTTGTTTGAAGTTCAGTCAAATCAACTTTGATTTGATCTAATGAATCAATAAGTGTTTCCACTTCAGAAGGTAGATGAATTTCTGTGTCATAATCCGATTCAGGATAAAGCGCTTTTAGCAAATCTACAGATGCTTCAGTACCATCAAATGGAGGCGGAATTTGTTTCAACACGTTGTTTTCCCAAAAATCTTTTTCTATATTGATGAGGTATGTGATTAATGCCTCATCACGGTCTATTTTTTTATGGACAAATTTATTTCCTCCAACAAGTACTGCTATGTGCCACGCCGTAAAACCTGTAACCGCCATGTAATGCTGACATTGGAGTTTATAAGCTGTTGGTATTTCTTCACAATCCCACTCACCTTTTAGGTATTCAGAAGTTGTTTTACACAGCAAACCTTCTCGTTTACCAATTATCAAACGATCCACATTAGCTAACATGAAAGGATAATCTGGGTGTTTCAATATTGCATTTCTCCTCCGAACCTTTAAACCAGTTCGTACAGTAAATTCTTTAGCAACTATGTCTTTCATAACATTGCCCCAGTATGCAGCTTCCCCAGCCAAATCCTCATGAGGTGTTTGACCGAGCTTATCTAAATAAACTCCAACCAGAGATTTCCACTTGCTTAAACCTGCAATTGCTGAAACATCACTACCACCAATACCAAGCCGTCTTGCTTCTAACCACTCTTCACGGCTCAAATCAACTGTTTGTATTAACGTTTTCGCTTGCAAAATACTCCTCCTTGAATTTCTGAATCCTACCGATAAAATACAATTATAAATTTAGTTCCAGAGTCCTTTATCAATCAAGAATAGTGGATTTTCTTATTTACTTAGATCGGTTGCCTCGCCTACTTCGATAAGATGCTCACCCATGCATCCTGTAGAGCAATATAAGTTACCATGAAGTTCGTATCCTTCACCTTCGTACAGTTCTTCTCTACAATGTTTGTAGATGCATTGACCAACCTTACTAGGTTGTTGTAATGGTTCTTCGTATCCATAGCCTGCTACCATTCCATTTTCCAACATGTTTCCACCTCTTTGTAATGGTTAAATCCCCTCAAGAAATCTTAGACTTCTTGATGAGAGCAAATGCACTCATGCTATAATATTCATAAGTATTCACTTTTGCTATTTGACTTTGCCGAGTCATTTAGCTTTTTTGTGCCTGAAAACTCTCTTCCACGTATAAATAAACTGATGTTATTATCGTAATAACATTTACCATTACACCTTCTGGACTACTAATCATGTCTTCTCACTGCCATCACTCTGACCCCAGCTGCAACTAACTGAACTAACAAACATAAGACTTTCTTTAAAGTCACCTATTTTCCAAACTCACAATGCTACGGGAAAGAAGTAAGCAACAATAATGAACTAAATAATTTTAACCCTTCTAGAAATTTGGTACATTTATAGAATTCAATGATAACTAAACAGAATTAGCAAAATCCAAGTGAATTTTTTAGAAAATAGAATTCTAACTTCTACAATTACAGTGATATCGTTGATTTTGAATTATTGGAAGATGCCGAATTTATCAGTTATGGTGGCTAGTAGAGTGTTAGCTAATGATGTTTTTATTCTGGGGGTAAATATAGTTAGGTGGGGTAACCGGTAAAAAGACAAATGTAATTCGATGAAATACAAAATTACTTTAAATTATACGAACAATCCTGTTGTCTATGTAGATTTGAATATTTCTGCCACAAACCTTTCCTGCCATTTGGAGTGATTTTGTTTTATATTAAAAATAGGACGCACGTTTCGAAATTGAAAAACAATAGCTTGCCGGTTAGGTGCGACAATTATTTTATTCACCTTATGAATCTGTGGTGGTCCATGTGCTAATCCTGATACATGATAGACTCACTGAATGTGAACAATGGCAAGATTTTATTATGAACTGTGCCATATCGAGTGTCTTCTTCGGAACATCAAGATGGAAAGCTGATAATTTTGCATATTATGACTAGGTACCGTCTTTTATGCTTAATCGAATGGATTTACCTTCTTCCGAAAGAAAAGGCTGTGTGATCGATCCAAGAGACGTTTTTTGTAGAACTTGAGTTTGCTGAAAAAAGGTTGCACCGATATGTAAAAATTTGTAAACAGCACAATCACCAACTTGTAAAGCTCAGTTTACAGAAAGTACAAATACACAACTAAAGGAGACCATCACAGAATTCTATCCTTGTGACAATAAAAAGGGTATTACAATCAGAAGTTTCGAGAATGTAACAGCATATGTGAAAGTAGAGTGGAGATGGCTCGCGAAAAAAATGTCTAAAATATATAAGTTAGCATTTAAACATGAAAACAATATGAAGTTTGCATATCGCTATAAGTAGTACGAGTAGAAAAGACTAATAAGACTTTGATACGAATGAAACGGATAAGCGTATCCTGATTGAGATCGAGGCCGCTGTATTAGATTGAAATGTTAGTTTAGTATAAATAAATAATTTAATAGTGATAAATTTAATCATATTTATGTCGATCCTATGAAATCGAACTGGAAACCTAAAACTGCTCGAGAAACCATGAGTATATTATGGAAAAGTATAATTAAAAGTTGTTCGGTAATAATAAGATCTAGAACGTCACTACACAACATATATGAAATTTAGAAACCTCGAAGAATAAGCGATTTTGAGGTACAGTGTCTTATTCATAATTTCTATATATGCTTAACTAAAATTTAGAATACAAACTTACCTATTAGAAACACTGATATATCAACGTTTGCAAACAAAAAAACACTCATTTTTATATGAGTGTTTTGCCTTTTTTAGGATAACCATTTTGGTGGTGTGTTTTTTGACCAATATATGTCACCCAACACATAATGTTTAGAATACTTATCTTCCGCCAAGTGATAATGGAAATTGAAATAATATCCTTCTTGTGGCTTTTTGTCCGTTCTTACATGAAAACGGATTAAATCTTTTTTAGTAGAATCATTATAAATATTAAAAATCTTTTCATGATAATCACCAGATGGCTGCTCTGAAATAGATAAAAGCGGTATTTCTTGATCGGATGTTTTGGCAATAGTCAGATCAATTGCTTCTTGCATTTTTGGAAATATAACATCGTCAAACTCATGCTGAATCACTGGTCCTATTCGATTCCCAAATTTTATGTATGCTTGTTCTCTGGCTGCATTCGCCATATGCTCATAAATGGAGGAGTCATCTGTAATTGATACTTGATCATAATCTTGTACATCAGAAGAAATAGCCCTAGAAGGACTTTTAATATCTAATATTTGTTCCCAAATGAAATGGCTAGGAGATATTAGACCAAATGTTAGTAATGCAACAGTTATAATTATTGACTTTTGGAACCACTTTTTCATCCTATTCACCTTCAATATTGGACAATTTTAGTAAAACTCTTCATTCTATTAAACGTTTTGATTAAGTAAAGGTTTCATCTTCTTACTATTCATTGTACAATAAAATGTGTAAACATACCACAGAGCTTTTTGAACAAAGGAGGAAAATCACGATGGACGCAGGATTAGTTATAGGGATCGGATTTTTATTTTTATTAGCATATTTAACATCACTTAACTTTACTGATTGATTTAAATTATTAACAAAGTTTTAGGGAGGGTCGTGGCTATCGTCATGGCTCTCTTTTCCTTATTACCTCTTTGTCATACTATAAATCAATAATTCCATAATGAAACTTAGAAGACAACCTAATTTCTCGTTTAAAACCATATTCTTCAAATAGAGTTGAACGGAAATGCGCTTTTAATACTACTCTCTTTCTTGCGAGTCTTCTTGCCTCTGACACCCACTCATCGCTCAAAGAATCATGGGCACCTGCCTCTCTTAATACATGAAAATTGGAGGCCTCCTCAATTATTTCTTCGAACATTGGATCTATATAAACTACATCATAGGTATTTGACGGTACTGTTTTCATATAAGCCACTGAATCGTGATTAATAAGACGTATATTCCGTAAGCTTTTTAGCATCGCCTGATTGTTTGTTTTGTAATTTTTTAGCCCTTCATCTACCACGTACGCTATAATTGGTTCCTTTTCACAAGCATGTACAACCCCTTCAACTCCTACCGCATAAGAGGCAATAATACTATCTGAGCACAGGCCAGCTGTGGTATCTAAAAAATGATCCCCCGCTTCTAGACTAGTTGCTTCCAAAAATGAATCTTGCTCCCCTTTTAATAGTCTCTTCATACGAAACGCAGCAGAATTAGGATGAAAGAAAAAAGGAGAAGTGGAACCGTAAGTATACAGTTCCAATCTCTCATTGCTCACAACAAGTACATTTGCTTGCTGTTCTTTTTGTATAGTAGAAACTGATTTCTTTTGCCGTTTAAAATAAGGTAAATTTAAAAGTTTAGAAATCTCTTTTGCTTTTAAAATATATTCCTCTTTTGTTCTTCCCGCTGTTGTTACTACGGTATTCATGAAGAAACAACTTGTGAAAGAACACCAGATAGATGGTCTTTAATTGTCTCCATTGAGTTGCTCTCAATTTGCTCACGTGGAATGAAATACGCTAACTGATCATCCTTCCAAATGGCAATAGATGGTGAACTTGGCGGTACTTCTTCAAAATACCCTCGCATTGTTGCAGTAGCCTCTTGATCTTGTCCAGCGAATACTGTCACTAAGTTTTCAGGTTTTACTTCTAATTCATTTAGTGCATTAACAACAGCAGGTCTTGCAAGTCCAGCAGCACATCCACATACTGAATTTATCACGATTAAGGATACTCCACTAGCAGTTGACATATGTTCTTGGACATCCTCAGGTGTTATAAGCTCTTTAAATCCAGCCCCTGTTAATTCACTTCGCATTGGTCCAACAATACCTTTCATATGCTCATCGTATGCATTCATGACTTCGCCTTCTTTCATTTAGTTTCACATAACCTATTATAACAACATTTTCACAACATAAGCTAATACCTTGTTTTCATATTTTTACATACTTTTTTAGGATTTTAACGACTTTTTCGTGAATTTTTTCTTCTTAATTACGACGTTTGCACGACTTTTGCTTATATTACCATCAAAATACGTATACTTTATTTAATCCAATAGATTACGCTCCATACCATTCATTAAAATTATACGAAAATCTATAATCCAGTTTTTTGTTTATGAATGAACAACCAATTGTTCTTACAACAAGTTAATTTTGTATAGAATTCATATAAATACTAATTAATATAAATTTCATTCAAATTTCACAATTTTTTTATAACATGTAATTTGTATTAGGAAATCAAATTTATTAACAATTAACAAGGATTAATATTAGACAATGATCCTAATTGCAATTTTGAAGTATATATAGGTTGTGAGAATCATTAAATTATGGGGGAAAAAATTTGAATAATAACAAGAGATTCTATAATATTTTTTGGCGTTGGCACTTTTATGCGGGGGTATTTATTGCTCCATTATTAATAACACTAACATTAAGTGGGATTGGTTATTTATTTTATACTAATGTTGAAAACCAAATGTATGACGATTTATTTTTTGGTGAGGCAACTATTAATGAAAGTATATCAATTGATGAAGCGATAAAAAATTCTGAAAACCAATATCATGGTTTCAATGTTACAAAAGTTATAGTTTTAAAAGAAGATTATAATACAAGATTTACAATGACCGACGCAACTGGCGAACAGAAGTATGTATTCATAGATAATAATAACCAAATAATAGGTAGTCAAAATGCCGCATCTACCTTCTCAAACGTAATGAGAAGTTTGCATAGTTCTTTGTTTGTAGGTGGAACAGTTGTAAACTATTTGGTTGAATTAGCTGCATGTTGGGCTATATTTTTACTGATTTCGGGAGTTTATATGTCATTGAAAGGGAAAGTCTTTAAAAGACATAAAGGTACTCTAAATAAAAGACAGAGACATAAAAAACTTCATGCTATAACTGGCACTATAATAGCTATACCTATGGTCATTTTGATATTTACAGGTTTACCTTGGTCCGCTCTAATGGGTAATTTCATACATTCTGTAGCCCAATCTCAACCCTCTATCGGTATTCCAGAATTACAACTAGTTCCGCCAACATCTGATATCAACGAAATTCCATGGGCTATTCGTAAAAATCAGACACCTAAATCTGAGGATCCTCATGCTCACCATAAGATGATTACGATTACTATAGATAATGATAATATGGTTAGTATGCAAAAACTGATGAAAGAGGTTGAAGAATCCCAAATCTCCGAACCGTATTCTATCATCTTTCCAATGAGTGAAGAGGATGTATATACAGT
Organism: Psychrobacillus sp. FSL K6-1415; assembly: GCF_038003185.1. Lineage (NCBI taxonomy): Bacteria > Bacillati > Bacillota > Bacilli > Caryophanales > Bacillaceae > Psychrobacillus > Psychrobacillus sp. FSL K6-1415. The sequence continues at coordinate 1,941,165 of NZ_JBBOOQ010000001.1, read as the reverse complement.
ATCGAAAGGAAGCAACACTGGGGTTACTGGCTTAGATGTTAGCCCATATGAGGAAGTGACTGCTTATTTTGATCAATATAGTGGCAATTTCATCTCAAAAGTTGGTTACGAGGAATATGGTATTTTAGGGAAATGGTTTACATGGGGGATTCCATTACATGAGGGGCATTTATTTGGTTGGCCAAATAAAATTATAAATCTACTCGTTTGTTTAGCCTTTCTAGCAGTAATTTTTTGGGGCTTCAAAACATGGCTAGATAGAAAAGTAAAACATCAAATATCAGCTCCACCAAAAACCCCGGTTGGAAAGAGTTTTGCCGGATTCATAGTTCTATTAATAACTTTAGGTATAATTATGCCGCTTTTTGGTCTTTCTCTGGTGGTAATAGCTTTAATTGAATTAACTATATATGTATTAAAAAAAGATAAAAGTAGAAACATTAACGAACTTCTTTAAGAATTTTAGAACTATAAAAGATTTTTATAATGCGGGCTTACGATATCAACTGTAAGCCGCTTTTTTATTGTTTTATTGCCTCAATTGTTAAGTGAAATATTTTTTTGTTTTTTCACACTAAAACACCATATTAATTGAACAATATTTTCCAAACGTATTTTACAAGAGAAAGAAATAAAAAAGCCCCACTCAAATTAATTGCTTAATGAGAAGGTCGCTTTTTATGAAGAGAAAATAAATCTGAATTTTTTACTAACCAATTGCCCTGAAAGAACTTGGTACAGTAGACAAATTATATCCCATGAACAAAACGGATGTTGGCAAAATTAAAAACACCCTTTTAATTTACAACAGATTTGTTTAGTAATTCATAAAACTTGCTCCTACGATAATAAGTAAGATAAATAATACTACAATTAATACAAAAGTAGACCCGCTATTACCATAGTCGTTATTACATTCGCCTCCACCATATCCAAACATCTTATTCCCCCTCCTTTCCAATTACTACTTTTTATAGATTATGCAGTGTTTAAAAATGGTTAAGGTAATTTATCTCGTATGAAGAATTTATTTTTATCTTTCTTTGGTATTCCGTTCAACAAAGAATTTTTCACACAAAAAAAACCACTCAAATGAGCAGGAAATAGTGCTAGTTATATTACTTTTTTCTTGAACTTTTTTATCCCTATAGTTACCGGATTCGCCCACAAAACGTTCAATTATTTTCCTATAGGCTCACATGCCCAACCATCTTTGTCCCCATCATATTTAGATGCATATGCAGGATGCCCTTTTTCTACTCCATCTGGATAGTACTCTTTCAATGCATACAATTCTTATAATCGGTAGGTGCTCCTGAAATAACCGCTAATCCATCTTCGACATTTGAAATGTTTAGGTATTTGTGTAGGTTCTGGATATTCACTAATCTCTTTTAATAAAGCTAATTTCGATTTGGAAATAGTGAAGTCTATAGTATTAGAAGCAAAATAAAAAGCCCCACTTCTTCAACAGTGGGGCTCCAATCTAATTAAGATTGTCTGAGAATCACGAAGGGAGAACTTCAGCTTCTCATAGACTTAAATTACCCGAAACGCTCAAGAAATAACCTGGTAATTATATCTAAATAACTTTCACTATTTTCATACACCGTTTTTTCTAAATCTCTTACCATGGTAGCTTGAATTATAATTGCGCGAACATTTCTCCACTATACACCTTAAAATATTTCGACATAGTGCTCCGTCAAACTCAAACATCTTTGTTTTTTAGTTGATAGAGCTCCAAAGAATTTGCATATACCTTGTACGTGTTCCTTAACTACTTTCTTTTGAAAATATTTGTCTAACATTTGTCTTGACTCACTCGGACTATCCATGAAACATTTTCGGAAGGTATGGAATGCATCTTGTTTTTCTAAGAACCTGGAAATTTTGCTCTTTAATACCCTATCATTTAGTCTCCCACTATACATTCGGCTTTTACTATATGAGTATTTTATTATTAGTATCAGATACCACTTCTACAGCAAGCTAGACTAACATAAAACATACCCATAGTTATTGTATGCAGCAAAATCAATTAGTCTTATATTATTAACTTTTATTCTAAATTTCCCGAAGCCCCCTAATTCATACGGTTATATAGAAAGAGCATCCATGTGGATGCTCTCTTAGAGTGTATTATTCACCTAAACTAAAATCCATATTAATACTACTTGATTATAAATGTCTGAATTAAGCACTGTTCATCATCTACTACATTCTGTGTTTCTTCAAATTGAATATTCATTTCACTATAAATTCTTTTCCAAAACGAAACAGCAGGACTATTCTCCATTAATTCAATTACAAAATAATTCCCTTTCTTAACTTGGAATAATTCTCTTATGGCCTGTCTGCCTAATCCCATACCTTTGTATTTATTTAATATAAATAGGTCATTTACGCCAAAGTCATAATCTTTTTTTAAGAACGGTCGTTCCAATAGTAGTATAAAACCGATGATGTTTTTATCTAAAATGATGAAATATGGAGAAAGCCCTTCTGTTTCCCAAAATTCATCTATTTCCTCATATTCAAAACAACCGTCTTCTCCAATATCAATTAGGGAAGTATATTTTGAAAGGTCATGAAGATATAAAGAATAGAAGTTTCTTAAGATAATTTTTTCAGTTTCTAATACTTCCTTCAGAATAATATTCATTTGAATTTTCTCCTTTTCAAGCTATCATTTATACAATTCCTTATAAGCTAATACTTTTAAAGCGAGCATTTCTTCCTCAGTTAAGTTACTTTCTAACTTATTAAAAATCTCCTGTTTTTCTTCTTCAGTCATTCCATTTTGAGCTTTTGATTGAATTTCTTGGATTTCACCTAGGCCAAACTTTGTAACCAATGCTCTTGTAGCTTCTTCTTTTGTTTGAAAAGGTAGTTTGCTACTATCCACATCTTTACCCTCAGCTATAAATTCCTGAAGCTCAGGATCATTTTCAATTTCCTCTTTTATCGTTTCTAGCTGTCCGCTATCCTGTAACTCTATTGAAACCTTTTCCATCACTTGATCGGCAACTAGCTTTGGTCCAAAATAATAAGCGGCTACCACAAGAATACCTATAAAAATGATAATCCCAAACAGTACTTTGATAAACTTCACCGTTATTCCTCCCAGATTTTGATTAGTCATATCATACTACAATCTCAAAAATAAAAAACTAATGCGTATGACATGAACATCCTCAAAGGCTTAAGCATTGCGTGCGACATTAGCAAGTCAATATAGAATATCTTTTGTTGGTCTTTGTATAATTTCTTCATAATAGTGCAAAAAACGCAAGAATATTGTTCATATATATATATCGAACAGCATTCTTGCGTTTACAATAGAGGTTATTTTCTCTTCATGGTACTATTATTTAGTTCTATTTTCTTGCATCACTCATTTGTTTCCAAACGGATCCTTTAGCTTCTTCTCCGCCCTCAATACGAGAAATCGCCATTAACACCTGAAGTTTTACCTCATATTCTTTATCATTCATTGCTTCTTTAAGGGCTATAAGTGAATCTGTTTCGCCAACTTCGTAAAAATACATTGCTGCTCTCCAGCGAACTAATTTGTTTTTATCAAACAAAGCAATCTTCATCGCATCTGCAAATTGTATAAATCCTAAGTCACTCATTGCATCACCTGCTGTTCTCCTAACTGCTGAACTCTTGTCTTTTAGAGCCATTTCTAAATAAGGAATAACTGCTTCGTCTTCTATTAAACCAAGGTAAACTGTTGCTAGTCGTCTAATAGATACTTGCTCATCTTGCACTGCTCTTTCCAATATTGGTAGGTCTTCTATTTCTGGATTTATCAAGTTATTTAGTAATTGAAAACGTTCCTCCCATTTACTAACCTGAAATTCTTCTAATGTAAATGGAACTCTTATAGCTTTTTTATCTTCTTCATTTATATCCTTATCTGCGATAAGTTGCGCGAGTTTGCTTTCTGGAAAAGTTGCTTCTAGCTCTTTTACTAACTGTTCCCCTATTTCTTTCTGATCACCATAACGAACGCCATAATCCACCCATTTGCGCAACAAGATATAATTTTCTTTATCGCCTTCCATAGCCTCATCTAGTGCTTTAATAAAACGTTCGGATAGTCCATATCTCGATTCTGATTCACTATCGAATACCTTTACCTGAAGAGGAATTCCTTTATACTGCTGAACGTGAACGTATACTTCCCCGTAATGTTCTAATGGTTTGTCTGTGTCATTTACTTCATCGTTTTCAGCACCGAACACATTTTCAACACTAGCTAGAATTGTTTCCCAAGCGAACTTCGCGATACGTTCAATTGCAAGGAAGTCTGCCACATGGTAAACACCCTTAACGCCTTCTATACCAAAGATAGCTTGAATTTCCTTTGGAGCATCAGTTATATTTTCTTTTTTATAGTTATGGCTTTTGCCAAAAGGAAGCTCCTGATCGATTACAACTTTCATCGTATTGGGACTTGGCGTCGGTTCAATTGTTACTATTTTCATTTTATATACCCCCTGTAAGTGAAGTTAAGAAGATGCTATTTCATCTAAATAGGACCATCTTTCAATTAGTTGTTCATATTTGGTGTTAGCTTCTGCTAACTCATTCGTTATAGTTTGAAGTAATGTAAAATCAGAACCCGCAGTTTGCATCTTACCTTCTAATTCTTCGATTAACTGTTCCGTTTGTTCAATTTGTTGTCCAATTGTTTCCCATTCTCTTTGCTCTTTGTAGGAGAATTTTTTCTTTTCTTTCGTTACTTTTTCAGGAATTTCAACTTTAATTTGTTCTACTAATTCCTTTGGTGTTTCCTTTGGTGCCTCAAGCATATCTGAATAAACTCCAAGCCATTCAGTTACTGTACCATCACCATTTAATAGCCAGAGCTTTTTAGCAATGCGATCTAGGAAGAAACGATCATGGGAAATTGTAATAATTACACCAGGAAAAGATTCCATGAAATCTTCAAGTACCGATAATGTTTGAATATCTAAATCATTTGTAGGCTCATCTAAGAATAGAACATTCGGCTGCTCCATCAGCATTTTTAAGAGCACTAAACGTTTCTTTTCCCCACCAGAAAGTTTCCCAATTTGAGTACCATGTGTGTTTAACGGAAACAAGAAACGCTCCAACATTTGAGCAGCAGAGAATTTTTCTCCTGAACCAGTCTCTATTAGATCGGAGGATTCACGTACATATTCAATCATTCTTGTTTGTGGATTCAATTCTGGTAACTGTTGAGTAAAGTGCATTAACTTTACGGTGGAACCTTTTACTATCTCACCCGAATCCATCGGAACTTCGCCTGCAAGCATTTTAAGAAGCGTACTTTTTCCTACACCATTTGGTCCTACGATACCAATGCGATCTCCCGCTTGTAGCAAGAACGAAAAATCCTCCACAATGTTTTTAGTATCAAATCTTTTAGAGATACTTTTTCCTTCTAACACTTGCTTACCAAGTCTAGTAGTAACCATTTCCAACTCTAAGTTTAAGGCTGAATTGTCACGATCTATACTTGCATCTATCTCTTCGAATCGATCTTTTCTTGCTTTCTGTTTTGTAGATCTTGCCTTCGCACCTCTGCGAATCCACTTTAATTCATTACGATATAAATTTTGTAGTTTTTGCTGAGATGCAGCATTCATTTCTTCGCGTAATGCTTTTGACTCTAAATAGTCTGCGTAATTTCCTGTATGCGTATATAAGGTTTTATCTGCTAGCTCATAAATATGTGTTGCAACTGTATCTAAAAAGTACCGATCATGAGTTACAAAAATGATAGAACCTTCCACTCTTTGTAACATGTCCTGTAACCAATCCGTTGACTCTTTATCCAAATGGTTTGTAGGCTCATCTAATAATAAAAGATCAGCTGGTTCGATTAACACTTTTGCAAGTGCTACTCTTTTTTGTTGACCTCCAGATAGATGCAAGATAGATTCTTCAAACTGTGTTATACCTAATTTAGTTAAAGCAGTCTTAGCTAATGAATTAACGTCCCATGCTTGCAAATCATCCATTTTCTGCTGTAGATCCATCAATTTATTTTGAAGTTCCGTTGAATCTGAGTTTTCCATTAATGCTAATAAGGCTTCCTCGTATTCTCTATTAATCTTTAGTATTGGGGAATCTCCACCAAATACAGTTTGTATAACGGTTTCTTCCTTTTCAAAAATCGGTTGCTGTTCCAAATAGGCAATGCGATATTTGTTCGGGTGATCTCGTTCAATTGAATCTGCTTCTAGTTCACCAGCAATAATTGATAGAAACGTAGACTTACCCGTACCATTTATACCGATTAAACCCGCTCTATTTTGGTTATTAATAGTAAAAGATATATTTTTAAATAAGGTTTTTTCCCCTACCGTCTTTGTTAAATCAGAAATGATTAAATGACTCACAGTTGTTCACCTGTTTCTTTACGTAAATTTTCTAGAAAAAGCTCCATAAATTCATGTCTTTCTTTAGCTAGTTCTTTTCCTTTTTTTGTTTGCATACCATCAGAGAGTTTCAATAATTTTTCATAAAAGTGTGTTACGGATGCCGTTTTTTTTGTTCGATACTCTTCAACAGTCATATTATCTCTAGGTGTTTCATCACTGTCGTAAAGTAATCTTCCTTTTGCTCCTCCATAAGCAAATGTTCGAGCAATACCAACAGCTCCAATTGCGTCTAATCTATCCGCATCTCGAACTATTTTAGCTTCTAAAGTCTCTGCTTCCAATTCGTGGCCACCATTGAACGAAATGGCTTTAATTACTGCTTTTACTTGTTCAATTTTATAATCCGGTAAACTCAATTGTTGAATGATTCTATCTTCCTCTTGCTTTTCTACTGTAGAATATTTTGGATCACTAACATCATGAAGTAAAACAGCAAGCTCAATAATCTCTCTATTAGCTGAAGGTTCTGTATCTGCTATATCAAAAGCATTTTTACGTACTCTCTCTATATGCTGAAAATCGTGACTAGCATCAAAATGCATATATACTAATTTTACTAATTGTTCGCACTTCTGAATCGTATTCATATTTTACTCTCCTTACCTGACACTCTTATCTATTATAACGAAAAACAAGGAAAAAGACTGCTTATGCGGTTCGTTTCTCCTTTTTTGAAACATTTGGTTTTTTAAGGAATAAAAATTGCTAAAATTCGACATATTATTGACGAAGACTGACAATTCAAGTATAGTTTATGTATCCATTTATAGAATATTTAGTGGATTAAGGGAGGAACGTTTATGCAACAGGGGAAAGTAAAATGGTTTAATAATGAAAAAGGGTATGGTTTCATCGAATACAACGATGGAGAAGATGTATTTGTCCATTTTACAGGAATTCAAGGTGATGGATTTCGAGCATTAGATGAAGGACAACAAGTAACGTTCGAAATAGTTGAAGGAAACCGTGGACCTCAAGCTGCAAACGTGATAAAAAACGAATAGAAACGCTTCTTCCCGCGGCAAACTAGTCGTGGGACTTTTTTATTTTGAACCCTTTAGTTTACTACCAATTTGTTTAATACTCTCACCAACAGTGCATTGTTCAATACAAAATCTATATGCAGTTGTTTTGCCACTCTCTTTCCTTAATTGCTTTCGAACAAAGCATCCGTCACAATAAGTATCTGATAAATAATCAATTTCATTTATTAACTGTGTGTTTTTCATAACTTACTACTCCTCACTATTTCATAATTGTACTATTATGTTTCTTTTGTTTGCAACTATCCCTCAAATCATTCAAACTAGCTATATCCATTATTTTATTAAAAAGGGGATTATAATGTTAGAAGTATATATTGACGGTTCGACCACTGGTAATCCAGGACCAAGCGGTATCGGTGTGTTTATAAAAGGAGAAGGACACCATGTAAAAGTAAGTGAGTTTATTGGAGAATACTCCAATCACACAACGGAATTTATCGCATTACAAAGAGGTTTAGAAGAAGCAAAAAAACTATCACCTTCCCTCGTTTCAGCACGTACTGATTCACAAATCGTTTGCGCTGCAGTAGAAAAAAGATATGCGAAGAATCCTGAATTTTCGGCTATACTAGAGAACATTCTAGCCATCATAGATTCATTTGACCTGTTTTTCATTAAATGGATTCCAGACGATCAAAATAAAGCGGCCCATGCCCTTGCACGAGAGGCTGTATTAAAACAACTGCCTAAAAAGTAAAAGGCAGTTGTTTTTAGCTATATTCTACTAATTCGTTTTGTTCTTCTTTAAATCATTGTACTTCCTTGTTCTGAGAGTGTTCAAAATCTAATTCAATTGCCACCTTGGCTTTATTCAAAAAGTTCACAATAACCTCGTCACTGCCAAATAATTGAAAAATCGACAGCAGTGGATTTTTCGGTTTATTTATAGAAGTATAGATGAATTTTGTTATATTGTCACTTTGACTTACTAATTCGTATTCTGTCGTCATTTTAAAGCGATTATTAAGAAGGAAACTTTCTTGTATTGCTTTGTAGTTAGAATCATTGGTATATTTTTTTATCGTAATTTCATACTGCTCGATCAAAGATCCATTTTGATAGCTTTGATTTATAATTGTACCTATAATTGTTTCTGTTTGTTTAATTACTTCTTCATCTACTACTTTCGGAAATATCCTTTTCTTTTTTGAAATGTCTCCATAGAAGTAAAGCCATGCAAATTCTATAGGTACATTAAGCAGAATTTCTTTTTTCCATTTTTTCATTGGTTTTTCATCCTATCCTATCTTCGATAACATCTTTTCAAGTTTGACTCTCCATTCATCTGCTAGCTCATCTACTTTGAGAATATTTTCAATTCCTTCTTTTGAATCTTTTTGATAAAAATAAATTGAATGAGCGTAAGAAACAGTTACTTTTTCTGGGTGTTCAAAAATTCGTTCGATACGATCAGTGTTAGTAATTCTTCCTTCTTTAATAACACGACATAGATAACCAGTATGTCCAGTTTCTATCATACGTTTCATCAAAGGTTTTATACCAGTTCTTTGGTTGATAGTATTGCACGGTATTCTGCCTTGTGTTACCTCTATAATTGCCTCGCCGATGGAAAATCGATCTCCTATATGTATGTTCTCTTCTAGCATATTTTCTACTAGTAAATTTTCTCCAATTGCACTTACTGGAAAATCCATTCGAAATTCTTTTGACCAACTTCTGTAATGTTCCATGCTATACACGCAAACGGCTCTGTCAAGACCACCGTGATGCTTTAAATCTGCAACTCCGTCGTTATCAAAGCCATCATTTGCCAAATATGCTTCAGTCACCTGAGTTTTGAAAATTCCTGATCGAAGTTCTTCTCCTAACTCATTCTTCACAGTTTTAGGTTTCCCTACTGATATTGCAATTAGTTTCATTTTCTCCAATTTTCAAACACCTCCAAAATATTACTATAATCATAGCATATTAGTTGAAACAAACGGCTGATTTATATGCAAAAAAACAGACTCTCTGATGAGAGCCTGTTAAAGTTAAGTTTTAGGTTTAAAATTAAGCTTTAACTACGTTAGTAGCTTGAAGGCCACGTTGACCTTGCTCGATTTCAAAAGTTACTTCTTGACCTTCGTCAAGAGATTTGAAACCTTCGCTTTGAATAGCTGAGAAATGTACGAATACGTCGTCTCCGCCTTCACGTTCGATAAATCCGAATCCTTTTTCTGAGTTAAACCATTTTACTTTACCTTGTTCCATGTGTATTTCCTCCTCGTATGCAGCAGCTGCACACATTGTGTTACTATCCTTGCTCAACACTGTTAAGTAAAAGTGTTGCCACCTACTAACTAACCGAACAAAAATAATCCTCTTTAAATATAACACGCATTTTCTGATAATGCAACAATTATACCTAATATTTTTTAGTGTTTTCTAATAATGCTCCTATTGCTCCGCTATAGCCATGCTTAGCTAAAAAGGTCGGTTTTTTTAGCTTTAATACTGTATAGGATTCAATGATTTGCTGGAGTAATTCATTGTCCTCCAATGTTGTACCTATGTATATTATATCTTCCACTTGATGAGCATCTGCAACTTGAATACAAAGAGAAGCAACTACTTCACCAATTATCCCTTGGACACCAGCTAACAAGTCGGAAGAGCTTCTATTGTTGCTATTATTTAATGAAATACCGCCAAAATTACTCGCTGTTAAAGTACCTTTTATTGGAAGCTTATTGTTCTTATATATATCGCTTACTAAGACATCAATCTCAGTCCTGCTTCCTTCTCGAGATTGTTTTATGATTTCCTCAAAATCGGATATACCTGTTAAAGCCATTCCCAAGCCAAGAAGGGTTCCACCGCCGATTCCAGTACCACCTAATCGTTTATGTATATTATTTTGCATAATATGTATAGAGGTGCCAGTACCTATATTCGCTATAATTGCTGCTTTAGGTTCGATTGACCCTTGCTTCATTTGATACATGACACCATTCATAGTTGCATCAAATTCAACTATGTATGGTATGTCCTCTTTAGAGCTTAAATGAACTTTTAATTGCTCAGCACGACCACCAGTGACGCAGATAGAAGCATTTGGATGATTAGATTCAATCCACTCCTTAACCTTTTGGAAATCTGATGAAAGAAATCGTTCAAAGACCATTTCATTATTTTCATTCCAATAAGCTATTTTTGTTAATGTTCCACCTGCATCAATACCGATTCTAGTAGTCATTCTAATTCCCCTTTATGTTATGACACCTACTTTATCCATGACCCTACAATAGGATAGTTAAATGTGTCTCCCGTAATCGCTTTAACAATTCCAATAATCGGAACTACAAATGCCATTATACCAAAAATAATGAGCATCGGAATACCAATTAGAATTAAAATTAAAAATGCAGATATAGTCAGCAATACCGCCATAATTAATTGAAACAGTACAGCTTGAATGGAAAGCTTTTTAATTTCTTCATCATTTACTACTAGAAATAAAATAAATGGCACTAGAAAAGGAGCAAACCATGTACTTGCATGTAGCAAGATTTTTAAACCTGTGTTTTCCATTTCTTTTCCCTCCTCTCTTAATATTTATACGTTGAAACTAGATGAATAGTTTCACTTTTCCTTCTGATACACAATTTCCCCTGCTACAACTGTCTTTACTACCGAAGTAGAAAGAATGTTATCTTTTTCAAGTTTATTATCTAAAATAGTAAAATCCGCATCAAAACCAGGTAATATCAATCCTCTCTTGCATTCCCTCCCAATAGCTTTCGCACTACCGGATGTATAAAGCGATACAGCTTCAAAAACAGTTAACTCCTGTTCTGGTAAGTAGGAATTATTAACTGCTGCATCTATCCCAATTAATGGGTCTGCAAGTTCTATTGGCGAGTCAGACCCTCCTGAACAATCGAATCCTTGCTCCAGTAATGATTTCCAAGCGTATGCCCATTGTAGTCTTGAAGGTCCGAGTCTTTCTTTTACCCAAGGGAAATCGGATGCGACAAATATTGGTTGTAAATCTAGGACGACGGGGAGCTTTTTCATTCGCTTAACAAGATCAGGACGCAATACATTCACATGAATTAACCGATCCTTTTTCCCATCTGTTACAGGATACTCTTCTATTAAATCTAAAATCTTTTCAACTGCAAGATCACCTATTACATGGACTGCAATATTCTCATTATAGCTACGAGCCAATTTCACTAAGTTCACTAGCTTTTCCGAACTATGGACCTCCACGCCTTTATTCCCTGGTTCATCAGTGTAGTCTTCCCCTAGTAATGCTGTTCTGCCACCCAAAGAACCATCTACAAATATTTTCATCGCTCCAAATTCGATAAAAGAGGAAGATTCTTCTCCTTGCATTTGTTCAAAAACATCATGATGCCTTAGAAGGTGAACTCTAAAATCATTTTGAACAACCTCACGATATGCTTGTAATGGAACTTCATAGTGTCCGTAATAAGCCATATCCTCAGAATGGACACCAGTTATCCCTTTGGACTTTAAATCCTTCAAACTAGAGCTAATAATGTTCTTCAAATATGATGTAGTTGGTAATGGTATATGCTCTGTTATTAGACTTTGTGCTTCATCGTAGAACAGTCCATTAAGCTCACCCTTTTCATCTCTACCTATTACTCCTCCTACTGGGTTAGGGGTTTCTTTTGATATGCCAGCTAATTTCATTGCGGCTGTATTTGCTACTAAAACATGTCGGCATACTCTTTTTAGCACTACCGCTGTTTCGGTTATGAAGTCGATATCAGTACAAGTTAATGGTCTGCCTTCTTCTAATTTATTGTCGTCCCAACCTTCTGTCATATACCATTCTTCATTAGTTATATGAGAAGCTATCGTTTCTTTTATTTGTTTTATAGAAGAGAAAGTAGATAAATCTAAATAAGATAGTTTCTCACCATGACCAATCAAGTGAATATGGCTATCTACAAAACCCGGATACATGACACATCCATCAAGTGATTCCACGTTATTTGCTAATGGTAGTAGATCTTTTTCCAATCCAGTATGCAAAATTAACCCATCTTCTACCAATATTGCTTCGACGAATTTGTCTTCAGCTTCCATCGTGAAAATCTTTCCATTTGTCCATAGCGTCCTCACTACTTTGTCCCCTTTCTTAGTTCCGTTAATTCATCTACCAGCAATTCTGCCGCTTTTCGATAAGCATTACTCATATTCGAAAGAGAAGCTATAAGTAAAATTAGCTTATCAATTTCTTCAGTTTCCTGATTTTCAACTTCTACTTCATGAGCCTTCATTTCATTAAGGAAATTTTGAGCATTTTTTTGTTGCAGTTTAACCCAGGAATTATAAAAATTTGCTAGCGGAAAATCTTCTACATCCATTTTTTCATTTATCGGCTCTAATACAGATTTAATATCTTTAATAGTTAGTGCCCCTTTTAACTGATATATCAAGCTAATCAGCATTATATGGCTTTTGGAATATTTTTTATTTTTAATGGGTATAAACAATTTTCCCTTGGCATAATTATTGATCATCGTTTTAGTCAATACTTTTTCATCTTCATTACGTAAAGACTCATTATAAGTTGCATCAAATAACTGAATCACTTGGTCCATATACAGATCAATAGCGGGTATATCCTCTTCATGTATTGTGGACTCCAAACTCAACTTTTTTGTAATTTCTTCTGATTTACTCACTAATATACCTCCAGTTTGTGCATTACGTTTATCATAACTTATAAAACACCCAAGGTAAACCTTGACTAAGTGTTGTAATAGTAATACATTTATATGTAGTTATAAAAACCATATGGAGAGGTTGAGGTATTTACATGAATAAATATATAAGAGAGCCGTTTAATAGTCTTTCGCATTTGTTAGGAGCAATATTAGGTCTATTAGGACTAATTCTAATGTTAATAAAAGGAATAGTAATCGATAGTTCCTCATTAACTTTAACAGCAGTTATTATTTTTGGTATTAGCATGATTTTACTTTATACTGCATCCGCTACTTATCACTGGTTGATAGGGAATGTTCACCATATACAATTCTTAAGACGCTTAGATCATTCAATGATTTATATTTTAATCGCAGGCACCTATGCACCATTTTGCCTTATCACGTTAAATAACACTGCTGGATATATCTTATTTACTATTATTCTATTCCTAGCAGCTAGTGGAATTTGTTTTAAAATGATTTGGTTTGCTAGTCCGAGATGGGTTTCTACTGCTATTTATATCGGCATGGGATGGATGATTATCTTCTTGGCACCTACACTAGCTGACTCTCTAGGGTCTGCAGGATTATTTTATCTAATTTTGGGTGGAGTTTCCTATACTATTGGAGGAATTATATACGGGATAAAACCAAACCTTCCATTTATTAAGAAGTTAGGATTTCATGAAATATTTCATATTTTTATATTGTTGGGGACTGTATTTCACTTCATCTGTGTTTATAGATATGTATTGTAAGAGAACAGGGCATTGCTTGGTCCATTAAGTTTAAAAACTGTTTCTATCGTTATAGAAGTGCTTAGGGCAGACGTTTTACTTAAGGAATACCAGGGTGAATTTTTAGCGAGTATTGGTGGTGCCAGATGTTACAACCAATACTTATCTTTTTCGTTAATCTTATGGTAGCATCCTGAGCATCACTCTCCTACAACATTGAGAAATAGGTCTGTACGTTTTAAGATAACTAGAAAACTAATAATCCCTAATTATAGAGAAAGCTCACGAAGAGGTAATTTCGTGAGCTACTCCCTTCACTATTCAACTTTTCAACTATTTTTCTTTATTCCACTAGGTAAAGAGAACTCTCAGCATTCCTCTGTAATTGAATTACAGCTTTCACATTCATCCGCGATTACAAATGATTTGTAACTAAATAAAACTCGGCTAATCATTTCATCAAATCGATATGCTCTTCCAAATTTTATAGTCGAGTATGCTTGTTGTGACCTCAGATACAGAAAATAGCTATTCCCTCTTTCTTATAGCGTTTTAACTCCCACTAGAAGTGTAGGCTCAAGCACTATTTCTACATTACCTTTGAGAGCTTTACTAATCATACAAGTATCTTCAGCCTTCAATAGTAATCGTGTAGCCATTTTGAAATCTTTTTCATTTACTATTACTAACGTTGGTCGATGTATTATTTTTTTATATGTAAAAATACCATCCGTCACATCTACTACAGCAGATGACTCAACAACTAGAGATACTTTTTCTATCTTACTTCTCTCTAGCATGGCAGCAAGTGTGATAATATAGCATGTTGTGGCAGCACCAAGCAGCATTTCGTCTGGATTTGTACCTACTCCTGGTCCATCCATTTCTTCTGGAATCGAAATTTTAGTTTGGAGATTTTGAGCATGTATAGATCCTATATCATTGCGATTACCTGGCCAATTAGCTTTTAAATGAAAATAATGTTCCGTCATAAATATCATTCCTCTCGTTTTTTTTATATTCTAATGGAAATATTGTCATGTTCTTAGTATGATTAGGTAGTGAAAGTAGGCGAATTAATTGTTTAAAAATTATGGTAAAGTTGCAATTTCAATTATATTTATTTCAATGTTTTTACTTATTTTAGGAGTTAAATATGTACTAGGTCAAGATTTAGTTATTATGAACTTGCTTGCATTTGCTGCATTTTCAGTAGTAATTGGCGTTTTAGCAGGTGCCATGTTATTGTATAATTTACAAAAAGCGTTTTATATGTTTGCCATCGGTTTAATAATTGGTTTTTTTGAAATGTACCGCTCCTTTATTACTGGACCCGAGGAATTTGGAGACTTAGCTGGTATCCTCTCCTTATTTATCTTCACTGCTTTTGGTTTTGTTATAGGGTTAATCGTTGAAGCCATATATTATTTACTAAGAAAGAACGAGCAAAAGGACTAGCTGTCAGAATCCTTTCTGCTCGTCTTTTTAGTTCTGTGCTTATTCTAATTTTGCAATCACTGTATTATTACGTCCATTTGCTTTTGCTTCGTAGAGAGCCAAGTCAATTCTGTTCATAAATTGTGTTTGTGTTTCACCGCATCTATACTCACCAACACCTAAGGAAACAGTAAGTTTTGTTTGAATAGGTGGAACCGAATTTTCTATAGTCATTCTTATATGTTCCCCCAGAATATATGCTGCTTGAATATCCTTTTTTGAAAGTAGTACGAGAAATTCCTCGCCTCCAAGTCTAATACACTCTCCTTGTTCAGAACATAAATCTTTCAAAATAATGGAGATAAACTTAAGAACGTCATCACCAGCAATATGCCCATATTTATCATTAACTTGTTTAAAATGATCAATATCTAGCATGATTATAGAAAAATTAGTCTGTTGATCGAATAATTTACCGAATAATATATCTGCATATCTTCTATTCTTCAATCCTGTCAATGGATCTGTGACGGATATTTCCTTAATATTTTCAACTGTTTCCCGCTGACGTTTCCTATAGTTTTCAATAGTCATAGTTAGTTGTTTCGCCTCGAAATACCAAGTTGGTACATCGATTACCTCTTCTTGATCATCCACATCTCTTAGCGTGTAAATAGCGAGCTTTCTTAAAGGTGAGGCCAACTTAGTTGAGACATAAAACGCGGAAACTAAAAAGATAATAATAAACGGCAATGAAAATATAAATATTGTTAACATTATTCCTGATAATGGTTTTAATGCGCTAGTAAATGGTGTTTGTGATACTACTCCCCACTTACTTTTTTCTATGTATGTATAACCTGCTAAAAAGTTAGTCCCAAGTGTATTGTCTAGTTGTAAAGCGCCACTTTTTTCTTCTAATAACTTTTGTACAACTAAGTTACTTTCAACTGATTCGCCTATTCTAGTTTTATTAGGATGATAAATTAGAGTTCCATCTCGATCAACCACATAAACATAGGATCCGTCCTTAGAGTAATGTTCGGCAAGAATATCTCTGATAAAATTGTCTTCCTCCAAATACACAGTACCATTTAGCATACCTAAATATTCACCACTATCTCCAAACAAAGGAGTGGTTATTAGTATTAAGAGTCTACCAGTTTGTGCATAATATGGCTTAGAAATAAACGCTTCTTTCCTTGAAAAGGCTTCTTTTACACCATATGAGGAGATTTTACTACCTACGATTCCAATATTCGGGGTAGTTGCGATTGCAATTCCTTGGTCATTTATAACCGATAAAGAGTTAAAATTTTCACCGCTTATATTAAGCTGTTGTAATATGTTAGTTACTGTTTTAGGATCATTCAGATGTTTTACCACATCAGATTTTCGAGCTTCCAGGTTGCTTTGCATATATGAAAACACCTCATCCGTCATATGAGCTAATTTCATAGAATAAACTCTATTTTGCTCTAAAGAGTTTTCAACCAATATTTTTTTCGTCACAAAATAACTTGAAGAAAGAGTACTAACAATTATCCCAAACATAATAAAACAGATCAATGACAGAATCCAGAATCTTAAAGTTTTCAATAAAACCCTCCTAAACAAAGGAACTGCAATGTAATTCCGAAAAATATTTGTTTCTAATCATATAACATTAACACAAAAAAACTACGACTAATATAGTCGTAGTTTACTATTAATGTCCACCAAGGTAGGCAAGTTTAACTTCTTCACTATTTTGTAATTCCGCAGCTGAACCAGATAGTACAACCCTTCCCGTTTCAATAACATACCCCCTACTTGCTATAGATAGAGCCATATTGGCATTTTGTTCAACCAATAAAACAGTTGTACCTTCACGGTTAATATCCTCAATTACTTGGAATATTGTTTTGACCATCAATGGAGCAAGTCCCATAGAAGGTTCATCTAATAACACCAGTTTAGGCTTTGCCATAATAGCTCTTCCCATAGCTAACATCTGTTGCTCCCCACCTGAAAGAGTTCCAGAATGCTGTTTTTTACGCTCTAATAATCTCGGAAAGATTTCATATACTTTTTGCATATCTTGATGAATTCCTTGTTTATCTTTTCTAAGAAAAGCTCCTAACTCCAAGTTTTCTTCAACAGTTAAATTCGCAAAAACACGTCTTCCTTCCGGCACATGAGATATCCCTGCCTTTACTATCGTTTGTGCCTGTTTACCTGAGATTGACTTATCCAAAAACTCTATTTTACCTTTTTTGGGTTTCAACAGCCCAGAGAGAGTTTTAAGTAATGTACTTTTCCCTGCTCCATTAGCACCAATCAACGAAACAATTTCTCCTTCATTAACAGTAGCAGAAACATCACGAAGCGCTTGAATATTCCCGTAAAACACATCTATATTTTCTACTTTAAGCATTGTCATCGTGAACTTCCTCCCCTAAATAAGCCTCAATAACCTTAGGATGGTTACGGATCTCTTCTGGTGATCCTTCCGCAAGAAGTTGACCATGATCGAGTACATATATTCTTTCACAAACTCCCATTACTAAGTTCATGTCATGTTCTATCAACAATATAGTCAAATCGAATTTTTCACGAACAAAAGCAATTAAATTCATTAAATCCTTTGTTTCCTGTGGATTCATACCAGCAGCAGGCTCATCAAGTAAAAGTAATTTTGGTCCTGCAGCTAGAGCTCTTGCAATTTCCAACCTTCTTTGCTGACCATATGGTAGATTTTTCGCTAGTTCATCTTTGTACTTTTCAAGCTTGAAAATCTTTAGAAATTCTAATGATTTTTCTTCCATCTCTTTTTCACCTTTGAAATGAGATGGTAAACGAAGTATAGAGCTTAACATTGTATGTTTAGCAAGAGAATGGTAAGCAACTTTAACATTTTCTAATACAGATAATTCATTAAAGAGTCTAATATTTTGGAAAGTACGACTTATACCTTTTCTAGTTACTTTAAAAGGTTGCAAACCATTTATTCTCTCACCATTAAATAATATATCCCCTTCTGTAGGAACATAGACACCTGTCAATAAGTTAAAGCTTGTAGTTTTACCGGCACCATTAGGACCAATTAAACCAACAAGTTCTCCCTGATTCAATTTTAAGTTTAAGTTCTGTACAGCCTTTAAACCACCAAACTGAATGCCAGCATTTTTAACTTCAAGTAAAGGTTTATTTTCCATGCTGATCGCCTCCTTTTGGCGTTCTCCAGAGCTTGAAATAATCTGTAATTTCCATCGTACCCATTAATCCTTTCGGACGATATAACATTACTAGAATTAATACAAGACTATAAATTATCATTCGAGTTTCTGGATATCCTTGAAGATAAGTAGAAACTACAGTTAATAAAATTGCAGAAAGTACGGCACCAGAAAGACTTCCTAAACCGCCTAGAACAACAAATATTAATATATCAAATGATTTTAAAAATCCGAATTGACTCGGTTGAATGATATAAAAGTTATGAGAATACAAAGCACCGGCAACCCCAGCGAAAAAGGAACCAATCGCAAATGCAGCTACTTTATAATAAGTAGTATTAATCCCCATCGCATCTGATGCAATTTCATTTTCCCTAACAGAAATAGAAGCAATCCCATGTCTTGAATTAGTAAAGTTCACTATTACTATAATGGTAATGACAAGGCAAACAAACGCATATGTCCAAGTCGTTAGATGAGAAACCTGCATTCCAGCAGCCCCACCAACATAGTCAATATTTAGAAAAACAATACGTATAATTTCAGCAAAACCAAGCGTCGCAATTGCCAAGTAATCCCCTTTTAATCTTAAACTTGGAATACCGACAATCAGTCCCGCTAACGCAGCAACAATTCCACCGACAATAATACCAACGATAAAGGGAAGATCCAATTTCATAGTCACTATTGCCGACATATATGCTCCTACAGCTAAGAAACCAGCATGACCAATAGAAAATTGTCCCGTAATACCAATTACTAGATGTAGGCTGACTGCTAAAATTATGTTGATAGCTATAAATATAAGTGTATTAGAATAAAATTGATTCATCATTCCATTTGCTATAAAAATTTGAACCACTGTGTATACTAATACTGCAGCTATAATAAATAGCCAAAACTGTTTTGACTTTTTCATAATTATGTATCACCTACACTTTCTCTCGTGTATTTTTTCCAAAGATTCCCGATGGTCTAAAGATAAGAATTAATATTAAAATGACGAATGCTGCAGCATCTCTCCATAAAGAGAATCCTAAAGCACTAACGATCGTTTCAACAACTCCAAGTACCAATCCACCAACCATTGCTCCAGGAATTATACCAATTCCTCCAAGAACAGCAGCAACGAACGCTTTTACTCCTGGGATAACACCCATCAGTGGGTCAATCTTTGTATAATATATACCGAATATAACACCAGCTGCTCCAGCTAAAGCTGAACCAATTGCGAAAGTTGCAGATATTGTATTATCAACGTTTATTCCCATCAACTTAGCAGCTTCTGTATCATGAGAAACGGCTCTCATGGCTTTTCCTGTTTTGGTTTTGTGCACAATGAACTGTAACAGGATCATTAATACAACAGAAACAGAAAGAATAAGAATAGATTGAATGCTAATTTGTGCCCCTAAAAATGCAAACGAACGATTGGAGAAAACATCTGGATATGCTTCTGGTTGTGCCCCTCTAATATAAATTACTCCATATTCGATTAATAACGATACACCGATTGCAGTAATAAGTGCAGCTATTCTTGTTGCATTTCTTAAACGTTTATATGCAATTCGTTCAATTATTACACCGAATAAGGCACAAGCTGCCATCGATAGAATAAGCGCTGGAAAAAACCCTAATCCGAAAACGGTAATAGAATAAAATCCAATGAACGAACCTACCATGAACACATCCCCGTGCGCAAAGTTGATCAGTTTAATAATCCCATAAACCATCGTGTAACCGAGGGCTATTAAGGCATATATACTCCCGAGTGAAATACCGTTTATCAATTGTTGTATCCATTCCATAAATTTTCACTCCTATTACTTAAGATTTCAAATATTTTAGAATTAGAAAAGGAGGGATATCAATCCCCCCTATAATCATAAGAATCTTAAGGATTAACTTTCGTTTTAAATACTTGTGCACCATCAACATATTCAATAATTACAGCTGATTTGATTGGATGATGATTTTCATCAACGGAATATAAACCAGTTACTAATTCCAATTGATCTGTAGCTTCTATTGCTTCTTTAATTTTCGTACCGTCAGTTGAACCAGCACGTTCAATCGCGTCTTTTAATAGATAAACCGTATCGTATCCAAGTGCATTGAATGAGTTAGGGTCTTTTCCATACTTTTCTTTAAACTTTTCAGAGAAATCTTTCGCTTTACCGTCTGGATCTTCAGATGAAAAAGCAGTAATGATGAATGAATTATTCAAAGCATCTGCTCCAGCTAAGTCAACAAGTGTAGGTGAATCCCAACCATCAGCACCCATTAATGGAACAGTAATTCCTAATTCACGTGCTTGCTTAACAATAAGACCCACTTCTTCATAATATCCTGGGATAAAGATAAATTCCGGATTAGAAGATTTAATATTTGTTAAGGTTGAACGGAAGTCAGTATCTTTAGCAACATATGATTCTTCTGCAACGATTTTACCTCCAGCTGCTTCAAAATCTTTAATAAACGAAGCAGCAAGACCTTTTGCGTAATCACTCGCATTGTCAGCATACACTGCAGCAGTTTTAACTTTTAACTCATTAGCAGCGAAATTTGCTGCTACAGTTCCTTGGAATGGATCGATAAACGCTGTGCGGAATGTGAATGGATTAACCTTTCCATCATCTCCTACAGTAACTGTTGTACTTGTTCCTGAAGGTGAAATCATTGGTGTTTTTGTGTCTGTTGCTATTTGAACTTGAGCAACGGAGTTACCACTAGTTGCTGCGCCAATAATAGCTGTTACTTTGTCTTGACTTGTTAATTTAATAGCAGCATTTGTCGCTTCAGCTGCATCAGATTTATTGTCTACTTTGATAAGTTCGATTTTTTTCCCGTCAATACCTCCAGCATCATTGATCTCCTCAACAGCTAAATCAATTGCATCTGCTTCTGATGTACCATAAGATGCCGTCGCTCCAGAAAGCTCAAGATTTGCTCCAATTTTAATCGTGTCTCCGCCTTCTGAACTACTTCCTTCTTCTGCTCCGCACCCCGCTAAGATTCCGATCAATAAAGAAGATGACAGGAAAAGTGAAGCAAATTTCGATTTCTTCATAAAATAACCCCCATTTTGTTTGATAATTCTGAATTTATAAGTTATACTACTTGCCCTTCTCTTTTTAGCAAGCATAAACTCAAAATCTATCATTTTGTAAGAACAACCCTATTGTAAAACAAACTTTTAATTCAGTCTACACTAATTTTTCGGTATTATTAGAAAATTTATAATATTACACTAGTATAATTTTTATTTACAGTCGATAAGTCCTTATTAAATAAGGATTTATAGGCAAAATTCCCCTCCCGACATTCCCACTATTTACATAAAATAATTTTGATTTAAGATTATGCAATATATTTTATTATTTATACTAATATTTCTTACAATTCATCAATTTCTACGAAATAATTAATTGTTTTTACTTTTCTATTAACTTTATATATACTATTCAATAGTTCGAAATCCGTAATAATAAGGAGAGATAAAATGGTAAAAGAAATGCCAAGTCGTGATCAAGTACAAGTAGAAGAAACGTGGAATTTAGTAGATTTATTTAAAACTGAAGACGATTTTGAAGTTGCATTAAAAGAAATCGAAGTTTCTTCATCAGATTTTAACAAACGTTTTAAGGGGTCCATCCAAACCGCGTCTGATGTTGGTGAAGCACTTCACGAATATACGAAATTATACGAAAAAATTGTACCAGCTGGAGCATTTGCTAGTCTTTCCTTAAGTACAGATCAAACAAATACAGACGCTCAGATGAGAGCAAGTAAATTTGGTTCTCTTTCCGCAAAAGTTAGCAGTCAATTGTCGTTTTTAAATAGTGAGCTAGTGGAATTACCTGATATTATAATTGAAGAAGCAATTTCTAAATTCCCTCCCCATCAGCTTTACTTAGAAAAGTTATTAAAGAAGAAAAAGTATCAATTACATCCAGAAGTAGAAAAAACACTTGCTGCCTACTCTGCTTCGTTTGGTGCTCCTTATAAATTATATGATACGACTAAAATGCTCGATATTTCGTTTGATAACTTTGAGGTAAATGGTCAAGAGTATCCTCTTAGCTATGTGTCATTTGAAAATGACTGGGAAGCCGAATCAGATCCAGAAAAAAGAAGAGCAGCCTTTGATGCATTTTCCAAAAAATTAAGAGAATATCAACATACAACCGCTAAAACCTATGATATGCACTTGCAAATGGAAAAAACAACTTCAGATTTACGAGGTTATAGCTCTATATACGATTACTTATTATTCAACCAAGACGTGGACCGTTCCTTATATAATAGACAAATTGATTTAATTTCTAAAGAACTTGCACCTCATATGCGTAGGTATGCAAAATTACTTCAAAAAGAACATGGGTTGGACAAAATGACGTTCGCGGATTTAAAAGTATCTTTAGATCCTGAGTTTGAACCTAAGATTTCTGTAGCAGAGTCAAAAAAGTATATAGATGATGCTCTTTCAGTGATGGGTGAAGAATATATAGATATGGTCAACCGCGCTTATGATGAACGCTGGATTGATTTCCCCCAAAATGTCGGAAAATCAACGGGCGCTTTTTGTTCTAGTCCGTACGGAAGTCACCCGTATATTCTAATTTCATGGTCTAGTCGGATGAATGAAGTGTTTGTTCTTGCACATGAATTAGGTCATGCTGGTCACTTCTATTATGCAAATAAAGAGCAGAACATCTTTAACGCTCGCCCTTCTCTTTATTTCATCGAAGCTCCTTCCACAATGAATGAAATGCTAGTGGCCAACCATTTACTGAAGAATTCGGATGATCCTAAATTTAAACGATGGGTGATTTCTTCTATAGTAGCTCGAACGTATTATCATAATTTTGTAACTCATCTATTGGAGGCAGCATATCAGCGTAAGGTTTATGACCGTATTGATAAAGGCTTAAATGTTAATGCACAAATTCTAAACGATTATAAACGCACTGTATTAGAAGAATTCTGGGGAGATACGGTAGAGATTACGGAGGGAGCAGAACTCACTTGGATGCGCCAACCACATTATTATATGGGTTTATACCCGTACACATATAGCGCAGGATTAACTATCTCCACTCAGGTATCTAAGCGAATATTGAAGGAAGGTCAGACTGCAGTAGATGAATGGACGGAAGTATTGAAAGCTGGTGGTACCAAATCACCGGTAGAACTAGCACAAATGGCTGGTGTTGATATTACAACTGATGAGCCTTTAAAAGATACAATTGCTTATATTGGTTCGTTGATAGATGAGTTAGAATCGTTAACAGAAGAAATAAATCAAAACGCCTAAGAAAAAACGGTCAAAAGACGCCCGGTCCTTTAAGAACTAACCTGTTTCTAAAGTTTTCGATGTGCTTTGGAAAGCCGTTTTGAAATATTATTACCGAGTGAATTTTTAGTGATATTGGTAGTGACGTCCGTCGCAACCAATATCACTTTTTTTTGCAATCTTAGGGTGTTTGTCTGTCCCTCACCCTCCTGCAACTCCTAGAAACAGGTAAGTGCGTTTTTGGATAACTAAGATAAGTTACTTTCCAATAAATAGAGTAAGCTCTCGAAGATACAATTTTGTTGGCTATTTTACCTCTTTTTTAGTAAACACTTACTATTTCACTTATTAGTAAAATAAAATCTACTTCCATCCTCTATTATTGGGTAGACTTATTTCTAATTCAAATCGATTACAAATCATTTATTACTCTCTAAAATTCTACCTAACCTTATCATCTTGGCCATAAGCTCTGCGGAAGTACTACACACTAATGGATTGTAGTGGAAGTTGGCGACTCCAGCAGGATCAGTGAGACAGATGAAACATCACAACGTACCCGAAGGGGCGGTGATGGTTCATCGCTCCCCCTGCGGAACGCGTCCACCTAGAACGAAAATCGCTGTACTATCCCTAGCATAAAACAAAATATGCTTACCTACTCTATCATTGAATAAACTTATTTTTAATACAAAAGCGATTACAAAAAATTTATCACTCGCTAAAATTCTATTCAATCTTATCATCTAAGCGATAAGCTCTGCGGAAGTACTACACACTAATGGATTGTAGTGGAAGTTGGCGACTCCAGCAGGATCAGTGAGACAGATGAAACATCACAACGTACCCGAAGGGGCGGTGATGGTTTATCGCTCACCCTGCGGAACGCGTCCACCTGGAACGAAAATCGCTGTACTATCCCTAGCATAAAACAAAATATGCTTACCTACTCTATCATTGAATAAACTTATTTTTAATACAAAAGCGATTACAAAAAATTTATCACTCGCTAAAATTCTATCCAATCTTATCATCTAAGCGATAAGCTCTGCGGAAGTACTACACACTAATGGATTGTAGTGGAAGGTGGCGACTCCAGCTGGATCAGTGAGACAGATGAAACATCACAACGTACCCGAAGGGGCGGTGATAGTTCATCGCTCCCCCTGCGGAACGCGTCCACCTGAAACGGAAATCAGCTGTACTATACCTAGATAATACAAAACCAGCTTCCCTAACCTATCATTGGATAAACTTATATTTAGTTCAAAAGCGTTAAAAATTATTTTCCTAAACACAAAAAAGCACTTGCTTACGCAAGCGCTTTTTCATGTTTATTTTACGTTAGTTGGTTTTTTAGAAACATCCACTCTTTTTACAAATAGCGATAACACTAATGCAAGAACCGTAACAAGCGTAGCAATAAAGAAAGTGAAATTAATCCCTTCTAACATTGCTTGACCACTAATTTGCAATTTAAATTGCTCTAATGCATCTGCAGCTGTTGGAACATTCCCTGCTTTCGCTGCCTCCGCAAACAAACTAGCTCCTTTGGATTCCATTCTTGCATTCATAATTGTGATGAATATTGCAGAACCTATAGCACCCGATACTTGTTGTAACGTATTATTGACAGCAGTTCCATGCGGATTCATCTTCATTGGCAATTCATTAAGACCATTTGTCATGATAGGCATCATTACCATAGACATACCAAACATTCGTATTGTGTAAACAATCATGATGTAGTAATAATCTGAGTCCGCAGCTAAATTACTCATCATATATGTCGCGACCGCTGTTATTGTTAACCCGATAATTGCTAACGAGCGAGCACCGTATTTATCAAACAACTTCCCTGTAACTGGAGACATTAACCCCATAGCTAAAGCACCTGGAAGCATTAATAGACCAGAATCTAAGGGTGAAATACCTCGAATTGTTTGCACATACAGTGGGGTTAGAATCATACCTGAAAACATTGCAGCTGAAACAACTACAGAAATAACGGATGATAAAGCAAACATTGGGTACTTGTAAATACGTAAATCTAACAATGGTTCATCTAGTTTTAATTGTCTAAGGACAAAAATTACTAGAGCAATTACTCCAATTGCAATTGTACTATATACAATTGGTGCATCCCAGCCTTTATCTCCAGCTGTACTAAATCCATATAGAAGACCACCAAAACCTATGGTCGATAAACCTAAAGAGAAAACATCTAGTTTCATATCTTTGTTCGGTGTAATATTTTTTAGTTTAAAAATGGATAGTAACAATACTATTACAGCCAATGGTAATATTAGCTCAAACAATACTCTCCAAGTATAATGCTCAATGATGAAACCAGAAAGTGTGGGTCCGATAGCTGGAGCCATAATCATTACTAAACCAAATAACCCCATCGCTGTCCCTCTTCGTTCAATAGGGAATGCAGTTAACATAACATTCATTAGTAATGGCATCATTACCGCTGAGCCCGCTGCTTGAATCATACGAGCTAAAATTAGCACCCAAAACTCTGGTGCTATAGCTGCTAATAATGTACCTAATGAAAATAATGACATTGCAGTAATAAATAATTTTCTATTTGAGAACTTAGTTACAAAATACGCACTTGCCGGTATTAATATACCGTTTATAAGCATATATCCAGTTGTTAACCATTGAACAACAGAAGCTTTGACTGCAAACTCTGTCATAATAGTAGGTAAAGCTACGTTTAATAGCGTATTATTTAAAAAAGCTATGAATGCCCCTACAAAAAGGATTGCAATCATGGCATATGGTGGTTTTTGTTGCGTTTCGTTCATTCTTTTTTTTCCTCGTAATATTTCGGAACTATATTTGCACGAGTTGTACACTACTTTGAACATTTTATACCCTTGGTCCAAAAAATGCAATATCGAAAAACGCTTACATTTAAAATTTATTGATTTAACAGCTATTATTTTGTATTATATTATTTAGACTTGTAGTATAAAGGTGAGTGAATATGAAGAATAGGAAGCATCAAGTATTATTGACTGCTCAAAAATTATTTATAGAAAAAGGTTTTGCAGCCACTTCTGTTCAAGACATTATAAATGAGAGTAAAATATCGAAAGGTACATTTTATAATTATTTTTCATCAAAAAATGAATGTATTATTTCTATTATAGATAACGCTAAGGAAGAAACTGTTCTTAAACGTAGAGAATTATTAATTCATCAAGACATATCCAATAAAGATATACTTATAAAACAATTAATAGTACGCATGGAAGTATACAAAGAACGAAATTTGGTTCCCATTTTCTTGGTCATCTTCCACTCTCAAGATTCAGAGCTGAGGGATATTATTAAGAATAATCATTACGAAGAAGTAAAATGGTTATCCAAACGAATAGTTGATATTTATGGGGCAAAATCAAGGAAATATTCAGTAGATAGTGCAATTTTGTTATTGGGAATGATTCAACAGATGCAGCACCCTTGGACAGTTAAGTCTAAAGAGGTTTCTTCTATTGAATTGGTAAATTATGTTATAAATCGATTGGATTCATTAATGACAGATTTAGTAGAGTCTGATGAAGTTATTATAGACACATTTGTTTTTAATCACTTTTATGATGAAGTACGAATAACCAAAGATCATGTAATTCAGCTAATTCAAACATTTAAAGAAACAAATTTAAAAGAGTTGAAGGCACAAGAAATTGAGTTAATAAACTTTATTATAGAGGAACTAAAAAGCAACCATCCTAGGAAATTTCTACTGGAAACTGTAGTAAATAGCTTCTCAAATACAATGATTAATACTGCTCAATCTATAGAAATAAAAGAAATATCCTCGAATATATGGCAAGTAATCGATTCTCTATAACGGGAGGTATAAAATGAAAAATAAAGTAATTGAACAATATGAAGCAGATGAAAATATGATGATACAAATCTATGTACAATGGTGTGTTAATCATGATATTAATCCCGTAGATCTTTATAGTAGAGCATACCCTAACCAAGCTTCAAATGAGGTTATTTTAGAACTAATGGACAGCACAGAGAAAAATTCTACCTTAATCGACATAGGGACCGTTTTATATGTACTTCAATTATTTGGAAATGACGATCTTGCTTTTGTAGTTTCAGAAGTGGAAAAAAGTAATTTACATTAATAAATACTAATATTTCTTTCAAAATAAAGGAGCTGAAACCAATGGATTCAGCTCCTTTACCTATTCTTCTGGTATATACTTTAGTGACCTTTCTAACAAAATTTGCTGACTATCTAATTTGCATTTAGTTTTGTCTTTATAATGATATTTGCCACTTTGATCTTGGAATCTGGCTTTAACAGTATCTCGCAATTCTAAATCTAGAATTTCCATCACTCTCTTTTTTATAGGAGGAGATAAAACAGGAAATAATATCTCTACACGTTTCACCATATTTCGAGTCATCATATCCGCTGAGGAAAGGTATAATTTAGAATCACCATTTCGATGGAACCAATAAATTCTAGAGTGCTCTAAAAACCTACCGACAATACTCGATACTGTTATATTTTCACTTACTCCTGGGATTTTAGGTAGTAAGCAACATGTCCCCCTTACTATTAGATCCACTTTTACTCCCACAGATGAAGCTTCGTAAAGCTTCAATATCAAATCTTTATCTGTAAGAGAATTCATCTTTAGTTTAATATGACCGTTATGAAATGCCTGATGGCACTCAATTTCTTCATCTATCAAACTAATAAATTTATCTCGTATATCATATGGCGAAACGACTAATTTATCATAATTTGGTTTATCCGTATATCCGCTAAGAAAATTAAAAAATTGCGTTGCATCTGAACCAATATTTTTATCTGCCGTAATAATTCCCATATCAGTATACGTTCTCGCAGTTTGGTCATTATAATTTCCTGTCCCAAGATGGACATATTGTTCGATTCTGTTATTCCTTCTTCGAACAACTAATGTTATTTTGGAATGAGTTTTTAAATTATGCATCCCGTAAATTACAAGACAGCCAGCTTTCTCTAACTCTTTTGCCCACTGCACGTTATTTTCCTCATCAAAACGAGCTTTTAACTCAACCAAAACGGTTACCTGTTTTCCATTCTCAGCAGCACGCTTTAAAGCTAGTATAACAGGAGAATTCCCACTAACTCGGTACAAGGTTTGCTTAATAGCCAAAACAGATGGGTCTTCAGCTGCTTTTTCGATAAAATCTATTATTGGTTGAAAGGATTCATAAGGATGATGAAAAAACAAATCTTGCTTTTGAACTTTCGCAAAAATTTCCTCATCACTTGATATATCTAATGGAGGTTGCGGTATAAAAGGTTCATAGAATAAATTTATATACTTTCCTTCAAAAGATTTAATAAAGGAAAATAGGAAAGTCACATCTAAGGGACCATCTAATTTATAAACATCTTCTGGCATAATTTCTAACTCATCCAGTAAAAAGTTTAACAGTTTCGGTTTGATTTCACTTACTTTTACTTCTAATCTGCTTACCGCTCCCCACTTACGCTTTTTCAACTCTTTTTCAATTTCAATTAGTAAATCTCGAGCTCCCTCTTCATGAATTGTTAAATCGGCATTACGGGTAATTCTGAAGGGGTTTGCATGTTTTACATGATACCCGTGAAATAGATTGGAAATATGTTCAACGATGACATCCTCCAAAAGAACAGCTACGAACGAACCATCCTCTGTCGAAACTTGGATAAACCGTTTTAAAACCGACGGCACCTGAACTATAGCAATCTTATTTTGTTCGGTGTTTGCATCTTGGTTGTCTTCTATCATTACTAAAATATTCATTGTTTTACTTAATAAAATTGGAAATGGTCGATATGTATCAACTGCAATTGGTGTTAAAACGGGAAAAATTTCTTCCTCAAACAGCTTCTGCAATTCCTGTTTTTGAGGAATTGATAAATCAGCATACTTTACTAAAGAAATACCATGCATAGGAAGTTGTTTTTCAATCAGCTCTTTATAAATTTTCATTTGTCTGCTTACTAATTCTTTCGTAATTAAAGCTATTTGATTTAACTGCTCTTTTGGTGTTAATCCTGCTTTATTTTCAGGTTTATTGAATCCAGCTCTAACCTGATCCTGTAAACCTGCTACACGTACCATAAAAAATTCATCTAAATTGGAACTAAAAATAGCTAAAAATTTCAATCGTTCCAACAGGGGATTCGTTTCATCTTCAGCTTCCTCTAGTACTCGCTCATTAAAGGCGAGCCAGCTTATTTCTCTATTATTATAATAGGCATAGTTGTTAAAAGGATGTTTTTGTACCGCTCCGTCATTCATTCCTGAATTTCCTCCATGTCTACAAACTTCAACTTAACTTCCATATCAACTATTTTTTCAAGATGTCTTTTTAATTTTTCCGCTTGGTATTGTTCTAACATGTATTTTTCAGAAACTAAAAATATAAATTCGATAGTATTTGCAGCAGTTTTTGTGAGGAATACATCTTTTATAGGAGATCTTCCTAGTACATTTATTCCTTTTATAAAGCGAATTAATGCTCCAACATCTCGAAGCTTTTTACTTTCCATAGTACTAATAATATGTTGATAGGGTTCAATATATTGTTTAAATGTACCCTTATTTTTATATGAGGCAATTAAGGCAATTTTTAAACGATCTTCATTAGATATACCATCTATTGTTAAGTTGGTTATAATATGAAAAGTTTGCTGACTATACGCATCTTGCTCAATTTCCTTACCAATATGAAATAGTTGGAATGCATGTAGATGTAACTTCTTATTGTCAAGTGGTGCTATAAAACCCCACTGCATGAATTTATCATATATAGAAGAAAATATTCCAAACAAATGAAGTGATTCATTTTCATTCATATTAAACTTTCCTAACACATGACGGATAGCATTCTTAATCACATCATTTACTTTAAAATCATCAGGAAATTGATCGATAAGATGAGCTAAAATAATTCCTTCCCGTAAACCCTTTTTGCTATAAATAAAAGCTGAACTTTTTACTACCTCCATAAATATCCGAAAGGTTTCTAGTGCAGGCACAATAATATCCGCTCGATCTGCGGAAAGACCGTCTAATTTCTTTAAACGTTCGAAGGAAAATTGAGCAAATTCATAGCTAATCTCCTGTAAATCCGATGCACTTAACTCATATTGATGTATCCCATTTAGTGCAAAGTTCTTGCGTTGCTGATCCACCTGCGCTAAATTTCGTGCACTACCACCGATAGCAACCACAGGTGCTTGTAAGTTATGTAACCAAGGTAATCCTTGAAATTGTTCCCACACATAAGCAATAAGATTTTCCTTTTCTTCCAATGTAATTGAACTACCCTGTATAAATTTCTTTTTTAAAGAGACAGCTCCGAATGAAAAACTGTGTGAAAATTTTATCTTTTTGTTTTCAAAATATGTAACTTCCGTACTTCCTCCACCCATATCTATCGTTACACCTGTAGTTATATTAGTTGAATGAATAACAGCTAAATAACCATAATAAGCTTCCTGTTCTCCAGATAATAAAGAAATTTGAATCCCCGTATGTTTCTCGGCCACAAGTAAGACCATTTCACAATTGTTTGCTTCTCTTATAGCAGCCGTAGCAGCTGCAAACACGTTCGTCACAGAAATATCGTTTAATATGTCCTTAAATTTTAATAAATTTTCGATTAAAATATGTATACCTTCAGAACTTAAGTTTCCTTCTTCATCAATATGCATACTTAATCGTGCTACAGTTTTAATATTTAGATGCTCTATTAAACCCTTGACTCTACTATAGCTAAATACCACTAAGCGGATGGAATTGGACCCAATGTCTATTATTGCTTTCTGCTCATTTTTAGTTTCCATATTTTCTACTCCTCCAAATATAGTTTATTCCTAATTTCACCCGTCGAATGTTAAAAGTATGTAAATTTTGATTGGAAGGTGACAATGTTCATGTAATTATTTTTAACTTTCTTTGTAAAATTTAGGTTATTTTTCTGAATTATTCTACTAAGCCTGTTTTGTTTGATGTACAATAATTTATAACAATGATTGGAGGGATGAATATATTGAAAAAATTCACAAAAGAAGAGAATAGTTGGTCTCTTTATGATTGGGGCTCTTCCGCCTATTCAATCATCATTACTACAGCTGTTTTCCCTATCTTTTATAAAGAATCTGCTACAGCAGGCGGGGTAAATGCAGCAGATTCCACAGCTTATCTTGGATATACGATTGCAATTTTCACTTTTATATTAGCCATGATAGGCCCAATTCTAGGAACAATCGCAGACTATCGTGGGATGAAAAAAAAGTTTTTTACTTTTTTCTTTGTATTAGGTGTTACGTTTACTACAATGCTAGCATTCGTACCTTTTGATAATTGGCTATTATTATTAATCTTTTATACACTTGCAGCACTTGGTGCAACAGGAGCGAATGTCTTCTACGATGGCTTTATCGTAGATGTAACTAATAATGAACGTATGCATAAAGTATCTTCACGTGGTTATAGTTTTGGCTATATAGGGTCCACTATTCCCTTTTTACTTAGTATCATTATTATTTTGCTAGCCGGAAAGGAAATTATCCCTATTTCAACAACGAATGCTAGCCGACTAGCATTCGTTATAACAGCAGCTTGGTGGGTAATATTCTCTATTCCGATGTTCAAAAACGTGAAACAAATTCACTTTGTCGAAAAAGAAGGAAATATCATCTTAGAAAGTTTCAAACGATTAGGAAATACCTTTAAAGAAATACGACAATACCGGGCTCTTTTTTTGTTTTTACTTGCTTACTTTTTTTATATTGATGGCGTAGGTACTATCATCTCCATGTCTACTGCATATGGTTCTGATTTAGGTTTGGAATCTACTAGGTTGCTTATAGTTTTATTTGCCACACAAGTTGTTGCTGCACCATTTGCTATACTATATGGAAAATTAGCTACTAAATTTTCTGAAAAGAAAATGCTTTATGTTGGAATAATAGTTTATATAATTATATGTACATATGCATTTTTCTTAGATACTATTGTAGATTTCTGGATTTTAGCAATGCTCGTAGCAACTTCTCAAGGCGGTATTCAAGCGCTAAGTAGATCCTACTTTGGTAAATTAGTTCCAAAAGAGAATTCAAACGAGTTTTTTGGATTTTATAATATTTTCGGAAAGTTTGCCTCTATCATTGGACCATTATTAGTAGGAATCACTGCCCAGTTAACCGGAAACTCAGCATATGGGGTATTTAGTCTAGTAATCTTGTTCATCATCGGATTTATCATTTTAACAAAAGTTCCAGAACCGAAAGAAGCAGTTCCTATCGATCAAATTGTAAAAGCATGATTTTTTTAAGACATACTAAAATTTAGTATGTCTTTTATATTGAAACTATTTAACATTTAGCTCATTTGTTATAAAACGTCTCTTAGTCCATATCAAAGTAAATATCAAAAATAATTCAAATGCATTCGTCACTGCTCCACTTTCTACATCTATAGGTATTGCACTTCCAAAAGTCATAACTACGGCACCTACAAAGAAAACTGGCCATTTGGTTTTTTTCCACAAGATTGCACTTGCTACAATGAGAATGATAGTAACTAATAACACCATTACAGGGGGACCAGTTGATTCTTTAACATTTGAATAGCTTATTACCCCGTATTCTTTCACTACTTCAATGTCTAATCCAACAACCTCTTTAGAAAATTCTAATATCATTAAACCAATCGTATATATAATACCTGAAATAAATAACCACTTTTTCTTTGCCCATTTGATACCACTTTCCTGCAATGTCCCTAAAGAATACATAACAAGTAATGGTGTGATTAAAGCATGTAAGCAAAAACGAGAAAAGTTTAAGCTTTCCAATAACTCCCCTTCTCCAATCCACTTACCTGTAGCAAGTATTGCGTTATCATAGATCAATGGTAGGATCACTAAATAGATGACACTTGTCCATTTTGCTAAATCCTGCTTTCTTATGCCATATAACCCCCAAATTAATAGCGCAGTATATAAAACTACATAAAGAAAATATAATAATGTATCCATTAAAATCAACCTCCTATTCCTTTCATTCCCAAATTTTGAATGTTTTAATCTTAAGGATTAGCTTGATAATAAATAGAAAATCAAATGAAACGTACTTAATTTCGAACTATTTATTTCAATTTCATAATGAAGTGATTATCAGTAAATTACGTGCCCCATTTAAATAATTCAACTTTAAATAAACAATATTATGGCCGACCAACTATGGTACCGTAGAGCACATTGTTAGTCTAACTCCAACGACCACGGCACATCACAGACTGGCGCACTCTATACCAGGAGCACTCATGAGTGATTAATCCTACTCTGATTATGGCACCAGTCCAATCTCATTTTTATTATGTAATTTTATAGATCTTGAAAGCTTTTTAATTTTAACTCTGTTCCTCAAGAACTTCATAATTTACGACAAAAAAGCTAACACCATGTGCTAGCTTCCTCAATCGTATAATGTAAGTTACTTTGTCTTTAGGATAAATTAATTCATTGAACTTTCATCCATGAAAAAAAGCTCCCAAAGATGCCCGTCAATATCCTCAAAACTCCACCCATACATAAAACCATGGTCTTGTGGTTCCATTGAAGGTTTTCCACCTGCTTCTAAAGCCTTGTTTACAATCTCAACGACTTTTTCTTTACTATCAACAGATAATGCCAATATTGCTTCGTTACTTGTTGTAGAATCGGAGATTTCTTTTTTCGTAAAAGTCTTAAAATGTTCTTCAACTAACAACATAGCAAATATATTATCATTAATAATCATGCTTGCTGCAAGCTCATTGGTAAACTGAGCATTGAATTCAAACCCCAATTTAGAGAAAAACGCCTTAGACTTATTTAAATCTTTTACTGCTAAATTTACGAATATCTTATCAGCCTGAAACCCCATGTTACTCACCTCTACTATAGTATTGTCATTCACTTTATAATTCTCTATTCCACAAATGAATTCCTTCCAAGAATAAAAATATTTTATAGAATCCGTAATGCGACATAAGTGGCTAGCTTTTCTTCTTCAATTAATCTGCTGTGCTTGTTAAAGTGAATATTTCAATACCACCTCACGGAAAATCAACACTTTCTTTTTAACATAGCCAAAATAAAAAAGAACCTGCTAATAAAAACAATTTGTTTATTAGCAGGTTCTATATAATTTATTGTTTCCCAAAAGATGCAGGCATTAGAACAGCGATCACTTCACCACGAGCGCAGAGAACTTCTCCTGCAAATACTTCTGTAGTAACTTTGAATTTTTTAGGATGAATTTCTTCTACCTGGCCAATTGCTTTTAGAACAATTTTCTGCGGAGTTGGTTTTAGGAAATCTACATGCAAGGAACCAGTAACAAAGCGAGGTGGTGTTTCTCCACTACCTGGTTCAAATCCATTCTTTCGATGTAGAGCAAGCGATGCAGAACCTGTACCATGACAGTCGACTAATGCCCCAATTAGCCCGCCATATACGAAACCAGGTATCGCTATATGCCCTTCCTTCGGTTCATAAATAGTTACTGTTTGCTCTCCATCCCATACTGTACGAAAGTGATGCCCTTCTTTGTTCATTCTCCCACAACCATAGCACCAAGCAAAATCCTCCGGGTACTCATCTTGAATCGCGCGAATTATTTCTACCATTTTAATTCCCCCTTTAGAAAACCATACAAAAAAGCTATCTGTACGTCAATACAGATAGCACTATATCTTTTAATATAGGTCCACTCTACGGTCTTTAAAAACCGGAATCCTTTTTCTTACTTCTTCCACATCATCCATGTTTACATCTACTAAACCTATTGTTTCTTCATCAGCTCCAACCCAAAGAACCTCGCCCCATGGTGCGATTACCATCGAATTTCCGTTAAATGAATTGTTAGGATCTTCTCCGACCCGGTTTACTGCAACGATGAAACATTGATTTTCAATCGCCCGAGCTTGTAATAATATTTTCCAATGATCAACTCTAGTAGCCGGCCATTGAGCAGGTACAAAAATAATTTTCGCTCCTGCCAATGAATGGGCACGGAACCACTCTGGAAAACGCAAATCATAACAGATAACGCCACCCATTTCGACATCATTCAGCGTGAAGATATTTTTGCTTGTTCCTGCCTCTAAGTATAGATGCTCATCCATTAATTTAAACAAATGCGCTTTATCATATTCAGCAATCAGCTCTCCAATATTATTTACTACGTACATCGTATTAAAGAAATGATTGTTTTTTTTTGTTGAAACGGAGCCTCCAATAATATGAATATGTAACTCACTAGCTAACCGAGTTAGGAGATTTTTAGTTTCTTCTCCGTTTATATCAGCTGTTACTTCAAGGTTTGTTAAGTCATAACCAGTATTCCACATTTCAGGCAGTACGACGATTTCTGCATTTAACATCGCTGCTTTCCGAATCTTTTCTTCTACTTTTCTAAAATTTTCTTTTGGGTTACCAAAAGCTATATTTAATTGGACACATGCAATTCTCATTTTTGACACCCCTATAGACATAATAATAAAAAGGTTATAAGATTTGACTAACAAATGCAACTTATTAGAAAACGAGGTTACGAACATGGAATTTTCAAACCGTTTAAAAAATCTACCTTCACAGTTTTTTGCTACACTAGTAAAAAAAGTTGGAGACGCAGTTTTAGAAGGTAGAGATGTGATTAATCTTGGACAAGGTAATCCTGATCAGCCTACTCCTGAGCATATTGTACAAGCACTGCAGGAAGCGGCAGCCAATCCATTAAACCACAAGTATAGTCCATTTCGTGGAACTGGAGAATTTAAAAAAGCGGCAGCCAATTTCTATAAACGAGAATATAATGTTGACATTGACCCTGAAACTGAAGTAGCGATATTATTTGGCACTAAAATTGGCTTAGTAGAGCTCCCGTTGGCACTGATGAATGAAAATGATTTAATGCTACTTCCTGACCCAGGCTATCCTGATTATTTATCTGGGGTAGGACTTGCTAATGTAGCGTTTGACACGATGCCATTACTCAAGGAAAATAATTTCCTTCCTGATTACAGTTCCTTAACAGAGGAGCAAAAACAAAAAGCTAAACTTATGTACTTAAATTATCCAAATAACCCCACTGGCGCTATCGCTAATTTAGACTTTTTCCAAGAAACTGTTTCGTTGGCAAAAGAAAAGGACATTGCCATTGTCCATGATTTTGCATATGGTGGAATAGGTTTTGATGGAGAGAAGCCAATTAGTTTCTTACAAGCTGATGGTGCAAAAGACGTAGGTATTGAAATGTACACATTGTCCAAAACGTATAATATGGCTGGCTGGAGAGTTGGTTTTGCTGTTGGGAACGCTAAAATTATTGAAGCTATAAATATAATTCAAGACCACTTATTTGTTAGTCTCTTCCCTGCCGTACAGGATGCTGCAACGGTTGCACTCAATAATAGTCAAGAATGTGTAAAGGAATTAGTGGATTTATATGAGGGCAGACGAAATGCTCTTATTGAATCTTGTAACAGTATTGGTTGGCAGGTGAATGCACCAAAAGGTTCCTTTTTCGCATGGTTACCTGTTCCCGATAATTTTACAAGTGAAGCTTTTGCTGATTTACTTTTGAACGAAGCCGATGTAGCAGTTGCTGCTGGTAATGGGTTTGGTGGATACGGCGAAGGGTATGTTCGCGTGGGTTTATTAGTGGATGAAGTTCGATTAAGAGAAGCAATTACACGCATTGGAAAGCTTAATTTATTTTAAAAAAGTGCAGCCCATTAATATAGGGCTGCAATTTTCATTTATGTAGATGATTAGGTTTTTCTTTATTCGTTTCTACAGGATAAAACTGATTAGCTCCTGTTTCTTCGTCAAACTGTCTCTTAAACTCCATATCAACAGTTTCTGCCAACACTAGGTCTACTGTAATAACAGGATTTTCACCTTTAATAAAATGACCACCAAAAATATTGCCATTTTGGTCACATATTGTACCGTGGAAATGCGTTTCAAATTGATCATCTCTTTGGCATACAACTCCTGTACCCTGCAAGAACTCAATTGGCCCCTCTTTCACAACAAGATTATTGTATCCTACACCTATAGGGGAATCTTCATTTGGTACTAAATACACAAATCCACATCTTTGAAAACTACCAAAACAACTAAGAATTGTAGCGGATTGAATTCCATTTACTTTACACAATTCCTCTATCCCTTCCAGCAGATCAGTTCCATAAACTAAACGTGCGCTCACTATCTTCCCTAGCTGCCCTACAGCATAATTTGCTCTAATTTTTGACAACGCTTACACACTCCCTATGTATAATTATTTATTGTTATTAAACATAAACTAATTCGAATGATATATGCAACTATAAAAAAAGTCTGTTGACTTTAATAATTTGATGTAGTAAATTATATTTTATGAACTGTTGGAAAACTTAATAGCTGATATCTCTTATCAAGAGTAGCTGAGGGACTGGCCCTATGAAGCTCGGCAACCATCCATATATTTTTTGTATATGGAAAGGTGCTAAATCCTGCAAAACATTTTGTTTTGATAGATAAGAGAGGACAAACGTATGTATGCGCCTCTCTTTCTACTGGAAGAGAGGCTTTTATATTTATACAACGTTCTTAATAATTATTCGGAGGAATGACAAATGAAAAAGATTGGTTTTTTATTATCAACGGTATTATTAACTGGAACTCTTGCAGCTTGTGGGTCTGACGCTGCGTCAGAAGCTAAAGCAATCAATGAAGACAAAATAGTAGTAGGAGTAACTGCCGGACCACATGAACAAATTGTAGAAGTAGCTGCAGAAGTGGCAGCTAAAGATGGTTTAGAAGTAGAACTTAAAGTATTCTCTGATTATATTCTACCTAACACTGCATTATCAGAAGGTGATTTAGATGCGAATAGCTATCAACACGAACCTTTCCTAGACACGTTTAACGAGGATCACAGTACTGACTTAGTACCAGTAGGAAAAACAATTTTAAATCCAATGGGTGTATATTCAGAAAAATATAAGTCAATTGATGATCTACCAGACGGTGCAACTTTTGGTTTGCCAAATGATCCAACGAATGGCGCGCGTGCACTATACATTTTAGAAGAACATGGCTACATCAAAATTAAAGAAGACAAAAGAGAAACAGCTAGTATTTATGACATTGAAGAAAATCCAAAAAACCTGGAATTTATTGAACTAGAAGCTGCTCAAATACCAAAACAATTAAGTGAAGTAGATGCAGCTGCCATTAATACGAACTTTGCACTTGAAGCAGGAATTAGCCCAAAAGAGGACTCTATATTATTAGAATCTTCTAACTCACCTTATGTAAACTTTGTGGTTGTTCGTGCGGAAAATAAAGATGATCCAACGATTCAAAAATTTGTAAAAGCATATCAATCGGAAGAAGTACGAAAGTTTATCGAAGAAGAGTTTAAAGGTTCTGTATTAGCTAGCTGGGACGAATAATGGACTTGAAAACGTTACCGACTTCGGTAGCGTTTTCTTTAGAAAGGAAGATAGTAAATGATTGAGTTAGAAAATGTATCGAAAGAATTTAAAAGCAAGAGTGGAATAGTAAAGGCAGTAAACCAAGTAAATATTCAGGTAAATAAAGGAGAAATTCATGGAGTCATTGGATATAGCGGTGCTGGTAAAAGTACACTGATTCGATGCGTAAATTTACTCGAACAGCCAACGGAAGGCAAAGTTTTTATTAACGGTGTTGAACTTACTTCCCTTCCCCTCCCTAAATTGCGTGAAACCCGCAATAAAATTGGCATGATATTTCAAGGATTTAATCTATTAAAAACAGCAACTGTTTATGATAATATCGCCATTCCACTTAAGCTACTTGGATATAATAAAGCGCAAGTAAAAAAACGAGTGGATCAATATTTAGAAATAGTTGGATTAACTGACAAGCATACAAACTATCCAAACCAGTTATCTGGTGGCCAAAAGCAGCGTGTTGCAATTGCCCGTGCACTAGCGCAGGAACCCGAAGTATTGCTTAGTGATGAAGCAACAAGCGCACTGGACCCAGAAACTACTGATTCCATATTAGATTTGCTTCTAAAGATAAATCGAGAATTAGGTATTACTATACTTTTAATCACGCATGAAATGAATGTCATTCAAAAAATTTGTGATCATGTATATGTCATGGAAAATGGAGAAATTGTTGAACAAAATACAGCTATTAATCTATTTACTAACCCTACACACCCTACAACTAAAAAGTTTTTAAATACAATAAGTCAGCGTAATTTATCCACTTCTTTAATTTCTCAGTTAAATGTTACGGGTGCAGTCACTCGCTTAACATTTGTCGGAGAAAGCACTGGAAAACCTTTATTAGCTGAAGTAAGTCAAAAATTTAATGTCCAACCGAACATATTAACTGCCAATATTATCGAACTTAAAAATGGCATTGTCGGAAATATAGTGGTCCATTTAATTGGCGACAAGGACCAGGTTAGAAATGCTATACACTATTTAGATTCTCAAGGTGTAGCAACGGAAGAACTGGAGGGACAGTCTCATGAGTAGAATCGATCAATTTATAGAACAATGGCTACCGATTATTGGTGAGTCTGTTGTACAAACATTTCAAATGGTGGGTATCTCCCTATTTTTCTCTGTATTAATCGGGATTCCATTAGGTATTTTAATCGTCCTGACTAGACCTGGCCAGGCATTAGAAAACAAATTTATATATCAAATTACTAATTTAATCATAAATATTGTACGTTCTGTTCCCTTTATCATTTTACTATTTTTCATAATTCCTTTTACAAGATTAATAGTTGGAACAACTATTGGAGTTCAAGGCGTTATCGTGCCATTAGTAATTTATACAGCACCATATATTGCTAGACTAATGGAATCTGCTCTTTTGGAAGTGGAAAATGGTGTCATTGAGGCTTATACCGCTATGGGTATTAGTACACGCGCAATCATTTGGAATGTCTTACTTCGAGAAGCTCGACCTTCTATCGTTTTAGGATTAACCATTTCAACGGTCAGCTTAATCGGTGCTACAGCAATGGCAGGTATGGTTGGTGCAGGTGGTTTAGGTGACTTGGCATATCGTTTCGGACATTTACGTTATGAAGTTGATGTAATGTATGCAACAGTAGTAATTTTAATCATCCTAGTACAAAGTATTCAATCTATCGGAAATCGTATTGCAGCAAATATTAAAAAAGACTAGCAGGAGGCGAACTTATGACGAATCTTTTATATGTGGAACGAAGTGGATCAATCGCAACACTTGTATTTAACAGAGTGGATAAGAAAAACTCTTTCTCCCTTGCTATGTTCAAAAAGCTCGGTGAAACATTAAATGATTTAGAGAATGATCAGCAAGTTAAATTGTTAATCCTTAAAGGTGCAGATGAAACTGCTTTCTCCTCTGGTGCAGATATAACAGAGTTTCTAGAAAATCGCTTTTCTGCCCAAAAAGCAAAGGATTATAATGATGCAACACTTGAATCAATTGAAAAATTATATCGTTTCCCCAAACCTACTATTGCCCTTATTAAGACATTAGCAATTGGGGGTGGATTAGAACTTGCTAATTCCTGTGACTTCCGATTCGCATCTTCTGGTAGTAAGCTTGGTATAACCGCTGCAAACATCGGCATTATTTATAACCTTGTAAGTACAAAACGATTAGTTAACCTTATCGGAATTACAAAAACAAAGGAATTATTGTATACTGCAAAACTAATCACAGCAGAAGAAGGAAAAGAAATTGGCTTAGTTGACTATATTTATCCGATGGAAGAGATAGAGGAAAAGTGTCATGAGTTCGCTCATCAAATTATCCATAAGTCTTCCGTTGCAAATAACGGTATTAAACAAGTAATTCAAGCAATTATTGATGGTGATAAGGAAGAAACAAAACAAATTGAAGAACTTATCTTAGATTCTTTCAGCTCCGATGACTATAAAGAAGGCATCCAAGCATTCTTAGAAAAAAGAAAACCAAATTTTACATAAGAGGTGTTTCATATGTCCACGAATGATCTATTATTAAAAAATATTGGAGCAAACTCCCATTATCCTATTAACTTTGCAGAATTAGAAGAAGGAGCAAAACAAATATTAGAACCCGGTCCATTCGGATACATTCGTTCCTCTGCTGGTGGTGAAGAAACATATAAAAAAAATACAGAATCTT
This sequence comes from Psychrobacillus sp. FSL K6-1415, assembly GCF_038003185.1. Lineage (NCBI taxonomy): Bacteria > Bacillati > Bacillota > Bacilli > Caryophanales > Bacillaceae > Psychrobacillus > Psychrobacillus sp. FSL K6-1415. Next base: position 1,899,052 of record NZ_JBBOOQ010000001.1, on the reverse strand, counting down.
TTTTTAAGTATTCTATCATCCCACGTTTTTTAACGGATGTATCTACTTTAAATACAGAAGTCACGATTCTAGGCCATACATATCCCCACCCCCTTCTCATTGCTCCCGTCGGGGTGAATAAAATTGCACATGAAGATGGCGAATTAGCGGTATCTAAAGCTGCAGCAAAATTCGGATTTTCTTATATTCAAAGTACGGTATCCAGCTATTCTATTGAAGAAATTGCAGCCGAAACAAATGGTAGTTCTAAATGGTTCCAATTATATTGGTCTTCTCAAAATAAAGAAGTTTCCTTTAATATGGTAAAAAGAGCAGAAGCAGCGGGCTATGAAGCAATTGTATTAACAATAGATACTACGATGCTTGGCTGGCGAGAGGAAGATATTCGCAATCAATACTCTCCGTTGAAACACGGATTCGGACAAGGAAATTATGCATCAGATCCAGTATTCATGGCTTCACTTAGCGATCATTCTCAAGAGACTATCGTAAATAATATTCTAGAAAATATCTACCACCCTACTTTAAATTGGATGAATATTTCTGAGTTACGCGAGCATACAACTCTACCAATTCTAATAAAAGGAATACTTCACCCAGAGGACGCTAAACTTGCTGTTGAAAAAGGGATGGATGGAATAATCGTCTCGAATCATGGAGGACGCCAATTAGATGGTGTTATTGCTAGCATAGATGCCCTCCCAGAAGTCATCCGAGTAGTAAACGGGAGAATTCCTGTTTTATTTGATAGTGGAATTAGAAGAGGATCAGATGCAGTAAAGGCTTTAGCACTTGGAGCCACTGCAGTCTGTATTGGTCGCCCCGTCATATGGGGATTAGCTACTGGGGGCCAAATCGGTGTGGAACGTGTATTAGAGAACTTCCTACAGGAGTTTAGAGTTTCGATTTCGTTAAGTGGTGCTCGTAATTTAGAGGAAGTTAAAAATCTTCAGCTATTAAAAGATTAACGGAAAATATAAGGTGGTAGATAGACGATGGAACAAGCATTAAAAGGTATGAAGGTACTCGATTTATCGCAGGTTCTCGCTGGACCCTATTGCACAATGGTTTTAGCGGATATGGGTGCTGAAGTTATTAAAGTGGAAAAATTTCCAAGTGGTGACGACACTAGAAGTATGGGACCATATATAAACGAAGAAAGCTATATGTATATGATGGTAAATCGTAACAAACGCGGGATATGTCTTAATTTAAAAACAAAACAAGGACTAGAAGTATTATATAGACTTATTAAAAATGCGGATGTTTTTATCGAAAATTATCGACCTGGTGTTACGAAGAAACTTGGAATTGATTATGATACGCTGAAAGCTATAAACCCGGCGTTGATATATTGTTCTATTTCCGGCTATGGCCAAACAGGGCCTTATAAAGACAAAGGTGGCTATGATATTATGGCCCAAGGACTTTCAGGGCTGATCGATATGACTGGAGAAAAAGCTGGAAAACCTGTCAAAGTAGGCATTGCAATACACGACATTGCAGCTGCACAAACCGCCATCCAATCTATTTTATCCGCCTATATTTATCGGTTAAAAAAAGGTGTTGGACAATATATCGACGTCTCCCTAGTAGATTCTGGTCTCGCATGGACTGTGTGGGAAGCAGCAGCATATTTTGGCAAAGGTGAAGTACCACAAAGAAATGGTACAGCACATCGTGTTTCTGCTCCATATCAAGGCTATAAAACACAAGATGGATTTATACTTATTGGAGCAGGTAATCAGAAACTGTGGGAAAAATTTTGTTTACACGTCGTTCATAAACCGGAATGGCTCACGGACGAACGATTTTTAACAAATAGTATTCGAGCAGAAAATGCTAGCCAACTAGAAATAGAAATAGAGGAAGTTTTAAGCGAACACCACTCCTCCTACTGGCTAGATTTACTAGATTCAAGTGGCGTCCCTTCTGGACCTATCTATTCGTATGACCAAACATTGAATGATGAACATATTCTATCAAGAGAAATGATAGTAGATTATGTACATCCGATAGCAGGTCCAATGAAAACACTAGGTTTTCCAGCTAAATTTTCCGAGACACCAGGACAATTCAGAACTGCAGCTCCCCTACTTGGTCAGCATAACAAAGAAATACTTTCGGAGCTTGGATACACAGAAGATGAAGTAAGAACACTATTGTCCGATAAAGTTATGAATGAGTAATTGTTGTTATCGGTCGTTGTATTGCTTTAATGGGCTATGCGCTATAGTTTAAGAGCTATTTCCAAATTTTTATGGGCTATTAGGACGCTCTCAAAGTCTATAGAGACTTTTATGGGCTATCTCCAGCATTTTATGGGTTATATCAAAAGCGCAAGCTCCTATGTCAGCCCCGACAAGGGCTGGAAGAATAGCAATAAAGGCGTTCTTTGCCTTTATTCGCTAGTCTGAAGCGACTCGAGCGGCTATGCGCTGGAGTCTGGACAGAGATTCACTTGTAGAAAGTTATCTACATGTCAAAAATTCCATAATTTCCTAAAGTATAAAAAAAGACCGATTGCAACGTGCAATCGGTCTAAATAATTGGCTGCAATAGTGTCCAAATTACTTTTCCCTCTTCTGGACTATCGGGAGTGATAGCCCTAGAATGTGGATAGGCTAAAGCGGGAAGTTTTAAACGATAATAATTTGCCACGTAAGCATTATCTTCGCTTGCCAAATCATACGCGTCCTGTGTTTCTTTAGAAAAAAAGCTTTTCTTTTTCTCTATTGCCCAGCGGAACCAGCTAAAAAATGCATTATCTGAATCCTGGTAGTGACTCATTAAACTTTCCGCTTCCTCTAATCTATTTAAAGCGATTAGTGTGGCAACTGAGGGATAGCGAACCCCTTGATTGTCCGATGGATTTAATTGTAAAATTTTATTGAATAGATTAAAAGCTTCTTTAAACATTTTCTGCTCAAAACACCATAATCCGTATTTAAACAGGGCTCTCAAATAAGGTCTGTTCGGTAAATATCCCCATACGGACTCAAAATTCGGATCAAACTGTTTTTCTCCAATGCTAATCGCTTCTTCAAAAAATACAGACCGTTCCTTTTCATTATCTACTTTTAACAAGATTGCATCAATATTTTGAGGATCGAGCTCAAAAGCAAGTGAAGTTAGTCGTTCCCGTTCAATCAAATCCCTAGAAATATACGCCTCATATGCATACTTTTGTGAAGCTTCTTTATCATTTACAGGGTTAAATTCTTTATCTTTATAAATATCTATATATCTACTCATCTCTTTCTCATTTTTAATAGAAACCTTGCTAAGATGCATACCCATTTTCCAGTTTGAAAATTCTACTAGATTTGCATCTGTTCCTACTTCAAAGGCAAATACAGTATTCTGAGTTAGTTCTTCTTTTGAAATTTCATGCTCATAAAACTCCTTGAATAATTCTTCATATTTGTTAGCCGTAGTAGTTGAAACTTCTAAAAACGATGAGATTTCTTTCTTTGTCCAGATATAAGAAATGATAGAATTTAGCATACCAAACTGCAAGGCCCCTGCCACTAACGCAGTAGGTTTTTTAATCCCCTTAGGAATACCTTTTCTTTGAATATATTCGATAAAGATGTACATTAGCTTATCACTCTTGATATCCATTTCTACTAGACTACTATGTAAAATAGAAATTAGCTCCAGCTCTTCTTCACTAAATAGCTCCTCGATGGAAGTTTCTTTATCTCCTAAAATTACATAGCATTCAATAATATACTTATTATAAAAATCAAGTACTGATTCACTCTTGCTGTTGGTATATAAAGCCTTTACACGTTCAACAAGTGCTTCATCTTTCGCAGGGAATACGATTAAAGAATTTAATAATTTATAGTATCGTTCTTGTTGCCTGGAATCTAATAGAAAATGCCCAAAAATAAAATCTCCCACTCCTCCTTCGAATGGATTTGGAATTTCTATCATTACCTTTTCTTCAGAAAATACATCCACAACTTCCGCACTATTATTACTTATTTGCAAGATAGTTCCAAGGATTATATTAGGATTCATCCAACCTTCTAAAACAGTTTGAACTCTTGGTCTTTTCGATTTGGCTGATTCTCTTTCTAAATGCATTTGCCAAATATCTACACGATGATTGAAGTAATAACAATCTCCCATAATAGCACTCACTTTATCATTATCGAATCGATCTGATAAATATTCTTCTCTGTCACCAATCCACTCATAAATTTCGTTTGTTTCCTTTTTAGTCGGGTGAGCATGAAAAAAGTTTAGTAGCACTTGTTCTAAATCTTTATTTAGTTCTTCATCTATTGAAATAATATTTTCTTTCTTTAAACAACAAGCTTTATATTTTTTCCCACTATTACAGGGACAAGGGTCATTTCTACGAGTCATTTGTTAAACTCCTTTTCATCGAACCATACTTTCATATCGTTCCAATTTCTATTAGAATAAAAGACGTTCTTCGTCTCTACTATGAATTTCGTTGACTGTTAGAAGTGCATAAAATCGTTGGATTACAGCCTCATTTAAACCGTGCTCGTTTCGAATTTCCTTAATGTCTTTAGAGATAATCCGGAGTAAATCATGATCTCTTTCAAGTTTTATAACAACATCTCTTAAAGCCGGATTCTCCTCCACTTTTTCTTGGTAGAATCCTGATTCCTCAGCATCTGCATGGCTAATAACTCTTGTTTCCCAGTAATCTAATAGGTCGTCCGCAGCTAAATTTGCTGCTTCTAGCTCACGTGATCTCAATAATTCTAAAAAGTTATTCGTTTTTTGTATGGCACCTGACAATCCTCCTTCATGTATAGCATGGTGTGAATGCAACTGTTTCAATGCTGGTCCGGGTTTAGTCATTTTCATGCTCCTTTCTTATCCACCAATATAAGACATATTTATTTTTGTACGGTTTTTAGCAGTTTCTTCTGTTCTTTCATCTGAATACCGATCCGTTCTAAGCTCCCACACATTCTTGATAGCATCTGATAACTCATCATCTGTTGCTCCATTTCGTATGAGTTCTCGTAAGTCAAATCCATTTGTAGCGAATAAGCATGTGTAAAACTTTCCATCAGATGATAGTCGTGCTCTCGTACAAGACGAGCAGAAAGATTCCGATACTGATGTGATAAAGCCTACTTGAGATTCAGTTCCTACATATCGATAACGTTCAGCAACTTCACCAAAATAATCTTTATCTACGGGCTCTAAATCAAATTCTTGTTGTAGCATCGTTAAAATTTGTTTTTTTGTTATTACTTTTTCAAAACTCCAGGCGTTATCATTTCCAACATCCATAAATTCAATAAAGCGAAGAGTAATTCCTTGTTCTTTAAAATACTTAGCCATTGGAATAATCTCTTGATCGTTCTCATTTTTTTGGACGACCATATTTACTTTAACTTCAAAGCCAAGATTCTGTGCAAATTGTATATTTTCTAAAATGAAAGAAGATTTAATCCCTCTTCCATTGAGATTTCCAAATAAGTTTTCATCTAATGCATCAAGACTTATATTGAGTCTTGTTAATCCAGCATCTTTCAATTTTTGACCATATTGCTTCAATAATACTCCATTTGTAGTTAGACCTACGTCTTTAATATTGTCCAAAGTGAGCAGTTTTTTAACCAGTTCATCTATATTTCTTCGCATTAACGGCTCTCCGCCAGTTAATCGAATTTTTCTAACACCAAAACTTTCAAAGATCTTTGCTAATCTTTCCATTTCTTCAAACGTTAATAGTTCCTCTCGAGGTAAAAACACATAATCATCACCGAAAATTTCTTTAGGCATGCAATATGAACAACGGAAATTACAGCGATCGGTTACTGAAATTCGCAGATCTTTCATTGGTCTATATAATCGATCTTGCAATATATTCACCGACATACATTTCACTTCCTTTTCATAGTGGTTTATTTATATTTTGGAACACAGAAGCTGGATTATCACTAATCTGATCTGCAAGAATCCACATTGTACTTACAGTTGACATAAACTGCATTACACTAAAATTTTTGTTCATTAAACTTTGATATATTTTTTCTTTCAAACTTCCACTCCATATGCTTACAAGCGGATGAAATATTTCTCCTTGTTTTACGGCTTTAATGTCTCCAGTAGAACGATAAAGCATTAACCGTTTTAACTCTTCACTTGTTATAAATGGCATATCACACGGAAGCACTACAAATTGATCAGCTTTTATGTTGTTCATACCCGTAAAGATACCAGCTAATGGTCCATCCCCAGAAAACCTATGATCATCAATAAGTAGGGAAAGATCCTTTGGAAATAAAGGCAATAACTCTTCTCTAGTAATAATAATCACTTCATCACATACTTTATCTAATGCAGCATAAGACAAGTTATAAAAAAACTGATTGTTCCATGTTGCGAACGCTTTGGGAGAACCAAATCTCCTAGACATTCCCCCAGCAAGTAAAATCCCAACTGTTTTCATCAGCCACCACTAACCGGAGGAATCAATGCAATTATGTCTTTTTCTTCAATAATATCTTCTGGTAAAGCATATTCCTCATTGATAGCTACCTGGATTATTCCATCTGATAGTCCTTCATATTTACGTTGAAGTTCCTCTAATAATTGTTTTACAGTTTTTCCCGAAAATATAAACTCTTCTTTATCTAATCCAGTCTTTTCCTTCAAACCTGCAAAATACAATACAGTAATCATTTTAGCTCTCCTTCCACTATTGGCTTCTGTTTTTGTTCTCCTATCCATTCCTGACCATTTTCCCAAATTTCTTTCTTCCATATTGGTACAATTTCTTTTATGCGTTCAATTGCATATTCATTTGCCTCATAGGCGACCTTACGATGAGGAGATGAGACGGCGATAACAACTGCAATATCCGATATTTCCAATTTTCCAATTCGATGGGCTATAGCAACTTTAGTGTTGGGCCATTGTTCTTCAATTTCTTTCCCAATTTGAGCAAGTTTTTTTTCCGCCATCGGTATATATGCCTCATATGCCAAATAAATAGTTCTTATTCCCTTAGTCCATTCCCGAACATGACCCGTAAATACTGTTACTGCTCCAGCAGATGCATGTATCACCGCTTTTCTATAAGGTTCTGGGTCAATCACTGTTTCTACGATTTCAAATAATTTCAAGCTTATCTCCACCAATCCAATCTATTAACCATTCTTTTAATAGAACTGTATTTTCAATATGTATCATTGGATAATTTTCTATTTTCAGGTCACCGTGTACAATTACACAAACGATATTCGTCAGATACTGAAGTGTCTCCCAATCCTTTGAATCTCTCAAAATAACTACTTTCTCATAATGTTCCTGTTTGTATCCTTCTATGAAGATAACCTCGGGTTCACTGATTTTTGCTATTTGTACTAATTGCTGAAGCGTCCAATTATTCTTTGCTTGATGCATTTGAATCGTTTGATCATCTACAGCAATCGAGCATGTGGCTCCAGAAAGGAAAAACTTCATACTATCTGTTTCGCTATTAGGAAGATTTAGACCATTTGCATGTCCATGGTGCTTGATAACGGAAACTACTTTATCAGTTGAAATAAGTTCTTTAACCCAATTATCTATTAAAGTAGTCTTTCTACTATTTTTATACCCTACAACTTGTAAAATACTCACGACATCCATGAAGAAACACCATTTTCATTTCCCAATAATAGAACATCTACTATGTCACCTGCTACAAAATTTCTGGTGCCACCTGGGAGCACCATCAACGCATTACCTCTTGCAATCGACGACACTGCGTTAGATTTGTTAAAACCTGCGGGAGTAATAATTGCTTCATTCCCCTCAAACCTATACACACTTCGAACAAATCGAGTGAATGGATTAGGCTTTAAAAAGTCCTCTGTCAATTTTGCCTTTATATGAGGAGTATAGGGACAATTATTTAGCATCATATTTTCAATAGCTGGTTTTACAAACAATTCATAGCCCGTAAAACAAGCGGATGGATTACCAGACAGTCCAAACAGTAACTTACCATCTGCAAATGCTGCAGTTGTCACACTACCAGGACGCATAGCTACTTTGTTAAATAGTACCTCAGCCTGAAGTCTACGATAGATTTCTGGTAAATGATCGAAATCACCTACTGAAACTCCACCAGTAGTTATGACACAGTCAGTCTCCTCCAACACTTTTTTTACAAGTTGGAAACAGCTTTCTAAATCATCCGAGAGAGTTCCATAGTAACGAGATTCAATACCCCTTCTCTTTAACTGTGCTTCTATCATTGGTCCATTGCTATTACGAATTTTTCCTGGTGCTAATTCATCTTCTACCTTTAAAAGCTCTGTCCCAGTGCAAAGAATACCGACAATCGGTTTTTTTCTAACCTTCACCTTTGCATATCCAAAAGTTGCTAAAAGCGCTATAGTTCCAGGATGGATAAAAGTACCTAATGGAATCAATATTTCTCCCTTTTTCGAATCTTCACCCTGTAAAGAAATGTTTTCAAGCTGTTTAAATGGCTTGCGAATAGTAAAAATGTTTTCACTTTCTACTGTTTGCTCTAACATGACAACTGCATCTGCACCTTCTGGAATAGGAGCGCCAGTCATAATTCGTACTGCCTCATACCTTCCAAGAGCATGTTTAGAAACTTGTCCAGCACCTATATGATCTATCACTCTAAAATGAATTCGATTATCTCCACTGGCACCAATCGAATCCTCTGAACGGATCGCAAAACCATCATATGGCGAATTATTAAATGAAGGCACATCATGCATTGCAATAATTGGTTCTGCCAAAATGTATCCATAACTTTCTTCAAGAGTAATTTCTATTATTGGCAATGCATTCGCTTTGTCCATTACACGTTTTATAGCATCTCTTACCGCAATTGGTTTTCTGATTTCTACCATTTTTAACAACTCCTTCTACTACACATGCTATAATTTGTTTATCCCACTTGAAAGGATGTAAATAATGTCAGAACTTACACACTTTAATGAACAAGGTCGAGCAAAGATGGTAGATATTTCGGATAAAAACGAAACTACTAGAACTGCCGTTGCCGTTTCCTCTATCACTGTAAATGATACTATTAAAAGCCAAATCACCGATGGAACTAACAAAAAAGGAGATGTATTTGCCGTCGCACAAGTTGCGGGTATAATGGCTGCAAAAAATACTTCTACTATAATACCAATGTGTCATCCAATTCTCTTATCAGGAATAAATATTACATTCGAATGGTCTAGTAATGAAGAAAATGTAATTAATATCCGATCCGAAGTGAAAACTATCGGTTCAACAGGTGTCGAAATGGAAGCCCTTGTAGCGGCATCTGCTGCTGCCCTAACTATTTACGATATGTGTAAAGCGGGTGGCAAAGATATGGTTATCGGATCTACTATGCTAGTATCCAAAACTGGTGGCAAAAATGGCGATTATCAACGGGAAACTAGTGTCTAGTTTCTCGTTTTTATTTCGTCAATTCGAATACAATATGTTCAAGCTCCGGAACAATTAGCTTATTTACCGCTAACTTAATAGCTCCGACAGATCCTGGAAGAACAAACACAGCTTTTTCATTTACTACTCCAGCAACCGCACGACTAAGCATTGCTTTCGTTCCAACATCCTCCGTAAAACTTAGAAAACGAAAAAGTTCTCCAAAACCAGTAATCTCTTTAGTAAAGCTTGGTAATATCGCTTCAATAGTACAATCTCTTTTTGCAATACCTGTCCCACCAGTTGTAATTATGGCATCTATATTGTCATTACTTGTCCAAATTTTGAGTATAGCCTGAATTTCATTTATTTCATCCTTACATATTAACTTCTCTACCACATGTACAGATGCCTGCTCCAATAATTGAGAAATTAGTAATCCACCTTTATCCGTTTTCTCTGTTCTAGTGTCGCTTACTGTTAATATTGCAATGTTTAAAGTACGATTTAATGCAAATTGAGTTGACAATTGACTAGTCCCCCATCATTTATCCGAAAATTTCTGTATATAGTCTTCTACCTAGGTTTATATCTTTTATACCGTGTATTAGCAATCTTCCATCTGCGAATAGTACCATTCTATGTTGTTCTCGTTGGAATTCTACAAAGTAAGGGGTTCTTCTCTTGAATGCTTTAATACTTTTTGTTAATTTTTCTGCGTCTTGTAACGTAACTTTCCTACCTGGACTTGGTAAAACTTGAACCGCATCTCTTCCACATAACACAGCATATTGTGATTGCTGTTCTCTATCTAGAGATGGATATGTAGCATGTTCACCACATGTTTCACAAGTTTCTTTTTTAAGCTTCGAAATACCAATATCTAAAAACGTGTTATTCCAACAGTCAAAATGATGCACCTTTGAACGAATAGCTCCATCATTTCCAGTCAATAGTTTAAGAGCTTCTGTACATTGTGTAGCTGCAGTAATTTGAACTGCAGGAGAGATTATTCCAACGGTATCACAGGTTTCGTTGACAGTTGGCAAGACTGGTAGCAGACATCTGAAACACGCTGTTTGTTTCGGTATAAAGGGAAATATAACACCAGAGCTACCAACGCACGCTCCATAAATCCAAGGTATATTATGTTTGTATGCTGCATCATTGATCAGCTGTCTTGTTTCAAAGTTATCGGTGGCGTCCATAATTACATCTACTCTAGCAGCTAAATACTCTATTTGCGTATAATCTACGTTTTGTAAGTAAGTGTGCAAAACTATATTGGAGTTAATCGATTTTAATCTTTTCTCAGCCGCAACTACTTTTGGAAGCATTTCCACAGCATCTTCCTCTGTAAAAAGTTGTTGTCTTTGAATATTTGATAACTCTACATAATCACGATCAACTATATAAATTGTACCAACTCCTGCTCTCACCAATGTTTCAGCAATTGCAGAACCAAGTGCTCCACAACCAATAACCGCCACTTTTGCATCACTTAAATGTTTTTGACCAGATGCTCCTATATGTTTAAATAATAGTTGTCTTGAATATCGCGATTCCATTAAAACACTTCCTTTTAAGAAAAGCGCAAGCGTCAATGTTAGCCCCGACTATCGCTGGAAGGACTTTACGCAAAGGCGTTCTTTGCCTTTTCTAAAATCCTAAAGCGACTCGAGGGGCTAGGCGCTGGAGCTAGACATATACTGAGTAAAAAGCATATTTAAAATAGGGGAAGGCCCCCTATCTTTACGATTGGTTGCCCTCGTTGGTCCGGTGTTCAGTTATATCAGTAAAGGTTCCAACATATCTAACATCTTCTCCTGTTTCATCTTTAACTGCACTAATATTTAACCATTCCAAAAATACTTCCCCATTTTTTTTGGTATTCCAAATCTCACCTTGCCACATCCCATCTTTTTGAATACACTTCCACATTTCATCATAAAATGCTTTTTCTTGACGATTAGATTTTAAGATTCTAGGAGTTTTCCCAATAGCTTCTTCCTCACTAAATCCTGTCAATTGTGTAAACGATGGGTTAACTGTAACAATTGTACCAGCTGTGTTTGTTACCATAATTCCTTGACCAGTTGATTTGAAAACTTCCTGAGCTAATTTTAATCTATCTTGATAATACATAAATACTACTAAAACTAAACTTGCCAAAGATACAGAAGATAGTAGCATAAATCCTATTGAGTACTGTCCAGTTATTGAGAAAATCGTCGCTAATAATAGTGGTGGGAAAAATCCACCTAAACCACCCATCATCGAAACAATACCATTGGCAATACCAGCTTGTTTATTGAAATAAAATGGTACTAATTTAAATATTACACCATTTCCTATTCCTGCACTAATTCCTATAACAATACATCCAATTGTATATAGCATTATAGATGGAGAGAAAGCTAATAATATTGCAGCTATTGTATAAACAGAGAATACCCCCATCAATAGGAATAGCGGTTGAAATTTATCACCTAACCACCCACCAACTGGTCTAAAAACTGTGGCTACTGCGATAAATCCAGCAGTTCTTAAACCTGCATCGACTTTATCTAATTCAAAGTTACTCACTAGGAAATTCGGTAGATAAACAGTAAATGCCACAAACGAACCAAAAGTTATGAAATAGAATAAAGAGAAAAACCAAAGCTTATCATTTTTCCAAACACCTTTAATCTGTTCGATTATAGGTGTTTTTACTTTCACCTCATGTTTATCTCCAAGAAAAATATTAATAACTATAAATACTAATAGTAATATTAAATATAATTTAACTGTCAAAGACCAACCAATTTGAGTCGCAATCATTGGAGCTGCAAAAGTAGAAATAGCAGTACCTATATTTCCTGCTCCGTAAATACCATTTACAAAACCATGTTTTTCTTTCGGAAAATATTTAGGTAATGATGTAACACCTACAGAGAAAACTGCTCCCCCAACCCCTAAAAATAGACCCCCGATTATTAAATCTATATAACTTGAAGCTTCACTTATATAAAACACGGGGAACATTAGTAGTACAAAGCTAATAAGAAATACAAGTCTTGCACCAATTACATTTGCATAATAACCAAGCGGTATACGTAATATAGATCCCAGTACTACAGGTATAGCAGTCAATATTGCTATTTTATCAGCTGGTATATCAATATCTTCTTTAATAAATGGAAGTAATGAAGAAATGATTACCCAAATCATAAAGCCTAAAACTAAGTTCATTGTCTGTAACGGCAATTGGACTTTCTTTATCATTCATATCACCTTTTCTAATTTGGTATTGAATGATTCACGTATTGATTCCCTACTATTATTTTAACTAAAATATGAAAAGTTTCTAATAGGGGACTCCCCTTAACGGCCAAGGGTATTCCCTAAAAAGATTATATTAATGTAGTTTCTTGATTTTACGGTAATTACTGAATGCTCATTCTTTGAAAATGACTCCTGTTTTAAAGTTTAAAGTATGTATTCATACGATTGTTTGTTTACTTAACACCATCATTTTAACAATAGTAACCAGGAAAAATGAGGTCGGTCCATTAAGTTCAAAACCTGTTTCTAGCGTTTTCAATATCATTGGCAGGAACTAAAAAGTAATTCGCATCCACACTCAGTAATTATTTTCTTATATTTTAAGAATAATTGAATCATATTTTATCTTTACTTGCTCTCACCTTTTAATTACTTACTCCCATCTGTGGATTACTTGCGGTCGTATAGAATTTACTTGCTCAAAGCCTATATTTACTTGCGGACTATTACCTTTTACTTGCGGAATGGATAATTTCACCAAATTACTTTCCCATTTCACAGACTGAATGTGTAGAATTGAATTACTTTTGTTTTGTTCTCTATTCACGTGGGAGAATGCAAAGGATAGTGTTTACTTGTATTTCATCGTGTTTACCATTAAGCACAAGGGATTGAACCCGTGTCCATGGAAATCGATGTGTATTTTAGTTTTCATCACTCTGTGGTGAATTTAATACAAATAGAAAAAAATAACCCATAGAGTGAAATGAGTTATTTTAAACAATTAAAGTATTCAGTTGTTCTAATAATTTATCTTGGTCCACTGCTTTCATCACTCGATCAGTCATAGGAAACAATACAGATTCTTCTTTTACAAAATGAACCATTAACACTTCGAAGGCTTCACCTGCGTCCTTCGCTATTCGTTTCATATCATCTAGGCTTAAATGATCTATACCTGCTCTAGTATGATGTAAAAAATGACCTATATATGCATCTATTTCTTCATGCTCTGCTTCGATAGTTACTATTGGACCTTGTTCTGTTCCAATATAATGCCCTAATAACGGGAAAAAGAACTTTTCTTCCTTATCAGTATGATTTTTAAGAGGCTCTAAGAAATCGATTAACAGCTTACGTAGCGCCGAGAACTCTGCACGAGCTTCAATTTCCTCATATACATCGTTTTCAAAGTTTAAAACGATCGCATGCCATTCATTCATTAAGTGCATTAAATATTGATGTTCGTTTTCTAATATTCTCATAGCTGGAACGGGACTTTGGAAATTAGCATTAGCCATTATTAAAGACCTCACTTTTTAAAATTCTAATAATTTCTTTTTCAGTGCATACTCAACTAGCTCTGGACGACTTTTTAAATCTAATTTTTCCATTATTTTTGCTTTGTGTGCTTCTACCGTTTTTACTGATATAAATAGTTTTGCAGCAATATCTTTATTGCCATAGCCTTTTGCAACTAACGGTAGAATCTCTATTTCTCTTTTGGAAAGTACTCTAAATGGATCGTCGTCTACTATATTTTGATCTTTTTTTATGAATTCTTTTACGAGAGAAGTTGCCATTTTGGGATGTATATATGTTCCCCCTTTATAAACCATGCGTATAGCGCTCAAAAGTTCCTCATCTGGTGCATTCTTTAATATGTATCCCGAAGCACCATTTTTCAATACATGGAACATATACTCCTGATCGTCATACATTGTTAAAATAAGAATTTTTGTATCCGGAAAGTCTTCACTAATTTTCCCAGTCGCTATTAACCCACTCTCTCCAGGTGGCATACTCAAGTCTAGAAGAAGAATGTCGGGTTGATGCTTTGCGACCATCAAATGTGCTTCTATTCCGTCGGCAGCAGTTGCAACAACTTCCATATCCTCTTGATAGTTTAGTATCATTGAAAATCCACTTCGTACAACTGCATGGTCATCTGCAATAACAATTTTCATTCGTTTAGCGCTCCTTTAGTGGGATGTATAGTAGAACTTCTGTCCCTTTACCCATAGATGACATAATAGACAATTTACCACCTACTAGTTCAGCTCTTTCCTTCATGCCAAACAATCCTAGGCCAGTACCCTTAAATACTCTCTGTGAAGTGTCAAAGCCAATACCGTCATCAACAATTTTCAATATTAAATTATCATCTTTCTCATATAGTTCGACGTTAACCTCGTCCACATCAGCATATTTTAGTGCATTTAAAATTGATTCCTGGCATATTCGATAGACAACCGTTTCAATTTCATTAAGGAAACGTTTCCCTTTGATTTCAGATGTATAATGGACAACTAATCCATAGTTTTTTTCAATCCATTTAATATGTGATCTTAGTGCTGCTTCAATGCCTAGATCATCTAATGACGAAGGTCGTAATTCTACAGCCATATTCCTTATTTCATCTAGCAGTCTTGTTAAAGATGCTTCCATATGCTGAACTTTCTGGGAGACTTCCTCAGGACTTTTCAAATATTTCATAAGTCTTAAATCTACTAATGAACTCAATATTTCCTGTGCTACACTATCATGAAGTTCTCTTGAAATTCTTTTGCGTTCGTCTTCTTGTGCTTTAATTATTTGCTTAATCGTTGTATTTTTAAATAGTAATTCTCTTGTTTCAAGTAACTTTGTTAAATTTCTCAAAATAAGTACTTTTGTTCCTTTTTCACTATCAATAGTATGAAAACTTGCTACATAGGGAAGAACCCCTTTATCTTTCGTATCTAGATATACTTGAAATGAACTGAAATCTTGTTTTGGATCGGAGAAATAACAGTTTTCACAGGAAATTAACTCTGTTGTATTCGTATAGCCTTTACATGTTTGACAAATAGACCTTTCTTGACCTTCCAACATAGCATCTAATGCATCTGTATCTACTATTTCTCTCGCAATCGGATTCAAATGTAATAATTTATTATCTTTATTAAAAAAGAAAAAGGCTTCAGAACTGTTTTCGTACATTCCTATTAAGCTATCAACTAACTCTGAATGTGCATTATTTGTCAATTCTTAGCCATCTCCTTACCGTAATATTTTGGAAAATCAATATGGATATTATAAATTATTTTTTCAAATAATTCATACGTCATCTTATCCTCTTCCCTATATCCCAACAATAATACTCCTTGAACTTTATTTTTTTTATAAAGTGGCAGAGCACAAAAGCTTTTAATCTTTTCAGAAACAATTATTGGGTAATTAAACAAATCTCTATCAGGATACTCAGTCACAACATTTGGTACATGCATAGGCTTTCCAGATTTAAAAACTTGACCTGCAATACCTTTGCCGGATTGTAGAACAATTCTTTTCAAACGATTATTAATATTTCCAATAGCGTACTGCCATGTTAGCACATATTCAAGCTGTGCTGGTTGGATAAAGGCTAATGCCACTAAATCTACTTCATACTTGTCTTTAAAAGCGGTTATCACTTTTTGAAAATCAATATCATTTTTCATATAAATACCCCTTATGGATAAAAAAGAAGACCGAAGTCTCCTTTTTCTTTATTCTGATCGATTCTTTCTATATAAGATATAGCTTCTACCTACGTAGTTTAATGGTACACTCCATACGTGAACTAATCTAGTAAATGGCCATAATGCAAATATTAAAAACCCTGTTACTACATGGATTTTAAAAGACATAGGCACATTTAACATATAGGATGCATCTGGCTGTAAGATAAATAAGTTTCTAAACCAGACCGAAATGGAGGTTCTATAGTCAAAATCAGGTTGAACTGCATTTGTAACCAGCGTTGCATACATCCCCATAAAAACGATAAATAATAAAATCACATTTACTATTAAATCTGACGTACTACTCAATTTACGAACAGTTGACTTTGTGAATCTACGAGATGTCAAAATGATCATCCCTGCCAATGTCACAAATCCAAAGAATCCACCAATGTAAATTGCTCCAATATGGTATAAGTGATCATTTACACCAACTGCATGAAGCCATGATTTCGGTATTGCTAGCCCAGATACATGCCCCATTATTACGGGAATAATACCAATATGGAACAGTAAGCTTCCAATCATTAATTGTTTTTTCTCTATAAATTCACTCGATTTTGCCGTCCAGCTAAATTGATCTGTTCTATATCGAAAAATATGACCTACAATAAAAACTGCTATACAAATATACGGAAATATAACCCATAAAAACTGATCAATCATGTTCATGATTTACAGCCTCCCTTTCTATACAGGCTTTGAAGGTTTCTCGTAAGCCTCTGACAAGCCGGAGATATGGGCTATTAAACTTTTCCAATGCTTCAATTAAATTATATGTCCCATCTTCCAGTACAGCAAATAGAATATTAAAACTATCTTTCGCTCTAGAATCACCTATCCATTCTGCGGCGTATAAAAATTCACAGATAAGTGGTAGATAATCGGAAAGCTCCTCTGCTGGCATGTCTAAACCAAACATCTCATACATTACTTTTAACTTTGCAAGCATTTGACCTCTCTCTTTTGCATCCTCAAATTTAAAATAAGTCATATATAAAGTTGCACTTTTTTGAAAGTCAAATGTCTGAACATATAGTTCCTGTATATCATCCAAACTATACGTATGAATTTCATCCCAGTACGCTTTCACTAATTCGTACGCAGGATCATTTGGTGAAAATGATTCTTCGATTAGGGTAGGGTGAAAGGTTAGTTTTTCTGGATAAGTTAATTGCTGCGCAAAAAAGCCGAAAGCCGGTTTATGTTTATATAGCTTATCTAAATCAATCACGCCAAATCCCTCCGTAGAAGTTCTCTTCATAAATTTCCTTACCCGTTTTAGTTGCTGTCTGGTTAGGAGAAGCTGGTCCACATCCGTCGCAGCCCATATCATAACCCATTGATCCTTGTGCACGATAAGGATCCATATATCCTTCTCGATGAGAAGTAGGAACGACGAAACGATCTTCGTATTTAGCAATTGCCAATAATCTATACATTTGTTGTGTTTGATGTGCTGTTAATCCTACACGTTCTAAACGACTTTCATCAAATTCTTTACCAGAAGAAATTGCACGCATATAAGAGCGCATCATGGCCATTCGTTGAAGAGCACCTTTTACCGCTGGTGCATCACCTGCTGTTAACATATTTGCTAAATATTGAATTGGTGTACGCATCTCTTCAATTGCAGGGAAAATCATATCCGGATTTTTGATGGAATCTTTCCCTTCAAAATAGTTCATGATAGGGCTTAAAGGTGGAACATACCATACCATTGGTAATGTTCTATATTCCGGATGTAATGGGAATGCTAACTGGTATTCTATTGCTAGTTTATAAACCGGAGAGTTTTGTGCACCTTCAATCCACTCTTCTGCTATTCCATCTTTCCTTGCCTGTTCAATGACTTCAGGATCATTTGGATTTAAGAAAATTCCACACTGTGCTTTATACAAATCTTTCTCATCTGGGGTTGAGGCTACTTCTAGTACACGGTCTGCATCATATAATAGTACCCCTAAATAACGAATACGCCCTGTACAAGTTTCAGAACAAACCGTCGGAAGTCCTGATTCAATACGAGGATAACAGAACGTACATTTCTCTGCTTTGTTTGTTTTCCAGTTAAAGTATACTTTTTTATACGGACAACCAGTCATACAATAGCGCCAACCACGACATGCTTCCTGGTCAACTAGAACGATCCCATCTTCTTCGCGTTTATACATAGCTCCTGATGGACAAGATGCTACACAACTTGGATTTAAGCAGTGTTCACACAATCTTGGTAGATACATCATAAATGACTGTTCAAAATTGAACTTAATCTCTTCCTCAATTTTTTGGATGTTTGGATCAGTAGGTCCCGTAATATGAGCCCCTGCCAAATCATCCTCCCAGTTTGGTCCCCATTCTAAATCCATATATTCACCAGTAACTACTGATTTTGGACGAGCAACAGGGGAATGCTTCACCTCAGGTGAATTTGTTAACTTTTCATAGTCATATGTCCAAGGTTCATAGTAATCTTTCATTTCTGGCATATCGGGATTGTAGAAAATTTTTCCTAATGCTATTTTAGAAAGCTTTGAACCGGATTTCAGTTCCAACTTTCCATTTCGCATTTGCCATCCACCTTTGTATACTTCTTGGTCTTCCCAGCGTTTAGGATAACCAATACCAGGTTTAGTTTCTACGTTGTTAAACCACATGTATTCGGCACCCTCACGATTTGTCCAAGTACTTTTGCAGGTAACACTACATGTATGACACCCTATACACTTATCAAGGTTCATCACCATTGCTATTTGCGCTTTAATCTTCAAGCCAATTTACCTCCTTCATCTTACGAACAGCTACGTATCCATCTCTTTGGTTACCTATTGGACCATAATAGTTAAACCCATAGCTTAATTGTGCGTAACCACCGACCATTTGAGTTGGTTTAACATGAATTTTAGTAGGTGCGTTATGACTTCCCCCTCGTTCTTCTGTTATTTCAGAACCAGGTACATTAATATGCTTATCCTGTGCATGGTACATGAACATAGTTCCTTTTGGCATACGATGACTAACAACTGCTCTAGCTGTTACTACACCATTTCGGTTATAAACTTCTAACCAAGCGTTATCTTCAATGTCATGCTCCGCTGCATCGTCATTATTAATCCAAACAACTGGTCCACCTCTAAATAATGTGAGCATATGCAAATTATCCTGATAAGTACTATGAATATTCCACTTTCCATGTGGTGTTAAATAACGTAAAACTAGTGCATCTTTCCCGCCGACAATAGGTTTATCCTTAGTACCAAAGACCATTGGCGGCAATGTTGGTTTGTAAACTGGTAGCGATTCACCATATTGCAAGAATATTTCATGATCAATATAGAAATGTTGGCGACCCGTTAAAGTTCTAAAAGGAACTAATCGTTCTATATTTGTTGTAAATGGTGAATATCGTCGACCTAATTTATTCGAACCACTAAACACAGGTGTTGGAATTACTTCTCTTGGTTGAACGGTTATATTTTGGAACGTAATTTTTTCAGCTGCACGATCTGCAGAAATATCCTTCAGCTGCACACCTGTATCTTTTTCTGCTGATTCAAATGCTTTTTGAGATACCTTACCATTTGTTGCTGATGATAAGTGAAGTACAGCGTTTACTGCCTGTCTTGCTGAGTGAATCATTGGAAGACCGTTTTTAATAGTGTCATCAAAATGAGTCCCGTTTATTTTTTTCATATCCTCGTATTCTTCTGCTACAGAGAAACTTACACCATGAGCTCCGATTTTTCCTTTTTCAGTTAAAGGCCCAAGCGAAACAAACTTATCATAAACCTTTGTATAATCTCTTTCCACGACTATAAAGTTAGGCATAGTTTTACCAATGACTGGTTCAACCTCACCTTTTTTCCAATCCTTCACTAATCCCATTGGTTGAGAAATTTCACTCTTCGAATCATGTGCTAGCGGAGACGTAACTACGTCTTTATAAACTCCTGGTAAATGTGATTCCGCCATTTTAGAAAATGTTTGAGCTAATGAGCGGTATACATCCCAGTCGGAACGTGATTCCCATAGTGGGTCTACTGCCGGATTGAACGGATGAACAAATGGATGCATATCAGTAGATGAAATATCTGTTTTCTCATACCAAGTTGCAGCAGGTAATACAATATCTGAGTACAATGGAGTAGTTGTCATTCTAAAATCAATAGAAACTAACAGATCCAACTTACCTTCTACATCATCTCTCCACTTTATTTCTTCAGGTTTTTCATCTTCATTTGGAGTCGCTAATAATCCATCACTTGCACCTAGTAAATGCTTCATAAAATATTCTTGTCCTTTGGCAGAACTAGAAATTAAGTTTGATCTCCAAACAAATAAGGATTTTGGGAAGTTTTCAGGTGAGTCTGGATCTTCGATTGCACCTTTTACTTCGCCTGAAACTATTTGGTCATATGCCGTTTTTATTATTTCTTCATTTGTTGTTTTCCCTTTTGCCGCTGCTTCTTCAGCAAAAAATAAACTATTTTTGTTAAACTGTGGATAAGATGGCAACCAACCAAGTCTTGCAGCTAATACATTATAATCTGCAGGATGTTGGTACTTAAGCTCCCCAGCTAGAGGAGATTTTAGTGAGTCATTACCCATTTCTTCATACTTCCATTGGTCCGTAGCAAAGTAGAAGAAGGAAGTAGCATTTTGAAGCCGCGGTTGTGCTTGCCAGTCTTTAGCAAATGCAATAGTGCTCCAGCCTTCAATAGGACGAACTTTCTCTTGACCAACATAATGGGCCCATCCTCCACCGTTAACTCCTTGAGACGCTGTCAGTATAACTAGGTTTAAAATAGATCGATAGATTGTATCACTATTGAACCAATGGTTAATACCCGCCCCCATAATAATCATTGATCTACCTTCTGTATCAATAGCATTTTGAGCAAATTCTCTAGCTACTTGTACAACTACCGATGCTTTTACGCCAGTGACCTTTTCTTGCCAAGCTGGTGTGTAAAATGATTCGGCATCATCATATCCTTTTGCGTTAAATTCACTTTCCGCGCGATTGATACCATACTGACTTAGCATTAAATCATATACAGTAACTGCTAGACGAGTACTTCCATCAGCCAAAGTAACTTGTTTAGCTGGGATATGTCTATTAAATGTTCCATTTGCAACATTATCAAAGAACGGGAAAACTATTTCTGTTTGACTTGATTCATAATTTTCAACACTCATTGCTGGATCAATTCTAGTTCCATCTTCATTTTCTAAAATAAGATTCCAGTTTTTATCTTGTTCCCAGCGTTGCCCCATTGTCCCATTAGGTACAATTATTTTAGATGTAATTTCATCAATAATTACAGGTTTCCACTCAGAATTCTCTGTTGTATCTCCAAAGTCACTTGCGCGTAAGAACCGTCCAGCTTTGTGAATACCTTCATGTTCATCCAATAAAATTAAAAATGGCATATCTGTATATTGTTTTGCATAGTTAATGAACATTTCTTCTTTACGTTGAACGTAAAACTCATCCAAAATAACATGTGTCATCGCTTGAGCTACAGCAGCATCTGTTCCAGGATGTGGAGCTAGCCAGTTATCTGCAAATTTCACGTTTTCTGCATGGTCAGGAGCAACCGAAACAACTTTTGTTCCTTTATAACGAACCTCAGTCATAAAGTGGGCATCTGGTGTACGAGTTAATGGGACATTTGAGCCCCACATGATTAAATAACCCGAATTGTACCAATCAGATGATTCCGGTACATCTGTTTGCTCTCCCCAAATTTGTGGTGAAGCTGGTGGTAAATCAGCATACCAATCATAGAAACTTAACATTTCCCCACCAAGTAAACTGATAAATCTCGAACCAGCAGCATAGCTGATCATTGACATTGCCGGAATTGGTGTAAATCCAGCTATTCTATCAGGACCATACTTACGAATCGTATAGATCAATTGTGCACATATCAATTCCATTGCATCCTGCCAGGAAACTCGGACATGTCCACCCTTACCTCTGGCTCTTTTATAAGTAAATGCTTTCTCTGGATCTTCAACAATACTTCCCCAAGCATCCACTGGATTTGTATGTTCATGTAAAGCAGTTTTCCAAAGTCTCCATAGTCGACCTCGCATATATGGATATTTCACACGTAATGGGCTATATTCATACCATGAAAATGATGCTCCACGAGGACATCCTCTAGGTTCAAATTCTGGCATTTCAGGACCACATGATGGATAATCTATTTGCTGATTTTCCCATGTAATAATTCCGTTTTTCACAAATACTTTCCAACTACAAGAACCAGTACAGTTAACTCCGTGTGTTGTCCGAACTACTTTGTCATGTGACCAACGTTCACGGTACATATTTTCCCAGTCTCGGTTTTTTTGCTCAAGAATCGACCAGCTTCCTGAATATTTTTCTGTAGGCTTAAAATACTTCAATCCAAATTTACGTTTCATTAGTATCGATCACCCTTCCTATTCGAATGACTAGCATGACGGGAATCAATTACTTGCTCATTCTTATACTATTATTATGAAAGACTATGACAATATTCGACATTAGGGAAAGTCCTAAACACTACCGGGTTTTCCCTAGAGCACAAAATTCTAAGTGGAGAACACAGAAAATGAGAGCACATTCCAGACGATATTTGATAATTTATGGGTTTAATCCCCGTCTTGACTATGGGCTACATTCGTAGCATCCTTTTTGGCGACTTTAAGTCGTTAATGAGTCATTTACACAGAGTATTGGCTGTATTAGTATCCTTATGAGCTATCATCTCAGAGTAGAAATCAATAGTATTTTTATTCAAAAAAAGACTTAAGCAATTAAGCTTAAGTCTAAAATAGTATTCAATAATTCTGGTTACGCTGTATAATCATCAACATGATAAAGGATATAAATATAATAGAAGTAACCCAGAGCCAAGCTAATTCCATATTTCCAGAATCTATCGCAGTATAAATTGCTGTAGGTAGAGTTTGGGTTTGACCTGGGATATTACCTGCAAACATTAATGTGGCACCAAATTCACCAAGCGCGCGTGCAAAACTTAAAATTGCCCCTGACATAAGTGATTTAGATGCAAGCGGTATAGATAAGTAATACAAAATCTTCCACTCACTAGCGCCATCAACTCTAGCAGCCTCTTCAATGTTAGTATCGATTGCTTGAAATCCGGACTTTGCAGATTGATACATTAGAGGGAAAGCTACTACTACCGAAGCGATCACCGCCGCCCACCAGGTGAAGATTACCGGCTGGTTGAACAACCTTTCGATCACTTGCCCAAAAATACTATTTCGACCAAATATAACAATTAACAAAAATCCGACAACAGTAGGGGAAAGCACCAATGGTAGTAATAGCAATGTTTCCACTATCGATTTTCCCTTGAAAGAATTTCTCGCTAGAAGTCTTCCTACTAATATTCCTGAAATAATCACAATAACGCTGGCTATGATAGTAATTTTTAGGGATAACCAAATAGGATTAAAAAACTCGTATAATGTAATGTTAGTTAATAGTAAATCCATAATCTTCAAAAACCTTTAAACCTTTCTCACTCTGAAGATAATCATAAAAATCTTTCGCTTCTTCATAGTGTTTGGTATCTTTAATGATCCCAAGTGGGTAAATAATTGGAGTATGCATTTGCTCTTCCACTGAAGCAATTACCTTAATTTTTTTAGAAGAAATTACATCTGTTTTATAGACGATTCCAGCTACAACATTCCCCGTCTCAACATATGATAGTACCTGTCTAACATCTTTAGCAAACACTATTTTATAATCTATATCATTCCAAATCCCTAAGTTTTGTAACGACTCTTTTGCATATTTCCCAGCAGGTACTGTTTCAGGCATTCCAATAGAAATTTTCTCTACTTCTTGCTTGTTTAAATCTTGAAAGCTTTTTAAAGTTGTTTTCCTACCATTTTGAACGATTAATACTAACTCATTTCCTAATAAATCTGTAACATCATTTTTATCCATTAAGCCCTCTTTCACTAATAAATCAAGTTTGTCCTCCGCAGCAGAAAAAAAAAGATCTACTGGAGCACCCTGAGAAATTTGTTGCTGCAGGGAACCGGAAGCTCCAAAGTTAAATCGTAGTTTAATATGAGGGTTTTCTTCTTCATATGTATGTTGTATATCCTCCATCGCTTCCTTTAGACTAGAAGCGGTTGAAATGACTAATTCTGTTTTTGCTTCTTCTCCAGCTGTATTTGAACAGGCTGCTAAAAATGGGACAATTAATAAGAAAACTATGATTATTTTGATAAATTTGTTCATAATATCCTCTCCTACCTTACCTACATATCTATCATTATAGCTTCTATACATCTAAATAAAAATAGTCGCTATATTTGTCAATGTATCTTCGACTAAATAGCGACCTTTCTATTAAATTGCTGTCCTTACATTTTCAAACAATATATTATTCTCCAAATGAATATGTTCAAATGTATCTTTTTCGAGTTGTTCCAGACGTTGGTATACCAATCTAAATGTACCGCAAGCACTTTCTGGAGGTGTGAAATTATCGGTAATTACTCGGAGTTCTTTCAGTAAATTACCTGCATTTTCGTGTTCTTCTTCCAATTCTAGTACATGTGGTTGTAATTGTTTTGCGTGTTCTTCCGTTGGGTTTTCTATAAATTGATTTATTAGTGGAAAAACAACATGATCTTCATCGTCGGTATGATCGATTAACTCACGTTTTAAAACGGTGAAAATCTCTTTAACTCTCAAAAGATGAGGATGATTTTCCCCATGCACTTTTGATACTTTAGTTATATACGGTGTTAAAGAAGGTAATTCTTCACGTAAATATGCATGATGTTTTGTTTGTATATGTTCGATCAACGCTTTCTCGTCTAAAGAAGTTGGTAGCAATTGTTTATATTCTGTTTGTTTCGATTGAATGCCTTTCACTTTTTCAAAAACCTCATATGGATCTAAATGTTGATCTATTGCGGCAGTTCTAAGAGGTATTTTCCCTCCACAACAAAAATCTATACGTAGTTTTCTAAACAAATCACCGGTCTGTGGTACTTCTTTTACAATCTCTGAAACATTTGTTTCTACGGATAACTCAGTCATTTTACTTCATTCCCTTCTTAGTTAGCTACAAACTAATTGTAAATTGTTAAAGAAAAATAAATATTAGGGAGTTCCCTCTTCCTACAATAATTTTCTCTATCGTTTTTAAAGTCATACGAGATAAGATTTTATATGGGTAAAGGAACATGCTATGATAAGTAGGGTGATATAATGATTAAAAGATTGTTAATAACAGGTTATAAAGCACATGAATTAGGCATATTTAATGATTCTCATAAAGGAATTCCTATTATTAAAAGAGCTATAGAAAATCAACTACGTGTTTTATTGGACGAAGGATTAGAATGGATTATATTAGGTGGCGTCCAAGGTGTGGAAACTTGGAGTGCTGAACTAATTCTAGAACTAAAAGCCGAATACCCAGATGTGAAATTCGCCATTATTACCCCTTTTTTAGAGCAAGAGAAAAATTGGAATGAACAAAAGAAAGAAAAGTATGAACGCCTATTAATGGAAGCTGATTATCATACTAGTGTGACTAAGAAACCGTATGAAGCTCCCTGGCAGTTTATCGAGAGAAATAAGTTCGTTGTCCGAAATTCGGATGGCATGTTACTAGTTTATGATGAAGAAAATGAAGGATCACCGAAGTTCATTAAAAAATTAGCTGAGCAATATGCTGAAAAAAATGATTATCGAATAATCGTTATAGATGCATACGACCTTCAAGTAATGGCAGAAGAAATAGCAGAAGAAGAGAGGAATCAATTTCTATGATTAAAAATAAACTCACTAAAAAAATTGAAGAAACAACAGACCAGGAATTAATACTGACGGAGGAGGAAAAAGATTTTGCAGAGAAAAATCAATTACTTCCTGCAGGATTAAATGTCATCCAACAAAACTTATTTAGCGAGGCAATTATTGAACGATACAACAAAGAAACAGATGAACTGATATCTAAAGAATCAATAGCATTTTTACAATCACCTATTTCATATTTTAAGGACAATATTCAAGAGTATACTTTTTTAGAAACTAAAGTATTGGACATTGTTAGTGTTGATGCAATTGCAGTTGAATACGATGAAGTATTTGAAGTATATACTGCAATGTTCGGGCTATATATTCAAAAAAAATATTCAGCTGAAATAAGAGCTTTTCTAGATGAGCATTATAATTCAGAGAAAATGCAATATAGTATGATGTTTGCAGCTAATGAAGGTTTATGGGAAATAAATTTACCTATCAATTATTTAAATGGATTTAATGACTCCTCTTCAATCGAAGAAACGTATCAATTTTTATATTCCCTAATATTTAGGTTAGCAGCGACTATCGAATAGTTTTAGACAATTAAAGAATTTTAGTCACATAGACAAAGCCACATGTGACGCTTTCTGTCTAAGTACTTGGCTGTTTTACGTACAATTGTCACACACTTATGCTTTTTTTACTTCGTCCAAGCCTTGATCGGAGTATTACTACTCGTTAATGCGAGCTAAATTCAAATCGACAGACAATCCCAAAGAAACTTAGGTGGGATTGTCTTTTTATTTTTTTTGCCCTGCATATTATGTATCATTTTGTTCAATCTATAAAGGATGTTTCATCACATTTTCTAAAAGGAGGAAAAATTGGAATGACACAAAACCCATTTGGACAAGGTCAAGGGCAAACTCATCAAAATATGCAAACAGGTAGCATACCGCAGAATATGAATCATGGTGGTCATGAGGTTTTTGACGTTCATGAAGTACTTTCAACAGCTATTTCTGGTTTGAATTTAAAAACGCTTCTACGTCCACATGTCAAAGATCAAGAATTGCTCAATATTTTAGACCGACAATACGCATTCGCAGTAGATGAGTATAATATTACTGTAGAATGTTTTAAAACCGGTAAAGATCCGTCACATCCTACAACTAGCTATAAAATGCAAACAGAAAATGATTTTATATATGGCATCAAACCTTCACAGCCCAAAAAACCTATCCAATCTGCAAATGAGCTTTCGGATGAGATAATCTCAGGTTATCTTCTTGATGCTGCTAAAGCCTCTGCCACTGCTAAAACTACCGCAGCATTAGAAACAACCAATCCAGTTGTCCGCCGTGTACTTGCAGACTCAATTCCAAACTGTATTGAAATGGCTTATGAGCTTTCCATTTATCAAAATAAACATCATTATTATCAAGTTCCACAACTAGACGAGCAAAGTATGCAGGCAATCTTGAACGCTTATGCTCCAGCACAAGGCAAAATGATGAGCTAAATTATAAATCTCGCCCCGTTAGTTTGGGGCGATTTTTTAATTATTCATGTGAGTCAATTCATAATTACTTACGTAATATCGAAATTTGGGAATAGTGAGAGCTAAAAGCCCCCTAGAAACGTAGTAATGAGGGGATTGAAACCGTGCCCGCAGAAAGCGCCCTTCCAGAGTAAAAATCATCGTTGTTCGGATCTCACTATTTTATATCCTTTTATGAAATTGATTCATGTATAATAATTTTATAAATTATTATTTGAGAAAAGGGTGGAACTTATGCGAGTAGCTATATTTGATTTTGATGGAACTCTCTACGAAGAAGAAACATTTACAATACTAATGAAACATCTAAAAGAACACCCTATCTATCAATCTTCATATAAAAGCTTTTATCGTGCAATTGTTCCGCCATACATAGCAAATAAACTTAAACTATATCCAGCTAGCAGGATGAAAAGACGTTCTATGCAATTATATTTAGAAGCTTTCGAAGGTCTTTCAAAACAGGAAATGGATGCATATTTCGAGGAAATCAAAGGTGTCATGCAACAGGATTTTAACCAAAAAGTGTTGGATAGACTAAAACTTCATCAAGAAGAGAATCTTCACATATTACTAGTATCTGGAGCTTACACACAATTTTTAGAGCGGGTAACAGACGGACTTGTGTTCAACCAGATAATAGGAACTGATATTTTGTATAAGGATGAAAAAGTTTATACCAAAAATATTATTAACCATATAAATGGCGAACAAAAAACATTGAAGGTCCATGAAGTATTGAGTGGTCATCAGATAGACTGGGAAAATAGTTATGCATATGGCGAT
This sequence comes from Psychrobacillus sp. FSL K6-1415, assembly GCF_038003185.1. Lineage (NCBI taxonomy): Bacteria > Bacillati > Bacillota > Bacilli > Caryophanales > Bacillaceae > Psychrobacillus > Psychrobacillus sp. FSL K6-1415. The sequence continues at coordinate 1,870,677 of NZ_JBBOOQ010000001.1, read as the reverse complement.
AGTTTTTCAGACTTGCCTGTTTTAAAGTTAGTGGGTAATCCTGTAGCAGTTAAACCTGAGGAGAAACTACGGAAACTGGCTACTGAACGTGGATGGGAGATAATCGAATAAGATAGCCTTCAGAATCTGCAGGACTTATTGATCGATTCTTAAACCTAGACTAGTGATTCTTTCAAACATTCGAGCGATTCTTAAACACATTCTAGTGATTCTCCCAAACATTCTAGCGATTCTCATACACATTCTAGTGATTCTCCCAAACATTCTAGTGATTCTCTCAAACATTCGAGCGATTCTCAAACACATTCTAGTGATTCTCCCAAACATTCGAGCGATTCAACATTTCCCCACCAACATTCATCTAAAAATTCAAGCCAGAAGAAATGACTTAGTCTCAGTAAAGACTAAGTCATTTCTTCTATTAAGTAAGTCGTACATTCACATTTTTAGTTTGCAAATAAGATTTGATCTCTCCAATTGTATAATCACCGTAATGAATCATAGATGCAACTAAAGCCGCATCTGCTTTCCCCTCAGAGAAGACTTCCTCAATATGTTCGATCTTTCCTGCTCCACCTGAAGCGATTATTGGGATATTTACTTTTTCAGATAATAACTTTATTAGTTCTACATCATAGCCGTTTTTCATGCCGTCTTTGTGGATACTCGTACAAATTATTTCTCCAGCACCTAAGTCAGCGGCTTGCTGTGCCCACTCAACAACATCCAATCCGGTTTTCTCATGGCCAGAATGAGTGTAAACTTCCCACCTAACAATCTCCCCTTCATCATTATAAATTGGCATGGCATCTAAGCCTAATACGACACATTGTTTGCCGTAAATATCTGCTGCTTCTTTAAGTAACTCAGGACGCATTACTGCAGCAGAGTTTACCCCTACCTTATCTGCCCCAGCTCGTAGTAAATTTTTGAAATCTTCTACCGTACGCACACCACCGATTACGGAAAATGGAATATTTACTTGTTCAGCGACACGCTGTATCCATTCCAGTTTTAAATCTTGGTTTTTCAAGGATGCCGTAGTATCAAGATAGATTAATTCATCTGCACCATCTTCGGTATATTTTTTTCCAAGCTCTGCGGGGTCCCCTATAATAGTAGGGTTTCTAAATTGAACATACTTAACTGCTTGATCATTTAATACATCAATGGCTGGTACAATTCGTTTTCTAAGCATATTATTTACCTCCTTGCTTGCAGAAATTATCTAAAAGCTGAATACCATACTTACCACTTTTTTCAGGATGAAATTGTACACCCATCACTTGTGAATTACCAATAACCGAAGCAAAATTAATACCATAATTTGTTTCACCTAATATTTCTTCTTGTAACTCTGGTTTCGCAAAATAGGAATGAACAAAGTAAAAGTCCGTTTCATCTGGAATATTTTCAAATAGAAAATGACTTTGAATATCTTTCACTTGATTCCAACCCATATGTGGAATTTTCTCCGATTCGTCGGTAAATTCAGGTACTGCTCCTTTGAGTAATCCTAGACAAGGAACATTCCCTTCTTCGCTCGTTTCTAATAAAAGTTGCATACCAAGACAAATACCCAATAATGGAATCCCTTTAGAAACCCTCTCTTTTAGATAATCACTTAGGCCTGTACTATTTAAAACATCCATAGCCACTTTTGCGTTTCCAACACCAGGGAGTATAATCTTTGTAATATCATCAGTATGATCACTATCACTCGTAATGAGTTTCGTTTCATATCCAAGTTGTTTTGTTGCTTTTAATACACTATGTAAATTTCCTGCACCATAATCTATTATACCAATCATGTTATTGCCTCCATATTCGTTATGTAACTATTATGACATCTTATGGGCAAAAACGGAACAAAAACTTTAGTTCACTAGCACAGTAAAAACCGGTCATGAGACTATGACCGGTTTTTTACTAACATATTCATTTACTCGTTTAGCTACTTCCTGGCCTTCCTTAATAGCCCAAACAATTAGGCTTTGTCCTCTTCTAGCATCGCCAGCTGTAAAGATTCCCTCCATATTTGTTTGATAATCTTTTGAAGATGCAGCAATCTTTTTATTGGTAATTCGTACACCTAATTGTTCGGCCAAAGTAGTTTCTGCTCCTTCAAAGCCAATAGCGATAAATACAAACTGAGCAGGCCATACTTTTTCTGTACCTGGCACTTCTTTAAAAAAGTAGAACCCATCTTCACCAAGAATTTTCTCCATTTGTATAGTATGCAATTCTTTTAAATTACCATTTGCATCCGCGATGATTTTCTTCGTTTGAATTAAATACTCTCTTGGATCTTTTCCAAACTTTGCATCAGCTTCTTCGTAAGCATATTCTAGTTTAAAAATAGTTGGGTCAGTTGGCCATTGATTATCTTCCGCACGTGTTAATGGGAGTTGTGGATGCTTACCAAATTGAACTACACTACGGCACTTTTGCCGAAGGGCTGTCGCCACACAATCAGAACCCGTATCTCCTCCACCAATAACTATGACATCTTTACCTTTTGTATTGATAAACTGGTCGTCCTTAAAATTTGAATCTAACAAACTTTTAGTAGTCGTAGTAAGATAATCCATCGCAAGATGTATTCCTTTAGATTCGTTACCCTCCATATGAAGAACACGTTGTTTTTGAGCTCCAATACACAAGATTACTGCATCGTACTGTTCCTTTAAATAGTCTGCTGAGATATCCACCCCAACTTCTGTATTAAGTACAAAATCAATTCCTTCTTGCTGGAGCAATTGAATTCGACGTTCAACAATATCTTTTTCCAGTTTCATATTTGGAATCCCATACATGAGAAGTCCTCCCGCTCGGTCTGCACGTTCGAAAACTGTAACAGAATGACCTGCCTGATTGAGGTCATCTGCACTTGCAAGACCAGCAGGGCCAGAGCCGATAATAGCGATCTTCTTACCAGTTCTCGATATAGGAATTCTAGGGACTATCCATCCATTCTCAAATCCTTTATCGATAATAGTGCGCTCAATATTTTTTATGGAAACTGCTGGATCTGAAATAGCCAAAGTACACGAACCTTCGCATGGTGCAGGACAGACTCTTCCAGTAAACTCCGGGAAATTATTTGTCATTTGTAAACGCTCAAGCGCTTCTCTCCATTGTCCTTTGTATACTAAATCATTCCATTCGGGAATCAAGTTATTAATAGGACAACCTGAAGTCGCACCCCTTACCTCTATTCCCATATGACAAAACGGAGTCCCGCAGTCCATACATCTTGCGCCTTGCTTTTGTAGAGACTCATCAGTTAATTTAGCTGAGTATTCCTTCCAGTTATTAATACGTTTGAGAGGGGCCACCTCTTTACCTTTTTCACGCTTATATTCCATAAATCCTGTAGGTTTTCCCATTAGTATCTCCCCTCTCCTTATTTTTTTGCTAGAACTTTCGTTTCTTGTTTCATCACATTTGAAGTTGCCAAAAATGCTTGCATGGCAGCAGCATCATCTGTTAAGCCTTGAATTTTAAATGACTGAATCCTATCCACCATTTTTTTATAGTCATTTGGTACAACCTTCACAAATTTACTAGCTGCGTCATCCCAGTTATCTAATAAATTCATCGCTTTTGTACTCTTCGTGTAATAATAATGATCCATTATTAATTGTCGTAAAGCATGTAGTTCATCAGAAGTTTGAATTTGTTCAAATCCAATCATTTCTGTATTACATTTTTCTTTAAACCCGCTCACATCATCGACAAGAACATATGCTATTCCTCCAGACATTCCTGCTCCGAAATTCTTTCCTACATCTCCTAAAATGACAGCACGACCACCTGTCATGTATTCACATCCGTGGTCACCAATACCCTCTACGACTACATCTACCCCACTGTTACGAACTGCAAAGCGCTCCCCAGCACGTCCATTTATAAATACAGTTCCACTTGTTGCCCCATAAAGTGCGACATTTCCAGCAATTACATTTTGTTCAGCCTTACCTTGTATAGGTGCTGTCACAATTAGTTTTCCACCTGATAATCCTTTTCCAAAATAGTCATTTACATCGCCTGTAATATACATCGACATTCCTTTTGGTATAAATGCACCAAAGCTTTGCCCTGCTGCTCCAGTAAATCTTAAAACGATGGAATCATCCGGTAACCCTTGTGCACCATATTTTTTAGAAATTTCACTTCCAATTACTGTTCCTACAACACGCTCTCTGTTAGTTATAGGGAAATATAGCTCCGCCTTCGATTGAGTTTCTATTACTTTTTTCAATTTAGGCAGTAAAACTCTCATGTCAAATGATTCATTAATTTTATGATCTTGCTGTGTCTTCCAAGTTCTTGTTCCTTCTGGTTGGAATAATAGGGCATCTAAATTTAGTTGTTTTGCTTTCCAGTGCGATTTGGCACGCTCACTAATCTCTAATACATCTGTTCGACCTACCATTTCTTCCACTGTTCTAAATCCTAATAATGCCATGTATTCTCTAACTTCTTCCGCTACAAATTTCATAAAGTTAACTACATAATCTGCTGTTCCTGTAAATTTATCACGTAACTCTGGATTTTGTGTTGCTATCCCAACTGGACAAGTATCTAAATGACATGCACGCATCATAATACAACCCATTACAATAAGAGGTGCTGTTGCGAATCCATACTCTTCTGCACCAAGTAGAGCTGCCATTACAACATCTTTACCGGTCATTAATTTCCCGTCAGTTTCTAACACTACACGATCGCGTAAACCATTTAACATTAACGTTTGATGTGCTTCAGCAAGTCCCAGTTCCCAAGGAAGCCCGGTATGCTTAATGCTTGTTTTAGGTGATGCACCTGTTCCACCATCATATCCACTAATTACAATTACATCAGCCGCTCCTTTTGCTACACCAGCAGCAATAGTACCTACTCCCGATTTTGCTACAAGTTTAACACTAATCCTTGCTGCTCTATTTGAATTTTTTAAATCATGGATTAGTTGGGCCATATCTTCAATGGAGTAAATATCATGATGAGGCGGTGGGGAGATTAAGCCAACCCCAGTTGTAGAACCACGGACATCTGCAACCCAAGGATATACTTTGTTGCCTGGTAATTGACCACCTTCTCCTGGTTTTGCACCTTGTGCCATTTTAATCTGTAATTCATTTGCTTGAACAAGATAATGACTTTTTACACCAAATCGTCCTGATGCAATTTGTTTAATAGCGCTTCTTCGGCTATCACCATTAGCATCTAGCTTATAACGGCTTGGATGCTCTCCCCCTTCTCCACTATTGCTTTTCCCACCGATTCGATTCATCGCAATAGCCAATGTTTCGTGTGCCTCTTGGCTTAATGATCCATAAGACATGGCACCTGTTTTAAAGCGTTTAACTATTTTATCAACAGATTCCACTTCCTCAAGAGGAATACTTTTAATTTCTTTATCGAAAGTGAAAAGATTTCTTAAAAATCCAATTCGTTCCTCATTGGCCATCTCTGCATATTGTCTATATAATCCATAATCTCCTCTTCTAGTTGCCCATTGAAGTGTATGAATTGTTTTAGGATTGAATGCGTGGTGTTCTCCAGTACTTCTCCACTGAAAATCACTACCTGATTCTAAAGATTTATCTGAAGCAATAACTGCTTGTTCATGCCTATTAACAGTTTCCATTGCAATAGTTGATAAATCGATTCCACCAAGTTGTGATACTGTACCTGTAAAATAACGCTCAATAACGTCTTTACTTATACCAACAGCTTCAAATATTTGTGCGCCTCGATAACTTTGGACAGTAGAAATCCCCATTTTGGACATGACCTTAACTACACCATCTGCAATTCCTTTACTATATTTAGCGACAGCCTCTGAATAACTACTCGTTAAATGTCCATCTTGGATAGCCTCTCCAATCGTCGCATAAGCAAGATAAGGATTGATAGCATCTACACCAAATCCGATAAGTGCAGCAAACTGATGTACCTCTCGCACTTCCCCAGATTCCACAATTATACTTACTTTCGTGCGATTTCCATTACGTAATAAATGTTGGTGTACATGACTTGCTGCTAATAATACAGGAATTGTTTGCTGCTGTTCTGAGATAGATCTATCCGAAAGTATAAATAGGCAGGATCCTTCTTCTACCAACTCATCCACTTTTTTTGTTAGAAGATTTAAATCTAATTCTAAATCTTCTGACATATCAAGTGAAAGAACAGCACTTGTAAATGTTTTTATTTTATTCTCTTTTAAGTGTGCTAATTGACTATTTGTTAATATAGGTGTATCTAAGAAAATCCTTTTCGCATTATTGGCGTTCGGATGTAATAAATCCCCTTCCGCTCCAAGCAGTGTCATCGTTGAAGTTACAATATGTTCTCTAATAGAGTCAATTGGAGGATTAGTAACCTGGGCAAAAAGCTGTTTAAAATAATTGAACAATGACTGAGGTCGATCAGATAATACCGCTAATGGTGTGTCGTTCCCCATCGACCCGATTGGATCCTTACCATCCATTGCAATAGGAATTATATACTTATGCACATCTTCAAATGTATAACCAAATGCTTTTTGTCGAAATAACAAATCATCTATTTGTTCAACTTTTTCCTTAGTTACTGGAAGCTTATACATATTTTCTGTTAACCATTGTTGATAAGGCTGAGTTTGCGCCATTTCTGTTTTTATTTGTTCGTCAGAAATTATCCTACCTTCTTCCAGATCAACTAACAGCATTCTACCAGGGCTTAGACGTTCTTTATATAGAATTTTTTCTTCGTCTATGTCCACTACTCCAACTTCAGATGAGAACACAATATAATCATCTTTCGTAACTAGGTAACGAGCAGGTCGCAATCCATTTCGATCTAAAATGGCTCCTATTTGTTTTCCGTTAGTGAAGGAAATTGCTGTTGGACCATCCCACGGTTCCATTAAACTGCTATGATATGCATAGAAAGCTTTTTTTTCCTCTGTAATATGTGGATTCTCAGTCCAAGGCTCTGGAATAAGCATCATAGCAGTATGGGCTGGTGTTCTGCCAGCTAAAACAAATAATTCAAATGCATTGTCTAGCATGGAAGAATCACTCCCATTTGTATCAATAATGGGTAATAATTTTGCTAAATCATCACCAAAAGCTTTTGATACAAATTGTTTTTCTCGAGCTTTCATCCAGTTGATATTTCCATGTAATGTGTTGATTTCACCGTTGTGGACAATATATCGATTAGGATGTGCACGCTCCCAGCTTGGAAACGTATTAGTACTATAGCGAGAATGCACAAGTGAAAATGCAGAAGTGAATAATTCGTCCTGTAAATCGATATAAAATGAATCGACTTCTTCTGGAGTAAGCAATCCTTTATATACGATCGTTTGACTAGAAAGACTCGCACAATAGAATTTTAGACCTTGACGTTCAGCCCAATGCTCAGCTTGTTTGCGAATAAGATATAATTTACGTTCAAAAGCTAAAGATTCCATTTCGTCATTCGATTGTATAAAAACTTGTCGAATAAAGGGTGCCGTCTCCTTCGATTTATCACTTAACTCACTTGCATCAATTGGTACAGTTCTCCAACCAATGAGAACTTGACCTTCCGCAACTATCAATTCGTTTATTTTTTGTTCGATTAATTTGCGTTCATCAGAATCGTTTGTGAAAAATAACATACCTACTCCGTACTTCCCTTTTTCGGGTAAGACCCATTCGTTACAAACAACCCGAAAGAAAATATCAGGTATTTGAACCATTAATCCAGCTCCGTCACCTGTTTTACCATCGCCACCTCTCCCAGCGCGATGCTCTAAACGACATAACATCTCAAGTCCTTTTTTTACGATATCGTGTGTTGCATTACCTTTTATATTTGCGTATAAACCTATCCCACATGCGTCATGTTCAAAAGACGGGTCATACATACCTTGTGCTTGTGGTAGTTGGTGAAATGTCATGTTTATACCTCCCTTTAAACTGAAAAAGTGTCTTAGGAATATTGTATGTTTTCAAAATAATATAAACAATATATAATTTGGATATAAATCATCTAATATTGAGATAGATAAGGAGAATACGATGGAACTACGCCAATTGAGATACTTTATAGAAGTTGCAGAAAGAGAACATATTTCGGAGGCAGCGATCCATTTACATGTTGCACAGTCTGCTGTCAGTAGACAGATAGCTAATTTAGAAGATGAACTTGAGGTCCAATTATTTGAGCGAATTGGTAGAAATGTAAAATTAACACCAATCGGCAAGATTTTCTTGGAGCATAGTGTCTCTGCAATTAAGGCAATTGACTTTGCAAAGAAACAAATTGATGAATACTTAGACCCAGAAAAAGGTACTATTAAAATAGGTTTTCCTACTAGTTTAGCTGGTCACTTATTGCCAACAGTAATTTCTGCTTTCAAAAGAGAGCATCCAAATGTGGCTTTTCATTTGCGCCAAGGATCATACACTTACTTAATAGAAGCAGTTAAGAACCGAGAGATTAACTTGGCATTTTTAGGCCCTCTACCTGCTAAAGATAGTATCCTAAATAACACGATTCTATTTACCGAGAACTTCTCTGTTCTTTTGAATGCAAACCATCCGTTTGCTAAAAAAGATAAGATTCCTCTCATTGATTTACGAAACGAGGATTTTGTACTATTCCCTGAGGGATACATTATGCAGAAGTTAGTGGTCGAGGCATGTAATTCTGTTGGTTTCACACCAAAAGTTTCTTCTGAAGGTGAAGATATGGATGCTATCAAAGGATTAGTTGCCGCAGGAATAGGACTAACACTACTACCTGAAAGCACCTTTTATGACTCTACACCGAGATTCACAAAAAAAATACCAATTGAATTGCCTAATATACGAAGAACGGTAGGAATTATAAGCCCAGCTACCCGGAATCTCTCCCCTTCTGAAAAGGTTTTTCATGATTTTGTAGTACAATTTTTCTCGCTTCTGGGCCAATATCAATAGATTATCAATTCTTTTAACTAATAGCACACAACCAGTTCGTACGATAAACGAAAAAGAGCGATGCGTTTTAAAGCATCGCAACTAATCTTGATAAATATAGGCCTGGAAGTTACAGAATGCTAACAATCATAATTCAATGGTACTCCATTCACGAAAGTTTACATATTCTCTACGTTTGAGGATTCTGCCACCTTGGTTAAATAATATTTTTCCTCTCTTGCCATATGATCAGCCATCGATACGGTAAAAGTCCCAAGCACTTCTGCACTTAGTTCCATTTCTTCTAGTTCATTTAAAAAAGTTAAAAATAGATCCATTTCTACTTCTACATTATCATTAAATCTACTTAATGCTGGAAACTTGTTAATATTTGTGCGTAGGTAACCAGTCAATTCAACCGCTTTTATATAAAACTGATCAAAATGCTTGGCAAAGGTTCGACTTTTTTCCTTTAGTCTTTTTTCTACATCATCCATTCGAGCATCGATTGCTCCAGCATGACCGGAAGCGTCCATGAGCCAAATTAAATGATGGTGCAGTTCGTGAAAAATTGGCGGTACTTCACCTTTTTCCAGGTAGCTTAATACCAGTTGATACTCTTCTAATTCATTAACCATATGACTCAAGAAAGTAGGCGTGAGGTGGATACCCATGTCCCCTAGTAAATGTCTTTTAATAATAGACAGTTTAAATGATTTTAGTTGTTCCACATACTCTGCGGCAATACTCGCGAAGGAAATGGCATTTGTTTCATTCAAAGAATTTACTTGAGGAAGAAGTTGATCGAACTGCTGGATAAAATAAGTTGCCTTTGCAATGTCCTCCTTCTGCGAAGGATAAAGAGAATCATGAATAAAGCGAGAATGGTCTCCTAGCACCCGTAGCCAAAACTGATGTTCAAAGACAGCACTTTTCAAATAGTTTTCCAATCCGAATACATCTCCTTTAATTTTACCTCTACTACACTTTATTCATTTCAAATAGTATTATTAATGAAATTATGTGTAACCCAAAATGTCCTTTAGCCTCTATATAATAAATTTGCATAAAGAGGCAGGGACAGAAGTAGAAATTTTATTGGATAAGGAGAAACCTTTACTAAATAATGGATATTTAATCAAATTGATTGGAATGGAGGGGCGACTCCTACGGGAATAGCGTGACGCCTGAGACTACAAGCTCAGGCCACGCCCGTGGAAAGCGTCCCTGGAATGGAAATCAATTTCGTGTATAGCAAAAAAACAGCATTTTTCTCAGAAAGAAAAATGCTGTTTTGGGGGTTCTGTCCCAGCCTCTTAACACACTTATTTAACTTTGTTATAGAATTCCACAAAATTATTTACGACTTGATCTAAGAAATCACTTGTCGCTTTGTCTGAGATTTCATTTTGTTCATTTATCTTTGTATGAATAGCTCCAATATACACTTCATTGCCTGGCAGTAATTTTGGTTGGAGAGTTGGGTTGGAGATAATTTCTCTTAAATGCATTTGCGCACGCACACTACCTAGAACACCCATAGAAGATCCTACGATAAATGTTGGCTTGTCTTTAAGGTCATGTCCACTGCGTGACATCCAGTCAATCGCATTTTTCAATGCGCCCGGAATAGAGAAGTTATACTCTGGAACTGCAAATAGCACAGCTTCTGAATTACGAACTTTCATCTTAAATTCCATTGCTCCTTTTGGAGGATTCTCTTCTATATCTGCACTAAACATTTCTACATCATTAATGGAAACTATTTGAATATCCAATTGCTCGGAATAACGTTTTTTTATGTACTCCACTAGTTTTAAATTGTATGAACCTTTTCTATTACTTCCTATAATAGCCGCTACTTTAATTGTCATTTGAACATCTCCTCTTTCTCAGTTGTTTAAGGAATTGGTAATGTTAACTTACGGTTGTTAGTATATCACTATAATTCAAAATTATGCTGAGATTTACTCATTCACATCCATAAAAATAAGATCGCTAATATTTTAGCGATCTTATTCCAATAGTAATATTTTTAACCCACGATAGCATTAGCGGTTACTAACATGATTAATGCAGTTAACCAAGCTAACGTTGTAGGAACCGACCAAACTAAAACCTGTTCCTTCAATTTAGTAATACCAAGCATACGGTTAACAACCCAGAACATGGAATCGTTAAAGTATGAGAATAGCATTGCACCTAATGCGGCTGCTTGAGCAGCAAGAGCTAAGTTGACATCTAAATTCGCTAAAATTGGTGCGGAGATTGAAGCAGCAGTAATCATTGCAACTGTCCCACTACCTTGTATTAATCGTACAATAGAAGCAATGAAGAATGGAATTAATATTGCTGGAAGCGGCAATCCTGCAATAATTTCTGCAAGATAGTCACCAGTGCCACTCTCACGTAAAACAGTACCTAAAGCACCACCGGCACCAGTAACTAGCAAGATAATACCTGCTGTTGTCATACCTTCTTCCATTCTGTCCAACGCTTCTTCACGCTTCATGTAATTAGCCAAGCCGTAAATAGCTGCTACTAATCCTAGAGCTAAAGCGATAATTGGTTGACCTAAGAACAATACGTAATCCCAAGCTCCACCTGTAAATTCTAAAGCAGACAAAGTTGTGTTTAAGAATATTAAAATAATTGGTAATAAAATTGGGAAAAACGATTTAAATAAAGAAGGAAGTTCTTTCTCACGATCATGCGATGCTGCTAAGAAATCATGATACACTACTTCAGATGAATCTTTACGAACAAATCCTTCTCCATCTTCTTCTGGTAATTGATAGATTCGTTTCCCAAGCCACTTTGCATATAATACTCCTACAATGATAATAGGCACTGCAAAAATGAGACCCCAAAATATCATTTCCCCAATATCTACACCAAAAATACCCGCAACTCCTAATGGTCCTGGAGTTGGTGGAACTGCATGGTGAGTTGCCACCAATCCAATTGCAAGTGCAACTCCAAGTGTAACTACTGATTTACCAGTTTTACGCGATAAAGATTTAACTAAAGGATTTAAAATAACAAACGCTGAATCTACAAAAATTGGAATCGAAACGATATAACCAGCAATTGCCATTGCCCATTCTTCTTTTTTCTTACCAACTAGTCGTATTAATGAATATGCAAGTTTTTCTGCTGCACCAGTAACTTCTAAAATACGGCCCATCATTACCCCTAAACCTACTACTATACCTATAGAGGCTAACGTATTTCCAAAACCAGAGGTGATTGAGTTTACAACTTTAAGCGGCTCCATTCCTCCTATTAATCCGGTAATTGACGCAGCAATTATTAAAGCTAAGAAAGCATGAATTTTAGTTTTTAATACAAGTAATATAAGAACTGTAATACCAATTGCTAAACCAAGTAACATTTGCATTTCTAAAGTCATTCCCATGTAACCCCTTTCAAAACTCTATTTTTAAAATAGAAGGAAAGTAAATTACTTTCCTTCTATTATATTACTTACAATGATTCACGAGTAAATTTCGGCGCATACTCTGCAGCAAGTTTGATACACTCGTACATACTTACTTCAGAAGCAATGTTTTTCCAAGCAATATCAAATGCTGTACCATGATCAACAGATGTACGCAGGAAAGGAAGCCCATTTGTAATAGATATCGTACGGTGGAAATCCGTCATCTTCGCAGCAATATGACCTTGATCGTGATATAGAGAAAGAACCGCATCATATTTTCCATGAAGTGCTTGGAAGAAAACTGAATCCGCGGGTACCGGACCATAGGCATCGATTCCATCTGCTTTCGCAAGCTCAACTCCCGGTTTAATTTCTTCTACTTCTTCCATTCCAAATAGACCGCCTTCACCTGCATGAGGATTTAATCCTGCAACTGCAAGCTTACGATTTTCAACTCCAAGACGTTGCAGAGCTTTGTCACATCTATTTAAATAATCACGAACTCTTTCTTTTGTCATTTGTGTGATTGCTTCTGCTACTGACACATGACGAGTTAAGAAGAAAATTCGCATTCCATTTACTTGGAACATTGTTAGTGGATCAGGTGCACCACCTAAATCTTCTAACATTTCTGTATGTCCGATATAAGGAACTTTTGCTGCTTTTAATGATTCTTTATTGATCGGAGTAGTAGCAATTGCTTTAACTTCTCCAGCCATTGCAAGTTCTACTGAACGTTTGATAAATTCAAATGCTGCTTGACCATTTTGTGCCGAAACTTGCCCAGGCTCGAATTCTTTCATATTAATATTAGCTAAATCCATTACATCAATTGTTCCATATTCATAAGAACCTTCAGAAGGAGATGTAACAACACTAACTCTTAACTTTACTCCTGTTACCTCGATTGCTTTACGAAGTATGTTCGCATCCCCAACTACTAATGGTTTACACATAGTATAAAGTTCTTCTTTTGCTAAAGATTTCACTGTTATTTCAGGACCAATACCGGCCGCATCTCCCATAGGAATCGCAATAATTTCTCTTACTGTAGTCATTTCCTAAACACTTCCTTCTTCTTTTTTGTTTGTTAAAAATCTTACGCATTTATAAATAGAGTATTTATCCCCTACCATGCCACCTTTAGTGATTACAGGAATACCATCAAAAATTCCTCCTATAAAATGACCATATGCCGCTAAAGGAAGTACTTCATCCTGCAAACCGATAGCCTGCGCTTCGCTAACAGAACATAATGCTGCTGTTACATCTCCACCACTGGAAAACATTCCATCAATTGTGTGCTCTGTTTGGTCAATAACACTATGAGTAACCCTTGCCAAGCCTTCCGTTAACCGTTTGGCAAGCATTTCTTCCGTTACCCCTTCCCTAACGGCAATTTCTTTTAAGTTTAATTTCCCCGCACCGGGTGCATAAGTAGTGATGATTAGAACTTCTTGCTCTTCAAGTTTAATAACCGCTTCCTTCATTGCGCGCTCAATTTCATCTTCCCACGTACTACTGGTAGAAGCTAAGGCAGCAGTATTTACGTAAACCGGATCAGCGTTTTTCTTTTCAATTAAGTAATTAAGCTGTCTTCCAGTTAAAGGAGTTATACTACCTACTGTCACAATAAATTTGTTAGTCAAGACATGTTGATGCGCTTTCAAACGACTATAAGATGCGGATAATGGACCTGGATCCACTGGTACGAAAATCACACCCTCAATTGCAGCCATCGATTCTGCTATATGATCAATTTCCTCATTGGTTACAGCATCTACAACTATAATCCGATTACCTGCCTCTATTTGTCTCATCATTTCTAAATGTATACTATTTTTCCCTTTTAAAACTCTTCCTAATCCTATATGAGAAACCGGATATTGACTTTGCTCACTCATAATAGTTGGCACATGGGATATTGTAATTGGATTCATAGGATCTTTTGCAACATCAGTAGACTCCACAGGTACGCCATCTACTAATAGATAACCTCCAGATAAGATACGTCCCGAATCTGGATAAGAAGTAACTACTACTGCCACACTGTTTTCTCCTAATGCATCCAATAATGTGTCTGTTTCTACTCCAAGGTTTCCACGTACAGTACTGTCGATGCGCTTACAAAACACACTTGCTCCCCATGTTGAAAGCTGTTCGTACGCTTTTAAAACTCTTGTTTGTGCAGAACCCGGAGCGCAGTATCTGCTATCTGTATCTACACTAATAGAGGTAAATCCACCAATTGTTGGTACCTCTCCTCCAAATACTACGGTAGCGCTATTAAATCCGTTTTTAGATAACAACACCCCTGTCGCATTAGCACCAGTTAAATCGTCTGCAATAATTCCAACTTTCATTTTCTCACACCCTTTATAAAGGTAGTCATTTCGCTGTATATTTCTTCTACTTCTTCAGGTAGTGATTGATCTGTTATTATAGCCGTCACAGAATCAATACTTGCTATTTTAGCAAACGCTTTCTTTCCAAACTTCTGTGCATCTACTACTAAATAAACAACTTCACTACTGTTAATCATCTCTCTTTTAATAGAAGCCTTTTCCAACGTGGCAGACGTAATTCCTAATGTGGAATGAACTGCATGTGCACCTAAAAATAGTATGTCTACATGGATTTCTTTTAACATTTTTTCTGCATATGTTCCAAAAACGGCACCAACACCATTTTGTATTTTGCCACCAAGCATAATGACATCCACTTTACTATCCATTAATTCTGCTGCAATTTTGATATCATTTGTAACAATTGTGAGATTTTCTCTCCGTTTTAGACGTTTAGCAATCTCAAAGTTTGTTGTCCCAGAATCTAGGAAAACTTTCATGCCATCTTTTACTAGCGTAGTTGCTATTTCAGCAATTTCCATTTTCTGAGGGTGTGCCTCTGAAATTTTTTGTAGGTAGCTCTGTTCAGCAATAATAGCCTCAGCTATTGCAGCTCCCCCATGAGTTCTTATCAGTTTTTTCTGCTTTTCTAATTCATCTAAGTCTCGACGAATTGTCATAGCAGATACATTAAGTAAATTCACTAAATCTAAAATATCTACTTTACCTTTGACGGATAGTTCTTCAATTATGCGTTTCTTTCTTAATAAGGGAGTCGTCATACAATTCTCCTTTTTATAAAAACGTTTACTATGAACATATTATGTTCGTTTTTATCAATAAAGTCAACATTTTTTGTTAACTTCACGTTTTAAATGTGAATAATGAACATTAAACCACATTTAATTGTTTAATAATTTAGAATTATAAATAAAAATATTGTTGATTTAACGATGTAGTGTGTTAAAATATAGTAATCTTTATCAATAACACCTATGCGCCATTACAGCAGTCATCTCCACATTTAGAAGTAGGAGGCGTATTCAGTCGCAAGTTAAATATAAAAATGGAGGTACCGTTCCTATTATGCAATTAACAGATACGAAATCTATACAAGTCGAGAATGTTCTTATTGCACATCAGTTTTTAAAAGATGTTGTCTTCCATACTCCCTTACAAAAAAATGAATATTTATCCGAAAAGTATGGAGCATCTATTTACTTTAAACGCGAAGATTTACAACATGTCCGCTCATTTAAATTACGTGGAGCATACTATAAGATTAAAACTATTGAGGTAGAGGCAAAGGAAAAAGGGGTTGTCTGTGCCAGCGCAGGTAATCATGCACAGGGAGTCGCATATGCTTGTGCACAATTAGGAATCATTGCGAAAATTTTTATGCCATTAACCACTCCCTCACAAAAAATTGAGCAAGTGAGAATGTTTGGACGTGAGTTTGTTGAAATCATTCTTGCTGGGGATACTTTTGACGACTCTGCAAACAGTGCAACTGCTTATGCAGAATTAGAGGATAGAATTTTCATCCACCCATTTGATGATGCTGAAATCATTGCGGGTCAGGCTACTGTTGCGGTAGAACTTATGAATGACATCGATGTTCCTCTAGATTTTCTGTTTGGTAGTATAGGAGGTGGCGGATTAATATCTGGTCTTTCTACATATATAAAAAACGTCTCACCTCATACTAAAGTGATTGGCGTTGAGCCTGCAGGAGCTGCTAGTATGAAGGCCGCCTTTAATAACGAAGGCCCAGTCATGTTAGATTCAATTGATAAGTTTGTGGACGGCGCGGCAGTAAAATGTGTCGGAAATCTTTCTTATAATCTTTGCAAAAAATACGTAGATGATATTATCCTTGTACCTGAAGGAAAAGTTTGCACAACGATTTTAGATTTATATAACAAACATGCAATTATCGCAGAACCTGCTGGAGCCTTATCAGTTGCGGCATTGGATTTATACAGTGAAGAGATTAAGGGGAAATCGGTAGTTTGCGTTATCAGCGGAGGGAATAATGATATTGGTCGTATGCAAGAGATTAAAGAGAAATCATTAATCTACGAAGGATTACTCTATTATTTCATTGTAAAATTCCCTCAAAGAGCTGGAGCATTACGACAATTTCTTGATAAAGTTCTTGGACCAGATGATGATATTACGACTTTTGAGTATACAAAGAAAAACAATAAAGAAAGTGGACCGGCTCTTGTAGGTATTGAATTAAAAAATAGAAATGACTATTCTGGCATACTTTCTCGTATGAATGAGAATGGATTTTCCTTTAAGGAAGTAAATAAGGATAGTACCTTGTTTGAATTACTAATTTAACGAAAACCTATGTAACATCAACGTTTATTACGATTGATGTTGCATTTTTTTTTGTACTAAAATAAAGTTTTTTAAATCTCCACACCTCAATTCTAGCAATATATTCATCCGTTTGATATAATGATTCTTGTATTATAAATATTCTAATCTAGGGGGAAATTGAATGTCAGAAAATCAAAACAACAACAAATTGACAACTGCAGCGGGCGCGCCAGTAGTAGATAATCAAAACTCGCAATCAGCCGGACCACGAGGACCACTTTTATTACAAGATGTATGGTTATTAGAAAAACTAGCACATTTTGATAGAGAAGTAATTCCTGAACGTCGTATGCACGCAAAAGGATCAGGTGCTTATGGTAAATTTACTGTAACTCATGATATTACTCAATATACTTCAGCAGCTCTTTTCTCTGAAATTGGAAAAGAAACAGAAATGTTCGTTCGTTTCTCAACTGTAGCTGGTGAACGTGGCGCAGCAGATGCTGAACGTGATATCCGTGGTTTTTCTATGCGATTCTACACTGAGCAAGGTAACTGGGATCTAGTTGGTAACAACACTCCTGTATTCTTCTTCCGTGATCCACTTAATTTCCCAGATTTAAACCATGCTGTTAAACGTGACCCACGTACTAATATGCGTAGTGCTAATAATAACTGGGATTTCTGGACGTCATTACCAGAGGCTCTTCACCAAGTTACTATCGTAATGAGTGACAGAGGAATTCCGAAATCTTACCGTACAATGCATGGCTTCGGTAGTCATACATTCAGTATGATCAATGCTAATAACGAACGCGTTTGGGTAAAATTCCATATGCGCTCGCAGCAAGATATCGAAAACTTAACTGACCAAGAAGCAGTTGAAGTTGTAGGGGTAGACCGTGAAAGTCATCAACGTGATCTTTACGATAATATCGAAGAAGGTAACTTCCCTAAATGGAAAATGTACATTCAAGTAATGACTGAAGAGCAAGCTAATAATATGCCTTACAATCCATTTGACTTAACTAAAGTTTGGTACAAAAAAGACTTCCCACTAATCGAAGTTGGTGAATGGGAACTTAACCGCAATCCTGAAAACTATTTTGCAGAAGTTGAGCAAGCAGCTTTTACACCAGCTAACGTTGTGCCAGGTATTAGCTTCTCACCAGACAAAATGCTTCAAGGTCGTTTATTCTCATACGGGGACGCTCAACGTTACCGTTTAGGTGTAAACCATCACCAAATTCCAGTTAACACACCAAAATGCCCTGTACACTCTTTCCATAGAGATGGAGCGATGCGTGTTGACGGTAATAAAGGAAGCACACTTCACTATGAGCCAAACAGCTATGGTCAATGGAAAACTCAACCAGAATACAAAGAACCTCGTTTAGCACTTCAAGGAGATGCTGGTATTTGGGATTTCCGCGAAGATGATGATAACTATTATGAGCAACCTGGTAAGCTTTTCAGATTGATGAGCTCAGAGCAACAAGAAATTCTGATTGATAACACAGCACGTAATATGAATGGTGTAGAGGAATTTATTAAGATTCGTCATATCATTCACTGCTTCAAAGCTGATCCTGCTTACGGACAAGGTCTTGCAGAAGCTATGGAAATTCCATGGGGTAATGTCGAAGCTGCAATGGCTTAAGAAGAAAAACTTAGAGTGGCTATTCGTAACTAAGGTTACGACTAGCCACTCTTTTTTAAAAAAGTATATAAAGACGTCACGTGAACACCGGATTCATTGGAGTTAAAAGATTAACCCTCTGATTTCCGTTACAGGTGAGCGATGAACCATCATCTGTCTCACTTATCCCGCCGGAGTCACCACCTTCCACTCCTATTAATTGAATGTGTTGCCCTAAACAATGTAAATTTTCTTTTAACATAGTACATTCCATTATTACTAATTTTAATAAAAAAACACACCTCCAATTGTTAGATTGTGTCTAACAATTGGGGTGCACTTCATTTAGCTACTCTTTAACTTTTTTATGACGATAATAGTGTTCGGTCACTCGTAAACTTTTGACCTCTAATTCGTTGGAATTCTTCCATTAGAATTTCGATTGTTAAATTTTTCTTTTCTACTTCTCCGACCTCTAAAATAATTTGTCCTTTATCCATCATGATTAAGCGATTTCCTAAGTCTAATGCTTGTTGCATATTATGAGTTACCATTAGAGTGGTAAGATTATCTTTTTTGACCAGCTTTTCCGTTAAATTTGTTATTAATTCCGCACGAGAAGGATCAAGTGCTGCTGTATGCTCATCTAGCAATAAAATGGAAGGCTGTGTAAAGGTAGCCATCAATAAGGATAATGCCTGCCTCTCCCCGCCAGAAAGTAATCCAACCTTAGCGTTTAATCGATTTTCCAGATTTAGATGAAGTCTTTCTAATGAGTGGAGAAAAAACTCTTTTCTTTGTTTATCCACACCAATTTTTAGACCTCTTTTTCTATTTCTAGAGTATGCTATTGCTAAATTTTCTTCAATTGTCATAGTAGGTGCAGTTCCCGACATCGGATCTTGAAACACTCTTCCGATAAACTGAGAACGTTTAAATTCTGGTAGTTTTGTTACATCGTTATCACCTATTGTAATTTGTCCGAAGTCTGGTGATAATGCTCCAGATACCATATTTAACATGGTAGATTTACCAGCACCATTACTACCAATAACCGTAACAAAATCCCCTACTTTTAATTCAAGATTAATTTGGTCTAATGCAATTTTCTCATCTGCGGTACTTTCATTGAAAATCTTGTTAATATTGAGTAATTTAAGCAAGGTTCTCACCCTCCTTACTTTTTATCAAAGTTTGAGACTCACGAAGTTCATGACGTTTTGCTTTCCTAATTTTTTCACGACGTTTATCAAAATACTGAGGTAAAATTAGCGCAACAATTACAATTATCGCTGTTATAAGTTTCATATCACCAGTGTCCATTATTTCCACTCGAAGTGCTAAAGCTAATACAATTCGATAAATAATAGCACCTGCTATTACTGCAAGAGTCGTACGAACAATTGTTTTTGTGCCGAAAATGGCCTCGCCTATAATTACAGATGCAAGCCCGATCACAATCATACCGATACCCAAACCTATATCCGCTGCTTTAGAATATTGAGCGAACAAAGCTCCCGAAAATGCTACTAATGCATTTGACAGTCCAAGCCCTAATATGACGAGTGTATCTGTATTAACAGAAAAACTGCGAATCATTTTTTTATTATCTCCAGTAGCCCGAATCGCCAATCCAACTTCTGTTTTTAAGAACCAATCAAAAACTAATTTTATAATAACTACTAAAATAGCAACAATAACCACTGTACCCCAAGTTTTTGGAACGTACTGTATACCCATAGAAGTTAAGAATCCATTAATCGATTCATCAATACCTAAACTTCCCCACCAATTAAAAAACTGACTAAAAAGAGTTTCTGAATTCATTAAAGGAATATTGGGTCGTCCTACCGAATTCTCAACAGTGAATCCCATTATCCGTAAATTAATCGAATACAATGCAATCATCATCAATATCCCAGAAAGTAACGGATTAATCTTTCCTTTCGTGTGTAAAAGGCCGGTCATACAGCCTGCTAAAAAACCAGCAACAATTGCTACAATTGTTGCAATAGCTGGATGATAACCGAGAACAATCATTGCTGCGGCAGTACCTGCACCAGTCACAAAACTACCATCCACCGTTAAATCGGGAAAATCTAACACTCGGAATGTCAAATACACGCCGAGTGCCATAATTGCATATATAAATCCTTGTTCCACTGAGCCAAAGATTGCTGAAAACATAATATATCAAACTCCTATCTATTCCACAAATTCAGATTTCCACTCATCTTTCACTTCAATCCCAAGAGTATCAACAGTGCCTTTATTCAATACAAATCGCAAGTTTTGTGGATATTGAACTGGTAAATCTGCAGGTGTACTTTCACCTTTCAGAATTTTCACAGCCATCTCTCCTGCTTCGTATCCAATATCAAAGTACTCAAATCCATAAGCCCCTAAACCACCACGTTTTACCGAATCAAACTCACCAACCATCATTGGAAGCTTATGTTCATTTGCAACATCTACTACTGATTCAAGTGCTGATACTACTGTGTTATCCGTAATAATATATAAAGAATCTACTTTTCCAATTAATGATTCTGTTGCTTGTTTTACTTCTGCTGAAGTAGAAACAGAAGCTTCAACAACATTTAATCCAACTTCAGCCATCTGTTCTTTTACTGCATCTACTTGCGCTCTTGAATTTTGCTCACCAGAGTTGAAAACCATTCCAACATTTTTAGCACCAAGTTCATCCTTCAAAAATGCAATTGTGCTAGGAATAGCTTCTGGCTGGGTATCTACAGTACCAGTAACATTTCCACCCGGACTTTCCATTGAATCAACAAGCTCTGCACTCACTGCATCCGTAACGGACGTAAAGACTACTGGAATATCTTCTGTAACAGCAGAAACGGCCTGTGCGCTAGGAGTTGAATTAGCAAATATTAAGTCTACTCCCGAGCTTACTAGATTACTTGCAATTGTTGTATTGGCACTATTATCATTTTGTGCATTTTCAACCTGGTATTCTACCACTAGTCCAGCATCTTCAATCGCTTTTTTGAAACCATCATATGCTGCATTTAATGATGGGTGCTCAACGATTTGAGTAACCCCAATTTTAAATTTATTTGTTTCACCTTTTGTTTCTGATTCGGTAGATGTAGACTTATCTTCACCACATGCAGCTAAAAATAGTATTGCTGCTGATAAAATCACACTTAGCTTCTTCTTGTTCTTATTCATCTTCTAAATACCCCCTATTAGCAATACATCAGCGATTCAACTCGCTAAAGCATTATGATAAAGCAATGTTACACTGGAAATGCATAATAGTCAATAACATTATGAATTATTAAAAAATTTTATAGCGTTATGTGATCGTTACAATTTCTTAACATAGAAATCATGTGTAGGTGACAATTCTTCTTTAAACTATAAATTAGGATATTTTGCTTTATTTTAGGGGGAAATTAAAATGGCAATTTTAGAGAATGATTATTATGATCTTTTTAGTTATATTTTAGAAGAAAAAGCAATAGAAACAGTTTTTCAACCAATTATTTCACTACAAACTGGGCAAATATACGGTTATGAAGCATTAACGAGAGGACCGATTAATACCGTATTATATAATCCCGAGAATTTATTTGATTATGCATTGAAGACCGGAAAGTTATGGGAGCTTGAAAATGTTTGCAGAGCAAATGCATTGAAATGTGCACATGAATTACAAGCTGAAGGGAAACTTTTTTTAAACGTAAATCCCAACGTTATGAATGACCCTAAGTTTAAACAAGGGTTTACGAAAGAATTTTTGTCACTTTTTCAGATGGATCCTGATTCAATAGTATTTGAAATAACTGAACGGGAGGCTATCAATAACTTAAAGGATTTTATAAATACGATTGATCACTATAAAAGACAATATTATCAAATCGCTATTGATGATGTAGGATCCGGATACTCTGGACTAAATATTATTACGGATGTACGTCCGCATTTTATAAAGTTAGACATGAAACTAACCCGTAACATTAACAAAGATAGAACAAAACAATTGCTCGTTAGAAGTTTATGTGAATTTGCTAATTATTCACAAATACATATTATAGCAGAAGGCATTGAAACAATGGAGGAATTACATACACTGATTGCTATGGGAGTGCATTTCGGACAAGGATACTATATTCAAAAACCAAATTCGAAGTTATTTCCAGTTCGCAGCGAGTTAATAAGTATTATCAAAAAAGAAAATAACCGAAAAGATAGTATTATTTCTAATCGTCTAACCGACACATCAATTGAACATATCGCTACTCCCTTACATATGATTTCTAGTGATATGCCTATCTCCAAAGTTAGTAAATTAATGGAATCAAATGACTCGCTTCCTGGTTTTTGTATCAAAGAAAACAAAAAGTTAATTGGAGTAATTACAAGAAACAAACTACATTTGAAATTCAGTGGTCCCTATGGATACAGTTTATATAATAAAAAACCAGTATCAGCAATTATGAGTAGACAATTTATGAAAGTAGATGCTAGCACACCTATAGACGTTGTTGCTAAAATTGCTATGAAACGAGACCCCTTACATTTATATGATTTCATCACTATTACGAAAGAAGATAATTATTTCGGTATTGTCACCGTCAAGGATTTATTGGAGAAAAGTATGCAACTAGAAATTGATTATGCGAAGCATTTAAACCCACTTACAGAATTACCCGGGAATATTATAATTGAACAACAGCTACAAAAATGTATTGAATCTTCGAACGATCTGATTGT
Source organism: Psychrobacillus sp. FSL K6-1415 (assembly GCF_038003185.1). Lineage (NCBI taxonomy): Bacteria > Bacillati > Bacillota > Bacilli > Caryophanales > Bacillaceae > Psychrobacillus > Psychrobacillus sp. FSL K6-1415. The sequence goes on along the minus strand of NZ_JBBOOQ010000001.1, from coordinate 1,847,232 downwards.
TCTCTATTTAGATATTGATAATTTCAAACCGTACAATGATGTATATGGATTTGAAAAAGGAGATAAGGTAATTATAGACCTTGCCAAAATATTAGAGAAAGTTTGTCCTTCTGAAGGATTCATCGGTCATATTGGTGGAGATGATTTTATTCTAATTACAGATATAGCTAGATGTAAAGATGTTTGTGAAGAGATAATTGAACAATTCAATCAATCCATTGAGCATTATTACTATGCGTATGATTATATAAAAGAATATATTATCTCAAAAAACAGGCACGGAGTAGAAGAACAATTCCCTCTCTTAAGTATTTCAATAGCAGGATTAACAAATCGAGAGAGTCATACTATTTATGAACTTTCAGAGAATGCAACAAAACTAAAAAAACAATGCAAGCAGTTGATAGGAAGTAATTATTTAATTCAGTACTAAATGAGTCAGTTTCATAATTACTTGATTCATTTAAAAATACGATTGTTTACTTAATATCGCAATATATTATTCGTTTTTTTAAAAGCGATCCAGTTGATTGGAGTGGCAGGCAGAAACTTCAGCGGGAACAGCGCGAGCTGATAGCCCCAGAGGAAAGACATTAACCGCAGGAGCATATGTTTTCGTAATCACGAGGAAATTGAAGCCGTGCCCGCGGAAAGCGTCCGCCTAGAGCGGAAATAAGTGTTGTTCGGATTTAACTATATAATATTCTTTATGAAATTGATTTAAATGAGTAAGTTTAACAAAAGCAAATTGTGGAATCTGAACAACATTTGATATATTCTTATGCTATGATGTAGCTAACAACTCATTATTAGGAGGATCTTGCATGATTACCGTAATAATCATTGGTATATTTATATTCCTAATTGTTTTAGGGCTCACAATTTTCACTATAAATAAAGGATACGCATTTAAGCATACAATTGACGAAATACCTGCAAAAGATGATAAGAAAAACCAGTCAAAAAGCGGTCCGGTCCTTTAAGTTCAAAACCTGTATCTTACACTTCCGAAGTGACTTGGACATACTTGTAGCTATATTATTACCGCTAGATTTTTTGGATAACTCGAGAAATGCCGCTTTCTTATTCATGAAAAAACCTACAGGAATGCAGTGACGAAGGGATTAAAGCAGTGCATGCAGAAATATAAAACCCCATGAACCCAGTGTTCACGGCACATTTTTATAAATTTTCTTGTCTTTAAAAAAACGCATAGCCACAATGGCTAATGCGTTTTTTCGTTCATATAAAATTCTTAATTGGAAACTTTTACTTTATCTTTTTTAATTTGTTTACTTCTCAATTGTCCACATGCAGCATCTATATCTGTACCCTGCTCCATCCGAACACCACAATTAATACCTTTGTTTTTCAATGTTTGGAAGAAAGCACTAATAGATTTTTCACTACTGCGTTGATATTGACCGTGCTCATCTACTGGATTGTACGGGATTAAGTTTACATACGAAAGATGACGTTTGTTTTCTAGAAGTTTTGCAAGTTGTTGCGCTTCTTCTACATGATCATTCACATCTTTTAGTAGTATATACTCAAATGTTATACGGCGATTTTTCTTCTCTAAATAATAGTCCACTGCAGCCATTACTTTTTCAATTGGAAACGCTTTGTTGATGACCATAATTTTCGAGCGCAGTTCATCATTTGGTGCATGCAAGGAAACTGCAAGATTTACTTGGATATCTTCTTCTGCGAAATCCATGATTTTCTTCGCAAGACCACTTGTCGAAACGGTAATATGACGAGCACCAATAGCAAGTCCTTTTTGATCATTTACTGTTCGCAAGAAATTCATAAGGTTTTTATAGTTATCAAACGGCTCCCCAATACCCATTACAACGATATGGCTAACACGTTCTTCTTTTTGAATTTTGTCTAAATGGAATTGCACCTTCATAATTTGTTCCACAATTTCCCCTGCATCAAGATCACGGCTCTTTTTAAGCAATCCACTTGCACAGAAGCTACATCCGATATTACAACCTACTTGCGTCGTTACACATACTGAAAGACCATACTTAAAGCGCATCAGTACTGTTTCGATTAAATTACCATCTTGCATTTCAAAAAGGAATTTAATCGTTCCATCCGCTGATTCTTGTTTTACACTTTCTTTTAGCGTCTGTATGACAAAGTTTTCTTCTAATACTTGAAGACAATCCTTATTTACATTTGTCATTTCCGCAAAGCTTTGTACGCGTTTGATGTACAACCAGTCCCAAACTTGTTCAGCCCGGAATTTCTTTTGACCATGTTCCATTAGCCATTCAATTAATTGATCTCTAGTTAGACCATATATAGATTTTTTCATTATTAGCCCTCATTTCATGCGTATACAATTTGCCTATTATACTATAGTTATTTACCCAAGACAACTTATTATACTGGAAATAAGGTTGAAAAGAAATATTTATGCTCGTTTAACTTTATTCAGCATGTATTTTACGTTCAGATGGAGTCCACAACGTTAAAGCCTCCGGCGGATGCCACAGATTTTTAAAGGATTTATCGAGCGAGCTCGATAAAAATCTTGGCGCACTGTTTTCTGCGACGAGCTTGCGCAGGAGCAAATATGCCAAGGCATATTTGATTATTAAGTTTCCACATCATTTTCTCTTATCCAATCACTATAGCTACCAACATATAGCTGGACATCTTCGTAGCCAGCCTCTTTTAAACATCCATACAATGGCGCCGCTGTAACACCACTACCACAATAAGCTATAACTGGTTTGTCATTTGGAGCCAAGTTACTCAATTTTTCTTGTAACTCTTTTTGCCCTAAAAATTTTCCATCTTTTTTGAGTTGCTCCCAGTCAAAGTTTATCGCAGTTGGAATATGACCAGCAATCGGATCAATAGGCTCACTTTCACCTCTATAGCGGACATTGGATCTAGCATCTATTAATTGCCCCTCTTTTTCTTTTGCAACAACTTGTCTTACTTCATCCATTGTAAGTAGTCTACTGTTGTTCCACTGGGGTATCGTTGTTGAGTTTGTTATGACAGGTTCGATTTTAGAAACTGACAGTTTGGTCTTCAGTTCTTCAAATCCAGAACGGGATACATATATATTTTTAAAGCCTGCCCATTCCAACAAAAAATATGCACGTAATGCAAAAGGAACAGCTCCTTGGTCATAAATTACGATAAAATCATTCAGGTTTAAACCAGCTTGCTGCACAAGGCTTGTCATTTTTTCCTTAGAAATCATCGGGTGGCGACCATTTTGACTGAACATATCAGATAAATCATCTTCTAAATCCCAATATATTGCACCATCTATATGTTCCTGATTATACATAAGACGCCCTGCATTTTTATCACTTAAGTCAAAGCGAGCATCGATAAAACGGGGATTATTCTCTAAAATCTCTGCTAATTCTATAAATACTTTAGCCATATAACCACTCCTTTTATAGTTGTGCGTATACTGTTTTCCACATTTGAAGTGTTTCTTCTTGCTCTAATAATTTTCGTTCGGCATCGATTTGAGTAATCGACTCTTGTAATAACTTCAAACGTAAAGCCTCCGATTCAATATCAGAGTATTGCTCAATCCAGTTGCCTAAGCGCTCTTTTTCTTTCGTTAAGTACTCATCTGCCTCTACCTTAGATTCATCAGATAACGTATCACGTAGTTTTTCTTTTTCATTGTTTTCAAAAAAGCTTTTAGGATTTTTATAGTAGGATTTAACGTGTTCATATTTAACAATATTATCAAAAGGCCCTACAAAATCCAGAAGTTCTCTCTCCATAACTTCATGCGGACTAAAGGTAAAACTTAAATTCCAATCTTTGAGTACGCGTATTTCTTCTTTTTCTAATTGAAGGATTTGTTGCTGAATATATTGTAGTATACGGAAATTTGAGACACGCATTTCTTGTTCTAAGTCGAAACGTATCATTTTAATAATATCTTTTAAAGCAAGATCCAATGCAACTGAAGCAGAGTTATTAGCAAACAACGATGGATTATATGCTTCTTTGAAGAACTCATTAAAACGATAATATACACGTTGCAACACATAATACAACAGCGTATCTAGCTCCTGCTTTGCTTCTTTTGCGATTTGTGTAGATTTAGAATTTGCATAACGCTTACGAATATTTTGTTCTTGAGTTCGAAGCTCTATTAATCGTTGGTCTTTTCGTGCAAGATTTGCTTCCGTCTGTTTTATTAAACCAAGTAATTTCGATTGCTGGCGAGTTGCTTCCTCTTCTAGTGCTGAAATGGAAATTTGCTTTAAATCTTTTTCTAGAAAATGATGAAATGATTCTTCAAATTGTTGTATTCCTTCATGCAATGATAATCCACCGAGTTTCTCTTTTAATCCTTGTAAGCTAGATACCCCATACACTCTTGGGAAACGTATACCAAATCTTTGAAGTTCATCGTGGACATATTGTTTTACTAAATTGGCTTCCTCTTCAGAGTCAGCTAAATCGATTGCATTTACTACGAAGAACATTTTATCAAGCTCGAATGCATCCTTAACTCTTCCTAGCTGTATTAGGAACTCACGGTCAGCTTTAGAAAATGCATGGTTAAAGTACGTTACAAACAAGACAGCATCAGCATTTCGAATATAGTCAAAAGCTACACCGGTATGTCTAGCATTAATCGAATCTGCTCCAGGTGTATCTACAAGTGTTACTCCTAGTCTCGTTAATTCACAATCATAATAAAAATCAATGAAGTCTACAAAACAACTTTTGGATTCATCAGCTACAAATTGTCCAAATTCATCACCAGAAACGTGTAAAACATTCCCTAATTGGTCCTTAAATGTTTGGTATCCTTTATAAAAGGCTGTAACAAACGATTTGTGTACTTCCTCTACTACCTTCTCCTTCATTACAGAACTAGCTTTTTCAAAAGCTTCCTCTAATGTGTGAATAGATATTCCAAGCTGTTCATACGCATAAGCAACATCTTCTAAAATCTGTTCCTTCGATTTTAAAACAACGTCAGCAGTATTATGCAGATGGTGTTCTGTCACAGGATGAATCTTATTAATAGCGGCTGTTGTAGGATTCGGTGAAACTGGTAGTACATTCGCTCCCATTAATGCATTTGAGAAGCTAGATTTCCCAGCACTAAATGCACCAAACAATGCGATGGTAAATTGCTGATTTTCCACTCTTAGTGCTTTTCTTTTAATCGATGCAGCTGCTTCTTCAAAAGCAGGTAATTCTGCTAATACTTCTCCTATTCTTTTAGCACGACTCACTACAGCCTCTGCCGAAAGAAAATCTTCTTCACGCTTTACTTCCTCTACCTCTTCTATATTTAAAATCGGTTCCTCAGAAGAATACTCTTGCTCAACGTACTCAGTTATAGAACTTTCAAATTGAAGTCGTTCATGTTCCCAGTTTTTTAATAATTCATCGCGATCCTTCCTAATCGATAAAGAAGGAGTATCAACTGTTTTTTCAAATGTTTGTATTCGATTATCTATTTCTTCCAAAGCATGTATAGCTAATTTTTTTTCGTTAAGATCCTTTGTTTTCGATTCAATTAGGTCTTCATCTTCCATTGGACTCTCTTCTATATAATGTATATTCTCTTCTTTCCATACATCCGTTTGAGTAATGTAATACCTATTCACTGCTTCTGTAACTCGATTGGCAAAATTTAAGATTGCATTTCCAGTTGTACTTGCTCCTTCATGTAATGAATTGTCGATCAGGCTAGAAGGAATACTAAATTGCATTTCATCGATTTGTTGAATCTTTTCTTCTGTTAATAAAGAAACGTCTTTTAACATACGCTTCATCAATAATTTCATATGAGTAGTTATATTAGTAGAAATAATTTTTTCTAGCATGCTGATAATGTCATTAAGTCTTCTTTGTCTTTCTTCTTCTGTCTTCTTTTTACTACTTAAAAATCCCACTTTAAAGTTTGACTGCTTACTTTCAGCATAAGACTTCAAAGCCTCCCGCATTTCGAACGTCATAATGGAAGCATTTTCTAGTATGTTTTTCCGTCGGTCTTCAAAAGTCTCTTTCCATAGAGTTACATCTTGAAGCTTTACTTGTGTTTGAGCCAGTTCCAATTGTTCTAAAATATCTTCTTTGTTATTCCACTCTTCTTCACTTAGCTGACTCTCAAAGGTTTCAAAACATGCCGCTTTTTCATCCTCTAAAAAATGTAAATGCTCATCTTTTAACTTTTCTAACGTCGCGTTAGCCAGTGTAAGATAATACTCCTCTTTGTTTTCAATAGAACTAGTAACTATTTGCTGAACCTGTGGAAAATCATTATGTATAAAATCATTATTTTTTAAGCTTGTATAAAAAATTCCTTTTGGATCGACAGACCAAGATTTGAATGCATCTGCAACTGATTGCTTATAGGCTGTAAAAGGTAATTCTTCCTCTCTATGTTTATCCACTTGGTTTACGATTAGATATACATTTTCATTATAATGAAGCAATTGTTTCGTAAATTGAAAGTTTAGCTCTGACTGTACATGATTATAATCCATAACGTAAAAAACTATATCAGCCAAATGCAATGCAGACTCAGTGGAAATACGATGTGCATCATCAGTCGAGTCAACCCCAGGGGTATCCATTATGGTAATTCCTTCAGGGAGACTAGAACCAGCATGACCTATTTCAATTTGGGAAACTTTACTTCCATCTTTTGAGTATTTTTTAACTAATTGAATATCATACTCCCCAGAAAACCTAACTGGTGGCTGCTCCACAAAGTGGACTAAAGCATAGTTTTCACCTGTATTTTGGACAGTAACGATATTTGCAGAAGTTGGAATCGGGCTAGTTGGAAGTAATTGTTCATTAACCAAAGCATTAATCATACTAGATTTCCCGGCAGAAAAGTGACCTGCAAACGCAATTGTAAATGTTCCTTTTTCCAATTTGCCAGCAAACAGTTTAGATTTACGATAGCGTTCGTCATCATTATTTTGTTGGAAAACAGTTGCAAGTAATGCATTTTGTTCTTTTATCATTTGTAATTCATTTGAGTTCTGCATATTAAAAGTATATCTCCTTCATAATTCGACAATGTACATCTATCATAGCAAAAATTTAAAGCCTGTAACAATATTCTTTGACTCTTTTATATAAATGAAAACCATTAATTAATCGCAGTTTGAGATGCAAACGCTCTCATTTTATTTTGTGCAATACCTTTCATCTATAGTTACCACCCTTAATGTTAGAAGGATACTCAGTATAGATTTGCTCTTTCTAAAACTTAGGATAAGTACTACTGTGATTTACGTTTCAGATGGTGCTTTACTATTGCGACCATCCTAGAAGGCTCATGTAGCGAGCGTCAAGCACACATCTGTGTAAAAAGCATATATAAGCTTCCCTACCAAAACGATAAAAAGAAAAAAATGACTCTATTTGTATGCACAAATAAAGTCATCTGGGTTATTCATATTATTTTGGTCTTTGGCGCAGTAGACTTTAAAATATATACAGTTAACACACTGTACACTATAAGAGATGCTCCAATTATAATTGCTAACATATAAATCGCCCTCTCAACTGAATTTGATATTCATTCTCATCGACATAATACCATAGTATATTTTAAAATTCTACAATTCCTATTCTTTTTTCCTATATTACATGATAAAATTGATACATCTATACTAGATGGAGGGAAGAAATGAGCGCTTCAAAACATATACAAACAATTTTAAATGGAACCATCCAATCATTAAAATCAGTCATACCAATTGCAATGGATATTAAATCCCCTTCCTTAATGGTTCAACCATTCGAGCAAAAAGAAATGGGTGTACTAATAGGAATTATCGGTGATATTAAAGGACGTATAATTATTGACTCCTCCGCTGAATCCTTTTCTGCAATTGGAGCAACCATGTTCGGCATGCCATTAGAAGGTGAAATGCTCGAATCATTTACAGGCGAACTTGGAAATATGGTCGCAGGAAATATATGTACCTCCGTTGCAGGAAATGGCGTTGAAATCGATATTACACCACCTACTGTTATAGTCGGCACTACTCGGTTATTTGGATTTCAACATGCTTTCAAACTTCCAGTAGAGATTGAGAATGTTGGTGAGATGACAATTATCTTAACAATAGATGAATAAAAAGCAGAGCCTCCTTTTTAAGGATGGTTCTTTTTTTATGTAAAAAATCAATCTAATTAAGTAATTACTCATCTATACTTTCACATTTCACATATAGTTCACAGTTTGCATCCGTTCGTGTGATTTTTATCACATCATCTATTAACCAATCAATTTATTATGGAATTATACAAGTTGAATAGGAGGAGGTGTAAGTAAATGTCGAAAAAGAAAGAAAAAAATCCTGATTTAAAAGGAACTCTTTATTCTGTTGGTTTTGTCGGTTTATTTATATTAGTTTCTTGGTTCATGGCATTTTACTTATTCATTGATAGATTTTAATTTAATGGAGGTTAAAGACTTATGCATATTCATAAGTATGAAAAATGGTGGCTAACTTTTGGGATTAGCTCATTGGTATTATTTTTATTTATAGTAGGTTTTAGTGCATTTCATTATGGCTCACATCCCCCAACTGGAAAAGTTTACATCGATCCTGAGCGAGTTGATGAGATTGTACCTTTTAATAATCCAGGGGTTCATAAAGTAGAAGGTAAAGAATGGGATTATGAGGTAGTGCTAGTTGCATCTGCATTCTACTATAATCCGCCTGAGATTGAAGTTCCATTAGGTTCCACCGTAAAGTTCATAGCAACTACTAAAGATGTTGTCCATGGATTTCAAATTGTAGGAACAAATATTAACATGATATTAGAACCAGGTTATGTTTCAGAATATGTAACAACTGTGGACAAATCTGGCGAGTTTTTAATCTTATGTAATGAATATTGTGGCATAGGACATTCTACTATGACGTCCATGTTAAAGGTGGTGGAGTAAATGACAACGATTAAAGAAAAAGCAAAAGAATTTACAAAGGTGGATCGTCGTGATGGTAAGTTAGCCCTTGCTCATATATATGTAGCATTTATCGCTTTATTCATCGGAGGTCTTTGTGGATTATTACAGGTTTTAGTTCGCTCTGGTAAGTTTACACTCCCTTGGGGAATCGGTTATTATCAAGTTTTAACTGTTCATGGTGTGTTACTCGGCCTTATTTTAACAACATATTTTATACTAGGATTCCAAATTGCTGCTATGAGTAGAACTTCTGGAACTTTTACAAACAAACAACGTTCACTAGGTTGGATTGGTTTCTGGATAATGACTACTGGTACGATTGCAGCTGCAACAATGGTATTACTTAATGAAGCTTCTGTATTATATACATTCTATGCCCCTCTTCAAGCACACTGGATTTTTTATGTGGGAATGGCATTAGTAGTAGTAGGATCATGGATTGTTGGACTAGCAAAAATTATGAAGTATAGAGAATGGCGTAAAGTGCATCCAGGTGAATCTAGTCCCCTCCTATCCTTTATGGTAATTGTCAATATGGCAATGTGGATTATTTGTTCTCTAGGTGTAGCTGTGGAAGTTGTATTCCAATTAATTCCTTGGTCATTGGGCTGGGTTGATAAAGTGGATGTTCTTCTTTCTCGTACATTATTCTGGTATTTCGGTCATCCATTAGTTTATTTCTGGTTGTTACCTGCATATATGGTATGGTATGTCGTGATTCCAAAAATTATTGGAGGAAAAATTTTCTCTGATGCCTTAGCAAGACTTTCATTTATGTTATTTCTATTGTTCTCTATACCTGTCGGATTCCATCATCAGTTAACAGAACCAGGGATTGAATCATTTTGGAAGTTTTTACAAGTAGTTCTAACAATGATGGTAGTAATTCCTTCTTTGTTAACAGCTTTCTCCATGTTTGCTACATTTGAATTACGTGGTAGACAACTTGGTGGAAAAGGGTTATTTGGATGGGTTAAAAAACTGCCTTGGAAAGATGCTAGATTTGCTGTACCATTTATCGGTATGGCCGCATTTATACCTGCCGGCGCTGGGGGTATTATTAACGCATCCCACCAGATGAATCAGTTAATTCATAACACTATTTGGGTAACAGGTCATTTCCATCTAACGGTAGCAACAACTGTAGTTCTAACATTCTTTGGTGCTTCCTACTGGTTATTACCTCATCTAACTGGTAGAGTGTTGACAAAACAAATGAATAAGCTTGCTATTATTCAAGCAATCGTTTGGACTGTTGGTATGTCAATCATGTCAGGTGCTATGCATATAGTTGGATTAATGGGAGCTCCTCGTCGTTCGGATTTTTCTACCTACGGTGGGGCAGAACAAGCAACTGACTGGATACCTTACCAAATAGCACAAGCAGTTGGTGGTACAATTCTATTTGTTGGTATCATTTTAATACTTTATATTGTGGTAAATCTGTTGTTCTTTGCTCCTAAAGGTGAAACAGAGTTTCCTGTTGGAGAGGTTTCGGAGAATGCAGAAAAAACTCCTATGTGGTTGGAAAATTGGAAGATTTGGCTAACAATATGTATCGCTTTAATCTTGTTTGCTTATACCGTTCCAGTTATAGATATGATACAAAATGCTCCGCCAGGCTCAAAAGGATATAAATTCTGGTAATTAGATAATAATAGAATGGTTAGTCGAGACATATGTCAAGACTAACCATTTTTATTTACTTGACTAGAAATAGAAGATTACTCCCTCTTATTCAAAATACCATGTTCACTTAAGAATCATAGGCTGACTTACCTTATCTTTTACGATAGATTTGATCCTATTTTATCTTTACTTGCTCACACCCTTTGTTTACTCGCTTCCACCTGTGACTCACTTGCGGGTCTATAGAATTTACTTGCTTCAAATCTAAATTTACTTGCTCTCTATTACCATTTACTCGCGAAACGGATAATTTTCCCAAAATACTTTATTCATTCATAATAGAATGTCTAGATTTGAATTACGAATAGTTGTTTTCTGCTAAATATGTAGTCTTCGATGGATACTTTATTAAGAAAAACTGGGCAAAAGACATGCCCGGTCCTTTAAGATCAAAACCTGTTTCTATCGTTTTCGAAGGGCTTTGGACAGACGTTTTGTTTTATGATTACCAGCATCCTTTTTTTCAGTAATTTTATGGCGTTTGTCTGTCCGTCGCCCTCCTACAACTTATAAAAACAGGTTAGTACGTTTTTGGATAACTAGAGAAAAGCTACTTTTCTATTGAGAAAGGAAGCTCTCGAAGATGCAATTTCGTTCGCTATTTCACTTCTATATTCGGTAAACACTTACTATTTCTCTAAACTTCCACTAGTATAAAAGAAAATCTGCTTTCTTCCTCTATCACTACATAATCGCATTTCTAATGTAAAAGCGATTACAAATAATTTGATCACTTTTCAAAATTTGACTATTCCCAACATCTAAGCGATTTGCTATGCTAAATCTTACAGTATAGGACTACACTTATTGATTGTAGTGAAAGGTGGCGACTCCGGCAGGATGAGTGAGACAGATGAGACATCACAAACGACGCGCATGCGACGGTGATGGCTCATCGCTCACCCTGCGGAACGCGTCCACCTGAAACGGAAATCACTAGTATTATTTATTAACTCTAGTACCATGAATCCAGTGTTCACGGGACATTTTTACATATCGTCCTATCTAGATCTCTAAAAAAAGACCCAAGCAACATTCGTCGCTTGGATCACTAATCATTTAAAGCTTATAAATTTTTGTATACTTCTCTTCTAAATAATCTGCCAGATAGTTTCCATTTAGACCTTCTCCTGTTGCTGCTTTTAGAATATCCAATGGTTTTTTAAGAGCCCCATACTGATGTACATGTTTTGTAAGCCATTCCTTGATCGGCACCAAGTCTCCTTGTTCCAACAAACTATCAAACTGTGGAATATCTTTTAGCATCGCTGCTTTAAACTGTGATGCATATATATAGCCAAGTGCATACGAAGGGAAGTAACCGAAACTAGCACCTGCCCAGTGGACATCCTGTAGGATACCTTCTGCATTGGTAGATGGTCTAACACCTAAATATTCTTCATACTTAGAATTCCAAATCTCTGGTAGGTCCTCTACTTTTAAATCTCCATTGAACAGCCCTTTTTCAATTTCATATCGAATCATGATATGTAGAGCATACGTCAGCTCATCAGCCTCAATACGGATTAAGGAAGGTTTTACTTCATTGATTGCCCGAAGATAATCCTCCACTGAAACGTTTCCAAATTGTTCTGGAGAATAGCTTTGTAGCTTTTTATAGTTTTGCTCCCAGAACTTTGGATTACGTCCTACAAAATTCTCATAAAATAATGATTGTGATTCATGAATACCCATGGAAGCCCCACCAGCTAAAGGTGTTCCGGTTAGTTCTTCTGCAACGTTTTGTTCGTATATAGCATGGCCACATTCATGTATTGTACCGAATATAGCAGAGCGGAAATCAAATTCATCATATTTAGTCGTTATTCGAACATCGCCTCTATTTAAGCCAGTAGCAAATGGATGTACTGTTTCATCCAATCTTCCAGCATCAAAATCATAACCTAGTTGTTTGAGTATATCTAAACTAAATGCCTCTTGTTTTTGTTTATCAAAAGAGTGAAACAAGAAATCTGTAGTTGGCTGATTGGATGATTCCGAAATACGTTTTAATAAAGAAACAATTTTGTCCCTTAACTCACTAAAAACCTGATCTAAAATTTCAGTAGTCATACCAGGCTCGTATTGGTCCAACAATACATTATACGGATTGTTATCCCTAACTCCCCAATACTCCACAAATTTCTTTAAAGTTTCAACCATTTCTGTTAAATATGGTTGGAACATACCCCAGTCATTTTTGTCCTTCGCTTCTTCCCAAACAGATTCCGATTTAGATTGAAGTACAACAAATTTTTTATATTCATCTGCAGGAATTTTTTTACTGAGATTGTATTCCTTTTTTACTTCTTCAAAAACACGTTTAGTCACTTCATCTACAGAAGCCAGTTCCAATTCCATCTGGTCAAGTAACCCTTTTAGTTCGTCTGAAGTCGATAAGTTAAATACATCCGTCGCAAGTACCCCAACAACCTCTGATCGTTGATCGATACCCTTTTTTGGTGCACCAGTTCGCATATCCCAATAAAGCACCCCCAACGCTTCTTGGTAGGCACCAATTTTTTTCACATAATCTAAAAAGCTTTGCTCTACTGACATTTCTTTTCCCCCTTGTATCATTACGAAATAGTTGTAGGTAAAATTCCCGTAAACCTATTTTCTAGCTTTGCTTCTGTTTCATTTAACAATAAATGAATCTCCCCATAATCACTAGATGTACGGATTAAACGACCAATACCCTGTTGTAATCTTAAAAGCATAAATGGCAATTCTACTTCCTCAAATGGATTATTAGAGAAAGATCGTTTTGCATCAAATAGAGGATCTACTGGTGGAAAAGGTAGATCATAAATAACTACTCTAGTTAGTGCTTCTAGTGGTAAATCTAAACCTTCCCAAAGATGATACGAACATAAAGTAGAATACTCACCATTTTGGAACTCTTTAACAATTGTTGAAAGCTCTCTATCTCCTTCAAAGACGATATCTTTTCTATCTCCTATAGTTGCTCTAAAGGAAGCCATTGCTGCTTTGGATTTGAACAAAATAAGTGTTTGCATCGAATTATTTAACAAGCTTTCTACATAATCGGGTTTTTCCTGTTGTTCCATTTCCTTGGTATATATTTTCATCACTTCATCATAATCAAATGGTGATGCGACGGAGAATGATTGGAATTTTTCAATTCCTAAAGAATCTGCTATATACGTAAAGTCCTTTTCTATGGATAATGTAGCGGAAGAAAAAACGATTGGTATTTTAGAGGTAAATAATTTCTCATGTAAAATATCTGTAACTAATCTCGGCATAATGATTAATGTTTCAAAACCATCAATGATTTCTAACCATTCAATCCCATCCCCTTTTTCGGTAAATAAACGAAGTGAGAATGTATATTGCTCTAAAAACTCTTCTACCATTCGGAGCTCATATTCCGGGATTGTATATAACTCAGATTCGAATACAAATTCTTCTAGTAAGCTATCCGCTACTCCTATAGCTTGTTTACATAGTCTCATTAACTCGGGAGATTTATCAACCTTCATCCGATCGGTTTCTTCCATATTGCTTCCAATGCGTAATAACCCAAATAGTTTATCATGTAATTCTTGTAATACTTCCATTAAATTTAAAGTCTTTTCTCTAACACCATCGACCATAACTTTTTCCAATAATCGAATTAGCGTTTCACTTTGGATCTCATAAGTCAAAGCTTTTTGTGCAGCAAATTCAAGTAAATGGCCCTCATCTAGAACAGCCATCGAAACCTCTGGCAATAAAGGCATTTGACCTTCACGGACACGAGATTCCTTCGTCCAAATATGCTCCATTAAAAATTCATGTGAGCAAATGATTAAATCTGTAGACTCACGATAATGCTGTCTATGGATTGTTTGGCCACAACGATTTCGTAAATCGCATACCATACATTGTTGGGTTGGATGATAGTTTACTTTTTGCCAATCTTCATCACTTACTCCAGCAAATTGGCTGCGTTCGCCATATGGAAAAATCTTTTGCATAGATGAATGAGCATAGACAAAATCTGGAACTTGATCTTCAATTTCTTCTAAGAAATATTCGTTATCATCATCTTTTTGTGCTTCTTCTAGTCGCTTTAAACATAAATATTGATCACGTGATTTTGCTAATCGTACATCAATTTTAATATCCAAATAGTTCTGAAGCTTAAAAATATCCCCAGCTTCTTTTACTAGCTGTTCAATTAATGTTTCATCTGCACATGCAATCAATGCCGGTTTTCCGGTATAACGAGCATATGAAATAGCAGGAAGTAGATATGCTATAGTTTTACCAGTACCTACTCCTGCTTCTGCAAATAGCACATTTTTTTCTTTTAACGTTTTTTCAATCTGATAGGCCATGAAAATTTGTTCATCACGACATTCAAACCCTTTTTCGGGTAATTCATCATATAACACATCACCCATCCAATCCCCTAATGATTCGAAGAAAGAACGGTCTTTTGAAAGTTGGAATGGTAAAGCTTGTTTCATCTAAAAACTCCCTTAAATAATAATATAACAGCAAGGGAGAACCTAGTCTCCCTTACTGTTATGAACGTTTACCCCAGAACTGATAGTAATCCGTTCGAATAAATCCATTAAATAATTTACGCTTTTTTGTTGCTCTTCTACCGTATACGTTCTCAAAGTTCTCCATAGACGATAACATATATACGGACCATGAAGGATATTTATCCATTAAATGGCCTAATTCACTTATTACCTGTTCAATTACTTCCACTTCTCCGATACGTTCTCCATATGGTGGATTACTAACCATTACACCGTCGGTAAAAGTAGTAGTAAAATCCTTCGCATGCATTTGCTTAAAAGTGATTATATCAGCGAATCCAGATTCAAATGCATTTTGCTCTGCAATTTGGACCATTTTATGATCGATATCTGATCCGATAATTTGAAGTTCTTGATCATAGTTAGCTAAAGATTCTGCTTCATTACGCACTTCTTCCCAAATTGTTTTTGGCATCCATGGCCAAGCTTCACTATGAAAATCTCGATTAAAGCCAGGAGCGATATTTTGACCAATCATTGCTGCTTCAATCGGAATAGTGCCGGATCCGCAAAACGGGTCAACAAATGGTCGGTTGGGACTCCATTTAGAAATTTTCACTAAAGCTGCAGCTAGTGTTTCCTTCAATGGGGCTTCCCCTTGACCGTGACGATAGCCACGCTTGTGGAGACCTGCCCCACTTGTATCTATCGTAATAGTAGCAATGTCTTTTAATATACTTATCTCCAGTTTAAATGTTGCTCCAGATTCATCTAGAAAGCCAATTCTTTTATGGGCTAATTTTAATCGTTCAACTACTGCCTTCTTTACAATGGCTTGACAATCTGGAACGCTGAATAATGTTGATTTAACCGACTTTCCTTGAACAGGAAAAGCTGCATCCACGGGTAAGAATTTCTCCCATTGCACTGCTTTCGTACGCTCAAAAAGCTCATCAAATGTTTTTACAGGGAACTGAGCAGCTACAATTTTAACTCGGTCCGCAACACGTAACCATATATTTGCTCGTGCTATGGCACGCTCGTCCCCTTCAAAATAAATTTTACCGTTCTCTGTTGTTGTTTCATATCCTAGTGCTTTTACTTCATCCGCAACGATGGATTCTAATCCCATAGCCGATGTAGCTACTAATTTAAATGTTGTCATTATATATTCCTTTCCTGTCTATAAATTTCCCATATCTCGATAAAATCCAAAAGATCATTTGGTGCTAGTGGTTTACTATAATAATAACCTTGAATGATATCGCAGCCCATTTCTTTTAAAAGTTTAGCCTGATCTTTCGTTTCTACACCCTCTGCAATAACTTTAATACGTAGGCGATGAGCCATGAGAATGATTGCTTCCACTATAGCTTGTTTGTCTTTTAAGCTAGTAATTTGCCGGATAAAGCTTCTATCTATTTTCAAAAAATTAAGGGGAAATCTATTTAAATAACTAAGGGATGAGTATCCTGTTCCAAAATCATCTATTGATATTTTGAACCCCATAGCTTTTAGTTTTATTAGTTTAACTACAATATCTTCTGAATCCTTCATAACTGTGCGTTCCGTTAACTCTAACTCTAAAAGCTGCGGACTACAATTATACTTCATTATGATCGAATTTATGCGCTCGATGAAGTCATCCTGTTGAAAATGAAGAGAAGCAATATTAACGGATACCGGTAATACACTTATATTCCCTTGTGATCTTGACTCCAGTATATCCATACAAACTATTTCTAAAATAACCTCGCTTAAAGGGATAATAAGACCTGTATCTTCAGCAAGAGGTATAAATTCAACCGGTGAAACGAGCCCTAATTTTTCATTGTTCCATCTTATTAGAGCTTCTACTCCAATAATCTCCTGTGTCGCTAACCCTATTTTGGGTTGATAATGGATATAAAAATCTTTATTTTGTATAGCTTTTCTAAGCTCTGCTTCTAGAACAATCAATCTTTTGGAATCTTTTTTCAAGTCATCAAAATAAAAAGCATATTGATTTCTCCCATTTTGTTTGGCAAAATACATTGCCTTGTCAGCTTTATATATTAATTTCTCTATTTGTTTACCATCCTGTGGAAAAATACTGATTCCTATACTTGCTGTAACATAAACTTCAGTTTCACCCACATAGAATGGTTTATTGAAAAGCTTAGTTATTTCCTTAGCAAGATGTACAGCTTCTTTTTGATTTTCTATATTCGATCTGGAGTATAGAAATTCATCTGCACCATATCGCGCAAAAATATCGGATGGACCTACAATCGAGTTAATCCGTTCTGCAACCTCTATTAAAATATGGTCACCAACTTCATTACCCAAGGTGTCGTTTATCTGTTTAAAACGATCTAAGTTAATAAATAAAATAGAATGGCTATCATTCGAATTATTTACTTTATCAAATAATAATTCATTGAACGCGTTTCGATTTGAAATATTTGTTAAAAGATCAGTTTGCGTTAGTTCCTCTAGTTCTTTTTCTGTTTCTTTTGCTAGGGAGATATCAGAAAAAATCCCATAATAATTTGTTAGTTTACCTGTATCATCATATACACTATGTATCGCGAGGATTTCTGGATATATTTCACCATTTTTACGTCTATTCCAGATCTCCCCCCTCCAATATCCTTTTGAAAGAATTTCTGACCACATTACCTTATAAAAATTAGAATCCTGTTTGCCTGATTGTAAAATACTTGGAAATTTCCCAAGTACTTCGTATGATTTATATCCAGTAAGCGTTTCAAAGGCATTATTGACCAGTATAATCTGCATTTTTTCATTTGTTATCATAATTCCTTCAACAGTAGAATGAAAAATTTGTTCAACTAATTTGTTTGAATATGCCTGTAATCGTCCGGGTGGTTGTTGTTTTTCCACAATTTAGTACCTCCCTTATTACGAAATTTCTTAAAATCATATATATAATAGAAAAGCTCTCCGAAAATGGAGAGCTTCTTAGTTATTAAATATAGCCACTCATACACTCAATAAGCCATGTTTTGTTTCCACGGTACTCAAACGGTGCATTACCTCGTACGTTTGTGGATGGCAATCATCTATCTACAGATTAAATCTGTTCTTCTATCCGTTCAATTCCTTCAAGAAAATGCCCCTACCATAATTTGGGTTTCTCACTCGTGGGGTTTACCTCGTTCCACCTGTAAAGTTTCCTATACAGCTCCGTCACTGTGGCACTTTCAGAGATTGTCAGCCATATCCTAAGACTTAGGCCTTCATCCCGCCGTCAGCTATAAATAGCTGCCTTAGTTTATTTTTTCACTAAGCACGAACACTACATTCATCTCAGAATTGTGTGAGCATGGACTTTCCTCTACAATGTCAAGCATTGCAGCGATTGCCCGAATATATAAGTGGTATAACTATTATATACGAAATACTTGTTAGTTTCAATACAAGATTACATTAAATTCGCTTTGTTGTATTGCTTCACTTTGTTCAGACGCTAGAAAAACGTGTATCCTGATTTTACACCAACTTACATGATAAATAACACAAAAAAATTGTGGTATATGAAAGAGGCTTTAAGTTCTCTCATTAAGGGTTTTCCATTCAATTGAAAAAACTTAATTAATTATTCGTACAGTTTACTGCCGAAGACATGTTTTTCAAGATGTGAAAGACGCTTTAAAATATCAAAATTAGTTGCTCCCGTTTGTGGAGGTGCAGCAGCCTGTGTTCTCTTTGGTAATTCTTCTAGTTGCTCTGTCAATTTTTTATTTTCCAACTGAAGTTGAGCTAGTCTTTTTTCAAAAGCCTCGTAATCTTGAATGATATCGTCTAAAAAAACATCAACTTCTTCTTGGTTATAACCTCTTAAGCCCGTTTTAAATTCTTTTTCTAATATATCAGAAGCCTTTAGTTTAAATTCCATATGGTATCTTCCTTCCATCTACAATTAGCTACTCGTATTATAGCATATCATTGTCGAATAATGGAGTTTTTTCAGCCAATTATATGCGCTTTTTGTTGTGTTCTGCGCTTTCCCGGGAAATATTTAATTTCCGGATTATTCTTATTTCCCTTTTAATTAGTTCTTTTTTTAAGCGAGAATGCATGTCTGTATTCAGTTTTGCTTCATAATCTATACATTGTTGCGTCATTTCTAGAGCTTTCGGGAAATTTTTTAGTTGATGTTCGAATAGCTTGGCCAACTCGATAAACACCTCAATGCGATATTTCCCAGAAATCTCTTTTAAAGCTTGGGTGAAAGCTAAATGACTATCCTCGTATAAACCAGCTCTTTTTAGATGGAGTCCAACAAAATAATAAGCAATACTTGACTCTTCGTCTGAAAAATTATTTACTACAAAAGTGAACCAATTCAAACTTCTATCCATCGTTTTTAAATCACGAAACCATTTTCCTATATTCGTATAGGTTGTTGCTGTTTCAACTACTTCCTTCTCTTGAAGTAACTCCACTGAGAGAATATACAAAGTAACTAGCGATAGAATATCCCATTCATTATGTTTTAACACCTTCATCAAATTGATAGGATTCCCACTTTTCACTGCATCAAAATATATTATTGGTGCAAGATGACCAGGTACATCATTTTCTCTTCTAAAACCAAGCTTCATTTCCTCAATTTGTTTTAACTTAAAACGATCTAACTCTCCCTTCCAAATTCTTTTAGAGGAATGCATTAAGTCAATTTGGTGATGTTGCATTAGCCGCGGCAGATTATTTCTATTCATCGTCCATCTTGTAACTAATTGAGGTAGGTCAAAACTCTTTCCGTTATAAGTAATCATAGTTTGTTCGTTTTTCCAAAAACCAGTCGCTTTTAAAAAGCTTACCTCTTGCCCTGGATCTGCCAGCACATATTGTGTCAGCAGAAACCCATTGTCTACTACTTTCAAAATTCCATTTAAGAAAATTAGCACTCCAGCGCCTTTTAACCCAGTCGTTTCGGTATCATAAAAACTAAAAGGACTTTCTTTTTCTATTGTTAAAGGGTGAGTAGGATATACTTCCTGCATAAATTTTATTGCCTGTTGTAGCTTATTAAGCCCAATATTTCCATGTATATGCTCCGAATGATAAAAAGTTTCCTTTACAAAGTAAAACCCATTTTCATCCTTTATAAACTTCAGACCCGCATTTTGCCATTGTTCAACATAAAAGGGAAGCGTCATATCCGACACTTCCTTTTTTCCTATTTTTTCTACGGGTTTCTTTTTGATTAAACCTTTCATTTCCATTAGCTTTTTTTCATACGACATGACGGCCCACCTGTAATAAATGAAGTAACTTAATAACTTCTTTTTTTAAATTTAGTTCAGCGTCCTGAGCACCGATACATGCCGGACATCCATTAATACAAGAACAATTCTCTACCTGCTCCGTTACTTTTGGTATCAACTCATTCCAAAGGTCGTACATTCTTTCGGACAAACCAATACCACCCGGATAACTATCATACATATAAAAAGTAGGTTTTTCTCCGTGAATAGATTTTACCTGAGGCACAACATGAATATCCTTTGCGTCACAATGAATAAATAGAGGGATAAACGCATGTAATGCATACGAAACTCCAGTCATTGCATCTGACAGTAATGTGTCTTTCCAGTCTTCAGGCTTATCAAAACTAAACCATGTAGAAGAGGTGTGTAATTCTAATGGAGGTAAATGAATTTGACCAGAGCCGATGTTATCATGCGTATCGAATTTAATTTTTTTAAATATAGTTGGTTGTGCTAAAACAATGATGTCACCAAACCTGAGCATACCAATTTCCGCTTCTTTTATTTTGTCTTCACTAAGCACTTTTAGCTCTATCGCAATATTGGCATCTGTAAAGTAATCGACATCGACCTCTCTTACAAATGCTTTCTTTTCTTCCCAATCTAAAATTTCTACTTGAAATTGAGTGCCTTGATGCAAGTAAATAGCTTCTTCATGAAGTAAGGTCATCGCACTATATTGATCCATTTCACCAATAACCCTCGTTTTAGTTGGAATTGACTGATCAATAATAATGACGTTCTCTTGAGAAGCAGAACGTAGACTTATATTGCTTGCAGGAAAACTGTCAGACATCCAATGCCATTTTTCCGACGTTTTTAAAAGGACCCCTTCGCTTTCTAAAAATGCGAGTAATTCCTGTATAGAAAATTCCGCATACGAATCGACAGGTGAAAATGGCAGTTCAAATGAAGCACATTTCAAATGGTCCATTAAAATAATCATATTATCTGGATGAATCCTAACTTCCTCAGGAGACTGTCCAAGAAAATATTCAGGATGTTTAACAACATATTGGTCAAGAGCAGTCGACCCAGCCACATAAATAATAAGTGCTTCATCCTGTCTTCTGCCTGCTCTACCAGCCTGTTGCCATGCACTTGCGATGTTCCCAGGATAACCCGTCATAATACATGCCTGTAGCTGACCAATGTCAACACCTAACTCTAGCGCATTTGTACTTACAACTGTTCTAATTACACCTTCTCGTAAACCCTTTTCAATAGTCCTTCTTTCTGAAGGTAAATAACCACCGCGGTATCCTCGTATAGTTTGATCATTAATCTTTTTACTTACTAAAGACTGTAAATACGTCACAAGCATTTCTACGCGAACCCGACTCTTCGCAAAAACAATAGTTTGAATACCATTTACGTATAATTCCCCCGCTAAATCTCTCACTTCTAAAACAGCACTTCTTCGTACATTAAATACAGGATGAACTATTGGGGGATTGTAAAATACAAAGTGTTTTCTTCCTGCTGGTGCACCGTTCTGATTGATTAATTCATGAGGTGTATTTGTTAAATTCTCTGCTAATTCTTTTGGATTTTTTATCGTCGCAGAAGTACAGATAAACTGTGGATAGCTACCATAATATGCACATATTCTTTTCAGACGTCTAATAACATGCGCAACATGACTCCCAAATACTCCCTTATATGTATGAATTTCATCTATTACAATATACTTTAAATTTTCAAATAGCGTTACCCATTTTGTATGATGTGGTAAAATTCCCGAATGTAGCATATCGGGATTTGTTAATACAATATGACCTGATTTTCTAATTTTTTGTCTTATACCTGGAGCTGTATCTCCGTCATATGTATAACTGAGTATTTCTTCCCCAGTTGCTTCAATCAAATTATTTAGATCACTTTTCTGATCTTGTGCTAATGCCTTAGTTGGAAATAAATATATTGCCCGTGAAGTTGGATCTTCCATAATCGATTGTAGCACTGGGAGATGATAACAAAGTGACTTACCAGAGGCTGTTGGAGTGATAGTAGTATATGATTTACCAGTTGAAGCAGCATCGAAGGCGAGTCGCTGATGTATATATAACTGATTTACACCACGACTTTTTAGCGCCTTTTGAATAGACGGATGCATAGTCTCTGGAAAAGGGGCAAAAATCGCTTCTTTTTCTTCGGTTGTATGAATATGTTCAATTTGTGGAAAGCGATTTCCATCCACTTTCCAATCATCTAATAATTGTTGGATACTCTTTTTTTCAAGCATGCTCATCCCCTACCTCCTTAATAGCTTGGGCAATTGTTTCTAGCGTATATTTGGATGAATGGACAGCTGAAAGAAACCTCTTTTTGCTTGTGCCCTTGTAGTAAGATTGGACGATAAACTGTTTCATGGAGTCAAGTAATGAGTCAATTTGGCTCGGGTGGACATATTTTGGACGTTTTACTTGTATCCATTTCCGAACCAGTTGTTCCCATTCAAAACATAATTCATCTATTTTATATGCATGTGGCTTCACATCTGTAAAAAAATCTGGTTCTTTATCTAGTTCTCTATATAAGTGAAAACGCGAAATACAATCGTCGCATTCTTTCATTAACTGGTTACTAAGCTTTAATAATGACAAAGTGATCCCTCGCATTCTAGTTATAGTTTAGCAAATTCTCACCTATATTACTAGTTCTAAGCGAACGTACATTCTTTATAACTTATTTTCGATTTTTTCGAGCTTTCCAAGAAGTCGAAACGAGTTTTTACTAAAATCCTCTTCAAACTTGTCCTGTTCGTCATTTAATCTATTTTCTAATAAAAACTCCAGAAGTTCTAACTGATCTATAAGTCTTTCGATTTTATTCATCATATACTCCCCCTTTTTAGAGGTATATTCGCTAGTTTTACATTCTCTCCTTCCTGTTTGACAAAGCATCTTCTTTAAAGACAAAACAAGTGTTTACTCGACATCAAGAGAAATGAAACCTTATATATTAGCTGTTCGTCTAATGTACTTGTGATAAACTAATAGCATAAAGAGGTGATTATTTTGGCTATTCATTATCCAAATGGAAAAGCGTATATCCCGGTTACCAAAACAACAAAAGAAAAGAAAAAAGATTACTCTTTCAGTAATAGGGGTAAGACGTTAGAAGACGAAATAAATGATGCAAATGAATTTTATATTGCACAGGATATTGCTGTAATTCATAAAAAGCCAATACCCATACAAGTCGTCAAAGTAGATTACCCATCTAGGAGTAGTGCAGTTATCAAAGAAGCATATTATCGGACACCTTCTACAACTGACTTTAATGGAGTATATAAAGGTAAATATATTGACTTTGAAGCAAAAGAAACGGAAAATAGAACAGCATTTCCTTTAAAAAATGTTCATCTTCATCAGGTTGAACATATGAGAAAAGTTTCTAAACAATCGGGAATTACCTTCCTACTCGTCCGTTTTTCTGCATTAGAGCGTTATTTTTATTTACCTTTTGAACAATTATCGTTATTTTGGGATAGAATGCTAACAGGGGGAAGAAAATCTATTGCTTTGTCCGAAATGGAAACAAGCGCAATAGAGATTACTCCAAAATATGCACCAAGAATTGATTATATAAAAATAGTTAATGACTTGAACGTATAAAGTGAAAGTGAGGAGACGTTTATGAGTGAGCAAAAAATGACTCGTGAACAACGTAGAAAACAACAAGAAAAAAAGAAACAACCTAAGACACCAGCTAAATTATGGATGAAAAGAATATTGTTAACAATCGTAATTATAGGAGTGGTAGGACTAATAGCTGGAGGATCCCTGTTTGCCTTCTATGCAAGCAGCGCGCCTGAACTGGATGAAACAGCTTTAAAAGATCCAATTAGTCCAAAACTATTAGATGCAAATGGAGACCTGTTCGCAACAGTCGGCGCAGAAAGTAGGGAATATATTCCTTACGATGAAATTCCAAAACAAATGGAAGATGCAATCATCGCTACTGAAGATGCTCGTTTTTATGATCATTTTGGAGTAGATGTATTACGTTTAGGAAAAGCGGTACTTGCTAACGTCACAAATGGTTTCGGTGATCAAGGAGCGAGTACAATTACACAACAGGTCGTAAAAAATTCATTCCTTACAAATGAAAAAACATTAAAAAGGAAAGCACAAGAAGCTTACCTTTCGATTCAACTAGAAAGAGAATATGAGAAAGAAGAAATATTTGAAATGTACTTTAACAAAGTTCTAATGTCTGGAAGAATATACGGATATGGGACAGCAGCTCAGTATTTTTATGGTAAAGATTTAAAAGATCTTACATTAGATCAATACGCTGTACTAGCAGGTATGTCGCAACGTCCAAATGCGTTTAATCCGTTTAAAGATCCAGAGCTTACAGAGAAAAGAAGAAATGTCGTTTTACACTTGATGAACCTACATGGCAAGATTACAGAGGAAGAAATGAAAACAGCTCAAGCAGTTCCAATAGAGGGTACTCTCCTACCTGAGGATCAGCGAGTTGCCAACCAAGATTCCAAATACGATGCTTTCATTGATATCGTATTAAATGAACTAGAAGCCAATGGTGATGGAAACGCTATTTCTGAGGGAATTACTATACACACTACATTGCAACCAAATGCACAACAGCAAGTAGAAAAAACATTAAATTCCGATATGTTCCCTACCGATGATATTCAGTCGGCTGTAGCAGTAATTGATACGAAAACAGGAGCTATCGCAGCTGTCGGCGGTGGTAGAAATTATGGAGAAGATCGTGGCTGGAACTATGCTCAAGACATGACTACACGTTCACCTGGCTCAACGATTAAACCATTAATCGACTATGCCCCAGCTGTAGAATTTCTAGACTGGTCGACAGGACATACACTTGTTGATGAAGAGATAACTTATACTGGATCAGAACAAGTAGTACGCAACTTCGATGGAAAATATAAAGGTAAGATGACATTTAGAGAAGCGTTATATAATTCCCGAAACGTTCCTGCAGTAAAAACACTGCAAGAAGTAGGAACAGATAATGCAAAAGAGTTTGTTAACCGATTTGGAATTGACCTAGGTAATGTAACAGAAAGTAGTGCAATCGGTGGTACATCGAAAGCAATGTCCCCTATTCAAATGGCCGGAGCTTACGCTGCATTTGGAAATAGTGGAATCCATACAGAACCTTATGCAATCAACAAAATTGTTTATCGAGATGGAAAAACAGAAAAAAATTATAAACCAAAATCAAAAGAAGTTATGAAAGATTCTACTGCTTACATGGTTACCGATGTGTTACGTGATGTAATGACAAAAGGAACTGGTAAGCGAGCTGCTATCAGCGGTTTAGATATTGCAGGTAAAACTGGAACATCTAACTATAGTAGAGATGATATGAAGAAATGGGACCTACCAAGTAGTGCCTTCCCTGATGTTTGGTTTGCTGGTTATTCCACAGACTATTCAATTGCTATTTGGTCTGGATATCCAGAGATGAAAACACCGATGACTACTAATGAGGAGCGAAACCTACCTCAAAATATTTTTAAAGAAGTCATGGCTAACATTTCTGCAGACTCAGCAAATGAAAAATTTAGTAAGCCCAATTCTGTTGTAGAGGCTACGATTGAAAAAGGCTCAAGTCCACTTAAACTGGCAAGCGAATATACACCAGATGAACTAAAATTAACGGAACTATTTGTGAGAGGCACGGAACCTACAGCAGTTTCTGAGGAATATAAACAACTCGAATTAAACAGTCCATCCAATCTTTCAGTGGAGTATGATGAACTAACATCAACTGCAACTTTAGCGTGGGATTTTGAACAGGAAGATCTTGAATCTGAAGTTCAATTTGAAGTGGCTGTTACGATAGATAATGGACCACCTGAAGTAATTGGAACAACTAAGCAAAATGGACTAATCGTCCAAAGCCTTATTCCAGGAAGTACGTATGTATTCAGTGTAACAGCAGTTTCTGATGATATTCGCAGCGAAAGTGTCTCTGTAACGTTAACACTAGACGCTATCGTTGAAGAAGATTTAGATGATTTAGATCCAGATGGAGAAGACGTAGAAAATCCAGATGGCTCGAATAATGGAAATGGAAACGGTAATGGAAACAACAATGGAAATAATAACGGTAATAACAGCGGAAATGGGAACGGAAATGGAAACGAAAATGGGAATGGGAACAGTGGTGGAAATGAAAATGGATCCGATTCAGGTGATGAAACTGAAAATCCAGATGGCGGTTCAACGGAAACTCCACCTGGTGGGACTGGAGAAACCGGGGGAAATGGTGAATCTGGAACTACTCCTTAATTAGATATTATAAAAGTAGCAGGTCATGACATCAGTCAAGACCTGCTACTTTTTTGTTAAATATTGGACATGAGAGAAGAACATTGATACAGATGAATCTAATGATTCATTTGTGCTCGTATGCGTGCATTTTTTTTCTTAGTTTCCTTAAAGAGCTCCTCAAGTTGAACAAATGCAACATATTTTACCATATTCGATTCGACAAATATTATTCGTTCTATATAGTTTAGTGGAGCAGCTTCTGCTACCTCATTAAGAATTGCCATAAGAAGATCGATGCCCTTTCGCATTAGCTCAATGTTTTTTTTATCATTTGTTTTAATTGATACTAATAGCTCTTCGCGAATAAATTCCCATTCATCAAAATAACGTAGACTACTGAGTGACAATTTTATTCATCCTCTTCTTCCCTTCTCTACAAACCGAAAGTAGAGGGCATTCTGGGCAATTTGGATTTTGCGCTTTACAATGATAACGTCCAAAAAAGATTAATTGGTGATGGGTTTTGGACCATAATTCCATCGGCGTCTTTTTCATCAGTGTTTCTTCAACTTGAAGAACGGAATCCTTCCATCTACAAAGTCCCAAACGTTTAGAGACTCTCTCTACATGTGTGTCTACTGCAATCGCTGGAATATCAAATGCGACAGAAACTACTACATTTGCTGTTTTACGACCTACTCCTGGGAATGTTGTAAGTAAATCACGATTAGGTGGTACTTCGCCATCATATAATTCGATTAGCTGTTTACTAAGCGCTTGAATGTTTTTAGCTTTATTTCGATACAAACCAATCGAACGTATATCAGTCTGTAATTCTTCGATGGATACAGCTAAATAATCCTCTGGTTTTTTGTATTTTTGAAATAAGTTTTTTGTTACTTTATTCACTAACACATCTGTACATTGTGCTGATAGCAAAGTAGCGACTAATAATTCGAATGGATTCTCGTGAACCAACTCACAATGAGCATCTGGGAACATTCGCTCCATTTCATCCAAACAATATAACCACTGTACTTTTGTAAGCAAAATTTACACCTACTCTCTTTCTTCTAACCAGTTGTAAAAAGGAACTTTCAAACTGGAAGATGGTTGTTCCGATGTTTTTTGCACTGGAACATGCTGTCTAAATTGTGCAGACTGATTTTCAGCAGCTTCCACAGTTTTAATATTTTTCTTTTTCCAATCAAATAATATTCGATCTATATAGCGAAGACTCAATTTTTGTGAAAGTACTGCTTCCTTTAAGGCTAAGCGGATGAGTGACGCAGAATGCTTGTCTTGATCAAACCACATACCTATAGTCTCATATTCCATCGGGGATAATAATCGACCAAATTCTTGCTCGAATAATTTATATATATCCCCTTCTTCTTCCTTGCTACGAAGATCCTTCACATCATTTTGTTGTTGCTCCATATAATCTACTAGCAGCTCCCATAATTGATGGAATGCATAATATTCATAATGGATACCATTTTGATCTAAATGCTGCTCTATTTGAATTAACCCCTTTTGCATTAGGCGTTGTAAAATAGTTACTACTTTATCTTCACTAAAATAAGTACGTTCCACTAAATTTTGTGGGGTAGGAAAATGAATTCCTGCTTCTCCATAAGCGATTAAATGTAATAATAGAATTGCTTCTTCATCTCTTATATTAATCGCTTTATAATGACTAAAAAAAAGCTGGGAAATAGTTACATTCCCCTGCTCAGTCCAGATACGGAGTCGATCTCGCTTTTGCATTTTCGTACTCCTTTCTCTCTATATAATTTCTATTTTCTTATTATGGATACAAACGATTTAATAAACGTGGAAACGGAATAGACTCACGAACATGCTCTGCTCCACTAAACCATGCTACCGTACGCTCTAGTCCTAGTCCGAAACCAGAATGAGGTACAGAACCTTGTTTACGTAGCTCTAAATACCAAGCATACGCTGATTCATCTAGATTATGTTCTGCAATACGTTGCTTCATAAGGTCATAATCATGAATACGCTCAGAGCCACCAATAACCTCACCATAACCTTCAGGAGCGATTAAATCTGCACATAAAACTACATCATCACGTTCAGGATGTGGTTGCATGTAAAATGGCTTAATGCCTACTGGATAGTGTGTAATAAACACCGGTTTATCATAACTTTCTGCGATGGCAGTTTCATGAGGTGAACCAAAATCATCTCCCCATTCTATATCATCGAAGCCTTTTTCATGTAAGAACTTAATAGCATCATCATATGAAATACGTGGAAATGGTGCTTGAATATTTTCTAATTTCGAAGTATCTCGACCTAGGCGCTCTAATTCTAATGTACAGTTTTTCAATACTGATTGAGCAATAAATGAAACATACTGTTCTTGTACTTCTAAGCTTTCTTCAAATTCAACAAAAGCCATCTCCGGTTCAATCATCCAGAATTCAATTAAGTGACGACGTGTTTTAGATTTTTCTGCACGGAATGTAGGTCCGAAAGAAAATACCTTCCCTAGCGCCATAGCTGCTGCTTCCATATATAATTGACCTGATTGAGAAAGAAATGCATCCTCGTCAAAATATTTAGTATGGAACAATTCAGAAGTTCCTTCTGGTGATGAACCAGTTAAAATAGGTGGGTCCATTTTTACAAAGCCATTCTCATTAAAGAATTCATATGTAGAACGTATAATTTCATTACGAATTTTCATAATAGCATGCTGCTTTCTAGAGCGTAGCCATAAATGACGATTATCCATTAAAAACTCTGTACCATGTTCCTTAGGGGTAATAGGGAAATCTACCGCTGCATGAATTACTTCTATTTCTTTTACCTGAAGCTCATAACCGAAAGAAGAACGTTCATCTTTGATCACTTCACCAATTACATACATGGAAGTTTCTTGAGTTAGCCCTTTTGCAGTTTGAAAAATTTCTTCTCCAACTTCTTCTTTTACTACTACACCTTGTACAAATCCAGAACCATCACGTAATTGTAAAAATGCAATTTTACCACTTGAACGTTTATTCGCAAGCCAAGCACCCATTTTTACTGTTTCACCAGCGTGGTTGGACATATCTTTAATCATGATTTTTTTCATATTACCCTCCAAAAGTTTTGACTATAAGTTTGATATTCGCTTCCACCATTCCCCATTATCGAATAACAAGTATACATAATTGAGGTTGTCTTCTGCATTAACATAGGTTATTTCCCACACCGGTCCTATTTCTTCTACACCAAGTTTAGCATGTAATAGCTTACCGTCTTTAACATCCTTCATAGCTAGGTCCACAGCTTTCTGCTCCGATATACCTTCGTCTAAGCTCACTTCCATTATCTTTTCATCCGACTGCTTGTCTGGCAAAAAATACGCTTTTTCTTCTCCTTTAGCTGTCGTTCCAATTACCGTATGAAAAGTGGAAGTATTGTTATATACATAGGTCTTATCCACCTGAGCTAACAAATTGTTATCCAACGCATACGATTCTGCTTTTTCCGCTGAATCCGAGAATGGACTTTTTGCTTGAAAGTAAATTAATAAGCTTAATATTATAGTTAAACTTAATGCAAAAACTACAATAAATAATAACCATTTTTTAAGTGTCATCTTTATGTCCTATAAATGGTAAAAACAGCTTTATTTTCATCCTGCTTATCTAACGCTAGCCCAAACATTAAATCTTTCTCTTTTAAAGTTCGATTTAATACATCAACTATTTTATATAAGTCTGATTGGTAGTCGACTACAACAGTCGATAGCGTTTCAATTTTGTTTTCCATATTCCTACCTGCTTTCTAAAATCATCCTTCATTAGTATACCAATTTTCTAGCTCTAAGACCATATTTTCTAGCGATACTTTCTTAACAGGAATATTAGGAATTGCCTGTAAAAAGTCTTTCCCATATGATTTCGTCTCAATTCTTCTGTCTAAAACAATGAAAACTCCTTTATCTGCAGATGATCGGATTAAACGCCCGAATCCCTGTCTAAAACGTAACACTGCTTCCGGTAAAGAATAAGCAGAAAATGGGTTATGTCCATCTTTTGTTATTAAATCTGCCCTTTTTTTGAATAGAGGGTCATCTGGAGACGAGAACGGTAAACGGACCATAATAATCACTGATAATGCGTCACCAGGTACATCGACTCCCTCCCAAAAACTATTCGTCCCAAATAGAACTGATTTGGAGAAACGTTGGAATGATTTTAACAACCTCATCCTGCTACCAGAAGTCATTCCTTGTGCAAATAGCATATAGTCATCCAATAAATGAGTATCTTGTATTAATTCCACTGTTTTTCTAAGCATATCTTGGGAGGTAAATAAAACAAAGCATCGACCTTCCGAAACAAGGACTGTTTGTACTACTGCTTCTGCAACAGCTTCAATATAATCACTTTGCGATACCTGTTTAATATCGGGCATATTTTCTACTATCAGTAGCTCTGCCCCATTATAATAGTCGCTAGAGGCTTTATACTGAAAGATAGGTATTTCTGAATTTAATCCAAGCTGAGAAGTGATAAAATGCCTATTAGAAGGCACTGTTAACGTACCAGATGTCCAAATAACAGCTCCTACTTCACGGTGAGTCATAATTGCATTTTTAATATCATCTTTATAGTTAAGTGGTCGCTTAATAACAGTGAGGCTACCAGGAATACTTCTTGTATCAATCTCTAGCCATCTCGCCTCTGTTACTCTATTCTGTAAGAAAATCTCATCCCATTCACTAACTTTAATAGTCAATTCTCTTATCCAATACTGCCATTCATTGATGAATGACTGTATTGTTTCTTCTTCAATATGTTTACTGTACGATTCGATCATAGATTTAGTTGAGAAGATAAAAACCTGAATAGAATTAGCAACAGCACGGAAGATAGATTGATCTAGCTCAAGGTCTTCTAATGCAATCATTTTTTTAGTGCTCTTCCCGTTTCTTTTGCTTTTTTGAAGAAAGGCATCAATAACATACGATACAGCATGATCAAATTTTTCTATGGTTTCTACATATTGCTTTTCTAAACGAACTTGAACAGACAAAGGAACATTCAGAATTTCCAATTTTTGAAGTAACTGTTCGGTATCAAGGGTTCCAAATTGTCCTAACACGTATTTCCAATTAGTATATGAAAAAATACGTTCACCACGGGACATACTAGCATGAATCATTTGATGTGCCTCATCTATAATCATTGCACAACCAGAAGTAAGTATTGGTTGTTCCCTTTCTTGATCGGCCATAATCATCGCGTGATTGGTCACCAAAATATGGCAATCCTTACTTTTGCGAAGAGCTCTTTCATAAAAGTCATATTCCCCTACTTCTTTTAAATTCGATAGACTTCCTCGTCTAATTTTATCTATAAAAAGTTGGCCACCTCCAGAAACATTTAGTTCTGTAAGATCCCCATCTTCTGTTAAAGTCAACCACACTAATATTTGCATAATCGTAAACGTTTCATCGTATGACTCATCATCGAGTTGGACCTGCTGCCAAAAGCTATATAAATCAATATAATGATGCATGCCTTTTAGTGTTGCAACCTTTACATTCATGTTTAAAATCGTATTTATCTTTGGTATTTCCTCACTAACCAACTGATCTATCAGATGAGTTGTATATGTACTAATGACAACAGGTCTTTTCGTTTTGATAGAATAGAGAACAGCAGGTAATAAGTATCCTAATGTTTTACCTATTCCCGTTTCGGCTTCACACACTATTTCTGATTCATTAATAAGAGCTGTTTGAATTTGATCCATCAATTCAAATTGTCCCGCACGTTCTTCAAAGCTAGGAAAACCCTTACTAAATAACTCTACCTTCTCATCCTTTGTTTTAGGATATAAAAGTAATTCGGATACTTCCTCTATCTCCCTCAATATTTGTTTTATTGGTATTCCTCGGTAATTTAGATAGTTTTCTGATGTTAACTGTTTTCTTTTACTCACAAGTACATCAAAAAATAATATGGATAAATTAGATTTTAATTGAAAGGACCTCTTATGTAACAACTCAATAGTTTTAAGTGGTAACTTCATTAATTGATCAATACACTTTATCAATAAATGAGCAGTTGCAAGAGCATCATCATCCGCTCTATGAGCAGATTCCAAATCTATTTCTAACTCAACTGCGATATCCTGAAGCTTATAACTATAAAGGTTTGGAAACATTAATTTTGTGAATTCTACCGTATCCATTGTTTTACATACTAACTTCGGAAGTCCAACTCGTTTCAATTCTTTTTGAAGGAAGGGTAGGTCGAAGTTAATATTGTGCGCAACAAAGATATGATCCTGCAGCATTTCTAATACTTCCGCTCCAATGTCCTCAAATAATGGTGCATTTTGAACATCGCTATTAGCTATGTTCGTCAAATCCTGGATAAATAGAGGAATTGCCTTTTCCGGATTAATAAAAGACGTATATGTGTTTATAAATTTGTCATTTTCAATAAATACAATTGCAAGCTGAATAATACGGTCACCATTCGTCGATGAGTGCCCTGTTGTTTCAATATCGACAACTGCATATTTATGATTTTTCATCATTCCCCAACTCACAGTCCTTTTGTTCTAAAAAAATTGTACCACATTCACTTTCCAGTGACGAAACTTTTACTTTCGAATATACATCTCGAGCGTCTTTTTTGGCTTTGTTTTAAAGTAAGAACTTGGTAGAAAAGAAAAGATTGTTAAATCGTTATGACTCTGGTGTTCGGGTTTACAAATGTTGCACTGGTTATTTGTATTAAAATTTTGAAAGTCGTCACTTAAATCTATCGGATTTTTTGTCGAATAAGGGATAATTTGATGGTTGTGGAAGTGGGTATTATATGGAGAATATCCTTAATTGAACTAACAAAGTAGCTTCAATATTAACAAAATTGATACTTAGAAAGACGCTTTCTACTACAATCCTATAGTGAAAAAGCGTCTCCATGTTTTTAAAATCGCACTGCGCTGTATAAATTTGAGATATAATGAGAGGCATCTTCCGAATTATAATGTTCTCTGTTAGTTTCACAAACTTCTAACTACATACAAAAAGAAACAAGCAGGAATTGCAATAACGTTTATTCCAATTTATATCCATTTTTCTATGCATATTACCTTTTTAGCATCTGCATCTAATTTCACCTTTTTACCGATAGCTAATGGATGCATTGGATGAGTGTGGCAAGTATCGAATTCTGCTAAAATTGGAATATCTATTGTATCTAATTGTTCTTTCAACAAATCTAATGGCTGTTTTCCTGTTCCTAGATCATCATATTGTTCATGTTTACCTAAAATAATGCCCGCGACTTTATCAAAAACACCATGTAACTTAAGCATAGCAAAGTTTTTCTCAACAACAGCAGCATTTTTCATACAGTCCTCAATTAATAATATGTCACCATACTCAATTGTTGGAAAATAAGGAGAGCCAATAAATCCATACATCGCATTTACATTTCCTCCTATTAATCTACCTTCTGCTATTCCACTTTGCCCAGTTATCCACTCATTACGATAAAGAGTTTTTTCAGTCGTTTTTTCAAGCCAATTTACCGGCTCATCGGACCAATATGAAGGCATTGGCACTTCGTAAGGAAGTATATTTTCTTCCATGAAATATTGTTCAAAATAACGATATGTATCTTTTACAAGAGGATCAAATTCACCAAAAGAAGGAATAAGAGCAGGACCATAATATGTTGTTATACTTGTTTTTGCATAAAGAGCAAGCAATACAGCAGTCGCATCAGAGTACCCGACGATTAACTTTGGATTATCCTTAAATGCTTCATAATCAATATATGGTAACAAACTATTTGAATTTGTACCCCCAATAGTAGACATAATCATTTTAATATCGGAATCCCTTAATAATTTATTTAATTCTTCTGCTCGTGCTTTTGGAGAACCAGAACGATACGTATCTGATACTCCTGTCAGATTCCCTTCTACAATAACAAAACCTCTTTCTTCTATAAAAGCCTTAGCACGTTGAAAACGCTGATAGGCTGTAACAGTTGCAGGAGAAGATGGGGTAAATATCCCTATTTTATCTCCCTTTTTTAGCCTTTGGACCATTTTTTCACCCTACTTTCTATATGCTATTTTTAATTAGCAAGCATCAAATAATAATATTTTGCTTCTTGCAACAATCTACTTAAATCAAATGACGCTTTGAATGCGATATATATTGCAATACTCGCTCATATAGTTATAATTACTCCGCTATCTTTAAGCATTTTTCTATTTTCTTATAAATTGCCAGCGATGTTATAATCTTTATAATAAGAAAATCTACTTTTTCTAATTGATAAAATATGAGTTAGTTTAAGCCCCTAAATAATGTAAACAATGTGTGCAGCAGAAACACTGTTTAGTTTAGTATTTTATAGTGATAGCCAATGTACCCCATTCTTCTTCTTGTTCTGGTGTATATATGTCATATGTTCCTTCTAACATTTCCTTCATAGACCAACCCCCACAATCAAAGTCTTCAAACGAAATATTTCTATACATTTCTTCAAAAGTATCAAATATCCCTAAATTTGTAACTCGGACTTTTAATACTTCACTTTGTTCGGGCAACCTTATAAATTCGATTGTATCACCTATTTTAATTTCCCTTCTCTTCTTATCGTTTAAGCGTACCTCAACAATCTTCTTACCTTCTCTAATTGGTGTAAAATAATTTCCATATAGACCCATTTGATGTACCATTTCACTCACTACTAATTCACCCATCTTCCCTAATTTATTTCTCCATTCTCTTCAGTTTCCTTCCCTAACATGCCTATTTACTTTACTTCAATAAAAAATGCCATTCTACTTCTTGAAGAATAGCACCTGTTATATGTTCACGTATCATTAAATAAATCTCGCTACTTAAAGTGTTGTTGAGCTTGTATCATTCCTTTTATAAACATCCTTCTTCGTCATTATTATATTTAACTTTTCTGAACTCAGAAGCATTGCTACAACAAATATTACAATAGCAATTGGGAAAATTCCTATTGTTGACTGAGAGGCCATGAAACCAAGAAGTGGTGGCATGAAAGTTGTACCGGTATACGCAAGCGCCATTTGATAGCCCATAATTGTCTGTGAGTTTTTTTTCCCAAAACGTGTTGGTGTCTCATGCAACATACATGGAAATATTGGAGCTAAACCTAATCCAATAGTTATAAACCCAATAAGTGAGAAAACAGACGGCAATGGTAAAACTAAAATAATAGTACCAATCAAAGCTATTATTTGTCCCCACCGTATAAGCGTACGGTTAGTGATTTTATAAGTAATAAACCCAGTTATTAATCTACCAATAGTTATCCCTGCATAATAAAAAGAAATCCACCCAGCAGCAGTTACTACGCTCAACCCTTTGACATTTACTAAGAAACTGCTTCCCCAAAGACCAACTGTTGCTTCAACCCCACAATAAAAAAAGAAGGAAGAAAGTGCCAATTTAACTCCTTTAGTTTTTAGGGGTTTTATATTATTATCGCCTTCTTCAAGTTCAACTTTTAAGTCTTCACGCTCATCCTGTATTGTAATATCGCTCTTTCTGCTAACCTTTTTCCATATAGGCAAAGTGAAGAGAAGGATAATAACCAATGCAAACTGAACACCAGAAATAACCAAATACCCACTTCTCCAGGAATTGTCTTCTGAAATAAACTGTGCCATAGTAATTGGTCCCAGAGTTGCACCGACTCCCCAAAAACAATGTAACCAACTCATATGACGTGCCTTATAATTAGTAGCTACATAATCGTTTAAACCTGTATCAACAGCCCCTGCTCCTAGTCCAAGTGGAACAGCACATACAATTAACCAAACGATTGATGGAGCAAAATGAAATCCAAGCAAAGCTACAGCAGTCATTAGTACGCTAACAAATGTGACTTTTCCAGTCCCATAACGTTTAAGTACCCTTCCGCTAATCAGACTCGAGATAATTGTACCACCTGCTATTGTCATAAAAAGAACTCCTGCAGTTTCGAGTGGAGCTCCAAAGTCTGGCTGCATTACGGGCCATGCAGACCCCAACAAGGAATCTGGTAAACCTAAGCTGATAAAAGCCAAATAAATGATTATCAAAAGAAATGTTGCCATAATTCACCTCATCTACATTCTAAATATTTTTACTGAATTGTTTCATTTATAAGAAGATTAATTCCAAGACTTTGTAGTCCATATAAATAATCCTGCCTCCAATCACTTATAGTAAGGTTCGGAAGATGTTCTGGTGGTATATATTTAGAGCTTGCTATGGCAATTTTCTCTATAAATTCTTCATCTACTTCATCATTGCAAAAAATGATTGTATGTGGATTAATGATGGCTGTTAATGATGCTACTAAACTGCTGATCGGTTCGATCTGATAATCCATGGAAAAGGCTATATCATCATATTTAGGTCCATTTTCCAACGCTTGCCGGAAATTTTGATTATTATTTTGAGGTACAAAAGAAACCTCTCCTGCAAAAAATGTATTTCCTCGCACTACATTTCCATTTATCAACAATCCCGCACCGGGACCATTTTGACCGGAATACAAATATACGAGCGATTGATTGTCCTTAACTCCTCTATTTTGGTGATATCCAAGAACTGCAGCATTCATATCGTTTTCTACAACCACGGGTATAGAAAAATGATCCTCATAGAATCCTTTTACATCCAAATTTTGAAACTGCTCATATCCAGGTATATAAAAAATCCTCCCATTATCAACTGAACCAGGAACCCCTATTGCGATAGAATTAATTTTTGGATAATCACTCACTACTCTTTCAATGCACATAGTTAATAAATGCAAATCATTCTCCTCTAATACACTGGAAACATCTCCGCGTTCCTTTATTTCTCCCAAACAATTAAAAATGACATAATTGGTCTCGGCCTTTTCTAAGTAAATAGCAAGGCCGAGCATATACTCCGGATTGTACTTGTATCTTTTTGCCCTTCTCCCACCACTAGATTCATCTAAACCGACTGAAATAATTTCACCATTCATCTCCATCTGTGCAATGAACTTACTTATTGTTGGAAAACTAATTTCTAATCTTTCGCTGAGTTCTACTTTTGTTGCGCTATCAGATTCTAAAAGATATGTTCGA
Source organism: Psychrobacillus sp. FSL K6-1415 (assembly GCF_038003185.1). Taxonomy (NCBI): domain Bacteria; kingdom Bacillati; phylum Bacillota; class Bacilli; order Caryophanales; family Bacillaceae; genus Psychrobacillus; species Psychrobacillus sp. FSL K6-1415. The sequence continues at coordinate 1,809,380 of NZ_JBBOOQ010000001.1, read as the reverse complement.
ATATGAGAAAGAATTTCCTTCTTCATAGATTTTGGAGTAGTATTCACATACGTCACCTCCTACGAAATATACTTAGTAAAATACTTTAATAAGTACGGATAAATAACTTATTAAAAGCCTTTAATAAGTATTTCTCATAACATACCATATGAAAATATCAAAAACAATTAATTTATTTGATATTTCTGATTAATAAAATAATCTTATTATTTTTTACATTCAAATGAATATGTACTTGTGATATTATTATGGATTTTTAATATAACTTCACCACCAACTTCATAACAGCGTGTACTAGCTATATTTATTTCTGAAGTATTGAGATAACTAAATGCAATTATTAATGAAGTTACTACAAATAAAGTAATAACTAGTATCCAAAAAAATGCTGTAAAAAGTCTATTTTTATATATAATCATTGTTAGAAAACCTCCTATTTGAATAGAACCTATCTATCCTAACCTTTAATACGTTTAAATGTAATAGAGGTTCCAGTTTCTTTAGTCAATAATCCCTCTATAAATATTACTGATTAGTTACTAGATTAACATTATTTTCCAACATTCCTCTATTAAATAAAAAACCTATGAAAATATCATAAGAAGTATGATATGGTAAACTATCTACAACTAAAGATTAGAAGGTGAAGAAGTCCATGCTAGAAGTAAGTGAAAGTAAATTAACACAGTATGTAGTCCATTATGTAGGAGATACGCTTGTTTTGGGAGATGGGGTATTCTCTCAACCAGAGACTATGCTGGAAGCAGCTTTTACTCAATTAGCTTTTAACAAAATTGATTTAGAGCAGCAATACGAGTTTTTTCACGAATCAAATATAGGATTAAACGAAGTCTATACATTTGTAAATTCAATTTTTGATCAAGATAGCAGCTTTTATGAACAATCCAAGCATATTGCCAATCATTTAAAAAGTGTATCTCAGCACCCTAATATTAAAAACGGTGAATTGTTTATAGGATTATTCGATAACTGCTTATGGCATACAGAAGTGAAAAAGGTGATAGCCATCGTAAAAATCGATGAAAAAGAGATGTTTTTAGATGTAAAAAATGAACAAAACAAAATGATAGTGAACGGGATCGACGGTATTAATGTAAAAAAAATCAATAATATGGCTGTCATCATGGACATGGGACCAGACGTAGCACCTGCTGTTTTTATGAAAACGAAGAAAAAAGAAGATGTCGTATATTGGCAAGAGCGTTTTCTTAAGATTAAAGTAGCTGATGAACATTATCATAAAACAAATCTAGCATTAACAGAGTGTAAAAAATATATCATTAAAGAAGAAAACTACACAAACACGGAAAAATTGGGTTATTTGAATAAAACACTCGATTACTTTAGAAATGAAGAAGAATTCCAAGTAGATAGCTATATTGAAACAGTATTTGAAAAAACCGATTCAGTCCAAAAGGATATTATCGTCAATTCAGTAAAAGCTTATGAAACAGTTATTTCTGAGAGTGCTATTGCAAAAGCAGAAAAAACGTATAAACGTAAAATAAAACTAGATTCTAACATCGAGATTCAAGTAAATGTACGGGATATAGAACAAATCGATGAGCTGATTGAAGTTGGCTTTGATGAATCAACCAATCGGAAGTTTTATAAAATTTATTTCCAAGAAGAAATTTAAACTTTAAGACTCACTAAAATCTAATGAGTACAAGAAAGACTAGAAGAAAAGCCAGATCGAGGATATTAACTCGATCTGGCTCATTTTAAATAATTATACTTTTCCACTCTCTTTGCTTTACTCGCATACTAGATAAACTAAGTAATTGAAATGGAACTAGCTCGGATTATAAGTTACCAGAAAATCTAAAAAAACCCCTACCTAAAAAATCAATTTTCACTATCTTCATGAGTAGATCGATTCTTTTTCAAATTACATTACTGTAGCTTCAGGTTCGTAATGGATGATTTGATCGATAGAGTTATCTTGATTCATAATCGCAACTGTTGGCTTATGGGATTGTGCCTCTTCATTCATCACATATGCATACGATAAAATAATCACTATATCTCCACGTTGAACTAGACGTGCTGCTGCACCATTTACACAAATCACTCCACTTCCACGTTTACCTGAAATAATATATGTTTCAAAACGAGCTCCGTTATTGTTGTTAACGATATGCACTTTTTCGTTTGGTAACATACCAACAGCATCTAGTATATTTTGGTCGATTGTAATACTTCCAACATAATTTAAATCCGCTTCCGTCACAACTGCGCGGTGAATTTTACCATTTAACATCATACGTAGCATTTGTTACACATCCTTTTTCTTATATAAATTTCTTAAAAGCAAATGAAATCGGCTATTTAAGCTAAAATATTATCTATTAAACGAGCATTCTCAAAAAATACAGCTGTCGCAAATAAAATCTCCTTCGTTTCGCCAGTAACATTCTGCAAATCTGGATATGACAATGCCTCTAAATAATCAACTTTACCTGACGTATTACTTTCAATATGTTCTTTCCCTTTTGCAATTGCCAAAGTTAAATCATTTGTTTTTTCCCATGTTATTTTGGCTAACTGTAATGCTTGGTATAATTGAACTGCCTCATCACGTTCTTGAGCACTTAAAAATACATTACGGGAGCTTTTAGCAAGTCCGTCTGGTTCTCTCACTGTTGGTATACGTACTATTTGTACTGGAAAGTTGTACGCATTCACAAATGTCTCAATTATAGCTAGTTGCTGCGCATCCTTTTGTCCAAAATAGGCATTCGTAGCTTGAACAAGATTAAATAGCTTAGTAATTACCTTAAGTACTCCATCAAAATGACCTGGTCTGCTCTCCCCACATAGCTTTGTCGAAAGAACCCCCACATTTATGGTAATGCCGCTTTCAAAAGGATACATTTCACTAGCACTTGGTAGGAATAATATATCCACTCCTGCATCAGTCGCTAACTGTGTATCTCTTTCAATATCTCTTGGGTATCGGTCTAAGTCTTCATTTGGTCCAAATTGAGCAGGATTTACGAAAATACTTGCCACAACAATGTCATTATCGATTCTTGCCTTATTTAATAATGCGAGATGTCCTTCGTGCAAATAACCCATCGTTGGAACGAAGCCAATTGTTTTTTCTTTATTTAAAGTGATTATATTTTTAAGCTCATTTATCGTTTGTACTATTTGCATGATTGCCTCCATAAAGTGCGGAAAGTTGTTCTTCCTTCATCGTAAAGGAATGCTCTAGTGTAGGAAAAATACCACTTTTAACTTCCTCTACATATTGCTTTATTCCTTCTAAAATTGGTTCACCAACATTTGCATATTCCTTCACAAATTTAGGAATATGATGTGTACCGTATTTCACCATATCATGGAAAACTAACACTTGACCGTCAGCTGCTGGACCTGCTCCAATACCAATAGTCGGGATTGTTAAAGTTTTAGAAATTTGTTCTGTCAGTTGATGTGGAATACATTCTAAAACGACCGCACATGCTCCTGCTTTCTCACATAATTTTGCATCCTCTATTAGCTTTTCTGCAGCCGCTGCAGTTTTTCCTTGTACTTTATATCCACCTAGGACGCCCGCAGATTGAGGCAGCAAACCAAGATGAGCAATAACTGGAATACCTGCAAACGTCAGCTTTTCGATGACTGGTAATACATCATCCGCACCTTCTAGTTTCACAGCCTGTGCCCCTGTTTGTTGCACTAATTGTATTGCATTCGTTAGCGCTTGGTCTAATGTAGTATGAAACGTTCCAAAAGGCATATCTACAACTAGGAAAGTATCCTTCGCTCCACGTCTAACAGCTTTCCCATGATGAACCATGTCATTTATCGTTACGAAAACAGTAGTATCATAGCCAAGTACTACCATACCTAGTGAATCTCCCACAAGAATCATATCCATTCCTGCTTCTTCTGCAAATTTTGCAGTCGGAAAATCATAAGCTGTCATCATCGTAATTTTCTCATTGTTATTTTTCATACTTATAAAATTACTCGTCGTTTTCATACTATTATCCCTCCATTTGTTGTGAAGAGAAAACCATATAAAAACCCTTCTATTCCATTTGGACAGAAGGGCAGAAAAATTATGTTCATAGGTTTTCTCCGTCCCTGTCATGTAGATCAAGGCAGACTATTTAGTTAATAAGATTTTTCTAAAGGTGCAGTTCAATAAGATACTGCCCAACACATACAGAATAACAAAAAAATATGAATCCGTCCAAATTAATTTTTCCCTAGTAAATGGATATCTGCAGAATACACACCACGTATTTCACCACTATCCAACTTTATTTCTAAAACGCCATCATTTGTAATACCTAGGGCAACTCCCTCGAGGGTTTCTTGTAACGTAGTGGCACGTATGCGTTTCCCAATCGTACAGTTATGACTTTCCCAAAGAATTTTAATAGGTTTAAAGCCATTTTCTACATATAGCTCCCCATACTTTTCAAGATAGTAAAGTATTTTAGCTACTAATAATGAACGATCTATCTCTTCACCATTCTCTATTTTCAATGATGTAGCGGTTTTTTGAATGGATTCTTCAAATGCACTCAGTTCCTGATTTACATTAACTCCAATTCCTATAATTATGGAATGGACTATATCCATATCAGCCTGTAACTCGGTCAAAATACCTGTAACTTTTTTTCCGTTAATAAGAATATCGTTTGGCCATTTAATCTCCGGAGTAAGATTTGTCACCTCTTGAATTGCTTGTGTAATTGCTACGGCAGAAACAAGTGTGAATTGAGCAGCGAACTGGGGACTAATTGCTGGACGAATAATAACACTCATCCATATACCTTTATTTGCAGTTGAGTTCCAGCTTCGATCTAATCTTCCTCTTCCATCAGTTTGTTCCTCTGCAATGACAACTGTACCATGTGGGGCAGCTTCACGTGCTTTGTCAGCCGCAATAATTTGAGTAGATTCGCAAGTTGTATAATAGTCTATTGTTCTTCCTAATTGCTTCGTATTCAGATTAGGAATGATTTGCTCTGGAGTAACTAAATCAGGTATAGACTGTAGTACATAGCCTTTCTTTTTGATGGCTTCAATAACATAGCCATCCTCTTCAATACTTTTCAAATGCTTCCAGATCATGGTCCGTGAGATATGTAATTCATCAGCAAGCTTCTGACCAGAGACCGGTTCACCCTTTGCATTTATTAGTTGAGATAGAATTTTTTCTTTAATGGAGATATTCACGAGAAAACCATTCCTTTATATCATGTCTGTCATTTTTTATTTGACCATTGACTATCATGCTTGTTAATATGTCTAATACTTCTTTTATCCATGGACCTCTTTTTTTGTTTGCCCATTGCATAAAGTCATTTCCGTTTACAACTATATCTTTTTTGGAGTTAATCGGAATAGCACGTTTTTGAAGCAAAAATTCCTCAAGCGGAAGAGCTATACAGTTTGAAAGAATGGATTTTCCATAGTGATACGCTACCCTTAAAACTTCATCACTATATTGAAATAATTCATCAACCGTCCAAGCGCCATTTAACAAATTATGAACTGCTTGAATAACATTTTTAACATGCTTTTTCTCATCATTTGAACATTTATAATGATTTAATAGCTCATTAATATCATTTTCCTCTATCGACTGAATGAGTACAAAGAATGCCCACCCATTTGCTTTAAGATTAAAACTAGAGAAGTTGACCCAACTCTGTAAATTTCTTTCCCAATCTCCCGGAAAAATGCTCGATAATCCACTGTCTACAAAAAGTTTCATGCCTTTGTATGGAAACTCACTTAGCCATATTTTTTCCAGCTCGACTTTCACTCTTTCAATGGAAACATGTCCAATAAGTGCATGCAAGGAACGGATTGCATTAAACGTCTCAGAATCAAGTGTAAAATTTAACTGTGCCGAGAACCTAACTGCTCTAAGCATTCGCAATGCATCTTCTGAAAATCTTAACTGAGGATTACCAACTGCTTGAATTATTCCTGCCTCGATAGCTTGTCTTCCTCCAAAATAATCGACTAACTCATCTTCTTTTGTTAATGCCATCGCATTTATCGTAAAGTCTCGTCTTTGAAGATCCTCTGTTAACGTATGAACAAATTTAACTCCATCTGGTCTTCTAAAATCTGAGTATGTCGATTCAGATCTATAAGTAGTTACTTCAATTGGCTCGTCCAATACAACTAATACAGTACCATGTTCAATTCCAACATCAATCGTATGAGTAAATATCTTTTTGACTTCATCCGGTGTGGCGTTTGTGGTAATATCCACGTCGTTTACTGGAGCGTTACGTATAAAGTCTCGGACAGCACCTCCCACTACAAATGCTTCGAAACCTGCTTGTTCCAGTTCATCAATTATTTTATAAGCTGCTGGCCACCGATTTTTCATAACGCTATTTTCTCGCCACTCTTTCATACATCTCTTCATACTGCGCCACAATACTTTGGGAACTGAATCGATCTTGTATAATCTCAAATGATCTATCTACTATTTGTTTATGTAATGTTGGGTTTTGTAAAATTTCCACACCATATTCCGCTACCTTTTTCCAATCTCCTAATTCAACGATATATCCATTTTCCCCATTTGTAATAACCTCAGGAATCCCACCGACATTTGTTCCAATACATGGTACACCGCATGCCATTGCTTCTAATAGCACTAAACCAAATGACTCTTTTTCAGAAAGTAATAGCATAAGATCTGAAATTGCATATAGTTCAGATAAACTTTCCTGTTTTCCTAAAAACAGTACATCCTTTTCGACGGAGGTGCCTTTAATGGACTCCATAATAGGATGTTTTTCAGGACCATCTCCTACCAACAAAAGTTTAGCTGGAACATCCTGGTGAATAAGTTTAAAGCTTTCCACTATATCAGGTATATGCTTCACTTTTCTAAAGTTAGAAACATGAATAACTACTTTTTCAGCAGGTTTGATACCTAATAATTCTTTTAGATTACCAGGATCTTTTTTAGTATATTCTCGTTCATCTATAAAATTATATATCGTATCAATTTCTTTATTCGGGGTTATTAAATCCATTGTTTCTTGAGCAAGGGAGTTAGATACCGCAGTAACTACATCCGATTTTTCTATCCCATATTTAATCGCACCTTTTAGCGACGAATCATATCCTAGCACTGTTATATCTGTTCCATGTAAAGTTGTAACAATGCCAATATCTGAATTTGCCATATTTTTTGCCAAAATAGCACACACTGCATGAGGAATAGCATAATGGACATGTAACACATCTAATTGTTGTTCAACAATTACCTCTGCCATTTTATTGGCTAATGCAATATCATATGGAGCATATTGAAAAACAGAATAGCTATTCACTTCCACTTGATGGAATGTTATTGTCGGATATACTTTATTTAATCTGAAAGGGATCCCTGATGTGATGAAATGTATTTCATGCCCTTTTGCAGCAAGCATCTTCCCTAGTTCTGTTGCAATTACACCTGATCCACCTACTGTTGGATAGCATGTAATACCTATTTTCAATTTACGCACTTAACCACTTCCTTAACGTGAACGTCTCTCTTCCAATAAACGCCAATCTAAAAAACCTTGTTCTATTCCTTTTAACAGTATTTCAGCTGTTCCCATATTTGTTGCAAGTGGAATCTGATATACATCACAAAGTCGAATGAGTGCAGTTACATCTGGCTCATGAGGTTGAGCTGTAAGCGGATCCCGGAAAAATATGACCATATCCATTTCGTTATTTGCAATTGCAGAACCTATTTGTTGATCTCCACCTAGCGGTCCTGATTTATATCTAAATATTTTTAAGCCAACTTCATCCATAATTCTAGTACCTGTTGTTCCGGTAGCATATAAGTCATGCTCCTCTAATATCGATTTAAAGGCAGTTACAAACTGTATTAAATCTTCTTTTTTCTGATCATGTGCTACTAATGCAATTCTCATCTTTTACCTCCTATAAAATAATATCCTCTAAACCGTAAGTCAGTATATTACGTTTCATAACTTCTTCGATGGACAGTACAATTCCAGACATAAAGGAAGCACGGTCAAAAGAATCATGGCGTAGAGTTAGCAATTGACCTTCTCCCCCAAGTAGTACCTGTTGATGTGCAACTAAACCAGGTAATCGGACACTATGTATATGCATGCCATCCATATTTGCTCCTCTTGCGCCCTGAATTGTCTCTTCCTCCTCGGGATGACCTTGTTCCATTGAAGTACGTGTTTGTTGAATCATTTGAGCCGTCTTAATAGCTGTTCCTGAAGGGGCATCTACCTTTTGATCGTGATGCATCTCGATAATCTCTACATTAGGTAAATATTTTGCAGCTGTTTGTGCAAACTTCATCATAAGGACAGCACCAATAGAAAAATTAGGGGCAATAATACATCCTACCTGTCTTTCTTCTACTTTGTTACGTAATGTATCTAATTGTAAATCAGTAAAGCCAGTTGTACCAATAACTGGTCTTACACCATATTCAAGTGCTGTCATAGCATGTTCAAAAACAGCTGAAGGAACAGTCAAATCGACTAATACATCAGGCTCTGTCTGCTCGATCAATAAATTTAAAGATGTGAAAATGGGAATATTATCTCCTAAGCACTCCATATCTTTTTTAGAATCTAAAACCGATACTAATAAAAAATTCTCGTTCTTTATAACCGTTGCTACTGCTTCTTTTCCCATTTTACCCCTAGGGCCAGCTATCGCTACTTTAATGACCATTATTAGTCCTCCTTGATCGTCCATCTATCTTTGTCTCTTGTATTGTATTTGTTTAAGACTTGCTCTAGTGACTGCTGAAGATCTATACCTTCCGTATTTGCCAAACACATTAGTACAAAAAAGAAATCTCCCATTTCATCAGCAATTTCTTTTTCCACTTCTGTAGGTTTCTTTTTCTTTGTCCCATACTTATGTTGAACCTCCCTAGAGAGCTCCCCTAATTCTTCAGTAAGTCTTGCTAATAGCTCCATAGGTGGAAAGTAACCTTCTTTAAATTGATTTATATATGTATCTACCTCTAGTTGTAATTCGGACAACGTTTTTTTCTCTTCCATTGTTTATCCCTCCTATATCCTAATAAAAATATCAGCTAGTTGTCAAAAGCATCGAAATAATCGATAATAACTTTAGTATGAACTAATAAGTGAGGTGGAACAATGGGACTTGGGCTTAAATTTAAAAATATTGTAATGATTATTTTGGGAGCAGCCATTTATAGTTTTGGCTTTGTTCATTTTAATATGCAAAACGAACTTGGAGAGGGTGGATTTTCTGGTATTACTCTCGTTTTATATTTTGCATTCAACTGGGATGTAGCCTTGATGAACCTTTTATTAAATATACCAATGTTCATCATAGGTTGGAAGCTGCTCGGCCGGAAAATGTTTGCTTATACATTAATAGGGACCATTTCAGTATCTGTATTTTTAAAGATATTTAATATTTATGAATTCCAGTTAGGATTAGAAGATGACCTGTTTCTCGTATCACTATTTGCTGGCGTTTTTGTAGGATTAGGTTTAGGAATTATTTTCAAATATGGAGGTACAACTGGAGGCGTAGATATTATCGCTCGTCTTGTATTTAAATACAAGGGATGGAGCATGGGTAAAACTATGTTTATCTTCGATGCATTTGTCATTTTATTATCTTGGGCAACTTTCTTAAATGAGCGTTCTATGATGTATACCCTAGTAGCCGTATATGTAGGTGCAAGAGTCATTGACTTTGTTCAAGAAGGAGCTTATTCTGCTAGAGGTGCATTTATCATTTCAGAAAGACAAAATGAAATTGCAGATCTGATTACCAATAAGTTATCTCGCGGAGTAACTATATTAAATGGTCATGGACATTTTACAAAAAGTAGTCGTGAAGTAATCTATTGTGTTGTAGCTAAAAACCAGATAAGTGTGCTGAAATCAGTTATTAGCTCAGTTGATCCACATGCATTTGTTTCTATTACAGAAGTAAAAGATGTAATGGGTGAAGGTTTCACATTAGATGATGAGAAAAATCCGATAGAATAGTTTTAAGGGATTATTCAAGTATTTTACTTGGGTGATCCTTTTTCTAACTATGCGTTCCACTGCAATTTAAAAAGATTTTACATACATAGCGGTTTTTTTAATGCGCCATTTATTTGCTTCCTCTAGAGACTTATTCGCTTTCTCTTATCAGTTACTTTCACATCTTCTTCAAATACTTGCTCCATAGAATGATTTACTTGCGGAAAAGGAAAATTCCTCCTTAATTTTTTATCTAAAGTTATAATAAATCGGGTAAAAAGACGCCTGAACGTCTTCAACAGAAGTCTAGATATGCCGTTAATTTCCGCAGCTAAACGAAGGATTGAGACATGCCCTCGGAAAGCATCGAGAACCCAATGTTTACGGAACACTAAAAAAAATGAAGAGGATGACTACTGTCATCGCCCTCCATTCTTTTAAATACTCTTAATCATTCCGAGTCATTCCAGTATAGATCAATACTAAACGTAACAACTCTAAAACAGCGACTGCGGCTGCAGCAACATAGGTTAATGCGGCTGCATTTAATACTTTTTTCGCATGAGGTTCTTCCTCATTGCGAATAATGCCGTGAGACACCATTTGGTTCATAGCTCGGTTTGAAGCGTTAAATTCCACTGGTAACGTAACGATTTGGAATACAACACCAGCAGCTAACAACACAATCCCTATTAATAAAAGATTTGAGAAGCTAGCTAGCATACCTATCATAATGAATATCCAGGAAGCATTAGAAGAAATATTAGCAACTGGTACTAATTTGTGTCGTAAACTTAAAAATGAATATGATTCTTTGTGCTGAATAGCATGACCAACCTCATGTGCTGCAATCGCAGAACCTGCAACAGATGCTTCATGAAAGTTGTGAGAAGATAATGCTACTATTTTTGTCATTGGATTGTAGTGATCACTTAAAAATCCTCTGCTTTCAACAACTTGAACATCATTCAAACCATTTGCATCAAGAATTGTTCTTGCTACTTGAGCACCTGTCATTCCTGAAGTAGAACGAACTTTTGAATACTTTTTATACGTTCTTTTAACTTTCATTTGTGCATACAAAGGCAATAATAAAATTATCGCAAAGTATATGAGATAAGAAACCAAGTTTCTTTTCCCCCTCTCTAATCTATACTATTTATTTTAATAGGAATAATAAAGACATTCAACTAATAAGCTTTGACCTTTTTTGATATATGAAAGATGCTAAAGAAATACAAGCAATGGATAGCCAGAATGTAAAGTAACCAATCTGATCAGCATATTTGTATAAACTGCTATAAACTGGCATTTGATCAAATACATAATCTATTACATCATTATGTAATGTCCAAACAGCAGCAATAAATATATGTATCCAAGTAAAGCGATAATAAGGAATGTATAATATAGCTTGGATTGCCATTGCAAAATGTGATGCAACAAGCATCCATCCCATCCAACCGAGATAATCATTTTCCACATATGTCCAAATATTCATCACTACTGCCCATAATCCATATTTTACAAGCGTGATTAATGCTAAAGCTTCTATTAACTTCCAATTTTTCTTAAACAGCCATGCGAACAAGGCAATTGTAAAAAATAAACTTGCTGTCGGACTGTCGGGCACGAATAGGAGAAACTTAGCTTCTGTTTGGGACAGCTGCCCTTCATACCAATAGTAACCATAGATGGTACCAAATAGGTTTACTATGAACAATAGCCACATAAATGTTTTGTTAAAGAGAACCATCTTTGTGTACAGTAGCAATTCTTTCATTTATCTGGGCTCCTTTTTAATATGAAAAAAAGAGAGCCAGTTTCCTGACTCTCTTCATTTGTTAATATTATTCTGCTGGTTGAAGTGTTGTAATAAACTCAGCTAGTTTTTGTAATTCTTCTTCAGTACCTGTGTAAGTTCCACCAGGCATACCGCCTCTACCTTCATGAGCGATTTCTACGATTTCCTCAGCAGTCATGTCTAAACCTGCTAATGGTAAACCAATACCGCCCTCAAAGGAGTTACCGTGACACCCAATACATGAAGAAGCCTGGTAAAGTTGATAACCCTCTGAGGTTTCATCATATTCAACAGAAACTTCTTCTTTAATTTCACCGTAAGCTTTAGCAGCTTCCCAGTCATGGTTTACAACAGATTCCCATGTTAAGAAAATAATTGAAGCAATTGCAAGAAGCATGAATCCTGTCGGTAATGGACGTTTCCATGGGCTTCTTTCTTTACTTGTATCTAAAAATGGTACTAATAATAGCGCTCCGAAAGCCAATCCTGGCATAACGATTGCTCCAATAATATTATACGGTCCAGAAGCAAATTCATATTTTAATAATTGGTATAAAAATAAGAAATACCAGTCTGGTACTGGAATATAACCTGTGTCAGCTGGATCAGCTGGGCGTTCAAGTGGCGATGGATGTGCAACTGTTAATACCAAATAACCAACTAAGAAAACCGCACCGACTAACCATTCTTTCAGTAAAAAGTCAGGCCAGAAAGCTTCTGTTTTACCTGGATACTCTGAATAGTCCTTTGGAGTGTTTTTCTTACGATTAGAAAGATCTGGTACACGTGAGTCTCCAACAAATTTCATGCCTTTTCCGCGATGCATAATGTCCCCTCCTTGTTAAGAATTATCTGTACCACTTACCCATTATAGTGGTCCAGAAATACCTTGACGACGAATCATGATAAAGTGAGCTGCAAGTAATCCAAATAAAGCAGCCGGCAAGAAGAACACATGAATCGCAAAGAATCTTGTTAATGTTTGTGCACCGATGATTGTTTCATCACCAGCTAAAAGTGTTTTAATTATTCCACCAATAAATGGAACAGATGCTGCAATTTCAATACCAACCTTCGTTGCGAACAATGCTTTCATGTCCCAAGGAAGTAGGTAACCTGTAAATCCTAAACCTAACATAACGGCGAAGATTAATACTCCGACCATCCAGTTTAGTTCACGAGGTTTTTTATAAGAACCAGTAAAGAATACACGTAATGTATGTAAGAACATCATAACAATTACAAGTGATGCTCCCCAGTGATGCATCCCACGCACTATTTCACCGAATGCTACTTCATTTTGAAGATAGTAAACAGATTCCCATGCATTTTCAATATCCGGTACATAATACATAGTTAAGAACATACCTGAAAGAATTTGAATTACTGTGATGAAAAATGTTAATCCACCGAAACAGTATACAAATGCAGAGAAATGGTGTGCAGGGTTTACGTGTTCTGGTACTTCATGGTCTGCAATATCACGCCATATTGGTGTAATATCTAGACGTTCATCCACCCAATCATAGATTTTATTAAGCACTGATGTCGTACCCCCTTACTTTAAACTAATGTGTTAGGAATAGCTTTCCCAATTTCTAAGAACCCGTCATTTTCACGAACTTCATATTGATCCAACGGACCTAGAGGTGGTGTTTTTGGAACATTTTTACCGTTTTTCTCATAACGACCCGCGTGACATGGACAGAAGAACTGATTTTTGTGAGCTGGGTCTGCTTCCCAGTTTACTGTACAACCCAAATGCTTACATACAGGAGATAGTGCGATAATTTCATCGCCTTCTTTGTATACCCAAGCAGAATTGGTAATATCAGACTTGTACCATGCATCCACTTGTTCAAAAGTGAAATCAACACGTTCTGGAACTTCCGTAATATCGGCAATTTTCTTCTCCGTTAGTACAAAATCTCCGCCTTCTTTTTTCTGCAATACAGGATCAACTGCAAATCGTACCATTGGCATAAGCATTCCAGCTGCCATAAATCCGCCAACACCTGTTAAAGTGTAACTTAAAAATTGACGTCTTGATACTTTATTGTTACTCATCCTTTTCCCCCCTCTTACTTAAAGGTCAGTCCAATGGACATACTTGCTTGAATAATAATACTAGGACATATACATGATATATCAATAAAAAAGGAAGGTCAATAATCGATTTCCTCGAATTATAAACTTTATAGACAAATCATGAAACAAATTGTCACTAATTCGCCCATTTTTTCGCGAAAATAGGAATAAGTTGTCGTAATTGATCTTCAAGTACTGAGTTTCTCATTTTTTGGTCCATGGAATCCAGTGGTACAGATGGAATCCAAATAATATTTTGTTCCTCTCCCATTGTACTCCACTCTCTATCAGAAGTAACGTAAAAGATATGCTTGAAGGATGCTTTGTTTAGTTCTTCCTGCCAATCTTTAAATACCAATTGCTTGTCCTGACTTTTTGTATAGGAGAAGGAAGGAAATAAAACAATCCTTCCTTTGAATTGATTTTCAATTACGTTTGCTAGGGACAGTGTGAAGTCAGCTGCAGATGCTGCAAATTGGAAGCCCTCATCTGAGCCATCAATTTGTATTAATGGAATCACTGCTGTGTCTATAAATTCTTTTTGTGCTTGATATACTGTGCTATCTTTTCCGTTCCAATGCATTTGTAACCTCTCCTAAACCTCTTTTTGTTGTATTTGTTTCCACAATGAAGAAAGCTCCATGAATTTTTCTTTGTTGTTATCATCTATCGCTTGATCAATCTGCTTTTTTAATTGTTCCACTTGAAATGAATACAAGCTTTCACTAACTATATCCTCGGCTATCAATTTATCTTTTTCACTAATCTGCAAATATTTCGGCATATATGGATTCTCTTCTAATACCGCCAAATACTCAGGACTAGGTGGCATCATTTGAAAGTTCAATTGAATGTACATATCTTCTTCTGGATGTAACCGCAAATCATGGAAGGACTTTTCAGCATCAGCAGTCATGATACTTCCTTTGTAAAAGCGAAATGGGATACCTGAGGACGTCGTAACCGACATTATCATGGCTCGAGGACAATAATGCGCCTCCTCCACAAAGTGTACATTATTCAACAACGTTTCATGGCTTATCAAGTAATTCAAGATCCACACGCACTCTCTTCTTTTCATCTGATACTTTTTTAAAAACCACCGAACAAATTCTTTTTTCTCACCAACTGAAACAGAAGCAGTCACGTAACCTCTCCTTCCTTCATTTATTCAAACATTTCAAACCATTCACTATTTTCAGGTTGAAGTTTTTGTAAAATTAACACAATATCTTTTGCCTCTGCTCTTTTCCCTTCTTCTAAAAGGAAATAAACGTATTTCTCTAAAAAAGGAACATCCTCTTTATGTTCAGTATATGCAAGCTGATAAAATTCGTATGCTTTTTCGTAGGATTCTAATCTTTCATACGCAGCTGCTAAAAATGGATACATTGCAGACCATTCAAAATGCTCTTGCTTCAACGTTTCATAGAGTTCCACTAACTCCTCATCTTTCTCTTCTGTTGAAAATAAGGAAGACAAAATGAAAATAGCATCCATATATTCTGGGTCAAGAGCAATTGCTTCTCTTAAAAAAGTTTCTGCTTCTTTCACTTTACCCAATTTCAAGGAAATTTTACCTGCAAATAAATAATATTCTTTTTCATACTCATCACGAACGATACCATCTGTAATTGCTTTTAAAGCATCCTCATTTTTTTCCAGCATGGCATAGGTCTCAGCGAGAAGCATATAGCCTGAGAAGTAGTCAGGATCAATTTGAAGGAGATCTTCTAATTGTTTTGCAGCAGTTTCAAAATGCTGTACCTGGAAGGATGCATAGGCAGCATGGAAAAGTACGTCTGGGGCAACTTCTTTTTTCAGTGCTTCTGTATAATATGGAATCGCTTCCTCATATGCTGCCCCAGCACTATAGATTTCTGCTAGCTTAAGCGATAAATCTACTGCTTGTATAGAATCCTGATGAGGCAGTAAATCCTCCATTACTCGTGCTGCCTCTAGGTATCGACCAGTTTCAAACAACAATTCACCTTTAGCATACATTAGTAAAGGTTCTTTTGGTAATAGCGTGATTGCTTCATTTATCTTTTGTTCTGCAACCTCATATAACCCAATCATTTGATAATAGTCAGCTAATGTAAGTAGGGCTTGCGGGTATGCATCGCTAGTTTTTTCGATAGTTGTTAGCATCTCTAGAGCTTCATCTTCTTTATCCATTTCTAAATAAAGCTGGGCTTGATCAATCTTCAATTGATTTTCTTCAGGAAATAAAAACTGAAGATGTTCTAAGACAGTAATAGCTTCCTGTATAAAACCAAACTGCGTTAGTAAATCTGCAAGCTGGTATTGCTCATCTGGATCGCCATTCAATAAAAAATTATCAATCATTGTTACTAGTTTTTCCATGTTTCCTTCTTCCATCGTCTGGATAAAAGGTGTCAAGTTTTCCATGTTATCACCATTCTTTCATTATACCTTTATCCTACAAGAACATTTGTTTTTGAACAAGAAAAAAACCCTCTTCTAAAAAAGAGGGAATTTATTTTTTTCATTTATTAATGGTGTAAAACACCCGTGATGTTTAACTATAAAGGTGTTCAGCTAATGATCAGTAAGGAACCTTTCTCTAATCTAAGATTCATTTGATCACACTCGAAATATCTTCAAAAAATGTAGGGTATGAAACAGCAATACATCCCGCATTGTCAATTGTGACAGGTTCTGTTGTTATGAGGGAAGCTACTGCAGCCATCATACCAATGCGGTGATCTCCATATGTGAGAAGATCTCCGCCATGAAGTGTTGTCGGTCCCTCTATTATCATTCCATCATCTGTGGCAGTAATATTTGCACCTAGTTTCTTCAACTCATTTACTACTGCATCAATTCGGTTCGTCTCTTTTACTTTAAGCTCTTCTGCATTTTTAATAACAGTTTTCCCGTTAGCCTGTGTAGCGAGCAAGGCTATTATAGGTATTTCATCGATAAGTCGAGGTATGAGTTCTCCTCCAATTTCTGTTCCAACTAAAGGAGAGGACTCAATTTCAATTGTCCCCATTTCTTCGTGACTGCTATTTGCTGCGTCATTAACTGTAAAAGAAGCACCCATTGCTTGCAGAACATCCATAATGCCTGTTCTGGTTGGATTTAACCCTACATTTGTTAAAGTTAACTTACTACTAGGAACAATTGCACCAGCTACTAGGAAGAAAGCTGCTGAGGAAATATCACCAGGTACGACAACGGCTGTTCCATTAAGCTTTTGTCCACCAAGAAGTCTTATCGTCTTATTATCAACGGCAATGTTCGCACCAAAGTGTTTTAGCATTTTCTCTGTATGATCCCTAGAAGTTTCTATTTCTTCAACTACTGTTTCACCGTTTGCATTTAAAGCTGCTAGCAATATTGCAGACTTCACCTGTGCACTAGCTACAGGCATCGTATAGTGAATAGCTTGTAATTTAGTACCTTCTACAGCAATAGGAGTAAACTGACCATTTTCTCTCCCGATTAGCTTAGCATTCATTTGTTTTAGAGGATCTGTAACTCTTCTCATTGGACGTTTTTGGATTGATTCGTCACCTATTAATACCGAAGATACCGATGAACCAGCTAAAATTCCAAGCATTAAGCGAGTAGTTGTCCCCGAATTCCCCGTATATAATATTTCATCAGGTTCTTTCCAGTGTGTGATTCCCTTACTAATGATTTTTACTTTGTCACCTTCTATAGATATTTCTACCCCAAGCTTTTGAAAGCAATCAATCGTACTTAAGCAATCATCACTTTGCAAAAAGCCTTCAACTGTAGTAGTCCCTTCTGCAATAGCTCCGAACATGATAGAACGATGCGAGACAGATTTGTCCCCAGGTATACGAATGGTGCCCTCCAATGAGGGCTGCGCATAATCTAATTTCTTGCTAGTTATCAAGATCATTCCTCCTTAAGAAATATACGTCTCATACGTTGTATTATTGGCAATACAGTCTACCGCTTTAGCACGATCATCTATTGATTGAAAGCTTATGACAAGTATTCCGAAAACGTCCTCACGAGTTTCTACAATTCGTAAGTTTGTAATACTAATACTGTCTTTAGCTAAATATCCTGTAATCTCCGAAATAACACCAGGATAATCAGGTACATCAACATAAAGGTCAAAAGAGCTAAACATTGCCCCTTGTGCATTTATAGGAAGATCATCTCTTACTCTTTTAGCGGTAGCAAAATATTCTTCTATATCACTAGAATCTGCGTATGTTAGTAAGTCCTGTAATCTACTCATTTCATTCGTCCATGCATGTAATTGATTACGTAGTTCTTTACGATTTTGAAGCGTTATATCTCTCCATACAATCGGGTTTGCAGAAGCAATTCTCGTTATGTCTCTAAATCCTCCGGCTGCAAGTTGTTTTGTAAATGGATATAGTTCGTTTTCAAAAGATAATTGATGCACAAGTGAGGCGGCAACTAAGTGGGGGAAATGACTAACTACAGCAGTCATATGATCATGTTCCTCTGCTCCGACTTTTACCAACTTCGCTTTCGTCACCTGCAATAAATCTATCAGAACTTGAATTCGTTCATAAGATTCGTCTTCAAAAGGTGTGAGCAAATAATAAGCATTCTCAAAAAGAATCGGTCTGGCAGCCTCTACACCACTTTTGTGGGAGCCCGCCATGGGATGTCCACCTATAAACGTAATGCCCTTTTCTCTTAATGAAATGGCAGCTTTCATAATTTCTTTTTTGGTACTTCCCGTATCCGTAATAATTACTTGGTTCTTTAGTTGCCATTTTGGTAATTCATTCATTAATCGGATTGTTTCACTTACTGGAGTAGCAAAAACAATTACATCCGAACACTCCGTTCCATCTTTCATGTTTATGACTATTTCATCTATGACACCAATTCTTTTCGCTGTTCTAAGGGTATGACCATTTTCATCATACCCAATTATTTTCACATCTTTATTGCGTTTTAATCCAAGTGCTAGAGATCCACCTATTAATCCGAGACCAATAATAAAAACTGTTTGCTGCATTATAAGACGCCTTCCTCTTTTAGAACTTCATCTAGCTTTTCTAATAACTCGCTATTTTGCTGTTCTGTTCCAATTGTTATACGAAGGTATCCTGGTTTCCCTAATGCATTCCCACTTCGAACGATAAACCCTCGCTTCATTAATCCTTGGAATACTACGTCACTATTAGCTTTGACTTCCATTAAGATGAAGTTTGTTTGGGAAGGAAAATAATCTAAATTTCGTTCCTCGCAATATGCCACGAATTGAGCTTTTCCAGTGTTATTTTTCTCTTTACATTGTTCTATAAACGCTTGATCTTCTAATCCAATAAGGGCTACCTGCTGACTTATAATTGTATTATTAAATGGCTCCCGAGTTGGTTCTAGTTGAGCTATTACTTCTTCTGAACCAATCGCATAACCAATTCGAAAGCTTGCAAGTCCATAAGCTTTAGAAAATGTACGCATTATTAATATATTTGGGTGTTTTTCTAATAATCCAAGAGAATCCTTGTAGTTATTGTCTGTTATGTATTCTGTGTATGCTTCATCTAAAACGATCAATACATCCTTTGGCACTTTTTCAATAAAATCTTTCAATTTATCGCTAGGTGTTAGTGTCCCTGTTGGATTGTTTGGATTACATACCCAAATGATAGCGGTGTTCTCATCAATCGCTGTAAGCATATTGTTTAAATCATGCTCCCCGTTATTTGTAAGGGCGATTTCACGAACTTCTGCTCCTTCAACAATCGCATTATGCTTATATTGACCGAATGTTAAATCTGCCATAATAGTATTCAACCCAGGTCGTAAAATAGCTCTTGATACGATTAAAATATTCTCGTCAGAACCATTACCAAATAATAATTGTTTTTCAGAGATGTTTAAATGATTCGCTACAGCTGTTCTTAGGTTTGAAGCATATCCATCAGGGTAAATGGCAAAATCTAATTTCGCATTTGCGAAGTATTCTTGTACTCTTGGTGAAGCACCGTATGGATTTTCGTTAGATGCAAGTTTCGTCACTTTTTCTAAGTTATACATTTTCTTTACTTCGTCGGAAGTTTTGCCAGGCTGATATGCATGTAACCCATTAATCTGTTGTTTGAATTTCATTTTAACCCCTCAGTTCTATAGTTTATTTGAGTAAATCTGGTCTTAACTGTACAGCGTTATTTAAATAAATATGTTGTATCTCTTGCTGCGGTTTTGTCGTATTTACATGCATTAGTAATCGTATACACTTTTCCAACGCTCCAGGAACGTTCATTTCATGAGTGCACATTACTGGGACATACGCCCATCCTTCTATGCCTCGAACAGCTCTTGCAGGAAAAGCAGAAATAATATCCGTCGTAGTAGATATGATGACTGAAGCGATATCCTCTGGTAAAATACCATTTGATTTTGCCATTTCTTCTACAAGACGCCTAGTTTCCTGAAGTACTAATTCATTTGAATCCTCTGTTACTGTAGTTGCTCCTCTTACGCCTCTAATCATTAGTTACCTCCTTAACCCATTGCCGCAGTTGTTCATCGGACCTTTTAATTTCTTCCACCGAAATTATTTGCACAAATGGATTCCCAATTTCTTGAAGCAGCGCAAAATGTAGTTCTCCATTTGTCGTTTTCTTATCTTTTTGCATAAATTTAGATAAACTTTCAAATGAACACTGAAGCACATGTTCAAAATTATAGCCAAGTCTTTTCGCTAAATCATATACTTTTTTGGCATATCCTTCTTCCACATTTCCATGAAGTTCACTTAGCATTAACGCTGGAATCATTCCAATCATAACTGCTTCACCATGCGTGATTTTACCGTAACCTACAGATGCTTCAATTGCATGACCATATGTATGACCAAAGTTCAAGAATTTACGATAAGATTGTTCCTTTTCATCTAATTCGACAATACGAGCTTTTACTAGAATTCCTTTTTCAAGCCATTGTAATAATTCTTTATTATTGATTGCCTTTAAGTTGGGAAGAGCAATAAATTCATCCATCCAGCTAGCATCACTGATAATCGCATGCTTTATAACCTCTGCAAGGCCAGAGCGAACTTCTGCTTCTGGTAACGTTTTTAAGAAATGAAAATCATATAAGACTTCCGAAGGTTGATAGAAAGCCCCAATCATATTCTTTCCATTTGGGTGATTGATCGCAGTTTTACCTCCAACGGCACTATCATGTGCTAGTATAGTTGTTGGAATTTGATAAAAAGGAATACCACGCATAAATGTTGCTGCCACAAATCCAGTCAAGTCCCCAACTGCTCCCCCTCCTAATGCGATAAGAGCAGAATTCCTTGAACAATTTTCTTCCAGCAAAAAGGTTTGGACTTGAAAATAGGATTCAAACGTTTTGCATGCCTCACCATTTGGAACAATATAAAGTTTAAAAGACAGATTAAAATTAGTACGAACATAGTCTTCATGAAGTCTCCAAACATGTTCATCCGTGATTATCACTAGTTGATCATATTTTTTAAAATCTGCTGCTCGTCTTTCACAAAAAGATTGTAAAATATTCTCTCCTAAAAAAACTTCATAAACAGAGTCTTTCGTTTTTACTTGGATAGACATCATTAAAACCCCTTTGTATATGCTCTATGACTCTCTATATCTGCAAGTAATGTATCTATTTTATCTCCATGAAAGGTTTCTAATACCGCTTGTGCAATCTCCCAAGCAATAACTGCTTCAGCAACTACTGAAGCTGCTGGTACCGCACAGCTATCAGATCTTTCAATACTAGCCTTGAACGGTTCCTTCGTATCAATGTCCACACTTTGAAGCGGCTTATAAAGCGTAGGAATTGGTTTCATCACACCACGGACTACTATTGGCATTCCCGTAGACATCCCGCCTTCAAGTCCACCTAGACGATTTGTATCGCGTGTATATCCTTCTACTTCATTCCAAGAAATTTGATCATGAACTTGACTTCCAAAAAGGTTAGCCATTTCAAATCCTAATCCTACCTCTACACCTTTGAATGCATTGATGCTCATCATCGCCATTGCCAACTTGCCATCTAACTTACGATCATAATAGACATAGCTTCCAACTCCAGCTGGCATACCAGAAACGATTACCTCTACCACTCCACCAATCGTGTCTCCAGCTTTTTTTGCATTATCGATTGCCTCTACCATTCGGGCTGATGCTTCCGGATCTAAACAATATACCGGATCTGCCTCAACAATCTCACGAATTGCTTCTACTGTTTTGCCATTAGCTAGACTTAAATCGGCTTCAATCCCACCAATTTTCGTCACATGTGCCACGATGGATATACCTAGTTTACTAAGCAATTCTTTTGCAACAGCTCCTACAGCAACTCTTACCGTAGTCTCGCGCGCAGAAGATCGCTCTAGAACATTTCGTAAATCGCGATGACCATACTTCATACCTCCAACTAAATCGGCATGACCAGGACGAGGTCTTGTAATTTGTCTTTTAATATCCTCAGGGTCTATTTCTTCTCCAAGAGGCTCAATCCCCATTATATTCGTCCAATGCTTCCAGTCATCATTATTTACAACTAGGCAAACTGGAGATCCTAATGTTTTCCCGTGGCGTACACCTGAAGTAATAGCAACTGTATCTTTTTCAATTTGCATACGTCTTCCACGACCATGTCCACCTTGACGACGTTTTAATTCTTTATTTATGATTTCACTCGTTATTTCTAATTGGGCTGGTAACCCTTCAATAATCGCTGTTAGTTGTGGTCCATGTGACTCACCTGCAGTTAAATATCTCACAGCACTTTCCCCCTTCAACTCGCTAAAGTATTTGTTTTTCACTATAACAAAATTTTAGAACAATGTATACAAAAAATGTGTAAGTATCTTTTAAAGGCTCGTTGAAAAATAAAAATCATTCCGCAACTGAAGTCAACCTTTGTTCATTGAACATTGTCTTGACTTATCTATACTTTCTTTTCATTGATCAGTTACCACTTTTCTTCCATTATTGCTGAATTCGTAAGACCTTCTATTCATTATCTTTGCTTAGAAGAAAAACTGTCCGGAAATTCTCGGACAGTTCTTCTTATTTTTTCCGATAAAAAAAGGTATCTTCCGTTTCAAATCCATATTTTCCTGGATTGAATATTTGCTCAGTACTACCAACAAATAGTATTCCGCCGGAACGAAGGGAATCGCTAAAGTTTTGATAAATTTGATCTTTTGCTTCCTCTGTAAAGTAAATCATAACATTTCTACAAACAATCAAATCAAAGTTTTTATCATATGTATCTTTCAATAGATTATGTTTTTTGAATGTTACCGTTCTTTTAACTGCATCACTCATCTTATAAAATGGAGTTTGGTTCTCAAAATGCTTATTCTTCATATCAGTTGGAACCTCGGCTAGGGAACGTTCAGGGTAAATGCCTACTTTCGCACGTTGGATTGCATTTTCATCTAAATCCGTTGCGTGTATAGCAACTTGAGTTAAAGGAACATGATTGGACAGAACCATTGCAATGGTATAAGGTTCTTCTCCAGTAGAGCACGCTGCACTCCAAATTTTTAGCCGCTTATTTGTTTCTAATAATTTTGGAAATATTTTAGTCTGTAATATTTCCCAGCGTTTCGCATTCCGATAAAACTCCGAAACATTGATTGTCATCCTGTCTAGAAATTCATTCATTAAATCTCTATTTGAGTCGAGAGCTTGATAAAATTCAACAAAATTTTTATATCCCTTTTTTTCATACAACGAAGTTAGTCTCCGACGCATCTGCGCCTCTTTATATGCTGCAAGATCAATGCCTGTCTTTTTCTTAATGGAATCCACAAATTTAATATAATCCGGCAAAATGATTTCGCCCCCTTCTAAAACCTATAATTAGTATATCCTATACGCAGCATTTCGAACATACTAAAAAGACAGACAAATATGAACACTTACCTACCATTTAGTTTGTTGTGTGTGAGTTTCTCTCGTTTAGGTCAATCCTCCTTGGATAAAACGAGTTGCCCCTCCTTTATACTCCAACCTCTCTTAAATAGATCGATATGCCATTCGAATAACAATGTATTTCTCGATTAGCAGTTATTCTCTCTCTCATTTAAGCTTAATCTCATCTCACAGCTTCTTTTTTCAGAACAAAAAAAGGTTGTTTATGAATGAAGTCATAAACAACCTTTTTCTATTTCTTATTAGTTAATCCAGTTGTTAGCATCTTTTTTGTATGATACTAGCTCTTCTTGCTTGAAGAATAATCCAATTTCACGTTCAGCGCTTTCAGGAGCGTCAGAACCGTGGATAATATTTTTCCCTACAGTTACTGCGAAATCACCACGGATAGTTCCTGGTGCAGATTCTTTAGGGTTTGTAGCACCCATCATTAAACGAGCAGTTGAGATAACATTTTCGCCTTCCCAAACCATAGCGAAGACTGGTCCAGAAGTGATGAATTCTACTAATTCTCCGAAGAATGGGCGTTCTTTGTGCTCGCCGTAATGTTGTTCAGCAAGTTCAGTAGGAATTTGCATTAATTTTGCTCCAACTAATTGGAATCCTTTTGCTTCAAAACGACCTACGATTTCACCGATTAAGTTACGTTGTACGCCATCAGGTTTTACCATTAAAAATGTTTTTTCCATAGTTAACACTCCTCGAATATATATAATGGACTTTATTCTCCACCGTTACAAATATTATCATTATAATGCATTATTTTCAAATTAAATTAACAACTTAGTTTTTCGCTACAGAGTTCCGAAAGGAAGCAACTAATCAATCTTCCTCTTAAAATTTCCTTTTGCTCATGAATAGCGCAATATTTTGTAACGATTTCTTCGCTGAATTTGCCGGTAATTGCTTAACCTCATCTAGTGCTTTTTGTAAGTATATATTACTTATTTGTTTGGCACGTTCAATACCGTCTGATTCGCGAATTTTCGTTAACAATATTTGTCGATTGGTGTCGCTAATCGTTCCAGCTAAAATATCACTTAATAAAGGTTCAATGGCTGGATCGTTTTTAACGAATAAAACAGGCAGAGTAATATTGCCCTGCGCGAGATCAGATCCAGCAGGTTTGCCTAATTCCTCGTCAGAAGATGTGAGATCTAAAATGTCATCAATTATTTGAAATGACATACCAACATAATATCCAAACCGCTTCAAATGACTAACAGTTTTTACATCTGCTTTGGAAGCAATTGCACCTAATTCACAGCTGGCTGATATTAATATTGCCGTTTTTCGTTTAATTCGACGTAGATAGTCTCTAACTGTTTGCTCAAGATAGTGCTTATCCTCAATTTGAATAATTTCACCAATACAAAGTTCCACCATTGTTTGAGATAACACTTCATGTGCATATGTATTTTGTAAATCTGTTATGTATTCAATTGCATTTGCAAAAAGAAAATCACCTGTATACATCGCAACCCGATTGTTCCATTGCGCCTTTACAGTTTCTCTGCCCCGTCTGGTTTCTGCATCGTCTATTACATCATCGTGGACGAGAGATGCCATATGAATGAGTTCAACTGAAACAGCCACACTTTTTATTGAGTCTATAGAGTAATTTCCGAATTTCGCTGCAAGCAAAACGAAAACTGGTCTAATTCTTTTACCTCCAGCAAGTAGTAGATGAAGAGACGCTTCATTCAATAAGTGAGAAGAAGAATTCACCGCTACAGCTAATTCTTTTTCGATGATTTCAAGATCCGATTTTAAATCGGAATAGAGTAACTTCAACTTCATCTTGTCCACGGTTACAACCTCACTCACTTAAATATCTTTTTTATATCCAATATGTCTAGCTGCCGCTCCACCACTATATGGTTTACTAGTTACATTGACCAAACCCACTTTTTCAAAGAGCTTTGTTAAATCAGCTCTATTTGGAAATTCTTTAGCTGACTCCTGTAACCATGAATATTCTTTATAGCTTTTAGCAAATAGTTTTCCGAATAGGGGCATAATATAACGGAAATAGAATCGGAACAATCCATTAAATAGTTTAGAATCTGGTGTAGATGTTTCTAAACATACAACCATTCCACCCGGTTTAACAACACGGTTCATTTCACTTAATACTTGTGTATAGTCGGGAACATTGCGTAAACCAAACCCAATCGTTACATAATCGAAAGAATTATCTTCGAATGGCAATTCCATAGCATTTCCTTGAATTAACTCAATTTGCGAAATATGCTTAACTTTTTCTAATCCAACATTTAACATGTTCTGACTAAAATCTAATCCTCTTACTTCGCCAGTTGGTCCTGTTGCCTCTGCCAATGCGATTGTCCAGTCTGCTGTTCCGCAACATACGTCTAATGCTTTGCTTCCACGTTTTACTTGCATAGCCTTCATCGTATCTTTTCGCCATGCTTTATGTTGTTGAAAGCTAATAACCGAATTCATTGAATCATAATTATCGGATATCTTTTCAAAAACTTCATGTACATGTTGTTCTTTTGATTTTCCCACGATTTAACCTTCTCTCAACTGCTTTTCTAAGGTGCATCTCATTAATTTATCTAACAGTAGGCCTTTCAGTTGATCTTGCAATAGCTCTGAGTTAGTTATTTCTTCCTTGAGTAAAGACTCAACTTTTTCTATCTCCACCTGTAGCAAATTAATATTGGCTTGTAATTGACTAGATTTACTAATGTAAAATGGTTTGCCGCCTTTTTCATATGCTTCTAGTTCTCTTTTTAGAGCAATGAGTAGCAATGATTCTTTCATAACGAATACATATTCATGAAATGAATAATATTCATATAATTGTTCTATAGATTTAGATTCAATCAGTTGGATAGATTGTATGATTTCCTCAAAGCTATATAATTGTCGATCATAAAATCTAGTCTTCTGTTCAGATATAGTTGCGACACCATCCGACAATTGTTGGATTAAGTCTAATTGTTTGTCACTAGCTAGTAACTGGTAATACTTCCCACTATAATAGTCCCCAGCTAATACTTGGAGTTGCTGTTCCTTAGTGGTTGCATTCAATTCTTTTACTAAGTCGTGAGCAGCTAGGGCAGAAAAGATAAGTGTAACTGCAATGGCAGATTTACTTTGGGACTCATCCCATTCTTCCCCATTAAATAGTGGTAAAAGTGTAAAAAACAAACGCTCTTCATCAATGACAGGAGCCCCGGTATATTTTAACAAAGTACTATGCTGTACTTGTTTGAATATGCCATCTTTATACTGCTTTATATGTTGTTTGATCAATGCTTCGTTCATACACTTTACTCCATTTCCCAACTGCGCTTAATCTGTCTATCTGTATATTTTAATTTATTTTTTAGAATCGGATTGTATAATACCATTTGCAGAATGGATTGATGCTTTCCCTCTGATCTTCATGGCCGACGTATGTTCGGTAAATTGGGCAATCATAACTTCACCATTATCCAGTTTTTCAGAATGATGAAATTTTGTATCTGTTCCTCTTGTAAGACCGATTACATGAACTCCGTCTTCCTCTGCTTTTATCAAAATATAATCTGAACTAGACATATTATAGTCTCCTTTGTTCACAGTCTTTTTCCATCATACCATATTCTAAAGCCGACATCCAAAGGTGTTACTTCATCTTTATGAATGAAAGTATTTCTGAGCGCTTCACATCGTCAGTTTCTAAAATTCCACGTGCAACAGCAGTAATTGTTTTTGCACCAGGTTTTTTAATACCTCGCATTGTCATACACATATGTTCTGCTTCCACTACTACATACACACCATGTGGATTTAGCATTTGCATTATATCATCCGCTACGCTTGAGGTGATTCTTTCCTGTAGTTGTGGGCGTCTTGCTGTAGTTTCAACAGCTCTAGCAAGCTTACTTAAGCCCGTGACAACCCCATTACGAGGAATATATGCTACATGTGCTTTACCGTAAAAGGGAACTAAATGATGTTCACACATGGAGTAGAACGGTATGTCCTTTACTAAAACTAACTCTTCATGTTCTTCGTTAAAGACAGTTTTAAAATATTCCTTTGGATCCTGATGTAAGCCTTCGAACATTTCTGCGTACATTTTAGATACCCTCTTAGGTGTCTCTAATAATCCTTCTCTATTTGGATCTTCACCGACTGCTTCTAAAATCATTTTAACAGCTTCTTCTATCTTGTTCAGATCGACTTTTGTCATCTGTAGACCCCCTAAAACTATGTATTATATCAATTGCATCTTAGCATATGACATAATTATAATAAATAAATTTATTCTAATGTCATATCTGCATATTTTATCTCGTTAATAGCTGAAATTCTTTTTTTGGGTTATAGAGCTTAACAATCGAACAATCTGATAACAGAACTTAATTGAAAAGAACGGCTACCGTGAAGCAAGCTCCACAATAACCGTTCTATGTACTACAACATCAGTTATTTAACTGCGTCTTTAAGTGCTTTACCTGGTTTAAACGCAGGTACTTTGCTTGCAGCGATGTCGATTTCTTTACCTGTTTGTGGGTTACGTCCTTTACGTGCAGCACGTTCACGAACTTCAAAGTTTCCAAAACCGATTAATTGTACTTTTTCACCATCTGCAAGAGCAGTTTGAATTGATTCAAATACAGCTTCAACAGCTTTAGAAGCATCTTTTTTAGAAAGTTCTGTAGCTTCTGCAACAGAGTTAACTAGTTCTGTTTTATTCATACCATTCACCTCCTCTCAAAGGAAGATAGCTTCAATCCTGTAAAAAGAGTATCACAACCAAAAAACCTTCGCAACACAATTTACACGAGTTTAGCTAAGTTTCCTCAAAAAAAGGACATTTTCACACAATAACAGGACTTTTTGCATACTCGCAAAAAGTCCTGTATTGACTTCACAATATAAATGTGACCATCCCTCGGTCACCTTCATTTACCATTCGTTCAATCGTTTCTCGCATTCTCTTCTTCGCTACGTCAGAAACACTTTCTGTTTTATAACGTAAACTTTCTTTTAAAACTTCCACTAGAGAAGTTCCAAAAACCTGTGTTTGCCATAAAGCATCTCGGTCGTGTAAATACCCATGTTTTAAATCCTTTAATAATTGCTGACTATGAAATTCAGACCCGATTAATGGTGCGAATTCAGCTTCCATATCTACACGTATAATGTGGAGAGAGGCAGCTTTTGCTTTTAAGCTTACACCATAGAAATTATTTTGTTTGATAATTTCGGGAGCAGTAGGCTGAAAATCTTGAATTGTTGGTAATGATACGCCATAACCATGTTTTTTCGCTGCTTCCAAAGCATCTGAAAATTTATGATATGCCTTCTTTGCGGTAGATGCTTCTTTAACGAACAGTAGCCAATCCTTCTTCGACTCAATAGGTTCCTCTAACCATTCATCGCAAACTTCCTGAAACACTTCGGGTTTTAAGCCTATTTGGATACATGCTGACCCTCTACCGGGATTTGCTTCTACAACTTCTGCTGACTGGATAAAGGGAACTTGCTTGAATCTAGAAGCTAATTCTTTCACGTCTTTCATTTTGGATACTATTTGCAGCCATTCTTGTAAGGAGGAAGTGATAGCATTATTGACAAAATGGTCAGGTTCTAACACATCTGTCCAATCTGGTTTTACTAATTCGATATCCGTGATCGGAAATTCATAGAGTGCTTGTTGGAGTATGTATTGAATTTCCTCAGCAGTCATACGATCAACGGCAGTTGCAATTACAGGTACTTCATGCTGTCTTTGTAATTCTTCACTTAATTGAATCGTCTCTAAATGACCTGGATTTTTGCTGTTTAGAACGATAACGAATGGTTTACCAATTTCCTTTAATTGTGTAATTATTTGTTGTTCTGCACTTTCAGCTGCCATACGAGGAATATTATTAACTGATCCATCCGTTGTAACAACAATACCAATAGTAGAGTGATCTCTAATTACTTTGTCTGTCCCAATTCTAGCAGCTTCCTCGAAGGGTATTGCTTCGCTATGCCATGGTGTATGCACAAGCTTTTGCCCTTCTTCACCAGAGTGCGTTTTAATGCCATCGATCATATAACCGACACAGTCTACTAGTCTGATCTGTAAGCGTAGCTGATCTTCTCCTAAGTGGATATTTGTCCCGTGTGCTGGTACAAATTTCGGCTCCGCTGTCATAATCACATTACCTGGAGAACTTTGAGGCAATTCATCTTGTGCACGTAGTCGCTCGGCCTCTTCCTGAATATTCGGGATTACTACTAACTCCATTACACGTTTTACAAAAGTAGACTTACCTACTCGGACAGGGCCGACTACACCAATATACACATCTCCATTCGTTCTTTCTGCTATCTGTTCATACAGTTTACTCGACATGGATACTCTCCTTTCTTAGCAATTTAATATATGCACAAAAAAAACGTTTCATGCATATCGCACGGAACGTCCTTTTCAACTTCTAGAAACGAATGATTATTAATCCTCATTGTCTTGCTCAAATGCATCTTACAGCTAGAAATAGAAACTGTTACTTAAATACTAATATTAGTTAATAATAAAATGTGACAAAACCATTTATTAATGGTATTTGAAACATAGATGCAATTATTTTATTGTGATTTATAGATGTAAAGATTTTCAATTTATATAAGTTTAAATGATTCTATTTCACAAAGAATATTATATAGTTAAATCCGAACAACACTGATTTCCGCTCGTGCTGTTACCACTGGAGTCACCGCCTACCACTCCAATCAACGGGATCGCCTTAAAAAACGAATAATATATGGCGATATTAAGTAAACATTCGCATTTGGTAAATGAAACAAGTAATTATGAAATTGACTCAAATAGTAAATATTTATCCGATTAGGAAAGAAAAACACAATAACATTTATATTTCGAGAACCACAGGATAAAAGTCAAATTCACTATTCTCTCTAATAGTTTTTTGAAGGTGGACTGACAGAGAAATGTCATAAAATTATCAAAAAAGTGATTCTGATTGCAACATCCATCACAATCAAAATCACTAAAAATTCACTTGGTAATAATATAACATCAAGAATGATCAAGACATTTTGAAAACAATTTAAACAGTTTCCCACTTTAAATTTAAGTCTTTATAACTATTTTTTCTTACTTACTCAACATAAAAACTGGCTCATTTTGTTCATTAATCGTGTAGGGAAGGGAATATGCAGGAACAATTGCAAAATTATCCGTTAACAAAAAACGAATGTCATCTCCCGGTTTTATTTGCTCTTCTGTTTCTTCGAGTAATCTATTCAATTCTATTGAGTAATCAACATAGACCTCCCCATCGCCAGTAGCAACAATCGGTAATTGAGTATCAGAATATGGACTTTGAACGGATAATTCACTATCATATCCCATTTTTTTATAGTCCAACTTATAAACACCTTCTACAATGGTCTCAGCAATAGGTCCGAATCCATTTATCCCTTTTCGATGGTTAATGTCACGAAGGGTATCTGCAATACGTAAGTCTACTAATTTAACAGTAGGATTCTCTTCTACATTCATTAGTACATATTGATAAATACCCCCGGCTTCATAAGAATTAGCAGGAGCCTCTCCAAGTTTAGATGGAATGATTTTACTAAAGTCAATTGGGTATTTAATGTATTGGTCAGTTTCCATATCGCGTGTTTTTATCGGTAATAGTCCACTGGAATCTTCCTGAAAACTATCAACAGCATTTTGAACTGCTAACAGTTGATCTTCATATGGCAATAAATTTTCAGGTTCATAACCACTTTTATAACTACATCCAGCTAAAAAAATCACTAACATAATTACAGCAGCAAAAAGTTTAAAGTTTTTCATAGGAATCTCCTTACTAAGCCTTAGTTGGGTTAGATATTATATAAATCATCGTAATGAAACCTATAAACAATAATATGTATGCGATTAAACCTAATATAAATTTCAAGAATTTATTTTTCAGTTTATTCTTTACGAAAAACATAAATGCCATAGCTAAAAACATACAACCCATAGATCCAAACGATATCCACATTTTATCCATTGATGATACTAATAACACCACAACAACTTCCACACCTTTCTTCAATAAAAATACAAAACAACTAAAAGTGCACAATGCCAATGAAAGCCCCGACAACTTGCTTATATGACAAGCTTTACTCCGGGGTAAGCGTTGGTAGAATTTCACGTGAAGACGACCCTTTGCAAAAAAGTTATTCTGTCTAAGATCGTGACACCATGTAACAACCAATGACTACTATGCCTCATCCAGCTTCCCTGAAAGCCCGATGCGACTCAGGAAACTAGGCGTTGAAGATAGACAAATTCTAACAAAAAGTTTGGGGCAACACTTACAAGGAACTATTTAATAAACAACATTTCAAGTATACAGTCAAAAAAGAGTTGTTATTATCAACAACTCTTTCCATTTGTGACAAATTTAGAACGTTTTATAATCTTCTAATTCGTGTTTTTTCGTGCGGTGCATCAAAATATCTACTGCCTCTTTAGGATTGACCTGTTCAAATAAAACGGAGTGCAAGGCTTCTGTAATTGGCATGTCCACTCGTTGCTTAGTAGCGAGCTGATATGCTGCTTTTGTAGTACGCACACCTTCTACGACCATTCCCATCTCTTCTAACACAGTATCCAGGGTAGCCCCCTTACCTAACATATTACCAGCGCGCCAATTTCTTGAATGCACGCTTGTACATGTTACGATTAAGTCACCCATACCTGTTAATCCAGAGAAAGTGTATGGTTGCGCACCAAGACTAATGCCTAGACGAGATATTTCTGCAAGCCCTCTAGTTATTAGAGCCGCTTTTGCATTATCTCCGTATCCTAAACCATCAACAATTCCAGCTGCTAATGCAATTACGTTTTTTAAAGCCGCACCAATTTCTACACCGATTACATCATCGTTTGTGTAGACACGGAAAGATTTGTTCATAAACAAATCTTGAACCTTCTCGGCTGCCAGCATATTTTCACTTGCAACTGTAATAGTTGTTGGATGCTCTAAGACAACCTCTTCTGCATGACTAGGACCAGATAATACGACTATTGCTTCCGTAACACCCGCAGGTAACTCTTCCTCAATCATTTCTGATATTCTTTTTAGCGAATGCGGTTCAATCCCTTTAGAAACATGCACAAATAGTTTCTTCTCATCCAAGATAGTTAACATGTTTTCGCAAACTTCTCTAATCGCTTTAGTTGGCACAGCAATCACAATAACATTTGCATGTTGAATTGCTTTTTGAAAGTCACTAGTAGCCTTTAGATTAGCTGGCAAAATAGTGTCAGGCAAATACTTTTTGTTTGTATGGTTTATAGTTATTTCTGTTGCCTGTTCATCTCTGTGTGACCAAAGTAAACAATCATGGTCATTGTTTGCAAGAACCATTGCAAGGGCTGTTCCCCAACTTCCTGCACCCAGTACAGTTACTTTTTCCATCGCTATTTCGCTCCTTTAAAACTAATAGGATTAAGTTCTTGCGCGTGTGATAATCCGGATTGGAGTACCCTCAAAGTCAAAGGACTCTCTTATACGATTTTCTAAAAATCTTTCATAAGAAAAATGCATCATCTCTGGCTCATTAACAAATACAACAAAAGTTGGCGGTTTAATAGCCACTTGAGTTGCATAGTAAATACGCAGTCTCTTCCCTTTATCAGTTGGAGCTGGATTTCTCGCTACAGAATCTTCAATTACCTCATTCAATACAGATGACTGAACACGCATTGCATGATTTTCACTTACCTGATTAATGACCGGTAACAGTGCATGAACACGTTGTTTCGTTTTAGCAGAGACGAAAACAATCGGTGCATAGTCCAAGAATTGGAAGTGATCTCTAATTTTTTTCGTCATCACATTCATTGTTTTGTCATCTTTTTCAATAGCATCCCATTTGTTCATGACAATAATAACTGCTTTTCCAGCCTCATGTGCGTAACCAGCAATTTTTTTATCTTGTTCTTGAATACCTTCTTCTGCATTCAAAACAACTAAAACAACGTCAGAACGTTCAATCGCCTTTAAAGCACGTAAAACACTGTATTTCTCCGTCGTTTCATATACTTTCCCTTTTTTACGCATACCTGCTGTATCAATCATTACGTATTCTTGGCCATCAAAAGAGTATTCCGTATCAATCGCATCTCTTGTTGTACCAGCGATATCACTTACGATTACACGATCATGTCCTAAAAATGCGTTTATCAAAGAAGACTTCCCTACATTTGGACGTCCAATTAGAGAAAATTTAATAACTTCTTCGCCATATTCTATATCTTCTACATCTGGGAAATTCTTCGCTACTTCATCTAGCAAATCACCTAATCCAAGTCCATGGGAGCCTGAGATTGGGAAAGGTTCACCTAATCCTAAAGCGTAAAAATCATAAAGCATATCACGCATATCCGGATTATCGATTTTGTTAACAGCTAATACAATTGGTTTTTTAGTTTTATACAAAATTTTAGCAACATATTCATCTGCTGAAGTTATTCCTTCCCGACCATTAGTCAAGAATATGATAACATCAGCTTCGTCCATCGCTATTTCTGCTTGCTGCTTAATTTGTTCTAAAAATGGTTCGTCGCTTAATTCAATACCACCTGTATCAATAATATTAAATTCATGTGTCAACCAATCGGCAGAACTATATATACGATCACGTGTAATACCTGGAATGTCCTCCACAATTGAAACACGCTCTCCTACGATTCGATTAAATATAGTCGATTTGCCAACATTTGGCCTACCAACGATTGCTACTACTGGTTTTGTCATTACTTTTTCATCCTTCCAACTTCGTCTAAGTTGTATTATACAACAAAAACACAAAAACAGGCGACTTTATTGAAGTCGCCTGTTCAATATATGGTATTTTTTAGTTATTGTTTGTAAAGCCTTTCAGCTTGTCTCCTAATACATCACTTATAGAGAATCCTCGTGATTCTTCAGGCATTTGATAATCTTCTATATTGTATTTATCTTCATTTTCAACTAATTCTTTAATGCTTAAAGAAAGACGTTTATCAGCCAGGTTAACTTCAATCACCTTAACTTGTACTTCTTCACCCTCTTTTAAGACCTCTTGTGGATTACTAATATGCTTATGTGCAATTTGAGAAATATGCACAAGCCCTTCAACTCCAGGGAATACTTCTACAAACGCACCATATGAAACTAGACGTTTTACTTTCCCCGTAAGTACTGCTCCTTTTGAAGCTTTTTCTTCCACTTCAGCCCATGGTCCAGGCAATGTATCTTTGATAGATAGAGAAATTCTTTCTGCATCACGATCGATAGATAAAACTTTTACTTTAACTTCTTGCCCTTCTTTTAAAACGTCTGCAATATTTTCTAAATGCTCGTACGAAATTTGTGAAATATGAACAAGTCCATCCACTCCACCAATATCAACAAATGCACCGAACGATGCTAGACGTTGTACTGTACCTGTTAAAATGTCACCACTTTTGATGGATTCAAATGTTTGTTGCTTGCTAACAGATTTTTCATCTTCTACAACTGCTTTATGAGAAAGAATCAGTCTATTTTTATCCTTTTCAATTTCCACTATTTTAAAAGTTATTACTTTCCCTTTATAGTCTTCAAAGGACTCTACAAAATGATCCTCTATTAATGAAGCAGGGATGAAACCACGGACACCTAAATCTACTACTAGTCCGCCTTTTACTACTTCTTTAACCTCTGTTTCAATAATTTCTCCAGATTGGAATTGCTGCTCTAACTTATCCCAAGCTTTTTCCGCATCCACTCTTCTTTTAGAGAGAACAAAATTAGTTTCTTCCACTTTAGTAATCATTAATTCCAATTCGTCACCGATGGAAACGGAGTCGGATGCTTTTTCAATATGCAAGCTAGATAGTTCACTTATAGGAACTATTCCATCATAAGGTGCTCCTTCAATTGTTACGATTATAGATTTCTCATCTACTTGTGCAACAGTTGCTTTTACTAGTTCACCCTCTTTAAACTCATTCGTGTCGTTTAAGTTCATTTCTTCTGACATATGATATTCCTCCTTCACAGCGTCTCTATTCTATATTATGCGAATTGGCACAGAATTACAAAAGGAAGCACTTTTCAAATTAAAATTTTCTAATTATTTTGATTGGTGCTCTTTTAATAATTGAGCAATATTCTCCATTATTACTTCTGTAACTTCATCTGCAGAAGCCTTTCTTTCACGATAAGGTTTAATATCAATTGGTTCGCCGTATACAACTTTTAACTTTTTAAAAGGTTTATAAGGACCAATTATAGCGCAAGGAACAACATTTGCTTCTCCGCGTAATGCGAAGAACCCCGCTCCACTAAATCCCTTCCCTAACTTGCCATCTTTACTTCTTGTCCCTTCAGGGAATAATCCTACTACTTCCCCTTCTTTTAAAAGCTTTATAGCTGTTCTGAGGGCATCGCGGTCACTTAGCCCTCTCTTAACTGGGAAAGCATTTACACCAGGTAAAATCCCCTTTAATAGTGGGACATTAAATAATTCTGCTTTCGCCATAAAATGGACTGGCCTAGGAGCAAGTATCCCTACTACTGGTGGATCTAATGCATTAATATGATTGGAGCATAATAAAATACCACCATCTTTTGGGAAATTTTCGGTTCCAATAACTTCAAATCTATATATTGGTTTTAATGCCGAAAAAACAACCGTCTTTGCAAAGGAATATATATTCAAATTAGGACATCCTTTCTTTTGCAAGTTGCATAATTTTTTCAGATACTTCTTCAACCGTTAAGTACGTCGTGTCTATATAAATTGCATCATCTGCCTGTATTAAAGGTGATGCTTGTCGTTCACTATCTAACTTATCTCTAAGCGCAATCTCTTGTTTAAGTTCTTCTAAGTTGGTTTCAATTCCTCTATTTTGGTTTTCTAGATATCTTCTATTTGCTCTTTCTTCTACACTAGCACTCATAAAAATCTTTAGCTCAGCATCCTTTAATACATGGGTACCAATATCTCTACCATCCATTACAATGCTCCCATTTTTACCCATTTCCATCTGTCTTTTAACCATTTCTTCTCGTAATGTTGCATGTGCAGCAACCGCTGATACAGATGCTGTAACTTCTTTCGAACGAATTTCCTCAGTGACAGCCTTATTATCAAGAAACACCAATTGACCGGTTGGAGAAGGTTTTAACTCAATAAAAGTATCCTTTAATAAGTATGTTAATTTATCTTCGTCTTGCAAATCTATGTTTTCTTGTAGTGCTTTATACGTGATTGCACGGTACATTGCACCTGTGTCTACATATGTATACCCTAG
Source organism: Psychrobacillus sp. FSL K6-1415 (assembly GCF_038003185.1). Lineage (NCBI taxonomy): Bacteria > Bacillati > Bacillota > Bacilli > Caryophanales > Bacillaceae > Psychrobacillus > Psychrobacillus sp. FSL K6-1415. The sequence goes on along the minus strand of NZ_JBBOOQ010000001.1, from coordinate 1,772,213 downwards.
TAATTCTGCAGTCTTTTTTGCAATCGTACTTTTACCTGCTGCTGCAGGGCCATCAATGGCTATTTGTATTTGTTTCTTCAATCTATTTGCCTCCACTCTATTCCTTTACATTTTATCATAGAACTGTATTAATGAGAAAAAAGCAAGTGTCCAAATGATAATTTGTGTTAGATTTCTCAAAAAGCCTTTTTTAAACTTGACTGAAATTTCTATCAAAAATTTTAAGAGGCTACCCAAAAGTTATACTTTTGAACAGCCTCACTTCTTTTCATTTAATTCATCGTTTTCTTTCGAATCGATAGTTGACGCTCAAAACAAAATCTTACTATTTGTTGTTTATCTAGGTCATCCGTATCTGTAAAGTTTAAAGAAGCAATAGTAAGTGATTCTTTTTCCCAAATCCTAATTACTTGGGCTAGAGTTGTGACATATTTAAGGTCTCCATTGTTAAACAATAGAGGAATTAGTAATGTTACTTCGTCTCCAGCTTTAAAGTTGACTGGTTTGTTCAAGATAACAGCGGATCCACCGGCGCTGATATCATCTGTAACGAATTGGTATCTTTCCTCTTCAAATTGTACAGAAATATCGATAGAAGTACTTACACGAACAAAATCTCTACGCTGAATTCGCAAAAATTCGGAATCTGCTGGAAGCGCAAGTCTAACCATTGGTATTTGTTTTGATTTTTTTCCTAATACCTCTGTTTGAAATGCATAAACTGCCTTTGAATCTTCTACAAAAGTTGCTCTTAGCTGCATGCCGTCCATTAAAAAAACTGTCCTATTGGATATTGTATCCGTCGGGTAATCGATATAAATAAATTGTTCGTCTAGATCAACCACTTTACATCGATACTTTTCTGTTTTATCAGTAAAGGTTGGCTCTAACGTTAATTGTGTACCAACTTTGATTTTCATAAGCAACCCTCTTTAGTGTCATAATATACTTTCTATTATGACACTGAAATGAGTATATTTCTATAGAAAAAAGTTCTATGGAAGCTTATCTGCATGTAAAATTTCATGGTTTTCGGTATCTATATAAATTTTGTACGTGCCAATAGAATCATTTTTAGCTAATACCTGGTAGGCCAAACGTTGCTCTAGTTGTTTGTTTTCTACATATGCTAATCTCTCTTCCTCAATGTAAAAGTTACTTGAAAAGAGACCCACATTATCTAGCGGTACAATTTCTTGCTTACCAATTTTTTCTTTCTGAATATATTCCATGGCATTTAAACCGAGCAATTCTCCATTGTCCTTAGCAATTTTCAATTGAATACCATCTGCATAAATTAAAGCATCATTATTTTCGTCTTTTCTTGCAAATGATAAATGCCAAGCCACTGAGTTTTCACGATATTCTACCAACTCTGTGTCCGTAAACCCTAATGTTTTCATATATTCAGCTGACTTATCTTTCATCTGCTGTACTGTTATAGTCGTCTTTTCAAAAGGTCTTTCCAGCAAAAATGACAGAATGTGTCCACCTTTTTTGGTCAAATCTGCATATCCTATCCGAATACCTTCATGGAATTCGATATGATAAAAAGGATAAGGGGCATCCTGGGAACTTTCTGTTATATGAATTTTTGCATCCTTAAATTCTGGAAATAATTTGACGAACTGTTCCTTAGCCTCATCTTCCGTAATTTCGGAGTCCTTAATATGCTGTAAATCCTTTTTCTTTTGCTGATCCGTTTCACTAGCAGTCATAGGGAAGTCGCTTTCTGTATATGCCTTTACAGAGTTCCCTAGTGACTTCCAATTTTTCTCACCATTTTTATCTAATTTGTTTTGAACAAAGGCTGTTACAATATAATCTTTATTTCCACCGTCTTTGTTCGTAAATGCCCACTGATCTGAAAGGGCTTGCAAGTTTTCTCTAGTACTGACCATATTCTTTTGCCATTCCTCAATTGGCACTTCTCCATTTTTCACCTGTGCAGCACCATTACCTAATCTGTTTAAATAATTCATCCATACTGTAGAAGTTTCGCTACTAATAGGCAATGAACTTATAGAAGTTCTTATATCAGAGGAAATCCGCCATACATCATCTAAGGGCTGTTCTAGTGCTTCTTTATCCGTAAATAGCATTGTCTGATCGACGGATTCAGTTAGCTTAGTCAATTTTTCTGATGCTGAGGTCAATTGATTGGAGTATTGTACTGCTAATGCATTTTCTAACCTGTTATTTTGAGACTGAACTGAGAAATGATACATAAGAAAGACTACTGCGACCGAAGACACGATTACCCATATAATTTTTTTCATTTTATCTCCTTATGCACAGAAAATATGCTGTCCTATTGTTTTAATTTGTGGTCTGCTCCATATCCATTCACTTGTTGCAGTGTCTGGATTGAAATAATAAATAGCATTTTCAGTTGGATCCCATCCATTTAGGGCATCTAACACAGCTTCCTTTGCACGTTCATTTGGTTCAAGCCAAATTTGCCCATCCGCTACTGCTGTAAATGCTAAAGGCTGAAAAATTACTTCTGAAACCGTATTCGGAAAATCTGGATGTTCGATTCGGTTTAAAATTACTGCTGCTACTGCAACTTGTCCTTCATAAGGTTCTCCACGCGCTTCTCCATATACAGCACTAGCAATCAGTTTCAAATCTTTTTCCGAATATTGTGGAGGCAGCTGCATATTTGTACTTTCTGCTTTTTTGTTTTTTACTTGCTTATCTAAATCCACCCCACCATAATGTGTAAAGCTATTCCCTTTGTTTATCTGCTCGTGGACAAATTCTTTATTGTAATCTGAAACACCTACTAATTTTTTCTTAGTGTCTTCTCCCAGTAGGCCGTCGATTGGAAGTCCATATTTTTCCTGGAAATTCCTCAGTGCCCAGTAAGTACTATAACCAAATTTACCATCTATCTCACTCTTATAAAATCCAATATACTGTAACCTTGCTTGAAGTTCGATAACGTCGTCTCCGTAAGCACCCCGTTCTAATATTTGAGCAGAGAAAGCCTGGGTAGTTGGTTGCTCATTGATCAATGAATAACTAAACGTACAAAATAGCAAACTAATCAGGATGTATTTTATTTTTTTCAAACGACATCTCTCCTTTTTATTTAGTATGGAGCATGAAGTGTCAAAATATACAAAAAAAGTCTAGCATATAGCTAGACTTTTTCTTCTACATAATATTCATGATTCTTATATCTTTTTCTACGGGATAAGATATGGGCTTTCTTTACTTTCGATAAACTAAATAGCCACAAAAACAACATAAATGGTACCATTAATAATAACTCCAAGCCTGTAATGCCCAGAATACTATTATAAATAGTGTGCAAGGCTAGTGGTCCTATCAATGCGTAAAATATTTCATAACGAGATTTCGTTAAGGTCGTGAATTTTGCTCTACCGATATAATACCCCATTAAAACGCCAAATAGGGCATGACTGGAAACTGGAAGAATTGCACGTAAAATTGCTTCATCCATACCAAAATTCAATAAATATAATATATTTTCAACAGTCGCAAAACCTAGTGCTACGCTAGCACCATATAAAATGCCATCGTAGGGGTCATCAAACTCTACATGCCCATAGATAGCCACTATAAGAACCAACCATTTAAAGAACTCTTCTAGTGCACTCGTTACAATAGCTTGATGTAAAAATAAAGAAGAAAAAATCTGTTCCTCTTGAAAAACATGTTGAATAAACATTATTGGAAATGTTAATATAGCGCCATATATAAATGTATGTAACAATAATCTGGAGGGTTCTGCAGATATTTCTTTACGTAAGTAAAAAAAACTTAATAATGCCAACGCTGGGGCTATTGCAACGGAAAGTAGTATGAACATAAACTTACTCCTTCCATTTCATTATTACTATTATACCTTAAATACACAAATTATGGGAGGTACTTACATTGAAAACTATTTTATTAATCCATACAGGTGGCACAATATCTATGCAGGTGCACGCAGACACAGGAGCTGTTGTTCCAGCAGATCAAAACCCACTTTTAATCGAGGCAGGAAAACTTAAATCATTAGCCAATATAGTAGAAATAGAGGCATTTAATCTCCCTTCACCTCATATTACACCCGACGAAATGTTAGAGCTGAAACAGCTAATAGATCAATATATTATAACTGACGATATAGATGGTGTTGTCATTACGCATGGAACAGATACATTAGAAGAGACTGCATACTTTTTGGACCTAACTGTTGATACGGAAATACCAATTGTTCTTACTGGTGCTATGCGTTCTTCCAATGAGATTGGTGCAGATGGGTTATATAATTTAATGTCTGCTATCCAAGTGGCTTCTTCCGATGATGCAAGAATGAAAGGTGTACTAGTTGTATTAAACGATGAAATACACACTGCAGAAAATGTAACTAAGACACATACCAGCAATGTGAGTACGTTTCAGAGTCCACAATATGGACCTATTGGGTTTATTTCTAAATCCATCGTACATTTTCATCATTCACCCAATCACCGTATCGTTTTTCCGATTGAACATATTGAGAAAAAAGTTGCATTGTTTAAAGTATATGCGGGAATGGAGCCAGACTTGCTAAAAGCATCGATAGATTTAGGATACGATGGAATAGTATTAGAGGGGTTAGGTCAAGGCAATGTACCTCCAAGCCTTGTTTCTGTCATTGAAGAGACATTAAACAAAAATATTCCAATTATATTGGTTTCTAGATGTTTTAATGGAATTGCACAAGATGTGTATGGTTATAGAGGAGGAGGAAAAGGCCTTAAAGATGCTGGTGTAATTTTTGCACAAGGCTTAAATGGTCAAAAAGCTAGATTAGCATTGCTGATAGCATTAAACCATCCTGATCCACAGAAAGCAATTGAGTATATTTTTTGAGATACGAAAAAGCAGTGTAAAACATTTAAGAGTAGTTGTCGTACTGACTATACGACAACTACTCTTTTTTCAATCAAGATAATAAAGTGAAGAAATTTGTATAAATGTTATCACAGAAACAAGCATTAAAATATTTGACTCATGTAGTCATGAAAATGACTCACATATTGTCTTGTTTTCTCTTAATTTCTTTTGCTATTTGCTCTCCATGGAATCGTCCATTTTCTATAAAGATTTCATTTGCATTATTACCAGCTGCAATTACACCAGCTATGAAAATCCCTTCTACATTCGTTTCCATTGTATCCGCATCATGAGTTGGCCTTCCTGTAGCTTCATCAATTTGAATACCCATTTGTTTTAAAAATGTATGATCAGGGTGATAGCCCGTCATTGCAAATACATAGTCATTTGACAATTGGAATTCCCCAGTTTGACTATTTTTTAATGTTACATTAGATACTCCTATTTCTATTACTTCTGTATTAAAATGCATTTGTACCTCGTTATTTCTTACGAGACCATCAAACTCTGGAAGTACCCATGGTTTTATACTTGGTGAATATTCATTCCCTCTATAAGCTACCGTTACATTAGCTCCAGCTTTGTTTAATTCTAAGGCTGCATCAATGGCTGAATTTTTTCCTCCGATAACCAGTACATCTAAACCAAAATACGGATGTCCCTCTTTAAAGTAATGTTGTACCTTTCCTAAATCTTCACCAGGAATATTCATATAGTTCGGATGATCATAATAACCAGTTGCTATTACTACATATGTTGCCACATAAGTTCCTTTAGAAGTATATACCGTAAAATTATTTTCTTGTTTCTCTACTTTTAGCACCTGTTCATATTTACGGACATCAAGGTTTTTAAGTTTTGCTACTTCTCGATAGTAGACTAAAGCCTGATTTCTCTTGGGCTTTCTCTCCTCTACTATAAATGGAACTTCACCTATTGATAATTTCTCACTTGTACTGAAGAAAGTCTGATGTGTGGGATAATTATAAATAGCCTCCACTATATTTCCTTTTTCAATTATGATGGTTTTTAGTCCGATATTTTGTGTAGAAATAGCTGTTGCTAACCCGCAAGGTCCTCCTCCAACTATTAATACATCTACCTGTTGAAACACAAAAAAACTTCCTTTCTTTGTTCACTTAATTTCGTCCACTTATGGTTACTATATGACATTCAGATTTTGCTCCCAGTCTCAATGGTACCGCAGTTGTTCCAAATCCATTACTTATGAGCTCTGCACTATTTTCTTTTTCACGATAGCTACCGTTCTCATAAATCCCAAAAGGGCCAAAGCGTATTTGGCCACCATGGAGATGACCCGCTAAGAGAAGATGCGGCTTACATACTTTTTTGGCATTATTAAAGTATGCTGGAGCATGAGTTGTAAAAACGATAATATCAGATTCAATAACGTCTTTGAACGCTTCATATATTTTAACTGGTCCCTCAAATCCATCATTAATCCCTACTACACGAACAGAAAAATTGTTTTTTTCATATTTAATAGAGTTGTTCTCCAATATACAGACATCATGCGAATAAAGGATATCTCGTAAATTTTGTTCCCCAACTTCCCGATCATTGTTACCGAAAACGTAACAAGTATTTCCTAACTTGGCAAGTTGTCTGATATTATCATTCGTCCGTTTTAAAGGGACTCCCCTCTCCGTCAAATCTCCTCCGATTATAACGATATCCACTTTTCCGCTGAGTTTTTGAATAAGCTCATCACTTATTCTTCTGCGATGGATGTCGGATATGAAAAAAATATGAAAATGATCTTCCTTCTTCCATTCATCAATATACAATGAATGGGTATGAATATTTGTTTGAAAAGCTAAAAATAACATATACAAAAAAATAATAAAAAATATAAACAATCCTATACCAATTATCCATCCTATCAAATATATACCCCCATATAACATGGAAAAGGACAGGGAAATTCCCCTGCCCTGCACTCGTGTTTCCTATAAGCTAATTTTACTCTTCTTTGTCAATATGTAAAACACGAAACCCTGCTTTTTCTAAATCTGCTAGAATACGATCAATTTTTGAATCGTTTTCAATCTTTAATACAATACGTCTGAATAGTTTATCTGTTTCATCAAATGTTACGATTGAAATGACCGAAGCGTGATATTTATGCAGTACATCCGTCATTTTTTGAATTCGTCCTTCAGATTCTACAGAAGTAAAAGTTATACGCGTTCCCTTACTATTCATACCAAATGCACTTTTAAATTGTATTACTGAATCATAACGAGTTACTAAACCAAGAAATTTTCCATCCTCCACAACAGCTAGGACAGGAAAATCATGAAGCTTAATCATTGCATTTTCGAAAACTTCTTCGTAACCAACAAATATATCCTCATTTGTCATAATATCTGTTACTTTCGTTTGCTCCATGAAAGTTTGTTTTTCAAGATTGCTATAGAAATGCGCTTTATACAAAAGGTATTTGTTAAACATACCTACATATTGTCCGTTATCTAAAATCGGTAAAGCATCCATTTCTTTTTCCTCTAAAACACGAAGAGCCGACGATACTGAAGTATCTACTTGAACTGTAATACACTTTTCTTTTGGGATCATTACACTTTTTACAAACATATTAGCACCTCTTCCAACTAGGATATACCCTATATTATATATTCAACATTTATGAAAAATATCCTTCTTTATATATGTTTAAGGTAGTACTAACTTTTGACCAACAGAAATTTCATTTGACGAAAGGCCATTAGCAGATTTTATTTTTTCGACCGCTGCTGGATCTTTATAATAATTAACGGCTATACGATATAGTGTTTCATTTTCCTTAACTATATGCGTTTTGGAACTAGCTGCTTCTGTAGTTTCTGTTTTATCTACTACTACTTCTTCTTGCTTTGGCTTTTCAGTAACTTCCTCTGTCTGTTCAGCTGGTTGCTGAGTTTCTTCAGGAGTAGTTACCACTGGAACTTCTACTTCTTCTTCTTCTTTTTCTTCTGCTTTGGTAGTTTCATCTTTTTCTGTCCCATTATTAATAGCTTGCGTTTCTACATGTATCGTATCATTTTTTACTACTTCTGCTTTATCTGGATCAGCTACATAGAAAAATTGTACGTAAATAAATATACTAATTGGGATTAATATGAAAATGCAAAAAACAACTGGGATTAATAAATTTCTAGATTTTTTCTTTGGTTTTTGATTTGAACTTCTACTTCTTCTCATTTCATTGGTATCGTCATCTTGTCCTATAGATTGTCGATGTTCGTCGATTTTTTTTTGATAATCATCTTGGTTCATTTTATTCAAACTCCATTTCTGCCTTCATTTCTACTTCTATTATGACGAATATTGTAGAAAAAGTAAACTTAACAAAAGTATTATGATGGAAGAAGTATATTTAATCTATCTATCCAATTCATTTCATCTTGCCTATTCTTTTCATCAGTTCTTTTCCTTAAAATGCTCGAGACATTTAATTTACATTTGGAGCAACAATGATGGGGGCGTTCTATTAATGCTTGATCAAAATAATGAAGTAGCTGCTCCCTCAAACAGGAATCATTTCGAATCATTAAGTAAAAACTTTGAATATCCTGCCACTTTTTTTGTTTAATTTGCTTAAATAATTGAATAGTTTGCTGTTCATTTAATTGCTCTTTCCAATAAGCTAGAATGCGGCTTGTAGTCTCTGCCTGTTCAACTTCAGAATATTCTTCTTGATAAGCAAAATGTATGTCTTGTTCCTCTGGAAAATCTTGCATCGCTACGTAAAATGTTTGCTCAACATCTGAAGAAGTATATAAGAGTGAGGCGATTGCCTGATTGCCATCTCTTGCAGCTCTTCCAACCTCCTGCATATAGCCTGCTACAGAGGTCGGAATATGATCATGAATAATTTGCCTGATATTATCTTTGTGAATACCCATTCCAAAAGCATTAGTCGCACAGATCCAATCTAATTGTCCCTGCTGAAACTGTTGCTGGATTAATATCCTGTCACTTTGCTCCATTTTTGCGTGGTAATAGGCAACAGAAATTCCTTGTTCTCTTAGCATTGTTGCATAAACTTCCGTCTTTTTACGTGATTGTGTATAAATTATTCCTGGACCTTCAGTAGAGATAACTCTACCTAATATCCAATTCATTTTTTCTTGTTGGTTTTCAACCTCTACTATTTCATATGCAATAGCAGGACGATCAAGTGAATGAATGTATTCAAATGGTTTTGTCATCCGTAAAGTTCCTTTAATATCTTTGACAACTTCGCTTGTCGCAGTTGCTGTTAATGCAAGAACATTCACAGCTTTTAGCGAATGTATCCAACCTGATATCCTCAAATAATCAGGTCGAAAATCAAACCCCCACTGAGAAATACAATGCGCCTCATCTGCTACAACATATGCGATGGAAAGCTCTCTAAGCGCACGGTTAAATTGTTCATTTTGGAGCATCTCTGGTGAAGTAAATATAAATTTAAAATCAGCTAAGTGACGAAAAGCCATTTCTCTTTCTTGGAATGGTAAAAATGAATTGATGGCAATAACTCTTTTTTCTCCTAGTAATTTTAGTTGCTCTACTTGATCCTGCATAAGAGATAAAAGAGGTGACACGATAATCACAGTTCCTTCCATTAGGTATGCTGGTAGTTGATAAAGAAGGGATTTCCCCATACCAGTAGGAAGTATAGCAACAACATCCTTTCCTGCTATAATTTGTTCAATTATTTCCTGTTGCCCATCTCGGAAGTTTTCATGACCGAACTTTTTCTGAAGAATTTCATTTAATTTTAATTTATTCATGAATTCTTTTCTCCCTTCGTCAATGCTAAGCGCACTTGAAAGAAACTAATTTCCGGTAATCTTTGTTTTATTAATGTGAGTTTTTTTGTTTCTAGCTCGTTTGATAGGTGAAGAATTTCTTCTACTTGATCCTTAGAAATAAAAGCAGAAATAGAGAAATTTTTATCGTTTGAGACTATTTCAATCACATGATCTTCTATTGTATTAATCTTCAATTTTCTTATTTTAGCAATTTCTTCAATAGAATATCCCTTTTCAAATAGACTATTTGTTTTAAAAGCAGATTCAGTTAGAGGCGTATCGATACGAATATCTTTAGCTAAATTAAATAACCGGGGACTTGTCTCTATTGAAATATTGTCTAACATACTATGTAAACATTCTAAAAAAATTATTTTAATGTTCAAGTCAGTCATATGAAAGTGGCGAGCCAGTTGTTCCCATGTCAAACCAGTTGTCTTATAGCCACTAAGCCGATAAACAAACAACGTTCTGTGTAGATCATCAAAAGAAGGGTTTTCAAGTAAATAAAAAATTTCTTGCTTAATATCGGTATTCAAGTTAAATTCACGGAAATTATTTTGGATTAAAAAGTCTTTAACAAAATGCTGTATAGAAATATCCTTTTGGTTTGGTACGAATTTTTTTTCATTCGCTTGGAACTGCGACAATGTTTGGATAACTAAGTCTATTCTTTTCCAAAAAAGTTGTTCCTTGCCCCTATATTTCCAACCATTAAATAGAGGTTCTTTATCACTCGGTAGTATTTCAATTCCTTTTTCAGTTATATATACGAGTGATTCATTTACCCGAATAAACTCATTTTTAAACAGCTCATTTATCGCTTCATCATAATCTTCCTTCGATAATTGTGGAAGGATAGAGAAGAAAGCATGAAGTTGAAAATATGTCACATCTTGAATGGTTTGTCCTGATTTTTTGCCTTTTAATAAATAATATGGGGCATTCTCAGAACGTTGCCCAGATATTTTATGTATTATAAATAGTAATATTTGATGAAAATGCATAGGAATACCTCTCTTTTCTGAAGTATTTTGGTTGAAATGTATGGAAAACATCTTTAGAATGAATAAGATAGCATATTCGTTTTAGTAGTTATAAAGGAGAGAATATAATAATGGCAAAATATACAATTGTAGATAAAGATACATGTATTGCATGCGGAGCATGTGGAGCAGCTGCCCCAGATATTTATGATTATGATGATGAAGGTATTGCCTTCGTTATTTTAGATGATAACATGGGTACAACAGAAGTTCCAGAAGAACTAATGGAGGACATGGAAGATGCATTTGAAGGTTGTCCTACTGATTCTATTAAAGTAGCAGATGAGTCATTTGAAGGAGACGCTCTGAAATTCGAATAGTATATTGAATGGTGGTTGTGACTCTTGTCATGATCGCCATTCTTTTTTTTCTGAAAGAAAACCGTGTAAAAAAGATACAAGTGCCTTTTTTCCCAATCGTTTGCGAAGGCTTGGACAGACGTTTTGCTATATCGTTACCAAGTTAATTTTTAGTGATATTGGCGTTTACCTGTCCGCGCCATTCTGCAATTCTTAGAAAAATACCTAAGTGCGTTTTTGGTTAACTACAGAAAAACTACTAACTATTCCTAGATTAAGCACTCGAAGATGCAATTTCGTTCGCTCTAACGCTACTCTATACGATTGAAACCAGCTATTTTTTGCCGTATGTCTTCTGTCTTCTTACTAGTTGAAAGATGCTTGATAACAAATCCAGAGCCCCTGTTTTGTATGCGGTGCACTTCATATCATAAAGTACTAGGAACATGGACTTTGTGCGTATACATCCTCATCTTTTATGAAATAATTGAATCCAATTTTATCGTTACTTGCTCTCCCCTATTGTTTACTTGCTTACATCTGTGGCTTACTTGCGGTCGTAAAGAGCTTACTTGCCCATAGTCCATAATTACTTGCGGTTTATTACCTTTTACTTGCGAAAAGGATAATTTCCCCAAATAATTTGATTAATTCACAACCTAAATGAATGTAACTGAATTACTAATTGTTATTTTCTACTTATTAGTTCCAATGCTATAAATGATGTCTTTAGATGATCCTATATAATCACTGCTTACTTAGTTGATTGTGGCGGAAATCAAAGCGGTATTATCCATTTATATTTACTTTCCTCTAAAAAAAAGTTGTTCCTCCTAATGGAGAAACAACTTTTTTTAATTTGTATTAGGTTTCATATATGAATTAGTAACCTTATCAAGTAAAGGTTTTATACGTTTAAATAATACAATCATCACAATAGTTACAATTACGCCTTTAATCAAATTAAAGGGTAAAATACCGAAAATGATAGTATTAAACAAGGCAGTACCGGTTTCCATTGGGAAATTTAAGAAATAAGTGTACATTGGTAAAAACACATAATAATTTAAAACACTCATACCAATCGCCATAGATACTGTACCTGCTCCTAGTCCTACCATAATTCCTTTTGACGTAGTAACTTTACGATAAATCAAATACACTGGTGTTAAAAATAAGATACTAGTTACAAAATTAGCCATATGACCAACAGGTACACCAGTTGGACTTCCTGCAAATAACCAATCTAACACATTCTTTAAAAATGCAACTAGAATTCCTGCTATTGGTCCCATCGTGATTGCAGCGATTAAAGCTGGTATATCACTAAAGTCGACCTTCAAATATGCCGGTAAAACCGGTAATGGAAAAGCAAGTAGCATTAAAACAAAAGAAATACTACTAAGCATTGCAACTGCAATAAGCATTCGCGTTTTGCCTTTTATCATAAAATCCTCTCTCCTTTTGCGATTCACTCCACAAGAAGAAAGGTTCAGCTCGTTTGCACACTTAAAGAATCCCTTGAACCAATAAAGTTCAAGGGAGAAACAAGGTACACTTAAATAAGCGTATCCGTATAAGCATACGAGAAACGACTGCACCTTCACCTTCTCCCATCCAGACTATACTGTCGGCTTTGGAATTTAACCAAATCAACCTGTTAAGGTTCGCGGGCTGAAGAAATAAATTTCTAATACCGCCGGTCGGGAATTGCACCCTGCCCCGAAGATGAATCAATATTTTGTTGATCTTCATGATTAATATCTTGAATTAATAACATTTTATCAAATATAAACAATATATGCAACAGACCTGTTTGTAATTGAGACCAACATCCTAATATAGGCTATAATAAAAAATTTACGGGCTTTTTTGATTGAATTAAGGGCTATATTTGAAATCTTATGGGCTTTCATCTCGTTATTATTCCTGGATTGATTGTTTATGGGCTATTTCCATAACTTTATAGGCTATCGCGTACCCAGATACAAAAAAACTGCCAAGCTTTAGTTGATAAGGATTGGCAGTTGACGTTATTTAGTTGGTTCGCAAAGTAAAACCATTCGGTCCGATTGGAACAGGAAGTGAGCTGCTTAAATTAATTCCATCCCAACTTTCTTGTACAACATTTTCTAATTGGATGGATTGATTAAAGCTTGCGGCAGTTAGGGAAAAAGCTTCTAATAATCGAGATGCCTCACTCACATCTAAAGATTCCAGGTTTAAAGGTTTATCGAAGCGTATTACTAAACCTTTATCCTCTCTTACTGTGTAGGTCACATTATTTGGTATAACAGAAGTGTATATATCATTTCCAGGATCTCTCATATCCATCAATGCTTCCGATAATGTAGCGAATGTTTTATTAAAATTTGGTGCTAAATATGTCTCTCCATTAGAACCATTATATGCAAAGTAATTTACCTTTTTCTCTGTACCTTTTAGCTCCACAGGTTCATCTAGCGTACCGACTTGATCCCAGTCAATCGGCGAACCATCTTCATTGACCCTTAAAAAGGAATCAAAATCAGTGAAAATTTCATTGATAGAAGATAGATAAGGCGCCATTGCTCCAGGGGCAGCATCATAACCATGATCTACTGGTAAGTAGTGCTTTAACATTTTACCTTCTGTCAAAAAGTAACCTTTGTAAGGATGGTATTCTTGGAATCCAAGGGAAATCTCATCAATCCCAAATGCGTATCTTTCATATAGCTCCAAGCTATTTGGTGTCTTATTTGGAAAATCCATATCTATTTGTTCTTTAGGAATTACAATCGTTATTGGAATAGAGAGAGCATTTTCTAATAAAGAAAAATGAAATACTGTTCCTCCATTTAAATCGTTCTCGTAAACAGAGGTAAATAGACTGTCGAAAGGAACTAATTCATACGAAGATACTATTTTTCCAGACATAGTCGACATATCGCTAGACTTGTCTTCTTCAGTAGCCATTGATGCTTCTTCTGGTACGTCCATCGTTCTCATATGATCTTTTTCCATTGATGACTCTTGGGCTTTATCAGCTGTGGAACTCTCATTCTTATTTATAAAGGAAGAGACGAGAACTGTTAATATAAGGACAGAAGCTACGGAAATGATAAAAGGTAGCCATTTGTTCATTGAAACCTCTAGTCGATTACGTTTCTCAGGCCTCTCCTGAATTTCTATTTTGGATTTTACCAGTTTATACATTTCATCTTTCGAGCGTTTATCTGTAAACTTCGGCATGTTATTTAATAGCTCATCTAATACACGATCTTCTGTCTTTTTCTCACTCATGATGAACATCTGCCTCCTTTTGCTTATCAGATAATCGTTCACGAAGTGCTTTTATTGCACGATGTTGCGTTGTCTTCACTTTCCCTTCCGACCAATTTAGAATTTCCGATGTTTCCGCAATCGAAAGTTCCTGGAAATATCGCATAATAATAACCATTTTCTGATCTCCCGTACAATCATCCAATGCAATTAATAATGTTCTCATCTCATCATTAAGCTGTACTAAATCTTCCGGTAACATTTCGGAAGATGCAAGTTGCATCTTTTCCCAGTCAAATGAGTCAAATAACCTCTTTTTTCTGACGGTTTGTTTTCTAAAATGGTCAATTGCAATATTTTTGGCTATTGAAAATAGCCATGTCTTTTCTGAGCTTTTTCCCTCAAAGTTGCTATAAGCTTTAAGCACTCGTACATATACTTCTTGAACCAAGTCTTCTGCAGTTTGTCTATTTTTCACCAAATATATGAGAAACTGAAAAACGTCTTGATGATAGGTATCATACAAGCGGTGGAAAACGGAGTCATTCATAGGCTCCCCCCGTTCTTTCAATTAGTCGTTTCAAGTACAAATTTGTTACACGCCTTTTATCCCACATTAATAGACAATACGACTCCCAATTAGAAGATAAGATGGGAGAATAACTGCCTATATAAGCGCAACGTAGAACATAGTTCAAAACGCTACGACAGATGGGTCTGTCTCTGTTATACGGTTCCTGCGAGACACGGACCATCAGGATGCTGTTTACTCAGGTATTGCGGTCCGAATCAAGACACAGCGTTATATACAAGAGTCCATTTTCACTCATCGGGATGTGAAGGTAATCTTCACAGTTTGTAGAATCACTTTATAGGCAAGTTAATAATAAAGGATGTACCTACTCCAATTTCACTTTCTGCAGTTAGCACACCATCATGTCTTTCGACAATGTTTTTCGCAATTGCCAAACCTAAACCAGTGCCACTTTTCCCTCTAGTTCTGGCCTTATCAGCTTTATAAAAACGTTCGAATACATACGGAAGATCTTCTTTTGGAATGCCATATCCAGTGTCGACTATTTTTATAACAAATTGTGTATCTGACTTACTTAATTGGACGGTGACAGAACCATTCTCTTTTGTATGCCTAAGGGCATTATCGATTAAATTGGTTAACACTTGTTCCATACGATCTTCATCAATTTCCATCGATAAATTTTCATTTATATTATGTTTAAAAGAAAGTCTAATATTATTTTCTTTGGCAACTTGATCAAATTTTTGTGTTATTCGTTCAATTGTCGGGACAACAGAAACCTTTTCTTTATATATACTTAGATAACCTGACTCTAGGCGGGCTAAATCTAACAATTCAGTTACTAGTCTACCCATTCGCTTAGACTCATCGTATATAATACGGATCATTTCATTCTTATCCTCTTCGGTTGTAACGACATTATCTATTATTGCTTCTGAATAGCCTTGCAACATCGAAATAGGCGTTCTAAGCTCGTGCGAAACATTTGCGATAAAGTCTGACCTCATTTTATCTAAACGATGCTGTTCAGTCATATCACGAAGTACTATTACTGCACCACGCACAACATTACCACTAGTGTATAAAAGACTAATAGATGCAGCAAAATAGGAGCCTTTAATCTCTAATTTTTCGTCAAACTCCTCTTGAACATCAAAGACGTACTCTAAAAGATGATGAAGTTCAGCAGGTAGCTTAGAATCATCTAACGTCTCTGCATTTGCATACCATTTGTTGAGAAGTATATCTGCCTGTGGGTTACTAACTTGAACTTCAAATTTAGTATCAAATGTAATAACCGCATCCGTCATGGATGTTAGTATACTCGCCAGTTGTTCCTTTTCTTGGTTAATCACTTCTACATGATGTTTCAATTGTTTCCCCATTTGGTTAAAAGCGATTCCTAGTTCTCCAATTTCATCCTTTTGCAGATACGGAACTTTTGTTTCAAAGTTACCTTTAGCTAATTGAATCGCCGCTTCCCTCATAGACCTAAGTGGTAAAGTAATACGAGAGGTTAAGAAAAAAGTAAACATAGTAGTTAAAAGTAACGCAATAAACCCAGATAAGAAAACAATTTTCGTAGTACTATTTGTCGTCTTACTAACAACTTCCAAACTTTGATAAATAAATACAGCACCATGAATGTTTTTATTGGATTCTAAAGGGGCAGCTAAAATAATATAATCTTCCATCCGATCCTCACTATTCATAGCGGGCATTAGCATTTTCTTCACAATTGGCTCATCAGAAGTGTATATTTTAGATAATTCCTTATTATCCAATATTTTTTTCTGTACTACATCCTTGTTAAGCCCTTCATGGACTGATAAAAAAACGGATTCTGCATTGCGTACAATTAAAGTATTAGTTTCTGTACCTAAAATATCTTGTATAATTTTAAACGAATCTTCTACATTGTCATGCTGCTCAACAATTTTACCGATAGTAACTGCCTCTTTACGGAGTGACTCCTCCGCCTGCTCTGTATGAAAATCACCTAGAAATTCAAGTAATAAAACGGTTACAATAAATAACACAAATAAGACGAGAAGCAGTATGGTTCCCCATAGCTTCCCGACAACACTATTCCAAATTCTATTCATTTATGACCTCGAATTTATATCCGACACCCCATACAGTCACAATCATTTTAGCAGACTTTTCAGAAACTCTATTTAGCTTTTCACGCAACCGTTTTACATGAGTATCAACTGTTCTCAAATCCCCAAAGAAATCATAATGCCAAACTTCTTTTAGTAATTGCTCACGATCAAATACTTTATCTGGTGCTTTCGCTAAGAAATATAGTAGTTCATATTCTTTAGGAGTTAAACCTACTTCTACCCCATCCGCAGTAACTCTATGCGCATCATGATCTATCGTTAGATGCGGAAAGACTACTATTTCTTTTGAAATAGATGTTCCTTGAGAAGGTGCAAAAGCAGTAGAGCGTTTCAAGAGAGCTTTTACACGTAATACTACTTCTCTTGGGCTAAACGGTTTTACAATATAATCGTCAGCTCCAAGTTCAAAACCTTCCACACGGTTTGCTTCTTCACCTTTAGCTGTCAATAATATGATAGGTGTTTCTTTATGCATACGTAGCTCTGTCATCACTTCTATGCCATCTTTTTCAGGCATCATTATATCTAATAGGATGCAATTATACTCAAATTCTAATGCAAGCTGTAATGCGACTTCCCCATTTTCAGCTTCTTCTACTTCATATCCTTCTCGTTCTAAATACATTTTTAAAAGACGACGAATGCGTTCTTCATCCTCAACTACTAGAAGTTTAATTGTTTCAGACATAGTTTTATCAAACCTTTCTATCAACATCTACTTTATATTGTACAATTACTGTATCCAAAATGAAAGAAAAGCTCTTCCTCCCGTTAAGTAAAGAGTAAAGAGCTTTCTAACTGTGCACTAGTTCTATCTTTTATTCTAGATCCATCGCCTAGCTCCTCGAGTCGCTTCAGGATTTCAGGGTCTCGCACGATGCGGGTCAGACAGTCGTTGTGACACGATGTCATGACCTTAGACTGACTCCCCCTCCAAAGGACTCCTTTACGTGAAATCCTTCCAGCTCTTGCTCCTGCGCAAAGCTCGTCGCAGAAGTTCGTTTTGCTCCTGCGCAAAGCTCGTCGCAGAAGTTCGTTTTGCTCCTGCGCAAAGCTCGTCGCTGAAGAACGGTGTCGGCGCTTACACTTTTGTTATGCGTAAGAATGTAATCCCGCTAAAATTAGATTTACTGCAATCAAGTTGAACATAATTATGATGAAACCAATTAGAGCAATCCAAGCCGATTTCTTACCTTCCCAGCCTTTTGATAAACGAAGGTGTAAGAACACTGCATAGAATAAGAACGTGATAAGTGCCCATACTTCTTTTGGATCCCAGCCCCAGAAACGTGACCATGCTTCATGCGCCCATATCATGGCGAATATTAATGCTCCAAGTGTAAACACAGGGAAACCGATTAATACTGAACGATACCCGATTTCATCCATCAATTGAGAATTAGACTTTTTCGTAAGTGGTTGTAAAACAGTAGAAATACGTTTACGTAATATTAAACGAAGTAAAACATAAATTACTGTACCAAATAAAACAGACCAAACAACTGTAGTTAATTTTTTTGCATTTACTAGCGGTGGCATTTCCACAAGTGGTTCAAATGCTCCATCTGTAATTGCTTCTGATTCATTCATACCAAATAGGGCTGGCATTGTGTATACAATTGTATGTTGTGTTTCATCTTTACTTATATAGTTGTATTCTGCATTATAATTCACTAAATAAAACGATAGCGAAGCAACAACAAAACCTACAACAAGGACTAAAACGTACATAACTGCCTCAATCCAAAAACGTTCCTTGGATCTCTTTGTCAAGTCAATATTTTTCAACAAATAAATAAATCCTGCTACAGCACTAATCGCTAAAATTGCCTCACCCATTGCTGCAGTAATTACATGAATGGTTAGCCAGTAACTTTTTAATGCAGGTATTAGCGGAGTAATTTCTTTTGGGAACATACTTGCATATGCAATGATTAGTAAAGCTATTGGTAATGCAAACAATCCAAGAGCAGGAGCTTTATATATAAAGTAAATAAGAATAAATGCTCCTACAATCATCATTCCAAATGCAGCAGTAAACTCAAATAGGTTACTTACAGGCGCATGTCCAGCAGCAATCCATCTAGTAATAAAATAGCCGAGATTAGCAATAAATCCTATAATAGTAACGGTAATCGCTAATTTGCCCCATCTATCAAAGGACTTGGTGGTTTCAGCATTTGAAGATTTCACTGCTCCTCCAAATAAAAATGTAGCAACTAAATATGCTACAAAAGCTATAAATAATAAGGTACTACTTAGAGATGCCATATCCATTTTGTTAAACTCCTTCTTCTTTATCCACTTTTTCTTCTAAAGAATCTATATCCTGCTGATCTAGATATTTTGGAAGATGAGCTACTTCTGTAACCTTGTCCAAATCTCTCTTAACACTTAACCAATTTTTGTTTGTATGCGCAGCAACAACCGTCTGTCCATCTTCTGATAATTGAATCCAAATTCGACGATGGTTCCAGTAAGAGCCTTGAGCTACACCTATCATAAATATAAGACCACCTAACGCAAGAAGTGGAAGTGTTAAATCTTTACGAACTGTTAAACCAGATACATCTCTCGTTTCCACGCTTTGGAAAGCAATTTTATGTTGGTTTACCCCTAGAGGTTCTACAGTTTCTTTAATCATGACAAAGCTAGTTTCACCTTTAGGGAATTCAGGACTATACATTTTTATCAAAAAGGCAGGATTGTTTGGAAGTGGTGATTGAGATTGCGGAACCCCTTCTTCAAATCCAGTAAAATCAGCGTAATAATCCATAACCTCGACCTTATATCCCTCATCTAATTCATAAAAAGGTTGAGGATCTGCTAAATCAATTGTAAACTCTCCAAATGATTGCTGTGTCTCTTTATCCTGTAATTGGAATGTCATTGTTGCTAATTCATCCAAGCGGAAGTCCATTTGGAACACTGAGAAATTATCAAATTTAATTGGCTTATTTACTTGAATAGAAGCTTCCTTTTCAAATTTCAAGTCTTCTGTATGTCCTGCTACAGAATCTTCTGGTCCTTTATATAAGGAAACGTCTGTTTGATAGTTCTTTGCAATCGTACCTACTCGATCAATAGCATCACCGTATACTTCTTTAGATTCTTCTTTCGAGTATGTCTCATAGATGAATTCTTTACTTTCTAAGAAATAACCGTCTGTTTCAGGTACATAAAGCGTTTCACCTTCACGTAACCACATCGTTTCATCTACATAAAAACCAGGAAGGGCACGAAGCATTACACCAAAAAGGAAAATAATTAGTCCTAAATGGTTGACGTACGGACCCCAACGTGAAAAACGTCCTCGTTCTGCTAAAATCGCATTACCTTCACGTTTTATATTGTATTTTAGCTCTTTAAGCTTTTCTTCCGCTTTCAGTAATGACTCCTCAGTAACATCCGATTTACCCATGCCAAAAATACGTTGTCTCTTCAAGAAACTTAAATGTCTCTTCGTCTTTTGTTTTTTCAAAGATTTATAAAGAGGTATGACTCTATCTAAACTTGCTATTACTAGTGAAATACCAAGCATACCAACTAATACCTGAAACCACCATGAGCTGTATAAGTCCGATAACCCAAGCTTATAATACAGGGTTCCAAACCCACCATACACTCTCTGATAATATGCAGCAATATCAGTTTCATTTGTTGCAGGCACATAAAATACTTGTGGAAGTATAGTTCCAATTGCAGCTGCAATTAGAATCGCTACAATTATCCACATACCTACTTTTACACTGGAAAAGAAATTCCATACTTTATCAATTATCGTCTTATTATACGTTTGAGACCGTCTTGCAGATCCTTCATAGCGCATATCTACAATTTTTTTCTCTTTTGTCTCTTCAGTTAATGGACGACCACAGCTCTCACATAACTCTGTACCAGCTGGATTAACGTTTCCACATGCACAAACTATCTTGTCCATTTTTAAGACTCCTTCATGAAGGTTTAATTTGATCCATAAAATTCGCAATATCTTCTTCGGTCATTTCGCCTTTAATAATTTTCTCAATCTTACCTTCTGGATTGATCAAAAAAGTAGTTGGCAGCGGATCAATATTATACGATTCCATTACACTTTTATTACGATCAATTGCTATAGGAAAAGTTAAACCATATCGATTTGAAAAACTATTTACCTTAAGGTCTGATTCACCAATATTAATAGCCAGTGTTTGGACACCCTTATTAGCATATTCACCGTATTGGTTGTCCATGGCCGGCATTTCTTTAGCACAAGGCTTACACCATGTACCCCAGAAGTTCAAAAACACACCTTGCCCTTTATAATCAGACAAACGCCTTTCAGTTCCATCCATATCTACTAATACGAAATCTGGAGCTTTATCGCCTACTTGTAATACAGCATTTTTCTCTTTATTTAAGTTGGAGTAAACTGTAAAAACTATAGCTACGACGAGTACTGCTAATATAGCTGTTCTCATATAAAAACGTCGTTTCTTAGACTGTGCCAATTTGCTAACCTCCATTTCCAAGCATAATCATGAATTATTATAACAAAATTTACAAATTAAAAGAGCCTTACTTATGAAGGCTTTGTGAACACATAGGTTTTATTTTCCTATTTTCCCCGTCTCTGCTAACACTCTCATTTGTTTTACTTCATGAGTAGTCAATTCTCTCCATTCCCCGGCATTTAAACCGTGAAGAGTTAAGAAACCAAATTGTTCTCTTTTTAGCTTTTGAACAGGAAAACCTATTGCATCGAACATTCTACGTACTTGTCTGTTTTTTCCTTCATGTATGGTGATCTCAATAATCGATTTATCAGCTTTTCGCTCGGAAGATAGTAGCTTTACTCTAGCAGGAGCTGTTTTACCATCTTCTAAAACAATACCTCGTTCCAGTGGTCGCAACTGTTCCTTTAAAGGGATGCCTTTTACTCGTGCTACATATGTTTTATCCACTTTATATTTTGGGTGTGTGAGGGCATAAGAAAAATCTCCATCATTAGTAAGAAGTAACAAACCTGATGTTTCATAATCCAGTCTTCCTACAGGATATAAGCGCTCTTTCACATGTGGCAATAAATCCGTTACTGTTTTTCTGCCTTTATCATCCGAAACAGCCGAAATTACTCCACGTGGTTTATAAAGTAAATAGTATACTTTTTGCTCTTTTTCTAATTTAACCCCGTCAACTTCTACTACATCATTGTCGGACACTTTTAACCCTTGTTCTGTTACTACTTTTCCATTCACTTTAACTTTTCCTTGTGTAATCATTTCTTCCGCTTTTCTTCTAGATGCCACACCTGCATGTGCGAGCACTTTTTGTAATCTTTCCAACACATTCACCTCGTCCATTCTATCCAAATCATATGAGTGAATTATGTCATACTTTGGGACAAATTAAAAGAAGACAGTCTTTTGTAATAACTGTCTTCACCATAATTCTATTTAATTTTCATTACGTTAAACTTTAATGCAATCTCATTATTAATCGTAACATTCCAAAGATAGGGTTTTTTTTCTGATGATTTACGTGGAATCATCAATACATTTTTAGTCGCATCTTTTTCTTCTTTTTTAAGTAAAAGGAAATAATCTTTTTTCACTTCAATAATCTGTTTATCTAACAGACGATATTTTCCTTTTTCCACAACCTTGACATTATCGTATGTCCGAAAAACATTTGCTGCAAGAGAAGAATGAGTATTCCAATCATTCGAATGGTTTAATGTTACTACAATAACTTTTTTCCCATTATCCTCAAAATAAGTCACTAGTGTTCTTCCTGCTACTTTTGTATACCCGGTTTTTCCAGCTACCGCATACTTATTAAAGTGCAATAATTTATGTTTATTTCTCCAAGTGACGGATCTTTCTTTAGGAGTATAAGTTTTAGCTGATGCAATTTGAGTATATGAGTCGTTCTGCAAAGCCAGTCGGAACATATTAGCCATATCTAAAGCAGAAGCATAGTGCTCATCCTGGTGGAGTCCCGATGGATTAGTAAAATGAGAGTTTTCTAACCCAGCTAACTGTATTTTTTCGTTCATCAATTTTGTAAAGCCTTCCATAGATCCACCTGTATGCTCAGCAAGTGCATAAGCAGCGTCATTACCTGATTGTAACAGCAACCCATACAATAAGGATTCGACAGTCCAAACCTCACCGGCCTTTAAGTATAGAGATGACCCTTCTTGTGTTGCAGCAGCATTTGAGATTGTTATTTCGTCATCGAGAGACACATTATCCAACACTGTTAAAGCAGTCCAAACTTTAGTGAGGCTTGCGATTGGTAGTTCTGTATTTGCATTGCTACCCTCTAATAATCTCCCTGTATTTGCGTCAATAACAGCATAAGAGGACGAGGCTTCCACATCATTTACACTCCACAAAAGAAAAAGCAACAGAAAAAATACCATTTTTTTAAAAATGAATCATACTCCTCATTCAATTATTTCTACCCTTCAAAGGTCTCTTGAAATTTCGTCATAAATAAATCTGTGTCTTCCATTTCATCAACAGACAAATCTTCTGGTAGTGGTGGAAGTGCTTTAATATCTTTTAACCCAAAGTATTGAAGAAATTCAGTTGTCGTTCCATATAAAATAGCCCGACCTGTCCCTTCTGCACGGCCTATTTCTTGTATTAGACCTTTAGCAGAAAGAGTATGAATTGGTCGCTCTGACTTGACCCCACGAATTTCTTCAATCTCTACTCTCGTAATAGGTTGCTTATAAGCAACAATTGCTAGAACTTCAAGAGATGCCTGCGACAATGACTGATTTGTTGGATTCTCTACTAGTCTCTGAATACTATCTATATTTTCTTGCTTCGTAACTAATTGATAGGTTCCTGCTAATTGTTTTATCTCAATTCCCCTAGTGTGATTCGTTTTATATTCCTGTATCATTTCCTGGAGGATCGCTTCTATTTCCTCATCTGCCGAACTAGTTAGGAAAGCTAATTGTTTTTTAGTTAGACCATCCTCTCCACTTACAAATAATAGACTTTCTATATTACTCATCAATTTCATCTTGGAATTC
Organism: Psychrobacillus sp. FSL K6-1415; assembly: GCF_038003185.1. Classification (NCBI taxonomy): domain Bacteria; kingdom Bacillati; phylum Bacillota; class Bacilli; order Caryophanales; family Bacillaceae; genus Psychrobacillus; species Psychrobacillus sp. FSL K6-1415. The sequence goes on along the minus strand of NZ_JBBOOQ010000001.1, from coordinate 1,748,194 downwards.
ACTTTCTATATCTTCCTTTCGCAAATGCACAAACAAATCTTCAAAATTACTTTTTTGTTCTACATGTATAATCTGACGTTTCATCAGTTCAAGTAGAGATAAAAAAGTAGTAACGATCGAGGTCTTATCTCTTGTAGGGAATAAATCGTAAAATGATAATTTCCCTCCTCCCTTTTTCAAAACCTCAATAACATTTTTCATCTGAGCTTTAATCGATATTTCTTGTTTACTTATTCGTGTATTAAGAGGTGCATTTATTTGTTTTCTTCGCAACATTTTTTGAAAAGCACCGAGCATATCGTACACATTTGCGTCTAATTCAAGTAATTCTAATTGTTTACTAGTTTGGTATTCACTTAAATCTGTTGGTGGCCTAGAATAATAGAGTGAACGTGTCTCCTCCATCTCATGCAAGTTTTCTGCTGCTTCTTTATACTTCTTATATTCTATTAATCTTAGTACAAGTTCATCCCTTGGATCTTGTAAATCCATATCGAAATCATCGTCCATGTCATCGTCTTGGTGAATTGGCAATAACATTTTACTTTTAATCGATAGTAAAGTTGCAGCCATTACTAAGTATTCACTTGCTTCATTGAGTTCTAGAACACGCATTGCGTGAACATGCTCCATGTACTGCTCTGTGATTTCCGCCATTTTTATATCGTATATATCTATTTCCAAACGATTTATTAAATGTAATAATAAATCTAGAGGTCCTTCAAACGCTTCTGTTTTTACTTCGTAAGTCATAAAACTCCACCTATTATCGGTTTTTAACATTATTATAGAGGAAAGGTGATTGTATTGCACCCTACATTTCATACTAGTTTTGTCGCATTTCTAAAACATTTCAATGAAACCTTCGATTATTTTGAGTGTCACGAGTTATTGGAAGACTATTGGAAGGAAGTTTCTCCAAGGCATAAAAATCATGCGTTAACTGCTCTAATCTTGTTAGCAACTTCTATGTATCACTGGCGTCGCGGAAATCTAACGGGAGCTATTAAAACGATGAGAACAAGTATTAAAAGAATGGAAATAACGAAGAATTCTCCTTTCTTTGAAAACCTAAATTTCCAAAAATTAACAAAAAATATGACAAATGCACTCGAATTAATGACTAGTAGCCAAAAGTTTCAAGGATTTACTATTGAGATAACTAATCCTAGTCTACAGACGCAAGTAAGTCGCGTCCATTTAGAAACGAATGAGGACATACATTTTCTTATTCATAAACATATGCTTCGAGATCGTTCAGAAATACTGGAGGAACGAGAAAGAGAGAAAAAAAAGAGAGATGACTTATAAAATTAAAGTCAGTCCTCTTCTTTTTTTGTTTGGCATTTAGTATAAAATGGTTCTACATCCTCAGATGGCTTTATGGAATTAGTTTGTAAAACGGCTGGAATTTTTTCCAACATTTTTTCACCGAGACCTTCACCGCGATGTGAAGGGTTGACTGAAAGATGTTGAATTACTGCTTCAGTTCCTTCCATTCGTACTCCTATTAATCCTACTAAGTCGTCCTCTTTCTTCCAAAGAAACAAATGCCACTCTGGATTTGTCTCATACTCATGAATTGTTTCTAATAGTTTTTTTACGTCTTTTTCATGAGGCATAAAGGAAAGTAACCCCATTGAAATTTTTTCAAATGTTTTTTTATAGCGAAGTAGCATAATTAAAACCCTCTTTTAATTTCTTGGCTTGTTTATTCATTCATTATTGATATTATACATACGAATATACAACTTTAATTTAAGACCCTTACAAATGTAATTTAGTTCGTAAATCTATAAACGTATCATACTCAACACTAAATTTAACATAGTCCAATTTCTTAAAATATCTGTATTATCGCACCTTAACTTACCATATTTACAAATTCGCATTTGGTGCTATAAATAACCAGTATATGACACCCCATACTATTCCAACAATAAAAATCATTAGAAATAGCATTACGTTAGCCTTTTTCATCTTGTTCACTCCTTCTCCATTGTTAAAGGAAGGTCAAGATGTATGAGGTCTTCCAACGTCTCTCTTTTAACAGCTAATTGATGTTTACCATTTTCTACAAATACAACCGCTGGTTTCGTTAAACGATTATAATTACTAGCCATGGAATAACCATAAGCGCCTGTGCAGAACATCGCAAGAATATCTCCTGGCTCAGCTACAGGTAATTGTATATTTTCGATTAGCTTATCACCAGACTCACAACATTTACCAGCAATTGTATAATTATTTGTTAACTGTTCGTCCATTTTGTTTGCAATAACTGCATCATATTCAGCTCCGTATAATGCAGGTCTGATATTGTCGGACATACCTCCATCAACCGCTAAATAATTTCGAACATCTGGTACAATTTTTTCAGATCCGACAGTATATAACGTAGTTCCTGCATCACCAACTAATGATCTACCCGGTTCTATCCAAATTTCTGGCATTTTAAAAGAAGAATTATGCACGAGCTCTTTTACAATTTGTATCATTTCTTTTACATATACAGCTGGTTCAAGCGGAGCATCCTCATCTGTATATTTTATACCGAAGCCACCGCCTAGATTTAATACACCGCATAAGAAGTTATAATCCGTATACCACTCTATCATTTTAGTAATTAGCTTCTCAGCAGCCACCTTAAAACCAGTCGTGTCAAATATTTGAGAGCCAATATGACAATGCAAACCAAGCAACTGGATATATTCATCCTGATATACATCCAGAAATGCTTGGTCAGCTTGTCCATTCAACAGATCAAACCCAAATTTAGAATCTTGTTGACCAGTTGTAATATAATCATGCGTATGGGCTTCGACACCAGGTGTTACCCTTAACAAAACATTAACTTTTTTCTTGGTTTTTTCAGTAAGTATCTTTAATAATTCTATTTCATAAAAATTATCGACAACTATACAACCAATATTATGCTCAAGAGCTAATAATAATTCTTCTTTACTTTTATTATTTCCATGAAAATGAATTCTTTCTACTGGATATCCTGCTTGAATCGCAGTATACAATTCTCCAGCAGATACCACATCTAATGATAAGTTTTCTTGTTTCATCAATTGATACATTGCAACACTTGAAAAAGCTTTACTCGCATAAGCAACTTGTGCCGATATATGTTGATCTCGGAATGTCTGGATGAATGCATGTGCTCGTTCTCTAATTAGAGACAGATCGTACACAAACAATGGTGTTCCATATGTTTTTGCAAGCTCTAAGCTATCTATTCCACCAATCATTAAGTGACCTTTTTCGTTTACAGCATGCCGTGAAACTAGCACCATTTAGTTCGCCTCTTTTCCCTATATCTATTAAAACTTTATCACAATAGATAAGGAAATGGCAATGCACATTATGAACGTTTACGATCTGGTGATCGTGTTATAAATGGTCGTTTCGCATCATCAGGCATTGGAAACCTAATGATCAAACGCATAAATGCCCTTGGAAAAAAAGGTTGAAGTGGCCATAAATAAGGCACATTTAAAGGTTTAACAGAACATACGTACCAAAGCAAAGCTAAAGAAGCTACAAAAAATCCACTCGGTCCAAATAACGCAGTACTCAACAGAATAATCGTCCTAAATATTTTTGTTGTAATACTAAGCTCATATGAGGGAATAGAAAAAGTGAATATCGCTGTTATAGCTGTATATAAAATAACCTCTGGCACAAAAATTCCTACATCAACAGCCATTTGTCCAATAACTAACGCAGCTATAATCCCCATCGCAGTTGAAAGCGGAGTAGGAGTATGAATAGCAGCAAGCCTTAAAAATTCTATCCCAATATCTGCAAATAGAAGCTGTAATAACAGCGGTATTTCAGTGGATTCTTTCGGTCCAATGAATTCAAGAGCCTTTGGTAAAAACTCTGGATGTACTGATAATAAATACCAAAATGGTAAAAGAAATAAACTTAGAAGAACCCCTACAAATCGAATCCACCTAACCACTGTACCAATTGCTGGTGCTTGCCTGTATTCCTCAGCATGTTGTAGGTGGTGAAAAAGGGTCGTAGGTACTATAACTACGGATGGAGATGTATCTACTACTATTATTATATGTCCTTCTAGTAAATGCGCTGCTGCTATATCTGGCCTTTCTGTAAATCGTACAAAAGGCAAAGGGTGAAAACCTTGTTTAAATAGCCATTCCTCTAATGCTTTGTCCGTCATAGTAATTCCATCATGTTTTATTTGCTTTAATCGATCTCGAATTTGAGTAAGATTATCTTCATTAGCAATATCTTTAATATAAGTTATTGCAATATCAGTTTGACCTAACTCCGTAATTTGGTGTAGCTCAAAGCGCAAATTGGTATCCCGAATCCTTCTTCTAATGAGTGCTGTGTTTTGGATTATGTTTTCTGTAAATCCATCCCTTGAGCCTCTTACAACCTTCTCATTATCAGGTTCTTCAGGTGATCTTCCAGGGTATGAACGAACATCTATTGTATATACTGAACCATTTGTTAATATAAAAGTTACTTGTCCACTCAAAAGTGCAGCAAGCCATTTTTCCTTGGAATCATATTGCGTAATAGAGTAATACGGTAAATAATGCTCAATGATATCATTTTCGCTTATTGTTTTATCTGTAATTTTCATTTGGGTGTTCGTTAATAATTGTGTAATTACTAGGCCATCAATCAGTCCAGTAATAAATACGAGTAGTACAGGAAATTCATATAAATGGGTATGTAAAATTCCCACATCAAAAGACTCGTTTTCACCGAACTTTTCTTTTAAATATAATTCTGCTTCATCCTTACTAGTAAACAAAGGTTTCGTTTCAATCACCTATCTTTTGCATTTGTATTCGTATGACCTACTGGTACTAGCCAGGTTTTTAATTGAGTTAATATTTTCTTCTCTAGTCTCGACACTTGTACTTGGGAAATTCCTAATCGTTCAGCAATGTCACTTTGTGTACAATCAAGATAATAGCGTAAATAGATAATCATTTGCTCTCGTTTTTCCAGTTTTTCTACTAGCTCACGTAACGGAATATGCTCAAATGGTTTCTCGGAACGCTCGTCCTTCATTTGATCCATTAACGTTAGTGCATCCCCGCTATCATTTTCATAAAGCTGCTCCTGTAACGATGCCGGATCACGAAGAGCATCTGTGGCCATAACTATTTCTTCTCGTGAAACCTCTAAAATATGCGCAAGCTCCAAAATAGTTGGTTGACGCTCAAACGTTTTTAAAAAGTCATCCGTAGCATGACGAATTTTAAAATTTAACTCCCGAATCGAGCGACTGATTTTCACCATTCCATCATCTCTTAAAAACCGCTGAATCTCCCCTATAATCATAGGAACCGCATACGTTGAAAACTTCACTTCATAGGACAAATCAAATTTATCTACCGATTTCATCAAGCCGATACAGCCGATTTGAAACAAATCCTCTAGATCTGCTCCTCTTGATGCAAACCTTTGGACAATAGACCATACAAGCCTAGTATTACCCTCAATCATTTGCTGCCTTGCTAATTTATCACCAGTCTGTGATAGTGCTATGAGCTCTCTCATTTTTTCTTGAGTTAGTAAAGTAGACGGTTTTTTATTTATCATTAGACGATCCTACAAGATTCCTGGATTGGTACAAATTGCTTTGTTATTGTTACAGTCGTCCCCCTATCAGGAATGGAGTAAATCTCAACTCCGTCACTAAAGCTTTCCATAATTGTAAAGCCCATTCCCGAACGTTCCTGCTCAGGCTTTGTCGTAAATAGTGGTTCACGAGCTTGATTTACATCACGTATTCCACGGCCATAATCTACTATAGAAACGATAATTTCTCTATCTACTCTTTGTGCATGCAATTCAATTTTTCCGATACCATCTTCTTCATAACCATGAACGATAGCATTCGTTACAGCTTCGGAGATGACTGTTTTAAATTCAGATAACTCTTCAATTGTCGGATCAATCGTTGCGATAAAACTAGACATAACCATTCTAGCTAATGCCTCATTCTCACTTTTAGCGATAAAAGATAATGTGATCTCATTGTCCATAAACTATTCCCCCTAACTTAGACATTATTTCAATTTCGGATTCGCTATAGATATAAGGGCTTAAACCTGCAAACTGAAAAATTTTACGCATTGTTGGTGACGGATTTACAATAATTGTTTGTCCATCTATCGGAGCAAGCTCTCTCATTCTGCCTAAAATTAACCCTATCCCCGAGCTATCCATAAAATTCAAATCTTTCAAATTCCAAACTATTACTTTAATAGACCCGTTTTTTATCATTGGAACTATCTCATTTCTGATATCATTTGTACTGTGATGATCTAATTCACCTTTTAATCGAATAATAATAATTTCGTCTCCTACTTTTTCTACTTCATGAATCATACAATCGCCTCCTTAGATAGCGCTATTCCACATGTTCCTTGAAAACTCCTTGCGCTTGACAAAAGTAGAAGAAATCATCTCTTATTAGTCGATTTTCGACAGAGGGTGGTCATTTAAAGTATGGGAACATATTCTTTTTTTTAATCAAAAAATAGGCATCTCGCAAAAGTTTTTAAAAACCTCAGCGAGATGCCTATTTTGAATGTTTTAAACTGAAAAAAAACCCCTGTTTCGCAAGTAAATGTCACCCTAATGCAAGTAAGTAGACATGGAGACCAAGTAAACGAAATAATTGTATCTTCACTTAGTTGTTTCTTTGGAAAAATAATCCACTTCGCAAGTAATTGTCCCTCATGAGCAATTAAAACTACTGCACCCGCAAGTAAACAGCCACGGAGAGCAAGTATTCAAAACGGAACGCAAGTAAATAGCATGCGAGTGCAAGTAAATGAAATAATTGTATATCTCCACTTTGTTGAGACATTGGAAAAATAATCCACTTCGCAAGTAATTGTCCCTCATGTGCAAGTAAAACTACTGCACCCGCAAGTAAACAGCCACGGAGAACAAGTATTCAAAACGAAACGCAAGTAAATAGCATGCGAGTGCAAGTAAATGAAATAATTGTATATCTCCACTTTGTTGAGACATTGGAAAAATAATCCACCTCGCAAGTAAATGTCCCTCATGAGCAATTAAAACTACTGCACCCGCAAGTAAACAGCCACGGAGAGCAAGTATTCAAAACGAAACGCAAGTAAATAGCATGCGAGTGCAAGTAAATGAAATAATTGTATATCTTCACTTTCTTTGGAAAAATAATCCACTTCGCAAGTAATTGTCCCTCATGAGCAAGTAAAACTACTGCACCCGCAAGTAAACAGCCACGGAGAGCAAGTATTCAAAACGGGACGCAAGTAAATAGCATGCGAGAGCAAGTAAATGAAATAATTGTATATCTTCACTTAGTTGATTCTTTGGAAAAATAATCCACTTCGCAAGTAATTGTCCCTCATGAGCAAGTAAAACTACTGCACCCGCAAGTAAATAGCCAAGGAGAGCAAGTATTCAAAACGGAACGCAAGTAAATGAAATAATTGTATCTCCACTTTGTTGAGACATTGGAAAAATAATCCACTTCGCAAGTAATTGTCCCTAATGTGCAAGTAAAACTACTGCACCCGCAAGTAAACAGCCACGGAGAGCAAGTATTCAAAACGGAACGCAAGTAAAAAGCATGCAAGAGCAAGTAAATGAAATAATTGTATCTCCACTTTGTTGAGACATAGGAAAAATAATCCACTTCGCAAGTAATTGTCCCTCATGAGCAAGTAAAACTACTGAACCCGCAAGTAAACAGCCACAGAGAGCAAGTATTTAAAACGGGACGCAAGTAAATAATGCGAGTGCAAGTAAATGAAATAATTGTATCTCCACTTTGTTGAGACATTGGAAAAATAATCCATTTCGCAAGTTATTGTCCCTCATGAGCAAGTAAAACTACTGCACCCGCAAGTAAACAGCCACGAAGAGCAAGTATTTAAAACGGGACGCAAGTAAATAGCATGCGAGAGCAAGTAAACGAAATAATTGTATACCTTCACTTAGTTGATTCTTTGGAAAAATAATCCACTTCGCAAGTAATTGTCCCTCTTGAGCAAGTAAAACTACTGCAGCCGCAAGTAAATAGCACACGAGAGCAAGTAAACGAAATAATTGTATATCTCGTTGGATCCTTCAAATTTTAAAAAAGTGATCTAGTTAACTTATCTTTGTATTATTTATTTTTACACTTCTACAAAATAAAAAGTTGGTAAGCTAAATCCAATTAGCTAACCAACTTTTTCTTTATATTGTATAGAATTATTTTACATTATTTTCAAGATAGAATTATTTTTGACTGGTTCATCTTCAATAATTTTATATGCTTCTTCAATCAATTTAATTGATTCCGCTACATCATCTTTGTTTGAATATAGAATAGCTAATGTATCACCTTTTTGAACTTCTTGACCTGTTAATGATACCAGTTTAACTCCTGCATCAAAATCAAGGGTGTCCACTTTTGTTAAACGACCTGCACCTACTAATAGAGAAGCCATCCCAATCAATTCAGCATCAATTAAATTGATATAACCATCTTTTACAGCTTTTACTTCAATCGTATGCTTAGTAGCTTTCGGATTAATATCAGAAGCATCTCCGCCTTGAGCAGTTATAAACTCTTTGAATTTTTCCAATGCAGCACCATTTGTAAGTGTTTCTATTACTTGTTTTTGTGCTTCATCTTCACTTACTCCAGTAGCTAATTGATACATTTTTGAAGATATAGCTATTGTAACTTCTAATAAGCCTTGCTCACTATCTTTATAGTTTCTAAGGAAATCATGTGCTTCTGCAACTTCTAATTTATTACCAATGTTATGACCTAAAGGTTGGTTCATATCAGTAATAACAACTGATACTTTTCTACCTAAACTTTCTCCAATGCTAATCATAGTAGAAGCCAATTCTGTAGCATGATTTAAATCCTTCATGAAAGCACCTTTACCACATTTTACATCTAGTACAATGCCGTCTGCACCACTAGCAATTTTCTTACTCATAATTGAAGAAGCAATTAACGGGATTGAGTCCACAGTACCTGTTACATCTCTTAAGGCATATAACTTTTTATCAGCTGGAGTTAAATTACCAGATTGACCAACTATCGCAATTTTATGTTCATTTACTTGCTTTATGAATTGATCAGAAGTTAATTCAACATTAAAACCTTCTATAGATTCTAATTTGTCTACAGTACCACCTGTGATACCTAATCCTCTTCCACTCATTTTTGCAATGGGAATGTTTAATGATGCTAAAATCGGTGCAACAAGAAGACTAATTTTGTCTCCTATTCCTCCTGTTGAGTGCTTATCAACTTTGAATCCTTCAATAGAAGATAAGTCAATAACATCACCTGATTCAACTATAGATTTTGTTAACCATGATGTTTCATCTTTATTCATTCCATTTATTAAGATTGCCATCAACATGGAACTCATTTGATAGTCTGGAATTTCATCATTTGTATACTTATTAATCATATATTGTATTTCTTCTTCGGTTAATGAATTGTTTCTTTTTTTCTTATCGATTAAATTAAGCATATTCATATTAAATAATCTCCTTACACATCTCTTTTATTTTTACAGGCGTCCACCTGGAGTGGAATTTTACTACCCTTATGAAATTAATTCATATAAATATGGATTATTTTAATAGAGAAAGAAAACTCTCTCCGAATTCTGTAGTCGATACACCAAAGTTTTCACTAATCGTTGCTCCAATGTCGGCAAATGTATTACGTAGTGGTAACTCTGTTATTTCCTTAAATTTTGGTGAGTATACAATTAACGGAACATATTCTCGCGTATGATCTGTTCCTGGCATAGTTGGATCATTTCCATGGTCTGCCGTAATTATCAACAAATCTTCCTCTGTTAACTTTGGAAATACTTCTTTTAAACGTACGTCGAATTCTTCTAAAGCTTTACCATAGCCTAATGGATCGCGGCGATGACCAAATAATGCATCAAAATCAACTAGATTTAAGAAACTGATTCCTTTAAAGTCTTTATCCAGTGTAGCGATGAATTTATCCATCCCATCCATATTATCTGTTGTTCTTTCCGTAGAAGTGATGCCTTCACCATTATAAATATCGTTAATTTTACCAATTGCGATTACATCTAGTCCCTCGTCACTCAGTTCGTTCATCGCTGTACGACCAAAAGGTTTTAACGCGTAATCATGGCGATTTGATGTACGAACAAATTTACCCGATCCTCCGATAAAAGGACGAGCAATTATACGACCTACTAAAAATTCCTCCGACAAAGTTAATTCACGTGCAATTTCACAAATACGATACAATTCTTCTAACGGAATTATTTCTTCATGTGCTGCGATCTGTAGCACAGGGTCAGCAGATGTGTATACAATTATGGCACCAGTTTTCATATGCTCTTCGCCAAGCTCATCTAAAATTTCTGTTCCACTTGCCGGTTTGTTTCCAATTACTTTACGACCAGTTTTCTCCTCTAATTGGGAGATTAACTCCTGAGGAAATCCGTCTGGATATACTTTAAACGGTTTATCAATATTAAGACCCATGATTTCCCAATGACCAGTCATTGTATCCTTACCAACAGAGGCCTCCTGCATTTTACCAAAATAAGCGGTAGGCTGAGTCTGTCTAGCAATCCCTTGAATATCATCAATGTTACCAAGTCCAAGTTGTTCCATCTGAGGCATATGAAGTCCGTTCATTTTTTCTGCAATATGCCCAATTGTATGTGATCCTACGTCACCAAATACGTCGGCATCTGGTGCTTCTCCAATACCTACAGAATCCATTACAATAACATGTATGCGCTTAAATTTATTCATTTTATAACCTCCTACTATTTTCTTCTAGTTTACCAAAAAAAAACAAAATGTACAGGTCAGACCTCTGACAATTTATGCTCTAGGATGGAATTGTTTATAAACATCCTTTAAACGGCTTTTGCTAACATGGGTATAAATTTGAGTCGTAGAAATATCAGCATGTCCTAGCATCTCCTGAACAGCACGTAAATCCGCTCCATTTTCGATTAAATGTGTTGCGAATGAATGGCGAAGTACATGAGGTGTAATTTCTTTTGAAATCCCTGCTGTAGTAGCATGCTTATTTAATAACTTCCAAATTCCCTGTCTAGTTAGACGTTTTCCACGTTGATTAATAAAAATTGCTTCCGTTTTTTCGGACTTCAATAATTCTGGTCTTGCATTCTCTATATAAGTTACACATGCTCTAATGGCAGAACCACCTAAAGGTACAATTCGTTCTTTGCCACCTTTTCCAAATACACGAACAAATCCCATGGATAAATGAATATCTTCCAGATTTAAGTTCAAACACTCACTAATCCTCATACCACTAGCATACAAGAGTTCAAACATTGCTAAATCCCTTTGGCCCTGTGGTTTGGACTGATCAATACTATTTAATAGATTATTCAATTCCTCCACTGACAGATATGTAGGCAGTTTTTGTTCTAGTTGGGGCAAATCTAAATGGACAGAGGGATCTGTGTTCGCCACTTTCTCTCTTAATAAAAATTGATGAAAGGAACGTATAGAAGAAATATGCCTAGAAATGGTTCGAGCAGATTTTCCATTTTCTTTTAAACTTCGCAGATACAAAACAATATGCGTGCGTTCAATCTCATTTAGACTTTGTAGTTGCTGCACTTCAAATATATGATGTAAATAATCGGTTAAATCTTTTTTATAGGAGGTCAATGTATTACTCGCTAACTGGCGTTCAATCTGCAGGAAGTGCATATAATCCTCTAAATGTAGTATTCCATTATTCATGTTATTCACTCCTTTTGATAAGACAATCTAGGCAAATTTCGTAATGAAGTATTTGAAGTAAAATTGATTTCCATTCCTACTAACCTTTCATTCTTCGAAACTAGCGTAGCAATGTGAAAGCATTTACCGCTCCCACTGGAATCACTAGTTTGTGTGTAATTATATTGAAATAAATTATGCAATTGACTTAATCATTTAAAAAAAGGATAGCAATAAGCTATCCTTTTGTTTATTTATCCTCTTGGCAACGGTAGCATATACCGTGAAATGTTAGACGATGGTCTTTTATTCTAAAGTTCCACTTCTTTTCTACAATAGCTTCTACATCTTCTAACAAATCTTCTTGAATTTCATCTACAGCTCCACATTCAATACATACTAGATGATGATGAAAATGCGCTGCACCTTCTTGTCTTAAATCATAGCGAGATACGCCATCACCGAATTGAATTTTATCTACCACATTCAATTCGTTTAATAACTCAAGCGTTCTATAAACTGTTGCAAGTCCTATATCAGGTGATATTTCTCTAACTAGTAAAAATACATCTTCTGCACTTAAATGATCTTCTTCATTTTCAAGCAAAACTCGGACCGTCGCTTCTCGCTGCGGCGTCAGTTTATAGCTCGCACCAGATAATTGTTTTTTTATACGATCAATACGGCTTTCCATATGACGCCTCCTTAACTGAATCCATTATACCAATAATTGAATTCTCATTACAAGAGATTCACATAATAATAACTATTAATAAAAACTAATTATTAAATAATATAAATGGTATTAAGATGGATTCTATAATTATAACAATTATATAAAAGGATAGCGAAAAAATATTAATACGATTTGCTAAAGCTAATAACAAGACACAATACACTAGCTGAAATGGAAACCACCAAAACACATAAGGAAAAGTAGATTCCTGTGTTTGTAGTATATAACTCGAACAATATCCATAGAATGTAATCTTAAATGCACAAATAACTAAAATTAGCTTTCGTAAAAAAGGATGCTGATAAAACAAAAAAAACACAATGGCAAACATGAGGTGAGGAAAAATCGTTTCTAAAAAAGTAGGCTGTTCTATTAATAGAACGCGTGCATCCAAGAGATTAATAATCCATTGCTGCTGTTCTGCCGTACTTTTTTCAAATAATACTAAACCTCCGATAAAACTAACAACGAGTACACATAATGAGATGAAAATAGTATAAGTCTGGTTCAAATTGGAACACCCCCCTATCTACTTTCATCATATGCTTGTACTATCTTAAATCATGCTTCTTTAAAATAATCTTTCAACCAAATATATGCAAAGGCAGTTTTAGCATCATAGATTTGTTGCTTTTTTACCATTTCTTCCATCTCGGAAAGACTCACATGTAGTAATTCTACAAACTCATCTTCGTCCAAGCCTACTGGTTGCTCCAGCTTTTCAATATTCTCTGCAAAATATAGATGTATAATCTCATCAGCAAACCCTGGTGATGTGGCAAATGATTGAATGTATTGAAGTTTGTCCGTCGTATAGCCCGTCTCTTCTTCCAATTCACGCAGCGCAGTTATTTCGGGAACTTCATCAATCTCTATTTTTCCAGCGGGAATTTCAATAATTGATCGTTCTAAAGCTTTTCTATATTGTTCCACTAAAATTATTTTCATATCTTTTGTAACGGCTATGACCGCTACAGCACCAGGGTGTTTAACAATCTCTCTATTACTAGTTTTGCCATTTGGTAGTTCTACTTCATCTATCTGAAGAGATATTATTCTTCCTTTATATTTAACCTCAGATTGAATTGTTTTTTCTTCAAATTTTTTCATAACGAATCGTCCTCTCGTTTCTAGTGTTTCACTTTAGTTGAATCTATCTATTTGACATTGTACCATGTAGAAAAGGACGTGATGAAACTTGAAGAAAAGACAATTAGGTAAAAGTGATATATACGTATCTGAAATCGGACTAGGATGCATGTCACTTCCATCAGATCAAAAAGAAGCGGATAACATTATTCAAGTAGCACTAGAAAATGGTATTAATTATTTTGATACAGCAGATCTTTATAATAAAGGCGAAAATGAAAAGATTGTTGGTAATGCCCTTAAGAGCAATCGACAAAATGTTATATTAGCTACGAAGGTTGGAAATCGACTCAATAATTCTGGAGACGGTTGGTCATGGGATCCAACTAAGGAATGGATAACAGATGCAGTTCATGCCTCTTTAAAGCGACTTCAAACGGATTATATAGATGTATATCAGCTACATGGGGGCACGATGGAAGACAATGTAGACGAGGTTATAGACACAATGGAATCTCTTCAAAAAGAAGGGTTAATTCGTGAATATGGTATATCCTCTATTCGCCCAAATGTCATAGACCGATTTTTACGCAAAAGTAATGCCGTCTCTGTTATGATGCAATATAGCCTACTAGACAGAAGACCCGAAGAGTGGTTCTCCTTGCTAGAAGACCATCAAGCTTCACTGTTCACGCGAGGAACAGTTGCAAAAGGTTTACTTACAGCAGATGGTCTTAATCGTGCAATTAAAACAAAAGAATATCTTAGCTACACGCAGAAAGACTTAGTTGATACTATCGAAAAATTACAAATATTAGAAGCTCCGATTGCTTCTATTGCACTTCAATTCGTGTTACAAAGAAAAGTGACAGGTTCTCTGATCATTGGAGCTAGTAACTCGGAACAATTACTTGAATCGATCGAAGCTTATAAACAGCAAGTGCCAGACACCATTCTATTAAAAGCAACGGAAATAACAAAGCAAGAGTTGTATATGGAGCATAGAGTTTAAAGAAACCTTCATAATTAGGGAAGTGCTGATACAGGAATATCGCGGTTCGAGGGATCATGATAGCTTCCTATGATATGAAATTTTTAAGCCATGCTAAACGATGTAATATAGTAAGATATAAAGCCTAATACATCCTACTCTAGTAGTTACACGAAAAAACACCCCCTGAATAGTTTTCAGGGGGTGTTAAACATTTTTATACTTTGCGAACAACAATTTCATCATCCATAACATCTACATGGACCTTTTTAATCATTTCTTCCTCTAAAATAAGATCTGTTAATGGATCTTCAATTTTGTCTTGAATCACTCTGCGAAGCGGTCGAGCACCGAACCGTTTATCGTAACCTAATTTGACCAAGGTTAGTTTTGCTTCCGACGAAATCGTCATATCAATATTATTATCTGAAATTGTTACTAGTAAATCTCCAAGCATCAAGTCTACGATTTTTAGTAAATTTTCTTCTGTCAGTTCATTGAATGCGACAATAGCATCGAAACGGTTGAGAAATTCTGGTTTGAAATAAGCCCCTAGCATTTCAAGCATATTGATGGATTCATGTGCTGGTTGATTGAATCCTACACTTACTTTTTTGTCGCCTGTTCCAGCATTACTCGTCATTATTATGACCGTATCCTTGAAACTGACTGTACGGCCATGCGAATCCGTTAATCGACCATCTTCCATTATTTGCAGGAACATATTTTGTACGTCAGAATGTGCCTTTTCAATTTCATCCAACAATAAGATGGAATAAGGATTACGGCGAACATGTTCTGTCAGTTGACCTGCTTCCTCATGGCCTATATAACCTGGAGGAGAACCAATAATTTTAGACACCGAATGTTTCTCCATATATTCACTCATATCAAGACGAATTAACGTATCACGTGAACCAAATAATTCCTCTGCCAGCACTTTTGTAATCTCTGTCTTACCGACACCTGTTGGACCGACAAATAAGAAAGAACCAATAGGTCGATTTTTAGATTTTAGCCCTGCACGACTTCGACGGATCGCTTTGGCAATTTTATCGACCGCATCTTCTTGGCCAATTACTTTTTCACTAAGATTTTCTGCGATTCCTTTCATTTTTGCCTGTTCTGCAGATTGTAGTTTTGTCACAGGAATTCCAGTTTTTTCCTCTACTATTAATTCGATATCTGCTACCGTAACTTTTACTCGAGGTGTGTCCTCATTTTGTTTCAATTGCTCCAATTGTTTCCGCAACTGGATTTCCTCAAAGCGTAAATTTGCTGCTCTCTCGTAGTCTTCTTTTTCTGCGGCTTGATCTTTTTGCTGAATGACTTCGTTAAGACGTGTTTCGATTGACTCCGAATATGCTGACGTATGTGTCAGATTTAATCTTGCCCCCACTTCATCCATCAAGTCGATTGCTTTGTCTGGTAAAAATCTATCTTGAATATACCGTTGTGATAAATTAACAAAAGCATGGATCGTGTCTTCTGGATAGTGTACTTCATGGAATTTTTCATACCGATCCTTGATACCATTTAGAATGTGAATCGTATCTTCTGTAGATGATTCCTTTACAATAATTGGTTGAAAACGACGCTCAAGTGCAGCGTCTTTTTCAATTTGACGATATTCACTCAACGTCGTTGCACCAATAAGTTGCATTTCTCCACGCGCTAAAGCAGGCTTCAAAATATTACCGGCATCCATTTTTGACCCTTCAGCCGTGCCTGCCCCAACTAGTAAGTGAATTTCATCAACAAATAAAATCACGTCTTTCCGTGTTTGAAGTTCCTCGATTAATTGTTTCATTCGTTCTTCGAATTGCCCTCGAATACCGGTGTTCGTTACGAGTGAAGCGACATCTAATAAGTACACTTGTTTGTTCATTAATTTCACAGGTACATCGCCTTCATGGATTTTTACTGCAAGTCCTTCGGCAATGGCAGTTTTACCAACACCTGGTTCCCCAATTAGAACGGGATTATTTTTATTTCTTCGATTTAACGTTTCGATGACACGTTTTACTTCTTGATCACGTCCAATTACCGGATCAATCCGCCCATCTTTAGCATCGTTGGATAGGTTTTTACCAAGTTGATCTAACAAACTATTGCCATGAGATTCTTCAAAATGTTTCGTTTGTGTTCGTGCCTGTTGGCTCCCATTCGATTGGAAAAAATGTTCTGCATTATCACCAAATGACGGTATTTTTCCTGCAGTCAATTGTCCTTGAATATCTTGAAAACATATGTGGCATAAGTTCATTTGCATTCCTTGATGATTCAACTGCACTTTCAGGCTCATCGTTGCATCATTTTTACTACAATGTTGACACTTCATATTTATTTCCTCCTATATTTAACTATTTGACTTTGACTATATTTAACCTTTGAGATTAGTATACACTGACCTTTTTTGACTTTCAAATAAGATGCTTAGCTTTTGAATCTATTTTGCTGACTCTTATCAGACAGAGTTGTTTCGCTAAAAACTATGTAATGAATATAATTATCAATCAAAAAAACAGTTTAGCAATCCATTTATTGGATTACTAAACTGTTTCTAATTCACCTAAAACTTAGAGCCACCAAAGCCATATTCATCTAGTAGTTCTTCAAACGATTTGTTTTTTTCTTTTTCTTTCTTTTCGAAAGCGAGTTGTGCTTGTCTTTCTTCCTCTTTCTCCTGTTCAGCAGTTACTAATTGTTTCTTCGTTTCTTTAAGTTTTGCTAGAACGTCAGAAGAAAGTTGGTCAGACAATGAATTCCCTTCATCCAATTGCTTAGCAGGCTTTACCTGTTGTTGTCTTTGTTTTTTCTTAGCCAATATGTTCACCTTCTTTATTAACGTTTAACTATGGTTGCAACTCCTTGGCCACCACCGATACAAAGTGTTGCTAGACCGGTTTTCGCATCTCTCCTCTTCATTTCATGAAGTAAGGTAACGAAGATGCGTGCACCACTAGCCCCAATTGGATGACCTAATGCAATCGCTCCACCATTTACATTTAGTATATCATGATTAAAGGATAGCTCTCTATCAACAGCAATCGATTGTGCTGCAAAAGCTTCATTTGCTTCGATTAAATCGATATCCGCTAATGATAATTGAGATTTGTTTAATACTTTTTTTACTGCTTCCACAGGTCCAATCCCCATAATGCTAGGATCCACTCCTGCAGATGCATTTGCTACCACTGTAGCTAGTGGTTGAAGACCAAGTTCATCCGCTTTTGCTTTTGACATCACCACTACAGCAGCTGCTCCATCATTAATCCCTGAAGCATTACCCGCAGTTACAGAACCGTCTTTTTTAAATGCTGGACGAAGCCCCGCTAATTTTTCCTCCGTAGAACCTTTCTTTGGATACTCATCCTGAGAAAAGATTACTGGATCCCCTTTTCTTTGAGGAATTTCCACAGACACGATTTCATTTGAAAACTTACCTTCTTCTATTGCTTTAGCTGCTCTGCTCTGCGACCGTGCAGAAAATTTATCTTGTTCTTCTCTAGTAATATTATATTGATCACATAGGTTTTCAGCGGTTACCCCCATATGGTAATCATTAAAAGCACACCATAGCCCATCTGAAATCATGCTATCTACTACCTTTTGATCGCCCATACGGAAGCCATCTCTAGCGTTTTTCAACAAATAAGGAGATTGACTCATGTTTTCCATTCCACCTGCAACAATAATATCTGCATCTCCTGCAATTATAGCTTGAGTAGCAAGATGAATTGCTTTTAAGCCAGACCCACATACTTTATTAATAGTCAGAGCAGAAACTGATTGTGGTAAACCAGCCTGAATAGACGCCTGTCTAGCCGGATTTTGTCCTAAACCTGCTTGAAGGACATTCCCCATAATTACTTCGTCCACAGCATCTTTAGAAACCCCTGCTTTTTCTAATGCCTTTTCAATTACAATAGCACCTAGTTTAGTAGCTGGCACATCTTTCAAAGCCCCTTGAAACGAACCAATTGCAGTTCTAACTGCGCTTACGATTACAACTTCATTTGTCACGTGATTTCCTCCTTGTTTCCCCTGTATTAAACAAACTTCTACAAAGCAAAATTTAAATTTGCTTGTTTAACCATCCTTTCTTTACAATAAAGAGGGAGGGATGATTATGTTTAGTTTACCAAATAAAGTGACAATTATCGAGGTAGGTCCAAGAGATGGCTTACAAAATGAAAAAAACGAGGTGCCGACAGAAGTAAAATTAGCCTTTATCGAAAAACTGCAACTTGCAGGAATAGAGGAAATGGAATTGACTTCTTTCGTATCACCAAAATGGGTACCACAAATGAAAGATGCCAATGAAATAGTCACCCAAGTTAAAAAGTTGGGTAGACAACTCGTATTAACACCTAATCATAAGGGCGTTGAAATAGCCAAACAATCCGGTGCACAGAATTTCGCCGTTTTTGTTGGGGTTTCAAACAGTTTTAATAAAAAAAATATTAATAAAACTACGACAGAAAGTATGGATGAACTCAAGCCTATTGTGGGAAAACTATTACAAGAAGGTCATTTTGTTCGTGCCTGTATATCCACTGCATTTTATTGTCCATATGAAGGAAAAGTAGATTCATCGGACACGCTTGCATTATGTAAGGAATTTGTTTCATGGGGTGTAAACGAACTTAGCGTAGCTGACACTATTGGAATGGCTAATCCTCGGGAAAGCTATGAATTATTCGACTCACTAAAGAAGGAATTCCCTGCTACACTAATAACTGCTCATTTTCACGATACTAGAAAAATGGGAATAGCCAATATTCTTGCTAGCCTACAAGCAGGAATTGATCGATTTGATACATCAGCTGGTGGTCTAGGCGGCTGCCCTTTTGCACCTGGTGCTACAGGAAATGTAGCAACCGAGGATGTTGTGAATATGCTACATCAAATGGGCATTGGGACGAATATAAATCTCGACTCATTGCTTAAGGCAGTAGAAGTGGTTGAACCGTATGTGTCCAGGCAGATAGACACGGGAATGTATAATCTATTTAAAAGTAAGTAGGGGTTGATCAGATGAAGAAACGTGTAATTATTTGGACGAGTATTTTTACTAGTGTCTTGACCGCTATGGCTACGTTCTTTGGTTTCTTTGTAACTAATAGGCTTATGTATATGAAGAAAAAAGAAAATGATTTTATATTAAACCGTGAAATAACTTCTAAACGATTAGATGAAGCATGGTTTAACGCAGTAAATAAAACCGAACAATGGATTGAATCTAAAAATGGATATTCCTTAAAAGCAATTTTTGTCGAGCCATTAGAAACAAATAATTATGTCGTTATTTGCCATGGAGTTACAGAAAACAAAATTAACTCACTACGTTTCGTTCGTATGTTCGAAAGACTAGGCTTTAATAGTGTCGTCTACGATCATCGTAGACATGGTGATTCTGGTGGCAAGACAACTAGTTTCGGCTTTTACGAAAAGGTAGATTTACAATCTATTGTTGAGGCAGTAAGAGAAAGAGCTGGGAAAGATGCGGTTTTAGGTATCCATGGGGAATCTATGGGCGCTGCTACTACATTATTGTATGCTGGTTCTATAATAGATGACGCTGATTTTTATATTTCAGACTGTGCATTTTCTGATTTTGAGCAGCAAGTTTATCATATAATGACACAGACGACTCCACTTCGTACTAGTTTAGCCATTCGATTTGCTAATTTGTTTTTGAAACTTCGTGATGGATATACGTTAAATCTCGTCTCACCAATTGATGTTATAGACAAGATTGAAAAACCTGTCTTGTTTATCCACAGTTTGCAGGATGATTTTATCTTACCTAAAATGACCGAAGATTTATACGAAAAAAAACAAGGCCCAAAGACTTTAGAATTATTTGATATTGGTGAGCATGCTAAATCCTTCAATGAAAACAGCAAGGAATATGAGCAAGTTGTTGCAGATTTCCTACAAGAAAATGGCTTACTAAACAAATAAAATCTATTTTCAAATGAAGTAAAGTTTCTTTCAAATAAAAAAGCACTCAGCTGAGTGCTTTTTTATTTTTGCATTTTATTCATTTGATTCATCATTTGTTTAACTTGTTTTTCAGAAGGCTTACGACCCATTTGTGCCATCATCATACGAAGCATTTGTTCATTGATCGGTGGATTTTCTTTTAAATATTTCATCATATATTGACGTGCCGCAAAAAATCCTATTGCCACACCAGCGATTAAAGCAACAATTATAATAACAATCCAAATCCATGTTTGCATATATTCTCCTCCTTTACGAACTTATCTACGTGTACAAGACACCACCCCAAATTATACTATAGATTCTTTTTGCATTCTATTATAATTTTAAATAAAGTGAAACTTCACTTTGAAAGGGTATCTTCTACAGCAACCACATGCAATTGCGCGTATAAAAAAAACAATTCGAATACTTAATATCAAAGTATTCGAATTGCTTGTACAACTTTTTACTTTTGAAGTAATGCTTTCATTTTTGCAACTACGTTCTCTACAGAGAAACCATATTCTTTCATTATAATTTCACCAGGGGCACTTGCACCAAATTTATCAATAGCAATTACGTCCCCTTCAAATCCAACATAACGATGCCATCCTAATGAAGCACCCATCTCAATTGCAAGACGTTTCGTTAAATGAGATGGTAGTACCGCATTTTTATAAGCCGAATCTTGCTTCTCAAACAAATCCCATGATGGCATAGAAACGACAGAAACTTCGATTCCTTCTTTAGAAAGTGCTTGTTGTGCTTCAACAGCAAGACTTACTTCTGAACCAGTTGCAAGTAAGATTGCTTCCGCTTTTTCATTAGGTGCTACAACATAAGCTCCTTTTGAAACTCCTTCTTTAGCTAGTTCAACAGAATTTTCAAGAGTCGGTAAATTTTGTCTAGAAAGAACTAAAACTGTAGGATTATTTTTTGATGATACAGCTAGTTTCCACGCTTCTGCAGTTTCATTAGCATCAGCTGGACGGATCACAGATAATCCAGGCATTGCTCGTAAAGAAGCTAAATGTTCCACTGGCTCATGAGTTGGGCCATCTTCCCCGACAGCGATACTATCATGCGTGAATACATACGTTACAGGAAGTCCCATTAATGCCGATAAACGAATTGCTGGTCTTACATAATCACTAAATACGAAGAACGTACCTCCAAATACATTTAGCCCACCATGTAAAGCCATTCCATTTAAAGCAGTTCCCATTGCAAATTCACGTACACCAAACCATATGTTTTTCCCAGCATAATCATCAGCTGAAAAATCTCCAACATTTTTCATAGTTGTTTTGTTCGATCCCGCTAAATCGGCACTACCACCGAAGAAAGATGGTAGGTTTTGAGCAATTGCATTAATTGCTTCTCCAGAAGCAGAACGAGTCGCATGTGAAGTACCAGCTTCATATGTTTTAAGAGCGTCTGCAAAGTTTTCAGGTAATTCACCAGAAATCGCAGTTTTTAGTGTCGAAGCTAACTCAGGGAATTCAGACTCATACTTCTTCAGTTTTTCATTCCAAGCGGACTCTTCTTGAATACCTAAACGTTCTGATGCTTGTTTAAACGTGTCATAAACTTCATCTGGAACATAAAAGTCCTCTTCAAATAACCATTTATATTCAGCTTTAGCTAAAAGTGTTTCGTCTTTTCCTAACGGCATGCCGTGAGCATCTGACTTACCAGAACGGTTAGGAGAGCCAAACCCAATAACAGTTTTAACTTCAATAATTGTTGGCTTGTCATTTTGAGACTTCGCTTTTTCAATAGCACTTGAAATTTCTTCAATATTATTTCCGTCTTTTACATGAATGTAGTTCCAACCGTATGAATCAAAACGTTTTTCTACATTTTCTGAGAATGATTTATTTAAATCACCATCTAAAGAAATATCATTACTATCATATAATACAATTAATTTATCCAACTGAAGATGTCCAGCAAGAGAAATTGCTTCTGCAGCTACACCTTCCATTAAATCACCATCACCACATAAAGCGTAAGTGTAATGATCAATAATAGAATGGTTTTCTTTATTATAAGTAGCAGCTAAATGCGCTTCCGCCATCGCCATTCCTACTGCCATTCCAATTCCTTGACCAAGTGGACCTGTTGTTGCTTCTACTCCTGCAGTGTGACCGAACTCTGGATGTCCAGGAGTTTTAGAATCCCATTGTCTGAAGTTCTTAATCTCCTCCATTGGTAAATCATAGCCACCAAGATGAAGTAAGCTATATAAAAGCATAGAGCCATGACCTGCCGATAACACAAAGCGGTCACGGTTGAACCATGTTGGGTTACTTGGATTATGACGTAAATGTTTTGTCCATAATGTGTAAGCCATTGGCGCTGCCCCCATTGGTAAACCAGGGTGACCAGAATTTGCTTTATCAATTGCATCAATAGATAAAGTTCGAATCGTATTAATTGCTAATAAATCGGATTGTAATGACATGAATGACATCCTCTCAAACAAATTTTTTCTATATTTCTAGTTTAGACAAGAATGTCTGTATTATCAATGGTTTCTGAAATGATTAATTAATTCAGAAACTTTCCTTTCTTTGCTTCCTGAACTTTTACAGGTGTTACATCATTTCCTTCGGGGTCAATTATTTTTACACTTTCGATTGTATCTCTCATTGTGGAACGAAAAGTTTCCAAATATTCTTTGCGTAAAGAGCTTTGTTCTTTTGCTTCTTCAATAGAAAGACCCGATGTTTTAGATTTTCTAGATAACTCGCCAATTCTCGCTAATTTTTCTTTGCTTAACAATTTATTTCATCCTTTCACTTTATCTAAATATAAAGGTAAGGAAAAAACACACAGAGTGCAAGTCATTTCACTCCATGTGCTTCTATATACTCAATATAACGTCTATGTACTGTTGCTTTACTAATATTAAATCCTAAACCTTTTAAGGTCATTGAAATCTCTTCATAAGTAAGTCCTGCATTCCGAAGTCTGACTACTTCTGCTAAAGGAACATCTATTCTTTCTCTACCTTCAGGATTGCCTTTTGTCTTTAAGTTTTTCTCTGGTCTATATCCCTCGGAGACCGCTTTCTTCATACCTCTTCTGATTTTAGCGTTGTGTAATTTCCTTTGATATTCTTCTACAAGCGCAAGTATTTCCAGTAACATAGAATCCATTTCATTTAAATTGATAACACCCTTATCCTGTAAAGTATATATTGAGGTATTTGTTTTTTGAAGAAGATGCAGAACTGCCATTCTTCCATTTCCTCTACCAATCCGGGTTTCATCTTGAACAAATATCGCTTTAATTTCATTTTCTTTTATATAATCCAGTAAATCTAATAAGCCTTCACGTTCAATATCATATCCACTATGTTGATCTATAAATACTTTCTCTACTTCATAATTGTGTAGCGCTGCAAATTCTAATAGCTCTTCCTCCTGTCTTTGTAAAGATGTCTCTTGAGATTCTTTTTCAGTACTCACTCGACAATATATAACTGATTTCATTTAGTATCGCCCGCTATCTCCGTTTCATGATTGAAATGGTAACTTTTTTCCTCCACTGGGATTTTAAGCATCTCCCCAGCTTTAATATGTCCATCTTGTAAATTATTCATAGCTATAACCTTATTAATCCATACTTTTTTATCTTCCTTCACGCCATACTCATTTGCTAACTCCCATAAAGAATCGCCTTGCTCTATATTAATATGAAGACTCTCATCAGTTGAAAAAGAATTCGAGATTATTATAAACATTATAAAAGCAATACTACACGCTACAAATATTGTTAGAAAATAGTTTTCTTTAATCCAAGTCATAAATAATACCTCCAATAGAATGTGTGTTCGTAATGTATATTTCAATAATAATGCGAACACTTGTTTTTGTCAACAACAATTAGAACCTATGTTTGCATTAAAGTTCTTCGCCTGTTATACTATTAATAAGATAGAAAAGGATAGAGATTAATTACTCTAAAAGAGGTGAGCATATGAAAAAAGCATCTAAGAGACAGGAAGACATTCTAGCTTTTATAAAAGAAGAAGTTCGTAAAAAAGGATATCCGCCATCTGTTCGAGAAATAGGAGAAGCTGTGGGCTTAGCCTCTAGCTCAACCGTACATGGACATTTAGCACGACTGGAAAGTAAAGGTTTGATAAGAAGAGACCCAACTAAACCACGTGCCATTGAGATTCTTGATGGATTAGGTAGTATTGCTGAAAAACAAAACGTTGTGCATGTCCCCCTTGTAGGTAAAGTTACCGCTGGTGTTCCCATTACCGCAATTGAAAATATAGAAGAGTTCTTCCCGCTTCCAGAAACTTTTGGTACTGCCGATGATAATTTATTTATGTTGGAGATAATGGGTGATAGTATGATTGAAGCAGGTATATTGAATGGTGACTACGTCGTTGTAAAACAACAGCAATCAGCCAATAATGGAGATATTGTAGTTGCTATGACAGAGGAAGATGAAGCAACCGTTAAACGATTCTTTAAAGAGAAATCTTACTTCCGTTTACAGCCTGAAAACTCTTCCATGGAACCTATCATCGTAAATTCAGTTAGTATTCTCGGAAAAGTAGTTGGTGTTTACCGCAATATTCAATAGATTTAACGGACTTGACAATATACTTAAATGTCAGTAAGATAACGAAGAGCCGATATCATATTTCAACGAAAAGTGGACATTTTCGTTGAAATCATCGAAAAACCCCTTTACCTTTATGGTTGAGGGGTTTTATTTTGTCCGAATTTCTTTTTTAGTTAACATATTCTGTTTTCCTCTTAGTGTTTTTTATTTTTTCTTTAAAGCAGCTAAAGTTCTTGGCCCAACTATTCCGTCAACTGCCAAGCCGTTTTTCTTTTGAAAATCTTTAATTGCTGCAATTGTTAAAGGTCCCTCGATCCCATCAACCATTAGTTTATAACCTACTGAATTTAAAAGTTTTTGTACTTCGGTTATATCTGTTTCGCTTATATAGTTTAAAGGATTCACCGCATTTGGCTGCCCCGCCTCGTAAGATGGTATGTGAATTTCAAAATGCAAATGTATTCCTGTACTATTTCCTGTTGTGCCCTTTATACCAATCTGTTGGCCTTGTTTTACATTTTGTCCAATCTTTACGGTGAAAGATTTTAAATGAGCATACAAGGTTTCATATTTCTTACCGTTTAAAGTATGGACAATTGTTATTGTGTTTCCATAGCCACCTATAACTTTTGCTCTCGTCACTACTCCACTTGCTGATGCCTTTATAACCGGACTTCCATCACTTCCGAAATCCACTCCTTTATGCTCTTTAACTATATTATTCTTTCGAATTTCCCCAAAATGCGATGTAATTCTTCCTTCGCATGGTCTGATAAACAATGTTTCCCCCCCTTCTAATTTAAGTAGAGATTCAATATCCCCTTACTAGTAAATGCTAAAATAAATAGTAACAAATAGTCAAATGCCATTATATTTATCAAATAAAATAATAAAATGGTTAAAAATGCGTAAATTTGGGTATTAGTATTTATAATTGAACATAGGTTAAATTAATTATATTATTTTATGTCAGCCTATATAACTATAAAGGGGCAAAAAACTTATGAAACTAATTATAGTAGAACTAAAAAAGCTAATTAATGATTACTATAGATGCAATAACTACCATCTGAAGGAAGAAATTTTGATCGATATCAATTTGTTAAAAGATGCTATAAGAATCTTAGAAAAAAGAAAGTTAGAAATAAACACAAACAGCTCACTTGGTTATTAACCAAGTGAGCTGTTTTATATATTTTTTAAAACCATACTTTGTTTTGTTGTATCTCTTTAAATCACCTACCTATATCAAACTACTTCAAATCCCTCCATATTTATATTATTTATTCATACGAGATAATCAATCTAACTAGTTCTATTAATTTATAGGACATATATTACTGTATGCCGATAATTTGGCAAATCTATTAAAAGGAGGTGATTTATATGGTTCTTGTACTTCAAGAGTTTACTACCCCAGCTAATACAACTGTCATTGCAGATACAGCTGCACCACCCGGAACACTTCCTACGCCTGCAATATTAACTCCTCCAGCAATGGTTTCACCGTTAATAGACGGAAGCAATGCTTACATTTGGTCTCCAAACACAGAATCCAATCAGACAGTGACATTTCAAAGTATCTTTGATATTGGAGCTTTGCCACTTCTAACTCTAGCATTACCTATTTCCGCCTACTATGCTTTTGCGGCAAACGAAACCGCTACAGTTACTGCATCTTTAGAAGTAGTAAATCTTCTAGGTATTGTAATTGCTACTATTCCACTTTTTGATGGAGCAAACTCAGGTAGCTCTCAGGACGTTGCTATTACATCCGGTGACACATTAGTTGGAGTAGGCCTTCTAGGCAATACAGGTCGTATTGTAGTTAATGCTACTGTAACTTCTCCAGTAGCTGCCGGTTACTCACCAAATCCCGGTAGATATTTGGGACAACTTACAGTGCACAGTTTTCTAGCAGTGTAGTATGGATGAAAAAATAAAATAAGGTAACAGTATTTGCCATCAGTGACACCTTGAAATAAAGAAAAAGGCTCCTTTTCTAACAGAGAAAAGCACACATTTCTAGGAACAAGCCCTCCTTGTTTGTGGAAATGTATATATTTTGGAGGGGCGCGTATAAAACCGAGCCCCTCCAATCTTTCTATTTATAACTAACTATATACAATTGCATTATATAAACTTACTAAAGCTACTAACATTTCAAAAATTATAGGTCAAATTCCTTCCAATTACACATAATTTGTTACATAATATAAAATAGGAAATATAGATCATTAGGGGGAGTAATTTTGCCTATCATTTTAATTTACAAAGAACTAAATCACCTAATAGATGATTACTACAAATGTCCCTTTACTCATATAAAAGAGCAAATTCTCATAGATATTAATCTTTTAACAGACGCATTGTTAATGTTTGACGCAGATATTCAATTGGAAGCTCCACTTAAATCTGTTTAAGTACAATCAACTTATCAACGGAATGTAGGTTGGGCAATTCTTGTCAACACATTAAACAAGGACATGTGCTACAAAAGACCATTTGCAACTTACAACAAATGATATGGTCAACATATAAAAAAGCGTTGATAGCTTCGTGCTACCCAACGCTTTTTTATTTTATCATTTTCAAGCATTGTTCAAGAGTAGAGTGTTTCATACTAAGAATTCATATAAGTATGTGGTAACATACGCTATTTTATATGAATAATAGCCAAGGTGCTCGATTATAATTACTTTTACCGAGTCATTCATCTTATATTTCAACTTTAAATACTAAAACTGCCTCTTAAGAATCTCAATGAGGTTGTTTACTTTTTGTGTTTCCAATAAAATGAAATAAAGGGAGATGATAGAGTATGAAAAAAATATTTTTCATCGGCGCTTTAGCTGTATTATTGTTAACTGCTTGTGGGAATGAAGGAAATTCTGATGAAACCAACACCTATAAAGTATCACAAGGTAAAATAACGAATGAAAAGCTATTAATTAATCTAGCAGTTCGCGCAGAAACTATTATTGAAAAATATGATGGAGTCGATAGTGTAAAGGTAGAGGATGCTGAAATTGAAGCTAAAAAACATCCTAATTTGAGAAATGATGAAACTAAAGAAATTTATAAGAATGTTTACTATATCGATGGTGAGTATTCATATCAGGACAAAAAATATGATTTCGTGTGGAGTGTCTCTTTTAATAATAACGATATTGATTCTGGAGGACAAGTTCTTCAATATATATCTGACATGGAAACAGGCGAAAAAGTAAATGTCAATAGATCACTAGCAGATTGATTATTATAATCCTCTACAATATATAAAAAAGCGTTGGAAGCATAGAGCCCCAACGCTTTTCTATTAATACATTTTTAGATATTGTTCACGTTCCCACGGGTGTACAGTCGTTCTAATGACATACTTATTTAATTTCAAGTTATTTGAGGTCAGAGAAGTACCAAATGCCCTAGTTGAAACTGACATAGATTTATGATTTATTCAATTGTCCAAAATTTCGCAGTAAGATATTTTTAAACTCATAAAAACTCATGTCGAATACTGTAGAAATTATCATACTAAATGCCCTTTATTTCCCATTTTTTCAATGTTACAATAGATTTAATATTCAGAAAGGATGTGATATTAATGAAAAAAATGAAAAAAGTTATTATATCTGCCTTACTTCTTTCAGCAATATTTGCAGGTACAGCGACATCAGCATTTGCTGATAACTCAACCAAAGGGCCATGCGGCGCTAAGCCATGTCTTCAAACACCTTAAAACATGCACTATGAATGTCTATTCTTTGTCTTGAAGAAAATATTCTTTAAGGCAAAGAATAAATAATCAAGTGAGAATCTCAATGAGGTCATACTTTTTTATAAATTCCCTCTTTCACATAATGTTGTCTACTGCGTCGTACCTCTCCATTCTTTTAACTCGCTTACATAAATTCAAAATGTATAGAATGTTTTCCAATCCACCAATGGCTAGAATAAGTAGGATGATTAGAATGATTGTAATATTCCAGAACTTTTGAATCATGCATATCAGTACGGTTATATTTATTGGATATTTTTCAAAGTGCTAATTGAAACAGGCATGCGAAAAGGTGAAGCCGCTGCTTTACAATGGAATGATATTAATTTAAAAGAAAAGACTATTTCTATTAGTAAGAGTATGGATTTTCAACCTGGAGAAAATGGAGAAATATTCGGAGATACCAAGAATAGAAAGACAAGGGTTATCGATATCGCTGATACTACAGTAAATGCATTGAAAACACATTTCAATTCACAAAATCAAAACAAACTTCTTTTAAACGATATTTATCGTCATGATTTAAACTTAGTCTTCTGTAGGAAAGATGGGCAGCCCATGCCCAAAACTAGTCTATTCAATGCTTTTGGCAGGATATTAAAAAGAGCTGGATTAAACTCTTATCCAATTCATTCTCTACGTCATACGTATGTAGTTATCCTATTAGAAGATGGTGCAGATATAAAATACATTCAGAAACAACTAGGTCATGGAAGTCAACAAATCACTTCAGATGTTTACGCTCATTTATCTAAAAAAATGAACAAGAAAAACACCGAACAAGTCAACGAAAGACTGAACGATGTTTTTAAGGGTATAAGTAAATGATATTTTTTTATAAAAATAATGGGGTGAATATGGGGTGCGAACTATTTCTTTGAACAACTTTATAATTACACCCCATACCAAAACCCTTTAAAACTCTATATTACGGGATTAATACATTTTTAAATATTGTTCACGTTCCCACGGGTGTACAGTCGTACGGAACATATCCCATTCAATTTCTTTCGCTTCTACAAAATTTGCATAAATATGCTCACCTAATGCTCCGCGAATAGTTTCACTCTTACCTAACTCTTGTACGGCAGCATGTAAAGTTGGTGGTAGGTTATGAATGCCATTTTCGATGCGTTCTTCTTCTGTCATTACATAAATATTACGGTCCACTGCTGGTGGTGGAGTTAGTTTATTTTTAATACCATCTAAACCAGCTTGTAGAATTACTGCCATCGCAAGATATGGATTGGCTGCTGGATCTACTGAGCGAACTTCAACACGTGTACTTACACCTCTTGAAGAAGGAATACGGATTAATGGACTTCTGTTTTGTCCTGACCATGCCACATAACAAGGAGCTTCGTATCCAGGTACTAGGCGTTTATATGAGTTAACTAATGGATTTGTAATTGCAGTAAAGCTTTGTACATGCTTCAACACGCCAGCCATAAATTGCATTGCTGTTTCACTTAACCCGATTTCTGCTGATTCATCATAAAATGCATTTTCTTTCCCTTTAAATAAAGAAACATTAAAGTGCATTCCTGAACCGTTTACGCCAAATAGTGGTTTCGGCATGAATGTCGCATGTAAACCATGTTTACGAGCAATTGTTTTTACTACAAGTTTGAACGTTTGAATATTATCACATGCTGTTACTGCATCTGCATATTTAAAGTCAATTTCATGTTGACCTGGAGCAACTTCATGGTGAGATGCTTCAATTTCAAAGCCCATTTCTTCTAGCTCGAGAACGATATCACGACGGCAGTTTTCCCCTAAATCCATTGGTGCTAAGTCAAAGTATCCACCATGGTCATTCAGTTCAAGTGTTGGCTCCCCTTGAGCATCTAATTTAAATAAGAAAAATTCAGGTTCAGGTCCCAAGTTAAAGCTAGTAAATCCTAACTCTTCCATTTCCTTTAAGATACGTTTTAAATTATTACGGGGATCTCCTGCAAAAGGAGTTCCATCTGCTTTATTTACGTCACAGATTAGACGAGCCACTTTCCCTTTACCCGTAATCCAAGGGAACACTACCCATGTATTTAAATCTGGTACTAAGTACATATCTGATTCTTCAATTCGTACAAAACCTTCAATAGAAGATCCGTCGAACATCATTTTGTTATCAAGAGCTTTATCGAGCTGACTCACTGGAATTTCTACGTTTTTAATCGTACCTAGTATGTCTGTAAACTGAAGACGTATAAAATTCACCTCATGCTCTTGAACGAACTTTTTAATATCCTCTTTTGTATACTTGCTCATTGTTTCACTCTCCTAGTTAATTAATGTATATGAACCTCGATTATCTAAAGAATCGAGATAGGTCCCCTTGTCGCAGAGAAGCTCGTTGTTGTCTTTGAGCTAAATGCATTTCTTCTTTTACTATTGCACGTAGTTCTCTGTCCGAAATTACTTGTCGAACTTCTTTTGAAGTAATTGGACTGTTTTTCATTTCAAAAATCTGCTTGATTCCAGCAATATTAACTCCTGTTTTCAATAAATCTTTAATCTCTAATAATATATCAATATCATCTAATGAAAACATGCGCTGTTTACCTTCAGTACGTGCAGGGTGAACCAGTTCTTGCTCTTCATAGTAACGAATTTGCCTTGCAGTCAAACCAGTAAGCTGCATGACAATATTCATAGAAAGTAATGGCATTGAACGTCTCCATTCCTTTTCCATCACTGCACCTCCTAGTAGGTTATATAAATAGTATATGTCATGTTAGTTAACATGTCAACACCATGTCAGGAAAACTAACAACTATTTTTCAGAAAATTAAAACCATTCCTTATAACTCAGAAATGGTTCTACACTTTTTATTTGTTGAATGTTTGTACGGCTCCTAAAATAGCATATTTCACATGTTCGTATGTTAATCCACCTTGAATAAATGCCGTGTAGGGAGGACGGATTGGCCCGTCGGCTGTTAACTCCATACTCGACCCTTGTACAAATGTACCTGCAGCCATTATGACATCGTCAGCATAACCTGGCATATAAGCTGGTTCAGGCATAAACTGAGCATTTACTGGGGAATGCATTTGTATTGCTTTACAAAACTGAATCATTTGATCGGCAGTTCGGAATGATACCGATTGTATTAAATCTGTACGGGGCTCTGCATAGTGTGGTTCCGTTGTCATTCCGATTTCCTCCAAAAGTGCCGAAGTGAATATTGCTCCCTTCACTGCTTGAGATACAACATGCGGAGCAAGAAAGAATCCCTGGTACATATCCATTAATGCATTTAAAGAAGCACCCGCTTCTGCTCCTATACCCGGTGAAGTCATTCGGTAAGCACATTTAGTGACATATTCCTCTTTCCCCGCAATATAGCCCCCTATTTTAGCAAGACCACCACCAGGGTTTTTAATCAAAGACCCAGCCATTAAATCTGCCCCCACGTCCGTCGGCTCCAACTCTTCCACAAATTCTCCGTAACAATTGTCCACAAAAATAACAGCATCCTCTTTAATACTTCTAATTTCGATAACCATTTGTTTTATTTGTTCTATCGTAAACGAAGGACGTACTGCGTAACCCTTCGAGCGTTGAATTGCAATTACTTTCGTATTACTTTTCACAGCGCTTTTTACGGAGTCCCAATTGACTTCCCCAGTATCCATTAAATCCACGTGATTATAAGTAATGCCAAAGTCGGCTAGGGATCCAGTATCCTCTTTCCCTCCACTAACTATCGATTGTAAAGTGTCATAGGGTTTGCCCGTTATATATAGTAATTCGTCATTCGGTCTAAGCACACCGAACAAGCTTATAGAAATCGCATGGGTCCCTGAAATAATTTGAGGACGCACAAGTGCTGCCTCTGAACCAAACGTCGTTGCATATACTTTTTCCAGTGTATCTCGACCTTCATCATCATAGCCATATCCAAATGACGGATGGAAATGGTGATCACTAACCCCGTTATTCTTAAAAGCCTGAATTACTTTTTGTTGATTTAAAAATGCAATTTTTTCTACAAGTTTGTGATATGGTGCTATTTTGGATTCAACCTGTTCTGCACGATCCAATACTTCTTTTGATAATGTGGTTGTAAATGTCATGTAATATTCTCCTATTTTTCTTCAAAATACAAATAGAAAAGACTAATCTCATAAATGAAATTAGCCTTTTATCTATAAGTTAGAACTGCAACTCGCCGTCCCAGTCTATCATACCTCCAGCAATGTTCGTTACATTATATCCATTTTCCTCTAGAATTTCACAGGCCATTGCGCTACGGCCACCCGCTTTACATACTATGTAATGAGGAACTGATTTGTCGAGTTGATCCATGCTGTTTTCGATTTGTCCTAATGCGATATGCTTAGCACCGGGAATAATCCCAGTTGCCACTTCATCACTTTCACGTACATCGATGACACTGATTTCTTCGCCAGCATCTATTTTTTCTAAAAGTTGTTCTGTCGAAATAACATTCATATTAAACTCTCCCGATTCTCTGTTTATTCTATAAAATCATAATAGGAGCATGCCCATCTGTCAAACAATCCATGTTACTCTTCTGTTAGCTTAACTGGTTTAGAAGGAGCAAATGTAGAAATTGCATGTTTGTAAATTAACTGTTGCTTTCCATCTGATTCAAACAGGACGGTAAAATTATCGTAAGACTTTACTAACCCCTTTAGTTGGAAGCCATTCAATAAAAATACTGTTACAAAAATATCATTTTTTCTAAGCTGATTTAAATATAAATCTTGAATATTCATAGGTTTCATCCCAATACCCCCATTATACAATTTGCATGTGTAAACATACTACATTGTTAATATTCGCTTTAATTATTCATTTTCCTGCATAAATTCATTAATTTCTTTTATAATTTTTTCGGAATCAGTAAACGGATTATACCAATGAATTTCCATTTTGTTTCTAAAATACGTTAACTGCCTTTTTGCATACCTTCTAGAGTTTTGCTTCAGCTGTTCAATTGCTTCCTCGAATGAAACCTCTCCATCCAAATAT
The DNA here is from genome assembly GCF_038003185.1 of Psychrobacillus sp. FSL K6-1415. Taxonomy (NCBI): domain Bacteria; kingdom Bacillati; phylum Bacillota; class Bacilli; order Caryophanales; family Bacillaceae; genus Psychrobacillus; species Psychrobacillus sp. FSL K6-1415. Next base: position 1,714,236 of record NZ_JBBOOQ010000001.1, on the reverse strand, counting down.
GCATATATTTCTTTATAACCGATGGCTTGGATTGATTGAACATTTCGGATGCCTTTACTGTAGAGCGTCTTTACTTCTTCCAAGAGTCCTTTTTCTAGCATTATGTCTACTCGATCATTAATGCGATTATATAATTGCTCACGTTCTATAGACAGGCCAATAATATAATGTTGATATATATCTTCATGACCTTGGTTTTGTTCAATATCATTCTTTTGCTTCCCAGTTAGTTCCACTCGTTCAATCGCTCGTATCACACGTTGGATATTATTTGGATGTATATCCTTTGCTGCCTCCGGATCAAGTGATTCTAAATGTTCAAATAATTTATAAGGAGCCATATTTTCTAATTCCGCAAGTCTAGTTTCATCTCGATTCGGTTGTTCCGTAAATCTAAAGTCATACAGAACAGATTGAATATAAAGACCAGTTCCTCCAACTATAATCGGAATTTTACCCTTTAATGTAATTTCCTCAATTTTACCTCGTACGAGCTTTTGATACTCCGCAACAGAAAAATTCTCCTCAGGTTCCTTAATATCGAGTAAGTGATGAGGAATACCTTCCATTTCTTCTTGGGTAACCTTTGCAGTTCCTATATGGAGCTCTCGATACACCTGCATCGAGTCTCCATTTATAATTTCTCCATTAAATGCCTTAGCCAGTTGAATACTTAAAGCAGTTTTGCCGACGGCAGTCGGTCCGACTATTGCAATTACATTTGCAGTATTATGCATTTTCTATCATCCAATTTGCAATTATTTCATATGTTTGAAGCTTATTTACCTCGTTTAATATTTCGTGTCGCGCATCCTCTATCAAATATAAGGTTACGTTTGTCATTCCAACACTCTTTAATCCAGTAGCGACTTTGAATAAATCTTTTCCGTCTTTTCCAACAGGATCCTTGGCACCACTAATAACTAAAACGGGTAAATCCTTTTTTATATGATTATTTTCTATGTCTTGGTGAATTATTTTTAATCCATCGAAAAGGTCAATATAGAATTGGTTCGTTGGTATAAAACCGCATAGCGGATCTTCAATATATTTTTGTACTTCTAGTTCATCTGTTGTAAGCCAATCAAATGGTGATTTCGGATTTTTTATTTGTTTATTGAAACCTCCAAAGGCCATACTGTTCAGTAATTTCCCTTCAGATTTGGGACTTTTTACAGCAGATATAAGTTTACCGACTACTTTACCAACGTCCCCCATAACTCCAGGACTATAAGTGGTGCCAGAAAGGACAACTTTCGTTAAGGAGTCACTATATTTTTGCATATATCTTCGAGCAATAAACGACCCCATGCTATGGCCGAATAAAATAAGCGGAATATCCCCTAAATCCTCCCTCACATGCAGCAAAACTTCGCGAACGTCTTCGGCAACCCGTTCAAAACCTACTTTATCTGCAAAATATCCAAATTGCCCATTTTTTTCAGCTGTTTTACCATGTCCACGGTGATCATGACCGGTAACGACAAACCCTTTATTAACTAGAAATGTAGCGAAATCATCATAACGACCAATATGCTCTACCATTCCATGTAGAAGATGGATATGTGCAATCGGGGGTGTATCAGGAGAAAACTTAACGATATGAATTAGATGATCATCTGACATTTTGCCTTCTAAGATAGTTTTCAGCTTAATCCCAACTTTCTTTTAATGTAGCTTCATTCAAGAGTGTATCTAGTTGTTTATTAAAAGCCTTTGTTTCCTCGTCTGAGTATTGAAGCAATTTTTTCATCACATTCACTATTTCTTCTTTATACTCGTTAAAATGCTGTATATCAAAATAGAGCATACCTGTTCTTCTTACCAAAAAGTCTTCAGGAGAATATGCCATCTCTTCATGCACTGCGTAATAAATTTGGGCTAGTATTGCCAAAGGTAAAGTTGAAGGGAATGTAGAAAGAATTTGTGCATACTGAAATACTTTATCTACATTCGTCCCGTACATTTTGGCCAGTTTCCTTCCTTCCAAACCAGAAAGTCCGTAAGCTTGAGCTACTTGTTCCTTTTGAGTGAGAAAAGCCTCCCATTGTTTAGAGCCTCCAACGTCTCCTCCGGATAGCGTTAAATGCCTCGTTACACATGGTCCGTATTTTTCATCCCCTAATTGCTTCGATATTTTATCTACAATAGTTTCAGCCATTTTTCTATACCCTGTGAGTTTACCTCCAGCTATTGTAAATAAACCAGCTTCCGACTGCCAAATTTCATCTTTTCGAGAGATTTCTGATGGATTCTTCCCATCCTCAAATATCAATGGACGAACCCCCGCCCATGTAGACTCCACTTGATTTGCGGTAATATGAACTAAAGGAAACATAAAATGAATTGCTTGAATTAGGTAATCGACATCTTCCGTTGTAGCTACAGGATGCCGAATATCACCTTCAAAGAACGTATCAGTTGTTCCTACATAAGTTTTACCATCACGTGGGATAGCAAAAACCATTCGTTTATCAGGTCCATCAAAATAGACAGCCTGTTTAAGAGGGAAAACAGATTGGTCAATAACAACATGCACACCCTTGGTAAGCTTTAGTTTTTTATTGTTCTCAATAGCATCCAAAGCACGAACTCCATCAACCCAAGGACCAGTAGCATTAACTATTTTTTTGGCATGAATGGAAATTCTTTTATTGCTAACTGTATCAACGATTTCCGCACCAATTACTTGATTATAATCGTCATATATAAATGAACGTGCTTTAGCATAGTTTAAGCACACCGCACCTTTTTCCATTGCTTTTTTTAGCACCTCAATCGTTAGACGTGCATCATCTGTACGATATTCAACGTAGTATCCTCCACCTAGTAACCCTTTACTTTTTAGTAGAGGTTCTTTTTCAAGTGTCTCTTGATCGGAAAGCATTAATCTTCTTTCCTCTTTCTTAACACCAGCTAAATAGTCATACATCTTTAAGCCAGCTGATGTAGAGAGTGGTCCAAAGGTACCTTTTTTATGAAACGGTAGTAGCATCCATATAGGTTCAGTCACGTGAACCGCATTTTCATATACAATTTCTCTTTCTTTTCCTACATCAGCAACCATTTTCACTTCCAATTGTTTCAAATAACGCAAACCACCGTGCACAAGTTTTGTGGACCTACTGGAAGTTCCAGCAGCAAAATCTTGCATTTCTACCAAAGCAACAGACATACCTCGTGTAACAGCATCTAGTGCTATCCCCGCACCTGTAATCCCTCCACCTATAACCAACACATCGAATTCATAATAATTTAGTGTATTTACTATTTGGTCACGCTCTACAGAAGACTTCAATTATTCCACCTCTTCGTCTGAAAGTTTGAAAATACGTGTTGCTTCGACTGCTTTTGTCCAACCCTTATATAGTTGTTCTCTTTTCTCACTTTCCATTTTTGGCTCATACTGCTTTTGACTTTCTCGCAAACCGGATAGTTCTTGTTCATCTTTCCAGAAACCAGTAGCTAACCCCGCTAAGAAAGCAGCTCCTAATGCTGTTGTTTCATTGAGCTTAGCAAGTTCTACAGGTAAGTTTAATAAATCACTTTGAAACTGCATAAGAAATTCATTGCTTACTGCTCCACCATCTACTCTTAATATCTCTACATCTACTCCCGAATCTTTTTCCATCGTATCAAGCACGTCTTTTGTTTGGTAAGCAAGAGATTCTATCGTTGCACGTATGAAATGCTCCTTAGATGTGCCTCTCGTTAATCCAAAAATTGACCCCCTTGCTTCAGAATCCCAATAAGGAGTTCCAAGCCCGACAAAAGCTGGAACAAAATAGACACCTTCCGTAGAATCTACTTTTTTGGCATATTGTTCTGACTCAAGTGCACTCTTTATCATGCGAAGCCCATCTCGAAGCCATTGGATCGCAGAACCAGCAACAAATATACTTCCCTCTAACGCATAGGTCACTTTACCATTTAATCCCCAAGCGATTGTCGTTAATAAACCAGAAGGCGAAGTAACTGCTTCTTCACCTGTATTTAAAAGCATAAAACATCCAGTTCCATACGTATTTTTAGCCATACCTTTCTCAAAACAGCATTGCCCAAATAGTGCAGCCTGTTGGTCCCCAGCTGCTCCTGCAATGTCTATTTCTTTACCAAAGAAAACAGATGGATCAGTCTGTGCGTATACTTCAGACGAAGACGCTACTTTAGGGAGCATTCCCATAGGGATAGATAGCTTTTCACAGATTTCTGAATCCCACTTTTGATCATATATATTATAAAGCATCGTCCTAGATGCATTGGAATAATCAGTCACATGTGCTTTTCCATTTGAAAGTTTCCAAATTAGCCACGTATCTATCGTTCCGAAAAGTAGCTCACCCGCTTCTGCTTGCTCTCTCGCACCATCAACATTATCCAATATCCATTTTACTTTGGTAGCAGAAAAGTATGGGTCCAATTTCAAGCCGGTCTTGTCTTGAAAAAAAGTTTCCAGATTATCTTTTTTTAGTTCCTCGATAATGGATTGAGTTTGTCTGGATTGCCAAACAATCGCATTATAAACAGGTTTCCCTGTATGTTTGTTCCATACGACTGTTGTTTCTCGTTGATTTGTAATTCCAATCGCATGTACATCCTCAGGCTGGTTCCCACTTTCAGTTAGGACAGCAGCCAGAACCGATAGCACAGATCCCCAAATTTCTTTCGCATCATGCTCAACCCAACTCGATTTAGGAAAATATTGTTTAAATTCTCGTTGAGCAGAGTGAACAATATTGCCGAGCTTATCAAAAAGTATTGCTCTAGAGCTTGTCGTTCCTTGGTCAATTGATAATATATATTTTCCCATTCCCGTTTCCTCCTACATAACTCGTTTGAACATTTTCTCAACCTCATACGTCGAAAAATGTACGATTACTGGTCTTCCATGTGGGCAAGTCAATGGATGTTGCGCATTTTTTAAGCTTTCGAGCAGCTGTTCCATATCATTCATCGTTAAATAATGATTTGCTTTGATGGATAGCTTACAACTCATCATAATAGCTGCATCTTCTCTAAGCTTTTTTATATCCGTTTTACGGTTGTTCAATACCTGTTCAATCAGACCCTCGATTATCTTCGTCTCTTCGCCTTTAGGGAACCAAGTAGGGTAATCTCTTACGACAAAGCTAGCAGAACCAAACTCCTCTAAAAAAATCCCTACATTATTCAATTCGCTCAATGACTCCTTAATACGGTAGGCCTCGTCTAAAGAATAGTGAAAAGTCAGTGGCAGCAATAGTGATTGTCGTTCATTTGCATTTACTTCCCCAATCTTTTCCTTATAAAACTCATATTTTACACGCTCTTGCGCAGCATGCTGATCTATTAAATAAAAACCATCATCACTTTGGGCAACAATATATGTACCATGGATTTGTCCTACAACATGCAAATCAGGAAATGGCTTTTTATCCTCCACATATTCAATCGGTTGAATATCGAGGTCCGCCAATGGCTCTACCTCTTCATATACAATACTAAGCTGTTCTTCAGGTGGATTATGTGTTTGTTCGGATATCACACCCTCATAGTTTGGAGTAATGGGTTCCTTTTGAACTGGCTCATATGTTTGTTTGAAGAAATCGAATTGTACACTCGGCTGCTTTTTCACAACTGGCTTCTCTATAATTTCAGGTGGTTTCTGCACGCGATGCATGATCGAACGTATTGTTACTCGGATCATTTCCATCAGCTCTTTTTCCTTACTTAGACGAATTTGATGCTTAGCAGGATGAACATTCACATCCGTTAGTATCGGATCCATTTCAATATTTAAAACAACAATCGGATACCTGCCAATCGGTAACAATGTATGGTAGCTATCTACTATTGCGTTATTTATACCATAGTGTTTAACCCAGCGACCGTTCACGAGAACGGTTATATAGTTTTTAGAGGCTCTTGTTATTTCTGGTAATGTTGCAAAACCTGAAATACGAAAATCTGATGATTCCTTGTCGAATGCAACCATCTTTTTTACATTAGAAATCCCATAAATTGAAGCTAAAACCTGTTTCAAGTCTCCCCTTCCACTGGTCTGCACAATAGTTTGATGATTATGTGTAAGTTTAAACGCAATCCTCGGGTAACTGATTGCTAAACGGTTTATCAAGTCAATGGAATGCCCTAACTCTGTTTGAATCGTTTTCAAATATTTTAAACGAGCTGGTGTATTATAAAATAGCTGGCTTACGATTATATCAGTCCCTCTTCGAATAGGAGCAGGGGTATTAGATAATACCCTACCACCTTCTAACTCTACTTTTGTCCCAATATTTTCGCCATTTGATGTCCATAAACTAATTTTAGATACAGAGGCTATACTAGCAAGTGCCTCTCCACGAAAACCTAATGAACGTATTCTAAAAAGGTCATGCTCCGTAGTTATTTTAGAGGTCGCATGTCTAGAGAACGATTTTACAGCATCCTCCTCATCCATCCCCTTACCATTATCAGTCACTTGAATTTTAGCCAGACCCGCTTCTTCTAGTGTAATTTCAATAGAGGTACTTTCTGCATCTATTGCATTTTCTACCAATTCTTTCACAACTGAAGCTGGTCGCTCTACCACTTCACCGGCAGCAATTTTGTTGGACAGGAGTTCGTCCATTAAAATGATTTGTCCCATTTCATTCACCTACTTCCTGCGCTATTCTAGCTCGTTTTGTAACTCGTACAATAGTTGAAGTGCTTCTAAAGGAGTCGTACCTGATATATTGACTTTCTTCAACTTTTTTATTATTTTATCCGTCGATTTATCATCTTGGATAACTACTGGTTCTTTACGTGTCTTTGGTTGTTCATCGAAGAAGGATAATTGGGTTTCGCTTACCTGAACAGCACTCCCTCCTTTTTCCTCCTGATCCTCGAAGGTCGCTAGGATATCACGTGCTCGGGAAATAATTTGTTCCGGCAATTGTGCTAACTCTGCTACATGGATACCGTAGCTCTTATCAGCAGGACCATCTTTTAGCTTGTGTAGAAAGACCACTTTTCCATCTTTTTCAGTTGCTGACACATGTACATTGCGGAGCTTCGGTAACGAGTCCTCTAAATCCGTCAGTTCATGATAATGAGTGGAGAAAAGCGTATTTGCTCCAATATTTTCATGAATATATTCCATCATCGCTTGTGCCAAACTCATGCCATCATAGGTAGAAGTACCACGGCCAATTTCATCGAATAACAACAAGCTCTTACTTGTAGCATTCATAATGGCATGCTGTGATTCCATCATCTCAATCATGAAAGTACTTTGCCCACCTGCCAAATCATCGGCAGCCCCAATACGAGTAAATATTTTATCGACAATTGGAAGCGTCGCAGATTCTGCAGGTACATAGCATCCAATTTGCGCCATCACAGTTGTTATGGCTATTTGACGCATAAAAGTACTTTTACCAGACATATTAGGACCAGTGATCAATAGCATATTAATATCTTCCGTCAGAACACAGTCATTTGGTACATATAACTGATTGTTCATCATTTTTTCAACAACTGGATGCCTTCCCTCTTTAATAATCATTGCATTGGAATCATGGAAAACAGGTTTCGTTAATCTATGGTTCTCTGCAACCTGGGCAAAAGAGATAAAAACATCTAGCTCACTAATTTGTTTCGCTAATTTTTGAACTAGCGGAATATATGTTTTTATTTCTTCTCTAACTTGCGTAAATAATTCATATTCCAAAACTAGGCTTTCATCTTCTGCAGATAAAATCAGGGATTCTTTCTCTTTAAGCTCGTCGGTAATATATCGTTCTGCATTCGCAAGTGTTTGTTTACGGACATATCTAGACTCATCTGCTAAATGAATATTCGATTTTGTTAGCTCGATATAATAGCCAAAAATCCGGTTATATCCTATCTTCAAGTTTTTAGAACCTGTAATTTCTCTTTCCCTTTGCTCAAGTTCTGCAATCCACTTTTTACCGTTAACAGAGGCATCACGTAGCTGGTCCAGTCGGTCATGGAAACCGTTGTTAATCACTCCGCCGTCTTTTACGGAAATCGGAGGGTTCTCACTAATCGCTTCTTGTAACTTTCTCCAAATAACTACACAATCCTCTAATGCGTTCCCAAGTTTTTGCAACTCTTGATCTTCCGATTCTACGAGTAGTTGTTTAATAATCGGGACCTTAGATAGGGACTGCCTTAACTGGGCAAGATCTCTACCGCCAGCACTACCAAATCCAATACGACCTACAAGACGTTCTAAGTCGTACACTTCCTTGAAAGCTTCTTTAATTTCTTCACGAAGCATAAAGTCATTCAAAAAACTCGTTACTATTTCTTGACGAGCTTCAATCGATTGTCTGTTTGCAAGGGGCTGATGAATCCATTGCTTTAATTTGCGTCCACCCATTGCAGTCACTGTTTCATCTAATAACCATAATAATGTACCTTTTTGATCACCACTTCGAATAGATGATATAAGTTCTAAATTTCGCTTAGAATGATAGTCCATTGCTAAAAAGGATTCTCTTTGTTGAAAAGTGAATGATTGAATATGTAATAGAGATTGTTTTTGCGTTTTTTGAATGTATTGTAATAATCGTTTCACCGTTTGATGTGTTTGATCGGGATGGTTCGGAATGTATTTATGAATATCTTCATTCGATAACTCATCTTTTTCAATGGAAACCGTAAAATCATGAATAGCAGATAATTCATTGATCAAGACGTACATTTGTTCACTGACTATCAATTCTTTTGCCTGGATTGCCAGTAACTCCTGTACTACTTCCTTTTCATCTCCTGTAAGAATAGTCGTAAAGCCATCCCCTGTTGATACATCTAAGTATGCAAAAGAGACTTCATTGGTAGCAAGCAAGTCAGCAGAAGCAATAAAATAGTTAGACTTCGTTTGCATAGCTTTTCCTTCGATTATAGTTCCTGGTGTAACAAGACGTACAACCTCTCTTTTAACTACACCCTTCGCATGTTTAGGATCTTCCACTTGTTCACAAATAGCGACTTTATAGCCCTTACTTATAAGCGTTTCGATATATCCTTGAGCAGAATGATGAGGTACTCCACACATCGGTATATTGTCCTTCCTACTAGTCAGCGTAATTTCCAAAATTGCAGCAGCTTTAATTGCATCATCGTGGAATAATTCATAAAAATCACCTAAACGGAAAAACAAAAACGCATCTATGTGGTCTTCTTTAATTTTTAAGTATTGTTGCATCATTGGAGTTTGTGTAGTCATTTAAATCCTTCTCTCTTCATTACTAATATAATGATTATACCAAAAACAATAAGAAAAGAGGCAGAAGTAAGAATCGCGTAAAGGATATATGCGATTAGTACTAATAAATTGAACCCTGAATTATCGACCTATTCAGGGTTCATAATTAGGTTACTTTTTAATCGGATTATCATGAGAGATATTCAGTCAGTTATATAATTGAAACAATTGAATAAAACAATAAAAAATAAATTTCACGTAAATATTCATTTTCTTGATCAAAAAATTGACTCAATAAAAAAAGTCACTTCCCAATTTTTTAGGCAATAAAAAAAAGCCGGAAGAAATAGCCGGCTTGTTAAAGGGACGAAGAATCTTCTGCTTCTTTGGAGGAACCGGTGGGTCCTGTAGAACTGGATGACGAACTAGAAGAGCTTTCTTCCCCATATGCCCATTCTTCTTCAAATTCCGCTTCATGAACTTGAATGCATATAGTTGTTTCTCCTACAACCTCAACAAGTATTTCTCTTTCTACAGTTACCTGGAACTGTGTTCCTCCTGAAATAATAATTGCCTCTGTACAATTTGGTTGCTGTAACACACGTACATGTACTTCTTCCCCAGTAGAGTCTTTATCGCGATAATGTAGCTTAATACGATCTTTGTAATTTATCGTTTCTGTGAACACAGAAGTTTTGGAATGGTCATGATGTGCATACCAAACGTTTATATCAAATTTCCCAGTTACCTCAACGTATCTTCCATGTTTTTTAGACGAACATGTGTGATTAATAACCCAACATCCTAAAATACTCGACGGTGTATTTGGTGGACGAAGCACTTCACAGGATTCTGTTCTCTTTTTACCTTTAGCAACAACAGCTTTCGTCACAATATGGCGCATGTGTTTCATTTTTTTCCTCCTTGTAATCAAGTCATAACATCATATGCGCCCATCGCCCAATCGGTTCATCAAGTTTCAAATGTTATGTAGAATTAAAGAAGGAAAACAAAAACTAACGTACTTTTTGTCACATTTTGCTGTTACTTATACTTATATTTGGCCAAATAGAATGCCAGTTTTTTCTATGGATACGTTGCTCGTAAATTTCTAAAAGTTCTTTATTTGTTGCAAAACGAGGAACGGGTTTCACTGTCATCTGCAGGATATCCACTATTCCATGTGGAGCCACAACTACTATTTCATTCTGATCATTTAATTTCACTCCTATTGCTGTCACTGTTTCCGGAAAATTGGATATTCCTTCTTCCGAAGATTTATAAGGCGGCAGGTTATTTATCCTATGCATTCTAGCCTGATTTTTCACAGACCATGGAATATTTGGTCTCAACTTCTGTAGCTGATCCTCCCATTTTTTCTCCTCTGACTCTTCCGTATTATGAGGATTAAAATAAATAACATCGATATCCGCTAATGGAGTTTTTTCGTTATATCCATGTAAAGTATCCCAAATCTTCGAGCGTACAAACCCTGCGCATATCCACCAGTCTGGCAGCTCCAATTGCTGAGCTACTTTTAATATATCCATCATCCATTTATCTTCTATTATTAAATTCTCTATATCTTCTATTGTTTGAATAACAATTCATCCTTTCGAGAACATTAACTTCCACCCTATGAAAATACTTATTAACAGTATGAAGGCATATACCGGTAAACCATAAGGAATGATTAAAACCACAGCATGTAACGCCGCCATAAGTCCTACTATGAACATACTACCGAAAACTTTAAAAAAGGCATTAGTTTGTGTATGCTCATGCGAACTAGTGAAGGGAAACTTCCCCTTCTTAAAAATGCCATAAGATACTAATGTTAGTGCAATTGTGGCTAATAGGACAACGACTAAGTCCAGAATTATATTAAAGGAAAAAATCCATAAAAATATAACACTAAGCATAGTTAAAATAGGTATGAAATAATTCATTATGCTTGCCTTTAGAGTTGCACTATAAACAATTGATTTGTTTTTAATAGGAGCAGCGTAGAAGATCCATTGTCCTTTATAATTGCCAGAGTACTCGAGCATTTGCACAACGGATGGAATCATAATTAGCGCAAAATATATGACCATAAATGAATTTCCGCTTTTCATTTCCTCATAAGAACCAGTGCTTAATGTATTGAATAAAAAGATAAAAGGAAAAATAACCGCAAATCCTAATAGGGGAAAGATTTTTAGCTTTAATTCCCTTTCTTCTTTTAACATAAGAGATGCAAACTTATAAAAAGTACGCTCCTCTTTAGTTCTACATAAAATTTTTGCAAAAACTAATTGTAATTTACGATTTTTCTTTTTCCTTCTGTTTGTATCACTTTGTAATTTAGATAGGTTTCGTTCAAAGGTCGGCATTAGACGAATATACACCGCAATCGCAAGAAATGGAGTTAAAAGAGCGAGTAATGATAATACAATTATATGAAAAGAAAAATCTTTATTTAAGATTAATTCAAAAGGTGCTGCGAACCAAAAAGGAGGCAGTAACGTATGCCACCAAGCAAAGGTATACGAAATTTCAATATTAACTATTTGAAATACGCGCCCAACTAATTGATAACTTACCGCCATCCCAATTGCTAAGAAAATTTGTACATAGTTAATAATATCCTTTAACATTTCACCACTAAAAAAACGAAGAATGAACAAATAAACAAAAGCGGTCAACACCACAGCCAAACTACTTATCAATATTATTTCTATTAAAAATAAGAGTGCAAATATAATACCAAATTTAAATATACTTACAATAAGTGGAATAATTACAAACGCACCAGTTAAAAGAACCATATATATCATAATATGAGTAATCTTCGCTGCATTTAAAGTCTTTTCACTAACGGGTTTCGGGTGAAGTATATTTTTATCCCGTATATCAAGCAGAACAGCAGAAAAATCAGATACCATTGATGTCATTAAAATGACAAATAAGGAGCTAAACATAATAGTAAGAGAGAATAGAAACTCATTACCTAAAAATAGAAAAGGAACTAAAAAGAGAATTCCAAATAACGCGTACATCCATAAGGATTTTAGAAACTGGTTCCCTTCTTTTTTTACATTTGAACCACTAAAAATAGCCGGCATCCTTCTGCTATCCATCGTCAGCTTCAGTTGTAGAATCAAACGCATCACATCATAGTCTATATTCAACTTTTGAAAGACAGGTCTAAAACGATCTAGTATTCTAAGTGATGCAAAATCATTCATGGACGCTGCCTCCACGAACTAAATCTACAAACCTGCCTGCAATGTCCTCGTGCTCGGTAAAACCAGTCAACTGATTGAAGATGTCTTCTAACGACCCTTCCTGATTCTGCGATTTTAACTCTTCAAAAGTTCCATCCGCTACTACTTGACCATCTACTAATAATACAATTCGGTTACTGATTTTTTCTACAACATCCATAATATGGGAAGAATAAAAAATAGTCTTCCCTTGCTGTGCAAGCTTTGCAAGTATCTCTTTTATAACCATTACACTGTTCGCATCTAAACCACTAAGCGGTTCATCCAAAAACAATAAATCCGGGTCGTGTAACAAACTCGAAATGATTAATACTTTCTGCTTCATCCCTTTTGAAAAAGAGGAAATTCGTTGATGAAATACAGTTTCTAAACCAAATTCCTTCATTAAACCGAATGCCTTTTTCTCCGCTTCCTCACTACTTAATCCGTATAGTTCACCTGTGAAGGATAGATATTCGAATGCAGTAAGATTTTCATAAAGCTCAGCCGTCTCTGGCACATAGCCAATTCTCTTTTTATAGGAATAATCACTTTTGAGAATATTTTCTCCAAAAATTTCTATAAATCCAGTATAGCCATCTAAAAGGCCAAGCATCATCTTTACAGTTGTACTTTTTCCTGCTCCGTTTGGTCCGATATAGCCAATAATTTGACCTTCAAATACATCTAGATTGACACCTTTTAACACTTGTTTATTTCCAAAACCTTTAGATACTCCCACCAATGATAATACTTTCTTAGCAGTCAATTGAATCCCCCTATTAATATATCAATTTCGAATTGTAAATATTTACATATCTATTTTATCATAACAATTCTCTTAATATTCCATTATTTTCTTTTATAGAAATATCTTTCTAATATATCTATTGAACTTCAAGGACAAAGGGTGTAGCATTTTCTAATATCGAAATACATAATCTCGTAAGGAGAGAATTCATTTGTTAACGAATCAAGAAACAAATAAAAAGACAATTGCATTATTAATAATTGGAATTATTTTCATTTCAACGACACTACGAGCACCACTTACTGCCGTAGGTCCAATTATTTCGTACATACGAGATGGATTAGCCATATCGAATGTATTAGCTGGGTTTATCACAACGATTCCACTTCTGGCGTTTGCGATCATATCCCCTTTTGCCCCAAAGATTGCACGACGCTTTGGGATGGAAATGACACTCTTTCTGGCAATTCTATTATTGGCAATCGGAATAATTATTCGCTCGCTCGGAACACCATTCTTCTTACTATTAGGCACTGCTTTAATAGGAATTGCGATTGCTTTTGGTAATGTACTAATCCCAAGTTTTATAAAGCTTAAATTTCCTTTACAACTTGGTCTAATGACTGGAGTGTTTACCGTGTCCATGAACTTATCTGCAGGTATTGGGGCAGGTATCAGCTATCCAATAGCAGATGGGACTTCATATGGTTGGCAAGGTGCACTTGGTTTTTGGTCGGTTCTTGCGATAGTCGCGTGTATCATATGGTTACCACAAATCAAGCAAAAACAAATAGTTGTCGTAAGCCCTACAACTAATGTGGTAAAAGCTAAGTCTATTTTAAAATCACCTTTAACCTGGACCATAACCTTATGTATGGGTCTACAATCACTTATTTTTTATACAACTGCAGCATGGATTCCTGAAATATTACAAACCAAGGGAATGGATGCTGAAAGTTCTGGATGGATGCTTTCCTTTATGCAATTTGCGCAGCTTCCAATGACTTTCCTTATTCCAATTCTCGCAGGTCGACTTAAGGATCAGCGAACACTTGTTGCATTATTTACGGTTTTCTATTTAATAGGTTTCACTGGTTTATTGTTTGGAGATATTTCACTTTCTTTACTTTGGATGATTACACTTGGCTTAGGTGGGGGGGCATCGTTCGGTCTCGTAATGATGTTCTTTTCCCTTCGTTCTCGCACACCCATGGAAGCAGCTGATTTATCGGGTGTTGCTCAGTCAATTGGATATTTACTCGCAGCAGTTGGACCGGTGTTCTTTGGATTTATCCATGATGAAACAGGAAGTTGGTATACACCAATGATTTTATTCATTGTAACCGTCGTTTTCCTCTTCTTAGCTGGAATGCATGCTGGTAGAGATCGATATGTCTCGGAGGAAGTCTAACAAGAATTGAAAAAAAGAAGCATGAGATCATGCTTCTTTTTTAATACGGTGATGGTTGATAGGAATAATTTGGCGTTACTTTTTCATTATTATAGTGCTTATGGAAGATATGAGTGGTAGCAGGGGACATTGGAGGAATTAGCCATGTCCAGTTGCCTGTTACGTCACGATCTGCATCCTTCTCAATTTCTTCGAATTTTTTAAATTGCTGTGCTGCAGTATGATGATCTACAATACTGACACCGTCTTTTTTGAAGGAATACAATACCGCTACATTTAGTTCCAATAGCGCACGGTCTTTCCATAGAGAAGCATTGGATTTCGTATTTAATCCCATATGTCTTGCAACTGAAGGTAACATATTGTAGCGATAATCGTCGGCCAGATTCCGTGCACCAATTTCAGTTCCCATATACCATCCATTAAAAGGAGCAGCAGCGTAAGTAATACCTCCCATTTCTAACTTCATACTTGAAATCATCGGAACTGCATACCATTTTAGTTGTAAATCCTCAAACCAGTCATATTCAGGATGACGAATGGGCACTTCTAAAATATACTGCTCCGGAATATCAAATAATTTCGGAGGGTGATCTTTTATCTGAATGACAAGTGGTAGCACATCAAAATTGGTTCTCTTCCCTTCCCATCCAAGCTCCTCACATTTTTTCGTAAAATCAATAGAATCAGAATCTCCTATTATCCAATCTTCCGTTTCATAGCCAGCATATCTAATTAGCTGATGATTCCAAACTCGTACATCTTTTGGTGAAAATATTGTAATGGTAGGTCTGATCCGACCTTCATTTGTCGCAAACTGCATATGCTCTATTAGTGCTTCAAATACAGCGTCTTCGGTATGTAAATCCCGTTTATCAAAAACAGTAAGGCTCTGCCAAAATAGTCGTCCTATGCACTTATTGCTATTGCGCCACGCTACCTTGGCCCCAAATTCTAACTCTTCGGTAGTATGTTCATAGGTACCTTCTATTTTTATCTGATTTTCTACTTCTCTCAATCGCGTATGCATGTCTAATTCTTTTTTACCAGTTTCATCATAAAAAAGACGAATAAAATTCTGTGCTTCCAATAACATGATTGTAGCACCTCCCTTATATCTCCATCTTAGTAGAATGATGCCTCTGCAAACAAGTACCAGAGATGAAAAAGATGTGAGGAATTTATGACAGTAAAAGCACTTGTATTAATCCTTTTTGGTATATACGTATTTATCTTATATATGTTAAAATATAATTAACATGGGATATTATGGTTCGTCTACTTCGGGTTTTGAAAATCTGCTTAAAGTTAAAGGACCCTTTTAGATTGAAAGAACGAGATATAGTTATCTATGTCTCTTTTTTATCAAATGGATATAGTAGTTTTTACACGTACCTTTAGACATAGTTATTTACTTATTAAAAAATTTAGGAGGAGTTACAATGAAACGAATTTCAGTAATTTTACTTTCAGCAACATTAGTTTTTGGAGTTTCTACAATTTCACCAACAGAGACAGATGCTGCAGCCAAAAAATTTAACAATTGCACAGAGTTAAACAAAACCTATAAAGGGGGAGTAGCCAAAGCTGCAAATATTAAAAATAAAGGTGGAAAAACTAAATTCACTCCTTTTGTATCAAAAGAAATTTATGATGCTAACATAAAAAGCGATCGTGATAAAGATGGCATTGCTTGTGAAAGATAACTATAAACTAATAGTTTGAGAATAGTTTTATGAGATAGAATATTATTCTCTTGTTTTACATTGACTCGATTCCTTTTTTTACTTTTTAATATAACTATAAAATAACCTTGAAAGGTGTTAGCTTTTCAAGGTATTATTTTTTATTTTGTTTCAGGATTCCTCTTTTAATAAAGTGATTTTATGTATGAATATATCTATAAAAGTATTCCTTTTAGATATATACTAGCTCCCTACTTTATAGTATATTTATATACAGAAACATTGAGGAAATCGGTCTTGTAGCTCAGTTGGGAGAGCACCACCTCGACAAGGTGGGGGTCGCAAGTTCGAGACTTGTCGAGACCATCCTTTTCACCAGCCTGTAAACGTTGATGTATCAATGTTTACAGGCTTTTTATTTTAATGAAATTTCCTAACATATACTTTGTAATCTAGGGTATGTCCGCAATTTGTCCGCAGGATTTTTACTGTATTAGTTAGCGTGACTTTGCATGGTCTGATGAAAAGTATCTGCAATATCACAATCTGTATTCGGTAATAAATGCGCATAGAATTCTAAGGTTATTTTGGGATTTGCATGGCCCAACCGTTTAGAAATTTTAACGATATCTACGCCTGCCGAGATAAGTATGGATGCATGTGTGTGTCGAATATCATGGAACCGAATATTTGGCACTTTGGCGGTCTTTAAAATACGTTTCATTACTCGAACAATATTGCGCGGATCTTGAAGGCTTCCTGTATTTGTACAAATGACCAGCTCTTGGTCCTCAAATACAGATCCCACTAACTCCTTCCATTCTTCTATTCGTTTTTTTTGCAAAACTAATTCATTGAGAACGAATTCAGGAATAGGGATTTGTCGCTTGGAATTTTTCGTTTTCAATGATGTGAAAATATACCCCTTTTTAGGGACATGCGCTAACGATCTTTTCACATGAATTACTTTTTGTTCCAAGTCTATATCACTCCACTGTAACCCTAAGATTTCTCCTCTTCGCATACCCGTATAGATGGCTAGTAAAAAAGTTAAATAATGCCGCTCTCCCTTGCAGTTGCTAAGAAACTCTTGTATATCTTTAAGTGACCAAATAGACATTTCCTCGTACTTCACTGATGGCGGATCTGCATCGCCAACTGGATTGAACATTATTTTCTTCCATTTAACAGCTTGGCTGAATGCCTGATTTAATAGTTGATGCATCTTGCGGATGTAACTGGTACTATAATTTTCTTTTAATTTTTGGTTATAGAATAAATCAATATCCGACGTAGTAACTTTAGCTATTTCTTTATTTGCAAACGCATTTTCTTGTAGGAGGTGTTTCTCTATAATATACCTACTGTTCGTCGCGGATGTTTGTTTAATCCTGTTTCTGTAATGGTTATCGAACCAATTTAATATATAATCTGAGAAGATTTCTTTGCTAGGAACTATATATCTTTTTTCATCTAACAATAATTCAATCTTCCGCGCAGCTGCCTCGGCATCCTTCTTTTTAATAAACCCGCCTTTACTTATTTGCTTCCGTTTTCCAGTTAGCGGGTCATGTCCAATGTCAATAGCATACGAATAAGTTTTACCTCTTTTTCTGATGTGCGCCATTTATTACATACCTCCAAATTTATTTTTGCACAACAAAAAGTAAACAAGTGGTCTAATACACAGTCTAACCACTCGCTTAAACTTTTATAATTGCCGCGAGTTACTAGTGATTACTTAACCATAAAAAGAACTCATCTCTTAACACTCTTTTACACCTTCCTATTTTTATTAGTGGAAAGTCATGTCTATTCATGAGTTCATAAGCAGTTGGTTTGGAAATTTTTAAAATTTCACTGATTTCAATGGCAGTTAAGATAATAGGATACGAGTCGATTTCAGATTCCTTCATATAATTATTCACTCGCCACTTTGTCTTTTTTTAACATTTTGAGCCATTGATTTTTGGTTACCATTTTTCTCTTTTGAATATATTTTGTCTTCATAAACCTCATTCTTACTTTTTCTAGATTCTTTTTAACCAAAATAAACCCTCCTAAGATTTTACTCTTAAGAGGGTTTCTAAATAAATTTTTTATTTACATGTAACCCATATATGGGTCACGATTAATAATTACCTTTAACTAAATGCATCACTTGATGATTTTACTTATTCGACTACATCATAGGAAGTTTTAAAAATTTCACTTTTACTCTACGGAAGAAGGAGATTTTTCCATAAAAATCGTTTGTGCAAGTATTCGATTCTTGGTTTAAAAGAATCATCTAATGGAATTACAATATAAAGCTTATTATTTTCTCTTAAAAAAGCTTTCCGAATGTATATTTCACATTTCACTTTTAAAGTGTTTTCTAAGCTTAATAATCCTAGATAATCAATACTAGCTTCATTTTCTAGATGTATCTCTACTGTAAAAAACTTCTCTCTAATATCAACCCTTGCATTTAGATACAACTTTTCATAGTTGAAAAAGTCATTCTTAACCTTTACACCGTAAATTTTTCTACTAATATCTTGAGTGTTCTTCACTTGAGTTAATGTATCATTAATAAGCTCTGAAATAGGTTTTGATTCCATTGTTGTTCTGTCGTATTCAACAAATGAATTAATCATATTATATGTGGCATTTGTATCTGCAAGATATCGATGTGGTAGATCTAATACAATTGACAAATTATAAATCAACTCAGGAGTAAAATTCCGTTGCTTATAAATATTTCTATCAATATCCCTAACATTGTTCTGTTTAATAAGTTCACCAATCGTATTCTTTGAAGATTTGGTAACTCTACCTATCTCATCATTTGTTAAATCAAATAGCATCTTCATCGCCATAATTCTAATACTTACTGATACCTTCGCCAAATACAAATTAAATAATGCTGGCTTATTATTAACAATTAGTTTTAATTCACTCAATTTCTCCGTTCGATGAATATTTCTTTTTTTTAGATATTCATCTAAATTTATTTCATCTTTAATAAATTGGATAATTAATTCTAAATTATATTCATCGTTAGATTTTAACGACTTTAAGTTTTTAGTATCGATAAATCATCACCTGAATTAAATACTAAAACCTTGAATTACCAAAATGTTCCCTGACCCATATATGGGCCAAGCTAATAGGCGTTTTAAGTTAAACAAATACTCTATAAAGTAGCATGCAACAGTTTAGTCTCGAACCTACAGCTGCTTCGATAAATAAATTAAATTTTCTCATTGAACCTATCCTCAGCAATTATGAGGAGCTCCAATTCAATATCCTGTTTTATGATTAGTACTCATATCCTTGAAAGCATTTAACAGAACGGAGCATAGAATTACTATTTGAACAGTTTCTATAAAAACTTGTACTAAATTTAGCAATAAGTTTCATAAGCCCCACCCCCTTTCAAAATTATGATTAAGAATCTGAGTACACGATTTAAATGTAATTAATTTCCACTTAATTAAGAATCCACAATAAACCACTAAAGGAGTGTAACAAGAATGGAAAAGAACGACGATCTCTTTATTACTGACCAAGCATTCATTAATTTCCTACTCCATGATAATTCGGGGAATATGACAAATGTTTCATGGAATGCTTCTTCCATGACAAATCTGTCACACACCTGTTTAAATTCCCTTTCGAATGTTCACAATGATATTAAGACATATTCAAACGAAAGTATGGTGATATTATTGAACAACCTCTACCAAATAAAGATGGAAGAACAACAAATATACAAAGGTCCCCTAGGTATCAATTCATTGTTACTCGAATCCATTCAGGCAAATAAGTTACTAAAATTTATGCAATCAAAAAGTAATCCTAAATCATTTTTCTTGCATTACAAGATTATTGAAGAGTTTCTTTTTTATTGTTCAATCCAACTAAATAAACCCCCATCAAATATCAATGATTTAGATTTATACAATGAAAAGCTTTTCCTTAAATTTGCTGCTGAAAAAAAAATAACAACTAAAGAGCATTTTAAAAGGATATACACATTATATTTTCAAAATGGTGATTATTTAAATGCTTTAGATAAAGGCAAACAGATTGAAGAATTTAAACACCCTTTGATAGAACGTCACTTGGAAGAATTAAAAAGAAAATGTACTAACAGTTCTTTTCTTAGACGAAAGTTACATTATAGAAAATTTTTCAACTGGTTAACCACTGTTTTTAATGAATTTCAGAATTACTCGATAAATACGGTACCTCTTTATCTAGTTACCAAAAATCAGTTGGAAGAATATAAAGTTGTCCTTATGAATCAGTTTAAGAAAGGAATTTATAAAAAACATACCATTAGTGATGCATTTTATAATATCCGTTCTTTATTTGCTTCTTTATATCAAATGGGCATAATACCAAATGATATATCAATAAATGTAATTGGTATCAAATTTGAAAAATATAAATATCGTGACATCCCTACAAACCTGGAATTATCTAAATTTTTTAACGCAGTTATGTGTTATGCACCAGATCCTTTAAAATTTTGTACAGCTTACAGATTGATGCTCTATTTAGGGTTAAGACAAAGCGAAGTTGCTAATTTAGAAGCTACTAATATTAACTTTGGTACCAATACAATCTCCGTGAAGGGAAAAGGCGGTAAATATGATATCCTTCCCCTACCTAAGCTATTAGTAGACGATTTATATTCATTAGTTAATCTAAATGAGAATTATGTCTTTAGCAATAAGCCAAATATATTTAAAAATGAATTGTATACCTATTATAAATTAATAAGCTTTATTTTAAATTGGGATTACCCAGGTGGAGTTCATATATTCCGACATACCTTTATTACAAGACTCTCGGAACTACCAAATCTACCACCTCAAGTCATACAATATTTAAGCCGTCATAGTCGCCCAGATACAACAAGTCTTTATATCCATCGAAATGAGAAATTTTTAGATAACGCAATTAATAAAATTGATTACTTTTAAAGGAGTTTTAATATGCCCATACAAAAATCAGGTGGCTCTCCACTAGATAAGGTAAGAACAGAACTACAAGTCATTTTAAATAACTATGGTCCTGGATTACTCGAACAAGTAGTTAATGAGATAGGACTGACTAAAGTAGAAACAAATATAATTAAAAATCAAGATGTTACTTTAAACGAAGCCATAGAATATTACTTGTGTAGTTCATTTTTTCTCGGTTTAAGCGACTCTTCAAAAAAGACATATACATCAGAATTAAATCAATTTAAATCATTCTTAATTAAGGAATATGGAGAAAATACGAAACTCCAAGAAGCAGCGGAGCCAATGATATTAGTGAAATATTTGCTTCCTTATAAATATTCCAACACCAAAGCTAAGAAGAGTGCTTTCCTTCGTTCTTTTTTTAGATGTGTTTTAAAGGAATATCTGGATAAAGATATATCAGGTATAAAAGATGTCTTAAAATTAAAATGGTCAAATGATAATTTACCAAAGGCCCTCACAAAAGTACAACTAGCAGAAATAATTTGTTTGTCACAAATGTTTAGTAATGAGCTCCGTAATTATACAATCCTTTGGGTCTTTTTAGGTTCAGGTATCCGCTTAAATGAGTTGCTTAATTTAAAAATCTCAGATATTGAAGCAGATAATAAAACAATCAAAGTAATACCTAAAAAATACGAAGAGAGTAAAAAGCCCAGAAAAATCAGTCAAGTCGCTCTACTTATACTTTTAGACTTTATTAAATTCAAATACGATTATCACAAAAGAAGCCTAACCGATACAGAATTTAATAATCTATATGTTTTTTCAACCGATAACGGACGGACTGCTATCAATAGAAGAACTGTTCAGCATATGATGAAAAAATTAATTAATGAAGCAACTACAATACCAGAATCAGAAAAAAATCGTTACAGTGTCCATACACTTAGGCATTGTTTTGCTGTATATGGACTAGAAGCTGGAATTGATATATACACTTTATCTAAATTATTAGGCCATGAATCCATAAATTCAACAACTGTTTACTTAAAATTATTTGATGATCAGCTGGAAAAGGCAATTGAAAAGCATCCACTTGCCCAAAATGAAAAAATAAATATACAAAAAAGGGTAAGTGATGAGTTATGAACAAAATTTTATTGGATTCTGATTATTATAAAACTTGGAAAACTTATACTAATTTAAAACCTAAATCAATTAAGACATATACAGTCGCTCTTAAGAAATTTGAGAAATACTTAGCTCATTGTGGTTACGAGGGCCATTTAAATTTTGATAATTTTTACTACTATAAAGGTTCTAATGAATATGCTCCTATCGACAAAGAATTTATCGATGAATATATAGATTATTTACGTTATGAAAAAAATGCTACCAAGCACATTCTGTATGATAATATCGTTTACTTGAAAAATTTCTTTGGATTTTTAAAAAGTGTGAATATGATTAAGTCAAACCCTATGGCACATTATAAAAATAATCATTATGAACGAAAGTTGATTGATCGATCTATATCTTTAAGGGAATGCAGAAAACTTTTGAAAGCTGCATTAACTAATGATCCTTTTTTTAGACAAGACTATACTTTATTCCTTCTAATGATGACAACAGGACTACGAAATGCAGAGGTTAGAAACTTAACTCTAGAACAAATTTCTTTTGAAAGGAGTGTCATTATAGTTGATAAAGGGCAAAAAAATTCAGCCAACATAGTCTATATGCCTACATCACTTAAAAATGAATTAAAACGTTACCTCTCACATCCACTGTATAAAGAATGGGAAAAAAACGGTAACCAACTTGTCTTTTTCAAAAATTCAAAAATGTTAAGTTTCGAAAAAATAAATAAACTAATTAAAAGCATTTCAAAAACAGCTGGAATAAGTAAGAATGTTACTGCCCATACGTTTAGGCATACAACGGCTTACCTTATGCAATTAGGCAACATTGACATTTCTATAATTCAAAAGCAGCTAAGGCACGCTTCGAGTTCTACAACAATTAGATACCTACCGCCAATAGACAAACATAACGCAGCAATAGACGCTAATGCCCAGAGTATTGAGGATGACAATAATTTGGAATAGTTATAATGATTATTTGGAGTTAGAAGACACACTTAAATAAAACCAAATTAATTTTACTAATACTTTTGCTTGAGGTGTATTAGCAATTGAAGATGTTAGGTACATCTTATGAACTATTAGAGGAATAGTTAATTTCCTGCGAAGAACAGGATTGATTTTGGGTGGGTATTTCAAATATACCATAAAATTCAATTAAATCCATACAATAATTTCACTATTTTTTATCAACTTATTCTTTTTAAAAGGAAAAACCGCAGTAGAGTATCAAACTTAATGGTAATACTATATTCGGTTTTTTCTTGCTAATAAAGACCTTACAACGTTTTCCATTTATAACAACACCTTTATTATTTTAATTTATTGTTTATTTTATCGCATGTTCTTCTTCAACTAGTCGAGTAGAGGGGAACCTCTCTACCTTACGGTAGATTGTGTTCCTCCCCCCTCACAGAACCGTGCTTGCGCTATTCACGCACACGGCTCCTCCTAGTCATCATTCACAAAATGTAGCTAATCTTCTTTCTTAAATCGTATATATTCACTTTAATTCTTGGTGAAGGTAACGGATATTTATGTAGAAAGAGATTGAATTTATCCCAAGTAAAGGATTTTCTTTGACTTCTTCTGTTGAGCCATTTAAAGAGTAAATATTGAATTTTGTCTCTAAATTGGTGAACACTTGGAGTATTATCTGTGATGCAATAGTAGTTGTAGTAACCTACAAGCGAGCGTTTAAATCTATCCATAATCATATGAATATCTTTATTTCGGTTACTCTTTATCCATTCTTTCGATTCCTTCAGTTTAGCCTGTAGCTTCTTCCTACTTGTTTTCCGTTTCACACGAAAATTTCCTTGTTTACTCTTCCCACAATAGTGTGTGAAACCGAGAAAATCAAAGGTTGCAGGTTTTCTATTCCCCGTTTGTTTTGCATCTTTCTCAGCAAATCTCCCGAAGGGAATAATTTTGGTTTTATCCTCCGCTACTTCTAAGTTAAACTTCTGTAATCTCAGCTTCAATGATTGAAAGAATTCCTGAGCTTCGCTCTTATATTGAAAGCAACAAACATAATCATCGGCATATCTAACTATGTATGCTTGTCCTTTACACTGTTTCCTAACTTCCTTCTCGAACCACAGGTCCAGGACATAATGGAGGTATAGATTGGCAAGTATCGGAGATATGACTCCACCTTGCGGTGTGCCTTTATCTGTCTTGTACTTCTTTCCTTCCTCCATGTATCCACCTTTAAGAAACCTACCAATTATTCTTAGTAAGTTAGGGTCAGCAATTCGCAGTTTTAAGAACTCCATCATCCATATGTGATCAACATTGTCAAAGAACCCTTTGATATCTACATCTACTATATAATTTACTGATTTCTTCTCAATATAATGATTTAATATTTTCAAAGCATCGTGGCAGTTACGATTGGGGCGGAACCCAAAAGAGCAGTCTAGAAAATCATTTTCATAGATCGCATTTAGTATTTTTGTAATGCCTTTCTGTACAATCTTATCTTCATGTTCCGGTATCCCCAACGGTCTTTTCTTGTTGGAGTTAAGCTTGGGAATATACATTCTCCTTACAGGAACAGGATGATAACCTTTACTTTTAAGCCTTCTTACTAAGTCCTCTATATTTCCCTCTAATGTTTCACTATATTGCTCTTTAGTTGTGCCATTAATCCCAGTTGCCTTCTTATTAGGTAATTCATGATGGCATTGAACTAGAGATTGCTTATTTAGTAAATGTGCAAGCGATGTAAATCTCATTCTCGGTTCAGATTTAGCTAATTCTGCTATCCTTAATAGTTTTGTTTCCATTTATTATTCCTACCTCCGTGTGTAGTAAATGTGTCCCTAGTAAGGGTGATAACTTGGTAGCAGCCTTTCCTCCGTCGGCATTACCCAACTTCATTGGTACTACGCTGCTATCCGACTCCCTACAACGGCATTTGGTTTCCTTGCTTATTATCGCTTGTACACCATACTCTTCTATAAGAAGAAAAGACCGGTAGGGTCTCCCGAGTTGCCGTATCATATCCATGTGTGACGTGCCAAGGTCTCTGACCCCAGAGAGGTTTTATCCTTCTTGCCTTTAGCGAAGGATAAAATGTAGCTTTCTACCGCAGTTAAGGCATCAGCCCTCTCGATTTACTAACATTATGGAGCTCAATCCCTTCAACCATTTGGCTTTCGGCCCGCCACCTAACTGTCTACGCTTAAAGGCTAATGTTACCATTAGCCCTCCAAGACTCGCTACGAGTGAATGGCTAGTTCTTTCTCGGCGGGAATCCCACCCGCTATATGATACGACCTAGGCTCGGCCGCACAACTGCGTCGTTAGTTTAAGTGTAACATTTCACAAACAGTCCTACCTTACGAAAAATCAACCCTTACCATTAACATAGCCATAAAATAAAAACAAACCACCTTCTCCTAATCGAGTTGGTGGTTTTTAGCTTTTTCGGTTTCTGCAGCTTCAGCTCTATTTATGATTTCACATAGTTTTCCAAGTGCTAGTAATTCCTCTTTCGGCATCCGTGCCATTTCATCTAATGCACCGAGGATCAATTCTGGAGGATGTTCATCCAATAATTTATTAAAAAGTTCTTCTGTTCTATCCAATACATTCACACCCTTTAATCCATTATAGTTACGTCGACTATTTCATCAAGCTTTAATGACAACAAATAAAAAGGATCTTGCAATTCTATTTCTCGCTTCTGTAGATTCACACCTTCTACTGTTCCTCTATTGCAAATAAATTCTCCATCTTTCCATCTTTTAATTTTCGTATCAGCCTTACTTTTAATGGCTGCATCCAAAGTATGTTGGATGGCATCATAATCCCATTCGTCTAATTCTGGTTTGGGTTCTTTTTTAATTTCCTGGTTATATCCTTTTAACATTGCCACGTGCTCTGTTAACATCATGCCTTGCCATTTCTTCATGCCACGGTCTCTAATCAAACTTACTCCTCCTATTCCTTATGTCCACCGACCATTTTAGAGCGTTTCACGGCAGTGCCTGCAGGAGTATAAGACACCGCTCTTAATAGCGCAGCAGAACCGTATCGATTTCTAATGTTATCCATCGCTGTAGCTAGTTTTCGCTTCTTCCAATTATCTTTTTCAAAAAGACTGAGCTGCATGGATTGTTCATCTTCTAACTTTGTGATGGAAATTGATATATGTCGTACTAGATTTCTATTATAATTTTCTTTTAATAAATCTAAACACACTCCATATATTTTCATGGTATCGTTCGTTGCATCATGAATGGTCCTAGACCTTTGAAATCCCCCGCGAAAAGCATTTTTACTATAGCCTATTCCTAATGAAATAGTTCTAGCTGCTTGGAAAGTATCTCTTGCCCTCTTTGCTACGTCCTCACACATTTCAAGGATAACTGCCTTAACGTCCTCAATTTTATTATAGTCTCGCATTAGAATTTGGCTTTTACCATAACTGATTTGTCTCTCTGCTACAGGTGCTCCTAATTCTGATAAATCAATTCCGTGTGCATGGTGATACAATTGATTCCCCATTATGCCAAATTTATCTTCTAATAGTTCTAAAGGGGTTTTAGCCAACTGACCAATACTAAATATCCCCATATTGTTTAACGTTTTCTCAGTTCCAGAACCGATTCCCCACATTTCTGATAACGGAGTAACTGGCCATAGTTTTGTTTGCACATCCTCATAAGCCCATTTAGCAAATCCAGTTTTCTTAGCATCTAGATCTAAAGCAAGCTTCGCCATTAACATATTAGGGCCCATCCCAGCCGTTGAATGTAATTGTAAGGTTTCTAATATTTCTTTCTGTATTTCTTTAATTGTGTGTTCTGGAGGACCCCAAAGTTTTTCAGTACCAGTAAGGTCAATAAAGGATTCATCAACACTATATACATGTACGGCTTCAGGAGGAACATATTTGTGGAGGATATTAGTAACAGCCATCGAAATTTCAAGAAAGTACTGCATCTTAGGTTCAAAAATTTGAATGTCTGGGTGGTTTGGTATTTCAAAAAGTCGTGTTCCCGTTTTCACTCGGAAACGTTTTTTCATTGCAGGAGATGCAGCTAGTACAACAGAACCTTTTTGTTCCAAATTACCAACAACAGCAATAGGGACTGTCCTTACATCTAAGTCATGTAATACTACAATACAAGACGCATAAAAGCTCATCATATCGATACAGGCAATTGAACGGTTAGGTAGTCCGCTGTAATCGATCATTGTACGATTTGCAAAGTTCTTGGAGAAGAATGAACAAAATCGATATAGATTATATCTCGTACTCGCTCCAGATGACCAAGTACTGTTGAAACAGATTTTAGACCGACTGCTGCAGTGATTTCTCTTATTGATGGGGAATACTTGTTTTTAGATAATTTTTTTTTGATGTATCCATAAATTTCTTTTTGACGATTATTCACACTACCTCACGCTCCTGGCGGATGATGGGAACACATGCGAGCACATTATCAATAATAAAAGTACGTTTAGCATTTCGTTTAAAACAAAACACCTGAAAGGTATCACCTTGAATCTTCAGGACCTTCACTCTCCTCTTGCTTATGTTCCCATTGTTATCAGAATACATTAACTCAACCAGCTGATTACGTTCCATACATTTCATCAAATTTATACGCACGCTTGTTCCCTCCTTCTTTTGTTTATTATACGAACATTCGTTCGTTTTTACAACAAGTAAATTTTTCTAATTTCATTCACTTCACCTATGTATTGTAAATTTTCTAAATGGAAACAATATAGTTTGAGGTGAAAGATGCATGAAAATCATTAAGCCTATTCTATTAGGATATCAAGAAAAGGTTAGTTCGGAAGAAGGTTGGATATATGAACCTAAATACGATGGAATAAGGCTTATAGTAGGTAATAGCTTCTCATATACTCGTCATGGAACAACAAATCGTTTTCCGGAACTCTTATTTTCAGTTCCAGAAGTTTTATTGGACGGAGAATTAATAGCACCTGGCACAATTGCTCCAGATGATTTTGAAGGGGTTATGTCTCGTTTTAGTGGTAATAAAGAACAGGAAGTAATATTCATGGCATTTGATATTATTGCCTATAAAAATGAAACAATAACAAGTTACCCACTCGAAGAAAGAAAGGGACTCCTTACTGAAGCATTGTCAAATATAGATTCTATATACTTTAACTTAGTGCCGTACATATACACTGAAGGTGAAGCTGTCTTTAATTTAATGAAAGAAAATAAGATGGAAGGCATCGTCGCTAAACGTTTAAATACACCTTATCTAAGCGGTAAACGTACAGACAATTGGAGGAAAATTATTAATTGGAGTTATCATGATTGTATTGTTTCGAAGGTTACATATGGACCATTAAGTGTGCAATTGATAAGTGTGGAAGGAGATTATCTAGGAAGTGTACGAATAGGTTTTACAAAGGAAATTAAAGACGAGATTCAAAGTAGAACTCCACCGTATGTATGTAAAGTAAAAGCTCGGGGATGCCATTGGTGGAAAATTACGGACACCTCAAATATATTTAATAGAAAAAAGCGACCAAATCAATTAAGATATGGTCGCTTTTCCGTTATTATTTATTTCTCAATTGCTCTAACAAACTACTTACTTTAGCCATCGCCTCTTCTGTTTCACACTGCAGAAGAGTAATTTTGTAGTTTTCGTTTGTTTTTATAATTTCAACAATATCTCCTTCATGCAAATGAACGTTAATTAAATTTTTAGGAATCAACAATTGTACGGATTCATCCTCACGCAATAAAAATGTGCCAAAATCTGCATCTAAGCTATCAAGAGTATATTTTTTAATCATTTTCGTTCACACGCATGACCGTCACCGTCTCCATCGTGTTTCTTTGCATAAGCGGGGTGACCTCTTTCAACTCCATTTGGATAATCTTTTCTTAATTCGGTACAATTTTTATAGCCTGATGGTGTAATTACGGGTTTCTCTACTGGTATTTCTATCGGCTTTTCTACAGGCTTTTCTACTGGTTTTTCTACTGGTTTCTCGACAGGCTTACTTTCTTCTTTCTTACAGCTGCTTGAAACTGTATGAGTTGTTCCATCCGTGGAAACTGTTATATTGCAATCTGTAACTGTTTTATATATTTTCGAGCCAATTGCATTAAGATTATTAACTACTTCCGCATGTGGATGTCCATACGAATTGTCTTTTCCGTAACTCAAAATAGTTGTTTCCGGTTTCACTGCATTAATGAATGCTGCAGAACTACTTGTATTTGAACCGTGGTGCCCTGCTTTTAGAACATTTACTGAAATTTCATCGAATGTAGATAGTAAATAATCTTCAATGTCTGAACTCGCATCAGCCATTAAAAGAAAATCTATATCTTTATAGCCTGTTTTAATAACGATCGAAGCATCGTTCGTTTCAGCCGCTTCTTTATCTGCATATAATACTTGCAGATAAAAATCAGAGTTCCAGTCCCCTAGTAAAATATCTTCTTGAGTTGGTTCGATATAATTAATATTTTTTTCATTTATAAGTGTTAATAAATCAGCATAAGTTTCTGTCGTATGCACTTTCCCACTGTTGACAAAATTACTTACAGCAAATGAATTTAATACAGATATTAAACCGCCTATGTGATCAGCATCCGGATGAGTTGCTACTACATAGTCTAATTTATTTACACCTTTCGTTTTTAGAAACGCTACTACATCAGCACCGGCCGCTTTAGTACCGCCATCAACAAGGATGTTTTTCCCATCTGGAGACTGAATAAGAATAGAATCGCCTTGGCCAACATCGATAAAGTGTACTTTCATATCTTTAGCAACTTGTCCTTGTTGTTGAAGTAGGGCTAATTTACTTTTAGATGGGGTTTCGTACTTCACTTTAGCATTTTTTTGAACGAAACTTCCGCTTCCTACTCCATATAAACCACCGTGATTACTTTTAAAACTATATACCCTATATTCTTCACCTTTTTTCATCGGACGAACAGTTGTTAGAGAACCGTCTTTTTCTAATTTAACTAGTTTGGTATCTGAAGAAATTGTCACTTTACCAATTTGACCTAGCTTTAACTCAGTTTTACCCCACATGATAGATGCGGCATCTGCAGAAGGAGTAATAAATGAAACCAAACTAAATAATAAAATAAGACTAAAAAGTAGTTTTGACCATGTATTTTTCAATTAAATCCTCCTAGAATTACTTTAATTTATCTCCAGCTAGGTTCACATGCCCAACCATCTTTGTCTCTATCATGTTTTGACGCATACGCAGGATGCCCTTTTTTTACTCCATCTGGATAGTGTTCTTTTAGGGCAGTACAGTTTTTAAAACTAGAAGGAGCACCTGAGATAACTTCTAATCCTTCCTCAACATTTGGCTTTGAAGGTTGTGGTGTAGGTTCAGGATTTTCACTAATCTCTTTTAATAAAGCTAATTTCGATTTAGAAGGTGTTTCATATTTAGCTTTATTGTCTTTTTTAACAAAACTTCCTCCACCAACTCCATATAGACCCCCGTGATTACTCCTATAGCTATATACTCTAAATTCTTCACCTGGCTTCAAAGTGCGCACAGTAGTTAATGACCCATCACTGTTTAACTTCACTAAAGGTGTATTTTCTAATATTGTAACTTTACCGATTTGTCCTAATTTTAATTCCGTTTTACCCCACATTACAATTGACGCTGCTTCAGCAGAACTAACAGTTGAAACACTTACTCCAATAGCCAACGTTGCAATTAAAATACTCTTGATAACTTTGTTGTACATTATGTATATCCTCCTTTTTGAATTACTTTTATAGTACAATTTGGAAGTAATAAAGTCTATAGCATTATCAGAAAATAAAAAAAGCGACAAAAATGAACTGCACCCCAAATGTTAGAAACCATCTAACAATTGGATGTGCAGTTTTTCTATGACAAAATATAGTTCTGAATTAATATTACAGGCAGTTTAACGTATCTGAAAGGAACAGCCTCAATCTCGCCCGATTGTTGAAGATTGTTTTAAATTATTGATTGCAAAATTGCATTAAATATTAATAATTCCATACAAAATATCTATATTCTTTCTATAATTAGTCCTCTGGATGATTCATCTGATATTCTATTTGATGTTCCATTTGAGATTCATGATACATTTTTATGTCCACAGCATAATCAAAATACTGATATTTCTTTTTATTAGTAATAGAGTTGTCCTTATTGATACGTTCAACAAAGTAGTTACCTATCAACTCACTTTTAGTTACCTGAATAAGCTTTTCAATTTTCTCCTGATTTTCCTGAGAATATTGAATTTCTAGTTTACTAAAATAGTAATCAAATATTTCTTCAAACTGTGAAAACTCATTAATTTCGTCATTTTTAAACAACATTAATAATCTTTCATAATCTTTCGCTTGCATACAATTAGTGATTATTTCATTCATAAAGCTATTGTATTTGTCTTTACACTTACCATTCAATTCTTCGATAAATGATTTAATTTTTTTGCTACATTCCATTTCGTTACCGAACATGTCAACAT
Organism: Psychrobacillus sp. FSL K6-1415; assembly: GCF_038003185.1. NCBI lineage: Bacteria > Bacillati > Bacillota > Bacilli > Caryophanales > Bacillaceae > Psychrobacillus > Psychrobacillus sp. FSL K6-1415. The sequence continues at coordinate 1,682,328 of NZ_JBBOOQ010000001.1, read as the reverse complement.
CATTCCATAAAGTATGCTTAAATGGGACATATGTTGAATTTTCTTTAGGTGCATAAATTTCAATAGCAATTCTTAATAATTCTTTATATCTTTCTCCATCAAGCATTTTATTCTCATCTAATGCACTTGCAAGAGAAATTGTGCTAGTCTGGTCAATAAAATAACCAAATTCATTTCTACTAATTTCCTTATCAATTTTTTTAATTAGAAAACCGAGTTCTTCATCATTTAAACGGTACAAGTTATACAAAGTTTTGATATCCTGTCTGATTTCTGAAAACTCGCTCTTGTAGGATTTAAATGAATCAATTGAGATATTTTCAAATATCAAAAGCTTCTTTAAATCATTGTAAATATTAAATTTATCAAAATTCATTTGTTTATTCCCTTTGGTTTTTATTGGGAAATAATAATCATATACAACTGCTTTACACATTCTTAAAAGTTCTTTATCAATATTTTCAGTCCTAATGTGTTCTTTTGAACGTAAAATTAACTCCAAATATTTTAGAAATATTCTCAAATTATTCATATTTTCAGCTAAATACCCTTTAGGAGACGATCCAAATGCAATTATATTTTCAAGATATATATCAATTATTTCATCTTTGTTAGGTTCATCTACACCGTCTAAAATTAGCTTTAATGTCTCTCTATTTAACTTATTAATTTTAATAACATGATCAACTACTTTTTCCTTATATAAATTAAATACATTTAAGTCTTCTTCTCCGAATTCCTTTGTATTTGCGATTAATATCACATCGAAATTTATTGTCGCTCTTTCAATTAGACCAAGCATTTCTTTCATATTAATTGAATCAGATTTTCTTTCAAGATCATCAAAACATATTACTTTCTTTTTACTATCTTTTTTATTATTTTTAAAGTCTTCTATTGAAAACGAATTTAAATAATTTTCAATATTAACTCCGGCAAATTTATCAACAATATCTTTTGTAAAGTTTCCAAGTAGCTTTGAAAATCCACCAAAATCTTTAACATCCTTAAATCCAGGTATTAAGTTAATTAAGAGTGTACTTTCAATTTCTTTGACAGAATTCTTACCAAATGTAGAAACGTATATTACTTCGTATTGCACTTCTTGTTCAAAATAATTTTTGATGAGATGTGTTTTACCTATTCCCCAATCACCATCAACTAAAGTACATAAGGTATTTTTATTAAATCTATTCGTATCTTCTAATATTCTTTTGATAGTAATACTTGCTTGTAAAGCATCCATTCTCTCACTCCTACTTTCTTTCTATAAAAATACAATTTCGGACTTTCCTTTCATTTAACAATATGGCCCGATTGTTGAACATGAGTTAAACAACCCTCTTCAACTAATCTGCCCCTTTAGTTCAATTAGAAAAAAGGCTTTACTCCTTCCTGAAGTAAAGCACCAATTAGTCAATTTTCTTCTGTTTAACTTTTAATATCTCTATTATTAATTGCTTCTATTTTTTCATCAACAAGCTTAATCATATACTCATTTATATAAATCTGATTTCTTCTGTTTCTATCTGCAATAAAAAAATCTACTGTCGTTATAAAATATATTAATAGAAAAATGATAAATACAATAATAACAACAATTTGATTGATAATATAAGATGATAACTGGCTTCCTAATTCATGCCCACCTATATTTGAGATTATTTGGGTATTGAATAAATAAACAAAAATAGCTGTTACTAGTCCAATCAATATTCCTCTCAAACCAAAGTAAGCTATTTCTTTTTGGTGTGCTTCTAGATGCTTTTTAACTTCAGTATATATTGTTAAGTCATCCAGTCTACCATTCCCAAAATAATTAACTAACACATTTAATTCATAACGGGCTTTTTCTCTTAACTTTTTATATTTCCCCTAGTTGCTTATAATCTTCTTTTTTATTTTTCGCATATTCATCTAATCACCATACTTTAATATAGATGATTAGTTAAAAAATGACAATACAATTTCTTAGCCAGAACCAACTTATCTTTAAACACGCTCTATCTTATGGAATGGAAGTTTAAGTCTATTTCCTACGGTACACAAATGAAGCGGGGGAAGTCGATAAATACCGTATCTGCGGTATTCATCACAAGTGTACCAACTTTTAAGGTAGATACTACTAATAGTTACATATACTTTGATCCACTCTATATTGTAAAATTTATCATCATATGATTACTTATGAATTTTTTGATGTTCAAAACAATAAGTATAACCCTTAAATTGGTCTTCATGTGACAAACAGTACGTACTAACTTTCTCAGAAACTGCTTTCCCACACGTTTTACAAGTCGATTGGATACTTCCACTCTTAACAATTTCTTTACTGCCCTTTTCCCTAAGCTTTTCAACATGACTCTCCCTTATTTGAGAATCAGTTATGTTAGTTACATTTAGTTTGTTATATAACTCTTGTAATTCTTCTATTGAAAATAATGGTTCTGGATTCTGAAGCTTAAGTACATTAATCTTTCTCAAAATAAATTCGGATAACTCTGTATCGTAGACAATCAAATCATTTGATTGAATTTTTCTTATTTCCTCATTTACCTTAAATGTACACCTTTTAGTAAAAGATACCATTGATACGAATAGTATCTCATCGTTTAGTTCTAGAACTGTTTTTATCGCTTGAATATGACCATAGTTCTGACGAAATGGGTTCATCATCGGAAATTTCCCATTAACACTCCACTGACCTCTATTTCTATCACCATAGATAGTACCAGCATAGTTTTTAGTTTCTATAACAAATATCGCATAAGGAGTAAATATAACGTGGTCTATTTGCGAATACCCAGACTTAGCATTAGGGTTGTTAATTAATATATCACTTAGATATTTGCTATTCTTAGGAAGTTGATCAAGTTGTATATTTATTTTATATTCCCCAAGGTCGCCAATTCTTGTAGAAGTAATATTAGACTTGTTCTCGGTATTACCTTTATCAGAAACAGAGACTTTTTTTGTAGATACTCCCTTAAATACCTTTTGAAAAATCCTTGAAAACATCATAAACTCCCCCCTTACCCTTATATCGTAGATACTCTCTTTTAGTTAATAGTCTAATGATTCGAACTTCTATACACTCCAATTTTATTAACATTAAAAAGACTACCTCCTTTTTTAAAAGAAGTAGTCTTGGTATTACACCTTACACTCACAGCTTCAGTTAGCTCTTTACTATGCTTTTCAACTATTTAGACAAATAATCTGCTTGTAAATTGATTATTCATAAATTTATACTTATATTTCTTTTATTGGTCTTTTTATTTAGAGATAATCCGTCATCTGTATTTTAAAAATGTGTTTATTTATTAGTCGTATTTTTACAAAACGGGCAATGAGGTCTTTTTAATAAATGATCACTACGTATCTCCCACTTATAATCACAAATCATACATTGTGCGGTAACTTTTTTTCTACTTGAAACGTATTTTAATACCTTAACAGTATTATCCGACTTTTTTAATACTTTTTGTTTATATGCTTCTGCCCTTTTAACGGTTGCATCAATTTTAAGTTCGTTAGAATTATCTACTACTTTAATTGAAGATTTTCTTTTTTTCTTAATTTTAGGTAATTTTTTTGCAAGTAATTTTTCTACCAAAGGATTATTTTGTAACCCTTCATTTATCATACACATTTCTATGCACCTATACGATTCTGAAGCCCCAATATTAAAGCCAGTATCATCATCAGTTATTTGTTGGATTTCATCTAATACAGACGATAATTTAACCAATTGTTTATCTTCTAAGGTGTAATCATTAATCCCATGCTTATATTCAGCCTGAACAGAAATAAAAGAATTATCTATTTCATTATCTCTAACGCTAGATATTGAAAATCTTTCTCGCTTCATAGCAAAAATATTATTAAAATCTTTCTCAATATACTCTATTCCTGACTGACAAATTATTGTTGTTTGATTATCAATATAATACCTATTTTCAAATTTATTTTCTTCATAATCAATGAAACAAGAATCAATCATTATAATATTCGATTCTTTTCGGGTATCACCCCTACTAACTCCATTATTCGAAATGTATATTTGGATATGACATGTGTTTAATAAATCATTATCTTCATTTATTTTTATTGTTGGATTGTTAGACCTATCTCTCAAAGAAAAAGACTCAAATTGACATATAGGAAATATCAATTTATATCTTTCATGTCTAATTTCCTTTATACTTTCTTTCCTTAAAACATCAGTACTTTGAAAAACCTCAAATTTTTTTTCGACTAGTAGTTTGTTATTTTTAATATTTTTTTCAAATATTCCTATCTTTTCATTAAATTTCTGCGCTATTTCTTTTCCTTGTTGATTTACCATTTCATCCAATTCAGCCTTAGCAATATTGTATTCTTCTAATGTCTTGCCTACTTTTTCATTTAATTTTTGAATTCCACGATTTTGAATATCTAGTTTATATAGTTTAAACAATTCATCAAGATTAAGTTTTACTTCATCGTATTTAGATAATGTGTTACTGTTTAATTGTTCATTCTCTTTTAATAAATGAGCAATATCTCTAGGTATCGAATGTTCAAAATTAAACCTTGTAAAACCATTTTCGTAATAAGAATATATACCTTTAACATCCTCCAGCAATATATTTAAATAATCATCTTTTTCCGAGTTATTCATTTGTGAATTTGAGAATCGAAACTTAAGCTGTTTAATAAAAGAATTCAGCTGATTAAAGCCAAAAAATGAAGGCAATAATCTTTGAAAGTACTCCTGTTCTTTTTCATCTAAATCTTCTTCTTCCACCTCTTCTAAAATAACCATACGGAAATCTAGTAGAGTACAGTTATTTTCTAGCATATATTTAAAAATTTTACATGATTTCAATTTCCCTTCATAGAAAGAACTATTTTTTGAAAAGAAATACTTATTATATTCATCATAAGAAAGCCTATTTAAAGCAATAATTTCAGAAAAATGTTGTTTATATCTTCTTTGTATATCTTTTGATTGTCCTATATAAATCGGAACAATCTTTTCAGAAGTGAAATTATCTATGTAAATCATATAGATACCTGCAATATTATGCTTTGTTTCTGGTGTAACTTCCCAATATAAACTCTCTTGTATCAATTGTTTTACTTGGTATTTTATATTATCTATTTTTTTCATAGTATCACACCCTGCTTCTACATAATTAGTTAAGTTAATTGTACTATAAAAAATCTATTTTTTAGGGGATCCGAAACCAATACTATTTATAAGTGAGAGTTTAACTTCAAACTCGGTATTCACGTCGCTTGAACCCATTTTTGTTTGAGTATCTCTAAATTGACCATTTTTACTATTTGATGACAAAAAATTTTTATTAGTATGTATATCCCATAATCATTAAAATTATCAGACGCAATTTGACTTGAAAAATTAAGATTTTAATAAGAAAAGCTGCCTGATATGGCAGCTTTATTAGAATATTAATAACTTAATTGACAAAACTTAAAAAGGAAAACTTATTTCAAAATCCTTGTAGCTCAGAAAATTTTTACAACCCTTTTTTTCGTAAGGTGATATGAGATAAAGGCCTATTTTCTTTCCCCCCAATAGCATTTTTAAGTACTTTATAGCATTCTTTATACTCTTGTACGTTAGGATTGACCAAATAGTTATAAATTGTATTCGAAATTATGTCCACTAAGCGTAGCCCAGGTTCTTTTTTCGAATCTATAAAAGTACAGTTTTCACCAAATATTTTGTTTAAGTATAGCCCTCTATTTCCATCTTTAACTTCTAAGGTGTATCTATCTATGAATGGGTGTCCCTCTTTCCAAAAGTCAACCATTGGGATTCTATTTCCAAGTTTTGATTGGGCATCCAAAAAAGGCATTACATATGTTTGAAAATACTTTTCCATTCCTGAGAGTTTATTTGGTTGTTTTCTATCAAACACAAATGAAAAATCCTTAAAATCTCTACGATATTTAGATTCATAAAAATAAGCCATACAAAAGGTCAACACATCTAATAGTTGTTCAACAAGTAAAATTGACTGCAAAAAATCTTCATTACTCATCCTTGTTTGGTATTGAGCTATTTTAACAAGCTTATCAAAATGAGTTAATATTTCTCTAGACTTACCGCCTTTATTAATATACCTTTGCTTATTTTGTTGAAAAGTTGTACTTTGCATAGTACGGAAATCTTTTAATTCTTCTAAAGTAACCTTTTTAGGAGAAACAATCTTTAAACTAATTTTCAGTTTGCTTTGATTTTTCTTGATAAAATTGCATACCTTTAACCGTTGCGCGTAAGTAAGCCGAGATCCTTTAATTTCTTCTCCGTCATTATAACGCTGTTCAAAAGCGTTCATAAACTGTCTAATTCCTACATACATATCTTCCGTACAAATTAGGCTTGCGACAAGACTTGGATTCCGTGTATTAGTGAGGGAGAAATCTCCGGATTCATCTGTGAATATTTTCATACTATTATTCCTTTTTGGATATATTTGTTAAAGACATTATTATTTAGTATAGCATCCTTTGATATTTTCTGATAGACGTCTAAATCTGTAATATTTCGGCATCTGTTCTGATTCTAGTAATAATGGTAAAATAATGAATATTCATAAGCGTGATGAAATATACACTTAGATGAGGGTTACTTCCCTGGAAGGATGGATGATTGGTTTAATGGAATTTAACGAGGCACATGACCAATATCAACAACATTTGTCATTAATCAAAGAAGCTATAGAAAAAAAAGAAGCCTATTTATTCATTGGTGCTGGTTTTTCCCAGAATGCGGAGCCAAAAACCAAAAATATAGAAAATCAATATAAAACGTGGAATGGTTTTATGTATCAACTAGCAGAAAAGCTTTGGCCAACCGGTTCACCTGAAAAGTTAAAGGAAAAAATATCTGGGGATCATTTAATGATTGCGCAGTTATTTGAAGAAGAATTTGGAAAGGCGACTTTTTATGAAGAATTAATAAAGGCTGTTCCTTATAAAGATTATTTACCCTCAACAATTCACAAAGAAGTAATTACTTTAAACGGAAAAGGAAGTTGGGCGGGAATAATGACAACAAATCAGGATTGTCTTATAGAAGCAACCCTAAACGAACAACATATAAATCATGATGTAATTATCAGTGATTTTGATATTTCAACGAAATCAGCTTCAACAAAAGTATTTAAACTCCATGGTACGATGGAACGACCTGAAAGCATTATTTTTTCTGAAGAACAATACAGAACATATGAAAGTGACCATCCCCTTCTTCATGTTAAATTAAAGTCTGTCTTTGCCGAGAATGTTACAGTATTTATTGGTTTCAGCTTAACTGACCCTAATTTCAAAAGTATTTATGGATGGGTTAGAGACATCCTGCAGACAAATTATCAAAGAAAGGCATATGCGTTTATTTTTGATAGTGATATTGATGAATACACCCGTCGTTATTGGGAAAAGCGCAACATTATTATAATTCCAATACCAACAAATGGTTTCCATGATAAGGGACGAGCATTTGTAAACGGTATGAGACACTACATTGAAACACTTACAGAAACACCTAAGATAACTCAAAATAATGATGTTCAAATGTCAGTTTCAGATATAGAGCAATCTTTATACAACTTAATAAAGGAAGAAGAGTGGACCTCTAAAAAAACAATTACATTAGTCACACTGTTATCAGAATTGAAAAAAAAGGAATTACTAAGAAATTTTGAGTTTCAACCTTTTTTCAAAAAAGTTTATCCACATTTAAAACAACAGGATAAGCTAAAGATATTGTTAGCACTGTATCCACTTGTATATCCCTTTCTTGATATCAACGGAGAGCCTATAATAAATGAAGTAATTCAAATTCTAAAAGAGGATCAAAACCTTCAGGACTTTGACCTTCTATATCAAATTTTAGCTGATAAAGCAGAGTCATTATTTGCATTTGGAAAGTATGAAGAATTAAAAACTTATGTGGACGAAACTCTTGTGGAGTATTCTGATTTAAATGTTAAGTATAGAAATGAGCTTCTTTATTGGCTGATAGCGAGTGAAAAACTTAACTTGAATTTCGAAGGGATTCGATTGTATCTCAATAGAATATCTGTTGATTGGAATGATCCACTTTGGTTAAATCGGATGGCATCTGTTCATTACTTTGTTGGAGATCATTCAGTTGCTTTAAACTATATTAACAGGGCGATTCAAGCCGCTGAGCAGAAAAAAGACGATTGGAATCTATACCTTTCTTGCCTAAGTAAACGCAGTTTATTCGGTCCTGATATCTTTAGGGATGATTACTTTTATACAGAGGCAGATCATATCCAAAATGTTGATTTAATCAGAAACTTAAACGCGAAATTAAAAGATACCAACAATCCCACCTACCAGAAATGGCAAGAGCTCGGTGATTTAAAATCAAAGTGGTGGTCAGAGTATATGAATTGGAAAGAAAGTTTAGGTCCTCATAGAAATGGTTTCCATTCCATGAAATCAAGTTCATTGAATATGATTGAACATCTTGTTTGGTTTCATGAAGCAAATGGGATTCCCTTTACGGCCTTAATGGAAAAGAAATACGATGTTATTCCTGATATTTTGTTGGAAAACCACCAATTAGTAAAAGCAGCTATTTATGGCATACTGCTTGGTTTTGATAAGAAAATATCAACCTTGTTACACTTTGAATCATTAAACAATATATCACTAGAGAGTAGATTAATATTGTATCAACAAACCATATCATTTGCAGAACATTTATTAGTATACATGAATGAGACAAAACAAAATATTCGACATGAACTACTGGGATCTTGGTTAAATGCTTTATTACAATGTTGGGAACGCATTATTCCAATCTTGTATGATGATGAAATTAGAGGAATTTACGAAAAGATATGGGACTTTCAATCTTTCTACCGACAAAAGCCAGTACACTTTGACCATTTTGCAAACATTTATGAACGACTAATCTCCGTCTTTTCAGTATGTATTTATTTTATTAAAGAAGATTCGGCTTTCTCACGTCTTAAAGAGTGGAGCTTAAGTAAAATCAATAGTCCAAGGAAATTCACTTTGTTATCTGATATATATTGGGAAGATTTAAAAGAAAATTTACAAACCGATTCAGACTTTATCAATAAATTACTCCAAATAAACAATAAGAATGCCGATGAACTAGTTGTTCATTGGTTAGAAAATGATATTTTTACAGAAGTACAAAAGGAGCTTGTACACAATTATATATTTGTCCAAGAGAATGAAAATGAAAAACGCAAACAATTGTTTTCATCATTTTTTGCTGATAAGTTAGAGTATCCAACTATAGAAAAAAGAGTTTTAGAAGAAATAAATCAATTTATTCAACATAATTCAAGTTCAGATGTTAACCAACTCCATGTACTATCAAAACTAGTAAAAGAAATGAATGAAGAACATATAAAAACCATACTGGAGTATTCAGAAAAGAAGATCAGTTTTTCTAAGAGGGAACAAGGAGAATTTATGTCTGTATTCACAATAGAGGAAATAACAAGTGCATACTTATCCTTTATTATTCAACTTGTAATTCACGGAAAAGCAACTAATGAACAATTACTATCCAAGCTAGAAGAATTTCCTTATTGGTCTGAAAGATTTAATCAAGGATTACTAAAACTCAACAAAATCAAGGGCTTAGATCAAGATAGAATAACTAAATTAATTTTGCAAGGATTACAAGTTTTTGATCCTAATCATCGTGGGACCTTTTGTGTTTTAAGTGGGTTCTGGCTAAAACAAGAAGGTGACTTAACACTTAATGAAAATGACATAGTTGAAATTTTATTACAATCTGCTCGTGACACTAATATCAACGTGGCAAGTAAAGCCATTAATGGATTAGCAAGAACATTCCAAGGAAAAGGCAAAAGCTTTTCCTTGCAAATGATAGGGCATATACTAAAAGTAACCGATAATACCTTAACTCGTAGACATATTAGCCTTTTAACCAATCTAGCATTTTTATATAACGAACTAAATAAACTAGAAAACCTTGAAGACCACCAATCATTAAAAATTCAAGAAACTCGTGCATCGTTAAGTGAACTTCCTTATGCTAATGTACGGAAGGAACTTTTAATTTGAAATTAAAGGCATTGAGTTATAACGGTTTCTTTATTATCTTAAATAAAAAAAGCTGCCCCAGCAGCTTTTTTTATTGTAATTGTGTTTATGGGTTTCAAATAAAGCAAGTAGCCGGGGAAATTGAATGCACAGAGTATATAATTTCCGAGGTTGCAGTTAAGGTATAAGCAAAAGAAGGATAGCCTACAAAGCTATAAAATTGCTACGACGCAATATGGCCTAAAACTTTTTCATAATTCCTGTAGCTCCGTATTTATCGGCTATAAAATTCCTAGCAACTTGATAAGAGGGAATGGAAAATTTATAATCATCTTCTTCAATTCCATGATTAGTACTGAAAGTCATGTATCTTTTATTATCTGTTTCAGCTATATAGATTTTAACTAACCCTTTATCCAGTACCCAATAATTTACTATTTCATATTGAATACGAAAACTTTCAGGTAAACTCATGATTAAATACCTCCAGAATATAATTTACTTTATTATATAATAGAAAAGTGTATCCCAACTTAGGCGGTGATTCTATGGATTAATACCTCTTCCGTTACTTAGAATGAAAGTTCCCCGTTTTGATAAAATCGAAAGCTAGCTTTGTACTCCTACAACCTGAGTTTCCCTTAGTTTATTTTCTTACAGCAAATAGATTTAAGAGAAAGTTAACCTAGCGTCTTATATATCTCATATATATCTAATAGTTGTTTTCCAAGTTCGCTGCTATAATCCCATGTGTCGACAATAACTCTTGGATAAGAAGGAATATAATTTAGCGATTCAATCATTAGTTCTATCTCCTTATAGATATTTTCCAGCTGGTTAATCGTCCCGTCGCTTCCTCTTCCTAATTTATGGGCATTAATTTCAGATTCTAGTTTAATTTTGACATTTTCAGCTTCTTTTTTAAATTTTAAGGTTTTATTAAGTCGTCTAGATTCGTTATATACCATTGCTCTACTCCTCCAATTTATTGATCACCCATTTGATACTGTGGTCCTGCTTTTCCTTTAATAATAATTGTATCTGGTTTAACTTGCCATTGTTGAATACCTGTCATTCTGTTCCATTCTGGTGGAAGTGCTAGATTACTTCTGTTAACTTGTGGTGAAAATGTTTCAAACAAGTATCTCCCTTTTGCAGTAGCATTAATATCATCATAAAATCTTAACCCGTAAGTATTTGAACCAGCTACTTCAAGCTTAATTGTACCAATATCAAATGATTCTAATGTAGTTTTTCTAAATTGACGTGGCACACCTTGTGATTGTAAATACTCAGATGCTTGTTTTACACCATTGTATGGGTCATTAAGCTTCTCCGTACCCTTAGCTCCATCTATAACATTATCTGCCACTTCGCTCGCATTCTGAGCATCCTCTATCGCCTTACTTCCTTTTACAGCAAGTTTCCCACCGGTACTAGCAATGCCAAAAACCGGAATCATTGCAGAAAAAGAAAGTCCCGCATTTAATGCATCTCCTCTGGCCGCATAGATAACACCATTTACGCCATCTGCTATTTCACCAACAACAGGTATAAGCCCTGCTATATCTAAACCAAACTGAAAAGAATCTAGTAATTTGTTTTCTTTCGGTTTGTCGACTAAAACGGCCTCTTCTTTATATTCAACTTTGGAAACAACTTCATAGAAAACAGTTTCGTTTACCACATACTCTTTAATGAGTAAACCATTATCATACGCATGATATTTTATATTTTCCGCTACGTTTTCTTCAATAGTCTTCAGTTTCTTTCCTTCCAACGTTTGAAAAGTCGCTGCAGTAATCATCGTACCTATTAGCTGTTCCTGTTCCTTTACCCATAAGTCATTTGGATTTAAGAATACTTTTGGGAACAGTTCTGTTCTAATATCACTTCTAAAGGTAAGGACATCCCACTGGCTAGGCAAAAAGTTTATATCCTTGACCCCTGCTTGGAATAGTCCTTCCATATCCGTCAGCCACTTGTCCATCGTCTGCAAACCATGTTCAATGGGATTCAGTGCGTACGTCTGGGTAGCATCAAATTCATGAAGTTGCGTTACAGTATCATCCCGTTTTCTTTTAGAACTAATGACTCCCTCCTGCACTCCGCTATCATCTAAGTGGGGCAGTCCGACAATATCACTTACTTGGTCCATGATACTGTTTGCCTCATCTGTCAAGCTAGAGGTAAGTTCGCCAATAAGCGTAAGTCCCTGTTCAAGCTCCCCTTCAAGGAAAGTTTCGAGTATGTAACCGGAGGGATCAGGTTCGAGTGAATGAAGTGCAGCCTCCATCTGGTTAAGCACTTGTTTAAACTGTTCAGAAAACAACTGAAAAAAATGAAGAAACGGTAAATGACATTCCTGGTAAAAGGAACGAATGGCATTACCTCCCGCTCCCTTTAACTCGTCCTCCATCTGAACTAGACCCTCCACCGCTTGGTGGATTGCTTCCATTTCACTGCCTAGCCTGTCTAGCATAGTAATGTTGCGCTGCAGCCCTTCTTGAAATAAATCTACATCCAATATTTTCATAGGCTTTGCCTCATCTATTTCTATGTTATAATCTCATTTCTAATAAAAGGGGTTTATATAATGGATAGAAAAATTACGGGAGACCAACAGTATTTTTTTGAATTTATTGATGTACTTGATGAATTGAAATCGAGAATTTTAGAATGTCTTGAAAAAAAGTCCCTTTTTCAATAGAAGATTTAATTGAGCTAGATTGTTCGAAGAAAAGCTATTGGGAAGCTGTTTTGAAAAAATATGAAGAATCGGGAATGAAGTTGGATTTTCGTTATCCTCGTGGTGAAGAAAAAGAGTTAAAAGAAAAAGAAATGATACGGAAAATAGATAAAAGATTTAAGGAAATGGCGTATCTGAATTATGCTGAAAATAAATTCAGTAAAAAAAACCATGAATCATATGGGTTTTTCAGATTATTAGAAGATATTGATGTAATGTATTCTAGTTTCTTTACTGATCTTCATATGTCTTATGTAGATGGACTTACGGATAGAATTGTAGATTACCAAAGGGTCTCTGACTATGTTTTCAACGAACTAAATGACTATCAAGTTGATAATATGATATTAAGAAATATTGAAAGTATTAGACTATATAATAAAGAAAATACCATTAATGAATTACCCAATGATTACTTTGAGAGAAGAAGAGAAGATGCAGAACTTTGGAAAAATGTTTATGATCAAGATTAATGAACTAAATAGGTTACTCCGATAATTAAAAAATACCACCTTCTCCTAATCGAGTTGGTGGTTTTCAACTATTATTATTTCCTCTATATTAATGGCATTATAGCAAATATCACCAATCTCCATGACTCCTTCTCTATTCACCAAAGGTGTGCTATGTGATAATTGATTCCTTTAAGAAAAAATGAATCAATAATTACTATAAATAGTTGCCCATTGACCGTAATTTTATTGATGTCTTTCAATAATTCTATAATTTCTAATCACTAGCGACATCCTTCTCCCTTCACCATTTTTAATTAAGTTTCTTTTACTAAAATAAATAAATTCTAGTTTTTTTCATCATACCCCATTAAGATTTAAAATACGTTCTCTTAAGTGTGCAATCGATTAATACCGGCCATTTTCCTTAGCTTCACATCTGTTCAGAGATAATAAAGTAGCTTAATTTTTGTCAATACCATCTACCGAATAATTGTTTTAAATAAATCATTTTAATATAGCTTTCGTATGTGTAAGTAAACAATAAAGTTATTTAATTAGCGATAATTCCAATTCAATATCTCACCAATAGAATAATTCCTTTTCAATTTTAATTCATTAAATTTAAATAACAAATCAAAATCTTGCTTTAGATTATTACTCGGTTCATATTCTTCTTTAAATTTACCTCCTAATACTAAAAATAACTTATCTAAAAAAAACAAATATTCACTTTCTGTTAATCCTCTTTTAGCTGAGATTATGAATTGTAAAGCGTCTTCTAATGAAGCTAAGTCAAGAATCTGTTCAAATTGAAAATTATCTATATTAAAATTATTAAATTGATTATTAAATTGAAATCTAGATAACTTTTTATTTTTTTTCAAAAGTTCATAATAGCATAAAGCTAATTCAAATGTCCTTGAATAAAAATCTTGTATATCTGGTTCAAATAAATAGTAATTTAATCTATTTTTTAAAATCAACATTAATAACTTCGAATCTGAACCATTACCTCTGATATCTATATATTTCATAAAAGATTGAATATCTATATGAGTAGAAGCTAATAAAAAATCTAACATATCATTAAATACTTCATCGTTTAAATAATTCTTCTCTACTAAATAATACATTTCACAAAGATTTTTTAACGTATTACTAACTATAATAGGTTCAATATTTCTTACGTCATCAATATTTTTTATTGCCGCTCTCTTAGGATTTAGCGAACTATAAAACTTAAAATTTAATAAACCATATGTATTTTCTACATGAAGTAATTTTAAAACCGTTTCTAATAATAAAGCTGATTCTCGTTGCTTGTTATATTCTGCAGATGATCTATTTAACAGACTTGTTCCAAAATCTAAAATTTTCACTTTAAAATTTTCTTCTATTAATATATTTTCCGAATGTAAATCACCATGGAAAACAATGTTTCTATGACACTCATTAATAGTTAATAAAATATCATTTAAAATTTTATACCTTACCTCGTCTGATATGTATTTTTCTCTTTCTAAAAACTTTTTTAAAGTTATACCCTCTACCCATTCCATAAATGAATAACAATAACCTTTTTCAGTTATACCAGCTTTATAAATTGTTACAATAGATGGGTTATTTAGATGAGATATTTTTTTTATTTCTTCTTGATATTTATCAAAATATACACTGTAATGAATAGACTTTATATTTGGTAACCATATTTTCACGGCACATATTCTATCAGTTATATTTTCTTTAGCTTTCAAAACTATACCATTTGCACCAAATCCAACAAAATCTATGAAAGAAACATCCGGAATAGTTACCTCTTCCCATACACTCTTATCTTGATTTGCATTTAGCCATTCTTCTCTCGAGAATTTTTGTTGTAAATCTAAGGGTATTAATTTTAACACTCTATTATCAAAGTAATAATCGTTTCTGTCTTTCCCCATATTAATTCTCCTTTTTCTAATAATAGATTTCATTCTAAATACAATTGTTAAAAGAATTATATTTCATTTTTTATTCTAGTTTCCGAAGAAGACCTAAGCTTTAATACACCTATATTCTTATATGCTGAATAGATTATTTATCTTGTTGTATCTGGGTTCTCAAATATGTTGAAAAATCTTGAACTGCCTCTAAAACTTCCTGTTGCTGGTGGATAAATTCAATCATCCATTAAGTCTCCAGAAACGTTGATGTATCAATATCTAAGAGCTTTTCATCATATCCATTTCGACTGTCCATTTCGACTGTCCATTCCCACTCAATAGTTGCTGGAGGCTTATTCGTAATGTCATACAGCACTCGGTTGATGTGAGGCATTTCATTGACGATAAAGCTTGATACTCCGACATTCCTATAACTAAAAATAGTAGCAGGTAAAAGGGCTACTTTTTAACGAAGTGATTCATTAATCAAAATTATTACTTCAATTGCTCTACTTCATGAGTACTATATTGAAATTTAAGTGTGATCAAGCAGACTAAAGTAAATGTAAATTCCACTAATATCATTTTCAAGAAAAGGGTTTCCTAATAATTAAAAACAGATAGAATTTATAAAAATTAATTTTGAATAACATATTCTATGTTAACTTTAAAGCTTATTACATTTGATATTTTTAGTTGCTTGTTTTTTTCGTATTTAAAAACAGCATAATTATTATAGTTACCTTCTTTAATACCCTTATATTTAATCCCATTAAATCCAATTTCCTTACAACATTCCGAAATATAATTGGTTAAAAGATATTCCATCTTTAATATTTGGGTGTTGTTTGATGATTGCGAAAGGAATTTTCCAAAATCACCTATAAACTTACTTAAATCAAGGATTTTTAAAGGTTCATTTACTTCTATAGTTGCAATATCTAATTCTTGAGCATTAGTATAATTAAGTTCATGAGGAATGTATTTTTTTTCATCAGTTAAATATAAAACTGATGTACCAATTAAGTTATATCTCCCATGAGTGGAAAAACCAAAAGGGGGACTCCACATTTCTTGTGGTTGATAAATTTCACTACCAATACCCCTAATACGACCCCTATAGAGTTTTTTGTTACTCAAAGAAATAAAATCCCCTGCAGTGTACATTTCTGAAAATAACTCATATATTTTTTGACCGACACTATGTTTAAAAGCTAACATAGGACTTTTCTTTAAACTTGAGAGGAAATTTGTTAACTCCATCTCTTTGATATAAATAAAATATTTTTCCGAAAATGTTTCCCATTCAGCCATATCAATTTCTAAGAAATCACTAATTTCATCTTGATTAAAAACAAAAAAAGAATCATCAAAACATCCTTTTTCATATTTCTTTTCCATCCTATTGTATCCATAACCACAGCATTGACATTCAAGAAAAGGTATTACAAAAGGAATATACTTCTCTGGAACAGAGTATTTGAGTAAAAAGGTCTCTATTTCTATGCCTTGGGAGTACAATTTTTGACCTTTTTCTATAATACTAATTCTATTAACTTCTTCTAGCTCTCGGGAAATTTCGCAATTTTTACAATAGTTTATATACTTAGAAATTTCGACACCAAGTAATTCACTTACCGCCTTAGCCAGATGTTCTTCTTTATCACTTGATATATAATAATCTTCAATATTAATATGTTCTTTGCACAAAGAACATAGTAGTTTTCCGTTATGTTTATAGTATGTTTCTTCATCATTAATATTAACATATTGATTAAGCACATCATCATATTCAATAATACTCTCCAGAGGATTCATATATAAAAAATTAAAGGTATCTGTTAGCTCAAAGCAATTTAAACATTTTATTGTACTCATAATTTAATCCACCTCCAATGATACGTTCATTAGTAATTCCTTTAATTCATCAAATGTCAAGACATTATCTTTTCTTCTATGTATCGTTCTATGGCAATTAGAACAAACAGGAACAAGCTTTCGCTTAGGATCTATGAGTATTTCTTCCTAAAAGGTAATTTAACATGATGGACTAAAGGGAATCTTTCCTATGTTCTCTATAATTAAATCCACAGGCAACACACCTGAAACCATGATTTTCAATTTCTTTTCTTTTTTCTGGATTTCTTTCATATCTCCTTCCAAAAGATTGTTCAAAGACTCCATTCTTTCAATAAATATAAGTCGGAATTTCCTGAACTTTCATTCACCTTTAATTATTACATAGTTTCTTTACCAAGATTAATTTAGATCAACCTATTGTATAGTTGATGAAAAGTCCCATATATATTATTTAGTCAAAATACCTAATATACAGAATAAGTAAATGATACCATATATATTTTTTTGAAGTATATAAAAATTATAACTACTAGATTAAAAAAATTAGACACTCACTCATGTTCCTTCCAAGTTGTGGGGATTATAGTGCTATATGCATCGTCTTAACATCGCCACGTCTCTGGGTAACATCATGCAGTTGCGGTTACCTCAGATTGTCTATATAAATTAATAAAGCGACCAACTCAATTAAGAGAAGGTAGCTTTAATTATTGTTTATTTCTCAACTTATCAAGTAAATCATTGACCCTTACCTTCGCTTCATTTGTAGTTTTTTCGAGTAGAGTAATATCGTATTTCTCAGCATTTTTCTGAATTTCGACGATATCCCCTTCCTTTAAAGAAACGTCAATCATAACTATAAGAATCAACATTCTCACCGATTCTTTTCCACGAAGTTAAAACACCCCAAAAAAGTCATCAAAATGTTCAAGTGTATATACTTTTTTCATCATCTATCACATGCCCAGTTTTAACGCCATCAGGATAATATTCACGCATAGCTGTGCAATTTTTAAATGATTTTGGAGCACCAGGAATAACTTCTAGCCCAGATTCTACTACAGGTTTTTTTACAGAGTCTGGAATTGGTTTAAGTGTTACCACTCCTGTGCCGTTACCTGTAAATGGTTTAGCTGAAACAGAATACGTTGTTCCGTTTGTTGTAACAATGATATTGCCAGATGTAGCAGTTGCATAAATTTTAGATGACACAAGTTTTAGATTAGCTACTACTTCCGCATGGGGATGTCCATAAGAATTATCTTTACCATAGGATAAAATCGTTGCAGTTGGTTTAACTGCATTAATAAACCTAGCGGAGCTACTTTTGTTAGATCCATGATGACCTGCTTTTAACACTGTAGCTTTGACATCATATTTAGCCATCATTTTAGATTCAATGTTTAGCTAGTACAATTGATAGTAATTCTTCATAAGTTTGTGTTGTATGCACTTTACCACTTTTGATAAATTGTCCTATAGTAAAGCTATTGACTATATCAATTAATCCTCTAATATGATCTGCATCTGGATGAGTAGCTACCACATAATCAAGTTTACTTACAAAGCTCCTACTTATTCCATCCGTTCTCTCCAAACTCTTTTTTAGGTTCCACTCCTCAAAAAACAACTTTTCTATATTTATTGCTTGTTCTTTGCTCGGTTTTCAGTCGTTTTTGCGTTAATCCTTCTTTTTATAACTTCACTGACAAATATAAAACACCCGAAACCCTTATATTTCAAGGGTTTCAGGTGTTATAAAATGTCTTCATCCTCCATAAAAAAAAGCAAAGTTAGCTGCATAAGTATTTTTGATAATACTAAAAAATATACAAAGGAGTAGTTAAAATCAACGACTCCTTTAAATAATTTTATTGTAAAGATTCGGTGTGGATATTAATCCCAGACTAGATAGACAAGTGGTTACAGTAGGAAATATTTCTTGTTAATGAATAACTTTTTATTAAAGATTATTTACGATATCCAACAAAGCATCGAACGCGTTTCTATATGCTTGTTCCATTTCAGGAATAAGCTCTTCAAGTATTTTAATCTTTGATTCGTATTCCTTTCTGAGTTCATAGTCATCATTTTCTTCCGCAATTAACTTGTTCATATGTAGTAAATTTATTTGACTTTTAATATTGGTTTCTTCAATTAACATTTCATGGGATTCTACAAATAGCTTATATACATCTGAAGGTAATTCAGTTGGGGTAGATAACCTTTTCATTTTTTCATTAATATCATCCCAATTTTCTGCAACTAATTTGTAAGCATCAACCTCTTCTTCCAAATCGTTAAAAGTACTATAAATCATTTTGAATTCGAAATCATTGCCCTGATCCATCAAATCAAAGTACTTATCTGAGTAAGAGATTGCTTGATATTTAAACTCTTCTATCATTTTTTCTTTTTGATAAGATTTTTTTCTTTGCTTATCCATATTCCTTGCAAATCCAAATAAAGCTTGTTTTAAACTCATAAATTTACTCCTCTTAATCACTAGATTTTACTCTGTATTTTCTTACACCTTGGCTAAGAATCGGTAGTTCAGAAGTTGCTTTGAACTAATATCTCTTTTCTTTTGTATATCATTTTAAAACACTTCCTGATTGTAATTACTTGTTGATATAAATAATATCGGTTTAACTTAATCCTTTGTTTAGGTCCAAAAAGGAAGCCCCATTGTTCTAATCAGTTATTTTAAGTTTTGCTATTCCAAACCCAAATTAAGAATGCTTATAACAAAGTCATGGTGATGGTCTTTCTTATCCCTAACAGTGAAATCAACCTACACTTTTCCTGTGATGTAGCAGAAAATCCTCTATTCAAAATAAAAATTACTTATTAAACTAATTTGTTCCTTTAGTGGGATTAGACTAAAAAGTGGACACGACCAGAAAGTTTTGGACATACTGAAACTACTTAAGAAAAGGACGTGTCGAACATGGTCAAACGTAAATCACCCGAATACAAGGAGTATGTCGCCAAACTCCACATCGAGGAAGGTCGGAAAGCAACGGACCTTTCTTAGGTCGGCGTTAGTTCCACAACGGTGCGCCGATGGGCGAAAGATTACCGGGAAAAACAGGAAGGATGGCCAACCCTGACGGGGAACAATTGATGACATTCTCCGAAATGGAGAATAAATTGCGCGAAGCTGAACATCAGCTGAAGGAACGGGATGAGGAGCTGGAGATTCTAAAAAAGGCCATGCATGTCTTCATAAAAGGCCGAACGTAGTGTATTCGTTCATTCAGGACCATCTGGACGAATACAGCGTAGTGAAGATGTGCAGCGTACTCGGTGTTTCCAAAAGCAGCTTCTACAAATGGCGTGATTTCCAGGTGAAAGGGAAACGGACTGAACGGCAGGCACGCCAGGATGAGCTGAAGCAAAAGATCTTCCAGTCGTATCATGAAAGTCACGGAACCTATGGAAGTCCACTCCTCCAGAAAGATCTGGAGGAGTGGGGTTATTCTGCATGCGAACGGACTGTTGGCCGACTCATGCAAGAGATGGGGCTTTGTGCGTTGCAAGACAAGAAGGTCGTGGTGACAACGGATTCGAATCATGAGCAGTTCGTCTATCCGAACCTCCTTGAGCGCCGGTTCGCTGTAGATACGCCGAATACGGTTTGAGTTGCGGACATCACTTACATTTGGACGCTAGAGGGCTGGCTGTATCTAGCGAGCGTGATGGATCTCTTTTCCCGAAAGATTGTGGGGTGGAGCCTAGAGTGCACCATGAAGACAGAACTGCCGCTTGGCGCACTGCAGAAAGCGCTACTTTTGCGAAATCCCTTTGGAGAGTTGATCCATCATTCCGACCGTGGCTCTCAGTACTGTTTGTCTGGAAAAGAACCACTTCCAAATCAGCATGAGCCGCAAGGGAGATCCTTATGACAATGCCTGCATCGAATCTTTCCATGCCACTATAAAAAAAGAACTGATCTATCAGCTGGTGTAATTAATCAATCTCTATTTCTATCCTGATTTGTTTCGTGTTTAGCTTATAAAATAATTGTACAATATAAATTAAACATAAATAAAACTACTAATGTGAGAGGTTAATATTTACCTCTCACATTAGTAGTTTTCTAGTTAACACCTTTCTTCCATTTCTAAATCCTTCTATTCATCTAAAGTAATAATTAATAACTATTTTATTACCCTCCAGCATATGAACTATTCTTATAATATAAGGGGCTCTATTATTATGTTTAACTTTCAGAGTTTTTGCTGTCAAAACAGCCAATACATTCATATTGATTTTAAGATTTATTAATTTTATTTTGAAGGAGATATAATTATAACTATCTCTATCTCTATCTCTATCTCTATCTCTATCTCTATCTCTATCTCTATCTCTATCTCTATCTCTATCTCTATCTCTATCTCTATCTCTTTCTCTTTCTCTATCTCTATCTCTATCTCTTCTCTATCAATTTAATGTTACGCAATAGATGCAGTACTATAATTACTTGAATAATTTATGTTTAACCATCATTATTTTCTTCCCAGATAGCAATTAGGTCGGAATTCTTCTCTAACATATCCACTTGGACATAATCGTATCGCGATACTTTTCCAGAATGTTGCCAACCGTCAGCAATTAGTAAGACAATAGTTTTCTCAAGAGAATCAGTTTTGTACAATGATGAATACAGAGACTCAGTACTGGATACATAATACGTTTCATCGGTCATTGTAAAATGAACATTTGCAATAAAAACATATGAGGATCTCATTTGTAATTTCCTTTTTCTCTCAGCTAATCTAGCTCTTGCTCTATCTGCCGCCAAGCTTATCCATACTGGATTATCCCTGGCCACGCCCCCGTTCCATTTGGGTTTAAGTATATCTTTTTTTGGTTCATTTTCATTCATTTTCAAAATTTATCCCTTCTAAACAGATTTGTTCGTGTTCAAACCATAATTATTTGTACTTATATATTGGAGAATTCTATATACAAGGCAATAACAGACACTATAAATTTCGTTTTGAACACTGTAGAAACATATTTTGGGCTATCTGAATCAATATTTATTTTTTATTCCCTTTTAACTTGTATATGATAGTCAGAAAGGATTTATGACATCATGGTTATAAATAATACTCTTCTAGTTTATGAGTAGACACTCCACTTACTAACATTTAATATTTATAAACTTTATTTCCTTCCAATATTACATTCTCCATCAATTTTAACTCTACTTTCTTCGGCTTAAAAAATGTAACAATATGTCGTTTTGGTTTAAATGTTCGGACGACCTCATTGACGTAGGTTCAAGACCAACTTTGTAAGTTGCTGAATAATATCACGATAAATTGACCACCACCTTTTATGTATAATAAAAAGCACCTCAAATGAGATGCTTTTGATTTACAACCATTCATCTTTATTTACGCTCGATTCTCCGTCTCGACCATATAGGTCTCTAACGATTTCAGTAGACCAGCTAATTAATAAACATAGTCCATTATTTTCGATTCCCCATTTTCTACGTTCATCACCTGCGTATCCACCCCAATAAGAATTTAACTCTTCATGAATCCATTCTCTATGGTTTTTTTTAAATAAACTAAAGTCTAAACCATTTTCAGAACCTAAAGGCAATTCTCTTTCAAGCCAATCAATAACGTCTTTATTCTCAATATGATTATTAACTTCGTCTACTGTGAATTTAACTTTTTTATCTAATAAGTCGGATAATTCTAGAATAAATTGTGTTATTGCAGTAATTTTTCGTACCAATTTCAACACCTCCATTCACACTAATCATAATGTTATTGGAAATGATTGTCACTAACATTTTTCGACATTATAAAAGCACCCATTCTATGCAAAATAAAAAGCACTTTGTGTGAGATGGGTTTAATTTTACTCTTCTTTCATACCCATTTGAATTAAGTGTTTACTCGGACATTTACAGGAAAGCTTATATGTCTTCTTCATTGGATTTACTTCCTCCGCTAAAGTATGAACAATTCCAGGAAATGATAAAGCAATAGCAACAATTGAAATAAAACTTAATGAATCAAACTTACCTTTCATACCCTGATATAAAATTGTTACGATTGTAAAAATGAAAAATATTACTAAAAAAATGGCAAGTGTGTATTTAACAATTTGATTATAGAATTTGGTTACTTTTTTCAACATACATAATCCCCCTTACGTTGGATACGAATATATATGGAAAAAGTTTCATAATAAAAAGCCACACCCGATTTGATGTGACTTAATAAGTTATTTTAGTATTTCTAAAATATCTTCAATAGATTTATCAGCATTTGTACCATTACTATAATCAATGTAAACACTTTCGTCTTTCGTTAAATGAGTATACCAATCTTGAAGTAACGATTCGTATAAATCCTCTAAACTTCTACCTTCCCAAGCTTCTCCAACATAACCATTTCCAGCAATAAAGGTCTCGTATCTCACTGCATAAGTCTCATTTATTTCTCCGTGCGGAATCAAATGAACAAATCCATCAAAATCAACAACTAATTAAAATTAATAGCACATTAAAATAGATATAGGTTATCTCATATACAAATTACATTTCTGAATTAGTATTTCATATTGTAATATTAATTTTCACTATTTAACATCCATACTTTTTTCAAAGGGATTTCTGCTTTAATGTTATCACTAAGCTCATCATAGGTTTCATAAAGTTGTTCTATAATTTTTGTAGAATCACATAATCGAAGTCTAAAGAATTACTTTGGAATTTTTTTCAAGTTTAACCAAATAAAAACACTCCTTAGATTTAAATAATCTATTGTAAAACACTTACTTCAATGTTGTATAATTTAATCCTAATAAATTTTCGCAAAAAAGAATACAAATACCTGTAAGTACAAAAAGTGTAAAAGGATAATCTTCATGATGTATTCTAAACTCTCGATTCATAATCCCAACTATAATTTCTTCGAATTCAAGCATTCCACAAAAATACATAATAACTAACGAACGACCTAAAAATATTATTAGAAAATGAGAGCATCTGTAATATATTCTCTCCCTCTTCTATAACAATATTTGGAATTAAATATTTTCATTAATAGCCGATTAGTCGTAAAGCTAAAGAGTGTAAAGATTTCTTGTCCATTTCTCTAATCCACTCAAGCGTTTGCATGATGTGAATACTTTGTAAATAGATTAACCCACTATTTTTCGCCCTCTTATTAGTTTCAATAATACGCCTTGATTCACTGACTGTACCTTTAAAGACGGGATAGACAATCGTTGCAGCGTAATTTTCTCCATTTTGGTAGTACTGCGCATAAAAGGATAGCTGAAATACATCTTCTGTTGACACTCGCTTTAAGTCATATCCCTTATATTTTGTATCTAGGACAGTAACCACATTTCGAGTATAGTCTTGTACGACAAGATCAGGGATAATGTCACGATACCGTTCCCCATCTAGCAACATCGCATCAGTAATTCGCTTACCTGCCATTACTTTAAAAGTCCCCTTTTGTAAATATTGCTTCAAGAGCTCTCCTACAAATTGTTCAAATATTTCATTCATATTCACGAGTAATGCAAAATAATTCTTTTGACGTTTCATATAATTCTGTAAAAACAGATTTTCAAAGAGCATTTTGCCGAATACATGGCTCATTTTATAGCTATCATTTAAACGATTATAAATAATATGCGGCCATTTATTTCCTTGATAAGTGTTCGTCAGTATTTCAAATTGTGTTCGAAGCTTGTGTACTTGACGCTTTAACTTCTCCGTTAATACGGTTACCGTTAACAGCTCAAGCACTCTTAGTATTACTTGATTTTCTTTGATATTATTTACTAGTTCATCGTAGGAACAGTAGATTTTTGTCGGTAAGTTATAATTTTTCAAGGCGTTTTCTTTAATTGAAATACGCCCACGTACATGTCGTAAATTATCATCTTCCTCGATATAATCCTTTTTCAGTCCCTTACGTAACAGTAATTCCGTTTCTTCAATAAATCGTGTAACTAATAAGATAAAAAGATTATTATGTCCTGCACTCCCCACTGTTTGCTGCTCCCACCATTTTGCATTACCTTGGGCATACAGCATCATATCAATCACTTGAGCAAACGTCGGGTCAAACTTCGGTTGAATTATAATGCGCAGTCGTTCTAACTCAATGATACCGACATAGCTTGTCGTCCGAACTCGTAGGCCTTCGCGCAATTCATCGACGAAAAATCGCTGTTCCCACGGCTTATTGGTATGAATGTAGGCATATTCTTTTAAATAATTTCGCTCCTGTGTTGTTAAGTGATATCCAGAAATAAAGTGCTCATTGTATTCCTGTAAAATAATTTCATCCTTCATTTTCAATCACCTGAAAGTGGCTTTCAAGCGCTGCGATAAATGCTTCATCATTGTCATTAAATAACGTATGATCCACTTCTTGCGCCTCTATGTCTACAAAGCTATCCCCTAATATTTCAGCAAGGTCGCTGTAGTTATCAAAGCAATATTCTTGCAGAAGAGGAATAATATCATATTGGAAAATATCCTTTAGCTCTGCAACAGAAGTGACTACTTCACCTTGCTCCATCAAATAGGCATGACCAATTCGTAAGTCACGACCTTGAAGATGAAGAAGCTTATTATTTAATGCCTTTAAAATAACTGCAGGAGACATACTTAATTTATCAATTGGACGTTCTAAAACCTCATAGTTTGGCATGCATTCTATAAAGGCAAATCGTCGTTTAATGGCTGCATCCATCATTTTAATACTGCGATCGGATGTATTCATTGTCGCTATGATTGCAACATTTGTTGGAACTATAAATGGCAACTTACTTTGCGGTAATGTTATCTGTACGCCACGCTTATCCTTTTCTAATAGAGTTATTAACTCACCAAAAATTTTAGGCACATTACCTCGGTTTAGTTCATCAATTATAAAATAGAACATTTTTTGCGGTTCATTTTTTGCTTGATTAATGAATTGTTTAAAAACACCATCCTGCAAAGTAAATGAAACAGTACCATTTTCTCCTGCCACAGGTTTAAATCCTTCAATAAAATCTTCATATTGAAAGGATGGATGGAATGTACACATTTCATAATGATGTGTTTCACCTGCTTGTTGCTTCCATTTTAAAAACTGCATAACGGAGTAAGTTTTACCTGTACCAGGTGGTCCATATAAAATAATTTGTCCTTTACGTGAAAGTACACTATCAATCTTCTCATAAAACGTTGAATCTCCTTTAAATGGCTCAGTCACAACAACATCTGTACCCTTGCCTTGTAGCCATTCATCCATTTGCTTTTTCGGCACTTTTGCGACAGTTACCGTTTTCCAAGCATTTTGAGGTGGAATAGGTAGTCCTTGTTTATATACCGTTTCCCATGTTACACCCACTGTATGGGGATATTTTTCAAAATCTGGATGATATTTATAGCCCTCTTCATTTACAGTCCCAATGCCGACAATTTGGGATGTCCCATTGTTGGCAATCACTTGGTCACCTTGCTGTAAATTGTAGAAGTTCCATACCTCGTTTGCTTTTCTTGTGATGGCTGATTTATTTTGATTGTAATAGCCTTTACTTGTGAAAGCATTCTTTAATTCATTAAAATCATTGTATTGTGTTAGGTCTCCTAAGTTTCCCCACCCCAGTGAAATGAAGCTATTGGTCACACAGTTTTGGAAGTTACTGGCGTTATCACCAGGTGCAATTTTATAAACAACTTCTTGCTGCATAAAATGGGTATAAAGAAAATTTGAGAGTAGTACTTCATCATATTGTTGCAATGACTCATATTTATATATTTCATTACGTAACAGCCGATTTAATAACAACGTATCTCTCGATTTTAACAGTTCCTCATCCACACCCAATTCTTTTAAAAACCTCTTAAGATGAAACTCCTGATAAATCGGCATTAATTTATCTGCATGATACAAATAAGAGATTTTCCCTCTTAGCATAGAACCACGATTTAGTAAATTTCCCTCATCTATTGGCGTATAGTTTTCTTTTCCCATCTCTTCTATCGTTTTCAGAATGTCTGCTCTTAACTGTAGCCAAGCAACTTGCTCATTTTCAAAATTCTCGGGATAAAACCACTCGCCATCTTTCTTCTTATAATAAATGATATGCTTATTTGCCGAACCACCCTTAATACTGCCTAGTGGAATAGTATTATACTCTAACCACCAGCTAAAAGAACCTTGTGGATGCACCCCAAGGGCATATTGTTCAAGCTCCATCTCCTGCAAACGCTCCAGCGGAAACTTAGCCAAAAACTCTTTATGTAGCGTTTTTGCCTTATGTACATATTCCTGCTTTTCTTTAGTCGCAAACTTATGAATTTGTGAAATCAGCTGCTCCATTTGTGTATCTCCTTTCCAATTAATTGTATATAGTGTCATATTCAATTATAAAACAGTTTATAGGTATTATGTGAAAAATACGTAGCATATTCTTACAATTACTGCATTGTTTACTCTTTTCATTTTTCTATCCAATCTATAGTCCATGCTTAATACTTTCTCATACCATTATTATCCCCTTTCCTAACTATAGAACTAACCTGTCCCTGATCAAATGGTTCTATAAAAAGAGCGTCAATCCCTTTATGGATCAACGCTCTATTAATTGGTTTCTTCGAAATCCCCATAAACCTGCTTCTCTAATTCCATGTCGCCGGAGAGTACCCGGCATAAGCCATCACAGCTATAAAAAATTAATAAAGAATAGCCTGCTGATTAACTTCTGTCCATATTTGATTAACATGCCAGGTATATCTTTTTCTTGAGTATTTATCCAACTGTCCCGTTGAATGCAAGTTTGCTGAGAGAAAGATAGGGCAATTAACATTATTGTATTTTAAAAGATGCGTACCATATTCCTCTGAAAATGTGATAACTCCCTTGGTATGTTTCATAGCCTCTAATAAATGATCTCCACCGCCGCTGTTTGGTAAGATGATCATTTTAGGTTCACACAACTCAATCACCCGGAGCGCTATTAAGAGCTGTGTCCACTTTTGTACTTGATTCTCCGTAACACTTAAATAGTCTTTTAGATCTCTTTGTTTATTACAACGAAAAGAGAAAAGGTCCCAAAACATTACACTGTCTTTTTCTAGGCCAAGTGGAGTTAGTACGTACTCTTCTAATTTATTAATGTATTTATGTCCGTTCTTTTCAATACATTTATCGATACTAATAACTTTTTCTATAACTTGTATGATTTCTTCTTCGGTAAGCGGCTGAAGAACATCTGATTGTTTCATGAACCTTTGAAATTTCTCAACATCTGCTAACTCCCTTATTTCAATATTATCACAGTTTAATAATTGGTTTTTATAACCTCCTGGATTAAATGAGGGGTTGAAACCAAGAACTAGAAGTGTGTCTTTTTTTAGAGGTGATATAAAACCGGGTAACGGACTTTTTAACGGTTCAAAGTACTCAAACCATATATCGTAAATCATTCTGTTGATTTGATCTACATCATTTAATTCGTTTAACATTTCTTTCGCTACTTCTAATACCATGTGCTTTCACATCCTTACTCTTTTTATAAACTACAAGTATACTTAAGTTTTTAAACCATCCTGCAGCTTTAGTACATAAAGTTCAACAAAAAGAGCGTCAATCCCTTCCTGAATCAACGACACCCTCATCCTCTACCTAATGTTTTGTATTACAGTCGAACAATATTGTAATGGGAACCCGACGTTCTTTATTTAAAAAATGAGGATTTTTAGTCTCACGTTTTCACACTTACTACGAAATACAGGCAAAAGATTTACATAAGGAACTTGGTCATTATCTTGGACCTAATCATAGAATGAGGACTTGTTGTGGTTCAATGTATGATTCAATGGATCCATCAAATTGTGGTGAAGTGGTATCCGCTCCTGAGAGCAGTTGCGGAGCAAGCCTTATTATTAGATATAATCTATTGGGGAAAATAAGTAGCAGGAAAATTTTAAAATGCGAGGAATCTGGGAATGAAAATGATGTTAAAAGAATTAATTGATAATGGGTTCGAATCAGAAAGATTAGATTTTATGGAAAGAATGTATCCCAAACACGGAACTCCTGAGTTGTTAAAAGACATTCTGGCAATGGCCAACTCAAATTATACAGGTACAAAATATAATATTATGGGCGTAAAAGATAAAATCGGAGAAAATCGTATTATTTCTGGAATATATCCTGAAGAAATAGTGGATTCCGCCAGTTATCAACAGTTTATAATAAATAATATAGAACCCGATGTAGAAATCAATATACATTATGTTAATTATCAAAAGAATAAAATTGCTGTAATTGAAATTTTAGACTCCAATCTAGTACGATGGTACACGCACGGCTGGTGTTCTATCTATAAAATTAAGAAACCTTATTATATCAAGGTTTATAAGGTTTTTCAGACCAACAAAAATTACTCTTATAAAGGAATTAATAAGGTTTTATAAAATTGCTTACGGAGACGAGTTTTATTAACTTTTACACTTCTCATCAATAATATTTATACCCTCTTCAAACGAATGCCATTTTCTAAGGCTATTGGATACTGCTCCTGAATTTGAGAGTGTTGAGCTAAATCAATTTCCCTACAAAAATATCCCTTCAATTCTTTTCTTAGTTTTAAATTTGCCTGCATTTTTTCCAGAGTACTAACATCAAATTTCCCATTCATCATCCCTCCCTCTTTCAACCACAATTCGAAAAAAGAGAGAGGGAATCCTTCTTAAATAGTTAATAAGACGTTCCAAAAGTGTGTTAATCTCTATCAGGATCATAAGAGTCCATAAAATCTGGATCATCTGATTGTGGTTCGCCAAACCAACCATCCGCACACTCTTTGCACATATCGCATTCTTTAATCGATTCAACATCCTCTGAATCAAACGTGTATCCATCGTGTTGTGCGCAATATCCAACTTCACGAGCACAAGTTAAGCAGTATCCAGTTTCTTCGATAGACGTTACTTCTTCGCTTAGTTCACCATTTTCGAAAGTTGTCTCAAAAGTGCATCTACTACACATATATTTTTCCATGATTTCCTCCCAAATATCTTTATAAGAGGATTATATTATAGATTACTAATCTTTTGAAATATAACTCACTTTAATTTTATTAAAGTTTCATGAAAAAATAACAATAGCTTATGCTGCGTTTAATAAGATCTTTATACATTAGTTGGATTCCCCTGACCATCTAAACCAAGTGCGGCTAAATCTGCTAAAACAGGTTCTTTCAAATGAGCTGGTACATCCTCTATACGTTCCATATATTTCATCAAATTTACACGTTCACTTGTTCCCTCCTTTTTCTCTTTAGTATACGAACTTTTGTTCGATAAAATTTGCTATTAATTTTTGGGTAAATAAAAAAGCACCTCGAATGAGATGCTCAAAAACTTAAAACTGTTATAAACCTAACTCTTCCAATAAAGCGAGTAATAAATCCGGATGAATTGCTCCTTTTTTATCAAAATCAACAGTTAAATATCCAATTGCGTCTTCTCCATCAAATATGATGGGCGGTGAAGGAGAACGTTTATTATAAGCACTATATGTTCCATAATTACTACCATATTCGCTATAATTATTCCATATACTAGTATCTGAATACTTACTTCCGTAATCGCCGTACTTATTAAATATAGATTCATCATCGTACTTATCTGTTATTAATTTACCGAGGTACTTCCCATCTTGTCCAATCAAGAATAACTCATTTTTAACTTTATAGTTAGAGTAGCTAGGAGTACTAGGCACATAATTTATTACTTCCTCTTTTTTGGTTGATTCCCTGTTCTTTTTCCATTCTTCAAAAGACATAATAGATGAAGAATCATGTAATGACGTTAACTTACTTTTTGACGGTGTTTCGTATTTTATTTGTGTGGACTTTTGAATATAGCTTCCGCCACCCACACCATATAAACCTCCATGATTACTCTTATAGCTATATACACGGTATTCTTCTCCTTTTTTCAAAGGGCGGACCGTAGTCAAAGAACCATTACTCTCTATTTTGACTAAGTTTGTATCAGATAGAATAGTAACTTTCCCTATTTGGCCTAATTTTAGTTCTGTTTTTCCCCACATCACTTTTGTTGCTGCTTCTGATGTAATCGGATTGAACGTATTTAAGCTAAAAGCTAATACTACTAACAGAACCATTTTGAATAACTTTGAAACCATTTTCATTTTCCCCTCTAGTACCTTTTGCCCACTCTTATATATTCGACTAATATACCTACAACCCTTCTTTATTTTTCGAATTATTTATCTTACTTTAATCTCTTTTGATTATGCTTATATGGAGACAAAATGAAAAGCACCTCATTTGAGATGCTTAACTAAAATTAAATTATCTTAATCCGAAAGGTGTACGCGTTATGAACTCTTTAAGCCGATGCTATTAGAGTATCAAGAAAAGGTTAGTTCGGAGGAAATTTGGATTTATGAACCTACCCACGATGACTTAAGATCTAAGTGAACGAGACATCTTCATGGATAAACAAAGTGGGAAAGATTTCGAAAGCGTACAATATCAATTACTAAAAAGAATCATCTGAAAAAATGATGTACTTTATATTCACTCACTTGATCGGTTTGGGCGAAACAAAGAAGAAATTTTAAACGAATGGAATGATATTACTAAAACCATTCAGGCAGATATTGTTGTTATGGATATGCCATTACTCGATACGACCCAATATAAGGATAGCTTAGGGATATTCATTGCGGATCTTGTCTTACAAATTCTTTCTTGGATGGCTGAAGAAGAACGCGATCGAATTCGAAAACGGCAGCGTGAAGGAATTGATGTGGCTTTACAAAACGGCACAATTTTTGGTCGACCAAAGGTTACGGTGACTGAAGAGTTTAAAGAAGCGTATGCTAGTTGGAAATCCGGAGAGTGTACGGCAGTGAAAGCAATGCAAGAAATTGGAGTGAAAAAATTTACTTTCTATAAATTAGTCAAGGAGTATGAAGAATCATTATAGGTGTAACAATATAAGATTTCGAATAGTTATATATTAAACAAGTTTTCATATAGAGCTTTCATGTTTGGAGGACCATCACTATGTATTTCAATTCGAGAGTTAGTGATAGCCCTCTTATTTTCGACTAATTCCAACATTTACTTCAGTGATTAGTTCATTGAATCTTTAACAAACGCGCCCGTTAGCAAATCATTAGTGTTTCTTGCACATTATTATCGGTACCTTGAAATTAATCTAGAATAACTTCAACTGTTCCTGATCAGGGCCTTCACTTGCCGTTCTTTTAGGTTTAGTCTGTGTCTCTTCACTATAGAAGTTCTTCAATAGCTTAGGTTCCGATAGGACATCTTGTAGGAATCCACCTTTATATAAAGTTACAATTAGAGCTGCAGCTTTGGCTTGACAATTCAATGATTTTTTTGGATTGAATTCGATATCGGTGAAGGCATCGTACTCTAAGAGCTTTTCGAGCAATTCTGGCTTGTCTGCTACAGCTTTAATATACATCCAATCATAGAAAAATGTTTTCGGTTCACTTGGCCAGTCCTCACCCAAAAGTCGGAAGCCGACAATATCACCTGATGTTCTAAGTCGGACATCTCTTTTAGCATTAATAGCAGATGTCCACAATATATCTTCAAAGGGACCACCATTCTCAAACACCTTACTACCTTGGAATAACGATTCAAAAGATATATCTTTTCCATCAATATTGACAATTAAATTGAATGCGCTGAGCGCTTGACCAAGGGGTTCAGTGCTTTTACTGGATATTTCCAATACACGGTGGGATGGATTCAACTTTATATAACTCTTGTGCAAATCTATAATGGATTTGATTTTTTGAGAAGGTGCAAAACCCGGATACCATGTAAACTCAATTTCTTTAATATCAATTATTCGTTCACCTATTACAAATACAGGACGTTTCGCCATTATTAATTACCTCTCTCAATTTAGTTTCTATACTTAAACAGTTTATCATTTAACTTGAACATCCCAGGATATCTCTTATTGTAATAATCAAACACTAATTGATTATTGGTGTAGATAGACTTTATTTTTGTTGGCAAGACAGGCTGAACAATCAATACTTCCGCTTGTACATCTGTCGGATAATGTACAGGAAGAATCTCCGAATCATTCCTCTCAAACATCTTATCCAAAGCATTCACACCCATCCGCTGAGAAAAATGGACCTTTTTCATTTTGTTGGATGCAGCGTTTGTTTCGAAAAAATAACATGGTAATTCCCATAAGGGGGATGCATCACATTCAATGACACACCATTTCATGTCAGTCTCTCTTGACCTAGCATTATGAAAGTATTTTGTATTTGTGAAACTGATTGACCAACAAGACGCGTGCAACATATTGTCCAATCGGTTTTCATCATTATACTCGTATTTCATAGATTGTTTCTTGAGCTGTTCGACGGATAGAATACCGCTTGTCATTATATTCGAGACATTTCGTGCATTCGTAAAATGATAGATTGATTTAATATTCCTTTCTTTGCATACTTGTTGAATTTCAAGTGCATTACCCATAAGTTGTTGAGGACTAACAGAATCAGCCTTGGAAATTAGTTCACCCGTCACTGGAGTCCGTTCATTCCCGAGTACCAAAGATTCATGAACTTCAAGTTGAGTAGTTGCCGCAATATTTAATGGATTTCTATTGTTTTCAGCAATGGTCGGTTGAATGTACGAATTGAGTTTTAAAGATTCCCTTTCCTTACGTTGGGAATGAGGTTTGTTACGCTCTTTATTTTCCTTTACATGAATATTATTTTGAACAATGGGTGTTTCTGCAACCGCATTCATTTCTTTAACTCTTTCAACATCTATTATCAGTCTGTCCAAGTTTTCCTTAGGAAGTGAACTTTTAACTGTAACCTTCTTCTTTCCCTCCATATTTATTGGTTTCTGTTCCAATTTTGTTTCTATTGTTTGATCTTCTTTTGTTACAATTTGTTCAGTTCTGAATGATCCAACTGTTTTAATGAAGGGCTGACGTTCCTTTTCAACTCTTTTTTTAATCACATTAAAGCTATCGTTTTCAAAATGCTTCAATATCAAATCTTTAGATAAGTCATCCAATGGAAAGGAAAGAAGTGCGAGAAAGGCATACTGACGAATAATGTTATCGGGATAACCCGATAAATCAAGTAAAGGTTTTATCCACTCTATTTGACGCTCCTCATTTTCCATCACTGCTTTCTTTACTTTTTGAATAACGACTTTCCGTTCATAATTCGTCCCATTTGCCAAATAGTAAAAGTAATGATTTTTATAATTAGCATAATCACCGTTTTCATTGTATTTCGGAAGTGGTGTAAGAGGTTGTTCGATTTTCAATTTGCTCTCAATGTTTAATAAATCGATCGAATCAGCATTTTTCTTCGCTTTATTTATGACTAATTTATACATTAGTTCCTTATTGTTCTGCTCTAGGACCGCGGTAGGTATAAGCACATTTTCAAAATTTAAGGTTTGGATTTCTTTCTTTTCCACTATTACGCGATTTTCAAGTGTAGGTTCTTCAACAAACTTTTCCTGTCTATTTATTTCAAGTGGCACAGGCAGATCTATCGCTTGATCTTTCATTACACTCTTCGTTGGAAGAGACGGTAATAAGTTTAAGACTTCGTCGCTTTCCCTTCCAATTGTATGCTCAGGGTCAACCTTTTTTTTCATAACTATTTGAGCTAACTTGGACTTAAGTTTATTAATCCATTTCATCCAATTGTTCACCCCTTGTATCCTACTATTTAGTTACATTATAACTTTAAAATTCTAAAATTAGGAATAATTATTTGTATATAGACTTAAATTTATAAAACTGTGAATACTTATAGGTCTTATATTTACTATTTCAAGCACGATATATTAATGCATAAAAATTCTTCAGTTGCAACTTGGGCATTCAATTAGACTCCTTTTTCTACAACCATAAGTTTTATATAATATTGATCAAAGACGAGTAAATAGACAGAATAAGGAGTATAAGCCCCTAAACGATAATTTAAGGTAGCTTACTATTTTGTGTCTAAAACGGTGGTTAAATTGAAATAGACTGAATACGGAGGAATATCTACATTATATAATTTTGTAGCTTCTATATATTCTTCAAATAATAACGGAGTTGCAAGAAAAAGCTTTTTAATTGATAACCCCAATTCCCTAAAACTTTATTTACATGAATCTATTACTGTACAGCAGGTACGATTATCGACATTTAATCGAAGATTGGCTGTTGTAAAGTATTGGTTGACGACGAAACATGGGCATTAAACAAATCTACTCTACTCATTTTAATGTTTGTGTGTAATCTTCCCCTTTACAGAATTTAGAGAGAAAGACTCTTTCTTTCCTTATATTTTGATATCTCTTGGCTCAGTAGCATTTAGAAGAATATTATTAAAAAATCTAGTATATTTATCTTAAGCAATATTAACTAAATAAACATTATTTCTAAAATTTTTAAGAATTATTTTGTCCTAGAGGAGGAAAACACATGAAATCTTGTTTAAAGTGTAATACAGAGCTATTGCTTTACTCCAAGTATTGCCATATGTGTGGTACGACTAGTAAATTAACGATAGATTGCGATGTGAACTACGAAAGTAAAACATGGTTTAATCGCGCGTTTGACAAACTACTTCTTTCCAGCCCAGAATTATTATTAGCTTATTTAAGTATGGAAATAAGAAAAACACCAATTCTAACAGAACAGCTAGAGATAGAAGAACTAATGAATCTTATAAATAAGTCCGAAGGTTTCTACATAAACAAAATGGAAACAATACTAATAAAAAGGTATGGATGGACTAAAGATTATCTAATCAACAATAGAATGTCACCAACCAAAATAAAGATTATAAACGATAAATGGGAGGAAGATAAAAGAACACAAAGAGAGGAGAGAATGCATAAAAAGAGGAGAGAGTCCAATGAAAATAAGAAAGCACTTAATAAGGAGAAAATTCCAGAGAGAAAGTTTGAACCACATGGCCTATTACATACAAATAAATCTGAACCAACAAGAACTGTTAAATCGAACCATAATATTCAAGGTAGTAATATAAGTAATAATACTTTATCCGTAGGAAGAAAGGTTTATATTGTAGACTTGCCGGCACGTGCTGCTAATATATATGAACATTCACATGAGGAAAATTACTACCTTGGAGTTACTCGGTCTACAACTGGAGGCAAAAAAGAGACAGTTCGTGGTGAATATCTTTTTAAACTTGGAAAAGATATGTTTTTAAGTCGCTTAGAAGCAGAGCACATATATGAGGAAAGAAAGGCTTTGTCAGAATTAAAACAAAAAAAACTTCAGTTTGAAAAGGAAAAACGTATTGAATATGAGAGAAACTTTCCACCTCGGGAATTTATTAGACAACCTAAAGAAATCTGCAGTGCCTGTAATTTGCCCATTGGGATATTTAGTCACTGTGGTTGCAGTTGAGGAAGAAAATCAATCCTTTTAGTATTACAACTATCTTTTTTTAGTACCGATAAGGATGTTTTTCATAACCTGAAGAATAAAAAACATCACTCACAATCGAATGAGTGATGTTATATAAGAAATGTATTTCATCTAAACAAGTATACTAGATACTTGGGAAAATTATTTTCAAGCTCTATTTTTGCAGTTATAATATAATATTTCTTTTTAGTCCCCATCACATACTCTTGATTTTGTAGTCCTTTATTAAACAATTCAAAGTTTAATTCATAAATATTACTATTATTTTCTGATTTTGCATGCATCATTCTCTATTTGCACTATTGGAATCTCATACCCATAATTCTGCAATCTTTCTATTTCAGTCAGTCTTTCCTCTTCTTTAAACAAAGATACGTATTCTTCTTTAAGAACTAAAGCCTCTACTGTTAGAGCCAACCCGACTCTTCCGCTTTCAAGTAAATATTTGTAAATCCATCAGATGGTTTGCTGCTATTAATTAATTTCTTTGCAACATCTATTCCTTTTTCAGTATTAATCATTTGTAAGAAGCATTATAACCAATCTTTCTTCCATTTTTATATATGTTTATCATGTCCTTGTGAAATTGCTTCTCTAATTCTATTTTACTCAATGATTGCATAACTCTAGCACCCTTATATGGATAAAACAAAGCAACCTATTAAAATCGCTATTGATGGAACATAATTGATAGCTCATCATTTAACTAAAACTATTTTTGCATCAAACTTTCTATATTGCTCAAAGTATCATTTAATTCCGTAAAATTAATAATAACAGGCTTGTTTTTCTAAAAAGTGTTTTATTTCATCCCCACGGTATGTTTCTTTATAGTATGTTGTTCTATAACTTTCGTACGATTCCCAAGCTTTAATTATTGCAGCAACTTCAGCTACACTAAAATACTTTGCTAAATCAGTTTTACTAATACTTAAAACTACTGGTGCTACATTTAATTTTCTAAATATATTCATTGGATCTATATCCACAACTGCATCATGTACTGCTTTTGATTCTTCTGCAACTATTGGTAACAACTGTCTTTTCATTATTCTTCTGTGTTCATTAACCCTGTTTTCTTCTTTAGAAGCTAATTCTTCACTTAATTTAAGAGTTGCCTCGGTGGCAGCTGCTGTGGCTATGGTTGCTTTTTAAACTAAGTAAGTGAAATACCCAGTAACTAAAACTCCTAAAAATGCTATGATGTTTCCTATTATCTCTGACATAATTTCCCCTCTCTCTTTCATCGACAATAGAGGAAGAGAATCCTCCTAGACTATTATAATTAGATACGACACATAACGTTCCTATAGTAATTTAATCAACTAATTACAAATTGACGTATTGACAATTCCATCTAAATCCTCTTTTATTAGCTTTAAGGGGGAATTCAAATGGAACTTACCGAATTTGACTTTAAAGAACATTTAAAAGAACAAATAGAGTTTTTACAATTATCTTCAATATCTTATGACAACGGCTTTGATTCTGAAGCCAAACGATTAGCTGTTGTATGTCGAGTCTTATTGCATGATACACCTCAATCTAAATCCTTATTAAATCTACTTAACCGAAAAAGTATAGACTTTTACGATTCTTCCTATCCTTATAATGCTAAGAATCTAATACCTCATATGGGTTTGTTAAAGCTTGAAAACAAATCAGGAGAAGGTGCATATTCTCGTTATATGCCACTTTTAGATAACCTAACAAATATCCAAAGAAATAGGAAAAGATCCTTCAAAAGTTGGTGGGAAAAAGCAATTATACTAGAAGACTCAAATAAGTCTCCTTTTTCGAGAAAAGATATTGTAATAGGCCTAACAAATAAAGACGGAGGAGCTCATGTCGACCCAAAGTTGTCTCAAAAATACTCCAACCTTACTAGACAAAATTCGGTTGGATGGAGATTTAGAGATGGAGATTCCGAATCTCCGGTTTTGGGTAGCGAATTAGCTTCAATGAGACAAATCGCACATGAAGTTTTAAAAACTTTGCACGATGAATTCCCTGAGTGTTTCTAAGTTAGGGCTGTCCCAAAAGTCATCAAAAATGACTATTGAGGGCAGCACTCTTTTTGTTATTAAAAATAGGTAGTCTATTCCTACCGAGGAAATGTTTTTTGATGTATCTATTCATTAATATAATCATCTTTAATGAGGGAACCTGCTAAAATGAAAGTAAAAGTTTCTTTTTAAAACGTTGAAATCTAAGGAATATAGTTATACACTAAGTGGGGGATTCTATTAAGAAAAAACTATTAGACCTATGTAACATAGGAAATACTGTAATTAAACCTTCTTATCAATTAGCTATTACTGGAACTGTAATAACCTGTTTTCCTCAAAAAGTAATACAGACCACCTGTTTACTCTTTTGTCCGCAATTTGTCCGCATAATTAATTTTTTGTACCGATCTTATTTTACTGAAATGATTTTCACTGTCTCGAAAACCTTATTAAACCAGACTTATTTAACTTAACCGAATTCAATTTAAAAAGGTTATATAAGGGTTACAAATTCGACAAGGTGGGGGTCGCAAGTTCGAGACTTGTCGGGACCATCTAAACAAAAGCCTTTAACCTCAGTGGTTTCGGGCTTTTTTCAATTCAATTTAATACCTATAAAACAAGTGAAAATCCTTCTTACGTGACCGATATGTGACGAATTTATTAAAAACGTGTTTCTTGGACTTTGTACAATACAAATTTCCATAAAATAAATCCAACCACCTTCCATTAATCTGGTTGGTGTTCTTTAGCTTTCTCGATTTCTGCAGCTTCCGCTCTATTTATGACTTCGCATAATTTATCTAATGCTACAAGTTCTTCTCTGTTCATTCGTGACATCTCATCAAGGGCACCTAGTACTAACTCCGGAGGATGTTCATCCAGTAACTTATTAAATAGTTCTTCCGTTCTGTCCAATACTTTCACAACCTTTAATCCATTATAGTTACGTCAACTATTTCATCGAGCTTTAATGATAACAAATAAAAAGGATCTTTCAATTCGATTTCTCGCTTCTGCAAATTTACACTTTCTACCGTTCCTCTGTTGTATATAAATTCTCCATTTTTCCATCTTTTAATTTTTGTATCAGCTTTACTTTTAATGGCTGCATCCAAAGTATGTTGAATGGCATCATAATCCCATTCGTCTAATTCTGGTTTAGGTTCTCTTTTAATTTCTTCACTATATTGTCTTAATAAAGCTACGTGTTCTGGAAGCATCATTGCTACTTATTTCTTACTTCCTCTGTCTTGTAAACGTGACAAATCAAATATTGGCTCATCCTCATAAAAATCGTGATTCATACAACTTCACGCTCCTTATGGATGATGGGAACGTATGCGAGCACACTATCAATGATAAATGTACGCTTAGCATTTCGCTTAAAACATAGCGCCTGAAAAGTAGTTCCTTGAAACTTGAGGACTTTCACTCGTCTTTTGCTTATATTACCCTTTGAATCCATATACATTAATTCAATCAGTTGATTACGTTCCATACATTTCATTAAATTTATACGCACATCCGTTCCCTCCTTCTATCGTTTAGCATACGAACAATAGTTCTTTTTTACAACTAGTAATTTTTGGACACATAAAAAAATCACCTCCTGAGAGGTGATTAAATAGTATTTTTTTTGAATGCTTTTCTTAATACATCTGAGAAACCCAATAATAAAACAACTAGTGAAAGTGCAATTTGTTGTTCCAAATCTAAATTGTTTAAATAAAAATAAAAGACGCAGCATGCAATTAATAGTATGGCTAACGTTTTTAATCTTTTATGATTATTATTATCATCTAGCATAGAAAATAATATTGGAAAAATAAATAAATAAGGAATAGTTGGAAACCAAATTAAAACTAAATAAGATATATATAGTATCATACGAAAAAATAAATTAGATTTAGAATCTAATTTCATAGCAGATTTCTCCTTACATTCTTATGTCTACTCTAAAAGTAGTATCATTAGTAAAATGAGTGTCATTTGTTTTATAGCTGTTATTAAGAATATTATATGTCAACTAACCTATTCTTTTACTTTATTACGTATAAAAGCAATAGAAGTTCCAATTATTTCAAAATATAAAGTTCCCCTTATTGAACTAAACTGCTGCGTTAGTACAATAAGAAAAGGCTTTACCCCTTCTTGAAGTAAAGCACCCGTTAGCCATCCATGAAGCGCAAAATCAGCGCTTCACCACAGAGAATG
Organism: Psychrobacillus sp. FSL K6-1415; assembly: GCF_038003185.1. Classification (NCBI taxonomy): domain Bacteria; kingdom Bacillati; phylum Bacillota; class Bacilli; order Caryophanales; family Bacillaceae; genus Psychrobacillus; species Psychrobacillus sp. FSL K6-1415. The sequence goes on along the minus strand of NZ_JBBOOQ010000001.1, from coordinate 1,641,505 downwards.
AAAATGTGAAAATCGTGTATAGGATACTACGGCTGGCGAAGAAGGTCGATGAACTATGGTGCCATAGAGCCCATCCGTTAGTCTGACTCCAACGACCACGGTGCATCACAGACTCTCGCACTCTATACGAGTAGCACTCATGGGAGATTAATCCTACTCTGGTTATTGCACCAGCCTTGCCTTTATTCTAAGAAGAAGGAGTTGGTTCCTGATTTACTCTTTAACTCCAAATAAACAATCTGAAGGCTCAGCCTTTTTTAAAAAAGCTATTTCTGAGTCTCTTTTGTTATGCAATTTTGTTGATTTTGAGCATTTTTTAATTTTCATGGGAGTTGAATAAGGTTACTTCATCCAACAGAAAAATCCTTTATGACGAAGAATTCTCCTCTTTGTTTCTAAATAAATATTTTAATAAAGATACTGCAAGCCTAATTAGTAAAATGTAAATAAAACTTTGGCAAATACTCAGAACTAAGACAAATACATATCTTCCAAAATCTTCGGCTTCGTTTACGCCATAATATTGCAATTGCCAATCAAAAAAAATATTATAATAACTTATTCCTAAGAATATAGGAATTAATAACACCCAATAAGATTTAGGTAAACTGACTTTATAACCCTTAACTAACATTTAATCCACCCAATCTGTTTTTTTCTACATTGAATAAATAATTCGACACTCACCCAAAATACACCTACTTATTGAACTAGTCGAGTAGAGGGGAACCTCTCTACCTTACGGTAGATTGTGTTCCTCCCCCCTCACAGAACCGTGCTTGCGCTATTCACGCACACGGCTCCTCCTAGTCATCATTCACAAAATGTAGCTAATCTTCTTTCTTAAATCGTATATATTCACTTTAATTCTTGGTGAAGGTAACGGATATTTATGTAGAAAGAGATTGAATTTATCCCAAGTAAAGGATTTTCTTTGACTTCTTCTGTTGAGCCATTTAAAGAGTAAATATTGAATTTTGTCTCTAAATTGGTGAACACTTGGAGTATTATCTGTGATGCAATAGTAGTTGTAGTAACCTACAAGCGAGCGTTTAAATCTATCCATAATCATATGAATATCTTTATTTCGGTTACTCTTTATCCATTCTTTCGATTCCTTCAGTTTAGCCTGTAGCTTCTTCCTACTTGTTTTCCGTTTCACACGAAAATTTCCTTGTTTACTCTTCCCACAATAGTGTGTGAAACCGAGAAAATCAAAGGTTGCAGGTTTTCTATTCCCCGTTTGTTTTGCATCTTTCTCAGCAAATCTCCCGAAGGGAATAATTTTGGTTTTATCCTCCGCTACTTCTAAGTTAAACTTCTGTAATCTCAGCTTCAATGATTGAAAGAATTCCTGAGCTTCGCTCTTATATTGAAAGCAACAAACATAATCATCGGCATATCTAACTATGTATGCTTGTCCTTTACACTGTTTCCTAACTTCCTTCTCGAACCACAGGTCCAGGACATAATGGAGGTATAGATTGGCAAGTATCGGAGATATGACTCCACCTTGCGGTGTGCCTTTATCTGTCTTGTACTTCTTTCCTTCCTCCATGTATCCACCTTTAAGAAACCTACCAATTATTCTTAGTAAGTTAGGGTCAGCAATTCGCAGTTTTAAGAACTCCATCATCCATATGTGATCAACATTGTCAAAGAACCCTTTGATATCTACATCTACTATATAATTTACTGATTTCTTCTCAATATAATGATTTAATATTTTCAAAGCATCGTGGCAGTTACGATTGGGGCGGAACCCAAAAGAGCAGTCTAGAAAATCATTTTCATAGATCGCATTTAGTATTTTTGTAATGCCTTTCTGTACAATCTTATCTTCATGTTCCGGTATCCCCAACGGTCTTTTCTTGTTGGAGTTAAGCTTGGGAATATACATTCTCCTTACAGGAACAGGATGATAACCTTTACTTTTAAGCCTTCTTACTAAGTCCTCTATATTTCCCTCTAATGTTTCACTATATTGCTCTTTAGTTGTGCCATTAATCCCAGTTGCCTTCTTATTAGGTAATTCATGATGGCATTGAACTAGAGATTGCTTATTTAGTAAATGTGCAAGCGATGTAAATCTCATTCTCGGTTCAGATTTAGCTAATTCTGCTATCCTTAATAGTTTTGTTTCCATTTATTATTCCTACCTCCGTGTGTAGTAAATGTGTCCCTAGTAAGGGTGATAACTTGGTAGCAGCCTTTCCTCCGTCGGCATTACCCAACTTCATTGGTACTACGCTGCTATCCGACTCCCTACAACGGCATTTGGTTTCCTTGCTTATTATCGCTTGTACACCATACTCTTCTATAAGAAGAAAAGACCGGTAGGGTCTCCCGAGTTGCCGTATCATATCCATGTGTGACGTGCCAAGGTCTCTGACCCCAGAGAGGTTTTATCCTTCTTGCCTTTAGCGAAGGATAAAATGTAGCTTTCTACCGCAGTTAAGGCATCAGCCCTCTCGATTTACTAACATTATGGAGCTCAATCCCTTCAACCATTTGGCTTTCGGCCCGCCACCTAACTGTCTACGCTTAAAGGCTAATGTTACCATTAGCCCTCCAAGACTCGCTACGAGTGAATGGCTAGTTCTTTCTCGGCGGGAATCCCACCCGCTATATGATACGACCTAGGCTCGGCCGCACAACTGCTGCTTTAGTTCAATAAGAAAAAAGGCTTTACTCCTTCTTGAAGTAAAGCATCCGTTAGTTTAACTCTTCTCCATAAAATCATAATATTCAAAAATCACTTTTTGAACTCTTGCCCCTTTAGCCTAATATTAAAGTAATTCAACAGCTGGGTAACCTCGTTTAATAATTTTTTTATAGACTTTTCTACTTTTTATAGATGGATTGGTTAATTCTCCGATAGAATATCTATTTATTATCAAGTTTTCTTCCGTTTGTGGTTTACCGTAACCATATCTTAAAAAATCAACACAATTAGAATCTTTAATTATTAGCTTATTATCGTTAAATATAATATTACTTGGATTCAGTATCTTTATCATTTCACCAGCATCAAATGTAATATCTAATATTCCATCTTTAAAACTACATTCCAAAATTTTATGGTAATTATCATAAGGTCTACCGATCCAATCTCCATAAAATCGTAATGTTCCTCCAGGTTTTTCTTTAAGATTATTAATTATCTTAGTAAATTCATCTGCCTCCATAAACAACACCTTTATACTTTATTTCTATGATATCCCTTCTTCAACTGCTTTAGTTCAATAAAAAAAGCTACCTTTAGAGGCAGGCACATGTGAGCTAAAGCACACCGCTAAGTTATATAAAAGAGTTTACTTTGATAGGACAAGACCATTATTCCTTAATCCTTTGACGTTGTAATAATACCCAATGGCCTAGACAAACAATAATACCCATTAAATACAAATTTCTAAAAAACGTATCTTCTTCAATAATTGATAATATAAGACCAATACTAAAAAATATCGAAAATGCAATTAACGGTACTTTTTTCATACCTCTTAGTTTCTTTTTAATTGCAAGCACCTCCTGACATAAATAGAAAATCCTCTAGATTTTATTTACTTCTATACTCTCTCGAAAAAATCCTCTTATTGAACTAAACTGCACCGTTAGTTCAATAAGAAAAAAGTCTTTACTCCTACTTGAAGTAAAGCACACGTTCGTATTATAAGGTCAACCAGTTTTTAAACTGTACCCTATAAGATAGACACTTTAAAAAAGGTCATCTTATAGGGTCTTTTTGTTTATAATGAATAAAACAGTATTCGGAGCGATAAATTATGACTAAAAATTATTTAACACCTAACCAACAAAAAGAACTAAAAAAGAATCCATATGTAAAAGCTGTAAGCAATAAAGCGATTACGTACACAGATGAATTTAAACGATTATTTATTACTGAAAATGAATTTGGGAAGTTTCCGCGTGAAATTTTTGAAGATGCAGGATTTGATATCGAAATGATGGGGATGACACGCATTCATAAAGCGGCAGCTCGATGGAAAACAGCATACCAAAACCAAGGAATTACTGGGTTAGAAGATTCTCGGAAATATAGTTCTGGTCGCCCACTTGAACGAGAACTAAGTCTCGAGGAAAAGTATGCACGATTAGAAGCGAAGACTCGATTACTTGAGGCAGAGAACGAACTCCTAAAAAAGCTCGATTTACTCGAAAGGCAGATGGTGAAGAAGAAATAAAAATTGCGCCAGAATTAAAATTCGAACTCATTAACCAGATTATTAAAAAGTATGAGTTAAAGCGTATGGTAAGTTATCTTTGCGAGGTAATGGATGTATCTCGATCAGGTTTCTACAATTACTTTGATGAAAAATCCATTCAAAAACGTGCAATTAAAGGCGGTTCGGACGAGGTGGTGAAAAACATCATTTTAAAGGCGTATCATTTCCGAGGACGCAAAAAAGGAGCACGCCAAATTAAAATGACACTCCAAAACCAGTACCAGATTACATATAACTTAAAACGTATTCGCCGCATTATGAAGAAATTTGAGATTGTTTGTCCAATTCGAAAAGCGAATCCCTATCGCCGCATGGCGAAAGCAACAAAAGAACATCGCACATGCCCGAACGAATTGCAGCGCAACTTTAAACAAGGGTTGGCTGGAAAAGTGTTATTAACGGATATCACATATTTAAACTACAGAAGCGGAAAGCGTGCTTATTTATCCACGATTAAAGACGCAGAGACGAATGAAATTTTAGCGTATGAAGTCTCAGATAAAATTACATTAGACATCGCATTAGATACACTTCACCAATTAAGACGTCGTCATTCACATATTCGAAATGATGCCTTTATTCATTCGGATCAGGGATTTCATTACACAAATCCGACCTATCAAAAATTAGTGAAAAAGATGAATCTTGGACAGTCAATGTCACGCCGTGGAAACTGTTGGGACAATGCTCCACAAGAATCATTCTTTGGGCATTTTAAAGATGAAACAAATATAAAAGAATGCGAAACATTAGAAGAAGTAAAACAAGAAGTGAAGTGTTATATGATATATTACAATTATTATAGAGGCCAATGGAATTTAAAAAAGCTGCCGCCTGCAAAATACAGACAGCAGCTTCAACAAGTTGCCTAACCTTTTTCAAAATGTCCTTTACAAAGGGTACAGTTTATTTTACTGGTTGACCTTATAATACGAAGCACCCGTTAGTGAAATAAACTTCTACTGTAAATTTTCTATTCCTGTCTCATTTTGGCTTAATACTCAAGTATACTTACGATATCATTTGTATTATAAGTTTTATCTTTCAATTCTTTATTTTTGTGTAGTACTTCTCTCAGTTCAACTAAAATTTGTTTATCAAATTCTCGGAAAACATTTTCAAAATTATTTCTATCACTCAATCCGATTAAATATATGAGTATTATCTCGTTAAAGAGTGGAAACTCTCGTTTTATAGCTTCTTGGTTGTCCAAAAACGACCTTACATAATCTTCGAAATTGTATACCTTTGCTGGATAATAGTCTTTCTTCTGATTTTAATTGGTACAAAAACATTGGCTGCCTTTGAATGCCAATGGGCGAGTGCAGACATGAAAATGAGAAGCGAGTACTTTCGATACTCTACATTTGGATGTGTAAAATATAAATAATAGTCATCATAATTCACATCTGCCCACTCTCCACCATGTTCTATAGTTTTATAATCATCGGCACCTCCTGGTAACCCCAATAATATCCTTTTCGCTTTTACAATAATATTTTCTGTAATAGATATCCGTCCCTTCCAGCTACATTATAAAGTCTCAATAAAAAATACTATCTGTTAACTATTACTCTTAAACTAGTCGAGTAGAAGAGAACCTCTCTACCTCACGGTAGATTGTGTTCCTCCCCCCTCACAGAACCGTGCTTGCGCTATTTACGCACACGGCTCTTCCTAGTCACCATTCACAAAATGTAGCTAATCTCTTTTCTTAAGTTGTATATATTCACCTTAATTCTTGGTGAAGGTAACGGATATTTATGAAGAAAGAGATTGAATTTATCCCAGGTAAAGGATTTTCTTTGACTTCGTAAATATTGGATTTTGTCTTTAAAGCGGTGAACACTTGGAGTGTTATCCGTGATGCAATAGTAGTTGTAATAACCTATAAGAGAGCGTTTAAATCTATCCATAATCATATGAATATCAGTATTTCGGTTATTCTTTATCCATTCCTTCGATTCCTTTAGTTTACCTTGTAGCTTTTTCCTGCTTGATTTCCGTTTCACACGAAAGTATCCAGATTTACTCTTTCCACAATAGTGTGTAAAACCTAGGAAATCAAAGGTGTCAGGTTTTCCATTTCCCTTTAGTTTTGCATCTTTCTCCGCAAATCTCCCGAAGGGAATTATTTTGCTTTTATCCTCCGCTATTTCTAAATTAAACTTCTGTAATCTCAGCTTCAATGATTGAAAGAACTCCTGAGCTTCGCTCTTATATTGGAAGCAACAAACAAAATCATCTGCATAACGAACTATGTATGCTTCTCCTTTACACTGTTTTCTAACTTCCTTATCAAACCACAGGTCCAGGACATAATGGAGGTACAGATTGGCAAGGACCGGAGATATGACTCCACCTTGCGGTGTGCCTTTATCTGACTTGTATTTCTTTCCTTCCTCCATGTATCCACCTTTAAGAAACCTACCAATTATTCTTAGTAAGTTAGGGTCAGCAATTCGCAGTTTTAAGAACTTCATCATCCATATGTGGTCAACGTTGTCAAAGAACCCTTTAATATCTACATCTACTATATAATTTACTGATTTCTTTTCAATATAATGATTTAATATTTTCAAAGCATCGTGGCAGTTACGATTTGGGCGGAACCCAAAAGAGCAGTCTAGAAAATCATTTTCATAGATGGCATTTAGTATTTTGGTAATGCCTTTCTGTATAATCTTATCTTCGTGTTCCGGTATCCCCAATGGTCTTTTCTTGTTGGAGTTTAGCTTAGGAATATACATTCTCCTTACGGGAACAGGATGATAACTTTTACTTTTAAGCCTACTTACTAAATCCTCTATATTTTCCTCTAGTGTTTCACTGTATTGCTCTTTAGTTGTGCCATTAATCCCCGTTGCCTTCTTATTAGGTAATTCAAGATGACATTGAACTAGAGATTCCTTATTTAGTAAATGTACAATAGATGTAAATTTCAATTTCGGATCAGATTTTGCTAATTCTGCTATCCTTAATAGTTTTGTTTCCATTTAGTATTCCTACCTCCGCGTGTAGTAAATGTGTCCCTAGTAAGGGTGATAACTTGGTAGCAGCCTTTCCTCCATCAGCATTACCCAACTTCATTGGTACTACGCTGCTATCCGACTCCCTAAACGGCATTTGGTTTCCTTGCTTATTATCACTTGTACACCATACTCTTCAATTAAGAAGAGACCGCTAGGGTCTCCCGAGTTGCCGTATCATATCCATGTGTGACGTGCCAAGGTCTCTGACCCCAGAGAGGTTTTAGCCTTCTTGCCTTTACCGAAGAATAAAATGTAGTTTTCTGCCGCAGGTAAGGCATCAACCCTCTCGATTTACTAACATTATGGGGCTCAATCCCTTCAACCATTTGGCTTTCGGCCCGCCACCTAACTGTCTACGCTTAAAGGCTACTGTTACCATTAGCCCTCCAAGACTCGCTACGAGTGAATGGCTAGTTCTTTCTCGACGGGAATCCCACCCGCTATATGATACGACCTAGGCTCGGCCGCACACCTGCTGCGTTAGTTCAATAAGAAAAAAGATTTGCCTAAGCAACCCATGAACTTTAACTAAGCACCCGGTAGTTTAAGTGAAAACCTTCACAATGATGATTATAAATGCAATTACCTATACCAAATAGGTTTTCCTCTTTGTTCAACACTTCCTACCTATGTTAATTTCTAAATATTTCCTAAAAAACAAATCCTATATTGTGGTAAAATTATTATAGATTTTAGAAGGGATTGGTATTTAATGAAAAAATTATTGTCTTTTATATTTATTGCTTTATTCTTCTTTTCCTTTAGCGTCTCTTCTCCTGAAGCTTCTGCACAAAAAATAATGTGGGGGAAAACCGAATTGAAACCTGGACAGATTGGAAAAGTAACAATCTTGCAATCAACTTCTTTATTCAAAGTAGAAGGTGGTACTTCAGGACCTGTAAAGATTTTTGACCCCGTGCGCCGATTAAATCCAGGTGAAGAATACCGTGTGTATGGCACTAAAAATATACAGGGATATGCTCCGCTTTATGATGTTGGTGGTGGCTATTATGTGATACAAAGTGCCTATCTAAATATAGGTCACTTGATGTATGAAACTCCCTCTAAAGCAAAATTAAATTTATTAAACAGATGATAGCCACAATTTGTGGCTATCTTTTTATTTAACAGAACCTACCTTTTGTTTCATTAAACCTTTACAATTTGCCTATTACAAAATACGTTATTATGACAATTAATAATTATCATAGTTATGCACTTTGTTAGTCTCAGGAACATTACTTTTTCCCACACTTTCCCATACCTTTTAAGTATCCATTTAAAACCTCCTAGCGTCACATTTTCTTCTCAAATGCGACATAAAAAGTTTCCTCCTCTTATTGAACTAGTCGAGTAGAGGGGAACCTCTCTACCTTACGGTAGATTGTGTTCCTCCCCCCTCACAGAACCGTGCTTGCGCTATTCACGCACACGGCTCCTCCTAGTCATCATTCACAAAATGTAGCTAATCTTCTTTCTTAAATCGTATATATTCACTTTAATTCTTGGTGAAGGTAACGGATATTTATGTAGAAAGAGATTGAATTTATCCCAAGTAAAGGATTTTCTTTGACTTCTTCTGTTGAGCCATTTAAAGAGTAAATATTGAATTTTGTCTCTAAATTGGTGAACACTTGGAGTATTATCTGTGATGCAATAGTAGTTGTAGTAACCTACAAGCGAGCGTTTAAATCTATCCATAATCATATGAATATCTTTATTTCGGTTACTCTTTATCCATTCTTTCGATTCCTTCAGTTTAGCCTGTAGCTTCTTCCTACTTGTTTTCCGTTTCACACGAAAATTTCCTTGTTTACTCTTCCCACAATAGTGTGTGAAACCGAGAAAATCAAAGGTTGCAGGTTTTCTATTCCCCGTTTGTTTTGCATCTTTCTCAGCAAATCTCCCGAAGGGAATAATTTTGGTTTTATCCTCCGCTACTTCTAAGTTAAACTTCTGTAATCTCAGCTTCAATGATTGAAAGAATTCCTGAGCTTCGCTCTTATATTGAAAGCAACAAACATAATCATCGGCATATCTAACTATGTATGCTTGTCCTTTACACTGTTTCCTAACTTCCTTCTCGAACCACAGGTCCAGGACATAATGGAGGTATAGATTGGCAAGTATCGGAGATATGACTCCACCTTGCGGTGTGCCTTTATCTGTCTTGTACTTCTTTCCTTCCTCCATGTATCCACCTTTAAGAAACCTACCAATTATTCTTAGTAAGTTAGGGTCAGCAATTCGCAGTTTTAAGAACTCCATCATCCATATGTGATCAACATTGTCAAAGAACCCTTTGATATCTACATCTACTATATAATTTACTGATTTCTTCTCAATATAATGATTTAATATTTTCAAAGCATCGTGGCAGTTACGATTGGGGCGGAACCCAAAAGAGCAGTCTAGAAAATCATTTTCATAGATCGCATTTAGTATTTTTGTAATGCCTTTCTGTACAATCTTATCTTCATGTTCCGGTATCCCCAACGGTCTTTTCTTGTTGGAGTTAAGCTTGGGAATATACATTCTCCTTACAGGAACAGGATGATAACCTTTACTTTTAAGCCTTCTTACTAAGTCCTCTATATTTCCCTCTAATGTTTCACTATATTGCTCTTTAGTTGTGCCATTAATCCCAGTTGCCTTCTTATTAGGTAATTCATGATGGCATTGAACTAGAGATTGCTTATTTAGTAAATGTGCAAGCGATGTAAATCTCATTCTCGGTTCAGATTTAGCTAATTCTGCTATCCTTAATAGTTTTGTTTCCATTTATTATTCCTACCTCCGTGTGTAGTAAATGTGTCCCTAGTAAGGGTGATAACTTGGTAGCAGCCTTTCCTCCGTCGGCATTACCCAACTTCATTGGTACTACGCTGCTATCCGACTCCCTACAACGGCATTTGGTTTCCTTGCTTATTATCGCTTGTACACCATACTCTTCTATAAGAAGAAAAGACCGGTAGGGTCTCCCGAGTTGCCGTATCATATCCATGTGTGACGTGCCAAGGTCTCTGACCCCAGAGAGGTTTTATCCTTCTTGCCTTTAGCGAAGGATAAAATGTAGCTTTCTACCGCAGTTAAGGCATCAGCCCTCTCGATTTACTAACATTATGGAGCTCAATCCCTTCAACCATTTGGCTTTCGGCCCGCCACCTAACTGTCTACGCTTAAAGGCTAATGTTACCATTAGCCCTCCAAGACTCGCTACGAGTGAATGGCTAGTTCTTTCTCGGCGGGAATCCCACCCGCTATATGATACGACCTAGGCTCGGCCGCACAACTGCTTCGTTAGTTCGATAAGAAAAAAGCTATACCCTCCTTGAAGAAAAGCACCTGGTTATTTGATAAGCATTTCTCTTTTAAATACCTAATGTATGTTTACCATAACCATTATTTAAGCTTTGAACAAGTAGCTCCACACAATTAACCGCATCTACTATATCTTCAGTTTGTACTACTGTTTCCTCTAAACCTTTTCCACGGAATCATATAACAAATATACCCAACACATACAATAAAAAGTATAAGAAACACTCTTAGCAATAATCATGAAAAAATTCATCTCACCCGTCTCCTTTGTTTTTCCCCTCCACTGTAATATAATAAAAAAACTAAACTAGAGGTAGGTGCGAACAAACATGATTCAATTAACAAACCGACAGGCACGGCAATTTCTGTTGTTGAAGCATGGACTTTTGGGCAAATATAAATTTAGTGGGAAACAGGGCTTATTGGATTTTGCTCGCCAGGTCAACTGTATTCAGTACGACCCCATCGATGTTTGCGGAAAAAACGCTGAATTGGTGCTACAATCGCGAATTAAAGGATTTACCAAGGGAATGCTCTACGAGTTGCTTTATGAAGATAGAAGCCTTGTAGATTATCCCGACAAAAACCTGGCCATTATACCTGTCGAGGACTGGCCGTATTTTGAACGATACAGGCAAGCCGCCCGACAACATGCTGAACGATATCCTGAAATGGAAGCATTAACAGAGCAAGCACGTGCTCACATCCAAAAACACGGTGCACTAAGTTCGAATGATTTAAAATTGGATGGAGATTTCTCGTGGCAATCGGCCATTCACTGGAGTGGAGGAAACAATTCATCTCGATCGGTGTTGGAACAGATGTATTCGACAGGGGAGTTGATTATCCATCATAAAAAAGGAACGCGTAAATATTACGATATCGCCAAGAAGTACATACAGCCAAATCTACTGAATGCATCAGAACCGCTAGAGGATGAGCTTGAACATCATAAGTGGCGGGTACTGCGTCGAATTAGCTCTGTAGGTCTATTATGGAATCGTGCATCAGATGCATGGCTGAACATATGGGGGTTGAAAGCAGCACAGCGCAACGAAGTTTTCCACCAACTATTACAAGAATCTTCCATTGTTGCAGTTGCTGTGGAACAAATGAAGGATACACTGTATTGCCTAGCAGAGGATTTACCGCTTATTGAAGCCGTTCTGCAAAATCAGGAGCAGAAATTGCGTTGCGAGCTTATTGCCCCGCTTGATAATTTCATATGGGACAGAAAACTTATCAAAGAATTGTTTGACTTCGATTATACATGGGAGATTTACACGCCTGCAATCAAACGAAAATTCGGCTATTATGTATTACCTCTATTATATGGAGAGGGTTTCATTGGACGCGCAGAGATAATCGCGGATCGAAAAACTGGAACGCTAATTGTTAAAAACATCTGGTATGAGAACGATGTGAAACAAACAACACGATTACAAACTGCTTTGAACAGTTGTCTCCAAAGGTTTGCGTTATTCAACGGGTGTGAGACGATTACGACAGAGTCTAAGAATTGATATTTGTATAGAAATAATAAAGTTGTTTACTTTTGGAGAAAAATAATAAGAGCATTACTATCTTTCATTTTTGTAGTAAGCACTAATCGAGTAGATGGAATTCTCTCTACCTTGTGGTAGATTGTGTTTCTCCCCCTCCCCAAACCGTGCTTGCGATCTTTAAGCATATGCCTTCTCTTAGTCATCATTCACAGAATGTAACTAATCTCTTTTCATAAGTCGTATATATTCACCTTATTTCTTGATGAAGGTAGCGGATAGGTCTTAAGTAAAAACTGGTTTTATCCCAAGTAAAAGATTTTCTTTGACTTCTTCTATTGAATTGTTGATATAGTAAATAGTAGTTTTCAAAAAGAAACGATTGCTCGACAGAAATACCTGCATACATACACCTGAGGTAAGCAAAAATAATTTTACTACAATAAGATTTTCCATTCTAATTAATCAAATATAACCAGTCTTAATTATGGTTTTAATTTGATTACTCGAGTGCAGGGTTTGTTGCGCAAATTACGTACATGCGTATTATTTGTGCAATTATCACCAGCCTAGTGAATTAACGCGTTTTTTGTAAAACAGGTAGTATGCAAGGATTTACATAGTAAAAAATAATAGGATGGTGCTTCTATGATTGGTTTTGGTTATCGGACGATAAAGACTGCTGTAGGAGCAGGTCTGGCAATTTGGATTGCGAGTTTATTGGATTTGGAATTTGCAACATTTGCAGCAATCATTGTTATTATGTGTATTGAGAAAACGAAGAAAAAAACATTAATTACAATTAAGGATAAATTCTTTACCTCTCTTTTATCTTTGATTCTTGGTGCTTTGTTGTTTGAATTATTGGGTTATAATCCTATTGTCTTTTCCTTATTTATTATTTTATTTGTTCCACTCCTCGTAAGAGCTCATATCCAGGGTGGTTTTGTCACAAGTATGGTTGTCGTTTTACATGTTTATACGGTAAAGGATGCTAACTGGGCTATTCTTCTGAACGAGCTCTATATCATTTTTATAGGTATGGGTATTGCTCTTCTTGTTAATAGTTTTATGCCAAATCTCAAGCGAGATATTGAAATCTTTAAGAGGGAGATTGAACAAAAGTTTGAAGTTATTCTCTTTGAATTCTCTGCCCATTTAAGGGATAGTATGCGAAACTGGGATGGGAAAGAAATACTTGAAGTAGAGGAATTGATTAATCAATCCAAAAGCATAGCCATTCAAGATGTAGAAAATCATCTGTTGCGAAAACAAAATAAAGACTATTATTATTTGGAAATGCGAGAGGATCAACTGGAACTCCTAAAACATATGATGAAAATCGTTGCTATCTTCTCTTCCTCTAGTCTAGACGTCAAACAGAAAGAAATGATTGCAGAGTTTTTGGAGAATTTAAGTCGAAACGTTCATTCGGGAGATACAACCGACATTTCATTAAATGAGTTAGAGGATTTAAATGCCTTGATCCGCAAGATGGATTTGCCAAAGACAAGAGAAGAATTTGAAGTACGGGCAAATCTATTTTATCTGATTTTTGAAATGAAGAACTATTTAAACATAAAGAAAAAACTTTTTGTAAAAAGAAGTCGATAATGGAAGAGCTAGCGAGAATGGATATTTAGTTCATTAACAATAAAAAGGTCTCTTGTAGCTTATTAAATCCAGTCCATCCTATACTTTTTACGGCACTTGTGCGAATCAACTATACTAGTCAACAAACATTTACAGATTAAATTATCACCAATTTATCCCCAGTTTTATAATTTCCAAAACAATATAAAAAAGCGAGGTATTCGATTATTAAATCGACAAATACCTCGCTAATTTAAACTCTATTCCAATGGTCTCGGTGAGTGTTTCTCTGCTGAGCACTTATTTGTTGTTTTTAATATAGTCCATACCTTCTGGTGTTATAGCTAAAACTAGGTTATCTGAACCTTGCCCACTATCTAAGGCATATTCCTTTTCGATAAGGTACTCAATAGCTAGTTTGCTATTGAGGTCAGCACTTACCATTGCTTTAGGTAATACATAACTTCCTCCATTATTAGCAAAATGATAGTCATACAGACTTTGCAATAATATATTTGATAGTTTGTTTATTTCTTCATTAGTCATAAATAATCCCTCCTCACTATCAATATACAACACAAGAGGAAAAAATTCTTTATTTTAGCATTCGATGCACAATATTCATTATGGACCACTTTACACTCCGAGAAAAGTGTTGCATGTAATTCATCCCCTCTAGCAGTATAGATAGCACCAACCATTTATACTATCTGCTATTTCTAATGGAATCATTCTAGTTAACAAGCTTTCTCATAACCAATTCAAGTGGACCTCTTTTAAATTTCATTCTCCATATTATTGAAAACAAAATACTCCCTACAAAAAACAAAACAGAAAATATCAATGAAAATCCAAGTGTCTGATATTCCAATTTACTTAATAAAATCAATATCCCAATACCAACAAATACGTGACTTACATAATGAGTTAAGGCTAATTGGCCTGTTTTAACTAAGGCATTTATTAACCAATTCCTAGAGAATTTACTAGTAATATAAATGGAAATTACTACTACAAGTAAAGCTGAAGAAGTATTTGATATTAGGTAGAATAGATTTGGAGGTATTGGTCCTGTTTGAAATAAATAACTTGCACTTTCTACATCTAATATCCTAAGAGAAAACTGAAGTAAAACTCTAGATATGAACTCAGAGAATATTAAAAGTATTGAGGAAATTATTCCTATTTTTTTAAGGATAATCTTATTTGTTAAATCGTGCCGTCCTATAATCATGCCTATTAAAAAGAAGCAAACCCAAGGAAATATAGGATGGTAACCATTAAACAATAAATTTCTTAAATATCCTTCGGCAGTCCAAAAGTCTGTGTATTCTATAAACGGTCTATCGAGATTCCATCCCTTTAAATAGTTACCTGTTACTTGCATAATTTGAGCAATTAGGCCAAAAAGGATACATATTATTATAATAATTTTGTTAGAAGCAGCAATTAAAAATGAAGCGATAAACATAAACATACCGTAATAATGTAGAATATCTCCAGTCCAACCTGCAACGTATAAAACCATACCTAGTAGAAATAGAAAAACAGATCTTTTCCAGATGATTTTCTTGCTATTTCTTATTAGTAAATCAGAGTTTCCATTTCTAGCTTGCCTAGTCATTAAGGATATACCAATTCCAGCCAACAAAACAAAGATTGCAGAAGCTCTGCCTTGAAAAAGCTCTGTAAACCATATTAACCACTCTGCACCATTACCCTCAGCCCCAACTATTACTTTATAGTTAACAACAAACATTCCAAATAAAGCTAATGCTCTAGCAAAGTCGAGCCCCTCTATCCGTTGATTTGTGATTTGGTGTTTAATCATTTCTAACTCCCTTTAGCACACTTTTTACTGCTTCTTCCCATGTCCCCTTGTAATCTAATTCAAGCCCTGTCAATATAAAATTGCCTATATTATCTATAACCATTACAAGTATATTAGATTTGTTTTCAACATTATCCCTATTAACAACACCAATTTTAACGCCATAATTCATTAACATACTAAAGTTTTCAAAGTAGCTTTTCTGTATTTTATTTAACTGAGTCATATATTTATCATTCCTTGTTGCTAATAAAATATATTCATTAAATATTTTATTAAAATAAACATCTCTTTCCTGTTCCTGGATCATTTTAAATCCAAAGTTAAGCAGAAATTGTTCAAAGTTATTAACTGTCAAATCATCAAGCATAATGGTAGATTGAATCATTATTTCCTTGCAAATTTCCTCAAATAAAAAATCAATTAATTTTTCTTTCGAGTCGAAGTAATAATAAATAGCTGGCTTTGAAATGCCTACTCCTTTAGCAATCATGGCTAAACTAGTTTTATCAAATCCATTTTCTGCAAACATTTTATAAGCAGTTTCTACTATAAGATCATACGTTTCTTTTTTATCTTTCATATTATTACTCCTCAAAAATTTTACTTACCGGTCGGTAAATTAATGATAGCATCGAATAAAGAAATATAGTAGAGACTAGTTTATTTTTAATAATTTTAAATTTTAGTATATTTATAATTTTCAAATTAAATTATAATATAAGTAATTATATTAAATACATAATTTAAAGTAATAATTTTATTCCTTAAAAATTGAATATCATAATCACTTTATTTAATTTAACCATAGAGACAAAGCTATGATTACCCAATAATCTGGAGGTATTTTTATGAAAAGCTTAGTTAGTAAGAAAAAATTGGAATTTATAATAGAGATCAAAAGAAAAGTTATGTGCAAAAAAGCAATAATTTTAGGATTTACTCATCCAGAAGTGGTTAAATGTAGTCAAGAATTAGATGTATTACTTAATATTAGAAAGTAGTCAAAAACGTCATCGAACTTTAAAGAATATGTTACTTTCTTCGGAATAATTCCAAACTCTAATGTCACGATTCAACAGTACATTACCAAAAACCTTTATTTAATTCATTAAAATATAGATTCTCATAAAAGCGTAATTTTTGCATTACAATTACAAAGAATCATTTTTAGATAAATTGATGCTATACTGGTATTTTCCATCCTTTTAGTCTTATTTTCATATTATTATATCTAGCGAACTGAGCTTGGAGAAAGATTTCCAAGCTCAGTTTATTCTGGCACATTCACTAAACACCCGATTTATCTTATTCGAACAATGGCATAATATGCTTTCTAATCAATTCAATTCTATCCTTGGCACGTGGCATAAATCGAGAAGCAATAGTGATTATCATTTCCTTTTTGAGGTTTATGAAAATTACGTTTCCACCATCACCCAGAGCTGCATAGCAATCATCAACAATCCACCATAAGTAACCGTATGACAACTCTCCCCATCGAGTTTTTTCATTAGTGCTGTCCTTTATCCATTTGGAAGATAGTATTTGATTACCGTTCCATACACCACCACTTAAATATAACTGACCTATTTTTGCCATATCCCGTGCCGTTAAAGTAAGCCCCCAACCGGCGGTGTTTATACCTTTAGGGTCTACTATCCAACCAGTAACATATTTATCCTTAAGAAAAGCTAAATACTCTTCTTTGTTTTGTATAATTACATTTTTAGGAGCTCTGATTTTAAGAGGGTTAAACAAGCTTTCCGTTGCGAAATCAATCACAGATTGACCTGTTGCACTTACAAGTATACCTGATAAAATATGTGTACCAACGGTTGAGTATTTAAACTCTCCAATATCGCCTTTCCCCCCTAGCAAATCCAATGTAGCTTTTATCCAATCATCACTTGTATAAATTTTAGTATATGGCTCTGACTTGTATTTGTACGGTGCGGTCATTGTCATCAAATTTTTTATGGTGATATTTTGTATTGTTTTTTCGCCACGCTTAACTGTGTAATCCGGAAAAAATTCTAAAACTTTCTGTTCTACATTTTTAATATATCCTTTATCTATTGCAATACCAATAAGAACAGATATTATACTTTTGGTTACAGATGCTATATGCAAAACATCGTCTTTGGTGTACCCATCAAAATATTTTTCATAAATCAAACTTTCATCCTTTATAATAACAACGCCTGATATATTGGAATATTCTTTTTTTATTAAATCTTCAAAGTTAGAAATAGGATTATTATTCATTTTC
Source organism: Psychrobacillus sp. FSL K6-1415 (assembly GCF_038003185.1). Classification (NCBI taxonomy): domain Bacteria; kingdom Bacillati; phylum Bacillota; class Bacilli; order Caryophanales; family Bacillaceae; genus Psychrobacillus; species Psychrobacillus sp. FSL K6-1415. The sequence goes on along the minus strand of NZ_JBBOOQ010000001.1, from coordinate 1,623,707 downwards.
ACCTTTTTGTATTGGCATATTGACGTCAAATATATCAATCCATTCCTTTCGTTAAGTTGTTTTATCAATATTGATGTAATAAAGAATAATTTATTATAAAATTATATTCAATTCTTTTTTTTCAAATAAATAAAAATATGCGAGGCAGCACTTTGTCAATTCAAATCCTTTATCCATCTTTTCTTTGTCTTTATAAATAACTAAACAAAACGTAGGCACAAACATGACAAAAATCAGTACAATTGATCAAATAAAAAATAACATAATTCTCATCTGTACTTTCTGAATTATGAGGAACACATATATCGCAAATAACACTTGAATGGTTGGAGAATTGGTAGTAATATCAATAAAGTGATCACACTTAAAACTATATAGAAACTGTATAATCTCTAGAATATGGCTAGAGGGTATCTGCCAGGAACCATAACAATCCTGACTACAGAAAATGAATTTTTTCATTTTTTATAGTCAGGATTATTTGTGTTTTCTGTAGATAATCTTCAGAGCAATTTCTTTATTTTAACTTAGAAGGGAAATGAAAGAATATGAATTTGAAAGTATTTATATTAGCATTATCAACCGTTGCGGTAGGATTGGTTGAATTAATCGTTGGTGGAATATTGCCGACGATCGCCGATGATTTTAATATTTCATTAAGTACTGCGGGGCAACTTATTACGGTGTTTGCCCTTATCTATGCCATTGCCGGACCAGTTCTGTTGGTATTGACCAACAAGATAGAGCGTAAAAAATTGTATCTTGCTTCTATGTTTGTATTTTTCATCGGAAATGTAATGACATATTTTAGTCCAAACTTTACCTTTATGATGGTAGCAAGGGTGTTTACGGCAACTAGTACAGCACTTGTAGTTGTCCTTTCATTAACTATCGCTGTTAAGGTTGTTGCTCCTGCTCACCAAGCAAAAGCTTTGGGGCTAATTTATATGGGGATTAGTTCGTCACTAGTGTTAGGTGTACCATTGGGAATACTAATTTCCAATATGTTTGGATGGCGTGTAATATTCCTTGGAATTGCTGTATTATCAATTGGATCGATGGTACTAATTTCTCTATTTTTGGCCCGCATTCCCGGAGAAACAACAATTCCACTTTCACAACAATTAAAGGCTTTAGGAAGTCAGAAAATAATCAGTGCCCACCTTGCTACGATGTTAATGCTAGCAGGACATTATACGATTTATGCCTATTTTACACCATTCTTAGAGACGAATCTTCATTTAAATTCGAACTGGATTAGTATCTGCTATTTTGTATTTGGTATTGCAGCTGTAAGTGGTGGAGCATTCGGAGGAACTCTTTCTGATTGGATTGGTGCTCGCAAAAGTATCATCATCGTTATCAGTGCATTTGCTGTTGTATTGTGTATATTGCCATTTACAACCTCTTCACTCTTTTTATTTATCCCAACGATGATGGTTTGGGGAGCATTGAGCTGGAGCCTAGCACCGCCCCAACAAAGCTATTTGATTCAAATAGATCCAGCTACCTCTGCTATACAGCAAAGCTTTAATAATTCCGCATTACAAATTGGTATTTCACTTGGGTCAGCAATTGGTGGCCTAGTATTAAATCAAACGGGCTCAGTTTCTAGTACAGCTTGGTTTGGGAGCGGCATTGTCATTATTGCGTTATTATGTGCTATTATTTCTATTACGAGACCTATTATATCAAGAGAAAAAAAGGAAGCGGTCTAATTTTCCCAAATGGTTAAGCGCTGGCGATTGTAATATTAAAGTTTATTTTGTGCCATTTCAAAGAGTGTATTTATAAGAAGGGTAACTCCTCAAAATATAAATGCACTCTCAAATGCTGTATTAATACTATTTTATTTATTTTAGAACTTGTTTTAAAAAACATATTTTTCCTTCGTATCTTCGCTGTTTACCCTTTAGTCTTCAGAAAGTAAATTCGACTCTCCGTCAATTTCTTCAATGACCCCTGTTCTTTTATTAAATTTTCGAGATATATAGTACTGTTGCTTAGAGTAATTATAATATTGGAAGTCAATTGAACAATATTATTCTTAAAATATGCTTATTGTACGAAAAAATAGACCATCAAAATGATGGCCATGTTACTAAAGCACTTTTATATTAAATACTTTAAAGATACTTAATATCTTTAATTAAGATAAAAGTCAACCGGTTAATTCGTATTCTGCGCAATGAGCATGTATAGAGATTCCGTCGGGAAAAATTTCTCTGTTATCTGGAACCCTGCTTCTTTCAGTTCCTGCTCCATTCCTTCCATGGTAATTCTCGGTGCTTTCTTGGAACTTCCTTTTGGTTCAAGTTCCAAACAGATTAGATAGCCTTCTTTTTTCAGTACTTTTTTCATTTGCCGTAACAGCGGAGCTAGCGGCTGAATTTCATGTAGTACCAGGGAAGCAATGATTATATCGATAGAACCTTCAGGTAAACAAAGAGCCTCCATACTGCCCTGTACCGAGACAATATTACTGAGCTGTTCCTCCAAGGCTTTCTCATTTATTATTTCCAGCATGGTAGCGTCGATATCCAGCGCATATACTTTCCCTTTAATTCTTTTTGCCGCAGGGATGGAAAAATAACCGGTACCAGCACCAAAGTCCAACATGCTGTCCGTTTCTTTTACAGGAATCATGTTCAACAGCTGTTCCGGTGAGAACTCTTTTCTTCGTTCAGGACTTTCCAAGTAAGATAATTTTCCTTTATTGTGCGAGTGATGCATATAAATCCTCCTTTTTTAAGCAGCTATTTAAGCGTGCTGTTACTACTAGTTAAATTTTTCTTCTATCAGTTCTGCATTTACAGCTATAGCAGCCATACTGCCTTCCCCCGCAACAATAATTAGTTGAGAGGGACCAGCAATTCTTGTATCCCCGCAAGCAAACCCCCTTTCAGTTTTACGTCTTGATCTTCCAAGTACTAAAGCAGCATTCAGTCCAGCCTGCCCTCCACCAATAATAGCGCAATCTATTATCATCTTTTCCTCTCCATTTAAAATAAAAATTTAACTTTTTACTTCTTTCAGTTTGGATTCTGCCTCTTTAGCAATATCGATCAATAACTTTGATTGAAGTTCACCTTTCATATTCTCCTCTGCCTGCCTCATGACATTCTCAATCAAGCAGCCTTCATGATGAATGGAGCAGTCAAATAAGCTAGTATCTCCTTCAATCGCATTTATAACATCCAAAAAGGATATTTCATGTTTTGTCCTAGAGATTTTATAGCCTCCCTTCGCTCCAGGCGTCGACTCAATCAAACCTGCTTTTGTAAGTTTGGTAAGTATCTTAGAAAGATACGTCGGGGAAAGATGCTGCATTTCGGCTAATTCCTGCACTCCCACCAAGTTTCCTGCAGGCTGCAGTATTAAATGAACCATCGTATGTAAGGCGTAGTTTGTCGCATTTGAATACTTCATACATTACCTCCTTATATTTAAAAGCGATATTAAAGACTTTTAATGTCTCTAATATAAATAAATTTATCACTAGACGTGCAAAATGTCAACTTGGGGGCAATCTTAGAACTAATTCCTAACCTATCAAATTTCCACTCCAAACTTTACATTCCATTTGAAATGGAAGCTAATTTATACTCTTCTCTTAATTCCTCTAGCAAAGCAATTCTTCTACAAATAACTCACAATGACCGACAAAGAGTACAGTAAAACAATTCATTTATTAAATTAATTTCTCCAAGTTCTTCTGCAAAAGTTCCATAATAACGCCTATTTGTATAGTTTAATCTGTATTGCCTTTTAACCTAACTGCTGCTTTGTTTAAAAAAAAAGAATAGTTCGCACTTTGAACTACTCTTTATTAAATATTAATTTCATAGATAGGGCATATTGGATTATTTTGCTTATACAAATATAATGACTTTCCAATATGTGTTCTAGTTATTGTTTCAATATTAAACTAACACTCTAAGTACATCGTCTATTTTTTTACTGCTGGCTATTTGGCCATGGTTCATCCATGTCATAAAATCGACTTCGAACGCACGACAATTTCTAACAGCAGGGATTTCCTTCCAATGAGGGTGATTAATCTGACGCCTTTCTGCCCCTATTTCTCCTTCATGCCATTTATCAAACACGAAGAAAATATAATCTGCATCTAGTGATTTTAACCATTCCCATGATACACCTGCTCTACTCTCCTCTAGAGTTAACTTCTGAATCTTAGGATGAAGTATAATTCCTAAATCCTCAGTAAGAAAGGACTTTGTATATTGTTGATCCATAATAATGCAGTCGCTCTTAAATCTTATGAAGGCATACGTTTGACTTTTCTTGGAATGGTTCAACAAATTCCTTGCGCTTGTTAATTTTTCTTCATATTGCTGAATGGCAATCTCTGCTTGTTCAACGCGTCCCAATCGTTTGGCTAGTGTTCGTAATGTTAAACGCCAGTCTGCATCATCTTTTGAAATAATTTCTGTATTTGCAAAATTCTTACATCTCTCATATTGATTGGAATGGTACTCGTATTCACTTTTACGTGCAATAATTAAATCCGGCTCATATTCCGAAAGTGATTCGTAGCTTTCTTGCAAAACATTAAAAGTTGGAACATGTATTAATCCAAGATAATCTAGCTGCCCCCATGCTGGGTGAGCCCACTGAACAACAGGGGTAATCCCTAAAGTTACTAGTAAATCCTCCATAAATAATGAAACAACACGAATAGTACTTTGGTTTTGTTTACGATACTGGCCCGGAGCTAAACCCACAGACTTACTAAAGCATCTATTAAAGTAAAACTCATTGTTGAAACCAACATGATTAGCAATCTCATGTATGCGATCCTCTGTTTTTAATAGTAAATGCTTCGCTTGATCGATCCTCAGATTATTAACAAAACCAAGGGGAGTTTGTCCAGTAAGCTTTTTAAAGATTTGTGAGTATTGCCATGGAAGCATGTTCACATCTTCTGCAAGTGTAGCCACTGTCACCTGCTCGGCAAAATTGTCTTTTAAATATTTAATCGAACCTTTAACTGCACTATGTAAATCCGGTAAAGGTGCTAAACTTTCTTTTTGTTTAAGCACATACCTAATTAATTCCTCGAATCGTACATGATTGTAATATCGCATCAATTCGTCTTTCTCATGACTTTGCCGTTCAATTTCCTCCAACAAATCAATACACTTTGAAAATGGTACACAATTCCATAGACCAGTGCCTGTGAAAATGGAAGATTTGTACTGATCATTAGAACTATCCGAATTTGGAATTTGAATCACATTGAATGTAATAACATAAAAAGAAATGCTATTTTTATATGGATAGATATGAACGGCTTGATTTGGTTTCACGATAGCTATATTACCTCTGACAATTCCTTTCGCACCATATCCAATATCCATATCTGCCTCGCCATCCGTTATTGCAATTAACATGTGTTCACCAGAACTACTAAATTCTTCACCGTTCAGTTCATTCAAATTGATATGTCTGATTCCGACCATAATGTAAAAGACTGACGGATAACAAGGAGGAATCACTTCACTACACAATATACATCATCCTTTCCATTACGATAATTATAATCTTAAAGAGAAAGCCCTTCAATGATACTGAAGAGCTTTCCCATTTCTTTTGCTATATAAATATGAAAGCTCTACTTCACTATTAATCTTAGTAAATCTTCCATTTTCATTGTGTTCGCTTTAATAGCCCCTGATTGCCAATGAGATCGATCCAGTTGATAAACATGGTTGTTTTTTACAGCAGGAATTCCTTTCCATAGAGGATCTTGAAGCAGTGCAACAGCCTTCGCATTAGACTCCGAGTCCCAGGTACCATTGGAAGGGAATATGATAATATGATCAGCGTTAAACTCTGGGATTTTTTCCTGTGAAATAACATCATGTGCCTGGATATTTTTCACCCACTCAAACGGTTCCAAACCAAGGTCTTTGTAAATCATTCCCGTATATGGATTATTCAGACCGAATAAACGCAATTCTGGTTTGTCTCCTACATCCAGACGTACTACAGCAACTGTCTCGCGTCCAATAGCCTCTTCCAATTTCACTTTGGTGTCGGCAATCTTTTGCTTGTAATCTGCTAGTACAGTAGTAGCCTTTTCTGGAATACCCAATAATTCAGCGATCGTTTTGAGAGTCTCTTCTGCATCCCAAAGTACTTCATCAGGAACGCGATAAGTAGGTGCGATTTTAGAATACAATTGATAAGATTCATCCATTCCCCCAGTTAGGATTATTAAGTCTGGATTTTTTTCCAACATTGCTTCCAAACTTCCTGTGATATCAAATAACGGAACATCTGACAATCCTAAATAATCTTGTTTACCCCAGCTTGGATGGTACCATTGCACAATTGGTTCAACACCTAGTGCCACCATATAATCCTCTAAGTAAATCCCTGCTATTCTCTTCGGCTTGACAGGAATTTCAACCTCGCCAAAAGCATCTTTAACCTTCCTTGTGTCAGTATTCTCTTCCTTCTTACTAGTTTGTTTATTGTCTTCAACATTCGTGGATGTTTCCTTTCCATTATTACATGCAGCCAAACTTACCATAATAGTGAGTAGGACCACCAACCAACTAATCTTTCTTAATTTTCGCTTTGCCATAATATACTCCCGCTACTTTATTTCCTATTAATACAATTAAATGATTATGATTATCATTATCATTAATCTCACTTATCATTATATTCTTTATACATAACTGTCTCAATGCACATATCTAAATCTATTTTGCACAAATACTATAACTACAACTTTTTAAATACATCAAAATGTCTTTTTAAAAAAACAATGTCACCAAACCAAAATATATAATCTATCATTCCATATTTAACTAACTTGTCGTATTAGTATAATTTAAGTGTAATGTCTCACAATGGATTGACGAAATCTACTTAATGTTTTGGACGTAAAAAAGACCATCAAAGTAAACTGCCCCGTAAATGTTAGCCACCGACTAACATTTACGGGGTGTTTTTATGTGAGTTAAGCTACAAACGTTAGAACGCTATTTAACTGGAACGAAAGCTATCAAACCATTGCATAAAAGTATTGGCGCAGCAAATTCACTGGTTATTACTCGGGTAAAATAATTTTTGAATAAAAAAAATAGACCATCAAAATGATGGTCGTGATTAACTAAAGTGCCCGCTAGCCACACGTGTAGCGCGAAATCAACGCTACACCACAGAGAATATAAATGTGAAAAACGAGTATAAGATACTACGGCTGAGATAGGAAGGATAGTGAACTATGATGCCATCGAGTCCGTTCTTTAGTCTGACTCCAAAGAACACGGTTCAACACAGACTGTCGCACTCAATATGGGTAGCACTCATGGGAGATTAATCCTGCTCAGCTTTTAAAAACTATTTCTGATCCTCTTTTGTTATGCAATTTAATAGTTTTTCAGCATTTTTTAATTTTCATGGGAGTTAAATAAGGGGTTAACGATTAGCGTAATATTCTTTTGGATTTGTTATTCCATTTTTGTGATAGCACACCACATTTAAAAAATATTAAAGTCCCATTCTCTGGATATTTGCTTTAACAGCATAACTCCTGCAACACTATTACCAAATTCATCAATGGCAGGACCATAAATCCCTATTCCACAGCCATCCATAAATGGGGAATCACCGGATCTACCTCGCGGGGGAATTGCTGCCAATATACCACCCGATACACCACTTTTTGCAGGAATACCTACAAATGCAGCAAATTTACCAGAAGCATTGTACATACCACATGTGACCATTAACGCTTTTGTTAACCTAGCTACTTCCTTAGAGAAGATTTGCTCCTTACGGATAGGATGAAATCCGTCATTTGCAAGGACTAGGCCAATCATGGCAACATCTTCGGTAGTTACTTCAATTGAACATTGCTTTAAGTATACTTCTAATGCTTCTTCTACAGTACAATCTAAGAATCCCATCTCTTTTAGATAATAAGCTAAAGCTCGATTTCGATGAGCCGTTTGCCACTCAGAATGAAACACTTCCTCATTGATAGTTGGATATCTCCCAACGATTCTTTCTATTAATAGAAGTATAGATTCCACTTTTTCGACAGGATTTCGTCCACCTAGTAATGATGCAACTGTGATTGCTCCAGCATTTATCATCGGATTAAAAGGTCTTCCAGGTTTATGAACTTCCAGGCGAATAATCGAGTTAAAAGCATCCCCGGTTGGTTCGACGTCCACCCTTTCTAACACATAAGAAATTCCATAGTCTATACATGCAGCTATAAAGCCAATTACCTTCGATATACTTTGTAAAGTAAAAGCGGTATCAAAATCACCCGTCTTTACCATTGAACCATTTGAATCAATGATACAAATACCTAACTGTGAAGGATTTGCTCTTTCTAACGCTGGTATATAGTTAGCACATTTCCCTAAATTCGTATAAGTTCTGCTATCTTGTACCCATGCTTTTATTTTGCCATGTTCATGATTATTAAATATATTTTGTGTATCTTGCTGTACAACTTTCATATCTTTTCTTCCTTTCGGTATCTAGTGCACAACTGTGGCTTAAATAGCCTAGTAACTACATACATATATACCACAAAAAAAACAAGAAATCTAACTACATTTTCTTTATAAAGGAAAGGTATAAATTCGGTTTATCGAAATAGTAGATGAAGTCAATAGAAAGCTTCTTTTTCATATTCTAAGGGTTCTAATTTTTTCTCCATTTTCTTTATTATTTAAAGTATTGTTCAAAAAGTGCTTAATGAGCTTTCGGGCCGCCACCTAACTTTCCGATCACCTATTCTTGAGAACGCTGGATGGATTGTCACATGAACCGTAAACTCCTTGAAATACTCGAAATGAGCAAGTAAAGTCTTGCTTATTAATCCATAATAGTTACATCTACTATTTCATCTAATTTTAATTGCAACAAAGAAAAAGGATCTTCTAGTTCCATTACTCTACTTCGTAAATCTATACTTTCTACAATACCTCTGTTGTAAATGAATGCTCCATCTCTCCACATCTTCACTTTAGTATCAGCCTTACTTTTAATGGCTATATCCAGTGTGTGATGTATTGCATCGTAATCCCATTCGTCTAAATCTGGTTTAGGTTCTCTCTTAATTTCTTTGCTATACTCTCTAAGTAAAGCTACATGTTCTGGAAGCATCATCGCTACCCACTTCTTACTTCCTCTATCTTGTGCCTTAGATAAGTCAAGGATTTGTTCAGATTCGTAAAATTTATCGTTCATACAACTTCACGCTCCTTATGGATGATGGGAACACATGCGAGCACATTATCAATAATAAAATTACGTTTAGCATTTCGCTTAAAACAAAACACTTGAATAGTATCCCCTTTAATCTTCAAGACTTTTACCTGCCTCTGGCTTATATTACACTTAGAATCCATATACATTAACTCAGCGAGCTGATTACGTTCCATACATTTCATTAAATTTATACGCACACTCGTTCCCTCCATTCTTATGCTTAGTATACGAACGTTTGTTTGATTTTAAAACTAGTAATTTATGGACAAATAAAAAAACGATTTACCCATATAGAGTAAGTCGCAAATTTTAATCATTTAATTAACTGGTTACACTTTCAATGAAATCAATAATTTTTTGTGTAACTTCATTATTAAAGCATCCGTTTGGTAATATATGTATAATTATTAATTCACTCGAAAACAGGTCTCATAAAGCTTCTCTCATAACTTAAAATACATCTTGTTTCCTCTGCAAATTTATAAGCTTCCTGACATTCTGCATCCAATGCCATCTTTCTTCGGTACTCTTCATAAGCAGTCAAACTAGGGAAACTGAATAAGGCATATGCAATATTATTAGCACCTTCATGTGGGAGATAATAACCTTGATGTGTACCACCTAACTTATTAACTAATCGAATCCACATTTTACTATATACTTCGAATTCCGTTAATTTATATGGGTCAATAATGTATTTTAAATAGCATGTAATCATCTAATTACCCCCTTTTTCTCATCATAACATAATATTTATCTAACGATTCCTTTCAATAGAAAATTCTAATAATTATTATTTGTACATGAATAGATAAATAAAAAAATCCCGGTCAAATTAATGAACAGGACAGTAGATTTATTTACTATTTAGTTTTGCAATCATACTTATAACAACGCTTTTGTTCCAGACATGAAACAGATATTATAAGTGTAATTTGTTTAACTAAGTACGCTTTTTACTTCAAGAAGATTTAATCAAGATGGTCTCCCCATTTTCATCAAATGCTTGCTTAAAATCAAATGCAAAAGGTGTGGAGCCGTTCTGGATATAATAGTTATATCTTTTGAATGCCTCCTCCCATGAGACATCCTTGACCTTTTCTGTCCACCATACTACATATGAAAGATGTTTTTCTGGATATATCTCAATCCATTTGTTTCTATCCCGTAATGCTTGCAAATGCTTTCCTGAATAAGTAAAACGATATAAGGATTGAATGTCTTTCCATACTGTTAATGTAAGAATAGGAGAACCATTACCCTGTATGGTTTCTTCAGAGATAGTGACTCCATCAGGTGAAAATGCCTCTACAAGACCAGATCTAGTTGCATGACGATATACTCCATCTCCCACTTGAAAAAATTCACGAGAGGCAGAGTGATTATAAGGGTGGTTTAGCCTACCAACAGTATAGATTGATACTAATGTCATAAGGACTCCTCCATCATTTAGCCTTCACCTATATATATTCTAATATAAAGTGAAAAATCCTTCTTTTACTAACCTTATTAGTTAGATGAAAAAGTTTACTACAAATCCTTTTTGGCGAGGGAATTTCAATTCTTTTCAGAGATTCAATTTGGGGCTATTAAGAATTTGAAGTTATTACTTTTTTTCAAGAGCATTAGTATATCCGTATTTTTATTATGACTCTGTGCACATTAAACTTTAGGAGGTGACGATATCATGTCAAATAAAAGCAAACCAAACTTTAAAAAGAAAGAACCTAATTCAAGAAATGACAATCGTGAGGAATTTGCAGAAGACTTATATTCTAAGCAGACTAAGGGCAAAAATACACAACAAAATAACCAACAGAATCGATAATTCAACCATTAGCAGGATTTAATTATGGAACAACTCTTATCACCATGTAAAAAAGTCAATAAAACCTATTATTTATTCCTACTTCATTGAAACAAAAGATTGACTTCGTAAAGTCAGTCTTTTGTTTGCCCCTTTTTAAAAAACAAAATATAGAGGAAGATTAAAAAAATTTAATCCTTTGATGTTGTCGGCCTTTTTACTCTTTGGATTCTATTTCATTGGTCACATTAATAATTCTTTCAAGCGTAGTTGGATGAGAATATCGAAACCATTTAACGAGGAGTGGAGGATTCACCTCGTTCAAACCAGCTTTCGTAAGCTCTTGAAAAGTACTCACAGCAGCACTTGGGTCCTCTACTAACTCTATTGCATACTCGTCAGCTCTTACTTCTAGATATCTAGAAATGTAATTTGAAAGTGGACTTGAAGCAAATAATAGGAAGGAAGTAATAAGGAAAAACAATGGTAATGAATGGATAGCATTTATCTGTTTTATTTTTAAAATATGTTTAAAACGAGCGATAAACCAAAGCATTAATTTCGCTGTTAACCAAAGCCCTAAAAGCGTAGTTATAATGGAACGTGTTATTCCAAAATATATATGTTTCTCCACGTAATGACCCATTTCATGTGCCATAACGAATAGGATTTCACTTTCTGATAAGCGATTTAATGTTGTATCCCATAATACAATCCTCGAATTACTCCCGATCCCCGTAACATATGCATTTAGCGCATTAGTCTTTTCTGCCATATTTACTTCATATACATGTTCTGCTGGTATATTTGCTTGCTTGGACAATGTAAGAATTTTCGTCTCCAATTCTTTGTTAGTGAGTGGGTAGAAATCATTGTATAGTGGGTCGATTAATACAGGTTGAATGAACATGATGAAAATGGAGAATGGAATCATTAGCAAACTAGCAGTTAACCACCATTTCTTTGGATTCCTATTAATTAGCCAATAAAGAACAGTAACAATTACTACAGTCGTTCCGAAGTCCACCCAAAATTCAATTACATTATCACGCATCCAGGAATTGAAAGTCTGGGTACTGATTCCATAGTTTTTGCTTAAGGAATACCTATAATAGTCTAAGGGGAATAAAACGAGAAATATAAAAAGAGAAAGTAAAAATAAGTATAAAGCGTTTTGCAAAAACGCCCATTGGCTCTTCACAGTAGTCCATTTTTCGAACACTTGAGAAAGCCCAGTAATTAGTATAAATAAATAAACAATCCATTCGAAGGGTGTTGCTACAAAATAGAGGAAATTTTTTATTTTTGAATATTCTTCGCTAAGGTACAATTCCTGCTCTGACATAAATACATGCGGATCTACAACAGTTCCTTTCAGAGGTACCGGTATACCCCCACTATTACTATGAAAAATATATACATACATTACTATCGCGTATACCCCAAATAACAATAGGGCTGCAATCCCACATTTTCTTGCCAAATCCACTTCAACTCCATTCACTCTTTCATACATTAAGTGTAATCAGAAAAAAGAAAGATAGAACCACTTTCTATCTCCCTGTCCATACTTACATTAGTCGCTATCTATTGGGGTATACTACAACCATCAAAGACCTATCAAATTCAGTAGGGTGGACTAGTTATGAAAAATAGTTGGATTATTTTCAAGACAGACATTCAAAATATAAGCAGGAATTGGGTTGCTGCAATTCTTATAGGGGGTTTAGTTTTTCTACCTTCTTTATATGCATGGCTTAATATATACGCTTCTTGGGATCCTTATGCTAAAACTGACCAAATTCCTGTGGCCATTGTGAATGAAGATGCAGGAGCAATGGTTCGCGGAGAACAACTAAATGTTGGAAATCACCTGGTCGACACATTAAAAGATAATCGAGACATGGACTGGTCTTTTGCTTCACGCAAGTTCGCTATGGAACAAGTTGAATATGGTGATTTTTTTGCCGTAATTATTATCCCTAATAATTTTTCCGAAAAGTTAGCTTCCGTTGTTTCAGATAATCCCCAGAAAGCGGATATCGAGTACTATGTAAATGAAAAAATTAACTCCATTGCACCCAAAATAACGGAAAAAGGTGCAACGGTTATTGTTCAAAAAGTTAGTAGTCAATTCATCTCAAGTGTGAATGGAGTCATTTTTGAACTCTTTAATGATTTAGGAATTGCAATAGAAAGTGATCTACCAGATATTCAAAACTTCGAAAACTATGTATTTAAAATGGAAAAAGAATTGCCTACGATCCATAAATTGCTTACTGGTGTTCATAATGATGCTTCTTCCGCACAGAAAATTATCTCACAAGCTAATTCAATGGTGCCACGAGCCGAACAAATAACGACTGAAGGTTTGAGTTCGATTGAAAAAACAATAGATTTCTTGACGAAAGCACAAAATCGTTTAAATGAACTGGCACCTGTAGTTGAAAATGATTTGGAAAAAATATCGGAGATTGCACAAAGTACAAATGAATTTATTCAAAACGTTCAAAACGTTCAATTGGATTTTACAGAGTTGAACAGAGTAAAAGAGGATTTAGACAACAAGATAACCTCTAATATACAAATAGTTGACTCTATTGGGAAGGACCTTAATTGGTTAAAGGAAGTAGCCAATAGCTCTAATGATTCTAATTTGGAAGAAAACAGCGTAGAACAACAAACAAAACTAGCTCATGCAATTGATAGAACGAACGAACTGAAAGCTTTTTTACAAGAAGCGCAGACAAATGCACGAACAATTGATACCCTTATAAAAGATAAAGAACAACAAATGCAAAAAACGTTGAATGATTTACAAAAAATAGCTCAGAATACATCCGTCCAACTGGATGCCTTTATAAACGAATACAAGAATACGATTGAACCAACTATTCTTTCCGAAGTAGCTAAAGCAAAAAAGACTTTAGGAAATGCTAAAGAAATGCTAGCCAGTATACAGTCCACTCTACCAGAAGTCACCCGTACCCTAAATAGTACAGACGCCCACATAAAAGAGGGAAAAACAACATTGGATCAAGCATTGGCACAATATCCTTATATAAGTGAAAAAGTAAACCAGTTAGCAGATAGGATACGAAAAGTTCAAGGTGAAACGAATATTAGTGAAATAATCCAGTTACTCCGCAATGATCCACAAGCGGAACGTAGCTTCTTTGAAGAACCAATCGTCTTGAAAGAAAACAAACTTTTCCCTATCGCAAACTATGGAACAGGTATGACTCCTTTTTATACAGTCCTTGCTATCTGGGTCGGTTGTTTGCTTCTTATCTCCCTGCTTGCTACAGATACCAATCATGAAAGTAGTATAAGCGAACGCGCAGTGTATTTCGGTAGATTGTTTACATTTTCAGCTATTGGTCTTCTACAATCATTAATTGTAACAATAGGTGACATTGTTCTTTTAGGTGTTGATGTTAAAGATTCTTTCTGGTTTATATTATTTGGGTTTCTTATTAGTTTCGTTTTCATGTCAATTGTTTATACGCTAGTTTCTGTATTTGGTGATATAGGTAAAGCGTTTGCAATTATTATGCTTGTCTTGCAAATTGCTGGGGCAGGTGGTACCTATCCAGTCGTTCTATTACCAGAGTTTTTTCAGGCGATTAACCCTGCACTCCCTTTTACTTATGCAGTAGATATTATGCGAGAAGCTGTAGGTGGTATAGTGTGGCAGAGAGCAATACGAGATGCTTCCTTCCTTTTGCTATTCAGTCTAGCATTTTTAATATTCGGCACCTTCCTTAAAGAAAAGATTAACCGAAAAACAAAACTAATGTTGAAAAAGTCACGAGAATCCGGATTATTTCACTGAACTATAGTTATATAGAAATGTGGGGAATGTAAATTAGATATACAAGAGCAATTAGAAATAGGCACCAGGTTCTAATACAATTTAGAGTCGTTCAGAATCTGGAACCAATACTAAAAAACCTCAACTGATTGCCTCTTTAACCATTCTACTAAAGCTAAAGGTGTTAC
The DNA here is from genome assembly GCF_038003185.1 of Psychrobacillus sp. FSL K6-1415. Taxonomy (NCBI): domain Bacteria; kingdom Bacillati; phylum Bacillota; class Bacilli; order Caryophanales; family Bacillaceae; genus Psychrobacillus; species Psychrobacillus sp. FSL K6-1415. Next base: position 1,608,631 of record NZ_JBBOOQ010000001.1, on the reverse strand, counting down.
AATTAGCAAAATCAGTATTGAGGAGAACATTACTTCTCCCCCAAAAAAAGATAAAAAAGACCCTTTAAACATACCAATGGGGGAATCGCATTTCGACCGTTATCTAGGAAATTCGACGAGTGCATTGATTTGGAGAAGCATGTTGTCTTTCGGCACGACTTTGTAAATCGCCATAAAAAGGAGAATTTTTAGATAGGAGAAAAATTTCTTCTTGATAAGCAGAAACTAGTTGATTTGCGTGGAAGGCGGCGACTTCAGCCGGAATAGCATGAGGTGAAGACCCCAGCAACGAGGAGGCTGAGGCCATGCCGACGAAACGCGTCCGCCTGGAACATTTATCAACGGCTCCCCAATTTTAAATAGCGAGTAAGCGAACGATAAATCGTTCACTTACTCGCTATGAAATACCTTTGAGGACTCTTTCAGTGCCCTTTTCAAGGTCAAATAGTTTTTATATCACTGTTCACATATTCTTTAAGGATAAGTAATTCCAAAACGTCTTGCGCCGAATATCTATAAACCGCATGCTTAGGAATTGATTCGTTAAATTGGTTAACTAATTCATTAAGCGTTTCAAAATAAAAATCATTCAATGTTACTTCTAATTTCGTAATAGTGTTCACCTACTTCTTTTTTAGAAGTATGAACTTATCAAGTGAAAACTATTCAGTTTATGGGATGCCAGTGGAAACTGGGACAATTGAAGACTATTAACTACTAATTAATAGTCTTCAATTGTCATATGAGGAGTTTCTTAAACGCTAAAATAAAGTGAGCAATTCAACCTCCGAATGGCTCGATATATACTTCAGTCGATCTTCCAAGATATTTAGGAATTGTGAAATGCATGCCAAACCTATCTATGTGTTACCCACCAACTATATACTAGGTGTATTACTCCCTATTTTTCTTCATTATCAATTTCTTCCGTTACACCCTGATTATAATTGAATTCGGAAGGATTAACTTTAGAAAATCCCGCAGGTGTATAGAATCTCAATAAGTCACCATTTACAACTTTATCGGATAATTGTAATTTTTTATCCACTTCTTTTTTATACTCAATCGCTTTCTCTAATTGCTTATCATCATCTAGTGGTAAACCTGTTGTTGCATCATAGAAATTCTCATCAATCGAATAGATGGTAGGAGTTACATAATCACCATTTCTAAATGTTACTACATTATTATGCTCTTTTGATAATAAGTCAGTACCAAAATGAACGTAATTTTGTGAATCAATACCAAGTAAGTGTAATAAGGTAGGGAGAAGGTCTATTTGCCCTCCGTAAGTATGATTAATTCCACCTTGCATTCCAGGAACGTGAATAATTAATGGTACACGTTGTAAATTGGTACTTTCGTATGGAGTAATTTCTTTTCCTATGATTTGTTCCATTGCTTTATTATGATTTTCTGAAATACCGTAATGGTCACCATAAAAAACAAGCATACTATTATCATATAAGCCAGACTTTTGTAATTCACCAATGAACTGTTCAATTGCTTCATCTGCATAACGAGCAGTTTGGAAATAATCATCTACACTTGCATCACCAGTATCAGCTTTATCAATTGTTGTTAAGTTTTGATCCATTTTATACGGATAATGATTCCCAACTGTTATAAATTTAGAATAGAAAGGCTGAGGTAGAGCTTTTATATAATCACATGATTGTTCAAAGAATGGCTTATCTAGCAAGCCATATTCAGCCATATCTTCTCCAACAGTAGTGTCATAATAATTGGCATCAAAGAAATGGTCATAGCCGAATGATTTATAAATTTCGTTACGATTCCAAAAGGTTCCGTTATTACCATGGAATACGGCAGATGAATAACCACTCTCTTTTAAGATTGCGGGAGCTGCTTGATAGGTATTCTGACCTTTTGTAATAAATGCAGATCCTTGCGGTAAACCAAATAAAGAATTTTCAAGCATAAATTCAGCATCCGAAGTTTTACCTTGTGCTGTTTGATGGAAGAAGTTATCAAAGTATAGTGTATTCGGATCTTTAATTAAAGAATTTAAGAATGGTGTAACTTCTTCACCGTTTATTTTATAATTCATTAGAAAGTTTTGGAATGACTCTAAATGGATATAGATGACGTTCATTTCTTTTGCTGCCCCAAAATATTCTGGGTTAGATTCACCATAGTTAGATTTTGTATAGTTAATAATTTCTGTCATATCATCGCTATCAGCTAAAACCCTTTGTGAAGACGCCTTTATAGTTTCAGTAGCGTCATAAATAGTATAGTTATACATTCCTAAATACTTCACAATATAGCTCCTATCAAAGCCACGAGTTAATAGCTGTGGTCGATCAATGTTAGCTAGTCCTAAATTTAGTGTAGATATTGCTAACACAAAAGCAATTCCTGTAATAGCTTTTTTATATCCAATTCTACTATTATCTTTTTGTGTTTTTTTAGATAAACATAGGTAAATTAACAAGAGTACATCAACAAAGAACAATATATCGTAGGGTTTTAATAAAGAAATTACACTGCCACCTAAGTCTCCAAAGTTCTGCGTTTGAGTAAACGTAGGTAATGTAATAAAGTCACTAAAGAATCTATAATAAACTGTATTTGCATATAAAAGAAAAGACATTAAAATGTAGAATATTACAAGTAAAGTATATTTTCCTCCTCCTTTGAAAAAGAAAGAAAACCCAAGAAATAACATGGCGGAGCCGAGTGGATTTAATAATAGAAGGAAATGTTCAAGGAATCCTTCTACTCCTAAGTTAAACTGAGTTACTTGTGTGATATATGTTTTAATCCATAGCATGAAAACGGCTAAAAAATATAGACTAGAAAACTTGTTTAAAAAAGTTGCCTTTTTATTACTTAAAATTTCCATTTTATCACCTTCCGATTAGAATAGCTTTCAAGCTTTAAATTATTGGAGTAATTTGGTAACAATATTTTAATATAATTTTATAAAGCTAATATAACCTACATCTTTTTCTGACTTATGTCAAGTAAAAGATTACCTTCTCTCTTTACTACTCCTAATCTTTGTAACTATAGACTCTATTGGTGACAGTTCATTCTTATCGTTGCTTTCCAATTTAATAATTAGCTGATTTAATATAAATCATAGTATAAAACCTTGAAAGCATTTAGCTAATTAAGGTAATAGAATTTTTTAACTACAAAATTATTTCAATTGTGCTCTAAACTCAGCAATAAAGTTTCAAACAGTTATGATATCACTTTCTTCTATGTATTTAAAAAAACGAACCTCGCAGTTCTACTACAGTATCAATAGACTCAATAGTAATTAAGGGTTAAAAGAAAAAGCTTTTAAAGTCGAACTTCCATCAATTATTCCTAGCATGTTGGAAATAGTATCTATCCTATGACTAATTATTATATTTTTTTGGCCAACTTCCTCTCTAATTTCGAACGTATTTGTATTAATTAATAAAACTTGCTCCTACAAATATTAATAAAATAAACAGTACTACAATCAACACGAAGCTCGACCCATTATTTTCATTTTCACTAAATAACTATTAACGCATTTGCATTTAAATCCCTAGTTACTTTCAATTTGCAGAACTACACAAAGACGCATCCCTCAATGGAATGCGTCTTTGTGTAGATTATCAGGTTTTACAACCATTGTTAACAATTCTTGATTATTATTGGGACTTAAGGAGATTCTCATACAATTTTATATATTGCTGCGATGATGAAAACCAGCTAAAGTCCAGATCCATAGCGCGACCTACCAGATGGTCCCACTTAGTAGGTTGGGAACGATATAGTGCTACTGCACGCTCAATTCTATGAAGCAATTCGTGTGCATTATAATTAGCAAAGCTGAATCCATGTCCTTCTTCTGTTATTTCATTGTAGGGCATAACTGTATCCTTCAGCCCCCCCGTTTCACGGACGATTGGCAAGGTTCCATAGCGAAGTGCGAGCAATTGCCCAATACCACACGGCTCAAACTGAGATGGCATTAAAAAGAGATCCGAACCGGCATAAATCTGTCGCGCCAATGCTTCGTCAAAATAAAGGTTAGCTGACACTTTATCCGGATAAATGCCTTCTAAATAAATGAACGTTTCTTCATACCGCTGATCTCCTGTTCCTAGTAAAACAAACTGAACATCTAGACCAATAATTTCATGGAAGACATGTAAAATCAAATCTATACCTTTTTGATCAACTAGTCTAGTAACCATTGAAATTATGGGAATATCAGCGTGGATAGGTAGCCCAAGTTTTTCCTGAAGGCGCATTTTATTTATAGACTTCCCCTTATAATCGGCGTATGGGAGGAATAGATTTTCATCTACTTTAGGATCGTAGGAATTATTATCTATTCCATTCACGATTCCTTGCAGATTAACACCTCTTTTTCGTAAAAATCCATCCAGTTTTTCCCCATAATAAGGAGACTGTATTTCAGATGCATAGGTTGAACTAACAGTTGTTAGACAATCTGCGAAGGCGAGTCCTCCTTTGAGGTAGCTTACATTACCATAAAACTCTAAGGCGTCCAAATGATAATATTGCTCGTCTAGATCCAACAAATCAGTTAGAACTGATTTAGGATATACACCTTGGTAGCGTAAATTATGAATGGTAAACACAGTTTTAATTCCCTCATAATATATATTGGTTTCATAATTGGCTCTCAATTGAACAGGAATCAGCCCTGTTTGCCAATCATGACAATGTATAATATTCGGTCGCTCCTCTAGAAATGGTAAGGCCTCTAGCACTGCTCGCGAAAAGAAAGCGAAACGTTCACCATCGTCCTCAAAGCCATAACTACCATGCCTTTTAAAATAATATTCGTTATCTAGAAAATATACCGTTACTCCTTGATAATGAATTTTCTCTATACCACAAAATTGACGTCTCCATCCCACTGGTACTTCAATGCTTTTAATCCACTCCATCTGTTCTTTAAAATTCAATTGGAGATCGTCATATTTAGGTAATACTATGCTGACGTTTACTCCCTGTTCTTTTAAAGATTGAGGCAAGGCGCCAATAACATCACCTAGTCCCCCGGTCTTTATAAATGGGGCGCACTCCGAGGCTGCAAATAAAACATTCATGCTAGTGTACCTCCAGTTTAAAATACTACTTCTTTTCTGATTACGATTGGCTTATTCATTGCTGTGATTATTTGATTTTTAGTGATGACAACTTGTTTATCCGTAATCACATTTTCTATATGAGCTCCCTCTTCAATATCACCTTTTTGCATAATGATACTGTTTTTAACTACTGCTCCCTTTTTAACTTTAACCCCTCGGAAAATAATACTATTCTCAACAGTGCCTTCAATAATACATCCATTTGCGATTAATGAGTTAGAAACCTTGGAAGAATTTGCAAATTCGGCAGGTGCTTCATGTTTGATTTTCGTGAAAACTTCCCACGAATCATAAAAAAAGTTTCGAAGAATTTCTGGATTTAGAAATTCCATATTACTAGCATGGTATGTTTCTAGGGAATGAATAAATGGCATATAACCTGTAAATCGATATCCTTGCACTTTAAGGTTGTTTAAATTAGCTTTAACAATATCTTTTAAAAAATCATATTCATCATATTCTATACAATTCTTTATTAAATCTATTAATAGTTGTTTCTTAATCACATATGTTTCCAAACATATATGATCACCTTTCTTAGGTGACGTAAAAAAATTTATATCACGAACTACACCGTTTTTATCAAGTGAACATTGATGATAAATTGGTCTTTTCACTGCCTCCCCATCGTAATCCTTATACAGAACTGTAATATCAGCATCATTACTTTCATGTTGTTTGATCACATCATTAAAGTCAATTTTACAAATATGATGGCCAGGAGCAATAATTACTGTATCTGCAATTGCCCGCTGGAAAAATTCTAAATGATCATAGAACTGCTGCAAATCTCCTTTAATTTTTTCGTCAGGATGGATTGAAGGTAGAATGAACAGACCTTGTGAACGGTGATCGAGATCCCATTCCTTTCCGGAACCTAGATGATCCATCAATGATCGATATTTATCTTTTGCGAAAATAGCAACTTTACTTACAGAGACGTTCATAAAGTTTGACATAGTGAAATCAATCATCCGGTAACGTCCGCCAAATGGTAAGGAGGCTAAGCAACGATGATGAGTCAATTCTTTTAACATAGGTCTTTCATTTACAAGATTAATAACACCTAATACATTCCTCATTGAACCTACCTCCTATTATAAAGCCTTCAGTAAAGCACTTTCCGAGGAAACCTGTTGATTTTCACCAATTAATATGAGTCCTTTTTTAGAGTCAGAGATTACAGCACCATCTTCAATAACTGTACCGCTACCGATAATAACTTTTTCAACAATAACATTATTACCGATTTTCACATTTGGCATGATTACAGAATTTTGTACAATAGAGCCACTGCCAACTTGGACATTATAGGAAAGAACTGAATGATCTACCTTTCCAAACACTAAACAACCTTCATTGACTAAAGATTGTGTTACATCAGCATCTTCAGATATATATTGTGGGGGGTGGTTGGCATTTCCTGCGTATATTTGCCAGTTTGGATCTCCTAACTTGAAATTTGAAGGTTCCTCCAATAAATCCATATGTGCTTCCCACAGGCTTTCAATCGTTCCGACATCTTTCCAGTAGCCTTTAAAGCGATACGCTTGTAGTTTTGCTTCATCCTTCAGCATTTTAGGAATTATGTCTTTTCCAAAGTCATTAGAAGAACTAGTATCCTGTTCGTCTTCTGTTAAATATTTTTTAAGATGTTTCCAATTAAATATATACACACCCATCGAAGCTAAATTACTTTTTGGATATTTTGGTTTTTCATCAAATTCAATAATTTGATCCGTTTCGTTTGTATTCATAATACCAAAGCGATTTGCTTCTCCCCAAGGTACCTCTAAGACAGCTATCGTCGCATGTGCACCCTTTTCAATATGATCTTCGAGCATATTATTGTAATCCATCTTATAAATATGATCTCCTGAGATTACAAGTACATATTCTGGATTATTATGATCGATAAAGTGGAAGTTTTGGTAGACGGCATTTGCTGTACCTTTATACCATTCACCACCATCTTTTCCCTGATAAGGTGGTAGCATCGAAACCCCACCGTTATTCCGATCAAAATCCCATGGACGGCCGTTACCAATATATGAATTTAAAATGTGCGGCCGATATTGAGTTAGTATGCCGACAGTATCAATACCTGAATGTGTACAGTTGCTTAAGGTAAAATCGATAATCCGGTATTTCCCTCCAAATGGCACTGCTGGTTTAGCTAAGTCACTCGTCAATTCCCCGAGTCTCGAACCTTGACCACCTGCTAAAAGCATTGCAATCCATTTTTTAGATGCCATTTGTACTGACTCCCCTTTTTCTTTTTTTCGTTTCTTTCATGAATATAACTATCCCTAATGGTGGTACAGTTATTTCTAAGCTATAAGGTTGGTTATTGTGAGAAATTTGACTGGCATTCATTGGGGTTGAATTCAACTGTCCCGACCCTCCATATGAAGTAGCATCACTATTAAATGCTTCAAAATATTTACCCTTGGTCGGAACTCCTATTTGATATTTATGGTACACAGCGGCTGAAAAATTACAAACAATAATGCAATAATCCCCCTTACGTTTTCCTTTTCTCATAAAGGTAATCACACTTTGATCTGCATTATCCGCGTCGATCCAATGAAAGCCGACTGGCTCATGATCTAATCGCCATAGTGAAGATGTTTCTTGATATAATTTATTTAAATCTTTATAGTACCGAAAAAAAGTGGAATGAGCGTCAAAATCTAATAGCATCCAATCCATTTCTTGTTGGTATTTCCATTCGTCAAATTGTGCAAATTCACTACCCATAAATAAAAGTTTCTTCCCTGGATGCGCAAATAAATAGCCAAATAAGAGGCGAAGGTTTGCAAATTTTTGCCAGTAGTCACCGGGCATTTTATTTAGTAATGACCTTTTGCCGTGAACTATTTCATCATGTGAAAATGGAAGGACAAAGTTTTCTGAAAATGCATATAAAAACGAAAATGTTAATAAATGATGATGCTCTGGTCGTTGATTAATATCAAGCATCATATATTTGAGCACGTCATTTGACCAGCCCATATTCCATTTATAATTAAATCCTAGTCCACCTGCACTAGTTGGACTTGTTACCAACGGCCATTCGGTTGCTTCTTCCGCCATCATCAGTGCACCTGGGAATCTTTGAAAAATAGTCTCATTTAACTTTTTTAGAAATTCGATTGCTTCAAGATTCTCTCCACTTCCATATTGATTTTTCAATTTTACAGGGAGAGGATTATCATGATTTAGGTAAATCATGGATGAAACTGCATCTATACGAAAACCGTCTACATGATAGACATCCATCCAAAATATTGCGTTTGAAATGAGGAAGCTGACGACTTCAGGCTTACTATAGTCAAAGCTATATGTTCCCCAAATTGGTCTCTCTGCTCTCAATGGATCTGCCGATTCGAAAAGTGCCGTTCCATCGAACTTTCCAAGTCCATGTATATCCTTACAAAAATGTGCAGGTACCCAGTCAAGTATTACACCAATGTCCTTTTGATGGCATCGATCTATAAAATACATTAGTTGCTCAGGAGTACCATATCTGCTAGTCGCTGAATAGTAGCCAGTTATTTGATAACCCCATGAACCATCGTATGGATGCTCCATAACAGGCATCAACTCAATATGTGTAAAGCCATTATCAATTGCATAATTGATCAATTCATCTGCAAGTTCTTGATAATTATAAAACTCCCCACCTTCTTTTTGTTTCCATGAAGCCAAGTGAACTTCGTAAATCATCATCGGTTTGTGATAAATATCCTTTTTTACTCGCTTTGCCATCCATTTTTGATCTTGCCATTTAAAAGTATTCAAATTGTAGACAATAGAAGCTGTTTCTGGTCGGAGCTCCGAATAAAAAGCATACGGATCTGCTTTTAACTCCTTCCGTCCGTCTGGTCCTGTAACCTCATACTTATAGATGTCACCATGAGCAAGTTCAGGAATAAATAAAACCCAGATTCCAGATTGATCCAAGCATTCTAGTTTATGCTGGGTACCATTCCAATTATTAAAATTACCTACAACGGAAACCTGTCTTGCATTTGGTGCCCATACTGCAAAACGAACACCTTGTATACCTTTCTCATCAAGTATATGAGCTCCGAGCATCTTATAACTTTCATACAGTGTTCCTTCATGAAAAAGGTATACATCATAATCACTTGGGTATAGCTGGTTATTCAACTTCATGACTTCTACCATTTAAACACCCCTTTCAATCTATGATTTTCTCAATATAAATACCAATTCTACTCTAAATTATTCGCCATATATCTTTAAATACCTTTCAATATTTAACTATTCTTAATATTCGATAAATATAGACATAATAAAAAAACCTCCATACAATGGAGGTTTTTTGGAAAATACATTTTGTTCATGCAAAGTTAATAACAATAAAATACTAAGGTCCGTTAATCGTAGAAAAGTTATCAGCTGTCCTCCTTATTAAAAGGTAATCTTATACCTGTATTTTGAGCTCAGTCATTTCCTGTCAATTGTGTAGAATGTGTATTAACCATACGGTTTAAAAATAAATATGAAAGCGCTACGGACCATGCTAGTGGAGTGTTGCCATTCGGGACATTTTTACCGCCAATATATAATTCAGGGACTTCCCAATTTTCTGGTACGATTCTTTCCGTTTTATCCACATATTCATAAGCCTTGTCATGCAACCCCAGTTCAAAATAACACAGTCCAAGCCAAGGTAGTCCAAAGCACCATTCTGCTTCGCTGCCTTCGTTATAATACTGATCGTTACGATAACGAATACAGCCATTTGTCCGCTCAAGTTGTTCGGAAACCATCTCGACTATCTTAAGTGCAGTTTTCCTTTCAATTACACGATACGGATAGATAAGTGAAAGAAGTGATAAATCTGTTTCTTTTGTTTCACTTTCACGAGGTAATAGAAAACGCAGCGTCTCTTCACCTTTTTGAATTAGTTCATCCTTAACATTCACAAGCATTTTAACCGCACTCAAGCCTGCCACACATGCACCTACACTTGAAGCATGTAGTTCCATATTTTCTTCCCACATTCCATTATCCTTTGCTTGCCAGTACCCTAGACATTCTAGATAGTCGACTAGTTTCTGAACAATAGAAAGATCATTCTCATCACGGATAACTTTATGTCCGTGGCTTAATCCCACTCCTACTCCCCATAGGAACGCTCCAATCGCATCATTCTGCGCATGCCCCCATTCTTGGCTCAATTCCTCTAAATCTGTGGAATATCGCGAGTGGATATACTCAAAAAGATAAACCGGTTTTTTTTCTCGGTGAATATCTATTTTCCATTCGTATGTTTTAAATAGTTCAAATAAAGCATGATATGCTTTTTCATACCGATCAGAATTGCTTTGTAAAAAAGGCAATACCGTGTATACAACATCACGTATCCAGACAAAATGGTAGTCTTTTGAAACGCTGGCGGTATAAGCTCCATTCGATAGACGCATCCGATCTAAAACTTCAATTGCATTGTTGATTTTCATATACGAGACCTCCCTTAAATAATACCCATACAATGATGGTTAACCATTTGCAATTATTCTAGACAAACAATCGTTTGAAAACGCTTCCATTATGAAATAGAGAAATTTAAGTACTTATATTCTATGTAGGAAATTGTTATTTGGAAAAGCAATCAGACCCAATACCCAAAAATTCATTGACAAACACTTATGAATGACCACAATTCTAATTCTATTAAGGCTGTTAATAAGTAATTTTACTAATATCTAATACCCGAAAGACAAAACTTCAAATCAACTTTGGACATATGTATTGATTTTTACCTTTTAATTAGTATTTTTATAGAAGAAACACAAAATTACTCTTCACTTACAAACAAGTAAAAAACACCTTCACGTTGAAAGGGGAAACCCGTTTTTACGTATAGGTGTTTATTTAATATCTAAAAGTTTAGCGGTATCATTCTAAATACTGAATAGGAGAAGTGCTAAGGTTAAACCTAAACCTTATAATTCTTCTGCTATTTCTTTAACAATTTCATCAATCGCAATGGAAGCCCCAGATTTATTTTGTACTAACACGCTAAAGATGTACGATTGGCCGCTACCTGTTTCTAGATAACCACTCAATGTACTAACACCGGTTAATGACCCGGTTTTTGCATAGACTTTTCCTGCTGTTAATGGATCTTTCAGTCGATTTCTTAAAGTACCTCCTACCATTCGATCTGTATTTGCAGCTACTGGTAAGCTTGTAAAATAGGTAGTAAACCAATCTTCTCGTTGCACTTGATATAACAACTCACTTACCAATAAACTGGAAACCTTATTTTCGTGAGACATTCCTGACCCATCTTCAAATTGCCAATCCGTCATATTTAAGTTAATTGAGTTTCCATAATCTCTAATAGCTTGTAAGCCAGCCTTTGTGCTACCGTGATTATTTTTCACTTTACCCATCGTTTTCACTAAAATATCCGCAATACCATTGTTACTTAGTTTCATATACGGGATTAACAGTTGTTCCAGTGTCATCGATTGCTTCATTGCTACGAGTTGAGCACTATTTGGTGTTGCAGCTTGAAATACTTTTTCTTTTGAATACTCAATTCCTGAATCTACTAAAACTGCCTGGAACATTGTCAATGTATGTGTCGTTGGATGTTTAACAGTCACCCATTCTCTTTTTGTTTTATCGACAGGAAGGTTACCACTAATGACAATCTTGTTTGTTTGATGTAATCTTTCGATCGTTATTGTATTGGCTTTTCCCACTTCCACTGTCTGTGCTTCATTTAATATTTGTAAATCACCATTGTGTGGCGTTACCTTAATGGACGGTAAGTCTCCAACTACAGTCCCAACTGCTTCTACGATAATCGTACCGGAATCGTAGTCTGTGTTTGGAGAAGTGGTTAAAGCTGAAATAGGTGCAGCGTAATAATAAGACTCGTCCCCAATCCATATTCCCGGTGTTAATAGATCATTATCAAACCATTTGTCATCACCAACAATTCGACCATCAATTTTATGGATACCCTGTGCTTTTAACTCTTCTGCGAACTGTTGTAAGTCTTCTATGGATAAAGTTGGATCACCTTGTCCTTTTAAATAGACATCCCCTTTTAAAACTCCATTCGACACCTTCCCAGAAGTATAAAGGCTAGTATTGAAACGGTAATCCTTTCCCAATATGTCTAAAGCTGCTGCAGTAGTCAAAAGTTTCATATTAGACGCTGGTTTTACAGTTGTAAGACCATTGTAGTCATAAATCGCTTCTCCGGACAAGCGGTCTCTTACAGTAATACTCACATCTGCTCCAGCTAATTTTTCTTCTATAACCCTAGTAATAGAATCGTTTAAAGTTTCCTTTACTATTTCTTCTGCTTGAGCAACATTTTGAAAACTGAACATACCCATAACTAATACCCAAGTCATCACCATGGTAATCCATTTTTTCTTCATGATTTTCCTCCTTATTTGAATTTTTTGATTATTACTTAAGTGTATATTCATCAAAAAAAAAATTTATCCTTTACGATTACAAAAAACAGGCTTATCGATCGAGATTAAAAGAATTAACCTAAATAGATAAACCTAAATTTTTTCAGAAATTATGTCTATTGACCCTGAAAATTTGAACTTTATATTATTATTTATAGTTTCATTAAATTTATGTGTGGTAATTCTTTTTAATTTGCTCAGCTCCTGAACACCTAAATAATAATCCATGCCTTACACTAGTAACAAAGGATTTAGTGGTTAACTCGATAGAGTTAAATATTAATTTTAGCGAGCAATGTAACAAATAGATTTTCTATCAATATATAGAAACTGTTTCATTTTTTTGGGGTTGTTGATTCTTATAAGAATAATTACATAATCATTGGATTTTTCTACAAAAAAAGACACTCCGAAAAGGAATGTCTTTATTTAAACTGACCTTTCACCACCATCTATTGGAAACACAGTTCCAGAGTTCTTTAATTAAAGCATAAGAATTCAATTTGGTAGGAGATGTTTTCCTTAAAGTTGATCAACAGCTTCCTTCAATATTTCATATGAACGTCTTCTTGCTTCTTGATCGTAAATATAAGAAACAGCCATCAATTCATCAACGTGGAATGCTCCTAGGAATGATTTTAATTGGGTACTGATTGCATTTAAATCTCCCTTAAATGTATAAACAGACATTCCACGGACAGCATTTTCTTCTAAATGGTTCCAATGACCATCCATTGTATCTATTGGGGGCTGTAACAAATCCTTTTTACCGCTTACTACATTTAAATAAAAACGATCACTAGATGTTGCAAGCTTTTTAGCTTCCTCATTTGTATCTGCTGCTATCACATTTACACAAACCATCACATATGGTTCTGACAAATACACAGAAGGAACAAACTTATTACGATAAATTTGTATCGCTAGTTCAAATTGTTGGGGGGCAAAATGCGCAGCAAATACATAAGGTAGTCCCAAACGAGCGGCTAACTCTGCGCTTGAAGTACTCGAACCAAGAATGTAAATTGGTACTTTGACACCTACACCAGGAAAGGCACGAACTCCACCTTGCTGATCTAAAGATTTAAAGTAATTTTGCAATTCCACAACATCCTGTGGGAAAGAAAAAGAAGTTTCCTGAGTCGTTCTGCGTAGAGCATGAGCAGTTTGCATATCAGTTCCCGGAGCACGACCCAGTCCTAAATCAAGTCTATTCGGATAGATTGTTTCAAGAGTACCAAACTGCTCTGCAACAACAAGTGGTGCATGATTTGGTAACATAATACCACCTGAACCTACTTTAATAGTTTCTGTTTTTTCCAATACATGACCGATTAAAATAGAAGTAGCAGAACTAATAACAGTCTGCGAATTGTGGTGCTCTGTTAGCCAATATCGATTGTATCCGATCTTTTCCGCATGTTGTGCCAGGCTAACCATATCTTTAAAAGCTTCTTTGTTTGACTGGCCTTCTTTGACAGCCACTAAATCCAAAACTGAAACAGGAATGGGCGTAAGTTTTCTAATCATATTTTTTCTTCCCTTCGTTATTTAAACGTCTCTAATAGATAATAATTCTAGGTAAATATTTGTTCAAGGTATCTGCTTTATAAATGACCGAAACTAAAAATAGACACCTTAGATTGTATAAGTAGAATAATATATCAAGAAAAACGAAAGTAACTTTTTTTAAAATAAAAGAAGCCCCACTACTTTTACAACAGTGGGACAACTTTATTAAAATTAAGATTCTCTGTGAATTAGGGGGATCTTCAACTTTTCAAAATATATTCTTTCTATTCAACGTTTCATTAGACTCTAGCAATATACATAGCTATAAGTATTGATATTTACCTCACATTACAATAATTATTTTAATACAAGAAAACCTGGAAATATAATTATTTTTTAACCTGTTACTATCTCATAATCTATAACTTTGTCTTCTTCATCAAACCAGATAATTAGGTAAGAGCTATCCATTTGTATGAATCCTAACTCAAGACCAAGCAGGTATTCTATAGCATTCTGTTCGCTGTAAAACGAGTTTTTTTCTGGAACTCCTAATTGCTTTTGGATATCTTTTTTTGTTTGTCCGACTATTTTATTTTCTTGTAAAAAGTCATAGACAATATACCTTCTGTCATCAGGATTATTCAACCACTTTTCCGTTGTAAAATTTAGTTTTTCCTCATTCTTCCCTAACATATCTATCAAAAATAAAGGCGGAATGAAACTAAGAATAGCAAAAACCAGTAACAAAGTTCTACCTTTTTGTGCATGCTTAAGATAACTATATTTCCACAAAATTAGTATAAACACTAAAAACAAAAAGAGTGGCACAAGAACTGCAGACAGACTTAATATGCTAAATGTCGCATAAAAAAAAGCTATGAAAGCCGCAAGCCCTAAAAAAAGTAATGAATACAAAATAACGCCTAAGATTAATATAATATCTAATGATTCTTCTTTAGCCAAGTCCTAATCTCTCCTATATTATATTTCCTTAAAATTGCTAGCTTTTATTTTTAAAAATACATTTGGTAGATAGAGAGTATTTGAAAATCCCTCTCCCTGCAACCTATGGATACCCTTAATTCCCACTGAGCCCAGCTAATTAGAAATTATGGAGTTTGCTTATCTCTATAAATTCCTTTCTTTTCAAAATGCTATGATAAAAACCCTGCACAATATCTCTGAGATCGTATGATTTTCCTATCTTCCATATTAACCCACCTCTTGAAGTAACAGTTAGACGAATTGCGCAAAAGAATAGTTTCATTTTACTTTGTATAAAATTTTGAAATAAAAAAAATCAATAGTTTATGTTAAAATACTAATGGAATAGACCAAGATTAAATAAATGTCGACAAAATTGCAGTGCTTGGCACTGAAAAGGAATGTTTGTATTCGTTTTTTAATTGAGTTCTATAAACATAAAAAAGTTGGCCAAAAGTACAGTGATAATTTTACTTATAAATGAGTCAATTACATAATTACTTGTCTTATTCAAAAATCCGAATATTTACTTAATATTGCAATATATTAAAACCGATTCCGTTGATTGGAGTGGCAGGCGGTGACTCCAACGGGAACAGCGCGAGCTGAAAGCCCCGGAGTAACGTAGTGACGAGGAGATTGAAGCCGTGCCCGCGGAAAGCGTCCGCCAAGAGCGGAAATCAGCATTGTTCGGATTTGACTATATAATATTCTATATGAAATTTATTCAAATATATAAAATGATCAATTATTCACATTTGATGCAACTAAAACTACGTTGTAGTATCTTTCAAAGTTATTGAAGCCTAGAGCAATAGAACTGGGTATATGTGATTAATATAGAAATAGGGGAGATTTTTTGAAGAATTACTTGCCTGGTTTTATCATATCGTTGATTCTATTTATAATCCTAGCTATAGTAAATCAACAAGTTTATAGTAATGTCATGTCTTTAGATTTGCTGATTCCTTTGTTGGTACTTCAAGTTACCTTTTATAAATTTTTTATTGTAGACAAAAAGCGTTTACCGTATTTTATTTTAATTTGTATTTTTTTAATCACTGTTTTATTTTCTTTACCAGAGTTAACTCATAATCAAGCAAAAGAGAAGGTAATTAACAAGTATGAAATGAACATTTTAAAAACAGACACGATTCCGATTGAAAACGACAATATCTGGAATCCTTTCAACCCAAATAGGGCTTACTTTTTTAAAGGATATAGTTCAAATTCAAATAAAGAAGTTTCAGTAATGGTTATACCTAATAACGGTATGATTGTTGTAATAAATCAGTAAAAAAGCGCAAAAATTTCGCATGGGAATAATTATTCTAAACCTCTATTTTTATAATTAAAGCCTAAGAAGATAATGAGGATCTACCCTGGCGATGCAGGTCAATATTTCTAATCTAACTTTATTTAATGTATCTATTCTAATTTAGATAATTTTGGTATTAATTTTAATTCCGACGATCAATTTCGTTCTTTATCTCCTCTTCATGTTCCTTCAGTTCTGCTTTAAAAATTCTTCTAATCACTTCTTTATCACCGAACATCAAAATGAAATCTCCGGCTTGAAGCTCGGTATTTAGTCTTTCCTTTCGGATAACAATTTCTCCCCGCTTTATTGACAAAACATTTATGTCTTCCTCTGAATTTAATTTCTCTATTAGTTTTCCACCAATCATAGTGGAAGAACTGTGGAGAGGAACTTCCACTAAGTAATCATTCTCTTCTGTTAAAAAGACATCTTTTATAGTCATATCTTGAAGATCAAAGTTTCTTTCAAGTTCATGCTCAAATAAGACGGTTAGTTTATTTTTGACTTTACCAACTTTTAAAACAAATAAGAACAAAACCAATGTTCCAGCGACATAACCTATTTTCATAGTGAAAAATTCATCTGACAATATGCTGCTAATTGCAGAAATAATAACCGCTAAAGAAAATGCACCAAAGAGGATTAAAAAAGCACCAAGCCTTCTACGTATGGGGTGATCAATAATTAGTTCTGATTCCCCTGTCGTAAATCCAGTTCCTGTAAGCATGGAGATAACCTGAAATCTGGCAATATTTTTTTTAAGTCCTGTAAAAGTAAACAGGATGGTATTAATTTCTATTACAATTAAAATAATCGTTAAATACACAATAACAAATACATAGCCCATATAGTTCCACCCCTGATTAAAAGTCCTTTAAGTTAATCTTTATTATCCAACAATTTACTAATATATATACTTGGACTTTAAGCTTCACTTTCCCACAAACTGCTTGATTAAAACATTTCACTTAAATAGTTCCCATACCTATATGTCTATTTGTTTCTATTGGTACCCAAAAACAAAGCATGTGTAAATTATGTTAAAATGATTTTTAGCGAGAACAGTAAACTATTTAATGAGGTAGAAAAATGACAAGGAAAATTATAAATCTTTTACCGGGACTATTAGCTTGTATTGCAATTGCAATGTTTGGTATAGCTCTCGGTAGAATATTCCCTAATTTAGGAAGTGGCTTATTTGCGATTTTGATTGGTATATTATTTGGCAATCTAAAAATAGGTTCATATTCTATTTTAAAGTCGGGAGTAAAGTTTTCAGGAAGTAATTTATTATATATTTCTATTGTGCTGTTAGGAGCTACTTTGACTTTCAATTCATTATTGGAAATCGGAATATCAGGACTAACTTTTATTCTCATTCAAATGACAGCGACGATTATGTTTGTTGTTTGGTTAGGAAAAAAACTACGATTCGGCGAGGACTTTGGTTTACTAATGGCTAGTGGAAATGCAGTCTGTGGCTCATCTGCAATTGTGGCAACTGCACCAACCATTCAGGCGAGGGAATCTGACGTTGCCGTTTCTATTACAATTGTTAATCTGCTGGGGACGGTTTTGATGGTCATGTTACCATTGATTATAAGTGTAATTTTTCATGACAATGTATTGCGTTCATCTGCTTTAATAGGTGGAACATTGCAATCTGTTGGACAAGTAGTGGCTAGCGGAAGTATAGTCGGTGAAACAGTTAAGGATCAGGCAGCCGTCTTTAAAATCAGTCGAATTATATTTCTAGTAGGTGTTGTTTTCGTTTTGAAACAAATCAAACTAAAAAAGGTAGAGCAGCCAAAAACAAAGGTCCCATTTCAATGTAATACAATCGTTCCATGGTATGTCGGAGGGTTTTTCATATTATGTTGTATAAATAGTATTCTACATATCCCTGAAATAGCTACTCATTCCATTAAAGGATTCGGAAACTATTTGGAAATAATTGCTTTAGCTGGAATTGGATTGAGTGTTAAAATTAAAGACCTTACCCTAAACGGTTGGAAGTTATCGTCTTATGCAGGGGGAATCGGTCTGTTCCAGATTGTATTTGCTCTATTATTGATTTTGCTGTTATTGTAATCTGAATTTGCATTACAATCGGTAACACAGGTTTTTGAAAGAATTTTCTCATTAGATTCAGATAATCTTTAATCTTAAGTAGCACAAACCTCATTGGTGTTTGTGCTACTATTTTTATAAAAACTAGAAACTTAAAACTTTCTGTTTAATAGTCTCGTCTAATGGAAAAAGGAGAGAAGCTTATGGGAGAAATAACAATTGCCTCTATAGCAGCAGAAAAGCACGATGAAATTATTAATGATTTAATGCGAGCATATGGTCAAGACATAATACAGCTAGTTTATGCATATGTGAATAACCACGCAATCGCAGAGGATCTAACGCAAGAGATATTTGTAAAATGTTATAAGTCTTTAGATACATACAAAGGTAAATCAAAAATAAAAACATGGTTATGGCGCATTGCGATAAATCATGCAAAGGATTATTTGAAGTGTTGGTATAACCAACGTGTGAAGACCACTGAAGATACAATTTTAAGTTTAAGCGTCAGCATAGATAATGTAGAACGAACGATTATCCAACAAGATGAAGATGCTCAACTGGCACAAGCTGTTATGCAATTACCTGTTAAATATCGAGAAGTAATTTATTTGTTTTATTATGAAGAACTTGCTATTAAGGAAATAGAAAATGTCCTAGAAGTGAAGGAGAATACGATTAAAACCAGATTGCGTAAAGGAAAAGCTTTATTAAAAAACATACTGGAGGGCTCAACATGGATGAACGTTTAAAGCGGTTAAAGAAAGCAATGAAAAATAATACGTTCCAACATGTACGGTTTAAGGAAGTACAACGAGAAAAAATAAATGAAAGTATAGAACACATCCATACGGATTTAACGCCATTAATATTAACTTTATTGACACAGAGAAAAACAGGTTCAGATTTAACACTACTACTTCATGCAAGAGGTATTAAAAGTATTGTAAATAATGAAGGAATAATTTACACACATCTACATACCCAAGAACATCTAGGTTATGTCAAATCCTATTGGGAAGAGGATGGCGAGAAGTAATATGAGCTAACTAATAAAGGTTTAAACTTAATACAAAAAGAACAATTAGAGTTAAAGAATCGATATTCCTTAAAAGATTTATTCCAGGAGTTGAATATCAATGAAAATTAAACAATTTCTAGAAATAGTGACGAGCAAGATTCGCTCTAAGGAAGCAAAAGCTTATGTAAGTGAGGAATTAACGCAACACATATTGAGATCAAAGAAACTCTGGTTACAAAAAGGAATTAATGAAATGGAGGCGGAAGAAAAAGCAATTCAAAAAATGGGGAGCCCATTAACACTTGGTCTGTCATTAGACCATATACATAAACCCAAAATTGATTGGCTACTAATTTCCATACTTTGCTGTACACTTTTATTAAGCTTTTTACCTTTGCTCACATATAAACAAGAACAGTATAGTGGCTATATTGATTTACAAACAATGATTCAAAATAAAGTTATCTTTGTAATCCTTGGTCTGTTCCTTGCTTTAGCCATAATGTATGCTGACTACCGAAAGCTACAAAGATTTAGTTATTTATTTTACGTCGCTGGTATAGGTTTCTTATCATTGCTTCATTTCTTTTCAAATACGTTAATTAATGGGGAGGTTATGCTGTCAATAGGTATGCTAGACCTACAAATTTGGATGGCCATTCCTTTATTTTTAATAGCATGGGCTGCGATCTTCGCTAGACCTTCCGTAAAAATTTTGCAAGCTATGATTCTCTTTGTCATATCAATTATTTCATTTGCATCTGTTGCTAATTTATCCGTATTATTTATGTATGTTGTACTGGTAGGTGTCCTTTTTTCTCAAAGTCAAGTCATTCCTAGAGTAAAGTTGCTTGTGATTAGCGCTACGGGTATTTTAGCGATAGGAGTGGTTATTTTAACCACTAGTATACTTCATCAATATCAATTACATCGTCTATATGGTTATTTAAACCCTCAAGAGAATGCAGAAGGCGCAGGTTATATGTATCTATTACTAGAAGAAGTTATAAAAAATGCAGCTTGGTTTGGGTCCAAAACACAAGTTAAAATCCCTGGGGCTCATACTGATTTGGTATTTGGACATCTAATACAATCATATGGGTATGGATTGGCACTATTAATTGTTATACTTTTGTCAGTATTTGTAATAAGACTTTGTATTATTTCATTCTCTATAAAGGATTCATTTGGCAAGTTACTTGTCATTGGAGGCGTAACACTTTTTTCCATACAATTTATATATACTATAGGAATGTCAGTAGGTAAATTACCAATTGTCTCGATGCCTTTACCATTTATGAGTTACGGTTTTATGCCGACTATACTAAATGCTTTTATTGTAGGTATAGCATTGAGTGTCTATCGTAGAAAATCTCTTATTCAAATAATAAGAAAGTCTGTCTAAATTATAATGTTCATCAAAAAATTGAGGCTGGACAGAAGTTGAAATTTTATTGGATAAGGAGAAATCTTTACTAAATAATGGATATTTAATAAAATTGATTGGAATGGAGGGGCGACTCCTACGGGAATAGCGTGACGCCTGAGACTACAGGCTCAGGCCACGCCCGTGGAAAGCGTCCCTGGAATGGAAATCAATTTTGTGCACAGTAAAAAATACAGCATTTTTCTCACTGAGAAAAATGCTGTTTTGGGGTTCTGTCCCAGCCTCTTAGTGCAATTATTTTAACTGTATGCTAAAGCTTACTTTTTGATTATCTAACATAATAGTTATTGATGAGTCAGATTCAAGCTCTGAAACAAATTGTATATGATGAACCAATACATTTGTTTTTATTAAGGAGTCAAAACGCTCAATTAATGATTTAGAATCCTCGTTGCAACTTATTGAAATATTTATATATTTTTCAATTGGATAATTATGCTTTTTACGTGTGTCCTGAATGATACGTATAAAATCACGAATTTGCCCTTCTTCTATTAACTCAGTAGTTAGCTTCGTATTTATAAGTACCTTATAGATTCCATCCTCTAAAAATGCATAACCTTCTTTCATATGGGATTCTGTAATTACATGCTCTTTTAACAATACATAGGATTCATTTGACAAAACTATTGTTATATTTCCTTCTGATTTTAGTAATTCTTTTTCGGAAACCGTCAAATTCTCCACATACTGTTTCACATCATTCACGTTTTTACCAAATACAGCACCAGCTGTTTTAAAGTTTAACTTAAACGAAACTTCTTCTAGCCCTTCCAAATCCGTTACAAAATTTATTTTTTTTATGTTTAGTTCGTCTTGAATAATGGATTCATATTTCTTTAAGTTCTCGTTGGATACTACTGTATAAATGACCATTTCAGCTAGTGGTTGTTTTACTTTCAAGTTATATGAATTTCGGATGCTGCGGCCTAACTCCACAATCTTCAATACAGCATTCATATCATCCTCTAATTTTCTATCGATGAAATTGCTTTGATGCTTTGGGTAGTCTTGAAGATGAACGCTGGCATTTTGTATTTTTAAATGTATGTCCTCTGCGATGTATGGACTAAACGGTGCAACTAATTTACTAACAGTACTTAATACGTGGTATAGAGTATTAAATGCTGCACGTTTATCGTCAGAAAAACCTGTCGCCCAAAAACGCTGTCTCGATCTACGAACATACCAATTACTTACTTCCTCAACTAATTCAGCAATTTCACGAGTAGCTTGAGTAATTTGATAATCTTCCATAAACTCTGTTACCTTTTGAACTGTACTATTCAGCCTTGAAAGAACCCATCGATCCATTTTTGTTTGTTTACCAGGTTTCGTTTTATCGAAGGTAAACTGATCAATATTTGCATATAGTGAATAAAATTTAAAAATATTATCAAGTGTATCAAGTAGCTTAGAACTAGCTTCTTGTACAATCTTTGACGAAAAACGTTTTGGATTCCATGGAGAACTATCGACTAATAATGACCAGCGTAATGCATCGGCACCGTACTGATGCATTAGATCAAGTGGATCTAGTGCATTCCCTTTACTTTTAGACATTTTTTGACCTTGCTCATCTAATACATGTCCGAGTGATAACACATTTTTGTAAGGTGCTTTTCCTGTAAAGAGGGTTGATACAGCAAGCAAACTATAGAAGAATCCTCGAGTTTGATCAATTCCTTCTATTACTACATCTGCAGGGAACTGATCGTTAAATTGTTTATTATCACCAAATGGATAATGGTGCTGTGCAAAAGGCATCGATCCGCTATCAAACCATACATCGATTACTTCAGGCGTACGCAACATTTCCCCACTACATTTTGGACAAGTACAGAGAATGGCATCTATATATGGCTTATGCAACTCTAAGTTTTCAGGCAATGGCTTAGATGCGAGTTTTGCTAAAGATGTAATACTAGTCGGAGCTACTTCATATTCACAGGTTGAACAAATCCAAATGTTTAAAGGGGTTCCCCAGTAACGATTTCGGCTGATATTCCAATCCACCACATTTTCTAAGAAATTCCCAAAACGCCCTTTTTTAATATGGTCAGGATACCAATTTACCGACTCATTATTTTCAACTAGCTGTTCCTTTAATGCTGACATCTTAATGAACCAACTGTCCGTTGCATAATAAAGTAGAGGTGAATCACAACGCCAACAATGAGGATAGCTATGTTCGTATTTCTCCTTATGAAATAATAAGCCGTTATTCGCTAATAACTTAATGATCTCAACGTCACTGTCCTTCACAAATTGGCCAGCTAAATCTGTGACCACTTCTGTATAACACCCTCGTTGATCCACGACATTTACGAAAGTAAGTCCGTTTTGTTGTACTGTTAGATAATCATCCTCACCATATGCAGGGGCAATATGCACTATTCCTGTACCACTCGTTTCTGTTACGTAATCCGCTAACACAACAATATGCCCTTTTGTTATATCTATATAATGGAATGGCGGAAGATAAGGAACACCTTCAAATTCGACTCCTGAATGTTCACTTAGGACAATAGCTTTTTCTCCTAACACAGCAGGAACTAATGATTTTGCAAGTATATATATTTCACTTTCTACCTTAGCCCGCACATAGACTAGATTAGGATTCATAGCAAGCGCTACGTTTGCTGGTAGGGTCCAAGGTGTTGTAGTCCAACCAAGAAAGTACTCATCAGCATTTACGAGTTTAAACTTAACCGTAGCAGAGAGATCCTTTACATCTTTATACCCCTGTGCCACTTCATGTGAACTCAAAGATGTTTGGCAGCTAGGACAATAAGGTGATACTCGATGTCCTTTATAAAGCAGTTTATCGTGATGAACCTTACTTAAAATATTCCAAACACTTTCCATATACTCGTTACTTAATGTTAAATATGGGTTATCCATGTCTACCCAATAACCAAGTTCTTCGGTAAAAGAACGCCAAATTTTTTCGTATGTGAATACACTTTCCTTGCACTTCTTAACAAAATCCTCAACACCGTAATTTTCAATATCTTGCTTCCCTGATATTCCTAGCTGCTTCTCTACTCCAAGTTCAACTGGTAAACCATGTGTGTCCCATCCTGCTTTTCGCTCTACTCTAAACCCTTGCATTGTTTTATAGCGAGCTACAACATCTTTAATCGTTCTTCCTAATGCGTGGCCGACATGCGGTAGGCCATTTGCTGTTGGTGGTCCCTCATAAAATACAAATGGAGTGTTCTCTTTCCGGTTTTGTACAGACTTTTCAAAAGTTCTATTGTTTTGCCAATACTCTCGAATTCTTTGTTCCCTTTGTACTTTACTTTCTTTTTCATCTTGCGTATTCATCACTATTCCTCCTATACATTGTATAAAAGGCATACAAAAAACCCCGTCCCGAGTAAAGGGACGGGGTTAACCGCGATACCACCCTAATTCTATTGATCCGATCCAATAGCACTTAGCAACGTACAAATCATACGTGTTCTTTTTAACGGTAGACACCCGGATAAGCTTACTAAAATCTTCAGCTCTTCTTCTCAGAGAGGATATTCATGTATAACCTGCACACTGACTTTCACCAAGTTGTCAGCTCTCTGGGGAACAAATCGATACATTACTCTTTCTCTTCAACGAATTTATATGCTTTTATTGAATAGTAATATAGCAAAATTAGAAGATAGTGTCAATTATTTATTCTTCCAAAATATCTTTCACTCGTTGTACATATTCTTCCGTATCATAGGAAAAGTATAACTGACTTGCCAATCGAACAGGATCACCAAAGAAAAAACGTTCATATAGTGTTTGCCGTGTGCCAAATGCACTCATAGTTAAATCCCATGCTAATCGGAAAAGTTTGACACGATCCTTTCCAATGTCTTCCCAAGATTGTAAGTAGTGATTTAACTCATTTCTAATAGGTGATTGAAATGCGCTTTCGGTTGGGATGGACATTAATCCACTGGCACCTAAGAGCTGAATTATTTCGCTAAAACGCGGATATATGCGTGGAAATACATTCATAGCAATTTGTAATGTGGTGCTGTCTGGTTGCATCCATCCGCCTTTGTCTACTTTGGCCTCTGCTTCTGATTTTAACACCAACGCTTTCATCGTTTCCAAGGCAATAATTATTTCAGTTGCTTTCTCTTGCACATGTTGATATTCTTCAATATTAATTGTTTCAATAATAGATTGGACAATTCCCAATATGAATTCAGTTTTCACAATCTGCCTAGATGCTACTTGATGAAGCGTAAAGGGCAAGAACGAGCTCGACTTCATAAAATTAGTTGATATAAATAAATTGTCATAATAAAATACACGCTCCCAGGGAACTAAAACATCGTCAAATACTACAATACTATCTATTTCTTCGTACTTCGAACTTAATGGATAGTTAAAATTGGAATCTCCTCCAACAAATGATTCCCTACCGATGAATCTTAACCCTTTTGTATTACAAGGTATTGAAAATGCAAAGCTATTACCTTCTTCTGCTTTCCCTCCTGCTGCAATAACTAATAGTTCATCCGTTATTCCACCTTGTGTCGCAAGTAGTCGTGCACCTTTTATAACGATTCCATCTTTGTTCTTGCCTACTATTTTTGCGGCTATAGGTTCATCTGAACGTTCCACATAAAATTGTGTGCGATTTACTTGTGGTTCTATAAACGTATGAGTCATAGAGATGTCATTTTCTCTTGCATATTCGTAAAATGATTGTAGATTATTTGGAAAACAATTCTTTTGGTCCTGCAATAAATGAACTGATGAGGCTAATGCCATTAATACTGTGTTCATATAATCCGGACTTCTTCCCATGAGTCCATTGTTCGATTTAGCCCATTTCTGCACCATTTCTCGTCTTGCCACTAAATCCTCTTTTGTCTTGGGCTGCAAATATGACATTCCTACCCATTTTTTTGTAGTTGGAGATAAATAAGTTAGAACATCTTTTAAGTCTTTGTCATGCTGAAGATCGTACAATCTAGCCTGACTTTTTATAATTCCTTTAAATGCAGGATGCTCAGAAATGTTCCCTAATACAGGTTTTCCGTCTATCCAAACTTCCGCTTTAAGCTGATCTATCCGATTAATGTACTGCTTGCCTGTTATAGCTGGCATACTTTCACTCCTAATGTATAGGCTGCACTTAGCTCTATAATATTACTTTTAGAGTAGAGTTGTGACTGTATAGGCGGGGATCATTCCGCTGCGCTTTCAGGAGATGGTTTGTGAATTACAAATAACCATGTGGTAAAAAAGTAATATTACAGGATAGCGAGGAAGAAGGTTTAATTCATGGCTATTAGAAAGTCGAAATAGAAATAAGTAATTGTGGGGATATGTTATGACTTCTAAGAAATCAAAAGGAAGTGATTTTCTTATCAAAGCAGATACAATGGAAGAACTTGTACGCAAATGTGAAGTTGACTTGGAGGACTTCAAGCAACTATTAAACTAAAAATTACTGAAAAAGCTACAAATGAGGATTGTGGTCGAGGAAACTCTGCTTATGATCTAATATAAATATTGACTGATTTAAATAACTAGAAACCCTTTTACAATTAGGATTTCTAGTTTTGTTTTCAATTCCATAATATTATTAAATTTACATTTTAATTGAGTCAATTTCATAATTACTTGTATTATTTAAAAGTACGAATGTTTACATAATATTGCAATAAATTATTCGTTTTTAGGGAAAGTTGATCCCGTCGATTGGAGTGGCAGCCGGCGACTCCAGCGGGAACAGCACGAGCTGAAAGCCCCGCAGGAACGTAGTGACGAGGAGATTGAAGCCGTGCCCGCGGAAAGCGTCCGCCTAGAACGGAAATCAGCATTGTTCGGGTTTAACTAAATAATATTTTTTATGAAATTGACTCAATTGATATTCTATTTCCCTTAAAGTGTTCCACCAGATCCACCATCGATATTTACGGCTGTTCCAGTTACATAGGACGCAGCATCGGATACTAGAAAAGTAATGACATTTGCTGCTTCAGTTGTTTCACCAATTCGTTGAAGTGGAATCGTAGGACCTACTACATTTCTAGAATATTCTTCCCAAGTAAGTTCTGGAGCATCCTTTTTCCATTTTAATTCGATTTGATTACTTCTGATAAGTCCAATGCAAACTGTATTTACCCGAATATTGTCTTTGCCTAAGTCTTTACTCATAGCTTTAGTCAAAGCCATACCAGCTGCTCGACTAACTGTCGTTGGTAAAGAACTTGCAGGTGGTGTTTTCCCTAAAACTGCTGTTACGTTTACAATAGCTCCTCCGCCTACTTCTCTCATATAGGGAATTGCAGCTTTTGAGGTATGTATTGCTCCAAATAATTTTAAGTCTAAATCTGTTTGCCATAAATCTGTATCCACTGAATCGAAAGGATTGGCAGATGAAGTACCCGCATTATTAACTAAAATATCAATTCGACCATAATGACTAATTGTTTTTTGAATGACTTCTTTACAAGCTTCCTCTTTTGTAATGTCAGCAGGAACAATTAATACGTCTGCTCCTGTTTCAGTTTTAATAAATGCCGCTGCCTCTTTTAATTTTTCTTTTCCTCTTGCACATAATACTACACTTGCTCCCTCTTGCACTAATTGCAAAGCTGTTTGTAAACCTATACCTTTACTTGAACCAGTAACTATTGCTACTTTTCCTGTTAATCCTAATTCCATTATGTTGCCCCCTTGATTTCAGTATCCTGTTCATCTTTCATTATATTACAAGTTTATCATTTTTCAGAATTATTACTCTCATTATATATAAACAGACTACATGAAGGAATTTATGTACTGATGAAGAAATACAACTTCCTTAAAACCTAAATTATGTTGTATTCGATAATGTTTTAATAAACATGCCTCTTCATAGAATTATTTTCAACGAAAGACTCATCCTAAACAAAAGGAAAGGAGTTTAATCATGCAGAAAATAGTTATTGCACTTGGAATTATTACTTCTACCCAATTAGTTCCAGCACATATACAGTCGATTGCACCTACACAACAGGAAATACCAGCTTATGCTAAGTGGGGACAGCTAGCTATGAAAGAAGCACAATCCAAATATCCGAATGCAAGTATTATTGACTACCTACATGAAGGAAAGGAAACTAAAGAAAGTTCTACAATTGAAAAATTTAAGTTATGGTTAAAAGATAGTGGTAAGGAATTTGGAGTATCTGTCAAGATTGAATATATTACTGACACTGATGAGCTTGTTAATATTCAAATACAAGAAAATTAGGATTTATTTTGAACATTTTTTTCTCCTTATTATAAGGATTAGTAAACCAACCAATGACCTGTTGCGTTGGTCATTGGCTTTCTTATTGCTCTTTTTACATTATCTTCAAAAGATTTGCCATCTCAATTGCTGATATAGCAGCATCGTATCCTTTATTCCCTACTTTTGTACCCGCTCGTTCAATAGCCTGTTCAATGGATTCAGTTGTAACAATACCGAAAATAACTGGTACTCCAGTTTGTAAACCTACTTGAGCGATTCCTTTTGCAGCCTCATTACATACATAGTCATAGTGTGTAGTAGCTCCACGAATTACTGTTCCAAGACCAATAACAGCATTATAATTATGTGATTCAGCCATTTTTTTTGCAATAAACGGTACTTCGAATACACCTGGAACCCATGCGACTTCTATATTTTCTTCCTTTACCCCGTGACGTTTCAATCCATCTATTGCGCCATCAACTAGCTTTGCATTTATAAAATCATTAAAACGCCCTACGACAATACCTATTTTCAAATCTGTTCCGATTAAATTTGCTTCTATTGTTTTTACCATCTTATTCTCTCCTTAGCTAACTTTATTATTTGTTAAGTAATTTGATAATTCTTCAATTGTTACAATCTTCACTTGAAATTGTTGGGCAAATTCCAGTAAATCTGGTAAGCGTGCCATTGTCCCATCTTCGTTCATAATTTCACAAATTACACCAGCTTTTGACGATGCACAGAGTATTCCAAAATCCACGGCAGCTTCTGTATGTCCTCGTCTTTCTAATACACCACCTGGTTTTGCAATAAGTGGAAAGACATGTCCAGGTCGCTTAAATTGTAGTGCTCTAGCTTGTGGATTAATCACTTGCAGCATTGTTTTAGATCGATCGAAAGCACTAATCCCTGTTGATGTCGTCTCATGATCAATCGACACAGTGAATGCAGTTTGATGAAAATCTGTATTGTCAGAAACCATCGGATGCAATTGCAATTCCTGGGCAATTTCTTCATGAATAGGCATACAAATCAACCCCCGACCATATTTGGCCATGAAATTAATATTTTCTGGTGTAGCAAATTCTGCTAAGCAAAGAAAATCCCCTTCGTTCTCACGGTTTTCATCATCTATTAAAATAATGATCTTACCTTGTTTTAAATCCGTTATTGCTTCTTCTATCGTATTTAGCATGTTATTATCTCCTTAAAAACCGTTCTGCTTTAGAAAATCTTGTGTAATAGTTGATTCCTTTTTATTTTTAACATATTGATACATATACTTTCCTAGCATGTCACATTCAATATTGACTAGTTCACGCTCTTTCTTCATCCCTAACACTGTCTCTTTGTTTGTATGGGGAATTAGTGAAATAGTTATTGTCGACTTAGTTATTTCAAAAATAGTTAAACTTGTACCATCTACGGTAATAGATCCTTTGGGAATACAAAAGTGACTTACATCTTCTGGTACAGTAATATCAATATAAACTGCATTTGCAGTAGGTCGTTTCTTCAATATCGTACCTACTCCGTCGACATGTCCGGAAACGAAATGTCCACCAAAACGGCCATTTGCGCCCATTGCTCGTTCTAGGTTAACAGCTGAACCATTTTTTAATAAATTGGTTGTAGTCGCATGAAATGTTTCTGGCATTACATCTACTGTAAATTCAGTTTGAGAAAATGTGATTACAGTTAAACAAACACCATTTACTGAAATGCTATCGCCCAATTTTATATCTTCTAAAATTCTGTCAGCTTGGATAGAAAGTTGCATACTGCTAGCACTTTTTTGAATGTTTTTTACAATACCTTGCTCTTCTACAATTCCTGTAAACATTGTATCCTCCTTTACTAATATGTTTTGAGGAGAAATCAGAAGCTTCTTAAAAACAAAAAACTCCGCCCACAAAGGTGACAGAGGAAAATTAGGTAGATTCAAACAAGCCTTTTGTAAATATTTCTCAAAAAGCATCGAACTACTCCTTCTCCCATCCAGACTATAACTGTCGGCTTTGGATTCACACCAAATCATGCTTTTTACGGCTCACAGGCTTCAAGATTGCTCTTTTACTGTCGATTGGGACTTTCACCCGACCCCGAAGGATAATTATTCAATTTAAAAAAGCGCAAGCTCCTATGCCAGCCTAGACAACCGGATAATAATTGCAATAAAGGCTACCTTTGCCTTTACTGCCCAGACTGAAACGACATGAGGAGCTATTCGTTGTAACTAGACATAAAAAAACACATCCAGAATTCATTGGATGCGAGAGAAGTCGTACTTTAATAAGCCCTTTTATATCGTTTTTTAGTATAACTAAAAAACCTATACAATAGGCACATATTCCTTCTCCCATCCAGACTATAACTGTCGGCTTTGGATTCACACCAAATCATGCGTTTTACGGCTCACAGGCTTCAAGATTGCTCTTTTACTGTCGATTGGGACTTTCACCCGACCCCGAAGGATAATTATTCAATTTAAAAAAGCGCAAGCTCCTATGCCAGCCTAGACAACCGGATAATAATTGCAATAAAGGCTACCTTTGCCTTTACTGCCCAGACTGAAACGACATGAGGAGCTATTCGTTGTAACTAGACATAAAAAAACACATCCAGAATTCATTGGATGCGAGAGAAGTCGTACTTTAATAAGCCCTTTTATATCGTTTTTTAGTATAACTAAAAAACCTATACAATAGGCACATATTCCTTCTCCCATCCAGACTATAACTGTCGGCTTTGGATTCACACCAAATCATGCGTTTTACGGCTCACAGGCTTCAAGATTGCTCTCTTACTGTCGATTGGGACTTTCACCCGACCCCGAAGGATAAATTATTTAATTGGTCTAAGAATAACAAGTCCTTAAATTTTTTGCAAGTTATTCCGATTACAAACTCCTAACAAAAATTAAATCAGAAATCTAAAAGTGCGTCCACGTTAACCTTTACAATTGCAATGATTGCCTATTTCAGCCTGAACTAGTCTGTCTTGAGTTTATTGTTTTGAACACCTCTTCTTTTTAAATAGATATACAAATATGTTTACAACTTATAGAAGTTCTATATCTTTCAAATAATCATAAAATACATAGATTCTAAAATATAAAATAAGGGGAAATGGAAATGTATGCTGTTCATTTTATGGAGAAAAATATAATTGTTTTAACTCAAGTATTGAGAGATATCCCTGCGGTCGAAGACAATCTAAAAATTAAAGGCCGAAAAGGCAAAGTGATTAGTGTCCAAGAAACCGAAGAAAATGGCATCCATGTACAAGTTGAATTTGAACAGATTGTAGATAAAAATAAAGCTGCTACAAAAGAACTTGGGAAGAAAAAACGAAAATAATTTTTTTATAATAAATACCCGTTAAATGACGATAGTTACTCATTTAACGGGTTTATTGTATTAGTGAATATCACGTTTTTTGAAGCTACCGCCTCTTACTTCTGCCACATCTGTGATCACAACAAAAGCACTTGTGTCCAATTCTTTAATAATCGTCATTAATTTGTTTTCTTCCATACGAGTAATTACACATGTAACAATATCCATTGTTTCATTTGAAAAACCGCCACGTCCACTTGAATATGTAACACCACGACCTAAACGATCTTGAATTGCAGATCCAATCTTCTCAGATTGTTTACTAACAATACGCACAGATTTAGACTTTTCAAGACCAACTTGAATTACATCAATTACGATTTTAGCTATGTAATAAGTAGTAGCTGAATAAAGTGCACTTTCTAAACCATATATAAAACCTGCACCTACAAAAATAAACGCATTGATAAGTAAAATGATATCTCCTACTGAAAACGGTACTTTTCGAGATACAAGGACTGCTAAAACTTCTGCTCCATCAAGAGCTCCACCGTTTCGAAGGACAACCCCAATACCAACACCTAGCATTACTCCCCCAGATATTACTACTAATAAAGGATCCTTTGCACTTAAAATTGGCTCGATATGATGCAGTAAAACTGTAGAAATAGATAGTGATGCTATTCCAACAATACTCATTATTGCAAAGGTTTTACCGACTTGTTTATATCCTAAATATACAAATGGAATGTTTAATACAAATAGTAATACGCCAAGAGGAATATTAAATAAATATGTTCCCATGATACTAACGCCTGTTACCCCACCGTCAATAACTGAGTTTGGTATTAATACAGCTTCAAGTGCATAACCCGCAATAGCTGCTCCTATTACGATCAAAATTATTCGTCGGGTTGTATCCGCTACTTTGTTCGTCTGCATACGCTTTTAAAACTCCTTTTTCTAAAAATTGAACCTAACTAGATTACTCTTTAATTTTAAAGATAAAAAAGCTATGTTACAAGTTAGAGTTCCTATAATTATCCCTTTCTGAATTATATAGTGTTTGTTATATTCATTTTGCTATACTCTGCTTGAACATTCGCTTAAAGGGTATAGTAAAACGATTATACTTTTTATATTGGAGAGGAGATTGTAAATGAATTACGAACAAATTACAGTTGCCGGTAGTGGAGTTTTGGGAAGTCAAATAGCTTTTCAAACGGCATTTAAAGGTTTTCAAGTTGCAGTATATGATATTAATGATGAGGCTCTTGACAATGCAAAAAATAGAATGATGAATTTAAAATTACGTTATAAAGAAGATTTAGGAGCTACTGACGGAGAAGTTAACGAAGCATATAATCGTATTTCTTTCTACACTGATTTAGAAAAAGCTGTAATTGAAGCGGATCTCGTAATCGAAGCAATCCCTGAAGTTATACCAATAAAAAATAATTTCTATAAGGACTTAAGCAAAGTTACACCACAAAAGACAATTTTTGCAACTAACTCTTCTACATTACTACCTAGCCAATTTGCCGAAGTAACAGGTCGACCAGGAAAATTTCTAGCATTACACTTTGCCAATGAAATTTGGATGAACAATACAGCCGAAATTATGAAACATCCTGGGACAGAGACCCAAGTTTTTAATGATGTGATTAAATTTGCCAAAGCTATCGGGATGGTAGCTTTACCATTACAAAAAGAACAGCCAGGATATATATTGAATTCCCTTCTAGTTCCTTTTTTAGAAGCTGCACAACAATTATTAATAAATGACATTGCTGATCCTGAAACTATCGATAAAACTTGGATGATTGCAACGGGCTCTCCAAAAGGTCCATTTGCTATTCTGGATATCGTTGGAATTAATACCGCATACAATATTGCCAATGCAAAAGGACAATCTGGCAACGATCATTTCATTAAATTGGCCAATATCTTAAAAACAGATTATATCGATAAAGGCAAAACTGGCAGAGAAGCTGGAGAAGGATTCTACAAATATCCAAACCCCAATTATTTGAAACCTGATTTTTTATCCTAATTATTAGTAAAAGCCTGTAAACTTAGAATGTTTACAGGCTTGTTTTAACTTTTTTTTAAGTACCGCAAAACGTTTTATACGGTCTTGAGGTATCAGGGGGTAGTGAAGTATAATCCATATGATCAGAACTATAATCGTATGGTTTAGAAATTACTTTAAGAAGGCTCTTTAGCACACTATAATCTTGATTATTCACTGCTGCTTCAATTGCTTCTTCTACCCGATGATTTCTTGGAATGACTGCAGGATTACTTTTCTGCATCAGCTGCTGGATAAATTCTTTAGACACATCTTGTTTTTCAACTCTAGCTAGCCACTTCTCATACCATTGGTCAAAATCTTTTTTACCAAACAAAACAGTTTCCTCTAAATTATCAAGAGTCATCAATCGGAATGTATTAGTATAGTCTGCTCTGTATTTCTCCATAAGTTGAAGCAAGTTATCAATTAACGAAAGGTCCTCTTCTCCTATATTAAAAATACCTAGCTTATTCCCCATTCCCGTCAACCAGTAAGTCTCATATTTTTCCGGAAATGCCCCTATTTTTTCTGTTGCAAGTTTGACTGCTTCTTCCTCATCTTCATGAATAAGTGGTAATAAACTTTCTGCCAACCTTGCTAAATTCCAAGCGGCAATATTCGGTTGATTTTCATAAGCATACCGACCATGAGTATCGATTGAGCTAAATACTGTTTTCGAATCAAAAGTATCCATGAAAGCACAAGGACCATAATCGATTGTTTCACCACTTATTGTCATATTATCCGTGTTCATCACTCCATGAATAAAGCCAACAAGTTGCCATTTCGCAATTAAAGCTGCCTGATGCTCAATCACTTCCTGGAGTAATAATAGATAACGATTTTCTTTATCCAATAGTATCGGATAATGTCTCTCTATTGCATAATCTGCCAAGTCTTTTAAATCGTTTATACTTCCCCATTTTGCAGCAAATTGAAAAGTACCTACACGTAAATGACTAGAAGCTATACGCGTCATTACAGCTCCTGGTCCAACAGTTTCCCGCATAATATCCTCACCTGTAGTGACTACAGAAAGGCTACGAGTCGTTGGAATACCAAGTGCATGCATAGATTCACTAATAATATATTCACGAAGCATTGGTCCAAGTCCTGCTCTTCCATCTCCTCCACGAGAATATGGTGTTCTACCTGAACCCTTCAACTGGATATCAACTAGTTCTCCCGAAGGCTTAATATGTTCACCGAGCAGCAGAGCTCTACCGTCCCCTAACATAGTAAAATGTCCAAATTGATGCCCAGCATAGGCCTGTGCTAAAGGTATCCCACCTTCTAATGTGCGATTGCCAGCCAGTTCCTCAATACCTTGTCCACTTTCTAAAGCTTTAGGATCCAGTCCTAACGTAGTTGCTAATTCTCCATTTAAGACAACAATTTTGGGGTTGCTAACAGGATTTACGTTAATAACTGTATACATTAATTCCGGCAGATTGGTATAAGTATTCTCCAAGTTCCATCCTACATTTATATTAGCTTCTGTCATCGAATCTTCCTTTCCTTAATTGATAAAGCAATACTAGATACTTATTTTTATTATACCCTTACTTAGTCAAGATACGCTTCCTTAGCATTTATACTTATCTTTCAAAAAGAGAATGCCCTATAAAAGGCATTCTCTGTATATTTAAACAAATATTTATTATTCAGGAGCAATAAAGCCCCTACATTTTGCTGATGCTTTATCAGACTTAAAACTAATCCACCATTCGTTTTTTATATACAACCGCAGTTAATATATATACGACCACAGTCCAAATTAGAATTATAGCCAGATTTGAAATTACATCACCGAATCCTGCTCCACTTTCCACTTTTGTTGCAAGGTCAATTAGTTGAATGTTTGGCAAATATTCAACTATCTGCAATACTGGATACTTCTCTATCCAAACAGTTACAAATGATCCCATTGTAAAAACAGCAATAACAGGAAGAACTATTACAGAAGATTCCATAACTGATTTTGCAATAAGGCCCAATAAAGTTCCTAAACCTATGAAGAAAACAGATGAAATAACAATAGCTGTTGCAATGATTGCAATATTAGCTGGACGATATTCCGATAAATATGCACAGAAGAATGCAATAACAATAGTTAATACAAATGATAACAGGCTTTTTCCACCAAGAATTTCTAATGTACTGGCTGGAGATAGCATAAGTCCACGTAGTGTGTTCTTTTCTTTTTCTTCAGCTATCAAGCAACATTGGACGTATGTACCAACCATGGCAAACGTCATATTGATATTCATAAAATGAGCTTGTATTGTATCTAATCCCATACGGCCATATACAGCAGCTAAAATTAGTGGTAAGAATACCACGATTGAAACTGCTAAGTTTCTTGAGAAATCCTTAAAGTCTTTTTGAAAAATTGCATTTACTCTCTTCCATGAAAACGTCATACCAATTCTCCTCCAGTCACTTTTACAAATATATCTCCTAAAGTTGGTTCATTTGAATGTACTGTTTGAACTCGATTCTCTTTCATAAGCTGGAACATTTCTTCTGCTCCCTCTGAATCCTTTCGTAGTACAACTTTCTCATTGTTCGATAATTCTACAGTTACTGTCCCATCTGCAAATTGTTT
Organism: Psychrobacillus sp. FSL K6-1415; assembly: GCF_038003185.1. NCBI lineage: Bacteria > Bacillati > Bacillota > Bacilli > Caryophanales > Bacillaceae > Psychrobacillus > Psychrobacillus sp. FSL K6-1415. Next base: position 1,572,403 of record NZ_JBBOOQ010000001.1, on the reverse strand, counting down.
TTTAAGCTCTCCTGGCTTATCAAGAAGTTGAATTTTTCCCTTGTGAAGGAAAGCTACTCGGTTACATAAAACATCAGCTTCTTGCATGTCATGAGTAGTTAGGAATATCGTTGTTCCTCTATTATTTAATGCACGTAAGCCATTATAGATATGTAGTGTATTTACTGGATCCAATGCAGAAGTTGGTTCATCTAAAAATAGCAGTTCAGGTTCATGTAATATTGCTCTAGCTAAATTGACTCGCTGCGTCATTCCTTTAGATAAAGTGGAAATCTTCTTTTTCCCAGCTTCCTTTAAATTGACAAAATCCAATGCCTCATCAACTTTAGAATTGGGTAAGTCGTAAAGTTTGCAGTAAAGCTGAAGATTTTCAATTATTGACAGCCTTCCATATAATCCACTATTATCTGTTAGAACACCAAATCGTTTTCGAGCTGTTGGATTTTTCAGGACAGAAACGCTCTCTCCAAAAACGAAAGCTTCTCCTTCTGTTGCATTCAATTGTCCCGTTAAGATTTTAATAGTTGTCGTCTTGCCAGATCCACTAGGTCCAAGAAATCCAAATATCTCTCCCTTTTTAACTTCAAATTGAACATCTTCAATTGCTTTAAAGTTTGAATAATATTTTGCTAGACCTTTCACTTCGATTGCGTTTTCCATTTAAAAACCTCCTAATTTTTTGGTTGAGCATTTTTGTATGAACAACCTAAGATTAAGAGATATTCTCATTAAAAACCTTATATTTCAGGTGAATGGAGTTAAATTTGGGGTGAACGGAGCTTATTTTAGGCCCAACATTCCTTTTAAATCAGTCATTTTCGTCTTTGAAAGTGGTATAGATGATTTTTCCGTATCATCCAGAACTAAACTGTAACTATTTCTAGTCCATGTAATTACTTCGCGCACTTTTTGTAAATTCACAATATAAGATCTGTGACAGCGAAAAAATCCAAAGGGTAATAATCTTTCTTCTAAATCATTTAACGTAAATGCACACTGAAAACTTTCTCCCTTATTATGCAAAAAAGTTTGTCCCTCAATGCTCTCTATATAATCGATTTCTGGTGGATCAAATAATACAATTTTTTCATTTACCTTAGTTGGTATTTTTTCAAAACGAATAGGTTGAACAATCTTGTCTTTATGTTCATTTCCTGTTTTCTTATTTGAATCATTTTGCGTCTCCACTTCTAATTGAATTGGATGAAGTCCTTTTTCATCCAAGCGGTATATTTGATCAGAATAAGCTAAAGCACTTTCTACTTGCCCCGTCAAAATAAGAATTGTTTTCTGTGACGAACTCAACATTTTAAGTATATTGATAAAGATTTTTTTCGATTCAATATCTAGATTTTGATCGGGTTCTTCCATTATGTATATGGCAGGATTTTGGATAAGTATATGTGCAAGTTGAACACGTTTCTTTTCAGAATATGAAAGTTCTTTTATTCTCTTATTTTTTTTGCTTTCCAACTGCACAGTCTGTAAAACTTCTTCAATTGATTGATCGGATTGATGAATACGATGAAAAAATTGTAGAGATTCCTTCACTGTAAGTCTTTCATATTCCCCTTCACGTAAGAAATAAAATCCTAGTTTTTGCTCGGAATCAAATTCTATCTTGCCTTTCGATAAGTTCGTTTTCCCTAGCAATATGAATAACAGTTGCTCGCGAACATTGACGTTTGAACAAAGTGAAACGATTTCACTTTCATTAATAGTTAAGTTAAACTCCGGAAAAAGTATTGCATCATTCATCTGCTTTTCAGCTAGTACAAATTTCATTAACATGTAAAAAACCCCAATTCTTTCTATCTTTACTCTATTATATAAAAACACGAGCCAAAATGGGCTCGTGTTTTACTTTAAATTTATATTTTACTTAAGAAGAAATGAAATTTTAATGTGCTATTGCTTCTGGATTATTCTTACCCTTAGTAAACAATTGAATTGCTAATAGGATTGCAAAGATAATTAATCCGGCAATATCTGAAAAACTTTCTGGGTAAATCAAAAGCAACCCAGTTCCAACTGCAAATATTCTTTCAATCCATGTTACCTTGCGATACCAATATCCAATCATTCCTGCACCAATTGCAATCATTCCGGTAATTGCGGTAAATACAACCCAAATAACTTCAAGGAATGTCGTATCTATCATGAGTAATGCAGGCGAGAATATCACCATATATGGAATGATAAATGCTGCTATTGCTAATTTAGCAGCCACAACTCCAGTTTTAATTGGATCTCCACCAGAAACCCCTGCTGCTGCAAATGCTGCAAGTGCAACAGGTGGTGTAATATCTGCAATAATACCAAAGTAAAATACGAACAAATGCGCAGATAAAGCGACAACTAATGGTACTGTAGCACCTGCAGGCATATCAAGCATCAAAAGTGTGATGATAGCCGGTGCAGCAATTGTTGACGTAATTACATAATTGGCTGTTGTTGGAGAACCCATACCTAAAACAATAGATGCTAACATCGTAAAGAATAGAGTTAAGAGAATATTTCCACCTGATGCAGAAATAAGACCATTTGCCAGGCTTAGTCCTAATCCAGTTTTTACAACTACTCCAACAATAATACCAGCAGCAGCGGTTGCCGCTGCAACTGCTAATGCAGTTCTTGCACCATCAACTAGAGCATCAATTATATCTTTAAAATTCATTCTAGTTTCCTTATCAATTGCACTGAATACTACGGCAGCAACAATCCCCCATAACGCTGCTTGCATCGTTGGTACCCCTATAAACATTAGAACAATAATCGTTATAATTGGTATTAATAAATATAACTTTTTCAAAACTTCTTTGCGATCTGGCATTTCTTCTTTTGACATACCTTTTAGTCCAACACGTTTTGCCTCAAAATGTGTCATAATCCATATACCAGCAAAGTATAAAACTGCTGGTATCGCTGCTGCTTTTGCAATTTCCCAATAAGTAATACCACCGATAAACTCTACCATTAGGAATGCCGCTGCACCCATAATTGGGGGCATTAATTGCCCGCCTGTAGACGCTGCTGCTTCTACTCCACCTGCAAATTCCTTTCGATAACCTAGCTTTTTCATCATTGGTATCGTATAAGAACCAGAAGTTACTACGTTAGCAACTGAGCTTCCTGAAATAGTACCCTGTAACGCACTGGAGAAAATGGCAACCTTTGCAGGTCCCCCAGTTAAACGACCTGCAAGTGTTACCGCTAAGTCATTGAAGTACTGCCCAACTCCGGTTTTCACTAGGAATGATCCAAATAGCAGGAAGACAAATATAAATGTAGCAGATACACTAATCGGAGTACCTAAAATCCCATCTGTTGTAAAGAACATTAGATGCACTAAACTGCTTAAATCTTGCCCTCTGTGCGCTAAGAAACCTGGAAAATACGGTCCGAAGAATGCATACACTAAGAAAACAGTAGCGATTATTGTAATAGGTAACCCGACAGTACGGCGAGCTGCTTCTAAAGTTAATAATATTGCTAATGCACCTACTATAAAATCTAAATCTGTCATTGTTCCTACTCGAAAAACTAATTCTTGATATTGTATCGGCCAGTAGAGACCTACTCCAATAGATAATATGGATAAAAGATAATCATATATTGGAATTTTTCTTTTTCGAATTGATTTTTTCATTGCGGGGAACATTAAGAAAATAAGGGATAATGCAAACCCTAAATGTATTGACCGTTGAATATAAGCTGTAAATTGACCTTCAATAGCTGTATAAAGTTGAAATAAAGAAAATGCTAATAATCCAAAGAAAATTACCTTCTTCATAATACCATCTACAGATCTTGTATTAGATTCAGGATCGTATTTCTGTAAAATGGCTTGCTGTTCTTCTTCCGATAACTGTTGAAAAGATTCTGTTTCAGACGATTCGCTGTTCGGTTTTGATTGTTTTTCAGTCATTCATCTTAGCTCCTTTCCATTGTTCATATAGAGATATTTTTTTTACTTCAAATTCATATGATTTACTACGTTCTAATAATTTTTTTAAGTCATATTCTTTTTGTTTATATTTAAATATTAAATCCATATCAATATCAGCAACAAAAAGAGTAAAAGAATTGATAACTTTATCATCATAGGAAAGTTTATATATCCCATCTTTCTCTTCAAAAGTTTGCCCTTCTTCTGCGTGTCCAGGCATTCCAATTGCTAAATCCTCATACATCATTGATACTAATTGAATTTTAGCATCCTCTGTTATTTTATATAGTTCTATTACATCACTTTTATGTATAGAATGTGTGAATATAATTTGGAAGTCTCGTGCATCCTCAATCCGTAAATAATATAATTTAGGATCGTCACTTCTAGTTTCAGTAAAAACAAATACTTGTTGATATGGAAAGAAAAATGAAATGCCAACAACGCATAAAAGGACTATTATTCCAAACACCTTAAGAAACCGCATTTCTTTGCTCCACCATTCTTTCAATAAAAAAGGGACATGTAAGCAACAGCAACATGCCCCCGAGCATTTAATTTTATTTATTTACTTCATCAAAATACTTTTGAGCACCAGGATGAATTTTAATCCCAATACCTTCTAGCCCAGTTTCAGGTTTAATAAATTGACCTTTTGGATGAGTAATACTACCAGCATTATCATAAATTGCTTTTGTCATCTCATAAACTAAGTCCTCTGGTAGCTCGTTAGTTACAGCTAGCATTGCTAATACAGATACTGTAGGTACTTCTTCAGTTAATCCGTAAGTACCTGATGGCACTACATCTTTAGCGTAATATGGATATTTTTCGATTAGCTCATCAGCTTTTGCATCTTCTACAGGAACGATTACTACATTAGCAACTGCGTTCAACGCTTCTACAGCTCCAGTTGGAGTTCCCGCAGTAATAAATGCCGCATCAATTTGACCAGCTTGTAAACTATCTTGTGATTCACCAAAATCTAAGTTTTGTGGTTCAATATCGTCCATCGTTAATCCATGAATTTCAAGTAATTGTTCTGCATTTGCATATGTTCCTGATCCAGGAGCACCTACAGAAATTTTCTTGCCTTTTAAATCATCGAATGACTTAATCCCTGTTTTGTCCGTAGTTACTAGTTGAACTGTTTCTGGATAAAGTGCACCAAGTGCAGAGATTGTATCTACTTTATTGTCCTTAAACATTAACTCTCCTTCTGTTGCATAGAAAGCGATGTCTGTTTGTGTGAATGCAATTTCTGCAGTCCCCTCTTTTAGTGCTGTCATATTTGCTGCTGATGCTTGTGAAACCTCAGCTGTAGTTTTAATCCCAGTTTCACTGCTGATTAATTCCGCAAATGTTCCCCCAAGTGGATAATACGTTCCTTGTACTCCACCTGTTAATAAGCTTAAAAACTTGTAGTCTTCTTTTGTTTTACCAGAATCTCCATCTGACGATGAATCCCCTTCATTTGAGCCACATGCTGCAAGTATTAATAAAACAAAAATACTTAGTATGCTTAATAGCTTAAACTGCTTTTTCTTCATACAATTTCCCCCTCATATATATATTCCCAAAGTACATAACAATTTTAACACAAAAGTTTAACAAATTGCCAACCAATTATGCATTTTCAGTGTTTTTATAAAAGTATATTACTAGTTTTCTTTACAGTACAGAACTATTATTAACCCAGTTTTGAAAGACTCGGAACAAGCAATTAAAGGCATCCATTTAATCCTTTCAGATTAAATGAATGCCTTTTAAAATAAGTATTATGAACAACTATCGTACGTTGTATTTTTTACTTTTGATCCTGTTTCGCCTCTTAATAGGTCACCATCAGTTGCTTCAATAATTTGATTTGTTACATTATTAGAAATTGAATTTGCAACTAGTTGTAGCAGACTATTTACGTCACCTTGTGACTGTTTGAATTGTTGTACAATCGGTAGACTATCAATTTCTTCCTCGATTGCTGAAATTTTCCCCTCAATAAGTGTAAGAGCTTTTTCTTTCCCTAAATGCTGAAAGTTGACAGCTTGTTTTTGTAAGCTTTTAAGACTCGCTATTTTTTCGCGTACCTTTGTATTTTCATTGATTTGCTCTTCGGCACGTTTGAAGAATTCAACTTCTTCTGTATTTGCAATCATAGTTGCAATTTCTTTTGCTTTTTCAATAATTTCGTCTCTAGTATATTTTGTTGTAGACATTATACTCCCACCTTTTGCTCGATTGTTTCATTTACTAGTTCCCCAGTAAGTGACCATGTTTTTGCTTCTGTTATTTTCACTTTAACTATTTTGCCAATAATATCTTTAGGACCAACGAAATTAACTAGTTTACTTTTACTTGTGTAGCCTGCAAGTACATCGGGGTTGTTTTTACTCTCACCTTCGACTAAAACTTCCACAATTTGTCCAGCATGTCTTTTCATAGCTTCAGCTGACATATCATTTACTAACTTATTTAAACGCTGCAGTCTTTCCTTTTTCACTTCCATCGGTACGTTATCTATCATTTTTGCAGCTGGAGTACCTTCCCGTGGAGAGTAAATATACGTATAAGCAATTTCGAAACCGACTTCTTTATATAGTGATATTGTTTCTTCAAATTGTTCATCGGTTTCATTTGGGAACCCAACAATTATATCGGTTGTTAATGAAACATTTGGGATAGCAGCTTTTATTTTACGAACAAGTTCTAAATAATGCTCTCTTGTATATTTACGAGCCATTATTTTAAGGATATCCGATGATCCAGATTGAACTGGAAGATGAATATGATCAACTAAGTTTCCGCCTTTTGCAAGCACTTCGATTAAGTGATCATCAAAGTCCCTAGGATGACTAGTCATGAAACGTATGCGAGCTACGTCAATCTTCCGAAGGTCATCCATTAGATCACCAAAGCGATAATCTAGATCTTCAAAGTCTTTTCCATATGCATTTACATTTTGACCAAGCAATGTTACTTCCTTGTAGCCTTGCGCCGCAAGATGTCTAATTTCTTGGATAATATCTTCCGGACGACGACTGCGTTCTTTTCCACGTGTATATGGAACGATACAATATGTACAGAATTTATCACAGCCATACATAATATTAACCCATGCCTTAATCGAACCCTTACGTACTCTCGGCAAGTTTTCTATAACGTCTCCTTCTTTAGACCAAACTTCCACTACCATTTCTTTAGAAAGGTAAGCCTCGTTTAATATATTAGGAAGACGGTGAATATTATGTGTACCAAAAATCATATCTACTTGATTGTAAGTTTTTAATATTTTGTTGACAACTGATTCTTCCTGCGACATACAACCACAGACGCCGATTAATACATCTGGATTTTTTTGTTTTAAATGTTTAAAATGACCAAGCTCACCAAATACTTTGTTTTCAGCATTTTCACGAATGGCACAAGTATTTAGTAAAACAACATTTGCATCGTCTACAGTATCCGTAGGTTCATATCCTAGTTGCATGAAAATGCCTGCCATTACCTCTGTATCATGCTCGTTCATTTGACAGCCATAAGTACGTATATAAAATTTTCTATTTTGACCCATGCCTTTAAATTGCTCAGCAATAGCAAAGTCGTTGTGGTATTCAACCTCTTCTTTGCCACGTTTCTTCGCATCTTTTAATGATGGTGGAGTATAGACTGCTTGAAAATATTTACTATAATCCTTCTCGGACTTTTTATCCAAAGAACTAGCTTCCTTCACTTGAGTACTTTGTAAACGTGATTCCTCGTTCATAAGAACTCTCCTTTCCTTCATTCGTGAAAAGTACGAATATCCCTCCTATTATACTGAATAGTTCTCTAATGCCACAAGGCTTTCAACTTAAAATTTCTTATTTAGACAAATTAAGCTCAGATAATTGAATTATTGAGGTTGGGTGGGAGATGTTATGGGCTATTTCCTCATTATAAAGGTCTATCCGAGCATATTTAAGAGCTATAATCTGTCTATGAAGGGCTAGCATGGTTTTTATGGGCTATCTTCTGCTTGTTATGGGCTATTTTTTAATATTTATGGGCTTTCGTTCGTATAAAAATAGCCCATGAACATTAACGGTTCATGAGCTCAGTTATATCACATAAAATCTTGAATTAAAGCGTTGAATTCCTGTTCACTCATCTTCAAATTTTGATCGACAAGTGGGGTTGGAGCATAACCAGGAACTTGTTCTTGGTAGGATGGGGCGTTTTCATCTTGATAAATAATACCTGTAACAAGACCTTCTGTTTCCATTACTACTTTCATAGCTTCTTCTCTGTTAGTAGAGTCATATCCTTCGACAGCAGAAAGCTTTGTTAAATGTTCTTTAAACCAGTCATAAGTATTTACCTTATTGTAAGTTACGCATGGGCTAAAAACATTGATGAACGAAAATCCTTTATGATTAATGCCAGCTTCGATAATTGCAGTTAGCTCTTTAATATCAGAAGAAAATCCTTGCGCTACAAAAGTTGCTCCAGAAGTTAGGGCCAGTTCTAACGGTTGAACAGATGGTTCAATTGCTCCACCAGGAGTTGACTTCGTTTTAAAGCCCTCTGCTGAACGTGGGGATGTTTGCCCTTTTGTTAAACCGTAGATTTGGTTGTCCATGACAACATAAGTTATATCGACATTACGACGGATGGAATGAATGGTATGACCCATCCCTATTGCAAATCCATCACCATCACCACCAGAAGCAATAACATGTAAATCTTTGTTTGCCATTTTTAATCCCTGTGCAATTGGAAGTGCACGACCGTGAATACCATGGAAACCATATGAATGAATATATCCAGAAATACGCCCAGAACAGCCGATACCAGAAATTACAGCTAAATCATGTGGTTGAATGCCAACATTTGCTGCAGCACGTTGAATTGCTGCCTGCACCGAGAAGTCACCACAACCTGGACACCAGTTAGGTTTTACATTATTACGAAAATCTTTAAATGTTACCATCTGTTAGCAACTCCTTTACTTGTTTTGCAAGCTGTAATGGTAAAAATGGTGTGCCATCATATTTTGTTACACTTACCAATTTATCATGACCGCCAACATTCATTTTAATGATATTTGCTAATTGACCAGTTGCATTATTCTCTACTACTACTACTTTTTTCGCTTTTGCAACTAGTGAGTGCATTTCTTCCACTGGGAATGGATGAATTAAACGAATATGTGCATGATTTACTTTAATATCACTTTCAATAAATGTTTGTTGTAATTCTTCTAGCACTCCTCTAGTAGAGTTAAAGCCAACAAATAGTATATCCGCTTCTTCGTAAGGTGCGTTTACGTATACCGGCTCTTTGAAGTTAATATGCTGAAGCTTCCCTAAACGTTTATCCATTTGAGCTTTACGATTTGTTGCTGCCTCAGATGGTTTACCTGTTTCATCATGCTCAACCCCAGTTACATGGTGAATTGCATGCTCTGTACCCGGTAGAACACGTGGTGATATTCCATCTTCCGTTACTTCAAAACGCTTGAAGTATGATTTATCTTCAGCTACAGGAATTTCATCATTTTCTACTAATTTACCACGACGGATTTCAACCTTAGAATAATCAAATGGCTCTACTGTTTGTTTACCGAGTGATAGTTGTAAATCTGATAAAATAATTACTGGAAGCTGCAATTCCTCCGCAATATTGAAAGCTTGAATAGTATCATAGAATGCTTCTTCTCCAGTACTTGGTGCAATAACCACCTTTGGAATTTCTCCATGAGTTCCATAAATCATTTGCATTAAATCGGATTGTTCTTGTTTAGTCGGTAAACCAGTTGAAGGTCCCCCACGCTGTGTATCCACAATTACAAGTGGTTGCTCCGTCATACCGGAAAGACCAATTGCCTCCATCATCAGTGAAAGCCCTGGACCTGCAGATGCAGTAAAAGCACGAACACCACCATAGTTTGAACCAATTGCCATTGTAGCAGCAGCAATTTCATCCTCTGTTTGTATAACAGCTCCACCAAATAATGGTAGTTTTTTAATCATATATTCCATAATTTCCGATGCAGGAGTAATCGGATATGCAGCCATAAAGCGAACACCCGCTGCTAATGCACCAAAAGCAATCGCATCATTTCCTATCATAAACATCCGATGTTTTCCGTCAGCAGGCGCAATTTCCCACTCACCAAGACGATCTCCCAGTTGCTCAGCCATTGTTTCAAAGCCCTGTTGAATAGCTTGCATGTTTTTTTCTACTACTTCTTGTCCCTTTTTACCAAAAATTTCATCTACTACCCCTTGGAATACTGCTTTATCCAAGTTAAGTAGTGCAGCACTTGCGCCAATTGCTACCATGTTTTTCATAAGAGATGTTCCAAGTTCTGCAGCTACCTCTGTGAAAGGAACAATATACATTGGTGCCTTACAATCTTCAGGTGCTACTGGTGAGAATTTCGCATCTGCCAAAACTACACTTTTTTCCGTTAACTCTTTGTAGTTGACATCAATTGTTTCTTGATCGAATGCTACTAAAATATCTAAATCATCTGGAATTGTACGAACTTGCGTTGGACGTACACAGATTTTATTGTTTGTATGGCCACCTTTAATTCGAGAAGAGAAATGACGGTATCCGTACAGATAGTATCCTAGGCGGTTCATCGCCATTGAGAATATTTCTCCTGTACTTTCAATACCCTCTCCTTGCTGCCCTCCTACTTTCCAAGAAAGCTGTTGCAACATATAAACATCTCCTTACTATTCGATTAAATACTAATTTCCTTCATAAGTTTATCACGAACTAGCAGTTATCACTATGTATTCCCCGTATTTTTATAGAAATTCAGACCTTTGACGGAAACGTAGTGTCACAAATTATTCGAAAAAAATCTATAAATTCATTTAGTTAGTACTAATTATTAAAAAGAGAGGTCGCCTACTATAAAAGTAGCGACCCCCCGTCTATTTTGCTTTTTTTTCAACAAGTAACTTTAAAGCTGTTCGATCTTCACCTGATATGACAATATCGGTGAAGGCAGGAGAACAAGTTAGGTCTGTTCCACTTGGGGCTACAAATCCTCGGGCAATTGCTATCGCTTTGATAGCCTGATTTAATGCTCCTGCTCCTACTGCTTGCATCTCTGCATACCCTTGTTCTCTAATTACTGCAACTAATGCCCCAGCAACTGAATTTGGGTTTGATCTGGAAGATACTTTTAAAGAATCCACTATCATTTCTCCTTTTGTCGCTATATTATGAACTTGCTTCTGGTTCATAATCTAACTTATGCGCAGGAGTAATCTTTTAGACTTTTAGCCTTTAAATGGGTAATCCTCGTTTATATAAATTCGTTCCTGGTGTATTGCTTTCCCAGTGGTATTGTCCACTTCTACAAAGAAACCGCTAAGCACAGAACGTCCGGTCTTTGGTACTTCAAAACGAGCTGGCATATTCGTTTGAAAACGGTAAAGAACATCTTCTTTTTTCATACCTAGTACCCCATCGTATGGGCCTGTCATACCAACATCTGTGATATAAGCAGTACCTCCAGGTAATATACGGGAGTCTGCAGTTTGAACATGCGTATGTGTTCCAACTACAACAGAAGCTTTTCCATCTAAATGCCAACCAAATGCGATTTTTTCACTTGTAGCTTCTGCATGAAAATCTACAAAGACAATTGGTGATAGTTTTTTCGCATCTTCAACCATTTCAGTAGCCATCTTAAATGGATCATCATGGGGTGGTAAAAATGTGCGGCCATGCATATTGATCACTGAAATGGTATGACCCCCTTTAGAGATGGAAGTCATCCCTTTACCAGGTGCATCCTCTGAAAAGTTCGCAGGACGAATTAAATAATCCGTGTCATCGATAAAATCCATAATTTCTTTTTGATCCCAAGTGTGGTTACCCATCGTTACTACATCTACGCCCATATGGAGCAATGATTGAAAAATACTTTTAGTAATCCCACGACCTGCAGCTGCATTCTCCCCATTAGCAATAACTACATCTACATTATATTTTCTTTTTAATCTTGGTAAATAATCTTCTAATGTATCTCGTCCCATCGAACCAACGATATCACCTATAAATAATATTCTCATTACTATTTCATTCCTTTCACGAAAAAAAGGCTTCATTTCGAAGCCTTTTTGTTAATACTAACTTAGCAAACAGTAGAACACCATTATTGAATGTTATTTTGCATATTCTACAGCTCTAGTTTCTCTAATAACAGTCACTTTAATATGACCAGGATAATCTAATTCTTCTTCAATTCGTTTACGGATATCTCTCGCCAAACGATGAGCAGTTAAGTCATCAATCTGATCCGGACGAACCATTATACGAATCTCTCGACCAGCTTGAATAGCAAATGATTTTTCTACACCCTCATAGGATTCAGAAATTTCTTCTAATTTCTCCAAACGACGAATGTAGTTTTCTAATGTTTCGCTTCTTGCACCAGGTCGTGCTGCTGATAATGCATCGGCAGCCGCCACTAATACGGCAATAACAGAAGTAGCTTCTGTATCTCCATGATGGGAAGCAATACTATTAATGACTACTGGATGCTCTTTATATTTTGTTGCAAGCTCAACACCAATTTCTACATGGCTGCCTTCCACTTCATGGTCAATTGCTTTCCCAATATCATGAAGTAACCCTGCACGTCTTGCAAGTGTTACGTCTTCACCAAGTTCTGCAGCTAATAACCCAGCTAAATAGGCAACTTCTGTTGAGTGTTTTAATACATTTTGACCATAGCTTGTACGATAACGAAGTCTACCTAGAATTTTCATAAGGTCGGGATGTAAATTATGAATTCCAATATCGAATGTAGTTTGTTCACCAATTTCGCGAATTTGCTCATCTACTTCTCTTCTAGACTTTTCTACCATTTCTTCGATTCGTGCAGGATGAATTCGTCCATCCTGTACCAGTTTTTCAAGTGCTAAACGGGCAGTTTCTCTTCGAATTGGATCAAAGCCTGAAAGAATCACAGCTTCTGGAGTATCATCGATAATTAAATCAATACCAGTTAACGTCTCAAGTGTACGAATGTTTCGACCTTCACGGCCAATAATACGACCTTTCATCTCATCATTTGGCAAGTTAACTACAGAAACAGTTGTTTCTGCAACATGGTCTGCTGCAAAACGTTGTAACGCAAGGGAAAGAATCTCACGAGATTTTTTATCGGATTCTTCTTTAGCTCTAGTTTCCGATTCCTTTGTCATCACAGCAATATCCGTAGCAAGTTCATTTTCTACTTCTTGAAGAATTATGGATTTCGCCTCTTCACGAGTTAAAGTAGAAATTCTTTCTAGTTCAGTTTGTTGCTTTTTAACTAGTTCATCCACTTTGCTTTCTTTCTGTTCGATATGCTGTTGTCTTTCAGTTAGAGCATCATCTTTACGCTCAAGACCTACTTCTCTCTTGTTTAGAGCATCATCTTTACGATCAAGGTTCTCTTCTCTTTGTAATAACCGATTTTCCTGTTTTTGCAGTTCGCCTCGGCGTTCACGGATGTCAGATTCTGCTTCATTTCGTAATTTGTGAGTTTCATCTTTGGCTTCTAAAAGTGCTTCTTTCTTCAACGCTTCCGCTTCTCGCTTTGCTTCATCTATGATACTTGCTGAAGATTGTTTTGCACCAGTCACTTTTGAATCGTTCACGTTTTTCAGATAAATATAACCAACAACGGCACCGACAATCAGACCAAGCAAAGCGGAGATGATAATTTCTGTCATTCGAACACCCCCTAATGCTATACTTTTTAGTTTCAGTCGGCACGTATATACAAAAACATATACGTAATGCCTATAATCATTTAATAATAAAGAAATTATACAATTTTAATTGTATAGATGTAGAAATACTCTGTCAAGGAAGGGAAGTATAATATATGAAAAGTAGGACAAAATAAACATCTGGATATATGTAGTTTCATTCAAGCGAATAAAAATACAGTTTTTATTGAAAATTATGGCTAGGTTTGAAAAAGTCTACTTTAAAAAGCATAGGCTTTCTTTACGGTCAAAAACCGTTTCTATCTTTTTTGAGGGCTTTGGTCAAACATCCATCTATATTATACAGATGGACTTTTTGGAGAGTCTGGTCGTGACTAACGTCACGACTAGTCTCTCTATTTTTCGGTAACCTTATTGCATTTTATATAACTTTTGAAAATAGGTTAGTGCGTTTTTGTTTAACTAGAGAAAAGATGATTCGTATTCAAAGTGAAAGGTGGCGACTCTCCCACGATCAGTGAGAGTGATGAACCAAGATGTTGAGCGCAAGCGACGGTGATGGTGCATCGCTCACCCATGCAGAACGAGTCCAACTGAAGAGCAAAACAGCTGCATTATACATTCTTAAAGACCTGTGAACCCAGTATTCACATTACATGTTTATAAACTTTCAAAAAAAATCTCTCAAATGAATGAGAGACTTTCTGGACTTTATTCTTCATCTAATAGTAATTCGAACTCTCCGTCTTCTTCCTCTTCGACTTCATGTCCACCAATCGTTAGTGAACTTGCCGCCATTCCAAGTGATTCACGGATTTTACCAGTTATTTCAGATTTAATAGAAGGATTTTCTTTTAGGTACTGTTTTGCATTTTCTCTACCTTGACCTATGCGCTCTTCATTGTACGCATACCAAGAACCACTTTTTTGAATAATATCAAACTCTGATCCTATGTCAACTACTTCTCCTTCTTGTGAAATCCCTTCACCATACATAATGTCTACTTCTGCAGTTTTAAATGGTGGAGCTACTTTGTTCTTAACTACTTTAATCTTGGTTTTGTTCCCCATAATATCGGTACCTTGTTTGATCGCTTCTGCACGTCTTACTTCTAAACGAACAGAGCTATAGAATTTAAGCGCACGACCACCTGGTGTAACTTCTGGATTTCCGAACATTACTCCAACTTTTTCACGAATTTGGTTAATGAAAATTGCAATCGTATTCGATTTATTAATTACACCTGATAGCTTACGCAATGCTTGTGACATTAAACGTGCTTGAAGTCCGATATGAGAATCTCCCATCTCTCCTTCAATTTCCGCTTTTGGTACTAATGCTGCTACCGAGTCAATTACTAAAATCTCAATTGCTCCACTTCGTACAAGAGCTTCTGCTATTTCAAGTGCTTGCTCCCCTGTGTCTGGTTGCGATAACAGTAATTCATCAATGTTTACACCAAGTTTTTGTGCATAGACTGGATCTAAGGCATGCTCAGCATCGATAAACGCAGCTTGACCACCAGTTTTTTGTATTTCTGCGATGGCATGAAGAGCAACAGTTGTTTTACCTGAACTCTCAGGACCATATATTTCAATAATACGTCCTCTTGGATACCCGCCTATTCCTAGTGCAGCATCCAGTGCTAATGAACCACTAGAAGATGTAGAAATTTCTAGATTTGTTTTTTCTCCTAGTTTCATAACAGAACCTTTACCAAATTGTTTCTCTATTTGTTTTAACGCCATATCTAAAGCTGCTTTACGATCATTGTTAGCCAATTATATTTCCTCCTCAAAAGAAATGATGATGTTTTTTATTTCTATTCTTACTATACTCGGTCTTTGAGAAATTTACAAGAAAAAAGCGAACGTTCATTCGTTTATTTTTTATAACTATTTAATTTTGAGTGTGAAAAACGACTCAAAATTAAATTTTGGGCCGTTTTTATAAATCAAAATTAAATTCCTGATAATTTTAGTTCCCGCAACAAACGTATCAAATAATAGATTGTAAACTTCACTGTTCTAATTCTATTCGTGTTTCGTAAACCTGATAGATTAAGCTTATATGTTACTGGCTTAGTATCGCCTAATGCGATTCCAATCCAAATTGTACCTGCCGGTTGACCCCCATGACCATCAGGACCCGCTGCCCCGGTAATGCCCACACCGATATCCGTCTGAAACTTTTCTTTAACTCGAAGAGCCATTTGCTCAGCACACTGACTAGAAACAACGCTGTATTTCTCAATAATATCAGCATCAACACCTAATTGGTTAATCTTCACATCTTCTGTGTAGGTAATCATTCCACCCACCAATGCTTCTCCCATTCCTGGTACTGCAGCAAGCTCCGATTGGAAAAGTCCCGCCGTCATACTCTCTGCTGCTGAAATAGTTAGGCTATATTCAATAAGGATTTCTCTCAATTTCGATGGTAGAGAGTCATTATTATAACCATAAACAAATTTACCTACACGGTTGAGGATTTCAGCTTGTAACATTTCTATCTTTTTCCAAGCTTCTTCTTCAGAATTACTTTTTGAGGTTAAACGAAGGGTAACCTCACCATCAGATGCAAGTGGAGCAAGTGTTGGATTCGTTTGGTTCTCTAAGAGATCCTGCACTTCTGTTTCCAATTCTGCTTCTCCAATTCCATAGAAACGGATAACATGGGACAAAATAACATTTTCATCCAAAAGGAGTTGAGGTAATAATGGCTTCGCTTCGAATTGGAACATTGGCTCCATCTCTTTCGGCGGTCCAGGAAGTAGCATATATGAATGACTATCCGTAGAAAGTAACATCCCTGGTGCCATACCATGTTTGTTTTCCAGCACGGTGCATCCTTCTAAAACAAGTGCTTGTTTTTTATTGTTTTCCGTCATTTTACGATCCATACGCTTAAAGAAATCTTCAATATACATGATTGCATGATTATCTAGCACTAAGTTCATACCTAGATGCTTTGCAATAGTTTCTTTCGTCAAATCATCTTTTGTCGGACCTAATCCCCCTGTGAAAATAATAAGGTCTGCTCGTTTCTCTGCAATTTTAATCGATTCTAACAGCCGATTCGCATTATCTCCAACAACCGTGTGATAGTAAACGTCCAGACCAATCTCTGCTAATTGAGTGGAAATAAAACGGGCATTTGTATTAGAAATCTGCCCTAGTAATAACTCTGATCCTACTGCAATAATTTCTGCCTTCATGAAGAACTTCCTTCCTACTTAGAATCTAGTAACACTTTGCGGTTCAAATAAAAATAATCCCATCCAGACCAGACCGTAAAGAATAGACATACATACAGCATGATCATATCAAATGGTATATGGAACATTTCAAAGAATATATTACCCAATAAAAGGGAGGAAATCGCAACAATTTGTGTCCACATTTTTATTTTACCTAATTGATTGGCAGCTACTACCTCGCCTTCATTCGCTAATATCAATCGAAGACCAGTAACTGCAAACTCACGGCTGATAATTAATATTACTACCCATGATGGTGCCATTCCAAACTCAACTAAAATGATTAAAGCAGCTGAAACTAATAACTTGTCTGCTAAAGGGTCAAGAAATTTCCCCATATTCGTAACTAAGTTATATTTTCTAGCGTAGTACCCATCGATAAAGTCTGTAATCGAAGCAATTATAAAAATAATAGCACCAACTAGATGTCCAACCGGAATAGTTGCTCCCAATAAAGTAATATCTCCCCAATTGAAGTCTACAAGCATAAAAAACATAAAAACAGGTATTAAAAATATACGAAACAAAGAAATTTGGTTTGGTATATTCATTTTCATGGAAAAAACTCCTTTCAATTTCAAATAAAATAGCCATCACTAAGATGACTATTTGTTGAACTGTATTACTACATTTTGAGCAACTTCTGTGCTTTTAAACTCTACCACTTCTTCATTTATTGTAACAGTATTCCCAGGCGCATGCCCAAGACGTATACGGATTTTAGAAAATGCATTTGCATCAAATTCGAAGGTTTCTCCAGCCTTCACCGATTGATCCACAAGAATTTTGTCATTTTCATCCCTAATATTCAACCATGTAGTATTTGCTGCGACCAATTTTACTGCATAATTTTCTGCATTGGTTAAATTATACGTTGAAGTTACACCTTGTATATCTACGAATGATAACTGCTGTGCAGGTGGTTCTGGCTCTTCCACAACTTCTTCTACAGGTTCTTCCTCAACTGGCTCTTCTTCAGAATCAGGTTGTATATTTTCATTGTCCTCAAAAGTTGGTTTATTCTCTTGCGTTAACTCGTCGTTAGTAACTTCTGTATCCGGATCATCGGCTCTATTTTGGTATAAAAACCAAAACATTACGATAATTGCAATAACAAAAACTACAACCATAACCATTGGGAAAATCTCCATCAATTTACTTGACGATCGTCCTCCTAATGCTCGTCTAGATGGTGTTGTAGGAATATTTTTTGTTACTTCCTCATTTGATGGAGAAGGGATTTCTGATTTATACGTTTCTAATAATTCGTCTCCATTCAATCCAACTGCCTCTGCATATTGTTTAATAAATGCACGAACATAAAATGCACCTGGCATAGTTGCATAATTACCTTCTTCAATACCTGCTAAGTACCGTTTTTGAATTTTTGTTATTTCTTGCAAATCGTCAATACTATAACCCTTTGCTGTTCTCGCTTCTTTTAAGCGAGCCCCAAGTTCAGTCAATTAAAACACCTGCCCATTAAAAATTGAATCCACCAAATCCCGTCATTCCTTTGTCAGACATTCCGTGGTTTTTTTCCATCATTTCATATGTGATTTGCTCGTCCGGACTATGACGAAGCTCGATAATATAGTCAAAATCATCAAGAGAATACTCAGAATGCTGGATGAACATATCAGGATGTTCCACAACCTTGATAGTCGGCATCCGCATCATTTCCCTTACTAACTGTAAATGCTTTTCATCATTTGATTTTCTTGTTACAATACCATCTAATATAAAAATATTACGATCACTAAACTCGTCTCCTGCCAATTGACTTCTAATTGTTTGTTTGATCATCGTAGAGGACAAGAATATCCATTTTTTATTTGCACATACACTTGCTGCTACGACTGATTCCGTCTTCCCTACTCTTGGCATTCCTCTAATTCCAATAAGTTTATGTCCTTCTTGCTTAAAGATTTCAGCCATAAAATCTACTAAAAGACCAAGCTCATTACGAACAAATGTAAATGTTTTTTTGTCGTCTGCATCACGTTGAATATATCTACCATGACGAACTGCAAGACGATCTCTTAGCTTAGGTTCCCTAAATTTAGTCAATTGAATCGTTTCCATTGTTGAAGCGATATGTTCAAAACGTTCAATGTTTTCTTTTTTCTCTGCTTTTATAAGCATACCCCGTCTGCCTTCATCTACACCATTAATCGTTACAATATTAACTCGAAGCATACCAAGTAAAGAAGCAATGTCACCTAAAAGTCCTGGACGATTAACTTGAATTTCATATTCAAAAAACCATTCACTAGCCATGTTATATCTTTCCCTTCTCTATAGATGACGTTTCACTTCATGATTAGTTCTATCATATATGATTTTGTAGTCGAATAAAAGAAAAAAAGAAAAGAGCGTGTAATACTCTCTTTTCTTTTTCTATTTGGTTTCACTATTGTATTTGCGACATGAAGTAGGATATTAAATATACCATCCACCATTAACCCGAATGATTTGACCTGTTATGTATTTGGCCTTTTCACTCGTTAAAAATTCGACGGCATCCGCTATATCTTGTGTGGATCCCAAAAAACCGGCAGGAATTTCTTCAAGAATCAGCTGACGAGCTTCCTCTTCAATATGAGCGTTCATTTTTGTATCGATAAATCCTGGTGCGACCGCGTTTACCCTTGTTCGTTGTAGTGCAACCTCTTTAGCATATGCCTTTACAAAGGCATGCTGAGCTCCTTTTGCAGCAGAGTAGGCAACTTCAAAAGAGGCACCTGTATCTCCCCATATACTGCCAACAAAAATAACTGAACTACTAGACTGCTGACGAAGCTTACTATTTAGTATTCCTAATAATGCCATAGGATGCTCCACATGCACTTGAAATAATAGACGAATATCATCTAAGCTAGTGTCCTCTAAACCTTTGTACAGACTATGTCCCTGGGCAAATACTATCGCTTGAAGTGTAAATATAGAAGCAACTATTTTTTCAATACAATTCGGATTACTCATATCTGCTTGTACTACGATAAACTCTTGTTCAGGATAAGACTTGTTGAGTTCTGTTACTAATGTTACTATGCTTCCTTTATTATTTGCATAGTGTAGGTACATGGACCAACCGGCTTCCGCGAGATTACGACATATTGCGTGACCAATTTCACCGGATGCACCTAACACCAATGCAAACTTTTTACTCATTACTTTTCTCATAAGGCAAGATTGTAAAGACAGTATGAGCATTATCGTCTATTAACGATTGGAATGCTGCTTTCACCTGATCCATTGTTAGTTTCTCTAAAGCAGGAACAACATCAAATAAATTCATGTCATTGAAGGAGTATCGTGTAAATTGATTTGCTATATATTCTATGGAATTTAGTGCTCTTAAGAAAAAGCCAATTTTCTTACGGACGATACGTTGTAAATCTTCATCCTCCACATTCCAATTAGAAGCATAATTTTTAATGGTTTCCTTTATTTTCTCGGTTAGTTCAGTCGGGTTAACGGTATCTGAACCAATCATTGTAAAACCATAGCCTTGCTCCATTGAGAAATCTGCTGAATAAGATTCATCAATCCATCCATTCTCATATATTTCTTGATAAAATGCCGAACTTCTACCGAATATCATTTCAATTGCTACTTGCATCGCTAGTTCATAATTTAACATTTCATCGCCAGAGATGTCGGTATTACTTGCTTTAATTCCAAATAATACCTTAGGTTTTTGAACATCCATCTGAAGAGTACGTTCTTTTTTATCGACTGCTTTTTGCTCCTCAGGGTAGAAACGTTTGATCTCCTGTGGTTCCTCAAATGTTTTTGCCGCTTGATCTGCTTTGATGAAGTCCATCATCTCTTCTGGATCAACTGCCCCCACTACGAATAAAACCATATTTGATGGATGATAGAAAGTGTTGTAGCACTCATATAAATGTTCTGCTGTAATATGGCTAATAGTATCAATTGTCCCTGCAATATCAATCTTTACTGGGTGTTCTTTATACATATTTTCGATTGTCCCAAAGTACAAACGCCAATCTGGCTGATCGTCATACATCGTAATTTCCTGACCAATAATACCTTTTTCCTTCTCTACAGTTTGTTCTGTAAAATAAGGCTGTTGAACAAAATCCAACAAAGTTTTCGTATTATCTAATACATGGTCTGTCGAGGAAAACAAGTACGCCGTTCTTGTAAAAGAAGTAAATGCATTTGCAGATGCACCTTTCTCACTGAACTTTTGAAATACATCCCCTTCTTCTTTTTCAAACATTTTATGTTCGAGAAAATGAGCAATGCCATCAGGAACAATAACAGGTTCATCTTTACCTAAAGGAATAAATTCACGGTCTATAGAACCATATTTTGTAGTAAAAGTGACAAATGTCTTCGAAAACCCTCTCTTCGGCAAAATATAAACATCTAAACCATTCGGAAGTGTTTCGTTGTATAATGTTTCTTCTAATTGTTGAAAATAAGTTTTATTCATTTGCTGCACCTTCCTTGCCTGAAAGGAAATAAACAAATTCCTTTTCAATAGTTAATGCCATTTGTTGTATTTGTTCTTTTGTAACATTCATCCATTTTCCGACCCAATCTTCTACGGTAAAGGATGCGTTCAATTCTTTATATTGGTCGTATATTTCAATTTGAGCACGTGCGGAATCTAAAGCTTCTTTCAGTTGATTGGTAAGCATAGATTTCGTTTGGTTTAATTCTAAGTCGGAAATATCACCTGCTTGCATTGCTTTTAGTTGTTCATCTATTAATGCGACCGCTTTTTTCTGCAAATTAGAATCTATTCCTGCTAACACGAATATTAATCCATAGAGTGAAGAGTAGCTACTCGATGCATAATAGGCCATACTTTCTTTTTCACGCACGTTCATAAAAATTTTAGAATGCGAAAATCCACCTAAAATACCATTTGTAAGCTGCATAACCGGAAATTCTTCCGAGAAAAAAGTGATAGGTGTTTGATAGGCAATATGAAGTTTACCTTGTTTCATATCTTGTATTTCATGAAGAAATTTCTTATCAGTTGTTTCGCTTGGTATATCAACTGGCTTTTCAATCTTTTCTGTTCGATCTACAAAGGAAAAATGACTCTGCATTTTTTCTTTTATTTCCTGTATATTTACATCCCCAACTACATAGATAGATAAATCGTCTTTTGTTAGTAAATCATGATGCATTTCAATTAGTTGCTCGTTTGTAATCGCTTTAACAGCCTCCACTGTACCATTAGATGTAATAGAAGCTGGATTATTTGGGCGAATGTTCTCTAACAAACGTTGCTGCGCATATCTGGTTTTGTCATCATACATGGATTGAATTCGTTCAATTACCTGTTCTTTTTCTCTTTTTACAATTGATTCACCAAATTTGCCATTCTCCAAATTTGGTTTAAAAATAACGGTATGTAATAAAGAAAATACTTCATCGACAATTTTTTCATTGGATAAGTATGCATCGTTTACGGTTTCTGCGTTCAGTGAAAAAATATGGTGGCTCCCTTTTTTCGTTGTATCAAAGTATAAAGCAGTTCCATACAAGTCGTCTAAGCGCTTTCTAAAAGCTGCATTTGTAGGGTATACTTCATTGCTGAATTGTAATATATTCGCTAAAACTGCACGAATAGATGCTTTTTCTACTGTTAAAGGTTGTTTCCATTTGAACGAGATATTGATCGTTTTGAATTGTTCTGTAGGTCTCACAAAAAGCTTAACGCCACTTGCAAGTTCGAATTGTTGAAACATAAGTGATCCCCCTTTTTCTTTCTAGTGTATCTCAGTTAGTGATTCACTATACATTTTCTAATTATATCAGTCCAAACAAAAAGGGACCAATTAATTGGTCCCTCTTCCATTTTCTATTTAGTTTGGTTAAGTATAGACTGGCTTAACTACAAAACTTTAAATTATCGTTTTCCTTTAATATAAGGTATTCCACTCGCTTTTGGTGCGTGTGCTTTTCCTATAAATCCGGCTACTGCCAATATAGTTAGAGCATAAGGCAAGATGTGTAAGAAATAAGTTGGTACTTGATCTACATAAGGAATTTGCCCACCAACAATACTTAGTGCTTGAGCAAACCCAAAGAACAAAGCTGCTCCAAGTGCTCCAAGTGGATGCCATTTACCAAAAATCATTGCTGCAAGAGCCATGAACCCTTGTCCATTAATAGTAGTATGACTAAATTCTCCAGAAATAGACTGAGAGTAAACTGCACCACCTAATCCTGCAAGCGCACCAGAAAGGATAACAGCAATATAACGCATTTTAGTTACATTAACACCCATTGTATCTGCAGCCATCGGATGTTCCCCTACAGCGCGTAGACGTAATCCAAATGGAGTTTTGTAAATAACGAACCAAGCCAACACTGCAACTCCGATTGCTAAAATTGAAGTTCCATATACATCTTTAAATAGCATTGGTCCAATTATCGGAATATCACTTAATAGTGGTATATCAAAGCGAATAAATCGCTCTTGAATATAATCTGTTTGACCTTTATCATAGATCATTTTCACAGAGAAAAGAGCAATTGCAACACCTAGCATATTGATCGCAACCCCAGATATTGTTTGGTCCGCACGGAAGGAAATCGATGCTACTGCATGCATAACTGAGAATAGCCCAGAAACAACCATTGCTGCGATTAACGAAACCCACGGAGTCATCGCTCCAAATGTATCTATAAACATTAAGTTAAATAGAATACCGATAAAAGCACCCATAACCATTAAACCTTCTAATCCGATGTTGATAACACCAGATCGTTCTGAGAAAACCCCACCGATAGCTACGAAGATTAAAGGAGCTGCATAGAAAATCGCAGAAGGGATAATAAAATATAATACATCTAAGAAGCTCATATTATTTCGCCTCCTTTTTCTTGTTCGCTTTTTCAAGGAAATAGCGAATAACGTAACCACATGCTACGAAGAATATAATAATAGCTATTACAATTGAAACTATTTCTACTGGAATACCAGCTTCGTTTGGCATATTGAGAGCTCCATATTTTAATGATCCAAATAGCACCGCACCAAAAATTACTCCCAGTGGAGTATTCGCTCCTAATAAGGCAACTGCGATTCCATCAAAACCAATACCAGTAAATCCACCTTTAACATTTGCGTATTGGAACGTACCTAACGCTTCCATCGCACCAGCTAGTCCAGCAAATGCACCGGAAATTACCATAGAAAGAATAATATTTTTGTTCACATTCATACCTGCGTACTCAGACGCATGTTTGTTAAAACCAACTGCTTTTAACTCGTAACCAGTTGTTGTTTTTTCTAATAAAAACCACATCAATAACACCATTGCTAATGCTATGAAAATACCATAATGCAAACGGGAATAATCTGTAATACTTTCGAAAAATGCAGACTTTAAGGAAGCCGTTGCATTAATCGTTCCTGTATTGTCTCCGCCATCCGATACAACTTTTATCAATGCATTTGTTGTATGTAAAGCAATATAGTTCATCATGATTGTTACTATTACTTCATGGACCTGTAATTTTGCCTTTAAAAGACCCGGAATGAAAGCCCATAATGCTCCAGCTAAAGCTGCTGCGATAATTGCAAATGGTAAATGGATATACATAGGTAGATCAAATGCAATCCCAACATAAGCTGCTGCAAACCATCCTACTAATAATTGTCCTTCAACCCCAATGTTAAATAATCCTGTACGGAAAGCAAATGCTACTGATAAACCTGCAAGTAAATACGGAGTAATTTGACGAATAGTCTCTCCAATTGCATAAGTATCCCCGAAAATACCATTCCAAAGTGCAGCATAACCTTGCACCGGATCATATCCACTTACTAGCATGACAATGGCTCCTACGAGCAATCCTAAAATAACAGAAATTACAGGGACAAGTATATTGACTACTCTATTCGACATGAGTTGTTTCCCCCTGTTTATCTATGTTTGAATTCTTTTTTTGACCTGCCATCAATAATCCTAACTCTTGTTCAGAGGTTTCTTTAGGCAATAATGTATCTACAATTTGTCCATCATAGATAACTGCAATGCGGTCGGATACATTCATAACCTCATCTAATTCAAATGAAAGTAAAAGTACCGCTTTACCCTTATCTCGTTGTTCAATAAGACGCTGATGAATAAATTCAATAGCTCCTACATCGAGTCCACGTGTTGGTAATGCCGCGATTAACAATTCTGGATCACGTATAACTTCTCGTCCAATAATTGCTTTTTGCTGATTTCCACCAGAAAGTGCACGAGCAGGTGTGTGTTCCCCTTGTGTGCGAACATCAAAGTCGTTAATAATTTTTTGAGCTAGCTCGGAAACTTTTGAATAATTCATAATCCCATTTTTCGAAATAGGATCTTGATAGTAAGTTTGTAATGCAATATTATGACCGATAGAGAAGTCTAAAACTAAACCATGCTTATGACGATCCTGCGGAATATGACCTACACCAGACTCTGTAATTTTACGTGGTTTTTTATTGGTCAAGTTGGTTCCATTTATCATTATTGAACCAGACTTTGATTTCCGTAGACCAGTGATTGCCTCGATTAATTCACTTTGCCCATTGCCATCAATTCCTGCAATCCCTAGTATTTCACCCTTACGGACAGTTAAGTTTAATCCTTTAACTTTATCGATTCCACGATAATCTGCTACGACTAGGTCCTTTATAACGAGTGTATCATCTGTAGGATGTGCTTCACTTTTGACAGTCTTAAATTCTACTTGTCTACCAACCATTAATGATGCCAATTCATTTGGATTTGTTTCCGCGGTAACCACAGTACCAATTCCTTCACCTTTACGAATAACGGTAACTCGATCAGATACATCCATAATTTCTTTTAACTTATGCGTGATCAAAATAATTGATTTACCCTCTTGTATTAAGCGCTTCATAATTTGGATAAGCTCATTAATCTCTTGAGGAGTAAGCGAAGCAGTCGGCTCATCAAATATCAGTATATCTGCACCGCGATAAAGCGTTTTCAATATTTCAACTCGCTGCTGCATGCCAACAGAAATATCTTCAATCTTTGCATTAGGGTCTACATCTAATCCATACATTTCTGAAAGCTTTTGAATTTTCTTTGCTGCATCTTTAATATTGACAATGCCTGCTTTTGTTAGCTCATTTCCTAATATTATATTTTCTGTTACTGTAAAATTCTCAACAAGCATGAAATGCTGATGGACCATCCCAATACCTAACTCATTCGCAACATTTGGGTCCGTAACTTTAACAGTCTTTCCTTTTACTTTTATCTCGCCGGCCTCAGGTTGATATAACCCAAATAATACGTTCATAAGGGTGGATTTACCAGCTCCATTTTCTCCTAAAAGAGCATGTATTTCGCCCTTTTTTAACTGAAGGGTAATGTTATCATTTGCAACAAACGATCCAAACTCTTTCCGTATGCCAAGCATCTCTATTACATATTCCAATGAATTCACTCCCCACTATAATACTAGTACTAAATTAATACAGGAAAGACTTTATACTTTGAAAAGTTAAAATCTTTCATCTATTAATTTAAAATATCATAAAGACCGAGAAAATTCGGTCTTTATGATGTTTGGTAATACTATTATTCTACTGTTTCAGGAACAACGATTTCCCCAGCAGCAATTTTGTCTGAGTATTCTTGAACTTGATCTAAAATTTCTTGTGGGATAGCTCCGCGAGAATCAGCAAGCTGAACTCCTTTTTCTGCTAAACCATAAGTTACTGTTTTCCCGCCAGGGAAGTTTCCAGCCATTGCTTCTTTTGCAATTGTTTGAACTGCAATGTCTACACGTTTTTGCATAGATGTAAGAGTTATATTTTTATCGCCAACTGCACCTTCTTCGTATTGGTCAGAGTCAACTCCGATAACCCATACGTTTGCATTAGCATCTTTTGTTTTACGTTCTTTTGCTTCTGCGAATACACCGTTACCAGTACCACCAGCAGCATGGAAAATAATATCTACGCCTGAAGAATACATACGGTTTGCAGTTGTTTTACCAAGTGCAGCGTCATCAAATTTACCAGTGTATTGTACATCTACTTTAATAGATGGGTCTACAGCTTTAACACCTTCTAAGAATCCAGCTTCAAAACGTTCGATTACTGGAATTTCCATTCCACCAACAAAACCGATTTGTTTAGATTCAGACATTAGAGCAGCAGCAACACCTGCAAGGAATGAACCCTCTTGCTCTTTAAACATTACAGATGCAACGTTTGGTTTATCTACGATAGCATCGATAATTGCAAGTTGTGCTTCTGGTTGTTGGTCTGCAATAGTACCAATCGGTTTTTCCATTAAGAAACCAATCCCATAAACTACATCAAAGTCACGACGTACTAAGCTATTTAAGTTTGTGATATAGTCAGCGTCACCAGTTGATTGAAGGTAGTCATATCCACCATCGCCTTTTTCAAGACCATTTTCTTTACCGAAAGCTTCAATACCTTCCCAAGCTAGTTGGTTGAAAGATTTGTCATCAACTCCACCAACGTCAGTTACCATTGCTAAAGAAAAATCTACTGCTTCAGTAGTACCCTCAGAACCTGTACCCTCTGAATCTTTTGGTTTAGTTGTTTCTTCATCTTTAGATCCACATGCTCCTAGAATTGTTCCAGCAGCTAGTACTAGTGATAGACCTAATCCAAATTTACGTTTTGTCAACTTGAAAACCCCCATTATTTTTCTTATTAGCAGGAATTATTACATTTTACACCCTTTTCCGAACAACGTGAAAGCTAAATTTATCTGCTCGAAAATAATTTTTCGAGTACAAAACCACACGATCGTTTTCATCGTAATGGAGTTGTTTTAAAACAAGCAATGAAGTTTCTGGCTCACAATTCAAAGTTGGTGATGCAATCTCGTGGTAACCCACAGGATCTATAAACGTCACCGCGTACGAAATATGTATTTCCCCAGACTCCTCTAATGCAGTAAAAATAGAGCCTTCTTCTCTAATGAGAAAATCATTAGGTAAATAATTTTTCGGAACCTTATCGACACAATATACAACTGGTTCGCCATTTGCAGTACGGACACGTTCCATCGTAACAATCGATTGCTCATCACCGCATTGAAATCTTAAAATATCATCCTCAGATGGAATCGCTTGCATAGAACTCAAGTAAATAGTACCTGGCTCCATCCCAGCTTTACGAATCATAGAAGAAACGCTTGAAAGCTGTTCGATACCTGATGTGAAAATTGGCTTAGAATTTACAAAGGTACCCACACCATGCCGTCTGATTATTACATTTTCTTCTTCCAATAAGCGAAGAGCCTCTCTTAAAGTTGCACGACTTACTCCTAGCGACTTGGCTAATTCAAATTCAGAAGGAAGTTTTTCCTTTTCTTTAAATATGCCCTTATCGATGTCTTGTTTAAGACGATCAATCACTTGCAGATATAAATGACGATGGTCTACTTTTATTGTCATCTAAAACACCACCATTTTGAAGAGATCAGACCTCTGATGTAAAACTTTCCTACTAATCAGTCATACTATACCATTTTTAAAACGTGAAATAAATACTTTTATTTATATTAGGTTAAAAGTCGTTACAAAAACTTTATTGTTTTGTAATGATTTTGTCATACTTTTTTTAGAAAGTGTTATACTATTAAACCTTTTGACTCAAATAAATTCATCATCTACTGAGTGTTTGGAGACTAGAACCTGTCTTGGCTTACTTCCTTCATAAGGTCCGACAACTCCACTAAGTTCAAGCTGATCAATAATTCTGGCTGCTCTAGAATAACCGATTCTAAATCTTCTTTGAAGTAATGACACCGACGCAGTTTGCATTTCTGTTACAAGTTGAACAACCTCATCATATAATTCATCTCTATCTATTTGCCCTTCAGATTCTTCCACTTCGTCAGGAATCATTTCATCTTGATAATTTGCTTTTTGTTGTTCAATAACAAAATCTACAATTCTTTCAACTTCTGCATCTGACAAATATGCTCCCTGTACTCGCACCGGTTTGGAGCTACCAGCTGGGAGAAATAACATGTCGCCTCTACCTAATAGTTTTTCTGCTCCGCCCATGTCTAAAATAGTTCTAGAATCAATAGCTGAGGAAACTGCAAACGCAATTCTAGAAGGTATATTTGCTTTAATAATTCCTGTGATAACATCTACACTTGGTCTCTGTGTAGCAATAATTAAATGAATACCCGCAGCACGAGCCATTTGGGCTAAACGAGTGATAGAATCTTCTACATCATTAGAAGCTACCATCATTAAATCCGCTAACTCATCTACAATTACAACTATAAATGGAAGTTTTGGATGTTTTTCTTCATTTTCTTCATTCCATCTATCAATATGCTCATTATAACCTTCCATGTTTCGGGTTCCAGTATGTGAAAATAGTTCATATCTTCTTTCCATTTCAGATACGATTTTTTTCAAAGCTTGTGATGCCTTTCGTGGATCTGTTACCACCGGCGCAAGTAAATGTGGAATTCCATTATACATATTAAGCTCTACCATTTTTGGATCAATCATCATCATTTTTACTTCATGAGGTTTTGCACGCATCATAATACTTGTAATTATGCCATTGATACATACGCTCTTCCCACTACCTGTGGAACCTGCAACAAGTAAATGCGGCATTTTATTTAATTGTGCAAGAACAGCTTGTCCAGTAACGTCTCGACCAAAACCTATTAGTAGCTTCAGATTCGGTTTATTATTTTCTTCTGATTCTAGGACCTCTCGTAAGCTTACAATTGCTACTTCTTTGTTAGGTACCTCAATACCTATTGCCGATTTCCCAGGAATAGGTGCCTCGATCCTAATATCTCTAGCAGCTAAAGCTAGTGCAAGATCATCATGTAAACTAACGATTCTGCTAACCTTTACCCCAACGTCAGGTAGAACTTCATATTTAGTTACTGCTGGCCCTAAGTGAACTTGAGTAACCTTAGCTTTTACTCCGAAACTTAAAAATGTTTGCTCTAACTTTTTGGCATTTGCTTGAATTGCGTTTAGTTCTCCACTTTGGTCACTATAACCAGGGGAATCTAATAAGCTAATAGAAGGCAATTGATAATCTTCATTTTCAACTGTCACATTTTCCATATTAATCTCTAATGGTTCAACAGCTTCAGATGGTTCCTCAACCACTTCTTTTCTAGCTATTCGTTCAGTGAATGCTGAAATGATTGGCGACGAAGATTGTTCTACTTCTTCTGTTTCAACTGGAATTGCCTCTATTACAGTAACTGCTTCTTCTTGAGCAGCCTGTTTCTTGTTTCGACGGGACTGGCCCTTCGGTGGTGCTGGTGCTGGTTTTACTTTCTTTTTTTTCGTTCTATTTAGGAAACTTTCTTTTAGCTTCGGAAATGTCTCTACTAAGAATGGAACAAGTGCTTTTCCAGTCAGCAGAACGATCCCTATAAATAACATAAGCCAGCCTGCTACTTTTGCTCCTGCCGAATCGAAGAGAACATGGAATGTCGCAAAAAGAATGGCTCCTATTATTCCCCCACCTAACGAACTATTTCTATCGGTAATCCCACCACTTTCAACTAGAACACGATAACTTTCTCTTAGAACGGAATTTGTCACCAATGCTTTTCCTTCAAATAATTGCTGAAATAAAGCGATGTGACTAAACAATAGTAAACTGCTTAATATAAATGCACAGCCTAATAGTAGTCGATGATTCCATGCTGGAACTGATTGTTTAATCATAATTATAAGTGCATAAACGATGAGCATAAACGGAACCGCAATATGCCAATTACCAAATAAGAAATAACTTATATAAGCCAAGAATTCCCCAACAAGCCCATATTCAAAAAAAGAAATGATGGATAATCCAATAATTAGAAGTCCAATAATTTCATAAAGGAGCGGATGCATTGTTTTTTTTACTGGCTTTTTTGTCGGTCTTTTTTTCTTCCTTGCCAAAGTGTCACCTACTTTCTACATTTTATTGATATCACTTATAAAAAACACC
Organism: Psychrobacillus sp. FSL K6-1415; assembly: GCF_038003185.1. NCBI lineage: Bacteria > Bacillati > Bacillota > Bacilli > Caryophanales > Bacillaceae > Psychrobacillus > Psychrobacillus sp. FSL K6-1415. The sequence goes on along the minus strand of NZ_JBBOOQ010000001.1, from coordinate 1,541,476 downwards.
CGGTCCTCTCAGAACAGAAACCCAGATATGCCCGTTGATCTCCGCTCCGAGCGGATGCTTTCCATGGGCACGGCTTCAGCCGCTTCCTTTGCTCCTGCGCAAGCTCGTCGCAAAAAAGATTTTCGCTACGCTCAGTCCAGGGTCTTCAGCTCGCGCTGTTCCCACTGGAGTCACCTCTCTGCGCTCCATCAACTAGGTCCACTTTATTTAAACGAATAATTGGATATAAAACCGCCTAAATATACGTGTTTTAGCTTTAAGTAAGTAAGGATGAAGTGAATTCAGATAAAAGAAAATCTATTTTCTTCCTTCATAATAAAATAACATACCTACGGGCAGTCGGTTTTTATCCCTATAATTGCTTTAAATAACCTTGTTATTTCAGCGATATACTTTGCTAAATCTTAAAGTGCAGTACTACCCATTATATTGATTGTAGTGAAATGTGGCGACTCTGAAAGCCCCGCAGGAACGTAGGGACGAGGAGATTGAAGCCATGCTCGCGGAAAGCTTCGACCTGTTTTTACATTGCTGCGCTTGCTTCGAAACATGAAAGTACGTTGTAACGGAAATAACAGTATTATTCATTCTTTCAAATTCCATGAATCCAGTCTTCACACTACATTTTTAAATACTTCCTTTAAGATAAAAAGGATTTCCTTTCGTATTCGGAAAGGAAATCCTTAATTCACATTAATATTCCATAATAATCGGGATGATCATTGGACGTCTTTTTGTTTGCTGGAATAAATATGAATTTAGCGTATCACGGATTTCTTGTTTTATGTTTGTCCATTCAAACGTTTCTTTATTCACATATTTTTCAACAACTGTTCTTACTAAGTTAGCAGACTCGTCCATTAGCTCTTCAGACTCACGAACATAGACAAATCCTCTCGAAAGAATTTCTGGCCCGGAAGCAATTTTCTTCTGTGCTCTGTTTAGCGTTACAACTACAATAAATATACCATCTTGTGAAAGTAGCTTACGATCGCGCAGAACAATATTGCCTACATCACCAACACCAATTCCATCGATTAAAATGTTTCCAGCTTGAACTCGACCACTCATTCTCATTTTACCGCTCTTATATTCAACAATATCGCCTTTATCGGCAATGAAAATTTCCGATTTGGACATTCCAGTTGCTTGAGCCAATTTCGAATGGGCCATCAACATGCGATATTCCCCTTGGATCGGTATAAAGTATTTAGGCTTTGTTAAGTTAAGCATCATTTTCAAATCTTCTTGACTTCCATGACCGGAAACATGGACATTTTTTTCAGAAGTTAGTACTTTCGCTCCAACTTTTGCAATTTGGTTCATCGTGTTATACATCCCTACCTCCATACCAGGAGAAGGAGTAAAAGTGATTAAGACTGTATCTGTATCTTTTATTTTAATATCTTTATGGTGTTTACGAATCATTTTTTCTAAAGCTTCTAATGGTTCTCCTTGCGTACCAGATACAATGATTACAATATTTTCATCATTTTGTTTAGAGATTTCTTTAATAGAAATCATTGTATCCTCTTCTACATTGAAATACCCTAGATCTAAACCAATTTCAAAAATATTTTCTAAGCTTTTCCCTGCAATCGCAACTTTTTTCCCGGTTTCAATTGCTTTGTCAATTACTTGTTGAATACGGATAAAGTTTGATGCATATAGAGCAACAAGTATACGTCCTTTAGCAGCGTGGAATGTTTCTGATAATTGGTTTTCAATTACCGCTTCTGATGTGGTATAACCCGGTCTTTCTGCTTCAGTTGAATCAGATAGAAGAATAAATACACCATCTTCACCTAAACCAGCTATTTTTGCTATGTCCGGTCGATATTTTCCTTTAGCCGATTGATCAAACTTAAATTCCCCTGTGTGAACAATTGCACCTTCAGACGTATGGAAAACAATTCCCAGCGAATCCGGTATACTATGCGTTGTATGGAAAAAGGTTACATATGTACCTTGGAAATTCATCCGACTTTTGTTTGTTACTTCGAAAAACTTGACTGGTTGCTTTGTCGGCAACGCTTTTAAATGTGTTTTTGCCAGAGCTATAGTCAATTTAGAACCATAAACTGGTGCTTGTACCTTCTGTAGTAAATAAGAAATAGAACCAATCGCATCCTCGTGACCATGCGTTAAAAAGATTCCTTTTACACGTTCTTTGTTTTCCACCAAATACGTAATGTCTGGTATAACGATATCTATTCCTAGCATTTCATTTTCCGGGAACATTAATCCACTGTCTACGATAAATATTTCTTCATCTATTTCTACTACATACATTGCTTTTCCGATTTCCCCAACTCCACCGAGCGGTATAATTCGAATAAGTTCATTTTTTACTTTTACCAAATCTTTTCCTCCTATAAATCAATTACGCCTCGATATTACGTCCAGATTTTGAATTGTACTTAGGCCTGCTTAATGCAGGTCAGTTAGCTACTATCGCATGAATACGACGATTTTATATCAGCAACTTCTAAGAGTCTGTTCAAATTCTGTGAGATCCGCCAGAGGCTTAAATTATCAGCAAGTGCTAATACTCACCGAGTTGTTATAACATTTTAGTATTCATCTCTACGCTTTCTCCAGAAGTGAGAGACATCTATTCCTACGTTTGCTTGTTAAATTTTTACTGAAGAAGGTAACCCGACCAACATCCACTAATCTTCATTATATCGGACGTCAACGATTCACACAAATAAAAAAAAGGCTGAAATAGGAAATTTTCAGCCTTTCCACTAAATTATTTAGTATTCAAGTATTGTTCCCATACTACATCAAATTCCCTTTTTTCGCTTTCCGCCATTTCAATAAGCGGTAGGCGTAAACTTCCTGCATCTATCCCTACCTTCGAAAGTGCATATTTTACAACAATCGGATTGGGATGTTTGAATAACGCTTGTATTAGCGGCAATAAGGATTGATGAATTCGTGAAGCTTCCTTATGATTACCAGTTCTAAAAGCTTCAATCATTTCATGCATTTCATTCCCCACAATATGAGAAGCAACTGAAATAATTCCGGAGCCCCCTATCGCTAGTAAAGGAAGAGTTAATGAATCATCTCCACTATATACTTCCAAATTACCTTTTGTTTCTGACAGAATTCTGGTCATCTGTTCTAAATTTCCATTAGCTTCTTTTAGAAATTTAATAGATGGAATTTGACTCAACGTTACCATTGTCTCCAACTCCATATTTATAACTGAACGGCTTGGAATATTGTAAACGACAATTGGTAAAGTAGTTGCATTTGCGATTGCAGTAAAGTGGGCAATTAACCCTCGTTGATTTGGCTTATTATAATATGGTGTAACGATCATAAGACCATTTACTCCAAGAGCCTCCGCCTTTATAGACAAGTCAATAGATGCTATTGTACTATTACTTCCTGTACCTGCAATAACAGGAACTCTATTATTCACTTTCTCTACAACGAATTTCAGTAAACTTAGCTTTTCTTCGGTTGATAGGGTAGGAGATTCCCCTGTTGTACCGGTAATGACAAGGGAGTCAGTCCCTGTCGCAAGTAAATGTTCGATTAATAGTTCTGCCTGTTCATAATTGATAGAACCGTCTGACCGAAATGGGGTAACCATTGCCGTAGCAATAGAACCTATATTCATTTTTACACCTCTTTTAATATACCTTCAGAAATAAGTGCTTCTGCAATTTGTATAGAGTTCAGAGCTGCACCCTTCAATAAATTATCTGATACAATCCACATATGAAATCCTTTATCATTCGATGGGTCTTTTCTTAAACGGCCTACAAATACACCGTCCTTATCCTCAGCGTAGTACGGCATAGGGTATAATTGTTGATCAGGAGCATCCTGTAACGTAATACCCTCAGAATCTGCAAGAAGTTGCCTTACCTGATCAAGAGTGACGTTATCTTGTTCTACTTCTATATATACAGATTCGGAATGCCCCGTCACAACTGGTACCCTTACACATGTAGCTGCGATTGAAAGATTCGGTAAAGACATAATTTTTTTCGTTTCATTCATCATTTTATGTTCCTCAAATGTGAAACCATCTTCGGTGAATACATCAATTTGTGGAATAACATTTCCGGCAATAGGATAATGCTTTTCAGCACTTTTCACTGGTAAAATTTCTGGTTTTACTTGTTTATCTTTTATACTTTTGGATTGTGTAGTTAGTTCGTTAATAGCAGCTGCACCTGCACCAGACACTGCTTGATAAGTAGACACTATAACTTTGTTCAAACCAAATTTCTGTCTAATAGGTTCAAGTGCGCAAACCATCTGAATAGTAGAACAATTCGGGTTAGCAATAATCCCTGTTTGTTCATGCAACGCTTGTTTATTCACTTCTGGAACTACTAGTGGCGTATCTTTATCCATCCGGAAGGCGCTTGTATTGTCGATAACTATTGCTCCTCTATTAGTAGCTTCTTTTGCTAAAGCTTTCGATATAGAACCACCAGCAGAGAAAAATGCTACGTCAACACCTTCAAAAGCCTCCGGCGTCGCCTCTTCAATTGTATAAGTGCTCCCATTTACTTCTACTTTTTTTCCAGCTGATTTTTTGGAAGCTAATAATTTTAAAGTTGTATATGGAAAACTTCTTTCTACCAATTTTTCGATAATCTTTTGACCGACTGCACCCGTCGCTCCAACTATTGCTACTGTATACCCCTGTGACATGAAAAGCTCTCCTCCTAGAACAATGCTATTTTTCGATATTGTATTATATTATACATGAAAATACATCGTCATCAATATTTATAATTCGTGAGAAATTAGTAAAGGCTGTAATTGTTTAAATTGAATTGCATGTTCTACTGTTGGGACTATTTTCGTAAAATCAGCAATAAGTGAGTTTGGTTTGTTATGAGGGCTATCTTGGCCGAAGGGGATAAAGTATATATTTTTGGTAGAAAGTAGTTTCATAATATTCATACCATTCAATCCTAATGCATCATTTGTTGATATTCCGAGCACTACTGGTTTTCCATTTCGTAATGTAGCCTTTGCTGCCATTAACACCGGAGAATCTGTTTGAGCATTGGCCAGTTTACTAATAGAGTTCCCAGTCATGGGAGCGATTACCATACAATCCAATGGGTTTGTCGGTCCAAATGGTTCTGCTTCTACTATTTTTGATACTACTTTACTACCACTTGCCTGTTCAATTTTCTGTATCCATTCCTCACCTGTTCCAAAACGTGTTGCCGCAGTCAGTACAGAATAGGTAATAATAGGAACTACAGTTGCTCCTAAATCCGTAAACTGTTTAATCATTGGAATTACTTCCTCATAAGTACAATGAGAAGCAGTAATCCCTAATCCAATTCGAAGATCCTTTAACACTATTTTTCCCCCTCCAGTAAAGCCAATTGAGTTTGCACAGCCTTTGCTATTAAATATCCTGCATCCTTCGGAAAATACAAGCCTGGTAAGCTAGTGGAGTGTATATAATTTGTAGGGATTGAATTGGCTGACTCGAGTAGACATCCTGGATTTGAAGCTAGATCATAAACTTTTTTAAATCTAGTCGTATCGGACGGGCTGAGCCATCTATTTGGAATGGTATTAATTAGATAGGTTGAGAGGCCACCTTGTTTTTTAACTGCATGCTCCAATTGCTCTATTTGGTACCCATAACTTTTTGCTTCAAATAACTGATGATCAGAACGTACCGAGATAATTACCTCGGCACCTAAATGATGCAGGGCAAAAGCCAGTCTTTTTCCTACTCTTCCGTAGCCTGTAATGATGAATTTTTTGTTATATATTGATTCTTTTTCGCTTCTATAGAAGTCATTTATGAATCCCTCTGCTGTCAGATTTGCATTTTCCCAAATCCACTGTTCATCCTCTAAATAATTAAAAGCATGGACTTGGCTATTTTGTATTTCCTGTTCAATCTGTTTATTCTTTTTTCCAACGAAAAGGAGAAGACATGACTCTGGCAAAACGAAAGAACTTTCAATTTGTAATGGTGGTATAGGTAAAAAGATTATGTTAGGTTGAAAATCGTTTATTTCAGCTTTGAGTTCTTCCGTCCAAATCATCGTTGGAAATATTTTCACATCTAGTAAGTTATCTAATGTTTCTTGTAAAAACGGTAGACGGGCATCTGTACCTATGATTGCACATTTTTTTTTCACGAATATTCACTATTTCCAATTTCATAGTTTGCTTCATTAAACAGGATTCTGTCTTTTCCAATGAGAATAATTTCTTCCCATGCAATAAATTCTTTTTTCTTACCAGATTTATTCCCTTGAAAAAATGAACCTGTTGTTCTTTGAAAAACTTCAAAACCTTCAATTTTTCCATTCTCAGGATTGAAGAGTAATTCAGTATCTGCTAGCTTGCCATACCTTGCGCCGTCCTTAACTTGGATAAGTTCTTTTTCTGCAAGTTCCGAAAGTAACAATCATTCTCCCCCTTATTGATTTCTATTTATATATATGCCATTTCACAGTACAAAGTGAATAAAAGAAAACCTGGGCTCTAAGACGCACGGTTCTTAAAGTACAAAACCTGCTTCTAGCTTTTTCAGTAGGCTTTAGTCAGACTTGCTATATTATTACCGTATAAATTTTTAGGGATGCTGATCGGTAATTTTATGGCGTTTGTCTGTCCCTTGCACTCCTACAACTCTTAGAAACAGGTTAGTTCGTTTTTGGATAACTAGAGAAAAGATGTTACATATTCATAGAGTAAGCTCTCGAAGATGCAATTTCGTTCGCTATTTTGCTTCTTTAATTAGTGAACACTCACTATTTCCTTTTATTTCTACTAGTTCTAAAGAATATCTACTTTCTTCATCCTTCATGACAAAATAGTATCTCTAATTCAACAGACGGTTTTATCCCTATATTAACATTTACTACTCTTATCATCTAAGCGATAGGCTATTCTATATCTTATAGTATAGTACTACATATTTTATATTGATTGTAGCGGAAGGCGGCGACTCCAGCGGGATTAGCTTGAGCTGAAGACCCCGCAGGGAGCGCAGCTAACGAGGAGGCTGAAGCCAAGCCCGCGGAAAGCGTCCGCCTAGAGCGAAAATCAGCAGTATTATCCATCATTCCAATTCCCATTACCCCAGTGTTCAATGACCATTTTTATATATTTCCCATATAAAAAAAGCCGATCAGTTTTGATCGACTTTTGGTTTGATGATGGAAATAGCTGGTTTGTGAGAAAATGTTTCTGCAGCAAGGTCCATTACTGATTGTAATGTAACTTCATCAATTGATTCACTTACTTCATCTAATGAACGATGTTCTCCGTAGAGTAATTCATTTTTTCCGTTACGGCTCATTCTAGCATTAGAACTCTCTAATCCAAGAAGTAAATTACCTTTTAGTTGCTCTTTAGCATTAGAAACTTCTGTTTCAGTAAATCCCTTTTCAAGGACGGATTGTATCGTTTGCTGAATAGACTCTGATAGTTCTTCTAGTTGGTTGTTTGAAGTACCACCATATATAGCAAGTGCCCCTGTGTCTTCATAGGAAGAATGATAAGAATAAATAGAGTACGCGAGACCTTTTTCTTCTCTGATTTCTTGGAAAAGCCTAGAGGACATGCTACCACCCAAAATATTATTCATCACGACTAAACTATAAATATTATCAGCTTTTACGCTTAAACTTGGATAAGCTAAACAAAGATGTGCTTGCTCTGTCTCTCTAAAGTTTTCCACATGCACTGCTTTCAAATTAGGGGTTGCTACATGTATTTTCTCATTACTATTTTGATCTAATTGACTAAATAATGTTTCAATATGCTGTATTAGTCCTTCAGGAATATTTCCCGCAACAGAAATGACTACATTTTCTGGCGTATAATGTTTTTTCATATAAGCCAAAATCTTTTCTTTTGTGAAACTATTCAATGTTTCCTCTGTTCCAAGAATAGGAGATCCTAGAGGATCATTTTTGTACATCGCTTGCCATAAATATTCGTGAACGATATCATCTGGTGTATCCTCTACCATATTAATCTCTTCAAGAACAACCTGTCTTTCTTTCTCTATTTCATTTGCATCAAATTGAGAATGAAAAAACATGTCTGCAAGTATTTCTACTGCATGTTCGGCATGATGATCCAATACCTTTGCATAGTAGCACGTATTTTCTTTTGAAGTGAAGGCATTGATATTTCCACCAATACGATCGAATTCTTCTGCAATTTGCTTTGCTGTTCTCTTTTCAGTTCCTTTAAATAACATATGTTCAATGAAATGAGTTAAGCCATTTTCTTCTGGCAGCTCATATCTTGACCCAGCTTGCACCCAAATCCCTACAGCTACAGAACGTACATATGGGATGTGCTCAGACACAATCCGAAGCCCATTCTTACATGTAATTTTGTTTATCAAATTAACACCTCTGTTTATTCTATTCAGCTATTTAAAAAGGTTGCCGTAGCTACATGTCTACGGTCAACCTTTTATGTCGTGCTGATATTGTTGATTATTTGTTTTCTTGTTGCTCAGCGCGTTCTTTTTCTTCCTTAATTACAACTTTACGAGATAAGTTGACACGACCTTGGTTGTCGATCTCGATTACTTTCACTAAAAGCTCATCACCTAATTTAAGGACGTCCTCTACATTTTTCGTACGTTCCTCTTGAATTTCCGAAATATGCAATAAACCATCTTTTCCTGAGAAAATCTCTACGAAAGCACCGAATTTTTCAATTCGTTTTACTTTTCCTAAGTAATATTCGCCAACCTGGGCAACTCGCACGATGTTTTCGATAATTTCTTTTGCACGTGCAATCATCTCTTCATCAGCTGAAGCGATATAAATTGTACCATCTTGCTCTGTATCAATTTTCACGCCTGTTTCATCGATAATTTTATTAATTTGTTTACCACCTGGTCCAATTACATCACGGATTTTATCCGGATTAATCTTGATAACAACAATTTTAGGCGCATATTTAGACAATTTCTCACGTGGGTCAGAAATTGTTGCAAGCATACTTTCTAAAATTTGCATACGGCCAATTTTAGCTTGTTCTAACGCTTCTTCAAGAATTGTTCTTGATAACCCATCAATTTTAATGTCCATTTGAAGTGCTGTGATTCCTTTAGATGTACCAGCTACTTTAAAGTCCATATCTCCTAGATGATCTTCCATCCCTTGAATATCCGTTAAAATTGTATAATGTTCGCCTTTTTTCACAAGTCCCATTGCAATACCCGCAACAGGTGCTTTTAAAGGAACACCTGCGTCCATCATCGCAAGAGTAGACGCACAAATACTTGCTTGTGATGTAGAACCATTAGATTCTAATACTTCAGCTACTAAACGAAGTGTATATGGAAAATCAGCTTCATCTGGAATAACTGCTTCTAAAGCACGTTCTCCTAATGCACCGTGTCCAATTTCACGGCGACCTGGAGCACGAATAGGACCAGTTTCTCCAACACTAAATTGTGGGAAGTTGTAATGGTGCATGAAGCGTTTAGTTTCTTCTAGACCGATACCATCAATAATTTGAACATCACCTAGAGGTCCTAAAGTACATATACTCAAAGCTTGTGTTTGACCACGTGTAAACAATCCAGAACCATGTGTTCTAGGTAATACGCCAACTTCTGAAGAAAGAGGACGGATTTCCGCTACTCCACGGCCATCAGGACGAATTTTATCTTCTGTAATCAAACGACGAACTTCGTCTTTTACCATTGCGTCTAAAATTTCACGCACTTGTTTCAACGTTTCGTCTGTAGCTTCTTTTTCTGTGTATTGTTCTAAAACTTCTGTTTTTACTTCAGTAATAGCATCTTCACGAGCGTGCTTTTCTTGTACTTGAATTGCTTGTACAAGTTTTACTTCGCAAATGCCCTTCACTTCTTCGAAAAGCTCTTTATCCAACTCAAACAGAGGAATATCTTTTTTCGCTTTTCCAACTTCAGCTACTACTTTTTCTTGGAATTCGATTAACTTGATAATTTCATTATGACCAAACATAATTGCTTCAAGAACCGTTTCCTCTGAAACTTCTTTTGCTCCAGCTTCAACCATGTTGATAGCGTCTTTCGTTCCAGCAACAGTTAGATCTAAAGTGCTCTTCTCCATTTGCTCAACTGTAGGATTAATAATTAGTTCTTCGCCAATTAACCCAACTTGTGCACCTGCAATTGGTCCATCAAATGGAATGTCTGAAACGCTAAGAGCTAAAGAAGACCCTAACATTGCTGCCATCTCTGAAGAACAGTTTTGGTCAACAGACATAACGATTGAAATAACTTGTACCTCGTTACGGAATCCATCAGGGAATAAAGGACGAATTGGACGGTCAATTAAACGACTTGTTAAGATTGCACGTTCCGATGGACGCCCTTCACGCTTAATAAATCCACCTGGTATTTTCCCTACAGCGTAAAGTTTTTCCTCATAGTTAACTGTTAATGGGAAGAAGTCTAAATTCTTAGGGTTTTTCGATGCAGTTGCTACAGATAATACAGTAGTATCCCCGTATCTTACTAAAACTGCTCCGTTCGCTTGTTTTGCAAGTTGTCCTATTTCTACTTGCAACGGGCGTCCTGCCCATTCGTACGTAAATACTTTCTTTTCACTCATGTAATCTGGACTCCTCTCGACTTCAAAAACTCCTTAAAAAAAGGGTATATAATGGTTATATGTATCATAAGTAGTGTATCAAAAATCTTTCAACTATGCGAAGTTTTTTATGCAAAAGAAAAAGCGGGATAAATCCCGCTTTCCTAAATCGAATCTTATCGACGTAATCCAAGTTTTGCGATTAGATCACGGTAACGTGATACTTCGTTTTCACGTAAGTATTTTAACAAATTACGACGACGTCCAACCATTTTGAATAGACCACGACGTGAGTGATGATCTTTCTTATGAGTACGTAAATGTTCGTTTAAAGAGTTAATCTCTTCAGTAAGAATTGCGATTTGAATATCAGCAGATCCAGTATCACTTTCGTGAGTTCTGTACTCAGCGATTAGTTCATTTTTGCGTTCTTGTGTAATTGCCATGTTGTTTTCCTCCTAAATTCTAGTTATCCCCTAATCCTGAGCAATCGTTGGAGAATCGAAAAAGCCAAGGAAAGGTTAAGTACGGTATTGTACTTATAAAGATTATCATAAAAAGATTAGTGAAGCAACTAATTAGTAATAGAGAAAATTAATGATTCTTGTAAAAATCTGAGAAATTTTTATGTCATTGCACTAAAAATCTATATATTAATTCTCTGATTTCCGTTCCATACGGACGCTTTCCGCGGGCGAGGTTGAGCCTCCTCGCTTCACTCGCTGTGGGGTCTCGACTTACTCGCTGTTCCCGCTGGAGTAGCCGTATTGCACTCCAATCATTATGTGAGTAGTACTAATTATGGAGATTGAATACAGACTTATAATAAAAACTATCACTATCATTTTGACAAGCGTATTGAAAACTTCAAATTATAAAATAGAAATTTAACTCTATTAAAGGACGTAACTTCTGAGTAGACCAACCAGGAGTGCACAAAATAATACGTAAATTTTACCAGAACTTTCCGATCCATAAATAATGATTATATCATGGGATTTTTAACTACACTAAATTAGACCAATTTCTATGATCTATTCGATAGACTGTGCTATATCATATGTTGAATGCTACTCACTTCCTTGATTGTAGCGGAAGGCGGCGACTCCAGTGGGATTAGCTTGAGCTGAAGACCCCGCAGGAGTGCAGCAACGAGGAGGCTGAAGCCAAGTCCACGGAAAGCGTCCGCGTGAAGCCAAAATCCGTTTTTTTTCATTCTTTTAAGTCCCTTAAAACCAATTTTCACATGACTGTTTTAAAAAAGCTACCGAAATTAAACTTCGGTAGCAAATCTATTATCAGTCATCTTCTTTTTTAAAGAACTCAATTGCAACTTGCTTGTCTTTTCCGATTTGTTCTTTTAATTCTTCAATTCCATTGAATTTTTGTTCTGATCTAATGCGCTTATACCAAAGTACCGTTACTTCTTCACCGTAAATAGATTGATCAAAGTTAAAAATATGTACTTCAATTGAAAGCTTTTTCTCTTCGGGATTATTAAATGTTGGTTTATAGCCTACATTACATACACCTTCATGCCAAGTCTCCTGAACACAAATTTTAACTGCATAAACCCCAATTGCTGGTGTAAATTGCCCCTCAGATGGATCGACATTTGCCGTTGGGAAGTTAATAGTTCTTCCTCTTTTGTCTCCATGTATAACTACCCCTGTTAACTTAAAGGGTCTCCCTAATAATTCCTTTACTTGCTCCATATTACCAACAGTTAGCTCTGATCTAATACGAGTTGAGCTAATCTTGTCACCAACTAACTCCTTTTTATCTACAACCGATACTTTAAATCTACCATCAGAAAGAAGCTCCATATCTTTCATAGTTCCTTTTCCAAAAGCTCCAAATGAGAAATCAAAACCTGCTGTAACATGCTTTACATTTGCTTGTACAATAAAAAATTCGATAAATTGCTCAGGTGTTAATTTTGCAAAGTCGGAAGTAAACCGAACAACAAAAACCGCGTCCACTCCCAAGTTTTTCAAAATTTCTAGTTTTTCTTGAAGAGGTGTTATATAGAATACTTTTTCTTTTCTACCGCCTAATACTAATGAAGGATGGGGATCAAAGGTCATAACTGCCGTTTTAATATTTAACTCTTTTCCTCTATTAAGCGCTTCTTGAATTACTGCTTGGTGACCATTATGCACACCATCGAAAAATCCAATAGCCATAGAATATGCTTCGTTTGATTTATTGTTAAATAAATGATTGGGATAAGCTAAGTGATGTACGTCCATATTAATCTCCTTTTTCAGATGAAAACATTTTTTCTGGTTTCATCATACCATTTTTTGTTGGATGTTTAATATAAACTGCAATCGGATTCTCCAGCAATAAAAATACTACTTTCTCATTTTCAGCTAGTAATGGATGGATTTCTACTACTTGTCCATTCGTAATACTCTTTATGTTTTCATCATTCACTTCAATTGTTGGCCAACCCGATAATGCATCTTTTAAAGGGAGTAATGTATCTGACAAAGTTTGTCCATTAACAGCTTCCTGTACATTGGTTAAAGTTAGGCATTGAGCTTTAGTAAAGCTTCCTGAAGAAGTTCTAACCAAAGACGACATATGTGCAGGATAACCAAGAAGTTCACCAATTTGAACAGCAAGTGTTCGGATATAGGTTCCTTTTCCACAGTCAATTTCTATGTTAAAGGTAACCTCCTTGCCTGAAAAAGTACCTGCATCATCCAATAAGTTAATATTATGAATCATCACTTTCCTACTTGGACGTTCTACTTCTTTTCCTTCACGGGCATATTCATACAACTTTTTCCCGTTCACTTTGACTGCTGAATACATAGGAGGAATTTGAGTAATTTCTCCAGTCAACTCTTCTAATACTCCTAAAATTTGTTCACGGGAAAAAGATTTTAGGCTAGAGTCATTTTCTACAATATCTCCATCTGCATCTTCAGTCGTCGTTGATGTACCAATAGAAATAGTAGCTACATACGTTTTTCCTTGATCCATTATGTATTCAGACACCTTAGTAGCTTGCCCTAAACAGATGGGTAAAACTCCCTCAACACTAGGATCCAATGTTCCAGTATGTCCAATTCGTTTCATTTTTAGTATTTTTCTAAGTTTAAATACACAATCATGTGAAGTCATTCCTTTTTCTTTCCATAAAGGCAATATTCCTTCGTACATGCAGTTCACCCCCGGTATATAACAAAGAAGTCTGCTTCAATAAAATAAGCAGACTTCTTTGTTTGTTTTATTACTCAGATGGTTTATTAATTTGTCTTAATAAATCATCGATACGATTACCATAAGCTGCAGATTCATCATATTCAAAGATTAGTTCAGGCGTAATACGTAAGCGAATACGCTGCCCAATTTCCGAACGAATAAATCCTTTCGCTTTTTCTAATGCTTTTAAAGTATCAGCACGGTTTCCTTCAAGGACTGTAATGTAAATAGTCGCTTGTTGTAAATCACCAGTAACAGCTACATCCGTTACTGTGATAAAACCGATACGTGGGTCCTTTAACTTACGTCCGATTATTTCGCCCAACTCTTTTTTCATTTGTTCAGCAACTCGGTTAGCACGCATTGACATGATCGCTACACCTCATTTTCATTTATAAATATTCTTTACTTATATTAATGCATTCCCATTCAGGATTAGATTCGAGAAAACGGATGGCGTTCATAAGCTCTCGTTCAGCTGCATCTTTTTGTGAGGCAATTGAAACGATTCCTATAGTAGTACGCTGCCATGTATCTTGATGATCTAATTCTGAAATAGAAACATTATACTTCTGTTTTGTTCTAGTGAGCATTCGTTGAAGGACTGCTCGCTTTTCTTTTAAAGAATGTGCAGTAGGAATGAGAAATTCGCAATCTGCATATACAATCATTATCGTTTAATTTCTTCCATGATATACGCCTCTACGATATCGCCTTCTTTGATATCATTAAAGCCTTTAATAGTAATACCACATTCATATCCTTTAGCAACCTCTTTTGCATCATCCTTGAAGCGTTTTAGTGTATCAAGTTCACCTTCAAAAATAACGATTCCGTCACGAATGACACGAACACCACTATCTCTAGAAATTTTACCCTCTGTAACGTAGGAACCAGCAATCGTACCAACTTTAGATACTTTGAAAGTTTCACGAACTTCCGCTTGACCGATGATTTTTTCTTGGAATTCTGGGTCAAGAAGTCCCTTCATCGCATATTCAATTTCTTCGATTACTTTATAGATAATACGGTGCAGACGAATATCTACGCCTTCTTGATCTGCCATACGTTTAGCATTTGTATCTGGACGTACGTTAAATCCAATAACAATTGCATTCGATGCAGCTGCTAAGCTAATATCTGATTCTGTAATAGCTCCTGCTCCAGTGTGAATGATGCGGACATTAACACCTTCAACATCAATTTTCATAAGGGAAGCAGCCATAGCTTCAACAGTACCTTGAACGTCTGCTTTAACGATTAAGTTTAACTCTTTCATTTCACCTTGTTTCATTTGATCAAATAAATTGTCTAATGTCACACGAGTTTTTTCTGAACGTTGAGTTACTTGAGCTTCTGATGCACGGGATTCTCCAACTTGACGAGCTGTTTTTTCATCTTCAAATACGACAAAACGATCACCCGCTTGAGGGACTTCGTTTAAACCAGTAATCTCTACTGGAGTAGATGGACCTGCTTCTTTCACACGACGACCAAGATCATTAACCATTGCTCTTACACGGCCAAATGCATGACCAACAACGATAGGATCTCCAACTTTTAACGTACCATCTTGAACTAACAATGTAGCAACAGAACCTCTACCCTTGTCAAGTTGTGCTTCAATTACAGTTCCTAATGCAAGGCGATTTGGATTTGCTTTTAACTCTCCAACCTCAGACACAAGTAATACCATTTCTAATAGATTTTCGATTCCTTCACCTTTAAGGGCTGAAATTGGCACGAAGATTGTTTCTCCACCCCATGCTTCTGGAACTAATCCATGCTCTGTTAACTCCTGCATAACACGGTCAGGGTTAGCAGATGGTTTATCCATCTTATTAACTGCAACGATAATTGGAACCTCAGCTGCTTTAGCATGGTTAATGGCTTCTACAGTTTGAGGCATAACACCATCATCTGCTGCAACTACCAGAATCGTAATATCCGTAATTTTCGCACCACGTGCACGCATTGTTGTAAATGCAGCATGTCCTGGTGTATCTAAGAACGTAATCTTTTTGTCATTATCAATAATCTGGTAGGCACCGATATGTTGAGTAATACCGCCTGCTTCCCCTGCAGTTACTTTTGTATTACGGATTGAGTCAAGAAGGGTTGTTTTACCATGGTCAACGTGCCCCATAATTGTAACCACTGGTGGACGCTCCGATTGCTTAGTACTGTCTTCTGGAGTAGGATCGAAGTGAACTTCTAAATCAGTAATATCGATTCGAATTTCTTCTTCCACTTCTACACCATAGTCTGCACAAATAAGTTCGATTGCATCCTTATCTAACACTTGATTTATTGTCGCCATTACGCCAAGTAGGAATAACTTTTTGATGATTTCTGCTGGTTCACGACCAATTTTTTTCGAAAGTTCTAGAACAGTTAAAGAATCGGTAAACGTAATTTTCTCTGGAAGTTCGCGTTCTTTTCTTGGTACTGGTGGTTGAACTGGTGTAGTAGGACCTTTTCTACGTTTTTGGAATTTTTGACCAGGTCTATTACCACCTGGACGATTTTGACCACCCGGACGATAAGCACCAGCTGGAGCTTTGTTGTTAGTAAATGTCTTTTTGGGTTGGTTATTACTTCCTTGTGTGCTACTAGCTTGAGTATTAGTACCTGATGTACCAGGTTTTGTATTCGATTGGTTAGCCGGTCTAGATTGTCCCTGTGAAGCTGGTCTTTGTTGACCTTGGTTAGCTGGTCTCGACTGTCCTTGTGATGTTGGTCTTTGTTGACCTTGGTTAGACGGTCTCGACTGTCCTTGTGATGAAGACCTTTGCTGTTGACCTTGATTAGTTGGTCTTGATTGATTTTGTTGTACTGGTTTTGAAGATGTTTGAGCAGGTTTAGTTGTTTGCTGTGTAGACTTTTTATAAATACCATCAAGTTTTTTGATAGCTTCACCTTCAAGTGTTGACATATGATTCGTTACTTGAATATTCATCTTTCCTAGTTGCTCAATAACTTCTTTACTTGATTTATCTATTTGTTTCGCGTATTCATGAACTCTGATTTTAGTCATTAGCTCACCCCCGGTTATATTCGTTGAGAAGGCCGGACAGTTTTTTAGCGAAACCGTCATCCATAATGGCTATTGCCACCCTGGCCTCTTTTCCCGTCGCATGTCCGAGATCGTGCCGGTCTCCAAAGACATGCAGCTCAACGTTAAAAGATGCACATTTATCGTTAATTTTTTTTGCTGTATTTTTAGAAGCATCATTCGATAAAACAACTAGTTTTGCCTTTTGGCTTCTTATTTCTTTAACTACTAATTCTTCACCAGTTATTGTCTTTCTTGCTCGAGTTGCTAAACCCAATAGATTAGATATTTGTTCTCCTAAAGTCATTTGAGTTTTTCTCTTTCAATAATGACAATTAACTGATCGTATATTTCATTTGGAATTGGTGCTTCTAAATGAGTGCCTAATGAATTTTTCTTTTTCGCTTGGTTTACCGCTTCGATAGATTTAGATACATAAGCTCCACGACCTGATTTTTTACCAGTTAGGTCCACAGATACTTCTCCTTCTTTCGAACGGACGATACGAATCATTTCTTTTTTCGGAAACATTTCACCAGTAGCAACACATTTACGTAACGGTATTTTCTTTTGAACCGCCATACAAAATCACCATCCTTGCTTATTCTTCTTCTTTATAAAAATCGAAATCATCCAATTCTTCTTCATCCAAGTTTTCTATTATAAGTTGTGGAGAATTTTCATTTGGATAAATTCCAAGTTCTCTTGCATCTGTTTCACTTTTAATATCAATCTTCCATCCAGTTAGTTTTGCTGCAAGACGAGCATTTTGACCTCTTTTGCCAATTGCAAGAGATAACTGATAATCTGGAACTACAACAGTTGTAGATTTTTCTTCTTCATTTACTTGAACGTCAATAACTTTAGAAGGACTTAGTGCATTTGCTACAAACACTACCGGATCTTCAGACCATTCAACTATGTCAATTTTCTCTCCACTTAGCTCATTTACAATTGTTTGTACTCGAGCTCCTTTTGCACCAACACAAGAACCAACTGGATCTATTTCATCATTATGTGCAAAAACAGAAATTTTAGAGCGGTCCCCTGCTTCACGAGCAATAGACTTAATCTCGACAATACCTTCAAAGATTTCTGGTACTTCCATTTCAAACAGGCGACGAAGTAAGCCTGGGTGTGTTCTAGAAACGAATACTTGAGGACCACGTGTTGTGCGTTCTACTTTTGTAATATACACTTTTATGCGTTCATGAGGTCGGTATGTCTCTGTTTGAATTTGTTCATTCGCAGGTAGTACTGCCTCTACTTTTCCTAATCCCACGTATATATTTCGTGCATCTAATCGTTCCACAATACCATTTACGATATCATCTTCACGATCCACATATTCTTCGTAAATAAGACCACGTTCAGCTTCACGGACACGTTGAGTTACAACTTGTTTAGCTGTTTGAGCAGCAATACGACCAAAATTACGTGGAGTTACTTCCTCTTCCACTACATCACCAATTGCATAATGTGGGTTTATAACTCGAGCATCCTCTAAAGAAATTTGCAAGCGATCGTCCGCAACTTCTTCTACTACATCTTTTCTTGAATAAACCAGCATAGTACCAGTAGCTAAGTTAATATCCACTCGAACATTTTGGGCTTGGTTAAAATTTCTTTTGTAAGCTGTTACTAAAGCAGCTTCTATTGCTTCTATTAAAACATCTCTTGAAATTCCCTTTTGTTGTTCGAGCGCTGTTAACGCGTCTAATAATTCACTACTCACTGCTTTCACTCCTCCATATACGTTATGCAGAGAAATCAATTGCTAAACGAGCAAGCGCAATTTTCTCTTTTTCAATTTGAATTTTAACTCTTCTAGTTTTAACTCGTACTTCAATTAATGCGCCTTCTTCTATTGAATATGAAAGTAATGTCCCTTCAAATTCCTTTGCCCCGTTCACTGGTTCGTATGTTTTGATGTAAACATATTTACCAATTGCCTTCGTAAAGTCAGCATCTTTTTTCAAAGGTCGTTCTGCTCCTGGAGAAGAAACCTCTAAAAAGTAATTTTCCGATATCGGATCTTCTACATCTAGCTTTTCACTTAACTTTTCACTAACTTGAGCGCATTGTTCAATATCTATACCGCCAGTTGGAGTATCGATATAAATACGTAAAAACCAATCTCGGCCTTCTTTTACATATTCTATATCTACAAGATCTAAATTTAACTCTTGTAAAATAGGCGATACAAGCTCTTCAATTTTACTTGTAATATTACTCATATAAGCCTCCTACACAACAATGATTTTCTATATAACAACAGAAAAGAGCGGGAAATCCCACTCTTTCGTCACAGAACTATGAAACATTGGTAGTTTTATATTACCATACATCATGTAGCCTTGCAAATTTCCTACTAAAACAGTGAAAGCTGATTGGCATCTGGTAACCCTTCTAAACAGCCCATCGTATCCATATAATCGATGATTGTCTTCGACACTTTACCTCTCTGCTGAAGGTCTTCCTTCGATAAAAATTCACCATCAATTCTTGCTTTAGCAATTTGGAAAGCAACATTTGTGCCTAATCCTGGTATCGAATTAAAAGGAGGAATTAACGTATTTCCTTCAATTTTAAATTCATTGGCATGCGATTTGTATAAATCCACTTTTTGGATTTTAATACCTCTTTCGGACATTTCAAGCGCAATTTCTAACACCGTTGATAAACTCTTTTCCTTTGGAGATGCTTCCAAACCCTTCGCATTTATTTCATCTAATTTAGCACGAATTGTATGAGATCCATTAACCATAGAGATTAAGTCAAAATCAGATGCTCTTACTGTCAAATACGCTGCATAATATAGTATGGGGTAATGAACTTTAAAATATGCAATACGAACTGCCATTAAAACATACGCGGCAGCATGGGCTTTCGGGAACATGTATTTAATTTTTTTACAGGATTCAATATACCAATTGGCAACTCCCTGTTTCTTCATCTCTGCTTCAAATTCTGGAGTAAGTCCTTTCCCTTTCCGGACGGACTCCATGATCTTAAACGCTAAAGAAGGCTCTAACCCTTGATAGATCAAATAAACCATAATATCATCTCGGCATCCAATTACGTCCGAAAGCTGACAGGTGCCAGCTTGGATCAGTTCCTGAGCATTTCCAAGCCATACATCTGTACCGTGAGATAACCCAGATATTTGGACTAACTCAGAAAATGTAGATGGCTTTGTTTCTTCTAGCATTTGACGAACAAAACGAGTTCCGAATTCCGGAATTCCTAATGTACCTGTTTTACAGTCAATTTGCTCTTCGGTTACACCTAACGATGCCGTTCCACTAAATATCTTCATTACTTCTGGATCATCAGTTGGAATTGTTTTTGGATCAATACCAGATAGATCTTGAAGCATACGTATAACAGTTGGATCATCGTGCCCCAGAATATCTAGTTTTAACAAATTATCATGAATGGAATGGAAATCAAAATGAGTTGTTTTCCATTCGGAGTCTTGGGCATCTGCAGGAAACTGTATTGGTGTAAAGTCATATATATCCATATAGTCTGGAACAACAATTATACCACCTGGATGCTGACCAGTGTTTCGCTTAACTCCAGTACAGCCCTGTACTAAACGATCGATTTCCGCACCACGAAGAGCTATATTATTATCATTCATATAGCCTCTGACATATCCATAGGCTGTTTTTTCAGCTACTGTTCCAATTGTACCAGCACGAAATACATAATCCTCGCCGAATAATTCCTTCGTATAGTTATGTGCAATAGGTTGATACTCACCGCTAAAGTTTAAATCTATGTCGGGTACTTTATCTCCTTTGAATCCTAGGAAAGTTTCAAACGGAATATCTTGTCCATCTTTTACATAAGGAGTATCACATTTAATACAATTTTTGTTTGGTAAGTCGAAGCCAGAACCAACTGACCCGTCCTGGAAAAACTCTGAATGCTGACAACTAGGACATACATAATGAGGTGGTAACGGGTTTACTTCTGTAATTTCAGTCATTGTTGCTACAAGAGAAGAACCTACCGAACCCCTTGAACCAACCAAATAACCATCATTTAATGATTTTTTTACTAATTTATGAGATATCAAATAAATAACAGCAAAACCATGACCTATAATGGATTTTAGCTCTTTCTCAATTCGTGCTTCAACTATTTCAGGCAGTTCTTCCCCATAGATTTCTTTAGCTTTAGAATAAGTAAGAGTTCTTACTTCCTCATCTGCTCCTTCAATCTTGGGTGTATATAAATCATCTTTTATTGGTTTAATGTCTTCAAGTGAATCTGCTATTTTTTGAGGATTAGTAATTACAATCTCTTTTGCCAGGTCTTCTCCAAGAAACGCAAAGGCATCTAACATTTCATTGGTCGTACGGAAATGTACTTTAGGTAGCCCATGACGATTTAGTGGATTGGCCCCACCTTGTGAGTTTACTAATATTTTTCTAAAAATAGCGTCATTTTCATGCAAGTAATGCACATTACCGGTTGCTGCAACTGGTAAATTTAGTTTTTTACCAAGTTTAATCATTTTACGGATGATATCTTCTAAATTCCATTCATCTCTAACTAATTCTGCTTCGATTAAATGTGCGTATACCTCTTTAGGATGTATTTCTAAATAATCATAGAACTGAGCAATCTCTTCTACTTGTTCTAATGGTTTTTGCATGAGTCCCTCAAAAACCTCTCCTTTATCGCATCCCGATCCAATGATTAGACCTTCTCTATGTTTTTGAAGCACAGATCTTTTTAATCTTGGTACACGATAGAATGTAGTAGTATGAGCAAGGGACACTAATTTAAACAGGTTTTTTAAACCTATTTCATTTTTAGCTAAAATTGTACAATGAGTTGGCCTAGCTCGTTTATAAGAGTCACCTTGTCCAATATGCTTGTTAAAATCATCGTGGTACACTATTTTGTGTTCTTCTGCTTCTTTTAATAAATGAAGCAATAAATAACCTGTTGCTTCACAGTCAAAGATTGCACGGTGGGCTTGTGTGAGCTCAATATTGAATTTTTTAGTTAGAGTTCCAAGTCGATGGGACTTCATCTCTGGATGTAAAAAACGAGCAAGCTCCAAAGTGTCTATAACTGGGTGATTGAAATGTTCTATTCCTGTTCTACGATATCCCTCGTACAAGAATCCCATATCAAAAGATGCATTATGTGCAACAATAATGCCATCTCCAATAAACTCATAGAAGTCTTTAATAACCTGTTCTATCTCAGGTGCATTTCGAACCATTTCATCTGTAATTCCAGTTAACTCAATGGTTGTTGCAGAAAGTGCATGATGCGGATTTACAAATCGTTCAAACTTATCTATTATATTGCCGTTTTGCATTTTTACAGCGGCCAATTCAATTATTTTATCGTAAGTTGCAGATAACCCTGTAGTTTCAACGTCAAATACAATATAGACAGCATCTTCTAATGCAGTATGTTGCTCATCATAAGCAATAGGAACCCCATCGTGTACAAGATTCGCTTCTAATCCATATAGAATTTTAATGCCATTCTTTTTCCCTGCAGCATACGCCTCTGGAAATGACTGCAAATTAGCATGATCTGTAATAGCTATAGCCTTATGCCCCCACTTAGCTGCTTGCGAAACTAGTGATGAAACTGAAGAAACAGCATCCATTTGACTCATCGGTGTATGAAGATGTAATTCTACTCGTTTTTCTTTCGCTGTATCCATTCGGACCATCGGATTTATCTCGTTCATATCTTGTGCCATAATGATTAAATCTCGTACAAATGTATCGTTTTGCACTGAACCTCTAACCTTTATCCACATACCTCTCTGCAGTCGTTCCATCATTTGAGCATCTTCTTTATCTCTAGAGAACATCTTCACTAATATGGAGTCTGTATAATCGGTAACTTTTGCAGTTAGAAGTGAACGGCCACTTCGCAACTCTTTAACTTCTACATCGAATACAAATCCTTCAATCGTCACTCTACGTTCTTCATCCTGGATTGTTTTTATATCGATAATAGGCTCATCTTTTTTAAGCGGTACCCCCAGTTGGAAAGGTCCGTCTGTATTTTGGTTTCCATTTTCCTGTCTATTTTGATCGCGTTTTTGCATATCTTCTAACGCTTTTTGACCAAGCATCTCTTCTTCTAAACGTCGCTGTTCTAGAAACTCCAACTGCGCTTTAGCAATTGCTTCAGTATCTTCTACTAATCGGAAGTCGAAGGCTATTTTAGGAAATCCAAACCCGACATATACATCCGATAATTGTTCGATATATTTCTTTTTAAAAGTACGTAATTCAATCTCCTGTCCACAGGTTAAATGAATCATCTGACCGTTCCATTCAGGTTGTTGTTTTAATAAGCGTTCTTTTAAAGGTGGAGCCATATCACTTAACTCTTTAAGAACTAACGGCCAATATTGATTGATCAACTCCTGTGAAACTTGATTTCCATTACTTTTAATAGTTAGCAATATATTAGCTATACCAGAAAACTTTTCTATTAGCCTTGTTTGGAGTATCGTAAATACATCTATAGGTAGTATAGCCTCTAATTGAATTTGAAAATCCCATTGCCTATTTTTCTTATGTACAGTGAATCGATCAATCGAAGCATGTTCAAAATGCTTTACGAAAGAATCCTCTGTTAAATCCAGCTGTTGCAATAACAAATGCATCCTCATTTTCCCGTCATCCATAACTCTTACCCCTCCTTACTCCAAAGATAAAGGAAGGAAGTTCAGATAGTTGAACTTCCCCCCTTTAGAATTTTTACCCATTAAAGAAAAACCTTTGTATGTCATTCCATGTAACGACAACCATTAATACCATGAGCAGCATAATCCCTACAAAGTGGACCATACCTTCTTTTTGTTTATCTACCGGTTTCCCTCGTAAAGCTTCAAACAAGAAGAATAACAATCTACCTCCATCTAATGCTGGTAATGGCAACAGGTTCATAATACCAAGATTTATACTAAGTATTGCAGCCCAGTGCATTAAATTGTATACACCATATTGAGCAACTTTTTCTGTCGCTTTATATATACCTACTGGCCCTGATAAATCATCAATGGAGAAATTACCAGTTATTAATGTACCGAGTATCGTAAATATACGTTTAGTCCATTCATATGTCTGTTCTGCTCCAAAAACAACTGCCTTGGCTGGATTTTTTTCCATAGGACTAGTGTATTGAACACCAATTTGCCCAACTTTTTCTTTCTCTACTACCGCTTCATTTGGTGTCATAGATAGATTTACTTCTTGTCCATCACGTTCAACTGTAAATTCCATCAGTTCATTTGAACTAACCTTCACTTTTTCTGATAGTTCGTCCCATGTAGTAATTGAGATTCCATCTATTTTGGTAACTAAATCACCATCTTGCATACCTGCTTGTGCAGCAGGACTGTCTTTAACTACAGTTGTTATGACAGGTTCATATGTTGGAACTCCTTGGAATAAACCAAGTGCTAAGAAAATGAAAAAGGATAGGATAAAGTTAAAAAGTGGTCCTGCAAAAATAGTCATCGTACGTTGTCCGACTGACTTGGAACCGAATTGACGATCCGCAGGTGCAATTATTGTTTCATTGCCCTTTTCATTGATGATAGCATTTCGTGCTACCTTATATCGCACTAACTTTTCTTCTTCATTGTATCCTTCGATAAACATTTGATCTGTTAAATTAGATCTTTCTACTTCTAAAAATAACATATCTGGAAACTGTTTGTTTTGATTTAATAAAATTTGATCGATTTCATCTAAATCATTCAAATGTATTCCTAAACGAAAACCTGGCTGTAGTTCAACGGAGTCCATATCTTCACCGGCCATACGGACATATCCACCAATTGGCAATAAGCGTAGTGTATAAAGAGTCTCGCCTTTTGTATATCCAAAGATTTTAGGTCCCATACCAATCGCAAACTCACGGACCATAATTCCTGCTCTTTTAGCAAAGATAAAATGCCCTAGCTCATGGAAAAATACAATACTTCCAAATATAATTATAAACGCAATGGCTGTCTCCATTATATCCCACCTTTAGTTTCTAGCTGATTATGCTTTCACATCTCATCATTTTACCATGTTCTCAACGGATTTTCTTGTTTTTGCATCTACATGTAGAATTGTTTCCAAATCTGGATCTGAAAGGTTCTCATGCTCATTCATTGCTCGTTCAATTAACTCATCAATTGTTAAGAAGCCAATTTTTTGTTGTAAAAACAAAGATACAGCTGCTTCATTTGCAGCATTTAGCACAGTTGTCATTGTACCACCTGCTCGTCCTGCATCGATGGCCAATTTCAATGCATGATAACGCGTGTAATCCATCTCTTCAAAATGTAATTTCCCTATTTGAGCTAGATTAAGACGCGGTGCGTTTTGTCTTGTCAATCTCTCTGGATAAGACAATGCATATTGAATTGGTACACGCATATCCGGTGTTCCTAGCTGTGCAATAACACTAGTATCTTGGAATTCAACCATCGAATGGATAATACTTTCTCGGTGAAGCAACACTTCAATGTCATCATAAGCAATATCAAAAAGTACTTTCGCCTCGATTACTTCCAGACCTTTGTTCATCATCGTGGCTGAATCAATCGTAATTTTCGAACCCATCGACCAGTTCGGATGATTAAGTGCATCCTGTACTGTTACATTTTTCAGCTCTTCCCGAGTACGGTCACGAAAACTTCCACCAGATGCAGTAATTATTAGCTTTGCAATTTCCGATCGTTTTTCTCCGTTCATTGCCTGAAATAATGCTGAATGCTCACTGTCTACTGGTAGAATAGGTACATTATATTCCTTTGCAGCTTTCATTACTAAATGACCTGCAGTTACTAGTGTCTCTTTATTAGCAATTGCAATTGTTATTCCTTGTTTGATAGCTTCTAATGTTGGTCTTAAACCCACACTACCTAAAACTGCATTCACTAAAACATCCGCATCAGCATGGGCAGCAACTTGTACTAATCCATGGTCACCAAAAACTATTTCGATTTGAGGAAACTCTTTTCCCAATTGAATAGCATCCTCTTCAGATAAAACAGAAACTAAAGGGACAGCAAAGTCTCGAATTATTTGCTTTGTAGTTTCTATATTTTTCCCCGCTGAAAATGCTACTAGTTGGAACTGATCTGGATGTTCTTTTATTATATCCAGTGTTTGTATCCCGATAGAACCAGTGGCTCCTAATAAACTTATTCTTTTCACCATGAAATAATGTCGTCTCCTTATATAAAATGTAAAAAGTGAAGAAGCGGTAAGACAAATAAAATACTGTCAAAACGATCCAAAATTCCACCGTGACCTGGCAACAGATTACCAGAATCTTTCACATTATAATGTCTTTTTATCGCTGATTCCACTAGGTCTCCCAGTTGTCCGAATATAGATGCAACAATAGTAATTCCTATTAAAACTAGTATCGATGAAGTAAGTGGGCTGATCCATTGAATGATAAAAGCAGTAATTAACGCCCATATGATTCCTCCAACAAATCCTTCTACCGTCTTATTTGGAGAAATTTCAGGCCATAATTTCCTTTTCCCGATTTTTCGACCTGTAAAATAAGCACCAGAATCTGTTGTCCATACAATAAGCAATGCAAAGATAACGTATGCCAAGCCTTCATTTCTTGTTTCAATAAAATAATAAAAACCAATTCCAACGTAAAGTGTACTCAAAATTACAAATGCAGCATCATCAAAAGTAAAACGATTTTTTACTAATACTGTATAGATTAACACTAAGAAAACTCCAACAAACAACCATTCTAATTTCGTGTGACCTGTATATGTTAATATCTCTTCCGCAAAGGATGACGGCAATAATAATAGAAACAGGAGTAGAAACGAAACTAAACCAGCAAATGAAAATATACTTATACCCTTCATACGCAGCATTTCATGCAAGCCAACTGCTGCTATTATGTATACTAATATCGTGAAAACAGACCCGCCTAATAAAACAATCGGGAGGAATAGTGCTAACGCAATAGCACCAGTTATAATTCGTTGTTTCAATTCACTTCTTCCCCCTTAAGTCCACCGTATCTTCTATTTCTTTTTTGATAGCTTTCGATAGCCTCTAACAGACAAGCTTCATCAAAGTCAGGCCATAACGTATCTGTAAACCAAAACTCAGTGTAAGCAAGCTGCCATAGCATGAAATTGCTCAGTCGCACCTCGCCACTCGTTCGAATAAGAAGGTCAGGTTCAGACAAGTCTTTAGTCATTAAATGACTGTTCAATAACTCTTCCGTAATTTCTTCTTCGGAAATTTCATCTTGCTCTATTTGCTTGGCAATACGTTTGACCGCTTGAACAATTTCATTTCTACTTCCATAGTTCAAAGCAAAATTAAGTATAAGACCATCATTTTTTGCGGTTTCCTCAACCGCTTTGTTAATAGCTCTTTTAGTATGCTCAGGTAGCACATCTAAATTCCCCATCATTCGGACTTGAACATTTTGCTCGATTAGCTCTGGTAAATACGTCCCTAAAAATTCTTCGGGGAGCCGCATTAAAAAGTCGACTTCCATTTTCGGACGCTTCCAATTTTCTGTTGAAAAAGCATACAAAGTTAACGTGTCGATTCCTACTTCATTGGCGAATCGAGTTATTTTTTTCACAGTCTTCATACCTTCATGATGTCCAGCAATACGGGGAAGAGACCTCTTTTTTGCCCATCTCCCGTTCCCATCCATAATAATCGCAATATGGCATGGCAATTGTTCTTTTTGGGCATTTTCTTTTCGTTCATCTAAATGAATATCGATTCTTTTATCATTTTTACGAATAAGTTTTTTAAACATTTAGAAACCCCCAATCTAAACCAAGTCGAACGTCTATACCTATCATATCAAAAAAACGTACATATAAAAAGACGTCCCCTTCAAAGGACGCCTTTTTTAAATAAAAGTTCAAAGGTGCTTAACCAAAGTACTTCAGTAAAAAAGATATTGGTATTCTTTACTGCTTTAATCCCAAACTCATCTTCTTATAGATTAAACATCTAAGATTTCTTTTTCTTTTTCTTTTGTAATTGCATCGATTTTTTCAATATTAGCATCTGTTAGTTTTTGAATTTCATCTGTATAGTTTCTTAACTCGTCTTCTGTTATTTCACCAGATTTTTCAAGTTTTTTCAAGTCGTCATTGCCGTCGCGGCGAACATTACGAACATTTACTTTTGCTTCTTCCGCTTCTTTTTTCACTTGTTTAACTAATTCTTTACGACGCTCTTCCGTTAATGCTGGGATTGCAATACGAATTAATGTTCCATCATTAGTTGGAGTAATCCCTAAATCAGATTTCATTATCGCTTTTTCAATATCCCCTAGAATTGTTTTATCATAAGGTAGAATTGTTATTAAGCGGGCTTCAGGTACAGAAATACCAGCCATTTGATTGATTGGCGTAGGTGCTCCATAATAATCTACTGAAATTTTATCAAGTAAAGAAGCACTAGCACGACCAGCACGGATAGTAGATAACTCTCTACTATAAACTGATATCGTTTTTGCCATTTTATCTGTTGTTTGCTCTATCACTTTTTTCGGCATTATGAATTCCTCCTAACGACTGTACCTATGGTCTCCCCTAGCACAGCCTTTTTAATATTACCTTTTTCCATTATTGAGAATACAATAAGAGCTATGTCATTATCCATACATAAAGTAGAAGCAGTAGAATCCATAACTTGCAGACCTTGTTGAATCACTTCGATAAATGAAAGATTATCATATTTTACTGCTGTACTATCCGTCTTAGGATCAGCAGAATATACACCATCTACATTATTTTTGGCCATTAAAATAACATCTGCTTCTATTTCAGCAGCTCTTAAAGCTGCTGTTGTATCTGTTGAGAAGTATGGATTTCCGGTACCTGCTGCAAAAATAACTACACGCTTTTTTTCTAAATGACGAATGGCTCTTCTACGTATGTAAGGCTCTGCAACTTGTCGCATTTCAATAGATGTCTGAACGCGTGTTTCGACACCTGCTTTTTCAAGAGAATCTTGTAGTGCAAGTGAGTTCATAACTGTAGCAAGCATACCCATATAGTCAGCAGTGGCACGATCCATGCCCATCTCGCTTCCTACTTTACCTCGCCATATATTTCCACCACCAACAACTACCGCAACCTCTACACCAAGATCTACAACTTCTTTCACTTGTTCGGCTACAGATTTAATAATGTCAGGAGATAAACCGAAACCTTGTTCTCCAGCTAATGCCTCGCCACTTAATTTTAAAACGATTCTTTCGTATTGTGGTCTGCTCATAGGTATCCTCCATCTCTATCTTGAAAAATAGGGAACACAAGTTACGTGTTCCCTGGTTGTTATTGTATATTATTTCGAGCAAAAACGCTTATAAGGCGCCTGCGCTTTTCTTACTGTTTACTGTCTAGCTTCAGACGCCAGCTGCTCAATCGCTTCAAACTTGCAAATAAAGGCAAAAAACGCCTTTATTGCAAATTTTCCAGCGCTGATCGCAGCTAAACGGCGTCTGCCACTTTTCTATATTGTCCAGCTCCGGCGCCTAGCATCTCGAGTCGCTTCAGAATTTCAGCAAAGGCAAAGTACGCCTTTACGTGAAATTCTTCCAGCGCTTTTCGATGCTAGATTAGGCGCCTACGCTTTTCTATATTAGTTTCCTTTAACCTGGCTCATTACTTCTTCTGCGAAGTTGTCTTCACGTTTTTCGATTCCTTCACCAACAGCATAGCGAGTGAATGAAACTAGTTTACCACCAGTTGATTCAACAAATACTTTTACTTTTTGGTCTGAGTTTTTAACAAATGATTGCTCTAATACACAAACTTCTTCAAAGTATTTTCCAAGGCGACCTTCTACCATTTTAGCAACGATATTTTCAGGTTTTCCTTCATTTAAAGCTTGTTCTGTTAATATTTTACGTTCACGTTCTACTTCATCAGCAGAAACCTCATCGCGTGAAATATAAGCAGGGTTTAAAGCTGCAATATGCATAGCAACATCTTTAGCTGCTTGCTCATCTGTTGAACCTTCTAATAATGTAAGAACGCCGATACGTCCTCCCATGTGTAGGTATGGACCAAATGCATCTGCATCTGTTTTAGTTTCGATTACGAAACGACGTAGTGTAATTTTTTCTCCAATTTTAGCAACTGCGTTAGAGATTAAGTTTTCTACTGTAACTCCTTCTTCAACAGTTGAAGCTAAAGCTTCTTCTACTGAAGCTGGTTCTGTAGCTAATAAATGAGAAGCTACTGTTTGTACTAATTGTTGGAAAGACTCGTTTTTTGAAACAAAATCAGTTTCTGCATTCATTTCTAATAATACAGCTTTGTTTCCTTCAACTTGAATATAAGTTGTTCCTTCAGCAGCAATACGATCTGCCTTTTTAGCTGCAGATGAAAGACCTTTTTCACGTAAAAAGTCGATTGCTGCTTCTAAATTACCATCTGATTCAACTAAAGCTTTTTTACAATCCATCATACCTGCACCAGTTTTTTCACGCAATTCTTTTACCATTTGTGCTGTAACTGCCATTATAAATTCCTCCTAGTACATTTAATATCATTTTCTCAAAAAAAGGTGATAAGAGGTTTGGCCGCTTATCACCTGTTAATTACAATTTGTATTACTCAGGTCTTACTCAGCTGCAACTTCAGCAGAAGTTACTTCTTCGTCTTCACCTTGTCTTGCTTCAAGTAATGCATCCGCCATTTTAGCTGTTAATAGTTTAACCGCACGAATTGCATCATCATTTGCAGGAATTACATAGTCGATTTCATCTGGATCACAGTTTGTATCAACGATTCCTACTAATGGAATGTTTAATTTGCGAGCTTCTGCAACTGCAATACGCTCTTTACGTGGATCAACAACAAACATTACATCCGGAACAGCTTTCATATCACGGATACCGCCTAAGAATTTAACAAGACGCTCATGTTGTTTTTTAAGTTGAACAACTTCTTTTTTAGGAAGCACTTCAAAAGTACCGTCTTCTTCCATTTTTTCAATTGCTTTTAGACGAGCTACACGTTTTTGAATAGTACCGAAGTTTGTTAAAGTACCACCTAACCAACGTTGGTTAATGTAATAGTTACCAGAACGTTCAGCTTCTTCTTTAATAGCTTCTTGAGCTTGTTTTTTAGTTCCTACGAAAAGAACTTTCCCACCGTCTTGACCTACTTGACGCATGAAATCATAAGCTTCTTCTAATTTCTTTACCGTTTTTTGAAGATCGATAATGTAGATTCCGTTACGTTCAACAAAAATGTATTTTTTCATTTTTGGATTCCAACGGCGAGTTTGGTGACCGAAGTGTACACCAGCCTCTAATAATTGCTTCATTGAGATTACTGACATGATTTGTTTCCTCCTGGTTTGGTTTAGTCTTCCGCATTCATCATTTTTCTTTAGCTACTCTATAAATAGAGCACCTGCTAAATCCATCCGAAATGCGTGTGTATTCATACCGTTTTCTAATATAACATATGATTTTTATACTTTCAACTATTTAGTCGTTAAATTTTAGAAAAAGCTCCACTTCCGTCTTCCCTATTTGTAACATTTTTGCTATTTCGTCCGGATTTTTTCCTTCTTCATAATGAAATAACACTTTTTCTCTCACAGTTTCAGGAACTTTTTTCGTTGTCGCTTGAGCAGTTTTCAAATAACTACTTGCAGCTATTTGTTTAGATACAAATGAAGTCTGCGGTTCAAAAGCTGTAGCCTCTTTTATTGATGGTTTTTCTAAAACTTTCGTAGGTGTTGTTCTAGGTACTTCTGTATTTTGCAGTTCCTTCAAAAGTCGATTATTTTCATCTGTAATTTCAGCGATATAGGCACTAAAAGAATCTTCAATGTCGCTCAAAACTTGTTGTTGCTTTTCTTCCATCTTACTAAACTTTGAAATTTTGGCATTTAATAGAGCAATAAAGTAAAAACTCATTACTTGCAATAAGAATAATATTATTAAAATAGTCGTTATCATAACTGCTCCTAACCACTAAAATCTACAAAGTTCCCCTTGAAAGGATGCTTTGTCTCTTTTATTTCCTGTTCTCTCTTTTTTCTATTTTGACGCTCTTGCTCCATTCTTTCTTTTTCATCATCTTGGGAACTTGTCTTCGATGCTTCAGTAGACTTTGTCACCGTTTCTCTATTTTTTTCTAACTGTCTTTCAGAAGCTGCTTGCGCATTAGATTGTTGTATTGCACTTTGTTGTTGGATTTGATCGGCTACTTTACCAGCATCAAACGTTTTAGGAATAGCTATTTGAAGTTCTGCTAACTTTAAGCTCATGGTAGTATCCCCTTTTTCTATATATACCAATTTAATAATTTAATAGTAATATCCGAAAGGTTGATTTTCGCTCCAACGCACTTTATGGATAATTGAATATCACATCACTATTCACGTTTTATATTGAAGTAAGTAATTATGCATTTAACTTATACATTCATCATTTCATTCATTAATAGTTTTCTAAGTTTAAAAAGTGCTTTCGAATGAATTTGAGATATTCTAGAAGTAGACAAACCTAGCATTTCTCCAATAACTGTAAGCGTCAATTCTTCTGTATAAAACAAATTTAATACTAATTGTTCATTTTCATTTAGTTGTTGAATTTGATTTGCTAAATCTTCAATTAGCTCTCGTTTAACCATTTGTTGTTCTGGAGTTTTCTGAGAGTCATCTCGAATGACATATGATTTGTGTTCAGGTTCTTCACTTTCTTGTAGCTGCTCATCAATTGACAATACATTCGAGAAAAAATGCTCCTGTACTGTATGATATACATCCTCTACAGGCATTTCGACAAATTCTGCTATTTCTTCTGCAGATGCATGTCTCATCAACTTTTGCTCGAGTTCCTCAATTTTAGATTCTAATTTCTTCGCTTTTTCTCGCGAAGAGCGTGGAAGCCAATCTTCTTTCCTCAATCCATCAATGATAGCCCCTCTTACCCGAAACGAAGCATAAGTATCAAATTTTAACTCTCTACTATAATCAAATTTATTAAGAGCATCAAATAATCCCATCATTCCTAAACTTTTAAGCTCTTCTCTAGATATATTTTTAGGGATACCTGCACCGATTCTTTGCACATGATAGTTAACTAGCGGTATATATTTTTTCATGAGTAAATCTCCGGCCTGAGGATCTTTGCTTTCAGTCCAACTCTTCCAAAGAAGTTGCTCATCTGTCGAATCTTGATTTATCAAAATTATCCCCCTTTCCAATATATCTAATCATTATTGTTATTATAACAAAAATCTCACTAAAAAGGGGAGTCGAAACTATCGACTCCCCCGATTTTTAATACATTTTGCGATATTAGTGCTGTGAATTAGGTTGTTCCTCTTCGTTTAGCATTGTCTTTACTAGCTCTGCATAATCTTCTGGAGAAATTTCAGATTTAAAAATTTCAGTATCATTATCTATCGGCATACCTTCCATTTCTTCCGGGGGATTACTTATTATATATCTAATAATCGCTCTACCCAGAAATGTTAGAAGAAAAAATACAACAGCAACAATACACGCATCAAAAATAATTCCCATACCTTCTATAAAAGGATAAGAAAATAAAAAATATACACTAAAAGCAATAAGCGCTACCCAAAAGTTAGAAAGAATAGTTCCTACCATCATATATCTCTCACTCCTTGGTTCACTGTTCTAATATTTAATAGTTTTGTAGTAGGATCAAACTCTATTGTTCTACCACTGTTCCCCCCCGTATCTTCTGCGATAATAGGAATAGAAAACTTTTTTAAATACTCTTTGACTGCCTCGACATTACGCGGCCCAATTCTCATCGTCTCACTAGTAGTAGAGAACTGAAACATTTGAGCCCCACCAGCTATTTTAGCTTTTAACTTATAAGGTTGAATACCTTCAATTTTTAACTGCTCCACCATCGCTGGAATACCAGTATCTGCAAATTTCGCAATATTTATCGCTTCCGCTCTTCCTAGACTCGAATCAGGTAGCATAACATGGATCATACCTACCGTCGTTGATCTCTCGTCATATAGAACAACTCCTACACACGATCCAAGTCCGGAAGTACGTATTTTATCTGGAGCTTTTGCAATATTCATATCTGCAATACCGACTTTGACTATTTGACCTTGTGCGTTCATATTAGTTAACTCCTAAAGCTTTAAAAATAGCTTCAAATGATTCTGGATCTGGTAATAAAAAGAAATGTCCTTTCACACTCTCTTCGTTCGGAACATCCTCTTCATTGATAGCTGTATCTATTACAATGACATAATCACTTATATGAGATAACTCCACCAATCCAAAACTTATAATAGCACCAACCATATCTACGCTTAGGGCAGGTACAGTAGGGTATATTTTTAAACGGGTAAAGTCTGATAATGCAGATAGATAGGAACCAGAAAGTATATTACCAAGCTCTTGCATGGCAGAGGCCCCTATTTCAGATACTTCACCTGTTTGAAAATCGAAAGTTTCATCTTGTACCAATCTTCGTATAAATCGATTCGCCTGTTCCACTGGTAGAACAAAAAACATACTACCAGTAACGTCACCTTCTATACGAAGATAAATACCGGCAACTACACTCTCTGGGCCTCCAGCTAAATCCATCATATCGTCAAATGATACCATTTCCACCTTTGGTACCTTCATATCAATTTTTTTATTTAATAACGTCGACAATGCTGTCGCCGCATGAGCAGCGCCAATGTTTCCTATTTCCTTTAAGACATCTAAATGCATGGAAGTTATTTTACTGTCATACATCATTTAAACTCCTGACTTAATAGGATTTAATACATGATTTAAGTGAAGAAGGATTAACAAACGGCTATCGATTTTCGCAACTCCAGCTATAAAGTCTTGTTCCATACCTCCAACTACCTCTGGCTGTGGTTCAATTGAACCTATTGGTATATCCAATACATCATTAGCAGAGTCAACAATTACTCCAACATCCATATCATCCAACGTTATTATAATAATACGAGTAGATTCGTTTAAACTACTCTCTCCTAATCCAAAACGATTTTTCAAATCAATAATAGGAGTAACTACTCCACGTAAGTTGATAACTCCCTTCACAAATGAAGGGGTTTTAGGGACACGTGTAATATATATAAGTTTCTCAATACCTTGAACCTGACTAACAGGTATAACATATTCTTTATCTGCCAATTGGAAAACTACTACTTTTAAATTATCATAATCTACTGCTGTTTCTGTCATAATGCTCTCTCATCCTTTCTAGTAGATGCTATTTAACTGATTAATGCATTACAATCTACAATTAGTGCTACCTTACCATTACCTAAAATAGTTGCACCGGAGATTGCGAATACACTTGATAAATATGCACCAAGTGATTTTAAGACAATCTCTTGTTGACCGATAAACGAATCTACTACAAGACCAGCCATTTTGTCTCCTTTTCGAACAAGAACAACAGAGTGAAATTCATCATCAGTACTTTCTCTAGGAACATCAAATACATTTTCTAAGAATACTAACGGAACGACCTTGCCACGGAAATCTATTACTTTTTGATTGTGAGCATTTAATATATCAGAGGAACGGATAATCGCAGTCTCAATAATAGAAGAAAGAGGTATAGCATAAATTTCCTCACCAAGTTCTACTAACATTACAGAAATAATAGAAAGCGTCAACGGTAATTGAATAGAGAATAATGAACCTTGCCCTTCCGTTGAAGATATATCAATAGAACCACCAAGGGATTCAATCGTCGTTTTTACTACGTCTAATCCAACGCCTCTACCTGAGACATCCGAAATAACATCAGCAGTAGAGAATCCAGAAGAAAGAATTAGCTCTGCCACTTGTTTATCACTCATTGCTTGAGCACTTTCTTTTGAAACAATTCCTTTTGATATAGCTTTTTTCAAGACTTTTTCACGGTTAATGCCCGCACCATCGTCCTCAATCTCGATAAACACATGATTACCGCTATGGTATG
The DNA here is from genome assembly GCF_038003185.1 of Psychrobacillus sp. FSL K6-1415. Lineage (NCBI taxonomy): Bacteria > Bacillati > Bacillota > Bacilli > Caryophanales > Bacillaceae > Psychrobacillus > Psychrobacillus sp. FSL K6-1415. The sequence continues at coordinate 1,505,635 of NZ_JBBOOQ010000001.1, read as the reverse complement.
CACGAAGTACTACTGTACCTTCCTCTGGTTTACCTTTAGCTAAACGGATTTCAGGGCTTTCTACTCCATGGTCTAAGGAATTTCTAATTAAATGTACAAGTGGATCCCCAATTTCATCAATTACTGTTCGGTCTAATTCTGTTTCAGCACCGATCACTTCTAAATTGATTTTTTTATTTAAATCACGTGCTAACTGACGTACCATTCTTGGGAATCTATTAAATACTGTTTCTACTGGAACCATACGCATATTTAATATAATATTTTGTAGGTCACCGGTTATGCGGGACATACGTTCTACAGTTTCATCTAACTCACTGTTATGTAAATCTTCCGAGATTGACTGAAGACGTCCGCGATCAATTACTAACTCCTCAAATAAATTCATCAATATATCTAATCTTTCAATATTCACACGAATAGTTTTACTAGATTGGACTTGATTGTTTTTAGATGTTGGCGATTTTTCAGGAGACTTTACTTCCACTATTTGTTTGTTATCTTCAGTAACATCTGTCATTTCCACCACTGAAGTCTCTTCAACTTTGTCTACCTCAAAACTATTACGTTTTTTTAGTTGTTCTAATGTTACTGAGTTTACTAGTACTTCAGTTACTTCAGAAACTTTCATCAATTTCTTTTGCACATCGTCTGAAGGTTCATTTGTAACTAAAGCTACATAGAAAATCTCATCAAAATCTTCTCCCTCTAACTTTTCAACAGATGGGGAAGATTTAATAACGTCTCCCATTTTTTCTAATAATTCAAAAACCATGTATACTCTAGCAGCTTTTAGTAAACAATCTTCACGCAGTTTGACAGAAATTTCATACGTAAAGAAATCCTGTTCGACTGACTGCTGAATGACTGTCATTTCATAATCGTCATAAGTTAACCAGTTCTCTTGAGTAGGTGTGGTATCTTCTACAATAGTGGGTTCTACTGTAGTAGCAGCAACTGGAATTACTTCTCCAGTTTCTATTTTATGGAGCTTTTGTACAGTATCTGTTACATCTAGCTTTCCTTTTCCTCCCGCTGCAATGTCCAATACCATTTCTTCCAATTGATCGACTGCAACGAAAACGACATCTAATAATTCAGCAGTGACATGCAGACGGCTATTTCTAATTTCATCTAAAACATTTTCCATCTTATGCGTTAAATTTGCGATATCTTCATAACCCATTGTTGCCGACATACCTTTTAAAGTATGCGCAGAGCGGAATACTTCATTAACAATTGCTATATTCTCAGGATTTTTTTCTAATTCTAATAAATGTTCATTACAGGCTTGTAAATGTTCCTTACTTTCTTCTATAAACATTTCCAAATATTGATTTGTATCCATTGATTAACACCCCTTTAAGGTAGATATTGTATGATGGTTTTTGCTATTTGATCTAAATCCACTACTTCATTTACTAAATTTGTTTCTACAGCAGCCTTTGGCATTCCATAAACAATGCAAGTACTCGCTGCTTCTGCAATGGCCACAACGTTTCCGCTATTTTTCAACTGTTTAAGACCAAGAGAACCGTCAGATCCCATTCCTGTCATAATAACGGCAATCTTATCAAAATCATTAAACTGGCTATTATCTTCAAAAAGTACATCTACTGCTGGTCTATGTCCAGATCGTGGTGCTTCTTTGTCATCTAGTACTATGTAGTATGATGACCCTCTTTTCTGGATGCGCATATGATAGCCGCCAGGTGCAATATACGCATGTCCATTTTGAAGCACATCGCCATCTTCCGCTTCTTTTACCTCTATTGCTGATAATTGATTGAGCCTTTGTGCCAATGATTTTGTAAATCCAGCAGGCATATGTTGAACAATTAATACTGGAGCCTTTATATTGCTTGGTAGTTTTGTAATCACTTCTTGAAGTGCTCTTGGACCTCCTGTTGAAGTTCCAATTAAGACCATTTTCTTACTCATCTTGTCCCATTTGATAACATTTGGTGAGTCGGTCATTTTCTTTACTTCGACATTTTTTGTAACTCTATTATTTAATGGTAATGGTGAACGTTTCTTCATTTTGTTTATTGATACTTGAGCTGCATTTTCTACTTTTTCTACTAATTCCTCTTTAATCTTATGTAAATCTAAAGAAATAGTGCCACTTGGCTTCGCGATGAAATCAACGGCGCCATATTCCATCGCTTGCATCGTACTTTCCGCTCCACTTTTTGTTGTACTAGATAGCATTACAACAGGAACTGGCATATCGGACATTATCTGACGTAATGCCTCCAAACCATTCATCACTGGCATTTCAACATCCATCGTGATGACATTTGGTTGTAGAGTTTTTATCTTTTCAATTGCGTCTTTTCCATTCCTAGCGATACCTATTACTTCTATCGATTTGTGATCAATAAAAAAGTCACTAATAAGTTTACGCATGAAAGCGGAGTCATCTACTATTAACAATTTCTTTTTTGGTTTCACGTCCATCATCTCACGCCCCTATGCGAAAAAAGACTTTTTAATCGAGATATGAATTTATTGTGCTTAGGAATAACTTCTTCCGCATCTTCAAAATCAGTAAATGCAGAAGCTATTTTTTTTAACTTTTTTGTTATTTCTGCTTGTGGATATAAAATAGAAAATGGTATTTGTTCTCTTACTGCTTTACGAACAACTGAATCCTCAGGCAGAACACCTAGTACCGTAATTTCTTTTGATAGAAATTTGGACATTGCTAATTTTAATCTACCGGTTGTGTCTGAACCTTCTTCATCGGTAAATGCTCGATTGCAAATAAGGAAAAAGTTTTTCTCAGAATCTTTATAGTAAATATATTTCATCATCGAATAGGCATCTGTAATGGATGTTGGCTCTGCCGTTGTTATAACAATAATATCGTCAACTGATACTAACAAATCCAATGTCTGACTTGTGGCACCAGCCCCCATGTCAAATACAATATAATCAAAGTTCTTCTGTAAATATTCAAAAGCTTCTATTAATCGATCAAACATATCTTCCGTCCATTCCATTACACCACTTAACCCTGAACCACCAGATATATATTGTAAATCGTTTGGACCTTCGAACATCACTGATTCTAATGACTGATCTCCCACTAAGTAATCCTTTAAGTTAGAGGGAACTGATTTACCCAGTAAAATATGAATATTCCCCATTCCAATATCCATATCAATTAATACAACTTTTTTACCTTGTCCACTTAAAGTTGTAGTGAAATTTATAGAAAAATTACTTTTTCCAACTCCACCTTTACCACTAACAACTGCTATTGATCGCCCAAGCCTATTTTGGTTCCGAAGCATTTTCATTCTAAGTTCTTCAGCTTGATCTCTCATATTGAATCCCCTTTAAGAACAATTTGAGTAATTCTTCAAGACTAGCTTCCATAATATCCTCCGGGACTTCTTGACCATCCGTATAGTAAGCAAGTCCCTTATTATATTTAACCATTAAATTGATAATTGAGCCAATAGTATTTGTTTCATCTACCTTAGTAAAGATGAATTTTTCTATGGGAAATTCACTAAATTGTTCTATTATTACTTCCATGTCCTTTTGTTTGGATGTAGACGAGAGTACTAGGAAGGTTTCTGTATTCACTTCGAATTCTATTAACTTTTGCAGATCTCTAACAAATTTAGTTTCCTTATAGTTCCTACCAGCTGTATCTATAAATACGATATCTAAATTATCAAATTTAACCATCGCTTCCTGCAAGTCCTTTTCGTTGTACACAATTTCAAGAGGAGCTTGAAGTAAACCAGCGTATGTTTTAAGTTGTTCAATTGCTGCAATCCGATATGTATCCGTTGTTATAAAGCCGACTTTTTTCTTCTTTTCTAAAACTGCTCGCGCTGCCATTTTAGCTATTGTCGTCGTTTTACCAACACCTGTTGGCCCTAGAACATTTATATATTTCTTCGAATACGAAATCCCACCGAACGGAAGGAGCTCCATTTGTGTTTCAAGTATATTTTTCGTTATCGTAATTTGCTCTTCCATTTCAAGAACTCCTGTATTACTTTTCAGATGCACAAAAAGCTCATCACTAACAGGTGTGATAAGCTCCTCTGACAATTCTTGCTCTTGTAAATAGTCTATAAGAGTCTTCATTTCTGTTGGATATGAACTTAACATTTCTGGGCGCCCGATGTTCTTTACCATTAGTTTTAAGTCTTCTAATTCCTTTTTTATCTCTACAGAAACATTTTGATGTTCTTGAGGTACCATCGTTGGCACCTCAAATGTATTACTCGATTGTTCGAATGTGTCCATACCAGCTACTACTTCGATAGATTTTTTCTTAAACAAGCCTAAAAACCCTTTTGAAAAGACTACCTTTGAACTTAAAATAACTGCGTCATCACCAAGTTCTTTACGTATTAACTTCATAGCTTCTGGCATTGAACTCGCTACATATTTTTTCATCTTCAATCTACATTCACCACCCCGACACTTTGTACCTCAATGGAGGATTCTAGTTCATTATAAGAAAGAATTGGTACATGTGGGAAATATCTTTCTGTCATTTGTCTTACATACATTCTAACTGCGGGTGAACAAAGAATAATTGGAGATTGCTCCATCATTGAAGCACGCTCAATCTCTTTAGCCATAGATTCTAGTATCGCTTGAGAATCACTTGGATCTATAGATAAATAGTTCCCATGTTCTGTTTGTTGAATACTATCAGCAATTAGTTTTTCCACTTTACCAGAGACCGTTAACACTTTTAACACATTACTATTTCCAGCATATTGCGTCGTAATTTGCTTCGCTAAAGATTGTCTTGAGTATTCAGTTAATACATCGGCATCAGAGGTCATTTTTGAATAGTCCGCTAGGGTTTCAAATATGATTGGCAAATTCCGAATTGATACATGCTCTCTTAATAGATTGCTTAATATTTTTTGAATCTCTCCTACTGTCAATGGAGTAGGTGTTAACTCATCTACTAAGATTGGGTATGTCTCCCTAATATGATCGATTAATTGTTTCGTTTCCTGGCGTCCTAATAACTCATGTGCGTTATTACGTATAATTTCAGTCATATGTGTTGAAACAACACTTGGTGGATCGACAACCGTATATCCAAGTATTTCGGCTTCTTCCTTCACAGATTCCGTAATCCATTTAGCTGGTAAGCCAAAGGAAGGTTCTACTGTATCAATACCCTCAATTGAGTCATCGTCTCCAGGACTCATAGCTAAATAATGATCTAAAAGAAGCTCTCCTCTTGCCATTTCATTACCTTTAATTTTAATGCGATATTCGTTTGGTTGTAGCTGAATATTATCACGTATTCGAACTACCGGAATAACTACTCCTAATTCAAGTGCAAGTTGTCTACGAATCATTACGACACGATCAAGCAAATCTCCACCCTGAGCAGCATCCACTAAAGGAATCAATCCGTAACCAAACTCGAATTCGATTGGATCCACGTTTAACAAATTAATAACATTTTCTGGACTTTTCATATTATCAGTTGTTACTTCCTCTTCAAATTCTTCCATCTCATCTGGATCTTCTTTACTAGCCTTGCTCATCATATAAGCTCCAACAGCAAGTACAATTGCGACAGGCAAAGTTAAAACTAATCCAATTGGTGTTACGATACCTAGAAGAGTAATTGTTGCAGCAGCAACATAAAGAAGTTTCGGCTGATTAAAGAGTTGACCCGTAATATCTCCACCAAGGTTCCCTTTAGATGCAGCTCTTGTAACAACTATCCCAGTTGCTGTGGAAATTAACAATGCTGGAATTTGGGACACTAGACCGTCCCCTACAGTTAATGTTGAAAATTTAACTGCAGCTTCACCAAATGGAAGTCCAAATTGCACAACTCCGATAATAATACCGAATAATAAATTGATAATAACGATGATGATACCTGCAATGGCATCCCCTTTTACAAATTTTGTTGCCCCGTCCATAGCACCATAAAAGTCTGCTTCACCGCCAACCTTTTCACGTCTTTCACGCGCCTCTTTCTCGGAGATCATCCCAGCATTTAAATCCGCATCGATACTCATCTGTTTACCCGGCATTGCATCTAATGTAAAACGAGCTGCCACTTCAGCAACACGCTCGGCACCCTTTGTAATTACGATAAAGTTAATAATTACTAAAATAGAAAATACAACTAAACCAACGAGCATATTCCCACCTGTTACAAATGTACCAAAAGTTTCAACTACTTTACCCGCGTCACCTTCTGCTAAAATTGCTCTTGTTGTGGAAATATTTAACGCAAGCCTAAACAATGTAATAAGTAAAACGATTGTTGGAAATACTGAGAACTCTAAAGCTTCTTTCATATTCATAGCTGTCATCAATATTAATAACGCTATTGTAATGTTTATAATAATAAGAAAACTTATTAACCAATGAGGAAGAGGTATTACGAGCATCGCCACAATAGATATTACAGCTGCTAATACGGTTATATCGCGGACTTGCATTTACTTCCACCTCTATCTTTATCAATTATATTTTTTGTTTAATACGATATACATAAGCTAATACTTCTGCAACTGCTTTGAAAAATTCATCAGGAATTCGTTGACCAACTTCCACTTGGTCATACATCGATCGAGCAAGTGGTCTATTTTCTACCATGACAACATTATTTTCCTTCGCGATTAGCTTTATTTTTTGTGCAACAAAATCTACACCTTTTGCTACTACCGTTGGAGCGTCCATCGATTCATCATCGTATTTTAAAACAATTGCAAAGTGTGTAGGATTTGTAATGACAACATCAGCAGTAGGGATTTCCTGCATCATTCTTCGCATCGCCATCTCCCTCTGTCTTTGGCGAATACGAGACTTTATAATTGGATCCCCATCTGAGTTTTTATGTTCATCTTTAATGTCTTGCTTAGACATTTTAAGATTTTTTTCGTAGTCATACTTCTGATAAAAGAAATCCAGGATCGAAATAAATAATAGCACACAAGAAGCAGCTATCCCCATTGTTCCAGTTAACCAGCCAACAGTGGAAAGTGTATCCCAAGCTGTTTTAAACGAAAGAGATAATACTTGTTCTAAATTCATCCATAATATTAAAGTAGTTACAGAACCAATAAATGATATTTTCAAAATAGATTTTAAAAGCTCTATAATTGCTTTAAGGGAAAAAATTCTTTTGAGACCTTTTATAGGATCAATCTTTTTCAAATCAAACTTCAAGGGCTCTGTTGTGAACAGTAAACCAAACTGAAAGTAATTTGCAGCTACAGCAGCTACCACAGCAACTAGCATTATTGGTAATAAAACCACAGCCATCTCAAGAAGCATATCTTTATAAATAATTATGGTAGTATCAATTGTCAACGTTTCTATTAACATATACTTACTAAACGTCACGCCAAAGAACGAAAAGATCTCCGTTCTTAAAAAACTAGCAAAGAAAAATAAAAATACAAAAACCGAAAGTAATACAATCGCACTTGTCACATCAGGACTCTTTAATACTTGTCCTTTTTTACGAGAATCTTGCCTCTTTTTAGGAGTAGCCTTTTCTGTTTTTTCTCCTGAAAAATACTGGAGATTTAAGCGTAGAGCAATCATATTAGCCACCACCTAAAATTATCATTAAATCACGCATTGCAATAACCAAAGTCTCAAACAACTGCTGTACGACTGTCATGAGTACCCCCATCATCACAAGAAGAACTAAAAAACCTACAGCAATTTTTATCGGAAATCCAATAACAAAAATATTCAACTGCGGTACAGTCCTTGCAGTAATACCAAGAGCTATATCCACAAGAAAAACTGTAGCTACTATTGGTATAGACATTTGAAATGCTGCTGCAAAAACACCTGCAAAAGTTTTCATAATGAATTCTACATAATTCTCTTGCCCAAAAGCTGGCCAAATCATTTCCATCGGCATAAATTGATAGCTATAAAAAATTCCATCCAACAGCAAATGATGACCATTTAACGCTAACAATAACAATAAAGCCAAAGTATTCAAAAATTGTCCTATTAACGGACTTTGTGTACCAGTCTGGGGATCAATAACATTTGCCATTGCAAATCCCATCTGAAAATCAATAAATCCACCTGCAATTTGAATAGCGGACATAATGATGTAAGCAAGTAAACCAATAAATAATCCAGATATAACTTCTTTTATAATTAAAATAATATAATCACCATTTATTTCAAATGGTTCTACATCAAGGGTATAATACATCATCCACGATAGAACTACAGCAAAGGCTATCCGGTGTGGTGCAGGTATTGTTCGATGCGAGAAAAGTGGTAACACTACAAAAAATGCGGTAACACGAGCAATAATTAGCAATAATACAGTTAAATTTGGTAAGATCGCATCCATTGTATCAACCAATGTATCGTATTAAATTCTCAAAGATATCTGCAGCATAAGAGGTAACTTGTGAAAGCATCCAAGGACCAAAAAAAACAAGAGCAACTAGCACTGCAACAATTTTCGGCACAAATGCAAGTGTTTGTTCTTGAATTTGTGTAGTTGCCTGAAAAATACTAACTGCAAGACCTGTTATTAAGGCAACTAAAAGAAGAGGACCTGATGCAAGAAGAATGACCCAAATTGCTTGTTCCGCAATTGAAATTACCATTTCATTATTCAATACAATCAGCTCCTAAAAACTTTGTAAAATAGATTTCATAACTAAATACCATCCATCTACTAATACAAATAATAATATTTTAAACGGTAGAGAGATCATAACTGGCGGTAACATCATCATACCCATTGACATTAGTACACTCGCTACAATCATATCTATTACTAAAAAAGGAATAAAAATCATAAAACCAATTTGGAATGCTGTTTTAATTTCACTAAGTGCAAAAGCAGGCACCATAACCGTTAAAGGAATATCCTCGATTGTTTCAGGTCTTTCTGCTTCAGAATATCTTAAGAAAAGTTCCAAATCTTTTTGCCTCGTATGCTTACTCATGAACTCTTTGAATGGACCACTAGCATTTTCATACGCTTCTTCTAAAGTAATATCTTCATCAAACAAAGGCGTTAAAGCCTCTTCATTTACTTGCTGTAACGTTGGTGCCATGATGAAAAATGTTAAAAATAGTGCTAAACCAACTATCACTTGGTTTGGTGGCATCTGATTAGTTGCTAATGCCGTTCGAACAAATGATAGTATTATAACTATTCTTGCAAAGGACGTCATCAATATTAAAATACTTGGTGCCAAAGATAAAACCGTTAGCAATAGCATTAATTTTATAGATGTGGAGAGATTTGATGGGTCGCTGTCCGAGAAAAACTGGACAAATTCATTCATTGTTATCGCGCTCCTTCGTCTTCCAATCCTTTAATACATTACTACGGTCTTTTTGAATTTCTTGTAACCTTTTCTGAAAGGTCTCATCAAACGAAGGTTTCTTACTATCAGTCTTCGCCTTTAAAGTTCCTTTATCTCTCAAGCGACCAATTAGCTCAGATATGTATGGAATATTCTTTCCGATATCTACTTTTTCTTCATATATTTTAGTTAGACTTTCGATTTCTACTGGATTTGTTATTTCTTTTAACAAAGTAATATCGTCTCCAATACCAACTAAAAATATCGAATTACCTACCTGCATTAGCTGTAACGATTTCCCCTGTCCAACTCCAACCCCGCCCAAATTATGAATTAGCTGATTGGTCTGAAAGGTTCTGTTTCTGCTATTTACAAAACGAAGTAATCCATAGAGTAAAGCAATAACGAATAAAAGAGCGAAAACCATTTTGATATAATCCCACGCTGTAACAGAAACACCCGCAGAAACGGGTTCAACAGTCGTTTCTGGAGTTTCTTCTATATTAGGCTCTGATTCTTTTTCGTTATTTTGATCTTTGTTCAAATCTTTATAGTATTCTTCTATACTTTTATTTGAATCTGATTCTGCCTTTACATCTAGCTGGGTTCCAAAAGTTAATAAGAGAAGAACACTTAATAAGAGGGGGAATTTCCTCATCATGTCATTACCCTAAAGCTTTTGAAATTGCTTCAATTACTCTATCAGCTTGGAATGGTTTTACGATGAAATCTTTTGCTCCAGCTTGAATTGCATCGATTACCATAGCTTGTTGCCCCATAGCTGAGCACATAATGATAGTGGCAGATGGATCTTTAGCTTTAATCTCTTTTAGAGCAGCAATTCCATCCATTTCTGGCATCGTAATATCCATCGTAACTAAATCAGGTTTAAGTTCATTGTACTTTTCAATTGCTTGAACTCCATCTCCTGCTTCTCCAACTATTTCAAAACCATTTTTACTTAAAATATCTTTAATCATCATTCTCATAAATGCTGCATCATCTACTATTAAAATTCTTTTCGACATAGTATGTCTCCTCCAGTGCTTATCTTAAATTATTAATACGTTCTGCTTGACTTAAAATATCTGTAATACGAACACCAAAATTCTCATCAATAACAACGACTTCTCCTTTGGCTACATGGCGATTGTTGACAAGGATATCTACAGGCTCACCAGCCAATTTGTCGAGTTCAATGATGGAACCACTTGTTAATTCCAAGATCTCTTTGACAGTTCTCTTAGTACGACCTAATTCTACTGTTACTTGGAGGGGAATATCAAGTAGTAAATTTAAATTTCTTGACTCATTTTGCGATAAACTTGGTGCTTCAAAGCTAGCGAATTGAGCTTGCTGTACTTCCACTTGTGGTGCTAGTGTTCGTGATTGATGCTGATTATACTGCGGCTGCGGCGGCATTTCTGGTACTTGTTGTGTTTGCATTGTTGACTGTTGTTGAGCGGGCGCCTGATGCACTTTTTCTTCTGTAATAGTAGCAGCTACCTCTGTATCTTCTTCACCTATTAATGATTTCACTAAGCTAAGCCCAAATTCTAATGGCAAGAGTTGCATTATATTAGAATCAATTAACTCTCCAATTTTAAGACGGAAAGATATTTTAATAAGTAATTCATCTGCAGGAAGTGCTTCCGTTCCTTCATCTTCTAATAGATTCATTAGATCAATGGAAGGTGGTGAAATATCTACTTTTTTATTGAAAACAGTAGACATTGATGTAGCAGCCGAACCCATCATTTGATTCATCGCTTCTTGAACTGCACTTAACTGAATTTCACTAAGCTCAGGTTTTGGATTCAAACCATCCCCACCAAGCATTAAGTCTGCGATAATAGCAGCATCTGATTGTTTTATAACAAGAAGATTCATACCAATTAGTCCAGTAGTATATTTTACCTCTACTGCTACATACGGATGTGGAAACTCTTCTTTTAGCTTCCTACGATTAATCATACTAATATTCGGTGTAGTAATATCTACTTTTTGACCCAAGAGGGAAGAAAGGGCAGTAGCTGAACTACCAAATGAAATGTTACCTATTTCCCCGAGGGTATCCTGGGCAAATGAATCTAAATAGTCTTCTATATTTATCTCATTCGTATCTACTTCTTTTGTACCTTCTTCATCTATATTCGTTCCTCTAAGGAGGGCCTCAATTTCTTCTTGGGAGAGCATATCATCACTCATCATCTTCCTCTCCTCCTTTCACAGTTTCAATGACTTGTACAGCCATGCGTTTCTTTAGCTTACCAGGTTGACCAATAAATTTAGGAATGCCACCAACATTAACGGTTAGTGGGTCATCAATTTTAGTATTTAACTGAATGACATCTCCTAATTGTAAGTACAACAGATCTTCCATAGATATATCCGTTGTCCCAATTTCCGCAACAATAGGAATTTCTGCTGCTTTTACACGTTTTTTTAGAACCTCTAACTGTTCGGGTGATACTTCTTTTTTATTCGTTTGCATCCAATATCGCACCGATAGATTAGGAACAATCGGTTCTAAAACAACATGTGGGATACAAATATTAATCATCCCGCTAGTTTCTCCAATGACTGTATTAAAGGAAATGACTACTACCGTTTCATTGGGAGAAATCATTTGTAAAAATTGAGGATTAACTTCTAACTCTGTAAGAATAGGATCGATATCCGCAATATTGACCCATGCTTCTCGTAAGTTATCAAACGAACGCTCAAATAAATTCGTCATAATCTTTGTCTCAATTTCTGTAAGGTTATCCACTTTTGTATGTGCCTGTCCTTTACCACCCATCATTAGATCTAGCATGGAATAAGCAATATTTGGATTAATCTCCATTAGAATATTCCCTTCTAGTGGCGGAACCTCAAACACATTAATCAATGTCATATGTGGTACCGAACGAACAAACTCTTCAAACGGTATTTGATCAACTGACACGACCGAAATTTGCACATAAGTTCTTAACTGGGCAGAAAAAAATGTAGTTAATAGACGAGCAAAGTTTTCATGGATTCTCGTTAAACTTCGAATCTGATCTTTTGAAAAGCGAAGTGCTCTTTTAAAGTCATAGGTCCTTACTTTTCTAGCCTCTTGCTCACTTTTCATTTCATCTGCTGTCATTTCACCCGTTGAGAGTGCACTTAACAATGCATCTATTTCTGATTGAGATAATATATCTCCTGCCAATCTGCCCACCTCCATTCGAAAAAGTTACTTTATAAATCAATTACTAAAAGCATATAAAACTGTGAAATCCGAACAACGCTGATTTCCGCTTTAGGCGGACGCTTTCCGCGGGCACGGCTTCAATCTCCTCGTCACTACGAAAACATATGCTCCTGCGGTTACTCGTCGCAAAGACATTGGTCAAACAAATTTCGACCACTGTCTTTCCTGCGGGGCTTTCAGCTCGCGCTGTTCCCGCTGGAGTCGCCGCCTGCCACTCCAATTAACAAAATCGACTTTTTAAAAACGAATAGTAAACTTTCGTATTTTAAAATGAAACAAGTAAATTATGAAATTAACTCTATTGAATAATATAAGAAGTTATATAAACTTGTTGAATTTCTCCATCATCCATTAGCTCACCAATTTTTGTTTTTAATGCTGATTCAAACATTCCTTTGCCGTCTTTACCTTCTAGGTCTTCTGGAGTCATTTCAGACAGCTCCGTAATGACTATATTTTTTACTTGAAAATCTCGTTTAGTTAACTCTTCTGCTGCTTCTTTACTATCTGTTTGTACTTTTAAAGAAATGCGAATAAATTTGTTAGCTGCTAAATTTGTTGTTATTTCTGGTATATCAACAGAAGACTCGATAATTTCATCAATTGTTGGCTTACTATCACTTTCATCTGGCTTGTTTAACTGCATGACTATTAGCAAAGCGACTACACCTACTAACGTAATCGAAACTAAAATAATAAGCATAATGGTTAATAGTTTATTTTTACTCTTCATCTTGTTCACCTCTTATATGCGGGTTCGATAATATATGTACTTCTTTGTAAAACTGAGCGATCTTGTTTTCTACCTCTTCACGAGATTCTAACGCAACATATTTATGACCATTCGTGAGCGTTATAGTAGTATCCGGAAAAGATTCAACCGTCTCTATGTATAATGCATTCAACGAAAACTCTTTGCCGTTTAACCTTGTTATAGTAATCATAGAAAAGGGCCGGGCTAAAAAAAGCAGAATACCTGAAGAATAGGTGCTTTTTTATCTTTTCTTAGTAACGGCCCAACCCTCCCTTACAATTTGTTTTTAATTTACTAGATTATCGTTTTAAGTTAATTAATTCTTCTAAAATAGAATCTGAAGTTGTGATAATACGAGTATTCGCTTGGAACCCACGTTGTGCAACGATCATGTCTGTGAATTCTTCAGAAAGATCGACGTTAGACATTTCTAGGAAACCAGAGTTTACAGTTCCAAGACCATCTTGAGTACCTGTCGCGTTTAAAGGTGTTCCCGAGTTGGGGGATGTTTTATAATAATTATTTCCTGCCTTTTCTAATCCACCAGCGTTTGGAAACTTGGCAAGAACTAATTGCCCAGCCCATCTTAAATCCCCATTTTTATCAACAAAAGTAACTGTACCATCTTGGCTAATACTCATACTTTGCGCATCAGTTGGAATCTGAATAGGCTTATAAGTAGGTGTATGCCCTGTCACGGGATTTTTCTCTGGAATACCATTATTGTCAGCATCTAGATTACCATTATTGGGTGTTGTTGTGACTGTGCTAGCAAGAGGATATACTAGCGCAGGAGCTGTTCCGGTTGTAGCTGCAGCAGCCCCTACTACATATTTCCCATCAGAATTAACTAAGTATCCACTTTCATCCATATAGAAATTACCTGCACGAGTATATAAATAGTTTGTATATCCAGTTGGTCCAGTAGTTGCTGTAGCTCCTGTGCCGTCTGCTACTTGAAAAAATCCATCACCTGAAATTGCTAAGTCTAATGTATTTCCAGTTGATTGTAACGATCCACCTGCGTGAATGGTATCTATTGCAGATAGTTGTGACCCCAGACCTACTTGCTTTGCATTCACACCTCCGCGTGTACCTGTTGCTGCAGAAGCTCCTGCAGTGGTTTGTGAAATCAGATCTTTAAATATGGTACGTCCCTTTTTAAAACCATAAGTATTAACATTGGCGATATTGTTACCTATAACGTCTAATTTTGTTTGGAAATTTTTTAAACCTGAAATACCTGAGTACATTGAGCGAATCATTTATTTTTTCTCCCTTCAATTTGCGTGCTAGCTTCAATCAGTCCACTGCACATAGCATCCTTTAAAAGGTCCTGCTATTTATTAGTTCAGCACAATTGTGCCGTCGATATTTGTAAATAGTTGGTTTTTCGCTTCCGTGCGATCCATAGCGGTAATCACTGTTGCATTTTTTGCACTGACGATTAATGCTGCTTGGTCCATCAATACTAATGAGTCATTCACACCTTTTGAACGTGCTTCTGATACCCTTTCACTTACTATTTGCCATTCCGCATCTGAAATATATATATTTCTTTCTTCTAAGCGTTGGTTTGCATGTTTGCTTACCTTCAACTCTGTTTTAGTAGATGCTTCCTGTAAATGCTGTAGGAAGGATTGTTTAGGTGAAGCTATTTGACTTGATGTGATTGGTTGACGGATTTTTGTTTGCAGCGGAATACGATTTATCGAAATGTTTTCCATTGCATATCTCCGTTCTGCTATCTTATTGAAGTAATTTGATCTGCTGTAATGGCTGTCCCATCACTTAAGTTATAAACTATATTTCCATCTTTTTTGCTAACAGATTCAACTGTGGCTGTCATTTCAGTTATTGTTTCATCGGTAGCATTCGTTTTAGTTTTATCTGTATCCTCGCTAACAGGAATATAACTAACAGTTTTACCGATTAACTGACTTGCATCAACTAAGCTATTAGAATTAGAACTAGAACTACCCGAAAGAACTTCTGAAATATTTCCTGGTGTAATTTTCTTACCATCAGCTAAAGTGAATTCTACTCCTCCATTTACAAACTTTATCCCTGTAATAGTACCAGAACCTTCGTTTGTAATTGGCTTACCATCTTTATCTTTTTCATCTGTCAGTTCATGCCATTTTACTTCTTTGCCTACAAAGTTACTAAATTCAATCATTTGACTTTGTTCTTGAACTGCAGCAAATTCTTCAAATGCAGTAGTTAGATTTGTCATTTGCTCTAAAGAAGAGAATTGTGCCATTTGTGCGATGAATTGTGAGTCATCCATTGGTTTTGTAGGGTCTTGATTTTGTAGCTGGGTCATTAGAATTTTTAAAAATGCATCTTTACCTAACGTACTATTTCCAGTTGTAGGAGATTTTTTCGCTTGGTTTGATAGATACATACTGTCTGTAATTTTAGACATTTCAGCCATAATTTAGGCCTCCATTTCTTGTAAATAATCTTCGAAAGAGAACTGTTCCTCCAGCTGATCATTACTATTTTCTTGTTGATCTTGTTCTTCTTGTTGCTGTTTAAATGATTGTTGAAAATCTTGGTTCTTTTCTTGTCTTGTCGATTCTTGTAAAGCTTGCGTTATTTCTAACTTCTCAAGCTGTATATTTTGACCAGCAAAACCTTGTCTCAATTGACTAGAGTTAGAATCTAACATCTCTTTACCTAGTGCAGTGGATGCCAGCAATTTCGCTGTCAACATTCCATCTTTTTGGATCAATTCAATTCGAATAGTGCCAAGTTGCTCTGGAAATAGTTTAAGAACTAGTCTGTTTGCTCCACCCGCTTGTCCAAATTGCACTCGATTCATCACTTTTTGCAATTCTTTTATGAACTCCTCAGACTGTGCGGCTTTTTCAGTTGGTAGTGTCATAGAAACTGATTCTACTTTTGTTTGTATTACTGTAGTAGTGCTTGCTTGTACATTTGTAGTAGTTTCTTTTGTTTCTGTAACTACCACTTCTGGTTTGATCAACTGAGATACTTGTTTAACTAAAATTTTAGTTTGGACAATTGACTGATTCAGAACTTGTGGTTTCGACGTTGTTTCATTTGTATAATTCTTCCCTAAAGTTTCCTTCACATTTTCAAGCAATTGCTTTATATCAAAGAGTGTGGATTCTTCCTTAATTGTTAAATCCGATTTATTTCCGATTAACTGTACTGTTTTAAGCAACTCTATAGCCTGTTTGGCATCAGTCGGATTGCTCGGTCCTTGTCCATTAAGAGAAGAAATGATAGCTTCTACAATTTTAGTTGCCTGTTCATTTATTCCTGCAAGTACATCCCAAACATTCGATCCAATTAGTTCTTCACTAGGGTTTGTATTTACTAGTGACTGATTTGTCTCGCCGGCTAATAATTTTTCTAAAAGCCCTTTTAATTCCTTAGTACTAACAGTTAATTCTTCTGAACCTACTAATGATTCAAGCTCTTCTAAAGAAGTTGCATTAAGGATTGCTAGTAAGTCTTGTAGTACATCTTCTTCTGAGTTTGCTTGTGGTGTAGCAACAGGTTGTATTTGTGAGTTGGATAAAATTTGTCCAAATACAGAACCGAACTTTTGCCCGCTATCCATACTTGTTTGCATTTTACTATTAGCTTGAGTAGTAGCATTAATATTTGTGTTTACAGCCATTGCAATATTCACGTTTATTTCACCTCCTTTTAATGGGAAAATTTTATTGTTTGGTCATTAACTCTGTATACTTGGCAGCATCTTCTGGAGTCATTTTTTCATAAATACTTGCTACTGTATCTGGTTTAAGACTCGTCAAAATACGTAAAGCTTCTGCATCACTCATTTTAGTAATAACAGGTGCTGCTGTTTTTGCAGACATTTTCTCAAAGGTAGAAACAACTTCTTCGTAATCACGCTTGGCGCTTTCTTGGTCTCTTGTTAATTTTGCAATTTCATCTAATAATCTTTCTTGTTCTATTAAAAGAGCTTCTTTTTCTGTTGCTGAGTTATCTAGTTCTGTTTGAACTTTATCAATTTGAGCTTCTTTTTCTTGGATTTCTGCTTGTAACGAGACAACTTTTTCTTCTAATACATCTGTTTTTTTGTCGTCTGTTAAAACCTGTTCCTCACTAAAACCAGTTATCTCTTTTGCTTTTTCAAAAACATTTATATTTGCTATTTGAGCAATTACTAGTAAGAGAAGTAAAGTAAATAAAAGAGGAATTATAAACCAATAAAAGAACATTTTTATTTTACTTATACCTTTTGTTTCACCATTTGCTTCAATGCTTTTATTTGTTTTGTTCTTTTTAGCCATGCTTCTATTCACCTAATCTCTTTGTTTTGAAACTTCAAAGAAGATATTTCATCTAATTGAATTGTTTCTAGTCTTTGTTGCTCTTGATGAAAATGCTCGAAATCTTTTTCTTTTATCTTTTCGAACTTTTTCACCTCTAGTGATTTTTCGAGAAGCTTCTCTTCCATCCAGTTCATTTTAGATCTAGCTTGAATGACTTCTTTTTGAATGATATCAATTCTTTTTTGTAGTCCTTCAATATAGTTCGAGTAATGATGGATATTGTTAATGGAAAGGCCAGAAACTAGTAAGCTATTTTGAGTTTCCGTAGTGTCTTCTCTTTTTTTCAGCAAATTATAGAGTTCTGTTGCAACTTTTTCAAATGCAGATACCGATTCCTTGTAAGCCAATTCAGTTTCTGATTTTTCTTGTTCCCGAATTGTTAAAACTTTGGCAAATTTAAATTCATATGCAACCATCTATGAAACACCACCTGATAATTTCACTAATTCATCTACGGAGGAATCTAAAGAGACTTTATCTAAATATCCTTGTTTTAAAAATGAAGTTATTAAAGGTTCGTACTGTATAGCTTCGTCAATTTCACGAGATGTACCACGCTTATATGCTCCGATATTGATAAGATCTTCCGATTTATTGTACGTAAAATATAAATCTCTCAATCTTTCCGCAGCTTTCACATGATTTTCATCTGAAATATGATTCATCAATCGACTAATACTTTTTAATACATTTATAGCTGGATACTGTCCCTTGTTAGCAAGTGAACGATCCAACACAATATGACCATCAAGAATACCACGAACGGTATCGGCAATTGGCTCATTCATGTCATCGCCATCTACTAAAACTGTGTAAAATGCTGTAATAGTACCGTTTTCATTTGTACCTGTTCTTTCTAGAAGCTTAGGTAAAATGGAAAATACAGAAGGGGTATATCCTCTTGTTGCTGGAGGTTCTCCCACAGCAAGACCCACTTCCCGTTGCGCCATTGCTACACGAGTAACGGAATCCATCATAAGCATTACGTTTAACCCTTTGTCTCGGAAGTATTCTGCGATAGCTGTAGCTGTAAATGCACCTTTAATCCGCATTAATGCAGGTTGGTCAGAAGTAGCTGCAACTACAATCGATTTTTCTAATCCTTCTTTTCCCAAATCTCTTTCGATAAACTCTCGAACTTCTCTGCCGCGTTCTCCAATTAGTGCAATGACATTTAAATCCGCGTTAGTGTTTCTAGCAATCATTCCAAGTAATGTACTTTTTCCAACACCTGATCCAGCAAAAATACCTACCCTTTGACCTTTTCCGACTGTTAACATTCCATCGATTGCCTTTACACCGACCTCGATTTGTTCTTCAATAGGTGGTCTTGTCAACGGATTTGGGGAATCTTTTTCGGTACCAACTGTCATCAAACCTTTAGGTAAAACAGAACCATCAATTGGATTTCCCATCGAATCTAAAACTCTCCCTATTAACTCTGGACCAACCTTAATCTCTAATGGACTATTTGTCCCTTCGACTAAACAGCCAGTTGATATTTCTCTAATATTCGTATAGGGCATTAATACTACGACTTCTTCCTTAAATCCAACTACTTCAGCAAGAATAACGGAGGCACCTGTTTTTGGTGAATTTATATGAATCTTACAAACATCACCAACAGAACTTTCAGGACCTTGTGATTCAATCATTAATCCAACAACTCGACTAACTCGACCATATTTTTTAAAAGTAGGTACATTCGAAATTTGTTGAATTAAATCTACAGCTTTCATCACATTCACTCCATACTATCAAGAATATCTACTAGCTTTCGTCGCAACTCCTGGACCTGCTCGTCAATACTGACAACGATTCTTCCATGATTTGTTTCTATATAACAATCAGTTTCATTCATATCTTCATCTACGAAAATCATAAATGGGACATCTACTGGAAAGATGGAAGAGAGTTCTGTTCTATTATTAGATACAAGTTCAAAGTAGATGGGTGAGACATAAAGTTTGATCTCTTTCATTTCTCTTGCTTCTTTTAAACCTCTTTTAACAATCGATAAAAACAACTCTTCATTTTCATCTAGCTTTGTTGCAATAATTCTCTCTGTGGTTCGTATAGCCAATTCTAAAATGACCTGTTCTTGTTGTTGCAAGTAATTTGCCGCATTCTCATGAGCAGTTTTCAATGCATCATTAGCTAATTTTAATGAGTTTTGCATTTCAGCTTGAGCTTTTAAACGGCCTTCTTCCATTCCTTGCATAAAGCCTTCGTCATACGCTTGTTGCTGATAGGTTATCTTCTCTTCTTCCCATTCACTCAGCTGATTTTCGATATACTGTTTAGTTTCTTCGATATCTTTAGTTAATTTAGAACGTTTCTCTTCTATTTCTTGATTTACTTCTTCTATCATTTTACTTCGTTCTTGTATAAGAACATCTAAAGTCAACGGCTCGTCTGTGTTCAACACTTCTTGAACATATAAATTCCTTATTTGAATGGGCTTTGAATTTTCCTTTGTTTCATTCAAATATACATTTCGGAAAATTTTAGACAATGATGTCATCTCCTCCACCACGAGCAATTATTATTTCGCCTGCGTCTTCCAATCTTCTAATTACAGTAACAATTCTAGATTGTGCTTCTTCAACGTCACGTAGACGAACTGGACCCATGATTTCCATTTCTTCTTTAAATGTCTCAGCCATACGTACGGACATATTGCGGAAAATAACATCTTTAACTTCTTCACTAGAAACCTTCATCGAAAGTAGAAGATCTTCATTTTCACAGTCACGAATAACTCGTTGAATAGAGCGATTATCCAGTGTGACAATATCTTCGAATACGAACATTCTTTTCTTAATCTCTTCTGCAAGTTCTGGATCTTGTATTTCTAGAGCATCCAAAATTGTTTTCTCAGTTGTTCTATCCACACCATTTAACACTTCTACGACTGCGTCGATACCGCCCGTTTCTGTGTAATCCTGGGTAACCGTCGAAGATAGCTTGCGTTCAAGTACAGATTCAATTTCACTAATCACTTCAGGTGAAGTAGAATCCATTGTAGCTATTCTTTTTGCAATATCTGCTTGTACTTCCTGCGGTAATGACGAAAGAATTATTCCAGCTTGCTGTGCTTCTAAGTAAGAAAGAATCAGAGCAATCGTTTGTGGATGTTCATTTTGAATAAAGTTAAACAGTTGAGCTGGCTCTGCACGCCTTGCAAAATCAAACGGCCTCACTTGTAAAGAAGAAGTAAGTCGATTAATAATTGCCTGTGCATGATCTGTACCTAATGCTTTTTCTAAAACTGTTTTTGCGTACCCAATACCACCCTGCGAAATATAATCTTGTGCTAATGCTATATTGTGAAATTCTTCTATTATATCTTCTTTAATCTCAGGCTCTACTTTTTTTACCCCAGAAATTTCAAGAGTTAAACGCTCAATCTCTTCTTCATTTAAATGCTTATATATAGAAGCAGACACTTCTGGTCCAAGAGAAATTAATAAGAGCGCGGCTTTTTGTTTACCACTTAAATCTTTTTCTTTCTTGTTCATAGCCGTCCCCCCAATCAATTACGCTTCGGCATAATTGCGTCCAGATTTGAACTCAGCAAACCGAGTTAACATTCTTTCAAAATCTGTGACATCCGCCGGAGGCTTTAACTTTTATTTTACGAAAATAAAGTTAATCCTCTGCTATCCAAGTACGTAATAACTTAGCAAATTCTTCTGGCTTATCTTTCGCCATTTTTTCTAACTGTTTTCTTCTTAAAGTCGATTCGGTTTCTTTTTCTGTATTTATGTCATCAACATTAAGTTCATCTCGTTGCTCTTCTAGAATAATCAATTCTTCCTCATCGGTTTTTCTAGAGCGCACTAAGGATACTACTAGAAGTATTATTGCAACAAGTAAAATTCCACCGATTACATATACCCACCAAGGAATAGTCGATTGCGTACTTGTCACTGCCGCCGCTTTACCGTTAAACGGTTGCACAGAAACTACAATTTTTTCCTGTAGTAATTCCTCTGTCAATTCTCCACTTGCTTCTTCATCAATAGAAGTACGGATAATTGTCGCAAGAATTTGTTCAATATCTTGTTCTACACCGTCTGGCATAGTAGTGACATCATCAGGACTAGGTGGTTCTACCATAACTTGAATACCTATATCTCTAATTTTATATGGGCTTTCTACTATTTCTTTTCTGATTCGATTTACTTCACTATTAATCGTGTCCTCAATTCGCTCATAATCACCGTTTGACGTAGAACCTTCTACATAGTTAGTAAAGTTATCAGTTGCATCCTCTGTTGCTGGAGTACCACCTGCAACAGGATTTTCCCCAGTGAAAGTTTCAGAAATACGTTGAGCGCTAATTTCAATTCCCGCCATATTTTCTTTATCAACCGGTTCTACTAAATTTTCTTCGCGATTTTCCTGTTTAAAGTCAATGTCTGTAGTAACAGAGACAACTACTTTGTCTTGTCCCATTAAAGTACCTAACATTGTTTGTACTTGACGCTGTAAATCACGTTCAATTGTTTTCTTAATCGACATTTGATCGTTTACATTTGCTCCTGCTGTATTTGCATTTGCTTGTTCTAAATCAAAGTACTCTAAATACTGATTTCTAATGCTGATATCTTCTGGAGATAAATTAGGAATTGACTTGGATACTAAGTTATATAAGGACAAAATCTGTGTATCTGTAAATTTGTACCCTGCCTCTGTATTCAAAACTATCGCTGCACTTGCAGTTTCATTGGTTTGAGATAGAAATACCCCTTCTTCAGGTAAAGTTATCATTACCTGGGCATCCTTTACCCCTTTGACACCTTTAATCAATTTCGAAAGCTCTGTTTGCATGGAAGCCAGTTTTAACACATTAAACTCATTATCTGTCATACCAAATCCTGCGTTTTGGGAAAAGAAATTATAGTCGATCATACCCGATTCAGGATAACCTTCTGCCGCTAATTGTACTAACAATGAATCCACTTGCTCCGCTGGTACTAAGATGGACGTTCCACCTGGGGCAATTTCATTTGGCACTCCTTGTGCATCTAATGTTTCTTTAATACGACCAATTTCAGATGGGCTTACATCTGTATAAAGCGGAACAAAGTTAGTTTTATTCATCATAAAAGTAATAGCTATAGCTATTACGATAATTCCTAACACACTACCGATTATTGTTCCCTTTTGCATTTTAGTGCGACTCTTCCAAAACCTGGTTACATCGCTTGTCATTTTTTTTATACGTTCATTCATTATTATCCTCCGGCTATGGTGAATATTTTTACCCGATACTTAGCGATAACCGAGAGAGGTTATACTGACATACGCATTATTTCTTGATATGCCTCTACTACTTTGTTCCTGATTTCTAATGTCGCATTTAATGTAATACTTGCCTTTTGAGAAGCAATCATCACATCATGTAATTCGATATTTCCACCAGTTAATAGCTTTTCAGTAGCTACATCCGACGCTTTTTGATTTTCATTCACAGATTGAATGGCTGTTTTTAAAAAATCACCAAATTCACCTTGAGCCTCTGCAGGACTTAATTTCGAAGTCGTCGAAACTGGATTAATTTGTGAAGGATTAAATAATGATATGGATTCTATTGGCAATTTAAACTATACCTTCTTTCTTATTTCCCTATTTCTAACGCCTTAGATAACATAGCTTTGTTTGCATTAAAAACCGTTACATTCGCCTCATAGGATCTCGTAGCTGATATCAAATCAACCATTTCTCGTAACGGGTCAACATTTGGCATTTCCACATACCCATCTGCATCTGCATCAATATGCGTCGGATCATACACTAATTTAAAAGGCGTTTCTGTATCTTCCTTTACACCACTAACTTTCACCCCATTACCGACACTTCTGTTGTCGGACGAGCCCATTGCCACATTTAAGAAATTCGAGAAATTGCCTTCTAATGGTTTTAATGACACAGACTTCCTTCTATATGCTTGCCACTCACCGTTTACTAACTTAGCTCTAGTTGTATCTACATTCGCCATATTGGAGGAAATTACATCCATTCTAAGTCGACCAGCAGTTAATGCTGAAGCTGTCGTATTCATTCCATGAAAAATCGACATAATTAGCGTCCTCCTTTAATAACAGTTTGTAATGTATTTAACTTACCACTAATTCTATCTATTAGAGCATTATAATAGATTTGATTGGTCGCTAGATTTGCTTGTTCCTTATCCATATCAACGCCGTTGCCATTATGGTTATAGTTGTAATTGTAATCGAACACACCTGATGAACTAGACTTTGTATGAAAATCTATATGTTTTTCTTGTGTTCTATGCGCTGATATAGACGATTGTTTAGCGTCGGATAAGTATTCACTAAAACTAACACTTTTCGCCTTATAATTAGGAGTGTCGACATTTGCTATATTTTGCGCAATTGTCTTTTGTTTTGTCGCTGCAAAATCTAATCCTTTCTCCAAACCCGATATTGCCCCACTAAATATACTCATTTTTTCACCTCAACATTTAAAATACGACATATTTTTTAGTAATTATCTTTGAATATCACAATAATCTAATTGTAATGATTATGTAACATTGTGTCTATTGATTTTTTAGCAAATTGATAGGACTTTGTACCTTTTTATTTGATACTAGTCGACATTTTTTACCATTCCTAGTCAATTGTTAATTTTTACATACATTACTAGTAAAAATCAACTAAAAACTTTTAATAGTTTTATCCTAAATAAAAAAAAAGTCTTTTCCGCATAGAGCGGAAAAGACAGAAAATTATCAATTATTTCATTTTAAGATGAGCTAATTCTGCAAGAAACTTATCATTTAATACTTTGATATATGTTCCTTTCATCCCAAGCGATCTTGACTCAATTACACCAGCACTTTCTAATTTACGAAGTGCGTTTACGATAACAGATCTTGTAATTCCTACGCGATCAGCAATTTTAGATGCTACTAATAGACCTTCACTGCCATCTAATTCTTCAAAGATATGTTCGATTGCTTCTAATTCACTATAAGACAAAGAGTTTATAGCCATTTGAACGACTGCTTTACTACGAGCTTCTTCTTCAATTTCCTCTGATTTCTCACGTAGAATCTCCATACCAACAACTGTTGCACCATATTCACCAAGGATTAAATCATCATCTTCAAACTCTTGTTTTAGACGACCTAAAATTAATGTTCCTAAACGCTCACCACCACCAATGATCGGAACAATTGTTGTTAAACCATCTTTAAATAATTCACGGTTTTCTTCTGGGAAAACAGAGTGCTCACTGAAGACATCTAAATTTGATGATGTTTCGTCCACATGAAAAAGGTTTTTTGTATATTGTTCTGGGAATTGACGCTCTTCCATCATTTTAATCATGCGCTCATTTTCAATTTGTTGATGAACTTCAAAACCTAATAGTTTTCCTTTTCTAGATACGATAAAAGCATTACTTTCGATTACTTCACTTAATGTAGCAGCCATTTCCTTAAAGTTAACTGGCTTACCAGCAGATGCTTGTAACATCGAGTTAATTTTTCTTGTTTTAGTTAATAAATTCATGAATTGAATCCTCCATTTAATTTTCTTATTTATTTTAATATTCTAAAGGTTTTTAATTGTTTTAGATACTAATTTGAATTGATTTTATAAAATAAATTGCGATAAATCTCTATTTTTCACAATTTTGTCAAGTTTTTGGTCTATATAAGCAGGGGTGATCTGAATATGAGCTGGCGAAATGTCAGACGCCTCAAAAGAAAGCTCCTCTAAAATCTTCTCTAGAATTGTGTGTAAACGTCTCGCTCCTATATTATCGGTCTCCTGATTGACTTCATAAGCGATTTCACCAATTCTTTCAATAGATTCTTCTGAGAACGTAATGGTTACTCCTTCAGTTTCTAATAGAGCCTCATATTGTTTAATTAGAGATTGGCGCGGCTCTTTTAAAATACGAACAAAATCTTCTTTTGTCAATTTTTCTAATTCTACACGAATTGGAAAACGTCCCTGTAATTCGGGGATCAAATCTGACGGCTTAGCCATATGGAAGGCTCCCGCTGCTATAAACAAAATATAATCTGTTTTTACTGCACCATATTTTGTAGTAACTGTAGATCCCTCTACAATTGGCAGAATATCTCGTTGAACACCTTCTCTAGATACATCTGCAGAAGAACCGGCACCATTCTTACTTGCTATTTTATCCATTTCATCGATAAATATGATACCTGTTTGTTCTGTTTTTTCTATAGCAATTTGAGATAGTTCATCTTTGTCTATTAACTTGTTCGCTTCTTCTTGCATTAATACTTTACGTGCATCTTTTACTTTCATTTTACGTTTTTTCTTTTTCTTTGGCATTAAATTCGATAGGGCGTCTTGCATATTCATCCCCATACTCTCCATACCACCTGGTTGCAGAGCATCAAATAGTGAAGGGGTTTGTTCCACAACCTCAACAGTTATAAACTCTTCTTCCAATTTTCCATCTCTTAAATCTTCGGCAATTTGCGAACGTTTTAAACGTACATCTGTATCTTCTACATCAGTAGTATCTTCTTCTTTGCCTCCGAATAATGCTTCAAATGGATTGGAATTAGAATTCTTTTTCTTTAAGGAAGGAACAAGTAATTTAACGATTGCATCATTTGCCAAACGAATCGCTTGGTCTTTTACTTCTTCCATCTTTTCTTCTCGAACAATTCGTATAGCTGCTTCTACCAAATCTCTCACCATGGACTCAACGTCTCTACCGACGTATCCTACTTCAGTAAACTTTGTTGCCTCCACTTTTATAAAAGGTGCTTTTGTTAATTTAGCAATCCTTCTTGCAATTTCTGTTTTCCCGACTCCTGTAGGTCCAATCATTAGAATATTCTTTGGAATCACTTCATTTTTCATCTCTTCATCCAATAATTGTCGACGATACCGATTTCGAAGTGCGACCGCTACTGCTTTTTTTGCAGCTTCTTGACCAACGATATATTTATTTAGATGCTCAGTAATTTGTTTTGGGGTTAAGTTAGTTTCCTTCATTCACCTAATACCTCCACAATAATTTGATGGTTTGTAAATACACATATATCTGCAGCCGTAGTTAGCGCTGCCTTAGCAATTTCTTTTGCTGTCATATTCTCTCCAGCGTATTGCTTTAAAGCTCTTCCAGCAGCTAATGCATAGTTCCCGCCAGAGCCGATAGCTAGTATACCATCATCCGGCTCTATCACTTCACCCGTTCCGGATACAAGCAATAAACTATTTTTGTCCATCACTAGCAGCATTGCCTCTAATTGACGTAGCATTTTGTCACCTCGCCATTGCTTGGCAAGCTCAACTGCTGCTCTTTGTAAATTTCCGTTATATTCTAAGAGCTTTCCTTCAAACATTTCAAATAATGTAAATGCGTCTGCTACAGAACCTGCAAAACCTGCTACAACTTGACCATTAAAAAGTCTTCTCACTTTTTTGGCAGTATGCTTCATCACTACTTGGTTACCTAATGTCACTTGCCCATCTCCAGCCATAGCATGGCTGCCATTATGACTAACTGCAAATATCGTGGTTGCATGAATATTACCCATTTTTATTACCTCCAATATTTACGCACGAGGATGCGCATTCATATAAGTTTTACGTAAATGCTCTTTTGTTACATGTGTATATATTTGTGTGGAAGATAAGCTTGAATGTCCCAATAGCTCCTGCACACTTCTAAGATCTGCTCCATTATTCAATAAATGAGTTGCAAATGTATGTCTAAGCATATGTGGATAAATTGTTGAATTTATAGATGCCTTTTTCAACATTTGGTTTAATATATATCTTATCCCGTCTGTTGTTAAGTGTTCTCCCCGACTATTAACGAATAAAAATGAATGGGTTGTTTTCTTCATCAGCTTCGGTCTACTATTGACCAAATAATCATCAATTGCCGCTAATGCATAATCACCTACAGGAACGTACCTCTCTTTTCTTCCTTTACCCATCACTCGCACGACACCATACCCACTATCTATATGACGCAGTTCAATCGCCGTAAGTTCACTAACACGTATTCCAGTAGCATATAACAATTCTAATATAGCAATATTTCGGATTGATAAAGAATCAGTTCCTCTATTCCCTTCAAACAATTGCCTTATTTCCTCTTCATAAAAAAAATGAGGTAGTTTTTTTTCTTTTTTAGGATGAAACAAAGATTGAAATGCATCATCTGGAATATTATATTCTTTATGTAGAAATTTATAGTAAGAACGAATGGAGGAAATCTTTCTAGAAATAGAGGTTCTTGCTAGTTTTTCCTCATATAGCTTTGTCACATATAATCTCGCATGGATATACTCAACCTCATTTAATTCAGAAACTCCCTCGATGTCTAAAAAAGACAAAAATTGCTTTATATCTTTCTCGTACTCCTGAACTGTATGATTCGAATAATTCCTTTCTAATCGTACGTATTCCATAAAAGCATGAAGTTCTTCAAACCCTATAATGATTATCAACTCCGCTCCAGTAAATCTCCATTGTAAAAGCCTCTAAAAGTATACAACTTTTAAGAGGCTTTTAGCAATTATAACGCAGTACTTTTCATAAAATTTTGAATTGTTGTCAACGCTCTATTTGCTAATTGTTCGACTTTTACTTTTTTATCTCTAAGTTTCGGCTGTAATTCAGGGAATAAACCAAAGTTGATATTCATTGGTTGGAAGTTTTTCGGGTTCGCTTCTGTAATATATCTTGCCATGCTACCAAGTGCTGTTTCAGCCGGTAATACGACTAATTCTTCACCTTTTGCCAATTTCGCCGCATTTATTCCTGCCAACAACCCACTTCCAGCTGACTCCACATACCCTTCTACACCCGTCATTTGACCCGCAAAGAAAATTTGTTTGTTTGCTTTTAGTTGATAAGTTGGTTCTAAGACATATGGCGAATTAATGAACGTATTACGATGCATCACACCATAACGTACTATCTCCACGTTTTCAAGACCAGGTATTAGCTTCAATACCTCTTTTTGCGGTCCCCATTTTAAATGTGTCTGGAAACCAACAATATTATAAAGAGTCCCCGCACCATCATCTTGTCTAAGCTGAACAACCGCATATGGGCGTTTACCTGTTTTAGGATCTTCTAACCCTACAGGTTTCATTGGACCAAATAATAATGTCTTACGACCACGCTCAGCCATTACCTCAACAGGCATACACCCTTCAAAGTAAATTTCTTTTTCGAATTCTTTTAACGGCACTACTTCAGCTGCTACTAATGCATCGTAAAAGCGATTAAACTCATCTTCAGTCATTGGGCAATTTAGATAAGCAGCTTCACCTTTGTCATATCTGGATTTCAAATAAACTTTATCCATGTCGATGCTATCTTTTTCTACAATAGGTGCTGCTGCATCATAGAAATACAAATAGTCTTGACCAGTCATTTCTTTTACTTTTTCTGCAAGTGCCGGAGAGGTTAACGGACCAGTTGCTATAACAGTAATTCCTTCTGGGATTTCTGTTACTTCTTCATTTACAATTTCTATTAACGGATGATTACGTATAGCATCTGTAACTCTTCCAGAGAAATCATGTCTGTCAACAGCAAGTGCACCTCCTGCTGGTACACTGCTGTTATCTGCTGATTGTATAATAATAGAGTCTAACATACGCATTTCTTCTTTAATAACGCCTACAGCGTTAGTTAGGTTGTTGGCTCTAAGCGAATTGGAGCAAACCAATTCAGCAAATTTGTCTGTATGATGCGCTGGAGTTTGTTTAACAGGGCGCATTTCATAAAGACGTACTTTAATACCTCTTTTAGCTATTTGCCATGCTGCCTCGCTTCCTGCAAGTCCTGCACCAATAACGTTTACTATTTCAGTCATGTCGTATCCTTCTTTCTAACTTTGCGGATCTTCTTTATAATCACACGCAACACATTGTATTTGTATACCTTTTTTTAGTTTTTTCTCTACTAACATTTCGTTACACTTCGGACACGGTCGGCTTATCGGCTTGTCCCAAGAAACGAATTCACATGTCGGATATTGGTCACAGCCATAAAATAATCGCTTCGTTTTACTTTTTCTTTCAACTATCTGACCTTCTCCACACGCTCGGCAAGGGACGCCAATTTCTTTGATGATTGCCTTCGTGTTACGACAATCCGGGAAATTGCTGCATGCCATAAATTTGCCATATCGCCCTAATTTATACACCATTGGGGAACCACAGTTTTCACAATCTTCCCCAGTTGGTTCATCTTTAATTACGATTTTCTCCATCTCAGCATCTGCATACACGACACGCTTCTCGAAATCCTGATAGAAGCCATCAATTACTTCCACCCATTTAACTTGTCCCTCTTCTACACTATCCAAATCTCTTTCCATCTGTGCGGTAAACTCTATATCTAATATTTCAGGGAAAAATTCTAACACAAGCTGATGAACGATTGTTCCAAGCTCTGTAGGAACAAAACGCTTAGTCTCTAAAGCCACATACCCACGTTTTTGAATCGTATCTAAAGTTGGAGCATAAGTAGAAGGTCTACCTATTCCTAACTCTTCCAATGTTTTCACCAGTCTTGCCTCCGAGTATCTTGGAGGTGGTTGAGTAAAATGTTGCTTTGGATCAATGGACAAAGCATTAACCTTATCTCCGACTTCCAGAACCGGTAATAGTTTATCCTTGTCGTCTGTTTGATCATCTGAACCTTCTACGTACACCTTCATAAATCCAGGGAATTTAACTTGTGAGCCATTTGCTCTAAAGTAAACTTCTCCATTTTTTAGATCAACAGCAACTGTATCTAATATAGCCGATGCCATTTGGCTAGCTATAAAACGCTCCCATATTAACTTGTATAGTTTTAGTTGATCTCGAGTAAGTATCGCTTTTAGTTCATTAGGAGTTCTTAGGACACTTGTAGGTCGAACAGCTTCATGTGCATCCTGTGCTTTTTTCGATTGCTTTTCTACTTTCTTCGTAGAAATGTATTCAGAACCAAATTCATTTTTGATATATTCCTGTGCGTCAGCTTTTGCACTATCCGAAATTCTTGTTGAATCTGTACGCATATAGGTGATTAACCCGACCGTTCCTTGTTTTTTACCTAGATCGATACCCTCATACAATTGCTGTGCTAGCATCATTGTTTTTCTAGCTCTAAAATTTAGTTTTCTTGCAGCTTCCTGTTGAAGCGATGATGTCGTAAAGGATGAAGCTGGATTACGTTTGCGTTCTTTTTTCACTACATTTGCAACTTCGAACTTTTTGCCCTTCATTAACTTCAGTACTTCTTTTACTTCTTCTTCTTTAGATAGCTTTCTTTTTTCTTTCTCACTTCCATAATAAAGTGCATCGAAAGCTTTCTTATTCTTATCGAATTGTCCTTCGATTGTCCAATACTCTTCTGGTATGAAATTATTAATTTCATTTTCTCGTTCAATGATTAAACGAAGAGCTACAGATTGCACACGTCCTGCTGAAAGCCCTTTTTTTACTTTTTTCCATAAAATTGGACTTATATTATAACCTACAAGTCGGTCTAAGATTCTTCGTGCTTGCTGAGAATCTACTAAATCCATATTTATTGGTCTAGGGTGTTTAAACGATTCAAGAATAGCATCTTTTGTAATTTCATTAAATACAACTCGGCAATCCGATTCTATATCTACATTTAAAGAATTTGCCAAGTGCCACGCAATAGCTTCCCCTTCTCTGTCGGGGTCAGCCGCGAGATAAATTTTCTTCGCTTTTTTTGCTGCTGTTTTCAATTCTTGTAGTACCGGGCCTTTGCCCCTTATCGTAATATACTTTGGTTCGTAATTATTTTCAGTATCGACACCCATTTGACTTCTAGGTAAATCACGTACGTGACCAATCGATGCTTTCACTTTATATTTTTTTCCAAGATATTTTTCTATTGTTTTTGCCTTTGCTGGCGATTCAACAATTACCAAATAATCCGACATAAATCTGCCTCCTTATAGAAGGTAACTCGCTTTAATCTTCAAAACAAATACCTGTTGCAAAATGTATAACAGTTTTCTTATAAAAGCAAGACTTTTCATTTTTTAGTTTTTTATTTATTTAATTCTTCTAGTATTTGATGTCCATTCCAGACTGGTTTCGCGCCTTCTAATATTAGCATATTTGGACCTACAGAAAGCGGAGAGTGTATGGAACCAGGGATTGCAAAAATCTCTTTACCATTTTCTAATGCATGCTCCATTGTGGAAACTGTACCACTCTTTTTTGTTGCTTCTGTAATAACAACACCTTGGGAAAGTCCACTAATAATTCGATTTCTCATAGGAAAATTCCATTTTTGAGGTGTTATATACGGAGGGTACTCCGTTAATAATAACTGATTTTTCACCATTTCGTTCGATAATTTCAAATTTTGTTTAGGATATACGTGAAATAATCCTGTTCCAAGAACTGCAATTGTTTGTCCACCTAAATTCATCGTTATTTGATGTGCTAATGTATCCGCACCCTTGGCAAGTCCGCTAATAATTACATACTCTTCATCTACTAACGGAGGTAGTATTGCTTTGATGCTTTCTGCGGAGTAATCCGTAGCTTCTCTCGAACCGATAATTGCTATTTTTTTAGGATTGGCAAGTAATTCTATTTTACCTTTTAGGTAAATTACAGCAGGAGGATCATACAGATTTAATAGACTTTTAGGATAGTTGGGATTGGAAAAAAGAATTGGGGTAATCGAGTGCTTTTCATACATTTGAAGCATCGGAATTTCGACAAATTCCTTAAACATTTTTTGAAGTTTAATAGCTCGATCGAGGGAGATTTTACATAATTTCGCCAATAATTGCGGTGATATTATATCAAATTGATCTAGTGTAGGATCATATTCAAGTAAAGGGTGTAGCTTATTTAAAGGTACTGGATAAACATAATGTAAAGCTAAAAAGCGGTTAACAAATTGACTCTTACTCATCGGTTTCCTCCTCTATTATACGACTAGTTTAGCATTGTTTTTCTTTCATACTTAGAATTATTTAAGAAAGACCCAGGCAAAAAGATGCCTGGTCCTTTACGAACAGAAATATAGATTTGACATAGATTTCCGCTTCGGGCGGACGCTTTCCGTGGGCACGGCCTCAGCCGCTTCCTTCGCTTCGCTCGTCCAGGGTCTTCAGCTCGCGCTGTTCCTACAGGAGTCGCCACCCTGCACTCCAATCAACCATGTATACTTGAAGTAAACGGATAATTGAAGTCAATAGTACTTACTATATTATCGTGGATTTGGAAATAAGTAATGTTGAACTGGAAACTAGTACAAAGAAATTTTACTGTCCAGAAATTATCATTGAATAACAGCATTTCTAATTCAACAGAGATTCTAGATGATGTTTTCACTAAATAAAATTGGACCACTCTTACTATCTATGCGATAGGCTTGCCCAATCTTATAATGGAGGAATATACACTTGTTGATGGAAATAGAATGTGGCGACTCGAGCGGGATAAGCGAGAAAGTTTAGACCCACAGGTAGCGGAGTATACGAGGGGGCTCGGCCTAGCCCACGGAAAGCGTCCACATGAAACAAAAGTCACAGGATTATTCATTATTTATCACAAACGAAGTTTTTCTGTTCCATTTTCATCTACCTAGAATTATTTAAAAAAATACGGCAACATCGGTTGATGTGCCGCACTTCTATATTAATGTGTTTTACAAGAATCGTAAATACCTGCTTCTTTAATCGCTTCGATTAAAGTTTCACCAATTACAGATGGAGTTGCTGCAACTTTCATGCCAGCCGCTTCCATTGCTTTGATTTTTCCTTCTGCAGTACCTTGTCCACCGGAAATAATAGCTCCAGCATGACCCATACGTTTACCAGGAGGTGCAGTTTGCCCACCGATGAATCCAATGACAGGTTTTGTCATATTAGCTTTAATCCATTCAGCTGCTTCCTCTTCTGCAGTACCACCAATTTCCCCAATCATAACTGCTGCATATGTGTCAGGGTCATCGTTGAATTCTTTTAGAACATCGATAAAGTTTGTACCGTTAACTGGGTCTCCACCAATACCTACAGAAGTAGATTGACCGATACCTGCATCAGTTAACTGAAGAACTGCTTCATAAGTTAGAGTTCCTGAACGTGAAACTACTCCTACATGACCTTTAGTATTGATGTAACCTGGCATAATACCAATTTTACATTCATCTGCAGTAATAACACCCGGACAGTTCGGTCCAACTAGACGTGTTTTTTTACCTTCCATGTAACGTTTAACGTTAACCATATCTAATACTGGGATGTGCTCAGTAATACAAATAGTCATATCCAATTCAGCGTCAACTGCTTCTAAAATTGCATCTGCAGCAAATGGTGCTGGAACATAAATTACTGAAACGTTAGCGCCAGTAGCTTTAACAGCATCTTCAACTGTATTGAAAACTGGTACTCCTTCTACTTCTGTTCCGCCTTTACCAGGTGTAACCCCAGCAACGATTTTAGTTCCATATTCTAACATTTGTTTTGTATGGAAAAGAGCAGTTGAGCCCGTAATTCCTTGTACAATTACTTTAGTATCTTTATTAATGTATACGCTCACTTTTTGTCCCTGCCTTTCTTATCCTACAAGATTAACGATTTTTTGAGCACCGTCTGCCATTGAATCTGCAGCAACGATATTTAAGCCTGATTCATTTAATAATTTTTTACCTAAATCTACGTTAGTACCTTCTAAACGAACTACAAGTGGTACTTCTAATCCTAATTCTTTCGCTGCAATAATAACACCCTCAGCGATGATGTCACACTTCATAATTCCACCGAAGATATTAACAAAAATACCTTTTACGTTTTTATCAGAAAGGATGATTTTAAATGCTTCTGTAACTTTTTCTGCAGTCGCGCCGCCCCCAACGTCAAGGAAGTTTGCGGGTGATCCGCCGTAATAGCTAATTGTGTCCATTGTTGCCATAGCTAGACCTGCTCCATTAACCATACAACCGATATTTCCGTCTAAAGAAATATAGCTCAAGTCATATTTTGAAGCTTCGATTTCTTTTGGATCCTCTTCATCATAATCACGCATTTCTAATATATCGTTATGACGATATAATGCGTTACCATCGAAGTTGAATTTTGCATCAAGTGCTAAAACATTGTCATCAGCAGTTACTACTAATGGGTTAATCTCAACGATTGAAGCATCTTTTTCTTTATAAACTTGATATAAACCAAGCATGAATTTAGCTGCTTTGTTCACAAGTTTAGCTGGAATATTCATGTTAAATGCCATGCGACGTGCTTGGAAGCCTGTTAAGCCTACAACTGGATCGATTTCTTCATAGAAAAGTTTTTCAGGTGTATTTTCAGCCACTTCTTCAATGTCCATACCGCCCTCTTCAGAGCCCATTAATGTTACACGTGAAGTTGAACGGTCTAAAACTAGCCCTACATAATATTCTTTCTTAATGTCGCTTCCTTCTTCGATCAGTAAACGTTTAATTTCTTTACCTTCAGGACCCGTTTGGTGAGTAACAAGTACTTTACCTAATAGTTCCTTCGCGTATTCACGTACCTCATCTAGATTTTTAGCGATTTTTACTCCACCAGCTTTACCACGCCCACCAGCGTGAATTTGAGCTTTAACAACAATGACGCTTGATCCTAATTCTTTTGCTGCTTTCACTGCCTCTTCAGGTGAGAAAGCTACAATTCCGTTAGAAACTGCTACGCCATATTGTCTCAGGAGTTGTTTACCTTGATATTCATGGATATTCATCTTACATCCTCCAATCAAACTTATGTCAAGTAATTTACTACCTTTCTAATTGTATTAAAAGTGTCACATCTTGTCCACAAAAGTATGATATTTAGCTAAAACAACTAATATTCAGACTACGTGTCGAAAGATTTAACCCTGGCTTCTTTTTCTTTATCAATTTTATAAATATAAGCAAATACCTCTGCAACCGCTTGATATAACTCTTCTGGAATTGATTGATTGATATCTAATTGTCCGAGAAGTTCAACTAAACTTGCATCTTCCTGAACCGGTACATTAAATTCTTCTGCTTTTGCCAATATATTTTCTGCTATTTTACCTTTTCCTTTGGCAACTATCTTTGGGGCATCACTAAAACCTGGATTATACGTTATGGCAACTGCTTCTTTTCGAGTATATCTTTCATCTTTCATATACGAATGTCTACTCCTTGCGCGTCAAAAGTCTTTGGTTTTGACTTCAAAACAGATGTCATTTTTTGTTCCTCAAAAGTTTTTACGAATACTCCTGATAGTTGATAGCCGACTGAGGATAATCCTGCCTTTAATGTTTCCTTAAATTTATCAGCGAAGGAAACCAACTGCGTATCATTGTTATATAAAGTAATTGATACTACTCTATTTTGCACCTGCATATCTACCACGGTTTCTTCTAAAGTATCTAACTGCAAATAAAACATTATCCTAGCAAACTCAGAATCAATTTTACCATCCTCTTTCATCCGACCATTCCATTCAAGTGTAGCATCCATTTTTTTACCTAAAAACTCTAATGGAACTTGCATTAATAGCTGGTGTTGCGGTCCATTTTCATTGGATAGTATTTGTAATCCATTCATGCGTCCAAGTACCACTTCTGCGCTTTCTCTGACCGCTGAAGTAATAGTCTGGTTTTGCAGTAACTCCACAATCTGTGGCTTTAGTTGAGTAGCTAATTGCCTGATTTCGTCACTATTAGCCCCAAGTTTCGCTTCATAACCAAATCCTAGTGATTTCAATACTTCTTTCATTGCATGTTCAAATGCTTTTCCATCTAATTGTTGCATAACTTGCTGTTCTGATTGCACTAGTGTTTGAGTTAATACAATACTACTCGCAGAATTTTTACTAACATCCGTTATTTGCTGTAGAGTCTGAGCAATCGATTCTACAGAACCCCCCTTACCAAGCAATGACACTAAATGATCCTTGGGGGTTAATCCATTCATATCCTTTGTAAAAATTGCTTGCTGACTTTGCTCAGCAAATACTTTCGTCAGGGCATTGTTTATTACTTGAAGCTGGTTAGGCTGATTATCACTTTTCAGTAAAGCTATCACTTCACTTTTTTGGTTTGCCGTTAAAGTAGGTTGCTGAATTACCCAATTACGAAATTGTTCTAACGCTGTTCTTTTTTCTGCTGGGACAGCCTGACCAAGCTTTAACAATTGGTCTCCAGCAGAGTTCACAATTGACTGCTGGTTAGTTAATGGTGTGGGATTTGCAAGACTTGCAGTAGCTGGCAGAACGCTGTAGTCCTTTAATGTTTGTAGCATTGGCAATCGTGAGGATATCGGTTGCTGCTGGTTTTGAAGGGTTTCTATTTGCTTACCAAGTATCGCTCCAGCCACTGGTCCATTAAATGGTTCTGCTATTTTCTGTAGATTTTGAAGCAGATTATTTTTCAAAGCTGGCTCTACCGTTTGATCTTGTTGTAATTGAAACTGCAAATTTTGTAGGATATTATGCAATCCATCGGTAGATTTACCACTCAACACTGTTTGAAACATTGAATTCGTTAAAGGTAACTTCATATCAATTATCTTCTGAATTGTTTCGAGCGCCGCTTTCATCGTCATATCTTTTGGAAGTTGTTTTAATAACTGTTCTACTTGCATTAATGTTTCTTTAGAAACGGGTAATTGTTGTTTTAAAAAAAACTGTATCGCTGCTTGCATTTCAGTTGTTTTTGGTAAGTTCATCGCTTGTAATAATTGTTGCCCTTGTTGCACCAATGTATTTCCTTGCGTGAGAGGTCCTGTAACTACTTTCAGCTGTATTTCAGGAGCGGATTTTTCTACTTGGAAAAAATGAGAATCTCCAGCTTTTAATGGAGTCTCTAATTTAGCTATTACTTTTTGATTTCCTATTTGGACTTCTGCAGTTTGATTTGGATACAGTTTTTTTATCGTACCGTGAATCACTTGACCTTCCTTCATAGGAGTTTGTGACTGAGAAGTAACCCCAGAAGTTAATTGGGATTGAATAGTTGAAAAAGATGTCGAAGTCACTTTATCACCTCATTCTTAATATGGATTTGATCGGTTCGAATGTTTTTCGATGATGCTCAGTTGGACCGAATTTCTCTATCATTTCAACATGTAGCTTTGTACCGTAGCCTGCATGTTTATTAAACAAATACATTGGAAATTGCTCGTGCAATTGATCCATGTATTCGTCCCGTGCTGTTTTTGCTAATATGGATGCTGCCGCAATTGCTAAGCTTTGTGCATCACCTTTTATGATTGAATGGACTTTAATATCAATCGGCAAATTCATTGCATCTACTAATACGACATTTGGTCTAGTTTTTAAACTTAATACAGCTTCTGTCATGGATTGTTTCGTTGCTTCATAAATAT
Organism: Psychrobacillus sp. FSL K6-1415; assembly: GCF_038003185.1. Taxonomy (NCBI): domain Bacteria; kingdom Bacillati; phylum Bacillota; class Bacilli; order Caryophanales; family Bacillaceae; genus Psychrobacillus; species Psychrobacillus sp. FSL K6-1415. The sequence continues at coordinate 1,467,593 of NZ_JBBOOQ010000001.1, read as the reverse complement.
TAAGTTGATCTATTTTTTCTACCGATTGGAAGTGGATACTGTATGCAACTGCATTTCGTTTAATCGCTATAGCTAGTTCTTGTCGTTTATTTCTGGATAATTGTTTAGAATCGTCTAGACCAATTAATTCTTCTGTCACATTTTGAAGAATTACTGCTGCTGTTACTACTGGACCGGCTAAAGGGCCAACCCTTATTCTACTTTTTATATTCATACATATATCGGATGACTAGCCCAAAACACATGACACCGTAAGGTTTCATCATATCTATCAACTAAATTTTGTCTGAGTACGTTACTCTCCCAATATGTCTAAGTATAACGACCTGAACTCAGGTTATTTTGAATGGTTGTCATACTAATATGTATGACTTTGTTTATAGCTATTGAAGATATATGTATATTCTAACATATGATTTAATTATTGGATTTTCCAGCATAGAGCTATTTACCAATTAATTACGTTAAACTCAATATTAAAGTTATTTATTTGCTCCATTAATTTCGATTTTGCTTCTGGTCCACAAAGTGCATGGAAATACCCTCTCCTTTTTATATTTCCCATTCAATTTAATTACGACTAAGGAGTTACTTTATTGGTTAGACTTGTGTTACTTTCTTCTGCAAGTTAGTCAGTTAATGGACAATAAATATTCTAATAGGAGAGGGAAATATTATGTTAGAAAAAACTGAGGACAAAGTGATTTATTGCTACAACTGTCGCAAAAAGAGCCTATTTACGCGGAGAGATGTGAGCAATAATAGTGGTGTAGAAAGTCATTGTAGTGAGTGTGCGTATGTGTGGTTTGAATGGCAAAATCGAGCAATAGAGAGAGAAAAAGAAAAATGGCTTGAATTTAATGGAGGATTAATAAATAATACCAAAGTTTCCCAATCAAACTTCATACACTAACTGCCTTGATACTATATTAATTTTGTTCTCTATTGCTCAGCAATTTGTACATAACAATGAATAGCCCAGTTCAATGAACTGAGCTATTCATTGTATTTACTTTAACCCTTATTGAAGCACTTGTGTCCTTGTTCTATTCTAGAAACAATCATTCAGGCATAATTTGTGCCATATATTCCTTAATCTTTTCTTCACTCATCTCACCAGTGATTATTTTCTCTATTTTACCCTCTGGATTAACAAGGAATGTGGTTGGTAGTGGGTTAATATTGTATGTTTCCATTACACTCTTATTATCATCTATTAATACAGGAAAAGTTAAGCCTAATCTATCTATAAATTTTTGAACAGCAAAATTGGACTCACCAATATTTACGGCTAATATTTGAAGACCTTCGTCTTTAACCTCTTGGTATTGTTGATCCATTAGAGGAAACTCTCTTTCACACGGTTTACACCAAGTTCCCCAAAAGTTTAAAAAGACTCCTTGACCTCTATAATCCGATAATTGGTGTTTTTCTCCATTCATATCAGTTAGTACAAAGTCAGGGGCTTCATCTCCCACTTGTAGTACACTGTTTTTCTCTTTTGTTAAGTTAGAATAAATGGTGAAGGTTATTACTCCAACCATTAATACTAATAGTATTAGGCGCATGTAGAACCTTTTTTTCTTTTTATTATCCATAATTTCCAACTTTCCTTTCTGTCTCTTATCAGTTAATAAATGGCATTAAAATCCTGTAAAACCGCCAAAAAAAGGTGTTAAAAACGCAATAATCTTTGTCATCATATCGAAATACAGCAGTATTCCCATCACAATCATTAGGGATCCGCCTATTTTCATAAACAATCCGCTTCTATTTTGAAGAAACTTCATTTTCCCAATAAACATGGACATAATTAGAAATGGTATAGAGAAACCGAGGACATAAAATAGCATATACAGCATTCCTCTTCCTGGGTCTGACACTCCTAAAGCAATAACTCCCGCAAGTATCGGCCCTGTACATGGTGTCCATCCTGCAGCAAATCCCATTCCTATCAACACGGATCCTATATGACCTTTAGGTCTCTTTTTAAACTGGACTCTTTTCTCAGACATTAACAAATCAAATTTAAATATCCCTAGAACTACTAAACCAAAAAACACGATAATGATTGCGCCTATTTGTCGTAGTAGATCCTGATATTCAAGAAAAATCGTTCCGATAAAAGAAGTGGAGAAACCTAAAGCCATAAAGATGGCTGAAAAACCAAGTAAAAATAGAAGTGTATGTACCAATGCCTTCTTATTTAAAATTCCTTTTTCTTCTTTAAGTTCATTTAGAGATACCCCAGTAACATAGGAAAGAAATGCAGGATAAAGGGGTAGTGAACAAGGTGATATAAACGATAATAATCCCGCCCCAAAAGCAAGTAATAAACTTAATTGTTCAAACAAATCATTTCACCTTTCTTTCTTCTTGAGCAATTATTTAACAAATCGGCAACTATAAACTATATCAACTGTTCATATGGTTCATAATATACTTTGCATCCTCGCCAACGCCTTGTAAGAGGGAAGAACCTCTTTTATACTGCCAGGGAAGACCCAAGAAATACAAACCTCTAATTGCCGTCAAACCTCTTTGATGTTTAATCATCTCTTTTTTATTGTATATATTATCAATGTCTAACCAGGAATACTTTTGTTTGAAACCAGTAGCCCAAATGATATTGTCTACTCGAAGTTTAGTGTTGTCCTTAAAAATTACATCGTTTTTTTCTATATTTATGACTTTTTCCTTTAAAGTAACTTCTGATTCTTTTATTGCTTTTTTTAGTTCGTATCCAAATATAGGATCCCCGTTTTGTTGAATTTTTTTTCCTATGGTTGATGTATTTGTTGCTTTTAATATTCCAAGTTTATCAAACCACCAGAAAATACTTTTCGCTCCCATTTTTAAAGGAAGGAATCGTAATTTTTGACTTACAGACAAGTACGTATTTTTTGTACCAGAAAGTTCGACAGCAATTTGTGCGCCACTGTTTCCACCACCTACTACTAATGCATTTCCTGGTTTTAGTTGTGACGGATTTTTATACTCTGATGAATGAAGTTGAATAACGTCACAGCTTAACTTTTCCGCAAAATGCGGAATATATTTATGATGGAATGGTCCTGTTGCTATTATGATATTCCTCGCTGTTAAAATTCCCTTATTGGTTTCAACAGAAAAAACATCCTCTTTATGAGCTACCTTTAATACTTCTGTTTCTAATTGGATTGGCAACTTAAATTTAGCTGCATAAGTTTCTAGGTAAAGTGCGATTTCCTCTTTGGTTGGAAGGCCCTGCGCATCTCCTACAAGTGTAAGTCCTGGTAATGAGCTATACATTCTAGAAGTGAACAGGGTGAGTGAATCATATCTACTTCTCCACACTTGCCCTATATCGTTTCCTTTATCTAAGATCAGAAAGTTATTGTTGCTTTGTGTTAAATAGTAACCCATCGCTAACCCTGCTTGTCCCGCACCTATAACTATTGTGTGATACATTACAAGAATCCCCCTAGTTTATAAGGTTTGTTTGAAAAAATTTCATACTAGTAATTATTTTGATTTTTTTAAGAACAAGTAAGTCATGCTAATACTTATTAAAGTAAAAGCAGTTAAAGCTAAGAAAGGTATTGTTACAAAACCGAACCAGTTGATATATTCCGCGCTGCAAGGGACTCCACTTACGCAAGGTCTTATTCCACCGAACCCTGGAACCTTTTGCTCAAGGTAATGGAATAAAGAGATCAAACCCCCAACTATAGACAGAGGTAATACAAATTTCTTCACGGAAATATCACTTTGAAAAGTTCCGATACCTAAAATAACGACTAGTGGGTACATGAAAATTCTTTGGAACCAACAAAGATCACAAGGTATAAAACCTTTTATTTCACTAAAATAAAGACTTCCTAACGTAGCTACAACAGATACGAGCCACGCAAAGTATAGTACCCAGACTTTTTTTTCAATTTTGTTAGGGGATTTACTCATTTTTAGAAGCCTCAAGCTCACGATCAATAACTTCTTTTATCGCTTCATAATCGAATGGATCCTCCATTGTAATTCCATTGATGTTAATAGTAGGCGTTTGAGAAACGTTATGTTTGGTGAACAAGTCTTTATCAATATTCACTTGTTCTGCAGTTAACTCTTGTTCAACATCTTGTTTCAATTGCTCTTGATTGATGGAAGGTGTTGCTTTTGCAATTTCTAGCACTTTTTCAGTTGTAATCCATGACGCATCATGATTTTCTGTTGGTTGAGCATCGAACAAGGATTTGTGGAAATCCCAGTAAACATCTGGGTCCTGTTTATATACTGATTCAGCTGCCATAGACCCTAATACAGACTCTTTTCCATGGAACAAGACATTCACATAAGAAAATTTAACATCTCCTGAAAAAATGTAATCTTGGACTAGCTGAGGATAAACCGTTTCTCCCCACGCTTTACATGAAGGACATTTAAAATCCCCGAATTCAACAACGGTCACTGGTGCATTTTCTTGTCCAAGTATCGGTTGTCCAGTTAAATCAACTTCTTCTCTTTGTACTTCTGACTCATCCGGTGTTTGATTGCTGATGAATATTGTGATGATTGCTAGTAAGGCAATTGCAACAATAGTTAAAATTACTGTAAATTTCATATTTGATTTATTCATAATTAACACTTCCTTTTTGATTTATTGTTAAAAGCCCACACTATCCATAAGCCCTAAGTATAGAGATACTATACATAAGACACTCATTATAAATGCCACTACAGAAGGTGCTTTCTTAACGAACACGGTAACTGTAAGTATTAAAAAAACAAGAGTTAGTATAAAAAATAATGATCCAATTAAGTTGATATCAAAGCTAGCATTGATTGGTTTAGTAATAACTCCGTTATGCAAAGCTCCAAAAATGCTTGATAAACCACCACCAGATACGGTTGATTCAACACTATGGGGTGGTTCCTGCTGACCTAGAACGGCGGTTGCTGCGAATATTAATAAAAGTAATCCACTTTCAGCTTTAACCCAAGGAAGAGGATTTATTTTAGGATCCAATCTAATTCTTTTTCTCATCCAAACTCCGTTAATAAAGGCAAAAACGATTATAGGAATAATTATTAAGTGTTTGATGAGTAATGCTTGTCCATAAGGTAAGAGCCATGAATTTGCATACTCATTAAAATCTTGAACCAAAGTCATTAGGAATAGTCCAGTACCCGTTATGACCACTAAACACATGATAGCAACTGGTGTAAACCAGTTCAAAAACGCTGTCCAGTTAAGATGGTTTTTAGAGAACCAACTGACAACAAATAATATTCCAAGCCAAATGGTCACTGCCAGAAAATGAATGGTATGTGCGATAAACCCACTCCACTCTGTTAAGGATGCAGAATGACTTGCCCAGCCCAGTGATAAAATTAGGCCTAGTGTAAACGAAATAGATACTAGAATGTGCTTTTTATTATTAAATACTGAAAATATGGATACATATAGGTAAAAAATAAAAGCAAGGAAAAGCGTAAATGTCCATGCCTGACCTACTTCGAAACCGGCGATAACATTTTGGATAGTTAAACTTAATCCAATATCCTCATATAGAAAAAGGACAAGTCGTATAATGGGAAAAAGCGATAAAACTACAATTCCAAGTATAGAAAATTGTAACCACCTCTTACTGACTCTTATGGAAGGTTTATTATTTATAGGTATCAAAGCGATAATGAAGGATCCCATTAAAAGAGAAAAACATAGATATAAAAGCGTTTCCGAAAAGTAAATCCAAAGCATTAATTTTTCCCTCTCTTTAATAACCAAAAAGTTGTTCCTAATGCAATTACCATTAATAACACAACACTAATGATCATAATGGCGTTCGAATTGGAAGTTTGATTTTGATAAATAATGTCTTGATTAGAGCTACCAGTACTTTTATTCTTTTCAGTTACAACAGGGGGTTCGGAAAGTCCCGGACCACTCTCTGTTGAAGTAACTACACTAAATGAATACGATTTTTTAATTGGATGTCCATCTTCTCCAATAATTTTCCATGTAACTATGTACGTCCCTTCTTGCAGGGGAGAACTCAAGGTTCCAATCATTTCTTTCTCTTTGACAATGTGTTCAGCTAATGATATTTCCTGGCCACTTTCTCTAGTAATTTTAAATGTACTGGTGTCTTCAATAGTTGTATTAAAAGTAAGAGACAAGGTTGATATATTTTCTGTAATAACTTCTCCATCTTGAGGAACAGAACTCTCAAGACCGGTATGTGCTGAAGCTGATGGTGTGAATGTGAATAATAGTAGTAAGAGTAAAATACATATCTTTTTCATTGCTGTTCCTCCTGAAATTGTTCCCCTTAAATTATAGCAGTAATAACATTTCATTCAAACATTCATTTGACTATAATATTGACGAAATATTGTCTGTATTTATTCCACTACCCTGGGAAGTCAAAAAGGTTTTTAGATAGATTAACAATCTTAATTAAACAGGTTCCAAAGTGTAGTTAGTGTTTCATTCTCTAACATGATATATATACCTAGACCAATAAAGACAAGAGGGATAATCCATCTCCCATACTTCTCTAATGTCTCAGATACATATTTGAACGCAGCCAATCTATATCCAATAAAGCACCAGATAGCCACCATTACTAAAAAGACAATAACCGTGCTTATCAGTTCGCTTGTATTTAGAGTAGAAAAGTAAGGCACATAAATTCCAATATTGTCTCCACCATTAGCAAATGTAATAAAAGCTACACTCAGAAAGATTTTATTAAATCTACCTGAGTTTAAACTAGAGATGATAGACCCTTCATCTTCATCTTCTCCTTTGATAAATAACTTAACTCCTAAATAGATTGGTATTAGCCCCAGAATTCCGACCCATTTCTCTGGAATTAATGTAACACCAAAAGTTCCCAAAAGACTAATTGCTACTAACAGAATAAAGCCTACATATTGTCCAATAACTATATCCTTCGGAAAGATTGAATTCTCTATAATACTGTCTTTATTCTTTTTACCTTGCGTCTTTGCTTGGGAGAAAAGTAGCATTAACACAAAAATATCATCAATATTTGTTACGATAAACGCTCCAATCGCTGAAATTATAATTATAGCCATTTGTTACATCTCCTTTGGTTAATTTGAATGTTAATATGTATCTGTAAAAGCAAACCGAGGAAAGAATTATCTCGTTTGATTAAGGAAGAAAATTATTTTGAAATCCTTCAAGTATAAAAACAGGGCTTTCCTATTCATAAGGAAAGCCCTTCCTTTTATTCTTTCACTCGCATCAAACGTAAACTATTTAATGCAACTAGGATTGTTGCCCCCATATCAGAAAGTATTGCTATCCAAAGTGTTAACCAACCCGGAATAACCAAGAGTAAGGCAATAACCTTAATCGCAATAGCAAAGAAAATGTTAGCTTTAATAATATTTAGTGTTTTACGGCTAAGTTTCACCGTAAAAGGAAGCTTTCTTAAATCATCACCCATAAGTGCTACATCAGCTGTTTCCAATGCTGTATCTGTACCAGCACCACCCATTGCAATCCCAACAGTGGATGCAGCTAGTGCCGGAGCATCATTAACACCATCACCTATCATTGCTACGTTGCCATATTCGGATCTCAATTGTTTTATATAATCCAACTTATCCTGTGGCATTAACTCTGCTTGAATTTCAGATACTCCAACATGACTGCCGATTGCATTCGCAGTACCTTTGTTATCACCTGTAAGCATAATTGTTTTTTTGATTCCAAGTTGATGTAACTTTTGAATCACCTCTTTACTTGATTCACGAACTTCATCTGCAACTGCAATGATTCCAAGAATCTCTTTCTCTGTTCCAATTACCATAGCTGTTTTGCCTTGATTTTGGAGTATTGTAACGGTTTCCTCTAAGTTCTTATCAAATTTTGAAATAGTTAATTCCTTAAAAAGTTTTGGGCTTCCAATATAATAGGAAGTTCCATTGACTTTACCCGTGATCCCTTTGCCAGTAATGGAAGAGAAGTCCTCTACCACGACATTGGAATAGGTGATATTAACCTCTTCTGCTTTTTTCATTATCGCTGATGCAAGGGGGTGTTGTGAGCGATATTCTAATGCCGTAACAATCGATAGTAATTCTTTTTCATCTGTTTTATTATTTAATACATTAAAATCTGTAACAACTGGAACACCTTTTGTTAATGTACCCGTTTTATCAAATGCAATAGCTTTTAACGCACCCATTTCTTCTAGATAAATACCACCTTTAATAAGCACCCCTTTTTTGGCTGCATTCCCTATGGCAGAAACAATCGAAATAGGAGTGGAAATTACTAATGCACAAGGACAACCAACAACAAGAACAGATAAACCTTGATAAACCCAAGTTTCCCAACCACCATCAAAGAATAATGGAGGTACTACAGCAACTAGGGCTGCAATTACCATAATAATTGGTGTATAATATTTGGCAAATTTATCAACAAAAGCTTGAGCTGGCGCACGTTCACCCTGCGCTTCTTCTACAAGGTGAATAATTTTAGATATCGTTGTGTCTTCTACAAGTTTGGTAATCTTGACCTCAAGTAAGCCCTCTTCATTTAATGTCCCTGCAAATACTTCATCATCGATAGTCTTGGCTACAGGGACTGATTCTCCTGTGATAGCTGCTTGATTTACGGCTGAATAACCAGAAACAACCATTCCATCCATTGCAATCTTTTGTCCGGGTTTGACAATCATAATGTCACCAATTGCAATGTCTTCAACATGAATCATTATTTCTTGGCCATTTCTTCTTACAAGTGCTTCTTTTGGAGCAATATCCATCAACGAACGGATAGATTGTCTTGCTTTATCCATCGAGTAACGTTCAAGTGCTTCACTAATGGCAAAGAGAATTACAACTACAGATGCTTCAGCCCACTCGCCTATTATTGCTGCACCAATAACCGCCACAGTCATCAAAGTCTTCATATCGAAGTCAAAGCGAGTTAAATTTTGGAAACCTACCTTGAATAAAGAGAAACCACCAATCACAATGGAAGCAACAAATAATAAGGAAGTGATGAGGTTATCCTCACCATTTACGAATTGAGACAGATATCCAAATACGATGAATAGTACAGCGTACAACAAAGTGCTATGCCTTTTGTAGAATGGAACTTTCTTTTCTGTCGGTGCTTTACCCTTTTCAGAAGTTGTAGATGCGTAACTAGGTGTATTTACAGATACTTTTAGGTTTTCAAAAGCACCAGCCTTTTCTAATTCTTCAATTGAAGCCTCTCCAGTGACAGAGATTTTAGATGCTCCAAAATTTACTTTTGCGTCTTGAACACCAGGTATTTCTTTTACATTACGTTCAAATTTTCCTGCACAGTTTGCACATGAAAAACCTTCTACTCGATAAACAGTATCTCCATTAGTTGGCATAGGTATTGTTGACAATTGCTGTTGACGTTTTGGTTTTTCAGAGGCTACTTTTAGATTTTCAAAAGCACCAGCCTTTTCAAGTTCCTCAACAGTTACTTCTCCGTAAACAGAGATTTTAGATGCACCGAAGTTTACTTTTGCATCTTGAACTCCAGGAAGTTCCTTAACGTTTCTTTCAAACTTTCCTGCGCAGTTTGCACATGAAAAACCCTCAACACGATAAACACTTTTTTCTTCCAAAGTTTTTGTATTTTCACTCAACTCCAACAACCTCCCTCTGATGTTCATACGCTAATTTTATTAGTTGCTTTACATGTTCATCATCCAATGAATAAAACACTAGCTTTCCTTCTTTACGATATTTTGCTAAACCAAGATTTTTTAATAATCTTAAATGATGCGATGCTGTTGCAGTGGTAGATCCAACAATATTTGCCACATCACACACACATAGTTCTTCTAAGGACAAAGCATATGCAATTTTAATCCTAGTATCATCTGATAATGCCTTAAAAATCCTGGCTACTTCCAAATGGTTTTGACCTGAAAGCTGTTTTTGGACACTATTCACTTTTCCTTCATCTATACAAGTTACTTCACATACGTCTTTACTCAAATTCATTCTCCCCTTATATTCAAATGTTTATTTGATTGTTATATATATTATATTCACCTTTATTCAAACGATCAAACGTTTATTTGAGTGATAAATAAAAAATTTTCTATTTCTATTCCATGAATAGTTGTTTATAATATTTACTTTAACTTTTAATGCAAAGGAAAGATCTTACTCCATTAGAAATAATCCTTTTTTGCTCTAAAATATTGAACCCTGTTTCCTCAAGATGATTAGTAAACTCTTCCCAAGTAAAATAGGCTTCTGGGGGATGATCTAATTTCATATAAGTTACAAAGAATTGAGATGCATCCTTATTTAAATCTTCTATCAATAGTACTCCACCAGGCTTTAATACACGATAGAGTTCTCTAATAGCATCTTTCCATTTAGGAATATGATGTAGAATCCCAAAGACAAAAACAGCGTCAAACTTTTTAGAATCAAATGGCATTTCTAATACATTACCAACAAAAAAATCCAATTCAGAATTTTTTATTTTTGCCTTTTCAATTTGCGAGGGCATTAAATCAAATCCTACTAGCTCAGCTGGTGAAAATTCTTGTATTAACTTTGTACTATATCCTGAACCGCAACCAGCATCTAATACCACTTTTCCTTCTAAAGAAAAATTATGCTTATCTAAAAACTCTTTAAAGGTTTTAAATTCAACATTCCTTTGTAACCAATATCTCAAAGGATTATTCATCAAATAAAACTCTAACTTATTTAATTCCATAAATCACCACTCCACTTCCGCATGATTTTGAACTCAAACCAGTTTTCTTCATCAACACAGGTAACTTCACATACATCCTTATTAATAATAATTCTCCATTATATTCAAATGGTAGTTTGATTGTTGTATAAATTATATTATACATTTTTATTTTAACGGTCAAACGTTTATTTGAATGAATAATAAAAAAACACAATTCCATTTCATTCAAACGTTTATTTGATTGTTATATTTATTATATTCACCTTTATTCAAATGGTCAAACATTCATTTGAATGTTTGCTAAAAAAATTTCCTATTCTTTAATTTGATAGTTTTTTTAGGATTATTATTCTACGAAAACACCAAGAAAATTATAAAAGCCAAAAATAGAAACCAATACAACTAAAGCTGATAATAGCTATTAAAAGCACTTGTGAAGTATCTTTAATAGCTCCCAATATTACTTCCTTCACTATAACCATATAAATTGTACCTATAGCCAGACTTATCGAAAACGACCAAACAAGAGGATGACCAATGTCTAATGTACTGCCGAAGTAAGCTCCTATACCCACAGGGGCTGTAACCCACAAACACTGTAAATAAAATCAATTTTTTTCTGAAAACCTTTAATACCCCAAGCTATACCCCCTCCTATACTAAATCCAATTGCAGTATACAAATAGCCCATGACCCATATATAAGACACTAAACCACCCTTATGAGTTTTTCTTTGTTTTAATTTTATATGGGTTTCAAAATGCATTTATGAAAGGACTGATTAATAAATATTAATATTAGTCAACAAAAAAAGAACCAGAAATAGGTCCTTTTTGTAATATTCATATTAAACTAGTCGAGTAGAAGGGAACCTCTCTACCTTACGGTATATTGTGTTCCACCCCCCTCACAGAACCGTGCTTGCGCTATTTACGCACACGGCTCCTCCAAATTATCCTTCACAAAATGGTGATTCTGCTATCCTCAATAGTTTAGTTTACATTTATTATTTTTTTCTACCGCTGTGTGTAGTAAATGTGTCCCTAGTGAGAGTGATCATTTGGTAGCAGCCTTTCCTCCATCGGCATTACCCAACTTCATTGGTACTACGCTGCTATCCGACTCCCTACACGGCATTTGGTTTCCTCGCTTATTATCGCTTGTACACCATACTCTTCTATAAGAAGAAAAGACCGGTAGGGCCTCCCGAGTTGCCGTATCATATCGATGTGTGACGTGCCAAGGTCTCTGACTCCAGAGAGGTTTTATCCTTCTTGCCTTTAACGATGGATAAAATATAGCTTTCTGCTGTGCTTAAGGCATCAGCCCTCTCGATTTACTAACATTATGGAGCTCAATCCCTTCAACCAGTTGGCTTTCGGCCCGCCACCTAACTGTCTACGCTTAAAGGCGAATGTTACCATTAGCCCTCCAAGACTCGCTACGAGTGAATGGCTAGTTCTTTCTCGACGGGAATCCCACCCGCTATATGATACGACCTAGGCTCGGCCGCACAAGCACACGTTAGTTGAAGAAAGAAGTAGTAATCTCGCTATTTAAATTGATTAAAGTTCGTTTCATTTGGCATTACCGATTTAATGAATGCTATATCTTTTTCTTTAATATTGGGTGCAAAAAATTCCATACCCCAATGTTCGGAATTAAAAATACTGTTGGCATTTTTACTCAAAAAAATTGAAAGCCATTTTATCTTCCCCTCTATATCTACATTGTTAGATAATAAATGATTTACAACATCTAGTGCTTAATTTCCCTTGAAAATAGTGAGATTGTTTTCCACAATTGTTTCAAATGAGCCTTTAAGCATAGATTTTGTTTCCTCGTCAACCACTTCCTCTTCATTCCAACAATGGATTTCTATAGTATCCGATTGTGATAAAAAATATTTCATCAAAGGAACCCAGTAATCAATTTTTTCATATTCATAACGTTCTCCAAATATCGACTTTGCTTATGTTCCCATTTTAATTACCTTTTGTTATAAAATATAAGAAAATGAGATGGAATAGGCGGTGAATATCGTAGTAAACAATAGTGAAAAATCTAGAGGAAGAAAATTTGAGTGGATTGATAAATGGGTGAAGATGACTGGTGAACGAGCTAAAATAGATGCCAAGGCAAATAACACATATATTATTTATAATACTAAAAATGGATGGGTAAGAGAATATCCAGATGGAACCATTGTTCCGAATGACCAAGAACTTAAAGGTGAAAATAAATGAAAGAACAAGTGATTATCTAGTGCAATAATATTGCTTGTCGGACCTTTGTGAGCAGGATATCCACCACATTCTATCACAGTTAAATTTCTTTTAAATTATTCCGATTTTGATTTGTACTTTTCCAAATTTACTTTTGTCATCTAATTCATAAACCTCATAAAAAAATCAATAAAAATACGGAATTATAGATACGATTAATAGTATCTACTAATGGTTACCAGTAATATTTTTCAGATTTTTAATATTTTGTTCAGTTAGTTACCTATATTGGATACCACAATGAACCATTGATATGACTACTACATCTTAGTAATGTATCTTTAAATTTATATTGGTTGCTTATAATAGATACTAATATCAATCCTATACGCGTTTAACTATTGCGTTTTTAGTAGGTGTTTCTCTAAAAATTGCATCTTATTATATCGGAAAAAAATCTCATTATTTTTAGTTTGAAATTTTAAACTTATGTCAGATCTAACTACATTCATACTTATCCCTCACTTAAATTTATGTTTAAACAATAGAAAATTTTTATTTATATAAATAGTATCACAAAATAATTAATGACAAATCCTTTTTACTTTGACATATCTACTAATACTTTTTCTAGATACAAATTATTTTATTTATTGAACTCGTAGGTTCATACCCATAGCTATAAAAAGATAGTTAATTTATGTAGAATATAAAATGGTCCGCTAGAGTTAGCCGAGAACAATATTCTCGAATATCTAAACACAAACAACACCGTTCTACATGATTATGAGCGGTGTTGTTACTATCACATGAATTAAGTGGCCAATTAATCTTTACAATAGCTGAGAACTCTTTCTACTTTAATATTTCTATTGCCTGCAAAAAATTGCAGTAACTGTCTTTTCCGTAAACATCATTATTATTTTTAAAAAAGTAGTTAACCATATAGTTTTGTGCTTGTTCTAGAGAGAAAGATCTGGCTTCTCTGACCAGTTTTAGGTAGGAAATAAAGTATTCTTTAGATAAATTAGCACCATTATTTACAATCACTTAGCTTCACCTCTGACATTTAGATACTTCCGTTCCACAACATGATTGTGTAGAGTTTTGTGGTGTCAATATAACACTACATACACCAGTTTCAGGTAGATCAAGTTCTACCTTTCTTGCTGACTCGTAATCACCCGTCAGATGAGCAATAATAGATCTAATCTGTTCATAACCCGTGGCCATTAAGAACGTTGGAGATCGACCATAACTTTTCATCCCAGCTATATAAAAATCTTTTTCGGGCTGTCTTAATACCTCTTCCCCATGAGGTCGAACAGTACCGCAACTGTGTAGGTTTGGATCAATTAATGGAGAAAGAGCTTCCACACTTTCTGTAGCAGTATCTATACTTAGTCTGATCTCTCTAATAAATGAGAAGTCTGGACGGCTGCCTGTATTCGCAATGACTTCATCAATGTGAGAAAGTGTTACTTCCCTGCCTTTTGATTCCCCGGTAATTCCGATTCCATCGTTTGTGTTAGTTAATTGATGAATAAGAAAAGGAGTATAGACTTTTACTTGACCAGCATCAACTAATTGATGTATACGACTTCCCAACTCCCCCCTTGCTTGAAGAGCGTCTTTATCTTCTCCACCGTAAGCATCTTCTACGCTTTTCTTTCGCATTATCCATATAATTTCTACTTCATCATTTAACTGTGATAATTCTAAAATTGTGTTAATCGCAGAATGACCGCCACCTACAACAGCAACTCGTTTGCCTTTGTATCTTTCTTTATGCTCCCCCTTAATATCAGGTATGCCGTAATAAATGTGCTGTTTTAATTCTCTTTCTTCACTAGTCCAAATACTATCTGCATTTATTGGATTTGGTTGTGACCAAGTTCCTGTAGCATCTATAACTGCTCTTGCTTCTATTCTTTTAGACATACCATTTTGTTCAAGGTAAATAACAAAGGAGGATTTTTCACGATTAGCAGTCTTCATTTTATCAAACCCTTTTTTACTAATCGAAACAACTTTTGTATTCAGTAATAGATAAGGTTCTATTTCAGGCAAATTTGCTAAAGGCTTTAAATACTCGTTAACTAATTCACCTCCTAATGGAAGGTGATCTAAAATAGGTGCATTCCATCCGTGATTTTCTAGAGTTTTTTTTGCAATCTTATCGATATTGTATTGCCACGGTGAGAATAACCGCACATGTCCCCAGCTTAGAATAT
The DNA here is from genome assembly GCF_038003185.1 of Psychrobacillus sp. FSL K6-1415. Classification (NCBI taxonomy): domain Bacteria; kingdom Bacillati; phylum Bacillota; class Bacilli; order Caryophanales; family Bacillaceae; genus Psychrobacillus; species Psychrobacillus sp. FSL K6-1415. Next base: position 1,452,408 of record NZ_JBBOOQ010000001.1, on the reverse strand, counting down.
TACTCCCAACACTATCACCTGACTCTATTAGTATAAAACGTTCCCTTTTATCGGCTAGATGGGCAGCCGCTGCTAAGCCTACAGGACCAGCACCTATAACCACTATTGGTAATTCCTTGTGTGTAGAAGTTGTAATATCTACATTAATTTTTGCAGCAGGGTCGCAGCATCCACCAGTGTTTACTTGTCTTAGTTCAATATTATTCATCCTCTTACCTCCATAGTATTTTATTTAAACTTCCTTATTAATTGCATTTTGCAAGTAATGTATATTTTTTTAAACAAGATTTAACTTGCTTAAAGTAAAGGTGTACAGCAAACGCTGGATTTGGACATGGCTTGATTAAGTAATTTGATAGAACGAATAACTGTTTCTTTCTCAAATTCGTTCATATGAGAGAATACTTCCTCTAAGTAAGCATTCATCGATTCGTCAATAGTTGTTGCGACAAACTTACCTTGCACTGTAAGGGAAAGAATATATACCCTTTTGTCTGCTGAGGAAGGTGTTTTCTTTACTAATTCCATTTTAATGAGTGTCTGGATTTGACGGCTAAAAGTCGTTATATCCATTGCTATCGCTTCTGCAATTTGTTGCATGGATGGTGTCGTTTGTTTATCTATTTCATAAAGAATATGACTTTGTACCGATGAAATATCCACGGTTCCAACTGAACAACAATTTTTATTAAGAAGTCCAAACCTACGAGTAAGTACTTGAAATAGTTCGCGTTTGTTTTCCATGATTTCACCTCTTATATAATATATACACCAATTACTTGCAATATGCAACAATTAACTTTAAAATTTCATTAAATACTTTTTATTTTTTACATGGAGGAATCAAACGTGAATTTAATGATTAGAAATGCTAAAAAAGGTGATTGGGATGAAATTAAATATATTTATGAAGCAGGGATTTCCACGGGTATTGCTACATTTGAAACTCAAGCAGCCTCCACATATGAACAATGGATTTTAAAAGCCCATTCTAAATGTACTCTAATTGCACATGACGAAAATAAAATATTAGGTTGGTGCAAAATTACACCGATATCAGAACGTTTGGCTTATACAGGTGTTGGTGAAGTTAGTATCTATGTCCATCCCAAAGCACAAGGGAACGGAGTCGGCAATATACTCTTAAAAAGTTTGATTACTATATCGGAAGTGCAAGGATTTTGGACTTTACAGGCTTCAATTTTTTCTGAAAATAATAGTAGTATTTATTTGCACAAGAAAAATGGTTTTAGAGTAGTAGGGTTTAGAGAAAAAATAGGGAAATTAAATGGGAAATGGATAGATAATGTTTTATTAGAGAGAAGAAGTAATATTATCGGATTAGAAGAAGATTTTTAAATTGTCTTCTCCACCCCAATAAATTTGTAAAGAACTACAATATAAGAATCCATCTCGATATCTTAAATGGATTCTTATTGTGTGTTTCATAAGAAAACAAGTACTTAAACACCTATACAACCTGTTTTGATGTTTTTTATGTTTGCCAAAATTGGCAACATGCCTTTCACATTCAATGTTCAAGATAATGCAATATTTTTTTCACAACATAATGCGAGTCAGCCCCTACCCCTCTTAGGTTGTTCTTTCATATATCTTCACCTTTAAGTCTTCGGTCATGCGGAACAATGGTCCCGTCTGGATACTCCCTTACCGTTCCATTTTCGGTTTTATAAATAATATATGTGTTATTTGCCTTGGCATCTATTTTAGCTCGTTCACCAGTCATCTTCACCCATTTATCAATCCACTCAAATTTTCTTCCTCTAGGTTTTTCACTATGATCTCCCACGATATTCACCGCCTATTCCATCTCATTTTCTTATATTTTATAACAAAATCTAATTTAAATTGGAAATTAGCAAAACTAAAATAGACATGAAAAATAGCCCCCCTTTTGATCATCCTTTGTTCAAAATAGGAGCTATAATTTTTTATTATAATTAGCATTTGTTGTTGTGTTAATCAATCTTTATTTCCAAACCAACGGCATTCCTATCTTATTATTTAGCTTGAAACACCGTTAGTTAATTCTCATTAACAGCAGCTACTACCACCTATAAGAACCAGTCCAGCACCTTCGTTATTTTCTTCGATATCAAGAGTCAGACCCTCTGTAGAAGTAACCTGCGAATCAATTGCTAACTTAATGCCATTGATAGTTTGAATAGTATCCGATTCTAGTGGTGAATCTAAAGACAATGCAAATTGAGGTCCGCAGCAACCAGCATTAGTAAAAAGGCGAATTCCCTCAACACCTTTTTCACTTATAACGTTTTCTAGTAGTTTTTTCGCTCCATCAGTAATATTCATTTAATTATTCCTCCTAAAATTTTTTATGCATTGGGAAAGATTCTTTTCAAAGCTTCTTTCATTTCTGGTTTTACACTAATTTTCGGTCGTACTGTTTTAGCAATTTTTTCTGCTTCTTCAATTGTGTTTGCTTTTCCTAATGTAAGTAACGTTCCAATCGCCACTGTTCCGGTACGGTTACTTCCACCCTGGCAGTGAAAGTAAATATTTTTCCCTTTATTATATGCATCTACTACCTGTTCAATTGAGTTCTTTATAGAAGTGTCTTGCTGGTCTGCATCATCAATGATTGGACAGTGTACACTAATCTCATTAAAGCTTACGTTTGGCGATTCCGCTCTTAAATCAAATACTGTATCTACTTTTTCATTTCCGAGTACATTAACTACATCATCGGCACCGCCAAGATAAATGCGGTCTTTAATCAATTCTTGATAATTCTTTTTTGTCATTACATACACCCACCAATTAGTTAATATAATCTTTTAGTTTGTCATATCCAACTTTTTCTTCATGTAGCCACGGAATAATGGCACAGTTTGATGCTTTATTTTCATTTACTTCATGAATCCATTCCAACTCACCCACTGCTTTTGCACTTAATACTGGATCTTTTGTATTGGTAGCATATAAACTTTGATTAATAACCCACCATTTAGGGCTTATTTTTGCTCGTCTTAGATCTTCTTGTAGTCGAGAGGCTTCTAAAACTGGTGTTGCTTCAGCCAATGTTACGATAACTACCTCTGTTACTTTTGGATCTCGAAGTAAAGGAAGTAGATTTTGCACGCTTTGTGGTACTTCACCTGTAGACTTCTCTATTTCTTTACTGTAGGACTGAGCTGCATCTAACAATAGTAAAGTATGACCTGTTGGTGCTGTATCGATGACTACGATTTCATCATCCGTTTTAGCCACTACTTCAGCAAATGCACGGAATACTGCGATTTCCTCCGTACAAGGTGAATTTAGATCTTCTTGTAGGTACGCAATGCCGTCTTCATCCAAATTATTACTTGCTTTAGATAATATATCTGCTTTATATTTTTCTACTTCTTGTTTTGGATCAATACTACTGATACTTAAATTTTGGTTCATTAATTTACTTTGAAATTGATAATTAAGATGTGCAGCAGGGTCTGTAGTTGTTAAATGGACACGATGTCCCTTTTCAACTAAACCAACTGCAATTGCTGATGCGACAGTTGTTTTTCCGACCCCGCCTTTACCCATAGTAAAGATTAACTTTGTATCTGAGGAAGAAAAGTCAGCTATAATATCCTTCAATTTAGACTGGTTACTAAATTCAGGTTGGTTGTTAGATATAGCTGTTGATGATGTGTACATTTTGAATAGATAACGAAGATTTTCTACACCCGTCAAGGAATATGAAACAAAAGGTAAAGAATATATTACAGACTGCTTCAAATTTTGGGGCATCTGTTTTAAAGCATTTCTTTGTCGTTGATAAAATGCAGATGAAACCTCATCCTCTTTTAGATACTCACGAAGAAGTCCGTTCACAATAACAATTTGATTTTTTATCCCTATATCTTTTAGTTCTATTGAGGCGCGATCAGCTTCTAACAGAGAAGAAACGTCTGGTCTTGTAACTAAAATTAATGTAGTTTTAGTAGCGTCGGCTAAAACCTCTACTGCTTTAGAATAGAGATCTTTTTTACCAGCTAATCCTGATAATGGACCTAAACATGATGCTCCATGCGTACTTTCCTCTAGGAACCCATTCCATGCCGTTGGAAGTTGTAAAAGTCGTAAAGTATGCCCAGTTGGTGCAGTATCAAAAATAACATTATCATACTGACTTACCACATCATTGTTTGTCAGCAAGCTTGTAAACTCATCAAATGCGGCTATTTCCACAGTACACGCACCTGATAATTGTTCTTCCATTGTGATGACTACAGATTCAGGAAGTTTTCCTCGATACGGTCCCACAACCTTTTCCCGATAGGCTTTTGCTGAAGCCTCTGGGTCTAAGTTACATGCATACAGATTATCAACATTTGGAACTTCTTTTGGTGAGTTAGTTAGTTCGATACCAAATACATCTTGTAGATTGGAGGCAGGATCGGTACTGATTAACAAGACTTTTTTCCCCTTATCTGCTAATGAAATAGCAGTCGCACAAGCTGTGGAAGTTTTTCCTACTCCCCCTTTTCCTGTCAAAAACAAAAATGGAGTATTAATTACATTCTTTGGCTGAAAATCTTGAAACATGATTATCTCTTCTTTCCGTTTTAAAGTGAATTTAAATTAATAGAAAGTCGACCTTTAGGCTTTTCTTTTAGTTCTTCCAAACCTACATTAAACCATTCTGCAAGTTCATCGTTTGTTGGATAACTTCCTAGTTTTACAATTTCACCATCTACTAAAACTACTGGCAAAGCATCTGTTCCCTTTTCATGTAACGCATTGTTAACCGCGCCATTTTCAACAAACTTATCCGGGTTGTTTGTTAATTGGTATCGGGTAATATTAAAGCCTTTTTTTTCGAGTGAATACAAAGCCGAAGCTACTCTCGTTAATTCTGGGTCAACACTTGGTCCACATACCCCAGTCGAACAACACATCGCTGGATCAAAAATTTCTACTTTTTTCATACCTAAAAACCTCCCTATATAGTATCAAATAAGCATATACTTATATCTCAGTTAAAAGAGAACCAAGAGAATATTCTCTTGGTAATGGAAATCATTCGCCTGTCTCAGCAAAACGCTTGATTCTTTCTCCAACTTGATCCCGAACTCGTTGGAAGGTAGCCCACTTCTCTTCATCAGTTCCCTCTGCTTTAGCAGGATCGTCAAAGCCCCAGTGATCACGTTTCACGTGTGGTGGTGTCATTGGACATTTATCTGCAGCATCACCGCAAAGAGTAACTACAAACTCCGCATTATTTAACGTTTCCATATCAATGATATCTGAAGTCTGATTAGAAATATCGATTCCAATCTCATTCATTGCTTTAACAGCATTCGGGTTTAAGCCATGTGCTTCAATACCAGCACTTAGAACTTCCCACTCATCACCTAAATATTTTTTCCCCCAACCTTCTGCCATTTGGCTTCTGCATGAATTTCCTGTACATAAAAAGTAAAGTGTTTTTTTTGACATAGTAAGAAATCTCCTTTGGTTTCAACTTTATAAAAAGTATTAGTTTTTTGAGTTACATTAATTGATTGCACATATTAGAAAAACGATAAGGAAATATATAGACCTAATAATGTAATAAATAGAATAGGTACTGTTAAGACAATACCTGTTTTAAAATAAGTACCCCATGAAATTTTTACGCCTTTTTGAGATAACACATGAAGCCATACTAGTGTTGCAAGTGAGCCAATCGGTGTGATTTTTGGTCCTAAGTCGGATCCAATCACGTTAGCAAAAATAAGTGCTTCGCGAATTGTACCAGAAGTATTCGTTTCTGCAATCGCTAATGCATCGATCATCACGGTTGGCATGTTATTCATTAGGGATGAAAGGAAGGCTGCAATGAAGCCCATCGACATCGTAGCTACGAATAGTCCTTGTTCTGCCGCTACTTCTATAACTCCAGCTAAAACGCTTGTTAGTCCTGCATTCCCTAGTCCGTAAACGACAACATACATACCTATAGAGAAAAACACAATATTCCAGGGAGCTCCTTTAATAACTGTTCTTGTATCAACAGCACTACTTCTTCTTGCCATGATAATAAAGAATATCGCTATTAATCCAGCTACAATGGAAACAGGAACCTGGATGAACTCGCTACTAAAGTAACCGATAACTAATACAGCAAGTACATACCATGAAAGATGAAACATTTTTATATCTTTAATAGCTTCTTTTGGTTCTCTAAGTTTTGATAAGTCATATGTTCTTGGAATGCTTTTTCTAAAATAAAATAATAATACGCTGATTGTTGCAATCAGAGAAAATATGTTAGGAATAATCATTCTAGAAGCATATTCCACGAAACCAATATTAAAGAAATCAGCTGATACAATGTTAACTAGGTTACTAACCACGAATGGTAGCGAAGTTGTATCTGCTATAAAACCACTCGCCATAATGAATGGGAAAATCATTTTTTCATTGAAGTTCAAGTTCCGAACCATAGCCAAAACAATTGGTGTTAATATTAACGCAGCACCATCATTGGCAAAAAAGGCAGCAACAATAGCACCTAACACACTTACATAAATAAACATCTTAATCCCATTGCTTTTAGCGGCCTTTGCCATATGTAATGCAGACCATTCAAATAAGCCAATCTCATCTAAAATTAAGGAAATAAGTATAATTGCAATAAAGGACAAAGTGGCGTTCCAAGTAATGTCTACAACTTCTACGACATCACCAAAGTCTACAACCCCTACTAATAACGCTATAATTGCTCCACCACAAGCAGACCAACCGATATTCAACCCTTTTGGTTGCCATATTACAAAGACAAGCGTTACTAAGAAAATCAATGATGCTAAAATAACTGGTGACAAAATACTAACCTCCATTATTCACATGAGATACGTAATCCCTGTTCTTCTAATTCTTGTAGTTTAAAATCTTGATTGGGAAGGTGACGAATCAAGCTCTGGACAAATGGAATAACATCACTTTCCTTGTTCAATGAATAGATAATCCATTGACCTCTTCTTGTTTCACGTACCAATCCAGCATCTTTTAATTTCCTTACGTGCTGACTAATAGCAGGCTGACTTACTTTAAATATTCCAACAAATTCACAAACACAATAATCATTCGTGTCTAACATTTTGAGCATGGTTAGTCTTGTTTTGTCACCTAACAACTTCAATATTGTTGCTGCTTTTTCAATTTCAACCGTAGATAAATCCATTTAAGAACACCTCCTTATATGATTTCACTATTAGCATATAATAATTTACTTATATAATACTCCGCTTATATGTTGTTTGCAACCTTATTATTATAACCAATTTGTAAATAAATTATAAAAGCAATGTACCATTAATTATATTGCTTAGATATAGATTGCAAATAACCCCCCCCCCTTTTTTAGTGCATAAGCTTTAGCTGACAACATTACAGATTGATTTTTTTCTTTAGGAGTAGCGTCAAGAAAATGCGATTTACAATCACTAAACCTATAACCCGATAAAAATAAAAATCAGCAGCTCCAATATACTTGGAAACTGCTGTTTTTTTGTTAGGCTAATTTTTAATAATCGCACCTTACTTCGAATCACAAAAGGTTTATTCCCAATCTCCTGAATTTCTCAACCCTTTTGGTTGTCTTTTGCCGAAATCCACCCAATATTTAAGTCTTGAAATAAGAAATTCTTTCCGTATATCATCTATTTGAGAATTATTAATAGCTTCTTCATTATTATCTATTTTACTTAATTCCTCAGCAAATACAGGTCCTAATCTAAATGTTTGTGGAACAAATTTAGCAACATAATTCCTATTTCTCACTTTACAAGTAATGGTATTTCTTGCTTTGATATTAGGTGTTAATCTATCAAAGGTCATATATATTTCATTTTCTCGCACTAATTGCGATCTTTTTTGATTTAAATCAGGTTTCCCACTAAATTCACTTCTAGACCCAAAAATTAAAACAAATTGTGGTTTAACTGCTTCCCCCCTCGCTATTTCTCCATCTATGTCATAATACTGATAAAAAAGACTTTGGTGATTTGGATTTGAATACCACATTTTCCAATCACTAAGTTGATTTTGAGCTTGAGTAAATTCTGCTGTTGGTCGTCCATCATTTCTAAACCATTTTTTATTAGGTTTTTCTATCTCTATAAAAATTGGATAAATTGTTCCACTATCTGAAGCAATCCACAAAAAGTCAGGTATTTTAGTTGTTAAACCTTGGAGTAATGGTTGAGTAATTAATGCATTATTATATGGAGCATGACCAGATTCTCCATAAATTCCAAAAGCTCCTGGTAATAGTGAAGGGTTTTTTTCAAAAAACTCTTGAAAAACATCTTCCTCGTCTCCATGTTCTTTTAATAGGATCTCATAATCTTTAAGTAAATTTCTTTCGTAATCATCCCATGCAATAACTTTTGGAGCATTATCTATAAGGTCGTAAGGTTTGTTAAAAATAGAATTTTGAACAATCATATAATAATTCACCACTTTCTTCCAGTTAGGTTAAACACAACTATCTAGTTTTCTGTTTTTGTTTTTAATACTAATCTGCATCTTCACTTCGACAACATAAGCTACAACTCCTTCTTGTACCAACCTGCAATTTTAATTCAATTAGAAACATGGTTTGACTTGCAACCCATGTTCTTCAAGGGAATCTGCTTAAATTTGATATTAAATAATGTTGAAATATTTATGTTTTAAATTTAAAAATGATCATCCAAAATATGTAAACAAAAATTTTGGATGACCGTTTATAACTTTATTTGAAAATGTCTAGTCTTTAGATAAAAATGATTCCAATAATTCAGTAACTTTTCGTCGCTGTTTTGGAGACAATTTTTTAGCAGTATATATAAGATTTAACATATCAAGAGGGAGTTCCTCTTTATCAAATAGATTAATCATTGATATTTCTAATGCATTACAAATCTTTAACAATGTTTCAATTGTCGGGGAGCTATCATTACTTTCAATTCGGCTTATCGTGGATTTATTGATTCCCGAAAAAAATTCAAGCTGAGTGAGAGTCAACCCTTTGTCTTTCCTTATACTTTGTAATATATGACCTAAATTCCTCATATTCTAACCTCATTTAATATTAAAGTAACCTTGCTAGTTATCAGTTATTAGTGTTTGTAGAAGTAGCATATCAAAAAAGAAAATATTAAAACTATATATTGCGTATTTGCAATATTTTTGTTTAATTTGTTGCAAATATGAGAATAACTGTTGCTACTGAAATAACGGCCCAGCCGAATGAGGTGAAATAATGTCTATAGATACAAAAAGACTAAGTATAGGAAAACTGCTTGGCAGTGTTAATGAAGTTTATCAAATTCCTCTTTATCAAAGACAATATGATTGGGGAAAAGATCAATGGAATGACTTGTGGGAAGATTTATTAAGACTAGAAAATGATGAAACTCATTTTCTGGGATTTGTAATAACAATCAGTCAAAAACGTCGTAATGGGTTTAGCCACTTTGAGGTGGTTGATGGTCAACAACGGATAACAACAATCTTGATTTTTCTAACTGCTATACGTGATTTAGCAGAAGAATTTGATAAAGATAGGGCAATATATATAAACAACTATTTTTTAAAAAGTTCAACTATTGATGATGTAGAATCAAAATTAATTTTAGGCAGGAAAGATAATAAAGTTTTTAGAAGGTTAATTGAAAAACGAATTAAAAAAGATGAGATTAAGACAGAGAAGATTGTTCAGGCATATTATTTCTTTAAGGAAAAACTTCAAGATAGTAACTTTCAATGGCAAAAAATTTATACAAAATTGTTGGATTCGCTCGATATAGTCTTAATGGTTACAGATTCATATTATGACGCCTTTAGATTATTTGAGAGTCTTAATAACCGTGGCTTGTCACTTACCTCCGTAGATTTAATAAAGAACTATCTACTGAGCAGGATTTCAAATAATGAAGCTATGTTAGAAGAGTGCATTGAGGTATGGGATAGTATTATTGCTAATCTGAAGGAAATAGAATCTGTTCGTCATGACAAGGTAAGGTTTTTTAGACATTACTTGTTTTCGATTGAATATGGGATTGTTCCGATACCAAAGTTATATTCGAAATACCAAAAAATGATTGACAATTCAGATAACATTTTAGGCTTAGTTGAAGATATTTGGCTGAAATCTGAACTGTATGTAAAACTATATAATGCAATGTTAGGAATAAAAGTAGTTGATGATCTTTTAAATACTATTGTCCGAATAGAGGCTACTACGTGTTATCCACTTCTTCTAAAATGCATGGCAGAAAATTTACCAAAAGAATACTTAATTAAAATTCTCGAAGCTATTGAAGTGTTCACACTAAGAAGAAGTATTTGTAGTATTTCCACTAGGGATATTGATAGAATCTATAATCATTTAGCAATGGAATCTTTTAAAGAAGAAAGTCCTGTTCAGTACATTATTGAATATTTGAAAAAGAGAACACCAAGTGACACCGAGTTTTATCTCAATTTTCTAAGCCGTGATTTTGCTAGATCAGCACAAACAAAATATATACTTGAAATGATTGAAAATGAACTAACCAATAATACGAAAGAAAAAGTGATAAGTTCTCGAACTGATGTTCATATAGAACATATAATGCCCAGAGAACCAGTAAGAAAGAGTGGGAAAAATATAGAAAGTACATGGAAGGATGAATTAGGAGATAGAGTATCTGAATACCCACTGTATGTGAATAGAATAGGTAATTTAACTTTACTTGGTAGTGAACTAAATATTACAGCTTCAAATAATCCATTTAGTGAGAAGAAAAAGAAATATGAACAATCTGTTATTTGTTTAACTAAAAATATTTGCAAGGAAGATCGGTGGACGTTCGATGAAATTGAAAAACGAAGCGAGTATCTTGCTAGTATTGCTAAAAAGACATGGAACTTCAATAATCTCACATAATTTATAACCATTTTGCTAAAAGCGCTCATAATGCAGCAAGAAAAATAATACAGCAACAGATATAGTCTTTTTATACGTATAGAAGAAATGAGAATCTCTTACTAATTAACTTGCAAATTATTATTACTAGTTGGACACTATACCATACTAAAGGACAATTTGTTTTTTATCATTCAATCATAAAGCGAGGGATATTAATGGGTACTTTCTACGCACTTGGTGTCGTGAAAAAATTCATAGCGAAATCGAACCAAACGCTTAATGAATCTAATTGGAAGGAACACTTGAATGAAAGACTTGATATGGAGCAATACACAATAAATTTCAGGGATAATGCAATAGAAGGAGAATTGAAGAAAGAAGTATTTGAAAAAAACATTGAAGACTTCTATAAAAAGCTTGTTACTATAACCAATAACGAGCGGATTTCCATTTACTTTGAAGATTCCGGAACAGATATAGAGAAATATCAACATTGGGTAACGGGAATGACAGTTAAGGAGCATAGTCTCCAAATTACCTTAACCGCCGAATTTGCGATACTATTTATTGAAGGTAAGGTTTCAGTTGAGGAATTTAGCATCGAACCGTATTTAATGAATTGGCTGTTTAGGCATGTTGACCTCTCGAACCCGCTTAGTGGATGTATTATGACGGACATAGTCGGATAGTATTCTTCAAATTCTGAATTAGATGACGTACAGAAACAAGATTGAGTGAAAATCAGACAATAATAATTAAATAAATCTCCCAAAGAAGTTAAACAACGAATTACAAGGAGAAAAATATGAGAAAAAAAATAAACGATAGCAAAGAGTACTGCCCTTACTGTGGTGCTGATTTACAAGCTGATTCTATTCCTATAGAAATGCAACACCATTATGGCAATTCAACCCACTTTTCCAGAAAAATCGGGATTTCTAGTATGGAGCAAGATCGTGTAATCAGATGGCAATGTCCTGACTGTGGGAAGGAATGGGAGAGGGAGTAGTAAGACTTTAGTTTTTTCGGACTTTTTCCATCTTCCACGAGCCACTGTTTAAACGTTCTTAGTTAATTCATTTTTCACCTCCAAATACTAAAAGAGCGATTCATATATTTCCTATATGAATCGCTCTTTTTCTATTAAGTTTTGATTAGTAAATTTGCAAAACGTCTTTTGAATTACTTCTGAATCCCGACCCCAGGCTTAACGTATCTGTTCTGGAACAAGGATGCGAAATTTTTCGTTGCAACTTCCAATTATTTCTTGATTCAAATGTTTCCCAAAAATCTCTCACCCAGAGTTTTCTTCTCGTAATTTCGGATATAACATGTAAATTCTTCTATTCTATATTTTCTTTTTACTTACGACATTCTTTAGATAATGTCGTGTGTTTTTACTGGGCTAAACTCTTCAATTTATAGCAGCTCAAATTCAGAAAAATATTATTACATACTCTTACTCATTTGACGACATGCTTCAGCACATTTACGGCAAGACTCTGCACATCTTTGGCAATGTTCATGGTCGTGCTTAGCGCATTCATCCGCGCAACGTTCACAAATTTCCGCACAAAGTTGGCATATTTCTTTCATAAATGGACTATTAGTAGTCATTGCATGTATAGCAAATGCACAAGCATCCGCACAAGCGCGATCTAATCTGATGCAATCGACCATCATTTTTACATGATCTTCTCTTAAACAAGCATCAAAACATCTGTTACAAGCCTCTAGACATTCCATGCAAGCTTTGAGACACTCTTCATATTTCTGGTTCATGAAAACACCTCCTACATATACATATTTGTATTCTGTAATATTGTTCCCTGAAGAGGTAAGCTCAAACTTAAAAGTAAAAACTCCTTAAAAACTCCTTAATTGCGCTAAATCCTTTTTTAACTTGACACACTCTTTCTGATGCTAATTTTTAACTTTTAATAATACATATTATACGTAACTACCCTACATTCACTTGTCCCATCATTTCGCTATCTTAGTGTTCAAGGACGTGACTAAATAGAACATATTGATACCTTTATTATTAAATTTAATTGCTAATTTACTTTTCTTCCGGGTTAAAAATAGATACAGTATTTTTCCATCCCTGTTCATTATCTGGAGGTTCTGCCCTATCGATTGAAATAATCTTAAATTGTGTCCCATAAATATGAATTCAATGAACCAATACAGACACTCCTTGAAGCTAATGGCTTTTAGGTGCATTTCTTTTTAAACATTAAAATAACCAATTACTTAAATTGTAAAAGGAAAACGGCCTAAGTAATATCTTGTTCTAATCAAAAGATTGATTTACTTTTCTTCATGAAAATAATATTCACTTAAAACATCAGCAAAAACCTCTGTTGTTCGGTGAAGCTCTTCTACTGTATTATCTACGCCTCCAATTTCCACAATAATAGAGTTTGGAGAAATATCTTGATTATAAATTCCATTGCCTTGTTTACTGCTTTTTTGCAATATGCCTTTGGATAGTCCGGGGTATTGATTATCTAAAATTGTTTGTAGCCCTTCCGCAAACGTAAGATTCTTTTCAAAACCTTTATGGCCAGTACCTACAACAAATAACAATTTGGCATAATTTACTCCATTCATTGCAGTAGTAGTAGAGTTACTACGTAAAGAATCGCGATGCAAATCTATAAAGATTTCTAAATCTTTATTATCTTTTAATGCAGCACGTACTTGCTCTCCTGAGACATTATAAGAACTGTTGTAGTTTAAACCTCTTGTAGCTAGTTCTTGAACGATATCGGTTGAATCTACTGTTGTTCCTACTCCCCTTCTTTCTAATGCCCTTCCAAGCAGTTCTCCTATTAATGTAATATTTGCTTTCGAGTGGTAGGCTTCTTCAGGTTTATCTGTTTCTTCTATATATGGTAAAAAAGATTCCCTGCTATGAGTATGATAAATATACAGGACTTTCTTTCCGAAAGTTGAATGGGATGATGAAATTTCTTTGGGAGATTTCATATTTTCAAAAAGAGCATCAATATTCTTTATAGTAAGTTCTCTTTCGTTAAAGAAAGCGTCCATAGCAGGCTCAAATTCATCCCTACTCTCTAGATTCAAGTTAGATTTCACTCCCGTATCTAGATTAGGTGTTTCAGTAGGTATCCTATCTAATTCTTCAGATAAATTATTATTTGATTCAACATGAAAAAAAGGGTAGATTCTATCGTCAAATGTATTTTCTTCCTCTGCTTTAGGATTATAAAAAAATGTCATCCAGAAAGTAAAAAGTAAGAGAATAAATAGCAAAATTGTTAAGTATAATAATATTCTTAGTAAAGTTTTTTTCTTCTTTATTATGTTCTTTTCTTTGTTTAGGGAGCTTGAAGACATTCGATCCCTCCTATAATTTCTCTTTTCAATATGATTTAATTAAATTTAATAACATACCATAAAAAAAGGATAACAAATAATTGTGGATAATATATGGACATGAATGATTTTCTTATCTACCTAAACATAAAAAAGTACAATCATCTATACAGTGGATGATTGTACTCTTAAAAAGTCTAAAACTTACTTATTAGTATTTTTTCCTTTTTCCATAGCTACAGTTACATCAGATAACCGTTTCGCTCCTGCATATTTAGGTCCCCAATAAGGATCTGTTTTTAAGTTAGCTTTTAAAATACCCTTACTTTTTGCAGAAATGAACTCCCCGTTACCCAAATAAATTCCAGTGTGAGAAATACCTTTTTTATATGTATTTGCAAAAAACACTAGGTCTCCAGGTTGTAATTTATCTTTTGCTACTGTTTTCCCAACTTTATACTGTTCGGCAGATGTTCTCGGTAAACTAATGTTGAATTTATTAAAAACATATCTAATATATCCAGAACAATCAAATCCTTTGGGAGTTGTACCACCAAATTTATACGGAGTACCGTAAAATTTTGAAGCAAATGCTCCGATTTCAATTGATGTTGCAGCATTGACTTTATCTGCAGAAAATACTTGTACAGAAAAAATTAAAGATACCACAATTAATACTTGCATAATCCTACTTCTCATTTTACACCCCAGAAAATCTTATTTTTATAATTGTAACTTTATCACAAATGATGAAATATATTCGTTACAATTTGATTGCAAAATCATTACAAATTCCTAGTTTAAATTTATTATCCGACAAAAATTAGGACTATAGTTTTTATTTGCTAAGCTAAACAAAATTTTTATGTATATAACATCTGCTGAAATAAACTCTTTGGATTAACTTCGGTTTATCACTATCAGTAGTTGCAACTGTTATAATTATAATTATAGAAATAGTCATTAGAATAGATAGGTGGTTTATCTCTTGTACGAATTTTTACAATTTATTCAATCTATAAACATAGCCCTAAAATTTATTTTATTACTATTACTAAATTTGGGCATTGGGGCCGTTGGCTTAGTTCCAAGTTTCTTTATTACTGCAATTAACATCAATTCACTTGGACTGGTATTAGGTTCAATACTTACATTTACAGGAGAAATCCTCGGAGTACTTATCGGATTTCACCTTTACCGTTTTGGTTTTTCTAAAGTTCGTTCTAAATGGATGAATAATACTTTTTTTAATGCTATAAAAAATGCTTCTTCAATGAAAGTTATTTGGCTAATTATTCTATTTCGTGTTCTACCGTTTGTTCCATCTGGTTTAGTTACTGCAGGAGCTTCTTTGACTTCCATTAATGGTGGACTCTTTATGATTGCTAGTTCTATAGGTAAAATACCAGCAACAATTCTTGAAGTAGCTATAGTATTTGGAGTTATTCAAAAAATTTCTATGAATTATATATATCATTTTAATATGTATTGTAGTTTTAATTACTTGGATAAATAATAAACAGAAAAAATCTGTGTGAAGTTATTAATATGCCAAAAGATATTATTTTTTTCAATAGTTCCAAATAATATTTGAGACTGCATTCCTATACAAATTTGCGCATTATACTCTATAAAAGCAAAAAACTATCCTATAATGGATAGTTTTTTTAATGAAGCTAAAACTAAAAAATTTATTTAATTGGTGACAATTCACTTTCAGTTACCCATTTGTGATTAGTCACTTCGTCTCCGGTAGTAGAAGTGAAATCAACCATATATACAGTCGTTTCTTCAGCCGAATCAATTTCAGCAGTTGCTCCTTCCATCCCCTCCATATGTGCGGCTACTAGGACTACTTCGGCACCAGGTTCTAATGGTGCCGATTGTGGTTCTCCTAATTCTTCATGAATGACCCATTTATGATTTTCTACTCGTTCTCCACCAGTTGTAGGAGTATAGGAAACAGTATAAACAGTTGTATTATAGGCACCGACAATCGTTGCTTCAGCACCCTTCATACCTTCCATATGATCTGTTTCAATAATTGCTTGACTTCCTACTTCAAAAGTTGGATTTTCAGCTACTTTTAAGCCTTCAGGAACTTCACCTGATCCAGACATGTCCATAGTAGAATGATCCATCCCCTTACTTTCTTCCGTATTCATTTCTTTGTTCTCTTGTGTGTTCGTGTTCGTTTCCTTTTCATCACTTGCACAAGCAGACAATGTAATTGCAATAGCGAACGAACCAAGACCCATAAATAATTTTTTTCTCATAGTTATCCTCCTAAAATTCTTTTAAATTAACAACAGATACACCTCGTTGTTTAATACAATCTTACACGGAAATTATGAAGAAATTATGCAGACCAGTTATAGAATATTGATGACCTAAATTTTATCACTATGTATCTTGTCTTTATAAAGTTATTATTCCCTACTTTAATGAATAAAAACTAGGAACTTTAACTTACTCTTTTACATCTATTTTTTAAAATTTTATACAATGCTGCAAATTGGATAAATTACCTTAACGGCAAGCTAGGAACAATTGACCACAACATTTTTTTCAGTAGAAATAATTATTACCAACAAAAAGAGCATTGATTCTTGTTAAATCAACGCTCTCAATATTAATTATTATCTATCAGATTGGTTACTGTCATTATTCGCTTGAGGGTATTAAAGTCTAAAATCACTTATATAAAAAACCACCTAATAGAAGCCCAGGATATCAATAGAAAAGCACCTGATATTGCAAAGAAATACCAAATAAACTTTCTGCTCTCTTGATTTTGCATCTTTTTATATTCTTTATAAGAGATTTTCCCCATAGCGTACTTTAACCCATTTTCATTTGGTTCTACACTAAGTTGTAATCCTTCATTGATTTCTAAATTCACCCTTGTAATTAGGGAAATTTCTTCTCCATTACCTTTCATTATAAAATCTTGTATTTCAATATTTTTTTCTCCAATAATATCCAAACTTACTGGTTTGTATATAGAGTTTTTAATTATCTGTTCACTTATGGTAAGTGCTTGTCTTTCGATTACATTAGTTGAAAAGCACACAGTTTTCACCTCATAATCATTATATTCAAATCATGTTCCAAAGGTACTTATCATGAAATGTAAAGCTGGTTATTGACTCAAAATTCTTTATTAGTATGAAAAACTTCAACTTTATTCGGAAGACTTTTAAATACCTTAGGCTATGTTAAAGTTAATGGTTGATTTTTTGCTCTCTTTTTCTAAAGTTAGTAATAGGTAAGCGTTTGAAGTTATCTCCAGCTTTTCCCCTACTCCGTACGGAACGTGATAGTATCCCATCATTCCGCGTTCCATCTAGCGATGGTTTTAGTCATTATAAGTTTCAAGTTACTCTTCATCGAAGAGCTTGCACTGTGGCATCATTCTACTATGAAATGATGTTCCCACGTTCTTACCCGACCGGTGCAATGAACAGCTGAAAAATAATTATTACCTATCGCTAGACTTGGGGCTGTTCCTCCACCTCGATTACAGAGGTTTCACTGGTCGTACCCCTACCCTCATAAGGACTAATGCATTTTGCCATAAGGCTTATAGCAACCGTTTCGGGTGACAGCCCTTGAATCAACGTTCCTTACTTTCCAAGTACCTTACAACGTAGCTATACATTCTAAACGTAGGTGATTCCTTTTAAGCCTGTGAACTGGATACCGCCATTGTTCGGTATAGTGTATTTCAGAGGGTGCATTTTTACTTTACACCGTTCACCCCATCATTGGATGGTACACAAGTTTCCTCATGTTCTAGCTTTAGACCCGTACCTTCGGAAGTTCGTCAGTTCCTTTATGTAGGAACTATTCTCACCATATCTAGTTTTTCAGCCATGCGGTCTATCCTTCGGCATACCTTTTCCATAAGAATGGCTTCAGCCTAGTTCAACCCAACCGAATCTACCTGTGCTTCACACCCCATGACCAGTCAATCATGACGTATGCAGGAGTATTGATGGAATAGTTTCAGGAAACATGGCTCCATCATTCCTATCCTCCGTTGTAAAGTTGAAATTTATTTTTATAAATCTCCTGTATTTTCACGCTAAAAAGCGCTATTAACAGAACTTGTCGCGCGCACCCGTTAGTTCAACAAGAGGTATTCTTTTTTTAAAGTTGCCCTTCCCTTTTAGTTCAAGTAATTTGTTCTTAATAAAAGGATCGGTTTCTGCAGGTAATTGGTCTAATTTAAAAAATTGAGCTTCAATTGCTTGACTCTCATCAGGGGTTAGTTCTCCTTCAAAGTCTGAGCATAGATAGCCAATTGCAACAGTCTGATACTGATCGCCACTTTCCTCGACACGATTAATTAATTCTTTGCCTGAATAGACATCTAATAACTGTAATGTATTTAACGTGATACCAACATCTTCTTGTACAGTTCGTTTAATACATTCCTCAATAGACTCATTTAACTGCAATATGCCACCAGGAATGCCCCATGTTCCACCTTTGTATCGATACAATAAAATATCTCCTGATTGATTGATGATCGCTACACTTGGTCGTACGATGATTAATGGGGAATTTCCAATCATTTCTCTCATCTTTTCACAATAATCCATAAAAACCTCCTAAGAAAATTGATTCATAAACTTCGTGACATTCCCTAAACAGCAACTACCTTGAGGGTTATTTACCTCACAGCCACATCGATTTTCTTTAACATTTTGACGAATGTGTTCCAATGGCTTTGAACCAATTCCCTCTTCAAAATACTTTGTAATTTTTTCTCTTGTCCAATCAAAACAATAGCAGACGGGAACAATTGGCGAATTATCTTTTTGGTAAACAGAAACCTTAACTTCTGATGTTGAGTACGTCTTTTTGTCTGTACCAAAGTACACTACAACACAATCCTCGGTTGAACAAAAGTAATGAGTTAAATCTGGATTCAACGTATCTAAAACAGTCGGTTTCAGTATTGATTTTAAAGTAATTATTTTTACTTTTTTCCCTTTTGTATTACAGGATGGACATAACTCAGAACGAATACTTTCAACGTTTTTTTCATTTGTAACACAGCAATCAGTCATTTTCTCTTCCCCCAATTTCGATTTCTCTAATATGTAAATTATAACACCACTATTGAACTAAACTGCCGCATTAATTTAAGTGAACACTTTCACAATATTAAATTTATTTTAACATAAATATCCGTGTCAATATTATATAGGGAACCCCATTTTCCAAATTCGTTTATCGATTAAACTACCTTTCCCTTTAACAAAGCCATACTTTACAATAAACATTTTAATAGTGCAAACTTGATGGATTATTCATTAGTGAAAAAACCGAAGTTTTAACCGAAAGCTAATACACAAGTTGTAGCTTTCCACTTCTTTAAGGTTGGGTTTACAATTTATAATGTCATTATTAATGTAAGTAGCCTCTAATTGAGGTTCTATTCACACTACCTTAAATAAATAAAAATTAACCCACCGGAAGTGGGTCAGATTTTAAATTTACTTTTCTAGTTTTACTCTTTGAAGCCGTAATGCATTTAATACAACGGATACAGAGCTAAATGCCATTGCCGCCCCCGCTACCCAGGGCGCTAGTAATCCGACTGCGGCAATCGGTATGCCTAAAGTATTATATGCGAATGCCCAAAATAGATTTTGTTTAATGTTTCTCATCGTCTTATGACTCATAATTATTGCATCAGCTATGCTATTTAAATCCCCTCGAATTAAAGTAATATCTGCAGTTTCCATAGCAACGTCAGTTCCTGTTCCAATTGCCATTCCGATATCTGCGACTGCAAGAGCTGGAGCATCATTAATTCCATCTCCAACCATCGCTACTTTCTTTCCAGCTGCCTGAAGTTTTTTAACTTCTTCGGCTTTTCCTTCAGGAAGTACCTCAGCGATAACATGATCTATTCCAACCTCTTTACCAATCGCTTTAGCTGTACGTTGATTATCACCAGTCATCATAATCACTTCTATATCCATCTCACGTAAACGCCTGATGGCTTTCTTAGACGTTTCCTTGATTGTATCCGCAACCGCAATAAGGCCTGCATCTTGACCGTCTATACTCGCCAGCATCGCCGTTTTCCCATTAGCCTCTAGTTCTTCCATTACCGGTAGTACATGTAAAATATCTACACTATTTTTATTCATTAACTTTCGAGTTCCAACCAGAATTTCTTTTTGATTAACTGTTGTTTTCACTCCATATCCAGGGATTGCTTCAAAATCTTGAACTGAATCAAGTAATATCCCTCTATTTTGAATTCCTGTCACAATTGCTTCCGCAAGTGGATGTTCCGATTGTTTCTCTGCTGAACCAACTAGAGAAAGAAACTCATCTTCATTTAAACCATTTGCAACAATTACATCGGTTAACTCTGGTTTACCATTTGTAACTGTTCCAGTTTTATCAACAATTACTGTATCAATATGGTGTGTGGTTTCAAGATGTTCTCCACCTTTAAACAGAATCCCAAACTCAGCAGCCCGTCCTGAACCTGCCATAATGGAGGTAGGTGTTGCAAGACCAAGTGCGCATGGACATGCAATAACAAGAACGGCAATTAGAGCTTCCAGTGCCGGAGTAACTTCTCCTGGGTTCACCCATATAATCCATACCAAGAAAGTGATAATCGCAATACCAATTACAATTGGTACGAACACACCAGAGATTTTGTCTGCAAGCCTTTGAATAGGAGCTTTGGAGCCTTGCGCATCTTCCACTACTTTAATTATTTGAGAAAGAGCTGTATCTCTTCCGATTTTCGTTGCTTTCATTCTAATAAAACCATTTTTATTAATTGTTGACCCAAACAAAGAATCACCAATCGTTTTATCGACTGGAATACTTTCACCAGTTAACATCGACTCATCGACAGCAGAGTTTCCCTCCATAACCTCTCCATCAACCGGTATTTTTTCTCCAGGTTTTACTAGAATGGTATCACCGGTTACAACTTCTTCAAGTGGTATTTCCATTTCCATTTCATCTCTAAGGACCAAAGCTGTTTTAGCTTGAAGCCCCATAAGCTTTTTAATAGCTTCAGATGAACGCCCCTTTGCTTTTGCTTCGAAAAGTTTACCCAATATAATTAGAGTAATCAACACTGAGCTTGTTTCAAAGTACAATTGAGCAGTATGATGCTCACCAATGGTAATGATGGCCTGATAAACACTGTAAAAATAAGCTGCGGATGTACCCATAACAACTAGGACATCCATATTGGCACTCCCATTTCGCAATGCTTTATAAGCACTTACATAAAACTGTTTTCCAATAATAAATTGAACTGGTGTTGCCAGAGCCATTTGTACCCACGGATTCATGAGAAACTCAGGCATGTAAATAAATGATGTAAAGGAAAAATGACCGACCATAGACCACAATAAAGGTAGAGACAAAATTGCAGAAATAATAAATTTTTTCTTTTGTATCTGAATAGCTTTCTCACGGTGATCTATTGCTTCTTTATCATCTTCTTTATTGATTGCCCCATACCCTAATTTCTCAACCCGCGCAATAATATCTGACACGTTAACCTGAGAAGGGTTGTATTCAATAGTTGCATTTTCAAGCGCTAAATTAACGTTTGCAAATGAAACACCCTCTAGCTTGTTAAGACCTTTTTCAATTCTCGTAGCGCAGGCAGCACAGGTCATTCCTGTTATTGCAAACTCTTTATTCTCCTTTGCAACGCCATACCCTAGATCTTGAATTTTCTTTTCAAGTTCTTGATTAGTCAATTTTTCTGGGTCGTATTTAATCATGGACTTTTCAAGCGCCAAGTTTACATTGGCTTCTTCAACGCCCTCTAATTTATTTAAACCCTTTTCAATCCTTGTTGCACAGGCAGCACAGGTCATTCCTGTAATTTGTAGACTGGTTTCTTTTAATTCACTACTCATTTTGTTTTCACCTCTCCTTTAAATACTACCAGGGGGTATAAATGAAAGTAAGAAAGAGAGTGCCTAAATAGCACTCTTACTCATTTATTCCACATCATAACCTTGATCATCAATTGTTTCTTTAATTTTACTTAAATTTAATTTTTCTTGATCAAAAACTACGTCCACTTTTCCTGACTCTAAGTGAACCTTAACTTCGTTTACCCCATCTAATTTTCCAACGCTGCCTTCAATAGAATTAACACAATGACCACAAGACATTCCACTCACATTCAATGTTACGTTCTCCATATTTCTCACTTCTCCTTTTTTTATATTTATAATAGTCAACAACGTCTTCTACATAGGGATATAAATTATTGAAAAATTTATTTCTGATTTACACAAAAGTTTTCTAACTAAATTTTTGTACCAACTGTATAACCTTTATTTTCAATTGTATTTGTAATTTGTTTAATATCTATCTGCGATTCATTAAATTCTATATCCACATTTCCCGTTTCTAATTGCACATTAACTTTCTCCACACCACTAAGTGCGCTAAGACCATTTTTAACTGATTTTACACAATTTCCACAAGTCATACCTTGAACCTGTAATGTAACTTGATTTGCCATTTCAAATTCCTCCCCTTGTCTTGTAGAAAAAGTCATCATCCTGAACATGTAAAAAAAGATCTAACAAATCGATTAAACCGAATTGAAGGTCAAATCCGAGGAATAAAAGGTATGGTAGACAAAGACGTCTATTGTGACGATATAATCACACAGCTTTCTGCCACTCAGTCAGCTCTAAATAGTGTAGCTAAGGTACTTTTAAAAGGACATTTAAAAGGCTGTGTAGTGGATAGATTAGCAGAAGGTGACGATGAGATACTAGATGAATTATTAGTAACAATTCAAAAATTAATGAAAAAATATCAGATATGATTGTACCTTCTTCTAATACATTGTCCACTAAGCAACCTCCTATTCTTATTTCCAAAATAGCATACCTACGTGGGGTATGTAAAGGAATTTGTTTGTTTATTTTAATGTAAATATATTGAACATTCTTGTTTCTAAAATTCCCTAATTCACAATAATCTGACCAACCATCCCTGATTCCTTATGTCCACGGATTGTACAAATAAATTCATAAACTCCTGAATCGGTAGGGGTAAACGTAAATTGCTCCGTACTTTTAGGTTCGGCATGAATATGTATCAAGTTTTCTTCCGTCCCATGATTATGATTTAGCTTTGTGCCGGTATCATTATGAGATGGGATCTTCATTTCAATATCATGCTCTATATTATCCTGATTTTCAAGAATCAAAGTTATCGTTTGATTTTTATCCACAACAATTTTGGTTTGGGAGTACTTCGTGTTTTCTGCTTTTATTGTAATAACTTGTGAGTTATTTTCTATCTTATTCTCTACGTTATTAGAATGGTTGTTATGTTCTTGTGAAGGAGTCATAGATATGGAACTCATATGTTTTTCGGCAAAAGAAACACCGCCTACAAAATAAAAAGTAATACAAGTTGCCAATAAGAATGGCCTTAATAGCCATATTTTATTTTGTATCTTTTGATTTTTCTTGTACGGTAATAAGACAAATAAAAAGAGGGTGATAATAGATAAAAATAGAAATAATCTTATTAAACCCACTGATTGTTCTTCGTTTATCATCTCACCTAACATGGCTCCCATCATACCGCCCATCAAACCAGACATTATTCCTTCTAAAACAGACAAAATTCCAAAATATCCACCACATATTGAACCTGCTAACATTCCAATAGCCATTGACAGAACTGTTGAGAAAAATAGATCTCCTTGAAATGTTATACCTAAGAGAACACCCGCAGTTAACCCGGTATTCATACCAAAAAACATAGAAATTATCATCCCTTGCATGGGATTGAGTATTTTTTTCGATTTTCTAGCTAAAATTACGACGATCAATGTTAATACTGTAAGCGATGCTAGAATAAACATTTGATAAAACCCCATTTATCCACCCTTTTTGTGAATTAGTTAAGCTTTTTCTATTCTCTAGATTATACTTTATACCCCTTCGTGGTATGCAAGCTTTCTATGATTAATTTAGAAAAAACCACTTTTTTTACTGCTTTATAGTTTTTGATAATACTTCCATTGAAACTGCTGATGTCGTCCTTGAAAAAAGCAATCCGCTTGATGTAGTTAATATTATCAAGCTTCCAAGAGCTACTTATCGAAAAATGACACAAAACTTGGGGTGGCTGTTGGATATAATATTGTAGGAATTCCAGTAGCTGTAGGGGAACTTTATAAGTACGAATTGCTTTAAGTCTAGCAATAGGTGCTATCTTGATCCCTCTAAGTAGGTAGTAGCCATTAAAACTCGGTTGCTAAAACTATAAATTAATTATATTCATTGATAAATAGTAAAGCTCCAAGAAGAAATTAATTCTTCCTGGAGCTTTACTATATATACTTGTGAACCCTTCAATATGGAATCGATTAACATTTAGTTCCCCCAGTAAGTAATCGTGTCAAAAAGTCCTATAATTACAAGAATAAATCCTGCAATACGTTGGACAATTCTTCCGAATTTCATACTTTTTTTCATAATTATTCGCTTTGCATCGAATAACCATATGAATACAAATATAAGAATCAGTGGAATGGATGTTGCTATTCCAAAAACGGCAGGTAAGATA
This sequence comes from Psychrobacillus sp. FSL K6-1415, assembly GCF_038003185.1. Taxonomy (NCBI): domain Bacteria; kingdom Bacillati; phylum Bacillota; class Bacilli; order Caryophanales; family Bacillaceae; genus Psychrobacillus; species Psychrobacillus sp. FSL K6-1415. The sequence continues at coordinate 1,427,543 of NZ_JBBOOQ010000001.1, read as the reverse complement.
AAACCATAAGAGGTTGATACCACAGTAGGCATTAACCAAACAAAAAATAGAACAAACATAGTTGGACAGAATGCTAATGAAAAACTTGCTCCCAACATAAACGAACCAAACTTTCCTTCTTTTAATACCATAGGGATACTCATTGTTAAACGAGTAAGAAATCTAAGCTTAAAAATTCCTAAAAGTACAATTCCCGTAACGATCAAGAGAGGACCAATTACTTTTCGGAAAATCGGAAAATACTCTGTCATTTTTGTTTCGAATGATTGACCAAGTATCCAAGCCAAAAATCCTATTAAACTAAACGCAACAACTTTCCCTGCGATAAAAGATACTATCTCTCCCCAATTACTCTTCATTTGAACAGTACGACTTCCGTAAAAAGTAATTGCACTCATATTTCCGGTAAGTTGACATGGTGCAACAGCCCCAATCAAACCAAGAAGAAGTGCAACTACAATTGGATTATGTTCAAAGGAGTTCAAGAAAACAGTAACGGGTTCACTGATTGTTTGACTAATCTTCCACATCAAACTATACATTTATGAAACACCTTCCATTTTCTTATTTTGCTAACTCACCATTTGAAGCAAGTTTACTCCAAGAAAGTCCTTCATCTTTCGTTAAATAAATATTATTGTTATTTGTAACAAAAACGATTTCTTTTTGATTCTCAGGATTTACGGCGATAAACATGATTGGATCCATATTCAAATCTTTGGGAAGTTGGATGTTTATTTCTTCATTACTTTCATACAAGAATGATTTAAGGTATACCTTATCGTTTCCAAAATTCGTATAATACCCTCCCGTTTCATTCAAGGTTACATAAGTGACATTTTTAGTATCGTTCATTGATTTAAAATTTTGTCCATAATCGTCCGAAATAAATAATCCATCCTTGCTACCAATTGCAATTAATTCTTTACGCGTGGGATGGGCAGACAAATTAGAAATATATTTTGAAGTAAATCCATTCATATTTGCTTCCGTCCAAGAAGCCCCCTCATCCGTAGAATAGTGTAGACCTGCTTTAATATCTTCAACTGGCATTTCGTTTAAAACATAAATCGTATTAGAATCATAACCAGCTGCAAGGTAATGAAAATCAATCTCTCCGTAAAACGCTAATTGTTCAAAACTTGCTCCTTTATCTATGCTTTTAATTAGACCAAGAGGATTTTTATACTCAGATCCCTCTTCAGGATGCCCACTTGAAAAGAACCCCTCTCGTACAGCCTGAAAGCCCATATAATCATGTTTTTGACTATTAGCTTCTTTCCATCCGTCCTTGCCATATTCATATAGTCCAAAATGTGTTGCGATGACGAAATCTCTTCCTTCATTTATATATCCCAAACCGTGTATATGATCAATTTCATTATTTTTTACTTCCGTAAATGAATATACTTCATTTTCATTTGAGTTACATGCAGACAGTACTAATATTAGTACAATTAAACCGATAAAAATTTTATATTTCTTCATTTTAACCTTGCTCCTTTAGCTCCATTTATATCCGATTCCCCATACTGTCTTTAGAAACTCTTCAATAGGAAAACCATTAGTTTTTAATTTTTCTCTTAAATTGCGAATATGTGAGTCCACCGTTCTTGTATCTGTATATGTGCCATATTCCCATGCTGCATCCAATAACTCTTCGCGTGTATACGTCTTTTTCGGACGAGTAATTAGTGCTTCGATAATATAAAATTCTTTTAAAGTGAGTTGTACGATTGAATCATGAAATTGTAATGAATATGTTTCTCTATCTAACTTAAAACCTTCGTAATTAATAGTCGCTTCCTCCGGTTCGTTTACAGATAAACGACGTAAAATTGCGTTAACTCTTGCTACCAATTCTTTTTCGTCAAAAGGTTTCGTTATATAGTCATCGGCTCCAGTGTTTAATCCTTTTACTAAATCTAACTTATCTGATCTTGCAGTGAGCATAATAATAGGTACATTAGAAAACTCTCGTATCTTTTCACATACTTCCCATCCATCCATCTCTGGCATCATAACGTCTAATAGGACAAGATTAACTTTCTCATTTTTCATTATCTCTGTCGCTTTCTTGCCACTTGTTTCTTTAATACATTTGTATCCAAGCGGTTGGAGAAATAATTCAATTAGATCTAACATTCTTTGCTCATCATCCACTAATAAAATTGTTCGCATATAGCTTAAAACCTCCTGTCCAATTACGCCTTGCACAACTCCCACATAATGCTAAATCATTACGGTAAATGTACTTCCTTTTCCAAAAATGCTTTTGACCTCAACGCTTCCTCCGTGTGCTTCCACTAATTCCTTCACAACGGCAAGTCCAATTCCTGATCCACCAAATGAACGCGAACGTGACTTTTCAACACGGTATAACTTCTCAAATATGAACTCAACTTCATCGCTGGGAATTCCTATACCAAAATCAATTACAGAGATGATTGTTTTCTTCTCTTTATTATGAACTGCCAACGTGACTTCTGTATCTTCTTTAGAGTACTTTAAAGCATTATCAAGTAAGTTCAATACAATTTGCTCTAATCGCAAGGAATCCGCATGAATTTGAAAATTGTCTTCACATACAAAACAAAGTTTAATATTTTTCATTTCAAAAGAAGGTCCAACTAGTTTGATGATATTTTCAAAAAACGTTTCTGCCCAAAAATAATCCTTTGACACAGTGAAAGTATTCTCATCCATACTTGCTAAATCTAATAAATTTTTAACTAGTTCTTTCATTCGTTCTGACTCTTCCGCAATTATTGCCAGATACTGTTCTCGTTCTTCTTTACTAATCTCTTTTCTCATGGCTACATTAGAATAACCAATTAAGTATGTCAAAGGTGTTTTTAGTTCGTGAGCAACTGAAGCTAGAAATTCATTTCGCTCCGTTTTTATCTTTTCAAGATCATTGGCTAACTTTTGAATTGAACCTGACAAATCCCCCAGTTCATCTTTACCGATGTACGGAAGACTCACGGCAAAATCCCCTTTGCTTAATTTCTGAGTAGCTTCTTTCATACGTATTAAAGGTCTAGTGAGAAGTCTAGATAAGGCCGTATAAACGATAAATAAGAGGATAACACTTGTCCCACCAGCAATCCCGAAATGCATGTTTAGCTTATCCACCAATTGTTTTATAGAACTTGTACTTTGAAACATGACAACATAACCATGTTGATCATCACTCACTTTGTAAGGATGCGCACTAATAATATAAGGTGACTCACTCCACTCTGTAATTAGTATCTTATCTATTCTGGAATCAAGTTTTTTAATAATTGGAAGAAATTCAACTAAAGACTTAGTATTTTCAAACGAACTGCTTATTATTTCACCTTTATTATCCGTAATAATGACTTCTCGATCTCCCCCTTTTTCCATCAATACGATATGTTTCATAGTTGTCTCAGAATAGTATTCTACAAGTACTTCTCTGTGATTTGATCCATTTTTCAACAATAAAGAAAATTCTTCCTCAACTCTTGTGTGAACAATATTTTGATGGAGATAAAAAATAAGAAATGTTTCCATTATCAGAACAACGATAAAAAAGTAGGCTGTTAACTTTGTCGAAATTCTATTCATTAGAACACACGCACCTTCTCACTAAAAAATCTAAACAATATTTGATATTTCATGTTTAGTCAGGCATTATTTGCTCCATATACTTCTTAATGCTTTCTTCACATCTCACCAGTAATTATTTTCTCAATTTTACCCTCTGGATTAACTAGAAAAGTGGTTGGTAAAGGATTAATATTGTAAGTTTCCATCACACTTTTATTTTTATCAGTTAAAACAGGAAAACTTAATCCTTTTCGATCTATATATTTTTGAACTATAAAATCGGATTCACCTATATTTACGGCTAGTATTTGGAGGCCGTTTTCTTTTACTTTTTGATACTGTTTGTCCATTAGCGGAAATTCCCTTTCACACGGTTTACACCAAGTTCCCCAAAAGTTCAAAAATACCCCTTGACCTTTGTAGTCAGATAATTGATGCTTTTCTCCATTCATATCAACAAGTACAAAATCCGGTGCTGCATCTCCCACTTGTAAAACTTCATTTTTTCCCTTACTTAAATTTGAGTATATAGTGAAAACAATAACTCCAACCATTAACGACAAAAGTATAAAACGCATGTAAAACCTTTTTTGCTTTTTATTATCCATAGTAATGAAAAACCCACTTTCTAATAAATTTTAATGGGAATCTAAAACCCTGTAAATCCTCCAAAAAAAGGAGTCAAAAATGCAATAATCTTTGTCATCATATCAAAATACAACAAAACGCCCATTACAATCATTAAAGATCCTCCTAACCTCATAAACAATCCACTTCTTTTTTGAAGAAACTTCATTTTTCCAACAAATAATGACATTATGAGAAACGGAATGGAGAAACCTAGTACATAAAATAGCATATACAACATTCCTCTTTCTGGGTCAGACACTCCTAAAGCAATTACACCTGCAAGTATTGGTCCTGTACACGGTGTCCATCCAGCAGCAAATCCCATACCAATCAATACGGATCCTATATAACCTTTAGGTCTTTTTCTAAATTGGACTCTTTTCTCTGATAATAAAAATTCAAATTTAAAAACCCCAATAACTACTAAACCAAAAAATACGATGATAATCGCACCAATTTGTCTTAGTAAGTCTTGGTATTGAAGGAAAATCGTCCCGATGAAAGAAGTGGAGAAACCCAAAGCCATAAAGATGGCTGAAAATCCAAGTAAAAATAGAAGCGTGTGTACCAATGCCTTCCTATTTAGTATTCCTTTATCTTCTTTTAGTTCATTTAAAGACACCCCAGTAACATAAGAAAGAAATGCAGGGTAAAGAGGTAATGAACAAGGTGATATAAATGACAGTAACCCCGCCCCAAAAGCTAAAAATAAGCTTAATTGTTCAAACAAATAGTTTCACCTATCCTTTCATGCAGATATTTTACTTACAATGCTCTCTTATCCTTCTAGCAAGACAAAGAGTTTAAATAAGTCACTAAACTTATTGGTTCTCCTAAAATTCCGCTAATTCTCATATCTTATATTAAATGGACTTTAACTAACGAAAGAGTTCTAAGTAATAATGGAATGATTCGAAACCTTAAAGAATATTATTCAAACAAATCCATGTAGGATTTGTCTCACTATGGGAAAACCGATTAACGCAATCCTCTGAAATAGTATAGAGAATAAATATGAAGAAACTGTGCAGAATCTAACATATATGAATCTAATAAAATTTATATAGATCTTTATGATCTTTTTGTGTCTGAATCAATCTTTTCTTTTTTCCTCAATTAACATAGCCTAAAAGTAAATGACAAATTACAGGATATTGGTCTTGGTAGCTGTACTTCAACCAAGTTTAAGTATTATATTTTTGGTATAGTCATTGACATTTCAGAGAGGAAAGGAAATGAAGGAATGAATTATTAATCAGTGGTGGCTGACACCAATGAGAATATTATTCACTTGTTTAATTGGCTTATTTTCAAAAGCATTTGCTACGTTAGGGACAACTTTGAAATGATTGTTTATAAACTACTGGATGTATGTCTCTTCTAAAAGAATCCTTCTCGTAAAAGGTCTCTTTTATTTTTATTCTACTGCTCATTATTAAATAAGGCACCGCTATGAGCATACAACTAAATCTTTAGTAGCAGGTTTTGTCATTTCTTCTATAAAATAGCTCGTTTTTAACAATGAAATGCTATAAACTTATAGTTATATATAACCTTTCAAGTAAGAAAGAGGGAAACTAACTTATAGTATAGGGGGATGGATTTTGGAAACGATATTTCAAGAGTTTTTAGATGCAAGTACCGAATTAGACGAACTAGCTTTAGAAGGATATTTTGGAGAAGAAGTAAAAATGGCTACAACTAGAAGAGATAGAATTCCTGTTGATCTTTCTCTATATGAATCATTACGTTTATGGATCGATGGAAAGGAACAAAGTCACGACGAGCTAAAGAAAGAATATATAAAAATGTTTTTTAAGATATATTTTAATGCTTACAAAATACAACCACAAGAAACAATTGATGTAATGACTTCATTTTTCTACGGTCCAAAGGAAAATTCAGAAATGGAGTATATGTCAGCTTACAGTGAATATGCAAGATTGTTTACCGAAACAAAAAACGATCTTTTACAATTAGCTGGTTCACAAAAAATTTCCGAAAAGAAAAAATTAGGTTCCTCTTTGTCTAATACATATTCTAAAGGGGTGGAGTTCTTAGGAAAAACACTTACTACTTTGCTTGTGCTTCAACAAATTATTAAAGGCAAACCCTACAACTATTATAAAATTTACAATCTAACGCTTTTTGATAAGCTTACTAAATTAGAAAATAACGATATAGAAAGTTATAACAAAATAATTGCTGTCATCAATAGGAATTTAAGAAACGCCGAAGCTCACCTAAGTTTGAATTTTAATGGTGCAACTAATACTTATTTTCTTAAAAAGAAATCCAAAGGAAAAATTAAAATAGAGAACATACCTCTGCCTTTAATGGTAACTGAACTATATCCAAGCATTGGAGCATATGCACAATCATTTGTTTACTCAGGAATATTATTTACTTTAGCGTTAAGAGACAGAGATCTTTTTAGTGAAGCTATTAATGATATCTACAAGAAAAATGAAATAAAATAAAATCGCCAATTTTGGCGATTTTATTTTTCTTTCAAGCACTTTACAAGGTGTAACTAGAGTCGTAACAATTATGACAATAACCATTGCTGTGTAATTAATTTTCCTATTTTATAATCAACTCTGGACAATTTGCACGTTATATGACCTTATGACTTACACTTCCTAAAACCATTTCTTGCAAGCTATTTAGTCCTCTACTCCGATAACTACTAGATCTATATTTATTTACAGTTATTAAATAATGAACATTTCAATGTCTTCGTCAATAAAACCTCTTCTTTACGCACCTTTTGATGCAACAAGCATGCGAAATTCTTAAAGATACATCCCCGACATAAAATCATTACTGTTTTTCAATAGCTTTAAATATTTCTTTGTTGATAGGATCATCGAGAATCTCTAATAACCCATTATGAAAATAACGATTTACCAAATGGACATAGTATTTATATGTAGTACTAATATTCTCATGCCCCATCCACTCACGCAATTCAGCATCTATTACGGCATTATAAGCATAAGCTTTACCTAGTAATTTATATTGTTTTAATCTATCCAAAATAAAGTATGTTGCAAAAGCATGTCTAAACATATATGGAGTAATTTTCTTCTCAGGACATCTAGAATCTTTCGCTACTTTATCAAAGTTGTCTTGAAGCATTTTAGGTGTAACAACCTTCCCATTCTTTGATAAAAACAACGCATTATTTGGTGGCATTTCACCGTTATTTCTTTCTTGATATCTTGCAGCACGTTTAACCCGTTCGGGCATCCATTTTCTGCATATAACAGCCCAAACATCGGGTGGATACTTGATGTCCCTATCTTTTCCTTTTGATTCAAACCGAAACAAGATTTCTTTTAGATCTGATAACTCTTCGTCACGATAACGTTTCAATCCTGCATTTAACCCTGTACCCTTGTATGGTAACTGGAATAACTCTTTAGGTCTTAGTGCTGTTTTCCATAAAACAAGAACAATGAAGCCGTATACAACATCATCAAATAATTCCACAATTCTTGGAATGTTTTCTTTGTGAATAAACTTATCTCTCTCACGGTCAACATGCATGGTTGACCCATTTCCTATACGCATTCGCTTTTCTACTTGTTTTTCCGTTTTAACCATTGCAGAGCTATCCTTTATACGAACGGTAACTTTCTCTAAATCCATTTTCCAATAATGTTTATATCCTTTTTCTGTTGTCCATTTAAAAAAGTAACTCAATATAGCTATATAATCCTCAATAGTTTTATTACTCGGTCTTCCTTTAATGTCTCTATTATTTATTAAATATCCGATATAAGCGTTTATTACATCTTCATCTGTCAATTGCCAATTTGTTGCTTTTATTCCATTATCATCTCGCCATTGAAGGAATCTTGCTAGAACTGTTGTGTATTGCTTTAGAGTTTCTATGCTTCTGGACTTTTTTTGCGCTAATGCAATTGCCCAATAACTCGGTCCTTCTATAGCTCGAAAATCATCATCTAAAAAAATTGGAACAGTATCTTTAGGAGATACATCAGTATTTTTCAAACCATCAGTATTAAACAGATGCATATTACCTTCCTCTACCTTTTTTATAATTTAAGCCTTATGAGAAGACATGAGCTGTTACTAAAATTAAAATATATTAATCTAATCTTTCCAATTCCAATTGGTATAAAGCAATCATCTTATCAACCATATCAATACTATCTCTTAGTTTCATTAACTTTTCGTTATATGACTTAACAAACTCGTTTTGGTCAGGATAATTAAGTTCTTCCTGCTGCAAGGATTTATTTCTTAACACCCCTTTTTGCAGTAACTCCAACTCAAGATTCTTTAACATATCTTTAAGCAATGGATTTTGTCTCAACGCACTTTTACTAAAGCCACACTCTTCACATATATGTGATCTTCTTAACTTTTCGTTACTAGGGTTAAGGTAATTGAGCCAATCGTCTTGTTGATTATGGAGTTTTATAAATTCAATAAATGCTTTTACGTTGTTAGCTCCTTTAATCCGTCCCGATTCAGACATCACGCCCCCCCCCCGATAATGATTTCATTGAATCCTTCATTAACCGAAACCTCTTCAAATTTCTCAGCAAACCTAATAATAAAATCACTAGGAATAGTAGTTTTAAGTCTAATCCTGCTCTCGTTTACATTTCTTTCTAAACACTCTCTCGTATCACACAAAATTCTTACACAAACAATCTTGCAATCAGAATTTTGGTTTCTTATATACTTCAAGATCATTCTCCTAATTGATTGAGTATGATTTGTTCCATCGAAGTACACTACGGAGCCTACGTTCTGTGGTTTGTGATCTGCTATCCAAGAGGATTTTCCACTTGCGAAGTTTCCGCATAATACATAAACGACATTAGGTGGATAACTTTTACTAAATAAATTATTCAAATTCAGTAAAGAATCGTATGTTAACTCAAGTAAATCCAAATTACTAATATTTGCTCTTTGAGTTTCCGAGTACACGTCAATTATTTCTTTTTTCACAAAGGGAACCATATTGGTATTACGACCTGAATCAATTTTTAATCTTTTAATCTCTGTTTCATAGAATTCACAACGATCTTTTAGTTCATTTAACTCGATAAGAGTATTGGTTTCTCTTCCTATTTGTTCAGGAGTTTTTTTGGCTAGGTGCATATATTTATGAAGTTCATCAAGGAGTTTCTTGAAAACATTATCAGCCTGTCCACTTATAAAATCCAACTTTTCTTGGCAAATTCTTAATTCACCCTCAAGTCGTTGAGCTTCTATTTGCCACTTGGTTTGTTCATAATTTTTGGTTGAAGCTAGTTTGAGCTTCGAAGAGGGCTTATTGCTTTTTATGACATCACGTACTTCAACCCAATCGGGGTGTTTCGAATAGATAGTTGCACGACTAACCTCAGAGATTTCTGATACCTCTGTAATCGTAATTTTTTCCTTTCCACTATCTCGTAAAGATGCAACTACGGAATAAACTAGTTTAAGCGCTTCATCATGCTTTAATATTTTGTTCGCCACGATTATGCCCCCCTGCCTCTGAAGTCAGGAAATTTTCACTTACAAGATCTGGAAAACACCATTTTACATAATCAATTCCTTTTAATTCGTACAACCTTTCAATACAATCCCTTATAGTTTTGTTTGAAAAACGCTTCTGACTCTCACTACAATAATCATCTTTTATAAAATTAGCATGAAAATTGATAGTATCTTCAAGGTCTTCTACCGATTTGACTGTGAATACAGACCAATTGCAATCCGTAACATTGCAATTACAAGATTCCGGCGCTAAATGAACTAATCCAGAATGAGTATTTGTACAAATTGCTCCGAAAGACGTCCGATGCAAAATGTTTAAACCGTCCTGTAGTAAGATTTGAATATACTGCTCAAGGCCCTCCCAACCGTCATCATTCAATTTTGCCTTAAATATCGTTGATTCTTCAACTAATCTTTTAATCCTGTTTCCTGCTACACCAGCAATACATTTTTTATCTAAAGCTTCTAGTAATTCACTAAGTAACTCTTTATTTCTTTCAATAACAGCTAGTTTCATTTCTTCAGCCATACCGGGCATTTTCACGATATATGAGAGCGTCATTGCCAGACTCTTGTGGGAAAATAGTCTCCTAATAACACTGATGTTGTTCGGATTTTGGTAAATTGCAAACATTGCAATTGTTTTACGAAACTGATGAGGATGAATATGTTCTATTCCAAGATCTTCACACCAACGGCCAAGAAACTGATTAATACTTCGAGCAAGAATCTCTTTTCCGAAGTTTGTAGTAGAACTAACCATCAACTTCTTTGATTTTCCCCATATACGAGCCTTCTCTGTAAGTGCTTCTAAACATTTAAACGCTTTATACGCTATTGCTGGTACTGGAAGAACTATCGGATCACCTGTAGAACCTTCGGATGTTTTAAAAATTGTTATTCTAATTCGGAAATCATCTTCAGACCCTTTAACTTGCCAACAATTACCGGCTTCAAGAAGGTACATTTCACTATTTCTCATTCCCGTAACCAAAAAGAGAATGACAACGCATGAATTTCTTAACTCCGTTACAAGTTCCATAGCTTTTATCTTAATTTTAAATACATCATATACAATAGCAATGTCTATACTCTCTAATTCAATTTCTAGTTCCAAAGCTATATTTATTACTTCGCTATGCTTTAATTTCCAAATATTTGAAGTGTAAATTGAATTATGCTTATTCCACTCAGGGTGATTCTTAACGGCAGTTCTAAGTTTGTTATTTAAGTCCCTGCTCATAGTAACTTGACTATAATCCGTGAATTTAAAAATTTGAAGATCTAATATCTTCAAATCCATATTCAACAAATTGTAAATAGCTTTACCCCATTCAAAGGACTGGATTTTAGCGTTATCCCCCCCAGCAATAACGGGCCAAAGGATGCTGTATATTTTCAGAACTTCGGCAGATTTTTTTTCAATATTTTCTATGCAATAAGGAACTAACTCCGAAAGCGTATCAATTGATATAGGCAAATACTCGCCCTTATTATCTTCCGCTTCTTTGGCCATTTTTGAATACATATCGGCATCGAATGGTTCAAAATTCAGGCGATAATCCACTGGAATCAACTTACTTTTAGATAGTCCCGCCCAATGTTTAACTTGTTTAGCAAAGTTATAGACAGCACCAGGTTCTTTCAAATCATTTTTGATAAAGTCTGTAAAATGTTCTTTTGTTAAGTAAACAGTGTTAGTAAAAGACCCATTTCCTTGAATATCAATAAAAAGCCTATGTTTATAAAGAAACTTTCCTAAACTTTGAAGTTGCTTTAAAATTGCTTTGGATGTATTAAAAGATTTTACATTTTGTAAACAAGCATTTTGAGGTAAGGAATAAAACGCTATCATTTTGAGCAACCGACATAGGTATTTGTTTTCATTTGCAATCAGCGAAACACCCTCCGAAACTTCTTTGTCCCAAGAGAAAAAGCAATCATCTTTATAAATTTGGCTTCCCTCTTGCCTCCAATCCCAAAGAATATCTTTATAAGTGCTTAGTTTACTAACCTTAAAATCTTGTATTTTGTCAAATGGGATATCTGATAGGCTATAGAAATTAAAAGACATTTCATCTATCTTTTCTTCCTCAAATTGTGGATTAACGTCTTTTATTACTTCATCCATAAGTTCTGCCTTGTATTTTTCTGTTATTTGGTCAATAGCTAGATCATACAGATTTTTCCCCATTCTACACACCTCTCATTATCTGTGGTAATACTACAAAACCCATCCTAGCCAATTCCCATGCTTCTTTTACTTGGCCCTCATTGTTCCAATATTCTAAAATTTGATTCCATGCGTCATACTCATCACCGTATTTAAGTACCCATTCAGAAGAACTATGTGATTTTTTTAACTTATCCAAATCTAGAATTCTCCGGGCTATATAAGGCAGGGTTTCGGGGAATACAATAGCTTGTTTACAAAGAGCGCACTTGTTAAAATATCTACATTTTTTTCCTTCTCCAACATAATCATTAGACCCCGGCCACGACGGGTTCATAGCATCTTCACATACGAGAATATATTTTTGCGAACCTGCATCCAGTAAGTGTATTATCGTTTTTTCATCTAAGTGAAGCTTTAATGCTTCTTTTTTTATTAATTTCAACTTCTCTTGCTCCGTCTTTGCATCATTGATGGCATTACGGAGGGATCGGAGTGATGTTGACTTCACTACCCGAACTTTGAAATTAGTCAAATCTTCAACAAATTGCTTTTGAATTTCTTTTATCGTTAAATCAAGTACAAAGTTGGTACTTTCATCAGATATATAATTATTGATGGATTCTACGTCATTCTGACTTAGATCTTCACCGAGTTCTCGTTCAGATACACCCAAAAGTTGTTTATATGAAACATACCCAGATCGAACCTTTGGATGAGAAACACCGGTTATATCTGAAAAATATTTAAAGTTATGACGCTCGATAAATCTTTTACTAACACCTGTAAAGATTGGTTGTTCATTGAATGATGAAATAATATCTTTTTGAGATTCGGGAATAGTAAATTGCCATAAAAACCCCGGCCTGTAGTAAGGGCTATCTTTATATTGGGTAGTTATGCTTTCAACATATTTGAGTAGCTGATAAGTGTCTATCATTTTGTTTTTGTTTGAGCGACGTGTAACTTTTAAAAATTCCTTATCATTTGAACCGCGTATTTTTCTTCCGTGAATCATTACATAATTTTCAGGATCTATTAGATCCGGCGTTATATGCGCATCCACATCATCACTTATTGAGAGTAAACTTTCAACATTCCAACCCGTATTTATTAAAGCAAGAAGGAAAAACGGATATAAAGTATCGCTTACAAAGTGTTTTGCGGCGTAAACCGCCATTTTCCCCAATGTTCCGTCCATGAATTTGATTTTACCACAACTATGCCACACAGCACTGTTAACCTTATATGCCAATGGATTTTTAGCCGTTAGCATTCTAGTGTTGCTATTTAACAAATTCTTAGCTTCGTCAATAGGCACATAATAAGGGAATAGTGGGAACCGTTTCTTTAATGTGCCTAAAGCTAAATTAAATTGTGATATGGCTCTTTCTTGATCAGGGCGTTGAGAAATTCGGGTCGCAAATGGAGAACGTCCGCGGGAAGCTAGTTCCGGCCCTCTTTGTATGTATATATCTTGTATCTGCTCAAATGTGTACCCTAGTTCAGCCATTGCTCTCTGGGCATTTGGGGACCTACTAATAAGCTTTTTAATCCAACCTCTTTCAGTTTGCTTACTCTTTAAACGACTTTCTTCAGTTTTCATCATACTCTCATGAAGATAATATATAATGTTCTCTATATTCCATTCTTCAGTTACAAGCTCTTCATCAATGCTTAGATACTCCTGATGAAAACTCTTGATATTCTTAATATCCTGTATGCAAGCATCAATTAACTCCTTCATTTCTCTGGGATGATATCCCTCAATTGTATCCTCATTTGTTCCCGGACCAGTTGGCCACTGAAAACCCAATCCTATTAACGGATCCTTTGGAAATAGCTCTTGTAATCGATGCACAATTCGTTTAATTGCTGCAAACCATTTGCGACAACGACTATCATTCGGATAGGTACTCCGTAAGTAATTAGAGAATGATTTAGCTACTAATATGTTAATATCATTTACATTTGTTACATAATTATTACTCAAATTGTTGTCGCTATTAAGAAACTCAAGAAAAACTCTTACTCCTTTAGCAATATCTTTAATAGTATTTTTGCTACAATCGGGTACTATAATTTCGTTCATGCCTGCGATAAGTTGCTCAATTAAGGCCTTATTTTTTGGATATTTACTTACTAATTCAGAGAAATCAACTATATAGTTACCAACTTTCCCTCTATCCTTTACGTGATAATTATTTACATATGTTACAGAAGGCAAATACTCTCTTGCAGCAACCCTTGAAAGAATGGATTTCTCAGAAACATCAAGTGTTAGAGAGCTGACATTCGATAATTCTTCAGGTTGCTTTACCACCGTTTTCTTTAATAACGCTTTTTTTGCCATCAGAACAACTCCAATTGTTTCTCTAATAACTTGCGAATGGGAGCATATGTTTTTCGATGGATAGGGCAAGGTCCATATTCCTCTAACGCCAACATATGAACTTTTGTTAAATAACCTTTGTGCTTGTCAAAACCATATTGGGGATAAATCTGGTGCAACTCCTTAATTGCTTTATCCCGTGCAACTTTGGCTAAAATAGAAGCTGCACTGATGGCAGGAATCAAATCGTCACCCTTCACAATGGCCTCAGCTGGAATATCGATGTTAGGTAATTTATTACCATCGACAAGTGCTTTATTAGGTTTTATATGCAAGCCTTCTATGGCCCTTTTCATGCCAAGAAGAGTTGCATTCAGAACATTAAGGGTTTCTACTTCCTCAAGGGATGCTATTTCGATACTCCAGCTAAGAGCTTTATGTTTAATTTCTTCAGCCAGCTCTTCCCGTCGTTTAGCAGAAAGTTTCTTCGAATCTCTTAAACCCTCGATAGGTTTGTCGGGATCAAGAATACACGCCGAAACCCATACCCCTGAAATTGCCGAACCTCTACCTGTTTCATCCACTCCACATACGATCATCCTCAAAACTCCCCATTTAACTGTTTAATTTCCAATATGAATTTATCGATTATATTCTTTATAGCTCCTTCGGCCACACTTATATTAGAAGCCCATATTTATCCAGTTATAACTTTCTAAACAAAACCACATTTCTTTCAAGATAACTTTGTTACAAAAGGTACTGGGTAAAATCTACGATACATCTGCTCCAATTAATAATAATAATAAATATAATATAGAATCTATCTCTTTCACTAATATAGAACTTACTCCCACTGGCTAATATCTGTAAAAAAAAATCACCTTTTCAGGTGATACATAACTATATTCATTCTAGATATCAACCCATAGTTAGTCAAACAAATTATTGGTAATATATTTTTTAGTTAGACACTCTTTTCTAAAGTAATATAACCCTACCTGCTTCATCTACCCCTGCTACTAATTCATTTTCCAGAGAACAATAGCTTCTATCGAAGACAACTTTTTGTTCATGCGATTGACGTTCTAATTGTAGAAGCTGTTGTTTTCTTTTCCAGCTCGTCCATAGTTTTCTAGCACCAATTCGTTCATCCTGTTCTAACTCAGTTATCCAATCTTCCGAGCCCGTTGATTGTTCCAATTTATTTTTGATCTCTTTTAGACTTAACAATTTATTCACATTCTTTCTATATCTAATCTATGTATCGGCATTTGAGTCAATTTCATAATTGTTTGTTTCAATTAAAAACGAAAGTATACTTTTATTACAATATTTATTGGTTCTTTAAAAGTCGATATCGTTGATTGGAGCGGAAGGGAAGCGTCAGTTTCACGAGCTGAAAGCCCTAAAGAACCTTTTGAGAGGGGCAAAAGTTAAAGCATGCCACATCCCTGGAGCAGAAATCAACATCGCACGTTCCATTATGTACTCATAGGACACTCTTTTGAAAAGAGAAAACCCTTTTTACCAGTGGCAAAAAGGGTAGTATGTCAGTTTAATATTCCTCTACAAAATCGAATGTTAATCTTCCTAGATGTAGGTTTCGAACGTCCCGAACAATCAGTTCCGATACTTGATCGTAATCTATTTCTGTACCGTTAGTATAACATCTTCTTAACTTCCCAATTTTGTCAAATGTTTCTACTAAATCTTCGCTCATCTCTTTTATTTGATACCGTTCTTCCATCCGTTTTGGATAGTGATTCTGCAAGAAGTTTAAGCCATAGACTGCCAAATCTTCCATATTAATCACTGCATCTTTAATAGCACCAGTAAGGGCAAGCTTATAGCCCACTTGTTGATCCTCGAACTTCGGCCATAAGATACCTGGAGTATCTAGCAATTCAATTTCTCTTTCAACTTTGATCCATTGCTGCTTTTTCGTTACACCTGGTGTATTACCGGTTCTCGCAATATTTTTCTTGGCAAATCGGTTAATCAATGTTGATTTACCCACATTTGGTATACCAACAATCATTGCACGGATTGCTCTTGGCTTTATACCCCTGTCCTTCATACGGTCCCATTTAGGCTTTAATAGCTCTTTTGCCGCCTTGAATACAGTTTGTAGCCCTTTACCTTCTAAAGAGTTAATCGCCACCGCAGGGTGACCTTTTTCCTCAAAATAAGCAATCCACTTTTTAGTTTGTGTTTCATCAGCCATATCCATTTTATTTAATATAAGTAGTCTCGTTTTCTGATGTATAACTTCATCTATCATAGGATTTCTAGATGATAGCGGTAAACGTGCATCTATTAATTCAAATACGATATCCACTAATTTTAAGTTCTCGGTTACTTCTCTTCTTGCTTTGGCCATATGACCAGGAAACCATTGAATTGTCATAGTGCACTTCCTTTTTACTTTATCAAACCAATTTCATTGAGTGGCCAAAAAACAATATTTGTATTTCCAATAACTTCATCAATTTTAACTAAGCCAATATGTCGACTATCTTTACTATATCTTCGATTATCTCCCATTACAAAAATATAACCTTCAGGGATTTCTGTCTCCTGAGTAATCTCTTCTAAAGTAAAATCATCTGTAAGAGTACCTTCTGTTATTTCACTTTTGTATTGATCTAAATATGGTTCTTCCATAGCTTCTCCATTTACATACAACTGATCATTTTTATACTCTACATGATCACCAGGAAGCCCAATTACACGTTTTATATAATTTTTTTGCTCTGGGGCATGAAATACTACTATGTCATAACGATCAGGTTCACCAACCATATAGCCGATTTTGTTGACAACCATACGATCCCCATTTTTTAAAGTAGGCATCATTGATTCTCCGTCTACTACGATAGGTGTAAATAAAAAGAAGCGAATTATTGCTGCTAGTCCAAAAGCAATTAATAGAGCTTTTGACCACTCCCATAATTCATTCTTTTCTTTTTTTACTTGTTCCATCAACTTGCCCCCTTTGGTTATTGTCTTTATTGTACAAGGAAATCTCTTTTCAAGCAAAAACAATTGTCCACTTTTCTTGTTGTTTACGTGATTTGTTTATATGAACTAAATAGAAAATAGCCTTTTAATGAATCTATTATGATCATCTGATATAAATGCCACTATTCTAAAATATTTGTGAACAAATCATATTAAATATTTCTTTAACTCGGACATAATTATAATAAAAAATGTTGTAGCAAAAGTGTAAACACCTTTACTACAACATTTACTTTTGCTATTAACGACGCTCTTTAATACGAGCTGCTTTACCACGTAGGTCACGTAAGTAGTACAATTTAGCACGACGAACTTTACCACGACGGATAACTTCTAAGTTTGCAATTTTTGGTGTGTGTACAGGGAATGTACGTTCAACACCAACACCGGATGAAATTTTACGAACTGTAAAAGTTTCGCTAATTCCGCCACCACGACGTTTAATTACAACACCTTCGTACATTTGGATACGTTCGCGAGTTCCCTCAACAACCTTAACGTGAACACGAACTGTGTCCCCAGGACGGAATGTTGGAAGGTCTGAACGTAATTGTTCTTTAGTGATTTCTGAAATAATGTTTTGCATCATTTTCTCTCCTTCTGTAGAATGCTCTTACACACAGTTGCTGTTGCAGCGGAACACCCAAAATCAGTACTTTTCATAAAAGCACATAGTAAAATATAACACAACTAATTATTGGATGCAATAATTATTAGAAATTTACTATCCTTTTATTTCTTTTAATAAACTCTCCTCGTCGGAGGTTAGTTCAATCCGCTCCAATAAATCTGGCCTGCGCATGAATGTTCTTTTTAATGATTCTTCTTTGCGCCACTTTTCAATTGCTGCATGGTTTCCAGACATTAAAACATCTGGAACTGTATGACCTCTGAATTCGACTGGACGAGTATAATGGGGATGCTCTAGCAAACCAGTGGAAAAGGAATCTTTCTCATGCGATTCTGCATTACCTAAGACATTAGGCAATAATCTCACAACACTATCCACCACCGTCATGGCTGCAAGCTCGCCACCTGTTAAAACAAAATCTCCAATAGAAATTTCGTCTGTCACTAAGTGCTCTCGAATTCGTTCATCATAGCCTTCGTAGTGTCCACAAATAAAAACAAGCTCTTCTTCCCGTGCTAGTTCTTCCGCTTTTTTCTGCGTAAAACGTTCTCCCTGAGGACACAAAAGGATAATGCGTCTACTCGGTCCTTTACTTGGCGGAAGAGCCTCTATGGCATTAAAAATAGGTTCAGGCTTTAACACCATCCCTGCACCACCGCCATATGGATAGTCGTCCACTTGATGATGTTTGTTACCTGAGTAATCCCTAAAATTTACTACATTTATCGTTGCTTCATTCTTTTCTTGGGCCTTTTTCAAAATCGATGAATTAAATACACCAGTAAACATTTCTGGAAAAAGAGAAAGAATGTGAATGTTCATCATGATAACAGACCATCCAATACTTCTATTTTGATTTTTTTATTTTCAATATCAATTGATTTCACTACGTCTTCAATATAAGGAATATAGTGGTCTTTTTTTCCTTTTTCGGGTCTCACAGTCCAAACATCGTTGGCGCCAGTTTGAATAATTTCTGTTATAGTTCCAATAATTTCACCTTCAGTAGATTCTACTGTACAACCTATAATTTCGTGAAAATAGAACTCATTTTCTTCTAACTCTGAAAGGTATTTTTCAGAAACCTTTAAAATTGCGTTTCTAAATGCTTCTACATCCTTCAACAATGAGTATCCTTCAAAAGTTAATAAATCAAAATTCTTATGTTGACGATGACTTGCTACTTTAACAATAATTGGTTTAGAACCATCTGCTTTATGTAACGCAAGTTCGCTTCCAACTTCATAGCGTTCGTCAGCAAAGTCTGTCGTAGAGATTACTCGAACCTCTCCCCAAATACCGTGTGTATTTACTATCTTACCTACATTAAACCATTCCATTAAGATTACCTCCTAGTAAGAAAACCGTGTAAAAAAAGACGCCCGGACCTTTAAAAATAAAAATGTAGATATGTCATTGATTTCCGCTCCGAGCGGACGCTTTCCGTGGGCACGGCTTCAGCCGCTTCCTTCGCTTTCGCTCAGTCCAGGGTCTTCATCTCGCGCTTTTCCCACTGGAGTCGCCGCTCTGCGCTCCAATCAATTAAATCCACTTAATATGTTTGGCTAACTAGTATAAAATCACCTAAGTACACATGATTTATCTTAAAACAAGTAAAGAAAAAAGGGACTTAGGAAAAAGAAGATCCACTTTCTACATTCTTCTTTACAAAATAGTAGCTCAGTTCAACAGACGATTTTATCCCTATATTACCCTGACTAAATTTATTATCCAAGCGATAGACTATGCAAAATCTTATAGTGCAGTACTATTCACTTAATTGATTGTAGTGAAATGTGGCGACTCCAGCGGAATAAGCGAGAAAGTCGAGACTCCGCTAGGAAGAATCGTAGCGCCTGACTGAGGAGGCTCGACCTCGCCCGCGGATGCCAACAGGATGTTGGTCACAAAGGCTTTGCCACAAGACGTGGCGCACTTGGCCTTTGTTCTCCACTTGTAACGCAAATCAGTAGTATTATTTATTCATTCTTTCATCCTTAAAACACAGTGTACACGGTACAATTTTATATACCTTCTTAATCTTTTAGAAATGCGCAGGCGCCTAGGTCAGCCCTGACAACGTTCTTCTGTGACGAGCTTTACGTAAAATCCTGAAGCAACTCAGGTGGACTAGGCACTGGAGCTAGACATCTGAGTATAATGTTTTCATAACTATCAAAAAAGGAAGAACAAATTGTTCTCCCTTTAATCTAATATGTCGACATATGTTTTTTTCTTTTGGTGACTGCCTGCTGCTGAGTAAACAATTGTACGAATTGCTTTCGCGACACGCCCTTGTTTGCCAATTACTTTCCCCATATCTTCAGGATGAACAGAAAGTTTATAAACTATACGGTTTATACTTTCTTCTTTTTCAACCTTTACATTTTCTGGATAATCAACTATCGGTTTAACGATTGCTTCGATCAGCTGCTTCACATTGTCCCCTCCGATTATTTGCCGAGTTTTGCGTTATGGAATTTTTCCATAATTCCTTGTTCTGAGAACAAGTTACGTACTGTATCAGATGGTTTCGCACCGTCTTGAAGCCATTTTAACGCTAATTCTTCGTTAATTTTAACTTCAGCTGGTTTAGTAAGTGGGTTGTAAGTACCTACTGTTTCAATTTGACGACCATCACGTGGTGAGCGAGAGTCTGCTACTACAATACGATAGAAAGGAGATTTTTTTGCTCCCATACGTTTTAAACGAATTTTAACTGCCATTTTCATTGCACCTCCGAATAGTTTCACACAAGATAGTATATTATCAAGGTTTTATTTGTTTGTAAAGTGTTTTTTCTTAACACCCTATTTTTTTTAGTAAAACTCTACTTAAACAACGAGTCTAGACCTGGCATTTTCATCTTTTTCTTGCCTTTTTGTTGCATGTTGGTCATTTGTTTCATCATTTTTTTCATGTCTTCGAATTGTTTCAGTAATCTATTTATATCTTGAATAGATGTACCAGATCCTTTAGCAATTCTCTTTTTTCTTGGTCCATTAATAATCTCAGGAGTTGTTTTTTCTTGCGTTGTCATAGAATAAATGATGGCTTCTACACGATCCATCTGTTTTTCATCCACTTTCGCATTTTCCAATCCTTTGATTTTACCTGCACCTGGTAGCATTTTTAGAATTTCATCTAAGGGTCCCATTTGTTTCACTTGGCCGATTTGCTCTAAGAAGTCATCAAATGTAAAACTCTGCGTGCGGAATTTTTCTTCTAATTCCTTTGCTCTTTCTTCATCGACATTTGCCTGAGCCTTTTCTATAAGTGACATCATATCGCCCATACCTAAAATTCGAGAAGCCATTCGTTCAGGGTGGAATGGCTCTAATGCATCCATTTTTTCACCCATCCCGACAAATTTAATCGGTTTTTGAGTAACAGAGCGAATAGATAATGCAGCACCACCGCGTGTATCTCCATCAAGCTTCGTTAAAACGACACCTGTAATACCTATAGCATCATTAAAGTTATTCGCAACATTGACTGCATCCTGACCTGTCATTGCATCTACAACTAA
The DNA here is from genome assembly GCF_038003185.1 of Psychrobacillus sp. FSL K6-1415. NCBI lineage: Bacteria > Bacillati > Bacillota > Bacilli > Caryophanales > Bacillaceae > Psychrobacillus > Psychrobacillus sp. FSL K6-1415. The sequence goes on along the minus strand of NZ_JBBOOQ010000001.1, from coordinate 1,406,122 downwards.
AAACACCTCATCAGGCTCTTTGATTGCACGGATATCCTTTAGTTCCTGCATAAGTGTCTCATCAATATGAAGTCGCCCTGCAGTATCTATAATGACTACATCGTGATGTTCTTCTTTTGCTTGCTCCATAGCCTGTTTGACTATTTCAACAGGAGAAATATCTGTCCCTAATGCAAACACAGGTAATGATAGCTGTTTCCCAATAGTTTGTAACTGTTGGACTGCCGCTGGTCTATAGATATCGGCAGCAACTAATAGAGGCTTTTTATTATACTTTTTACGTAGAATATTGGCCAATTTACCGGTAGTTGTTGTTTTCCCTGCACCTTGCAAACCGACCATCATAATAACTGTCGGGGGTCTAGAAGAGAAAGAAATTTGACTTTGCTCTCCCCCCATAAGTTCCGTCAATTCATCTTTAACGATTTTAACAACCTGTTGTCCTGGTGTTAAACTTTTCATCACGTCTTGCCCAACGGCACGATCCGATACATTTTTGACAAATTCTTTTACTACTTTTAAGTTAACGTCTGCTTCAAGAAGTGCATATCGAACTTCTCTCATCATTTCTTTTACATCGGCTTCAGAAACTTTCCCCTTACCTTTTATTTTCTGAAGTGTGCCTTGGAGTCGCTCAGCTAACCCTTCAAATGCCATGCTCGTTCGCCTCCTAATCCCATTCTTTTAATTGATTAATGAGTTGAATCAGTTCTTTTTCAGATGATTGATCTTTTACAAGAGAAAGCAGTTGTTCCACAGTTTCTTGTCTACGTTGAAATTTAGAAAACAGACTAAGCTTTTCCTCATACTCTTCCAACATAGCTTCAGTTCGGCGTATATTATCATATACCGCTTGCCTAGAAATAGTATATTCTTCTGCAATTTCTCCAAGAGATAGATCGTCTAAATAATAAAGCTGCATATAGCTTCTTTGTTTATCTGTTAATAAAGCCTGGTAAAAATCGAAGAGAAAATTCATGCGAGTTGTTTTTTCAATCATTCCCATCTCTCCTTACCATTTCACTTGTCATACTATATTTTAGTAAGAGAAGAGACAACTGTCAAGTAAAATTACTTGTCTGACTCTTCCGCGTCTTCTAAATCCAATCCATCAGCAAAAAGTCCGTATACATACTTCTCAGCATCAAATGGTTGTAAATCATCCATTTTTTCCCCTAGTCCAACAAATTTAACTGGGATATGAAGTTTATTGCGTATAGCAAGCACTATACCACCTTTTGCAGTACCGTCTAGCTTAGTTAAGACTATTCCCGTCACATTTGTTACTTCTTTAAATGTCTGTGCCTGAACAAGTGCATTTTGTCCAGTAGTAGCATCAAGAGCTAATAGCACTTCATGTGGAGCATCAGGTATCTCACGAGAAATTACCCTATGAATTTTTTCAAGCTCATTCATTAAGTTAACTTTGTTTTGTAATCTCCCCGCAGTATCACAGATCAACACATCCACATTGCGAGATTTAGCCGCTCTTACAGCATCATACATAACAGCTGCGGGATCAGAGCCTTCAGACTGCTTAATGACTTCGACTCCTACTCTATCTCCCCAGACTTGAAGCTGATCAATTGCACCGGCACGGAAAGTATCCCCCGCTGCTAACATGACATTTTTGCCTTCCTCTTTTAGTCTATGAGCTAACTTTCCAATAGTTGTTGTTTTACCAACCCCATTTACTCCGACAAACAAAATTACAGACAATCCACTTTCTTCTAGTTGAAGTTCTGCTATATCGTCTTCTCCAGCTTTATAAATTTCTACTAATTTCTCAGAAATAACCGATTGAATTCCAGAAGTATTTTTAATATTTTTGCGTTGTACCTCAAATCTTAAAGAATCCATCAGTTCTGTAACAGTTTCAAAACCTACATCTGCTTGAAGTAAAATTTCCTCAAGTTCCTCAAAAAAGTCTTCGTCCACTTTACGGTATTTGGCAACTAAATCATTAACCTTTGACGTAAATTGGTTCCTTGTTTTGGAAAGACCTTCCTTGAACTTATTGGTAATCGAAACTGTTTCTTCCACTTCTGGAGTAGAACCTAACATTTTCTCTTTGAATTTTTTAAAAAAGCTCATATATAAACTCCTTTTAAGTTACTAGTTCCGCTTCTAATTTAACAGAAACTAATTTAGATATACCAGATTCCTGCATTGTAATACCATACAGGACATCTGCACCTTCCATTGTTCCCTTACGATGTGTAATAACGATAAACTGCGTATTATGACTGAATTTCTTCAAATAATCGCTATAACGAGTTACATTTGCCTCATCTAGAGCTGCTTCCACTTCATCCAAAATACAAAATGGAACCGGGCGTGTACGTAGAATAGAAAATAATAACGCAATGGCAGTAAGTGCTCGTTCTCCACCAGATAGTAAAGAAAGATTTTGGAGTTTTTTTCCTGGAGGTTGAGCAAGAATATCAATACCCGTCTCAAGTAACGAAGTGGGATCAGTTAATACTAAATCTGCCTGCCCACCACCAAACAATTCTCGGAACACCACTTTGAAGTGACGTTGAATTTCATTGAAGGTTGTTTCAAAACGAATCGTCATTTCCTCATCCATTTCTTTAATAACCTCATGTAATGTTTCTTGAGCAGATAATAGATCTTCTCTTTGTTCTGTCAAAAATGAGTGGCGCTCGCTAACTTGTTCATATTCCTGAATCGAACTAAGATTGATAGGACCTAACTCTTCAATAGAACGTTTCAATAATTTAACCTTTTTACGGGCTAAATCCTCATCCATCTCAAATGGATAATCCCGCTCTGCATCTTCCAATATCATTTCATAAGTTTCTTCTAAATGATTTTGTAACGTTCTCATTTCTACTTCTATTTTACCTTGCTTTATATCTAATGCACGTTCTTCCGTAAGTTGAATATTCGCTTGTTGTTGCAGCTGTTTCAATGCAATTTCTGCTTGTAAAATTGTTTGTGCAAGTTCTGCACGCTGAGTTTTACCAGATTGAATTTGGATGATTAAATGTTCTTTTGTCTGTTTGCGTTGATCTATTAGTTTCATTAGTTCTTCAGGAGATGTACCACCCTGGTCATCATTTTCATACCAAGCGATTTCCTTCTGCAGTGTTGCCACTTTTTGTATACTGGCTACGCTAGACTGATCTAATAAAACCTTTTCTTTGTCTTGTTGAGAAATTTGTTCATTGACCACCGCGATAGAAGAAAGTATTTCACCTAATTCATTTTGGAATTTGTCTTTTTCTTGTAGGGATTGTTGTTTCAATGTTTGCAATTCGTCGATTGTCTTCTGAATAGAAGTCAACGACTCGTTAATCTCTGCGCTTCTGGAAGCAGTTTGTTCTTTTTTCCGAACTAAGCCTTCATGTAGATTATTCTTTTCTGTTTTTTCTTCATCGTATTCCAACAACTGATTCGTCAATCTAGAAATTATAGCAGCACATTCTCTGGATTCTGAGAGTAGTTTATGTTCTAGCTCTCTCAATTGCTCACCGGAGAGTCGAGTTTCTTCTAAATCTTTTTTCAATTCTTGAACTTCTTGCTTTCTTTTGGAAACAGAAACTTCTGCTTCCAAAACAGATTTTTCAAGTTCCACTAGTTTAACATTAAGTTGCTCTAGCTCTGCTTTACGGGTAAATAAAGATGATTGCTGTTTAACTGAACCTCCAGTTAAAGAACCTCCAGCATTCACTACATCCCCATCTAGAGTAACGAAACGGAATTTATATTGTAATCGGGCAGCCATTTCATTGGCACCTTTTAAATCTTTGGCAATAATAATATTTCCAAGTAAATTTTCTACAATAATTTGATAACCACCTAAATAATTTACAAGTTTATCCGCTGTATTCACAAAAGACGGATGTTCCTTAATAGAATTTAGTGTGGATTCGTTTATTTTACGAGATTTCATAACCTGTAAAGGCAGAAATGTTGCTCGTCCCACTCTTTTCTTTTTTAACCAATCTATTGCAATTCGAGCATCCTGACTACTATCCGTAATTATATGCTGAGATTGGGGACCAATTGCAGTATCAATTGCAGTCATATATGATTCTGGTATTTGAATTAGCTCGGCAACTGCACCGTGAATTCCTTTAAGTTCCTTTTTATCTCGCGCAATAAGGACCTCTTTAACTCCTTGGAAAAACCCTGAAAACTCAGATTCTAACTCTTCCAATGAATCTCTTCTAGCTTGCATTTGATGTTTCATTTGATAGGCTTTTTGAAGCATTGTCTGCTGCTCTTCAAAAGAACCTTCCAGTCGTTCTGAAACTTCTCGTTTGGTTTTATAATCCTCTAGTTTTTGTTGTAGATCCTTTTGACAATTTACCAATAATGGATCTAGTTCATTTTTGCGGATTGTTAGTTTTTCTAATTCGTCTTTGATTTCCTGATAATCTGCAGTCATTCTTTCAGAAGAAACTAATTCAAATTGAAGTTGCTGCTCCATATGCTTCATTTCGTTTTTCATCGTTGCTTCTTCATTCAGCAAATCGATATACGTACTTTTTAAATCTTCAATTTCTTCTTCCATTTCGGAAGCTGATTTACTCAAAACATGATCGATTTGAACTTTCTTAGTACGAAGCTCTTTGAGTTGAGCTAGCTTTTCAGATTTAGCTAAACCATTAGTTTTCAATTGCTCTTCTAGTGTTTGGACTTTATATTGTTCCTCTTCCAGAGCTTTTTTCAACTGCGATATTTGCTGACTAGCATTTTGCTTTTTCTCTGCCAAAAGTAATTTTCTACCCTCTAACCGTTCTAGCTCAGAACTAGACTCTACAAGTTCGCTTTGCTCTATATCTAGCTTTTCATCAATATCAGACATCAGTTTTCTATGTTGTTGAATATTTTTTTCCAACTCATCAATTTGTACTAGCAAAGACTGTTTGATTTGCTGAAGTTCTTCTAATTTTGTTTGTAACTCCATATTTTCTTGAACATATAATCTTAAGTCGTGGGCAATTACCGCGATTTCAATATCCTTAAGCTCCGCTGACATCATTAAATAATCAGAAGCCAAAGAAGACTGGATTTGTAGAGGCTCCATTCGACCATCTAATTCATGTAAAATATCAAGCACACGATTTAAATTATCATCTGTTTCGATCAGCTTGAATTCAGCTTTCTTTTTACGTTGCTTATACTTTAAAACACCAGCAGTTTCCTCAAAAATCGTACGACGATCTTCTGGTCTACTATTTAATATTTCATCAACTCGTCCTTGAGAAATAATAGAAAAAGCTTCTTTTCCAAGTCCCGAGTCCATAAATAAATCGGTAATATCCTTTAGTCTACATGTTTGTTTGTTTAACAAATATTCACTGTCTCCCGAACGAAACACCCTTCTAGTCACACTAATTTCCGCAAAATCAAGAGCAACCCGTTGATCTGCGTTATCTAATATCAAGGTCACTTCTGCAAAGTTCAAGGCTTTTCTAGAATCACTCCCAGCAAAAATGACATCTTCCATTTTTGCACCTCGAAGGGATTTGGCAGATTGCTCACCTAATACCCATCTAATTGCGTCTGTAACATTACTTTTCCCACTACCATTCGGTCCTACTACTGCAGTTACTCCAGGAACAAAATCAATTCCTATTCGATCTGCAAATGACTTAAATCCAACTATTTCTAATCTTTTAAGGAACAATGATTATTCCTCCCGTTCTGAATCCCTAAAATAGAGTATGGCTAGTCTTGCAGCTTGTTGTTCTGCCTCTTTTTTGGAACGACCATTTCCTATACCCAGTTCTTTAGTGTTTAAAATAACCCGAGAAACAAAAGTTCGATTGTGAGCCGGACCTTTTTCCTCTACAATTTCATAGCTTAACGTACCATTATTTTGTTGTTGAATAATTTCTTGTAATTGACTTTTATAATCCATCACATGCGAAAAAGCACCGAGTTCGATTTTAGGGAAAACAATTTTTTCTAAAAACTCTATCACTGTTTCTAATCCCTGATCTAAGTATAAAGCACCGATAAAAGCTTCAAAAACGTCTGCTAGAAGCGCAGGTCTTTCACGACCACCTGTCAGTTCCTCCCCTTTTCCTAACAATACATATTTGCCGAAGTTTAACTCATTAGCAAATAATACAAGTGATGGCTCACAAACAATTGCTGCTCGAAGTTTAGTTAACTCCCCTTCACTCATACCTGTATACTGTTGAAATAAATATTGAGAAACAGACAGCTCCAACACCGCGTCTCCAAGGAATTCTAATCGTTCGTTATCGGCAAAAAATTTCCGTCGATGCTCATTCACATAAGATGAATGGGTAAAGGCTTGATACAATAATGTTGAGTTTTGAAACCTAATCTGAAAATGCTCCTGGAACTGTTCAAATTGTTCTTTTACAGTTTCCGAAAAAACTGACTTACGTGTAATATTTTTTTTGCGATTTACTTTCATGAATTATCTGCCTTTCTCACTTATCATATGTCCTTCTAAGTTTACCCGTTTCTAAACTAATGTGCAAAAAGAAATAGAGACGTTCTGTACTATTCGCACGGAATAAGTAGAACGTCTCTGCTACTATTAGATTTTATGTAGTAATCTCCAGAAAAGCGCAAGTGCCTATATTAGCCCTAAAAGCACTGGAAGGATTTCGAATGAAGGCTTACTTGGCTTTAACGAAATCCTGAAGCAACTCGAAGGTCTAGGCACTGGAGCTTGACACTTCATAAAATTTAACCTTGTTTGCTTTCAATATACTTAACTGCACTACCTACAGTTGAAATTTGTTCAGCATCTTCATCTGAAATTTCCATATCGAATTCATCTTCTAATTCCATTACTAATTCTACCACATCTAGTGAATCAGCACCTAAATCTTCACGAAAAGATGCTTCTAATTTCACTTCGCTCTCATCTACTCCTAGACGATCAACGATTACTTTTGTTACGCGTTCTAAAACTGTTGACACATTAGTCACCTCCCCTCAATGATTATACAAAATCCTGCAATTTAATGAAAGAGTCACTGTAATTTAAACCCCTGTTAAACACTACTATTATTTTCCGTTGTAGGCGGACCCTTACCCCTAATTTTAATTGAGCTTTTATGTAAACACGATAAATAAGTAAAGTCATATAAAACTCAATATAGGCACCTTTTGGAATAGATATCTTACATATACATTCCGCCATTAACATGAATTGTTTGACCTGTTATATAATTTGCGTCTTCTGATGCTAAAAATGCAACAGCCTTAGCAACATCCAATGGATTCCCAAACTTAGCCAGAGGGATCTGACTAAGCATTTGAGACTTAATATCCTCTGGCAAGGCATCTGTCATATCTGTTGTAATAAATCCTGGAGCAACCGAGTTCACCGTGATATTACGACTTGCCAATTCTTTTGCAGATGACTTTGTTAAACCAATAACACCTGCTTTTGCAGCGACATAATTTGCCTGCCCTGCATTACCAGATACACCGACAATGGAAGTGATATTTATGATTCGGCCAGCACGTTGTTTCATCATTTGTCTTGTGACAGCTTTTGTACATAGAAAGACACCTTTTAAGTTCGTATTAAGCACATCATCCCACTCTTGCTCCTTCATACGCATAAGAAGATTATCTCGAGTGATACCAGCATTGTTCACTAAAATATCTACAGAACCGTATTGTTCTATAGTTGAGCTTATTAGATTTTGAACATCATCTGATTGGTCGACATTCGCTTGAATTGCAAATGCCTTTCCACCAGTTACCTTAATCTCTTCTACAACTGCATCCGCTCTATCTTTACTACCACTATAGTTTACAGCTACCATTGCTCCTTCTTTTGCTAAATATAGAGCAATATCTCTCCCTATCCCACGAGAGGCACCAGTTACAATTGCAGATTTACCATCTAATTTACCCATTTTGTGCATCTCCTAACTCTGTAATAACTTGCTGTAACGTCACTTCATCATACACACAATAAGTAGTTACAGATCGATCAATTTTTTTCACTAAACCACTTAATACTTTTCCAGGACCACATTCCACAAAGACGGTAGTTCCTAGCGCAATCATTTGTCGAATTGATTCTTCCCATCGAACAGGTGAATACAATTGTTCTACAAGCAAGTTTTTAATATGACTAGCATCTGTAACCGGTTCAGCAGTTACATTGGAAATTACAGGTATAGAAGCTTGTCGTAATTCGACCGCTGAAATAGCGGCGTCTAATTGCTCCGCTGCAGGTCTCATTAATTCGGAGTGGAATGGACCACTAACAACTAAAGGAATTGCTCTTTTTGCACCAGCTTCTTTTGCTTTACTAGAAGCCAATTCTACTCCAGAAGCGGTACCCGAAATAACAATTTGCCCAGGACAATTTAAGTTAGCTATTTGGACAACCTCACCATTTGCTGAAACAAAATCTGTGACAGCAGACAATTCTTCTCTGCCCAATCCTAGTATCGCTGCCATTGCCCCTTCTCCTGCTGGCACTGCCTCGTTCATATATACCCCTCTTTGATGAACCAATAAAACAGCTTCCTCAAAGCTTAGAACATTTGATGCAACAAGGGCAGAATATTCACCTAAACTATGACCAGCAGTGAAATGCGGAATGATTCCAGCTTGTTTTAGTTTGTATGCAACCATTGAACTTGCAGTTAGCAATGCTGGCTGTGCATTATAAGTTTTAGTAAGATCCTCAGCAGGTCCATGTAACATAAGCTCACTCAAAGAAAATCCTAATACCTCATTTGCCCGCTCATAGAAAGTACGGCATTCTTCATTATTCTCTACTAATTGTTGACCCATCCCTACTGATTGAGATCCTTGTCCAGGAAAGATAAAAGCTATTTTAGTCATTGGATGATTCCTTTCTTAATGTGGTAGAAATGATGTCTGCAACATTATGCTCCACCATTGTTCGAGCCTGTCTTATTGCATGATAGATTGCACGACCGTTTGAAGACCCATGGGCTTTAATAACAGGAGCCTTTAGTCCGAATAAACCTGCACCACCATATTCAGAGTAATCTAGGGTATTTTTTAATCCTTTAAGTTCACTTTTAACCAATAAAGCAGAAATTTTCGTTTTAGCGGATGTATTAAAAGCTTCCTTCAATAAAGTAAATATACCCGAAGTAGTACCTTCAATCGTTTTAAGTACCATATTACCAGTAAAACCATCGGTTACAACAACGTCTGCTACTCCAGTAAGTAAATCTCGAGATTCAACATTGCCTATGAAATTAATCGGGGCGTCCTTTAAGAGAGTAAATGCCGCTTTAGTTAGCTCGTTCCCTTTAATATCTTCCGTCCCAATGTTCAATAGCCCAACACGAGGATTTGAAATTCCTCGAACTTTCTCAGCATATATGCTACCCATAACCGCAAACTGCTCTAAATGCTCTGGTTTAGCATCCGCATTAGCCCCTAAATCCAGCATAACAAATCCTTTACCATCTAGTGTAGGTAAGGTTGGCGCTAAAGCAGGTCGATCTACTTGATCGATTCGACCAACTATAAATAATCCTGCTGCCATTAAAGCACCAGTATTCCCGGCTGACACACATGCATTCGAATCTCCATTTTTCACGGATTCCGCCATTTTAACCAGCGAGGAATTTTTCTTTCTTCTAATTGCACGAACAGGTTCATCCGTTCCTTCAATTACTTCATCTGTATGTATAACCGTTAAACGTTCATGATGTCTGATTAAAGAAGCAAGCTTTTCCTTATCACCATATAGTTGAATTTCTACATCAGCGAACGCATCTAATGCCTCATAAACACCCTTTACAATTTCATGAGGAGCATTGTCGCCGCCCATTGCATCTATCGAAATTTTCATTTTTTATCACCTTTTTTATGACATTGTAACTCTGTACATACTAAATTGACCTACGAAAACAGTCTCATTTTCAACTTTACTAGTTACCTCTATTATCGTACTATTCTTTTCGGCATCACTATTTGTTACTACCGCTTTTGCAATTACACGATCACCTGCTTTTACAGGTTTGACAAAAGTAAGGTTTGACTTTCGAGTGAGTGCAAGATCGTCATTTATAACCGCAACAGCCAATGAATTTGCCTGGGCAAATAAATGGTGTCCTCTTGCTATACCATTTCTAGCGAATACATGATCTTTTGTAATATCCAATATCGAAATGGCTTGCTTATCAAGATCTATATCTATAATCTCTCCAATTACTTCATCAATTGGAAGGGATTTGACCTCTTCTTCAAAGTTATGAGCAGCTACAGATTTAATACGTTCCCGCAATTCTGGAATAGATAATTCCATTCTATCCAATCGAATAGTTTGAACGCTCACTTTGAAAGTAGAGGCTAAATTTTCATCTGTAATAAACGGATTTTTCTCTAGCGTCTCTAGAAGTAATTTCTGCCTATCTTTTTTGGAGTATTTCATTTCTTCACCACCATTTTAGCACTTGGTACTAATATCAGTATATAAATATTAAAAAAAGAATGCAAGAATTGATTCAAAATCATTCTTACATTCTCTTTAATCAATTCGTTCACCGTCCATAGCTTTTGAATTGATTAGTATATCCCTAAGCAAGGTCATTTCATCAGAATTCCAAAATTCTTCAGAGTCTAATAACCTCTCTGCATCTACCTTGGCAGTATTCAAAGCCCTATAATCGTGTACAAGATCTGCTACTTTAAACTCTGGAAGCCCACTTTGCTTTTTCCCGAAAAAGTCGCCAGCTCCTCGAAGCTCTAAATCTTTTTCTGCTAGGACAAATCCATCGTTTGTCTCGGTCATGGAAATCATTCGCTCTTTTCCTTCTTCGGACTTTGGATCAGCTAGCAATATACAATACGATTGATATTCACCTCGACCAACTCGCCCACGCAATTGATGAAGCTGAGCTAAACCAAAACGTTCTGCATCGAAAATAATCATAAATGTTGCATTCGGAACATTCACGCCAACCTCTACAACAGTAGTGGAAACTAATACTTGGATGATGCCTTCTGAGAAATCTCTCATTACTGCTTCTTTCTCATCAGAATGGAGTCTTCCATGCATTAATCCAACTGTAGAGTTACCCTTCAGTTCCTCAGACATCATATTATACACATCCACTGCATTTTGGACATCGAGCTTTTCAGACTCCTCGATTAAGGGACAAATTATATAAGCTTGTCTCCCAGCGGCCAGTTCATTTTTTAATCGAGCTATTAGTTTATTTAGCTGATCAGGCTTCATCCAATGAGTTTCTATTTTCTTACGACCTGCAGGCATTTCGTCAATAATGGAAACATCCATTTCACCAAAAGCCGTAATTGCTAAAGTACGAGGTATAGGAGTCGCAGTCATAAAAAGGACATCTGGATTTTCACCTTTATCTTTTAGGACCCTCCGCTGCTCCACGCCAAATCGATGTTGCTCATCTGTTATAACAAGACCGAGCTTTTTAAATTCAACATCTGGTTGAATTAATGCGTGTGTACCTATCAAAAGATCTATAGTTCCAGCTTCAAGATTTTCTAATACTGCTCTTCTTGCTTTAGCTTTTGTAGAACCTGTCAGCAATGCAATTCTGACACCCATTGGAGATAGCCATTCATCAAGTGAGCTTGCATGTTGCTCAGCTAATATTTCTGTCGGTGCCATAAGCGCGCCTTGATACCCTGCTGTAATAACTGCATATAAGCAAATAGCAGCTACAATTGTTTTCCCGGATCCAACATCGCCCTGTAGAAGGCGGTTCATACGATGAGGTTCACGTAAGTCTCGACATATTTCATTTACTACTCTTTTTTGAGCACTTGTCAGTTCATAAGGTAAAGTTTCTATTAACTTTTTAACTAAGTCATTATGGAAGGCAATCCCATTTCCGATGTTTTGTTCTTTTCGCACCTTTTTTATGGCCTGCATTTTTAATTGAAAAACTAGTAATTCCTCATATACAAAGCGTCTTCTCGCATCTTTAGAATGCTCCGCATCTAGTGGGAAATGAATACCTTCTAAAGCATCTGATATACTTGGTAAACGATATGGTACTCGAATAGACTCTGGTAATGGATCTACTAGGGATCCCTTCATTTGAGTTAATGCTTGCCTCATAAATTTTCGAAATGTTTTTTGATTGATTGAACCTTTAAGAGAATATACCGGTTCAAAATCCTGTAAGTCCGTTTTTGGACCAATCGAAAAAGTGGAGACATTAATAACCTGTCTACCTCGATCCCATTTTCCTGTGACTGTTACAATGGAACCAGGAATAATTTTATCTTTTAAATAACCTTGATTAAATAATACAGCTTTTATTAAATGCTGCCCTGCCAGAATACGGACTTGCATTCTGGATTTGTTCTTCCCTAAAAAAAGAAGTGAAGGCTCGCTTTCGACCCTTCCCTCTATCGTAACTCGTTCATTATGCGCTGTTTCTGCTAAGTTCTTCAGTCGGAAATCCTCGTGTCTATATGGAAATGTCATGACTAAATCCTCTAATGTAACAATTCCTAGGTCCTGTAATGCTTTAGCTGTTCCAGTTCCAACTCCTTTTAAAGAAGTAACTAGATCATTCTTACTAGTTTCCACTTCCCACTACTGCCCCACCAAAAATTTTAGCTTCCAACCACTTACCGGTAGGAGTTGCTGCAAGACCACCCTGACCTGTTTCTCTTAGAGAAGCAGGCATCGTCTGTCCAATTTTATACATAGCATCAATTACTTCATCACAAGGAATTCGACTCGTCACACCCGCAAGTGCCATATCGGCTGCAACCAACGAATTAGAAGCACCCATGGCATTTCTTTTCACGCAAGGTACTTCGACTAGTCCAGCTACAGGATCACAAACTAATCCAAGCATATTTTTTAAGGTTATCGCAAAAGCTTCGGCACATTGAGCAGGAGACCCGCCAGCCATTTCTACTATTGCAGCAGCAGCCATTCCTGATGCTGATCCAACTTCAGCCTGACAACCACCTGCTGCTCCTGAAATAGAAGCATTATTTGCAACTACAAATCCAAACGCACCAGATGTGAACAAGTAACGTATCATTTGCTCTCTTGTAGGATTCAATTTGTTTTTAACCGCAAATAAAGTACCTGGAACTACTCCTGCAGACCCTGCTGTAGGCGTTGCACATATCGTTCCCATAGCAGCATTAACTTCGTTAGTTGCTACAGCTTTGCTTACGGCATCTAACATCAGCTCTCCAGTTAACGTATTCCCTTTTTTAAGATAGTTTTGTAGTAGAACAGCATCCCCACCAGTTAAGCCTGAAGTAGACTGAACCCCGCGTAATCCTTTTTCTACAGCTTCTTCCATCACCGTCAAATTACGATCCATTTGAGCCATTATTTCTTCTCTTGAACGATCCGTAATCATTATTTCTTGTTCTATCATTATTTCGGAGATAAGTTTATTTTCCTGGGTTGCTCGCTCCACTAATTCGCGAACATTACGAAATAGAACTTCCATTTGTATTCCCCCTTAATCGGCGATTCTAGTTACTTGCGTAATATTAGGTAAATCGCTGATTTCTTTTAATAGTTGTGCATTCACATTTTGATCGACTTCAATAACCATTAATGCCATATTCCCTTTTTCTTTACGTGAAACTTCCATATGTCCAATGTTAATATCATATTTTGCCAAACAGTTCGAAACACTTGCAATACATCCTGAACGATCCTCGTGAACTACTAAAATAGCAGCTAAATCACCAGATAGACGTAGCGGAAAACCATTTAACTCCGTAATTTCCGTCTTTCCTCCACCAATTGAGATTCCGACCATAGACATTTCTGAAGTTTCGTCGCCAATAACGATGCGAGCGGTATTCGGGTGCTCAGTATTTGCAGTTTCTGGTATAAATTCATATGTTAAGCCTGCTAGTTGTGCATCTTCAAACGCTGTCTTAATACGTTCATCAAATGTATCGTAATCTAGCAATCCACCAATAATAGCTTTGTCTGTTCCATGTCCTTTATAAGTTTCAGCAAAAGATCCATATAAATGTATTTTAGCCCATGTAGGCTGTTTTCCAAATAAGTCTCTAGCCACTCTTCCAATGCGAGCCGCCCCTGCAGTATGTGAGGAGGAGGGACCAATCATGACAGGTCCGATAATATCAAAAACAGATTTAAATTTCACTGATTAAACCTCCACAAGATGTTTTAGTAATCCCATTTTACACTCAAAGCAGAAAATAAACAAAGTATTGTATTTTGTTAAGTTAAGTGTTGAGCAAATGGATTACGAAGATATATTATCTATTATATGTTTTGAAGTGAATCGAGACAATATAAGGAGTGGTTAGATTTAAAGGATAAATTTTCCCTTCCACATGTAAATCTCACTTAGGAGCAAGAAATCAGCTTGGTTAGCATATTAATTTTCATATGAATGAATCAATTTCATAAAGAATATTATATAGTTAAATCCGAACAAAGCTGATTTCCGCTCTAGGCGGCGCTTTCCTCGGGCACGGCTTCAATCTCCTCGTCACCACGAAAACATATGCTCCTGCTGTTACTCGTGCTGGTCCCGCTGGAGTCGCCGCCTGCCACTCCAATCATCGGGATCGCTTTTAAAAAAACAAATAATATATTGCGATATTAAGTAAACATGCGTATTTTTAAAAGAAACAAGTAATTATGAATTTGACTCGAATAAAGCAAGAAAAAACCATGTAGAGAAAAATTCTCCACATGGTTTTTGTATTATTCTACAGATAAAATATATGGGTATAATGGCTGTTTACCATTATAGACTTCTACTTCTACATCTCCGTATTGCGCTTCGATAAAAGCAGCAAATTCGTTTGCTTCCTCTTCACTTACGTCTTCTCCGTATATGACAGTAACAATTTCAGCTTCTTCGTCCATTAATGATTGGATCAAGCTAGTAGTTACCTCTTTTAAGGAAGGATTAGAAAGAACAATCTTACCTTCTGCAAGCGCCATAAAATCGTCTTTTTTGATTTCTACACCATCTATTGACGTATCACGAACAGCAAATGTAACTTGTCCAGTTTTGACATGTGCATATGCTTCAGTCATATTGTTTTTATTTTCGTCTACGGTTGCTTGTGGATTAAAGGCTAATATTGCAGCCATTCCTTGTGGGATAGTTTTAGTAGGAACTACCGCAGCTTCAATTCCCAGTATTTCCGCAGCTTGTTCAGCAGCCATTACAATATTTTTATTGTTCGGTAAGATTAAAACTCGCTCAGCTCCAACTGCCTCTACAGCTTTAACAATATCCTCAGTTGAAGGATTCATTGTTTGTCCGCCCTCAATTATTGCTGATGCTCCTAGGCTTTTTAATAATTCCGAAACTCCTGGCCCCATCGCTACAGTAACAATCGCATATGGATGAATTTCAACTTTTTTTGCAGTTGCTTCAGAAGAATATCCTTCTCCAACGATTTCTGTATGCTGCTGACGCATATTTTCTATTTTTATCTTAATGAGGTCCCCGTATTGTTGACCGTATGTTAGAACCTCACCAGGCGTTTCTGAATGAATATGAATTTTAGCAATTTCATCATCAGAAATCACTAGTAAAGAATCGCCATATTCACTTAAATCATTACGGAATGCCGTTTCATTAAATGCTTTTTTGCCTTCTTCAAAACGAACCATAAATTCTGTACAAAAGCCGAATTCAATATCTGCAGTATCCATAAACCCTTGAACATTCATATGATGTTCAGCATTGACAAGGTCATCCATTGAAGTACCTATCGTTTTACTTGGCAACGCTTCACCTTTTAGACTTGCTAAAAACCCTTCATATACAAATACAAGTCCTTGTCCGCCACTATCAACTACTCCAACTTCTTTTAATACAGGTAATAAGTCTGGTGTTCTATCTAAAGATTTTTTTGCTTCTATTACAATTGCTTCCATTAGTTCACGAATATCATCCACATCTTCGCTAACCTCTACAGCTTTTCTAGCAGAATCCTTTGCGACAGTTAAGATGGTACCTTCTACTGGTTTCATTACTGCTTTATATGCAGTTTCAACACCGTAATTAAGTGCATCTGCAAATTGTTTTGCATTTAATACATCTAATTGTTCAATCGATTTACCGAAACCACGGAACAATTGTGATAAAATAACGCCTGAATTTCCACGAGCCCCCATAAGTAACCCTTTAGAAAGTGCTTGAGCTGTTTTTCCAATATGTTCATTTGTATGTGCAGCTGTTTCTTTTGCACCTGAAGTCATGGATAAGTTCATATTAGTTCCTGTGTCACCATCTGGAACAGGAAATACATTTAATGCATCTACATAATCTGCGTTCTGGAAGAGATGATGCGCTCCCATCTGAACCATGTCTGCAAATTGGATACCATTGATTGATTTCATTATTTTCTCTCCTTATTTACACGTTAGCCACGCGAACTCCTTGAACATACACATTAACGGATTTCACTGACATACCAAGAGATTTGTTTAGTGTGTATTTTACTTTTGACTGTACTTGATAGGCTATTTCTGAAATTTTCGTACCGTAGCTAACAATTATATACATATCAATATGTAGATTATCTTTTTCTTGTCTAACTAAAACACCTTTAGTGAAATTTTCTTTTCTTAATATATCTGTTAATCCATCTCGAATTTGATGCTTTGATGCCATACCAACTATCCCATAGCATTCAATAGCTGCTCCACCAGCAATTTGAGCAACTGTATCTTGTGATATATCAATTAGTCCGAATTCATTTTTCAATTCAATTGACATGATAAGACCTCCCAAGTCTTTTTGACTATCCTTTATTGTACTACACCCATTAAAATTATAAAAGAGACGTTTACATTCGTCCACTTTTTCAATGTTTTAGTGATATGTGTTAGTTAGTAAATGAATAAACTTTTAAGTAAATTTGGGAAATCAGGTAAAAAGACACTCTGTCCTTTACTAGTCCTAAGAATACCCTTTTTAAAGATTTTCATAACTAATTTAGAGCCTCTGCGTTGTATACTGTCCTTTTTATTCTATAGGCACTTAAAGTACCATGAACACAGATGAAATATACTTAAGAAGCATTTATATCCTAATATTTAATGAATGATTTGATCTTAATTTATCTTTACTTGCTCTCACCTATCGTTTACTTGCTTCCACCTAAAGCTTACTTGCGGTCGCAAAGGATTTACTTGCTCTAAGTCTATATTTACTAGCGATCTATCACCAATTACTTGCGGAAAGGATAATTTTACCAATATATTTTATTCCTAATGGGGAGAATCAAATTACTAAAGTTACTTTCTACTCGTTGGGTCGAATGCATTGGATAATGCCTTTATATGACCCGGCATATTCATCGTGTTTATCATAAACGTTTGATATTAATTTATGATTAAGGACTACTACTTAACTGATTGTAGCGTAAGGCGGCGACTCCAGCGGGAAAAGCGTTAGATGAAGACCCCGCAGGAGCATATGTTGGCCAGCTCCAGACGCCAGCAGCTCGATCGCTTCAGAATTGTAGAAAAGGCAAAATACGCCTTTTACTACAATTCTTCCAGCGCTTTTCACTGCTAAACGGCATCTTGCGCTTTTCTATGCTGTCCAGCTCCAGCGCCTAGCCCCTCGAGTCGCTTCAAGATTTCAATAAAGGCAAAATACGCCTTTCTTGGAATCCTTCCAGCGCTTTTCGGGTCTTATACAGGCGCTTGCGCTTTTCTATGCTGTAAAGGTTTTTTTCTTGATAAGTCTTGCACTTCATTATGGTCTGTGGTAAATTATTAAAGTATGTGAAATATCGAACTGAAAAATCTTTCAGCTTCTTTTTTAAAGGAGGAAATATAATGCCAAAAGTATGTGCAATCACTGGGCGTAAAGCTCGTTCGGGTAATGCTCGTTCTCACGCAATGAACTCTACAAAACGTACATGGGGAGCTAACCTTCAAAAAGTACGTATTCTTGTAGACGGTAAACCAAAACGTGTATGGGTTTCTGCGAGAGCTTTAAAATCAGGAAAAATTGAGCGCGTTTAATCGCCCTCATAATTAATGCCAGGCCGACAATAGTCGACCTGGCATTTTTTCATTTCTTCTTCTCTTCTTTTTTAAATAGCCGTATACAAACCTTCACAAAACTACTCACCGATTTAGGCAATCTAAATGTGTAGACCTTCACACAATTCCTCCCTTTTAGTCGCTGCTTCTTATCATTAAACATATGCCCGCAGTAAAAGAGATAGTACCAGTTCGATCTTTAAGTTCATTGCTTGTAAATTTAGCATTACCAACATTTATATACTCATCTTTTACATCGTATAGAAAACCTTGTAAATTCATATTCTTCACATGTTCTCCAAAAGAGAAGAAAGAAACATACTTATAATGATTATCAAAACTAATGGTATGAGTTCCCGATGGTAAAAATTGAATGATATTTTGATTGTTTTGGATGGTAAAAATAATAGTTGGATTTTCCATTTGAAAACGACAAATATCATGGAGTGCCGCTTCATAATGATCTAAACGTCCACCAGTAACTCCTGTTACGATTACTTCTTCAGGTTTATATTCTAAAGCAGTGAGTATTGCAATATGAGTATCGGTTTCATCTTTTTCCATTTGTAGTTCTGTTACTTTTTTTATTTTTTGCTTCATGAAACTTTGCTCTTCTAGCGTAAGTGAATCAAAGTCCCCTATAGCTTCATTTGGCAATATTCCCGCTTCTAGCAGCCCCAAAGCTCCACGATCAGCGCCTATAAAAATAGCTTCATCTGTATGAAAAGGAAGTTGTTTAAAATCAACAACTTCCTTAGATGGTCCACCTGAACAAACTACTACTCGCTTCATTTTGGAACTACACTTAAACCAGCTTCTTTAATCGTTTGAAGGGCTTTTGCTTTGTCAGGAGCGTTATAAATTGCAGATCCAGCAACTAATATAGTAGCCCCTGCTTCGACACATGGTTTAATTGTTTCTTCATTGATACCGCCATCAATTTCTATTTCAATAGATAAATTACGTTCTTTAATAATATCTGATAACTGCTTTACTTTAGGTACAACAGAATGTATAAACTTCTGTCCACCAAATCCTGGATTAACAGTCATGAAAAGAACCATATCAATATCCTCTAATACATGTTGTATTGTTTCGATCGGTGTATGAGGATTTAAGACTACTCCAGGTTTTACACCGAATGAACGGATTAGTTGAATCGTTCTATGCAAATGTGGACATGCCTCTACATGAACTGTAATGTAATCTGCTCCTGCCTTGGCAAAAGATTCAATGTATTGATCCGCATTTTCGATCATCAAATGAACATCTAAAGGTAGCTTCGTGAGTGGACGAAGCGCTTCTACAACAATTGGGCCCATCGTAATATTCGGAACAAAATGCCCGTCCATTACATCAATATGAATCAGTTCTGCACCCGCTTTTTCAACTTCTAATACCTCTTCTCCTAATTTAGAAAAGTTTGCTGCTAGTATAGACGGCGCTATTTTCACCATAATTTAGTACCTCGGCTTTCTATCCATAATTTCTTCTAAGAATTGTAAATAATGTTTGTACCGATATGATTTTATCTCCCCGGTATCGACTGCTTCTTTCACTGCGCATTTTGGTTCTTTTACATGCATACATTCTCGAAACTTACAGTCATTTTGCTTTACCACAAACTCAGGGAAACAACGGTAAAGTTCCTCTTTTTCCATCAAATCAAACTCAAACGAACTAAAACCCGGTGTATCTGCAAGTAGTCCCCCGCAAACCTCAATAAGTTCCACATGCCTTGTTGTATGCTTACCTCGTCCTAATGCGTTGGAGATTATACCTGTTTTTAAATCTAAGGAAGGTAAAATCGTATTTAACAAGGTTGATTTACCCACGCCGGATTGGCCTGCTAGAACGGTTGTTTTACCTTCTAATAAAGGAGTAATTTTCTCATCAAACGCAGGATCATCTTTATATGTCATAAACAACTGATAACCTATTTTTTCGTAATCCTTCATATATTCCCTAATCTGAGTTTCTAGTTTCTCATCCATCAAGTCGCTTTTAGTCAAACAAATAATAGGCTCAATATGAAATGATTCTAATACAACCAGAAAGCGATCCAATAAGATTGTATTAAAATCAGGTTCTTTAATTGAAAATACCAGTATTGCTTGATCAATATTAGCGATAGGTGGACGGACCAAATTATTCTTTCGTTCATGGATGACTGTAATTGTACCGTCATTTTTTCCTTCCACTGTATAATCAACAAAGTCACCAACTAATGGTGATTCACCTCTGTTTCTAAATACACCTCTTCCACGACATTGAATAACCTTTCCATTATCATAAACATAATAAAATCCGCTTAATGCTTTTCTAATTTGACCTGTTGGCATCCGAAACCTCCCTATTCTAAATCTTCATACGGTATTGTCTCTCGTACAAACTCAGTGGAGTTTATATCAATCCGATATGTTGCTTTTTCACCTTCACTAATTTCTAATTTCAAATGTTTTACTACCGTTTCAGTTAAGACAAATTCTTCGACTGGCTCGGCCATTGTACGAGTTTTATCTTGAATATAAATTCTAACTACTTGCTCTTGAGCAACAGGTTGCTCGTTATTTTCTTCCTCATCACTACCATTTTCTTCATCCGCTTCTTCTACTACAGGCTGTTTATAAGGGATCGTAACAGATTTTACGACAGTCTTTGTAGGCTTGGCCTTTGGACCATCCGAAATAGTTACTTCTATCGTGCTTCCAGGACTCACTTTTGTATTTGGTTTCGGTGTTTGATTTATCACATTTCCTTTTGGAACGGAGTCATTTTTACTCTTCACATATTTTATTTTAAATCCAGAAGATTTTTCATAATCCTTCAAAGCTTTCTCGTTCCAATCAGTCAAATCGCTAACCGTACGTAAGTCAGGACCTTTACTGACAGTAAATAGAAGATCCGTTTCATCTGGAATAATTTCTTTACCTACACCTGGTGTCTGCTCAATTATAGTACCTTTGGGCTGGTCGTCAAAAGCTTCCTCTGTTTCTATATTGAAATTTTGTAATAATATTTTTACTTGATCTATATCTTTACCGACATAATTTTCAAGGACAAAGGATTCTTTTCCTGAAGAAACAAATAAATGAATTTCAGTATTTTTTTCACGAAGCTTGCCCGCTTCCGGTGTCGTTCGAATTATCTTGTTTTCTTCTACTTCTTCTGAAACCTCTAATGTTTCATCGCCAATTATAAATCCTTCTGACTCTAATTGTTCAATAGCTTCTTCTAGTTCTAGGTTTGATACATCTGGTACTGGTATCTTATCAGCCTTAAACAGTCCAGGAAAAACGATGAACAAAAGCAATAATAAAAGAATTATTCCCCCTAGAATTCCACCAATTATTTTCCGTTTTTTGTTCTTATTTTTTGGCTTTACCGGTTTCGTAACCTTATTTGAAGCGGACATTTTTTTTGTTTCAGTAACTTCATCAAATGAAACAGGCTCTTTAATAACTGGCAATACCTTCGTGGCATCATCATCAACAGCTACTACGAATTTCTCCTCACCAGCTCTTTCAGGAGATAATGCAGTAGCCAAATCCGCTTCCATTTCTTCTGCAGAACGGTACCTGTCCTTCGGGTCTTTCGCTGTGGCTTTTAACACTACATTTTCAATACTTTGCGGTATAGATGGAATAATCTTTCGTATCGATGGCGTTTCTGTTTGTAAATGTTTTAATGCGATTGATACCGCGGACTCTCCTGAAAATGGGAGTTGTCCAGTTAAGAGTTCAAATAAAACGATACCTAATGCGTAAATATCTGACTGTTTTGTTGCCGTACCACCTCGTGCTTGTTCAGGCGATAGATAATGTACTGTACCTAATACAGAATTCGTCTGGGTATAGGAAGTTGCACTTAGTGCCATCGCAATACCAAAATCAGTTACCTTTACATTTTCCTCTTCATCCAACAAAATATTCTGCGGTTTAATATCTCGGTGAATAATATGATTATTATGAGCGGTTGAAATAGCCGACGTAAGTTGCTTCATAATCATTACAGATTTCGTTGGGGAAATCGGTGCATTCAGCAGTATGTATTCTTTTAACGTTTTGCCCTTAACATATTCCATGACAATATAGTGAATATCTTCATCTTCACCTACATCGTAAATATTGACAATATGGGGATGGGTAAGGCTTGTTGCAGAAAGGGCCTCACGTTGAAAACGACGGTGTAATTCTTCTTCATTAGAAAAATCATATCGCAACACTTTGATCGCTACATCACGATCTAAAATCATATCATGTGCCAAGTAAACATTGGACATGCCGCCTCCGCCAATCATTTCAAGTAACTTGTATCTGCCACTTATTCTTTTACCTATTAGCATCCTCACACCTCCTTGTCGTTGTTAGATAATAGGATTAAAGAAATATTATCTTCTCCGCCTGACTTATTTGCCTCATCTACTAAAACTTGCCCTTTTTCTTCAAGCGTCTTTTTAGAATATAAAATGGACTGCATAAATGATTCACTTATCTTATTGCTTAAACCGTCTGTACAAAAAAGTAAATAAGAGTTTGGGTGAAAAACAATCTCATAAAAGTCTGGTTGAATTGTACGTTCAGTACCAATCGCTTTCATTAATACATTTTTATTGGGATGTGTCTTCGCTTGTTCCTCACTAATTTCCCCAGAATCTATAAGAACATTTACATACGAATGATCTCGAGTAATTTGAAGGACTTGCTCGGGTGATATTAAATAGACGCGGCTATCCCCAACATGAGCGATAATTCCTTGATGATTTTCAAACAAACCAGCGATTAATGTCGTACCCATACCTGCACATTCTGCACTCACTTTAGAATGCCTACTAACAGTTTGGTTGATCGATTGAAATGTATAGGTTAACCAATCTCTAGCTTTTACGATAAACGGATTGAATGCAGCAAAATATTTTTTAAACTCAGTAACAGCAAGCTCACTCGCAACGTCTCCTGCTTTATGACCACCCATACCATCTGCGATTACAGCCAATAACCGTCCGTCTTCTCGCAAAAAAACCTCTACTCTATCTTCATTTACCGTTCTTTTCATTCCTACATCCGTCTTCACAACAAACTTCATCTTATCATTCACCTCTTTTGAATTTGGCAAAGAGTGGTCTCTATTTCTTTTTTTGAAATAGAGCTACATAAAATCCATCACTACGTAAATCTTGTGGGAAAATCTGAAGCGTTCCTTCGTTTTTCTGATTCTTTATACGTTTAATAACGTCTGGAAATTGTTGAAGTTCCATATCAGGATGTGCATTTAGAAATAGCTGAGTCGTTCCTTCGTTTTCTTCTAAATCAACTGTACACGTACTATAAACCATTAATCCATCCGGTTTTAATAGTTTATATGCTTCTTCTAGTAAGTTCATTTGAATTGGTTTAAGGGAAGCAAAATCCTTCTCCTTCTTTGTATACTTAATATCAGGTTTACGTTTCATCACGCCAAGTCCACTGCATGGCGCATCCACAAGTATGCGATCAAATGATTGTTCTGCATAATTCTCACTAGCTTTTCTTCCATCCATCTCCACTGTTTCGATAAAACTAAAGCCTAAACGCTCTGCATTTTCTTCCACTAGCTTTAATTTATGCTGGTGAATATCCATTGCCACTAGTTTCCCTGTGTTTTTCATTTTTTCGGCAATATGAGTAGTTTTACCTCCGGGTGCCGAACACATATCAAGAACGGTCATTCCGGGTTCCGGTTGAAGAACATAAGCGGGAATCATCGAACTTTCATCTTGAATTGTTACAAATCCCTCCTGATAAGCAGTTGTTCTAGCTGCTTGTCCGTTAAATAGGTATATACACTCTGGAATGATTTCACTTTTAGCCACAATATGTCCTTCTTGTGTCATTAGATGAAGTACTTGATCAACTGTACGCTTAAATAAGTTTACTCGCAAAGTTGTAACAGGTGGTTCATTATTTTCTTTCAGCATTTTCTCCGTCGTTTCAAAACCATATTGAGATATGAAACGCTTTACCATCCATAGAGGGTGGCTTGTTTCGATAGATAGTCGTTCTTCTTTATCCTTAATCTCTTCCGTAGAACGAACGCCTTCTCTTAAAATTGAGCGTAATATTCCGTTTACTGCTGAGGCAATCCCTTTATGTCCTCTTCTTTTCGCGATTTCGACCGCCTCGTTCACAGCCGCGTGATCAGGAATACGCGATAAATAATGGATTTGATACAGAGATAGGCGTAGTAACTGTTTAACCCAATCATCTAATTTACCTTTTACAA
The DNA here is from genome assembly GCF_038003185.1 of Psychrobacillus sp. FSL K6-1415. Taxonomy (NCBI): domain Bacteria; kingdom Bacillati; phylum Bacillota; class Bacilli; order Caryophanales; family Bacillaceae; genus Psychrobacillus; species Psychrobacillus sp. FSL K6-1415. The sequence continues at coordinate 1,381,866 of NZ_JBBOOQ010000001.1, read as the reverse complement.
ACGGTTGTAAATAGTAATCTAATGTCATTTTATATTGAAGTGTGCCATATGTTAATTCCGTAAGTAATGCACGGTCTTTCGGGTCAATCGTATACTTTTCTATCGTTTGGTGTAACAGCAAGTTACTATACGCTTGCTGCTTTTCAACAGCCATTAAAATAGTAAGAGCAGCATCTCGGACATTACCTGTCCAAATTTTTTCGCTTTTTTTCGTCATTCAAATATATCTCCTATTCGCAATTTCGAACCTACGCCACGCAAATAATCTTCTGCGGACATTTTCTTTTTACCAGCTGGTTGTAACTCATTAATGCGAATTGCTTCTGACTTTCCAGTTTGAACAGCAAAATGATCCGATCCAATTTCCACAACAGTACCAGGTTTTTCATTTGTTTGAATAGAGGTAGTATTCGCCTTCCAAATCTTAACTACCTGTCCATCTAAAGTTGTATATGCTACAGGCCATGGGTGAAGCCCACGGATTTGATTGTGTAATTCCAGTGCTGAATTATTCCAGTCTATTCTTTCTTGTTCACGTGAAATATTTCTAGCAAAAGTTACTTTTGTGTCATCCTGTTTAGTACGATTATTCGTTTTTGCAATAATCGAAGGCAATGTTTCTTTAAGAAGCTCAGAACCTACTGCACTAAGTTTTTCAAATAACATACCAGTATCATCATTATGCTCTATAGATATTTCGCTTTGCGATATGATATCTCCGGCATCTAATTTCTCTTCCATATACATTATTGTGACGCCTGTTTTACTTTGTCCATCTATAATTGCTTGATGAATTGGAGCTCCTCCACGGTAGGCAGGTAGTAACGAAGCATGAACATTAATACAGCCCAGGTTAGGAACATCCAACAGTTCTTTTGGGAGAATCTGCCCGAATGCAGCAGTAATGATTAAATCTGGCTTAAGAGCGATAATTTGCTTTAATTCATCTGATCCCTTTAGTTTATTTGGTTGAATGACAGGTAAACCAAGTCTAAGAGCTTCTTCTTTTACTGGAGGTGCTGTCAGCACTTTTTTTCTACCTACTGGTCGATCTGGTTGAGTTACTACAGCCTTTACTTTATAGCCTCCATCCACTAACATTTTTAGGATAGGTGCGGAGAATGCCGGGGTACCCATGAAGATAATAGATGTCATACTTCTTCCACCTCGTTTTCAAGTTCTTCTAACTCAACATAACGAATTACCTTTGTCGTAAATAAAACACCATGCAAATGATCTATTTCATGTAAAATGGCTCTGGCTTCATAATCCTCGGCTGCTAATTCATATAAAGCACCTGTTCGATCTTGAGCTTCTACCTTTACATGAAATGGACGCTCTACTTCCCCATAAATGTCTGGAAAACTTAAACATCCTTCCACTTCTATTTCTGATCCCCCGATTTCCACTATCTCAGGATTAATCATTTCGATAATATCCTGTCCTTCACCTAGGTCTACGATTGCTGCTTGAATAGCCTCTCCGACTTGTGGAGCAGCTATTCCGATTCCATCAGAAGCTACCATAGTGTCGTACATATCATCCAAAAGTTCGGCTAGTTTTGCATCAAATACAGTAATTTCTTTACATTTCTTTAATAATACATCATTTGGATGTGTAATAATTGGTCGTATTGCCATTTCTTTTCCTCTTTTCAAACACCTTATAAAATAGTGGATGGATCCAGATCAATTGTTAAAATGATTCCTTTTTTTATCCACTCGGTTCGGTATATTTTGATTAATTGTTGGAGTTTTTCTACTAATATTGGTTCTTTTTTGTATTTTATCAAACATTGGTATCGATATCTATTTTGTATTTTACTGATTGCACTAGAAGTTGGTCCTATTACCATTGTGGTAGAAGATAAATTCGTTCGGAGCCAGTCGGTCGCTAGTTTTGCATATTCGGCCGCTAACAGGACATTTTCATGTGTAACCTGAACAAGTGTTAAATAGTAGAAAGGAGGGTATTCGAACTGTTTTCGCACCAACATTTCTTTATGATAAAAAGGCTCATATAATTGTGATCTTGAATATTCAATTGCATAATGCTCTGGAGTATACGTTTGGATGTACACCTGTCCTTCTTTGTTATGTCGGCCAGCTCGTCCACTTACTTGTGTCATTAGTTGAAACGTTTTTTCTGCTGCTCTAAAATCAGCTAAGTGCAAAGTTGTATCTGCATTTAACACTCCAACCAGCGTAATATTTGGAAAATCCAATCCCTTGGCGATCATTTGAGTTCCAAGTAAAATATCCGCTTCTCCATCTCCAAATTGTTTTAAAATTCGTTCATGTGAACCTTTAGTTTTAGTCGTATCTACATCCATTCGTAGAACTCTTGCATAAGGGAATAATTTAGTTATCTCCTCTTCGACTTTCTGGGTACCCGTTCCGAAAAAGCGAATATGCTCACTTGAACATTCTGGACATTGCTTCGGCACTGGTTCTTCATGTCCACAATAATGGCATTTTAACTGCTCCCCCTCTCGGTGATAGGTAAGCGAAATATCACAATTGTCGCATTCAACTACTGTTCCACAATCTCGACATAAAACAAAGGAGGAAAATCCTCTTTTGTTTAAAAATAAAACGATTTGTTCATTTTTCTCTAACTTTTCTCTGACAGCATCTGCTAGCCCTACACTGAACATAGAACGATTTCCGTTTTTTAACTCAGCACGCATGTCCACTATATTTACAATCGGCAATGACTGTTCCTTTGCACGCATATTCAACGTCAATAAAGTGTAGACATCTTTAGTAGCACGAGCATACGATTCAAGTGAAGGAGTAGCACTGCCTAAAATGACTGGGCAGTTATGAAATTCGCTTCTCCAAATTGCTACATCTCTAGCATGATACCTCGGTGTATCTTCCTGTTTATAGGTAGACTCATGCTCTTCATCTAAAATGATTAAGCCAAGATTTTTAAAAGGAGCAAATATTGCAGATCTTGCTCCAACAACAACCTTTACCTCTCCACGCCAAATTTTACGCCACTCATCAAACTTTTCGCCGGCTGACAATCCACTATGCATCACAGCTACTTGATCATCAAAACGCAATTTAAATCTTCTAGTCATTTGTGGAGTCAATGATATTTCAGGCACAAGCATAATGGCTTGTTTGCCTTCATTGATTGACCTTTCAATAGCATTCAAATATATCTCTGTTTTACCGCTACCAGTAATACCATGTAACAGAAAAGTAGTATTCTGATCATTATCCTGCGCATCATTAATCTTTTGAAGTGCTTCTTGCTGTTCATCCGTCAATTTAAATCTTCGGTCTTGATCACTATATTCTAGGCTGTTTATCTCACGGTATATTTCTTTATTTTCCTTTTCTAAAATTCCTTTGTCGATTAAAGCTTTAACCGTATGATTATTAGTTTTTGCAAAATTTTTAAGTTCTTCCATTGTAAACGAAGGTTGCTTTTGTATTAATAACCATTCAATTAACTCTTTTTGTTTAACAGCATTCTTGGGAAGTTCATTAAGTTGAGTATGAACTAATTCCACGTCCTCCACTTTACGATACTTAGCAATTGTTTTCACTTTAGCATTTTGTTTAATAACAGTTTCTAACCGAAAATTTCCTTGATTCAAATATTTTTTCATCAATCGTAATAAACCAGCTTTTTCAAATACTTCATAAGCAATAGTTTCTTTTGCACCAAATAATGCCAAAGATTCTATATCTACTCCATCTGGTTCTACAAGCATAATTTCTTTTTTATATGTGGCACGAAGAGCAGCTGGCAACATGACTTGCAGTGCATCTATTTCATAGCATAATGTTTTATTGGTCATCCATTTCGAAAGTTGTAATAATTCTTCAGTAATTACGGGTTCCACGTCGATTATAGAAATAATCTCTTTTAGCTTAGAAACATCTAAATCAGAATGTACTTTAATATTCGTTATAAATCCTTGTACCTTTCTATTTCCGAAAGGAACATGAACTCTGCTCCCGCGTTCTATAACCGTTTCTAAATTTTCAGGAACTACATAGTCAAAAGGCCGATCGATAGGATAAGCTGAGACATCTACAATAACTTCTACTATCATTTAGAATCATCTTTTTCCAATTGAATAATTGTTTCCATTAATTGCATCGCAAGCTCTTTTTTGTTTTGATTTGGAAACTGCCGCTCTATATTTTTTCCAACTAACGTCACAGTATTTGTATCTGTTCCAAATCCTGAATCCTCTTCAGTCACATCATTTGCAATGATATAATCCGCGTTTTTCTTCACTAATTTACTTTTTGCATAATGGATAACATCATTTGTTTCTGCTGCAAAGCCTATTAACAATTGGTTTTTTTTTCGTTTACCTAGTTCTAAAAGAATATCTGTAGTTCTTTCTAATACAAGAGCTGAATCACCTGCTTGCTTTTTCATCTTTTGAGAATATACCTCTTTTGGCTTATAATCAGCGACGGCAGCAGTTTTTATGACCATGGAAGCTGTTTCAAAATGAAGTAACACAGCATCTAACATTTCTTTTGCACTTTCCACGGAAACTAGTGTTACATTTGCTGGGGGAACTAAACTGACTGGACCAGAAATCAATATAGTTTCTGCACCAAGACTTGCTGCAGCCTCAGCCATAGCGTATCCCATTTTACCACTAGAAAAATTAGTCAAAAATCGTACAGGATCTATTCTCTCTCTAGTTGGACCTGCTGTTACGACAACTTTTGTTCCTTTTAAAGGTAGTTCTTTCGGTACAAAATACATTCCAACCAACTGTACTATTTTTTCTGGTTCTTCTAATCGACCTTTTCCTACATATCCACATGCTAAAAAACCTTCAGAAGGTTCGATAAACTGATAACCATCATTTGAAAGTTGGGCAATATTACGTATAACTGCAGCATTTTCATACATATGTACATTCATCGCAGGTGCTATCCATACATCCGCAGTTGTTGCTAGTATAGTTGTAGTTACCATATCATCCGCAATACCATTTGCTAATTTGCCAATTACATTGGCAGTAGCAGGAGCTACAATTACTAAATCTGCCCAGTCTGCTAAATCGATATGCGCAATAACGCTAGAATCTTTTTCATCAAATGTATCAAAATACACATCATTTCTAGACATAGCCTGAAAGCTTAATGGCTGTACAAATTCCATTGCTGATTTTGTCATCATTACTTTTACATTTGCCCCTGCTTGTGTCAATTTACTAACCAATGCTACTGCTTTGTATACGGCAATTCCACCGGTAACACAAACAAGAATTTTTTTAGAAGTTAACATCATGAATTCTCCCCTCTAAACAACAACCTCCCAAAGAACCGTACATTCTTTGGGAGGTTGCAGTTAATCCGCAGCTTATTAAGACATCTACTACGTATTGTTAAATATTATACTTCGTCTTCATAAACTACAGAATCACTAGATGATTGTATAGTTAGTTCACCAGCTGCAACTTCTTCTAATGCTCTCCCAACTTGCTTATGAGATACATATGAAGTTAGACGTTCTCCGCCTTCTTCTTGTAATTGTCTTGCTCGCTTGGAAGCAACACTCACTAAAGAATATTTTGAATCGATTTGGGTTTTTAATGAATCTACTGATGGATATAACATTTAAAATTCTCCTTCCAGCATAGCTGAATATCTTTTTTCTACACGTTCACGTCGACAATGTTCGGCTACTACTATTGCATTGATTTTCGCACATGCTTTAGCCACTTCATCGTTTTCTACCACATAATCATATAAATGCATCATTTCAAGCTCTTGCCTTGCAGCTTTAATTCTTGAACTAATGACATCCTCCGTTTCCGTCCCTCTACCTATAAGTCTTTGCTCAAGCTCAGAAAGGCTTGGCGGTGCAAGGAAAATAAACAGAGCCTCTGGAGCTTTTTCACGAACTAGAGCTGCGCCTTGAACTTCTATTTCTAAAAAAACATCTCGTCCAGAATCTAATGTAGCGTTTACATAGTCAATAGGTGTCCCATAGTAGTTTCCAACATAGGATGCATATTCTAACAATTTACCTTGTTCGATCAGTTGTTCAAATTCTTCTTTTTGCTTAAAGAAATAATCTACTCCATCTACTTCACCTTCACGAGGGCTTCTCGTAGTCATGGATATAGAATACTCATAGTTTGTACCTGGCTCTGAAAATAATTCTTTTCGGACTGTCCCTTTACCTACTCCAGACGGACCTGATAAAACGATCAATATACCTTTTTCTCTTCGCATAACGTCTCCTTCAAATACAGTCATACTACGTCGACTTCTTCCAATTACATACTTTACTGATTATAACACAAGTACAGTGGAAAATGATAAGATATATTAGAAAAGCGCAAGCGCCTATGAAAGAACCGACACCGCTCTTCTGCGACGAGCTTCGCGCAGGAGCAAACGTACTTTCTGCGACGAGCTTCGCGCAGGAGCAAACGTACTTTCCGCGACGAGCTTCGCGCAGGAGCAAACGAACTTCCTTTCTGCGACGAGCTTTGCGCAGGAGCAAACGAACTTCCTTTCTGCGACGAGCTTTGCGCAGGAGCAAACGAACTTCCTTTCTGCGACGAGCTTTGCGCAGGAGCAAACGAACTTCCTTTCTGCGACGAGCTTTGCGCAGGAGCAAACGAACTTCCTTTCTGCGACGAGCTTTGCGCAGGAGCAAGTGCTGGAAGGATTTCACATAAAGGCGTCCTTTACCTTAGCTGAAAACCTAAGACAGTATTGAAAAGCATAGGACGCCTTTTTACTTTAACACTAGGTACTGGTTACTAAATACAAAATAATGTTTTGAAAGAGGAATACTTATGGCTTTTGATGGTTTATTTACAATTTCGATGACAACTGAATTACAGCAGCTCGTTACAGGTCGTATTTCAAAAATACACCAACCAAATGCACAGGAAATATTAATGCATATAAGGGCTCAAGGTAAAAATTATAAACTATTGTTCTCCGTTCATTCATCCTATTCACGTGTACAAATTACACATGAAACAATTGATAATCCCGCCCAACCACCACTTTTTTGTATGGTTTTGCGAAAGCATTTGGAAGGTGGAATTATTACTGGTATTTACCAACATGAAAGCGATCGAATTATTATTTTCCAAATACAGAGTAAAAACGAGATTGGTGATGATATTTCACGTGAAATTCATATGGAAATCATGGGACGGCACAGCAATTTACTTTTAGTTGACCCTTCTCGTAATCTTATTTTGGAAAGTATAAAACATCTATCTCCATCCATGAATAGTTATCGTACTATTTTGCCTGGTCAACCATATATTGCACCACCATCTCAAAATAAGTTGAATCCACTGGAGATTTCAGAATTAGAAGGAGTACTGCAATCGAGCAGCGATCCTAAAGAAATTATGGACCAAATTTCTGGGTTTTCTCCACTACATGCAAAAGAATTAGTATATAGATTCCAAAATTCTAAAGATAGGGTGAAAACTTATAAAGAATTTATAGATGAGATTAAACAGGGTGGCTCTAATAAACAAATTGTAGAAGTAAATGGGAAAACCTTCTATTCTCCCAATGCATTAACACATTTAGATGGCAACAAATTTAATGAGGAAAGTCTAGGTAATTTACTGGACCGTGTTTATTTCGCAAAAGCAGAGCGAGACCGTGTGAAGCAACAGGCTGGAGATTTGGAACGATGGCTTCAAAACGAATTAAACAAATTAAAGTTAAAAATGAAAAAACTCCAAAAAGATTTCGAGCAAGCGGAAAACTTAGATACGTATCAGCTATTCGGCGAACTGTTAATGGCAAACGCATACGCGATTGAAAAAGGATTAAAAGAAGTAGAGCTTGTTAATTATTATGATGAAAATGAAAAGACTGTTCTTATACCGTTAGATATTCGGAAAACAGCTACACAAAATGCACAAAGGTACTATAGCCGTTATACAAAAGCAAAAACTGCATTACTTAAAATTGAACAGCAATTTCAAATTACAAAAGAGGATATAGAATACTTCGAGTTACTGCTCCAGCAAGTTATGCAAGCTTCTCCAACCGATATTGAAGAAATTCGAGAAGAACTTATGGAGCAGGGTTTATTAAAAGCAAGGGCATCGAAAAAGAAGAAAAAACCAACAAAACCGATACCAGAAAAATTTATTGCCTCCGATGGTACAGAAATTTCAGTTGGCAAAAACAACAAACAAAATGATTTTGTAACATTTAAATTAGCTCGGAAAACCGATACATGGCTTCATACAAAGGATATCCCTGGATCTCATGTAGTAATACATTCTGATAACCCTTCAGAAACTGCATTATTAGAGGCGGCAAATCTTGCTGCTTATTTTAGCAAAGCTCGTGAATCAGCTTCAGTTCCGGTGGATTATACTGTGATTAAACAAGTGAAAAAACCTAACGGATCAAAGCCTGGGTTTGTTATTTATTTTGAACAGACGACATTGTTTGTAACACCGGATGAAGAGAAAATTAGAAATATGAAAAAGTAGAAATTTCTTGATGAAATATTTCCTATATGGAAAAAATCGATAGGTCAGAAGGAAGTAGCTCCCTTACTTCTATCTGACCTGTTCTTTCTTTATATACACTAATTTTAAAGCTTTTCGTATACCTATAATTCCTTTAGCAAGTAATTTTGTGTTCTCTACAACTTCAATAATAACTACTTCTAACAAAGCAAAACTGAATACAACAAGTAGTATAATAAAAGCAATTTTGTCGAAAATGCTTTCGAAGGGATTAGGGGAATTAGAAATATAATTTAGTCTAATATAAAAAAAGATCACTCCTGAACTCAAGGAAAACACCGGTATATATCTTATAAATCTTTTAGATATCTTTATCCCCAAATAAAAAGTAATACAAGCAATTAGACACATTAAACTCAAACAAATAAGTATAGCAAACTTCAAACTCATTGAGCACCTCTTTCATACTAACTAAAATATTTAGATTATTATTCTTCCAATAATCTCTACTCTACTCTATTCTGAAAATTGTATAGATAACACTTCATCATAGAGAAACTAAACTAGTGCATGGTCCGAATTATTGTAGGTGCATAAACTTCCCTATTTCAAATAAAAGTTTACCCAATTCAGGAAAAATTTATGCTGTATTTGAGGATTTAGAAGCATGCCATTAGTTGAAGAGAAGTAGCTTAACAATAATTTTTCTAATGAATCTGCCATTTAACCATAAAAAATAACCCATCATTGTGTGAGTTAGAACTCTGATGGGTTATTCCTATTAAGCAGTCAATTAATTTGAGTGAGTAACTCTAAAAGGTATATTGTTCCTAAAACCATTTATTTGCCACTTAGGTTAATGAAACGTATAAATCTTTCACTTGACCTTGTTTCCCACAATCTTTTTAATCACTCGATAAAGGAGGAACCATAAAAAGAATGTACAGAGAGCACTTTCAAATATACTAATAATCAAGACAAACAAGATTGAACCAAAGTCCTCTAATTCGTTGAAATGATATAGTTGAAACTTCCAATTTAAAAAAACATTATTTATGGCAATTAATAGTAAGACGATCGGAAAGACAATCCGAAAAAAATTAGTATATTCTTTTGGCAGGATTAATCTCATCTTTTCACCCTCTCACAACTCCAAAATCTTCTTTAAAAGTGAATATTTGATTAGAGGCTACTACTATAATCTTCCATTCTACTGAACACTAAAACTACTACCTAATACATCACGTACTTCATGGACGACAACAAATGCCTGCTCATCTACGCTGCTAACAGTTTGTTTTAATTGGACTAATTCCTGTTGGTTGATGACAATATAAAGGACTTCCTTTTGATCCTGGCTATAGCCGCCACGACCTTCAAGAATTGTTACTCCTCGAGACATTTTAGATAATATAAATTGGCGAATTTCTTCGGAACGTTCCGAAATGATTGTCACAGCTGTTCGGCTATTTAGTCCTTCAATTACATAATCAATTACTTTAGAACCTAAAAATACAGCAACAAGTGTGTACATCGCTTTTTCCTGACCAATGATGAATACCGAGCCAGCAATAACGACAATATCAATGATAAGGACACCCTTACCCAGACTCCATCCTAAATATTGATTGGCTAAACGAGCTAAAATAGCGGATCCCCCAGAAGTTCCTCCAGCTCTGAACATTAAACCTAGACCAAGACCAACAAATACCCCTGAGAACAATGCGGCAAGCAATGTGTCACCATTCAATTGATGTCCTACATCTTCTGTGATAAATAGAAATAAGGAGGAAAAAATAATTCCAAGTACTGTATATATCATTGTCTTTCTATCAAAAAACTTATAACCAATCACTAAAAGAATAGCATTGATAATAAGATTCACAACACCTGGTGACCATTCGAATAAATAATAAGTAATAACAGTTATCCCAATAACCCCACCCTCAGATAATCGATATGGGATTGCAAAATAGTTAATACCGATTGCGAACAATAAGGACCCAATTATAATTAAGAATATTTCTTTAGTACGTTGTTGTGCCATGTTATGTAATTCCTCCTACTAATAACCAAGCAAAAACTCTACATATGTAGTTTACTGTCGGTCTTCAGACTCCCATTTCTTTGCGTGCTTTTCGATTATTTCAATTAATTTATTCATAGCTGGCGTTAGCCACTTATCTTTGTGATATGCAAGTTGGGTAGTTACGAACTCATCGCTATGCACCCAAGGAAGTGCGACTAAACTGCCCCGCTCCAATTCCTCTCTCACTGTCATCAATGGTAAATAGGATAAACCTAGCCCACACTTCACCGATTGTTTTATTGCTTCAATATTCCAAAAAGCAATGCGTGAACAACCAACACCATCGTCTTTAATCCATCTCTCTAACAAGTCACGGTAACTTCCTGCCTCCGTCAGAAGCAATACTTCATCTACCAAATCATTTGGAGTGATTACCGCTTTACCACATAAACGGTGGCCAGCAGGGGCAATCATTACCAGCGTCTCTTTCACTAAATCCCTCGTTATAATATCTGAACCTAATTTTTCAGGATTTGTAAATAGAGCCAAGTCAAACTTTCCGGATTTCAACTCATTGTTAAGCTCCTGACTTTCAGAAGGTTGCAAAATAAGCTGGACTTTTGGATACATCCTTTTAAATTCATACAGTATAGTCGGTAATCTATATACCATTAAAGACTCATTTGCTCCGATTAATACTGTACCAGAAGGCTCATTATTTAATCTGGATGAATCGAGCGCTTCTTGATAAAGTTGTAAGATTTCATTGGCATATGTAGCTAGATGTATACCCGCATCCGTTAAAACTACTGTTTTTCCTAATCGATCAAAAAGGCGGTTCCCTACAGCCTCTTCCAATGCCCTAACATGATTCGTAACAGTTGACTGCGTATAACCCAATTGCTCCCCAGCTCTAGTAAATCCACCGCAATCAGCAACAACCAAAAAGGTTTTTAAATTGCGAAGTTCCATAGTCATTCCCCCATATGAATAATATTCCTCATATTGTATAGGAATCCTTTCTAAAAGACGATAATTTACCGCCAAATGCAATTATAGTATTTATCTAGATATTAAGGAAATGAATTATTTTAATCAAAATCATTTAAAATTTTAGGGTTAATAGTTAATAGTGTCTACAAAAAAATTATGCTGCTATAATTATTAACTTTGTATTAAATACCAATAGTTAAAATCTCATTTTTCGTAAAGACTACCTTATGAAGGAGTGAAGACATAATGGCAAATAAAAATAAAATATTAGTACCTTCTGCACGTAAGGAACTAGATAAATTGAAGGTTCGAGTAATGAAAGAGAAAGGTTATGAGGTAAAAAGTAATAATCCGGACGATGTAAAATACGAAATTGCAGATGAATTAAGTATTCCCTTAAATAACGAATATAACGGTAAACTCACTTCAGAACAGGCAGGAAAAATTGGGGGCTCAATTGGAGGGAGTATGGTAAAAGAAATGGTTAGAATGGCACAAGAACAAATGCTTAAGAAATAAATCTTTATCACCACAGAAATAATATCGTATAAAAATCGATTGTATGGGGATTATAAGGTCTGAAATGGATCAGTATAAATATCTGTTTCTTAATTTTACTACTTATTTCTTTGTATTATTTCCCAAGCAATAATGAAATGAATATTAGGAGGTCATGACATGGCATTTAACCAACAAAATCTTAATCCAGGAACTGCATTCTTCCGACTCATGGTAGGTTCAGTAATGACCACTTATGGTACCCTACGCCTTTTACGTGAACCAAAAAGTAGAAGTGGAAAGATGCTTGTCCTTTTTGGGTCTATGAAAGCAGCTGAAGGAGCAACAAAGTTTTGTCCAACTAAAGCGTTAGGAACTATTATGGAAAATCTAGCAAGTGAAAATGCAAATCAAGGTGCACAAGCTAATGCAGCTAATGCTAATAATATGATGGCAAACGGAACTCCATCTGGACAATATGCTTCAAGTGGCAATACTGGACAAAAAAGTGGAAATATCATGCAAATGGTTGGAAATATTGCACAAAAATTAACAAGCACATCTTCGTCTCAAACTGCTTCTGGCTCACCAAGTATGGGAAGTAGCCAAAATAGTAGCAGTGCTGGACAAAATTCTATGGGGACCAATGCACAAACAATCGGAAGCATTGCTCAAACTGTCGCACCACAGGTTAGTCAAATGGTCAAAGACGTAGCAGGTATGACCAACTCAAAAAATGCCTCTGGAACAAGTGGGACAGGCAATAAGAAACCAAATACAAATGGGAACACAAACAAGAAAGATGCTTTTACAATTGGGAGCAATACTAAATCAGCCTCTAGTTCAACTATTAAGCAAGCTGCTTCTCAAAAATCAGATACAAAACCGCAGTTAGATGGAACTGCTAAGAATACAAACCTAGATTCAACCATCATTGAAGCAGTATCCAAATCTGGTCAAAAAAACATTTCTACACCAAATATTCTTCAATAAAAGAATACGAAGAATAGGACCATTAATCTCAAGATTTATTTGTAATAAAGATGCACTACAATAAAAACGTGTTGCGTATCAAATATTTACTTAATAAATGCGCAGCACGTTTTTTAGTTAACATTACTGCTTTACACCATACTACTCTTTAAAAAACAATTGACGCTTTGGTCTCTCTAGAGGTGTAATATTCATAATGAAATAACCGACTATTAAAATTAGTATAACTAGTGAATAGATTAAGGTATCAATCGGGTGATCATGCTCGACAATAATTAGCCTAATCATGGCAGTAATTCCTACATATAAAAAATACCTAAGTGGAAAATGATAGTCTTCCTTAAAATATTTAACAATCATCGTAATGAACTCAAAATATAAAAAGAAAATGAGGATATTTGCAAGGAATTGCTTGTAATCACTGGACCCAACAGTTATCAAAATTTTAAAGAATACAGTTAACTCTTTAATAAGTAAAAATGATAAAATTAGCGCTAACAATATTAGACAGAAATTCAGAAACGTTTGCAACATCTTTGGGATAATTGATAAAACTATAGAAAATTCTTTTTTAAATAACTTTTCCATTTAAAATCCTCCATTCCAAATTATAAATACAAATTCATCTGCTTTTATTCATATCCATTCTATTTAGTGTGGAATCCCCAAATAGAGCATTCAAATATTAAGTGGTATCATTTAGAGAATAATAAACTGGAAAGCGCTTCCAAGTCTATAATTTTATTTGAAAATAAAAAATATTTTTTTAAAGCATAAAAAGTACCCACCATTAAAATAAATACGGTGGGCGCTTTTTATGTATTCTTCACTAATCTTCCATTTCTTGCTCTAATCTTTTCACAAATTCTTCTGCAGCACTATATCCCTGCTGCTTTAGGTACCAATTATTTGCGGCAGCTTCAATAAGACCTGCTACATCACGACCTGGTTGTAACTGAATTTGAATATGAGGTATCTGAACGCCCATATAATCTATAAACTTGGTTTCCAATTCTAACTCGTTATTCAATGTATTGCTTTCCCATTTAGTTAACTCAATATCTAATGCTATACGTGTTTCCTCTTGAAATGCTGTACGACCATACAGACGGACTACGTTTAATAATCCAATACTTCGCAAAGCCAAGAATTCTTTGTTTTTTTCATTATGAGATCCCAGAAGCGTCTGTGGACTTAACTTTTTTAAAACGACAATATCATCTGCAACTAATCTATGACCGCGTCCAATCAATGTATGAGCTGTTTCACTTTTACCTACACCTGATTTACCACGTAACAATATCCCCATTCCGGACACATTCACACAAACACCATGTATCGAAATCTCTGGTGCCATAGCTTTAACAACAAATGCATCAAGTTTTGCACTTACTTCGCTAGTGGAATCAAATGTGCGCAGTAATGGTATTTCATTTTCAACACAATATTGTATTAATCCTGGTGGCTCCTCTTGATTAGATGTAATTATTATACAGGGCGGATCGTATTTAATAATATTGCCTATTCGTAATTTACATTCTACTTCTTGGAGTGTATGTAAGTAGCTTATTTCATTTTTACCTAAAATTTGAACATGTTCCGTTGCTATAAAATCAAATTTATCCATAAACTCCAACCCTGGACGTCGAACTTTTGTTTTCTTTAATACCCGATGGCATTGATCGTGACCAGATAAAACTTCCAAAGAAAATCTATTCACAAGATCTGTCACCATTAAATTCTTCATACCTTACACTCGTCCTCTCAATAACAAGTTCCATATTAAATCTTAAGTTATATGGTCCCGTCCGTTTAAATTAAACGGAATCCAATATCGCTAACTCATAATATAACAAATACCAAAGCAAATAGCACAAATAAAAATAAATTAATTAATCTCGGTACCTATTTTAATCGAGTGTCTAGGTATAAGTTTCTCTATAAGAAAACGATCTCCTTTTTTTAGGGAGATCGTTTTACTATAAGTTATTTCAACAAGCCTTGTTTTAAATCATTATGCCATTTAGAAAGCATTGGAATATCCTCTTCTCCAATTATTCCTGCTTCTTTTGCAGCAGATGTTAACGCATCGTAGTGTGTTAAGCTGACAAAAGATATACCTGCTTCTTTAAATACTTGTTCAGCTTTAGGTAGTCCATAAGTAAATATACTAACTACACCTAGTACTTCTATACCCTCTTTTTGAAGAGCTTCAACTGCAACAAGACTGCTTCCACCTGTGGAGATTAAGTCTTCTATCACTACTACTTTTTGCCCTGCGACTACTTTACCTTCAATTTGATTGCCACGGCCATGTTCTTTTGCTTTTGACCGGACATACATCATCGGCAGCTCCATTAAATCACTTACCCATGCAGCATGTGGAATACCTGCAGTTGCCGTACCTGCTACTGCTTCTGTTCCTGGGAAGTTTTTCTCGATTGCTTCTACTAATCCTAGTGCAATTTCTTTTCTAATAGTAGGCGAAGACATTGTAATTCTGTTATCACAGTAAATTGGAGATTTGATACCAGAAGCCCATGTGAACTGGTCGTTGGGTTTTAATGCAACTGCACCAACATTTAGAAGTGCCTTTGCAATTTTGTTTTCTAAGCTCATGCATTTTCCTCCCACATTTTCAAAATAGTTTCATATACTTGTACTGGGTTTTTCGCTTTTGTGATCGCTCGTCCTACGACAATATGAGAGGAGCCAAGGATTCGTGCATTTGTAGGAGTTGCTACGCGGACCTGATCGTGAGCTTCACCTTCTTCTAAACGAATACCTGGAGTAACTCTTAAAAATTCATGACCACATGCATCTTTAATTTTTCTTGCTTCCAAAACAGAGCAAACGACTCCATCTAGCGCTGCTGTTTTAGCTAGCTCCGCATAATGAACAACCGATGCATCAATCGTCGTTTGAATCAGTTGTTCCTGTTGCATTTGAGGTTCAGACGTTGAAGTTAGCTGAGTTACAGCAATAATTGAGGGTCTTTTGCTGCCAGTTGTGGTACCAGCCTCTAATCCTTCACGTGCAGCAATCATCATAGCCGCTCCCCCAGCTGCATGTACATTGACTAAATCTGCACCTAAACGAGCTAGTCCTTTCATAGCTTGGCCTACTGTGTGTGGAATATCATGTAATTTCAGATCAAGAAATACATCATGACCCATTTCTTTCAGTCGATAAACAATGGAAGGCCCCTCTTGTAAATAAAGCTCCATACCTACTTTTACAAATAACGATTGATCAAAGGGTGTTAGAAATTGATATGCATCACTTGCATTTGCAAAGTCTAATGCGATAATAGGGCTATTTTTCATAGTCGATGACTCCTTCCCACTAAATCATTTACTGTCTCAAAACCTAGTTCATCTAATTTAGCTGGAAGCTGTTCGATTAACATTGGACAAACAAATGGATCTACAAAATTTGCTGTCCCCACTGCAACCGCGCTAGCACCAACAGATAAGAAGTCAATCACATCATCAATTGTTGTAATTCCACCCATTCCGATAATAGGAATAGACACTCTTTTCGCTACATCATAAATCATACGAAGTGCCACTGGCTTAATAGCTGGACCTGATAATCCACCTGTTACGTTTGCAATTACTGGACGACCAGTTATAGTGTCTAATCGCATGCCAAGTAATGTATTAATCATTGTAATACCATCAGCTCCACCTGCTTCTACCGCTTTTGCAATCTCTCCAATATCAGTTACATTTGGAGATAGCTTCACGTATACAGGGACAGCTGATACTGCTTTTACCGCCTTAGTTAACTCTTCTGCAATAAGGGGGTCTGTTCCAAATGTAATACCACCTTGTTTGACGTTTGGACAAGAGATATTTAGTTCAAGTGCGTGCACATTCGGCGCCTTTGAAATCGCTTCTGCAACAGTGACATAATCTTCAGTTGTATAGCCAGCTACATTTGCAATAATTGGTACTTCGTATTGTTCAAGCCATGTGAGTTCATTTTCCATCACTTTAGTTAATCCCGGGTTTTGTAAACCAATTGCATTTAACATTCCAGCTGGGGTTTCTGCCACACGTGGTGTTGGATTACCTAATCTCGTTTCTGGTGTTGTTGCCTTAATCATAATGGCACCTAACTTAGACAAATCGTATAATTTTGCATATTCCTTTCCAAACCCAAAACAACCAGATGCCGGCATGATTGGGTTTTTCAAAGAAAGACCTGGTAATTTGGTAGCTAATCTATTCATACTTGAACCACTCCTGACGGGAACACTGGACCATCTGAACAAACCTTCACATAATCAGCATCTATTTTCTCAGTTGTATCACAAACACATGCAAAGCATGCACCAATTCCACAACCCATTCGTTGTTCAAAAGATAAGTACCCTTCTTTTTCTGGGTACATTTTTTCTAATGCTGCAAGCATCGGTGTGGGACCACAGCTATAGTAAACCGCAAAATCATCTTGTAATGTTTCTAATACATTTGTTACAAATCCTGCAGAGCCATAACTACCATCCGCAGTCACGATATGGGTATCTCCAAGTTCAATAAACTGCTTTTCATAAAAAACAACGGATTCCGATTGAAACCCTAACAC
This sequence comes from Psychrobacillus sp. FSL K6-1415, assembly GCF_038003185.1. Taxonomy (NCBI): domain Bacteria; kingdom Bacillati; phylum Bacillota; class Bacilli; order Caryophanales; family Bacillaceae; genus Psychrobacillus; species Psychrobacillus sp. FSL K6-1415. The sequence goes on along the minus strand of NZ_JBBOOQ010000001.1, from coordinate 1,364,296 downwards.
ATGGATAGGTTGTACACCTTTTTCCACAAGTCTTTTGGATAGCTCATATAAAGGTGGAACACCAATACCGCCACCTACCAGTAAAGCCTTCTGACCAGCTTCTATTTTATCAATTGGAAAACCATTTCCAAGAGGTCCAAGTACATCGACTTGGTCCCCTTGTTTTTTTTCAGATAGAAGTGCAGTTCCTCTTCCATCTGCTCGGTAAATCATCGTAAATTCTAATGTTTCTTTATTTATAGTTGAAATACTTATTGGTCTTCTTAGCAAAGGTTCCATTTGATCAGACACTCGTAGATGGACAAATTGACCTGGTTGTTTCATATCCAGTACAAGTGGTCCAGTCAATGTGAGTTCAAAAATGTTCGTCGCAATGGATCTTTGGTGTACGACTTCCATTTGCTCCTGTCTAATCATGCTTTAGCCTCCTGATGTTTCATAGTCTCCGTAGAGAATGTCATCGATTCAATAACACGGAGCATCGCTTCTGCAGTATCTAATGAAGTTAAACAAGGAATGCCATTTTCTACAGACTCTCTACGAATACGGAATCCATCTCGTTCAGGCTGCATGCCTTTTGTCAATGTGTTAATGATAAATTGCGCTTCCCCTTTTTGAATTACATCTAATAATGTAGTTCCTTTTGAACCGATTTTATCTACAATATCAACTGGAATTCCTGCATTTTTAATTGCTTTTGCAGTGCCTTGTGTTGCCATAATGCGGAACCCTATTGCATAAAATCTTTTCGCAATTTCTGTGCCCTCTTCTTTATCTTTATCCGATATAGTCATTAGTACCGTGCCGTGGTCTTTGATTTCCATACTAGCTGCTGCTAATCCTTTATATAACGCTTTTTCAAGTGTAATATCTTTCCCCATTACCTCTCCAGTAGATTTCATTTCAGGTCCAAGCGTAATATCTACACGACGAAGTTTTGCAAAACTGAATACTGGAACTTTGACATACACTCCAGGGCTATTTGGGGCAAGTCCCGGTGAATATCCTTGTTCAATAATCGTTTGACCTAAAATTGCTTTTGTAGCAATATTTGCCATTGGGATAGATGTGATTTTACTTAAGAATGGTACTGTTCTACTTGAACGTGGATTTACTTCAATTACGTAAACCTCATCCTTAGAAATGACATATTGAATATTCATCAATCCAACAATTTTCAAACCTTTAGCAAGTCTTGTTGTGTAATCTACCAGTGTATCAATCTGTTGTTGAGAAAGTTTTTGTGGCGGATACACAGCAATTGAGTCACCAGAGTGAACTCCTGCACGTTCAATATGTTCCATAATTCCTGGTATTAATACATTTTCTCCGTCACAAATTGCATCTACTTCAATTTCTGTTCCAGTTAAGTAACGGTCTATTAATACTGGTTTTTCAGGGCTCGCTTCCACTGCGTGCTCCATATAATGTTTGATCTCATCTTCGCTATATACAATTTGCATTGCACGACCACCAAGTACATAAGAAGGTCTGACTAATACAGGGTACCCTATCTCATTGGCAATGCTTGTAGCTTCTTCTACAGAGACTGCAGTTTTACCTAGTGGCTGAGGAATATCTATTTCATGTAGAGCCGCTTCAAACTTGTTGCGGTTCTCAGCACGGTCAATGTCTTCTAACGTTGTACCTAGAATTTTAACTCCTCTTTCTTCAAGCCCAGCAGCTAAGTTAATCGCTGTTTGTCCCCCGAATTGTACAACTACACCTTTCGGCTGCTCTAAGTCAACGATATGCATGACATCTTCTAATGTTAGTGGTTCAAAATATAACTTATCTGAGATGGAGAAGTCGGTTGAAACTGTTTCAGGGTTATTATTTATAATAATCGCCTCGTAGCCTGCTTCTTTAATAGCCCACACAGAATGTACAGTAGCATAGTCAAACTCAACCCCTTGACCGATACGAATCGGACCTGACCCTAGTACAATTACGCTTTCCTTTTCTGAACGAATGGATTCATTTTCCTCTTCGTATGTTCCGTAGAAGTATGGTGTTTCTGACTCAAACTCCCCTGCACACGTATCGACCATTTTGTATACTGGTACAATTCCATTTTCTTTTTTAAAGTTATATACTTCTAATTCAGTGACATTCCAATATTTCGCAATAGTTTTATCTGCAAAGCCCATGCGTTTTGCTTTATAAAGTACTTCTTGGTTGAACGGATTTTTTTGAATAATTTCTTCATATTTCACGATATTTTGAAGTTTGTTTAAGAAAAATAGATCAATTTGGCTCCATTCATGAATTGTTTCAACAGTTACTCCACGGCGAAGTGCTTCTCCTATGAAGAATAGTCTCTCATCTCCTGCACGACGAATACGTTTTTCCATCCAGGCATCTGTAATGGATTCGCTATTTTTCATTTCGATATGGAAATGACCCGTTTCTAGTGAACGAATTGACTTAAGTATTGCTTCCTCAAATGTTCGTCCTAGGGACATTACTTCCCCAGTAGCTTTCATTTGTGTTCCAAGATTACGTTTAGCCGATTCGAATTTATCGAATGGCCATCTTGGAATTTTCGCTACAATATAATCCAATGCAGGCTCGAAGCAAGCGTATGTTTTTTGAGTAACTGGATTCATCATCTCATCCAATGTAAGACCTACTGCGATTTTAGCTGCAAGTTTTGCGATTGGATAACCAGTTGCTTTTGAAGCCAGTGCAGAAGAACGGCTAACTCTTGGGTTAACTTCGATAATATAATAATTGAAGCTATGCGGATCAAGTGCTAATTGGACATTACATCCACCTTCAATCTTAAGTGCACGAATTATTTTAAGAGATACATTTCGAAGCATTTGGTTTTCACGGTCAGACAATGTTTGTGTTGGAGCAACTACGATTGAATCCCCTGTATGAATTCCAACAGCATCGAAGTTTTCCATATTGCATACAACAATGGCGTTATCGGCAGAATCACGCATTACCTCGTACTCTATCTCTTTATATCCAGCAATCGATTTTTCAAGTAAACATTGAGTAACTGGGCTGTATTTTAAACCACTTGTCACAATTTCAGCTAAATCGGCGTCATTGTAACAAATACCTCCGCCCGTACCACCCATTGTAAATGCCGGACGAACGATAACAGGATAACCAATTCTCTCGACAAATGCTTTCGCTTCTTCTAAATTATGGATAATATCACTATCTGGAACTGGTTCATTTAATTCATTCATCAACGAACGGAATAAATCTCGGTCTTCTGCTTTATGAATTGCTTCTAGTTTTGTACCTAGTATTTCGATTCCTAGTTCATCTAAAATTCCAGATTCATCGAGTTCAATTGCCATATTCAAACCAGTTTGCCCACCAAGTGTAGGTAATATTGCATCTGGACGCTCTTTACGAATGATTTTACTAACAAATGGTAATGTTAGAGGTTCAATATAAACTTTATCTGCAATTTCTGTATCCGTCATAATAGTTGCAGGGTTGGAATTCACAAGAATAACGCTATAGCCTTCTTCTCTAAGTGAAATACAAGCTTGTGTACCTGCGTAGTCGAATTCAGCTGCTTGACCGATAACAATTGGACCGGAACCTATTACTAGTATTGTTTTTATATCTTTACGTTTAGGCATGTGAATTCTCCTTTTTGCTTTCTGTATTCATTAATTTGATAAACTCGTCAAATAGATGTTTTGAATCTTCTGGACCTGAGGATCCTTCTGGGTGGAACTGAACACAAAATACCGGGAACTTAGTATGTCTAACTCCTTCTACTGTGCCATCATTTAAAGCTATATGTGTAATTTCCAGATCAGTTTGTGCAATGGAATCTGCATCAATTGCATAACCATGGTTTTGAGAAGTTAACTCTGTTCTACCAGTTCTTAAATCTTTTACTGGGTGATTTCCTCCGCGATGACCAAATTTCAATTTGAAGGATTTAGCACCACTTGCCAGTGAAATAAGTTGATGTCCAAGACATACTCCGAAAATCGGTACTTTTCCGATAATTCCTTTTACCATTTCAATTGCTTCTGGAATATCAGTTGGATCTCCAGGTCCATTAGATAGCATGACACCATCCGGGTACATACCTAGAATTTCAGTTGCTGAAGTGTTATATGGGACTACAATAATATCGCAATCACGTTTGTTTAGTTCTCTTAATATGCCATGTTTCATACCAAAGTCCACCAGTACCACTCTTTTTCCACGTCCTGGGCTTGGGTATGGTCGAGTTATTGAAACTTGTTCTACTAAATTTTTAGGAAGTTCAGTTGCTTGAAGTTCTTGTACTATTTGTTCCACATTCACCTCTTCGTCTGCATTGGTAAGCCTTCCTTTTAATGAACCGTGCATACGAATAATACGTGTTAGCTTTCTTGTATCAATTCCTTCAATTCCGGGAACGTTTTTAGCAACTAAAAATTCATTTATAGTAGCAGTATTTCTGAAGTTCGATGGTTGTTCTGCAAGCTCTCTAATAACAACTCCAGAAAGTCCTATTTCTATAGCTTCAAAATCATCTGGATTTATACCATAGTTACCAACCATAGGATACGTAAACGTTAATATTTGCCCACAGTTAGAAGGATCTGAAATGGATTCCTGATAGCCTGTCATTGCAGTTGTAAAAATTACTTCACCAATTGTTCCTGCATCACTTCCAAATGCATTTCCCTTAAATACCGTACCGTCTTCTAATATTAAGTATCTTGTTTTCATGCTTGTTCCTCCTGCCATACGATTTCTCCGTTATACATTGTAAGTTGTGGCCAACCATTGCAGGCCCATCCGTTAAATGGTGTATTCTTTCCTTTGGATACAAAAGCTTCTTTCACAATCTCTTGCTCTTTTTCTAAATCTAATAAAACTAAATCGGCTGGAGCTCCTACCTCAAGCTTTCCAAACTCAAATCCAAATACTTCCGCTGGTTTGATAGTTAGGTAATCCAATAGCTGCTTGAGAGTCCAATCGCCAGTTTTAACAAAGTGAGTATATAATAGTGGAAATGCTGTTTCTAAACCGACTATTCCGAAAGGAGCTTTCTCAAATCCAAATGACTTTTCTTCCTCAGTATGAGGAGCATGATCTGTTGCGATAAAATCTAAGGTTCCATCTACCAGTCCTTCACGCAGTGCCATCATATCTTCTTTCGCTCTAAGTGGAGGGTTCATCTTCCATGCTGCGTCATTTGATGGAATATCGTCCTCACATAGTAATAAATGATGCGGGCTTACTTCTGCTGTAACCTGAATACCAGATTTTTTAGCATCTCTAATCACTCGAACTGATTCTTTCGTACTCACATGACATACATGATAGTGCGCACCTGCGGCTTCTGCGAGTAAAATGTCTCGCGCTATATGTACTGATTCAGAAACAGAAGGTATACCTTTTAAACCAAGTTCTTCGCTGCGTTTCCCTTTATGCATCACGCCACCGTAGATAAGTGTGTTATCTTCACAGTGAGCGACAATCGGGATATTGAATTTTGCTGCTTCCTTCATTGCTTCTAGCATTGTTCCAGCTTCCTGTACACCAACACCATCATCTGTTAAAGCAAAAGCTCCAAGATTTTTTAAAGCTTCGATATCTGTTCTTTCTTTGCCCGCTTGTCGAATTGTAATGGAACCATACGGTAATACGCGTACAAGTGCATTTTTCTCTACTAAATCTAATACATGTGAGAAATTTTCTGCACTGTCAGGTACTGGTCTTGTATTTGGCATAGCGCAAATGGTTGTATAACCACCTTTTGCTGCTGCTTTCGTTCCTGTTTCAATCGTTTCTTTATGCTCTCCCCCTGGTTCACGTAAATGAACATGTACATCAATAAAGCCAGGTGAAAGTAATTGTCCCTTACCATCTATTAGTTGTGCACCATTTGATGCGATACTCGCTCCGATTGCTGCAATTCTTCCATCTTGAACTAAAATAGCAGTTGTTTCTAGATTTCCTTCATTGTTAACTATTTGAACGTTTTGAATAATTTTTGTCATGTTATTCTCTCCCTTTCAAAATCATTTCAATGACAGCCATGCGAACATAAACACCATTTTCCATTTGCTTAAATATCCTTGACCGATCACATTCTACTAACTCACTAGCTATTTCCACGCCTCTATTGAATGGCGCTGGATGTAAGATAATTCCAGTTTTTTTCATTTTCCGTTCACGTTCTATTGTTAGACCATATAAATGATGATATTGCTCTTTAGAAAATGTTGTCTTCCCATCATGTCTCTCATGTTGAACACGGAGCATCATGAGAACATCACTATCTTCTATTATCTCATCGAATTCATTAAACGCTTCGAACTCTCCCTGCCACTCTGGCGGGCATACAAATCGGACTTGTGCGCCTAATTTTGCAAGTGCATCTGCATTAGACCTAGCAACACGACTATGGTTGATATCTCCTACAATCGTGATTACTTTATCTTGTAAAGTGCCAAACTCTTGCCAAATTGTATAAATATCTAACAGGCTTTGCGTTGGATGATTTCCTGTACCGTCTCCCCCGTTAATAATCGCAGGTTTAACTTTCCCAACTAATTCTTCAAAATAATTATTTTGCTCATGCCTAATAATTAATACATCTAGCCCAATGGATTCTAAAACTTTTACTGTGTCATAAAGTGTTTCACCTTTTAATGTACTAGAGAATCCAGCGTCAAAAGGAAGGATATCTAATTTCAATTTTCTTTCAGCCATTTCAAAGCTCATCTTAGTTCTAGTGCTAGGCTCAAAAAACAGGTTCGATACCATGTAGTTATTCTTCAGAGTTGAGGTGGTACCATCACGAAATGCTTGTGTTTGTTTTAATATCTGATGTATTTGATCCGCCGATAAGTCTTTCATTGATACTAAATTTTCCATGAATATCCACCTTTCTGTTTAAATCAAATTCTCCTGGTGGATTTGAGTCTAGACTTTTATTGAGAAGCTCGATAAAGTCTGTGACATCCGCCGGAGGCTTGTTTAGTAAATGTTAAAACCTCCTCGAAAAAGTTTCGAGAAGGTTCGTTTTTGCATAGACAAGTAGTAGGATCATGCTACATGTCCCAACTTGCTATCCGAACCTTTTGCTGACTCACTGTTCAACTTCTTAAAAGGTCTATTATTTAGTTTGATGTAAATCTGTACTTTCTGCTTGTTTTCTACCTGGTAGGATCAGATTTAGTATAACCCCGATAATTGCCGCTAAAGCCATACCTTCAATACTAAGAGCTTCTGTGACAATGAATTTTGCCCCACCGATTCCTATTACTAGGATTACAGATGCAATGACTAAATTTCTACTATTGCCAAAATCTACTTTTGCATCAACTAACATACGTAACCCACTTGCTGCGATTATCCCAAATAGTAGGATAGATACACCGCCTAAAACTGCTGTTGGTATCGTAGAAATAACTGCCATTGCTTTTCCAAAAAACGAAAGTAGGATCGCTACTACAGCTGCACCCAAAATAACATAAACACTATATATACGAGTTATTGCTAACACTCCAATGTTTTCACCGTAAGTAGTTTTAGGTGGTCCACCGATAAGTGCACTTACTAACGTTCCTAGACCATCACCTAGTAATGACCTATGCAATCCAGGTTCTTTTATGTAGTCTCTTTCTACAACTTTCCCTAACACGAGCTGATGCCCAATATGCTCTGAGATAGTGACGATAACGATTGGAACCATCACTAGTAATATATTTGAAGTAACAACAAAATCATAATGTACTCCAGGAACTAAAAAGTCTGGTGAAGCGAACAATTTCGCTTCTTTTATTGGGGTAAAATCAACAATCCCGATAATAATGGAATATATATAACCTACAACTAATCCTATTAAGATTGGCATTGTACTAATTATATTTTTAAAGTATACCGTACAGATGATCGCTGTAAACAATGTAACTAAAGCTGCTGAGAAATGCAGGAAGCTATATTCTTTTATGCCTGATTCTGCATTTGTTATATTCATTGCCATATCGACTGCTGTACTCGACAATCCGAGACCAATAACCATAATAACAGGACCTACTACAATTGCTGGTAAAAGCTTCATAATCCATTTATAACCACTTTTCCAAATTACAAGAGACACAATTCCATAAACTAATCCTACGAAAACTGCCCCGATCATGGCATTACCCGGATTAATAGCTTTTCCCGATTCATTCAACCCATTTACTGCCACAAGAATAGGTGCGATAAATGCGAACGACGATCCTAAATATGCTGGTACTTGGAATTTAGTTACGAGTAAGAAGATAATTGTTGCTATCCCGCTTGTTAACAATGCAATCGCAGGGCTTAAACCTACCAGCTGTGGTACTAATATGGTAGATCCGAACATCGCAAACATATGTTGAAAACTTAAAGTGATGAGCTGCCCACCGGATGGCTTTTCATTTACATCTAAAACGGCATTTGACATAAATTTTACCTACCTTTTAAATAATTTTTTTAATTGACCTGGAAGTATATGCTTCTTACTCAATATCTGTTTATCTCCAGCGCTTGTCGATGCTTTCTCTTTGCTTATTCGTAAATGGTTACTGCATCTACTTCGTCTGTTTCTGTAACTTTTACAACAATTCTCTCACTGCTAGAGGTAGGTATATTTTTTCCAACATAGTCTGCTCGAATCGGTAGCTCTCGGTGCCCTCTATCAATTAAAACTGCTAGCTGAATTTGAGATGGTCTTCCTAAATCCATTACTGCATCCATTGCAGCTCGGACAGTTCTTCCGGTAAATAAAACATCGTCAACCAAAATAACTTTTTTATCCTTCACATCATGTGTTATATCAACTTGTTGCACTAGCGGTTCAGCTGTATCATTCTTCAAGGAAAGATCATCTCTATATAGCGTTATATCAAGCTCTCCTGTTTTTATAGGTTTGCCCTCAATACGTTCGATTCTATCCGCTAGACGCTGAGCTAAAAATGCTCCTCTAGTTTTGATGCCCACTAGAATACATTCATCAATCCCCTTGTTACGTTCAATAATTTCATGTGCAATTCTTGTGAGTGCTCGATTTATCGCTTGCTCATCTAGAATATTCGCTTTTTCTCCCATCAACTTACATCTCCTTTGAACAAAATAAAAAACCTTCTAAGCTCGAGAGCCCAGAAGGTTGTAAATGCGTAATAAATTAGAGTGATTACTAAAAATCCGCAGATTGATAGTGAGTCACGTTCACAAGTACCTTCTCAGCCTCTCTGGACTGTTATTAAAGGTGAAGCTATATAATTTTTTCTTATTTCTTTCACTAGTATAGAGTACTATTCCTCATTAATCAATGATTGTTTTTTTAAATCTTGTATCAAATTAGTGAAATCCTCTGGAAGTGGATAGGAGAACTCTAAGTATTCTCCCGTTTTTGGGTGAATAAAACCTAATAATCCTGCATGTAAAACTTGTCCATCAAAACTAATAGTTTTTTTCGGGCCGTATTTTGGATCTCCAGCAAGTGGATAACCAATATATTTCATATGAACACGAATTTGATGTGTACGTCCAGTTTCCAATTGGCATTCAACTAACGAAAATTTATCAAATCTCTCTATAACACGAAAATGTGTAACAGCGTGCTTACCATTATCTACTACCGCCATACTTTGTCTTTCTTTTTTATCACGAGCAATAGGAGCATCAATCGTCCCTTTATCGTGAGCAATGCGACCATGCACAAGTGCTGTGTACTTACGAGTAACTGTTTTCTTTACAAGTTGGTCCACTAACGAGACATGTGCTACATCATTTTTAGCAACCATCAAAAGACCTGTCGTATCTTTATCAATACGATGCACAATTCCAGGACGCATAACTCCATTAATACCTGACAAATCTTTAATTTGATACATCAAACCATTAACTAGTGTTCCAGTAGTATGTCCAGGTGCAGGATGTACAACCATTCCGCGAGGTTTATAGACAACAACTACATCTTCATCCTCATAGATGATTTCTAAGTTCAAGTTCTCGGCAACAATATCAAGTGGAACAGCATCTGGAGGTGTAACGACAATAACATCACCAGCTTTTACTTTATAGCTCGTTTTTGCTGGCTCATTATTTACTGTTACAAAGCCGTCTTTTATAAAATTTTGAATTTGTGTACGTGACCAATCTGATTCAAAAGATGCAATTGCTTTATCAATGCGCTCTTTTGCTTGTTCATTTTCAATAATAAATGTTAAATCTTCCATTACTTCACCTTTTTCTTTTCAGCTCGTTCTTCTTGAAATACGAATAATATTATAATTACAACACCAATAGTTAGTGCAGCATCTGCCACGTTAAAGATTGGAAAATCATAATTAATAATAGGTATTAAAACATCGACGAAGTCTACTACTTCGCCTCTCCAAAGTCGGTCAATAAAGTTCCCTATTGCTCCTCCAAGTAGCATCATCAAGCCAGCTTGAAATACTGGCTTTCCTTTTGCTTCTTTATGAAAATAATAGATAATTCCAATGATGACGATGATAGTGACAATGGTAAAGAATCCTATTTTTCCTTCTAGAATGCCCCAGGCTGCTCCTCTATTTCTATGAGAAAGTAGCGCTAGGTAAGGGTCCCACATAATAATTCGTTCACCAAGTATCATATTTTTAACGACTAGCCATTTTGTCCATTGATCTAATGCAATGACAAAGGCCGCCAGTCCATAAAATTTCCACACATTATTTCCCCCACATAACAAATTCTTTTCAGCAAAATTGAACACTCTCCATCTAGTTTAACACAGAACCATGCAATACGTAAAAGAGCAGACACAATTTCAACATCGATTATGTACCATAAGAGTTGAAAGGATGGCGGCTTTATGGGCTATTTGCTCGATGTTAAGGACTAAGGTAGAGAATTTAAGGGCTATATTGAAATCTATGGATTATTAAAAGTGATTTATGGGCTATCCGAAAACACTTAAGGGCTTTACCTTTAAAATTAAGAGCTATCTAGCCATTATCCTATAAAAAATGTGATCCAAATAATTGGACCACATTTCTTTGTTTTATTTACTTAACAACCTCTGCGCAACGTGCACATAAAGTTGGGTGGGCTTCACTTGTACCAACTGTTTCGGAAATTGTCCAACAGCGCTCACATTTTTCACCATCTGCTTTTTCTACTACAACAGAAGCATGCTCTAATACTAAGCTGTTTGCTGGTGCTTCAGACGGTGCACCGCCTAATTCAAATTTAGAAACAATGAACAATTGTGCAAAGTCAATGGCATCTGTTTCAAACAGTGCTTTATAGTCATCATTTACATATAAAGCTACTTTAGCTTCTAATGATTTACCGATCGTTTTTGCATTTCGCGCTTCTTCTAGTGCTTTTAATACATCATCACGTAATTCCATAATTTTATCCCACTTAGCTGCTAAATTCTTGAATTCAGGATAATCAACAGCTTCTGGCATATCCGTTAATTGAACACTTTCCGCAGTTTCATGCTCTAAATAAGCCCAAAGCTCATCTGTCGTATGAGGCAAGATAGGTGTTACTAATTTTAGTAGAGCTAATAACGTATCATACATAACTGTTTGCATAGCACGACGATCCGAGTGGTCCTCGCCATAGATATACACAACATCTTTTGCAATATCTAAGTAGAATGAACTTAACTCACTTGATACAAAGTTATTCACCGTATGATATACACTTGCAAAATCGTAGCGATCATATGCAGCTCTTACTGTTGTAATTACTTCTTGAAGTTTCATGTACATATACTGATCCACTTCACGAAGACCCTTGAATTCCACACGATTATTAACAGGATGGAAATCACTAATATTACCATGTAAGAATCTGAATGTATTACGGATTTTACGATATACTTCTGATACCTGTTTGAAGATCGCATCTGATACACGTACATCTGCTGTATAATCTACAGAAGCTACCCACAAACGTACAATGTCTGCACCTAACTGATTTATCACTTTAGAAGGAACGATTACGTTCCCTAATGATTTACTCATTTTACGTCCATTTCCATCCAATGTGAAACCATGGCTTAACAAACCTTTGTAAGGAGCGTGACCAAACATAGCCGTACTTGTTATTAACGAAGAGTTAAACCAACCACGATATTGATCCGATCCCTCTAGATATAAGTCAGCTGGGAATACTAAATCGTCGCGTTCTTCTAGGACACCTTGATGAGATGAACCGGAATCGAACCATACATCCATAATATCTGTTTCTTTCGTAAAGATACCATTCGGACTTCCAGCATGTGTAAATCCTTCTGGTAGTAATTCCTTCGCTTCTTTTTCAAACCAAATATTTGAACCGTGCTCACGGAATAGTTTAGAAACATGTGAAATAGTCTCTTCTGTCAGAATCGGTTCTCCATCTTCCCCATAAAATACTGGAATTGGAACTCCCCATACACGCTGACGAGAAATACACCAGTCTCCACGATCGCGAATCATGTTAAATAGACGAGTCTCCCCCCATGCAGGAGTAAACTTGGTATCCCGAATAGCTTGTAGCAATTCATCTCTAAATGCCTCAATAGAAGCAAACCATTGTGCTGTAGCACGATAAATAACTGGTTTTTTTGTACGCCAGTCATGCGGATATGAATGTGTAATAAATGTAAGTTTCTCAAGCGCACCTGCAGCCTCTAAAGCTTCTGTAATCGCTTTGTTAGCTGTGTCATAAAATAATCCTTCAAAACCAGGTGCTTCAGCAGTCATTACACCGCGGTCATCAACTGGACAAAGAACCTCTAAGCCGTAAGCTTTTCCAACGTAAAAGTCATCTTCCCCGTGTCCAGGAGCTGTATGAACACATCCAGTCCCAGATTCAGTTGTTACATGCTCTCCTAAAATGATAAGAGAATCACGATCGTATAATGGATGTTTTGCAACGAGACGATCCATTTCCTTACCTTCCAGTGTACGTTCTACTGTATATTCTTCCCAGCCTAATTCTTCCGCAACAGATTTTACTAAATCTAATGCAACGACAAATTTAGAACCTTTCGTATTAACGACTGCATACTCAACTTTAGGATGCAAGGAAATAGCTAGGTTTGCAGGAATTGTCCAAGGTGTTGTAGTCCAAATGATAAATTTTGTTCCTTCTTCCAGAACTCCTTTTCCTTCAGTCACCTCAAAGCTTACATAAATAGATGGTGATTTTTTATCTTGGTATTCAATTTCTGCTTCAGCCAATGCTGATTCACTTGATGGTGACCAGTAAACAGGCTTTAACCCTTTATAAATATATCCTTTTTTAGCCATTGCACCGAATACTTCAATTTGACGTGATTCAAATGCAGGAGTTAATGTAACATATGGATTATCCCAGTCCCCACGAACACCCAAACGTTTGAATTGTGAGCGTTGATTGTCAATTTGTTGATATGCATACTCCTCACAAAGCTTCCTAAACTCTGCTAAAGACATCTCTTTACGTTTTACACCTTTATTGGTTAGTGCTTGCTCGATTGGCAGACCATGTGTATCCCAGCCTGGAACATAAGGTGCATGGAAGCCTGACATAGACTTGTGACGGACAATCATATCTTTTAATACTTTATTTAATGCATGACCCATATGAAGATCACCATTGGCATAAGGTGGTCCATCATGTAGTACAAAAAACGGACGATCTTTTGTATGGTCCTGTACTTTTTTATAAATATCCTGATCTGCCCATTTAGTTTGAATTTCTACTTCTTTCACTGGTAAATTTCCACGCATAGGGAAATCAGTTTTTGGCATTAATAACGTATCTTTGTATTCCATCTTATAACCTCCTAATTATTAAAAGCATGAGTACTGTAAAGGAGTGGCGAAAACAAAAAAACTCCACATCCCTAAAAGGGACGAGGAGTTATGCTCGCGGTACCACCCTACTTGCGATTTGTATAAAATCGCCGCTTAGAATGCCATAACGGGGCATTAACCGAAGACACTTACTATTTGTTCTGTGCCCTTGCTCCAAAGTGATATTCTAAATAAGATTCTACCCTGAGCTCTCACCACCCTCAAGTCGCTTTGTCGAAATCTATTTTAGACGTCTTTTTCAACGCATATTATATGATATGATATGAAATTATTATAGGTAAAGTATGGCTATGAGTCAAGAAATGTTAATCTTCCGTAACAGATATACGATCAATTGCTTCTGTATCCACATCATATTCCATTAAATGATTCCAGTCATCTGTGTTGATCAAATCTAGCTGGGCTTCGACTAACATTTTAAAACGATTTCGGAAAACTTTTGACTGCTTTTTCAAGTCCTCGATTTCCAATGCAATCCTTCTAGCCTTAGTTAAAGCTTCGTTAACAATTCGATCAGCATTTTTTTCTGCCTCTTTCACAATTAACTTCGCTTCTTTTTGTGAATTGCGACGAACCTCTTCTGCTGCCTCTTGTGCAACGACAATTGACTTATGTAATGTCTCTTCAATTGAAGTAAAATGACCAACCTTTTCGCTTGAAGTTTTAAGCTTTGTTTCTAATTCCTTTTTTTCTTTCATCAATATTTCAAGATCTTTCATAATTTGATCAAGGAATTCGTTTACTTCATCTTCATTATATCCTCTAAATCCTTTACCAAATTCCTTGTTATGTATATCAAGTGGTGTTAGTGGCATTTTAACATCTCCTTTACTTACTATTCTTGTATTCTTTCTTACATTATACATTTCCAAGAAGGTGAATACATCTAAATTTGAAATATTCTTATAAAAATTAACTTTTAAGTTCTAACCTGCCTATTTGTAGTCGTAATTTATCTTTTTTTGTTCTTCCTTCGATCATTATTAATTTTACTCTTCCATGCCCTCTAATAGAAAGTAAATCAAGTTCTTGTAACTCAAGAGATACCTGATCCTTTTCTGACCAGTTCACTTTGACCTTACCAGCTTGAATAAGGGATGCTGATTTTTGACGAGAAATATTAAAAACTGCCGCAATCACTGTGTCTAACCTAAGGGAACTAACCGTTAAAGTATCAGGTATCCATTCCTCCTGTTGAACAAAATAATCGATTGGATCTTCTATCACATTTATATGAACTTTCACTTTCCCAATGGATGTGAAATTAGCTCGAACGTAATCTAAAACCTCTAAGGCAACGACGAACTGAATGGCTCCTTCTTGTACGCGTATATCACCAAATTTACTACGATCAATTCCTAGTGACATCATTGAACCAAGAACATCCTTGTGCTTTAGCGTAACAAATTTAGTAGGATAATGAACTTCCACTACTTTCGAAGAGAAATCGTTATCAGATGGAGTAAAATAAGAAGGAAACAATAAGACTCTTCTTCTCTCCGCATCCTCTAGTGCACCTTGAGCGCTAGAGTCAATCTCTTCATATTGCCTACGAATCGAGTCTACGATAAATTGCTGCCTTGGGTCTAGAAAGTCCGTCAACTTAGGAGCATATCGATCCTCAACTTCCCGCATCATACTCACAACCTGTTCTATAAATGGCTGTTCTTCTTTTCTAAAATGTTGCAATACATTTTCCATTTTAATATTTCCCTTTCGACTATAGTAAAAAACCCCACGAAAGTGAGGTTAGACAACTATATTAGCTATATAATATATGCCTGTCATTGCTAGGTTTAATACAAAAATTGCCACAATTGGTGAGATATCAATCATCCCTAATGGAGGAATAATTTTTCTAAATGGTTCTAAGTATGGCTCACATATTTTCCCTAAAAACTTTCCAAAACCTGATTGTTGAATGCTCGGAACCCATGACATTAAAATATACGCTATTAATGCATACGTATAAATTTGAACACCCCAGCTTATTAAAGATAAAACTAATCCCATAATTTAAATACTCCTCTGTTAATCTAAGTCATTATAGTAATAATCCGATATTGCACCATCGACTTCAACAGAATCTGGTGCACAAAGGAATATATCCGTACCTATTCTTTGTATGTCTCCACCTAAAGCGTACACTGTCCCACTTAAAAAGTCGATTATTCGAATTCCCTGCTCCTTATCAATTCGTTGCAAATTTACAATTACAGCCTTTTTACTTTTTAAGTGTTCAGATATATCTTGTGCTTCTGCATACACTCTCGGCTCTATCAATATTACTTTTGATGACTTTTGGACATTTTGAATACTAACGAGATTAGGAGTGTTCATATCCTTTGGAATCGTATTAAATTTACGTTCTTTAGGAGCAGACTTTACAGTTTGTTGCTTTATATTATTATCAACTGTTTTTTGCTGCTGAGGTCTTGGTTGCTGCGCTTCTGATGCTTCCTCATCTTCATCTAAGTAGAAGAAGTTTTTCATCCAGTTTTTCATGCTCATACAATTCCCTCCCTCTCTTTTCCAACCAATGCTGTTCCGACTCTAATAAATGTTGCACCTTCTTCTATTGCTATCTCATAATCCCCAGACATTCCCATGGAAAGTTCTGTACAAGGGGCGCCTGCTATTTGTTTAGCTGCAATTTTACTTTGGAGTTGTTTCAATCTGCGGAAAACATTTCGAATGATTGTGTCATCTTCCGTATTAGGTGCCATTGTCATCAATCCAATAATGCGAATACGTTTATGGTTTTTAAGCTGATCTACAAATGCTTCTACTTCTTCAAAAGCAAGCCCATGTTTTGACTCTTCTTGGGATACGTTTACTTGTACAAAACAATCCTTTGTGGAGGTAGCTCTTTTCTCAATTTCATCCGCTAAACTCATCCGGTCTAATGAATGCAAGAAATTTATATGGTTAATAACTGATTTAACTTTTCTTGTTTGCAATGAACCTATGTAATGCCACCCAACATCATTAGAAATGGCATCTAACTTTTTCTGTAAACCCTCTGGTCGATTTTCTCCCAAATGCCGAATACCATTTTCTATTACCTCGTTTGTTCGACTAACTGAAACTTCTTTTGTTACTGCTATTAATGTAATATCTTCTAACTTTCTATTACCTCGGTCGCATGCATTTTGCATACGCTGTTGAATTTGTTCTAAGTTTTGTTGTACGTTTGTCATTCGAAACCCAACTTTTCATCAATTGTTTTTGTTTATTGTATCAATGAAAAGCCGTTTTATCAATGATGAACATTGTAAGTCTATGTTTTTGATACAATTATAACATCTTTTCCAATTATCGCTATATTTTGTACGGCTATTTTCTTTGTGTCTCTTTTTTTATTAAAAAAAGTTGGATACGCTCCATTTTCTTCTACTAAAAATGAAATAATATAACCAGTTTCTTTATCAATTTCTGCGTCTACAATATAGCCGAGTAATTGCCCACTCTTTGCTTCTATTACTTCTTTTTGCTGCGCATCTGAAAATTTCATCATTAACCCCCTTTATTCATTATATGAATGAAAATGAAAAAAACGCTTTTTTTCTAAAAAGAAAAAAATCCAGATCTTAAACGCTTCGTTCTAATGCATAAATACGGAATCCTACTAGTAACTACCTATATGATTTTTAGAAAGTGTTTTCTGCCGGACCAAAAGTCACTACGATTATGCTCCACCCAAAAATCACAGGAGCTAACTTGTTGTTCTTAAGAAATTTATAACAACAGAAAAACGCTTCTTCTAAAAAGAAAAAGCGTTTTTGCTAAATAACTTATGG
Source organism: Psychrobacillus sp. FSL K6-1415 (assembly GCF_038003185.1). Lineage (NCBI taxonomy): Bacteria > Bacillati > Bacillota > Bacilli > Caryophanales > Bacillaceae > Psychrobacillus > Psychrobacillus sp. FSL K6-1415. Next base: position 1,346,691 of record NZ_JBBOOQ010000001.1, on the reverse strand, counting down.
ATTCAATTGGCTTTGAATAGTTGATAAGGCACTTTTCTCTAATCTTGAAATTTGTGCCTGCGATAAACCTAAGTCCATTGCTATTTCTGTTTGTGTAGCTCCATAGTAAATTCTCTTCGTTAATATTTTCTTTTGTCTTGTATCTAGCTTCTGAAAACTATCCTTCACAGTAAAATAAGTTACCCATTGATCTTCGGATACATCATTATCGCATAATTGGTCCATCATATAAATAGCGTCTCCACCATCACTGAATATTGGCTCTTGTAAAGATACAGGATCTTGAATAGCGTCTAAAGCAATTAATATATCCTCCACTGAAATATCTAGCTCTTTTGACAAGTCATCCAAGGTTGGTTCTTGTAAATGTTCGTTGATAAACTGTTCCTTTGCTTTCATAGCTTTATATGCAATATCTCTTAACGATCTTGATACTCGTACTGAATGATGATCACGTAAGTGTCTTTTTATTTCTCCAATAATCATAGGAACTGCATACGTAGAAAAACGGACGTTATGCTTTAAATCGAAATTCTCAATTGATTTGATGAGCCCAATACAACCAACTTGAAACAAATCATCTGCTTGCTCTCCTCGGTAAGCAAACCTTTGAACTAGACTTAAAACTAGCCTTAAATTACACATTACCAGTTCATCTTTAACAGATTCTTCACCAGATTGTAAACGGATAAACAATTCTTTCATTTCTTCATGCTTAAGTAAAGGAAGCTTAGATGTATCAATGCCGCATAATTCAACTTTTGTTCTCGTCATAGATCTTCCTCCGGACTTTTTAATTGTTCTAAGTCAGTTTGTCCGGGAAAGAAAAGATTATTCTATACGTTTCTATCCAATTTCACCCATTAGGCAATTGGTTCGTTTAACAGCTCCTTTAAATCTAAAATAATTTTTTTTTCTAAACGTGATATATATGATTGCGAAATACCTAAATGATCAGCTACTTCTTTTTGAGTCATTTCTTCTTTACCATTTAAACCAAACCGACATTGCATAATGTACTTTTCCCTATTCCCAAGTAAATTTATTGCTTCAAATACATGTTGACGCTCTAGTTTTTTCTCCACATCTTCAATGATTAAATCCTCGCTAGTACCTAAAATATCTGATAGTAATAGTTCATTCCCGTCAGAATCAGAATTTAAAGGTTCATCAAAAGAGACTTCTGACTTCATACGATTTGTCTTACGTAAATGCATTAAAATTTCGTTCTCTATACATCTTGATGCGTAAGTTGCGAGCTTAATACCTTTTTCTAGATTAAACGTCTCTACAGCCTTAATAAGTCCGATTGAACCTATACTAATAAGGTCTTCTATATTAGTATTTGTCTGATCAAATCTTCTCGCAATGTAAACAACTAATCTTAAGTTTCGTTCAATTAATACATCTCTAGCATGTTCATCTCCATCCATAAACGCCAGTAGCATCTCTCGTTCTTCTTCTCTCGATAATGGTTTAGGTAATGATTCATTGCCACCAATATAATGTACACTTTTTCTTCTAAAGGAAAGTACCCAATAGTAAATCTTACGCAACCAATTCATCAGCATTATCCTACACTCCTTTTTTTCAAATGAAAATATGAGGAACTATGTAATATCCCATCCGCCCCATGTGGAAACTTTTCTCTTGCTTTCGTCATAACAATATAACCTTTTGGTAATGCCTGATCTCCTATCATCCATTGATCATACTTAATACCAACAACCCATGTTTTATGTTTGTGAATCGTTGCAATTGGAATTAATCTTAATTTACTTGCATATTCTTTTGAAATCTTGTCCAATCCGGCTCTTCCATCAAACTCCCAATTACTAATAGCTTCAAATAACGCATGTGGTAGAATCTCCCGCAACATTTCAGCTGCCACAAAGTGGACAGGATCATTGGACAACGGTTCCGTACACACATTTCCTGAGTCTATAAAAAGTGTCAGCTCCTTAGAAATACCAAATAACGAAACGTTAGATGGATATAGAAGCTCTCTTTCTCCGTGAGTAATATTCAGATGAAGGACATGTTTGGTCAGCAAATATAGACCACCTGTTGCAATCAACGCAAAGTTCATAATCATAAACAAATTACTACTATTGTCATACAAAGGAGCAATAGCTGTAAGTAAACCGCCAGCAAAAACACTAGTCAGTAACGTTAAAATAATTGCTTTTCCTATTTGCGAACGTTTTTTCCAAAAAGCAATCGCAATCATTACAAAAAAAGATAAAAATATTGTACTCATAGAATGAGAGAAAACAACTGTGATTACTCCAGCCGTTAGAGCAGATAGGAATAAATACCTTTTCTGATTTTCAATCCACCCAATTTTATTGGCAAATGCCAAAACGGTATAATTGAAAAAAGTATTGGTTACAATCATTACTTCCGCATACATAGTTTCCCTCCTTTTGACTAAAGCTTAGCATCTAAAGTTTAAGAAATTTGTCAAAAGACCGTTCAAAAACGTTCTTTTTTTACGACAAATAATAAGAGTTAAGAAATACAAAAAAAGATGCCAATTAGGCTGGTGGTGACTGAACGTCACCACCAGCATCTGTTTTCTCAGTAGTTTTATGGCATTTTTCTGTCCGTCACCCTTATACCTTCTAGAAACAGGTTAGTGATTTTTGGGATAACAAGAGATAAGATACTCTTCAATTCAAAGAGGGAGCTCCCGAAAATAAAATTTCGGGAGCTCTAACGTTAATCTATAAGGCAAATACCAGCTATTTTTTGTCGTATACTTTTTTCTTAGTGTAGAAATATATAAGAAATGCCTTTTTGGATGCTTGATAACCCAAATCTAACCGCTCTGTATGTAATCTTTGTATTCTATACCACTCAAATTACCAAAAATTTATTTTTAGCTCAGGAATCAAAAAATATCCTTATATTTAATACAGAATTTGATCTTAATATCTCCTTACTTGCTCTCACCTATTGTTTACTTGCTCCCATCAGTGGCTTACTTGCGGTCTTAAAGTTTTACTTGCTCTAAATCTATATTTACTTGCGGACTATTACCTTTTACTTGCGTAGTGGAAAACTTTTACAAAACTTTTATCGATTCATGGCCAAAACATGTAGAACCATACTACTAATAGATGTTTCTATTCACTGTTTCGACTGGAATATTCCTAATTTATAAGGAGTCCTTTTAACACGGGAAATTATAGCAGTACTATTCATTTGCTTAATTATCAGGAATTTAGCATTTTTATATACTTTATTCAAAAAAAGCAACCACCGAAGTGATTGCTTTAATCTTTATATTAGTTTCTACGTTGACGATTTCTTAAGAAAGTTGGGATATCTAATGCATCCTCTTGTTGGTTATGAGATACATGTCGTTCTTGTTGAGGTGCTTGTTGTTGCACTTCTTCTTTACGCTGTTCTCGGATTGGTGCTACAGATGGTTGTGGCGTTCTGCTGCCACCGAAACCTGTGCTTCGAGGTTGTTTTTGTGTGATAAGTTCTTCGTTGAATCCAGTTGCAATTACCGTAACAACTATTTCATCTTTCAAGTTATCATTGATAACCGAACCGAATATCATATTAACTTCTTCATCTGAAGCAGAGGCAACAATATCAGCCGCTTCTTGAACTTCAAACAGACTTAAGTTTGAGCCACCAGTAATATTCATCAAGACACCAGTTGCTCCATCAATTGATGTTTCAAGAAGTGGACTTGAAATAGCCTTTTTCGCAGCTTCTGCAGCACGATTTTCTCCTGCAGAAATACCGATACCCATAAGTGCTGCACCTTTGTTAGACATAATTGTTTTAACATCTGCAAAGTCAAGATTGATAAGACCAGGTACTGCGATCAAATCAGAAATACCTTGAACCCCTTGACGTAGTACATTATCCGCTTCTCTGAAAGCTTCTAGCATTGGTGTGTTTTTATCTACGATTTCTAACAAACGGTCATTTGGAATGACGATTAACGTATCAACTGACTCTTTCATCATGCTAATACCACCAACTGCTTGTGTAGAACGTTTACGACCTTCAAAAGTAAATGGACGTGTTACTACCCCAACTGTTAATGCCCCTAAATCACGTGCAATTTGAGCAATGACTGGTGCTGCTCCAGTACCTGTACCGCCACCCATACCTGCTGTGACAAATACCATATCTGCGCCTCTTAAAGCTTCTTCTATCAGTTCTTTACTTTCTTCCGCAGCTTTTTTCCCTACCTCAGGATTCGCTCCTGCACCAAGACCGCGAGTTAGTTTTCCACCAATTTGTAGTTTTACTTCGGCTTTTGACATATTGAGAGCTTGTGCATCTGTATTAACAGCAATAAAATCTACTCCTTGAACACCGTGTTCAATCATTCGATTTACAGCGTTGTTACCGCCACCACCTACTCCAATAACTTTAATGATCGCTAATTGATCTTCATTTGTTTCAAATTCTAACATGCTATTGCCTCCTATGCTCTCTCTGCTATGATAAAGGGTTTGTTATTCGAAAAACTTGTCAAAAAATCTTTTTGCTTTTGTCATTGGGCTATCTTTGTGTTCATTGGTTGTTTGCGCAGTTTGTTTTTGTTTTTTAGACACCGCAACTGTTTCATTTGGAACCGAATGCGCTAATGCATGGCTACTACCAATTTTACCATAGAAAAGATCTTCTTTATAGGCATATCTTATAAGACCAACTGCAGTCGTATATTGTGGCTCACGAACCCCAATATAATCTGGAGTATATAGTCTTACTCTTGTTTGGAGTATATGTCTTGCCAACTGACCTAATCCTTCCAGTTTAGAAACTCCGCCAGTAATCACTACTCCTCCTGGTAAGTCTTGTAAACCAAGTCGATAGAATTCTTCCAGAACTAGTTCAAATAGCTCTTCAAGTCGAACTCCGATGATTTCAGCAATATAACGTTGCGAGTATTGTTCCTTCATATCAGCTCCTATTACAGGTACTTCAAATAATTCATCATCCGAAGCATCATCATAGAATGCATGTCCATATTTTAGTTTAATCATTTCTGCTTGTTCGGTTGGTGTTTTCAGTACAATAGATAAATCTTTTGTAATATGATCTCCACCTACCGGAATAACAGAAGTATTAATTAAATGACCTTCATTAAAAATGGCAATCGTTGTGGAACCCCCGCCTATATCAATATAAGCAGTGCCATGATTTTTTTCATCTTCAGTTAATGCAAAATGACCACCAGCTAAAGGTTGCAAATAAATCTCCCTTATTTGGAGACCAGCTCTTTCCACACATCTTAACACGTTATGTAAAATTGTTTTGGATGTAGTCATCATAATACCGTCTAATTCTAAGCGGGTGCCAATCATCCCTCTTGGATCTTTAATTTCCTCTAAGTGATCGACGATAAACTGTTTTGGTGCTATATTAATAAGCTCTCTCTCAGGAGGAATAGACATTACTTGAGCAGACTCAATCACACGTTCTAAGTCTCCATCCGTAATTTCTCTATCCTCACGATTAACAGCGACTACTCCTTTAACATTTTGTATATTCGCCATATTTGCTGGGATGCCTAATACTATTTCATTAATAGACATACCAATCATTCTTTCGGCTTCATTAACAGCTTTTTTTATAGATTGTACGGTTGCATCTATATCCACAATGGTGCCTTTTCTTATTCCATTTGATTTAACATTTCCTACACCTATTACATGCAGCGAGTCATCATTCATTTCGCCTATTAAGACCTTGATTGATGACGACCCAATATCTAGTGATACGTATAATTCTGATTGATTCAACCCGTGGCACCTCCTGTAAACTCTTTATTTATTATTCTAGTGTAAAAATAGTATAAAGTCTAAAATTTTCTAAAGAAATAGTCAATTACTATATAAAATCTATTGTTTTTTTCTTTCTGACCATTTGGTTAACATTATTCGACGAATAACTGCTATATTTTGAAATAATCGTACTCCAAACGCAAAAATTGCAGCCAAGTATAAATCTATCCCTAAATGGACTCCTAAAAATGCTAGAGCTGCAGCAAGAGCAATGTTGAAGAAAAATCCTGAAACAAATACTTTATCATCATAAACATGCTGTAGATGGGCACGTATTCCACCAAATAAAGTATCAAGTGCAGCCAATACTGCTATTGATAAATAGCTTTCATATATTTCTGGAACCTGCATTTCAGTTAATAAACCGAGGGAAATCCCAAGTATCAGTCCTAATAATGGCAACCACATTTCATGACTCCCCTTCTGGTACTTCTTTTAAGAAATGATTGTTCACTGGTTGGTCATAAGCTGAAATCCTGATAATCTGCTCTGGCTCACCAATCTTAAGTTTTAAATTATCGATATAGAAGTCATCACCGATTGTAGAAGCCTCTAACTGATTGTACATTTTTTGTGCCTCATCATAGGTAGAAGTTCCAATTCTGATCATAAATGGAGCATTTCTTACAGGTATATTATTCACTGTAGTTTTACCATTTACATCTCTTATTGGTGAAGAATATATTATACGTTTACCGTCAACTTCAATATCTTTAGCTTTAAAACGATTGATTTCATTGATTAGACGAATAAGTAGGTCTGGTGAAATACCTTCTACAGGTTGTCCAAGTGCAATGCTTTCTAGCGATGGTTCTACTTTAATAGTAAGCCCTGGACCAGTGTAATCTACTAGCCCAATATCTTCCTTTAGTTGCACCACTGTATCTTCTAAAGCAAACGCAGCACTTTCACTCACCATATTCCCATATTTAAGGATTGTCTGATCTAACATATATACTTCAGATAGTAACTCTGAGTGTGTTTCGGTTTCTTTGGACAATTCTTGACGAATAGCCCATATGTCTCGTGTGTCTCTAGTTTCTGGATTTTGAACGGTGTTATATTGTACTGCTAACATAAAACCCACTATTAACAAAATTATGGTGAACCGAATATAGACGGTTTTTTTCATTATTCGGCCTCCTTTTGGTTAGCTATAATCATCATCCCTTAAAGCAGGCATAGTTATTAAATCTTTTTCTCCGACGGTTACCACTATATTATCACTAGTAAGTTGATCTACAACGCCTCCACCTAAGTTTACGGAGGCGAATAAAACTTTGGGATCTCCTACTGCTTCTATTGTAAATGGGGCAGGAAAGGTTTTCCCATCAACCACAATTACAGGTCCAGTACATCGTATATAGGAGTTTGCGTGAAGCCGCTGACCATTAATCGATATAGCCTCTGCACCTGATATTTTTAATTCATTGATCACTTTAAAAACATGACTCTCATGTACAATGTAATCATTTGGGTTTTCTTGAGAAGGATTATATGCCCCATCTTCCAACGAAACAGTAATTCCTTTTCCTTGTGATGGAATATCACCAATTAATAATCGAAGTAATTCTGCTTCCTCAACAAGCTCTTCCACACTTTCTTCACTCTCTACAAAAGATTGTTCATAATCCCGAACTTTTTGCTGCTTTACGATAATTTCTTCCGTTAGTTCTTTATTTCGTTCTTTTTGTTCTACTAACTTTTCTCTATATTTTTCTTGCTGTTGGAACCCCGAGACATCTGAAGCGTTTTCATCTGTGTCATCTGAGGAGATGCTATACGAATATGCAAGTATAAATCCTAACACTAAACTTACCATCGATATAGTAATAAGTCCCCTAGACGGTACTTTAAGGAGTTTGGTCTTCTTCATTTTCCACAACCTCCTCCTTTTCTGGTACATTGTACACATCTACATATGGTTGAAAAAATGTTCCTACTTCTAAATCTACAATCCCTTTCACTTCTGGATTTAGTTGAGAAACAATAGACGGGTAGTAATTCATTTTCTCTCCAAATGATGGAATGATTGCTTGAACTTCATTGCCATCATTCATATACACTTGAATAGAATAGGCATCGTTTTCGGTTGGTGTATATTTAATCTGTGAAATACCCGTTAACACTTCACTGTCTAAGAGCTTTAACTCTTTAATCATTCTTTGACGAATTTTCTCATCTTCAAACCCAGTAAATATGGGACCATCCTTAGGAATAACTTGTCCATCTGTTTTAATAATCTGCCCATTTTCTAAAATAATATGAAGAAAATCGCCATCCTCAAGGTATCCTATTTGATTAAACTCATTAACCTGTATATGAACGGATGTTAACCACTTTCGCTGGACATGCACAGATTCTACCCAAGCATTCGCTGCCAATAGATTTTCTATTTTACTTTCATTAAAACTCCACATCGATTCACCAGTAACCAATGTACTTTCTTCTATGTACAATTGCTCTGGAACTAGTTTTGCACCATCTAATGAGATTGTTTGAATTTGACTATAAGATGATTGGAAATATAAAACAATCAACAAAGTAGTTACAAAGAGAAAAAGTAGAATGGAAAATTTTTTGTTTGTTCTACGTCTTCTTCGCTCTTTTAGTGTAGGTATACGATCTTCAATATCAATAATTTTTTCCATTCTACCGCCCCCCTTCTTTATCAGTTTCTTTGGCTAAGTTTAAAATAATTCCAATAATCCCCCATGTCATCACTAATGACGATCCCCCATAACTGATGAACGGTAAAGTCACTCCTGTTACTGGTAACAGGCCAGTAACAACCCCCATATTTAAAAATGTCTGTACTGCCAACAGGGAAGTAAATCCGATAATCATCAGCTGGCGTTCACGTGTTTTTGCACGTGCAGCCATTGTGAAACTAGTCGTAAAGAAAGTCACAAAGGCAAGTACGATGATGAATCCTCCGATGAAACCAGCCTCTTCTAATAGAATAGAAAAGATAAAATCATTTTGAGGTTCCGGCAAATATAAAAACTTCTGGCGGCTATTTCCATAACCAAACCCGAATAATCCGGCTGGACCTATTGCAAGCAATGATTGTATAGCTTGAAACCCAGAGCCCAAAGGATCGTTCCAAGGGTCTAAAAAAGCTTGAATTCGTACAAGTCTGTATGGTGCTGAAACGATTAATAACACAAAAGCAATAATTCCACTCAAGCCTATCCAGAGGAAGAACTTAAACGGAAGACCTGCTGCGAACAATAAAAAGAATACAGCAACAACCAATACAAATGCTGAACCAAAATCTGGTTGTACCATGATAAAGCCAATTGGTAATAATAATAGAACCGCACTTTGAATATACATTTTCATCCTAGAATTTTTTTCATTTGCAAGAGTGCTTGCCAAAACTCCTAAAACAGCTATTTTAGCTAACTCAGCTGGTTGAAAGTTCATAAAACCAAGTGAAATCCAGCTTTGAGATCCATTTCGAACAACTCCAATGCCTGGAATCAAAACGCCGATTAGCATAACAATTGCAACTATATATAAACCTTTCCAAAATCCATCTGACCGTATGAAACTCGATTTTTGAATAATAAAAGCACCAAAGATCCCTACAACTAAATATGCAGCTTGTTTTAACGCAAAAGGCATTTGTCCTTTATAATGGACTTCGCTCCAATAGGAACCGGCTGAATGAACAAATAATATACCTATGATGGATAAAAACAGTACAGAAGATAGGAAAATAAATTTTCTTGTATCTTTCGTTTAGGTCATCCTTTCATTACTCTTCTAAAGAAATAACTCGATTGATAAATTCTTCGCCACGTATTTCAAAGCTTTCATATTGGTCCCAACTTGCACAAGAGGGAGATAATAATATGATATCCCCTTCAGATGACACCTCAGTTGCCATTTCAAATGCTTCACCTAATGTTTGAACACTAACTACAGATGGTATACCCTGTGCTTCTCCAAACTTTTGTAGTCTGTCTTTAGTTGCTCCGTAATGAACTAATGCTTTCACACGATTTAAGTATGGTATTAATTCATCAAATGAATGTCCACGGTCCACACCACCTGCTATTAATATAACTGGCTCCGTAAATCCTTCCAATGCACTTTTAGTAGCAAGTGCATTGGTAGCTTTTGAGTCATTATAGAATTTACGTCCCTTCCACTCCCTGATAAACTGTGTGCGATGCTTAACTCCATGGAACGTCGACAATACTTGCATTATAGCTTCCACAGAGCAATTCATCATTAGTGCAGTAGCAGTAGCTGCTAATGCATTTTCTAAATTATGTTTACCTCGTAGAGAGATGATTGATCTATTAAATAATTGTTCACCGTTCCAGTAAACATATAAATCATCCGCACTAATACCATCCTTTGTTTTACCACTTACATAGAAAGGTATTTTGGATGCATTACTTTTTTGGGCATAGTCTTTTACAATTTGCTGTTCCCCATTAAAAACTAGCCAATCTCTAGCATCTTGTTTTTGGGTAATTTTAAATTTAGCATCTGTGTATTCTTGAAAATCCCTATGATAATCTAGATGTGCCTCATACAAGTTAAGCAATACAGAAACTTTTGGCTTTAAGTCTTCTGTACCCATGAGTTGGAAAGAAGATAATTCAGTGACGATAATATTGTCTTCTGTTGCTTCTTTTGCAACACTAGTTGCCACCGTCCCAATATTTCCAGCTATTTTCGGCTTTTTATTGGCAGTTGCAAGCATTTCAAATATTAATGTAGTTGTTGTTGTCTTACCATTTGATCCTGTAATTCCTATCATAGGAGCTTCGCTAATACGATACGCTAGTTCGACCTCCGTCCATACTGGAATACCTCTTTTATTTGCCTCTGCAACGACTGGATTTGTATAAGGTATCCCAGGGTTCTTGACGATAAGACTAAACCCTTCGTCTAAAAGATCTTCCGGATGACTTCCGCAAATAACTGTAAGTCCTTTGGACAACAAATACTGAGCGTTTTCATTTTGCTCAAATGGCTTTGAATCATTTACGGTAACAAAAGCTCCTAAATCATGAAGAATTTCTGCAGCAGCAGTACCACTTTTCGCCAATCCTAAAACGAGTATTTTTTTATGAAATACAATTGGTAATTTCTTCATATCACAAAACCTCCAAGCAGACTACAATCATTGCAGCTATAAAACCTATTGCCCAAAAAACGGTAACAATTTTACGTTCATTCCAGCCTGATAATTCAAAATGATGATGAATTGGACTCATTTTAAATATACGTTTTCCGGTTGTTTTAAAGCTAATTACCTGCAAAATTACCGACAATGTTTCAATTACAAAAATAATACCGACTAGTAGTAATAACAATTCATGTTTAACTAGAATGGATACCATTGCTAGTGCGCCACCTAATGCTAGAGAACCCGTATCTCCCATAAACACTTTTGCTGGATTTTTGTTGAATAATAAAAACCCTAAAAGTGAACCCGAAACACTGAAAGTGAATATAGCTATATCTGTTTGTTCATAAGCAAGTGCTAGAACACCAAATGTCGCAAAGGCAACCGTTGCAGTTCCTGCTACTAAACCATCTAAGCCATCTGTTAAATTGACAGCATTTGAAAACCCTACTAACCAAAATATTAGGAACGCAATATACAATTGTCCTAAAGCTAGTTCCATTTGTGTAAATGGTATTTCAATGGTTGTATCAAACGGACCTTGCTTTAGTAAGAAATACGCAATTACCGCAATAAGAATCTGACCAATTAGTTTCTGAATAGAAGTTAAACCCAGATTTCTCTTCAATACTACTTTTATAAAGTCATCTAAAAACCCAATAACACCGAATCCTACCAGGATAACTAATAAAACAATTGACTGAGTCGTTAACTGATCAAAATAAAATGAAAGAGCAAGTGTAGAAATAATAATAGATGCTAAAAAGATAAGTCCTCCCATTGTAGGAGTACCCGCCTTTTTATGGTGCGACTGTGGGCCTTCTTCTCTTATACTTTGACCAAATTTCATTCTTCTTAAATACGGAATAACTATTGGAGCAAGAATAATAGTGATTAAAAAACTAACAATAAGTGTAATAACCGTTGTAGACAATGTCATGAAAAAATCTCCTTAAATACGATCAACTAATAATGAATGTACTGTTTTATTTATTTGTGTAGACATGTATTGTTCCATCTAATGGGATGAGCCCATTTTCTTTTGGTAGCTGAGATATTATTTCGTCTCCCTCACCATGCCAAACAATAGTAAATGGATACATATAGGACGTAATTTCTTTCCTTTTCGTTCCTACTAGGTTTGGTGTACGGACTTGTTCCACATCTCCCCATCTATACTCTTTTTCCAATTGGGTACCACTACCCTTAGTCTTCATTGAATCTTCCAAAATTTGACCTACAATTGGTGCTGCAATGACTCCACCAAATTGAGTGCTATGTTTTGGGTTATCAATTGCCACATATACAATAAGCTCAGGATTATCAGCAGGTGCAAATCCTATAAAGGAAACAATGTATTCCCCTTCCATATACCGCCCGTCTTGAACTTTTTGTGCTGTTCCTGTTTTACCACCAATGCGAAGTTGGTCGCGATACGCGTTTCTACCTGATCCTTCCGCAACAACATGTTCCAAAGCATCTCGTACAATGGCTGAAGTTTCCTCACTAATAACTTGACGCTTCATCTCTGGCTCACTACTTGATAATATTTCGTTTGTTTCACCATCAATTGTATTTTTCACAATAAATGGCTTATATAGATATCCACCATTAACTGCTGCGGCTACAGCTTGAACTTGTTGGATAGGTGTAACAGATATCCCTTGACCAAAGGATGTTGTAGCATGTTCAACTGGTCCAAAGTTTTCTTTACTAAATAGAATACCCGTTGATTCCCCAGCCATCCCTGATCCTGTAGATTCACCAAAGCCAAAGTTGCGTATGTACTCCGACAGTTTCTCTGCACCTACTCTATTCCCTAGTTCAATAAAACCAGGGTTGCAAGAATTTTCAACAACCTCTAGGAATGTTTGATCTCCATGTCCTTCACGTTTCCAACAACGGAGTCTCGCTCCCTCGACCATTGTATACCCGATATCATGGAAATGATCTTCCTCTAAGTCTACTACTTTCTCTTCTAATGCGGCACTTAATGTAATAATCTTAAAAGTTGAACCAGGTTCAAAAGTCATCCAGACTGGTAAGTTTCTGTTATAAATAGTTGAGTCCACCTCTTGGTATGAAGATGGATCAAAATTAGGAGCAGAAGCAAGAGCTAATATTTCACCGTTTTTCGGATTCATGACGATTGCAATCGCTTGAGTCGCCTCATACTTTTGCATAGCTTGAGTAAGTTCACGTTCAACTACTTTCTGAATATCTAAATCCACGGTAAGCTGTACATGATTACCTTTTACTCCATTTTTCCAGCCATCATCCACATGAGGAAGCGGTACTCCCTTGGCATCGGTAAACATTCGCACAGCAGAAGACTCCCCTTTTAAAATAGAATCATATTGATATTCGATTCCAGCAAGCCCTTGTGCATCATATCCAGTGAATCCTACTAATCTAGATAACATATTACCATAAGGATAGTCTCTTATATAATCTACTCCTGCATACAATCCTTTAATATTCTTATCTTGTATGTCCATTGCAAGTTCACTTGAAATATTTTTTCCTTTTGGTGCAATCTTTACCAAGTAGCTTCTTTTGTTTATCTGCTCTAAAAGCTCACCTTTGTCCATGCCAATTAAAGGACCAATTTCATCAGCTACTTGTTCTGGATCATCATTTTGAGATGGCATATAAAACAAGGTAGGTGAAAGCTTATTGCCAACAATTACTTCACCATTACGATCCAAAATATTCCCACGCAGCGATGCGTAAGGTAGTTCTCTATCCCAGCTTTCTTTCGCTTTCGTCGTAAGTTCATCAAACTGAAAAAATTGAAGTTGAACTAACTTGAACAGTACCAATAAGAATAAAAAAATAATCATAATCCAAATCATGCGTAGACGTACAATTTGTTTTAATTTTGAAATTGCCAATTCCCCTTTAGTCCGTTTTAGATAACTTATGAGAAAATGACTCTAACTATTCTATCCCTCTTTTAGTCCTGAGGTAAATCTGTAAGTGATTCTTCTTTGCTTGTTTCCATATTCGTTACTACATCAGGAGTGGCAAGTTTTACGACTATGGGAGTGTCAGCCGTTACGATCGATCCTCCAGTCAAACTCTGTTCTGTTACAAACCCTTCTCCAACAATTTCAATAGGTAATTTTGATAATGATTTATATAACATTATATTTCTTTTTGACCAGCCCTTAAAGTTTGGTAATTGAATGTCTCCCTGTCCCTTGATAAAGACTGTGCTATTTGAAATAGTCGATACATTAGCCACAGGATACTGTTCTTCCACCTTATCCGACTGACCGATAACTACTGTTTTTAAACCCTCTGCTTCAAGTTTACTTTGACTCTCAATTATATTTTCTCCAATTACATTAGGCATTTTAATTGGTTTTGCAAGTTCCGTGTTCTCCGGCTCGATATTTAAATATTTTAAACTTCTTTCTGTTACCGAGTTGAAAATTTCTGATGTCGTTTCGGAACCTGATTCAGTTGGCTCCAAATTAGGTCGATGAACCATGATATATACGATTAACTGCGGGTCCTCAACTGGAGCCATCCCTATGAAAGAATATAGGAAATCATTTCTTCCCCAATAGTAACCACCGCCAGGTTTTGCTATTTGAGCAGTTCCAGTTTTTCCAGCTGATGTATATCCATTTAACTTGAATTTCTTAGCAGTACCTATTTCTGACGTTATAGTGCTTTCCAGTATTTCTTTTACCTGCTGTGCAGTCTCTTTAGAAATTGGAGATTTTTTTTCAGTCGGTTTATGATTCTCCACTACTTCATTTGTATTTGGATTGACAATTTGCTCAATAATATAGGGTTGCATCATTTTACCTTCATTTGCTATAGCAGTCATACCTTGGACCATTTGTATAGGTGTAACAGTTGTACCCTGACCAAATGTTGTAGTAATTCTTTCAACTGGTCCAGAATCTGCTATAATTCCAGAGGCTTCATTGGGGAGGTCAATTCCCGTCTTCTGTCCAAATCCGAAGAGTTTAATGTATTCATTGAATGTTTCCTCTCCTATTTGGTTCAGTAAGTAAGCCATTGATACATTGGATGAACGTTGGAAACCTTCTAAATACGTTATATTACCCCACCCTACTACGTTATGATCACGAATTGTTCTATCATAAATCGTATAGGATCCAGATTTAAACCTGGCATTAGGTGCCCATACCTCCTCTTCAATTGCAGAGGCTAGTGTGAATACTTTGAAGGTAGATCCTGGTTCAATTGTCTGCTCTGTTACTTCATTTAACCAGTTAGTGGATAATCCTTCTCTTGTATTCGGTTCAAAGGTAGGTCGCTGGGACATAGCTAATATCTTCCCAGTTTTCGGATCTGCAACAACTGCCGTAATCTTTTCTGGTTCATACTTATCTTGCACTTTATTCATAGATTCTTCTAAAAAGTTCTGAATGGTCTTATCTAGTGTGAGCTGGATATCCAAACCATCCTGTGCCTTTGTTACCATTTTTTCAGCATTCGGAAGTAAAAAACCTTTAGTATCACTTTTGAATTCGACTTTACCAGGAGTACCTGTTAACTCTTCATCATAAATATATTCAAGCCCCATTTTTCCGACAGGTTCAGCTGTCCCATCTTCCTTCTCTTCTTTTAGAGCGAAACCTATTAAATGGGAAGCAAACTGGCCATTAGGATATAATCTTTTCAAATCTTCGATAAAAATAATTCCAGGTAGTTTGTTACTTTTAATCTCTTCCATTAATTGATTGTTAATATCTCTACCAGATTTTCCGAACTCCACTTGATATTTCTCAGCTTTTATATTTTTATCTAGTAAACTAATAATCTCTTGTTCTGTCATATCTATATAATTCGCTAATACTTTAGCAGTCTTTGCCGTATCAGTAACATGTCTTTGTACACTACTATTATTAGAGGCACTTGGACTAATCACAGCAATCATTTTATAGCTAAGTGTATCCTGCGCAATAATTTCACCATTACGATCAATTATTTTACCTCTACTAGCTTGAAGTGTTTGTTCTCTACTATATTTATTCTCTGCTTTTGTTGATAATTCTTGTCCTTCGGCTGTGCCTGTATACTGTATAAATACAAAGCGACTAAGTAATAAAAAAAAGAGCCCTCCATATAGTAAAAACATTAGAAAGGCTCCCCATTGAAAACGAAATTTCTTATTCATTGACCTGGCACTACCTTTACGTTTTGCTCATTCAGCTTCAAACCGAGCTCTTCCGCCTTTTTCCAAATGCGATCATAGGTAGATAATTCATTTACTTGTATAGACAAGTCGGTATTCTTTTTCACAGTAGAGTCAATTTCCTTTTCAAGTAGAGAAATATCGGTAGTTGTTGCCCGTACAGCGGTTTGAGTTTGAATAATCATTAAAGACAAAATGGTAACTATAGCTAATAACCCAATAAAAAGGATTTTTTCTCCTCGAGAAATCAGTTTATTACGTTGTTTTGCCGGCTTCTTTACAAGTGGTTGTTCAGGGTAAGAAGGCCGAGTTATGTATGTTTGTGACTGATGTTTACGAATAGCCATTTAGACACTCCCCTTTTCGATTAATTTTTCCACAATGCGTAACTTTGCTGAACGGGAACGATTATTTACCGCTAATTCGTCCTCCGACGGGACAATAGGTTTCCTTGTAACCAGCTTTAACATTGGTTCCATGCCTGCAGGAATCATTGGTAAATTTGGAGGTAAATCAGGTATAGAAGATGCTTCCTTAAAAATTGTTTTAGTTAGTCTGTCTTCCAAAGAGTGGAAAGTAATAACACTTACTCTTCCCCCGACTTTGATGAGCTTAATAGCATCTTCAAGGGAGTCTTCTGCCGCTCCTAATTCATCATTTACTGCAATTCGGATTGCCTGGAAAATACGCTTCGCAGGATGTCCTCCAGTTCTTCTAGCAGCTGCTGGTATGCCTTCTTTTATTAATTCTACGAGTTGGAATGTGGTAGCAATTGGCTCTATCTCTCTAGCCTTTTCAATTTTACGCGCTATCTGTTTGGAAAACTTCTCTTCTCCGTAACGGAAAAATATTTTGAGTAGTTTTTCATAGGACCATTCGTTGACTACATGATAAGCAGTTAACTCACTTGATTGATCCATACGCATATCTAAGGGTGCATCATAGTTGTAGCTGAATCCACGCTCAGGAGTATCTAATTGTGGAGATGATACTCCTAAGTCATACAAAATTCCATCGACTTTTTCAACACCAATTTGGTAAAGTTCATCTTTTAAATAACGAAAGTTAGCATGTACAAAAGTAACTTTATCTAAAAACGGTGCAAGTTTTGTCTTGGCATTTTCAATAGCCGTCATATCTTGGTCAAAGCAAATAAGTCTACCTTTTTCATTTAATTGTTGTACTAAATACTCACTGTGGCCAGCTCCGCCTAGTGTGCAATCCACATAGATCCCATCAGGACGAATAGCTAGTCCATCTACTGTCTCTTTTAATAATACGGTTGTGTGATGAAACAAGCTGTCCCCTCCTCTTTATTAAATTAACCTTGGCGTAGTTCTGTTCAGATTTATATCATTTAACTCGATATTAAATCCACCAGATACTTTAACCTAATTCAGTGGGGGAGAAAACCCCTACTAGTTAAAAGTTATATGTCAAAGCCAATCATATTTTCTGCAATATCATTGAAAGAATCCTCAGATTCCACAAAATAATTTTCCCAAGCATCTTTTGCCCATATTTCAAGACGATTCGATACTCCAAGTACGATACATTCCTTGTCCATTTTTGCATAGCTACGGAGGTTGATCGGAATATTAATACGACCTTGTTTGTCTATTTCTACTTCGGTTGCACCTGAGAAGAAAAAACGAGTAAATGCACGAGCATCTTTCTTAGTAACTGGGAGTTCTTTTAATTTTTCTTCGAGTTTTCGCCATTCATTCATAGGATAACCAAATAAGCAATTATCGAGACCACGCGTTAAGACAAAACTGTCATCTAAATGCTCTCGGAATTTTGAAGGAATTATTAACCGTCCCTTCGCATCAACGTTATGTTGATATTCGCCCATGAACATGCTACTCACCCCACTTTATGTCATTAACATACCACATCGCCCCACTTTCCTCCACCGTTTTTTTTAAAACAGGACAATATTTCTTTAAAATGTGTAAATAGTACTTGTTGAGACAGGATTTCTAGCAATTTCAACAAAGTATTCCTAGAACTTTAAGACTTATAAAAGTTAGAATTTTGGCCGGTTTTTATATAATGATTACAACCTTTTCAAAAATTGCAGATGAAATTCCTCAGAATGTGGGGGAAATTCCATTAAAATAAACCACCGAATCAAAAATAAGGTGCTTAATTGGATAATTGGCATGGTAGTTGGAAAAGTTCGTCTCATATAAAAATCAGAATCGTTCAGATCTAATCCTGTTTCTATCGTTTTATGAGCTCTTAGGTCAGTCGTTCTGCAATATTATTACATAGCAATTTTAGGGATTTACATTAGAGTCAAAAGCTTCCGTGTAAAACGGAAATCACCAGTATTATTAGATAGATATTAATCTTCTAAATACACAACCACTAAGTAATAAACATAAAATTTAATCCTTTCGCTATAAGAAAAACCAGGCAAATAGACGCCTAGTCCTTATAGTTCAAAACCTGTTTCTAACTTTGTCCAATTGATTTTTAAAGCAACTGGTAATTTTATGGCATTTGTCTGTCCGTCGCCCTTCTACAACTTTTAGAAACAGGTTAGTACATTTTTGGATCACTAGAGAAAGCTACTAACTATTCCTAGAGTAAGCTCATGAAAATATAATTTCTTCGGCTGTTCACTTCTTAATAGTGCAAACACTTACTCTCTCTCTATATTTCCATTCCATTTGTATAAAAGCGATTACAAATAATTTGATCACCCTCTAAAACTTGATTGATTGTAGTGCAAGGTAACGACTCCGACGGGAATAGTGTCAGGCGAAGACCTTGCGCAAAGCGGGGACGCTAAGGCAACGCCCGAGTAAAGCGTCCACCTGAAACGGGAATCAGCAGGATTACACATTCTTGAAAGTGCCTGGAACTCAGTGTTCACAGGAAATTTTTATTTACTTCCCTATCTCATAAAAAATCCCCCACTTAGGAAAGTGGGGGCATAGAATTATAAATAAATCACATGATGTTTACCATTAAATTCATAAGGAACCTCTAATAATTTTTGAATTAGAGATGGACCATACTCATTCAACAATTGAATAGGTGTAAATGTTCGTTCTTGTAGTCCACCGTTTGGCACTAGATTCATACTAATACGATCATAGCGATTAATAGTCGCATCTAACTTACTTAGGAATGTATCTTCAATTGCATTATGGATGAATTTCAGCTGCTTTTCATGGTTAAGTAAATTCTTTTGCACTAAAGGAGACAACTTTAACCCATCGTTCATTAAAAGTTTCTCAAGCTTTTCATACTTTTCTATAAGATCCTCTTTTATTTCTTCAACCAAACGAGGGATTTCTTCATTACGATTATTATTAATGTAATTCAACTTAGCATCTTGCAGTGATCCATCCCACACATCTTCTATAGTAAAGGATAACTTCTCTAATAATGATTGCGTTTTGGCATTGACAATAGAAATACTAATTCGTGGCATAAGAACTGGCATTTTCATATCAAAAAGCTCAAATGCTGTTTTAAGTGTACCCCAATAAGCAATTTCACCAGGTCCAGCAATGAAACTTAACACCGGGAAGACCATTTCCTGCATAATTGGTCTAGTCACTACATTATTACTTAACCTCTCAGGATGCTCTCTAGCAATTACCATCATTTCATCTAGTGTAAACGATATTCCCTTTGCCTCATGGATAAATCGATCGTTGACTCTTTCAAGCAAAAAACGTTCTCCCTCTTCAATATAAAATAAATGAGCCGCTGATTCTTTCGCTTGTATTGGAGTACCAAACCCTTCTCGCTCCATTTCTCCTTCATGTTCAAATACAACCTTAGCTATTTCTGCAGAATGTAATATTTGTAATTGGAAAAAATCACTTTCCAGTTTTCTTAAAGGTTCATATGCAGCATCTAATAAAAGTAACCCTTCTTCTTGAAAAAGTTCATTCATCAAAGCTGTAAAAAAACTTGTATACGTTAAGTTATTTTCTAAAAGCTCCATGACTTTAAATTTAAGGCTTTTCGTGTAAAAGGTCTCTGGTAAACTTTTGAAAATTTCATCCAAATAGCCATCCATTAATCGTAGATCGAAAGTAGATTCGGAAGCAATTTTTTTGATTCTAGACTTTTCCGGATAAACAAGTTTTTGAAGTGTTCGACTTCTTTCTATGTAGACATGATTTATTTCATCAATATCATGATCCTCTCCTGCAATCCAAAAAACAGGTATAACAGGCACTCCTTGTATTTCCCTTTGTTGTTTTGCCAATGCAATAACAGAAATTGCTTTATGGATTGAATACAACGGTCCAGATAGAATCCCGGCTTGCTGCCCTCCAATAACTACAATCCCATTGTTTTTAAGTTCATCTATATGCTGCTTACTCTTCGCCGATATACCATATTTACTCATAAATGAAGTTATCACTTCAGCAAGTTCAGTTCTTTTATGTTTACTAAAATCAGCTTCTTGAATCCTTTTATTAAATGCCTTTTGATTCCATTCATAATGAAAGAAAGAAGATAAGCCAGTAATATCTTCCAAATATTTCTTGTAAAATGAGGAAGCGAATGGTTGTGTGTACTGCTCTAATCGCACGTTTTTTCCACCTCGGTTGTTTTCATATTCATTTTGGTGAAAATTCACCAAAGCTATCATCTTAAATACTTTAAGAGTATATCACTTACTATTTATGTGTGAAAATTATTAGCTTATATAAGTTAAAACATATCGGATAACTCCGAATAACCATAAAATTGCATACATACAGCATAATATCAGAAATAACATTCTCCAAATTTTCCTTAATAACGCAATTACTTCGATTTCTTTTATAGAGCGCCATTCTAGATACGACATAATTGTAGCAAAAATAATGGAAAAAATAACTAGATGCCAACCAATCTCTTTTAAGAAGATAAAAGAAAACAAATTAGTAATAGAAAAATATAAACATAAAGTCGATATATCAGATGCTATTCCAATTGACTTTTTTCTTTTTCGTAAAATGTATTTACTAAAAAGAAAAGTAATCAAAAAAACAACTACCGGATATATAACGAAAACTGAAAGCACATTAACGATTATAATCACCTTCTTTATTCATTTCACTTAATAATAAATAAAACGCCTGTAAAATAGGCAATGTTTTCTTTCTTAGAGTGGCTCTCTCTAGTAAAGCTCCAACTATTGTATCTAACTCCATCATTCGACCATTCTCAAAATCCTTAAGCATGGAAGAACGATTGGATCCAGTATTCTCACAAAGCGCCACAACTTCATCCCAAGTAAGTCTTTCTTTCCATTCTTCAAATGCTTCCATCATTTCGTTGTACATACTTCTCAATATAACTTTATATGAACCATTGTTAATAAGTTCACCATTAGTCACGCAAGCAATGGTAGTCAATGGATTGATTAAACAATTTAGCATCGCTTTTTTAACAAGCATTTGCTCGATGTTCGGTGTTAAAATCAGCGGAAACTTGTCGTTATTCTTCTCTACAATATTATTAATGAAATGCCATTCACCCTTATAAAACCCAATATAAGTTGGACCTACCCCCAAGTGTTGAACCGTATGGTTATTTTTTTTCGTAGCACCATGTAACACAGATCCGATCATAATTGTATCTTGTTGTAATTGCTCTAGGAAATCTATATGTGATAGTCCATTTTGTATAAATAATAGGGGGATATGTAGTGGTAAAGAGTTTAACTGGTTTTTTAATGGTTTAAGATGATGATATTTCACTGCAATAATAATAAGATCCATTCGTTGTAGATCAGCTATGTCCGAAACAATCTCACAAACAATTCGTTCCCGATTTTCATTACTTTTTTCTATGTATAAATGCTTGTCTACATTAGTTTCTCGAACTAAGAAAGTAATACGATGTCCTACCTCCGAAAAATAAGCACCAAATAGTAGCCCTATCGCTCCTGCACCAACAATTCCAATATTCATAAATTCACCCCTGTATCCTAATAAAAACCGGGAAAAGACATTCCCAGCCCTTTGAGTTCAAAATCAGTTTCTATTGTTTTCGAAGGGCTTTAGACATACGTTTTCCTATGTGATTACATTGTGAGTACCAAATACACTTACTTTGTGCCCGCAAGAAGCATATCTTATTTATTATGAATAATCCGATTCTAATTTTTCTTTACTTGCTCTCACCTACGACTTACTTGCGGTCATGTGTGATTTACTTGCTCTAAGGCTAAAATTACTTGCGGTCTATTGCCTTTTACTTGCGAAACGGATAATTTTTCCAAAGCTCTTTATTTATTCAAATTTTTTCAATTACCATTTTTATATACTTTCAAATCTTTCAAAAAAGGTCTACCTCTGAGGTAGACCTTAGCATTAATAATATTATACAGGAAGCACCGGATGTTTTCGAGGTGCATTTACTATTTGTTTGCCTTCATAGAAGCGCAAACGATTTGCAAGTTCCGAACGTAAAGCACTTGGTGCAACAATCTCATCGATAATCATTTCAGAGGCAAGCTTATAAATATCAATTTCCTCTTTATATTCCGCATGCTTTTCTTGAACAAATTTTAAACGTTCCTTTGGATCTTCGATTGCTTCAATTTTGTTTGAATATACAGCATTTACTGCCGCTTCTGGACCCATTACAGCAATTTGCGCTGTAGGTAAAGCAATACACACATCTGGCTCAAATGCCGGACCAGCCATTGCATATAAACCCGCTCCATATGCTTTACGCACAATAACAGATATTTTCGGAACTGTTGCAGAACTCATTGCTGCAATCAGCTTCGCCCCATGTCTAATAATACCTGCACGTTCTACTTTCGTTCCAATCATAAATCCAGGAACGTCAGCTAGGAATAATAGTGGAATGGAAAATGCATCACAAAGTGAGATAAATTTCGTTGCTTTATCGGCAGAATCAACAAAGAGTACTCCACCTTTAGCTTTTGGTTGATTGGCAATAATACCTACTGCTCTACCATCTATTCGTGCTAATCCAGTAATTAGCTCAGGAGCGAACAGCTTTTTCACATCAAAGAAAGTTCCATCATCAATAATCGCATCTATTGCTTCATACATATCAAATGGTGCATTTTGATTTTCTGGAATGATTTCTTCTAGTGTTCTTCCTTCTTTAATAGCCTTTGCTTCCACTTGTTTAGGTTTTTCTGTATAGTTCGACGGGAAGAAGCTTAAGTAGCGTTTAGCCTCGATAATTGCCTCTTCCTCTGTAGAAACAAGTACATCCCCTACACCACTGACTGTACAGTGCATACGAGCTCCGCCCATTTCTTCCAGTGTTACCTTTTCACCAATAACCTTTTCGGCCATTCGAGGTGAACCTAAATACATGGAAGCATTACCTTCAACCATAAAGACAATATCACAAAAAGCGGGTATATATGCTCCTCCAGCAGCAGAAGGACCAAACAATAGACAAATTTGTGGTATAAAGCCAGAAAGTCTTACTTGGTTATGAAATATCCTCCCTGCTCCCCGGCGATTTGGAAACATATCCAGCTGATCCGTAATACGAGCACCAGCTGAGTCTACTAGGTACAGCATTGGCACTCTATTTTTTTCTGCTATTTCTTGGATGCGAATAATTTTTTCAACTGTACGTGATCCCCATGATCCAGCTTTTACAGTGGAATCATTTGCCATAACGCAAACAGTTTGTCCATTCACTTTACCAGTTGCAGTTACAACCCCATCTGCTGGCAAATCCCCTGCCTCTACATTCGCAAAGCGGCCATCTTCGATATATTCCCCATTATCGAAAAGTAATGCTAAACGATCACGTACAAATAATTTATTTTGCTCTTTCATTTTTTCATGATACTTTTCATGTCCACCAGAATAGACTGATGCTAGTTTTTCTTCTAATCTATCATTATACCCCTTTGATTCTCCCACGGTTTAAAACCCCCTTTATTCAAACGTTACTAAAACATCGCCTTCATTTACGAAGTCGCCTTCTCCGGCATTGATTGTTGCAATTTTACCCGCTGTTTCCGCTTCTATTGGAATCTCCATTTTCATCGATTCCAACACCATTACTACCTGTCCAGCTGATACTTCTTCCCCAACTGCTACATTTACTGTAAATACTGTTCCCGCCATTGTCGATTCTAAATTTTTCATTTTGAAACTTCCTCCCTTTGTTTGTTCATCCATTCCCCTAAAACAGATGTTGAATACTCACCACTTATAAAACTCTCATCTTCCAAAAACTGATGGAATAGTGGAATATTTGTTTTCACACCTTCTATTTTAGCAGAAGAAAATACTTTTTGTGCAGACTCTATCGCTAATTTTCTATTTTCTGCATGAACAATTATTTTAGAAATCATCGGATCGTAGAACGGCGTGACTTTATCACCTTCTGCGTAACCTGCATCTATTCGAATTTTCTCATCTGTTTCAAAACTTTGTGCAGTGATAGTTCCAGGTGATGGGAAAAAAGTTTTTGGGTCCTCCGCATATATTCTAAATTCTATTGCATGTCCATTAGATTTTATCGAAGATTGATCTTTCACAGGTAGTTCTTCTCCAGCAGCAACCTTTAGCTGCCATTCTACTAAATCGAACCCCGTGATAGCTTCCGTAATCGGATGCTCTACCTGTAATCTAGTATTCATCTCTAAGAAATAGAACTGATGATTATGATCTACTATAAATTCAACAGTCCCAGCATTAATATAGTTTACAGCTTTCGCTGCATTCACAGCTGCCTCCCATAATTTCTCCCTAGCTTCCTGAGGGAAATTGGGAGAAGGTGCCTCTTCCATAACTTTTTGGTTTCTACGTTGAACAGAACAATTTCGTTCAAATAAATGAACAATATTTCCATGAGTGTCCCCAAAAATTTGTACTTCAATATGTCTAGATGAATCAATAAATTTTTCAAGAAAAACTACATCGCTGCCAAAATAAGATTTTGCTCGTGTTTTAATAGATTCAAAATTTTTAACAAGCGTCGCTTCATCATCACATCGAATCATTCCTATACCGCCACCGCCAGCACTCGCTTTAAGCATAATCGGATACCCAATCGAAGCAGCCGCTACTATTGCATCTTCTACAGAAGCAAGTCCTTCTTCCGTTCCCGGAACAACTGGAACATTCGCATTAATCATCGTAATTCTTGAACCAATTTTATCTCCCATTTTTTCCATTGTTTCTGGTTTTGGACCAATAAAAATAATACCTTCTGCCTCTGCTTTACGGGCAAACTCAGCATTCTCCGATAAAAACCCGTATCCCGGATGAATCGCATCAACTTTTTCCCTTTTTGCAAGTGCAATAATATCATCTACTTTTAAGTATGATTGTTGAACTTGATTTGGACCTATTAAAAAAGCAAAATCAGCCTCTTTTGCGTAAGGTAAATCTTTGTCAGCTTCCGAATAGATTGCCACAGTTTCAATATTTAATCTTTTACATGTTTTAATAATTCGTCTAGCTATTTCTCCCCTATTTGCAATTAACACTTTCTTCATCTTATTTCCCCCTTCGTTTGACATTTCCCCATCTATATTAGTCTATACGAATGGTGAAAGCGATTTCAACTATATTCTTCATTATTGTATTTTATACAATAAAAGAAGCCTTATAAAAAGGCTTCTTTTACTTGCGTTCGATATGAGTAATACCTTGTTTAACCCAGTTTAATAACTGTTCATAATCATTTTTCAACAAATTATATGCACTTGAAATTTCATCGTAAGAATGCTTCATTTCATCATAACTTTCCATTGCCAATTGCAAATGGTTTTGAAGCGATGAGGAATCTGCTATTTCTCTAGTAGAATACGAGGTTGTTGTTTTATGTTCTTTTTTAATAATTTGAGGGCGTAGATTCTTGTTCCATCGGAATGCACACGCCTGCTTTGATCTTCCTAGTAATACACTGGCTTCCTGAAAACCAGAAATTTGCGTGTGGCCTTGATTAATTTTGTTCAAAATTATTTCTTTTAAAAGATTATCTTCTTCTTCAGTCCAACTATCTTTTCTCAATTTTACATTCATCTAGATCACCCTTTGCTTTTTTATTAATATATGCAAAGTGGGTACAAATAGACTCTCATATTATTTCTTTTTAGATAAAAATGAATCGACTGCTTGATGATGCGCTTCTTGCTCCCATAGAACGGAACAAGTTCTAACCTCTTCTATAATTCGTTCGAATAATTTAGTCTGTTGCCATTTTCGAATTAATTGCATTTTGTATGCTTTTAATACAGATTCATGTGGCACAATCATTTTTTGTATAAATGTTTCTAGGGCATCGTATTTATTTCCTTCGAAAACTTCCGTTGCCCAGCCAATCGCTTGGAGTTGGTCAGATACATAAGGAATCGATTCTGTTAGCATTTGGAGTGTATGATCTAGTCGCAACCCTTTTTCCCATAAATAGGTTCCTCCGCCCCAACCAGAAGTAATCGCCAATTGACCTTGAATGAACCCACATTTTGCGCCTTTCTTTACTAAACGATAATCGCATAAAGTTGCAATCTCACAACCTCCACCTACTGCGGTGCCGTTAACTAACGCTAAAGTAGGGATTGGTAGCGTAGCAACATCATATAAAATAGTCGCTGCGTCACTTAACATTTCATACGACTCTCGCTCTGTTTTCAACTTATGTAGAACAGTTAAATCGCCACCGGAACAAAAAGACTTATCCCCTGCTCCTGTTATTACTGCTAATTTAATAGAACTTTCATTTTTTACTGTAAGTACTAACTCTTTAAACCCCTCTAAGACTTCCATGTTTATCGCATTATGTATACCAGGTCTATTTATTTCTAAAATAATTATTCCTTCTCTTTTTACTAACGTATAAGCCATTTACTCGCACCCCTTTTAAAAAATGTGAATAGAGAAAAAGACTACCGAAGAGCCATGGTCTCTTTGGTAGTCTTTTAAGGAACAAATACTGAATTATTTGCTCAATACTTCTTTCCCTTTGTATTGACCGCAAGATTTACAAATACGGTGAGCCAATTTCATTTCACCACAATTTGAACAAGCAACCATACCAGGTACGGATAATTTAAAATGTGTACGACGCTTTCTTTTTACAGTTTTAGAAGTTCTTCTAGCTGGTACTGCCATAGGTGGCACCTCCTTACAGATCTATTATTCGTCTGTTTGATCAAAATACTTAGCTAAATCAGCAAGTCTTGGATCTACTTTTGGTTGTTCATCTTCCTGCACTTCTTTGAGTTCTTCGTCTGTTGCATAACTCCAACCATTTCCACCCTCATGTCTAAATTGGTCTGCACCTTCTTTATACACTTGCATTGGAATTTCTAAAAGAATTAATTCTTCTAGAACTGGATCTACATCAATAACATCGCCTTCTACAACATGAAAGTTATCATATGCTCTTGCAGAAGCGAGTGCTGTCTCAGACCAGTTGAAGATTTCATCAGATTCAATCTCAAATGGATATTCTACATCTTCCCAAGTGCGTGCACATGGTAAAATTAGAGTCCCTGAAAGCTGAAAGTGACAAGTCATTTGCGCTGCACCAAATGTACAGTGCCCTTTTACGTGAACGGGTGAAATCCTTCGAACGTCCTGGTTCCGCTTCTTCACGTTTTCGAGTTCCACGAATTCATCTAAAGTTAGTCCGTTCTCACGATATTTAGATAGCTGATGAATTGCCCATTTCATACGATTATCACCTCAAGACAACAAAGTTGATTATATAATGACTGATTTTAGATGTCAAGATAATTTCTTGTCACTACATTAGTTTAACATTATACTGGCATTAAGGAAAGGATTTGATTTAAAGATGAAAGCAACTGGAATTATTGTAGAATATAATCCATTTCATAACGGTCATTTGCATCACCTACAGCAAACTCGTATAAAAACGAATAACGATATCGTCATTGCCGTCATGTCTGGTAACTTTCTTCAGCGCGGGGAACCAGCCCTAGTTGACAAATGGACTCGTTCAAAAATGGCCATTGCTTCAGGTGTTGACTTAGTAATTGAACTTCCTTATGCATTTGCTACAGCGCAGGCGAGTGATTTTGCGAAAGGTTCTATTTTCTTATTAGATGCTTTAAAGTGTAGTTCCTTTTGTTTCGGTAGTGAAGAAGGTTCATTAGAAGCATTTCAACAAACCTACAGTCTATTATCAACCAAAAAAGACGAATATAATACAGCCATTGCAAATTATATAAAAAAAGGTATCAGTTATCCTAAAGCATTAAATGAAGCGTACAATGACATTTCTAAAGCCTCTACGGACCGTTTAGTAGATCTATCTAAACCAAATAATATTTTAGGATACCATTACGTCCAGGCTGCAAACCTTTTAAACAGTAATATTAAACCTGAGACTATTCAACGTGTTGTCGCAAATTTTCATGATGATGCTAATAATAACGAAACTATAGCCAGTGCAACTGGTATTCGCAAATTACTATTCGAAGGGCAGAAAATCTCTGAGGTAAATGCTTTCATGCCTAGTCCTAGCTTAGAAGGACTGAAGGATTGGGAAAGTACCTACTTTTCTTTTGGTAGCTGGGAAATATTTTATCCGACACTACGAATACTTATACTTCGCTCATCGAAGGAAAAGTTGGCACAAATTGCAGAGATTACCGAGGGTATGGAAAACGCTATTTGGAAAGCTGCTAAGACACACACTAACTTTGAATCTTTTATGCAACAAATAAAATCTAAGCGCTTTACATGGACAAGGATTCAACGAATGTTAACACATATTTATACCGACTTTACCTGGGACCAATTACGTGACATTGATTTACCCACATATATAAGACCTCTAGCAATGAATAAAAAGGGGCAAGCGTATTTACAAAGCATAAAAAAAGAATTGCAGCTCCCTCTAATTAGTAGAGTAGCCGCAAGTAAAAATGATAAACAGTTGCAATTAGATATTAAAGCTGCAGACCTTTATTACTTAGGATTACAGTCTTCGTTTGGTCAAAGCATGGTTGGCAGTGATTTTCGAAATGCCCCTATTATTCAAGAATAGATTATTTTTTGGGCTCTAATTGTTCTAAGTAAGCAAGAGCATCATCAATAGTTTTCACAGGTACGATTTTCATATTCGTACCTATTTTTCTTGCAGATTTTAGTGCTTCCTCATAATTAGATGTTAGACCAGGATTATTTTCCAAAACAATAGGATTAATATCATCATCAGGAGCAAACATTATTTCAATGTCTTTATTGTCCGCAGCTATTACTTTTAAGTCTATCCCTCCGATTCTACCAACTGTTCCATCTGGTCCCATTTCTCCTGTTCCTGCTATCTTATATCCCTTTGTAATATCTTCTGGTAATAACTGATTCAGGATCTCTAAAGTAAACATGAGACCAGCTGATGGTCCTCCAATATCTTCAGAGTTAATATGTACACCTGGAGTCGTTTCAACTTTTTTGTCCGCAGTGTAACTAATTCCGATACCTGGCTTTTCAAGCACTCCGGGAATTGATTTGAGAGAAACTTCTTTATCCACCTGTTCCCCATCACGCTCAACCTTTAAACGAATAACATCCCCTTCTGCTTTCTCAGCTAGATAGGCTCTTATAGACTCTTCTGTTAAATCATCGATATCATCCATTTGCAAAATTTTATCACCAGCCTCTAATACTCCATCAGCTGCACCTTCATCCACTACATTAAAAATAAATATTCCGTTATTTGATACAGTATAAGGCTTATTCGCACGGTCAAATGCAACTGAAATAGCATTAAATTGAGAATTTGACATAAGCTTTAATTGACGAACATTATATTCTTTTTCGTCTTCATCTTCTTGACGAATTTCATTTGCTTTGTAAATTTTTTGACTATCTGTAATTTTAGCATATGCGTATGTTAGCGGTGTAGCTTTTGCTAGAGCAATCGTTAGGAGACTCAATGTACCTTCGTCATCTTGATCACCACCATCAACTTCTACAAACGGATCTAATTCGTATGCACCACCCGGTCTAGAAATATAAGATTCTAATGGATAGAAACCTAATGCTAAAACTATCACTACTATGAAAAGAAGGATTATAGGATTTCTCTTCTTCATCAAAATATCCCTCTCTTTCTAAAACACATTTGAATATTAGTTTATCACTTCCATTTTTTTCTGACAAAATATATGTGAACAAAGGATGAATTATACATGCATAGACTGATTACAATTGGAAGTTGGGCACTTATAATCCTTTTATTTTTGCAGCCTGGTGTTGCACACAAAGGTGCAGTTGAAGGTATGAGAATTTTCACAACTGCTCTACTACCTTACTTACTGCCTTACTTAGTAATAACACAGCTATTTATACGTTCTCAAAACTCATTTTTAAACACCACAAATAAATTTAAATTGTATTTTAATATCTATTTATTAAGTGCTATAGGCGGTTTTCCGAGTGGTGCTGCAGTTATTACTTCATTGAAGGAACTGGGTACGCTTAATAAGAGTAATGCTAGTTGGTTAATCGCAATATCCCATGCTCCTAGTCCAATGTTTGTAATAGGCTTTGTAGGGATTGAAATCTTCCATGCTGAAATTGCGGGAATTAAACTCTTACTTATAATTCATGCGGTGAACTTAATCTTTTTACTAGTATTTATCTTTTTATCTCCTCCTATCCATGAAAATTCACATGTTCAAAAGTCTTCTGAGTCGCCATTCCAGGAGAGTATTAAAGAGACCTATCAAATATTATTGCTCATCGGAACTACTGTTATATTTTTTACTACAGTAAGTTTTATAGTGTTTGAATCCGTCAAAGAAATTCTACCTAATATTTCACCTATTCTACTTGTTTTTATTGCTTCTCTCTTTGAAATGACCGGCGGGATTAGCTTAGCAGGGGAAATGTTATCGGGCTCCACGTTTTTACCATTTGTAGTAGCTATTATTATTGCATTTAGCGGAATTAGTATTCATATGCAAATAATTGTGCTTGCACAAAAAGCAAGTATCCCGATTCGCAAATATGTTCTGTTCCGCTTTCTACATATTCTTATCATTCCGATATTGTTTTTCTTTTTGTGATTCTTCCTTTGTTACAAAAATAATATAACCGGGCAAAATTGATGTCCTAACTTTAGTTGCTAACGTTTCCGAAGTGCTTTGAACAGACTCCTCGCTATATTATTACTGATAATTTTTTGGAAATTCTGATCGTGATTTATGTCACTACTAGACTCTCTTTCTTTCGGTAATCTTAAGGCTTTTAGCGTCCGTCTGAAGCAGAAATAATAGCGGTTATTCATTTGTTTAAATATCAAGAACCCGATGATTATGCTACATTTTTTTATACTTATCTTCAAAAAAGAACCTTGCATAATAGCAAGGTTCTCTAGTTTTTAATATGTATTGTATTTTACTTTTAAAGCTTCTTCGACATGAGATGGCACAAGTTCATCTATTTTACCGCCGTACCTTGCCACTTCTTTCACTATACTTGAGCTAAGGAAAGAATACTGATTTTTAGTCATAATAAAAAATGTTTCGATTTTATCATTTAGAACACGATTCATAGAAGTAATTTGCATTTCATACTCAAAATCAGAGACCGCACGTAAGCCACGAATAATAGCGCTCGCATTCACACTTTCAGCGTAATCTATCAATAATCCGGAAAATGTTTGAACTTTGACATTTGGTAAATGTGAAGTAGCATCTATGATTAATTGCATTCTCTCCTCTACTGAGAAAAGCGGATTTTTAGAAGAGTTATTCAAAACAACTACAAAAACTTCTCCAAACACGGATGCCCCACGATTAATAATATCTAAATGACCATTAGTAATCGGATCAAATGTTCCTGGTACTACAGCTATTTTCCCCAATTTAATTCCCCTCCTCTTTAAGGTAACGATAAATAGAGATAACCGTTCCACCGTAAATCTCTTTTTTCACTAATTCAAAGTCACCGTAGGATTTTTCAAGAACGACATTTTTCTCATGTTCACAAACAATAATTGCAGTTTCACTCATACATCCTTTGTCTACTAGTGTTTGAACTAATTCATAATACATTACTTTGTTATATGGAGGATCTACAAATAATAGGTCAATTTTAAGTTCTCTTTTCTCTAAAGCTCTCACTGCTCTTATGGCATCTGCTTTAAAAATTTCACCTGAATCCTCTAGACGACACTTCATCAAATTTTCTTTAATGGTTTGTATAGCTTTTGGGTCTTTTTCGATAAAGATACATTTATCGATACCTCTGCTCAAGGATTCAATCCCTAAATTACCACTACCGGCAAATAAGTCAACAGCTATACCACCGTCAAAGTATGGACCAATCATATTAAATAAGGACTCTTTTACTTTATCTGTTGTAGGTCTTGTATTCATCCCAGGGACCGCTTTTAATGGCAGCCCTTTATTCACACCTGATATAACTCTCATCTCTAAACTCCAATCCTAAAATAGTGCGGATTGTGTAATACTAATACGTTTATCTTGTTTTTCAATATTCAATAAAAACAAACGTATCATCCACGCTTCTTCAATATATAATTGTGATGCAATAACCTCAAATGGTTCCGATAACGCATCATATCTTTTATTATTTAATACATAGAATGGTTCTTTAATCGGAAAACGAAATGCTCTAGTTGCATTTTGAACATATAAGCCTTTGTCCGTGTCGTTAAGAGTATAACCCAAAGAAGTTAACAATTGTTCTGCAGCGTATAAAACCTTGCCATCCTTGAATAGAACTTTCATCTCTTCTTGCTGTTGCTCATTTATATATACAGGTCTAGGATCTTCAAATAGTAATGGGAAATTTTCTGCCCCTGATTGTTCATTCATTACAAAAAAAGAAGTCTTTAAATCGATAATATCTGTCAATATTTTATCAAATTCTGCTGCTGTTGTATTTTTATTATTTAACAAAGCTGTTTGAAATTCTGCTCGTTGATCGGATGTTAGATAGTTATTTATCGTTTCATACATCCAAATGGACTTCGCTGAACCGACAGGTATTTCAAGCAAAAAGTTACTTAAAACCTCTGCAATCAGCTGATTATCTTGAGCTAAACCGTATTGAGCTTGTATATTCTTGATGATAAGCTCTTGTTGTATAGAAGCTATATCTCCTTGTTGTATAAATGCAATTCGAGTGGCATCAATATTATTTTTATTTTCCTCAAATAATATTGCTAAATGCTCATCATTAGTTGAATCTAACTCCCCTATTATGTCAGTGACTTCATCTGGTAAAGTGTTGGAAGCATAAACTGTGAAGTAATCATCTTCATATTGAACAGGTAATACCTCCTGCTGCCAATATAATTCTTGCACATCACCCGCACCAAAAGAAAGTGTATAATCAATCAGTTCCAATGAGGTTGTACCGATTAAAGGCAATCCAGATACCCACATACCACCTCTTTTCAACTCATCGGTAATATCAAGTGATGTGAGCGAGACATCCCCTGTTTCTAGTTTAACTAGGAAGTTTTGGATCATTTGTCCATCCTTTAACCCTTCCACTAAGGGAATTTCATAAGAAATACTCTGCTTAGAGTTTTCCCCTACTTTAAATGTAGTCATATCTTCGGACAAACGGTTACAACTATCACTTGTATCTAAATCACAGCTTCTATTCTCGCTTATAATCGGCCACGATAAAGCAACTTCTTCCTTTGGGAGATTGTTAAAATGTTGTTTAATAACAATCTTGTCATTCTTTAATTTCATCTCCACATCCTGCTCATAAAAAAATACTTGTCCATTCTCTTCTAACTCGGATGAGTATGCATCGTATTGAAACAAAAGTAGAACACTATTAGAAACAATAAGGAATAGACATAAAAAACTTAAAACAAATTTCATAGAATTGTCCTCCAACAAAGTGGTAAGATATATAAGAAAGGAAGTGTTATCAATTGATTCAACGTTTTATAGAACTAGGCGAAGGTTATGGAGATATTTACGAACTCTGTGAACTTGCAAGAGTAAACAAAGATCGTATACACCAAGCATTTATTTTTTCTTCAACTAAAGACAATATAAGATACTTTTCTATCGCAATCGCTCTAAAACCAGTAAATACTGCAAACTTTTTTCCCATATATATATGTCGAGAGGGTATAGTTGAAACGCAACAAGAATCAAAACGACTCACTACATTTAAGGAAGCTTTGGCTGAGTTATCAATCGAACCCATTAAAGTCGACATCAAACACTCTTCCATCTATGTGGATGTAAATTTATATTATCAGTATATAATTGGTGTTTTACGTTTAAATCATTTAATACCACCGTTACAGTAGGCTTAGTTATAGTCCGATTTTATAATCGTATTCTTTCGCTTTATCTGGTTTACTATTTTCAAATTCAGTTTTCAAAAATGGTCTATATGACTCTAAAATTTCCTTAACATAAGGCAATTTGTTCATCTTTTGCTTAGCAGCATCAATTTGATCTTGATCGCAATATAATACGACATATTTTTGTCTTTTTGAAATATAATGAACGTGACCAAACTTCCGCAAGGATTTAGCTTGTTTTAAATGATGCACATAGACAATTAGTCCTTGTCTTTCTGTCATACTTTTCCCCTCATTTCTTCCTCTCAAGAATAACATATGGAGGAATTTGATAGCAACAACAACTAGCTGACAGTTTTATGTACTTTGGATATAATAAGAAAATGCCCTTGGTAAATGAAATTCATACTGGATAATTCATAGAAACAAGTAATATTTTTATTAAATACATTTCACTCTAAGGAGGAATTGATTTATGGGTAAAAAGTCAAATGTTGCTTTTGCACTTGCAGCCGCAGCAGGTGCAGCTTGGGCTAGTACTAAAGCACTTTCCAAACCGCAAAGTCGACCACCTAAAAAAGCATTGGAATATGAACAACCTATTATATTGGCACATCGCGGAGGATCAGCACTTGCCCCAGAATGTTCTCCTTCTGCATTCGAACAAGCTGCTAAACTTGGGGTCCATGGTTTTGAAATAGATATAAGACTAACAAAAGATGAAGAGATAATTGTATTTCATGATGAAGAACTAAACAGAGTAACTAACTTTGCTGGAAAAGTATCCGACTATACATTAGCTGAATTAAAAGAAGCAGATCTTGGACATCACTTTTTGGATGTTGAAGGAGCCCCTTCCTTTAAAAACTGTGGCGAACAGATTATAACCTTAGGGGAATTACTAAATTCATATCCACAGATGCTGATCAACATGGATATGAAGGATGCTCCTCAAACTTATGAAGGAAGTTTAATGCCTTCCAAACTTTGGAGACTTTTAGAGGAGCATCAAGCATTAGATCGTGTCGTGGTCGCTAGTTTTTATGATGACCAACTAGATCGTTTTAACTTATATGCACAAAATTCGGTTGCACTAGGTGCAAGCGAAAAGGAAGTAAAAAAAGCGTATACAGCATACACGAGTCAATTTAAACATTTATATCATCCAAAGGCCGATGTCTTTCAAATTCCAGTAAGATCAAATTTATTCCCACTGGATAATCCAGGTTTTATAAAATTTTTAAATTCATTAAATATCCCAGTTCACTATTGGACAATTGATGATCCAGAAATGATGAAAAAACTAATCAGCAATGGTGCAAAGGGAATAATTACCGACAGACCAGATTTAGCGATGGAAGTGCTGAAGCTAGATTAGTAACTAAATGAGAAGAAGCGAGAGCAGCATTATAAGTAGAATACAGGCAACGTTGATTTCCGCTCCGAGCGGACGCTTTCCGTGGGCACGGCTTCAGCCGCTTCGCTTGCTTCTGCGCAAAGCTCGTCGCAAAGAGAACGAGGAGGCTCGCCCTCGCCCGCGGAAAGCGTCCACCTGAAACGTAAATCAGTAGTATTATTCATTCTTAAAAGTTCTGTATACCCAGCGTTCACGCTGCATTTTTATATAATTTCTTTCAAAAAAAGATGTGTGCATTTTTTGCACACATCTACACTTTACTAAATACATTAGGCAGAACAAGAACAAGATCCGCCTGTTCCGCATCCACTTCCGCAGCTAGAGCCCGAGGAAGCGAAAAATGGATTACTTACAGGAACCTTAACGCCTTCTGAAACAGATTTACCAATTAACAAACTCACTTCGTCCAGTAAGTCCTGCAATTCGTTCTCAGCGACTTTCAAGTGCGCCACTGCATCTACCATATCCAATTTTCGTTTAGTTACACGAATATCTTTCATAACCTTCGAATAATCAGGATGGTATTTCCCGAAACGTTGAACCTCTTCGTATTGCTCTTTTAGTCTAGTGAAGCTATTAACCTCACTTACTAAAGATATATCTGTATATACAGCACGATGTGCATCTAAGTATTGGTAAAATTGCTCAGAGGAAAGAATCATAGTACATAATATATCCGACTGGTCCATTATATCGACCCATTCGTTAGTCATAATCATTTGATTAACCTCCAATCTGAGTTAATCATACCAGAAAAGTAAAAACAAATGCCAAACTATTAACTTTTTGTTAGGAGAAAATAATGAACAAACTACAAAATTTATTTGAAAAAGTAGCAGAACAGTCATCTGAACAAGAACTAAGCTTAATAAATGATTTTCTAAATGCGATTCAACAAAAGCAGCAAAACCAGGCCCCTACATACTTAAATGCCGTATTTCAAATGGATACTCAGTATGAGCAAGATCAATGTATTGTCACAATGCCAATAACTCCAATCACATATAATAGTTTTAATATGCCTCATGGCGGTATTATCGCTACACTTTCTGATAATGCAATGGGATTTTTAATTAACAAGGATTTACACCCAGAAGGAAAAGGTGCAGTAACAACGAATATGACAATTCACTATGTTAAATCTTCAACGGAAAAAACCTTAATAGCAACCGCTAAATACTTACATAAAGGTCGTCAAACAATAGTGATGGAATGCACCGTAACACAGCCTGACGGAAGAAAAATTGCTTATGCTACAGGATCATTTTTTGTAATTAATCCTCCTACTTCTTCAAAATAAGAACTAACTACATCACGATCAGAAAAAGGGACTACGAGGTCATGTAAAATTTGCTCTTGTTCATGTCCCTTTCCTGCTATTAATACAACATCTCCTTCTTTTGCTAATTGTAGTGCATAAATAATGGCCTGCTTTCGGTCAGGTTCTATATGATATTTCTTTTTATCCAATCCCCTTACAATTTCTTTTATAATATCTGTTGGGTTTTCATCTCGTGGATTATCGGAGGTTATTATTGATTGTGTTGCAAAAGTTGTTGCTACTTTTCCCATCTCGTTTCGTTTTTTCTTATCTCTATTTCCTCCACATCCAAATACAACGTATATATTATTTTTAGCAAAAGCATTAATAGTTGAAAGGCAAGCTTCCAAAGCATCTGGTGTATGCGCGTAGTCGATTAGCACTTTAATCCCTTTATTATTATCTACATGCTGAAATCTTCCGTTTGGAAGCATAAGAGGTTTTACATTATAAAGTGGAACCTTCAAAGCCCATAAAGAAGCAAGTGCAGCGGCGAGATTCATCCCATTATAAAATCCACTGTTCTTCATTTTCACTTCTATTTCTTCATTTTTCACATAAAATTGATACGTTATTTCATCTTCATTGTCGTTTTTTTGTTGAAAAGTAACAGTATTACGAGCATCGACACCGAAGCTTATTATAGGTAAAAAAGAATTTTGAGCAACTGTTCTACACCAGTCATCATCTGCATTTACTACTAATGTGGTACATAGTGGTACGAGTAATTCTTTTGACTTTTTATACGGAACCATTCCCCCATGGAATTCAAGATGATCTTTTCCAATATTCAAAAATACTCCTACGTCTATCGGATACCTCCCTAAGCGATTGTCCAATAATCCTTGCGAAGATGCTTCTAAAATGATGAATTCGACAGAATGCTCATAGCAATAATGTACAATTTGTATAAAATCATAGAATGGTAGCGTTGTATTATTGCGGAAATTTTGTTTCAACTGCTTTCCGTTGATAAACACACCTAATGTCCCGATTACACAAACCGATTTCCTTTGTTGCATAAGTAATTGACCTATGAAAAAAGCGACTGTCGTTTTACCATTTGTTCCTGTAATCGCTACTGTCTTCACTTTTTTCCCATACAGTTCATAGGTTTTTTCGCAAATTCTCTGCTTAAATCGTTCCATATCAGAAGGAATAATAATCTGAGGAACGCAGCAGTCTGCTAGAAAAACTTCTGATATTACTGCAACTGCGCCCAGATGAATCGCTTCATCTATAATACGACGACTATTTCGTTCACAAATAAATATATCGCCTTCTTTAATCTGCTTTGAGAAATTAACAATCTTGCTCATCCGACATATTGAAAAGTCACCAATTACACTATATGTTAATCCTTTTAAAAGTTCATTTAACGGATAAATAGTAACACACTCCCTACACCATTCTTGTAAAATCGCATACAGTAAAATGAATTCCCTGTATCGTATGAACGGAGTGTTTGAAATGTCACGAATAGAGTGGTTGAGATTATGATTGTTCAAAAATTTGGCGGTATTGCCATGCAAAATCATCAGAACAGACAATTAGTAATACAACGAATCCAGCAAGCTATCAATACCCATCAAAACGTGCTTGTCGTTGTTTCGGCAATGGGAAGAAGGGGGAAACCCTATGCAACTGATACTCTTTTAGATTTGCTTCCTATCAACGACAATAGCATTGAAACAGATTTGCTCTCTGCATGTGGTGAGTTGATCTCAAGTTCTGTATTATCAACAGAACTAAAAACTGAAGGAGTATCTTCTACCCTTCTATATGGCAAAAATGCCGGCATCATAACGAACGAAACGTATGGAAATGCCCTTATTAAGAAAGTAGACATGAGCTCTGTACATCAAGCATTTGAAAATTTTCAATGCGTCATCGTCCCAGGTTTTCAAGGTGTCTCAGAAAGTACACACAATTTTACTACATTAGGAAGAGGTGGGAGTGATCTAACCGCCGTCGTTTATGGATATTATTTAAGTGCTGACGTAGTTGAATTTTACAAGGATGTCCCTGGTATCATGACGTCAGATCCTTCTACAAGCAAAAATGTGGAGCTGATACCTTTTATGACCTATGAGGAACTTCAGGAGAAGATAGATGAACCTGTCGAAGTCATACAAAAAAGAGCAGCTACATTTGCTGCTCTTCATCAAGTCCCTTTGCACATTCGCTCTTTGTATCAGGAAAGCGAGGGAACGTTTGTCTCTAACTAATTATTGAAGAATATCCTTGGAATTATTTACAGCAGTTCGTTCAATAAAGTTTTGCGTATAGTAGCTACCGTAAACCCCAATACCAGTATGTGTATAATCCTGACCTAATAAGATCTCGCGATGATCATTAGAATTCATCCAACCATTTACGGCTTCTCCTGCATCAAAATAAAAAGCGGCTGTATTTCCAGCGGCACTAGAAAATTCAATTGATGACTCTTTTAATTGATCACTAAACTTGGATACTTCAAACTTTTCATTGACAACAATATTATTTTTCGCCATTTCCTCACTATTATCCATCGCAATATTTTGCAATTCATTATCAGACACTAGTAATCGAAGG
Source organism: Psychrobacillus sp. FSL K6-1415 (assembly GCF_038003185.1). Lineage (NCBI taxonomy): Bacteria > Bacillati > Bacillota > Bacilli > Caryophanales > Bacillaceae > Psychrobacillus > Psychrobacillus sp. FSL K6-1415. The sequence continues at coordinate 1,306,965 of NZ_JBBOOQ010000001.1, read as the reverse complement.
TTATTACGATAACGATATACATTTGTAAGTTCAAATACCTGACGCTCATTTGCGCGGTCTATCGCAGCTTGAAAGAGGGAATCAGGAGTTTTTGTTTCTACCATAATTCCGTTATATAAAATATCATAAGGCTTATGCAGCAAAATAGTTTTGGGGTCTGTAAACCTAACTGCTTCTAGCTGCCGACTTTCCGAATCTATATATAGCATAGCAAATAAATTATCAAACTGAACTAATATTCTATTGTCTATGTCATCTTCCGTAAGAGAAAAAGTATAAGTATTTGAATCTATAGAAAATGAAATTTCAGATTGCACTAACGTAAAACGATAAATTTCATCTACGTCTTGCCCAATTTTATAAGGTGCGACCTCTATGTTATCTCCAGCAGCAAAGGCTTGGGTTACTTTATCTCCTTCTACTCCAATTAACAAATAAGTTTTAAGAGACTGATTGTATACCCACCACTCATATCCAAATGCTGATGGTTCGGTCCGAGTAGGTTTCCCTAATAACTCAATAACCGCTTGGGTCGAACCTCCTACTAATGTTGAAACTCCTTCCTTGGGACGTGTAAATGCGGTCTCAACTTCCACCATTTCTGTTGAAGAGTTTGGAATTACCTGCCCTGTATTATTTGAGCCAGTAATGAGCTCATTTTCATGTACAGGATTATCAAAATATATAAATATCACTAGTACTATAGCTATAGCAATAACAATACGTATTAGATTATTCATCATAACTTCTTCTCCTAACTCTTCCACCATTTCTCCTAGTATACCAAGGTTAACTAGAAAGACACAATGTTACCATTGCAACATTATCAAATTTGAATTAATATTAATAGGAACAGATTCTATTTGGAATATGAACGTGAAGGAGGACAATTCAATGTATTTCGAAAACACTGGTATAGAAAACACTGTCATTGATCTAAATATATTAGATGACCTTATGAAAAAGCAAGGTTTAGTTCGTGCAGGTCAATGGGATTACGAACGTGTTACTTATGATAAAAAGTATGTTATAAAAGAAGGTACATTTTATCTTCGAGTATTTGGTTTCACAAAAGATGGTGATGTAGGGGCACACGATGCAAATATTACACTTTTAAAACCGGTTATAGGAAAACATTATTATCCACATGGTGTTGAATATGGCGAAAATGAAGTTTTCCCAAAGCATCTCCTAAAATCTTGTGATCAAACATTAGCTGCTGTAAGAGCAGAGTTAGCTGCTTTTGAAATTCATGCTTAATAGGAAATCCTAAAACGCAAGAGTTTAATTCTCTTGCGTTTTTTCTGTTCAAAAATTAGGAACTTGTCTATACTGTTAATAAACGACAAGAAAGGAGCGTATAATGGTCTTAAATTTTTTTAAAAAAGAATATATAAAATATATTGTTCTTGTCTTTATACTCTTATTATTAACAATATTTATCCTTCCTGTTTCCATTCCAATTATACTCGCTTTACTTACAGCTATCATTATGGAACCTGTCGTAAAGTTCACTCAAAAAACATTTAAATGGAAGCGTAAACCTGCTGTCATAACTAACTTTGTTCTTTTTATTATCGTCATTTCCGGACTATTATACTTGGTAATTACCAAACTAATTAGCCAGCTTATTCACATCTCTCAGACCATTCCTACATATATTAATAACTGGACCGGATTATGGATTAACATGCAAAACAACATATTTAAATACACAGAAGGTCTCCCTACAGAAGTTGTCGTATCGATTCAAAGTAAATTTGATGCTACATTAGAAAGTATGAGAGATGCCCTACTAGATATACTTAGTTACAATAATATTTCTACACTTTTAACGAATATACCGAACTTTTTAGTTAGTTTTATAGTGTTTATTATTGCCCTTTTTTTATTTATGTTAGATTTACAGAATTTACAGCTTAAATTTTTTCATTATTTATCAGATAACACAGCTGGTAAAGTACGTTTTATGTTTTCTAACATAAAGAAAGTAGCTATTGGTTTTATGAAAGCCCAAATTATAGCTAGTTTTATTATTTTGGGGGTATCATTCATTGGCCTATTACTTATTATCACGCCAAAATATGCTTTAATAATGGCTATTGTTATTTGGATAATCGATATTATCCCGATATTGGGTTCCATTGCTGTATTAGCACCTTGGGCTATTTATCATTATCTAACAGGTGACATGGTATTGGGAACTAAGTTAACTATATTGGCAGTTGTGCTTCTAGTGATACGCAGAGCTATAGAACCTAAGTTAATGGGTTCTCAGATGGGAATATCCCCCCTTGCAATTTTAATAGCCATGTTTATAGGAGCAAAGCTATTTGGTTTCATTGGGTTTATGATAGGCCCACTTGTAGTTATTATTTTTATTACTGCTAAAGAATCTGGAATGCTTAAACTAAATTTTAAAATTTAAACGATTATAAAAAGCCTATACTCTTTTGGAATGATTCCAATAGAGTATTGGCTTTTCTTTTTATCCACCTATTATTGCTTTGATAACCGATGTAGTTTCTCCACCTGTATAAAATACATATAGCAATAAGTAGACAGCAACTCCTGTTATTGCAACTAAAAACCATATCACACTTGTGATTGGTCCAATTTTACGATGCTTTTGGATATTATTTTTATATCCTAGATATAGAGTTACCAAACCAAAAAATGCACCTGTCGTTGCTAATGTAATATGAAATATTAAAAAGATTGTATAGTAAATTTTAATATCGGCTGGTCCACCAAAAGCTGTATTACCAATGAAAATAGTTCGTGATGCATAGATGATGAAAAATATTAAAGCTGAAATTGCGGCTGCAGTCATCGTTTTTTTGTGGGCTTCAATTTTCTTTTGTTTTATGAATGCCCAACCAATTGCTACTAAGATAGCACTTAACACGATAAAAAATGTACTTATTGTTGGTAGAACTGGTAAATTCATCAATCATTCTCCTCAAATCACTATATTGACTATAGTCTAGCCTGTACTTTTAAATCATCTAGAGCTTTTTGCGTAATTTCTTCTGCGTTGTCCTGCTCATTTTTATACCATTTGAAGAAAATGGACATTAAGAATACTGCATATATAATCTCTTGAACAATTTTCATCAGAATACCACCCAATTGCTGATCTGCGATAGGTGTCATATTGGAAAATAATTCAGGTCCACTTAATGATAGTCCCGCTAATGTACTTGCTGGAACACATAGCTCCATCGCTTTCAACCAAGATTCCGAATTTGTGTAAGTATCGTACAATGGTGTTCCAGTGAATATAATCAGCGCACATGCTGGAGTTATTAAAACTGCACTTCCTATAATGAATCCTATCTTTTTCAAACCGTGTAAACGTCCAGTAATTCCTTTTATCTCTATGATCGACCACCACATGAAAAGTGCTGACAGGAATAGAATAAACGTGTACGTTCCATGTAATCCTTCATCCAATTTGATATAATCGAAAAACAAAGGAATATGGTAAAACGAGAACAACCCTGAGAAGACAATTAGTGAAAGTAATGGCTTTGTTAAAACTGGAAAAACCTTACGTACCACAGGTAATTCTATGACAACTTTCCATACCCACCATGGTATCCCTTTCATTAAAAGCGGCGGAATTAATAATAGTAAAAGTGCCATCTGGACCATATGAAATGAGAACATAATATGTGCCATTAAATCCACTGGAGAACCCTTTACAATATATAAAAGTACAATACCTACTAAAAAGTAAACAGCCTCTTTCATTTTCAACGGCTCGGATACTTTAAAGTCATTTCTCCATTTGACTGTTATTAAAAAATATAAAATAGTTAGAAATACTATTACTCCAATCATCACTGGGCTCCACATTGCTTGGAATCCAAATATACTTAAAGGCATAGAAATCAACGCTCCTTTTTAGGTAACTTCCTTTATTATATAGGTCGAGCCCAATAACTTCAATGAACGAACTATGACATTTAGAATTTAAAGATACATCCTTCACCTTTAAAAAATTAGCAAACAACTCAATTACTAATAATTTCTTCCTCCCAGTTTTTCAAATCTAGGTTGTATGTCAAAAGATTATAAACTTCCTTATTCGAAAAAAAAGCCGAGACAAAGTATTTAACTTTGTCTCGGCTTTAAATTGTTTAACCCCACCAAATAATTGTAAGGAAAGTTAAGATGAAAGTGAAAGCTATCAAACAAGCACTGTACAAGAAAAATGCAGCTACCTGATGATTTTTTTCACTCATATGCATGAAGTAGTACAATTGTAATACTACTTGAATTGCAGCAAGCAATAAAATAACTGGAACTATTAAATATACGGAAAAACCAGCAGCTACAGTAGTAAAAGCAATTAATGTTAAGAATATCATAATCGCAAAAGTTGTAACTTGGTTACGCATATCTTTTTTACGTTTTTGCTTAATATATTCAAATTCTGTTTGTGATCTCACATAAACTTGAGCGTCGTGTGACATATTAACCAACAACTCCCATCAAGTATACTACTGTAAAGATGAATACCCACACTACATCAATAAAATGCCAGTATAGAGAAGCAGTATAATATTTTGGTGCATTATACAAACTAAATCCACGTTTTGCATTACGTAACATTAATAGAATAATCCATCCCAACCCAATTACTACGTGCAATCCATGAGTACCTACAAGCGTAAAGAATGAAGATGAAAAAGCACTTTGACCATAAGTAAAACCTAAATGTACATAGTGGTTAAACTCATAAATCTCTAAACATAAGAAAGCTAATCCTAAAAGAACTGTTATAGCTAACCAAGTTTGCATACCTCTAAAATTGTGATTTTTCATGTGATACATTGCGTACACACTTGTTAATGAAGAAGTTAATAGTAACATCGTCATAACAAATACTAACGGTAATTCAAAAAGTGTATCAGTAGAGAAAGTCATACCACTTGGACCTTTGTTTTTTAACGCTAAATAAGTAGCAAACAAACTTGCAAATAGTACAGTCTCTCCACCTAGGAATAACCAAAAGCCTAAAAATTTATTCTTACCTTCTAAAGTAACTTGCTCAGGATGATCTGGCCAAGTTTGTGGGGTGTACTTTTTATTAAAGTCCATAATTATTTACCCCCTTCGTCATTCATTAAATCTTCTTTGTGAATATGAAAACCATGATCGTCTTTAATCGAACGAACAGCCATAGAACCAAGTGTAATTGCTAAACCTAGTACTAATACTGGAATTGCCCAATCTTTTTCACCATTGTATAGTGCTCCAAAAGCTGCGATGAACAAACCAATCGTCATAACAAAAGGAATGAAAGAATTGTTAGGCATATGGATATCAGAAACTGGTTCTGCATATGTCATACCTTCTTTGTTACCTTCTTGTTTTTCAATCCAGAAAGTGTCTAATCCACGAACAAGTGGAGTTTGTTTAAAGTTATAAAACGGAACTGGTTGTGGAATAGCCCACTCCAAAGTACGTCCGTCTTCCCAAGGGTCATTACCAACAGGAACGTTTTTAACAACTGTAATTATGATGTTAATTACTAGTATAATTACACCAATTGCCATGAGTGCAGCACCTGCAGAACTGATTAAGTTGAAAGTATCCCAACCTTGGTTTGCTCCGAAAGTAAATACGCGACGAGGCATACCCATAAGTCCTAAGAAATGCTGTATAAAGAACGTACAATGGAAACCAATAAAGAAGAACCAGAATGTCCATTTACCTAACGTTTCATTTAACATTTGATTGAACATTAACGGCCAATATAAATGTACCGCTGCTAGAATTGCTAGCACTACCCCTCCAACGATTACATAATGGAAATGGGCAACGATAAAGTATGAATCATGTAATTGGTAATCAAGCGGTGCTGCTGCTTGCATAATACCAGTTACCCCACCTGCTACGAATGAAGGGATGAAACCTAATGCATATAGCATTGGAGTTGTGACTTTAATGCTACCACCCCAAATTGTAAGCAGCCAGTTAAAGATTTTCATACCTGTTGGAACAGCGATTGCCATAGTAGCAACTGCGAAAATCGCATTAGCTGTTGGTCCTAAACCAACTGTAAACATATGGTGAGCCCAAACCATGAATCCTAGGAAACCGATTAATACGGTTGCAAAGACCATAGATGAGTAGCCAAATAAACGTTTACGCGAGAACAAAGCGAATATTTCTGAGAATATACCAAAGGCAGGTAGTATTAAGATATACACTTCAGGATGCCCGAAAATCCAGAATAAATGCTCCCAGATAATTGTATTACCACCCATTGTATGATCAAAGAAGTTACCACCAAACATACGGTCAAAGATTAAGAAGAATAATCCAATAGTAAGTGGTGGGAATGCAAATAATATTAATGCACTAGCTACAAATGTAGTCCAAGTAAACAATGGCATACGCATGTACGTCATACCTGGAGCGCGCATATTAATAATTGTTACTAGGAAGTTAATACCCCCTATATAAGTACCAGCACCGGATATTTGTAGCCCAAGTGCATAAAAGTCAATACCATGACCAGGTGATGCTAATGATAATGATGCATAAGAAGTCCATCCTGCGTCAGGTGCTCCACCCATAAACCAAGATAGGTTAAGGAAAATACCACCAAACAAGAATAACCAAAAACCAAGCGCATTTAGAAATGGAAACGCTACGTCACGTGCGCCAATTTGAAGAGGCATGACTGCGTTCATAAATCCAAATAATATAGGCATGGCTGCAAGGAATATCATGGTTGTACCATGCATTGTAATAATTTCGTTAAAAAGACCAGCACTTACAAAATCATTATCTGGTTGTGCTAATTGAATACGAATAAGCATTGCCTCGATACCACCGATTACGAAGAACAAACCGCCGGCAGCAAGGTAAAGGATTGCGATTTTTTTATGGTCTACCGTTGTTAAATAGTCCCATAAAGTTGCGCCAAAGCCCTTTTTCTTTGCGATAGAACTCACAACTTTAACCTCCCTCATAAATTATCTGCGGAACTTATTTTTCTACAGATAGTCCCATTAGATATGCTGCAAGAGCATCTAATTGGTCTTCACTAAATTTTTCGCCGTCGTTAATAGTTTCTGGCTGAGGCATTAAGTTACCTGGTTTGTATAATTGAGGATCATTAATCCATTCTTTTAAGCTTTCTTCATCATGGGACATAAATCCAGCAACACGATTACGATCACCAAAAGTTGCTAAGTTTGGACCCATTCCGCCGGTAGTACCAGCACCTGAAGTTGCGTGACAAGCAATACAGCTAGTATTGAAAATTTCTTCACCTTGAGAAGCAAGTTCACCTTCTGCAACATGCTCGTTAGTTTTCATTGTTTCAACCCAAGCATTAAAATCTTCTGGTTCTAAAGTTTTCACTTTGAAATCCATAAGGGCATGTGACGGTCCACATAGTTCCGCACATTTACCGTAGAACACACCTTGTTCTAGACTAGCAGATGCATCATCAAATTCTAAATAGAATTGGTTAACATTTTCTACGTTTGTATCCATTTTACCGCCAGCTGTAGGAATCCAGAAGGAGTGTTTCACATCAGCAGCTTTTAAATTGAAATAAACTTTTTGATCCGTAGGAACTACTAACTCTTGAGCTGTAACAATTCCTAAATCCGGATACTCAAATTCCCACCAATAAAGACTTGCTTTAACATTTACAGTTACATTTGTTTTGTTTCCTTCTTCATCGACTTGATCCATTGCAGCTACATCCGCATGTTTATAAGTATAGTAAACAGTCGGTATAGCAAGTACGATTAACAGTAATATTGGAATAACTGTCCATACTATCTCAAGCGTATGACTTCCCTCTACTTGTTTAGGAATAACATCTTCCCCAACTTTTTTGCGACGGAATTTCACTAGAGCAACCACATAAATAATTACTACTACAATAATAACTAAAGCCATAATAGCAGAAGATAGTAATAACAAGTTAAATTGATCTCTACCGACTTGTCCTGCAGGTGTAAGCGTTGATAAGTATTCCTCGCCACAACCCGATAAGAAAATCGTTAGAGCTGCTAACAGTGAAAAAAGTCGCCATTTTTTAAGCCCTTTCATCATAGCTAAATCAAACCCCTCTTTCATAGTTGTTTTCATGTTTCTTTGGACTGTGGTGGTTCTGTTTATATGAATTCTTGTTGACTAAAGAAAGAATTCCAAGGATTAAATAAAAATAGAAAAAATAATTATCGCTACGAATAATATCGTCATATAGTTTAAGGAATATATAAACATACCTGTTGCCCATTTTATATCATCCTTCACACGGAAACCTTTGATGGAGAAGTATAACCAACCAAGATTTAGTGCAGTTGCCAAAACAACAAATATTATACCTAATTCCATTAATAAAAATGGTAATGGGAATAATAGTAGAATCCATAAAAGTATTGACACTTTTGTACGTTTAAAACCTTTTACTACTGGTAGCATTGGGATATTGGCAGCTCGATATTCTTCTGTACGCTTCATCGCAAGCGCATAGAAATGCGGAGGTTGCCATGCAAACATGATTAAAAATAAAGCAAGTGCCCCAAAACCTAATTTAGGTTCAACAGCTGCCCACCCGATTAAAGGTGGTATTGCACCAGATATACTACCAACTATTGTGTTACTCACATATTTTCGTTTAGACCACATCGAGTATAACACAACATAGCTGACGATTCCTGCTAGTCCCCACACTCCCGCTGAAGTAGAGGCCAAAAACAATAAAATTTCACCTACAATCAATAGTGAAAAAGAAGTTATTAGCACGGCTAATGGACTAAACCTTCCAGTAACTGTTGGTCTTCCTTTTTTGCTCTTCATGACAGGATCTATATCACGATCGATAAAATTATTCATTGCTGCAGAACCCGCGATAATCATTCCGGACCCTATTAACGTATAAAATAATATATCCAACTCTCGAAGAAAGTTACGATCGGTAAATTGAAATGCTAGCCACATACCAGTAAAAGTTGTAAATAAGTTAGAATTGACTATACCTATTTTAATGAGCGATAAAAAATCTTGAAAAAATGAAGTGTTTACTCGTTCAGTTTCAGTCTCATTAGTTGCGGTTATTGAATGACCATTTGACATGCTGTCCCTCCTTTCAAAGTTGTAAGCATATTCCGCTACCTTTTACTATAACGAAAATCTTAAGTAATTTCTACAGTTAATGATAATTTTCGCATAAATATAGTTGAGATACTCTTTTATATACTTAGGACATATCAATAGTAATGCATTTTCGTGCATTGTTTGTGAATGTTCGAGTACGAATTTATGAACAATTTGTGAAATGCAATTACTCTACCTATTAGTTTGAAGGTTATACATTGTATTTTCCTCCGTGATTCGATATCATCAAAAAGCAGATACCGTCTTTTTAAGACGAGCAAGATACATAAAGTAGGTGACGTATTGCACATTCATAAAAATTTAAAATTGTTAGCTGTTGCATCTACAGTTGGTATGCTGCTCATTCTTTTAGGAGGAGCATTAGTTACTAAAACCGATAGTGGTATGGGTTGCGGTAGACACTGGCCTGGTTGTAACGGACAACTTATACCTGATGTAATAACAGCTGAGGTATTGATTGAATTCTCACACCGTCTAGTTACAGGGGCTGTTGGTATATTAATCGTCGCCCTAGCAGTTTGGTCATGGAAGGCACTTGGACATGTTCGAGAAACAAAATTCTTATCAGCAATGGCGGTATTTTTCTTAGTCGCTCAAGCATTAATTGGAGCAGCACAGGTAAAATGGGGACAAGGCGATTTTATATTGGCTCTTCATTTTGGTATTTCTCTCATCTCCTTCGCTTCAGTTTTATTATTAACCTTATTAGTTTTCGAGATTGACCGTAAGTTCGATACAGATAAAATCAGAATCGGCAAAACATTAAAGTTCCATACAATTGGTGTTACACTTTATTCTTATATTGTCGTATACACCGGTGCATTAGTTAGACATACAGAATCTAGTCTTATATGTAATGACTGGCCATTATGTAATAACGACCAGTTTGCACTTCCTTCTAATTTATATGAGTGGGTACAAATGGGGCATCGAGCTGCTGCAGGATTAATATTTATTTGGATTTTAATCATAGCGATTCACGTAATGCGAAATTATAAAGATCAACGGGCAATTTACTGGGGATGGGTCATCTCTTTAATACTAGTCTCCTGCCAAGTAATTACCGGTATGTTAGTCGTGTTGACTAAACTAAATCTTTACATAGCTTTATTGCATTCTTTATTTATATCCTTATTATTCGGTCTGTTATGCTATATGATTCTACTATTATCAAGAAGTAAAATGAATGACTAAGAACAAAAGAAAAGCAGGGTAAACAAACGCCAAGTCCTTTAAGAACAAAACCTTTTTCTATCGTTTCCGAAGGGCTTTAGACAGACGTCTTGCTTCTGATTATCGAGTGAATATTTGGGGATATGCTTGGATGAGACTGACGTCACAACCAAGCATATCCCTTTTTCCGGTAATCTTATGGCGATTAGCTATCCGTGCCCTCCTGCAACTCTCTTAGAAACAGGTAAGTGCGTTATGATAACAAGAGAAAAGACACTTTCATATTCATAGAGGAAGCTCTCGAAGATAGAATTTTGTTCGCTGTCTCACTTCTTTATTTGGTGAAAACTTACTACTTCTCCTAATTTTAAATAGTATTAAAGAAAATCTACTTCATTCATCATTAAGTAATAGTATCTCTAATTCAACTGCAATTTCAGATAGCTTTTCTTCTTACATTAACTGATTAATCTTATTATCCCTAGCAAAAAGCTGCGCTAAATTTAGATTGATTACTACACATTATTTTGATTGTAGTGAAAGGTGCGACTCCAGTGGGACCACCACTAGCTGAAAGCCCCGGAGGAATGCAGTGACGAGGAGATTGAAGCCGCGCCCGCGGAAAGCATCCAACTGAAACGGAAAACTGTAGTATTTTACTTTCTTTAAAGTCACATGAACCCCGTGTTCACCGGATATTTTTATATACTTATTCTAAAATAAAAGGCTGTCAGACAGGAATGTCTAACAGCCTTTGCTTATTGGTTATTCTTTATCCATCACGATTAGCAAATCACCAGTTGCAATTGCCTCTCCAGCAATAACATGAATCTCTTTTACAACTCCATTAAACGGGGCTTGTACGGTAGTTTCCATTTTCATAGCTTCCGTAATAAGGAGATGTTGACCTCTTTTCACTTTGCTGCCTGTAGAAATTGCCACCTTTAGAACAGTACCTGGCATAGTTGCCCCAATATGACCTTCTTTTGTCAAATCTGCCTTTGGTTTAGATAGATGGCTCACTTCTACATTCAAATCCTGAATAGAGATTTCACGTGGTTGACCGTTTAATTCGAAATAAATAATACGGTTTCCATCATGGGTTGGCTCGCTTATAGAAACAAGCTTGATAATTAAAGTTTTTCCTACCTCGATTTCCACTTCAATTTCTTCCCCTAATCTCAATCCGTATAAAAATGTTGGTGTATCTAATACCGAAACATCACCAAAGTTTTTATCCATTTCACTATATTCTTCAAAAACCTTAGGATATAGAGTGTAAGCAAGAATCTCTTGACTCGTAACAGGTCGTTCTAATTTATGGAATAATATTTCTTTTATTTCTTCAAAGTTCACCGGCTCGAGTAATTCACCTGGACGAACTGTTATCGGTTGGCGACTCTTTAGAATCACTTTTTGTAATTCTTGTGGGAAACCTCCGTAAGGCTGTCCGATATAGCCTTCAAAAAACTCTATAACAGAATCCGGAAAATCGATTGTCTTCCCTCTCGTAATAACAGAAACTTCATCTAAATTATTTTGTACCATGAATAAAGCCATATCCCCTACCACTTTAGAGGATGGGGTAACTTTCACCACATCACCAAATAATAGATTTACACGAGAATACATTTCCTTTACTTCTTCCCAGCGCTCTCCTAGTCCAACTGCTTTAGCTTGTTGTTGAAGATTACTATATTGTCCCCCTGGCATCTCATGTACATAGATTTCAGTATGAGGACTCATCATACCGCTCTCAAAATCTTGATAGTATTTGCGAACATCTTCCCAATAATAAGAGATTTTTTCAAATGCCTCAATATTTCCAATAACCTCTCTATTAGAGCCTTTTAGCGCATAACTTAAACTGCTTGCACTCGGTTGTGAAGTTAGACCAGCCATTGCACCTAATGCCGTATCCACTATGTCCACTCCTGCTTCTATAGCTTTTGCATACGTATATACTCCGTTACCACTAGTATCATGTGTATGAAGATGAATAGGGATATCAACTGTGCTTTTTAACTCACTTACTAAACGATAAGCAGCTTCTGGTTTTAAAAGTCCAGCCATATCTTTAATCGCTAAAATATGTGCCCCTGCGTTTTCTAATTCTTTTGCCATGTCTTTGTAGTATTGCACCGTATATTTGTCTCTAGAATCATCTAAAATGTCTCCAGTGTAACATAGTGCCGCTTCTGCAATTTTCCCTGATTGTCTAGTTGCATCTATAGCAACTTCCATCCCTTTTATCCAGTTTAGGCTATCAAAGATACGGAATACATCGATACCAGCTTCTGCAGACTTTTGTATAAACTCTTTTATCACATTATCCGGATAATTTTTGTAACCTACTGCATTTGCTCCACGGAATAACATTTGGAATAATACGTTTGGAATCATTTGTCTCATTTTTATCAAACGATCCCAAGGATTTTCTTTTAGGAAACGATATGCAACGTCAAAAGTTGCCCCTCCCCACATTTCGTAGGAGAATAAATCATGCATCCCTTGTGCAGATTCCTTTGCTATTCCAAACATATCGTGAGATCGAACTCGTGTTGCTAATAGTGATTGATGAGCATCACGGAAAGTAGTATCCGTTAACAATACACCTTGTTGTTGCTTAACCCAATTAATCACACCATCGGCACCATGTTCATCTAAAATTTGCTTTGTGCCGATTGGAGGAGCAGTACTCAGATCAAAACTTGGTGTTCTGATAGCACCAAAAATAGGTTTAGACTTTTTCTCGATACCTGGGAAACCATTAATCGTAACATTCCCTATATAATTTAATAATTTAGTTCCACGGTCTTTGCGATTTGGGAATAAAAATAATTCAGGAGTTGAATCGATGAAACTTGTATTAAACTGACCAGAAATAAAGCTTGGGTGTTTTACGACATTTTCCAAAAAAGGAATATTTGTTTTAATCCCTCGAATTCGGAACTCCTGCAAATTTCTGTCCATTTTAGCTGCTGCTTCTTTAAAGGACATTCCCCAAGTAGAAACCTTCACTAATAATGAGTCGTAATATGGTGATATTACAGCACCTTGGAACCCATTTCCTGCATCTAAGCGTACTCCAAATCCACCACCTGAGCGATAAACCATTAACTTACCTGTGTCTGGCATAAAGTTATTTAATGGATCCTCTGTTGTTACACGCGATTGAATAGCAAATCCAAATAACGGCATGTTTTCCTGGCTTGGAATTCCCATTTCCTCACTATTAAGCGCTGTGCCATCCGCTATTTTAATCTGTGCATGAACAATATCCACACCGGTGATCATTTCTGTAATCGTATGCTCCACTTGAATTCGAGGATTTACTTCTATAAAAAAGAATTCATCTTCCGTCACTAAAAATTCTACTGTTCCAGCATTTATGTAAGAAACATTTGTCATTAATTGGACAGCCGCTTTACAAATTTTGTCGCGCAATTCTGAATTTAAAGAATTTGAAGGTGCTATTTCCACAACTTTTTGATGTCTTCTTTGAATTGAACAATCGCGTTCATATAAATGAATTAAATTACCCTGAGTATCACCGAGAATTTGTACTTCAATATGTTTAGGCTGGAAAATACAGCGTTCAACATAGACTTCATCAGAGCCAAAAGCAGCTTTAGCCTCTGATTTAGCACGTTCATATGCACTTTCAAGCTCATCTTCAGATTGAACTACGCGCATTCCACGACCGCCGCCACCTAAAGATGCTTTAATCATTAAAGGATATCCGTGAGCTTTACCGAATGCCCGTACCTCTTCAACAGTATCTAAAGGTCCATCACTTCCTGGAATAACGGGTATACCTGCTAATACTGCTTGTTCACGAGCTTTCACTTTATCTCCAAACATATCTAAATGTCTAGAGGTAGGTCCGATAAAGATAATCCCTTCCTCTTCACATCTTTTCGCAAAATCTACATTTTCCGAAAGAAAGCCATACCCTGGATGGATTGCATCAGCTTTACTTTCTTTTGCAATACGAATTATATCTTCAATGTCTAAATATGCATCGATTGGTTTTTTACCTTCCCCGACTAAATAGGACTCATCAGATTTAAATCGGTGAAACGAACCACTATCCTCTCTTGAGTAGATAGCTACTGTTCGAAGATTTAACTCTGTACATGCTCGAAAAATACGTATTGCAATTTCCCCTCTATTTGCAACTACAATCTTTTTAATCTTTTTCATCCCATACACCCCTTATTGTCTATTTTTTTCATGCTTCACGAACATAGATACGTTCATCAATATCCCTAGTGCTGCCGATAAAATAATAATAGAAGTACCCCCATAACTTATAAATGGAAGTGGTACCCCGGTCAGCGGGATAATTCCAAGCATTCCTCCTAAGTTTATAAAAGTTTGAAAACCTATAATACTACCAATACCCGCAGCGATCATACGAGCTTGAGAATCCTTTGTAGATAAGGCAATGCTAATCGCTTTGAATACAATAAAGAACAGACCACATAAAACAATTAATACCCCAATTAGTCCAAGTTCTTCTGCTATGATAGCCATGATAAAATCAGTATGTGGTTCCGGTAAATATCCATATTTCTGATTGGAATTCCCTAAACCTAAGCCGGTTAAACCACCTGATCCAATGGCAATATAACCATTTACAATTTGATAGCCAAACCCTTGCTCGTAATCAAAGGGATTGAAAAATGCTTCTAATCTTCCTCTACGACGATCTGTCAATAATGCATCTTTCATCATATAGATGGCAAATAGACCCGCTACGATAACTATACCAATTAATCCGATTATTTTGGAAAATGATTTAAATTTAATTCCACTAGCTGCAATTACTGAAATAGCTACGAAACTAATAATCATTGTATTCCCAACGTCTGTCTCCATCATAATTGACACGAAAACAAAAAATAACACGATCAATGGTGGTCCCACGGATTCATTTAATTTATCTAATGTACCATTTTCTGATTTTTTTGCAAATATTCCAGCAAAATATAAAACTATTACTAGTTTTGCAATTTCGGAGGGTTGGATATTAAAACCTAAGTCGATCCAGCTCTGAGAACCACTTTCTCCACCAACTCCGATAATATGCACTAAAAATAAAAGAGTAAACATAACAAGAAGCATTAGTTGCATCATTACTTTATTTTTATAATGCTTATAAGGAAAAAAAGCAGTTATAAAAAATACTGGTATACAAAGCAGTAAATTTGATTTTTGCTTATTGAAAAAATGGTCAGGATCCCAACCGTAATTGAGTACTGCCCAGCCCATACTAGCGCTATAAATCATTACCAACCCAAATAAGCATAAAGCTAAGTAGACAAAAAATAATGGGTAGTCGAAATTTCTTGCATAACGTTTTAAATATGAAATCATGTATTATACCTCTATTTCTTTATATAGAAAAAAAACTCAAACAGTTAGTTTGTTTGAGTTTTATAATTATCTTTCTGTATGAATCTCATGTAAAACAGACAATTCTTTTTCAAGAGAAGCGATAATCTCTTTCCCTTCGCTTTTCTCTAAAAGGCCAAGTTTTACCGCAAAATCTATTTCACGTGATAATCCAAACATTTGTGTGTCTAAAACCTCTTCATAAAGAGGGCATTGAGGCATCGTTAAGTTATCCATCTGCACTTTTATAAGCTGTGCAATCTTTTCTGCATCTTTTTTCAAAAGCTCTAAAGCCTTATCTTGATACGAAATTTGTATATTAGTATCCATGAGGACGCCCCCATTTTTATAATTTCTAATTATTTATCTCCTAAAGTGTATCTTTTGAACAGAAAAATTGCAAGTGTTCTCTCATTTAACTTATAGAAATAGTTAAATATTCTTTAGAACTTTTCAATTTAAAGGTATACTAATTATGATTAGATAGTTTAGAGGAGGCAATTTTGTTGGAACTTATCATACCAGTTAAAGGTGCAGTTAAATTTAATATTACGTTAGACCCTACCGTTTGGATTTTCGATGATCGTAAAATCGATTTGGATGAGTTTTTTTCTGGTGAGTATGAGTACAAAGATGAACTAGAAGAGTATACTAAGGTCACATCAGCTCATTGGTCCCGTGAAATCATTGAAGGATCTACAAATCCACCAACTTTACAAACTGAGAAAAAATTTGACCGTACGAAAGCACTAACAAGTACTTTCGGAATTGATATGAAACCATTTATCCTAAATTCTGAGCCATTGCCAAATGCAACAAAAGTTGTGGTCGAAACGACAGAGGATGAACATATATTTTCTTTTGAAGATTTAGATACGTTATTATTAAAATTTAGCCATAAGGGGAAACCACTTCGTGAGGACGGCCCTGTCCATATATTAAAAAAAGATGGATCAAATATTAATACTCCGATAAAATCTGTCACAGCGTTTCGTGTAGAATAGGAGATGTATAGATGAAAGTACAATGTGCCATTTGCGATCGAATTGATGAACTTCCAAATGATTTACCACTGGCTAAGAAGCTGAGAAATCGCCCAATTCACACGTATATGTGTCCAGATTGTCATGACCGTATTGAAGAAAGAACTAACCGTCGTCTTGCAACCGGAAAGTTCATTTTTTACAAGAGTTCACGACTAATTGAAAACGAGTTTTAATATTAATTATACGAAAAGCTGGCTTTAAACACTCAGTCTTTTCAGGCCAAAACCTGTTTTTATTATTTCGGAAGTGCTTTAGGTAGCTGTTTTGTTATATTATTACCGAATTAATTTTTAGGGATGCTGGTTGGTTGTGATGTCAGTCACAATCAACCAGCATCCTTTTTTCGGTAATCTTATTTGACAACTAGAGAAAAGATGCTTTCTTATTCATAGATGAAGCTCTCGAAGATACAATTTCGGGAGCACTATCACAAACTCTATACAATAGATACCAACTATTTTCTTATCATTTACGAATGATTTGAGCCTATTTTATCTTTACTTTCTCTCATCGATTGTTTGCTTGCTTCAATCACTGGCTTACTTGCGGCCATATATTATTTACTTGCTCTTAGTCTATGTTTACTTGCCATCTAATACCTTTTACTTGCGAAGTGGATAATATATCCAATTTTTTCCCTTCAAAACCTTAATGTGTAGAATTGAAATACTTAGTTGTTTTCTACTCCGGGGTCGACTGCAATGGATAGTTCCTTTAGATTATCCTTCATCCCATAAATAATAGCTAATTACTTAATTGATTGTAGTGTAAGCCAGGAACTCCAGAGGGATTAGCGAAAAAGTCGAGACCCAGCGGAAGCTTTTATTTGAACAAAGGCAAGTAACTCAAATTTTTGTGTCGAAAATTCGATTATAGTGTCCTTCTGTACCGAGGGAGCTTGGCCTCGCCTGCAGAAAACGTCCGCCTGAAACGAAAATCAGCGGTATATGACTGAATTTTTGTTAAGTATTTCCCCTTAATCAGTGCTTTCACATATTTTGCTCATTTTTAAAAAAAAGAAAAAGCTCAACTACATTTAAGTAGTCGAGCTTTGTTTTTTCTCAAGTCGTAAGCGTATTTTGTAAATAATTAAAATCAATGCTGCCACGATTAACCCTTCCACAACAGGAAGGAAAAACGCGAGGAACGTCAACATTAAGCATCCTAATAACAAGAATACGTAAATTACAACATTTTGACTAAAACGCAATTTCTTTGCAAATCCAAGCTTGTACACAAGCACAGAAAGCAAGAAAATTAAAACAAATAGCACATAACCAGCTATATCGAAATTTGGCATAACCTCATAAATATATCTCGCTATACTAGACATTCTACCAAATACGAATTGCTTTTCCTCCAAGGTTATTCACCCTTTCAGTTTCTATTCAAGTTCTGCATTTTTCTTTTTCTTCGTAACACGTTCACGTTCATTCTTCTCTAGAATTTGTTTACGTAGACGAATAGACTCAGGTGTAATTTCTAGATACTCATCATCACCTAAATACTCAATAGCTTCCTCAAGTGTCAAAATACGAGGTCTTTTAATAACATTAGTTTGGTCTTTATTAGCTGAACGAATGTTAGTTTTTTGTTTCATTTTCGTTATATTTACAGTGATATCAGCATCACGAGTATTTTCCCCAACGATCATACCTTCATAAATCTCAGTACCTGGTTCAAGGAATAATGTCCCGCGATCTTCCACTTGCATCATACCATAAGTTGTTGCTTTACCAGTTTCCATTGATACAAGAACACCTTGGTGACGTCCTCCAACACGACCGGAAACTACTGGTTGATAGCTATCAAACGTATGGTTAATGATACCGAAACCTTTAGTTAAGGACATGAATTCTGTTGTATATCCAATTAATCCACGAGCTGGCACCATAAAAATTAGACGAACTTGGCCATTACCATTGTTGACCATGTCAATCATTTCACCTTTACGTGTACCCATCGATTCAATAATAGAGCCTACAGCGTCTTCTGGCACATCAATTTGTACTCTTTCGATTGGCTCACATTTTTTACCGTCAATTTCACGTATAATAACTTTTGGTTTAGAAACCTGTAGCTCGTAACCTTCACGACGCATGTTTTCGATTAAAATCGACAAATGAAGCTCTCCACGACCAGAAACAGTCCATGCATCTGGAGATTCTGTATCTTCAACACGTAGAGAAACGTCTGTTTCTAGTTGAGAACGTAGGCGCTCTTCAATTTTACGTGAAGTAACCCATTTACCTTCGCGACCAGCAAAAGGTGAGTTATTTACTAAGAATGTCATTTGTAAAGTTGGCTCATCAATACGTAACGGAGTTAACGCATCAGGGTGATCTGTAGGGCATACTGTTTCACCAACATTGATTTGTTCCATACCTGACACCGCGATCAAATCTCCTGCTTTAGCTGACTGAATTTCTTCACGTTTTAAACCGAAGAAACCGAATAATTTTGTAACACGATAGTTCTTAACGGAACCGTCTAATTTCATTAATGAAATTTGTTGCCCAACCTCGATTGTCCCACGGAATACACGACCAATACCAATACGTCCAACATAGTCATTGTAGTCCAATAGTGCTACTTGGAATTGTAATGGCTCATCAGAGTTATCAATTGGTGCTGGAATCGCTGAGATAATCATTTCGAATAGACATTTCATATCTTCTTCTTGTTTAGAAGGATCATCATTTAAAGAAGCAGTCCCGTTTACACCTGAAGCATAAACAACTGGGAATTCTAGTTGATCTTCATCTGCACCTAATTCAATAAACAATTCTAGAACTTCATCTACTACCTCTAGTGGACGAGCTGAATCTTTATCTACTTTGTTTACTACTACGATTGGTGTTAATTTTTGTTCTAACGCTTTTTTCAATACAAAACGTGTTTGAGGCATACACCCTTCATATGCATCGACAACAAGTAAAACGCCATCTACCATTTTTAAAATACGTTCTACTTCTCCACCGAAGTCAGCATGTCCAGGTGTATCAAGGATGTTAATACGCGTTCCATTATAATTGACCGCAGTGTTTTTTGCTAAAATTGTAATACCGCGTTCACGCTCTATATCATTCGAGTCCATGGCTCTTTCATCAACATGTTCATTTGTACGAAAAGTACCTGACTGTTTTAATAATTGGTCGACTAATGTCGTTTTCCCATGGTCAACGTGTGCTATAATTGCAATGTTTCTTAAATCTTGACGTATATTTGTCATATTTCCACTCCATATTCTTTTTTCGAGTCCATAACTGTGTTATTATATCACAAGTGAAACTAAAGTAATATTATTTTTTATCATTTATTTTGGAGGTAATTATTTTGGGTCATATTAAATGGATTTTCGTACTATATTCTTTAGGTGCAATTTTATCAATGGCACTTGTCGGAATTGCTATTGCACTGCGGAATATTCCACTTATTTTTGTATTCCTTATTTTATTGTTCGTCATTATGGGATTTGGTTTCAAAACAAAGAAAAAAATGCGCGACGCAGGCTTACTTTAAATGCCTATTCCTTTCCAGCAGGATTTAATCTGCTGGATTTTGTTTTATTTGAATATAATCTGTCAATAATTGTTCATGTAATCCTGGTTTGGATACGATAAAGCTATCAGCATCTAGTAAATCTAGATGCTCAAATGCTAAATTAGTAGCAATTGCCCCTACTTCTTTTGCTATGACCATTCCTCCGGCTATATCCCAAGGTGATAATCGCATAGATATATAAGCATCTAACTTTCCAGTCACTACATAAGCTATTTCGATTGCTGCTGATCCAAGTGACCTAGTACCTCTGACGGTTTTAAGCAAGCTCACCATCCCTTCATGATGTACATATCTATTTGGCACTACCCATCTTGCATTTATACCAACAACTGCCTCCTCAACCGAAGAAGCACCTAACCTTGGCAAACGTAAATCATCCAGATATGCGCCACCGTTTAAGGACCCACTAAGTAATGTATCTTCCATAACATTATATATATATCCTAGGATTCCTACTCCATCCTTATATATTCCCAATGATATAGCAAAATTTTGTTTTTGATGAATGAAATTTGTTGTTCCATCTATTGGATCAAGTAACCATACAAAACCACTTAAATCCTTTATGTCATCTCCAAATCCTTCTTCTCCAAATATTCGGTGCTCTGCATAATCTGCTTTAATATGCTTTATAAAAAATTTTTCTGTCTCTTTATCTATATTAGTGACTAGATCATTTGCCTCTGACTTCGATTCAATGATGAGTTCGGAAGTCAGAGAAGTTTTAATGTTATATGCCGCTTCCTTTATTAACGACTTTGCATATGTATCAAGCTTGTGTATATCCAATCGTTCCACCCCTTCTTAACACCTATACTTTTAGTATAAAGAAAAAAACACCGGCTGTCTTTTCATTAGCAGGTGTTTTTTAAGGTACTCCTATGATGGAAACATTAATCGAGAGCATTTAGTTCCTCCAAAAGCTGGTGAATTTCAGCTAATCGATTTTTAGAAGCACTTATCTCTTTTTCATTTTTATTTGTCATTGCGTCAAATAAGGTCGCTAACTCATAATCTAACTCCATTTTTAGTGTTTGAATTTTCTCTTTTTCCATGTCTTCCTTACGAATAATATGCACTACCTGTCTCATCACAACCACCCCTTCTTATTTTATATCGTAATATTCAGAAGATTCTTTATAATAAAATATGCTACCATATAAATAATGTCTACTGAAAAATACTACTTACAAGATTTTTACCCAAATTTCCTATAAAATAAACATAGAAGTTGAAAGGAGTTTACATATGAGCAAAACATTTTGGACAGTTGAAGATTTTGATGTCTTTCAAATAGATGGACTTGAAAACAGAATGGCTGGATTAATCGAAAAAATTAGACCGAAATTCGAGGAGTTAGGCGGTCATTATAGTCATTATTTTTCTACAATACTTGGACAAGAATATTATCCCCATGTAGCTAAGCATGCAAGACGTTCGGTTAATCCTCCAAAAGATAGTTGGGTCGCATTTGCACCTTATAAGAGAGGATATAAAGCTCTACCACACTTCCAAATAGGACTGTGGGGTAGCCACGCTTTCATCATATTAGCTGTTATTTATGAGGCACCCGATAAAGTAGCTATTGCTGAACGGTTATTAAAGAAAAAAGGATTATTTAACAAATTGCCCGCAGATTTTATTGTTTCTGGAGATCATATGAAGCCTGAAGCCTCTTTGCTAAAAAAAGAAAAGAAAGATGGCCTTGAACAACTACTGGTTCGTTTAAAAGATGTAAAAAAGGCAGAATTTTTAGTTGGCCGTCATATTAGTAGAGAAGAAGCTGTAAAACTTACTGAAGAAGAGTTCTTGGAACTTGCAGAAGAAACATTTGATCATTTATTGCCAATATATAAAACGATGGTCCACATGAAATAATATGCACCTCCTATACTTTTCAGTATAGGAGGTATTTTTTAACCCTTGATGATGGTGCCGTCTGATTGCTCCTTCATCTTTTTAATAATAGGAAAGCTTACATAACCACTTTCTTTTTCAAATTCACGAAAATACGTTTTTTCTTCCGCAATAGAAGGTACTATTTCTTTAAATCTTCGGTATCTTTTCATTAGTTCTTCGCGTTTGATTCCATTTTCATATGCTTTTTCTATTGATTCAAAAAATTGTACTACATCCACGATTTCTTCTGTCGACCAATCCAATGAAAAAGGGTATGTGTATTCCATGTATTACTACCTCCTTCTATTTCCACTTATTTCGAATGTCCATTGCTTGCATTTCCATACGATCGAATAATTCTTGTACGGAAGGTATATCTTTGATGAACCCTACCGACTGGCCAGCCCAACCGAATCCCTTCTCTTCATCACCTTCGTAAATGAATCGCTTATTCGCTTCTCCACTAATGTAATCCTTAAGAGCATCATATGTTACATTTTCACTTTCAATACTTAAAATAGAATCTGTCCAACTACTTTTTATGGCCCTTGCAGGTGCACCAAGCGATTTTTTAATAATTACAGTGTCCATTTCTTCGCTCTTTATTAATGAATTTTTATAAGCAGATGAAGCATGCACACATTCTTTTGTGGCGATGAATCTAGTACCCATTTCAATACCTTCGGCTCCAAGTGCATGAGCAGCCATCCATCCTCTGCCATCTGCGATACCACCAGAAGCGATGACGGGTATCGACACAGCATCCACCACTTGAGGGATTAATACGATAGATCCGATATCATCTCTTCCAAGATGCCCTCCACCTTCATGCCCTACTACCATAACTGCATCCGCACCAAGTTGCTCGGCTTTTTGAGCTTGTCGTTTAGCAGCAACTAAGACTAGTTTTTTAATCGAAGTATTAGCGAGTTTTTCTAAAATAGGAGCTGGATTTCCCCCTGTCATCGATATTACTGGAACCTCTTCCTCAATAGCTACTTGCAACATATGCTCATAAGGTCTCCCAGTTTGGCCAATTGCAAAATTCACACCAAATGGTTTTTCAGTCAGCTTTCGTACTTTTAGTATTTCTTCTCGCAACTCTTGTGGCGTTTTTAAACTCATGGCAGTTACTTGTCCTAATCCTCCAGCGTTTGAAACAGCTGCACACAAATCAGAATACGCTAGATAAGCAAGTCCTCCTTGAACGATTGGAAGCTTTGTACTTAATAATTCTGTAACCCTTGTTTGAAAAGCCATTCTTCCCCCTCCTTATATTAACAGTCTAATGAAATTACTCTATTGATACAAATTACAATGATTTTGATAGTATTACAGCTATTGAAGTGCTATAATTTCTTTTGTTTTATAAATTCTAACTAGAGGTGGTATGAACGTTGTCACAATTAGAAACTCCATTATTCGATGCATTACTAAAGCATCGAAATCGTCATCCAATCCAGTTTCACATTCCTGGGCATAAAAAAGGGAAAGGGATGGACCCTGCATTTCGAGAGTTCGTTGGAGATAATGTACTTTCTATAGATTTGATCAATATTGCTCCTTTGGATGATTTACACTCACCTAAAGGTGTAATAAAAAAAGCACAACATTTGGCAGCAGAAGCATTTGGTGCTGATGAAACATTTTTCTCTGTACAAGGGACAAGTGGTGCAATAATGACTATGATACTTACTATTTGTGGACCTGGAGATAAGATTCTTGTTCCACGAAATGTTCATAAATCGATAATGTCGGCAATTGTATTTGCTGGTGCGATTCCAGTTTTTATCCATCCAGAAGTAGATAAAGAATTAGGAATCTCTCATGGTATATCAGTAGAATCGGTAGAAAAAGCATTAGATGCACATCCAGATGCAAAAGGATTACTAGTTATTAATCCTACCTATTTTGGTTTAGCTGCGGATCTTAAAAGAATCGTAGAGCTTTCGCATAAGAAAGGGATTCCTGTTGTAGTAGACGAGGCACATGGAGTTCATATTCATTTTCACGATTCACTTCCCGTTTCTGCAATGCAAGCTGGAGCTGATATGGCTGCAACATCTGTTCATAAATTAGGTGGATCCATGACTCAAAGTTCCATTCTCAATGTAAAAGAGGGCTTAGTATCTACTAAACGTGTGCAGTCTATTTTGTCTATGTTAACAACAACTTCTACGTCCTATCCATTACTTGCATCATTAGATACTGCAAGGCGACAACTAGCTATTCATGGCGAGGATTTAATAGGGGATGCTATCCGACTTGCAAAAGATACACGTAAACGAATTAATGCAATTCCCCATATTCGTTGTGTGGGGGAAGAAATATTACAAACATCTGCTACGTATGATATGGACCCAACAAAACTATTAATAAGTGTTAAAGACTTAGGTATGACAGGGTATGATGCGGAAATCTGGTTAAGAGAAAAAGCAAATATAGAAGTAGAGCTTTCAGACTTGTATAATATTCTATGTTTAATCACTCTTGGAGATACAAAAAAAGAAGTTAATTTACTTGTTAACGCTCTTTCAAGAATGGTGGCTGCCCACGAATCTGATGCAGTCGTCGTAGAACCATCTGTTACTCTGCCAGATATACCAGGACTGGCTATGTCACCTAGAGATGCTTTTTACGCAGCTACAGAATCTATTCCTCTAAAACACGCAAGTGGTCGTATCTCTGCAGAGTTCGTAATGGTTTATCCACCAGGTATTCCAATTTTTATTCCCGGGGAAATAATTACCCAAGGTAATATAGATTATATAACGATGAACATTGAAGCAGGGCTACCTGTCCAAGGTCCTGAAGACGACACACTTGAGATGATTCAAGTCATTAAAGAACATCAAGCAATATTTTAAAAATTTAATAGGAACTCATTTTGATGAGTTCCTCAGACTGTAGACAAACTCGAGAAATTTAGAGTTTATCTACAGTCTTTTTTCTTTTAAAATAGAATTAGTATTTTTCGAATTAGGGTTAGTTGATTTTCGTTTCGGCGGACGCTTTCCGCGGGCCCGGCTCAAGTCTCCTCGTCGCAAGCTCCTGCGGGGTCTCGAGACTCGGGCTGTTCCCGCAGGAGTCGCCGCCTACACTACAATCAACTACTTACTAAATAAACATTGAGGTGAATGGATATGATGACTAAAAATCAAAACGTTGAACGCGATCAAATAGAGATGATTACTATTGATGAACTTATACCACAAGAATCATCTTGTACGAAAGCTTGAAGCTACCATAGATTTTTCATTCATATATCCATTAGTTGAACCTCTGTGTTCTACCTTCGGTAGACCAAGTATTGACCCGGTTGTTCTATTTAAAATGACTTTTGTTCAGTACTTATTTGGAATTCGTTCAATGCGTCAAACCATAAAGGAAATTGAGACGAATGTGGCATATCGTTGGTTTTTAGGGTTTGGTTTCCATACAGAAGTATCACACTTTTCAACTTTCGGTAAAAACTATGTTCGCCGTTTCCAAGACTCAGATATCTTTGAACTGATTTTCTATCAAATTCTCAAGGAAATTGCTGATAAGGGATTGTTGAGTGCTGATCATGTTTTCATTGATTCTACTCACGTCTAAGCGTGTGCGAATAAACGCAAATTCGAAAAGAAAATCGTCCATAAAGAGACTCGTGCATATGAGGCAAAGTTACAAGAAGAATTAAATTTAGATCGTATCGACCACGGAAAAAAACCTTTTCCTCCAGAGAAATTTGAGAAAGAGGAAACGAAGGAAATCAAAGAAAGTACAACAGATTCAGAGAGTGGTTACTACGTAAAAGATGAACGAACAAAGCAGTTTGCTTACTCATTTCATGCTGCAGCTGATCGCTATGGTTTTATTCTCGGAACGATTGTAACACCTGGTAATGTTCATGATAGTCATATGCTTCAACCGCTCGTCGAAAAGGTAATGAAAAAAGTGAAAAAGCCTCTTGCTGTTGCTGCGAATGCTGCGTATAAAACACCTGCGATTACGAAATTCTTGTTTGAAAATGATATTAAATCGGCACTTCCATATACACGTCCGAAAACAAAAGAAGGATTAATGCGTAAAAATGAATACGTGTATGATGAGTACTACGATTGCTATCTTTGTCCGCTAGGGCAAACTCTATCTTATGCAACAACTACTAAGGAAGGGAAACGTCAATATAAGTCTGATCCAACTCAGTGTGCAAAGTGTCTTTTATTAGCACAATGTACGAGTAGTAAAGACCACCGAAAGATAATAGAACGTCATATTTGGGCAGAGTATGTTGAGGAAGCGGACCACCTTCGTCATCAGAACGAAATCAAACAAATATATGCGAGACGTAAAGAAACGATTGAACGTGTCTTTGCCGATGCGAAAGAAAAGCATGGTATGCGATGGACAACCCTACGTGGGATTAAAAAATTGTCCATGCAGGCGATGCTAACTTTTACTGCCATGAATTTAAAGAAACTTGCCAATTGGACTTGGCAAAGTCCACAAATGGCATAAAAGAAGATGCTCGGATAGTATTTTGCCTATCAAATAAGGCTTTAAATAACCAAAAATCAATAAAATTTGAAAAAGGCATTCAGAATGTGGCCATTCTGAATGCCTTTTGTCTACAATCTGAGGAACTCATTTTGATGAGTTCCTTTTTTATATTGCACAAAATTATTAAGCTATTTGGGATGATGTTTTTAAATTAGATTAATAGAGTAAATAACGGGCAAACAAATGACCCTAATATTGCACTTAAAGTCATAGAAACAGAGCCCATTGTTAATGTTTCCTCCCCATACTCCCCTAGTTTTGAAACACCAATACCGTGAGAGGCACTTCCCATTGATATCCCTCTATTTATCGCATTATCGATGCGAAAAACCCTAAAGATAGTGGGGCCAAGTATAGCTCCAACTAAGCCTGCAAAAATAACGAAAACAGCTGTTAATGTTGGGATACCTCCTATTGCCTCACTAATTGGAATAGCAACCGGAGAGGTAATCGATTTCGGTAATAATGACAATAGAACATGTTCATCAAATGACAATAGCTTAGATAAAATAGTAATACTGATTAAACCTGAAAATAAAGCAATCAATACACTCAGGAGTATTGGAACTTTATAGTTGTAAATTTTCTCTCGGTGAATATATAGGGGATAGGCCATACTGACAACAGCTGGTCCTAATAATTCATTTATCCACTTTCCCCCCGACATATATGTATCATAGGGTATTTTACTTATTAATAAAATTATCACAATCAGAACTGTTGTAGAAAAAATAGGGATCAATAGCGGGTATGTAAATCTCTTATAAACGATAGACATTACATAAAAAAGCACAATTGTTCCAATTACCATCATAATTGTAATCATTCAATCTGCTCCTTTTTTATTGACTTCCCTTCAACATACTTACAAAAAATTCCAGTTATTATGATAGTTATTATTGTACTAATGACAATTGATACAACCATTCCTAAACCCGCCCAAGATAAGAACTCTGGATAATCCATAATTCCAATAGTAGCTGGTATAAAAAATAGCGCCAAAAAGCTCAATAAAAAACCTGCTCCATCCTTTATAAGATCAACCGGTATTATTTTAAAATATAAACAACTAAAAAGTAAGAACAGGCCAATAATACTTCCAGGAAATTGAAGGGAGAGACTTTGTACAATCCAAGATCCGATAAGCGAAAAAAGATACAAAATAATTACTTGAAGCACAATCCGAATAATTTTAACCATATATGCACTTTAAAGAATCTACCATAAAGCTATCACCTCCGGAAAAATGGTATGTTAGAAAAATTTATTCTTTATACCATGTCCTGTAGAAATACTAAGTTGATAATAGGATGTTTTTTATTACAGTAAGTCCAACTAATTGTAGTACTATTGAAGACTATCGCTTTAATGATTTTCGTTAAACAGAATTCAAGATACAAAATTGTACACTCTCTTTAAAAACACCTTTGGAATATCCAAAGGTGTTTAAATTATTGTATTCCTTTAATTGTTTTTGGATCAATCAAATCATAACCTTTTGCACGCAGCCCCTCCACAATACCCCGCAAAGCCTCTGCAGTCCATTCACGATCATGCATTAATAAATTTGCCCCATTTGTTAAATATTCAGTGTTCACCATAATATCAGTCAAACTTTCAGCAGTACGATATTGTTTTTCCCAATCATATCCATATGTCCAATTCATTAAAAGCATACCTTCTTGTAGGACAAGAGATCTACTAAAGTCTGTATTAACTCCAAAAGGCGCACGGAAGAACTTAGGCTTTTCACCAATTACTGCTTCTACGGTTTCATTTACTTTTATAATTTCTTCCTTTTGTTGTTCCTCAGAACTCTCTTTTAAATTAGCATGGGTTTGTGTGTGATTTCCGATTGAAAAACCCATATCATAAATGGCTTTTAAATTGACTTTTTCTTCATCTGTATCTATAAAATGTCCATTTACGAAAAAGATAGCAGGTGCATTTAACTCTTTCAAAGTTTTTGCCATTTCTACTGCATATTTTTCAGGAGCATCATCAATTGTAAGCAAAACCGCTTTTGGATTAGCAGCTCCAATTGGCTGTAATGTCCAGTTTGCCTCGTTTAATTCGTATAGTGATTCGGGTTCCTTAATAGTAACTTCCTCCTCTACTACCTCATCCTCATTCATTTCTTCTACAACAGGCTCTTGAGATACTGGGGTTGTCTCTTCCGTTTCTTTTCCTACTTCAGGCTTTTCATCTGCAATACCACAAGCAGAAAGTCCAAGTAACATAATTGCTGGTATTATCCAAGTTGTAAGTTTCAATATAATCACCCTGTCCCTTCCTCTTTATTTTAACAGGCAGAAGAGATAGTTAGTAGGGTATATTTCTATGCCTAAAGGCTAATCTTGCAATTAGTTCTTCAAAAATCGCAACGAGAGAATAGTTAATCCTTATTCGACCAGAACTAAGATCGCCCATAAGCACAAGTAAATTTAAGTACATCACTTCACAATCTTCACTTTCTTATAAACTACTGAAATATTAGTACTAACTCCGACTTTCTAAAAACTCTTGACGAAATGTAAAAAAAACAATAACAAATTCTTAATAATCATCACAGATACTCAAATATTTCTCGTAGCTTTTGAAGCATTAATAACTTATTTGTCAATTCTACAGATGACAAACTCTCATGATATTTATCAGAAACTTATTAATGAAATGCTTCCATTTCTTTTTTATAAAGCAACCCTTTTGCCCAATTCAATTGAAAATGTACGCTTGTCCTCTACATGTTGTTTTCTAGTTATATAGTCTTCCTTTTCAAGTTTTGCTAACTGTTGACTGACCGCACTTTTCGTAACGCCCATTTTTTCAGCCAGTTCTGTAGGTGAAGTAAATGGCCGTCTAATAATTAAATTTAACAATACATATTGTTGGTCATTTATTTTTAAAATAAAATAATCTTTTTCTCTTTTCTCGAGTATAATCCATAAGTCTTCAATCGTTTGATTGATCTAATTTGCTATATTTTTCACATCTTTGTAACTCACTTTTTTTCCGCCATTTTTTTGGATTTAAGTAGCTTTTAAATTTTGCAGCTACTTCTTTTCCAACAAGTAAAGCACCTATCCAAAACATAACTTCAGCTATTATTATGCTAATTGTTATGGTAACAGCTTTTACTTTAGTTGGAAGTGAAGTAAATGGCGTGATAATCGGAATTAGCCACATTGAAAGTGAGAGGATCAAAAGTCCTATTCCAAGTTTATACAAACTTGATTTTTCTTTTTTCATTTCTGTAGAAACTTTTTCTTTTTCCACTTATAAATCCCCTAGTTCTTTAGTTTACTTAACTAAATCATATGATAAAGGAAAATTGATTACAAAAATATTTGAAGATACATTTAAGAAAATACTTCTTCCAATTCTGTTTTGTTATGTAAATTGTAAAAATTTTGAGCGTTTTATATTTTCATTTGAATTCAATAAGAAAAGATCTGACTATCTCATGTATTGTAAAACCAATCTATATAGAATTGTCATAAAATTTCTATTACCTCTGAAGCTAGGAATGACACCAAAGTAGGTTGTCCTTGGTTAAATAACTACATTCTTTTCTAATGATAGTTTTCATTTAGAGTTTTCTACTTTTTGAGACCACAACTATAAAAATCGTAATCAAAATTAGGCTGTAAATAAAGATCCAGGCAAACTGAGCGTAAACCAGTACAGGGACAGAGGTAATCTTATCTCCAACACTCATGATTTCCAGGGAGTAACGTAGAGGTGGTAGAATCCAGGTTAGTATTTTTACTTTTAGAATATCTGCTTTCGCCACTGCAAGAGCCAAGGAAACAACCAATATACTAATAACACCCCACCAAGAATTTACATTACTTTTAACAAGTTCCCTCGTGAAAAATAAGGACAGTGCAATCGAAAGAATAACTAAACTAAAATGCGCCAAAAACCCGATGACAATATGGATCGTAAGAAGCCCAGGCTTAAAGACATGAAAAACGATAGGATACACCACTGCTACAATACTTAGTATCAGACCGACAAATGCACAATTAATCACGAGAGCTAGATAATATCCACTTTTATTTTTTGCATGTAAGATAGTAAGTTGTTGTAGACCTTGATCCTCTGCATGCAAAATCGTGATTGTGACCCAACCCATAATAAAAAACAACACTAATGACGTAAATGAATAGCTATCTAATATAGGATTAGGTATGAAAGTATAATTGATGATGAGAATCATGATAAAAACTGATACTGGGGGAACGTATTTGTGTGTTCGTATATAATTAGCAAATTGGTAGTGTAACAAGCCCTTCATTATTGTATTTCGACCCCTTTTTTAAAACTGTCATAAAAATCATTTTCCCCTTCTAAAGGCGCTAAAAGCTGGATTGTGGCCCCTCGATCCAGAAATTCTCTTACAATTTTATTCGTTTGTTCTTTACTTACACTCAGTTCTATCAACCTATGTCCTGAGCTGGTTTCTTTCTCTTTCTCGATGGTTACTTTCTCTCTTAACAGATTGAGTGATACGGTGTTTGACAGTTCAAAGACTATCCTGTTCATGGGCTCATCTTGTATATGTTGATTTCTAGTATAGGTGATTTGGCATTGGTGGATGACTAGGATGCGGTCTACTACCTTTTCAAGCAACCTTGTCTCATGACAGGTTAAAATAACACTAATATCCCTTTCCTTTAATGAGATTAACAGTCTCTCGAATTCTGTTTGTGCCTTTAAATCGAGACCAGAAAGCGGCTCATCCATAATTAGCAGATCAGTTTCTTCGAGCATTGCCTGCATAATAATTACCTTTTGTTTCATCCCCTTAGAAAAATGCTCTATTCGGGTGTTTTGGTTTTCTTCCATATGAAATATTTCCAACAAGCTGTTAATCCGCTTTTGCAGCCACTCTATCGGCAGACCTCTAATTTTCCCCATGTATGTCAGATACTCTCTCGGAGTAAATGGAATAACCACAGGAGTCACCTCTGGTACGTAACCAATGCGGACCGGCTCTCCATTTTGAAAAATGATTTGGCCACTATCTGGCTTCGTTAACCCTCCAATCATTTTCAATAACGTACTCTTTCCTGACCCGTTTTTTCCAACAATAGCCGTAATCTCCCTGGAAGGAATAGAAAGGGACACCCCCTCCAGTACTGAAATGTTTTTGAATTTCTTGGTTACATTCTTTAATTCTATGAAAACATCCACTTACACTCATCCTTTAACTCTAGTTAATAGTATTTGTACGTAAATCTATTTAGTAAGTTTCAATTAATTGCAATAAATTTACACTCATTTCTCTCCCCGCTAAACGCTTATAAAAAAGGTTCTTTGTCAAATAACGCTGGTGAACATTGAATTATATTAAGGCTGATTAGAATGTCAGGGAAACTGGCTTTCTAATCAGTCTTTTTTTATAGTGAATCGAATACCCTGTTTCTTTCCGTTCCAGATGGCGCTTTCCGCGGGCACGGATTCAGCCTCCTCGTCGCGAAAACCGCGCTCCTGTGGGGTCTTCAGCTCGCGCTGTTCCCGCAGGAGTCGACATCTTTTACTCCAAGAAACCTAAATTGTACTTTAAATCGGGTGAAAACTTATAACCTAAAAAGGCAGACTAGGCTACTTCTAAGTGTAGTTGTCTTAAATCAGATTCAACTGGCTTGAATTTAAAGTGATTTAGCATTCTAATATCATTAGTACTTGACAAGTGGGTTCCTTCCAAGATGATGGTTTTCGACGACTTTAATTCTACGGGGAGCTTCACTTGTTTTCTATTTAAAATAGTTAGGTGCAGTTCCATCACCTTCACCAATAATCTAGAGAAGGTGATTTTTTTCACTAACGTTATAAATTATAGAACCAAAAAAATAGACTTGTCGCAAAAGCGAACAAGTCTATTTTTAACCTAAATGGTAAATTATTTAGAAAGTATATGAATTGGATGACCCATAACGACTTCTGCCGCTTCCATAGCAATTTCACCTAATGTTGGGTGAGCATGAATAGTCATTGCAATATCTTCTACAGTCATTCCTGCTTCGATAGCTAAACCAAGTTCAGCAATCATATCTGAAGCTCCTTGACCAACGATTTGAGCTCCAAGTAATAAACCATCTTCTTTACGAGAAACTAGTTTAACGAAACCTTCAGTAGCATTCAATGCTAGTGCGCGACCGTTAGCTCCGAATGGGAATTTCCCAGCAGCAACGTCATACCCTTGCTCTTTTGCTTGTGCTTCATTAAGACCAACAGTAGCCATCTCTGGATCAGTAAAGCAAACAGCAGGAATTGCTAAGTAATCCACAACAGATGTTTGACCAGCGATTGCTTCTGCAGCTACTTTCCCTTCGTAAGATGCTTTATGAGCAAGTTGAGGACCAGCAACAATGTCACCAATAGCATAGATATTAGAAATGTTTGTACGACACTGTTTGTCTACTTCTAATAATCCACGCTCAGCGAATTTAAGACCAATTTCTTCTAGACCCATCTCATCCGTATTAGGACGACGACCTACAGTAACTAAAACATAGTCAGCTTCAACTTTTTTCTCTTCTCCACCAACTTCATAAGTTACTACTACGCCATTGTCCGACTCTTCTACACCTTTAGCAGATGCTTTAACTGCTATCTCAACGCCTTTTTTCTTCAAGCCTTTTTTAACAATTGTTGTCATTTGTTTTTCGAAACCAGCTAGAATATCATCGCCACCTTCAACAATTGTAACTTTTGAACCTAAGTTAGCAAAAGCAGAACCAAGTTCAGTACCGATATATCCACCACCAATTACAACTAAGTTCTCTGGAATCTCAGGTAGACTTAATGCACTAGTAGAGTTTAATACACGTTTAGAGTATTTAAAAGTTGGAATTTCTACAGGGCGTGACCCTGTTGCGATAATTGCATTTTTAAATGTATATGTTTGCGCTGATTTTTCATCCATTACACGAACAGTGTTAGCATCAACGAAATATGCTTCGCCCATAACTACTTCTACGTTGTTTCCTTTTAACAATCCAGAAACACCGCTAGTTAATTTTTTAACTACACTGTCTTTGAAAGCTTGTGATTTAGAAAAATCGATTTTTACATCTGTAGCTGTAATTCCCATATCATCAGCGTGTTTTGCTTGTTCAAAACGGTGACCAACAGAGATTAACGCTTTAGAAGGAATACATCCTA
This sequence comes from Psychrobacillus sp. FSL K6-1415, assembly GCF_038003185.1. Taxonomy (NCBI): domain Bacteria; kingdom Bacillati; phylum Bacillota; class Bacilli; order Caryophanales; family Bacillaceae; genus Psychrobacillus; species Psychrobacillus sp. FSL K6-1415. The sequence continues at coordinate 1,273,006 of NZ_JBBOOQ010000001.1, read as the reverse complement.
CGTTTAAGCAAACTCCTCCGATATGTTCTTTTTCCACAACTACAACTTTTTGTCCTGTTTGTGCTGCGCGAATAGCTGCAACATATCCTCCAGGGCCTGAACCTATTACAAGTGTATCTGTTTCGATTGGGAAATCTCCTACTACCATTTTTTACGCCTCCATTAATAATAGTTCTGGACTGCTAAGCAAACGTTTCATATGATTCAAAGCGTGCTGTGCAGTCGCACCATCGATCATTCGATGGTCAAAGCTCAATGATAATGCTAACACAGGTGCAGCCACAATTTCACTATTTTTTATTACAGGTTTCTCCGAAATTCGACCAATCCCCAAAATAGCAACCTCTGGATGATTGATAACTGGAGTGAACCATTGTCCGCCCGCTGATCCAATATTAGTAATAGAACAAGATGCACCTTTCATTTCAGCTGCAGCAAGTTTACCATCACGTGCTTTTCCAGCAAGTGCATTAATTTCATCTGATATTGCAAAAACAGATTTGCGATCCGCATTTTTGATAACTGGAACTAACAAACCTTTATCAGTATCTGCTGCGATACCAATATTGAAGTAATGTTTTTGGATAACCTCGTTTGTATCGTCATCATAAGATGTGTTTAACGCTGGGAATTCTCTTAGTGTACTTACAAGTGCTTTCACTACATATGGTAAATATGTTAACTTGATATTTTTTTCAGCTGCAATTTCTTTGAACTTTTTACGGTGTGCAACAAGTTCAGTTACATCTACTTCATCCATCAATGTAACATGTGGAGCAGTATGTTTGGAATGTACCATTGCTTTTGCTATTGCTTTACGCATTGGTGAAAGCTTTTCTCTAGTTTCAGGGAATTCTCCTTCAAATGAAACTGGAGCTGAAGTTTGAGCTGTTTGTTTAACTTCTGCATCCGTAGATGTCTCAGCTTTTTCTTCCACTGCTGAAGGCTGATCTCCGGATAAGTAGGCTTCAATATCTTCTTTTAAGACACGACCATTTTTACCTGAACCAGTCACTTCCGAAATGCTAACATCTTTTTCACGCGCAAACTTGCGAACAGAAGGCATAGCAATTACACGTGTATCGCCTTTTGGTTGCTCCTTAGGTGCTGTGTTAGTGTTTTCTGTAGAAGCTTCTTTTTTGTTCGGAGTCTCTACTTTTTCTTTGTCTACTACTTGACCATCTTCTGCAGTTGCTTGAACTTGTGCTTCAGTTTTTTCTTCTGCTTTGTCCTCATCACTATGATCGCCTTTAAATTTAAGGTCTTCATAACCAGGTGCATCAAGCTTAACTAGTATATCTCCAACAATAGCTACTGTCCCTTCACTTACCAGAACTTCCGTAACTTTCCCTTTTACAGGAGAAGGAATCTCAACAACTGCCTTATCATTTTGTACTTCACATAAAATATCGTCTTCTTGTACCTCATCGCCTGCTTTTACAAACCACTTAACAATTTCACCTTCATGTATACCTTCACCTATATCTGGTAATCGAAATTCAAATGACAATGTATTCACCCTTTCTATAACAGATTTTGTATTAGAATGTTAAAACTTTTTTAGCTGTTTCTACTATATCCTTAGAACTTGGTAACCAAACCGTTTCTGCTTGAGAGAACGGGAAAACAGTATCAGGAGCAGTTACACGTAATACAGGTGCTTCTAAGCTTAAAATTGCACGTTCTGTAATTTCTGCTACAACGTTAGCTGCAATACCAGCTTGCTTTTGCGCTTCTTGAACAACCATTGCGCGACTTGTTTTTTCTACAGAAGCAATAATTGTTTCAATATCTAATGGCTGCACAGTACGTAAATCGATTACTTCTACAGAATGTCCTTCTTTTTCAAGTTCTTCTGCAGCTTTTAAGCTTTCATGTACCATCGCACCATATGCAATAATAGTTAAATCTGATCCTTCACGTTTTACATCAGCTTTCCCAAGAGGAATTGTATATTCTTCTTCAGGAACTTCGCCACGGAAAGAACGATATAATTTCATATGCTCCAAATAAATTACTGGATCATTATCGCGAATTGCTGAGATTAGCAATCCTTTTGCATCGTATGGAGTGGAAGGAATAACAACTTTCACACCAGGTGTTGAAGTCATAAGAAGTTCTAAGCTATCTGCGTGCATTTCCGGTGTATGTACACCACCACCGAATGGAGAACGGATAGTTACTGGTGCATTAAAAGCTCCTCCAGTACGGAAACGCATGCGAGCTAGCTGACCAGCTATAGAATCCATGACCTCAAAAACAAAGCCAAAAAATTGGATTTCTGGAACAGAACGGTACCCTTGTAGTGAAAGACCTACTGCAAGACCACCAATACCTGATTCTGCAAGAGGTGTATCAAACACACGATCTTCTCCAAATTCTTTTTGTAATCCTTCTGTTGCACGGAAAACTCCACCGTTAACGCCTACGTCTTCACCGAAGACTAAAACGTTTTCATCATTTTTAAGCTCAGTACGGAGTGCGTCCGTAATTGCTTGAATCATCGTCATTTGTGCCATCGGTTACTTCGACTCCTTCTCTGTGTAGTAAGCTAATTGCTCATCTAAGTTATATGGATTTTCTTCATACATAATATTAATCAAATCAGTTACCTTTTGTTTAGGTGCTGCATCTGCTTTTTTAACTGCTTCTTTAATTTCTTCTTTAGCTTTTTCAATTACTTCTGCTTCTTTTTCTTCACTCCAAATACCTTTTGTTTCTAAGTATTTACGGAAACGAACTAATGGATCTTTCTTTTCCCACTCAGAATCAGTTTCTGAAGTACGATAACGAGTCGGATCATCTCCTGCCATCGTGTGAGGACCGTAACGGTAACACATAGTTTCAATTAGTGTTGGTCCTTCTCCATTAATTGCACGTTCTCTAGCGTCTTTTGTTACCGCATAAACAGCTAAAGGATCCATACCATCAACAAGTACACTAGGAATACCAGCAGCAATACCTTTTTGAGCTATTGTTTTTGCCGATGTTTGTAGTTCACGAGGTGTAGAAATCGCGTATTGATTGTTCTGTACGATAAACACTGCTGGTACTCGGAAAGCTCCAGCAAAGTTAATACCTTCATAGAAATCACCTTGCGATGATCCACCATCACCAGTATAAGTAATCGTAATCGCTTTTTTACCACGTTTTTGCATACCAAGCGCTACACCTGCTGCTTGGATAAATTGTGCACCAATAATGATTTGAGGTGGGAAAACATTTACACCTTCAGGAATTTGGTTCCCCATAAAATGCCCACGCGAGAATAGAAATGCTTGCCATAATGGTAAGCCATGCCAAACAATTTGAGGTACATCACGGTAACCTGGTAGAATAAAATCCTCTTTTTCAAGCGCATACTGAGATGCTAGTTGAGAAGCTTCTTGACCTGCCGTTGGAGCGTAAAAGCCTAAACGTCCTTGTCTGTTTAAAGAAATAGAACGCTGATCTAAAATACGTGTATAAACCATACGGCTCATCAACTCTACTAATTCCTCATTTGATAAGTTAGGATTTGCTTGTTCGTTCACAATTTCCCCGTCTTCATTTAAAATTTGAAACATTTCAAACTTATCTTCAATTTCGTGAAGCGTTTTCATAGGGTCTAACTGCGCTTGTTTGTTTGCAGCCATTATTACATCTCTCCTTTTCTTCTGTATTAAAATTTTCATCTAAATATAGTAGTACAACAATATTTCATTATTAGTATACTCAAGAATAAATCTTGGGTCAATCATATGAAATAAACGAATTTAATTGTCGGAATATTGTAATATTAACAATCTGTATCACTCTCGAATTATGTCTGTACTATATCAGATTACTATAATTATATAAAAAAGCAGCTCTACGTTGAGCTGCTTTTTTATTTTGCATCTTTCTGTAACGAAGTTAACACTTCTTCTTTAACCTCATTTACCCTGATAGTTGCATCATTAAACTTCTGGACAGATTGTTGAACTAATTCGTTATGCAAATTTACTTCCTTAACTTGTTCTTGTATTGTAGTTACATCCGCAGATTCATCAACTAACATTTTGTATAATTCCTGCTGCATATTAGCCAGTTCATTATAGTTAGTCGTAACTTCTTCATACGCTTTAATACGCTCATTCAAAGAAGTCTCTATTTCTTTTAGACTTTCTTTTTCGGAAGCTTCTTTCGTTTCAGAAACAAGTGAACTTATTTGTTTGATACTTTCAGAAGTTGATTTTATTGAGGCAGCTTCCTTTTCAACTAAAGCTAATCTAGTTTTTAATAGAGTTGCAGTATCTTCTACCATTGTCGTAAGTTCTTCTTTTTGATCTTTTGTCAGTTCCATCATCTGTTGAAAGTTTGCTTGTTCTTTTGACTCTGTATCCGCTAATTCTTCTTGTACATCTCTATAATCGGCTTCCAGATCATAAATTTCTGATAAGATGGTTGATAGCTTTTGTTCTGTCGAATCACCAAAATTACAGCCAGCAAGAAGTAATATAATGCTGCAGATGAGTATATATTTGCTTATTTTCATCAATGAACCCCCTATACCCATTCAACTATAATTGTAATAACTATTAATTTCAACTGACAAAAAGGCTGTTTTTGTTTAGTATATGGTCAAATTTCGCTATAATAGATATATGAACATTGAAAGGACGATTAAAATGATTTTAATGAATAATATTGTCAGAGATGGTCATCCATCTTTACGAAAAAAAACTGAGGAAATAACTTTCCCATTATCAGAAGAAGATTTAACTCTAGCAAATGAGCTATTGGAATATGTTATTAACAGTCAAGATGATGAAATGGTAGAGAAATATAAAATACGACCAGGAATTGGTATTGCAGCTCCACAGGTAAATGCTAACAAAAGAATGTTTGCTCTTCATTTAGAAGATGAAAACAATGAAGAGGTTAGTTTTGTGGCAGTAAATCCTAAAATAATTAGTCATTCTGTTGAAAAAACGTATATTTCTGCTGGAGAGGGTTGCTTGTCTGTTGATGAAGTAATTGAAGGATATGTCCCAAGATATGCGCGCATTACTGCAACAGGATTTTACCCAGACGGGACTCCTTTCAAAAAACGTTTAAAAGGACTAGCAGCTATAGCTTTTCAGCATGAACTAGATCATTTAAATGGCATCATGTTTTATGATCATATAAATAAAGAGAATCCATACGCTCCTATTCCGGATTCTGTTCCATATGAACGAAAATAAACCAATACATAAAACGCCAGTCCTATAAGTGTAGAACTGGCGTTTTTGTATTGAATTGGAGTTTCTAGTCGCGGTTTATATTTTTTATATTGCGATTCTTCACTCTGACCTTGCGATTTCCATTGATAAACTCATTTTTCCAAATCAATCAGTCTCGGCATGGCAGATAATGCACCAGATTTAGTTGCACAGATCCCACCTAATTTATTGCCAAACGAAACATACTTGACCCAGTCATCTATTGATGATGGGTACCCTTCCAAATAAATCTTAGAGAGAATACCTGCGACAAAAGCATCTCCAGCTCCGGTTGTATCTATGGGAATTACTTTTTCTACTGAAACATGCTCGACTTCCCCATTAATCACTGCATAGGTTCCTTCAGCACCGATCGTAATCAATACTGCGTCAATATTATAAGGCTTTAACTGTGCGATTCCATCTTCTATTGTTGTCGTATTAGTTAAAAAGAATAGTTCTTCCTCGGTTAACTTTAATATATTTACAAAATCAAAAAAAGAACAAATAGTTTCTTTACAAATCTCTTCACTCTTCCAACGTAACGGTCTAATATTAGCATCGAAGGAGATAAGAACATTCGATTTGTTCATACTCTCAACAATTTTTCTCGTGGTCATAAGAGCAGTTGGATGAAATAGAGTTCCTGAACAGAAATGAAATACTGATGTCTGATCAATTGCCTCGCTTTTAATAGAGGAAAAGTCCACTTGGATATCAGGTGTCTCATCTACATAACGTTCGAAATGACGTTCATTATTTTCCAACAGGTGAACATAAACTCCACTTACCTCTTTTTCCGGAACAATTTGTGAAAAAGATAAATCTACACCTTCAGCCATTAATTCATTTCTTACAAATTCAGAGGTTTCATTTTCCCCAGTAACGGTTATAAACGAGGAAGCTGCTCCGAGACGAGCAACACCTGCAGCAACATTAACAGTAGCTCCACCTAAAAACTTTGAAAATCGACTATTACTCTGGTCTTCTGCAATATAGTCGACAAATGCATCCCCAAATATGAGGACAAACTTCTTGGACATCAAACAAACTCCTTTAGATTAAACTTAATTTTTTCATTGCATTAGTTAGTCCGCTCTCTGATACATGATCCGTAACAAAAGTGGCGTGTTCTTTTAACTCTTCTACACAGTTCCCCATAGCGACACTTGTCCCAGCAAATTGAAGCATTTCAATATCATTTAAGCCGTCTCCAAATGCAACTGCATCTTCCGGTCCTCTTCCAATATGCTTTAGTAAAAGATCCATCCCTTTTGCTTTTGAAACACCCTTAGGAAGAACATCACAAGAAACACGATGCCACCGGACGAATTTCAAATTAGGAAAAGCTTCTTCATATTCTTTTTGCTCTTCAAAACTGCAAAAGATTAGTGCCTGATGAATATCATTGGTTAAAAAGAAATCTTCTGCATAACGTGGCAAGTCTACCTTCAATGTAAAAATACTATCAAATACATCGGGATGGTCTTTGAAGTTAGAAACCATCTCATCACTATCCATATAAACCAATGGTTGATTCCTAGCATTTGCAAAGTCCGTCAAACGCGTCAGCTCTTCCTCTGCAAGAATTCCTTTATGTAGCACCTTTCCTCTAAACTGAACAATTTGTCCATTATAGCAAACAAATGAATCTATTTTTAATCGATCTAATACAGTTTTAGCAGTAAAAGGGGAACGTCCAGTGGAAATAACAATTTCATGTCCGTTATCTCTGGCTTTTTGAAGGGCTTCATCCACACCATTTGGAATATTTTTGTCGTGATCTAAAATAGTTCCATCAATATCAAAAAATAAAATTTTGTTTTTCATAATAATTTCTCCATTCTCAAATACAAATTATTTGACTTTTCCGTCTAAATCCTTTACACATCTATCCCTACAGTATATAATACTCTATAAGGAGTGAATAGCCATGTTGAAACGCCTGAAAAGGAAATTGTTGAGACGGCTCGGTGGAATGCTCAGAAACAAAACGATTGCATAAAAATGAAACTTCAGTCTGTCGGGTGGCATCCCCGCTGATTGTTAGTTGAATCATTCGGGCGTTTACGGGTAGTTAATCTCTCAATTACGCTTCAGTCCATGGACAAAGCGCAAAAGGGGAAGTTATACTGCCCGTTAACGCGGGATAAATACTTTTGCCCTCTAAATTGGAGGGCTTTTCTTTATTTTAAATAAGTGTCGTGATAATATAAAGAGAATTGATTTATTTTGAACGTGAAAAAGGAGAGTATAAAATGATTTTTAAAGTTTATTATCAAGAGAATGCACTAGAAGTACCAGTTCGCGAAAACACACAATGTTTATATGTAGAGGCAGAAAATGAGCGCGAAGTTCGTGCACTTTTAATAGACCGCAAATACAATATCGAATTAATTCAGTTGCTTGAAGGTAATCATTTAGAGTACGAACAAGCAAGCGAGAATTACAAAGTAGAGAAGATTTAATATATGAAATTTGTAAAAAATGACCAAACTGCGGTTTTCGCCCTCGGCGGACTAGGCGAAATCGGCAAAAACACATATGGCGTTCAATTTCAAGATGAAATTATTTTAATCGATGCTGGTATTAAGTTTCCAGAGGATGACTTACTAGGCATAGATTATGTAATTCCTGATTACACTTATTTAGTGAAAAATGTCGATAAGATTAAAGGTTTATTTATTACACATGGTCATGAAGATCATATTGGTGGTATTCCTTATCTTTTAAAACAACTTAATGTACCAGTTTACGGAGGAAAGCTAGCGCTTGGTTTATTACGAAATAAATTAGAAGAGCACGGCTTACTACGTCAAACAAAAATGATTGTTATTCAAGAAGAAGATATTATTAAATTTAGAAAAACTTCAGTAAGTTTCTATCGTACAACACATAGTATTCCTGATGCTTTTGGGATTGTTGTCAAAACTCCACCAGGTAATATTGTACATACTGGTGACTTTAAGTTTGACTTTACACCTGTAGGTGAACCTGCGAACTTGACGAAAATGGCAGAAATTGGTCGTGATGGTGTTTTATGCTTACTATCGGATAGTACAAATGCCGAAATTCCGAACTTTACAATGTCTGAACGTAAAGTTGGAGAAAGCATGGATTCTATCTTCCGAAAAGTAGATGGTCGTATAATCTTCGCTACTTTTGCTTCTAATATTCATAGACTTCAACAAGTAACAGATGCAGCAGTTCTTCATGGTCGTAAAATTGCTGTATTTGGTCGAAGCATGGATAATGCTATGACAATCGGTCGTGAACTTGGCTATATTACTGCTCCAAAAGAAACTTTTGTGGATGCGAGTGCATTGAATCGATTACCGGCGAATGAAGTATTGATCCTTTGTACAGGTAGTCAAGGGGAACCGATGGCTGCATTATCACGTATTGCCAATGGTACACACCGACAAATTCAGATTCAACCTGGAGATACAGTAGTATTTTCTTCTTCTCCAATCCCAGGAAATAGAGCGAGTGTCAATCGTACGATTAACTTGCTATTCCGCGCAGGAGCTGAAGTAATCCACGGATCATTAAACAATATTCATACTTCCGGTCATGGTTCGCAAGAAGAGAATAAACTTATGCTTCGCCTTATGAAGCCAAAGTTCTTTATGCCGATCCACGGAGAATATCGTATGTTGAAAATTCATACTGAGTTAGCCGTAGACTGTGATGTAGATCCGGATAATACATTCATTATGGAAAACGGCGAAGTACTAGCCTTAAGTGCCAATGAAGCACATGTTGCTGGACGCATCCCTTCTGGTGATATATATATTGATGGAAGTGGTATTGGTGATATAGGTAATATTGTTCTACGTGATCGCCGTGTCTTGTCAGAAGAAGGATTAGTTATTGTTGTCGTAAGTGCTGATATGGAAAAGAAAAAAATTGTATCCGGTCCTGATATTATTTCTCGTGGATTCGTTTATATGCGTGAATCAGGAACAATGATCAATGAGGCTCAACAAATGTTGAACAAGCATTTACGATATACTATTCAAAGTAAAGATACAGAGTGGTCCGAATTGAAAAATGAAATTACGGATGTACTAAGTCCGTATTTATATGAGAAGACGAAACGACGTCCAATGATACTTCCAATCATTATGGAAGTGTAAAATAATCCCCTCAGAATCCATGGATTCTGAGGGGATTTTATTAAGAATATAAAAATGAGCGCTTACTCTCTTTAATTAAGATAGAAAAGTATATAAAAATGTCACATGAACTCTTGGTTGGTGCAAAACATGAGGTCGAAGCCATGTCCACAGAAAGTGTCCACTCTTCACCCAATCAACGACATAGCTCGGTTTCTGATCAGAGAGGACCGGGCGTCTTTAGCCCTGTTTTTCTTATGACAAAATATAAAGAGATTTCTTTTACTTTGCTTAGTTGTACAATCCCGTCTTCCTGAATATCATACAAAGATATCATTACTTTGGGGGACTCAATTATGAATTCTATCTTTGCTTATGTTTTTTTAGGTGTTTCCTTAGCAGCTCCAGTAGGACCAGTCAATGCTGCACAATTAAATACAGGTATTAAAAACGGTTTTTTCCACGCATGGATTTTTGGATTTGGGGCGTTATTAGCAGATATTTTGTATATGGTATTGGTCTATTTCGGTGTTGGTCAATTTATTGATTCTCCATATATCAAAATATTGCTTTGGTCTTTTGGCTGTTTTGTACTAACTTATACTGGAATAGAAAGTATATTCTCTCTACATAAAATAAAGTTAAACTTTCGCAAAGAGAAAAAGATTAGACTAAGACAATCATTATCGTCTGGATTCCTTCTATCTCTGTTAAATCCATTAACAATCCTTTTTTGGTTAGGTATATTTGGCTCTGTTCTAGCAGAAGCTTCTCAAAAACTTACGGAAAGTCAACTTTTTTTATACAGCTTTGCAATTATTGCAGGAATAATATTATGGGATACTTTTATGGCCTTCCTATCAAGTGGGGCACGTAAATTCCTATCGAATAAGTTTTTAATCATAATCTCCATCATCTCATCTCTTTCAATGCTTGGTTTTGGGATATACTTTGGAATCCAAGCTTACCAGCTACTTTTTTAAATCTCATCTTCTTTCCATCTCTTGCGTAAAAATAACACTATGATGGCAATAACTGATAGAAATCCTAGACTGATAAAAAAACCTGGTCTACTAGTTGTATGGAAGAGTGCACCACTAACAGCTGCTGATACAAGAATAATTCCTATTATTCTTTTTATCTTATCTGCTTTTGTTGCTTCAACTAGCCTTTGGTACATAGATAAGATAAACAGCCAATTATAAAGCAACATCAAGGCGGCTGCTGTAGTTATATACTGATAGACTTTTTCTGGTAATAATAAAGAAGTTACTATTGAAAGAATAAGACCTACTGAAGTTAGTGCTATTGCTGGTAACGGCATCTTAAACTTTTTTTTCGTTTGCTTGCTAAATATTGCAGGTGCATCACCCTCTTCAGATAAGGTTGTAAGAATAGTCGTAACTGAAAAAAGGGATGCAGACATAGTTGAAAAACCGGCAATGATAATTGCAGCTGTAAACACATGAGGGAAAAAGTCTAGGTTAAAACCAGATAAAGCTGTAACAAATGGACTCTTGTCTTCCTTAAACTTTGTATAAGGCATTAATAATAATGCCAAAGTAAGAGATGTAATATATATTATACCAAGTAAGCCTAGCATGACTTTACCAGACTTCGGAGCATCTTCTTTCTTTTTCAAATGAATTGCCATAACTCCCATTACTTCAATTCCACCATGGGCATAAAAAGCAAATAAAAGTGCACTCCAAAAGCCTAAAAATCCTTTCGGGAAAAAACCCTCTAAATTACTAGGAACATCTCCCTTTGGACTGCCGTCTAGTACCCCTGTTAATGCCAAAATGGCAATGACGATAAACATAAAAATAGCAGCAATTTTCATTACTGCGAAAACACTTTCCAATTTCCCAAACGCTTTTGCTCCAATAAATAGTACAAGTAATCCACAAATTGCGTAAATTAAAGCAAATATCCATAAAGCTACCTTCGGAAACCAAAGCTTAGTCAAAAGAGAAATTGCTGTCAATTGACTGCCAATGATTAAAATTTCAGAACACCAGTAAACCCACCCACTACTAAAGCCCGCCCATCGCCCATAAGCTTTTTTAGCATATGTCCTAAATGATCCTTTTTGTGGATCATTTGCAGACATTTTAGCAAGTGCTTCGAACACTATATAAGTAGCACAGGCGGCCATAATAAAAGCCAATATTACGGAGGGGCCAGTCATTTGAATCGCTATGCTAGATGCTAAGAAAAATCCTGTCCCTATTATACATCCTACCCCAATAAGAGATAACTGCCACCAGGTTAGATGGGCCTCTTCTTTATTGTTAACTTGTTTTTTGGGCATGTTGCACCTCCTCGTAAACTTAGTCTTTCACGAGGAATTATAATTATGTGTCCAGATAACTGTAAAAGTATGGTTACTATTAGTTTAGATTTCTTTCCACTTAGCCATCCATGCAGCATAAAATAGTGCTGAACTACAGAGAATTTAAATGGTTAGAAGAGTCAATACTGGTTGTTCAATGAAAAGAGGCTATTCATGACCATAGTCACAAACAACCTCTTAAGAATACTGTTTTTTATGATAATACTTTTTTTTCAAAACGAATAATATCTACATCTGCTCCAATAATGATTAAAATATCATTAAGTATTAGTTTTTCATCCGCCTGTGGAGAAACAATGATATTTTTCCCACGTTTGACTGCCACAATATTAATACCATATCTTGCTCGGATATCTAAATCAATAAGCGATTTACTCGCTATTTTCTCATTCACGATTATTTCCATAATAGAATGTTCATCGGAAAGCTCTAAGTAATCCAACACATTATTGGACAAGATATTATTAGCAATACGAATACCCATATCTCTCTCAGGATGTACTACTTGGTCTGCACCGATTTTCCGTAGCACTTTTTCATGATAGTCATTTTGTGCTTTAGCAGTGATTTTTTTAACACCAATCTCTTTTAGCATTAAGGTAGTGAGAATACTCGATTGAATATCATCACCAATTGCAACTATAACATGCTCGAAGTTTCGGATTCCAAGTGATTTAAGCACAGCTTCATCTGTTGTATCAGCTACTACTGCTTGCGTAGCGATAGTCGCATACTCATCTACTCGCTCGGATGCTATATCAATTGCCATAACATCCGCTCCTTGATCAATAAGTTCTCTAACAATACTACCGCCGAATCTCCCCAAACCGACTACAACAAATTCTTTGTGCATTTTAATGCCCCCTACATATCTAATACAGTAAGTTTACCACATCCAATCAGTTTATAGATACGAAATCTATTAGTCATTATTTGTTCTCATTCATCAGCATAAGTAATCTTTTTTCTAACATCATCATACCTGTTTCTCCCGATTGTATATGACGTAATAATCCCTTTTTATCAAACAAATAAAAAGAAGGAACAATTCGATTTTGAAATTGTTTAGTTACGATCAGCTCGTGGTCAAGATAAATGTAATCTTCCATCTGTCCTTTTTTTATTGCCTCTTTTATACGCTTCTCCTGTAAGTCCTCTTTAGATCTTGGCATATGAATACCTACAAGTTGAAAAGTCTCCCCATATTTTCCTTTCCACTGTTTAATGTAATTATATGCTCCTCCACATAAAGAGCAGCTTACTGACCAAAAGTAAACGACAACAGGCTTTTCCCCTATTAACTTTTCATTGTTTATATGCCCATTTATCCATCTCGAATCAGTCGGAAATGATGGTATTTTGGTACGTAGCTTCACTGCAAATATCCCTTCTTTCTTTAAGCATTCATTTATTATATGCGTACACCAAAAATAGCGTTTATCCCGATTTACAAGCTGAAATACCGTTAACTCAATTTTGGGGAGAAAATCGAGAATAGCTGCTAAGCTCAACGTAAAACATAGACGAAAAACTCTACGTCATGTGGCTTCATCTATGTGATCCACATCCCGAGTGCCTTAGTCCAACAGGATATGTGTCACTCGGGCATCGCCTCACGATGCGGTGTTATTTGTCTGAGTTCTAATTTCCATCAGAAAACCCCACTGTTAGAAGTTTCACTTTATCTAGTTTAAAAAAACTTTGAAATTCGTCAAATAAATTGTTAAAGTAAACTTTAAGTTGTGTTAAAATAAACTTTGTTTGAAAATAATGCTATTTTATTTCCGAAGGAGCCTAAAAAATATGCAAATTGGGAAAAAAATAAAAAGGTTACGCTTAAAAAAAGGTCTTACACAAGAAGAATTAGGCGAAAGAACAGACTTAAGCAAGGGATTTATCTCTCAATTAGAAAGAGATATAAACTCTCCTTCTATAGAAACACTATTTTCGATTTTAAATGTTCTTGGCTCCAAGCCAAAAGATTTTTTTGATGACGAGCAATCACGCACGAAAGTGGTATACCCAACAGAAGAACAGACCGTTTACTTGGACGAAGAAAAAAAGTACAAGCTCCACTGGCTGATTTCAGAATCAAATGAAAATGAAATGGAACCGGTGTTAATTTCACTGGATCCTGGTGGACAATTTAAACAATTTGAGCCTTCACTTTCCGAGACTTTCATCTATGTTCTACAAGGTAAGGTGACCCTAACTTTAGGTAAGCAAACCTATATTGCATCTGCTGGTGAATCTCTTTATTTTGAAGCAGCTGACAATCATCTTCTACAAAATGCAGATGAGGAAATCGCTAAGGTAATCTACGTCGTAACTAATTCTTATTTGTAAGGAACTTATTTATATAACAATGGAGGTATATTATGTCTGATAATACTATTATTCGTTTTGAGAATGTGACAAAATCATATGACGCAGAAACGACCGTATTAAATAACATCAACTTAGAACTAGAGCGTGGGAAGTTTTACACATTGCTTGGTCCGTCTGGTTGTGGAAAAACAACTATTTTACGATTAATTGCTGGATTTATGCAGCCGACGAGTGGCAGTATTTACTTTAATGGAAAACTCATCAATAACGTGCCTGCTAATGAACGCCAAGTAAATACAGTATTCCAAGACTATGCTTTGTTTCCACATTTAAATGTATTTGAAAATGTAGCATTCGGTCTTCGAATTAAAAAACTGGGCAAAAAAGAAATTGAACAAAAAGTTATAGAAGCACTAAAATTCGTTAACTTAGTAGGTTACGAAAAAAGAGAAATAGCGGAAATGTCAGGTGGACAAAGACAACGTGTGGCAATTGCAAGGGCAATTGTAAATGATCCTGAAATTATTCTATTGGATGAGCCTCTTTCTGCATTGGATTTAAAATTACGCTCAGAAATGCAATATGAACTTCGTGAACTTCAGCAAAGACTTGGTAAAACATTTATATTTGTAACACATGACCAGGAAGAAGCATTGGCAATGTCTGATGAAATCTTCGTTTTAAATGAAGGTGAAATTGAGCAAAGTGGTACGCCAATGGATATTTACGATGAGCCGATTAATCGTTATGTGGCTGACTTTATCGGAGAGTCGAATATTGTTTCGGGTACAATGGTCGCCGATTTCCGCGTAAAAATTGGTGGGAAAGAGTTTGAATGTGTGGACCAAGGACTTAATCCAAATGAAAAAGTCGATATCGTCATACGTCCAGAGGATTTAGAAATAACAGCTGTTGAAAAAGGGAAAATGAAGGTAAAAGTAGATACGCAATTATTCAGAGGAGTTCATTATGAACTTTCTACTTACGATGACGAAGGAAATGAGTGGCTTGTACACTCAACCAAAAAGGCAGACGTTGGAGAGTTTATAGGCTTAGATTTCGATCCGGAGGCTATTCACGTTATGCGTTTAAATGAAACAGAAGAAGAATTTGATAAACGTCTCGAGTCTTATGGAGAAGACGCATATGCAAACTAAAACCACAAAAACGTTTTATTTAATACCATATTATGTATGGATTGTATTATTTGTTGTTGCACCAATCGCGTTAATCGCCTATTACTCCTTCTTCGATTTAAGTGGAAATTTCACTTTAGACAATTACCTAAACTTTTTTACATCTGTTTACTTAAAACTAACCCTTAGTTCGTTTTGGTATGCTTTCTTAATAACATTTTTCACTTTAGTTATTGCTTATCCAACAGCCTATTTGCTCACAAAAACGAGACATAAGCAATTATGGCTACTGTTAATCATTATTCCTTCTTGGATCAATTTACTATTAAAAACATACGCATTTATCGGTATTTTTGGTTTATATGGTCCAGTGAACGCATTTTTAAATGTATTTGGATTTGGCGAAACACAAATTTTATTCACAGATTTTAGTTTCGTCTTTGTAGCGGTCTATATATTTATTCCATTTATGATTTTACCTATTTTTAACTCTCTGGATAAATTAAATCCATCCTTAATAGATGCCAGTCGAGATTTAGGAGCATCAAGTTGGACTACTTTTTCAAAAGTTATACTACCGTTAACAATTAATGGCGTTAAAGCAGGGATTCAAGCTGTATTCATCCCTTCCCTATCATTGTTCATGATTACTCGCTTAATCGCGGGAAATAAAGTTATTACTTTAGGTACAGCTATTGAGCAGCAATTTTTGGTTACACAAAACTGGGGAATGGGATCCACTATCGCAGTTTTCTTAATTATATTTATGGTAATTATTATGATCATTACTGGTCAACGTGATAAGGGGGCTAATTCAAATGGAAAAAACAAGTAAGACAGCAAAGTTTTACTTAGCCCTTGTGTTTATCGTATTATATACACCAATCCTCTATTTGATTTTTTATTCTTTTAATAGTGGTGGTAGCATGAATGGCTTTGAATCATTCACTTGGGAACATTACGCTGCTGTTTTTTCAGATACCCGTCTAATTATGATTCTTCTAAACACAGTAATTGTTGCATTACTTTCGGCGTTAATTGCAACTATTATTGGTGTTTTCGGTTCAATCGGTATTGTATTTATGAGAAATAAATCACTGCGGAAATCTATCCTTTCTTTAAATAATGTTCTAATCGTTAGTCCAGATGTTGTAATTGGGGCATCTTTCCTAATCCTCTTTACTGCTATTGGAGTAAAACTTGGATTTGCATCTGTATTAATCTCACATATTGCATTTAGTATTCCGATAGTAGTATTGATGGTATTACCTAAGCTACAAGAGATGAATAGCACGCTTATAGATGCAGCGGCAGATCTTGGAGCAACTAAACGTGATATTTTGACTCGTGTTATTATCCCTTTTATTAAACCTGGAATTTTCGCAGGATTTTTTATGGCATTAACATATTCTTTAGACGATTTTGCAGTAACATTCTTTGTAACTGGAAATGGCTTTAGCACACTTTCTGTCGAAATTTATTCGATGGCTAGAACCGGTATTACGTTAACTATTAATGCATTATCTGGAATCGTCTTTATCGTGACACTTCTTCTCGTTGTTGGCTATTACTTTGTTAGCCAACGTGGGAAAAACCCTGTCGGAATGGGGGTTCGAAAATGAAAGAAATAATAAGAGCATCCATAGCTATTGTTGCTGTTTGTATCATTTTGTTTGGTGTTAACAAATATTTAAATCAAAGCTCGGGTAATGCAGGTAGTGATACATTGACAATCTTTAACTGGGGTGAATATATTGATCCCGATTTAATCACTCAATTTGAGGAGGAATCCGGCTACCGCGTTGTTTATGAAACTTTCGATTCCAACGAAGCAATGATGACGAAAATTGAACAAGGTGGAACTTCATATGATATCGCGGTACCATCCGAGTATGCGATTGATAAGATGAAAGAAAATGATTTATTGCTTGAAATTGATCATTCTAAAATTCCGAACTTAAGTAACATTGATCCATATTTTTTAGATTTAGCATTTGACCCAAAAAATAAATATTCCATCCCTTATTTTTGGGGTACAGTTGGAGTAGTATTCAATCCTACTCTACTAGATGGACAAACCTTTGAGAGTTGGGAAACGCTTTGGGATCCTTCCTTAAAAGGAGAAATTTTACTTGTAGATGGTGCACGAGAAATCATTGGAATGGGTTTAAACAGCCTAGGTTATTCCCTTAACTCCACGGATGAAAAAGAATTAAAGGAAGCTACAGCGAAACTAAAGGAATTGACCCCAAATGTAAAAGCAATTATCGGGGATGAAGTAACACCTTTAATGATAAACGAAGAAGCTTCAATAGCTATAACTTTCTCTGGCCAAGCAGCAGACATGATGTGGGAAAACGAAGATTTAAATTATGCAGTTCCTCAAGAGGGATCTAATTTATGGTTTGATAATATGGTTATTCCTAAAACAGCAGCCAATGTTGAAGGAGCTCATGAGTTTATCAACTTTATGTTAGATGCCGAGGTTTCTGCACAAAACGCAGATTATGTTGGATATTCGATACCAAACTCTGCAGCAGTTGAGCTAATGGATGAAGAAGTAACTTCTGATGAAAGATTTTATCCTCCAGAAGAGGCACGAGAAAACTTGGAAGTTTATAAAAACTTAGGTCTGGAAATGCTCGGTAAATATAACGAGCTATTTTTAGAATTTAAAATGAGTACTAACTAAATTGGAGAGCCGTCGCTAAGACGGCTCTTTTTATTGCGCATATAAAAATGTAGATGGACTTTAAAGAAAGAGTGATTGAATAATCCTAATGTTTTCCCTTTCAGGTGGACTCTTGCAGTGGGCGTTTGCATTTGCCCCCTCGCTCGGAAAACCTAAGCTCCTGAGATTATTACACTTCGCAAAGACATTATCCAAACAAAGTTTGGCCAATGCCTTCGCTGGTGGCCTTCGAAAATTTTTTTTCGACGAGCTTGCGCAGGAGCAAGGGGAACGGCTGAAGACGTGCCCATGGAAAACGTCCACTCGGAGCGGATCAACTGCATATATACCTTCCCAAAGAGGAACAGACTCTTTTCACTCGGTTTTTCTTATGTCAAAAATCATATAATTCGTTACACGAAAGTTTTTATTCTTTGAGGAATATGGTAGAATCGATAGACGTGTAGAAAGTATTTACAGAAAGCAGGAATTTTATGACAAAGAAAACAAACAACTCTGCATTATATATATTAATGTTTAATATGTTTATAGCAATGTCTGGGATAGGATTAGTAATACCAGTAATGCCTCAATATCTAGAAACATTTGGAGTCGCTGGTCAGGCATTAGGCTTTATTATTGCTTCCTTTGCTTTTGGTCAGTTTTTATTTTCACCATTAGCTGGTGATCTATCTGATACATTAGGACGAAAAAAACTAATCATTGTGGGACTAATCATTTTCTCTGCCTCTCAATTATGGTTTGGACTAGCTACTCACGAATGGATGTTATACTCTGCACGGTTTATAAGTGGTATTGGAGGTGCTTTTTTAGTTCCAGCGACTATGGCATTTGTAGCAGATATAACCACTTTAGAAGAACGTGGAAAAGGAATGGGTTTTTTAGGGGCATCAATGTCTTTAGGATTTATGATTGGGCCAGCGCTAGGAGGATTTTTAGCAAAAGTCAGTTTAACATTCCCGTTTTATATGGCTTCTATTGCAGCTGTAATTGCAGCTGTTGTTTCAGTTATTATTCTACCTGATATTAAAAATGCTATTTCGGAGACTCCACCAGAGCCTAAAAAACGTGAAAATATATTAACACAAATGAAAAATTCATTGAAAACTCCTTACTTTATGATGTTAGTTATCATATTTGTTTTCACTTTCGGTATAGCAAATTTCCAAACGACATTTTCATTATATGTAGATCATAAGTATAATTACACTCCTCAAGATATAGCTGTTGTTTTAACTGTAGGTGGATTTATAGGTGTTATCGTACAAACCTTAGTAGTTGAGAAACTATTTAAACGTTTTGGTGAATTAAATGTTATCCTAGTCAATCTAGTAGTTGCTGCTATAGCTTTTCTACTGTTCTTCGTGGTAGATGGTTTTGCCCTTGTATTAGTTGTTGCATCGATATTTTCGACTGCTACTACACTCATTCGTCCAGCAGTTAATACTGTTATATCTAAATTGGCAGGGAATGAGCAAGGTTTTGCTGCAGGTATGAATAATGCTTATATGAGTTTAGGAAGTATGATTGGTCCAGCTCTTGCAGGAATGTTTTTTGATATTAATATTAATTATCCATTCATCGTAGGATCCGTTATTTTATTAGCTTCTTGGGCAATCACACTTGTGTGGATTAAAAGAAAGAAACCAGTTGTTTAATAGTAAAAGCAGACTATTGAATGCTATATACTGACTGTTTTTAAAGGGGGTAGTCGTGACTGACGTCACGACTACCCCCCCTCTTTTTTTCTTTAGGCATTCCCAAGTGAATATCCCATTTAATAAAAGTAGGACTCCTCGAGGTGATCTAATTTTCATTTACTTCAATGACTTCATTTAATTCGAACGGTTAATTTTATGCTACTTATCTTTTTTTCTTTTCTCTAACTAACTTTCCTACATTCGTTGTAGTAGTCGAATTTACTGGCTCTAACTTTTTCCTAGATTTTTTGAACGGAGCAAATAATAGATTGAATCCGAATCTTCTAATCGTGATATCAATAAAGAACAATATGATAGCTACCAATAAAAGAAAGTGTTGGATAGATTGTTTCTCTGAGCTAGATAGTTCCATTTCACGGAATACTTCAGAAGGTTCCGTTAGTAGCTTTCCATTCGTTCTGTTAGTAATCATCTCTAGAGTTTCTGTACTCGGCTTTTGTATTTTGTATTCCTCACTATAAGGAATGGAAATACCTGCTTGATATACAGCATCTTGTTCATTTGAAATACGGAAGAACACAAGTCCGGGATCACTATCTACCGTTACTCTTGCTTTACCAGGCGCAAGTGCTTCGCTTGTAACTGAAAGCTCTTCTCCTTTTTCATTGACAGCAGCTACCTCCAAAAATGACGACTTGCCAGATGGATCCGTAACGATAAATGATTCGTCTGCTGATTTTTGGATGGAAAAGGGCACCTCACTATAGGCTGGTAACAACCTTGATACAGCCGTATTCCAAAAGTCTCCCCAATTCTTCCATCTTGCAAAGTCACCGCTCCACTCACCTGTTGAATCCGATGTAAATGCTATAGTCCGACCGAGTCCATACATCCATTCAACTAATACTGGATCCTCTTTTTCACTTTCAGCAATAATGGATGCTGTTTGTTTCGGTGTAGTTGCAATATAAGCATTCAATTGCGGCACTCCTTCTGAAAATAAGCTCGTCCATGCTGCGTCCCCATAAATAGTTGGGTAGAACGGATTATCTTCAATATAAGTCCTCGAAATCATTGCTGTCTCGGTGGACATTATCGCTGGAATGGTGGATTCATCCTGGACATCATAAAACGTTCCCCCTCCCATTTCTGCTAAACTTTCCAATAATGCCCTATCCGCATCTTGGCCAACAGCAACGGTGGAAACAGTTATTAACTCCTTTGTCCCATTCTCTATTAACGTTTGATAATCATTACTTGTAGCTGATTGTCCATCCGTCAATAATATAATATGCTTTCGCTGAAGTTTGAGAGGAGATAGTTTTTCGTATGCTGCAGCTAGACTCGTATAAATTTCTGTTCCCCCACCTGGCCCTACTGATAGTATACTTTCAACCGCAGACTCTTGATCATTTAATGGAGCGGCTTCAATAATTTCCCACGGTCGATCATCGAATGCGATAAAACCAAGTGTATCTCCTTCTCGAAGCATTTCCACAGAACGTGCCGCTGCTTCCTTCGCATATTCTAATTTTGTTCCACTCATACTACCAGATCGGTCCATCACGATGATTAACCCAAGTGAAGGAAGTTGCTGCTTTCCTTTTATCTCCATCTCAACTGGTAATAAACGTTCAATCGGACTCTTAAAATAGCCTCCTAAACCAAAGCTATTTTTCCCTCCAACCATCATAAAGCCGACACCAAAATTTTTCACCGCCTGTTCAATTACTGTCATCTTTTGTTCACCAACGACGTGACCTGGTACATTATCAAATATAATCGCATCATATGCTAAATAATTCGATAGATCGAAAGGCAACACGCTAGCATCAATAACGTCTGTTGAAATTGCCTGTTGGTCAATCACAGCTGCGATATTAGAAGAATTACCATCATGAGTGACTACTAACAGTCGAGGAGAGCTCTCTACATTTGTAACACTTGTCAGCTTGTTATTCTCAATCAGCCCATCTTCTGCAAGAACTACTTGAGCTTCATATTTAAGTAGTCCTTCCCCCTTAGATGCATTTCGAAATGTATACGTATTAGTTCCTGGTTCTATTTTAATTTGTTCTCTTGTTATTAGCTGATCATTTTGATATAGAAGTAACTCAGCAGCTGAATCACTTGTCGCTTCTAGTGTGACATTCAGTTGTTGTTGCTCACCTTCAAATGCTACCGGCGGTGTCTCAAAAGAAGTAATTGCGACATCTTCCGACGACAATCTTGCCCTTTGAACAACGTCTATCGTGACATTTCCTCCAGCAATTTTCACAATTTCATCTTTGACAGAACCAACCGTTTCTAACCCATCCGTAAAGAGAACAATTCGTGTTGCCTTGTTAGGCTCTACAATGCCTGTTGAAAGCTGTAGGGCTTTTGCTAGATCAGTATTTCCTGCTTCTGCCATGGGGCTAAAAACAGGTAAATTTATTTCTTCATCGGTTAAGGCAATTTCTGTTTGAAAGTTCTCTGCAAACGTATATACACCTACTAAATGAGAAGACTTTTTAGATTGTAAGCTTTCGTCTATCCATTCTGTTATTTGCTGATCAGTCCCTTGTAAGGAAGCAGAACGATCTATCAAAAATAGAACCTGTTCTTCCTTAATAGGTAATAATAAATACGGATTAGTAATACCTAATATCAGACAGAGAATTGCTATAATTCTTATACAAAATACTATTTTCCCTTCTTTTTTTAATGACTTTTTATCTTTTTTCCAAGTCCAAATAAAATAAATACCAATAGGAATTAGTAGCAATAGCCACAGTGGTTGGTCAACTCGTAAATCCACGTCGTCTTTGCACCTCCCACTCTATAACGAATAATATTACTAATAAGATTAATAGATAAGGAACAAAGGAATGAGCTTGGTAGTCATCCTCCCCATTTGTCTGCTGGTTGTTTACTTTATATGAAGTTCCTTTATCAATCACTTTTTCTTCTTGTGGCAATATAACAGAAAGGTTTTTCACGATATCGTTCGAACGCAGTGCATATAAACCTGGTTCACTTGGTGCAAGGAATTTCCCACCATTTTCAATGGTATATTCATACTCATCACCCATCGTATAAATTTCCCACTCCTCTGTAGCTCCAAGTGATAGAGGCTTTCGCTCGTTTGGAGTGAATGTTCCTATGTAATCACTTCCCACTGAAAGATACTCCTTCACACTCCACATGAAAAGGGGGAACGTAGGACTTAATGGCCAATCCGTCATTTGAATATCTGCAAGGATAATAATATCTCCGGTTTCAGAGGTCTGGATAAAAGGATTGTCCCCAACAGTAGCAATAGTAGTATAACCGTCTACAGGAGGATATAATGAGCTTACATATATATCTGATAAATCAGCAAACGCAAACAAAGGAGAGTCGTTTGTCTTCACTATTCCATTTACTTCTTTTGGTGATACATCATTCCTCCCTATATACAAAGTCGGTTTCTCGTTTTCATCATCTATTCCAAATTGATTGGTAACAATTATACCTTTTTCCTTTAACAACTCTACTTGTTCTGAGGGTACACTGCTCACATTAATATCTAATGATTGGAAGGCAGTTCGTACTAGCGTATGAATGGAGCTGTCTATGAAAACATTAGTCAATTGATCTTGCATAAAAACGATCGTCTCATTATCTAATAGGTAAGAATCCTTGATGTCTATACTTGCTTTCAAATAACTTGAGGTACTAAGCTGTTCAAATGACAACGTAATTGTTTCCTTTGGTGGTAATATAACTTCTTCAGTCATTAATCTCTTCTCTTCATTTGATATTGTAAGCTCAGTTGTGAACTCCTTATTTGACTGATTCTCCAATTGAACTAGCGTAGAGATTCCATTTTTAGTTTCTGTTGCACCAAAACGTTTAATAGATACATTCGTAATATCTGTCGTTAAAGCTTCGACATTCCAGCTTACATTTTCATGCTGCAAAGGAAGTGATTGTCTGTCTAATTCATCAGTAAAAATATATACAGAGGTCGCTTTGTTTTGGAAAAAAGATTGGGCAAAATCCAATGATTTTGACATATTTTCTGCTTCATAGCTTATTTCTAGATTCTTAATTTCATTTACCATTTGATTTGTATTTGTTTCTTGACGTAATAGGACAGTTGGTTCATTTCCAGTTGTGATTAAAGTAAGTGGTTTGCCTGATAATTGCTCGACTAGTTCAAGCATTTTCTTTCTATGTTGTTCAAAAAGAGAAGTAGAATTATTCGCATTTACTTTCATTGTTGCAGAAGTATCTACGATAAATACAATCTGTTCTCCAGCAATAGCTTTCGTTTTCCAATATGGTTGAAGTAGTGCTAGAACAAGTAAAATCATTGCAACCATTTGTAGATAAAACAAAGCATTACGCTGCAGATGTTGCAAATAAGGAGAAGCTTTTGTTTCCTTCATTGCCTCCTGCCAAAATAAAGTAGAAGAAACAGATTGTTTTACATACTTTTTTCGGAAAAAATAATAAAGAAGTACAGCGATTGGGAAAATTGCTGTCCAAGCATATATTAATTGATTAATACCCAAACCTTATCACCTCATTGCACCCAATTTGCTCGTAGTAACTGATGAAACATCGTATGCGAAATGCCTTCATCTGCATTAACTTGAAGTAATTTAATACCAAACCTATGACAAAGTAGTTCTATTCGCTGTTGGTGCTCTTTTCTTTCCTGATGATATGCTTCTAGTACTCCAGAAGATATCGATACATTTACTTGTTCAGAAGTTTCAATATCCTCCAATTGCACATCTCCACCATAAGATGGATCTAACTCTTCACCAGTAACAACTTGTAAAACTCGAATATCGCCAGCAAATTTTGGTAGCTTTTGAAGGAATTTTTCCCATGACTCAATACTTTCCAGGCAATCCGTTACGACAAATAAAACTGTACTATCCTTTGGTAGAAATGGAAGTGCATGATCGGTAAAAGAAGAACTCATAGCTGGCTCGTCTATATCAGAAATAGTTTGGATGAAGGCTTTCCGGTAGGTTGCTCCCTTTCTTCTGAAAGGGGACTTCTTACCTTCACTAACAGCTGAAAAGGATAATCGATCGTCCCTCTGAAGTACAAGAATTCCCAAAGATGCTGCTAATTGTTTAGCAAAGTTCCATTTAATAGGTTGCCCCATTGACTTTGTAGTATCAAGTAAAATATGCACTCGCATTTCTTGTTCGTCTAAAAACCGTTTGATAAAATACTTATCTGTACGTGCATACACATTCCAATCTATTTGCCGTACATCATCACCAGGTGAGTATTCCCTAAAGTCTGAAAAGTCTAACGAAGCACCAAAACGTTGTGAGCGATGAGAACCTTTATGCTGACCTCTTAGTTTCGATTTAGTTGTTATCGATAATCTACTTAGTTTCCCAGCCCAATCCTTTGGAACTAATTGTTCATCAATCATATAGCTTGTCCTTGCTTAACAGTTTGTAGGATAAGGTCAATCAGTTCATCTGCTGTTTTCCCTTCTGCTTCCCCTTCATAATTAAGTAATAAACGATGTCTCAATACAGGCTTAGCAACTGTTTTAATATCTGCAATTGATACATGATAACGCCCAGCAACTAGCGCTCTGGCTTTAGCAAGCTTGATCAAACTTTGTAATCCGCGTGGACCACTTCCATATTGAACATACTGAGCAATTTCAGGAATGTTAGCTTCTTCGGGATGTGTCGCTGCAATGATATCCACTGCGTATTCCAACATATCATCTGCTATAAGTACTTCCTTTACCATCTGCTGGGCATGTACTATTTCCTCTGCATTCATTATTTTATTCAATAGAATCGTTTGCCCACCCGTCGTACGTTTAGTTATTTCCATTAATTCGGCTTTGGAAGGATACGATACAAGTATTTTACATAAGAAACGGTCCATTTGAGCTTCTGGTAATGGATAGGTTCCTTCCATTTCAATTGGATTTTGAGTAGCAAGAACGAAAAAAGGTCTATCCATTTGTTTGGTTTCCCCAAGCACGGTGACTGTTTTTTCTCCCATTGCTTCTAGAAGTGCACTTTGTGTTTTAGGTGTTGCTCGATTTATCTCATCTGCTAATACCATTTGGCTAAAAATTGGTCCTTTTTGAAAGGTAAATTGTTGTTTTCCATTTTCTAATCTTTCAATCATACTCGTACCAGTGATATCCGATGGCATTAAATCCGGAGTAAATTGAATACGAGAAAAGGATAAATCTAAAACTTCCGAAACTGTTCGTATGAGCATCGTTTTACCTAACCCAGGTAAACCTTCTAGTAAAGCATGCCCATCTGCTAACACACAGTAAATAGAAAACTCGACTGCCTCCTTTTGACCAACGATAAATTGACCTATTTCAGTTCGAACATCGCCTAAACGATTACTCATATTCATATAGTCTTCTGTTGTAAAAGTCATATTTCCCTCCGTTATTCATTATTTTCAACTGACGAAAAGTAATCTTGAACAATCCTTTGTAAATCTGATGGTAACTGCATACGTTCAGAGGTTTTTATATAGGACTCCGAGTATTCATTGACCACTTCTTCATATGGTCTTGCGGAGCCACGAGTTATGGGGGTATCGGCAGGTTGTTCACTAGCGGAATCTCCGTCTCCAAGTTCACCTGGATCGACTGATGTTTCTCCAGTTCCTCCAAGCCTTGAGGGAATAGAGAGTAAATCTCTACTTCCGGAACCTAAACCTGCACCAGACCCAGCTCCAGTACCTTGACCTTGTCCCTGCCCTTGTCCCTGGCCTTGACCCTGGCCTTGACCTTGACCTTGTCCTTGTCCTTGTCCTTGTCCTTGTCCTTGGCCTTGTCCTTGTCCTGGTCCTTGGCCTTGGCCTTGGCCTTGTCCTTGGCCTTGACCCTGGCCTTGTCCTTGACCTTGGCCTTGACCTTGGCCTGTTTGATTAGTCCCCTGTTTAGCTTTAGTTTTACTGGAAGATTGACTATTTTTACTTCCTTTAGCGATCTCACTTGAACTGAACGGTAAAGATTTACCCATCTTACTTAACGTAGTTTGAGAATTAGATGCACTTTTAGCTAGTGAATTATTAGTATCTCTTAGAGATGCTAACTCTTTTTGCTCCTCGACTGTTAAAGAAGAGTCAGATGTACCTTCCATCTCAGCAAGCTCTTTCTTTTGCTCTAGCTTCTGTTCCTTAAGTGCTAATTCCTTTTGTTTTTTCACTACTTCACGTAGAGCTTCTTCTGCTGTATCTACTTCCTTTAGTTTTTCTTTCAGATTTTTTAGTTCTTTTTTTACTGGCTTTGACAACTCTTTTTTCTCAAGCTTACTAACCTCTTTCTTTAGTTCCTTAACAATCTTCTGCTCTTGTTCCAAATCCTTTGCCTCTAATTGTGTAGTAGCTGGGAATGCATACAAGAAGAGAACTGCCGCAAATGCCAAAACAAAACCCAAAATCCACTTTGGCTGAAAATACTTTTTGTCGCGTTTCCTAAATAGCTGGAATGCAACTTCACTGTTTTGTACCGCTTTATCTATTAACCCTTTGGAGAGCAAAGACTTTTCCTCGAGGAAAGCTAAAGCACTTACTAATAAATTATCTAGATAGAAGGAATCTAACTTTTGTACTGCTTCACTTTTTGTTGGTCTTTTCCAAAAAGCATACAAAAACGTTCCTATAAAAACAGAACTTCCAACAAGAATGGAAGTTCTTAAATAATACGGAAGGACAAACAAACGGGATACTAAAAGAATTAACGCAGTAGCACTAAAACCGTAAAATATAGCAGCTTGGAACATTCTAATATAATGCTCTGCTGCAAGGCTATTTTTAGCTTTAAGAATGTACCGGATTAACTTTTTTGGACTATTCATCTATCGTCCTCCTCATTTTGTCCGCTTCATATTTACTCGTAACTTTTTCACCGATATAAAAATAGCTAATGCTGTAATACAAATATAAAAGATTGCATATCCTGCCCAAATGGGAAAATCTACTTTAGTTGTATCCGTTATAAAAGTATCTGATCCTGGTGATACAAGCGTTAGCACTAACACAACTGGGTTAATACTCGCAAAGAAATGACCTACCGGTGAAGATGATAGAGAACCTGATACCATCGTATTCATTCCTGTTATAACTAAGTAAATAAAACCAGTTACCGCACTTAAGAAAATCATTGTCCCATATGTTGCTATCATTGAAACAATTGTTTTACGAATGATGGTCGAATACATAATTCCAATACTTCCGATGGCAAGCATCGTTAAAAAGAAATATAAGAAAATAATCCCTAGTTGACCTGGTGATACCCCACCAAATAAGAAAACCATACTATAAATCGGTAAGCCTGCTATTAATAGCAATAGTAAAAATGCAATGGATGAAGTTAATTTCCCAAAAATTATTTGAAATGAAGTCTGTGCTGTCGTTAATAATATGTTTAATGTTTGCTTTTCTCGCTCTGAGCTAATAGCACCTGCGGTTAACCCTGGAGTGATGAAAAGTATTAATCCTAATTGTATATACGTGAGCATTGTGAACATAAAAAAGCTTTCTTCTGGGCGGAAATATCCAGTACCTGAGAATTGAGTTGTTAGTAAAATAAATCCAAAAACAAAAATGCACATGGCGATTAAATAAAATAGAATTCCTATAAAACTTTTTGGGGAACGAAAGCGCAACTTTATTTCTTTTACCAATACTGGATTAGAAAACACCTGCTTCATATTATTTCGCTCCTTTCGTTATTTCCATAAAGACATCTTCAAGATCTGTTTCTGTCTCGGAAAAGGAAATAATTTTTATTGAATGATCCATCGCTTTTTTCAATAAATTGATTTGATCGTCCTCGGTACCTCTATAATTGAAGGTAACCGAATTTTTCTCTGTGTGTAATTCCACTGAAGATACAAAAGGATCCTCTTCAAAAAAGGTCGCAACATTTTCTAATAACCCCTTTGCCTTCACCGTAATATGTCTTTCTCCTGCAAGTTGTGCTTGGATGTCAGTGACAGAGCCGTGCGCGATAAGCCTTCCCCCGTCAATCACACCTATTTCATCACACATTTCAGCTAACTCTGGCAATATATGTGAGGAAATGAGTATCGTTTTCCCCATCCCTTTTAACTGCTTTAGTATATCTCTCATTTCTACACGCGCTCGCGGATCAAGTCCTGAAGCCGGTTCATCTAATATAAGAACCTTTGGATCATGTATTAGTGAACGGGCCAAACATAAGCGTTGCTTCATCCCTCGTGAAAGTAAATCGACATATTCATAACGTTTATGGGAAAGATTGACTAGCTCAAGCAACTGTGGTATTAGTACCTTTCGTTCCACTTCTGAAATTCCATAACTTGCTCCATAAAAATCTAAATATTCATTTGCTTTTAATTGATCATACACTCCAAAAAAGTCAGGCATATAACCAATTTGTTTGCGTACATCACTTGGATCTGTCCTTACACTTTTTCCGTTAACAAAAGCATCTCCAGAGGTCGGCTGAAGTAATGTTGCAAGTATTGAAAAAGTTGTGGACTTACCTGCTCCATTCGCACCTACGAAACCAAATACAGTACCTTCTTGTAGTGTTAAATTTATATCATTTAGTGCATAAAACGAACCGTATTTTTTTGTTAATCCTTTGATTTCTATCATTACTTCACCTCCCCCTTCACACGTACTTCTGGAAGTCGTGTATATGGATCCCCTTGCACCGATTTTTTGATTAGTTTGTAATGTATTATGCCTGTTTCATTGATATACGTATCAATATTTTCAGTTAAAGTAAATCGGCTTTCAGTGATTTCTTCAAAAGACTCTGTTTTTAAGTTCCAAATTTCAATTGTATGGGAATTGCGATCTGTATTTGCAATTTGTAGCTGTGTCCAATTGACCTTATCTACAGGTAGTGTTTCTGGTACTGTCCAAAATACATTGTATTCACCATCATCTAAATACCACTCGAGATTACTATTTTGAACTGGTTCCATATATTTACCATATTCTTCGGTATTTACATTGACTGTAAACATATTAGCAGGAAGCGTAAACTCTCCAGAGAAAATAGTAGTAGCCGTGAAAGGTTGAATAACTAAATGCAACGCGGAAAGCTCTACTTTATTGTCCTTCAATTCAATCGGAAGAATATTGTCCTCAGCAAAGCCCGTAATTGCTGGAGCTGAGTTAGAATTTTTAAACATAATACTCGATGAATATAGAGCTTGTTTTCGTTGGGTCAATAAATCCATTTGGTTGTTCGCAAAAGCTCCGTAATTTGTATTAACATATGGGTTAGAAATTGGCATTAGCATGACCGTGCCAAGATCCTTATCAACCTCTAGCTTTTCTCCAACAGCTAGATCACCTAATTTATACAATTTACTACCTGACCAAATTGCGACATCTTTTAAGCCAAAAGGAAAGTTATTTTGAACTGTTCCGAGAATCTTACTTGAATCGACTCTTAAATCTACCTCGAAATTACCAACATCTTGAACTTGTGTCTCCCCAAACAATGAAGATACAGACCAATAACCAACATCACGGAATGTAAGTTCACTATTCGTTGCATGTTTTTCCATAATTGCATTTTCATGCACATTAGCAGTTTGTCCCGTGAACGAATTTGTACCTCTTTGTGCAACCATCGTAGTGGAAACCGGTGCTTCAAAAGTAAAATCTCCACCTTTATTACTTAAAATCGATTCTGCGTAATATCCATGTAAGCTCTTATCTTCATTTACTTGAAGAAAGGAGGATTGCTGGACTTGAGGTCTTGCTATTCTATCCTTTGCACCATAGCCAAAAATCGCAAGTGAAGCGATTATCGCAGTAAGTGGAATGATTCCCCAAGCATATTCTCGTTTGTCTTTTCTCTTCAAAATAATATATAACAATGGAACTATAATAATCATATATACAATGACAATACCAATCATTAGTGGTGTAGATACCTTAAAGGAACTAAATAACGAGTTTGTTCCACCTAAGTTATATACAAGCTCATCTTGGGTATTATAACCGTACATACTTTGTGTATTTTTCACTTGTACTGACTGCAATATGCTGGACATTAAATCACTATAAACAGGATCAGCCGCCAAAGGAGCATCTCCAAGTGAAAAAGTGGTTTGAATGATTGTTCCGCTGCCGACGTGTTTGGTAGCAGCTAGTAATGTCCCATCTAGTTGTATCGATGGTGTCGATCCACTCGTCAAAGATGCATCATATATCTTCAAATCATTGGACAGTAAGTTATTCGCTGTTAATGCACTTGCTTGTTGAGCAGTGATACTTTGCGTTGTTGTATGTAAATTTAATGGTAAATACCCACTTATGCTTCCAAGCTCTGCTGCTACATTATCGGAGGCACCAACTACCATTATTCCACCATATGAGACATAATCGATAAGTGCTTGCTGTTGCTGTTCAGTTAAATCAGCAATTACGAACTCATCTATAATAATGTAATCTGCCATTTCCCAGGCAACTGCTTCTTCCGGTAACACAAAGTCACTCTGCTGCGCTACATGAATAATTTCATCGTTCATTTGATTTGGTTGCTTAAGCTGATTGAGAACTTTTAGACGATCTGCACTTTCCGTTAATGTTAAATAGTAAATGGTTGCTGGATCTTGAAAGCTTGTTTTGAACGTTTTATTTCCTTTGAAGGTGATGGACTTCCCTTTTTCCCATCCTCCCTCAAAAAAGTGAATCATTTGAACATTATTTCCTTGATACATATAATCTTCCGCTAACCCACTTGCTCCTACCTGAATTGTCTTTGTTTCTCCTGCTCCAATCTCAAACGGAATGGACTGTGCATTTCCTAAATTATAGGACTCAGCTAAGTCGAGGACGATGTCACCTGAAAATGCATCCCCTTTATTTTCCACTGTTAGTGATATTGGCAAGCCTTCGCCATATTTTGCTTTTCCATTAAATCCAGTCGTCACTTTTACATTCAGTTCAGGCGCTGCTAATGCTTCAATTGATGGCAATAAAATAAAATAAATCATAAATGCTGAAATAACCATCACAAACTTTTTTATATGCATCTTTTTCCCCCCTTTGTCTATATATGTATTAGTACGATAATGGCGTAGTTAGGTTCCTTCATTGAAAGTTTTTTGCGTGTTTTTTGACAATTTCGACAAAAGCACCAACCTGAGGTAGTTCAAATGCCGCATCATAACCAATAAGCCATGTATCTCTAGTCAATTCAAACTGCTCTTCATCATTTGTTAAAGGTATTTTGTTCACATTCTCATGTCCCGTTAATGTGATGGAAGGTAGAATTGCATACCCTATTCCATTTAGTGCCATTTGTTTACATGTTTCAATTTGATCGACGATAATTTGTCTTTTAGGATTAATTGCAAAATGCTTCTGCCACCATTGTTGAATTTCCTGATAATAGTTAGAATCACTTTTGAATTGGATAAAAGGTTTTTCCGTTGTCAACACTTCATCAATGGACGTCATCTCCTTGTCCACCAAATATAAAGTATCTCTAAACAAATGAATTTTGTTCCCCTTCCAATCAGATTGTCCACGCACTATTCCAATCTGAGCCTCACCATCATATATTGATTTGACAATTTCTGAACTCCATCCAGTTAAAAGAGAAATCTTAGCTTCTGGATATGTTTGTACGAAGTCTTTCAATACTTTTGGTAACCAATTTTGCCCTACAATTGAAGCACATGCAATTTTCAAGGTACCATGTACTTTTGATGATAATGATTGAATCGTTTCAAATACTTCCTCTCTTTGCTGAAGTATCTGCTTAGCAAAATCAATGACGAGCTCCCCTTCTGGCGTTGCAGTTAAACCTTTTTGAGATCTCAAAAAAAGCTTTGCATTCCATTCTTTTTCAATTGTTTGGAG
This sequence comes from Psychrobacillus sp. FSL K6-1415, assembly GCF_038003185.1. Classification (NCBI taxonomy): domain Bacteria; kingdom Bacillati; phylum Bacillota; class Bacilli; order Caryophanales; family Bacillaceae; genus Psychrobacillus; species Psychrobacillus sp. FSL K6-1415. The sequence continues at coordinate 1,240,623 of NZ_JBBOOQ010000001.1, read as the reverse complement.
TCTTAGAGATAACGCTGGCTGAGATAGGAACAATCTTTCCGCAGCTTTTCGCATATTTTGTTCCTCTGCTAATGTTCTAATAATAAGAAAATCTGTTACCATAGTCCTTCCTCTTTTCAAATGGGATTGTAGTGACATTCATACGCATTCTAAAAGGATATGCACATAAATGATTTTATAAGGAAAACCGAGCAAAAGACGCCCAGATCTTTTAGGTCAATACCTGTTTCTATCGTTTTCGAAGAACTTTAAACAGCCTTTTTACTATATGATTCCCAAGTGAATTTTTAGGGATGCTGGTTGGTTGACGTCCGTCACAACCAACCAGCATCCCTTTTTTTCGGTAATCTTATGGCATTTGTCTGTCCGTCGCTCTTCTACAACTCTTAGAAACAGGTAAGTGCGTTTTTGTTAACTAGAGAAAAGCTACTTTCCTATTCAAAGACGAGACCCCGCAGGGAGCATTTCAAAGGAACAAAGGCTAAGAGCGCCACCTCGTGTGACAACGCCTTCGTGACCAACATGCTGTTGGCATGAGGAGGCTCGGCCTCTCCCGCGGAAAGCGTCCAGCTGAAACGGAAATCACAGTATTATTCATTTTTAAAGTCTTATGAATTCAGTGTACACGGCACATCTTTTTATACTTTCTTTTCTTTTGAAAAAAAGAAGGCCATCTTAGATTGGCCTTCCTTGCTAAAAAAATATCTAAAATTTTATTGTGCTTGATATAGGTACTTCTTCATTTGCTTCAATATGACTCTTCTAGTTAAAATCCCTAAAAAGGTTCTCTCATCGTCTACTACACAGATATAAGGATTATTTACTAATAAATCTAACCCTTTTTGGAATTTCTCATCTACATGAATGACAGCAATGTCTTTTTTCATAATATCGTCTACTTTTAAATCTGGTAAACGTTCATATTCAATATGTTCTAATCCTAAAATTTCGTCTGTAATTTGTTGAGAACTGATTAACCCTTGAAGTCTATATTTTACATCTAATACTGGAATAGAAGAATACCCAGTTTTTGTGAGTACAAGTAAAGCGTGTTCTGCGTTATTTCCTAATTGTACATGTGCAACCTTTTCTGCAGAAATAATGTACTCCAAAATCGGAATTTGTAAAAAATCTTTGCTGCTCACAGTTATCATTGCATCCTACTCCTTTGTTTGCTTTCATCATAAGAAAACACCCTATGTAACTATCATAGCATATTAAAGGAATAAAAAAACCATGAAATCGCTTACTTATATGTTAGAAAGGGTTTGGATTTAACCATTGACCACCGTCTAACGTTACAATTTCACCATTCATATAAGAAGCTTTGTCGGATAATATAAATGTCGCAAGTTCTGCAATTTCTTCTGGTTTTCCTAGGCGTCCAAGTGGAACAGATTTAAGTGTTCGTTTTGCTGCTTTTTCTGATTCCCACAGTTTTCCTGCTCCTCCAGTACGCTCAATTGGGCCTGGTGCGATTCCGTTTACTCGAATCCCATATTTACTCCCCCATTCAACTGCTAATGTTCTAGTTAATGACATAACACCAGCTTTTGCAGCAGCTGAATGGACTACTCCTGCCCCTGCTCCCCATGCATATGTGGCAAGCATATTTAAAATAGCCCCCTTACTCCCTTTGCTAATCCAGTATTTCCCAATAGCACTTGAACAATAAAAAGAACCATTTAGAACGATATCAATTACAGCTTTCCACCCGTTAGGTGAAAGTTTTTCTGCTTCTACTATAAAATTACCCGCCGCATTATTAACTAAACCATCAATTTGACCATATGTTTTATCTGCAAATTGAATCATTGCCTCTACATGCTCTGGATTTCGAACATCCATTTGAAAGTACGATATGGTATTACCATATGCTTCAATTTCTTTTTTAGCGCTCTCTAGTCTTTCTAAATCACGCCCGGTTATGACTACATTTGCACCTTCTGATACAAACTTCATAGCCATGTATTTTCCCATTCCGTTTGAACCGCCTGTAACAATTATCGTTTTCTGTTTTAACATAATCAAACACCCCTTTTAAATTGAATGAACATTCACTCAATATTTTATCATATATAAACAAATAAAACCGTAAATTCTTTGTCCAGTGAAAGATCACTTAAAGTTAAAAACTGTTAATATTTTTCCAAGGTTTTCTTGCGTACTTCTTCCTATGCTATTTCCCATTACTAGAGAAAGGAATACCAATAACACAAAAAACCTCCATCTGAAACAATAATCAGCATTGTCAATAAATAAATCATACTCTTCAAAACACCTATCTCGCTCTTGAAGACATAAAGTTTTATACTTTCATTCATTAAAAAAGCCGTAAATTCTTAAAGAATTTACGGCTTTTTAGGTTGCATATATGATTCATTGATATTTTCAATAGGAACAGGTTTACTGAACAAATAACCCTGAGCTTTTTGGCAATTAGCTGATTTAAGTATTTCTACTTGTCGATCCTTTTCCACGCCTTCTGCAATAACTTCCATGCCTAAGCTATGAGCAAGTTGGATAATTGTTGTAGCAATAGCTGCATTTTTATCATCTAATTCCATATCTTTTATAAATGATTGATCTATTTTAATAATATCTATAGGATATTTCTTTAAATAGCTTAAAGAAGAATACCCAGTTCCGAAATCATCAATCGAGATTACAACGCCTATATCCTTCAGTTCTTTTAAAGTAGTAAAAGTATCCTGCATATCGGTCATAGCACTCTCCGTGATTTCCACTTCTAATGAACTAGGTTTGATATCATACTTCTGGATTTTCTCGTGTATCTTCACAGCAAAATTGTCTTGTACAAATTGTTTTGGTGATATATTTACTGCGATTCTAACTGGGCGGTACCCTTTTTCTTGCCAATATTTTAACTGTTTACAAACCTCTTCTAACACCCAATCTCCTATTTGCATGATCATTCCCGATTCTTCGGCAAGAGGTATAAAATTCAGTGGTGAAACATATCCAAACTTTCTATTGTTCCATCGAAGTAATGCTTCAAATGAATTTATTTCACCTGTTACTAGATTAACTTGTGGCTGATAATGTATAGAAAACTCTTCTTTCTCAATTGCTCTTCGTAAATGTGACTCCATTAAGGCATCATTTGGAAAGGCTAAATTCATTTGTTCTTGGTAATAACGATAATGTGCTCTCCCTCTATCTTTAGCTATATATAATGCCTGGTCTGCTTTTATAAGTAATTCATCCATCTTTTTTCCATCGTACGGAAACATAGAAATACCTATCGATGCTGTAACGAAATATTCTTGATGATCTAAGTATAGTGGCTTAGATAGTTCTATTAAAATATTTTCTGCAAACTCACTAGTCTCATCTCTTGTTTTCCCTATCACTATAAAAACAAATTCGTCCCCACTTTGACGATATAAATTATTCGATTTATCTATGTACAACCCAAGTCGATCTGCAATTTTTTTCAGTAACTCGTCTCCATAATTATAGCCAAGTGATTCATTTATCATTTTGAATCGATCTAAATCAATCCGTACTACTGATATTTCAGTACCCGGTTCTGCATTCACTAAAGTATCCCGCAAATGTTCTTTTAAAGCACGCCTGTTCCAAAGACCAGTAAGATGATCATGGTAAGCAAGATAATATAATTGTTCTTGTTCATCCGATTCTGTTGCTGTATCTCGAAGAACTAAATGCAATCCACTTACATTATTATTTATTTCTATCGGTAAGGCTTTTATATACATAGGTAAATAATGCCCATTATCATGACGTATTAAGCAATTTTGCATTTCAGTAGCATAGCCAGTGAGTGTTTGCTTCACCATCAATTGAAAATTTCTCATTGAGTTTTCCTCAATAAGCTGTTCAATTGGCTGTCCTACTAAGATTTTAGGATCATACCCTAAAATCTTTGAAGTTATAACGTTTAAGTCGAGAACGTTTCCATTCTCACAAACTGAAATAATGGGATCTAAATTATTGTTAAATAGGGACAGATATTTGTCTTTATATCTTTTTAATATACTTTTTTCTAGCTCATCCTTCGTCCTATCATACATTGTTACACCATAAACCATCTCTATTCCATTTTCTAACAACATAATAGCAACATCATACTTATACTGTAGTTTTTGTATGTTAAAAGGAATATTTTGATGGAACTTATATTTTTCATTGCTAACAAGTAGTGATTGTAGTTGATTTGACAATTCTTCTAATGAGCTTTGTTCAAATGGTCGTAAAATAGATGTAGCAGCATCATTTACATAAATAATAGCAAATCCATTTTGTCCATCTTTTTTAAGTAAAAATGTTGGGATATTGGGATCTTCCTTAATGACTTTGATTAAATAATCACTGATTGCTATGTTTTTATTTGTTGAATTATGCATATAGGCCTCCAATGATTACGATAAAAGAACTTAATATATATATAATTCTACTTCATTTTATCAGTTTATACACTACTTTCTTTAGAAATATTATCCAAATATATTTATTTTCTATATTTATTTGATTTGTGTACACAATTTGTAATGGAATTGGTATGATATAATTATGGAGCAGCTTTCGAAGGGGGATTATATGTCAGTTTTATTAGATGAAAAAAACATAGCAACAGCAATCTATACAGTAAACCGTCATGCGAAAACAGCAATAGATAACAAGCCTCTTTATGAATTAAAAAAGTTAACAATTGATAAACTATTAGCTGAAAACAAAGCAAAAAAAGTTGGTCTTCATTTCGTCCGAAACCCTAAACATAGTCAACAACAATCCTCAGTCTTGATCCAGTATGCCGACTATTACTTTCATATGATTCCGGTAAAAGAAGATTTTAAGAACCTCCCACATCTTGGACAATTAGACGATTCCTATCGAAACCCAATCCGAAAGATGAATTTAAAGATGGCTAAGCAGTTACTTACCGATTATATTGGTCCTCAACTTATTATGAAAAAGTCCTCAAAACAACCTGTTGTTTGTACTAAATCATACATGAAAGAGAACCGAAATAATCGTAAGATGAAATCCTATTTAGATAGGTAAGAAATTTTATAAACGAATAGAAAACTAGCAGGAAGAAACCACTCTTTCTGCTAGTTTTTTTATATAAAGTATATGGTTAATTATGCTAAGAACGAAGTATCCGTAGTACTTTGAAGAATGAATAATACTACTGATTTCCGTTTCAGATGGACGCTTTATGCGGCGCGAGCTGAAGGACCTGGACTGAGCATGAGCGAAGGAAGCGACTGAAGCCGTACCCATGGAAAGTGTCCGCACGTAGCGGAAATCAACGGCATTTCTACGTTTCTGTTTTTAAAGGACCAGACGTCTTTTTACTTGGTTTCTCTTATCCCGCTCTCCATTTCAAACTAGACACACTTATAATATAAATTTATCGATTTTAAGAACTAGTTCTGCTATTTCTGGTTTACTTATTTGGTCCTCTGCTCCGACTTGATCTCCTTTATGTCGAAGATCATCGGTAATTAAACTAGAGAATATTAGCACAGGTAACTTCGATAAGTTTTTATGCTCTTTTATCTTTTTAGTTAGTGCATGACCATCCATTTGAGGCATTTCTATATCTGTTACAACAATTTGTACATGCTCTGAAATGTCACTTGTTACTGATGTTAGTTGTTCTAAATAATTTATAGCATCTAACCCATTCTCAAAAAACTCCAAGTTTGCGTATCCAGCTTCCATCAGAGTGTCATGTAACAGTTTACGAAGTAATGGCGAATCCTCTGCTATGACAATTTTTTTGTCTGAACGCTCACGTTTTCCTAGCTTTTTCACAGACTCCACACTGATACCTGATTCTGGATTAATATCGACAATAATTTTTTCAAAATCTATTAATAGAATCATTTCTTCTAGTCTTTTAATAACCCCAATAACATGCGAAGAACCACCTTGATAAATATCGGATGGTTTTTCAATTTGATCCCATGAGATACGATGAATTTGAGTAACATTATCCACATGGAACACGACACGTTGTTTGTTGAACTCTGCTACGATAAACTTTTCTTGGTCACTTTTGTTTTGGACAGGAATTCCTAAAACTCTATTCATGCTTACTACAGGCAATACCTCACCACGAAGTTGCACAATACCCTCAACGTGTGGATGTGCATGTGGGATAAACGTTATTTCAATAGGTTGAATTATTTCCTTTACTTTGATTACATTTATACCAAATTTATTTTGTCCAACTTGAAATTCTACAATTTCTAATTCGTTCGTGCCACTTTCAAGTAATATTCCTTTATGGTCGTTCATGATGAATCGCCTACCTTCATAATATGTATTACAGCTATTATAACATGCGCTAGTAAATAATTACTATATTATAAATAGATATTGATTAAGGCTTGTGTACCATTTTCTGCGTAACCTTCATTTATTAAGTCCTCATACAATGATTTTGCTAGTGTCAAACCAGGTAATTGTAAATCCATCTTAGCTGCCTCTTCCAAAGCAATCTTCATGTCTTTCACAAAATGCTTTATATAAAAGCCTGGTTCATTGTTTCCTGCTATCATTCTCGGTGCTAAATTACTAAGTGACCATGAACCTGCTGCTCCTGTTGAAATGGAACATAAAACTTGATCTAAATCCAAGCCAGCTTTTCTTCCATAAGCTAATGCCTCACAAACACCTATCATGCCAGTAGCTATAGTTATTTGGTTACACATTTTAGTATGCTGCCCTGCACCAGCAGTCCCTTGGTATAAAATAGTTTCCCCAAAGAGATTTAATATTGGAAGTGCTTGGTCAAATGTCGACTTGTCTCCACCACACATAATAGAAAGCTTTCCTAACTGTGCACCAACATCTCCCCCAGATACAGGGGCATCTAGCGACAGCATCCCCTTTTCTTTTGCTTTTTCATCAATTTTCTTTGCTAAAGTTGGTGTAGAAGTTGTCATATCTATAACCACCAAATTAGCATTTTCTATTTGAAAAATACCATTGTCACCAAAATACACTTCTTCCACATCATGAGGATAACCGACCATTGTAAACAAGATTTCAACCGTTTGTGCAACTTCGCTTGGAGATAAGGCCATTTTTGCTCCTTCTTTTACAAGATCAGCTGCCTTATCTTTCGTTCTAGTATAAATTGTTACTTCATGTTTAGCGTTTAATAAATGCTTCACCAAGCTTTTCCCCATCACGCCAGTACCGATAAATCCAATCTTAAATTGTTTTGACATAGTTAGACCTCCGTTTATATTTTCTAATACATTTAGTGTACCAAAAAAAAGAGGACCACCCATATAACTTTTGGGTGATCCTTAAAAAGGGGGAAATGAGAATGTTGCTGTGTTCTTTATTATTATGCCCCGCTCAGACATTTTTAAACATCTTTTTTTAAAAAATATTTTGTTTTTATTTTTTCCAAGTTAGATAGGAAAAATTCAGCCTTCTCAGATTGAATTGCTCGACCGCCATATCTTACTTCCTCATAAACTTGGAAGAACTCATCTATCACTACCCACTCCATCCGTCCGAACCATTCACGTACAGTTTCACTTTTAGTTCGATCATATTCATACATGGAAGCCTCTATTTCAAATTCTTTATACTTCTCTCTTAATAGTGACGTATCCACTTGATACAGGGATAGCTGACCATTCAACCGTTTCCTTTCCTTATCCTCCTCTAACTCTTTATTTATATAATGAATAACACTAGAATCTGCCGATAAAGTATCAGGTTTATTTTTCAATAAAAATCGGATGAAAAATATAATTATAATAACTACTATCGCAATGAAGATTAGTTCAAATGGAAAGCCATTACCTATACTTTCCGAAACTATTTCGTTTGGCTCCATTTTCGTTTGCTCTTCTGACTGGATCCGTTCACTTTCTTTCGGTACTTTAATTTCTAAACGACTTAACAACTTGTCTAGATACTCTAACAAAGGCATAAATGGAATGATGGCGATACTCATAACCTTCCCGAACAGAACATCAAGTCCTTTTCTTATAAAAGGAAAAATAAAATAAAGCACAGTGGATAAGCTCACTATAGAAAACAATCCTAGGAGAAATCCACCTATTACCTGAGACATTGAAGCTGAATTTTGTTTATTAGTACTCACCCAAACGGCATACAATCTCATAGCGATAGGTAATATTATTCCTGAAATGACTACGCTATATAATGGAAAAATATAGTTCTCCACACCAATAATAAAACAGACAAAATGGACAGCTAAAAATATTAAAAAGAAATTCAAATTATAGTTACTTTCAACTGTTTGTTCATCCTGTATTTTGTTAAATCGTACTTGTATACGCCAAATAGAAAACCCAACACCTATAATAAATAACCAAAGGGGACAATTAAACAAAAATAATAATAGTAGAATAACAGTAGGAACTATAAATGGAATAATAGGATTTGGTCCAATTCTATTCATTATTATTTGCATGCAAATAGCTATGATAATTTGAAGTATGATCCATAAAAAAGGTAATTCGAAGGTTGTCTCATGATGAAAAATAACCAAAAGTAACGCAATGATCCATACATCTTGAATGTATTTTCCTATTGATTGTGCTTGAACATTTAGCTTGTTTATCATTTTATCCATGAGAGATGCCTCCTGCCTTTGCAGAAGACTTATATTTTACATTCGTTCTCTGCTCCCACTGATGTAAAAACGGTGTATACGTATCTTCTCTATTCGTAATCACATAGGTTGCAACTGGTAGCTCTTCATGTAAATCTAAATATGCTAGTAGTTTATCAAAAGGAACAAGACTATTAGCAATTGAGAGGATTGAGAGTAATTCCATTGCTTGTATACGATGAGAATCTCCACTACCTAATGGGAGATACACAAAAGGTACTTTTCCTGATGTTCTAATATTTAACGCAAATGAAAATGGAATATCTTGCTTGTAGCAAGCATCAGCGTAGGAAGCAAGCCACTCTAATTTGTCTTCAAAATCAGAAAGAACATTATATTTTTCTCCTACATTGATAACAAACAAAACCGACACATTTGCAACACGTGTAAAAATCTTTGTCTGTAACTGCTGAGTCTTCGCACTAGCCTTCCAATGTATATGATGGAACTGGTCACCAGGTTCATATTCCCTTGTCCCAACAGGGAAGAAAGGATCATCGAACAAAGAAGAATTTAACGCTAATTCTCCTTGTTTCAATTTTGACGGCGCAAAGTCCTCATTTATATTGTATATGGTTGGAAAAACAATGGCATCTAAAAGTATATAAGGTTTGAATTCCAATAATATAGATCCTTCTGTTAGAGGATGAGGAATTTCAACTTGGAGATGTTTAATACGAGCAAGGCCTCTACTCACCCCTTTAATAGGAACCTTTAATGAGACACTTTTATTATAACCAATGGAAAAAGGAATTTTAACTTCATGAAAATCACCCACTGCTGTATTAAATATTCTATCTGGCTCAATATTTTTCTGAAAAGAAATTATTAAATTAGCGTTCCAGATTGGAAGCCCTTTATTATTGAAATTTAATGTGAAGTGTGAGGAAGTATCTTTTATCAACCGTATTCTATTTTTATCATTCACAAAGTCAAACTTTTGGCCTACTCTATGAAAATATATTATTTGTATTAAAGCAATTAACAATAAAAATGAAATAACCGCAACAAAAATGAATTGTTTAAATAGAAAACTGAGTATTAAAGCAAAAACGAGAAGATCTAAATACATTTTAGTATTTCTCATACCGGAACCATGACGATTCCAATTCATCGTACATTAGCCTCAACAGGTGCTTCCACCTCTTCAACTATTGTTTTCAAAATCTCTGCTAGATTGTGAATAAGCATTCCTTGCGAAGATAACTTCATCCGATGAAGACATACTGGTTCAATAATCTTTTTCACGTCATCTGGTGTCACGAAGTTTCTATTGTTAACAAAAGCATATGCCTTCGCAGCTTGTAGAACCGCCAAAGAAGCACGACTACTAAGCCCTAGTTCTATGTATGGGTGGTTTCTAGTATGATGTACAATTTGAATGATATACGTCATGATATCATCATGAACAGTTACTTCTTTAACTTGCTCTGTCCACTTTTCAATCTGATCCAAAGTAACGATTTTATTAATATTAACTTTTCCTGGAGAGTGACCAAATTGCTGCAGTATACTTTTTTCCTCTTCCTGAGAGGGGTAATCAATCGTTAATTTAAATAAAAATCGGTCTAATTGCGCTGCTGGCAAAGGAAAAGTACCTTGTTGCGATTCTACTGGGTTTTGAGTGGCAATAACCATAAACGGCTTTAAAAGTGGTATGGTTTCCCCGTCTATGGAAACTTGTTTTTCTTCCATTGCTTCCAACAAACTAGACTGGGTTCGTGGAGTTGCACGATTGATCTCATCTGCAAGTAATATATTACTCATTACTGGACCCATTCGAAGAACGAACTCTTGTTTTTGTGGATGAAAATAACTAATACCTGTAACATCTGAAGGCAATACATCCGGTGTAAATTGTAAACGTTTAAATTCACCATGAATTACTTCTGCAAATGCCTTTGCCATCATTGTTTTCCCGGAGCCAGGAACACTTTCCAATAGGACATGACCTTGTACTAATAACCCCATAAGCATAAAGTCAATTTCTTCTTTTCTCCCAATAATGGCCTTATTCAGTTCTTGCTGTAATAATGATATACTAGTCAATTTACTCTCTCCCCCTTGTTATCGCTCTTTTTGGTCTTATCCTCATCCCTAACTTTATGTTGAAAGTCATTTAATAATTGATCTAATTCTTCACTTAACTTTATCGTATTATGATTTAAGACACCTTTTTCTAGGGCTGATCGAATCATTTTCTCTCTAGTATCCTCTATTTCTTTTAACCTTGTCTCTGACATACTGATCGCTCCCCTTAACAATGTAACTTCCCTCCAGTATACCTTTTGACGAGCATGACTAAACCAATAGATGTACGACAATTTATGACATTCTTAGCTTCTTGGAGTATTTAAATAGGTATATACTACCCGTCCCCCTTGTTCTGCATTACCAGAAAAATGTTTAAAATCTTCTCTATGGACTAATACTTCTCTAAAAGCTATAAATTCATTTTTTTCTACGACTATATTTTGAATATCCCCATTCTGTAGCATATTAAGTTTTTCTTCATATGATTCTTGCATATGGATCAATCCTTTCGTTGATTTTTTATATTTTTTTTAAGAAGTTTAGTGAAAATACTTTACGTAGTCCTTATTTTAAGGCAAACTGTATTATATTATGTTCTTAAGGGGATGGGACACTCTATGAAAATAGCTGAAGTTGGGAATATTATTGAATTCAAAGATGGTCTTCAAGGTATTGTAGAGAAAGTTAATGAGAACTCGGTGATCGTTAACTTAACTTATATGGAAAACTTTAACGAACTCGAAACAGAAGAGAAAACAGTTATCAATCATAAGCGTTATAAAATATTATATAGTAATGAAGATTAAACGTCATGCCGTTCCTCTCAAAAGAAGGACGGTTTTTTAAATATTAGAAGGATGTGTATTATGTTTCGTCAATCACCCATTTATCAACTTGTACTTTCATTAATTCTTGCTTATTTTCTATCATGGATCACTTTTTCAAACGAGAAGGTTTTTTGGTACTTTTATACTTTCTCAGTATTTTTTCTAATGGCAGCCTTCTTCTACTTTTCCAAAATAGAAGAAGACAACAATTCAATCCACTCAATTATCATTGGGTTTATGTTTGGAGCACTTTCCTATGCTGGCATGCTAGGAGCTTATCTTTTAATGGACATGGGTCCATCCTATTGGACAAACAGTATTGATAAATTTTTAAGCCATTATGGTCCATCAGCCATCTGGCATTACCTTTTGCTAATATTCATTATTGCTCCTGGAGAAGAGGTTTTTTGGAGAGGATTAATCCAACAACATTTGAAAAAATATATGCAACCTAAATTTGCCGTTATTTTGAGCTCCCTGCTTTTTGGGTTGTCGTTCATTTTCACTGGTTTTTGGATAGGTATATTAGGAGGATTTTTCGTCGGTGTCATCTTTGGTATACTATATGAGTGGAAAAGAAGTATCACTGCCATAGTTCTTGCACATATTACACTGCTAGTTTTATTGTTTTTAGTATTGCCTTTCACTTGAAACAAATAAAAACCCTTTTCGTCTATATAAGAAAGGCGCAAGCGCCTATATCAACCCCAACAAGCGCTTGAAGAATTGCATTTGGGGATAGACGCTGGAGCTAGACAAATGCTGACTAAAGGAAGCACTTGGTTATTTAAAAAAGGAGCTGAAAACGGATGAAAAAAATTTATACATTGTTTTCTATTTTAGTACTAACAGTTCTACTCACAGCATGTGGGACAAGCACAACAACTGAAGAACAGGATAATTCCAAAGAAACAGTAAGTGGCACTACCGAACAAACAACTTCCCCGGAAGAGACGGAAAATATTGAAACAGATACAGCACAATCCACTACTTCTCCTGAACAGACATTGGAAGGAAGCACTATAGAAAGTGATAGTCAAAATTATTCCATCACTGTTGTAGAAGGCTACGAGTTAACTGGTGAAGAACCTAACAAAGACTTGTTGTTTAATAAAAACAATGATTTACAGTCAATGCGTATTGAGACTTTCTCTGCAGATGAAATAACAATCGAGGAAATCCAAGAAAATTTAGTTTCAACTTTACAAGCATCGAATGAATCTGCAACTGTTACAAATCTTAAAGAAGAAAATCTAGTTCCTACTAATGATTCCATAGATAATACTTCCGCTCATCAGATTGAAACACCTGAAGGTAAGGTTACAGGTTTTGCATTTGAACGAGAAGGAATGATTGTTAAACTAACAATATTTGACACAACTGATTCACCATCACTAGAAACATTTGTACAGATGGCAGAAACAATTAAAGCAAAATAAGCTAATCTTAAGTACACTTTCAAACCAAAATCTATTTCTATCATTTTGGAAAGACTTTAGGCAGACTTGTTGCTATTCTATTGCCCAGTGATTTATAAGTATGTTGGTTGGTTGTGACGGGCGTCACAACTAACCAACATACTTTTTTTAGTATAATCCGTCGCTCTCCTATTCTTAGAGCCTTTGAGATAAGTGAGATATATAATCCATCACATCGACGCGTGAGCTACGTTGATAGATTATTGCTTCCCCCGCGGATCGCATTCACCTGTAATTATTCCTTCTTTTAAGGTCAATGAACCTTTTAATCACAGGATATTTTTATATACTTTGAATCAATTTCATAAAGAATATTATATAGTTAAATCCGAACAACGCTGATTTCCGCTCTAGGCGGGCGCTTTCCGCGGGCACGGCTTCAATCTCCTCGTCACTACGAAAACATATGCTCCTGCGGTTACTCGTCGCTAAGACATCGGTCAAACAAAGTTTGGCCTTTCCAGCGGGGCTTTCAGCTCGCGCTGTTCCCGCTGGAGTCGCCGCCTGCCACTCCAATCAACGAGATCGCTTTAAAAAAATGAATAATATATTACGATATTAAGTAAACATTCGTATTTTTAAATAAAACAAGTAATTATGAAAATGACTCACTTTCTCTAATAAAAAAACTTCGTCCCATACTGAGGGTCGAAGTTTTTTTGTTAGTAAGATAAGTTTTTAATAGATAGACCTAATTTTTTTATGATTTCAATTACTTCCTGCTTTTCATCCTCAGTTAAAGCATCCATGAGGCCAACTAATTGTTCCTCATGACGTGGAAATAATTCATCCATAAACTTGGTACCATCTGCAGATATTTCAGCATATGTCACACGTCTATCAGTTGGACTTGATACTCTTTTAACATAGCCTCGTCCCTCTAGTTTATCAACGACATACGTGATTGACCCACTTGCCAATAAAATCTTATTACCAATTTGCTGAAGTGGTTGCTTACCTTTATGATATAAAAGCTCTAACACAGCAAATTCTGTTGGATTTAAACCATTTTCCTGGAAAAACTGATTGGTGCACTCATGAATTACTTTATGAGCACGTGACAATACTATAAATAGTTTTAGCGCACTGTTTGATTGTTCTGCTGTCATAATACGTCATCCTCACCTATATAAAATACATTACCCACTATTATATAGGCCCTTGGTTTGTATTGTCAAAAAGCTTTATAAACTATTTTGACATGGAAGGATGAAATCGAAAGTAGTTCCTTCCCCAACTAAACTTTTAATCTCTATATTTCCACCATGTTCTTCAATAACTTTGTAAACATGTGATAGCCCAAGACCTGTCCCAGTTGATTTTGTAGTAAAAAAAGGTTGGAAAATTTTATTGATATGTTCATCTTCAATCCCATGCCCTTGATCACTCACAGAAATACTAACAGAATTACCAAGCTTATATGAAATATTAACATGAATATTTCCACCATTAGGCATTGCTTCTATGCCATTTTTAATAGCATTTATAAATACCTGCTTCAACAATAAACTATCACCATAAACTCGACATTCTTTTTTAATCAGACTAGAAACATTAAGGTTAATTGATTTTAATAATGCTTGAGGAGCCATAAAATTCACAACTTCTAAGATTGTATCTTCTACATTTATGACAGTAAACTTGGATTTACTCGGTTTAGAGAGTTCTAAAAATTGAGTGAGGATTTCTTCCATTTTATTGATTTCGTCATTTATTACAGTTAAGTACCGCTTTGCATCTTCTGTTGCATTTTGATTTAATAATTGTGTAAACCCTTTTAATGATGTCATAGGATTTCGAATTTCATGTGCTATACCTGCTGCCAGTTGTCCTAATGTACGAAGAGATTCTGACTGATCCAGTCTTTTTTTCATATACATTTTTTCCGATTCATCAGTTATCTCAGCCAAATAATGCCCACTATCGTTTTGCTTGGAAATTACTATATGGACATATTTATATTCACCAACAAAAGTTTGTAATTCCCCATGAATCTCCGAATACCCTTCGTTTAGAAGCTTGTCTAAGAAGCTACTTTTTGCTTCAATGGGATTTTTAAACAAACTATACAGTTGATGTGCATTCATTCCAATTACTTCACTTTTATTCGTTTGTAAAATTTTTTCTGCATAAGAATTTACATCTAATATTATTCCTTTGTCGTTTATAAATATAAGTCCACTTGAAAAAAGCTGAAATATATGTTCAAACTTTTCCTTATACTCGTATTTTGTTAACAAGAAATACACCAGCCCTTTCTGAATTTACAAACTACATTCTTATGATGGATAACAAATATTTATTTATATATTCTGATTATTCCATAACCTTGGACAGATTGACATAATTCATATGACCTATATTGTCGACAGGATTATAGGCTGATACAATAGAAATGAGAAAAAAGGAGTTTATGAAAAATGAATATAATATTAACCACCTTGAATGCGAAGTTTATTCACACTAATTTAGCACTACGCTGTTTAAAAGCCTATGCAGAACCCGAGTATCACCCCTCAATAATAGAATACACAATAAAAGATCCAACTTTCATTATTGTTTCAGATCTTTATCAAAAGAAGCCTAATGTTGTTGGTTTTAGCTGTTATATTTGGAACATTGAAGAAACGATAAAAGTTATTAAAATGTTAAAAACTGTTGACCCATCGGTAGTTGTCGTTTTAGGGGGACCTGAAGTTTCCTATGATACAAATCTCTGGTTACGACAAATAAAAGAAATCGATTATATTGTCGTAGGAGAAGGAGAACAGTCATTTAAAGACTTACTAGATTTTTTATCTCAGAAACGGATGATAAATGAAGTTCCTGGTTTAGCTTATGTACAAGATGACAAATTTATACTTAATCCGCTACCACCAAAACTCGACTTAAGATTATCCCCCTCTCCCTACCGTTTTGACGAAGATATCCCCGATCTACCAAAACGAATAGTCTACGTGGAAACAAGTAGGGGCTGCCCATTTTCATGTCAATTTTGCTTATCTTCTATAGAAGTTGGCGTAAGATATTTTAATCGGGATAAAGTAAAAGAGGATATTCGTTTCTTGATGAACAATGGCTCTAAAATTATTAAATTTGTGGATCGAACATTCAATATTAGTAGAAGTTACGCCATGGAAATGTTTCAATTTTTAATAGATGAACACCAACCAGGAGTAGTTTTTCAATTTGAAATCACAGCAGATATTATGCGCCCTGAAGTTATTCAATTTCTAAACGAGAATGCTCCAGCGGGATTATTCCGGTTTGAAATAGGTGTACAATCTACAAACGATTTAACAAATGAACTTGTTCAACGTCGTCAAAACTTTGAAAAACTAAAACGAACTGTAACTATGGTTAAAAGTGGTGGGAAGATTGACCAACATTTAGATTTAATAGCCGGTCTTCCAGAAGAGGATTACTCTTCTTTTAGAAATACATTTAATGAAGTATTCGAGATGCGTCCTGAGGAACTTCAATTAGGATTTTTAAAATTACTTCGTGGAACTGGTCTACGCGTTGAAGCTGAAAAATATGGCTATGTCTATGTAGACCAAGCTCCATACGAAATATTCTCAAATAATGTATTAAACTTTGATGACATTTTACGCATTAAACAAGTGGAGGATGTTTTAGAGAAATATTGGAATGCACATCGAATGGATAGTACACTCGAATATTTATTCGAACATGTATTTGAAACACCTTTCGATTTTTTCCAACAGTTCGGTACATTCTGGGAAGAGAGGAACTGGTCAAAAATCGGCCATCAACTAGAGGACTTGTATACTAGACTTTATGCGTTCTTAGAAGGACTAGAGAATATTTCATTACCTACTATTCGAAGTGTAATGAAAATAGATTATTTATCTAAACAAAAGTTCCAACCTCGCAAGCCTTGGTGGAATAATGATCTCAATAAGGAAGAACAATCTAAAATGTATAAATTATTAGTAGAGGATCCGACTCTAGCCGGAGAATCATTTTCTACATTACAGTTGAATGAACGAGAATTATATAAACAAACATTTATCACACCAATTTCTATTAATGTAGATGCATTTATGCAAGGATTTATTGAGGAAAAAGAAGGTTATTTATTAACTACCTTTGGAAAGACAGAGACACCTCATTTATCTTTTATTGATGGTATAACAGCATCACAAATTTAGTATTATTAAAATATTGCTCAAGAAAAGTGCAGGAAACTCATTAAGCTCAAAACCTGATTCTATATTTTCCGAAGTGCTTTGACGGATACTTTTTGTTATATTTTCGAAAAACTGGTCGTGACCTGCTGTCACGACCAGCCTTTATTTTTTCAGTAATCTTAACAGATGAAACATCACAACGTATCGAAGGGGCGGGGATGGTTCATCGCTCACCCTGCGGAACATGTCCACCAGAAACGAAAATTAGTAGCATTATTCATTTTTATAGGGTACTGCAAACACAGTGTTCCCAGGTCATTTATAAATACTTTCCTATTTCTTAAAATGAGGTGGGACAGAGCCAAAACAGCATTTTTCTCTGTGAGAAAAATGCTGTTTTTTTGCTGTGCATAAAATTGGTTTCCATTCCAGGGACGCTTTCCACGGGCGTGGCCTGAGCCTGTAGTCTCAGGCGTCACGCTATTCCCGTAGGAGTCGCCCCTCCATTCCAATAAATTTTATTAAATATCCATCATTTAATATAGCTTTCTCCTAATCCAATAAATTTCTACTTCTGTCCCAACCTCTTTAATATTATCCAATAATTACGCGTTCTTTTGGATAATGATATTTTGTTTTGTTATGCTTTCCTCCTAGTGTAAACAAGAAAGAAATTAAACCTACTCTTCCTATAAACATCAGAACCATTATAGTTATTTTCCCTATATTCGACAAATCCTCCGTAATACCAAGACTCATACCGCATGTTCCAAAAGCAGATGTTATTTCAAATATTAGAGAGGAAATTGGTACATCAGGCTCCGTAACGGAAAGTAACAATGTAGCTGTGAAAACCATGACTAAAGCCAGAATAATAACAGCATATGATCGATAGACATCTATTAAGTGTACTTCTCGATTAAATACTTGAATATTATCTTTTCCTCTTGAAAAATGGATTAGAAAAAGAAGCGCAATAGCAAAAGTTGTAGTACGAATTCCACCCCCGACAGAACTTGGTGAAGCCCCTATAAACATTAAAACACTCATTAAAAAATTGGTACCTTCACTAAATAGTGTAACATCCATAGTCGTCAAACCGGCTGATCGTGTAGATACTGAATGGAAAAATGCAGTAAAAAACTTCTCATGCCATGGCATATCCTTAAAGGAATTAAAAAGTTCTAATAAAAATATCATAACTGCTCCAAAAAGCAGAAGCGCTCCATATGTGATTGTCGTTAGCTTTGTAAATAAAGAAAAACGAAAGTTCTTGTTTTTGTTCGATAAAAATTCTTTTACTTCAATTAAAACAGGAAAACCTATTGCTCCAAATACGATCAATATACTTGTTATCGTTTGCACAAAATAATCATTATGGTATGCAAATAATGATTGCCCAGTAATGTCAAATCCTGCATTAGTTGTTGCGGACACAGATGTGAAAATTCCATGCATCGCTGCTTGTTTTAACGTATCAAAATACTGTGTAAAATATAAAGTTAATAATATCGCACCGATAATTTGAATAAGTAGAAGGATCTTAACTATTTCTTTAATCAGATGAACAACACCTGATAAATTGGATTGATTATGATCGACCATTATTAATTGTCTTTCACGTAGTCCAATCTTCTTACCTGCAATTAACCAAATAAATGTTCCTAATGACATAATCCCAATTCCGCCAAGTTGTAGAATAAGAATAAGCATAAAGTAGCCAAATACACTGTATGTATCTAAAATACTAACAGCAGTTAAACCAGTAACGGAAACAGCGCTTACTGCTGTGAACAAACTATCGATAAACGCTACTTCAACCCCTGGTTTATGTACACCTGGTAAACGTAGAAGAATAACAGAAATAGCAATTGCAATGAAATAATAAGTGACAATTACTTGAGCTGGTGTAAATTTTAATTTCTTTTTTATTTGTGGTTGCTTCATAATTTTATTTCCTTTCGGCATTCCAAGTAATCATTATCTCATTGTAAAAAAAAAAAGCGTAAAAAGATAGTTAAAACTAACTTTTTACACTCCCTAATTTAATTAGC
Organism: Psychrobacillus sp. FSL K6-1415; assembly: GCF_038003185.1. NCBI lineage: Bacteria > Bacillati > Bacillota > Bacilli > Caryophanales > Bacillaceae > Psychrobacillus > Psychrobacillus sp. FSL K6-1415. The sequence goes on along the minus strand of NZ_JBBOOQ010000001.1, from coordinate 1,221,417 downwards.
CTCTTTTTTCTGTTTCGCAACACCTAGTAGGTAACCACCAATTGCTATCCCAAGTAATATAATCCAGAATGTCATCTTCCAAGGAGTAGAGTGAGGGAAATGCTCATCTAACACTCCAACATTCGGATGTGCTAATGTCATAACCGCAAGTTTAACCCCAACCCATCCTACTATTAAGAATGCCGCTGTTTCTAATGTAGGCATTTTTTCCAGTAACTGAACGAATTTATGTGCTGCAAATCGCATAATTATCAAACCGATAACTCCACCAATGAACATTACTGCAAACTGCCCACCATTTATACCACCGATTTCAAATTCTCCCCAATGTGGTAATGTTACCGCGATTGCAACTGCAGCTAACATAGAGTCTATTGCAAATGCTATATCTGCCAGCTCTACTTTTAATACAGTCATCCAGAATCCAGAGCCTTTTTTAGGTTCCATACCTTCCACGTCTAAATGTGGTCCTGGAGTTTTCCGCTGATCATAGATATGTTTGATCGAAATAAATAATAAGTATGCTGCTCCTATTGCTTGAACTTGCCAAATATTCACTAAGAAAGTGATCATAAATAACGCTAAAAATCTAAATACAAACGCACCTAATAATCCATAAAATAACGCTTTTTTCTGTTGATCTTTTGGTAAATGTTTCACCATTACCGCCATTACTACCGCATTGTCAGCAGCTAGTAACCCTTCTAAACCAACTAATACTAATATTACCCATCCGTACTCTAACAATAATGACGCGTCCATCAAAGTCCTCCTTTTTGCATATAAAAAGACCCCTGCCTTTAAAAAAGGCAAAGGTCTTGCTAAGCAAAATTTAAAAAAATTGCTATCATAACCGGTGGCAAAAACCACGTAATGACGACTATGAAATAGGTTTCCCTATAGCTACTCCCCTTTGACGTTAGTCAAGAGTCTATTTAATTATGTTATTAATTATAACATATTCCAAACTTTTGTAAACTAATTATTACTTTAAAGGAATATGATATGTTGAATCGTCTTTATGGGCATTATAAAATGTAATCATAGCTGGGATAGATAGTATAAAATCTGGGCATGTTATTTTCCCTTTTTTTAAAATGGATTCGGCATTTGTCGTGTCAAATGTTGCGTTCCAAGTTAAATAATCTAACGTTTCTTTTTCTACCTGTAAAAATTTCCGCACTGGAAATAGGGCAACAAAGGATCTTGCTATTAATAATGGTAACCTTCCTCTTGGATACTTTCCAGTGATTTCTTTTACAAATGCTTTATAAACCACTTCTGCTGGATATGGTCTGGGATCGGTCAAATGTATGGTTTGTCCTAATGCTTCATCACTAAATGAACAATAGATGGATGCCTTTGTAATATAATCAATAGGTACAACATTAATAGATGCGCTTGATTTACCTAAGTATGGTAGGAAAGGAAGCTTCCTCAAGTTTGAAATCATGTTAACAAAGAAATACGGGCCATCAAACTTAATTGTTTCTCCGGTTTCTGAGTGTCCCCTTACAATACCTGGTCGAATAATTGTAACAGGTATTATTTCCTTTAACTTTTCAACAAGTAATTCTGCCTCATATTTTGTTTCCTCATAATAATTTTTAAAACCCTCTGGTCTAATTAATTCCGTTTCTAATAATTTGCCTTCTCGCAAACCTGCTATATATGCTGTACTAAAATAGATATATCGCTTTAGTTTGGAGAATTGTGTTACTAATTTATTAAACATTTCTGTACCATGAACATTCACTTTCCATGCAATTTCTTTCGATACAGCTAAATCATAAATAGCGGCAAGATGCCAAACATATTCAACTTCTTTTCTTAACTCTCTAAGAATATCTTGATGTATCCCCGCATTAGGAACTGTAATATCTCCCTCTACTATTTCTATAAAGGAAGTATATAATTGATCTTGATAAATTTCCCCAATCATACTTTCCGCTACTCCCTTTTGAGAAGGAAGAACTAGGACATAAATCTTCGTATAAACCTGTTGCTCGTGTAATTCTTTTATAATATTTTTTGCTAAAAAACCTGGAAATCCAGTTATTAGTGCTTTCGTCATACGATACACCCCTTTTCTCATTATACGTAAAAAGAGCCTTCAAATGAAGACTCTTCCGCTTTTTTCTGAATATTACGATACTTTATTATATCTAGTTTCTTTATCAAAAAAACTATATATAACTGGAACTACGTATAGAGTAAGAAAAGTAGAACTTATTAATCCTCCAATAACAGTAACCGCCATAGGTTGATTAATCTCAGTACCTTCCCCAATTCCTAAAGCTAAAGGTACGAGTCCTAATATTGTCGTCAACGCAGTCATCAATATCGGTCGGACTCTATCGCGGACAGATGTAATAATTGCCTCGTATGAAGACATTCTATCTATTTTGCGTTGATTTATATAATCGACTAATACGATACCATTATTTACAACAATTCCAACCAATATTAAAACTCCAATTATGGCTGAAATACTGATTGGTAAATTAGTAGTAAAGAGTCCTATAAAGATACCTATGACTACAAGTGGTACAGTAAACATAACGACAAAAGGGTATTTGTATGATTCAAACTGTGCTGCCATAACAATAAATACTAATACCACTGCAAGTAATACTGCCAGTATCATATCATTCTTGGAGTTATCCAATAATTCTCGATCACCGCCATAAGATACTGCAATATCCTCTGACAATTTCTGATCTTGTATAATCTCATCAACTAAATCAGACATTTCACCTAACGAATACATGGACTCATATTTTACTGAAAATGATACCGCACTAGCTTGGTCAACACTTCGAATTACGACAGGTCCTTCTGCTATTTCTACATTTGCCACATCCTGTAGGGCAATATACTGGCCCGATGGAGTTCGTAACTGCAATTGCTTTAATTGTTCCAAGTTACTTCGATATAACTCATCATATTTCACATAAACACCTAATACTTGGTCATTTTCATCAATAATTTGAGAAGTTAATACCCCTCTTGTAATATTATTAACGGTCTGCGCAATTTGAGCTGGTGCTATTCCATACTCCGTAGCCTTGTCTCGAATGACATTAATCTGGATTTCTTCCATTTTTGTGCTTAAATCATTTGTAACTTCTACAACTCCCTCTAAGCTTTCCAAATCTTGTTGTAATTTGTTTACTGCTGTGTCCAACGTGGTCTTATTATTAGATGAAACAGTAAATGACACTACATTTGGAGAAGATCCAGAAGCAGTCTGCACATTGAAATTAATTTCTGCGGTACCTCCTACAGCTTTTACCACCTTTGGCTGTACTTCATCTACAAAGGTAAAAACAGAACGGTTTCTATCCTCTAATGCTTTTAATTTCACTGAAATTTCAGCTGTATTGGAGCTTGAACTCCCTCTCGACTGCCCTTCTTGACTGCCACCGACAAAACTCACATAAACCTCTATATCCTTCTCTTTTTGTAGGACATCTTCCACTTTATTTACAACATTATCTGTAGCCTTAAAAGAAGAGCCCTTTTCAAGAGTTGCTGAAATAGTTACAAATCCTTCATCAGTTGCTGGCAAAAACTCTGTTCCAACTCGGAATAAACCGATTCCTGAAACAACTAAAAGAATAACAGTGATCATTAATATCATTGCACGATGACCTAAAGTCCATTTAATCGAACGCTCAAAATTATTATATGCTTTTGACCTTCTTCTTTTAGCTTCAAGGTTTCCTTTAGTTTTTTTCAGTAATTTACTTGCCATCATTGGAATAACAGTAAGAGCTACTACCAATGACGCAAACAAACTAAATGAAATCGTAAGTGCAAATTCAGTAAATATTTGTCCAATTAAACCGGATAAAAACAGAACAGGCACAAAAACAGCTATAGTTGTTAAAGTAGAGGCAGTAATAGCACCTGCTACCTCCTTTGTGCCAATACTGGCGGCTTCTTTTGGTGTCTTTCCTAACCCTAAATGCCGCTCGATATTTTCAATAACTACAATGGAGTTATCTACAAGCATCCCAATACCAAGCGCGAGTGCACCTAACGTCATAATATTAAGTGAAAACCCAGCAAAATACATAAGAACAAAGGTTACAATTACTGAATATGGAATTGCTACACCTACAATAATCGGACTTCTAATGCCTTTTAGGAATAAAAACAAGATAATCATTGCCAATATTCCACCCGTTATTAGGGTGGTTCCAATATTACTAATAGCAATTTTCACATAATCCCCTTGATCAAAAAGTATATTTGCTTTTACATCCTTAAACTCATTTTTTTCCAGTTGCTTTTCTAATGCTTCTTGGAAAGCTGTGGAGACATTAGCTGTATTAGCACTAGATTCTTGGAAAACAGATAGTAAAACAGCAGGTTCATCATTTGCTCTAGTTTCGGAAAATTGATCTTGCTTCGTTAATTTGACAGCAGCTACGTCAGCAATCGTGACACTCGATCCATCCAATGGATTAACTGTTACTACCAAACTTTGTATATCCTCGACAGATGTTAACGTACTAATTATCCTAGTAGTCAATGATTTATTCTCGTCTGTTTCAATGGGGTTACCTGGAAGTGAAATATTATTAGCTTGAATGACTTGTACAATATCCGTTTGTGTAAGTCCTTTGCTTTTTAATTTCTCTTGGTCCAATAAAATCTGCACTTCTTCAATCAAAGAACCAGATACATTAACACTAGCAACTCCTTCAGTTCTTAACAATTCTTTCTCTAATTGCTCCGCTATAAGCTGAATATCTGTTTTAGAATCCTTCGTATTCAATGACAGTTGGATAACTGGAAATTGTGCAGGATCAAACTTCAAGAATCTTGGTTTATCTGCACCTTCAGGAAGAGGTGTAATATCAATACGTTGCATGACATCTAGCTGAATTGCATCCATATCCGTAGACCAATCGAATTCTAATAGGATGAAATTAGCTCCTTCTTGAGATGTACTATTAACAGATTCAATACCTGGTAAAGTGCTAAGTGAAGATTCTAAAGGCTTCGTAATTTTCTCGTCTACCTCAACAGGACTTGCCCCTTGATAATTCGTGACAACTACTGCGATTGGCGGATTTAAATCTGGTATTAAGGTAACAGGTATTTTTAAAAATGAAACCCCACCCAGAATAATGATTAAGAACATAATAACAGTTGTAAATACGGGTCTTTTTATGGAAAAGTCACTAATTTTCATTTTCAGGGGCCCACCTTCTTATTTGCTCTTTCTATCATATGCTCTACTCAAGAAGAGTTCAAATTTTTATCAAGTTTAAAGATAAGTCTAGATGATTTGACATAATCTATATATTTATTTTGTAATATTCTGCTCAGATATGCGCAATTCAACTTTCCTATTAGATAAATATTCCATTTCACAAGTTAATCAACATCGAGAGCAAGTAATGCAACATTACCCACAAGTAAACCTATACAGGAGCGCAAGTATAGTCAAAATTATTGCAAGTAAATGGTATCGAAGATGGAGATATCTCCATCTAAATAGTCTCTATACGGATGTGGGCTTGCCGCACACTACGCATGAGCCTTCAGACATGATCGCTATTGCTCCTGCGTAAAGCTCGTCACAGCAAAAGCGGCCCGCTCATACAACCTTTTGAAGTCCCATTCTTCGCACTCATGCGGCTTGAAAGGCACACATCCTAAAGATTGCTACAGCTAAGGAAATCACTATTAAATAAATTGTTTTCCTGTAAATATGCTTTTCAAAATCATCAATTTTGTAATAAGCGTTCAGCTAGATTTTCTTATAATAATCTTCTGACATTTGATTGAAGTGGAAGGTGGCGACTCCAGCGGGAATAGCGTGGTCAGGTGAGACCCCGCTAGGAGCGCGGCGACCGAGTAGGCTCACGACCCGCCCGCGGAAAGCATCCACCTGAAACGTAAATCATATTATTGCTACAACTTGAACTGTTCAATATGAAAAACTATAACAAGTATGTATGCTCTTCAAATACTATAAGAATTAGAAAGAGGTCACCTTATAGGCAACCTCTTGGATATTAGAGTAAATTATAAAGTTTAATATGCTCGTATTTATCTTGGAACCAACGAGTGGCAAACTCATTTTCAAATAAGAAGACATAATTGTCATAACGATCTCTTACAAGCATTGAACGCGGACCTGTCATAGATTCCTTAACATCTTCCTCGTTCTCAATCCATCGTGCTACCTTCGAGCCGATTGGTTCCATTCGTACCTCCACATTATATTCGCTGCTCATACGATGCTCAAACACTTCAAATTGTAGTTGTCCAACAGCACCTAAAATAACTTCCTCTGTGTGAAGTGTTTTATAGTACTGGATGGCCCCTTCCTGCACAAGTTGTAAAATCCCTTTATGGAAATGCTTAGACTTCAGTACGTTTTTAGCAGTTACTTTAACAAATAGCTCCGGTGTAAATTGAGGTAGTTTTTCGTAAGTAAAAGCTTTTTTGCCACCAACAACCGTGTCTCCTATTTGATAATTCCCCACATCGTAAAGTCCGATAATGTCACCTGCAACCGCCGTTTCAACTGTTTCACGATCATCAGCTAAAAATTGAGTCGATTGCGTCACTTTGAAGGTTTTTCCTGTCCGAGCCAAAGTAACGGTCATACCACGTTCAAATTTACCAGATACAATTCGTACAAAAGCAATTCGGTCGCGATGCGCTGGATTCATATTTGCTTGGATTTTGAAGATAAAACCAGAGAAATCCTCGTTTAACGGATTTACTTCTTCTTCATGTTCTGTCATGCGTGGCTGAGGAGTCGGTGCAAACTGTAAATAAGTCTCTAAAAATGTTTGAACCCCAAAATTAGTTAATGCACTGCCAAAAAATACTGGTGTTAAGTCACCAGCTAATATTTTTTTCTCATCAAAATCATTACCGGCTTCATTTAGTAGCATAATATCTTCCAAAGCCTGAGTGTAGTATGAAGTCTCTTTCATCGAATGATCAACTGCAAGCTCTCCCTCATCATCTAAAGGAAGGAATCTCTCAGATTCTTCTGTACGGAATTGCTCAATTCGCCCGTTATAACGATCGTAGATGCCTAAAAACTCTTTCCCCATACCAATGGGCCAGTTCATTGCATAAGATTGAATGCCAAGAACCTCTTCTAGTTCTTCCATTAGTTCAAGTGGTTCTTTACCTTGACGATCAAGTTTGTTTATAAAAGTAAATATTGGAATTCCTCTCATACGACAAACTTTAAATAGTTTTAACGTTTGAGCTTCAATACCTTTTGCAGCATCGACAATCATAACTGCGCTATCAACTGCCATTAGTGTACGATACGTATCCTCACTGAAGTCCTGATGTCCAGGTGTATCTAATATATTTATACGACAATTATTATAGTCAAATTGCATAACAGATGATGTAACCGAAATTCCACGTTGCTTTTCGATTTCCATCCAGTCAGATGTTGCAAATTTCCCAGTTTTTTTCCCTTTTACAGTACCTGCATCACGAATTGCTCCGCCAAAGTAAAGTAGCTTTTCTGTAATAGTTGTTTTACCAGCATCTGGATGGGAAATAATTGCAAAAGTTCTTCTTTTCAATATTTCATCTTGTAATTTTATATCCATTCTGTTATATCTCCTTCTTATTCACTTACTAATCATATGGATTTAGGGAGCAAAAAACAAGTAAAAAAAAGCGCAAGCGCCTATTTTAGACTCGAAAATCGTTCATATGCCTTTAACCTGCATAAAACGACTCAAGCAAACTTAGACGCTGGAGCTAGATTAAAAAGAATTGGTATTACCCGATTCTTAATAAATTTGTGTGTTTACATAACTGTATAAAAGTTTAGCTGTATTTTCTAATGAATCAATATGTGTGCGTTCATATGCGTGAGAGGCCTCTATACCAGGACCCAATAATGCGTGCTTCACGTCATACCCAGCTCTAATAGCAGCCGATGCATCTGACCCATAATAAGGATAAATGTCTAATTTATAATCAATATTTTCTTTTTTAGCCAACTCTACTAATTGACGGGTGAATTCATAATGGTATGGTCCTGAAGAATCTTTTGCACAAATAGATACTGTAAACTCATCCGACAATTGTCCATCTCCAATAGCACCCATATCAACAGCCAAATATTCTACTGTTTCTTCCGGTACATTAGAATTACCACCATAACCAATCTCTTCATTATTCGAAATATAGAAATGTGTTGTATGGGGTAAAGACACGTTTGTATTTTGAATTGTTTTGATTAATTGAAGTAGTAATGCTGTGCTTGCTTTGTCGTCTAGATGACGAGATTTAATAAAACCTGCCTCAGTTTCTTCAAATCGAGGGTCGAATGAAACAAAGTCACCCACCTCTACACCTAACTTGCGTGTATCTTCTGCAGTTAATACTTTTTCATCAATACGGACTTCAATATTTTGTTCATCACGAGGTAAACTACTAGCGTTTTTATATACATGTACAGTAGTTTGATGCATTAAAATAGTACCTCGAACCTTTTTACCATCTGCTGTATGAATGGTACAATATTCACCTTCAACAGCATTCCAATTAAAGCCACCAACCATAGTAAGCTTTAATCTACCGCTACCTTTAACTTCTTTTACCATAGCACCTAATGTATCTGTATGCGCAGTTAGAAGTCGATGCTTGGTTTCATCTTTTCCTTTTATGGTAGCGATTAACGCACCTTTATTTGTACGTATATAATCCACCTGGAGTTGTTTTAATATATTCTCCATAAAGTCCATAATCTCTTTAGTAAAACCAGACGGACTTGGAATTTCTACCAGCTGCTTTAATAATGAAACCGTATCTTTTACATGAAATGTAAATGTCATTTATTTATCCTCCTTCAATTCCTTACTATTATCTTACCAAAAATTATATACTTTTTAATACAAAACTTGGTACTTCATGTGCTTCTATTGGTTTTGAATAATAATATCCTTGTATAGTATGACAGTCATGATCCTTTAAAAACTCCACGACTTCTATGGTTTCTACTCCCTCTGCAACTACCTCAATTCCCAAACTATGACCTATTCTAATTATGGAGGATACAATTACTTCATCTCTGCCTAGGAATACTCTATCCATGAGACTACGGTCAATTTTTAAAGTATGAATCGGCAGCTCACTTAAGTATCGGAAATTAGAGAAACCTGAACCAAAATCATCCATTGCTAGCTTAATTCCAAGTATCTCTAGTTCGTTCAGTAGCTTCACGAGTCTATCCATATTTTTCATCAAAATGTTTTCTGTCATTTCTATTTCCAAATACTTCGGAGGTAATCCTGTTTTCTCTAAAATTGCATGCAGGTTTGATAGAAAATCATATTGCTCTAGCTCTACAGGACTTATATTAACGGAAATAGTTTGAAAGGGAACCCCTTGTTTAATCCACAAAACACCTTGTTTACATGCTTCTTCTAAAACGTATTTTCCAATTGAAATAATTAGACCTGTTTCTTCTGCGAAAGGTATAAAATCATTTGGAGGTATAATTTCTTTGCCTTTTTTATTCCAACGGATCAAGGCTTCATAGCCATCAACAGTTTCCCTTTTCAAATTGACTTTAGGCTGATAGACAAGGTAAAACTCATTATTATCTATCCCTGATCTGATGTCACTTTCTAAACCTACCTTGTTAACATAGCCTTCCATATGTTTTAGATCGAATAGCACCGCATTACGTTTACCATACTCCTTGGAAATATTTAATGCTAAGTCGGCTGCTCGATGTATTTCCTTATAATTGGAACCGTGTAGTGGAAAACAAGCGATACCAATAGAACACGATATATGTATTTCCATACCTTCTATACAAAATGGTTCTTCAATCTTTTGGATTACTTCTTTTGCATTTTCTAGCGTTTTAATATCTTGTTGCTTTTTCCCTATCAGCACGACAAATTCATCGCCACCAATACGATATATTTCTCCTACATTTCTGTAGAATTTCATTAATCTTTCAGCAACTAACTTTAATAACGAGTCACCGGTAACATGACCTAAGGAATCATTAATGTTCTTAAATCGGTCCAAGTCAATATACACAAAACTAAATGGCAAGTGATTGTTAATCTTTTGTATAATATCTCTTTCTAAGGCAGCTGTGTTATAAGTATTTGTCAAATGGTCTCGGTAAGCAAGCTCAGAGAGTTTGGTTCTTGCGGATTCGAGTTCTGTTATATCATTGCCAATTCCAATCCCGCCACTTATTATTCCATTTTGTTCAATAGGGGAGATTGTAATATGTACACATCTATTACCTAACCATTCCTTATAGGAGACTTCCTCACCATTATTTACTTTTTCAAGATAAAATAATAATCGGTCTGTCATCTCTTCTGAAAAATATGTATTTAAACGATGGATTGGAGTTATTATTTTTTTCTTAATAGAATCACTGTTAGGTTGAATAGTTTGAAGTCCTTTATTTACTAGATAGTCTGAAGCCACTTTCCCAGTTAATAATGAAAAACCATAGTTATTATCACTATCTTTTTCCACTTTGAACACTAAATTGTTAATGTGGTGCACTACTGTTTCAAAAGATGATAAAAGTCTTGACTGTAATAACATTTCCTTCTCTTTTTCGAGTGTAATATCAGTACGGATACTTAGAAAATAAGTTTCATTACCGTATGTTTCAACAGGTATAATATAAGTTTTTACCCAATATAATTCACCGTTCTTGCGTCTATTGCATATTTCCCCCGTCCAAGTGTTCCCTTTTAGAATAGTAGACCACATTTCTTTAAAGAAAGGTTCAGGATGAGTTTTCGAATTTATTATTCTATGTGTGTTTCCTATTAATTCTTCTTTTGAATACCCCGTAATATCGCTAAAGCGATCATTCACGAATAATATTTGTCCTGACTTATTTGTTACAGCAATAATCATTGTTTCATTTACTGCATAATCCATAAGTTCCATCTTAAAAAAGGCATCTTCTAGCTTTTCTTGAAGTGCTATATCGCTCGCCAATGACTCATTGAAAATTGCATTTTTAACTCTATATAATAATTCATCGGTATTCGTATTAAATACAGACTTCATCTTGCTTCCCCCGCCTAAATATGATTAATTAGTATCAATATTACATACAATATTAGTAAAATAGTCTCTATTTGTCAATGTAGTTATAATATTTAAATATGTATAATTTAAGTCCTTTTATTAAGAGTTAATCAGTTTTTAAGGCATTCCTAAAGCTTTTGAACTTTTAGATTCATACTTTGTTAGTTTTATACAAAAACCATCATAATTCATAGAATTATGATGGCTAAGTCTGCATTTATATTACTTTAGTAACCCTCTAACTAGCTTTACTTTATTTTTGTAAGGTGGGAAAACAATATTGATTGGTAAATTAGTGTTTTTCTTCACTATGGATTTTTGATGGGTAAATAGAGTAAAACTTGCTTCTCCATGATAAGATTGAACGCCTGAGTTTCCTACTCCACCAAATGGAAGATGGGCACTACCAGCATGTGTGATTGTATCATTTATACACCCTCCACCAAATGGAAGCTCTTGAAGAAAGAATGCCTGTGCTCTTTCGTTTTCGCTAAACATGTAAGCCGCCAAAGGTTTAGGTAATTGACGTATTCGATGAATTACGCTCCGCAAATCTTTGTAACCAATTATCGGTAACAATGGTCCAAATAATTCATCAGCCATAGAGGGACTATTAAAATCAACCCCATTTAACAACGTGGGTTCGATAAATAAATCATCTCGATCCGTTTTACCTCCAAAAATAATATGATCACTTTCCGCTTCTAAAATCTGCATAAGTCGATCAAAATGATTACCATTCACTATTCTTCCGAGGTCAGGACTTTGTTGCAAATCTTTTCCATAAAACTGAGTTATAGCTTTCTTCATTTGTTCGATAAACTTATCTTTTACATCTTCTTCGACTAATACATAATCGGGTGCTATGCATGTTTGGCCCGCATTAACGAATTTTCCCCAGACAATACGTTTAGCTGCAATAGCTAAGTTTGCTGTATGATCAACAATTGCTGGACTTTTTCCACCTAGTTCTAAAGCAATTGGAGTCAATCTTTCAGCAGCTGCTTTCATCACTATCTTTCCTACCTGGACGCTTCCCGTAAAGAAAATAAAATCAAAAGGAGCATGAATTAACAAAGAAGTTTCTTCCTTTTCACCCTCTACAACACGAATGTATCTTGGATCGAATGCTTCCGAAATAATTTTTTTCACTATTTTAGATGTATGTGGTGTAGCTTCAGATGGTTTAATAATAGCGCAATTACCTCCAACAATAGCTCCTATTAGCGGTTCCATAATAAGTTGGAATGGATAATTGAATGGTGCAATGATCAAAACAGTACCATAAGGATCATTTACGATAAAACTTTTAGAAGGCATTAAAGCAACTGGAGTTTTTACATACTTTGGTTCCATCCACCGCTCAATATTTTTAACCATATAAGAAATATTGTCATAAACTAATCCGATTTCTGTAACATATGATTCAAATTCACTTTTTCTTAAGTCTTTGTATAATGCGTCTATAACTTCTTCTTCATACTTTTTAATCGTATTCTTGAGTATTTCCAACTGTTCTATTCGAAATGCAACTGGTCTAGTTATTCCAGCATAAAAATATGATTGATGCTCACCTAACATATGATTTAGTTGTTGTTCTGTGAATTTCATTAATATTCACTCCTTTTAATCTTTTTCTTATGGGAATCATACTATTTATTTCTAATAGAAGAAAGAACAAACATTTATTTTGAAATACATGAAGAGTGTCTTTCGTGGAATACTATTTTCATGAAGTCTTTTATAACTTATTCGACTGCAACTATAAGTCTATAAGATTTCAGAATACCTATGCTAAATGATTCATTATTTAATTAATCGGTTTATGAATGAAACTTAGCAGGGTATAGAATTGATATATAAAAACAAACAGTTTAAAGGGAGGAAATAACAATGACAGAAACAGAAACTTGGTGGGAGCCCATTTTCACCGGAGCTTTTGCATTAGGACTCAATAAAGAACGTATGAATGAAATTGAAGAAGAATCATTTTTATATTTTAAAGAAGAACAGGATGAAATGGAGACAACTAATTGAATAAATTATATAGGATTTCAGCTTTTCCCTTCATTTGACAAAAGGAAAAGCTGATTTTTCATTCTATATTTCTCCAAAGATATAAGGCAGCATAGCTATTATAAGGTGACCAAGAATCTAAGTGAGGTGCTATTTCACTTTTCATAGGCTTTCTGTCTAAATTCCATAGTTGCTTAAGTGAATTTTGGAGTCCTATATCTGCTAAAGGAAATAAATTCTCTCTTCCCAGGCCAAATAATAAAAAACTTTCCGCAGTCCAAGGACCAATTCCTCTGTATTTTATCAGTTCTGAGAGGATGAAATCGTCTGATTGAGATACAAGTGCTTTTAGGTTCAAATTATCCTCAGCAATGGCTTTAGATATCCCAATCATATACTCAGCCTTTCTTGTACTAAATTGCATTTCGCGTAACGTCGAAACCTCAAGATTGGCAATAATCTCAGGAGCTGGATACAACCATATACCCTCTTTGCTTCTACCAAATGTATGTACAAATCGCTCTGTTAATGTTTTTGCAAAAGAAAGATTTAGTTGTTGATGAATTATACTTTTAATAATATTCCCATACAACGAAAAGTCAGTAATAATTGGAGTTCCCTCAAATTTTAAAAATAACGAATGTAAATTCGTTCCTAAAAAGTGTTGGTGAATAGGCTCTAAACTTCTATTGAAATGAAATATGGACAGGACCCGTTCATATTGTTGATCTGTCTCTAATCCGTTTATCATAAATTTTGGTTCATGCAATGTTCCGATACTTTGAATTGTTATAATTGTTTCATCTATCGGGATTTTGACTGTTTGATTGGAGAGATCAACGCAGTTTAATGGATCTAAAGCTAGTCTACTTAATACATCCTCCATACTATATTTGAATGCTAATTCCAAGGCTTGTGCCATAATTTTATCCCCTTTCCGATTATATGTTAAACTGCTATGGGTGAAATAAATGAAAAAGTCTATTTTATGTTTAGGACTACTTTTTTGCTCCCTGTATGGCTGTGATGAAAATGGAGTCAACCAAAATATAGGGAATACAGAACAAATTCCAGTAGAAGTTGTTGAGGTTATTGACGGTGATACTATTAAAGTTAAGTATAATGGAAACACAGAAAAAGTACGATACTTGTTAATAGACACTCCAGAAACAAACTATGACCCATTAAAAAAACAACCATTTGGTGAAGAAGCAACACAACGGAACAAGGAATTATTAAGTAGTGGAGATGTGACAATTGAGTTTGATGTAGGAAATCGAATAGACGACTACGGCAGATTGCTTGCGTATATTTATGTTGATGGTGAAAGCATTCAAGAAAAGTTACTGGAAGAGGGGCTAGCACGTGTGGCTTATATTTTCCCGCCGAACACTAAGTACTTAAATAATTTCGAGGAAGCTTCCGAAATAGCTAAAGAGAAAACTACTGGTATATGGGAGAGAAAAAATTACGTGACTGATCGAGGTTTCGATGCTTCTGTAATCACTAGTAACACCACTGAGCAAGAAATTGAAACATTTAGAAAATGTAACATCAAGGGTAATATTAATCGACAAGGCAAAAAAATTTATCATATACCTAGCGGTAAATATTATGTAGAAACAAATCCTGAAGAATGGTTCTGTACCGAGCAGGAAGCTATAAAAGCCGGGTTTAAAAAGTCTGGGGAGTAAAAAACAAACTGTGTAGCCTCTTAAGAGGCTGCACAGTTTTAGGTTCTAGCACCTTTTACTTTAGCTTCTGGTACTGTTTCTTCTGGTGGAATATCTGCAAAAGTTTCATTTTCCTCTTCTAAATCTCTTGTACGATGTGCTAATCGTGAAGCTGCACTTGAAGCGATGCTTGCTACTAAGTCATCTAGAAATGTGTGAACAGCTCCGCCGACTTTTGTGTCTAATTTCGAAATAAGTCCAATTTTATTTTTATCTAAATGACCAAACGTAGTTACTGCAATACTTCCATAAGTAAATACTGCTCCGAGCGCGATTGTTTCGTCTACCCCAAACAAACCTTCATCCGATTCAACTATTTGTTGCAATGGTGCAGATAACATCTTTTTCTCAGCTAACTCGTCAAGTTCAATACCAACTAATATAGCATGTTGCATTTCTCTTTTTTTTAGCACGCTTTTTACGGATTCTACACAATGCTCCATAGTAAGCCCATTGTTGTATGGAAACTGCATTTCGTATACAATTTTTGCAATTTCTTCAATTGTAACTCCACGTCTTTTTAGCGCATCTTTTGTAGCCTGCTCCACTTCACGTGAATGAACTCTAGATGTCTGTCTATCCATTTTATTATCCCCTTTGTTGTTTCATCATTTCGTTTATTATACCTCTTTGCTAGTATATGATACAATTTCTGTACTACAACATGAATGACTTAGGAGGAACTTATGAATAAAGGTACGATACAAGATATTACACTTTTTAGCGAGTCTTTACAGGAAGAAATGCAACTACTTATCTATTTGCCAGCAAACTTTTCACCCCTATATAAATATTCTGTTCTTATCGCGTCCGATGGAAAAGACTATTTTCAGTTAGGTAGAATTTCTCGAATTGCAGATGAATTATATGAAGAAGAGGCAATTGAGAACTTAATCATTGTTGGAGTGCCTTATAAAAACGTAAAAGATCGTAGAGACAAATATCATCCAGACGGTTCTCAGCATGCCGCATATAAACGATTTTTAGCACAAGAATTAGTCCCATATATAGATGAAAAATATCCTACATATCAGGTTGGTATGGGAAGATCACTTATAGGAGACTCCTTAGCTGCGACTGTTTCACTTATGACAGCTTTAGCCTATCCAAATACGTTTGGAAGAGTAATAATGCACTCCCCATTAGTAAATGAAGAAGTTCTAGAAAAAGTGAAAAAACACGAGGACGTTCATGCATTTTCTCTTTACCATGTGATTGGAACCGAAGAAAAAGCGGTGAAAACAGGTGATGGTTTATTAACCGATTTCATCACTCCAAATAGAGAGTTAAACAATTTAATAAAAAATAAAGGGTTTTTGACCTTTTATGACGAATTAAGAGGAGACCATACTTGGAAGCTATGGCAACCAGATATTAAAAGATCACTGTTGCAAAATTTTAGCCTATAGAAAAATATTTGTTATAATAGTAATGTGATTTATGTAAAAATTCGAGGAGGTAATGAAAATGAAATACGGAATTGTTGCTTTTCCATCTAAAAAGGTACAGGACTTCGCCAACTCCTATAGAAAGCGTTATGACCCTCACTATGCTCTAATCACTCCACATATGACAGTTAAAGGAGTATTTGAAGCAGACGAAAATGAGATAAAGTCAATTGCTGAAAAGGTTTCAGAAGTGGTAAAAAATCATAAACCATTTACATTAAAAACAGAGAAGGTTAGTTCATTTGCCCCTGTTACCAATGCAATATACTTTAATGTGCAGCCAACAGCTGAACTAGTTAAACTTCATAATGACCTAAATGCAATTCAATATAATGATGAGGAAAGTTATTCGTTTGTTCCTCATATTACAATTGCTCAAAAATTGAGTGCAAGTGAACATGATGATATTCTTCCTCAGTTAAAAATGATTGGGGCAGAATTTGAAGAGGAAATTGACCGTCTTCATCTTTTATACCAACTAGAAGATGGATCATGGACAGTTTACGAAACATTTAGATTATCTGGAGCTGAGTAAGTATTGGTGTACGCAAAGAAAGTTGAAACTGAAAAAGAATATGAAGATGCAGTTAGAATTAGAAGAAAAGTTTTCGTAGAGGAACAGGATGTCCCACTTCACCTTGAACTCGATGAATATGATGCGAATGCTGTGCATTTTGTAGCATACGATGGTGACATCCCTTTTGGTGCAGGTCGAATAAGAGAAATTGAGCCAGGCATTGGAAAAGTCGAACGCGTCTGTATTCTTCCTGATTATCGTGGTAGAAAGTTAGGAAATCTAATGATGCAATGCATGGAGGACTACTCTATTTCCGCCGAAATTACCAAGTTAAAACTAAATGCGCAAAGTCAGGCTATTCTTTTTTATGAAAAAAGAAATTATACAATTACTTCACCTGAATTTTTAGAGGCTGGCATTCCTCACAGAGCAATGGAGAAACAAATTTAAATTAATTCTATTAAGTGGTATGATTTCATTGGAAATCATACCACTTTTTTAAGAAAAACCGGGTAAAAGACATATTTGAGCTTTTGTTAATATTTGATAAATACAAAAAATCGCCTATCAGTTTGAAACCGATAGGCGATTTTAGAATTACACATACAAGTTAACACTGTTTCCTTTGCCACTTATTTCAGCAATTATCGGAGATAGGTTTACTGGATTCGGATGAATAAAGCCTTTAAATAAAGGTTGGATTGATGGTCTTTCTAGTTCCGATAACTGCTGTTCCTCTTCTTCAAGAAGTTGCTCCTGCTTTTCTAAATGATCCTCAAAATCTGATTTAAATTTTACGTTTTGTACATCATCTATATAAGCAAAATTATAATCATTTGATATCATACGATTTGCATAAACCTGTGATTGAATCGGTTGCATTGGAAGAATGTATCCCATTAACTCCACCTCCACTTTATTGTCTTTACTTTCTATTACCCCATCCTCTTCTTGTATAAACCTAGTAATCTAAATATTTTATAATAATTTTTCAATATCTTTTAAACTTAAAGAACTTCCACTTTGTATAATAGAACGAGTTAGCTCATCTTCTAATTGTTGAGAAACAGGTTTATTTGCTAGCTTGCCAACTTTACGTACAATTTTACGGACCTGTTTTTCATCTGTAAAATCAGCATATGAGATGGCATTGGCAAGCGTAAATAGTTCATCCATTGATACACCAGTTTTATTTTCAATTGATTTAAAAAATGAATTTTGCATAGTTTTTCCCCCTCACATCTTTATTTTTTATTAATAAGGGAGAAAGCTTCTACCAACAATGATTAATAATATAAATAATACTACGATTAGTACAAATGTAGAACTCTTGTTACCTCCGTTCTCATATCCTCCTTGATATCCTGGATAACCTCCGCCACAGTAACCATACATACTCTTTCCCTCCTCTCCTCTTCAACTTATTGTATGCAAGAGGAGATTGGAAAAAAGGGCGATTCAACTAGTATGTTGTTTTCCGTTTTTGAAAAATGAATGCACCAATTACGCCAAACAAAATTGCAGCACTAATACCCGAGCTTGTGACTTCAAACATTCCGGTTAAAACACCTATCAAACCGTGCTTCTCTGCTTCTGCTAATGCACCATGTGTTAATGAGTTACCAAAGGAAGTTATTGGAACCGTAGCTCCCGCTCCAGCAAAGTCAATCAACGGCTCATATAGACCAAAACCATCTAAAATCGAACCTAGCACAACTAATGTACTTAATGTATGTGCAGGTGTTAGTTTAAATACATCCATGAAAATTTGTCCAATGACACATATTAATCCGCCAACTACAAATGCGGTTACTAATGAAGAAATCATCCTAACCCCTCTTTTCCATACGGCATTCAATGGCATGTGCAATACAAGGGATTGTTTCCCCTTGCTGAAATGTTAATGGAGACAATAGCGCCCCCGTTGCTACTAGTAAAACTCTTTTATAAAAACCTTTTTTTAACTGTTCGTATACTTGACCAAAGAACACTGTTGCCGAGCATCCTGCTCCACTGCCACCTGCATTGAAAAACTTATCCTTTCCATAGAACTGAGCTCCCGCGTCTTGAAGTACGACCCCAGTATTCTCATCCTGAAACATTTCTTTCAATATCGAAATTCCTATATTCCCTAAATCACCTGTCATAATAACATCGAAGTCTGCTATCTTACTGTTCGTATTAGTTAAATGCCGCTCAATTGTATCTCTAGCAGCAGATGCCATTGCAGCTCCCATATGTAATGGGTTAGTCTGATAACTGTCAACTACTTTGCCAATTGTTGCATGAGTCACAACTGGAGCATTTTTTATATCTTTTTCTAATAGCGAAAAACCTGCTCCTGTTACCGTCCATTGGGATGTTTTAGGTTTTTGAGTGCCATATTCAAGTGGATATCTAAACTGTCGCTCCACTGCTTGATGATGACTAGAAGCTCCAGCAAGTACTGTCCGCGCATTTCCTGACTCCAACAAAAGACAGCCGAGAATAACCGATTCCATCGAACTGGCACATGCAGAAAAAACACCAAGGAATGGTATGGCCAAATTTCGTGCCGCAAAATTTGTCGGTGATAGTTGATTGATAAGATCTCCTCCTATCAAAACATCTACCTTATCTACCTGGGTATGACTCTTTTTAGCTGCCCACTGACATGCTTTTTCAATCATTCTAGAATGTGCCTGCTCATTCGTTTCATCTTTTTCCGTCTCTAATGAAAGAACCTCATCAAAGGAGTCGGCATAAGTACTATCCTTTTCTACTGGTCCCACAACTATTCCCGTATTGGCTATGCAAACTTTAGCTGTAAACTGGAGAGTACCAAACGTATTTACCATGAGACTACACCTATATTCACTAATATGGTTTTAATAAGTGCGACAACAAAGGCAGAGAGCACACCGAATAATATAACAGAGCCTGCAAGCTTGAACATATTGCCTCCAACCCCTAATACATAACCTTCCGATTTATGTTCTATAGCGGCTGAGATAACTGCATTTCCAAATCCTGTAACTGGCACTGCTGATCCAGCCCCACCAATTTGAGCAATCTTTTTATACAATCCCGTTCCAGTTAAAACCATCGCGATAAATACTAAAGTAGCAACCGTTGGATTAGCAGCAGTTCCTTCTGTAAAAGGAAAGAATCGCATATAAAAAAAAGTGATTAGTTGTCCAATTGTACAAATTATTCCCCCTACTATGAATGCTTTAAGAATATTCATAAAATATGGCACTTTGGGGTTTTTTTCATCAATTATTTTTTGAAATTGTTTTTGGTCCATTATGTCTCTTCCTTTGATAATGATTTTATTTTTTCAATCGACTTTCTAAGTTCTTCCTCCTTCAACTTCTTATCAATAATGGATTCAACTTCCCATATTATTTTTTGATCTCCTGTGACAAGTACTTTTTTTTCTGGGAATTTTTTTTCAATTTGTTTTGATATTTTTTCTTCTATTTTCGTTTTATTAAAACGGTCAAAACGGTTTATATAAATTGCCACTAATATATCTTCCTCGTTTATCACACCTTTATACCCATGAATCGAATCCTGTTTTTGCATGATCGGTTTTAGTGAAGTTGAATTATCTGTAGGGAATAAGACTTTTTCCTTTTCGCCTGAACAAGCGCACAATAAGAAAACCAATAGAAAAACAATTACGCTTTTTTTCATAAGATTTACTTGCTCCTTTTTTGTGTTAGTATGCACGTCGCTTGTTGAAATATGTAAATGGGTTACGAGATATTTGCCCTTATCAAGATGAACTTCCTACATACGTTAGTAAGAGATGAAGAGGAGGTGAATTTAATGGGTTGTGGAAATTTAGGTGATGTAACTGACGTAACGCGATCTGGAAATTGTGTTTGTGATGTTGTCCGTGCGATTAAAGATATTCAAGATCAAGCGACTAACACAGATTGTCCTCCATGTCCGACAAATTGTTTTTTAGAACCGCTAGGAGGACTTGTAAGTCCTACTCGTCATCAAGCTGACACACGTGTATTTATGTTATTAACAAAGGATGGAGATCCTTTTAAAGCGTTCTACCGTGATAATGATAGATTTGATTGTGACTGTATTTCCGTTTACTTCCGTGTTGAAGATATCTTTGACGGTTGTTGTGCAACTTTAAGAGTATTAGAACCACTTGATAGAGAACGTCATGAAGTAGATTTATTGAACGACTGTGGCACAAAAATCGATTTAAGAAAACTATGTAAAGTTCGTAACTTTAGACTTACTGGTAGCTGTATTACTGTTGACTTGAATTGTTTCTGTGCAATTGAATGTATCGCCGATGTATTTTTAGATGTATGTGACTGATCGTTTCATCATTGTAGTGTCTATTCCGTTCGGGCCGAACCCGAGCGGTTTTTTTATAGCGAGGGTATAAATCTAGAGTTGAGCCAGAATATTACTATTTATTCTTAATCTACTCAATAAAATGTCTGCTTTTGAAGTACCTACAAATTTATCTTTTTTTATGGAAATAACAGATTGACCAGAAACAGTCCACTAAGCACCATTTGTAGATAATTAATTCATAATTCCAACAAAAAAAGCTATCCTATAATAGGATAGCTCACATTCAATTCAATATACTTCCTCGCCATACAATTCTTTCAATTTCCTCTACAGGATACGTCAATAATTCTTCTGCACCTACAAGTAAAATAACTGTATCTTCCTCAACTTTCTCAACCTCACCCTGCACCGATACTCCATCCTTTAGATGAAATATTAATGGACGGTAAACTTTTCGTTGAAATGGTTTTGCTAAAAACTTCAATTTATCTATAATTGCTAGTGTCTTTATCGAGTAACTTTTTTGTATTTCATAAATCGATGTACTTTCATCTAGCAATTCATATGGTGCTTCAAATCGTTCTTTTGGTGGTAGATGAAAGACAGGAGGACCTTTTATAAAGATTAAAGGATCATTAAACGCGTTCATTAGCACATCCTTTTTCCTTTACTTTATGCAACTTTAAAAAATATGATACAAACTACAAGGATGAGATAAATAACGTGGCCAGTCCAAGGTATATTAAGATACTTACTACGTCATTGACCGTTGTGATAAATGGTCCTGATGCAACTGCTGGATCTATTTTCATACGATGAATTAATAAAGGTATAAAAGACCCTCCTAATGTAGCGATAAAAATAGATCCAAAAATAGATGAACCTACCAATATGCCAATTAGTAAATCATGTTTCCAAAAATATACTACACCGACTACTAATAAACCACAAATGAGACCGGTAATAAGCCCAGTACCTGCTTCTCTAAAAAGTAATTTAGTCTTGCTTTGTTCTTCAATATCACCAGTTGCGATACCACGAACAGCTACCGCTAGTGCTTGCGTACCACTATTACCAGCCATACCAGCGATTAATGGAATAAAAACAGCAAGTAATGCAACCTTATCTAGAGTTTGCTCAAAAATACTCATTAAATTAGCAGTAAACATTCCAAGGAACAATAAAATGATTAACCACGGCAATCTTTTTCTAGCAGCTTGTAGTGGTCCCTTATCGAAGGTATCCATGTTGGAAACCCCAGCAAGTTTAGAATAATCATCTGATGCTTCTTCTTCTAAAACATCTAAAATATCATCGACCGTTACAATCCCAAGTAAATGATTTTTAAAATCTACTACTGGAACAGCTAGAAAATCATAGTCTTTGATCATCCGAGCAACTTCCTCTTGATCAACACTTACTAAAACACTAACAACCCGATCATTCATTACATCTTTTATGAGCGTATCCTCATCTGCAATTATTAAGTCACGAAGAGAAATTACACCAGATAGTTTATGATCATCATCCACTACAAATAAATAATAGATTGTCTCTGCTTCTGGTGCAGCACTACGTAAAATAGTCATTGCAGAACGACATGTTGAATTCTCAGGAATTGCTACATATTCAGTCGTCATAATGGAACCAGCAGTATATTCTTCATAATGTAGGAGATCCTTAATTTCTTGTGCAGATTCTCTATCCATTATGTTTAAATAACTTGCAACTTGATCTTTACCTAATTCATTTAATACATCTACCGCATTATCTGTATACATAAAGGAAAGCATATCGGCAGCATAAGTAATATCCATTTCCTGCAAAAATAGATCATATTGTTCATCATCAAACTTTGTCGCTTCAAATAGCTCAGCTATTTCTTTAGGAGAAAGATAATGATAGATTTTCTTCCTTAAATCAGGCTCCACCTTTTCAAAAAATATAGATTGATCATATGGATGAAGTTGCATAAATTCTTCTCTAAAATTATCCATTGAATCATTTAATAAAAAATCAATTAAAACGGATTCTTCTAAAGGTTGTTGAGTCATTTCATCTTTCATCTTTCTCCCTCCTCTCAGCATTTGTCTCGCAGTATAAAGTCACCACATCCTGTGGCAACATCGGCACTAGTTCTTGTACCTTGTATGTCTTCCACTTCAAGTATTGGCTCAAGTAAAAAAGCATAAGTGGAAGATAATTGCCCATAAAAGCCCGAATGGTTCGACTTACTATCGGTGAAGGATGAAGAATCCCCCCCGGATTGATGTTTCACTTTGTCCTTACTTATTGTATGGAGTAAGCATTAAATAAGCAATAAAAATATTCCCTAGGAAATAATCAACAAAATGCCCTATAAATATGAATTCCCACCATTCCTCCTATAAATTAGGAAGAAATAGTGGGAATAAGCTCTTTCAGGTCTTCTGGGAAAGGAGCAATTAAATGAACTTTCTCTTTTGTAAAGGGATGAACCAAGGTCAGTTCTCTCGCATGAAGCGCTTGTCTATTTATTAACCTTAGATTGCCACCATATAAATCATCGCCTAGTAAGGGATGACCTATGGACATCATATGCACTCGAATCTGATGTGTCCGACCAGTATGTAACTGTAATCGCACATGCGTAAGCTTTTCTCCAATATTTTCAAATCGGGACAATACTTGAACAGAGGTTTTGGCTTGTTTACCTTCAGAATCGATAACTCTTTCAATAATGCTACCATTCTTTCTACCAATGGGAGCATCTATAAGAAATTCATCTTGTTGAATATGGCCATGAACAATTGCCTCATATGTTCGTGAGATTTGTCCAGACTTTTGCATTTCACTTAATAAATGATGAGCATGTCGATGCTTTGCGACACAAATGATACCGGATGTGTCCTTATCCAGCCTAGTTACAATATGTACAGTAGAGGATAACCCACTCTCCTCCAAATATCCAGCTAGAAAATTCGCCATTGTACCAGTAGGATGCTCTCTAGACGGAATTGTACTAATCCCAGCAGCCTTTGTGAGAATGAGAAGATGATTATCCTCCATCAAAATAGGAAACCGTACTTGCTGTGGAATTAGTCCGTCACTTTTTTTCTCTGGTGGAAATGTAATCTGTACCATATCACCTGAATCTAATTTATGCCTTACCGTCTTCTCTACTCCATTAACGGTAATTTTACCACCCTCGTATTTAATACTAGTCAATGCTTTTTTTGAAATACCATATTTGCGGATTGCATCTCGAAGTAATTGTTGCGGTTCATCTATTCGAAATGTTAATTGGATTAATTCTTCCTTCATATTTCCAAATCACTATCAATAAAGGAGGAATGTACTCTGTGCCAAAATGGAAATGCTCTAAACCGAGCGAAGCGTACTTTTTCATCTGCTACTCGATACTTAATAGATAGAACATCTTTATGTAATAGCTGAAGATGATCCACCGTTACCATGAAATCTGGTCCTTTTACAGGTTTTAGTAAACATGAGTGATGTTTTGGCAAGACAAGCGATGAACCTACGGTACGAAACACTCTGTTATTAATAGATGCGATTTCAGCAAGTTGAATTGCCTCTAGGGAAGGATGAACAATGGCACCTCCAAGTGCTTTGTTATACGCTGTACTTCCCGATGGAGTAGACATACATAATCCATCTCCTCTAAAACGTTCAAAATGATCACCGTTCAACTCCACATCCATTACCAAAGTAACGTCTGGGGATTTTACAGTCGACTCATTTAACGCCAAATAGACTGAACTATCTTCACCATGTCTATAATTAATCGTCACCTCAAGTAATGGGTATTCTATTACTTCAAATTCTTTCTTCGCAATACTAATAACTAGCTTTTCAATTTCTTCTGGTTTCCAGTCCGCATAAAAACCTAGATGCCCAGTGTGTAGCCCCACAAACGCCACAGAGGTGGTTAAATGTTTGTATTTATGAAAGGCATGTAGTAATGTGCCATCGCCACCAATTGATAAGACAATATCTGGATTTTCTTCATCTATTACCAATCCAAAATCTACTAGATACGTTTTAGCGCTTTCCATTAATTCATTGGATAAATCATCATTTCGAGACAATATGAAAAACTTCATTCACGTGACCTCTCTTTCGTATCGGTTTCATGGAGACTTGGATGAGAAAGTTCCTTATTTTCACTAAAGTATTTTTGTGCTTCTTGGATTTCTCCTCGAATTAAAGACATTTCTTCATCTAATCGAAATGCCGCTTCAGCTGCATATTGAAGCCTCTTTTTTATTTCTTCTGGAAAGATTCCTTTATACTTATAATTCAAGGAATGCTCGATGGATGCCCAAAAATTCATTGCTAATGTTCGTATTTGAATTTCAGCAAGAATATTTATCTCCCCATGAATTGTTTGAACAGGATATTCAATAATTACATGGTAGGATCTATACCCACTTTGCTTTTTGTGAGAAATGTAATCGCGCTCCTCAATAATTCTTATATCATTTCTAGTACGCAGTAAACTTACGACTGTTTCTATATCATCTACAAATTGACACATCATTCGTAAGCCTGCAATATCTGGAATTTCCTGCGCCAACGTATCGGAAGGCTCAAATACTATTCCTTTTTCTAATGATTTATCATAAATACTAGCAAGTGGTTTGACACGACCTGTTACAAATTCTATCGGTGAATTTGTATTATCTCTCTCAAACTGAGCTCGCATTCCTTTTAATTTTACTTTTAACTCTGAAACTGCCTGCTTGTACGGCTCTAAAAAGCGATCCCACTGCCCCATAAGCTTGACCTCCACTTCCCTTGAACTAAGTACTATGCTTTTAAAATTTCGCTAAATGCTTCTTCCACAGCTCGGGAAAAATCAGCACCGTAATTGTCGTTACCTTCAATATTGAAAATAAGCATATTTAGTTCTTCTTTAAAGCCAAGTAGAGTCAGCTCTTTTTCACCGATTTGCAACGAAGGATCTTCTACTGCTTTTAAGGTATTTACGAGCAATGGCCAAACTTCCTGACCAAACTTTAAATAATGATACTCAGTCTCATCTTCTAATAGGTAGATAAAAGCATTTGAATCCGAATCAGTAATCATTTGACCAGCCGCTTTTATATTAGGATTATTAGGAAACACCTCTAGTGTAAATCGTATATCATTTTCTAATTGAATACCACTATGCACATTATAAGTAATAGGCAAAATAATCGTTCCTTTCTGTCCATTCTTCCACTATTTTAACATATTGAAACTAGTTGAAAAGCGCATATAATAGAAATAATAGGAAAGGTCGTGTATTATGCAAACCGAAAAAGAAATAGAATTTAAAAATTTATTAACAAAACAAGAATTTGAGCTATTTATATCGTATTTTCAGGTAGACGATAAGGACTTTCGTTCACAAACGAATTATTATTTTGATACGCTAGATAACTTTTTTAAGAACAATAGGATGGGTTTTCGCTTGCGTGTTTTAAGTAACCAAAATGAGCTTACACTTAAACGACCGATAGAAGAACATGTAATGGAAGAGAATACAGTACATATATCTGACCAAGAAAGAGATGCAATCATTACCAAAACCTCTTTTCCTTCTATTCCCTTTTTGGAGCAGTTTAATCTTGATTCTCCATTAATATGTATTGGAACCTTGCAAACAAATCGTGTCCAAGTACCTTTTGAAAATGGAATTCTTTTTTTAGATCATACCATTTATAGTCAAACAGAGGATTTTGAGGTAGAATATGAGAGTAGTGATGTAAAATATGGAGAAAAAGTGTTTCTTGATTTGCTAGATTCACACAATATCCCCATTCGACACACTGACAAAAAAATTGCTCGCCTTGTGAAATATAACAACAAGTTGAAAGGTTGATCCCTTTGGATATTCAATCCCTAAAAGTTTTAATGGAGATAAATGCAATGCAATCACTAGGAAGTGTACAGAGTTCACAAAATAACACTTCCACTTCATCCATGTTCTCAGATATGTTAGGACAAGTGCTACAATCTAATACAGGAGATCAGTCAACTGAAGATTTAACTTCTTTACTATATAGTGGTGACTCCCCTGTATTTGTACCATCTAATATATATTCTGGGCAGAGTAGTTTAGCAGATGTCATTTCTTCTTATTCATCCACTTCTACAAATAATAGGACAGATTATGATGAAATAATTAAGAAAGCCGCAGCAACTTACAATGTTCCAGAAAAACTTATTTCATCCATCATTAAACAAGAGTCTAATTTTAACCCCGCAGCTACTAGTTCTGCTGGAGCTTCAGGGCTAATGCAATTAATGCCAGGTACCGCTAAGTATTTAGGTGTTACTAATACGTTAGATCCTGAACAAAACATAATGGGTGGAGCCAAATATATCAGCCAAATGCTCTCTCAATTTGACGGAAATATCGAAACGGCCCTAGCAGCATATAATGCAGGACCGGGAGCCGTAAAAAAATACGATGGTATCCCACCATATAAAGAAACACAAAATTACGTTCAAAAAGTAATGAATCACTTCCAAGCATAGCCCGAGTAACAACAACCTATTAAATTTAATAGGTTGTTTTTTTAAAAGATTAGAAAGTATATAAAAATGTCCTGCGATCAATGGGGTCGCGGAATTTTAAAAACAAAAAAACTATAATTTCCGTTTCAACGCACTTCATGATTCGAAACTAGCGTAGAGATTTAGAAACAGGTGGACCCTTTCCGCGGGAGTTGCCACCTCTAAAAGATGAAAAAAGTAGTTCATGTTTTCTACTATCGGAAATAAAGTAAAATAGTAAGTTATTTGCCTGTAAAGAAAAGAAGTAGCTTAGGCAAACAAATGCCATTAGATTGCCCCAAAAAGATGCTTTTGCTTTTCTTGTAGGTATACTCGATTTTTTTATCTTAAAAGTTATTTACTTGCGCTGGTAGGTGCATTACTTGCTCTGTCATAGAATTTACTTGCGTTACTTTTTAACATACTTGCGCTCATAACTTGATTACTTGCTTTTAAGTACAATATACTTGCGGAACGCGTAATTTATCCATTTTTTACTACATTCCATCTTTTGCTTTTCTATGAGATAATCTAATTGTTTGAGATATTTGGGTTTCGTTGATAGAATAAGTATAGTGCTAGAGCAAAGGAGTAAGAAAATGACACAGAAGCCAATACTTCCTTACGATGAAATCGGAGCAGAGAAATTACATCAGCTTGTCGATACGTTTTATGGCAATGTAGCAAAGCATCCGCTGCTTATACCGATTTTTCCAGACGATTTATCGGAAACAGCTAGAAAACAAAAACAATTTTTAACTCAATATTTAGGTGGACCTAATTTATATACAGAAGAACACGGACATCCGATGATGAAGATGCGCCATAATCCATTTCCTATTACGCCAAAACGCGCGCAAGCTTGGCTCTCCTGCATGAGAGATGCAATGGATAAAGTAGGTTTAGAAGGCAAGGTTCGCGATACATTTTATAGACGTCTAGAGCTTACAGCTAACCACATGGTCAATCAAATGAGTCATGAGGAGGAAGAAATGTGACAAGAATACAAATTCCGTCCGAGACGTTCACATCCCCATTAGTAAACAAGCCGCTTGAAATGTATGTGTTTTTGGACCCGTTATGTCCGACTTGTTGGGATATGCAACCTACCCTTCGGAAATTGCAAGTAGAGTATGGACAGTATTTTACTGTACGCACTGTTCTTAGTACTCAATTAAATAAGTTAAATATAATGTGTAACTTCCCAAGTTCCAATTTGGGTAATGATTCTTATAATATTTCCCAAATTGAACACTCTGTTTTTCCTTCAATAGCTGTGAAAGCTGCAGAATTTCAAGGAAAGAAAGCTGCTTTACGATTTTTCATAAAAATACAAGAGTATCTGTTTTTGAACACTAAAAACGTCACATCCTTTTCTGTATTACAGGAGATAGCAAAAGAAGTTAATCTTGATGTAGATGAATTTACTCGTGACTTTCTTTCCAATGAATGTGCTAGGTCCTTTCAAAGCGACCTATCCATTACATGTGAAATGGAAGTGGACTCTTTTCCAAGTATTGTATTCTTTAATGAAAATATCGAAGATGAAGGTATAAAAGTAGCTGGAAATTATCCTTATGAGATATATGTACAAATCCTGCAAGAAATGCTATATGAAAAGCCAGAAATTCAAGATCCTCCATCACTGGAAAAACTTTTTGATCGATTCCATTCTTTAACCACAAATGAAATTGCAAGCTATTATAATATTTCCGATCAATTAGCTGACCGTGAACTTAAAAAACTACTATTATTACAAAAAGTTGAAAGACTTCTCTTACCAAATACAACCGTGTTATGGCGATTAAAATAAATAAACAACAGCCTATCTGAACGAAAGATAGGCTGTTGTTTTATATTAGTCTCAATGTAAATTAAAAATAATCTATAACTCTCTAAAACTTGACCAATCTTATCATCTAAGCGATTAGCTCTGCTACCTCTTATAGGAAGTACTGCACTAATGGATTGTAGTGGAAGGTGGCGACTCTAGCAGGATCAGAGAGACAAATGAAACATCACAACATAGCCAAAAAGGCGGTGATGGTTCATCGCTCATCCTGTGGAACCGCATCCACCTGAAACGCAAATCAGCTGTACTATCCCTTTAATAAAGTCCCACGACCCAGAGTCTTTCCTACTTTTTATGAAAAACCGGAAAAAAAGTAAAATTTACCCTATAAGATAGGCACTTTGAAAAAAGTCCTTCTTATAGGGTATATTTGTGTTCTACCAAAAGCTAGTCCCAAAAAAGAAAATTTGCTACGACTGTTTGATCCACATTATACAGATCTCTGGACATTCAATTTAAAGACCACCGGCTAAGGACTTTTATTGTGCATAGTCGCCAGTATAGTTAACTAAAGAGCATGATTCTATTCCCTTTATGTTATCAATTGTTTTCATAAATGCAGTATTGTCGTCACGTAAGCTAATTTCTACAGTTAATTCCGTGAAACTATTTCTGATTGACTTCGATTTAAGTTTTGTATCAAGTTTTCTTAATTGCACTCTTAGGTCATCAGTTGCCTCTTCTGTATGTCTGATAACCAATAAATAGGCTTGGTGTTTAACTTTCTTTTTAGAAAGCCATGCTAGCGTCAAGCCAAAAGCCAATGAACCTATCATTGCTAATGGATACATTTTGGCACCCGTTGCGATTCCTGCCGCTATTGCCCAAAACATGTATACGATATCTAATGGGTCTTTTACCGCAGTTCTAAATCGGACAATACTCAGTGCTCCGACCATCCCTAGTGATAAAATAATATTTGTACTTATCGTCATGATGATTAATGTTGTGATCATCGTCATTAATACGAAAGAAACATTGTAATTGTAACTGTAAACAACTCCACGAAAATATCTTTTATAGACAAAATAAATGAACATGCCAATTGCAAATGAACATGCTAACCCTAAAAATATATCAATATAGGAGACGCTTCGAAATGCTTCCAGATGAAGTACACTTTTTTTTATCACATCTTGAAAGTTAATTGTATCATTCATATTTATTCCCCTTAAAAGAACCTATTATTTAAAATGTTTTATATTCTCTTCTCTGCATATAACGTACTTAGATATAGCAGAGCGAACAAATCTTTCTGGTTGCACTAATTGACGTATATTATCTGGAAGGAATTGATCGAATTTGACTTCTAAAATCGTCTGCTCTGGTAAGAGAGGCTCTTCTAGCATCAAGTTTGGATCAAATAAATCAATCGTATTAACTCCTGCTGACATTTTCTTATCAAACGTAATACGTACATTTCCCAGTTCATATACATAAGCTTCCCGGACATAGTCTACAATTACGGTAGGAAGAAAATTTCGATACTTTAAAGCTGCATAAAACTCTTTTATTAAAGGCTGATCCTTACCAGATAAAACATCTATATTTCCTTTTAAAATAGCATCGTATTCAGCACGTGTCACTGGCGCTGATTCCTTCGAAATAAAATCTCCAAACTTACTTTTTCTCTCTAAACTAATTTTTTTATCGCTTCCATTATAAATACGTATACGGTACTTTTCCCTATTAAACACACCATTGTTTTTATCATAGAGAGAGTGATTATGTATTCCGTCAAAATACAAGCTACGTATGCCATATCCTTCATGCGTTTGTGAATTCTTATCTATTGTTAGAACAGATGAAACCTTTTGTCGAAGTGAAAGGTAGTCAAATATATGCAAATAATATTTCAACTCATGTCTAAATCTTTTATCGTGTAAATTCATATTATTCCACCTTAAAATCCCTTATTCCAAAGTACTCGTTTCCTTCCTCATCAATATGCATATCAAAGGATGTTTGTTCGTTTCCTTCACTGTCTACTACAGTGACTTTCCAGTAATATTGACCATTCTCCGGCTTTTTCATTTTAAATTCATTTTCGCGGAAATCTTTTTTTACTTCTAAGATTTCTGTGAATAATGGATCACGAGCGACAGTCACGGTGTAAAAAAGATCTTCTTGTTGAAGATCAAAAGAAATTTGCCAAGAGAATAATAACTCCGTATCCGTAACGACGACATCGTCTGTGTAAAATGGTTTCGGCTTTTCAATATCTTCATAAAACCTTTGTTTTGCTCTTTCAGGTGTATCTTTCAACAACTGTAAGTCCGCTTCAAAATTAGTATTCAAATCTGGTAGGTATTGAATATCTGGCTCCCTATACAGGAAAGGTTTTACTAAATCAGCATATTGATTTAACTGTGCTTCGACTGTTTTCGAATTGATTGTTTTAGATAGTTCCTCCACTTTGTCGATTAGTTGTTGAACATTTTTTTCATTTCGGAAATAACGATTATGCAACGTGTTTCCCCAAAAGTTACTTAAACCAGCTTGGTATGGCCTTATAGAATTCTCATTTCTCTGTAATTCCCATGCTCCATCATAATCCCATGGTAGGATGAACCATTTATCGGAGTTTAACGGTGAATATAGATAGAAGTTGTTGGCGTCTGTATCCATATTGTCCATTAGAATATTCGTTGCGGTCCATGTTAAAAAGTTATCCAAATCAAAATGCTTTTCCATTACTTCCTCAATCGGCATTGCCATATTGTTGACGTCATCCAACATTGAGATTAGCTTGTCATGCTCTTCTCTTCCCTTTATCTCTAGAATCGTTTCAAATATTTTTTTATCGTATGTTGGGTCTGTTTGCGATTTAATTTCATTTGGATATCTTTGAAACTCAAAAAAAGTGACTTTGTATAAGTTACCACTTGGATCTAACCAGTGATTTTTTAAAAACATTTCGTTCGGTTGTTCTACTTGGGTATACAAACCATAATCTTGAAATGCTTCAGTTTTCCCATCAGATAAGTCTTTCACATATAAATGTACAAATTGCGTTCGCAGGCTTGTCATATTAGACATATTCTCCATCAAATCAAAACTTAGCTTATTTCGAACTCGGCTTAAATCACCAATATGTTTATTTAGATTAATAGTCCGCTGATTTTGCCACAAACCAGCTGTATCAAACAACTTAATCTTGTATGACTTTTGAGCAGCATAACGGGAAGTGTTACCTCTTAGACTAATTTTCGCATTAGCATCCACAGCACCATTGCCAAACATACCTTCGTTTGACCCTTTACCATCCTCTGTACCTTCCGCAAAAATAATATCCATTTTTTCTTCACTATATCGGTCCGTTATACGATTTAAAGAATACCAATCTAGTTGTTCCTTATCATCAGGTAAAACTGTAATATATAATGACTTGATAGAACCATCTTCATCACGTTCATACAATCTTTTATCTTCCACTAATTTTTCATTGTTTTCTTCCTGTACTTCCGCCTTCTCCTCCACTTTTTCGGTATACTCTATGCTTTCTTTTGTCGGTGAACAACCAACCAAAATGAAGCTTGAGGTGACAATAATAGCTAGCGTCGTGACAATTTTAGAGAATGAGAAATATGTTTTTCTCTGTTTCTTATGTGTGCTTAATGGTTGCGAACAGAACGTATAGTAATCAATATTAGATAGGACGTATATTAATCTCCCAATTGTTAGTATTAAAACTATGAAAGACGCCACGAACATTCCAAGTCCATTTATTCCTATCTTCATGCTGGTATAAGTTAAAATACCATTTAAACAAAAAAATAATGCACTAATAACTAACACGCCTTTCTGGTCATCAAAATACATTAGCGCATGTAGTATGACAAACATAATAATAAAGAAAAAATACGCAAGACATAATAAAATAAACAAATCTAATTGTTCCATCGAAAATCCGACTTTTGGTAGAAAAATAATACCAATTGCTATAGATAAAGCTGTAAAAAGAAGCTGTACTTCTACTAAAAAACCGATGCGATGCAACAATACATCTTGCATTTTTTTCTTTGCGATATTCATACTTTTATATGTGCCACCATCTATTACGTTTTTATAATAGTTTAAGAAACGTTCATAGAAATCTGTTTCTACTATTACGACAAACATGACAAGAGAAGGGACCACTGAAATATACGCATAAAAGACCGGTAAATCATAAAAGGGCATCAGTTTAAATTTCTCTGAAACTATTAAATGATCATCTGAGAAAAACCAGTAAACAAAGTTATGGACATATACGCCTGCATAGACAAACAAACCGCTAAAAAAGATAGTAGGATATTTTTGAAAGTAACGCATAAATGAAAAGTAGTTCCTTTGTTCATTTGGTGGGAATACTTGTTCAAAATGATACATTGCTGAACCTACAATAATTGCAAATCCAATATCCATTCCAACTAAAGAGATTGTTGTTGCGCTAAATGTTGTAAATTGGAATAAGATATAGCTTACAATAATAGTGGCCAATACCCCGATTGCAAAACCCCGGACGATCCGCTTATAATCTTTAAGTGCTGATAAATACACTCCTTGAATCCAAATAATGATTAGTTCTATAAAAAACAAATACGCAGCTATTTTATATCCTATACTTTCTTCCACTCCATATAGAAAAATACCAGTAATAATTCCTCCAATAGGCAAAATGGTAATCAACGCTCCATAAAAAGAGGAGATAATTTCTTCATATTTTTTTTGATAAATCATATCTGCGATGAATCTAGTTAAAACCATTGAAAGACCTGAAGTCAAAACGATTGAAAAAATGAAACAATACGTCATTGTGGAGATGAATAATTCATTTTCTATAAATCTACTGCCATTTGCTAACATCATATTTTGTTGGACAAACACTAAAATTATACATAAGATCATTGGACCAATCGTTGTCAAGGAAGAATATGCATAAGCTTTCATATTTTGAAGAATTCCTTCTTCTCTATATAATTTTCGTAGTTCAAAACCTATACCAGCCATTCTATTTACCCTCCTACCGATTGATACAAATTCCTGTAAGCTGCAATAAATTCGCTTCGTTTGTATTTATTTTTTACACGATTAAACCCGTTTACGCCCATTTTTTCTCTTAAGTTTGCATCCTGGCATAATTTGATGACGTAATTTGCAATCTCCTCATAGTGCATAACCGGTGCTATGAAACCAGCCTTACCAAAATCATCGTCCCCACTACCATTGATCAATTCTCTACAACCACCAACATTTGTACATACAAAAGGTTTGGAGCTTGCCAAGCCCTCTAAGATTGCTAATGGTTGTCCTTCACTAATACTTGTCAACATCAGAATATCCATTTGACCGACATATTCTTTCACCTGTACCATTCCAGTAAAAGTAACCTTACTTACACCTAAAGCATCCACCAATTGTATGCACTCTTCATAGTAAGCATCATCTTCATCGGCTGGCCCCATAATGAATAATTCAACATTTGGTACTTCTCTTTCCACTAGCGCAAAGCTTTGAATCATCGTTTTAATGTCCTTAATCGGCACCACTCGAACGATGGCTCCTATTCGGATGATCCCATCGTCAGGAGCTTTCAATAGATTACTATAATTTATGACATCCACACCATTTGGAATAATGAGGATTTTGTCTTCTGGACACCCTAATTCTATTTCTATTTCTTTATTTCTATTGAACAATGTTATTACTTTGTCAGAAGTCTCATAAATAGAATTGGATAATGTATAGAAGTAGTTGATCCATAAATCTTTGAAATATCCTTTGACCCAATCCGCCTTTATAATTTCTTCTTCTCTTTCGCGCGAATATATACCATGTTCCGTTAATAGGAGTGGCTTATCGTATAAACACTTTGCAAGTGCCCCTACTACTCCTGCATACCCAGTAGATACAGAATGATATATATCCGCTTTTGGAACTTCATGGCGAATGGTTAAAAATAGGGGTAAGATCATAGAATTTACTGTCCAGAATAGTTCTGTAAAAGGAACTTGACTGTATTCATTTTTCCCTAAATACTCCACTAGGTCAAAATAGTCTTTACTAGACAAAAATTCTCCGACATTTTCGAACTTATTACTTTTTATTAAATCAAATAGTTCTTTCCAATTAACCTCGTTACTCCCGTTCACAAGTGAAACGAGATTATTCCGTTCACTTGTAGATAGGTTATACCGTTTTCCCCATCGTTTCTCTTCGAATAAATATTCATCCAAAAAGATTTCTTTAACCTCTACTAAGTTCGGGGGCAATTCGTACCGGAATTTCCCTTTTTGTTTTGTTTCTGCTCCAATGGCATACACGATAAATTCATGTTCTTGCATTTCTGTGATTAGACTATGAATCCAGCTAGATACCCCACCTGTAACATAAGGATATGAGCCTTCTGCTATCAAACAGATTCTCATTCTAGTTCCCCCCCAATTCTATTTTGAATTTAGAGTCGTTCGCAGTTACTAAGTAAGTACTATCATCTATTTTCTTAACCGTACAATTGTGTAATCGTCCAATTTTTCTTTCTGATCTTAAGATATAGGATGTTTTTGATTTATAGTTAGATATCTTTCCTTCAATACTGTTTTCATTATTTTTCCAGCTTACTTGAGTATGAAGATTTGTAGCCATATCTAGCGATGCTTCCGTAGCAGGCAAAGCACGAACCCAAGGATATGTCTTATGCACACGGGACATGTATTTGTCGTATAGCTTATAGTTTTCTTCCCACCCCATATTATTACTTCTGTCACTGCTTATGACATCATCAGGGTGAACAAAGTGGGAAAACACACCAACTCCAGTCATCGTATTTGCTTCAGCCCAGCGATTATATTCTGTTTCAAAATAACCAGAGGTAACTCGAGGCATTTCAATAATCCCATCTTCTGCAATTTCAAATTCTTGAACATAAGCTAGTCCAGTTTCATCCTCTCCATACAATGAGGAAATCACCGTTAAGTCCGACCATGCCTTCTTCATCGCTTCCCTTCCTTCAGGAGAAAGAACATTAGAAGGTGGTACATAAGAAGTAACTGTATAACCAGGAAATGCGTCCTTCGTATAAATAAGAAGTTCCTCTATAGACTTAGACATATCCTCTTTTTTATCCCATTCTTTATATCCAAATTCGGCTGCAACATTTTTATCAAGTACGAGAGATTGATGGTTATATCCATGAAAACCCAGTTCTCCTCCACTTTTAATAAGCTCACGACCAAAGGAAATAAGGTAATGGCTATCTTTATCTTCTGTATTATTAAATGGGGGTTGCACTCGATCATTGTATGATTCGATAATCGCACCTGTATATCTCAGGTCGTGTTTTTTGGAAGTTTCCAGCATATTCGGCCACCATATTTCTTGGTAAAAAGAAGCAATGTCTCTTCTATATTCTTCGTAAATAACTGGGATAGTCCCTTTTGCTGTCGGAGAAGGAAAATCATCGATGTAAAATACTTTCAAATTGAAAATAGAGTATATAAAGTTTGGTTCCAGTAAACTTAATGCCCCTGCAAAAAATCCGCGGTTTATCTTTTCTTGCAGCATTTCTCCGTTGAACGTCATAAAAGCTCCTTTTCCATATTCACTTTTCCATAATAGTGGTATGTTATTGGCACTTTCCGCTAATAACTCTGTTTCAACGTCTAGATCCACACTTATAGCAGAGTTATGGATAAAGTCCTCGTCTATAAAAAGTTCCTTTTCTCCTATTAGTACATTGGAAGTTAAATGCATTCCTTTAGCATCAACAATACTATCAAAAGAAGAGATACCAAATTTGCGATATAAAATTTGATAATCTGTCTCTATATCTAAGACGGACATAAAAAAGATATGTCCCCCTTCGAATACAAATTGCTCAATTTCCTCAGCCTTGCCAATATCTTTTAGCTTGTCCGTTGCCAGTATAACTACTTGGCAGTTCGATAAATTGACCATTTCTTGCGTTATATCCACTTCGTTTGATTTCTTTTTCATATATTGCAGTGAGTGGTACGCATTATCTTTCAACTTTGCGCTATATTCATCCGATGAATTATATAAAATACAGTAGTTTTCTCCACTTTTCTCTACGATATTGTCATGGGAAATGTCTGCTAGAATTTTATCTCTTTGTTCAACCAAGTTTTGATTTTGTTGAAACTTCAAGACGAATTGCGATCGTGAAATCTGTAATAACACACCAAACAGCAATATAAATAAAATAATGATGTATATTTTTTTAGAGAAGTTCCCTTTGTCTCTCATGTCCCATTCCCCCCGACCAATACCTAACAATAGTAAGTGCTCGATTGGAAAGCTTAATGGTCGATTTCTTCAGTTCATCCAATGTACCTTGCATTTTTATTGTAGATTTAGTTGTATAATATAATTTCAATAAACAAATATAAGGATCTTCCGAATTAGAATATTTACGTAAATACTCATAGCAAGTAGTTTCTGCGGCAGAATATTCATTCATTTCCATTTCAGTTTCTATTTTTTCTTGAAACGTTTCCTCGTTCTCGTTACCATTTCGAATAAGTTGACTTAACACATGTATATAAATATATTTATATTTTTTAATGGTCTGCTCATCTAGAAAGCCACTTTTCATATACGCCTTTAACACTAGTGCATATGCAAGTGATAAATGAGCATCTTCCTTATCTTGGTCAAACTTTACCGAAAGCTCTTGCATAGATATAGATAGTTTTCTCTTTATCTCCATCACCGCAGTAACAGCATAATGAGAAGTCTCCGTATCTTCATTCAGCACTGCAGTTTTTAATATGTCCATGTATTGCAATGTGTCTTCTTTTAATACATCAATCATTACTTTCCTTCTAGTAGAGTAGTTACTTACTACTAAAGCATCTTCAATTGGAACAATATCTAGTTCTCTTTCTTTATCTATTTTTTCTTGAATTGCTAGTATCTCTAATGATATGTCCTCGTCTTGTTGACTAATATAACTGCCAAATAATTCTCCTTTACTTTTTATGAATTTATTTGCAATTACAATTGGTAATGTCCACCCAATTACCGGTAAAAACGTTACAATCATCATTTTTAATAGCCACTCTTTAAAATTCTTGTTGGATATCAGTAATAGTAAAAACCCTGATAAAACGATATACGTCATGTAAAAGTACATCATTTTATATCTCTCCCTCTACCAGTTTCAATCTTAACCCTTTTTTCTCAAATCGTGATAATACAGTTTGCCCGTCATGTTTGGTCGTGTTAGATAGAAGGACAAGTATATTATTGTTTTTACTATGACCGATATAATCCGTTTCTCTGAGTAGACTCGTGATTTCTCTAGAGTATTCGCTAATCGACTTCTCATCGTATACCCCCTCTAATAATAGGAAAGGAGTGTTGTGCTTTTCTTTCGCTTCTTTTTTGCTAATTAAGATTTCCTCGAATATGTTATTCTTCAAAATAGTAGTGTTAGGTACGTAGCGGTCCCTTTCCGTTGCTTCTATATAGCTAAATGCCCTTCCTAAAGCAGATTCCACTAATTCTGAAACTACTTTAAATAAATTTTCATGATAAAGAGAAAAACTCTCAAAGTCGAGATCATTTATCGTAATAATTGCTGCAATTCTATCACGATGATAAATAGGCGCTGCCATTAAAGGTATATTCGGATTAAGTTCTTTATTAACAAAAACTTTTCCATTACTTAAAATACCGCCGACGTATTTTGTCTCCTCCACTTTTATGGAATTGACTCGGTTTATTTCAGAATCATTAGAATGCGCTATTAATCTTAGGAATGTATTATTTTGATTTAAAATATAAATCGAGACATTTTTTACATTCATAATTGTTTGCACAACGTTAACCGTTTTAGTAAATACTTTTTCTGGCTCAAGACCGTCTAATTCTTTTAATATAGAATGGATTTTCCCAA
This sequence comes from Psychrobacillus sp. FSL K6-1415, assembly GCF_038003185.1. Taxonomy (NCBI): domain Bacteria; kingdom Bacillati; phylum Bacillota; class Bacilli; order Caryophanales; family Bacillaceae; genus Psychrobacillus; species Psychrobacillus sp. FSL K6-1415. Next base: position 1,182,002 of record NZ_JBBOOQ010000001.1, on the reverse strand, counting down.
AACTATCTCCACTTTTGAGCATACGTAATTGCAATTCTTCTTTTACTTCTCTCATTTCCGTATAAATTCCGTTTAAAAACTCATATCGGTTCTCTAATTCTTCCCTTTTCGCCTTCTGCTCCCTAAGCATATTGTTTTTTCGTTGAGTAGAGTAGCCTACTACCAATCCAACGAATAGAAATAACGCTAATTGAAAAAAGAATGAAGTATCATACAATAAGGAAACCATTTCCCTACCCTCCATTAATTTTTCAACAATAAGTAACCATACAGATAGTCCTACTGCAATAATTGATTGTCTATTTCCGTATATAACGCCGATCACCATAATGTAAAAAATTCCTATACCCATCATATCTAAAATACTTACCTGGTTCGTTAAGGTGAGCCAAGAAATAATTGAAAAAACTAACAAATTCTCAATATAGGGTTGAACTTTTTTATAGATAGTCGGAATTTTTTTCTCTGTTTGAACAGTAGTTACCGCGCTTTCTTTTTCACCTTGTTTCGTTTGAGCCCAGCTATACGTGCGTTCCAAACCTGCTTCCATGTCATACATTGGACTCCAATCAAGTGCGTCCATCACTTTTTGGTTACTTAAAACAGATTTATAAATATCTCCTTCTCTTGCTAATAAGTTATTTGTTCGTATATCCCCATGAATGTTCTTTAGCTTATCAATTATGTTATTTATACTATTTTCCGTGTTTGTAGAAAGATTGTAGATTCCTGCTATAGTAGAATGAGAAGCTCTAAAAATAGCATCTGAGACATCTTCTACATAGATAAAATCTCTTGTCTGCTCCCCATCTCCATACAGATCTAGTGGTTGGTTATTAATAATTCTATCCAAGTAGATGGATATGACTCCTCCTTCTCCAACATTACTTTGTCTTGGTCCATATACATTAGAAAATCGAAAACAAACGCTCTCGAAGTCATGTAATTCTCTCCACTTTTGGCAGTACTCTTCTCCCATCCACTTACTAATTCCATAGGGGGAAATTGGTTTACTAATTTCTTCTTCTTTTAGTGGAAGATGATCATTAAAACCATAAACAGCAGCGGAGGAAGCAAAAATGAATTTTTTCACTTTATATCTTTGGGAAAGTGTTAAAATATTTACTAGTCCGACTACATTTGTTTCTATATCTTCTCGAGGATTTAATAACGAAATTGCGACACTTACCTGAGCGGCTAAATGAACAACTACATCAAATTGGTAAGACTTAAATATTTCCTCACATTTTGGATCTTTAACTGAAAGTATATAACCTTTGTGTTTAAATGTTATATTTTCTCTATTTCCTGTTGATAAATCATCGATTATGAAAACTTCATAACCTTCTTTGTAGTACCTGTCCGCCACATGAGAACCAATAAAACCATATCCACCAGTAATTAATACTTTCATCTCAAAACCTTCCCATCATATATTACTAGATTCCAATTCTTGATTATTTCATCGAATTTTCTTTAACTTGTTTATAATTATTTTTGTCAAGGAAGGTTGTTTTTCAAATGAATAAATATGATTACCTATAAATAAATTACTAATCTCTTCCTTATCATTTTGTTGTATTGTTTTGTTTTTATTTTTACTGTAAATTGTATTATTGATAAATTGATTCTTAGATGCATTCGCTTGAATTGTTATTTCACCAAAGCCTGCATTTAATTGATCATTAAAACTAAGAATATTATTAATTATGATATTTTTATAAGCTCCTCCGTTACTCTTACTTGACCCACCAATGATTATTCCAGCGCCATTGTTATTGTAAATAATATTATCTTTTACAGTTACATAGGCTGTATTTTTCCCATAATTTTCACTAGCAAGTTCTATTCCAAAATCATTGTTATAAATTAAATTCTTTTCAATCACAATATCTGTTGAGCCATCCGCATATATCCCCCCTGCAGAGTGGCTCCCATTATACGCAGGATTTTTACCAGAACTGTTGTTATATACTTTATTATTTGATATAGTTCCATTTCTTACTTGATCTACACAATTGGATATCGTACATGCTTCATAAAACCCTGCTACATCAATACCAATATTATTGTTGTGATGTATCGTATTTTCAGTAATAGTGAAACCATCCAAGTTTCCACTGAGTGTAAGTGCCTCACTATTCCCAAGAGTTAAATGGTGAATATCATTGTTTTTTATTACAATATTGGACATGGAGTAAGCTGAATTAGCGTAAAATAAAATACCATGTGCATTTCCATTTGGTGATTTATTCTGTATATGATGTACATTATTATTAACGAGTTGAATGTTGCTGCTACCTTCTTTAACGAGTACCCCTGCAGGATATCTATCGGAATTCGAAGTACTTAAATTTCTGATTTCAAAACCATCTATTAGAATGTAACTAGCATTTTCAATAAAAAATAATGCACGGTTTTCGCTTGTTAATACTAAATTTTTTCCATCTAGCACTGGTTGTTCTCCTGGAAATGCTTTGAAAGAGATAAATCCTTCCTCTTTAGAACCAGAGTTTGTAATATGAATAAACTCTGAATATGTTCCCCCCCGAACATATACAGTTTCTCCATTGTTCAGTGTATCTGCTGCTTTTTGAATTGTTTTCCATGGTGCATCTATTGTCCCATCATTGGAATCATTTCCATTTTCAGATACATAAAAAGTGTCTTTTTCTAAACTTATTGCATTGACTGGTATAGTAAATGCTATAAACGAATATGCACTAATTAGAACTAATATAATAGCCACATTTATAGCTAGATAGGAAAATATACTTCTTTTTATATCCATTTAGTTTTTCCACCCTCAACATACATTACTTTTGTATTAATTTGGTTATCATAATTATAAATAAAAGCTCTTACATTTCTCTTAAATTTAATAAACAGCCATAGTTCATCTAATTTACAGGACTTCAGGCTTATTTTACTAAGAGCATGATACGAATAGCCTCTCTGCTTAATACCGGACTAGCCTCCTCTGTTCATCAATTCATCCTTTTCCCGTTATATTTTAAAATTACAACAATTCAATCTGTAGTTTTAAAACTGTATAGAAAAAAAGAATTCATTTTGATTATGGTAATCAAAATGAATTCTTTTCTTACTGTAATTAAATTAGATAAAACAGAAAATGCCCATTTCCTCCTACCGAGGAAAGGGCATTTTCAATTACAAAGGGGATGGGAGAAATGTTCACGTTCAAACAAAGGGGTGTATGTTATCTTGTGATTTATTTCACACTCTTACTTTACCACGTCGGTTTATATAATACAATATATTAGCGCCGCTTTTCACAAATTCGCCATACATCATAGGACGTCCTACCTTTAAATTTTTGAATATGATTGGAACTCAACTTCGAACATAGTAGTAATAACTCCAAATTAATAAAAGCCTAACTTAGCGTCAGGCTTTTATCATTTATTTCGTTAAAAGTAATTGTTCTAACTCATTTAGTTTTTCTTCAAATACGCGACATGCTTCCTCAATAGGATCGGCAGTATTCATATCTACTCCTGCTTTTTTCAATACTTCGATTGGGTAATCTGAACAACCTGCTTTTAGGAACTCATTAATATAACGGTCAACAGCCGGCTTACCTTCCGTTAGTATTTGATTGCTAAGGGCAGTTGCTGCGCTTAAACCAGTTGCATATTGGTATACATAGTAGTTGTAATAGAAATGAGGAATTCTTGCCCATTCCAATCCAATTTGCTCATCGATAATAATTTCATCACCAAAGTACTTTTGATTTAACTTATAATATTCTTCTGTTAGCTTGTCAGCAGTTAAAGCTTCACCATTTTGATCTAACTGATGAATAATATGTTCAAATTCCGCAAACATGGTTTGACGGAAAACAGTTCCACGGAATCCTTCCAACCAATGATTTAACAGGTAAATACGTTTCTTAGGATCGTCAATTGTTTTCAATAGATAATCGTTCAATAATGCTTCATTGCAAGTAGAGGCAACCTCTGCCACAAAGATGGAATAATCTCCATAAACATAAGGCTGATTTGCTCTTGTATAATAACTATGAATACTATGTCCAAATTCATGTGCTAGCGTAAATAGGTTGTTTACGTTATTTTGCCAGTTCATTAGAATATACGGATTGGTACCATATGTCCCTGAAGAATAAGCTCCAGATCTTTTACCTTTCGTTTCCACTACATCAACCCAACGACTTTCAAGTCCCTTCTTGACGATAGAAACATACTCTTCACCTAGAGGTTCAAAGCTCTTAATCATCGCATCGCAAGCCTCTTCGTATGTGTATTCCATATTCAATTCTTTTACTAATGGTGTATAAAGATCCCACATATGCAATTCATCTAAGCCTAACACTTTTTTACGTAGACTTACATATCGATGAAGTAAATGGACGTTTTTATTGATTGTATTAACTAAGTTATCATACACACTCTCGGGAATATGATTGTTAGACATCGCTGCCTCACGCGCTGAAGCATAGTTTCGAATTTTTGCGTTGACATTGTCTCCTTTAATATTCCCTGTTAGGGTAGAAGCGAATGTGTTACGGAATTTACCATACGTATCATACATTGCTTTAAATGCATCCTCACGCACACGTGGATCCTCACTTTCCAAGAAACGTGAATACCTGCCATGTGTTAGTTGTACTTCATTGCCATCTTCATCTTTAATAGATGGGAACTCTAAATCAGCATTATTTAATTTGCCGAATGTATCAGATGATGCCCCAGCTACCTCCGAGAATTGTGCAAGTAATGCTTCTTGTTCTTTTGGGAGAACATGTGGGCGTTCTTTATTGATTTCTTCAAGTAGTTGACTGTATATTTGTAAATCATTACTCTCTTCTAGATAATTTGCAATAACAGACTCATCTACTGAAAGAATTTCTGGCACTAAAAAGGATAACTCTGTTGAAACTTTTACATACAATGATTTAATCCTGCTATCCATAGCCTGATAAGTGCTATTAGCTGTATCTTGGTCTGTACGCATATGTGCAAATGTATATAGTTTACGTAATCTCGAAGTAATTTCATCACGATAAGTCAACACTTCCAATAAAGCGTTTGCTCCTTTATCGATCGTCCCTTGATAGGAAGATGCTTTCTCCGACAATTTTGCAACCTCTTTGTATTCCCTTTCCCATTCATCATTAGAGGCAAAAATATCTTCTAATTTCCATGTTAAATTTTCTGCCACTTCATCGCGGGTCAAGATTTTATTCTTTGTATCTGTAGTCAAGTTAGTATCCCCCTCATATTGTTTCGAATTACGAATCACTTACTATTTTCTCAATTTTCTAATCAATTTGCAAGGAATTCACTGTATAACAACTGCGTCATCGATGAGTAATTTATTTTACTAGTATATATGACATTATCTGATGAAATAAGACAGCGTTGCAATAGATAGAGATAAGATTCTACCGCCTTTATATGTTGAGCTGAAGGTTTGGAAGTTAGTTTGTTTCTATAAAACAGAAATGATTCGCAATGTCGGGTATCTGCTTGCTGAAGTGATAAGTCGAGTTTATACAAATAGTCGATAAATTGAATTTGCCACTCGACAGCATGCTCTGAAAAAATAGATGCATGCTTTGTAGGTATACCTATAAACATAGGAAGGTTTTTAGGATGGATTCTCCATCTATAGCATATTTGTAGAAAAGGAGATTGTATTCCTTTTCTATTAAAAAAGAACAGATTGTCTATCTGTTTAGATCGATGATGCATATATACGTTGAAGTACTTTTGAAATTCCTCCCATGAGTTTCTTTTTATAATGGCGAATGGCCAAGACTGCTTTTCCAAAGAAAGTTTCTTTACTTTTACAATATAATTATTTGCCTTTATATGCATTAGATTTGAAATATAATGAAAGTTTTTAGATTGAGGACAATAGGTGATTATTATTTTCCCATTAGGGGTTGAGTAAAAAAACTGCTGTCGATATGCGGAGAGTTGCATAGTCCCTATTTCTTGAAGTGGGAATTCAGACATTGTAGGTGTTCTTAATATCCATATGGGGATTATTTGCTTAGCAATATAGCCTTCTGTTCGCTGCTGAATTGCATTAATTGGGATTTGGCTACACTGAAATTCTATTGCAAAAGGGTAAGGTTCACTTTGAACATATAGATCAGGTCTTTGATGAAGGGAAGAAAGATAGGCTTCTAGTTGAACTGGTGAAGAGTGCTTTTGAAAGAACTCATATAAATGTAATTTACCATTTAAATGGTCCTCGCTTTCCCCTTCTGAAAAAGCGGTAGTGCAAGAAATATTACGAATATGGGCAAAGTGCGGTATTTTTATTAAACCATTTTTTAATATGACTTGTTCATTACATTGTATACAAGAGAATTTCTTGCTTGTCTTCAATTTGTCTAAAAAAATTCTTGGATACTGTGCTGGTATGATAATTTCTCCATTTGCTGTTACTGCTGATAATATTAGTATCACCTCCATATATAAATATACAAATTTTCAGTCAATAATGCAACCTCCTTTAAAATGCCTTATAAGAAAACAGTAGATCATAAAGCATTTCGAAGTACTTTGAACAGAACCGTTGCTATACTATTACTCTTTTATTTTTTTGAAAGGCTTTGCTAGATTTTTATTGATTGAAAGGTAATGATACCAGAAGAATATGGCTAAGGGAGATCTTACTGTGAAGCGAGGAGACTGAGGCAACACCCGCAGGAAGCATCCAGCTGAAACAGAAGTCAGGAGTATTATTCACTCTAAAGGTGTCGAGAACCCATTGGTTACTGGACACTTTCGTTCTAAAAAAAAACCTTCTATAAATAGAAGGTTTTAAAAATGCTTATTTAATTCATCTAGAACTCCGTTGGCAATTATCTGTTTTCCATACTCTTGAATAATATGAATAGTCGTTTTTGAATTATTTGCAAACTCTGAAACAACACTCAATATATTAAGTACTGATTCAAATTCTGTTATTTCAAAATCAAAAATGATATGCAAATAGTATTTTTCTTCATAAAAATACAAAGAGGTCTGTAAGTCTGCTTCATCTAACTTTTTGGCAAGACCAATTACATCCTCGAAGCTTTCAAAAACAAATGTATAATCCATTGGTATTTCTTCTAATTCATCCATATAACTTGAAAAATCATCAAATTCATGTGTGCCAATTGAACTTGATACCCCATTTTTAAATATTTTACTGGATATATCATCTACATCCGAATTGCTCCCTATACGCTCATCTTGTTTTGTTATTTCCGTTCTTGTGACAATCACTTCCAAACCCTTTTCCATCGCATGAACTTGAATCCATAAGGGACCATCTAATTCCTCAAAATGATCATCATCATGAACCTCATCCATCATTTCCCAAAAAAGCTGCTCGCTCTTATCCTTATTGAACCAGATTTCATCTCGGCTGAAGCCTCTTTCTTCAATGTCGATGTATGAAATGTATACTTTGAAAGTGTTATCATTGATACGCTCGATATCCATTTAACACATCTCCTTTCGCTTCTTACCGTCTCAATTGTGTAGTGTCTATTACTATTGTATGTCGTTTGTGAAAAAAAGAAAAGGATTCCTGCTTCACTTTTAAAATTATTAACCAAACTATATGCATTGTAGAAAATTTTCGCAATGAATGCAAGTAGAAGGAAAAAAGAAAAGCCAATTATTTTTCAAAACGAACTTTGAAAAACAATTAGCTTAGTATAATACTAGTTAACTAGACGCTGCGCTTCAAGTAATTGATAAGCACGTACTTTTCTAGGTAAGAATCTACGAATTTCATCTTCGTTGTAACCAACTTGTAGACGCTTTTCATCTAAAATAATTGGTCTACGTAACAATCCAGGATGTTCCTGAATTAATTCGTATAGACGTTGTAACGGAAGACTTTCTAAATCCACATTAAGCTTTTGAAATATTTTCGAACGTGTTGAAATAATTTCATCTGTTCCGTCTTCGGTCATTCTTAAGATTTCTTTTATTTCACTTATACTAAGTGGTTCAGAAAAAATATTACGTTCTTTATATGCTATCTCATGTTCCTCTAACCAAGCTTTTGCTTTTCTACAAGAAGTACAACTAGGTGAAGTGAATAAGGTTACCATCATTTTAAAAAAACACTTCCTTTCAAATGTCTGTGTTATATAAGGTAGATTATAATTAATTTAATGTAGTAATATACTTTCTAAGTATACACCACTTTTAATTCATTTTAAATACGTTTTACTGAAAATTTTACCTTGTAAAAATTACTGTCACAATTTCGTGTTACTTATTAAGAATTCCTTATATTTAATAAATCCAATTTAGGTACATATTAATTAATACCCATCATTTAAAGAACTTAAACATTTCTATTATAAAAAATAGCATTCTCAATTAGTGATACTTAATGAAAATATCTGTTATACTTAATAGTACGTTCAGAATGTAAAAAGGTTTCAAAAAAGAAAAAAAAGTAGGATTAAATTTCATCCTACTTCTTGAATCATTTTAGTTTTACCTTATCCTTAAGGCGTATAATTTACCCCTTTAGAATATTTGTTGCCTGCATTCCATAACAAATACTCTTTTATACCAGCTTCACTTAACGCTTTAATCTGCGCCTCTACTTCATCTTTACCATATTGTTGATAATTACCTGCCCCCAAATAGGAAGCTGTAAAATCTTGTAGCCATGGTCTAGAAACTGGAGGATTTTCAAGCTCTGCTAGTTTTGCATTTTCAACTTTTGCATATTCCTGCACTAATCTATATGGTTCTAAATCTGGTTTAGCAATTCCGAAATAAGAAGTCCAATGACTTGGGTAAATCATAGAGGAAATAACATCTACATTTTCAGAAATTTTGTTGAAATTTTGACCAATTCCTGGGGCTTCTGGTAAAGTGGCTGAATAACCGAAAATATCAACTGATAATTGCGCACCATATGGTTTAAGCTTTTCTTTTGCATAAGCTACAAAATCTGTAACCGCTGAAACTCTACGTTGAACCAAATCTAATTCGGAAGTTTCATACTCCCCCATAGAGTATTTCAAAGTATTTTCTCTTTTTTCAAATCCTTCAGGAAAACGAACATAGTCAAATTGAATTTCTTTAAAGCCCATTTTAGCAGCTTCGATTGCAATTTCTACATTATAATCCCATACTTCTTTCATAAATGGATTAACGAATGCTTCACCCCGCCCATTTTTCCAAACTGATGAACCTTCTACAAATGACCATTCAGGTTTGCTCTCTGCAAGCTCAGTATCCTTGAAGATAACGACACGAGCAATAGGGTAGATTTCTTTTTCTTCCATTTTCTTCAACATTGTCTTTGGATCTTTTATGTATGGTTTACCTATATCGTATTTGGTCAGAGGGGAATCCTCTTTTGGAACGTATGTAAGATTACCGAAATCATCTTTAATGTCTATAACCATGGCATTAAGATCCGTAGTATCCATTAAATTCAATAAATCATTAAAACGTTCTCCTCCTGCGGAATGTCCGGTTACATATACGCCTCTTACAGCATCTGGATAATTGAACGTCAATCCAGAATCATAAACAAATAATTTAGAAGAGGAAATAAGAGATTCGTCTATTGCTTGAAAGCTATACTCCTTAGTTGAAAAATCTTTTGAAAACAAACTAGTTTCTGCGCTAACTGCTCCAGGCAATAATACGGTCATTGCAATCGATGCAGAGGCTATTATTCTTAGATGTTTTTTCATATATTTAAAAATCCCTTTCCTATAAGTCACTCTATTCTAACAAGTTGAATCTATGAAAGAAAGTGCCATTAGTCCAAAAGTAAGATAAATTACTAGAGTTTATTAAGATTACTCTGTCTGTACCCATAAATACTTGTTTTAAACCTTTTCAGTATATAATTTTTTAGTCACATTTTAATAAATCATTATCCAGCGGGATAAGTTAGATAGTACCTAGAGCAGAGATTAATGTTTACGGTTCCACTATAAATTAGGTAGAGAAATCTTATATTTTCTTCAATAAATAACGACCATTCTGGATGAATGGTCGTTGATTTATTATACTTATCAATTTGAAATAGCTTGTAAAGTTGCAAACTCTTTTTCTGAACAATAAACAAAATGCCCAGGTGTTACTTCTCGCATCGCTATCTCTTCTCCATCTTGATAATTATGAGAGGCAGGATCATATGATTTACGTACACGAGTACGCTCATAATTTGGATCAGGAAGTGGTATTGCTGACAACAATGATTGTGTGTATGGATGCATTGGATTATTGTATAGGTCCTCAGCAGGAGCTAGTTCTACTAGTTTCCCAAAATACATTACACCAATACGATCGGAAATGTATTTAACCATAGATAAATCATGTGCAATGAACAAATAAGTTAAGCCTTTTTCTTCTTGTAATTCTTTTAGTAAATTTACTACTTGCGCTTGAATAGAAACATCTAGTGCAGAGATTGGCTCATCAGCAATGATAAATTCTGGGTTAACTGCTAATGCTCTCGCAATACCTAGACGTTGACGTTGACCACCAGAAAATTCATGTGCATAACGATCTGCATGCTCACGATTCAGACCAACTGTTTCTAATAATTCAACCACACGTTCTTTGCGTTCTTTTGCATTTTTAACAAGTCCATGAATATCTAGACCTTCTGCAATAATATCCAGTACTTTCATACGAGGATTCAAAGATGCATACGGATCTTGGAAAATCATTTGCATTTTACGGTTAAATGACTTTAAATCTTTTTTTGATTTTTTATCATGTACATTTATACCATCATAAATTACTTGTCCATCTGTTGCATCGTAAAGACGGATAATTGTACGACCTGTTGTGGATTTACCACAACCAGATTCTCCAACTAGTCCAAGTGTTTCCCCTTTGTAAATATCAAAACTGATATCATCTACAGCGCGAACTTCATTAGGCTTACCTTGATTGAAATACTGCTTAAGATTTTTAATTTCTAGTAATTTTTCAGCCATCAGTAAGTACCTCCTTCCGTTCCTTCATAATAGCGACTGCCTGGAAACTTTTTCATACGTTCTACAATTGCTAGTGGTGGTTCTACTTCTGGTGCATCTGGATGTAACAACCATGTTGCTGCTGAATGCGTATCACTTACCTTAAAGAACGGCGGTGCTTCTTCTAAATCTATTTTTAATGCATAATCACTACGTAGAGCAAATGCATCGCCTTTTGGAGGATACAATAAATCAGGAGGAGTTCCCGGAATTGCATATAATTTTGCTTCTGCTGTATCCAGTGATGGCATCGAACTCAGTAAGCCCCAAGTATACGGATGCTGAGGGTTGTAGAATATTTCATCGACAGTTCCAATTTCTACAATTTTTCCCCCATACATTACTGCGACTCTATCTGCTACATTAGCAACAACCCCAAGGTCATGTGTAATGAAAATGATAGATGTATCTATTTTCTTTTGTAGATCCTTCATTAATTCTAAAATTTGTGCTTGTATTGTTACATCTAAAGCAGTTGTAGGCTCATCCGCGATAAGAATCTGTGGATTACATGCTAAAGCAATAGCGATTACAATACGTTGACGTTGCCCACCTGAGAATTGGTGAGGATATTGTTTAATACGAGCTTCTGGTTTAGGCATACCTACTAAGCGTAAAAGATCAATTGCCACTTTACGTGCTTCTGTTTTACTAACCTTCTGGTGCTTTAAAATTGGTTCCATGATTTGGTTACCAATTGTCATCGTTGGATTTAAAGAAGTCATTGGATCTTGGAAGATCATCGAAATATCTTTCCCTCGAATCTTTTGCATCTCTTTATCCGATAGCTTAGTCAAATCTTTTCCATTGAATAAAATTTGACCATTTTTAAATTCTGAACTTGATTCAGGCAATAAACGCATAATTGCCTTCGTTGTAACTGACTTACCAGAACCAGACTCTCCTACAATTGCAAGTGTTTCTCCTTTTTTCAAGTCGAAGTTAACACCACGGATGGCTTTAACTTCACCAGCAAATGTATGGAAGGAAAGCTCTAGGTCATTAACTTCTAATATCTTTTCCATTATGCTTTCCTCCTATTAGTCTTTCATTTTTGGATCAAGTGCGTCACGTAATCCATCACCAAGTAAGTTAAATGCAATCATTAGTAAACTAATAATAATAGCTGGGAACAATAAAATATGTGGTTGGAATTGAATCAATTTGTAACCATCATTAATAAGAGTACCCAACGATGCTGCCGGTGGTTGCAGACCTAATCCAATGAAGCTTAAAAATGCTTCAAAGAAAATCGCACTTGGAATAGTAAACATTGTATTGATAATGATAATACCTAATATATTAGGTAGAATATGTTTGGTAATAATACGACCATTTGTTGCACCTAATGTACGGGATGCTAATACAAACTCTTGGTTTTTGAATTTTAATACTTGACCGCGTACTATACGAGACATACCAATCCATCCGGTGATGGTGATCGCAATAATAATCGCTGTTATACCTGGCTCCATAAATGTCAGCATGAGGATAACAATTACAAGTGTAGGAATACCATATAGTATTTCTACTATACGTTGTAAAATGTCATCTACACGTCCACCGTAATAACCAGAAATACCACCGTACGCAACTCCAATTACCATATCTATTACAGCTGCCACAAAAGCGATAAATAAAGAGATTTGAGTACCTTCCCAAACACGTGAGAACATATCTCTACCTAAACCGTCCGTACCAAACCAATAGTACGTATCTACTTTTTTCATTTCATATAAGTCTACTTCGTTTCCTGCAAGAGTGCCAACGCCATCCATTATTCCAAGTTTTTCAATTCCTGGAACTTTTGGAGGTAAATTAGCGTGAGTAATAGTTTGTGTTTCCGCATCATGAGGACTAATCATTGGTCCAACAAAAGCCATGATGATAATGATAGCCAGAATGAACATACTAACTATCGCAGCTTTATTTTTGCGAATTCGTAGCCATGCATCTTGCCAGAAACTTAAACTCGGTTTTGTAATGCGCTCCGCTTGACTAGCGTCAATTTGAATTCTCTCAAAGGAATCAGCAGGTGGTTTTTGTAAGTCGTGTTTCATTAATCTTTACCTCCTGACAAACGAATACGTGGATCGATGATGCCATATAGTACATCTACTAAGAATATTACGACAATTAAGAACGCAGAGAAGAATAATGTTGTTCCCATAATGATAGAGAAGTCATTCGACATAATAGATTTAACAAATTGCTCTCCGATACCAGGTATTGCAAAGATTTGTTCAATAACAAGGGATCCTGTTAATAATCCTGCTGCTAATGGCCCTAGAACAGTAACTAACGGGATCAAAGCATTTCGGAAAGCATGCTTAAATGCTATTTCGAAACCATTGGCACCCTTAGATTTTGCTAGAGTAATATAATCTGAGCTTAAAACCTCAATCATTTCCGTTCTTATAAATCGAGACGCAGTTGCAAGTGGTCCCATTGCTAAAGCAATAGATGGGAGTACGCTGGACATCCAGCCATCCTTCCATAAACCGACAGGGAATAGTTGCCATTTAACAGCTAACCAATATTGAAGAAAAGTTGCAAAAACGAAAGATGGAATAGATATACCGATGATAGCCACAAATGTGCTACCATAATCCCAAATAGTATTTTGTCTTAATGCTGCAATCATACCTAATAGTATACCTATTGCCACACCAAGCACTAAACCTTGAGTTCCAAGTAACATAGATGGTCCTAAACGATCTACTATTAAATCTGTTACGCTAGCATTCTTAAATTGAAATGAGTTACCTAAGTCGCCTTGCGCCAAATTCAACATATATTTTGCATATTGTACTGGAATCGGTTGATCTAACCCATATTTCGCTTCAACTACCGCAAGTTGCGTAGGGGATAGTTTTGAAGCAGAGCTAATCGGGGATCCTGGAAGCGTCTTCATTAAAAAGAATGTTGCAGTCGCTATCAGGAAAAACGTTATAAACATATAAAAAACACGACGAGTAATATATTTTGCCATCTTTGCACCTCCTAGAAAAATAATTTTAGTTTAATATGCTACTAATATATATAAACAGAAAACACGGGTAATTGTCAAAATCAATTATTATTATTAAATATTTGGTGAATTCAGATTCATTTAAAAAGAGAGTACATGATCCATTAGGAACCATATACTCTCTAACTATGAGATTTTAAAACTTAATTTGCTTCTTTACCTTCTACATATGCCCATTTGTAGCTATAATCTCCACCGAAAGGATGAGTTATTATACCTTTAACATACGGTTTTTGTAGAATCATATTTCCGCGTTGGTAAATCGGTCCAACTGCAAAATCTTGGTCTACGATAATTTTTTCAGCTTTAGCCATTGCTTCCCAACGTGCTGGGAAATCTAGAGCTAACGAACCATTAATATCTTGTAATAATTGATCGTACTCTGGATTTGAGTATGACATTTGGTTGTTACCGCCGTCAGTTTCCCATAGGCTTAAGAATGTGAACGGATCTTGGTAATCTGGTCCCCATCCTGCAACTTGAATGTCATAATCTTGGTTTGTATCAAGATCTAAACGAACATTAAATGGAACTTCTTTAAGAGTAATAGTTAAACCTGGTAAGTTCCCTTCTAATTGAGCTTTGAAGTACTCATCCATTTTTTTAGAAAGTTCAGTGTCTCCACCAAGAATTTCTAAAGTAAGTTCAGTAACACCTAGTTCTTTTAAACCTTTGTCCCATGCAGCTTTTGCTTCGTCTACATTAAATACAGCCATGTCTCCATTAACTTCACGGAAATCATTTCCATCTTCATCGAATGCAAATTCACTTGGTACGAAAGAGTATGCTGCTTTAGAACCATTTGCTAATACTACAGCGGCCAAATCTTCTTTGTTAAACGCTTTAGAAATTGCTTCACGAATATTTACGTTAGCAAGTGGAGATTTTTCACCAAGACGTTCTTGGTTGTATTTGAAGTAGAAAGTTGTTGCTTCACCTTCTAATAATAGTTCTGGATCAGCAGCATATTGCATTGCATACTCACCATCTAGTGTAGTACGATCTTTTTCTCCATTTGTATATAGATTAACTCGAGTAGCAGTTTCTTTCACTACATCATAATTAATTTCAGTAAGTTTTACAGTTTCTTTATCCCAGTACTGCTCGTTTTTAAGCAGCTGCCAAGATAAACCTGTTCCGTCCCATTTTGCTAAAGTAAATGGTCCATTGTATAAAAGTGCATCAGAATTTTTCGCATAGTTTTCACCTTGCGCTGTAACGAATTCTTCATTTTGTGGTAAGAATGTTCCAAATGACATAAGTGATAAGAAGTAAGGAATTGGTTTTTCAAGCGTTACTTCTAATGTTTTTTCGTCAAGCGCTTTAACACCTAACTCAGTGTATTCAGCTTCTCCATTAGAAATAGCAGTAGCGTTTTTAATAACGCCAGACATCATGTATGGACCGTATTCAGATGCAGTATCTGGGTTCATAGCACGTTTCCATGCAAATTCAAAGTCATTTGCAGTTAACGGAGTACCGTCAGACCAGTTAGAGTCACGTAATGTGAATGTATAAACTAATCCATCTTCAGAAACTGTTGGTTCTCCATCAGAAAGTGCTGGTATAGCAACATTTTCTTGACTTAAACGGTATAAACCTTCGTTTACGTTGTTAAGTAGGTCAAAACCAACTGCATCAGTTACTAGAGCTGAGTCCATTGTTGGAATTTCAGCAGTTTGTATCAAGTTTAAAACTTGTTCCTCATCTGCTGCTACTTCTGGTTCTTCAGTTGTTGCATCTTTATCGTCTGTGTCTGTAGTTGTATCTTTAGCATCATCGTCGCCACCACAAGCAGCTAGGAATAGACCAACAACTAACAGTAGGCTTAAAAGCCATACTAGCTTGCTATTCTTCAAAAAAATAACCTCCTTAAATATTCAGAAAAATTCATTACAATATTTATTATACATTTTCTTTTGAGCTTGTACAGGTTTTTTTTAAATATTTTTACAATAGTGTAACAAAATCATTACATTGTCCTAACAATTGTGAATGTTTGGAAAAGAAATTGTTTATTTTTGTTAATTTAAATAATCAATTTTTTGCATATTTTCTGAGTCTATTTTATAATTTAAAATTGATAGAGGTGAAATATGAAAAAAAAATTGATATACTTTCTTGGCTGTCAGGTAATTATTTTTGCGCTAATGCTTTTAGTTTATAAAAATATTCAACTCGTCCCTTACATAAACATGTCCTTTTTTGTTGGTGGATCAATTACTTTTGTTGGTTTAATGACATATGTCGTATCAGGTGGCTTTTTTGACTTTTTTACTGAAAGTACACGTAAAGTCTTTACCCCTAAACATATGAAAAAAGAGGCAGAACAGATGCGGTTACCGTCTCAGATATTTTCTTTTCCACATAAGCCAATTATTGCATTAGGTCTCTCTAGCTTATTTTGTATGTGTATCGCTTTATTCATTTATTATAGTTACTAGGAGTACTTGATTTTTGAGTTCCTTCTATATATAATAATCAAAACAAAATAATGAGCTTTGAGGAAGAAAAGTACATTTACCTACGTATGCTTAGAGAGTCTGTGGTTGCTGTAAACAGATCATACTTTAAATGGAATGGGCTTCTGAGCAGTATATGTGAAAGTAAGTAGCATATACCGTCCCCTTCACGTTACGAAGAAGAGTGGCTAATTATTTTAGCAAGCTGGGTGGTACCACGGATTTAACATCATTCGTCCCTTTTATAGGGATGCATGATGTTTTTTTATTTTCTAAACAAAGAAAAGGAGATTCGAAAAATGAAGAAAATCTTTTCAGGCGTACAGCCAACAGGTATTATTACTCTCGGGAATTACATCGGTGCGTTTAGGCAGTTCACTGCATTACAGAATGATTTTGACTGCGTGTTTTGTATTGTAGATCAACATGCCATTACAATTGCACAGGACCCAAAAGAATTGAGCGATCATATCCGATCCTTAGCAGCGTTATATATTGCTGTCGGTATTGATCCGAAAAAGTCTACATTATTTATACAATCTGAAGTTCCTGCGCATGCACAGGCAGGATGGATTATGCAATGTATCTCTTATATCGGTGAATTAGAAAGAATGACTCAATTTAAAGATAAGTCTACTGGTAAAGATGCTGTTTCTGCTGCATTGTTAACTTATCCTCCATTAATGGCAGCAGATATACTTTTGTACCAAACAGATATCGTACCGGTTGGAGATGATCAAACCCAACATGTTGAATTGACACGTGACTTAGCTGAAAGGTTCAACAAACGTTACGGAGAGGTATTTACAATTCCTGAAATACAGTTACCTAAAAATGGGGCTCGTATCAAATCCTTACAAGACCCACTAAAGAAAATGAGTAAATCAGATCCAAATCAAAAAGCTACGATACGCCTTTTAGATAGTCCAAAGGAAATTGAAAAGAAAATTAAAAGCTCTGTTACAGATTCTGAAGGTATCGTTGCATTCGACCCTGTAAACAAACCCGGAGTTTCCAATCTATTAACCATTGAATCCGCTCTAACGGACATTTCAATTTCTACACTTGTACAGAAATATGAAGGAAAAGGATATGGAGACTTTAAAGCTTCTGTAGCTGATGTTATAATCGATCATCTTACTCCTATTCAACAAAGATATGAGCAGTTGCTAAACTCTTCTGAACTAGATGAAATTCTAGACTTAGGAGCTACAAAAGCACAGTCTATTGCAAATGATACATTGACTAAGATGGAAGCCGCAGTGGGCCTCGGAAGAAGACTACACCGGTAATAGATAGTAAGGCTAGGCATAAAAATAAAAAGTCTGTTGACTCTATCATGTACATTAGTACAGATCTCCATGAGTATCCTAGTGATAAGAAGTTTAAATAGAGTACTAAGTGAGAGCAGCTAATTACTGCTATTCCATAACTGATTAAAAATATTAATAGTCTTATTAGTATCACATCCTTATAAGACTATATGAAAAACCGCTGCTAAACTTTCATTTAGCAGCGGTTTTTTTATATACTATTTTACTGGAGTATCAGCAAGTAACTCGATCTCGTAAGGATCGATTTCTGTTTCATGACCGAAGTCATAGTTTTTCACACGATTATTAATTGGACGTAACTCGTAACGGAATTGTAATGGAATAACAGCAGAAACATCTGCCATATATTCTTGCCATTCACGGAACTTATCAGAACGGAACTTAGGATCAAGTGCGTCCTTAGAATCGATATCAGTTAATAGACCTTCTAAAGCATCTGATGTGTAACGGCTGAAGTTATAAACTGCTGTTTTAGAGTATAGTCCAGCTGGAGATGGGTTTGTACCCGTACCCCATGCGCCCATAAAGACGTCAATTTCTGGATCATCTGCTTGGACTTTATCGTAGAATGTGTTGAATTCGATTAGACGACCTGTAGCTAATTGTACATCTAAACCAACTTCACCCCAATTTTGTAAGTAATAAGAGATTACTTGTTCTTGAGTTTCATCACCAGCCATTGCAGCAAGTTTGATTGATAATTTTTCCCCTTTAGGGTTTTCACGAAGACCATCGCCATCTGTATCCTTATAACCAGCGTCGTCTAAAAGTTTAATAGCTTTTTCAGCGTCATAGTTATATCCTTCTAATGAACCATCATAGAAAGATTTGAAAACAGGTGGGATTAGAGAGTTAGCACGTTCACGTAAATCGAAGTAGAATACTTCATTAACTTGCTCAACGTCTAAAGCATAACCCATTGCTTGACGTAATACTTTGTCACCCATTTTTGCTTCTGCTTCATTTGTAATTGCAAGACTTGCGTCATAATCATATTTACCAAGTTTGAATCCTAAATAAGAGTAGTATAATTCTTGACGACCAAGGAGTGTAATATTTTCAAGATCTTTTATATTTTCATATGCGCTCGTTGGGAATGAAAGCGCCATGTCGTACTCACCAGTCTCAATAGCTTTAGCAGCTGATGAACTTGGAACAGTCTTAACAATTACACCATCAAGTTTTGATTGACCTTTCCAGTAGTGCTCATTGCGTACAAATTGTACAGACTCACCTGGAACGATTTTTTCGAATTTGAATGCCCCTAAAGTAACTGGGTTTTTACGTATTGCGTCATGTTCAAGTAGTTCTGCAACAGGAATATCTTTTAAAATATGACTTGGTTCAGCATAGCCCCATAGTCCATCTCCACCCGAGTAAATTGCAGGCGATACTTTGTTAAACGAAATTTCTAACGTAGTTTCATCCACTTTTTTCAAACCAGAAATTGTATCTGCTTTTCCATCATGGTATTCTACAGCACCAACGATATTTTGGAAATCAGAATCATAACGAACTCCAGCATAATCAGGGTGACCGATAATAAGGTATGGTTGGATTAAGTCTTCAACTTTAAGGGGTTCTCCATCGGACCATTTTACCCCTTCTCTAATTTTAATTGTTGCTTTATTATTATCTCCATCTACTGTTAATGAAGCAATACCAGTATCAGTTAAAAGGAAATCTCCATCAGTATCAAAAAGTGAGTTACTAGCAAATTGCATAATCTCATCATCATAAGCATCTTCATATAGTACATAAGCGAAAATACCTTGGAATGGAGAATCGTTTACTAATGCAACTTGTAAAGTTCCACCTTCAATAGCTTCTCCTTCATTATCCAATACTACTGGAAATAAATCATCTGAAGCAGGTTGTTCAGCATCTTCTTCTGCACCTTCTTCTGGATCTTCTTTAACTGCATCCTCTTCTGTTTTGTCCGGCTCATCAGCAGGTTTTGCTGAATCATCATCTGAATTACAAGCGGCAAGAACTAACATAAGAGTTAACAGCAGTGCCAATAGAGCTATAAGCTTTTTATTCATTCTTTTTCCTCCTTTTTTTATCTCTTTATATATATCAAACGCACTTGCGTCTAATAACAACTTTTAACCAAGACGTTGACGTGCATCAGCAGATCGTCGAATGGCCTGACCAACGTAATTGATCGCTAACATAAGTAATAAGATTAGTAATGCTGCCGGTAACCAGTTCCACCATGCATTTTCCATAATGAATGGATCGAACGCATAGCTTACAAGTGACCCCAAACTTGGTGTAGAGGGTGGTAAACCAAAACCTAAAAACGATAGTCCAGTTTCTAATCCTACATTTCCTGCAAAGTTCAAGGTCATTTCTACGATTAATATAGAGCTTAAATTTGGCATCATTTCTTTGAAAATAATGACGAAATTATTTGTACCTAACGTTTTCGAAGCACTAATATAATCTCTCCTACTTTCAGTTAGTGCCTTGCTTCGAATAAGCCTCGCAGTACTAACCCATAAAAATACACTCATGATCAAAATAAACGTGAAAATAGTATATTTTGGAACCATAGTTACAAATACAATAATGATCATTAATGTCGGAATAGTGATGAAGAAATCGATAATGCGCATGAAGATATTATCAATCCATCCTCCAAAATAGCCTGTCACTAAACCAATTACAACACCTATAAAACCAGTTATGAGCGTAACTGCAATTGCAATTGTCAAAGAGTTTCGTGCACCTACTATTAATTGTCCAAGGATATCACGTCCACCTTTATCTGCTCCTAACCAGAATTTTTCTCCTGGTTCTGCTAGCTTGTCTCGTAAACTTATTCGCATCAATTGTGTTTGGTCTATTTGGGCGGCCCAATAATAGATTCCTCCAATCACAATAATTAACGATATAAGCGAGAACATAGCTAGTTTATCTTTCATAAACTCCCGCGCTATAACTTGAAAACCTGTCGTGGGAGAGCTTGCTTTCATCTCTTTGGTTGGTTCAATAGCTTCAGTATTTTTCATGTTCTGGACTCTCCTTATCCATTATTTTTGTTAGTCAATCCTAATTCGAGGGTCAACAATGCTCATGATGATATCGGATAATAGACTTCCTAATAATGTTAAGAATCCAAAAAGCATAACAAGTGCTGTAATTACACTATAATCACGCCCACTTATTGCCTCAATGAACAATTTACCCATACCTGGATACCCAAAAATGGTTTCAATAAAGATAGATCCGGTTAAAAGTCCAGTGATCGTGAAACCTAAGAATGCTGCAATCGGTAACAATGAGTTACGGAATATGTGACGTGAGTATACTTTGTTGATAGGAATACCTTTACTTCTTGCGGTACGAACATAATCCATCGTTTTCGAATCGATAATTTCCGTACGTAAATACTGAATGATTGCTGTAGTAGCAAGTAAAGCATAGGTAATGGCTGGTAATAATATATGGTAGAACTTACTCCATAAGTAGCCGAGCGTACCTGAGTCGTATTTGATATCTACCGTCCCACTTGTTGGGAACCAACCTAGTTCATAACCGAAGAAGAACAGATTGATCAACCCCAAAATGAATGTTGGTATTGCATATACGATAAAACTATAGAAAACAATCGATTTGTCTAGGAATGAATCGTGGTATCTACCAGATAATACACCTAAAGGAATAGCGATTAAATATAGTAAAAAGACACTAAGTAAAGATAACCATAATGTATGCATTGCACGGTCTCCGATTAAATTAGCTACCGGCACGTTAAATGTGTAACTTCGTCCGAAGTCTCCTTGGAATGCATTTCCAATCCAATTCACATATTGGACATACCATGGATCATAGAAACCAGCTTTAATCCGAAGCTCCTCGAGCCTAGCAGGATCAGTTTGTGGAGTGATTAGTCCAGTGAAAGGGTCACCAGGCATAAACTTTGCCATAATAAATATTAAAAGACTAAGTACAAATAATTGTGGAATCATGATAAGAATTCGTCTAATTATTGTTTTCCACATACTACATGCCCCCTTTATTCTGAGCATTTGTTGCTACTTGATGTGTTTCGGAAATAGTTTGTAAATCAAATACTCTTCCATTTTCATCATAATAATCATGATGATTCGCTAAATAGTCTACTTCTACCGCTCTTCGAATTTTCTTTCGCTCTTCGCGGTTTGTTGGATTTACCTCCGGAATTGCCGAAAGTAATCTCTTTGTATATATATGTTGAGGATTTGTATAAATGTCTTTCCTATTACCGGACTCTACAAAACGCCCTTTGTACATAATCGAGATATTATCACACATATGTTTGACTACTCCAAGATCGTGGGATATAAATAAGAAACTTAACCCAAACTCCTCTTGGATATCTTTTAAGAAGTTTAAAACCTGTGCTTGAACTGATAAGTCAAGTGCCGATACTGGTTCATCTGCAATAATAAGTTTAGGATTACTGGCAATCGCTCTAGCAATACCGATACGCTGCTTTTGTCCACCTGAAAATTCATGTGGATATTTAAGTCTTGCTTCCTCGTTCATACCTACAATTGCTAGTAATTCATTAATTCTTTTTCTTTCTTCACCAGGAGAAAGCTTTAAAAAGTTCCGAATAGGTTCTGCGATGATATCCTGTACTCGTTTACGGGGATTCAAACTAGAATGCGCATCTTGGAAAATCATTTGGATGTCTCGGTTATAAGCTGAATTTCTGCCTCTAGCTTTGTTTGTAACATTTTCACCTTCATAAATAATACTTCCAGATGTAATTTTCTCTAATCCTATAATAGATTTTCCTGTTGTAGATTTCCCACAGCCTGATTCACCTACTAATCCGTACGCTTTCCCTTTTTCAAATTCTAGACTTATTCCATCTACCGCGTACACATTGTCCACTATTGTATTGAAAAATCCTCCACGGATAGGGTAATGCACTTTTAAGTCCTTAATTTGCATGAAACTCATAGAGAATTACCTCCTTTTTCACTCTCAAAGTGAAAGTGTTGCCAGCATGTACATCTAACAAGATGACCCGGAGATACTTCATGCATAGTTGGATTTTCCTCATGTGCCTCTGCAGGAATCCACGGAATACGATCTGCGAATCTACATCCTACTCTCGGTAATTTTACTAATGATGGGACCATCCCTTGTATTACTTGGAGCTTTTCATTCTCACTATTCATTTGAGGGATAGAATTTAGTAGAGAACGTGTGTAAGGATGTCTAGGATTTGCAAATAACTCTTCCACAGGAGCCTCTTCAATAACCTGACCTGCATACATAACCGCAACACGGTCTGCTGTTTCTGCTACTACACCTAAATCATGTGTGATTAATATGATACCTGCTCCAGTTTCCTTTTGAAGCTCTTTCAACAGATCCAAAATCTGAGCTTGAATAGTAACATCAAGTGCAGTTGTTGGTTCATCAGCAATAATGATATTCGGTTTACAAGAAATAGCGATCGCAATAATAACACGTTGTCTCATCCCACCCGAAAGTTGGTGGGGAAATTGTCTAGAAATTCGCTCTGGGTTGGGTATTCCTACTTGTTTTAACAGCTCTAAAACTCGGTTATTTCGCTCTTGTTTTGACATTTTAGTATGATACACAAGTCCTTCTTCTATCTGCTCTCCAATTCTCATTAATGGGTTTAAAGCAGATAGCGGGTCTTGGAAAATCATTCCTATTTCTTCCCCACGAACTTCGTTTAACTTTTCCTCTTCCAACAGCGCAAGGTTTTTCCCCTTATAAAGAATTTCTCCTTGGACTCTTGTCTTGTTATGATCATACAATCCAATGATAGAAGTTGCTAAAGTAGATTTCCCACAACCTGATTCACCAACTACTGCAAGTATTTCATTTTTTCTTAAGGTGATGGATACACCATCAACCGCATCGTAATATGTATCTTTTATGCGAAAACCAGTATGTAGGTCTTGTATCATTAAAAGCTGATCTAAGTTGTTCACCTTATTACTCCTTTCAATCATCGCTTGTCTAAACTATTAATTTAGCTAGATATTTACTTATTAAATTTTTACATTTTTCTATTTATTTAATTCTTAAGATAAAGTCTATTACAGTTTTATTACAATCGCAATATTATTTTTTTATTATTTACTCAATTTGGTCTTTTTTGAATATTTAGTCATGCTATAAATCTAGTAAAATCAATACATTTGGATCTCTTTTAATAGTTAAAATTATTTTTTTGAGATATTAACCATTCGTCATGTTTCAACAAATTATATTAATAAGATGTTATTCTCCCTCTAAAACAATAGTGTTCCAGCGCTTTAAAGCAATGAAATATCAATATATAAAAAAGCATTTCCAAATTTTACTTGGAAATGCTTTTTGAGAAGAATTTATATTTTTTTAAATAAAATACTTGCATTATGTCCACCAAAACCTAATGAATTACTCATAGCGAACTCAATTTCCGCTTTTCTAGCGGCATTTGGCACATAATCTAAATCACATTCTGGATCTGGAGTTTCTAGATTCATCGTAGGTGGTAAAATTCCTTCTTTTAATGCTAAAACAGTGAAAATTGCTTCCACTCCACCAGCGGCGCCTAGAAGATGACCCGTCATTGACTTTGTAGAACTCATCGCAAGTTTATATGCATGCTCTCCAAAAACAGTTTTCACTGCCATTGTTTCAAAATGATCATTATAAGGAGTGCTCGTTCCATGTGCATTTATATAACCGACTTGCTCCGGTGTAATTGTGGCATCCTCTAATGCTTGTTTCATCGCACGTGCTGCACCTTCTCCACCCGGAGCTGGAGCCGTAATATGATGCGCATCACCTGTGGAACCATATCCGATAATTTCTGCATAAATTTTCGCACCACGAGCAACAGCATGTTCATATTCCTCTAAAATAATAATCCCTGCACCTTCTCCAATTACAAATCCATCACGATCGGCATCGAATGGACGAGAAGCTTTTTCCGGATTAGTATTTAACGTAAGTGCTGTATTTGATACAAATCCTGCTACCGACATGTGAGTAATTGGAGATTCTGCACCACCTGTAATCATTACGTCTGCATCTCCACGTTCAATCACCTTAAATGCATCTCCAATAGAATTTGTACCGGATGCACAAGCAGTTACCGAGCATGAATTAATAGCTTTCGCGCCAAAATGAATTGACACTTGCCCTGCTGCCATATCTGGAATCATCATTGGAACAAAAAATGGGCTAACTCGGCGTGCTCCTTTTTCTAAGAAGACACGAAATTGAGCCTCATAAGTTTCCATTCCACCAATCCCAGAGCCAATCCACACTCCTGTCCGAAGACCCACTTCTTCTGTAATTGTAAGATTTGCGTCTTCCACCGCCATGATAGATGCAGCTAATGCATAATGGGTAAAACGATCCATTTTTCGTGCTTCTTTTCTTTCGATATACTTTTCAATATCAAAATCTTTCACTTCAGCTGCAACCTTAGCTGCAAATTGTGATGCATCTAGCCTTGTTAGCATACCTACACCAGATTTACCTTCTTTTATACCCGACCACGTTGTTTCAATATCATTACCTAGTGGTGTAACAGCGCCTAAACCAGTTACTACTACCCTGCGTTTCGTCATGAATTATTCATCCTTCCAAATTGTAAGTTTATTTTCCCCATTTTAGTGCAATTGCGCCCCAAGTTAAACCACCACCAAAACCAACCATTACAATGACATCATCGTCTTTTACTTTACCATTTTTCACTTCTTCATCTAAAGATAGAGGTATGGAAGCCGAAGATGTATTACCATACTTATGAATCGTTTTAGACATTTTTTCAATAGGTAACCCTAGTCTTTCTCTAGAAGATTCCATTATACGGATATTGGCTTGATGTGGAATTAACATGTCAATTTCTTCTTTATTTAATCCAGCTTTTTCTATTACATTTACGGCAGATTCACCCATTTGTCTTACAGCAAATTTAAAAACTTCTCGTCCGTTCATTTGAAGATGCGGACCTTCTTGCGATAAATGCTTGCCTCCACTACCATCAGCACCAAGTTCGAAGGATAAAATACCACGACCTTCAGAAACTTTACCTATTATCGCAGCGCCAGCACCATCTCCAAACAAAACTGCTGTGTTTCTATCTTCCCAATTAGTAATTTTAGATAGTTTTTCTACTCCGACTACAAGCACGTGTGAGTAAGTATTAGACTCAACAAATTGCTTCGCTGTTACTATCCCATATATAAATCCTGCACATGCTGCCGACAAATCCATTGCAGCAGCATTTGTTGCACCAAGTTGTTCTTGTAGCATAGTTGAAACACTTGGAAATGGTCGATCTGGAGTGACCGTTGCTACAATAATTAAGCCAATTTGATCTGCAGTAATTCCTGCATCTTTTATTGCCTCTTTTGCAGCTTTCACCGCCATATGAGAAGTGTTTTCTTCTGAGTCTGCAATTCTACGTTCTTCTATACCAGTCATCGTTCTTATCCATTCATCAGATGTATCCATTCTTTTCTCAAGGTCTTCATTTGTCAAAATATGTTCAGGTGCATATGTACCTAAACCAATTATTCCTGCATTCATGAATGTTCCTCTTTTCTTATAATCTATTATTAGTACCTGGTATCAATAATAACGAATTTATGTATATTTTTCAACAACAGAGTTTCTTTTACCAAATATTCTTTTGTAATATGCTATGCTATGGTATGATACATATATAAAATTAGCGCCTGAGGTGAAATTACATGCAATATATAATGACATTTGTCTGGTCAGTACTTTTAGTTTCTATGTTAAATTACGTAGTAAGTTCCGTTCAAAACGTTGAGTTTGTATTCATGAATGGTATTATCATGTCCATTCCAGTTGCAATTATGGTTTTAATCATTGCTGCAATCATTCCAAACGAACCAGTAGCTAAAGCACATCACTAAAAAACAGCCTTCCTACTTGGGAGGCTGTTTTTTTTATATCCCTAAAATTCCTGTGGATTTTGCATGTCCATTTTTATATGAAAGCGATTATAAGCTATTCAAGATAGAAACGCTCATATACACGAGAGGGATCATCGGCTATACGAGAAAGCTTGGTGCTAAAGCATATTTTCTTTTCATCAAAAAACCATAGATAAACCACAATTTATTTATAGGTGAGTTATCTATGGTATATTTTCCAATTAGCTCTCAATCGATATTTTTAGTTTATCTTCTTCCATTTTAGCCACTATTTTGCTGCCGGGAAGGACGGTACCTCCAATTAGAAGTTTGGCCACTGCTGTTTCTAAATAACGTTGGATGTAACGCTTTAATGGTCTCGCTCCAAATGCAGCATCTGTTCCTTCTTCAACAATCCACTGTGTCACTGAGCTATCCACCTGTAACTCAATTTCTTGTTGCTGTAATCGTTTTTGAAGTTGTTTCACGTATTTTTCCGTAATTTGAATAAAGTGGTGAGTTGTCAATGAGTGGAACATAATGATGTCATCTAATCGGTTTAATAATTCCGGTTTAAAATGCTCACGTAATGCACTCATAACAAGGTTTTCTTCTTGTTCAGAGACTTCCCCAGTTGTATTCGCTAAATATACTGAACCAATATTGGAAGTCAAAATAACAATGGTATTCGTAAAGTTAACAATTCTTCCTTGGCTATCTGTAATTCTACCATCGTCCATCAATTGCAATAAAATATTAGCAACATCTGGATGCGCTTTTTCTATTTCATCTAGCAACACTACTGAGTATGGATTTCTTCGTACAGCTTCGGTTAATTGGCCACCTTCCTCATAACCTATATATCCTGGCGGTGCGCCAACTAAACGGGAAACACTATGTTTTTCCATGTATTCAGACATATCAATACGGATAAAGTGCTCCTCAGAATCAAACAAGTTAGCTGCTAGTGATTTAGCAAGTTCCGTTTTTCCAACACCAGTAGGTCCTAAGAATAGAAAAGAGCCAATTGGTTTATTTGGATCCTTAATACCCGCTCTTGCACGCCACACAGCTTCTGTAACTAATTGAACTGCTTGGTCTTGTCCCACTACGCGCTCTCCTAGTGTTTCTTTCAGCCTTAAAAG
Source organism: Psychrobacillus sp. FSL K6-1415 (assembly GCF_038003185.1). Taxonomy (NCBI): domain Bacteria; kingdom Bacillati; phylum Bacillota; class Bacilli; order Caryophanales; family Bacillaceae; genus Psychrobacillus; species Psychrobacillus sp. FSL K6-1415. Next base: position 1,154,089 of record NZ_JBBOOQ010000001.1, on the reverse strand, counting down.
TTTTTCTCTTTCGCCCTCAACAAGTTTCGTAACAGGAATTCCCGTCCATCTGGATACGATTGAGGCAATTTCTTCTGCCGTTACTTCTTCGCGCAGTAACCGTGTTTCTGAATCTTCATTGATTTGATTTTCATATACTTGAAGTTCTTTTTCTAATGTAGGAATTTTCCCGTGACGAAGCTCAGCAGCTTTGTTTAAGTCGTATTGGTTTTCAGCTTCTTCTAATTCTCGACGATAGCGATCCAGTACTTCTCGTTTTTGCTGTATTACTTGAATGGCTTCTTTTTCTAATTGCCATTTATTTCGCATTTCACTAGTCGAAGCCTCTAGTTCTTTCAAATCTTTACGCAGTTGTTCTAGTCTTTTCTTACTTGCATCATCTTTTTCTTTCATTAATGCTTGTTCTTCAATTTGAAGCTGCATCATTTTTCTTGTAACTTCATCGAGTTCCTGTGGCATTGAATCGATTTCTGTTCGAATCATTGCACATGCCTCATCGACTAAGTCGATTGCTTTATCAGGTAAAAACCTTTCTGTAATATAGCGATTAGAAAGCTCGGCTGCTGCAACGATTGCTCGATCATGTATACGCACACCATGATGTAGCTCAAAGCGTTCTTTAAGTCCACGTAAAATAGATACTGTATCTTCTATTGAAGGTTCTCTTACCATTACTTGCTGAAAGCGTCTTTCTAAAGCTGGATCTTTTTCAATATACATTCGATATTCATCAAGTGTCGTAGCTCCAATACAATGTAGCTCACCTCGTGCTAGCATTGGTTTAAGCATATTCCCAGCATCCATTGCACCATCAGATTTTCCAGCACCAACTATTGTGTGAATTTCATCGATAAACAAAATAATTTGTCCTTCACTATCTTTCACTTGCTTTAATACCGCTTGAAGACGTTCTTCAAATTCCCCTCGATATTTTGCACCGGCGATTAAGGAACTCATATCAAGCTCAAAGATTTCCTTCTCTTTCAATCCTTCTGGTACATCTTTACGCACAATTCGCTGTGCCAAACCTTCTACAATAGCTGTTTTCCCTACCCCTGGTTCTCCAATTAGTACAGGATTATTTTTCGTTTTTCTTGAAAGGATACGAATAACATCTCTAATTTCTTGATCGCGACCAATAACAGGATCCATTTTCCCCTCTTTAATTGCAGTTACTAGATTTCTACCGTACGTTTCTAAAGGACTTTTTTCATCTTGTTGTTTCATTTGCATATGCAAACCTCTCCTTATGAAATTAGTTTGACCTTCTTTGACTATTATAAGTATAAGTCCTTAATAATAACTTTGTAAAGAAATATGGCCAATAGTATTTCTCTAATATATCTTCTAAATATGCTATTATATAAGAAAGTGCACATGAAAACGAATGTGAATGAAGGAAAGGAAGTAATATTTATGAATGAACATAGCTCCAATTCACAGGGTATACATGCACTGTTCGAACAATTTGGAACCAACTTAAAAGTAGATAAGGATCGTCCTGTTTTCTTAGAAGGTGAAAGTGCAGAAGATGTCTACCTCATCAAAACAGGTACAGTACGCATTAGTAAGGATACTGAGAGCGGTAAGATGTTGACTTTACGAATTACAGGAAATAATACATTTATCGGAGAAACATCTATTTTCTGCGAAACTATTTATCATTCTGTCTCAGCTAATGCGATAGAAACAACTCAATTATTAGTATTACCACGCACAACGTTGGAAAAATACTTATCAGATTGTTCGTCTCTCATGATGGAATGGATTCAAGTAATGCAAATGCATAGTTTGAAAAACGAGACTCGCTTTAGAGACTTGTTGCTTCATGGGAAAAAGGGTGCTTTATTATCCACATTAATACGATTAACAAATACTTATGGGATCAAACGGGAGGATGGAAGCATTCTCATTGACTATGCTATGACCAATCAGGAGTTAGCCAACTTCTGTGCGACAAGTAGAGAGGTCGTAAACCGAATTTTAAATGATCTAAAGAAAAAAGATGTGCTATCTTTAGACAAGGGAATGATTACGATTCATGATTTACAGTTTTTACGAACGGAAGTAGAATGTGATAACTGCCCACTTCATATTTGTCGGATTGACTAGTATACGAAGCTGCTGAAATATTTCAGTGGCTTTTTTTATTGGTAAGATTTTATTTGGTTGAGTTCGGAATGGGTTGGGTTTACTTCAAGTTGCTGTGGGAGGTAATCAGTTTAGATTTAGTTGAACTCCATATTAAAAGTCGAATCTTGGATGATTCGACTTTTAATATATACTGTATATTTTATTACCTTACCCCAAGAGCTATTTTAGCGTAGCGGGACATATTGTCTTTTGACCATGGTGGGTTGAAGACAATATTTACATCTGTATCTTTTACTTCAGGTAGTTCACCAAGAGCAGTTTTTACTTGATCGACAATCTGTGGACCCATTGGGCATCCGATGGATGTTAATGTCATTGTAACTTTTGCAATATCTTCATCTGCTAATTGTACATCATATACTAAACCTAAATTGACAATATCAATACCTAGTTCAGGGTCGATAACATTCTCAAGAGCGGCCATCATACTATCCTTCATATCTTGCTCTGTATCTTGACTCATTTTGAAAACCTCCTCTATTCTATTCCGGTTTAACAGGCGGAAATACTACCACCTCAACTTTTCAAAAGAAAATCAGAGGAAATGGTGATAATAAACAGCCTGTAATTCGCCGATTGGTTCGGACCAACAAGATGTTGGTCACTCAGGAATTGCCTGAGTTCTTTTTTCCATTAATGGGGATGAAAAAATTCCCAATAATAGAAGTTTCACTTTATATCTTAATCATATCAAACTCGTCAGTTTATGCCAAACTGTTTGCAAGCCACTGCATAGAAGTTAGCATTCCTTTTCGTGATACTGCATGTCCTGCGGATTTTTCATTCATTAGGACTATATTCTGTTTATCATATTGTTTTCTGAGAGCGGCAATGAATTGGGAAGTTGGTTCATATGGTACAACAGGATCCTTTTCTCCATGCCAGAAAAATAGTGGTGTTTCAATAAGGTTATCCGAATGAATTGATGCATCAAAATTCGATAAGGTGTCGAACATATTCTTCTTCTCTTCTGCATTTAATGGTACTTTGAATCCTTTTTGCTCTACCGATGCAATTTGCGCTTTGGCAAGTTCTACATAACCAGGTGTTCCCATCATAATAGCAGCAGCATCAATCCAAGGATATGCCGTTAAACAACCTAAAGTAGTAATCCCACCCATAGAAGTTCCACCGATACCAATTTTTTGTCCGTTGAAATAGCCACGCTTTTCTAATTCATGCTTAATATGTCCAACTTCTTCAATGGAAGTTAAAACAATTTCCCAAAAACGTAAGCTGATTTCTACATCATCTAATTTCTCGTCTCGTTCTCCATGCAAATGTGCATCTGGTAGAATGACACGACAACCTTGTTGAACAAGCTGATATGCATAATGTAGGTTATGCTCTTTTCCACTTTCAAATCCGTGTAAAAAGATGACAATTGAAGCATCTTTTTTTGTATCTTCTTTATAAATATGTAATAAAGGAATGTTTCCCCATGCCTCGGTTGTTACTATCATTTATATCCCACCTTTCTTCTATTATTATTCTACCAAAGTAATCTAGAGAGTACAAAGAGGCTGATTTTACATTTTGACGTTATTCGTTGAAAACGATACACTTTAACATAAGATAGAAGGGAGTTTTTTTAATGAAACAGCATTTAATCGTGTTAGATTTAGATGGAACTTTATTGACCGATGAAAAAGTAATTTCAGCAAAAACTAAAAACATACTTCAACAGGCAAAAAATGAGGGACATGAAGTTATGATTGCCACTGGTAGACCATATAGATCCAGTGAAATGTATTATAAAGAACTTGGTTTAAGTACACCAATTGTTAACTTTAATGGTGCATTTGTTCATCATCCTAGAAATTCTTCGTGGAAAACTTTACATACTCCGATTGATTTAAAAGTTGTAAAGCAAGTAGTAGAGGCTGTAGAAAGTTATTCCATCAAAAATATGCTAGCTGAGGTACTTGATGATGTGTATTTACATTATCACGATGAAAAAATACTTTCTGCATTTTCATTAGGAAATCCACAGGTTACAACTGGAGACTTAAAGTCTCTTTTGAAAACTGACCCTACAAGTTTACTAATCCATGCCGAAGAAGATTCAGTTGATTTAGTTCGTCAGCATTTAAGAGATGTACATGCGGAAGTAATTGACCATCGTCGTTGGGGTGCCCCATGGGATGTCATTGAGATTGTAAAGCATGGTTTAAATAAAGCCGTTGGATTATCACATGTATCCGAGTATTTGAATATTCCACAAGAACGTATTATTGCATTTGGTGATGAAGATAATGATTTAGAAATGATTGAGTATGCTGGTGTTGGGGTAGCAATGGGAAATGCTATAAGGCCCCTTAAAACTATCGCCAACGAAGTTACTTTATCAAATAACGAAGATGGTATTGCAGAATTATTAATAGAAAGATTAAACTTAACTAAATAATAGAGATACAGGAGGATGGGAAATGAGAATATTTGCTGATAGCGCTACAGATTTACCAAGAGAATTTTTTGAAGATAACAACGTTCTATTAGCTCCACTTAGAGTTCATATTGATGAAGATGAGTATGAAGACATTATTGGTATTGATTCATCTGAAGTTTACGCAGCAATACGGGCAGGAAAGCATCCAAAAACTTCACAAGTTTCACCAGAATTATTTTTACGACTATTTGAGGATCTTGCTAAATCTGGAGAAGAAGGATTATATATAGCCTTTTCGTCGGCTCTATCCGGAACCTATAGTACGGCTATGATGATGCGCGAACAATTATTAGAATCGTACCCAGATCTGAAACTAACGATCATCGATTCACAATGTGCATCACTCGGATATGGTTTAGTATTAAAAGAAGCAGTTAAATTACGTGATGCAGGAATGGACAATGCTCAAATTATTGAAAAAGTACGTTTCCATGCAGAGCATATGGAGCATTTATTCACCGTAGAAGATTTAGATTACCTAGCACGCGGTGGGAGAGTTTCTAAAGCAAGTGCATTTGTTGGTGGATTACTTAATATTAAACCACTTCTTCATGTGGAGGACGGCAAGCTAGTCCCTCTAGAAAAAATTCGCGGACGCAAAAAAGTTTTGAAGCGAATGATTGATATGATGGACGAACGTGGTGATACGATTAGTGAACAGTCAATCGCCCTTTGCCATAGTGATGATGAACCTACAGCACTAGATTTAAAACAAATGATCGAGGATAGATTTCATCCGAAGAGTATTGAAATACATTCCATTGGTTCAACTGTAGGAGCACATGTCGGTCCCGGAACAATGGGTTTATTCTTTTTAAATAAATTATCATAAGAAATGCGAAAGCGCATATGTTTATTTATAAATTGAGGTCTATATTATATGTAGATCCTCTTTTTTTATTGAATGAATACTTTCTCATAAGCTCCACATACTACCATTTACATGGATAATTTCTGTGAAAATGAAAGCAAGGAGTGAAATAATGGGTATCTTAAGTGGAAATCCTAAGGAAGAACCTCTGCATTATGGTGAAGTATTTGCTATTTGGACAAATTTAATAATGAATAACGGGCTAATTGCTGCATACCAGACCTTTTATAATCATGCTGGTGATGACGAGTTGAAAGGGTTAATTGAAGAGTGCGTTAAATCTATGGAAGAAGAAAATAAACAAATTGAGAAAATACTTAAGGTAAATGCTGTTGGATTACCACCCGCCCCTCCTGCTCGACCAGATGCTCGTCTTGAAGATATTCCGGTTGGAGCACGATTTAATGATCCAGAAATTGGCGCAGCATTGGCTAAAGATTCAGCAGCTGGTTTAGTAGCTTGTAGTAAAGTCATGGGTGAAAGTATACGTGAAGATATCGCTATGCTCTATGGCCAGTTCCATACTGCTAAAGTACAGATTGGTGCCAAAATACTTCGCTTAAACAAAAGTAAGGGCTGGTTAGTACCACCTCCTCTTCATCATTTCCCTGGTAAAGGATAGGAATATATGTATTGCTCGTTAGCTAAAAATTAGTTTGAGTTCCGAGTAATAATTCCAGTAGTGCTTTACTGCATAATTTACAAGAAATATATAAAGGCGGGTAATGATTTTTATCACGACCCGCCACTCTATTTTCAATAATCTTGGGTTGTCTAGTAGGACAATTCCGATTACCATCTGTTGCTCCCATTCATCAGCGTTTATGACAGAATGGTATTATCTATAATACTAACTTAAGCTTCATACCTCTATCCTCTTGTTTTTTTCCACAAATATTGCTATATGAAAGCATAGAATAGTTTTTAAACTTGTGATTTATGGTGGAATGGACATTTGCCTTGAATCGGTACAATATCATCACCAATAAAGGATTGCTTCCATTCGTTATGCGTTGGGTCGCCGAAATGGCCGATATCTGGATGCTTAGGTAGCTGATCCCATGCTTCTACACGTTTACGAACTTTTTCACGTGACATAATACCACCTTTTTCAGTACCTTCTAATCCTTCAAATATTTTCCGTGGTTGAAATCCAAGAACCATCGCATTTCCTAGATGACGTGTCTTTCGCTTCTTATATGCTGGAGCATTTCCAAATACAAAAATCGGCTCTCCATTGAATCGGAAATCCCACAAATAGTGATCAGGGTCACGAGGACTGTCTTCTGGCCATTCTACTTCATCAACTTCATGTAAGTATTGAAGGATATCCCAAAATTGCTTTCGGTAATCTTCGATAGAACCTTCTGACTCAAAAGGTTCTACAAATACAAAAAGACCGTGTCTCTTGTAGTTTGGTAATTTAAATAAATCTAGAAATCCTTCTACCGCAGAAGGTAAATTACTCCAGTCGTCTTGATTGATAAAAGCGTAACGGAGTTCACCTTTCAACTCACCATTCATTCCAAAAAAACATGGAAACGTTTTATCCGTTACCGTGTTATGAAAAGTTTCGTATTCTTTATAGAGCCAACTCGGTAAGTCTTTTCTATTATGAAAATCTTCTTTTGTCAATAAAGCTTGTTCCTTTGTAATCATACAATCTCCTCCACTATCTATATCTACATATTCTATACCTAGCCTTTACCCCATGTTAAATTTTCTGAAACAACATTGTTCAAATGAAAATAAATTTCACAAATAGGTTATGAAATGAAAAATCAAGGGAATAGAAAAGGAATGAACCAAGAAAGTGGAGGTAGCCTAATGGTAAAAATATTCAAAGATCAATCTCAAATACAATGTCAAAGTGAATATGGTGAACTTCAAAAAGTCATCCTATGTGAACCTCAGTACATGGAAATTAAAGAAGTGATTAATGACGTTCAGAAAAAATATATAAATAGCAGTATTGATCGTTCACTTGCGATTTCACAGCATCAGATATTTGAACAAACTTTACGAAATGCGGGTGTGGAAGTGATTAAACTACCACCAAGTAAAGATCATCCAGAACAAGTCTTTACTAGAGATATTGGTTTTACTTTAGGTAATTGCTTGTTTATTTCCGAAATGGCAAATCCGATTCGCCAAGGTGAAGAAAAGGTATTAGCAGAGTGGATGAATGAACATGATATTTCTTATAAAAAACTCTCCACACATTCCATCGAAGGTGGCGATGTAATCGTTGACGGCCACCGTGTATTTGTTGGAATTAGCCATCGGACAAGTAAGAAAGCCATTCAAGATTTACAAGAAGAATTACCAGACTTTGAAATTTTCCCTATTCCTTTTAACCCAAAATATTTACATCTTGACTGTGTGTTCAATATCCTCTCTTCCAAGGATGCCTTGATTTACCCTGATGCAATCGACCCGGAAATCGTCGACAATTTGTCCAGTATGTATAATTTAATCGAGGTGAGTGAAAGTGAGCAGTTCTCAATGGGGACGAATGTATTGTCTATCGGGAATAATCGAGTACTTAGTTTACCATTAAATTCTGACGTCAATCATCAGCTTAGAAAGCACGGATATCAAGTAATTGAGGTTGATTTCTCGGAAATCATTAAATCAGGCGGATCATTCCGATGCTGTTCAATGCCAATTGTACGTCAATAACAAAGGATAACATTTTAATTCGGGAAGAATCCGCCCGAAGCAGAAATCATAGCGCTGCTAGTTCACGGAACATTTTTCTTTCTGCTTAATCTAAAAAAACTGTCCACCTTATTTTGTGTGGGGGACAGTTTTTTGCATTTATTTATTCTCTTCATCCATTCTTCTTTGCTTTCCTTTTTTCCAAACTATAATGAGAAATAACATAAACAATAAGTAAGCGATGATCATTGCTGCGATGTAGGCGCTATTTAGACCTTTATCTTCTTTAACTTGATACACTTCGGCTATTTCTCTATCCAGTACTAAACGATAGGAACCATCATCGGAAGCACGTACTGTATCCAACTCAAATAACCCACGTAGTTCTTTATTTTCGCCTATTTCCTCACTCGAAATGTCAATTCTTTTTGTCTCACTAGTGTTATTGATGACAACGATAAATGTTTCTTCATCAGAATATCGTTTGTACACAGCATACCCATCTTTATTTTCTAACAGTTCCATTTTACCTGTTCGCATCGTTTCTGATTTTGTACGAATGGATGCCATGTCTTTTAAATATTCAATTAGCTCTTCATCTACACGGAAATTCATGATTTGATGGCTATCTTGTGCATTTTGACCATTCATCGCTATTTCCGTTCCGTATGTCATATAAGGTACACCTGGTAAGGTAAGAATAGTTCCGATTGCCATTTTAATACGAGTAGGTGGGAACATATTCTCCAAGGCACTATGATACGTAATTCTTTCAGCCAACAAATGATCCACCATTAATAGATTATTTTCATTAGCTAAAGAAATAGATTCTGAAGGTCGATCTGTATTTTTGAAAGTATCCCGGAAACCTAGCATTAGCTTTTCCGAATACGTTAAGTCAAAATCAGCTTCTGACTCCTCGAGAGCAATGACATACATTGGATCGCGAATTTCTTTTACTGCCGCAATTAAATCATTTATAAATGGAGTTGGTGCACCATCTAGCTCAGACAATTTAAATCCATCAATTTTATAGGTTGCTGCAAAATTTACAATTGTCTCAGTAAGAGCCTGTTGTACTTCAGGATTAGTCAAGTCAAGATGCAGTTGACCATTTTCTTTTGATAGTATCCAATTACTTTTCTTGTTATCAGTAGCCCAAGTATGGTTCTCACTATAATTATTTAGAGGAAATTCAACCATAATCTTTAAATCTTGTTCGTGCGACTTGTCTAATAGCTCGTTAAATTCTTCTGGTGTCCCGAATTGTTTTTCTAATTCATCGAAATTTAAAATTCGCTTTCCATCATAAGATTCTGTTGCAAAAACTGGACCTATGGAGATAGTAGTGAATCCCATATCTTTAATGTGAGCCATTTTTTCCATAACACCAAGAAAATCTCCACCAGCGAATGCATTTGGATCTTTGGGATTGACCTTATAATCGTTTGTTCCTAATTTATTGAAGTAACGATCTACATATAGATCGTAAATACTTTCGTTATGTATAGAGTTATTCGTTTCTGCATTACTCTCTTGAGATGTAGTTAAGTATAGGCTACTCATCAGCAATCCAGTTATAATCCATTTTGTTAACTTCAAGGTAAATCCTCCTTTGACGCATATACATATTATTTTATCAAAGCAATGTTTTAATCGCTATCGTTTCGCAATTAAAGCAATAAATATCTATAATATTTAGTCCAAACTGTGACAGGTTTCAAAGTAATCATAAAATCTACTATTTAGGCGATTACTTGCTTTAGGCGAGATTAAAATTGCCCTTAAACGTTTACGGATAGCCCATAAATCATAAATAGAAGCTTATAAAATTCGATATAGCCCTTAAATTCTCCACTTTAGCCCAAAAGTGTAACGAAATAGCCCATAACATCGAACATATAGCTCAATAACATCAATATTCTCTTGCCATAACAAAAAACCACCGATCATTTCGGTGGCTTTTGTGTTTTATGGAATTCTTGAAGGATATGTGATTGGAGTTCAATTTGAGAATCTGGTTTATTTTTTTGTAGATTGCCAATGACAAATGATGCGCCTACAAATGCAATCATAAGTACAATGAGTAATATTAGCAATGTTATTCCCACTTGCCACTCCTCCTCTCTTCTTACCTATCAAAATAGCATAATATTAATAAATTGAAAAGAAGCTTCCACTAAGTGAAAGCTTCCCAAAACTTAAGCTAAGAAGTTGATACCCATTGGTAATTTGAAACCAAGGAAAAGAGCAATAAAGAAGAAAACAAACATTAACACTAAGAAAGTTGTAAATGGTTTTCCTTTTGCCTTTTTCACTAAAGTCATTTCCATCATACCAATTACTAATATGCCTGCTAGGAATTTTAATCCGTAAAGCATTCCTTCACCGAAGTCCATACCTTTGATGAACAAAGCAACTCCAGTAATGATAATTAGGATGTAGAACAAACGTAAAATCATGTGAACTACTTTCGGTTTTGCAATCGCTAATGCTACAAAAAATAGGATTAGTGCGACTACCCAAGTGGTAATGTGTAAATGTGTTGATGCTAAGAAATCCATTTTTTCCACCTCAATTATACTTGTAGTTTACTACTATCCTATTTAGTGTACCATGTTACTCGAATTTGTTCACTAATGTACCTATTCCTTCAATAGAAATTTTGACTATATCTCCTGACTTTAGGAAGCGTGGTGGATTAAACCCTTTCCCTACACCTGCAGGAGTTCCTGTTAATATAACATCTCCTGGTTCTAGGATAACCGACTTTGAAATTTCAGCAATAATTCGTTCAACCGAAAATACCATGTCAGAAGTTTTTCCGTTTTGACGAATTTCATCATTTACTTTAGTGACAACTGCAAGTTCCTGTGGATTTGGTAACTCATCCTTTGTTACTAAGTATGGTCCCATAGGGCAAGACCCTTCAAGACTTTTGCCTAAGAAGTATTGCTGATGCTTCGTTTGTAGGTCACGCGCAGTTAAATCATTGGCAATTGTGTATCCAAAAATATAATCATAAGCTAACTTTTCCGGAATATTTTTTCCTTGTTTACCAATTACGATTGCTAGCTCTCCTTCGTAATCGTAGGAGTTTGTTACATCTGCATGTAGTGAAAGAGTTTGTTCATCAGCTGCAATGGAAGTTGGAGACTTCGTAAAGACAACAAAACTACTTGCAACGCCACCCATTTCTTTCGCATGATCAGCATAGTTTTTACCTACAGCCATAATATTTTTGGGAGTACGCGGAATTGGTGACAGCCATTCGATTTCAGCGAAAGAGCGTTTAAACTCATTTGGATTCTCTGCCTTCAATGCTGCTTCTACTAATTTACGAATTTGTTCGACAAAATCCATCCCTAAATGAACACCTTCTACGATTGTAGTAGGAAATTGGGGTAATACTTGGAGCGTCTCTTGAATTTGTAAAACATCCCATACTGCCTCTTCTTTTTTGACTTTAGGTCCGAAGTAAATTTTGTCATGTAAACGGTAGGATAACAGTTTCATCTTTTGGACACTCCTTTAATAGTTTTGAATCTATCTATTAGTCTATTACAAATTAGTTTCTTTTTCACCTATTTTAGATAAACTATTCGAATAAGTCAGTTTTCTCCACAATAACTCTACTGGACCTTGCTTAAATTTCATAAACCAAAATTCTGCAAACACTATTTGTAACGCGAAAATGCCAACTGCCATCCATGTACCAGTACTTATATCGATTTTTCCGTATAACCCGAATCCGTAGGAATAAAAAATAGTCGTTGCAATAATCGATTGCATTAAATATATTGTCATGGACATCCTACCAGCCTTCGAAATTGGAGATAGTATTTTTGCACCGATTGGAATTGAACAAACCATGGCAATTACGCCTGCGTATGCAATTGCTTGTAGTGGTCCTCCAAAAGTATCTTGAACGCTCATAGTGAACAAGTTCGCTTCTGTTAAGTAAGGAAGCCATTTGATAGCTGTACCTGCTATTAAAGTTACTAACACCGTAATAATCCAAAACAACTTTAACTCTCTTGCCCTCTCAATAAGCTTCCACTTTGCTGCTGCTGCACCTAATAGAAGAAATGGAACGATTGTAAACAGCATGCTTATGATGATTAGACCATTTCCACTCATATATAACCAATCAGCTAATCGTTGAGAGAAAATATCACCCCATGATCCTTGGCCGTATGCAACAATAGATGCTTCAATTTCCTGTATTCCAGTATAAATAACCATGGCATCTGGCTCTATTAGAGAGCCCAAGTAGACTAAACCATTTAATAAACCATTTGGTATTAAGAATAAGAAAATACTTATGAGAAGCAACCAAATTGGCTTTAATCTAATGATGAGTATTAAAACAAATCCCGCTAATGCATAGGTTATCAAGATGTCTCCTGCCCATATAAGAAATGCATGAATACATCCAATTATTAGTAAAACAGACAATCGCCGTACTGCAAATTTGGAAAATGGACTACCATTTGCTTCAGACTTCATATACTGCATTGCCAAACCATATCCAAATAACATGGAGAATAATGGATACACACTTCCTTGTACGAAAATGTCAATCATTTTAAATGTCTCATAATCACTTGGGTTTTGATACCAAGTATATGGATTTATATAAATATATGGAGTATGAAAAAATAGCATATTCACGACAAATATCCCTAGTAAAGCGAACCCTCTCATTACATCTATCGAGATGATGCGCTCATTTACTCCTGTTGGTTTGATTAGCAAGCTTTTTCCCCCTAAAATGACACTGTTCTATTTATGTCAAACAAGTATAATACTTTCTCTTTAATCTCTACTTGTAAAATTGCTTCAATTGCCTGTGTATAAAGTGACAATTGAAGTTGATAACGTTTTTGCATTTCTTGCTGTAATAACGACTCGTTACTAACTAAATGTTTAACTTTATCCGTTTTATAATCCAATAAAACCCAACGTCCATCATCCTCTAAAAATAAGCAATCGACGACTCCTTGAATAATTTGTTTGTCGCCATCATTATCCTCGAGTGCATACGTAAAAGGAAATTCTCTCATAACTTCTTTTGCATTTCGTAAACGTTTTGCTATTTCTGAGCTGAAGAAAGGTACCATTTTGTTTGGATTAATCGCAGCTTGTTCAGCTTTCGTTAAAATTTCCCTTTCAGCCAGTCTTTCTGCAAATAGCAGAACCTGCTCCTCATTTTTTTCTTCGTGAAGATCAACGTTTTGCATAAAAGCATGTACCGCAGTACCTGCTTCTGCCCCTGTCAATTTTGCTTCTTGCTGAAGGAAAAATGGACGCTTCGCAATCTTTTTCAGACTAGTAGGACTAGACATTTGAAAATAGTCATCATCTGATTGGTCCATAAGTTGCTGTATTCTTTTCATCTCACTTACCGTTTGCTTTGATCGTTTAAGAGTAGTTATTTCATGCACGTATGGTGTATCAAAACGTTCCTGAATCTTCTTTAAATATATATTTTGTGTTGGATCAATCAACTGGTCCAATTTAACAGCCTCTTTTTCTTCCTCTTGTACAATATGCTTTAAATCATTTACACATTTAGCGACAATTCTCCAATTCGATTCACTATCCACTATATTCGCTTCATTTACATCCGATAACTGGCGGAAATTTGTATGTCTTGATAAGGCTGGACCAATCCAATCTAAATATCCTTTTGCTTTTGCACGCATATAGTCCGGCAGCATTTCATCACTTAATACGTTTTGGGCATCTTGCCATTTTGCCAATGTTTTTGCTAAATCTTTTATAGATCCAATGAGGTATAAATGCTCTTTTGCACGCGTCATGGCCACATATAAAACCCGCATTTCCTCCGCCTTCAACTCCATCTGCTTTTTTTCTTTCATAGATAAAAATGGCAATGAAGTAAATGAAATACGCTTTTCCGGATCAATTGCTTTAACAGCAAGACCAAACGATTGGTCAAACAAGTAGGACTCATTAAAATCCATTTGGTTAAAAGGTCTACCCATTCCAGCTAAAAAAACAACTGGAAATTCTAGCCCTTTGGATGAGTGGATAGTCATTAAACGAACAACATTCTCCTTTTCACCAATTGCTCGTGCAGCACCTAAATCATCCCCTCTTTTACGCATACGATCGATAAAACGTAAAAAACGGAACAGTCCTCGGAAGGAAGTTTTCTCATAATCGATTGCACGGTCATGAAGAATACGAAGGTTTGCTTGTCTTTGTTTACCATTTGGCATAGCACCTACTATTTCGTAGTAATGTGTATCCAAGTATATTTGCCATATTAAATCCGCAAGTGAACCTCTTCTACTTAAATCGCGCCAATCCTCATATTGAAGTAAGAACCTTTGTAGTTTCTCAGCAGTATCTGCAGACAGTCCCGGCCCTCCGGTAGATACAAAAGTTTTTAATGCATCGTAGAAAGGCTCTTTTGGAGCAGATAAACGGATAAGTGCGAGCTCTGACTCTGTAAGTCCTACAAATGGCGACCTGAGAACGGATGCAAGTGATATATCCTGATAGGGATTATCTATTGCACGAAGCGTATGAAGCATTATAAGAACTTCAATTGCTTCAAAATATCCCTTCGAAAGTTCGGCGTACAAAGGAATACCAGCTTCTTTAAATTGCTCTGTAACCTCTCCTGACCAAGTCATCGAGCGCATCAATATAACGATGTCACTGTACTCGACGGGACGATGAGCTTTTTTCCATGGATCATAGACAGTTTGTTTAGAGTGAATCATCTCGTTTATTTTTGAAATAATATAACGTGCTTCGGCTTGCGATTTTTTTAACTCTTCTTCAGCAATTGCTTCTATCGTTTCTTCCTCTTCCTCTAACGGTTCTGCACTGCCATCTTCTACTTCATATAATAGAGCAAGCTCAACAGGCGTTTCAGTTTCTTCATAGGGTGCTCCTGGCTTTAACGATGCTGCTTCATCATACACAATTTCTCCTACTGATTCACCCATAATTTGACTGAAAATATAGTTGGTTGCATGCAACACTTCCTTTCTACTGCGGAAGTTAGCATTTAAATCTATTTTGATGCCTGAATTAATCGGAAGATCATTGAATGCAAGATATTTCCCTAAAAATAGCATTGGTTCTGCTAAACGGAATCGATAGATGGACTGCTTCACGTCGCCTACCATGAACATATTCCCTGTATTTTCATCGCCACTTTTCACAAACTGTAAAATGGTCTCTTGTAGTAGATTAGTATCCTGATATTCATCTACAAGTACTTCTTTAAAACGGGACTTATATTCCTTCGCAATTTCTGATGGTATAAGTTCACCATTTTCATCCTGCTCGGATAGAATGTCTAGTGCATAATGCTCCAAATCTGAAAAGTCGACTAACCCCTTTTCATTTTTAGCTGCAGTATACCTTTCTCCATAAACTATAGTCAGTTCTACTAGTTTTTGTAGCTGAGGTGCCATTAAACGCATTTCCTCCAAGAGCCGTTCTGGAGTTCGTGTAAAATAATTATCCTTTAAGTCATTAACAATTTTCTTCACTTTAGTCCGTTTGTCTGTCGCTTGATTTTTCATTCCTTCATCACAGGAATCTTTTTTTATGGCTGCTGCTCTTCCCCATTTAATGCCTTGGAAGTAATGAAAAACACTTTGCCACGAGCTATTCTTCATCAAATCTACTGCCTCTTGAATCATTTGCTGATCGATCATAGCAGTTTCTGCAAGTGGTGCTGGCCCATTTGGTTCATTTGCAAGTCTACGAATCTCCTCGGTTACAGCGATCGCTTCTTCTAAATGATGGATGATTGCAAGCTTCAACTGCCCCATAAACGATAGTTCGTCTATAGTCATATCTACTGGCAGATCATAAGCTTCTGGAATTGCCAACAACCATTTTTGGGGCTCTGGATGAACGCGCGAATAGGAATATAGTTTTTCAATCATCACTTCAATTGATTGATCGTCACGATCGGAGGTGAAACTATCAGACAATCGGTACATCGCCTCCGGATTGTCAACATGATAAGCTTCTTCTAATACTTCTGCTAACATATCGTCACGCATGATTGCTGCTTCTGTTTCATTTGCAATACGGAAACCTGGGTCTATCGTTAGCATATATGCATATTGCCGTACAATGTTTAAACAAAATGAATGCAGTGTAGAAATTTGTGCTTTATTTATCAAACTTAGTTGTTTTCGTAAATGATTTGATGTTGGATCGTTTGCTATAGCCTTTTCTAACGCCTCTGCCATTCGGTGACGCATTTCTGCAGCGGAAGCATTGGTAAATGTAACGACTAATAACTCGTCAACATTGATAGGTTGTTCTTTCGCAATAACCTTTTGAATGAGTCGGTCGATGAGGACAGCTGTTTTTCCAGATCCTGCAGCTGCGGAAACGAGCACATCTGAACCCGTAGCCCAAATTGCCTTCCATTGTGCAGCTGTCCATGTTAGCTCTGCTGGCATATTAGGAATGTTCATTTGAACCCATCTCCTCTCGTATTTTTTCTGCTACTATTTCTGGTTGCTCCACTTTCAATACACGTACTTGTTGAGCTGGATCTCCGGGGTCGAATTGGCAAACACTACGATAAGAGCAATAGTTACAAGGCATTTTATCTTTTATTCGGTAAGGTAGAACGCGAGTATCCCCAGCATTCATGCCATTTCCTGCTTGCTCATGCTTTTTACGAACAAAGGATTGTAGCAATCTCATTTGCTCTGGCTCAACTACCTTGGAGGATGATTTCGACAAGTTTCCATCTTTGTTCATACGTACAGGAATCACTTTCGAAAATCCTGAAATCTGGTCGTCCATTTCCATAATTACTTCTGGATCATCGAGTAGTAGACCATTCATTTTGTATGATTTATAAATCGCATCCTCTAATTCTGCATCTTCCATTTCTTTTTGGGACTGAATAAATGGATTATGCATATGCACATATAATACTCCTGCTGGATCAGCATCCTCATGTAGCCATATATCGGCATTTTCAACAGCAACATCTAAATAAGTTAACATTTGAAGAGAAATACCATGATAAACCTCGTTCAAATCAATTCCTTTTTTAGATGATTTATAATCGACAATCCGTACAAACATATTGCCGTTAATGTTAGCTGCATCCACTCGGTCGATTCGACCACGCAATTGCATTTTACGATTACGCTTCAGTGGAATTTCCAAGGCAGGCAGCGCCTCACCAGGACCGAAACCAGCTTCAATAGCAATTGGAACAAAGCTGGATCCTTTAGAATGCTGGCTTAAGGCAATCAATGTATTGGCAACGATTTGCTCCAATTTCCGTTGGATATATCGATATCGATTTGTACTTAATAATAATTGGTGTACAAAAACTGGCACAATATAATCGACTGCTTGTCTAGCAAGTTGGTAGCATTGTGGGCGAGTTAACTGAGACCACTGTAAATCTAAACGCTTCGTTTCATCAGCAATCCATTTTAACGCCGCATGGAATAAGTCTCCCATTTGTGGTGCTTCTAATCTATATTCTGCACGTTCTTCTAGCTTCAGGCCATAAGATGCGTAGTGTGCAAACGGGCAGCTATAATATTTTTCTACACGAGATACACTGGAAATAATCGTTTCCCCATATAGAGCTTCAGTCATCTCTTCATTTAATTTCTCTGTTTTATTGCCATGTATTAAGGGCTTTGTAATTCTTTTTACTAGCTTCGACCAATAAGGATCCATTAAATAATACTGATAAACCGAATGCCACACTTCTGGTAATTCCCCTGTTTCTAGAGCACTTCGAAGCTGCGTAATAACATAAGGCAAAGTAGGTCGTGGGTGACTAATAGAAGTCAGATCTAATTTATCTGTTAGCATATCGCTCGGATCGACTACAGCTACTTCAACAGGCAAATCACTTACCATTTGATGTAGCTTTTTAATATACATGGAAGGTAATAGTGCTTTCCCTTCGTTGTCTGCCATTGGATAAGATACGTATAAGAAATGTGAAGCTGTTACAAATGCTTTATAGATTAAATAATTTTCATCCATCAAGCGCACTTTCGACGTTGGTGCAAGTTCAAATCCAATTTGCATGAACCATTCACGCTCTGTATCAGTTAGTATCCCTTCATGATCCATCCGCTTTGGATAAGCTCCATCATTAACCCCTAGTACAAATGCCGCTTTTATATTCGTTAGACGAATGATATCAACATTACCAACAATCACTTGATCAATAGTAGGTGGAATGCTAGAAAAATCAAGCTGATCATATCCCTCATCTAAAATTTTGGCTACTTCTTCCAAGGACATTTCCTTCTCGCCAAACATCAATACAAATTGGTCGATTACATTTACCCACTCATTCCATACTTGCTCATGTTCGGAAGCGAGGAGTAATTGGCCGTTTTCTTCTTCAGTTTGCTTCAAGCTTTGCAGTTTTTCATATACATTTAGTGCTTCTATAAATGTATAGATAGCTATTGCATAATCTTTCCCTGTTTTACTTTGTTTCAACTGATCGGAAAGGTCTTTGATTGGTTCAACGATCAAATCTCTTATTGTATGGATATCTGCTTGGATACTTTTTTCTTCATCGGTTTGCACTTTGGAATAAAATTCTAAACCACGATATTTTTTATAAACCCAACGTCTTTCATCCCACCATCTATCACCATAGATTCCAAATGCCAGTACAAAATTTTCTAAACGATCCGCACGCTCTCTCCACGTTTTTTTAGGGGCATCTAACGGAAAAAACAAATCCGTCTTCACTGCGCGAAACACTGGTTCATACTTCCAGTCTGTTCGAATTATTTCTAAAATGGTCCGGCTAAGTTCGATTAGTGGATGATGTAACATCGGTTTCTTTTTACTAATGAAAACTGGAATATCGTACTGTGGGAAAATAGTCTCGATCAACCCTTCATACGTATCTGCATCTCTATGCAAGATAGCCATTTCGTTATAACGAACACTTTTTTGTTGCATCAATTCTCGTATTTGCCTTGCTACTGCATGCATTTCTGCACGACGATTGGCAGCTTCTGTTATTCGAATATTCCCTTCTGATTTTGTTTGCAAGGGAGGAAGCTGATCCAGATTTTCCTCAATATGAGCAATTTCTTTTGACATAAAGCGTTTCTGTTCATGCAGATGTACTGCTTTTTCGATTTCAACTTGTTCGGTTTGTGCTATTTCTAATAACCTAGCACATGTATTTGCTGGTTGATAGAATAGCGATTGTTCATCTACAGCATCCTGCAATGATTCAATTGGAAGAGCAATTGTAATACGCTTTACCTGTTTCATTAATTCCGCGATAATCTCTAATTCTCTTGTTGTGAATGAAGTGAAACCATCGATGTATATATCTGTTTTTGCAAGTAGTGTAGAGTCTTTTATTTTGGTTGCTAGTAATGTTAAGTAACCTTCACCGTCAATATAGCTAACTCCTAGTTTTTGTTCCATCTTTTCAAGCATCAGCATTATATCGGAGGATTTATCTATAAGCGTTTTTGGGGCATTAACATTTTCTAAATTGTTTAGGGCATTTGCCATGGTAGAGTAATCCATGCAGTATCTACTAAACTCTTTAAGTAATACTTCGATTTGATCGGTGAATCCTCTTTTTGTTGCTGCTCGCTTAAATAGCGTAAATTCGTCTTTGTGATTTTCAAGCAGACTCCGAATAAGCATACGGTAACCAAAGCCACTTATTTCTTCTTTGGCAATTCCACCTGTTTCTTGAAGAACACGCCACGCTAATCGTTTAAATGTCGTTACCTGTGCTCTAATTAGTCCTGGAAGTCCCGATTCTGCTGCAAGGTCATACTCACTGGAAAATGACATTTGGTCGGGAACTATGTAGAATATCGGGTCTCCTATAGGAGCTCTTTGTAGTTCTGTGATTATTTCTTGGTGGATAAAGGTTGTTTTTCCATAGCCTGATCGGCCACTAACTATTCGTAGCGACAATATTTTCAATCTCCTTTCGGAAGAAATTTTCTTTTGGTTATATGTAAAATAATTATAGGTTGTGATTTTGTTTCAGGTTGACGCATTCCGCGGGCGTTGCCTCAGTCTCCTCGCTGGAAAACATATGCTCCTGCGGTTACTCGGCGCAAAGACATTGCCCAAACAAAGTTTGGCCAATGTCTTCGCTGCGGGATCTTCACCTAACGAAGTTACTCCATTCAATTAGAGAGTAGTTATAAACTATAAGATTGAGCAGAATAAATTTTATAATAACGATAATTGAAAAGGTTAAATAGAGAGAGACATCAAAACCTAAACTTTCACATGTTACTTGCGATGTCATGTTGATTACTTGCGTTCCTAAGGATTTTACTTGCTTTACTATATTAATTACTTGCGCTTACTGTCTGTTTACTTGCTCTCGATGCTAATTTACTTGCGGAACGGGAAATTTATTCAAAATTTGATATAGTAATAAAAAAAACCGAATAATCTCCTATCTCTATTGTACAAAACATACTACAGAGAGGGAAATTATTCGGTAGTGAATTGAGTCGTTGACTGCGAAATCGGCCAGTAACGTGCTTGCACCTCACCAACAATTTTTTCAATATCTACAAAGTGAAAATATCGACTATCCATGCTAGAAATACGATTATCTCCTAAAACAAACAATTTATCAGGTGGAACCCGGTTACTTCCGGTCATTTCCTCTAATTCAAAATTTCCTGTGAAGTTATCATTTGGATTTTCATATGCACTATAAGATTCTAGAAAAGGCTCTTCTACTTTTTTATTGTTAATAAACAACTCATCGTTCTCATAGCTAATCTTATCACCTGGTAGACCAATGACACGCTTTACATAATCTTCACCCTGATCTCCATGGAAAATCACAATATCCATATGCTCGATTTTGGAAAGTTTTGTCACAATCACTTTATCTTTATTATGCAATGTTGGCATCATCGACTGACCCACTACCTCATAATTTGTCACAATGAACATTCTGACGAACATCACGATTAAGATACCTATTACTAATGCCATTAACCATTCCAGCATTTCTTTTTTTACATTATTCAAGACTTTCTCCTCTTTTGTTTTTTCTTTCGCCGCTGATTAAACGAAAATCAGCTTCTACTTTTTTATTTATTCTTTTTTCAATTGCTTTACCAACAAACCATAGAATAGCAATTAGCAAAATGACAATAGCTGTTCTAATAGGTTGAGTGATCAATGCCTTAATGTCTGAACCAATAAAACTGACAACAAAAATCATAATGAGTTTACCTAATGCCAGCGTCCAGAAATACGTATTTTTTTTCATATCTGAAAGTCCCGCAACAATATTGACTAAAGCAGAAGGTGTGAACGGGAAGCAAACGAGTAAAAAGAGTGGTCCAAATCCATTTCTCTCTACCCATTTTATAAGTTTTTGAATTCTCACATGCCTCGTTATAAAACCTAGGACACGAGCTCGTCCATATTTTCGAATCACTAAGAATACTGCATAGGAACCGGCAACCGATCCTATCCAGGATATAAGAAAACCAATCAGTAGACCATATGCATTGACGTTAGCAACTATAAAAACGACTAATGGTAAAAATGGGAGAAAGGCCTCCAAAAACGGCAAGAGGATACCAATTAGTGGTCCTAGTGCTCGATAATCATGTGTTAAATCTGTTAATGTCTCTATTGAAAACCAGTCCGGCATTTGGCTCTCCTCCAAATATGTATATTTATACTATTCCCAATATTACTGTACATAAAACTCACTTCTTATAGTATAATTTGTTGATTATGTATTCAGGTGGTGAACGTTTTGTGAATAATAGATCATTTCTTTCAGGATTAAAGGCTGGAATCAGTATTGCAATTGGTTATTTTCCAGTTGCCCTAACATTTGGCTTGCTTGCTAAAACGACTGGTCTTTCAATTTGGGAAGCCACAGCTATGAGTATCTTCGTTTATGCAGGAGCAGCGCAATATATGTCCCTCACACTCATTTCAAAAGGTGTTGACCCTATTTTAATCGTTTTAAATACGTTTGTCGTTAATATTCGTCACTTCTTAATGACGGCTGCACTGAACGAAAAGATGCAAAGTGAAAAAAGGTGGATCAAAGGTATTTATGCTTTTGGAATCACAGATGAAAGTTTTTCTGTACTAGCTACACAAAAGGATAAGAAAATAGCTACACCTTTTGCATTTGGGGTAGCATTAATAGCTTATAGTAGCTGGGTTGTTTTTACCGCAGTTGGTCATGTCATCGGCGCAAATCTCCCAGCGTTTTTACAAGCAGCTATGTCCATTGCTTTGTATGCCATGTTTGTCGGACTACTTGTACCCTCTATGAGAGGAAATAGAAAAGTAGTAATGCTTGCTCTTTTAGCAGCTATGATTAATGGGTTCTTTTACTGGACTCAGCTATTATCCACTGGTTGGTCCATATTAGTTGCTACACTGGCTTCTTCTATTTTTATTGAAATAATTTATGCAAAACGTGGAAAAAATTTACCGAAAGGGGTATAACAAATGGGTATGTGGTATTGGTGGACATTGCTTGGAATGGCTCTTGTTACATATATTCCGCGAGCGTTTCCTCTCACCTTTTTAGAGGGAAAAGAATTGCCTCCAGTCGTATCAGGTGTATTACGTAATATTCCTTTTGCGGTCTTAGGTGCTTTAATCTTTCCAGCTATTTTATATGTACAACAGGATAATCTATTATTTGGTTTAATAGGAACGGTTGTGGCATTTGGCTTAGCTTTTCTATTTTCAAATGTGATGGTTGTTGTACTTGGTACAATCGGAGTTTTAGCTGTATATAGTTTGATATTTTAATCGTACATAAAATTTATGCCTTTGATTTCCGCTCCGAGCGGACGCTTTCCGTGGGCACGGCTTCAGCCGCTTCCTTTGCTCCTGCGCAAGCTCGTCGCAAAAAAGATTTTCGCTACGCTAAGTCCAGGGTCTTCAGCTCGTGCTGTTCCCACTGGAGTCGCCGCTCTGCGCTCCAATCAACTAGGTCCACTTTATATAAACGGATAAATGGATATAAAACCACATAAATATAGTTTTTTTATCTTATAAGAGTAATGATCAAGTTGACTCTTATAAATAAACTTACCTTCTTCTTTTATTATAAAATAGTATTCCTAATAGGGCAGACAGGTTTTATCCCTATAAAATTTTTATTGATGACTCTTAATATCTCAGCGATATACTTTGCTAATTCTTATAGTTTAGTACTACACATTATATTGATTGGAGTGTAAGGTGGCGACTCCAGCGGGATAGCTTTAGCTGAAGACCCCACAGGGAGCGTAGCGAACGAGGAGGCTAAAGCCAAGCCCGCGGAAAGCGTCCGCCTGGAGCATAAATCAACTTTGTTTGGGTTTTTCTATTAATTACCACTTGTGAAATTGACTAATTTTAATATTTTAATCGCACATAATTTTTAGAACAAAAAATCCGCTCTCGTCAAAGAGGCGGATTTTTTTTATTTTTACTAGTTTTCATATGAGTACTATACCAGAAGCCGATTGTAAGTGATGCAGCGTCGATCATATAAATCCACCATCTATGTGTGTAGCCTGCATAGACTGATGCGGCGAATAATGCAACGGTTAATATTAACGCAACATAATGATTGAATGTTATGCGTGTAAATAATACAACGAGTGCTGCAGGAGCAAAAATAGCCAATATTATTTGAGTTGTGAGTGATAGTGATTCCATAGTTTCTCCTATCTAACTAAGATTAGACCTAGTCGATAATGATCATGTCTAAATAATATGTGCTGACGAAGACGTAATTCTCCATTTGAATCTAATACTTCAAGCCGACAATGCGCGGCATTTATTTGAACTGCTTCATACAATTCCTGTTCATTTTCAACTTTTTGTCCGTTCACTTTTACAATACGTTCTCCTATTAACAGCCCCATTTTCTCTGCTGGAGAACCGGACAGGACACCCGCAATCATAACACCATTCGATTGTGGTGAGACAGCATAATTCCCTGTTTTTTCTTGTTGATACTTTATGATTGTTATAAGCAATCTTGCTATTACTCCAACTAGTAGAGCAATTGCACTAACTAATGGCTCAAAATAACCGAAAGCCGCGATTATCGTTATAACAATCCCTAATTGCCAAACAATTTTTCCGTATCCTGCGAAAAAATGAATGGGTAGAGAATGTTGAGATTTTTGTTGGAAGCCAATTACAAATGGAAATAAAACCAAAGAAAAGGTCGTTTCACCAAGCGAAAACTGCGGCCAATAAGGTAAATAAGTCGGAATGACATCACCAGGAATTATAAGTAATATAGGCAATAGCCATAATCTTTTTACATGATAAACGATTGCTTCTACACCTCTAGCAGTCATCACTAGTTTTGGAGAAGCTTGTGAAGCACCATGTTTTTGAATAAGAACACCTTCAACAATAAGAAGAAGACCCGCTATTATAGCTATTGGAACAATCCCATTTTGTAAAATATCCAAACCAGAAATAGTCCATGAAAATAAGTCTAATGACCAGCCATATGTATACATGGCATAGATTGTTGCCGTACCTAATGCAATTGCGTATACCGCAGAACCAAACTGATACGTAAATAATAATATAAATAATATCATCCACGCGCTATATACCCATAGCCAAGAATTAGGAATAACTAATCCCACAACTACACTGACAACAGAAATAATTAACGCCCAAATTAATCCATCCAACAAGAATTTCTTAGTTTCTGTCCATCCCCATAGTAATCTTGTGCGAAACTGCCTTCTTTCTCTTTTTACTCGAACATATCCGATCAATATCGAGAAGAGAAGCGTAATATATACTGAAGGATGAAGGAAAAAACGTCCAATTCCTTTAACCAATTCGATTAAAATTTCTTGCACCATACGCATCCCCCTCACTTGCAACTATACTTCCTATTATTGTAACAAACAGAGAGGGCTTTGCGTATAGGATTTTCGTATTTACTTTGTTATTTTATATCATGAAGTAAATAACTAATGCCCATTTGGAACTGCTTATCATTTTCTCTACTAGTTTTATAATCCAGAATAGTTTTTGTTAATGACTGAAAAAGTGCATCATCTATCTCATTGAATTTATCCAAGCTTCTCTCCTCTCGATATTTTTCAACTGCTGCTCCCGTATCTTCATCAAAGTATCCATCTTGGCGACTTATATTATAACCAAGTGCACCTAATACTTGTTGAACATACTTTACCTCTTCCCCAAAGTCACCTACACGAAAATTACCTTGATAATATTTTGTATCCATTGTATATAATTCATCAGGTTCGACTTGTAAGTCTGCTTGAATGCCTTTATGATGAATCCACTCTTGTTTTGGAGTAAGCCATTTATGAGTAGAGATTTTAAGCTTTCCACCATTCTTCAGTGGACGTGTTTCCTGAACAGTCCCTTTACCAAAACTTGTTTCTCCGACAATCATCGCACGCTGGTTATCCTTCAATGCTCCAGCTAGCACTTCACTTGCGGAAGCACTTCCACCATTTTGTAATAGCACTACTGGAAGCTTGTTTAGATACTGATTATCCTGTGTTTCAGTATTAAGCATTTCCAAAACACCTTTTGCATCTTGCATATAGGCGAAAGTGGAGCCATTCGGCAATAAAGTACCGATAATAGTAGATACACTAAATAAATAGCCGCCAGGGTTCCCTCTTACATCAATTACAAGCCCATCTATCCCTCGTTCCACTAATGCCTTCGTTTGTTTCTCCCACTCTTCTCCAGTCTTCTCACCAAATAAAGTGATATTCACAATACCAATTGAATAGTCTTCTACTTCATAAATATCACTGGAAACCGTATGCATCGCAATCGTATCACGTTTCATATGTAATTCTACATGGCGATTCTCACTAGCTCGATACACCGTCATTTTCAAGTTAGATCCTTTTTTACCACTTAACAGCTGTATTAACTCTGCCATTGACTTGCCTTCTACTCTTTCTTCGTTCACACGAACAATTTCATCCTGAGATTTTAAGCCAGCTTTAAAAGCAGGCGAATCCTTTAAAGGTGCCACCACGACAAATTTCCCTGCCGAGAGCATAATCTCCGCTCCAATTCCAACTCTTTCTTCTGCAAGTGAAGCCTCTTGATTCGCAGCTTCTTCCTTAGTTAAATACGTACTATGTGGATCTTCTAACGCATCTGCCATTCCACGAATTGCACCTTCAACGAGCAGATTTTCATTTTTAGAGAATACCGCCTCTTTTTTTATTAATTTGAACGCTTCATCAATGACTTGACTATTGCTCACACTTTTTTGTTCTGTAGCTGAAGGTTTCATCAACCACATATACCCGATACCTAAAATAACAACGACTAACAAACCATAAAGAAAAAACCGACTTTTGCGCAAGTTCAACCTCCTACTTTTCCACTAATATATGTGTGAAAACAGGAGTTTAATACTTGCTCAAAAATCGGTTGTTATTTTAAATTACTCACATAGTCTGTCAGCATTTGCTCGTCCATCGGTCCAACAATCTTATTTTGAATGGTTCCCGTAGTATCTATCATATAAGTAGTTGGTATTGTAATCGCTTGATATGTTTCCCCAACTACACCTTCCTCATCTAGAGGTATAGGAAAGCTAAGTGCATAATCTTCTTGAAACGCTTTGACTTTGTCCAGACCAGTATCAGTACTTGTCAAATTGACCGCTAAAATTTCCACATTTTCTTTCTCTGCCATATCTTCATAATAGTTTTGCATATGTGGCATCTCTGCTTTACAAGGAGGACACCAGGTTGCCCAAAAATTTAATACAACTTTCTTCCCTTTATAATCTGCGAGTGTGACTTCCTCACCTGCTAGTGTAGTCAGTGTAAAATTAGGTGCTGCATTTCCTTTTCCTAAGCCCTCGTTTGCAGCATTGTTCGCTAAATCTGTCCCCATTTGTTCGCCCGCAAATGCTTCTTGTTCATCAATATTATCTCTTACAAAGGATATTGTTGCGATTGCTACTAATGCAGCTATAACTACTAGTCCAATAACTTTTTTCTTCATATTATACCTCCTACTGGTACGATAATATTTCACTGCCCTTATTATATGTTATCTGTTGCGTTAAATACGAATTAAATGAGCTCAAATGTGACTATGTAGTGACTTGAATCTTCCATATAGAAACCTTCTAAACTTACGTGCGCTGCCGCACGCTACGCATGAGCCTTCAAGGATGGTCGCTTACGCTCCTTCATCCTTTTTGAAGTCTCATTCTTTTCGCTCATGCGGTTTGGAAGGCACACATCCTATTTTTCACTGATGAAATAGAGTTGAATTTCTAAAGGAACGGATTATCACATTAGTAGTATAAAGATTCCCATCAATAAAAGGATAATTATTCCTTTTCGCAAGTAAAATGCATTTAGAGCAAGTAAATTATCCATACATGCAAGTATTATCTACATGACCGCAAGTATTCAACCTACCTAAGCAAGTAACTTATCATCAGGTAGAAGTTATATCATTAAGAAACTTTCTATCCGGATGTGTGCTTGCCGCACGCTTCGCATGAGCCTTCAAGGATGGTCGCTTACGCTCCTTCATCCTTTTTGAAGTCTCATTCTTCGCGCTCATGCGACTTGTGAAGGCACACATCCTATTTTCCGCCGATGAAATAGAATGGATTTCTAAAGGACGAATTGTCACATTAGAAATATAAGATTCCGTTTATAAATGGATATTTATTCCTTTTCGCAAGTAAATTTGCATCTAGAACAAGTAAACGATCCATATATGCAAGTATTATCTACATGACCACAAGTATTATTCATTCGAACGCAAGTATCCAACCTACCAAAGCAAGTAACTAATCATCAGGTAGAAATTTTATCATTAAGAAAATTTCTATACGGATGTGTGCTTGCCGCACGCTACGCATGAGCCTTCAAGGATGGTCGCTTACGCTCCTTCACCCTTTCTGAAGTCTCATTCTTCGCGCTCATGCGGCTTGGAAGGCACACATCCTATTTTTCACCGATGAAATAGAGTTGAATTTCTAAAGGAACGGATTATCACATTAGTAGTATAAAGATTTCCATCAATAAAAGGATAATTATTCCTTTTCACAAGTAAAACGCATTTAGAGCAAGTAAATTATCCATATATGCAAGTATTATTCATTCGACCGCAAGTATTCAACCTACCTAAGCAAGTAACTAATCATCAGGTATAAATTTTATCATTAAGAAAATTTCTATACTGATGTGTGCTTGCCGCACGCTACGCATGAGCCTTCAAGGATGGTCGCTTACGCTCCTTCATCCTTTTTGAAGTCTCATTCTTCGCGCTCATGCGGCCTGGAAGGCACACATCCTATTTTTCACTGATGATATAAAGTTGAATTTCTAAAGGAAAGAATTAATAAAAGATAACAAATAAATGGATAAAATCCCTATCACTTATGTGAATCTACATCGAGTGCAAGTAAACAATCAATATACACAAGTATCTTGAAGTATAATGCAAGTATTGATCACATGAGAGCAAGTATCCAAATTACCAAAGAAAGTAACAGAGATTTCTCCATGTAAAAGTAAAAATCCTAACTATATGAATGAGCACTGCTGTTCTCTCTTTTATCAACTTAATCTAATTATTGTTTTATAGTACTAATTCGGTTCAATTATAAAGTAATAGCTACTCACTTATTGATTGGAGTGTAACGTGGAGACTCCAGCGGGAATTGCGTGTCCAGGCGAGACTCCATAGGAGGCTCACGGACCGCCCGCGGAAAGCGTCCGCGTGAAACGGAAATCATAGTATTCCCTGTTTACCGTTATCTAGAACTTTTATGAGAATTGTAGTAGAAATACTCTATTAAATTCTAAGACTTTTTAATTCTAAAAAAACAACGCCTCTCCATGAATGGAGAAGCGTTGTTTAAATATTATAAGGAAATATATCTTAATGGGTTAACAGAGTTTTTCGCCATACCTTCCCAGTTTCCTAAATGAATTTCAAAATGCAAATGAGGTCCAGTAGAGTTACCAGTAGTACCAATTCCACCGATAATCTGCCCTTTCGACACAACTTGTCCTTTACTTACTTTAATACTGCTTAAATGCGCATATAGCGAAGTAAAAATTTGACCGTCAATGGAATGAGTTACCATAATTACATTTCCATATGTGCTGAGCGGAGAAGCATAAGAAACAACTCCATCTGCAGCCGATACTACTGGAGTACCAGTACTGTTTGCAATATCAATACCATAGTGAGTTTTTACTACACCATGTATCGGGTGTGTTCGACTACCATATCCAGAAGTGAAGCGTCCAGATGCAGGTCTAGTCCAAGAACCAGCAGAGACATTTGGAATGGCTGAAGAAGAACCGCCACTCGCTGCTTGCTGACGTTTTCTTTCTTCAGCTTCTTTACGTTTCTTTTCTTCAGCTGCTTTTCTTGCAATTTCTGCTATTCTTTTTTGTTCAGCAACAATTTTATTTTGCGTTTCTTGGCTTAAGTTTAGAATCTCATCATATTCTGTTTCTAATACTTCTTTTTCTTCATGTAATTTAGCCTGTTCTACTTCTAACTGATCTACTAAATTACCTTTTGAAGCCTTTTGATTGTCTAGAGATGCCTTTAAACTTACAAGCTCATTTTTACTATCTTCCTGTTGTTGTAGCTTTTTCTCTAGGCTTGCCTGTTGCTCTTCTAATTGTGCTTTATCATCTGCCTGTTCTTTTAAGATGGTACGGTCTGCATCCATCAACGTATTGACTGCAGAAAAGCGGTCAATAAAATCGATGAAACTATTTGCTCCTAGCAATACATCTAGGTAACTAACAGACCCTCCACTTACTTGAACTGCACGGATTCGCTCTTTTAATAGTTCATCACGCTCTTCAATTTTTCTTTCAAGCTCTTTAATTGAAGCATGTAATTTTTCAATCTCAGTTGTCGTTAATTTAATTTGGTTTAGCACTTCAGCAATCTGAGATTCCGTACTAATAATCTTAGTATCCAACTCTTTTATTTGAGCCAAAATTTGATCTATTTTTGATACGTTTTGGTCAATCTTGCCTTCTGTATCTTTAATATTTGAGTCAATACTATTTTTCTTTTGTTCTAATTGTTTTTGTTCGTTTTTTAAATCATCTAGAGTATTAGCTAAAGCACTTGGTGTTGTTATTAAAAGTGCACCTGTAGTAGCTATCGTCATAATTCTTAGCATCCATTTAGACTGTTTTCTCAACACTTCTTGCTCCCTTCAATTTACACTACACACGTAGAAACTTACGGACTGACATAAAACTTCCCCAAACGCCTATGAGTACGCCCATTAATAAGATCAAGCCGTTTACTTGATAAATAAATGGCGAGAAATCTAGCAGTTCAAATAATTTTCCTTGTTTCAATTTTGGTGCTAGCAAGTTAGAAATATTATAGTAGAGTACTGTTACTAACGTGATAGGAACAATAGACCCTAAAATTCCAAGCCACATACCTTCTAAGATGAATGGAATACGTATAAACCAATTCGTTGCTCCAACCAATTTCATAATTTCAATATCTCTTCTTCTTGCAACGATAGTAATACGAATCGTGTTAGAAATTAGGAACATTGCTGTAAATAGCAATGCTAGAATTAGTACTAACCCAACGTTTCTACCCGTGTTCAAGAACGAGAATAAATTTTCTATCTTTCCTTCTCCATACTTCACCTCAAACGTATTATCGAGACGATCTAATTTCTTTGCGACTGTTTCGGTTTCTTGAGGATTTGTAGCTTTAGCATAAAATACATTATGTAATGGATTCTGTTGGTCATATAATCGTAAATCTTCTCCAAAATCTACTACTAATTTACTTAATTCATCACCTTTTGGAGAATATTTTACTTCTGCTACTCCAGCTGTCTCTTTAATCTCTTGCTCTAGTTTTGTTATAGAAGCTTCATCTGCTGTTAACTCAACATAGACTTTAATCTCTACGTCTTTCTCCAAATCATCTGCTATTTTGTTTAAGTTCATCATGATCATGACGAACACTCCAACAAGTAACAATGTAACTGTTACTGCACTTACGGAAGCAAATGTCATCCACCCGTTGCGACTGATGCTCTTTAAACTTTCTCTGAAGTGTCTTCCTAATGTTCTACCCTTCATAACCGTATTCTCCTCCGTATTCGTCTCGAGTGATTAATCCACCCTCAACTGCTATAACACGGTGTCTAATAGTATTAACAATTTCTCTATTATGAGTTGCCATAATAATCGTTGTTCCTCGAGCATTTATTTCTTCAAATATATTCATAATTTCCCATGAAGTTTCTGGATCTAAATTTCCTGTCGGTTCATCTGCAATTACTAGCTGTGGAGTATTCACAATTGAACGAGCAATCGACACACGTTGCTGTTCTCCTCCTGAAAGCTCTGTAGGGAACATTCTTGCTTTATGTTTCAAACCTACTAACTCTAACACATCCATAACTTTTTTGCGTATTACTTTTGGTGTTTCTTCAATAACTTCTAATGCAAACGCCACATTTTCATAAACATTCAAACGGGGTAATAACTTAAAGTCTTGGAATACTACACCAATTTGACGTCTTAAATATGGTACTTTACTGTTTTTGAGACTTGCTAAATTTGTACCATTGATCAAAATATCTCCAGAGGTCGGGCGTTCTTCTCTATACATCATTTTGATGAATGTCGATTTTCCTGCTCCACTTGGTCCTACTACATAGACAAAATCACCTTGTTCAATCTTTACATCAATACCGTTAGCGGCAACAATACCATTTGGGTATTTTTTGTAGACATTTATCATTTCTATCATTATAAACCACCTAATTAGATTCGTCATAAAATGCAACACGCCTATTATAACATTAGAAGAGCTTTTGTTTGTTACAAATAGATTTCAATTTGTAGGTAAATATAGGTAGTTTTTTTGAAAACAAACCTACGTTTTAGCCTAAATAGTAAATTTCTCTTACCTACTTTATACCCTTCTTCAACATACATTCTACACCAATCGTGGAGATTCCTTCTTTTATAGCAATAAAAAAATCAGCTACTCAATAAGAGCAGCTGATTCCATATTTAGGTTTGATTTTCACTATAATTACTTCTTAGCAGCTAACCACTCTGCTACTGCTTGAGCGTCATCACCAGAAATAATTCCACCAGGCATAGCACCTCTACCGTTTTCAATAACGTTCAAAATTTCATCTTCTGATAAGCGTGAACCTACATTATTTAGAGCTGGGAAGTTACCTTGCCCTTCTAAATTCTGGCCATGACAGCTAATACATTTTGCACTAACTATCTTTTCTGCATCTACAGAGGCTGTTTCAGTTGTTGTACCTGAGTCTGTTGATTTATCCGTATCTTTATCGGCATTATCATCACCGCCACCACATGCTACTAGTACTAACCCTGCTCCTAATATTAAAGCTAAAAGTTTCTTGTTCATGTTACTACCTCCCTAAATCGAATTTAGTTTGCATAAATATTATACCTTAGTTAAGATCTTTTGAAACCTTCTCCCAGTACCTCATAGGCGTCCGAAACTATGACAAAAGCAGCAGGGTCAATAGTTTTAATGACATGTTTCAACTTTGTGAACTCTGTCTGATATGCCACAACCATTAAAATTGGTCTTTCTATATTCGTGTACCCACCATAAGCTGGAAGTTTTGTTACACCGCGATCTATCTCGGTATATATAGCATCTCTAATTTCATCTTGTTTATTCGTAATAATATAAATCATTTTGGATTGACTAAACCCTAATTGAACAAGATCAATCGTTTTTGTCGTAACAAACAATGCTATTAGCGCATAAAGAGCCTTCTCAATGTCGAAAACGACTGCTGCACTAAGTACTATTAATCCATCTAATAAGAGGACACTTGTCCCAAGAGAAAATCCTGTATATTTTGTAATTATTTGAGCAGCTAAATCGGTTCCACCTGTGGACGCACCGCCTCTAAAAACTAGGCCTAAACCAAGGCCAACAGTAATTCCGCCAAATAACGCGCCAAGTAATGGATTCATCGTCCATGGTTCCCAATTAGCAGACACTAACACCACTGCTGGCAGCACTAATGTTCCAACTAAGGATTTAATACCAAATTTTGCTCCCAAAAAGATAAGTCCTGATATAAACAAAGGAATATTAAAAGCATACTGCACAAGTCCTGGCTCCCAACCAAAAACTCCTTTTAAAATTGTACTGATCCCACTAACTCCACCTGAAGCGATTTGGTTTGGTAATAAAAAGACGTTAAATGCTAAAGCAATAATAGCTGCGCCAACAATTACATAAACATAATCTTTTGAATTTTTTATGAGGGGATGTGGTTCTTTATATTGTCTACGATTATAATTAGTTTCCATTTCTTATCCTCTTTCACTTAAATACTTGTATTTGCCTGCACTAGTATAACAAGTGAGAAGTAATTTGTGAACTTCAACAAGATAGCGTGTTGACTAGGTAAAGTGAATGAAGTAGAGGATTTTGGATTATATATATGTTATCTCTCAACATTAGTAATTTATACATGAGCAATAATGTATCTCTACATGCTTTTAGTAGCAGCTATATTTTATTAATGCTCTGTGCTTCTTTGTAGGTTTGATCGATATATTTGGCATTTGCCTGTTGATCTTCGGTTATCTGAACAAGTGTTGCGTTGAACTCTTCTACAGTGGCTGTGCTTTCTTCTATAATTGCGGCGAACTCATTGGTACTAATATTAATGGATTCTGTATTATTTGAAATGACATCCACATCGTGTAAGAATTTAGCTAACTCGTTTTGTAAATTCTTCATTGTTTCATGAAGTATGTTAAATGACTTATTCGATTTATCAGCTGTTGCTACTTGAG
This sequence comes from Psychrobacillus sp. FSL K6-1415, assembly GCF_038003185.1. NCBI lineage: Bacteria > Bacillati > Bacillota > Bacilli > Caryophanales > Bacillaceae > Psychrobacillus > Psychrobacillus sp. FSL K6-1415. Next base: position 1,120,071 of record NZ_JBBOOQ010000001.1, on the reverse strand, counting down.
CGTATATCTGGTTCACTCCATTTTCTAGCTTATTAAGAGCTTCTTGATTGAATTTATTTAATTGATTCAAATTATCATCTATTTTTTCCAGTGACTGATCGGTTACTCCTGCAAGTTTACGGATTTCTTCTGCAACGACAGCAAATCCTTTGCCTAGTTCTCCGGCTCTTGCAGCTTCTATTGAGGCGTTTAGGGCTAGAAGATTAGTTTGTGAAGTAATTTGGCGAATATCACTTGCAAAATTATTTGTTTCATTAATTTTTTCAGAAAGTCCATTAAACGTTTTATTTAATTCTACAAAAAAGACTGTAAATTGATCAATTTCATATTTCATCTTCTCCATCACCGCAGAACCATCCGAAGCATTCCGTTCTGCTAATTCTGCTTGTTTAACAATTTCATGCAAATGTCCGGCCATTTCTTTAACAGAATCAGAAGTTGCCTCTGTATTTTTTACAATTTCAACTACGTGGTCTGCTTGTTTTTGAGAACCAATACTAACTTCTCCAACAGCAACAAGCATTTCTGCCTGCGCATTATTGGTATTAAATGTATTAGTGCGAATTTGCTCTAAATTAGTCGTAATAACAGATACAGCGGTTTCTAATTTTTGATGTAAGGAAGCATCTTCAACTGACTTCACCTTAGCATCTTCTATTAGCTTTTCGACATTAGAGAATAACTTTTTACTTTGTCTTACTTGTAGGAAAATCCCAAGTGCCATAACGAACTGTATAAGAAAAATATTGACGATTCTACCTTCAAATATACCTGAGTTGTCCATTATTACATTATTAATCATAGCTATTACCGACAAAATATAACCGAATATAAAAATACTCTGTTTAGAATGCAAACTACTTAAAATTAGGATAAATAAAGCTAATACAATTGTGGCAACACTCACGACATTAAAAAAACTCATACTTAATGCTGTAATTGCTCCTGCGAGGATAACAAAATAGGGAAAAATAAGTGCAATAGCTGATGCTTTCCTTGCAAATAAATACATGATGACTGATATTATAAATGGAATTGCAAGTGATACAATAATCACGGTTTTCTCTTGAATAATAATTTGTACTAATAAAGCTAACCCAGAAGCCAATCCATAGGCTAAAAATAAAATGAAGTTTTTTCTCCTTAAATCTTCGTTTTTCAACTCATTAATATTCATTTCTACTTCCCCTATCCTTAATATTCTGAAAAATAAAAAAACCGATATTATATAATTATAACATCGGTGTTTAAAACGTCTATTAATTTATTTTTGAACGTAGGTAAGCGTGAATAAACGGATCAATTTCACCATCTACAACTGCATGAACATTACCACTTTCTTCATTTGTACGGTGATCTTTTACCATCGAATATGGATGGAATACATAAGAACGTATTTGACTTCCCCAGCCGATTTCTTTTTGTTCTCCACGGATTTCCAATAATTGCGCTTCTTGTTCTTCGATTTTCAGCTGATAAAGTTTAGATTTTAATAATTTCATCGCATGCTCACGGTTTTTAATCTGTGAACGCTCTGATTGACAAGTAACAACTGTATTTGTAGGTAAATGTGTAATACGAACTGCTGAGTCAGTCGTATTAATATGCTGACCACCAGCACCAGTTGCACGATACGTGTCAATTTTCAAATCTTCAGTACGAATATCAATTTCGATTTCATCTGTGAACTCAGGCATTACTTCACATGAAACAAACGAAGTATGACGACGTCCTGAAGAGTCAAAAGGAGAAATACGAACAAGACGATGAACGCCTTTTTCCGCTTTTAAATAGCCATATGCATTATGCCCTTTGATGAGTAAAGTTACCGACTTAATACCAGCTTCATCTCCAGGTAAATAATCGATTGTTTCCACTTTAAAGCCACGTTTATCTGCCCATCGTTGGTACATACGTAACAATATAGATCCCCAGTCTTGAGACTCCGTACCACCAGCACCAGGGTGCAATTCTAAAATTGCATTATGTTTATCGTATTCCTCGCTAAGTAACATTTGCAATTCAAAATCACTAAGCTTGTTTGTAAAATCTTTTAATTCGTTACCAAGGTCTTCCTGCAGCTCTTCATCAGGCATTTCCTTTATTAATTCCAAAGTCATCTCTAAGTCTTCTTGAGTGGATTCAAGATTACGATACTCTTCTACAATAGCTTTTAATGCATTTGTCTCATTAATCACTTTTTGAGCTCCCTGTGCATCGTCCCAGAAATCAGGAAATGTCATTAGCTCTTCTAATTCTTGAATTCGGACCTCTTTGTTTTCTAAGTCAAAGAGACCCCCTAAAGTCTTTTAACTTGCCTGAAGTTCTATCTAATTCATTACGTACTGTTGCAATTTCTATCATTTGTTGTTCCTCCGACTTTCTTGATTTCATACCAATATTGTACTGTAGCATTAGCATGAGTGTTCGTGTTTATGCAGTGAGACTACTTTATGACTAATGGCATACTATATAAATTAAAATATGACATTAGCTGCATCCCTTTCCAATCTTAACGAAGACCCACATTATGTGGGTCTTTCAGAGGTTGATACAGGATTCCACGAACTTAGACTGTATCTCTTTGCATAGACGCTTCACTTTACTTTATTATTGCACTGCTCCATGACAGTTTTTGAATTTTTCACCGCTTCCACATGGACATGGATCGTTACGTCCGACAGAAACTTGTTTGCGTACTGGTTTTTTCTTCACAGGACCGCTTTCTTCTTTCGGATTTACAGCTTGCCCTTTTGCTACTTCTTCGCGTTCTAGGTTATTCCGAATTTCAGCTTTCATCGCATATTTTGCAACGTCTTCCTGGATGGAATCGACCATTGCTTCGAACATGGCAAATCCTTCACTTTGATATTCACGAAGTGGGTCTGTTTGCCCGTATGCACGTAAGTGGATTCCTTGGCGAAGTTGATCCATTGCATCAATATGATCAATCCACTTGGAGTCAATTGAACGAAGTAATACTACTTTTTCAAACTCACGCATACGTTCAGCAGTCATTTCTTCTTCCTTCGCATCGTAGAATCGAATTACTTCTTCTTTGATTTTTTCGATCATTTCTTCAGAAGATAAATTTTCTAATACCGATTGTGTTATTACACCTTCAGGCAATAAGTTCGCTTGAATATGATCTTCAATTCCTTTCAAACTCCAATCAGCCTTATTCTCAGAGCTTGTATGGGAAGAAACTAAACGCTCAATTGCACCGAATAACATTGACTCAACAAGTGCACGCATATTTTCTGTTTCTAATACTTCATTACGTTCTTTATAAATAATTTCACGTTGTTGACGTAGTACATCATCATATTGTAATAAACGCTTACGTGAATCGAAGTTATTTCCTTCTACCCGTTTTTGCGCTGATTCTACTGCACGGGATACCATCTTCGATTGAATTGGTTGAGTGTCATCCATACCTAGCTTCGACATCATGGCACGCATGTTATCAGAGCCAAACCTGCGCATTAATTCATCTTCCATTGATAAATAGAATTGAGTAACCCCAGGATCTCCTTGACGACCAGAACGTCCACGTAGTTGGTTATCTATACGACGAGATTCATGTCGTTCCGTCCCAATTACTGCTAAACCACCAACTTCAACTACTCCATCGCCTAGTTTAATATCTGTCCCACGACCAGCCATATTTGTTGCAATCGTAACAGATCCTAGATGACCAGCAGTTGCAATAATTTCCGCTTCATGTTCATGATTTTTGGCATTTAATACATTATGCTTAATACCATGTTTGGTTAATAAATTAGAAATAATTTCAGAGGTTTCAATAGCAACAGTACCAATTAGAACTGGTTGACCGCTTTTGTTGCGCTCTGCAATATCAGCAGCTGCTGCTTCGTATTTACCATTCATGGATGCATAGATTAAATCTGCGCGGTCATCCCTTGCAATTGGACGGTTTGTTGGAATCGCAATAACATTCATGTTGTATATATTGCGGAACTCCTCTTCTTCCGTTTTTGCTGTACCAGTCATTCCCGACAGCTTATCGTACATACGGAAAAAGTTTTGGAAAGTAATCGTAGCCATTGTCATCGATTCGTTTTGGATTTCTAAGCCTTCTTTTGCTTCAATCGCTTGATGAAGACCATCACTATAACGACGACCTTTCATTAGACGACCAGTGAATGAATCGACTATTACAACATCGCCCTCTTGAACGACATAGTCGACATCCAAATGCATGGAAGCATGGGCTTTTAATGATTGATTAACAGCATGATTTAAACGAACATGAGTCAAATCAAACAAATTATCTATATTGAAAGCTTTTTCTACTTTTTCTACACCAGTATCAGTTAGTGTTACACCTTTTGTGGATTCTTCATAAGAAAAATCTACTTCTTTTGTTAATGTACGCACAAATGCATTTGCTTGTTTATAAAGAAGTGCTGCTTTGTTGGCTTGTCCTGAAATGATTAAAGGTGTTCTCGCTTCATCTATTAAGATGGAATCAACTTCATCGATTACTGCATAGTGAAGAGGACGTTGAACTTTATCTTCTTTATACAACACCATATTATCTCGTAAATAATCGAACCCAAGCTCATTGTTTGTAGAATATGTAACATCCGCCGCATAAGCTTCACGCTTTTCTTCTTTAGACAATGAATTTAAGTTCAATCCAACACTTAATCCTAGGAAATTATACAATTGTCCCATCTCAGCAGCATCACGGCTAGATAAGTATTCATTGACCGTCACAACATGCGCACCGAGACCAGTAATCGCATTTAAATAAATAGACATAGTTGAAGTTAGTGTTTTACCTTCCCCTGTTTTCATCTCCGCAATATTACCCTCGTGAAGAGCAGCCGCCCCCATAATTTGAACACGGAAAGGGAACATTCCAAGAACACGTTTAGATCCTTCGCGTGCTACTGCAAATGCCTCTGGCAATAAACTATCTAAGCTTTCTCCTTTTGAATGGCGACCACGGAACTCTTCTGTTTTCGCTCGTAACTCTTCATCAGACAATGCTTCCATTTTACTTTCTAATGCTTCTACTTTATCCGCAATTTTCTCTAGGCGTTTTAGTTCACGTTTATTTAAATCGAACACTTTATTTAATACTCCAAGCATCTATTTTCACTTCCCATTTAGTCTTACTCTCCATTTTACCATTCGTTCTAAAGGCACGCAAATAAGGTACACTATTATTTTGAATGCATTTGGAGACTTATATGCATAATGCATAAGTAAAAAGTGGTTCTGATTACTTAGACCACCCATCATTTTACTCGCTAATATCCCATGTAAACGATAAAAACTCTCCTCGTAATGAGGAGAGTTCGGTTTTTGGTTTTAGACGCTTAGTTTGTTTCGATCAAACCATATTTTCCATCGCTACGCTTATAAACAATATGTGTCCCATTAGATTCTGCATCTGTGAAGATGAAGAAATTATGACCAAGCATATTCATTTGAAGTACTGCTTCTTCTTGATCCATCGGTTTTAGGTCAAACTGTTTAGTACGAACGATATTATATTCATCTTCTTCAGTATGATCTGTTACAGCATCTGGTGGATCAATTGTTGCAAAAAATGTTGCTACACCTTCACGTTCACGGAACTTACGATTTACTTTTGTTTTATATTTTCTAATTTGACGCTCTAATTTATCAACGATTAAATCGATTGCAGCGTACATATCTGCATTGCGTTCTTCTGCTCGCAGTGTTAAATTTTTCATAGGAATTGTTACTTCTACCTTTGTTTGCTTGTCGTTATACACTTTTAAGTTAACGTTTGCAGTTGCTTGAATTTCTTCGTTGAAGTAACGGTCTACTTTCTCAATCTTCCCTTCAACGTATTCACGTATTGCAGGAGTCACCTCAATGTTTTCTCCACGAATGTTAAAGTTTAGCATGTAAACTCCTCCTTTAATTTAACTCTATATATATATTTCAACACCACCTTTAAAATATCCTTCTTATTTTAAAGTTTTTATTTATTTTTTGTCGAAACTTGTAATAATTTTTACTTACCTGAGTTCCATCTCTTTACGTCTCCGGTTTTTTAGCTCTCCAATAATCATTTTTTCACTCTCACTATCCCCAACTAACTTTATGCCATATTCATGACCATCTGCTTTTCGGTGGGACCAAACAAATTCTCCTACCATAGAAATAGGATTTGTATCTAAAGTGAAATGTAATTCAACATGATGTAATTGATCGATGGAAATAAATAATTCACTAAACATCTTCAAGCCATTTGGACTGATATCTATAATTTTGCAAATACCTTTGTTTGATAATTCCACTCCATTACTGCCTTCAGTTTGTTTTATTAAACGAAATGTTGCATCGCAAGGTTCTTCAAATGTATAACGAAAATACTCGTTACGGTTATACTTCAAATTCCTTCCTCCTTCCGATGGGTACTTATAATATATTTTTCATTATGCAGAATTAACAAAGAATTATCAAACGATAAGAAGATGTTGGGAACAAAAAAAAAGTTCTACCGTAGATTATACGATAGAACAGATATGTATATGTTTTATTTGTTTACCGCTACTGTTACATCAGCAATTCGTTTAGCTCCCACGTAACGATCTCCCCAATAATATGGATCACTTAATTTATCGATTTTCACACCTTTTGAAGTGGATGAATGGATAAATTTGCCATCTCCGATATAAATACCAACATGTGAGACGCCTCTACCAGAAGTATTGAAGAATACTAAGTCACCAGAAGATAAATCACTTTTATCTATTTTAGATCCTGAAGCGTACATTCCTGAAGAAGTTCTTGGAAGACTTACTCCTAAATCATTGTACACATAGCTTACAAATCCTGAACAATCAAATCCTGCTTTTGTTGTACCGCCACCACGATATTTTGTTCCAATTAAATCCTTAGCTGTTGCTACTAATTCAGATGAATTAACAGAGCTTGCTGCTTCCGTATTTCCTGCGAATGTTGATATAACTAAGAGAACGGATAATGCTAATATAGCCATGACTTTTTGCGACATAGATTTTAAATTCATCGTGTTCCCCCAAGGTTTAAAGTTTTCTGATTATTTCTCTAAACTCATCTTACCACTCTTTAAACCTTTTTAATTTTACAGTTATGTAACAATTGTGTTACAACGAAAACTCAGTGTTTTCAACGGATTACACAAAAAAACCTAACAAGTATAGAAATAATTACTTGTTAGGACTAATTTATATGACAAATCTAGTGCTTGATTTCTCCAAAATAATTGCCTGTTCACTTACATTATTTATCAATTTAGAAAGCATTTCGATTGTCTGAACATTAGATAAAAGCATGTCCTCAGTGTGCTCCATTTGCGCTGTGTTAGATTCGATTGATTCTATTAATGCAAATATGAGTTTCTCAGAAGTATTCTTTTCTTCTTCAATCGTTAAAATAGAATCTTTCATATAATCATTTTGATTTTTGGAATCTCGTATATAGGAAACTATTTTATCCATTTTATGATGCAGCATCTCAAACGTTGCCGCGTTATTTTTGGATGTAGCCAATCCATCAGCAAAAACGCTTGCCATCTGAGTCCCTTGTTGAGTAATAGAATTAGATATCTGATGAATTGTGGAAGCTGTACCAGACACTTCATCTGCAAGTTTTTTTACTTCTTCCGCTACAACTGCAAATCCTTTACCATGTACACCCGACCTGGCAGCCTCTATTCCAGCGTTTAATGCCAATAAGTTAGTTTGCTTGGAAATCGTTTGGACGATTGTAGTCATTCGTGCTATTTCCTCAGTCCGCTCTTGCAGTATTTTTCTCTCTGCATCAGCTTCTTTAAATAATGTTCGTAATTTTGCCGATTCACCAGCAGCATTTTTCAATGCCGATGCACTTTCATCAGCCATTTGTACAGCAATTGTGGAATACTCGGTCAATTCAATTACTTTTTCTGTTACTTCGCCAAAAGTCTGTGAAAACTCCTCTAAAAAGGAACGGATACTTATAGAACTTTCCTTTTGCTTTAGCATACTTCCACTCGTTTCATGAATAGCTAATTTGACGATATTTGTGCTATCTACTGTATTAGTGGAGTATTCTTTTAACTCTGCGCTATTTCCACTCAATTTCTCTGCAGTATATTTAATAGTTTTTACGATATCTATAAGATTTCCTCGCATCTCATTCATCGCTTTCGATACTTCACCAATTTCATCGTTCGCTAAAACTTGTAATGGTTGGCTATTTAAATTTCCTTCAGATATATCTTTTGCAGATAAAACTACTTGTGCTAGCTGGGTTTTAATTTGTCTATTTGTTATTAAAACTAAAGCAAGTGATAGTAAACCTGCTATAAGAAAAGCAGTAACTACAATAACAATGGTATTTTTCTGACTTTTGGACATTTCCTCTATTGAAAGCTGTCGTTTGTCAGATTCATGTTGTCTAGTTTCTTCTAATATCAAAGTCAGGCTAGTGTATTTTTCATTTATAGATTGAAGCTGTCTTCGTTTTGCAACATTTTCTTTATTGACAACCGATTCCTTTAAATTATTCTCGTATGTAGTTTGAATTGATTGTAACGTTTCTAAAAAAGCCTTCCAATCTACATTAGGCATTTGCTTACTAGCTACATTTAGTTGACTTGCTAAACTCTCTTTTGTCAAATTATAATCTTGATCGAACTCTTCCAATGGATCTCCTGCGAAATTGGATATAGCAATGTATAAACTCGCAACCTCCGATCGCATAATATCTATACTTTCCACACTATGTGACGAAGTTTCCATATCGTCAGCTAATTCTTGATTGTGAATTACTTGGATGATTAATAAAACAGCCATCACCCCGAATAAGATAAAGGAACTAAAAATTGCAATTAAATACTTCATTCGCAGTGGAATAACAGACCATTTTTTCATAGGTATTCCGACCTCCCCAGTTGAAATATAGCATAATCCATTAAAGAAATGATTGTGTTTTCTGAAACTTAACATGAACTTTACAAAGTTGATTTTTAAAACTTGGTGTACGTTTAGAGCGATTTTCCGAAATACGTCAATATTTCTCATCATTCACAGACAGTCTAATTCTGTCGAATCTATTCCAACTAGGGCTGGTCGATTGTCGAATGCGCGCGCAAGAAACTACATAATTATCAATATAGCTGGTCTAAGTCGAATTCAAGTAAATTGTGTCAGAGAGGTAGAACAAATAGTTGCTGACCAAAGAGAAGAATCTATAGAGGAAGAAGAGAAAGATTAGAATAAGTAATTTCGAGTGAATTTATTGCGAAGCGGCTGAATTCCAGTAAAAAATCACATTTCTTTGCTCCCAAGTAAACACATAGATTTTAATAATCGGTGGCGGTATGCTGAAGAAATTATAAATGAGGGAGAAGACATAAAATGACTCCGATAGCTCAGAGTCATTACGGACTGTAGACAAACTTAAATTTTGGTGCATAGAGTTGTATACTAAAATCGGCAAGGACCACCACTTCGCTTTCCGTGGGCTTGGCCTCAGCCTCCTCGTCACTGCGAAAACATATGCTCCAGCGGTTACTCGTCGCAAAGAATTGGTCAAACAAAGTTCGACCAATGCCTTTCCTGCGGGGCATTCTGCTAAAGCTGTTCCCACAGGACTCTTCGTGGTGGCCCTTGCCTTATAAACAACTCCTTAAAAGTTTCCACTATATATACTTTTATTTAGAGAAAGAAACTTCTTTAAAGATATTTATTATTACTTATAGCAGTTTATAAAAATACTTTTGTCGTCAAGCTGAAAGAGGCTGGGACAGAAGTAGAAATTTTATTGGATTAGGAGAAAACTTTACTAAATAATGGATATTTAATAAAATTGATTGGAATGGAGGGGCGACTCCTACGGGAATAGCGTGACGCCTGAGACTACAGGCTCAGGCCACGCCCGTGGAAAGCGTCCCTGGAATGGAAATCAATTTTGTGCACAGCAAAAAACAGCATTTTTCTCACAGAGAAAAATGCTGTTTTGGGGTTCTGTCCCAGCCTCTTGCTTTATTTTAAAATTAATTTAATTTTATTTTGGGAAGGATCTTGCACAACAAATACTCCATTTTCTTCCACAATATCTGAACCAATTTCTATGACATTAGTAATTGCAGCTTGTAGCTCTTCGTTTGTTGGAAAAACTACTGAGAATGTCTTTAAACCAACTACGTTCTCTGGTGTAGGAGGAGCGCCAACTCCAGCCCAAGTATTTAAACCAATATGGTGATGATATTTGCCTGATCCCATAAATAATGCTCCAGGATAATTAGGTGTCATAACATCAAAGCCTAATGCGGTATAAAATTTCTTTGATGCATCAAGTTCAGAAACATGCAAATGAATATGTCCCATTACAGTTCCTTGAGGTAGCCCATTCCATTCTGTGTTTGCACCTTCCGCTAAGATACTTTGCGCATTAATTTGTAATGTAGCCATCTCGACGTATTCATTCTCCCATTTCCAGTCAGAATCTGGACGATCACTGTAAATCTCAATTCCATTTCCGTCTGGATCATTCAAGTAAAGTGCTTCACTAACTAAGTGGTCTCCCGCTCCAATGCGAATATTACTCTCTGCAAAGTGTCTTAAAACTGCCCCTAGATCTGCACGTGTCGGTAACAATAGAGCGAAGTGATATAACCCAGTTGTTTTTTGCTGTGTTGGCATTATACCCGAAGGTTGTTCAATAGAAAGCAGTGCATTCTTCCCATCAGCAGTAAGTAAAATTTTGTCGGCCTGTTGCTCTAGTACTTTAAAGCCTATAATATTTTCATAAAATTCTAGTGAACGTTGAAGATCCACTACTTTTAGCTCTACTAAATCTACAAATGTGTGCGGTTTATTATGGTATTTCATTTGAAATCCTCCAGTAAATTTGTTAGTTTTTTAGTTACTTTTCGTAAGTAATTATATTTTTGTTACCTAGTGAAGTCAAGTGATGAGTTTAGGTTAAGTCGATAGAAGAGTGAATCACAAGTTCATGGGGCAGAATCGCAAGATAGTTAGCGAGAATCGCAAAATCTGCGCACCAAATCGCAAATTAACAGGATAGAATCGAAATATAGGGCATGCAAATCGCAAGTTCGGTCTAATGGGGACTGAGTTTTGTTTTGCTGTCGAATATTTTAGTTATTCCCTATATGGATTTGGTTAATCTACAGTATTAAAACACCACTAGCTCAATGGCTAGTGGTGTTCGAGAGTCGTTATTTAGCTAATGGCATACTCGTAGATAGCTGTTGGCATTCGACTAGTTTACTGACATCGATATTGCCACCGCTGACGATTATGCCCACATTTTGGGAGGATTCTGGAATGCGGTTATTCAATACTGCCGCTACAGCTGCAGCTGCCGCACCTTCAATGAGCGTTTTTTCACGTTCAAGCGTGAAGAGAATGGCAGATGCTATTTCTTGTTCGCTCACGGTGATTACATCGTCCACGAGTGCTTGAATAATGTTCATAGTCAAATTGCCTGGTGTTTTCACGTTAATACCTTCAGCGATTGATTTGCCTAAAAATGGTAGCAGACCGTTTCCTTTATAAGCAAAGGCGATTGCAGAAGCGTTTCTGGATTGGACTCCGATAACTCGGATATCAGGACTGATGGATTTCACTGCAAGAAGGGTACCAGCTAGTAAGCCTCCTCCGCCTGCTGGCACAACAATCGTATCTAGCTCTGGACGCTGCTGAAGCATTTCCATCGCTACGGTTGCTTGCCCCTCGATAACTGCCATATCGTCAAAAGGATGGATGAATGTTGCTCCTGTTCGAAGTTGTTCCTCACGAGCAGCAATATACGCTTCATCAAAATTTTGACCGATTAGTTTGACTGTTGCTCCATACCCTTTCGTAGCATTTACTTTCGAAACGGGTGTTCCAAGCGGCATGAAAATCGTGACTGGCACATTTCGTGCTTTACCAGAGAAGGCGACACCTTGTGCGTGGTTACCAGCAGAGGCTGCGATTAATCCTTTGGCACACTCTGCTTCGCTTAGCTGCGATACTTTATTCATAGCGCCTCTAATTTTAAATGACCCAGTTTTTTGCAGGTTTTCTAATTTCAAAAACACATTTTTCTCGGTAATTTTATTGAATGTCGTCGATTTTTTACACGGTGTGCGATGCGCAAACTCCGCTACTTTCTCAGATGCTAGATATAAACCTACAGTGTCGTATGAATTCCCAACAAAACCATCTCCTAATTAGCTATTTTTTTATCTTCGTAAGCTTTTATTTTATCTTCATATTGGAAGGTTAACGAAATTTCATCCCATCCATTTAGAAGCATTTTCTTTTGGTATGGATCAATGTCAAATGAATACACAATACCGTCCGCACCTGTTACCGTTTGCTCTTCTAAATTTACTACTACGTTATACACTTCTTTACTTAACAATGCTTCCACTTCATCCACCGATAACTTTATCGGTAAAATCCCGTTTTTCATGCAGTTATTATAGAAGATATCCGCAAAGCTTGGTGCAATGACTACTCGAAAGCCATAATCCAAAATAGACCATGGTGCATGCTCACGGGAGGAGCCACAACCAAAATTGTCATGTGCTATTAATATAGTAGAATCTTTATATCGTTCATCGTTTAATACGAAGTCTTTAATTGGCTCATCATTTGCATCGAATCGCCAGTGATAAAATAGGTATTTACCGAAACCAGTACGTTCAATGCGTTTTAGAAATTCTTTCGAAATTATTTGGTCAGTGTCTACATTTTTTTGATTCAAAGGTGTTATGACACTTATTATTTCATTGATAGGCTCCATTGGTTTTCCTCCTTATGCATTTACTAGATCAATTTCGCCTTGGAGTAATTGCTTCCAGATCAAGAGTTGAAGTTAACATAAATTGGTCGCATCCTTGCGACAACGGTTAACTGACCTGCATCACGCAGGCCCCACCTTGATCAATTTACTCCTTTAAAAAATCTGTGACATCCGCCGGAGACTTAAGCCAGCAGGGTGTTGGTCACACAGGCGTTGCTGCAGGACGCGGCGATTTTAGCCAGAGTTCCTTTAATACAGTAAGGGTTAAACCCCTGCTGTATTAAGTTGAAATTTGCGAATGTCTACAATATGTCCTTCGATTGCTGCTGCTGCTGCCATTGCTGGACTCATCAGGTGCGTTCTGGAACCAGCTCCTTGACGACCTTCAAAGTTGCGGTTGGATGTAGAGGCGCAGTGTTCCCCTGCTGGCACGACATCTTCATTCATCGCAAGGCACATACTGCAGCCCGACTCACGCCATTCGAATCCTGCATCAAGGAATACTTGATCGATCCCTTCTTGCTCTGCTTGTTTTTTTACCGTTTGGGATCCCGGAACGACAATGGCTGTTACGTTTGGATGCACTTTACGACCAGCAATTACGTTGGCTGCTGTACGAAGATCACTTAAACGTGCATTTGTACAGGACCCGATAAATACATTCGAAATAGCTATATCCTCTAGAGGCATTCCCTGTTCTAGACCCATGTAAGCTAGTGCTTTTTCATGTGCTTGTTGATCACTTGTCTCCATGAAATCAGATGTGAACGGAATATTTTGCGATACACCAGAACCCATAGAAGGATTTGTACCCCATGTTACAAATGGTTCAATCTCATCTGTAGAAATTTCTACAGTTTTATCGTAAATAGCACCCTCATCAGTCGCTAAAGCTAACCAACGAGCAGCTTCTTTCTCAAATGCTTCACCTGAAGGAACATGCTCACGACCTCTAAGGAATTCAACCGTTGTCTCATCCGGGCTAATCAATCCAGCTCGTGCTCCTGCTTCAATGGACATATTACAAATGGTCATGCGCTCTTCCATTGATAGCTTACGAATCGCTTCACCAGTATATTCCACGATGTAACCTGTTCCCATATCAATTCCAAACTTTGAAATAATCGCTAAAATAATATCTTTTGCAGCAACACCATACCCAAGGTCACCCGTTACTTTAATTTGCATCGTTTTTGGTTTAGCCTGCCATAGTGTCTGAGTAGAAAGAACATGCTCTACTTCACTAGTACCTATACCAAAAGCAATTGCCCCGAATGCACCATGTGTAGATGTATGACTGTCTCCACAAACAATTGTTTTACCAGGCTGTGTTAAACCAAGCTCTGGTCCAATAATGTGCACAATCCCTTGGTCAGGATGATCCATATTGGCAAGTGGAACCCCAAATTCTTCACAGTTTTGTTGAAGAGTAGTGATTTGTTTACGAGCGATAACGTCTTTGATCTGTTCTCTATTCCGAGTAGGTACGTTATGATCCATTGTTGCATAGCATAGATCTGGCCGACGAACCTTACGTTTATTTAGTCGTAACCCTTCAAAAGCCTGCGGAGATGTCACCTCATGGAGTAAGTGTAAATCGATATAGAGAAGGTCTGGTTTACCTTCTTCCTCATACACAATATGTTCATCCCAAATTTTCTCAATAATCGTTTTTACCATTTAGTTCCACTCCTTTTGGTTAGACATAAGAAAACATAATACTATCTGATACAAATTCTGAGTCTAATTCTTCTATAACCTTTAAGGTCCATTCCGTTGTAGACAGCACTCGTTTCCCTTTTATTTGAAGGTCACTTGTGAAATTACCGTCATTCAATACATTAAATACCGCCTCTTCAATAGCCGCTGCTTCCGTTTCCATTTGGAATGCTTCACGTAGCATCATTGCAGTTGAAAGAATTGTTGCTGCTGGGTTTGCTTTATTTTGCCCCGCAATATCAGGCGCAGAGCCATGGACTGGTTCATATAAACCAAATCCATCCTCACTCGTACTTGCTGACGGTAACATGCCTAAGGAACCGGTGATTACGGAAGCCTCATCACTTAAAATATCACCAAACATATTTTCCGTAACAATTACGTCAAATGAATCTGGCTTCGTGATCAACTTCATCGCAGTTGAGTCCACAAGCATATGCTCTACTTCTACATCAGGATAGCCTTGTTTTTTCTCTTCGACGATTTCACGCCATAATTTACTAGAATCTAATACATTTGCTTTATCTACAGATGCAAGCTTGCCACGACGGCTCCTTGCTAATTGGAAAGCAGTATCCACAATTCGTTCAATTTCACTGCGTGTATAAACTAAAGTGTCGACTGCGTAATCATTAGTTTTCTTACGTGGCTCTGCAAAATATAAACCACCTGTCAATTCACGTACAATTACTAAATCTACCGCCTCTGCCACTTCCTTTTTAAGAGGAGAGGCTTCAAGTAATGCGGGAATCGCTTTTACAGGACGAATATTCGCATACAATCCAAAATGCTTCCGAATAGCTAGCAGTCCTTTTTCCGGGCGTAAATGAGATGGATTTTGATCCCACTTTGGCCCACCTACTGCGCCTAAAAGGATGGCATCACTTTTACTGCATACGTTTATCGTTTCTTGTGGTAGGGGATTTTCACAAGCATCAATTGCTGCCCCACCGATCAATCCGTATTGCAAGTTAAACGTATGGTTAAAACGTTTTGCAATTGCATGAAGCACCTTTACTGCTGCTTCTGTCACTTCTGGACCGATTCCATCTCCCGGTAATACCGTTATCGTTTTTTCCATCCCATTCACTCCCATTTTTAGATTTAAGTCAAATTCATATGAAAACACGAATATCTATGTGATCTTATCCAATTAGCTTAAGGATTTCGTTGATTGTAGCGCAAGGCGGCGACTCCAGCGGGAACAGCGCGAGCTGAAAGCACCGCAGGAACGCAGTGACGAGGAGATTGAAGCCGTGCCCGCGGAAAGCGTCCGCCTGGAGCGGGTATCAACTATTGTCCTACCGCGGCTTGCTCTTTTATTTGAACGTTTACTAATTGACGATTAATAGCATTGATGTATGCTCTAGCAGATGCTTTCAATACATCCTGAGAAGCATTTCGACCAGTTGTCGTTAAGCCGTTATATGTTAAATTAACAACTGCCTCTCCAAGTGCATCCCGCCCTTTGGAGACAGAAGATACACGATAGTCTAAAATACGAACCTCGCCTTTGACAAGTTTTTCAAGTGTATTGAAAATAGCTTCCACCGCACCTGATCCTGCACAAGTTTCCATTACACTTTCACCAGACGGAACTTTTACTGTAATCGTAGAGGTTGGAACATTGTTCTCATATTGAATGATGAGTTCCTCTAATTCATACACTTCCACTTCTCCACTTTTCACCTGCTGGTCTGTCAATAAAACAAATAAATCTTCCTCACTTATTTCTTTTTTACGATCAGCTAATTTCTTAAATGCTACAAATGCTGCATTTAGCTTCTCTTCACTTAATTGGAAGCCCATTTCCACTGCTCTGCTAAAGAATGCGTGACGTCCTGAGTGTTTTCCAAGCACAAGCTCAGTTGCCACATCCCCAATCAAATCTGGTGTAATAATTTCATACGTTTCCGGATTTTTAAGCATGCCATCTTGGTGAATACCAGATTCATGGGC
This sequence comes from Psychrobacillus sp. FSL K6-1415, assembly GCF_038003185.1. Lineage (NCBI taxonomy): Bacteria > Bacillati > Bacillota > Bacilli > Caryophanales > Bacillaceae > Psychrobacillus > Psychrobacillus sp. FSL K6-1415. Next base: position 1,103,598 of record NZ_JBBOOQ010000001.1, on the reverse strand, counting down.
AAATGCATTTTTTCCGACAACCGCTTTATTTGGTTGAATAACAACACCTGTCAGCTGGCTAACTAGCTGACTAGTACGTTTCGTTTCTTTCAATAAAATCCCGGAATCGGCTTGGTAATAATTATTGCGGATATGTAATGCAACAGCTACTTCCTCCAGTGCCGCATTACCCGCACGTTCACCGATACCGTTAATAGTACCTTCTACTTGAGTCGCCCCATTTTCAATAGCTGCTAAAGTATTGGCAACAGCCATTCCTAAATCATCATGACAATGAGCGGATAATTTCACTTTTTCGATACCTGTTACGTTTTCACTTAAGTATTTGAATAAAGCACCGTATTCAATAGGAGTTGCAAAGCCTACTGTATCTGGAATATTAATCGTTGTTGCGCCTGCTTTAATCACTTCATTCATAATCCGTACAAGGAAATCCTTGTCTGAGCGGGTTGCATCCTCTGCCGACCATTGTACAAGTGGAAAATATTTTTTCGCTAGCTTCACAGATTCAACAGCAATCTCAATTACTTGCTCAGGTGTTTTATTTAGCTTATATTGCATATGGATTGGGGAAGTTGCGATAAATGTATGCAGATGTGGTTGCACGCCACCTTTTAGCGCTTCCCAGGATGTCTCGATATCACTCTTAATCGAACGTGCCAAACCAGTAACAACTGAATTTTTCACTGTATCCGCAATTAGTTTAACTGCTTCGAAGTCTCCAGGTGATGAAGCAGGAAACCCTGCTTCAATAATGGAAACACCGTACTTTTCAAGCTGACGAGCAATTTCTAACTTTTCTTTTGTATTTAGATTAATACCAGCTGATTGTTCGCCATCACGTAGAGTTGTGTCAAAGAATTCAATTTTGCGCACTGGTCACCACTTCTTTCTTGACTTTTTTTCCTTCATTGATGAAAGGCATCATTTCGCGAAGTTTTGCTCCAACCACTTCGATTTGGTGCTCAGATTCTGCTTGTTTAATAGCATTATATTTTGGACGATCTGTTTCGTTTTCTTTAATCCATTCTCTTGCAAAAGTACCGTCTTGAATGTCTGTTAGGACGTCCTTCATACGATCTTTTACGGATGAGTCGATGATGCGTGGACCTGAGACGAAATCTCCCCACTCCGCAGTGTCTGAAATAGAAGAACGCATTGTAGCCATTCCTCCTTCATACATTAGGTCAACGATAAGTTTTAGTTCGTGTAATGTTTCAAAGTAAGCAAGCTCTGGTTGGTAACCTGCTTCTACCAATGTTTCGAAACCAGCTTTTACGATAGCTGTTGTACTACCACAAAGTACTGCTTGCTCTCCAAATAGATCTGTCTCTGTTTCTTCTTTGAATGTTGTTTCTAAAACGCCTGCACGAGCAGCTCCGATGCCTTTAGCATAGGCAAGTGCTAGGTCTTTTGCCACTCCAGTTGCATCTTGATAAACTGCGAATAATCCAGGTACTCCTGCTCCTGCTTCGAATGTTCTACGTACTAGATGACCAGGACCTTTTGGTGCTACTAAGAATACATCCACATCTGATGGAGGAACGATTTGACCGAAATGTACGTTGAAGCCATGGGCGAATACTAGTGTTTTGCCAGCTTTTAATGAAGGTTGAATTTCAGCTTCATAGACAGCTTTTTGTCTTTCATCTGGTAATAAAATCATGATAACATCCGCTTTTTCAGCCGCTTCTTTTACGGAATATACTTCTAAACCATCCTCTTTTGCTTGATCGAATGATTTACCTTCACGAATACCTACAACTACATCAAATCCTGAATCCTTTAAGTTTTGTGCGTGTGCATGACCTTGTGATCCGTACCCAATGATTGCGATTTTTTTGTCCTGTAAAAGTCCTTCGTTGATATCTCCGTTATAATACATTTTAGCCATTGTTATTTCCTCCTCGAATTTGGGTTTTTTATATTATTTTGACTCATTAATCACATCTGCTGATTTACGCGGTCTGTGAGCCCTCTCACTGGAGTCTCCGCCTATAAAGTTTCTAAATACCAAAACTAAAATATTCCAAAGTCATTATTTTAAAATAGATAACTGTGGTGCATTTACTTTTTGTGTCTCTCGAACAAAAGCAGTTACGCCTGTTCTTGTCAGCTCTTTTATGCCATAAGGCTTTAACAAATCAATAAATGCATCAATTTTCTCAGGGCTACCTGTGACTTGGAATGTGACAACATTTTTTCCAGTATCAATAATAGAAGCTCGGAAAGGTTCAATGATACTATTAATCTCTGCTCTTACAGCTGGTGGCGATACGACTTTCAAGAGTGCCAACTCTCTTACAACAATTTGTTTTTCTGTAATATCATTCACTTTTAGCACATCTACTTGTTTTTGCAGCTGTTTTAATAGTTGTTCAAGCTTTTGTTCGTCCTCCACATTTACGACAAATGTCATTTTGGATATTTCAGGATTTTCTGTATGCCCAACAGTGATGCTTTCTATGTTGAACTGCCGCTTCATGAGTAGACCTGTAACACGATTGAGAACTCCGCTTTGATTGATCACGGTTACTGTTATGATTCGTTTCATTCTGGCTTCACTCCAATCATTTCATGTAACCCTTTACCTGGAGCAACCATTGGATAGACACTTTCTTTTTGTACTACTCGACAATCAATTAATACTGGCTCATCGGATTCTAGCGCTTCTTTTAATAGCACCTTCGCATCTTCAAACTTTTCAATTTTATAACCTTTAATATCATAGGCCTCCGCTAACTTCACGAAATCTGGTTGAACCGGAATAAGTGATTGCGAAAATCTTTCCCCATGGAATGTCTCTTGCCATTGGCGAACCATTCCAAGAGCTTGGTTGTTTAAAATAATAACTTTTACTGGAATTCTTAGCTCCTGTAAAAGTGATAGCTCCTGTAACGTCATTTGAAAACCTGCATCACCAACGATTGAAACTACTTTCGCGTTCGGTTTAGCTAGCTGTGCTCCAATTGCTGCTGGGAAACCAAAACCCATTGTTCCAAGTCCACCAGATGTTACCCAGTTATGCGGCTGAGTGAATTTATAGTACTGCGCTGTCCACATTTGATGTTGCCCAACGTCTGTTGTGACAACAGCATCTCCGTTTGTATACTCATGGACTAGCTCTAAAACTTGCTGTGGAAGTAATCCACGTTCCTCACTCGCTTGATAATGAAATGGGTATTGCTCTTTGGAAATATTCAAGCTTTCTAGCCATGCCGCTGTGTTCCCGTTCGGTGAACCTTGCGCAAGTAATGCTTCTAAAGCTTCTTTTGCATCCGCTACGATTGGAATTTCTGTAGGAACATTTTTACCGATTTCCGCTGGATCTATGTCTATATGAACTACTTTTGCGTTTGGTGCAAAGTAGTTTAAATTTCCTGTTAGACGGTCATCGAATCTTGCACCAACATTTATGAGTAAATCACAGGTTTGGATTGCCATATTCGCTGTATACGTTCCATGCATTCCCGCCATTCCTAGGAAAAGTGAATGATTTCCTTCGATACCACCTAACCCTAAAAGCGTGTTCGTTATCGGTATTTGATATTTTTCTGCAAATACAGCTAGTTCATCGGTTGCTTTTGCGAATAATACGCCTGCACCCGCAAGAATTAACGGCTGCTTTGCAGTAGAAATAGCTTGCGCTGCTTTTTGAATTTGTAAAAAATTTGGTTTTGTCGTTGGCTGGTATCCTGGAAGATTCACTTCCTGTGAGTTTTCCTCCGGCGTTACGAACAAACTCGTAGCCATATTCTTAGGTATATCTACGACAACTGGTCCTGGACGACCTGTAGAAGCAATATGAAAAGCTTCGTTAATGATTCTTGGAAAATCTGCTACATCTTTAACTTGGTAATTATGTTTGGTAATAGGCTGTGTTATACCGATAATATCTGCCTCTTGGAAAGCATCTGTACCAATCACGGTTGTAGCAACCTGCCCTGTAAACACAACCAGTGGAATTGAATCCATCATCGCATCGGCAATACCAGTTACTAAATTCGTTGCACCAGGTCCAGAAGTGGCAATCACTACTCCAACTTTTCCTGAAACTCTTGCATACCCTTCTGCTGCATGAATAGCTCCCTGTTCATGTCTGGCAAGAATGTGCTTAATCGGATTTTTGTACAATGCATCATAAATAGGTAAAACCGCTCCACCTGGATAACCGAATATTACTTCTACCTGATGTTTCTTTAACGTTTCAATAAAAATATCCGCACCATTCAATTGTCTAGGAGCCTTTGTGGTTATCGGCTCATCATAAACTTGCTCAGCTTCCTCAACGGTCAACTTCATCATTAATTCCTCCTTTTTATCAAATCGTCCAGTTTACTTAGAAAAGCTTTTCGACTTTGCGCTTTAAATTGCTGAAGTCTAATTTATAAAAAAGAAAAGAATTTCACCCCACACAAATAAACCTTCGTTTTTTGTATAGGGATGAAATTCTTTTCATGGTACCACCCTAGTTCGTAGCGCAACCGCTACCTCGCAGATAGCAGACAAACGCCCACCATCCATTTATAACGAGAGTAGCTAAACTACACCCGGAAGTATCTATTAGGTTTCCCATTCAACACTTCACTCCGAGGGGATGTCGCTAAAGGTTGTACTGTCGGTTCCCACCACACCGACTCTCTGTAAATACAAGATTCCTTTAACTTTTGCCTCATCAATGATTTAAATATTAGATTTAATCAAATTCGCCTTAGCTTATTTGCGTTCTCGAATAAGTTCGATAAAAATTCTTTAATGCAGAACTAAATTAATTCATCAAACCAATTATTTGCTTAACTAAATTAGATTTTCATTACTCCACCAGTGCTTGCTGATGTTACTAATTTTGAATATCTTGCTAAATAACCTTTTTTAATCTTTGGTTCAAATGGTTGTAAGTTTGCTTGTCTGGTAGCTAATTCCACATCGCTAACTTTCAAATCTATTGTTCTATTTGTTAAATCAATAGCGATCACATCATCATTTTGCACTAAAGCAATCGGACCCCCATCTGCAGCTTCAGGAGAAATATGTCCAATGGAAATTCCTCGAGATGCTCCGGAAAAACGACCGTCTGTTATAAGTGCTACCTGAGTTCCTAATCCACGTCCTTGAATGGCGGAGGTCGGAGCAAGCATTTCTGGCATCCCTGGTCCACCTTTTGGACCTTCATAGCGGATAACCACTACATGACCTGCCTGAACGATACCGTCATCAATAGCTTCTTGTGCAGCTTCCTGTGAATCAAATACAATTGCTTTACCAGTAAACTCTTTAATAGAAGGGTCCACTGCACCTACTTTAATAACTCCGCCTTCAGGAGCGATATTTCCGAATAATACGGATAAGCCACCTACAGGACTATATGGATTTTCTTTTCGGCGTATGACTTGATCATTCGTAATTTCTGCTTCTTTCACATTTTCATAGAGTGACTTACCAGTAATCGTTAGCCGATCTGGATGAACCGCTCCAGGAATTTCGCAAAGCTCTTTTATAATGGCACTAACCCCTCCTGCAAGATGAACATCATGCATGGAGTAATCAGATGCAGGCATAATTTTCGATAAATAAGGAATACGCTTAGCAACTTCATTGATCTCTCTCACGTCGTATTCGATTTCAGCTTCGTGTGCAATTGCTAATGTGTGGAGGACAGTGTTTGTTGAACCTCCCATTGCCATATCGAGTGCAAATGCATCATCGATTGTTTCTTTTGTTATCAAATCTCTTGGTTTTACATCTTCTTTAACCATACGTACAAGATGATGTGCCGCCTCTTTTATGAGGCGATGACGTTCATCCGATGTTGCAATAATTGTTCCATTACCCGGTGGTGTCATTCCTAACATTTCCATTAAAGAGTTCATGGAGTTAGCTGTGAACATCCCTGAACATGAACCACATGTTGGACATGCATTTTGTTCAATATCAAGTAGTTGTTCCGCTGTCATGCCACCAGATTTATAAGACCCTACCCCTTCAAACACAGATGTGAGTGAAAGTTGTTTCCCATCAGCTGAAGTACCAGCTTCCATCGGACCACCTGAAACAAATACAGATGGGACATTCGTTCTTACCGCTGCCATAAGCATTCCCGGCGTAATTTTGTCACAATTTGGAATGTAGAACACTCCGTCGAACCAGTGCGCATTAATCACTGTTTCAGCAGAATCTGCAATAAGCTCACGGCTCGGAAGTGAATATCTCATCCCTATGTGACCCATTGCAATCCCATCGTCTACACCAATCGTGTTGAACTCAAATGGAATTCCTCCAGCTTCCCGAATTGCTTCTTTCACGACCTCTGCAAATTTGTTTAAATGCATATGTCCTGGAATAATATCAATATAGGAGTTACAAACACCGATAAACGGTTTATCTAAATCTTTCGTCTTGACCCCAGTAGCGTAAAGTAAGCTTCTATGTGGGGCGCGATCGACGCCTTTTTTTATCATGTCACTTCTCAATTCAATCGCTCCTATACTTTCCGCTTATGTAGCGTTTAGCTTTGCAGCTCTGAATATTAATTCATTGTGAATTTTCTCACAATATTTAATATATTGTTGATATCATATCGCCTTTGAAATGCCGCGTCAACACCCTTTTTTATAATTGTCAGTTATTTTTGAATATTCTTTTTGTTTGTAATCGCTTACATCTGCGATATATCGCATTTCGCAAGAATGAAAAATAATTGTGAACTTTTTTTTAAAATGACGGGAGTATGGAAGATTTTGTTGTTGTCGATGAGCGTGGACAGATGAATTTTATTTTGGGAATTGATATTATATCTGTAGATGGCGAATCGCAAGTTGAATGAGGTAAATCGCAAATCAAACGGGCAAATCGCAAGTTTGGCTTTGTGAATCGCAAATTGCGAGAGGATTTACGGGCAGCGGTTGGAGAATCGCAAGTTGTATGGAGTAAATCGCAAAACAGACGTGGCAAATCGCAAGTTCGGCTCTGAGAATCGCAAATTGCGAGAGGGTTTAGGGACTGCGGACGGAGAATCGCAAGTTGTATCGGGTAAAACGCAAATCAAACAGGGCAAACCGCAAGTTCGGCTTTGCGAATCGCAAATTGCGAGAGGATTTAGGGAATGCGGACGGAGAATCGCAAGTTGTATGGAGTAAATCGCAAATCAATTGGGGCAAACCGCAAGTTCGGCTTTGTGAATCGCAAATTGCGAGAGGATTTAGGACTGCGGAAAGTGAATCGCAAGTTGTATGGGGTAAATCGCAAATTAAACAGGGTAAATCGCAAGTTCGGCTTTGTGAATCGCAAGTTGCGAGAGGATTTACGGACTGCGGACGGAGAATCGCAAGTTGTATGGAGTAAATCGCAAATCAATTGGGGCAAATCACAAGTTTGGCTTTGAGAATCGCAAATTGCGAGAGGGTTTAGGGACTGCGGACGGAGAATCGCAAGTTGTATGCAGTAAATCGCAAATCAATTGGGGCAAACCGCAAGATCAGCTTTGGGAATCGCAATTTGCGAGAGGGTTTAGGGACTGCGGACGGAGAATCGCAAGTTGTATTGGGTAAATCGCAAATCAAACGGGGCAAATCGCAAGTTCGGCTCTGCGAATCTCAAGTTAATAAAAAAACCTTTCTCAACAAAGAGAAAGGTTCAGACTGTAGAGAAACTCAATTTTTGGTGCATAGAGTTGTATACTAAAATCGGCAAGGGCCACCACTTCGCTTTCCGTGGGCTTGGCTTCAGCCTCCTCGTCACTGCGAAAACATATGCTCCTGCGGTTACTCGTCGCAAAGACATTGGTCAAACAAAGTTCGACCAATGTCCTTCCTGCGGGGTCTTCTGCTCAAGCTGTTCCCACAGGAGTCTTCGTGGTCGTCCTTGCCTTATAAACAACTCCTTAAAGGTTTCCACTATATATACTTTTATTTAGATAAAGCAACTTCTTTAAAGATATTTATTATTACTCATAGCAGTTTATAAAAATACTTTTGTCGTCAAGCTAAACCTTTCTCAACAAAGAGAAAGGTTTTTCCGTTACCATAAATTAGGTTTTGCAACCATGAACCATAGCATGATTAGTAATAATAAAATATATTTCCACACGTTAGAGTTTAATTTTTTTATGAGTGTATCAAGATCAATCGTTCCTGCTTGGAATTCACGAATATTAGGCTTAAATGCTTTAGCCAGAAATAATATGGAACTTGCCATAACTAGAATTGTCATAATCACCCATGATGTCGTCCACGGCCAATTTCCCCGCCAAACAAGGAGAATGCCTGAACCAACAAGCACATGACCAGCGTGTTTCACTAGACGAATCGCCGCTTGAAACACCTCTAATGATGTATCTAACATTTCTTTATTTTTACCTTTCATCCTATTTAATAAAGGAAATAGAACAAAAAATGGTCCAATTGATAAAACTGCACTAATCACATGTATGAATATAATAAATGTATACATTTCTAAACAACTCCCTACTGCAAGTATACTTTATTTTCATCGAATCTTTTGTGACGAGTTCAAGAATATTAAAAGATAATTTAGACATAAATAGGGGTGCTCCCTAGTTTTAATATATATTCGATATGGTGTTCCCTAACAATTTGTGATTATCTTTTGTGTAAATTTGCAGGGATATTTTTGCGCAATGTTTTCATTTTGGCACAACGATTTATGCCATTTACTCAACATATAAAGCCCTTCTCGCAACATTCCCCTTCCTTTATGCAAAAAACGACACCTATTGCTAGTACAAATAGGTGTCGTTTCTTGTTTTATATTCTAAAATGACTTACTTCATTTTGTAGTTTTTCTGCTAAATCTGCTAAAGATTGTGCACTTGAAGAAATTTCTTCGTTTGCTGCTAGTTGTTGTTCGGTTGCAGCGCTTGTGTCGCTTGCTCCGTCCGCAGCGTGTGTTGCTAGTGTTTGAACTTGTTGGACACTGTCTGTTACGGAACTTGCTATTTCTGAAATGTGACTTATTGCCATTGTAACGGATTCTACTTTTTGGACTACATCATCTACACTTGCTTCAATTTGTTGGAAGACATTTAATGATTCTGTTGTTTTCGTTATGCCTTCTTCAACTTTTTCTCCCCCAGTAGTAATTGCTTTTACTGCGGAGCCAGAAGCTGATTGGATTAGCTGTACCATTGATGCTATTTCAGAAGCAGAGTTTTTGGATTGCTCTGCTAATTTACGTACTTCTTCTGCAACTACTGCAAAGCCTTTTCCGTATTCTCCAGCACGAGCTGCTTCAATTGCTGCATTTAATGCAAGTAGATTCGTTTGATCAGAAATGTCTGTTATAAGCGATGTAATATTTTGAATCTCGTTGGAATGTTTCGCCATGTTTTTCATGATTTCTGTAGTTTCATTGAAAGTCTCATGAATGGTATTCATTTGGCTAGCAACATTTGTAACTACAGAAGATCCTTGTGTTACTAGTGATCGTACACCATCGGTTGCTTTTAACATGTCACCATTACTAGAAGCAATTTGGGAAACCCCTTCTTGTAAGTCTGTCATGGAGTGCATAGAGGCATTCATTTGCCCAACTTGTTCTTCACTTGCGACCATTTGCGCTTCGGCAGATTTTGCAACCATTTGGGAGGAAGCTAGACTTTCTTCAGAGCTCGCTGATAGTTCTTCCGCATTTGCTGCTAGCTGCATCGACGAATCGCGGACACCAGATACAATTCGTTGTAGATCATTCGACATTTTATTGAACTTTGATGCCATCTCGCCTACTTCATCTCTATTCTTAATAACAATAGGCTCAATCGTTAAATTACCTTCTGCTATTTCCGCGAGACCGTTTGTTACTTTCTTAATAGGTCTAGCTATACTTCTACTGATGAAGTGAGATACAAGGATTCCAATTACAACACTAAGAATAGTAAGTAATAATGTAATAATATTTGACATTGTCACATATGTATCCAATTCTTCTCTTGTTTGACTCGCACTTTTTTCCTCAATTGTTTTTAATTCAACTAATGCTTCACTAATTTCTAGGTTAAGCTGAGTAGATTGAGATGCTGCCTTTTGATACATACCGTTGACCTTTTTCAGCTCAATCATTTCAGTATTTGCTTCATATAACTGTTTGGATTGATCCTGTAACTTTTCTACTATTTCTATTGCAGCTTTATTATTAAGATCTTTAGATAAAGAAGTTATAATCTCCATAACTTGTTTATAATCGGCTTCTAGTTTCTCTACAGACGAAAGCTTACTGAACATTAGATACTCTAACACTGATGTGGACATTTCCTTTTGAATTACTTCCACTTTCTCGACTAGAGACACACGTTCCATTTCTTCATCGATTAGTGAATCATATCTAGTCGACACATCATTTGTTGTCCACATAGACATGACACTCGCTATTATTAATAAAACCAATACTGCTGAAAATCCACCCCATAATTTCTTAGAAATTGTTAGCTTCATATTATCCCCTTTTCTTCTAATAACAATTTATATTTTTTATTAGCGATAAAAGACTCTAAATCCAACTGACGATTTAGAGTCATTGAAAATTATAGTTTAAAATGACTTACTTCATTTTGTAGTTTCTCTGCTAAATCTGCTAGAGATTGTGCATTGGAAGATATTTCTTCGTTTGCAGCTAATTGTTGTTCAGTCGCCGCACTTGTATCACTAGCCCCATCCGCAGCCTGTGTAGCAAGTGTTTGTACTTTCCCGGCACTCTCTGTAACAGAATTAGCCATTTCCTGAATTTGTCCAATTGCAGTCGACACTAGTTCTACTTTTTGAACAACATCCCCTACACTAGTTTCAATTTCATTGAATACATTTAGAGATTCTGTAGTTTTTGCAAGACCTTGCTCTACCTTATCTCCACCAGTTGTTATTGCTTTAACAGCAGATCCAGAGGCAGAGTGAATCAACTGAACCATCGACTCAATTTCAGACGCAGATTTTTTCGATTGCTCTGCAAGTTTACGAACTTCTTCTGCTACAACAGCAAATCCTTTACCGTATTCTCCAGCACGTGCTGCTTCAATTGCAGCATTTAATGCAAGAAGGTTCGTTTGTTCCGAAATATCCGTAATCAGTGATGTAATGTTTTGTATTTCGTCCGAGTGTTTAGCCATGTTTTTCATAATTTCAGTTGTTTCAGTGAACGTAGTATGAATTGTTTCCATTTGATCAGCTACTTCAGAAACAACAGAGGAACCTTTTGTTACTAGTATTTTCACGCCATCTGTTGCTTGTAGCATTTCATCATTACTATATGCGATTTCTGATACGCCTTGTTGGAGTGCTCCCATTGAACTCATGGATGACTCCATATGATTTACCTGTTGTTCACTTGCAACCATTTGCTCTTCAGCAGATTTCGCTACCATTTGAGAGGACGCAAGACTCTCTTCAGAGCTTGCAGAAAGTTCTTCTGCATTCGCCGCTAATTGCATAGAAGAATCGCGGACACTTGATACGATTTGTTGTAAATCTTTCGACATTTTGTTAAAGGTAGTCGCCATTACACCGACTTCATCTCTGTTTTTAATAATGATTGGCTCAATCGCTAAGTTACCCTTTGCAATTTCCTCAAGACCAGCTGTAACCTTTTGAATTGGTTTAGAAATGGATCTACCTATAAAGTATGATATTAAAATACCAACAACAATTGCTAATACAGTTATAATATTAAGTGCTATCGCTGTTTTATCTTCATAATCCTCTAACTCTGTTCTTGTATCTGCCATACTGTCTTCTTGAATTTTTTTTATTTCAGCTAAAATAACAAGTACACCTGCATTTAGTTCAGAAGATTTTGCTGTATACTCTTCAAATGGTTTATTTGCAGATTTTAGCTCAATAATTTTATTATTGTTTTCAAATAACTTTTCTGTTTCTGTTTGAAGATCTTTCATCAACTTAACCGATTCTGCATCAGTAGCTTTTTCAATTAAAGTTCTAGCTGCAGTCATACCTTTTTCTATCTCAGCATCAAACTTATCTACAGCATCTCTCTTACCTAACATAACAAACTCTAAAACGGCTGTTGACATGTCTTTTTGTATAACTATAATTTCCTCTACTAGATTAATTTTAGTTATATCATCATCGAGTAAATCCTTATATCTATCTGTTAATTTTGTTGTTCCACTTTGAGTAAGAATACTAGTTATTACTAATAATACTAAAACCGCACAAAAACCAAACCACATTTTCCTTGAAATCGTTAACTTCATATATATCCCCTTTTTCCTATACAACTACATTATATAAATCCAAGTAACTATACTATTATACATAAATTAAGGGTATTTGGACATATACATTTTGAATCATTTCAGCAAAATATCCTATGCCGTATTAAACGACATAGGATATAAAAACTTAAGCTATATTTTAAAGTGACTAACATTATTTTGTAACGCTTCTGCAAGATCTGCAAGTGCCTGCGCATTGGACGAAATTTCTTCATTTGCAGCAATTTGTTGCTCCGTTGCGGCACTCGTATCATTAGCACCATCTGCTGCAAGTTTTGCGAGTTTCTGTACTTCTATAGCCCCCTGAGAAACTGACTCTGCCATTGCCTGAATTTGTTCAATAGCTGCAGAAACAGATCCCACTTTGTAACCAACCTCTCCTACTGCTTCTTCAATATTTTGGAATACCGTTAAAGATTCCGTTGTTTTAGCGATGCCGGCTTCCACTTTCTTGCCGCCATCAATAATAGCACGTACAGCATCACCAGAAGCACTTTGAATCAGTTGAACCATTGAAGCTATTTCCGTCGCAGAGTTTTTAGACTGCTCTGCAAGTTTACGTACCTCATCCGCTACAACAGCAAAGCCTTTGCCATATTCACCAGCCCTAGCTGCTTCAATAGCTGCGTTTAAGGCAAGGAGATTGGTCTGTTCTGATATATCCGTTATTAAAGAAGTGACGGTTTGTATATCATTGGAATGCTTCTCCATATTTTGCATAATAGTCGTCGTATCATTAAAAGTAGAGTGGATTGTATCCATTTGTTTAGCAACTTCCGATACAACATTAGAACCTTTTTGGACTAGATTTTGTACATCATTTGCAGCATGTAACATTTCTTCGTTACTAACACTAATTTGACCGATGCCTTGGGATAGCTCTGTCAACGACTGGACCGAAGTATCCATATGCTGCACTTGTTCATCACTCGAAACCATTTGAGCTTCGGCAGATTTCGCTACCATTTGTGAGGATGCCAAACTTTCTTCTGAGCTCGCCGAAAGTTCCTCTGCATTAGCAGCAAGCTGCATAGAAGAATCCCGAACTCCAGAAACTATTTGACGCAGGTCTTTAGACATCATATTGAAGGCTGTCGCCATTTCGCCTACTTCATCTTTATTTTTAATCACTATAGGTTCTACGGTTAAGTTACCAGTTGCAATTTCTGTAAGACCTGCGGTAACACGTTTCACTGGTTTTGAAATACTTCTGCTGATAAAATACGCTAAAAGAACCCCTAGTATAACTCCCAATATAGCTAAACAGCTCATAAATATTTTAGCTGAAACCTCATAACCTGAAAGCTCTTCTCTTGTTTTATCCATATCAGCCTGTAAAAACTGCTCAATTTCGCCCAAAATGGATAGCGCATCTGTATTCAGCGTTTTCGATGTTCCAGTTAGTTTATTAACTGTTGATGTATCTTTATTTGTTTGTGCTGTTATTACATCTACATTAATAGCGGCAAACATATCATTTTTCTTATCAAACTCTGTCATCATTTCTAACGCCTCAGGGGAAAACAAATTGTTTCGCAACTCAGCAGTCAATTCAGTAGTTCTTTGCTGATGTACATCGACGTTTTGTCTTGCTGCATCAGTATTAGATACTAAATAATCCAATACTGCACTAGCAGTGTCTTTTTGCGAAATCTCAATTTCTTTCACAAGATTTACCTTAACCGCTCGATCATCCAATAAAAATTGATACTTTTCACTACTGTCGATTATCGTCATAATCGATAAAACCGACACAGTGATTAATAATACTAAAATAGCAACAAAACCAAGCCACATTTTCCTAGCAATAGTCCATTTCATGCATATTCCCCCTTGCTACTTATCTGACAGTTAACGAATTGAATCGATTGAATGAAACAAAATGTTCTTTCCAATATGAGGATTCTAAACTCGCCACTTCTACACCTTTTGACCCCGCATGGATAAATTTATTTTCTCCTAAGTAAACTCCCATATGAGAGATTCCTTGTTTATATGTATTTTCGAAAAACACCAAATCCCCTATAACCGGGACCGCCACATTAGCAGTTTGTGTAAAATAACTATCGCTACTTTGTCTTGTAATATCCAACCCTGCCTGCGAATGAATAAAATAAATAAAACCACTACAGTCAAATCCAGCCATCGTATTACCAGCGTATAAATATGGAATGCCCTCTAAATGTTTTGCAAAATCTACTATAAAAGAGTATATAGCTTGTCCTTCAGTTGATAATTTCATTGCTTGCACAGCATACGGAGCAATAATTAGTTGTTCATCTTTCACCTGAACAGGCGGAACTACCGTTTCCTGTTTAGGCTTTGTAGTCTCTATTGTTTTTGGGTTATTAGAGACTACATTTGTTGTTGTTTTAGTAGCAACTGTTGTTTTTTTCACGATCAATTTCTGTTTAACGTAAATACTATCTTTCTTTAGTTTATTCCACGTTCGAAGGTCATTAACCGCTACTTTATTTATCTTAGCTATTTTTGTTAATGTGTCCCCTTTTTTAACTTCATATAAGGTATTGGCACTAGCAGATGATGCAAATGTCACTAATAAAACCGTTACTATAAGCACTTTCTTGAACATAAAGACCCTCCTTCTATTTAACTATTAACTTCATCATACCATTTCTATTAAATAATCACATTATAATTTTTATTAAATTAAGTCAATTTCATAATGAAGTAATTAGTAGTGAAATCTAAACAAAGTTGATTTCCACTCCAGGCGGACGCTTTCCGCGGGCACGGCTTCAATCTCCTCGTCACTACGAAAACATATGCTCCTGCGGTTACTCGTCGCAAAGACATTGGTCAAACAAAGTTCGGCCAATGTCTTTCCTGCGGGGCTTTCAGCTCGCGCTGTTCCCGCTGGAGTCGCCACCTTACGCTCCAATCAGCGAAGTACACATAAAATAAGCGGATGGATAATTGAATATAATATCACATTAGTATTCTTTTTTTATATTGAAATTAGTAATTATGAAATCGACCAATTTCCCAGGAAATATTAGCTCGTCAATAAGAGGGAAATATGAGAAAATAAATACATGAATGAATATTCACTCACAAATTAGGAGGATGAGTACAAATGAATGAAACATGGCAATTAATTGAAACTACTATGAATGAGAACCCAACACCAATTCAAAACGAAAGTGTACGTTATGAATTCAACTTAACAGGAGATAATCCAAGTGTGAAACAGCTAATCTTAGCAAGTGGAACTGCAGAGGTAACAGATGATACTTCAACAAAAGCAGATTGCAAGTTAACATTGAGCTCGAAAGACTTTATGAAACTACTAGTGGGTGATTTGAATAGCACTACTGCATTTATGTTTGGGAAGTTGAAAGTCGATGGGAGTATTGGGCTGGCGTTGAAGTTGGAGGGGTTGTTGAAGGAATATAAGTTTGAAATTAAAAATTGATGCAATGCACAAATACTATGGAATTAGGTAATGAAATAATTAGTACAAGCATAATAAAACACCGACTTTCATTGATTCGAAAGTCGGTGTATTGTTATTTTTTATTATCGAAATACATACCATCTAAAGTTTGTGTAGCTGCATAAGGGTTTGTGTATGAGGTTTCATGTCGTTTCTTCTGTTGAAGATCTTTAAGGTCTCCTTTTACGACATTCATCACTTTTTCCAATCGCTCATTTATACCTTTATCTAACTCCAGTAAATGATTGTACGAAGCATGTGTAGAAATAGTAGTTTCATCTAATCTCTTGATTGCCTCTTCTCGAGCATCTAGTAAAACATTTATCTGATCGATAAACTCTGTTCGTTCATCATCAGACGGAATTGTAGCTAAATGGGAGAATAAGTCTTCAGATGCGGCTAAAAATTGTTCTACCTCGCCCATTATGCTTGATCTCCAGTAAATTGTTTTTGACGATTTAACTGAATGACCTGTTTCCAAGTGTCCCTAAACTCTAATGTATAACTTTCTACTTCCTCAATAGCTTGTAAATCATTCTTTAAATTGGCCTCAATTAAACGGTGATTCATGTATTCATACATTTGCATCATTGACTTTGAAATTTCAACATTCATATTTAAGGTCACCATAAGCTCTTGAATAATTTTTTGTGCCTTCTGCAAATTAACGTTTTTTTCTTGAATATTTTGTTCAGTAATTGCAACTTTTGCTTTTCCTAAAAACTTTAAGCATCCATTATAAAGCATTAACGTCAATTCCCCTGGTGAAGCAGTACTAACACTATTATTTTTATATGCTTGGTGAACCGATTGTGCAGACAATATGATACAACTCCTTTAATTTAACTCTTTTTAAAATCAGTTTGCTCCAAATTGTGATAAATACGACGACTGAGAGTTAGCTTTATTAATTGCCGACTCCATAGCAGTAAATTGTTTCCAATAACGCGCCTCAACATCCTCTAAACGACGTTGAAATTTTGAAATCCTTTCATTCATATCAATTAAGCTTTTGCCCAATGTATATTGTTGATCCGTTACAGTAGCTTTACCCGCCTTCGCTTCTATACTTTTAGTAAAATCAGAAATAGATGCACGTAAACGCTTCACTATACCCCGTGTATCTTCTACTGCCGTTTTTTCTCCTGGATTGGTAATTGTTTTTACAACTTGATCAGGATTTTCAGTTAATGCCTTACGTAGCTTCTCTTCATCTATAACTAACTTACCTCCATCAGAGTATGCACTCGATGTGGTAATTCCTATCTCGGCTAAAGTATCTATAATATTAGATTCGTTACCAACACGACCATAGATAGAATTTCGCATACCTGATAATCCATTACTTACAATCGAATCGCTTCTTAATAAACCACTTTTTGCTTTTTCATCCCAAAGTTTCTGCTCTTCTTCCGACATATCTTTTCGTTGTTCATCCGTTAACGGAGGAAAATCTCTATATTTCTTTTCCTTTAATTGTCCATTCATACCACTTATTACATCGTTATATTTTTCTACGAATTCTTTTACTTTATCCACCATTGCATCTACATCAGTAGTAGAAGTAAGAGTAGTGTTTGTTGTAGATGTAGCTTTTAGTGTAAAAGTCATTCCGAGTTCTGTAAAAGTATTTGAATTTCTTTCAATTTCAGCTCCGTTTAATGTTAGCTTTGCATTCTTACCATTATCGGCTAGTGCATTACTAGTAAAACCAAATGCAGTTTGGAAAAAGGTACTTCCATCAGTGACTTCGATTTCACCGCCCGCTTTATTCTCCCCAGATGCTTTAGCACTTAATGACATCTGACCTGTTTTTTCATCATAAAAAGCTGATACTCCAGCGTTTGATCCATTAATTTTTGTAACCACATCTGATATTTTATCAGTCGCTTTGAAGTTAAAAGATGTTTCTTTCATAGTCCCATCTGCTTGCAATACATTTAATTTTACTGTTTGATCAGCTACTCCTAAATCAGCCATTGTTGTAGTTTTCGATCGTTTAGATGCATCAGCAATTGTACCCACTCCATAAGCTGCAGAAGCCAACTGATCAATTTTATTGATAGTTACATTACCTTCTGATTTACCAGTTGCTGTTACCGCACCCTCATTAGAGCTAGCAACCTTCTTCATATTAAAGCTACTTGATAATAAGAAGTTATCACTTAAATAATCATCAAATGCTTTTAGTTTCGTATTTACCGCACGATACGAATCACGTTGCCACTCAGTTGTTGTTTTCTTTTGTGTTAATTTATCTAATGGTATACGTTCCGCCTTCATTAATTTCTCTACGATACTGTCGATATCCATTCCTGAAGCTAGTCCACCAATTCTTATACCTGCCATTTCAATTACCTCCTAGGTTTAAATCTTTTCGTCTACAATCATTCCTAAAAATTTCTGCATAGTGTAGAATGCATCTAATAGTTTACGAGGTGGTACTTCCCGAATAACTTCATCTGTTTCCGCATCTACCACTTCTACATAATAGCGGTCTAAACCGTCATGCATGACAAATTTAGAACTACGATTTTGTACTGTCATAAACTCATTCAATGCATCTACCGCTTTTTTTACTTTTTCTTTTGGTATAGAATCTTTTTCATTTGCTTGTTGTTCAGCTTGCATTAGTTGTTTTAAAGAACTTTCTGTATCATTGACTTTCGTCGTTTTCTCTACTGCCTTTGGTATTGATAGAGAAGCTATTGCAAGATCCTTTGTTTGTGCCTGTGCAGATATACGCATACTCGGCTTTCCTCCCATGCTCACTACATTCTTATATATATTATCGGCACTAAATTAGAAAATTTCAGTTTCTAGCAAAATTTTCATATAATATGCCGATAATAACTTTGTAAATAAAATATTACACATGGAGGTGAATTGAATGAAAATACAAAATCAGGCAGGGATCGCCTTTTCTACAAACAGATATCAAAAAAACCAAACCTCTATTACGAAAACGTTAGAAAAACTTTCAGGTGGAGATAAGTTAACACGTGCTGCTGATAACGCATCAGGTCTATCAATTTCAGAAACGATGCGTGGACAAATTAGAGGGCTTTCTCGTGCTCAGCTTAATATGCAAGATGGCCTCTCTGTTCTTGAAACAACTGATGCTGGGCTTCAACATGTAAGCAGCGTACTACAGCGCGTCCGAGAACTAGCTGTGCAATCGTCCACTGACACAATGACCGAAGAAGACCGTGGGGTAGCTCAAGCAGAGCTTGATCAGCTTCTGCAATCAATTGACGACACTGCTGATAAGATGGAGTTTAATACTCAAAATATATTAGGTGATGTACGACCGCTTTACATACATGTAGGTGCCAATACAGGTCAAACTCTTCGCATCGATACAGTAAACGTTAGTACCGCTTCTCTTGGACTAGAAATTGCTAAACTATCCACAAGAGAAGAAGCTGAAGATTTAATAACAAAAGTGGATAATGCCCAATCAATTATTTCAAAACATCTAACAAATACCGGATCTGATTATGAGTCTTTAACACATCATAAAGACAACGTATCGAATATAGAGATTAGTCTTCAAAAATCAGAATCTTTAATCCGAGATCCAGAAATGGCACTTGAAATGATGGACTTCGTTAAGCAAGGTATTCGTCAAAAAGGCGATGAAATGCTTATAAAACAAACGAATGAAAATGTTAGTGATGTATTAAGACTATTTACTTAAATGAACATAAAAAACCAGACAATTTAGTAACAAATAATTGTCTGGTTTTTAAATGTGTATAACTTTCCTTAGGCAAAGAGAATAAGAGAATATCTTTTTTTATCAATATGTTTCTTTTTATTTATGTATTGTTCAGTTCAAATAAACTTACTTAATAACTGCCTGTAGGACCTTAACGACATCCGCTACATCTTCATTTGTCATTTTCGGAAAAATAGGCAGAGTTAGTGCTTGCTCGTACCATTCCTCTGCTTTGGGACAAATGCCTTTTTTGTATCCTAAGTCTTTATAATATGGATGCCAATATACAGGGATATAATGTACATGTACCCCAATATTTTGAGCTCTTATTTCTTCAAATATTTTTTTACGAGATTTTGTTAATACCTCATTATCTAACTGAATGGAATATAAATGCCAACCGGCATCAGTATTTGTAAATTGAAATGGGGTTATTACTCCAGGTATATCCTTTAATAATTCTTCATATAGTGCAGCAATCTCTCTTCTACGTTCGATAAAACTATCTATCTTTTTCATTTGTGATATACCAAGGGCAGCTTGTAGGTCTGTCATACGATAGTTATACCCTAATCCTATCATCTCATAATACCATTCACCCTGTTCCAAAGAATATGGTGTTGTACTAATGCCATGACTTCTAAATAGTTTTAATTTCTCATAATACTCTTCAGAATTAGTTGTGATGACTCCACCTTCTGCTGTTGTGACTGGTTTAACTGGGTGAAAACTAAACATCGTCATATGAGCTTGGGTACCAACCTTATGTCCTTTGTAGTCAGCCCCTAAAGAATGTGCCCCATCTTCAATAACAATCAAATTGTACTTATTTGCAATTTCCATAATAATGTCCATTTCTGCAGGTTGCCCTGTAAAATCTACTGGAATAATTGCTTTCGTCTTCTTAGTTATTTTTCGCTCAATCTCAGTTGGATCAATATTGTAAGTTTTTGAATCTATGTCCGCAAATACTACTGTCCCCCCCATATAACGTACACAATTTGCACTTGCTGCAAATGTTATGGGTGTTGTAATAACTTCATCACCTTCACTAATACCAGCAGCAAAACATGCTCCATGAAGCGCTGCAGTGCCATTTGCAAAAGCTACAGCATACTTTGCCCCTACATAATCAGCGACCGATTTTTCAAACTGTGCAATATTGGGACCTGTAGTTAAATAAGGTGATTTTAATATGTCAACGACTGCTTGTATATCATCTTCATTAATCCATTGTTGGCCATATGGTAAAATTCTATCTCTTTTGTCCATGTAATTATTCTCCTTTACTAAAAGCAGAAACTAACGGAGGATCAATTTTAGTAAGTTTCCCATCTAAAAATTGGTCAACTATATCATTATTATAAGTATTATATACAAACCTTAAATGTTGAGGCATCCAGTCGGTCCCTATCCATAGCTTTCCATTTCCCTTTTGAGGTATATAATTAATTTCTTCCAGCTTTAGTGTGGTTATAATTTTAGTAAGATCATTTGCTACTTGTATTACCGCTTTGCATGCAACGTCATGTAACCCATCACCATATGCCAGCTGTGGAACCGAATGGTGTACAATTTCTCCTGCATCTAGTCGGGATGATAATCTATGTATAGTCATTCCCGCCCAATTTGGTCTTAGCATATAAAACGGCCAAAATAGTGTGGTATTTCCTTTATACCAAGGGGATAACCCACCATGAATATTCCACGCATTTCCACCTAAAGCTTCTAGTAGTTCATCACTTAATTTATGAACTCCATAACTTATGGCCAAATCGAATTGTTGACTTTTTACCCATTCAATCGTTTCTGCGCTGTTTAACTGTTGCATTGTTACATCTAGTGTAGGCAATTCAACTGAAACCATGTCATTACCTTCAAAATGTCGATACTCTGCATCGTCACGATCCTTAAAATGGCTGATAAAGTTTACACGGTCTACAGATTCTAATTCAGCAGGTGGTTGAGGCAAAAATTCTTCTCTCTTTTCCATCAAATGGGCCATTACAAAACCTGTTTTCACTAGTTCATTGACTAAAAATAAATGTCTTGGATGAGAACCTGTTAATAATAATATTTTCATTTTAGAATTTCTCCTTTTTTAAAAAAAGGTCCTTCTAGTAAACTATGCTTCTCTAAAACATCAATTGAAATTGCATAATCCTCTAAGGAATAACCTAAGGTTTTCGCTAAATCTGTTAATCGGTGTTCCCCATCCGAGTAATTAAGTAAAGTTAGAATTTGGTTTAGCTGCTGTCTATTATCGAGTACTTTATTACTTGAGCGTCCTCTTAGAGCTGGTGCATTAATATCTGGATATAAATCATATTTTCCAAGCTTTGGTTCTCCAAAAGGTTTTTTATTGATATAATAACCATTTAGCTCTTGAAGCTTTAGAATATATTCAATTTCATTTAAACTATCTAGTAATGCTTCAATTGTCATCATTTCTTTCGTATCTAATGAATTATGATAACCTGCATACGCACCGTATATCATTTTAGAAAATTGACCAACTGGTAAATTAAATCCAGGTGAGCAATATTGCCTCTCATCAGATCCATAAAGTGGGGTAAATGGACGAATTTGAAATTCTTTTTTGTCATTGTTCACTAGATGATCCATTAGTTCATTTAATGGTGCATTCTGATTTCGTGATTTTTTAAAGCTAATCGGCTTGTCCTTACCACCTAGACATGTTAGTACAGCACCGGAATATAACTTTTCTTTCAGTTCTTCTCCATGTTGATGAAGATACGTAACAGCTCCAATTGTTTCAGGAATAAAAACAAAGCGATATGTAAATTCACGATTCTTCCATTTCTTTATTCTGTTATATAAAAATGTAGCTACAATTGGCCCACTCAATTCATTATTCGCCATAGAGGGATGACATATATATGTACTAATTAAAATCTCTTTCTCCGACTTTCCAGGTAAAATAGCATGGGCATAATTAAGTTCTCCATCAATCTTTTCACTATCAATAAAAACATGATAATTCCCTTCTACTAAACTATCCAATTGATTTTGAGACATGCAAAATCCCCATCTCTCCTTATAATAAGAAATTACATAAGGGATAGCTTCTGGCAAGGTAGGAATCGTATGAATATTTGTTTTCATTTCATCTAGTGAAAGCACAGTATTAACAGGTTCACTATAATTTACAATATGTAGATTAGAGTTTTTCATATTAATAATTTCATTACCATGCTCATCCTTGATCCACGCTTCACGAATAATCCACTCTTTTGGTATTTCCCAGTCAAACACTTCTGTACCGGTCTGTACCCCATGCATTGTAAGAGGTATATACTTTCCTAAAATCTCAATGGTTTCTCGTACACCATCACCAGTAATGCTCCGACATATCGGAAAGAGTCTATCAAACAATTCATCCATTTCGCTTAATTCGTTCATATTAATAACTCCCAACTCAAAGGAGTTCCCTTTTTCACATCATGTTTAATCGTTTTTCCAAGAACTATATCAAAATACTTGGTCGACAAACCAAGTCCAGGTCGCACGTTACGAAGATTTGCAGTAGTTAATATTTCGCCAGACTTCATATCTTCTCCAATGTAAAGTGAACGACGATGTTTAAGAGATGGTTTTTCAGCTTCAGTTGGTCCATATTGTATATGCCCTAAGCTTTGCCAAGCACGCTCTGTTTCCTCTACAAGCATTTTTAGCTCATGTGGCTCCATCGAGAAAGATGAATCTACGCCGCCTTCAGCACGGGAAATAGTAAAATGCTTTTCAATAACTGTTGCACCAAGCGTCACCGCAGCAACTGGTACACCAACACCCATCGTATGATCAGACAGCCCGATTTCAGTATTAAAAAGCTCTCGCATATGTGCTATAGTAGCCAAATTGGAGTTTGCTGGGGTAGCAGGGTATGTACTTGTACATTTTAATAGTATAATTTGGTCATTTCCTTCATGTAGAGCAGCACGAACTGCTTCATCAAGCTCAGCCGCAGTTGCCATCCCAGTTGAAATAATCATTGGCTTACCCGTTCGCGCTACTTTTTTGATAAGAGGAATATCCACATTTTCAAATGATGCAATTTTATATGCTGGTACATCTAATGTTTCTAAAAAATCAACAGCAGTCTCATCAAACGGAGAACTAAAGGCTAATAAACCAAGCTCTTTTGCACGATTAAAAATTGCTTCATGCCATTCCCACGGCGTGTACGCTTCTTTATATAAATTATAAAGAGACTGCCCTTTCCACAAATTCTGATCGGAAGATATAAAAAATTCTTCAGTGTGCACTTCTAGTGTTATTGTGTCCGGTGTGTATGTCTGCAATTTCAATGCATCGACTCCTGCTTCAGCAGCAAGCTCTACTAAATGCAATGCACGCTCTAGTGATTGATTATGATTTCCTGACATCTCTGCAATAATGAAAGGCTTTGTATGGCGACCTATTTCTTTGTTTCCAATTTGTATCATATTATCATCTCCAATATTTCTTGTAGCCATGGATTAGGCTGTCCAACGCCCTCCGTTAACTTTAGACCTCTATCACTTATCTTCATTAAGTTAGTAGATTCTTTCGAAAGTTTATTTAATAAATCAACATATGAAAAAACTGTAACTTCTTCGTACCAACCAATATTTATTACGGCACCTAATGTGGCAGCATATTCCGTTGTAATTCGCTGATTTTCCGCAACCATTGTACTAGAAGAAGGCAGGCCCACATAACAGCGTTCCCAAGTTGTACTACCTCCAGCACCTATTGAAAAATCGACTTGTAACATGAGTTCTGCCATATAATCAATTTGACAATGGAAGTGAAAACCACGCTGTTCACAAGTCATTTGAATTTGTTCCTTATTTATATTACCGTCTCCAGCAACTACGTGTATATTATTAAAGGTTACTTTTGTTTTTTGAAGTGCCGCTAAAATTTTTATTGTTTCATTCGTTGGATCGGTTCCACCCATAAATATAAGTAAATTCTCAACTTTTCCTGTCCTAGTAGGCATATTTTGTCGGGCTTTTATAAACTCATCACGCATAATCAAATAACAAGGCCCAAGTATTTTCTTACACTGAACAGGAACAAGTCCATTATAGCGTTTTTCAAATTGTGGCACGACATTTTGATCTAGCAGTAAATCACAGTCATGCTTACGATTTGCTAAATCGTCTATTACCATTATATTTTTGGTATAAGCACGTAACTTTTGCTCCCAAACTTCATCGATACTATAGTGATCAATAATATATAAATCCGCATACTCCAATAAAGCCACATTTTTAAAACCTTGATTTTCCACAAAGTCAATTAAATTTCCCGGAAGTTCTTTCATCATAAATCGTACATCTACACCATGCTTCGTCAGTTGATGAGCAATTGTCAAACAACGCATTACATGACCACTACCGATTTTTGTTGATGCATCTGTACGAATAATTACTTTTTTCATATTAATTCACCGGCTTTTGTTCAATATGCGCATTCAGTTTCGCCAATTGTGGATTACTTCTCAAAAAATTAATTACTTCAACACTTGAAATAAGTGGATCGTTGAAGTGCTCTGCTACCGCTTGAATTAGTGCATAATCATCATCTGTATCAAGTGTAATTCGAAACTCAGGTGCTTGACGATTATCTGGAACTTTATATGTTATTCCTTTAAACTGGTCTGCAAATTCATAAGCATAATACGTCACATGCTCACGATGACGAGATTCATGTCCTGCTTCATCTATTTTTAGTAAAGATGCATAAGAAATTAACTCTACTGCTAATCCCCGTGGTAATTTTCCTTCTAATAGCACAATATCTTTAGGATTATTCCCCAGTAAAGTAACTATTTCAGATGCCATTTCATAGTCTACAAATGGGCAATCCGATGTTACTCGCATCACATAATCAGGCTCATATTGTTTCACACACTCTACATAACGTGACAACACGTCGTCTTCGGAGCCGCGAAAACAAGTAACGTTATGCTCATCACACCATTCTTCAATTACATCATCTTGTGGCAATGTAGATGTTGCAACAATTACCTGTTCGACACCAACTATTTGCTTACAACGGCATGTCACATAAGTCAGCACATCTAAATGTCCAAGGGGCTTTAAAATTTTCTCAGGAAGCCTAGTTGAGCCAATTCTAGCCTGTATAATAGCAATTATTTTCAAGTAATCACAACCAATCTTATATTGTTCCATTATCTACGTGTACCACTGTTCCAGTAATAGACTTTGCTTTATCCGAAAGTAGAAAAAGAACAGTGCTCGCTACACTTTCAATATCTGTTTCTTTTTTCAAAGAAGTTCTTTGATAAATTCGATTTTTTTGTTCACCCGTTAATGTTGAACTAATAGATGTTTCCATAAATCCCGGCACTACACAATTAGAACGGATTCCTTTGCTTCCCCATTCTCTAGCAGTATTTTTAGAGAATGCTTCCATTGCACCCTTTGTTGCTGCATACATGCTTAAACCTTTGTATCCTGTATGCGCACTAATGGATGATATATGGACAATCGAACCTTGCGTTTTATGCAATATCATATCTCTGATTGCATATTTGGATAAATGCATTGCGGAAAAAACATTTACTTGGAACATCATCTCTAGCTCATCAATATTTAAATTAGAAATAATATCGTCATATGCCATCGCTGAATTATTAACAAGTCCATAAATAGGACCTATTTTGCGAATCTTATCCCGATATAACTGTTTTACACCTTCTACATTTGCTAAATCATAAGATAAAGCTCTAAAACGATCAGGGTATTTTACAAGAAGTTCATCTGCCGACTCTTCGCTTGTTCGACTAATTCCAATTACGCCGAAATCCGTTTCATTTAGTATTTGATAAGCAATTTCTCTCCCGACTCCTCTTGAATCCCCAGTCACAATAATCCACTTCATTTTCTGACCTTCTTTCCAGTTCTTGTACTAGGAAGTTCATCTACAAACTTAATAATTCGAGGAACTTTCCACTCTTGTAGATGAGCAGCTGCATATTTTTTTATAGCTATCTTTAACTCTTTTCCGTCTATTTTACTATCTTTCACAACATCAGCTACAAGTAGTTCACCAGTAACGCTATTCTTTTTAGATTTCACAAGAATATCGTTAACACCTGGTAATTGAATTAGTAAGTCCTCCACTTCAAATGGATTCACTTTATATCCCCCAACATTAATCATATCCGATTGGCGTGACAAAAATTTAAAATGATTTTGATCGACCATTTCGACTAAATCACCTGTATGAAACCATTCATTCTTTTCTTGTACATGAAGTGAAACTCCAAGCAAGGAATAATGAATGCATAATTCATTTTCCGCAGAAATCTTGATCAGTTGTTGATATTCCGCTTTAATCTCAAATTCATCGCCCTTGGCAGCGAATAAACTTCCAGCTTCTGTCGATGCATACACGTTTGTCATTTTTGCATTTGGAAAAATACTATTCAATTTCATTACTAATGCGGCATCAAATTTTTCTCCACCAAATGTTACTCTTTTAATTATAGAATATATATCGTCTTGGAGATAAGGAAGAACATTTCTATAGAATGTTGATGTCGCTGAAATATTCGTCACTTGATATTTTTTTATTAAAGTCGGTATATTTTTCAATGACTCACCGAAAATATAAATCAACGTATTTTGGTTGAGTAATGCTTGAAAAAACACTTGTAATCCCGCCATATGAGTAGGATTATATGCAAAGGCCCATACATCATTTTCAAGTTTATTATGTTTTTTTACGTTTCTTGTGAACGAATGAAAAGTGTGACTTACTTTTTTAGGACGACCAGTCGTACCTGATGTATATAAAGTTAAATGCCATTCTTCTATTGCTTGAATCTGTTGTATAACCTCGTCAAAATGTAAGAAATGACTACTTTCTGTAATCTTACTTGTCATTAATACATTCCCAACATTAAGACCTAATTCGTTAATCTCCTTTTCAGAAAAATCTCCGTCTAATATTTCGATAGGATAATCATATAATAAACTATGAATAATCGATAAAAAGATTTCATATGGATTGTTATCTTGGACATATATATAAGTGGAATAGATTTCCTTATTATTTAAATCATCTAGTAGATTTTCATACGTGTAAATGATATCGTTATGTACTAAAAAAGTTTGTTTCATATTATTTACCATTTATTTTAATCAAAATATCACCTATTGTTTGAATAATTCCATCCTCAAAAATATCAATATCGAACTCATCTTCTAAACGAACTGTTAGTTCCGCCAACATAAGCGAATCCAATTCTAAATCATCTCTCAAATCCATAGAAGGTTCCAATTTCTCAATAGTGTTTTTTCCAGCTTCTTCTCTCATTTCATTTACTATATCTAACAACTCTTGCATTACTATCTCTCCCATTCTTATTCTTCAAATTCGCATATATTTTTTTTAAACTTACCTGCTTTTAACCAATCATCCTTCAAAAGTTCTAACAGATTCATATCGAAAAAAGAACCATTTTTAAAAATATGGTCTTTATACACTCCTACCAACCTGTATCCATGCATTAAATTTAGCTTAACTACATTATCATTTCCGCCCATTACTGCAGCAGTTATTTTATGAAAACCGTATTTTGAAAATATATAATTATAAAAATAAGTCGGTATAATCCCACCATATATTCTATACTTTTCTTCACCTATATAATAACCCCAGCTAGCTCTTTTATTAACAGTGTCAATATCATTTAAACTTATTAAACCTACTAAAACTCCTTTTATTTCGATGATCCAGTATTTATCTGTCTCGGAAATCGATACTCTGTTAAACCATTCTTTCTGCTTGTCAAAGTCCTTTTCTATATCTGTATTCATGAATCTTGTCACATCAGCTTGTGTTCTCCACTCGAGAACTTGAGTGAGATGTTCTACCTTCAGTTTAAGAAAGTGAATCATTATATAACCTCCGCAAACATTTATATTAAGTATATTGCTTTTATCGGTTAAATAATCTTTTTTTTCATGTTAATTCTTTTTAACAAAAAGAGGAAACCATCTATACTTGATAGTTTCCACCTTATTCTGATGTATCTTTTCATGGGTATATATAATTAAATCCATTTACAAAAATCATATTTAATCAACTAAAATTCACATGATTAACTATTTTTTTGCAACCAAATACTTGAACCAGATTTCCCTTCAAACGTATCTCCAAATATCTCTTTATGTTCTAAGATTAAATAATTATTCCACAAATCAATTATAAAATCCTGATTATATTGTAAGAAAGCTCTGAGTAAGTATGCCTCATTCCAAAACCTTCCTTCAAAAATCCATTTTTCAGGATATTCAAAAGGATAAAATATGTCATGAAAATGGATCCTTACCCCGGGTTTCAATTTCGGTAATATTTCAAAGATAATGTAATTTACATCACTTCCAATTTTACTAACATGATAGCTATCAATAAATAAAATATCTCCTTCCATAAGATTAGAAAAAACTCAAAATCTACAAATTGTACTTTTTCATTAAAAATTGTAACTTGCTCATAATCATCTTTCTCAAGTAATGATTCAAGTCGTTCGGGAAAAGGTTCTATAAAAGTGAGTTCCAAATCATCAAGTTGATACGCTTTTTTTATATCAAGCATTAATGCAGAGCTAAAACCTGAAATTTATCCATATAAAAAATCTCCATTCTGCAATTTTACTAATACCAAAAACTATAATGAAGTAATACTTTTTAATATTAAACTTATGAGAGAGTTGTATTCATATTCTTAAGTTTAAGTAGATGTTCTTTTGCTCCTTCATGACTGTCATTTGAAAGTTCTATACATTGGAGGAATCTACTGCTAGCTTCTTCATAACAATTTAGTTTAAAAAATCCCACCCCTATGTAATATAGTACTGAAATCTTATATTCTTTAGTAAAAGTTCTTTGTGTATGTAATTCATCATTACTATCAAAGACATTCAGGAATCTATTCATTACTTCAATGCCTTTTTCTATTTCACTGTTGTCAATTAATATTCTACCTACATAGAAAAGAGTATCTAAATTGTGTTCTACTTTATCAATCCAAATCTTCAATTCTTTAAAATCATTACTTAAAAATAATATTCTAAATAAGTATGTTTTCTTCGACTCAAACTTTCTTATTAAATTTCTTATAAAATTCTCAACTTCAATTTTATTCTTCTCACTTGATTTTTTTTCAAAAAACTGTTTTAGATATAAAAGTTCTCGTATAGATATTTTATCTTCATCGAGGTAATCTTTTAAATACTTCCAATAGGATTCATATAATTGAGTTGCCTCTAATATATTCCCTTTTGCTTCGAATGCTTTTCCTACAACAAAGCTATCTTTCAATTCCCTTTTTATCGATGAATTTCCGACAATTTTATTATATCTTTTATCTGCAAGGTAACATTCTTTTTCGATTAAAGGTTTTATTGGAGAAAACTTCGGATCTACCTCATTATTTAACAATATTCCTAATCCTTTAGCTAAGCCAATTGAGTCAGATTTGTACAATGGTAATTTGTTTTCATTTTTTCTTTTAAATTGTTGTTGTATGTACTTTATTAGCTGTTTCGTATTTCGAGCTTCTATTACCCATGTTGAGTTTATTTCTTCTTTGTGGTAAATCCTTGCACTATCATGTAAAGTTACGGAAGGGACTCCTATGTGCTTAGCTTCAATTATAGACGATGAAAACGGTGTAACATGTACATCCATTTTTCTTAATATAGCCATAAGTGGTTCCTGTGTAGCAAAGGTTGTTTCTACCTTTCCATCTTTTATTAAATTAGAAAGTAACTCTTCACATTGCACCATTTCATTTAAATATTTTCCTTCCATCGCAGGATGGTATCGAATATACCATTTCCACTTTTCGGGTGAATTTTTTATTGTTGCAAATAACCAATGTGGAATATTATCATCCCAACCAATTAGCCCGTATTTCGGTTGTAAAGTTAATAGTATATTAACCTTTCCTTCTTCCATGATCTCTTCTAACTTTTTATCATAATAGCTTACAATAAATTTTTTATCTTCTTTCCATAATTCTAACCAGGGATTTCCTCCTGCGAGTGCTTTATGAACAGTAGAATTTTTAAAACCTTCATTAATTAATTGAGCTTCTCTCCCACTCCAACACCAAAAATAATTTGGCAAAATATTATATCCTTCTGAAGGAGTATAATCCCAATTGTGATAGATAAGTGGAGATTGGCTTCCATGTTGAATATCAACTGTTGGAATTCCTATGTTTCTTGCAGCTAGAATTAGAGGATAAGCAATAGGATTATAATAATTCACTATTAAAACCAACTTTGATTTCTTAATATTTAAAATATATTCATAAAATTCGCTTAATCTTTTTATTTTTGACGTTTCATAATTTATGTCTCCTATGTTAAAACAAGATAATTTGGTATTTAGATTTTCCTCTATATAATCTTTTACTTCCTTAAACATTTTCAGGTACGAAGGCTCATTTACATCTACACTATTTAAAAAGTAATTCAACTGATTTTCAATAGAAAAAGATTCATCAAAAACAGGTGTTTTTTTAACTTTATGTAAACTATATTCCATATTTGATACTTTTAATTTACTTTTTTGAATCTCCTCATGAAATGGTCCTGTTAATCTATGGTACCATTTATCATCCATTAATTTTATTCTGATGAAAGAATCTATTAATACAAAAACATCTATAATATCATTACTTTCAACAGCATCAGCTAGTTCTCTTAAAGCCCCATTTTCTCTCTCAGATGCTTGTGTATGGGCGCTTTGAACTGCATTAGGTAATAGTTCAAAATTTAATTTCATTCTAATCCATGGCCATACATCTACACCATTCATCCTCCACGAACTTACAGGAAAAAGTTCCTCGATTTTGCTGATAATCTCCAGATCATTTTTTGTATTCACCATAGAATCGCATCCTAATTTTAATTATTTCGTATTTCAAAATTATATTCTTATATCAAGTGAGTTCAGTTCTAACAATAGGTTACAGCACCCTATTCCGCCAATATGAAATGTTCCATTCTTACTATCACTGCTTCCTTATTTCCTTTACTTCTTTAATAATATCTCACATAATCTAAAATCATTCATATCATCAATATCTAAAGAACGTTCTTTAGGCATTACAAAACTGTGCGTATCTTCAGTAAAAAATGTTTTTACATCTAAGAACTTGGATACTTTTGCTACGTATATCGCACCATTTAATACATACGATATTGGAAGCTCCTGTCTTCTCAAGATCATTTGTTTTTGTGATAATATAGGAGTCAATTTTTCATCCTTAATCCAATACATCCAAAATGGAGATTTATCTGACTCTGTCACACTTACGCAAATATCCATATTCTTTTCAAGTACATACTTTATACAAGTATCTATATCCTCTACATTTCTTAAAGGGGATGTTGGTTGTAACAAAACTACATAATCAAATCCTTCTAAGTATTCTAGAGCATGTAATACTACATCTATACTTGTAGAATCGTCTTGTGCTAATGAGGCAGGTCTAGTAAAAGGAACTTCGCACCGCATCCTTTTAGCTACTTCTATTATTTCTTCATCGTCAGAGGAAAGAATGACTTTTGATATATACTTACTTTGTTGAGCAGCTTCGATAGTCCATCCAATTAGTGGTTTTCCATTCAAATTTAATACATTCTTTCTTGGCAATCCCTTAGATCCCCCACGTGCTGGGATTACTGCAAGTATTTTAGGTTTCATTAAATTCACCTTCTAATCTAATATCTCTTTTAATCGTGAACTTTCATATTTATCACTTATTAGTATTCCATTTTTTGTTGCAATTACAATCAAATTTGAAAGGCCTAATAATTTTATGGGGATTTCTAACTCATTTTGTGCAAAGACATCATTACAGTCTTGCGATAGTGTGACATTCCCACTAATTTTCGGCTCAATTTTTTCTAATAATATCTCCCAAGTTCCCAAATCATCCCATAATCCATCGTACTCAACAGCTACTATATTTTGTGAATTTTCTATGATTTCATAATCAAAACTTCGTTTAGGAAGGCAACTGAATTGTTTAAGAAAATCATCATAATTAGTTGATATACCTTTACACGTCAGCTCATTTAATACCGTTTTCAAGGGGAATACAAAAACACCACTGTTCCATAAAGCGCCTTTTTTTATCAGGTCTTTTGCAAAATTAAATTCTGGTTTTTCAATAAATCTATCGATTTCTTGTAAATTTCCCGAAATTTTTGGTATCATGTATCCAAATTTAGAAGTAGGACTAGTCGGTTTAATGCCTACTAACCCCATACCGTAATGTTTATTTTTTATTATTTCGGACAGAGATATTACTTTTTCATAAAATGAATAATCAACATATGCATCTGCTGAAACTACCGCTACTACTTCATTTATAGTGGCATCAGTATTGGATATAATGTAGGAACAGCCAAGAGCAATCGCAGCAAATGTATCTCTTCCTTCTGGTTCTTTAATAACTGTTATATCTGGCACTTGATTTGATACTAATTCATATTGTTTTTCAGTTGTAGCAATAATTATATCTTCTTTGTTTACAATGGTTGTAATTTGTCTTATAACTCTCTGTAACATGGATTCTTTCTTATCTTCATGTACAAATAGCTGAAGTAAATGTTTTGGTGTTTGATCAGTAGACATTGGCCATAATCTTTTTCCAGATCCGCCTGATAATACAATGATTTTCATTTACTCACCTCAATATTCTCACTTTTTCAAATCTGATTGAACCATCATTTTCACTAACTCTTCAAATGTTGTTTTAGGTTCCCAACCTAGCACTGACCTTGCTTTAGAATAATCCCCTAAAAGTAAATCTACTTCTGTTGGTCTAAAGAATTTCGGGTCGATTGCTAGTATTACTTTTTTGGTTGCACTATCAATACCTACTTCATCTACTCCGTTACCTTGCCATTCAATATTAATATCTATCTCTTCAAAAGTTTTTTCAACAAATTCCCGTACCGTACGTGTTTTACCTGTTGCAATAACAAAATCTTCAGGATGATCCTGTTGAAGCATTAACCACATTGCTTCAACGAAATCTCCAGCAAATCCCCAATCACGTTTAGCATCTAAGTTTCCAAGATATAAACAATCTTGCAAACCTTTTTTAATTTTAGTAGCAGCAATTGTAATTTTTCTAGTAACAAATGATTCACCACGCAAAGGGGATTCATGATTAAAAAGTATACCATTGCATGCAAACATATTATAAGCTTCTCGATAGTTTACAGTAATCCAATAACCATATATTTTTGCAGCAGCGTAAGGGCTTCTAGGATAAAAAGGCGTTTTTTCTGTTTGTGGTGTTTCTACAACCTTTCCAAACAATTCACTAGTTGAAGCTTGATAAAATTTTGTTTTCTTTTCTAAACCTAATATTCGAATAGCTTCTAAAATACGTAATGTCCCAATACCATCTGTATTTGCTGTGTATTCAGGAGTTTCAAATGATACTTGTACATGACTCTGTGCTGCTAAATTATATATTTCATCGGGCTGAATTTCAGAAATTAATCGTATTAAATTGGTGGAATCCGATAAATCACCATAATGTAAAATAAAATTTGAATTCAAAATTAAATTTTCTATTCTATCAAACTTCTCCAATGAAGAACGTCGAATAAGCCCATGAACAATATAATTTTTTTTCAATAAAAATTCTGATAAGTAAGCTCCATCTTGTCCATTTACTCCTGTAATAAATGCCACTTTCATTATTCACACCTAATTTCATATAATATACTTTGAATAGCTTTTACAATCTCATAAATGTCTTCCTCTGTTAAACCAATATAAGTAGGAAGGTTAAACCCCTTTAGAGAAACCTCTAAGCTTTCACTAATGTCCTTAGCATACTCTTTGTATATTGGCATACTAGATAATGGGTAGAAAAATGCTCTGCTATCAATACCATGTTCTTTTAATTTTTCCAACAACGTATCTCTATAACATGCTTCAATTGTTAATGGAAACAACCAGTTCACATTTGTTCCCTCTTTACATGCTAGTTGTGTCGATATTTCCTCAACATCCTTAAGATAAGTTTTATATAATCTAGAGATTGTATCTCTTTCTGAAAGAATTTGTTCAATTCTATCTAGTTGAGCTACTCCTATAGCCGCTTGAATGTTAGTCATACGATAGTTATAACCAATTTCTTCATGGAAATACTTTTTTTCTTTGCTCATCCCATGATCGCGTAAAATGCGTAACTTTTTCATGATGTTTTCATCGCTAGTCACACACATTCCGCCTTCACCAGTTGTAATAATCTTATTAGCAAAGAAAGAAAAACATCCAATATGCCCAATGGATCCAACTTTCTTTCCTTTATAGCTTGCACCGTGAGCCTCTGCACAATCTTCAATTACATACAAACCATACTTTTTAGATATATCCATAATTCTATCCATCTCACATGGCATACCATATAAATGAACAGGAATAATTGCTTTAGTTTTACTCGTAATCGCTTTTTCAATACTTTCCGGGCTAATACAACAATTTTCTTTATTAATATCAACTATTACTGGTTTAGCGCCTGCATGTAATACTGCATTAATTGTTGCAGCAAAAGTTAAATCAGGTACAATCACCTCATCATCTTTGCCAATATTTAAAACTTCTAAAGCTATATGAATTGCGGTTGTACCATTTGACATTGCTATACCAAATTTAGAACCTATATAGTCAGAAAATTTTTGTTCAAATAGATCAATATACTCTCCAGTACTTGAAATCCAGGAAGAATCATATGCGTCTATCACATTTTGACGCTCAAATTCTGTCAAATAGGGTCTAGATATTGGGTATTTAATTTGTTGTACCAATTTAGCTCACCCTTTCGATAAAAAAGTTTTAATTGTATTGTATTGTTCTAAAATTGATTCAGGTGAATTATTCATGGACTCCAAAACGATAATTGTTTCCTTATTAATATTCTTTAAATAATTTAATTCCTTCATTGTAGGCTGCAAATGCTGGTCATCCGAACCATCATTATGATGAATATGAATT
The DNA here is from genome assembly GCF_038003185.1 of Psychrobacillus sp. FSL K6-1415. Taxonomy (NCBI): domain Bacteria; kingdom Bacillati; phylum Bacillota; class Bacilli; order Caryophanales; family Bacillaceae; genus Psychrobacillus; species Psychrobacillus sp. FSL K6-1415. Next base: position 1,068,103 of record NZ_JBBOOQ010000001.1, on the reverse strand, counting down.
TGCAAAATATTATTTTTAAATTCTGAAATAAATGTGTTGATATCTTCTTTTTCATATAAATGTGTTGCAAGGTTATAATGACCAATATCTAGTAGTATTCCAAAATTGTCATCGTTAACTTCTGTTATCAACTTTCTAAATTCCATAATTTTTGTCATTAACAAATACTTAAACTTTTTTGGATGTCCCCCAGATGTTTCTATTGCAAATTTCACTCCGCATCTCTTAGCGTATAGATTAATTTCTTTGCAAGAAGCAATCAAATGCAAAAATGCTGAATTATATTTATCTTCATCAAATTGTTCCTCAGTGAAAGCAAATCCTTCAAAAAACTTAATCTCATTAGGATCAGCTAACATTCCTGCATGCATTGAATAAATTGGAGCATTTAATTTAACACATAAGTCTATAGCATTTTTTGCCATATTTATTGAAGTATTTCTTATCTCTGTATTTTTAGATGCAATATTTAAAGCTATCGGTTCTAGTAGTGGAGGGAAATAATTGTGAATAACATATTTGTTTTCTTTAAACTTTTCTAATAAGCATTCTAAATCTTCAATATACTGATGCGATGATCCTAATTCTATATTAGTAATATTTAGTTGATTAAATTTCTCTAAAACTTCCTTTAAATCAAAAGGATTTCTAATAGCTGAGGTGGAAACATATATATTCATTTTGAATCCAACTTTCTAATTATTTTTGCTGGTACTCCCGCCACAATTGAATTGCTTGGAATATTTTTTGTAACTACTGCACCTGCTCCTACTATTACATTATCACCTATGACAATATTTTCTTTTACAACAGCACCTATACCTATAAAAACGCTTTCTCCAATTGTTACCCTACCTGCAATTTTTGCTCCTGGAGCAATATGAGAATGTGGCCCTATTACAGTTTCATGCTCAATAATTACCCCAGAGTTTACAATTATATTTTCATTTAAAACAACAAGAGGTCCTACTATTGAAAGAGGACCTATTAAAGTACTATTGTGAACTTTAGAACCAATACCTAAAATAACAGAATTGTGAAATATGCCAATGATTACTTTATTATGGTGTAATAAATGTTCATATAATTGTTTTCTTAAATTATTGTCTCCAATAGCTAACAAACATGCTTCTGTTTTAATTCCATGTAAATTTATCCATTCTTTTTGAATAATAGTATGATTGAAAATTTCTTCATCATTTTTTTTTTTATTTTTATCAACAAAAAAAAGTTCTAAATAACTTATATTTGATTGCTCTAACCAACTATAGACAGATCTTGCATGCCCACCTGCACCTATTATTGCTAAAGTTTTATAATTCATAGATATCGTCTTCTTTTAAAATATGATTTATCGAAAGGCTTGTTTTTACTCTTTTTCCGATATAATTAAAAACCTTATTAGCAGGAATTCCTATATCACTACGCTTTGCAGTTAAAAAATCTTCCGTAAGAATTTCACTTTCATTTATTTCTTTAGCAAGAACTAGCTTTTTTTGCATATTATTTTTCGTAACTTTTTCACTACTAGTAGGTTTTTTAATACCGTCACCTAAGCTTGCCTCAACGAATCTAATTGTCTCAACTAGTGATATTAATTCATTTTTGTCTAATGATGCTAAATGATCTGGCCCTTCCATTGTTTTGTCCAAAGTAAAGTGTTTCTCAATCACTTTAACTCCTAATGGTACTGTAAATGGAGCTATACCTACTCCTTCTGTATGATCAGAATAACCCATTATGATTTGAAAATCTTCAGCCAGATTAGGGATCACTTTCATGTTCACTTCATCAATTGGCGTTGGGTAATTTGAAGTACAATGAAGTAATATCACATCCGTATTTCCTTCACTCCTAATTACATGTAACGCCTCAGTTATCTCTTCAGATGTACACATACCTGTAGACAGCAAAATAGGTTTTCCTAATCTAGCTACTTTTTTTAAGAATAATAAGTTTGTCGTATCAGTCGAACTAATTTTAAAAGCATCAATATCCATTTTTTCTAAATCGTAAAGGCTTTTTTCTTCAAATGGTGTTGATAAAAAAATTAATCCTTTTGTTTCTACATAAGATTTTAATTCCACCATTTCATCTACTGTTAGCATTAGGTTCTCTAACATTTCAAGCTGACTTTCCTTTTTATTCGTAGTTCGTAATTGATAAGGTGCTTTAGAGGCATTGTAAATAAGTAGCTCTTCTGGATAAAAAGACTGAAACTTCACAGCATCTACTTTAGCCTCTGAAGCTTCATCTATCATTCTTTTAGCTAAGTCAATGTTTCCATTATGATTAACTCCAATTTCTGCTATGATAAATACAGGAGATTGGGAGTCTATAACCCTATCAGAAATTCTTATTGATTTATTAAACATAATAACTCTCCTTCTTAAACTCTCCCATAAATATCGGAATATCTAATAATATCATCTTCTCCAAAATAACTCCCTAATTGCACTTCTGAAATAAATAGATTTTCTTCATCTGAAATATTTTCTATTGAATGTTTACAACTTTTAGGAACAAAGATATAATCTCCACTCGTCATACTTTTTATACTTTCGCCAAGTGTTAATTCACCTTTCCCTTTAACAATCACCCAATGTTCTTCCCTATATTTATGTTCTTGTATGCTTAATTTACCTTTTGGATAAACACAAATAATCTTTGCTCTTGTAAAATCGCTTAAAAAAACAGTTTTATAATATCCCCATGGACGATTATAAATTTCTTGTTCCAACTTCTCATCATCTAATAAACTAAAATCTCTATTAGGCTGCCATTTAGAATCTTCTAACAATATTATATGTAATTGTTTTTTTGTCACTACATTTAACAACACTTTTTCCTCGTTAATTATTGGTAAAAATTCTATCTTTGAATCTTTAAAAATATTCACTACTGTTTCAAATTCATCATTTTCTCTTATACTTTTAAAGTTACTATTAACTACTTCCGAAACTTTTGACGACAATGAAATCCCCTCTATTAAAGCCCTTCGAATATCACCATCCGTTAAAGTTCCTATTACTTTATTATATGTATCTGTAACAACAACAAAACCTTTTTGATTTCTATCAATAATAGTTAGAGCATCAAGAATTGTGGCTTGCTCTTCTGCTATATAATTTTTATACACAAAATGCCTCCAATAACTTAAATTATATTTTTTAACCATGTGATTCTCTTCTATTTTTAGTCTTTAAATCGTTACTATCTCTATAGAAATTTACTTCTTCCAAATGTAAGTCATATACATTCTTAATCTCCCTATTTTCATTTAAACTCGAAGATTTTTTAACTACAATTAATAACTCTCCATTTCCTTTTTCGTGTATTTTCATCATATTCCATCCTGTCATTTCTAATAAATCTAAAATATTTTGTTTATGAAAATATGACAAGTGTACTATTCTAAACCAATAATCCTCTAGTGCAGAATGGTACGAATATTTTTTTTGATCAATAGCACTTAAAGACGGAATAGCAATATATATTATCGCTTCATCAGAAGTTTCTTCCCACAATTTTTTTAATACTTTTTTAGGATTATAGAAGTGCTCTAATATATGAGAAAGTATGATTAAATCATATTCCTTTATATTTAAAGGTTCTTCATCATAAAACTCACCTAAAACATTTATTTTACCTGATAACAAGCTTCTGTTACTACTACCTCCAGGTTCAACTGCTGCTAGATAGTTCGTATTAATCTTTTCGGATAATCCTAATAAGTTACCTCCACCACCTGCTCCAATCTCAAGAATCTTATTAACAGTTGAGGTAAACTCTTTTATAAATTCATATATTTCATATCCACGTTTTTTATAACTAAGATCCGTTATTTCTACTGGAACCCCGTAATACTTCTCATATTCATAAGTATAAAAATTATTTAGTTCTTTTTTAACGGGGATAGGATTTAAATAAATGAATCCACATTCCCGACATATTACTGTTCGATAAGGCATTTCAAATTGAACTTTATCTGCTATAATAGAATATCTATTAGAGTTACAAATAGAACAGTTTGTATCTTCAACTTTTGAATAGTCCATTTTTACCTCCGGATTCAACATAGTCAATTACTTTTCCTGCATATTCCCAGAATTTAAAACTTGAATAAAAAAGCTCTCTAGTTTATAAGTATTATATTCTCTATCATATTCTTTATATCTCTCTAACACTTCTTCACTATCTAAATAAAGATCTGTTTTGTCTAATTCTAGTATTTCTATTATTGATTCATTAATTTTTTCTTCAGAAGATTCTAATGGCAAAACAGTTTTATAAGGATAGTCTTCTAAAAAATCACGAATAAATTCATTCTCTTTATTTACAAGAGAAAATATATATCGGTTTGCTAAAAGTAAATTATAAAATTTACTACCTGCAGACGTGCTTAGTATATCCACTACTAGATTAATGTCCGCATTACTTATCAAATCTAACGATTCTTCGAAGGGTACTCCTCCTAAATAATTCACAAAATCATAACTCTTTAATTCATCTAAGAACTTTGAATTTTGCACATCTCCAGCTATTATAAATTCGATGTTCATATTATGTTCAACCAGACTTGCTATAGCTTGAAGTATTTTTTTCAAGTATGTTTCATATGCAGTGTAAATAAAGCCACAGCAAACAATTGTATATTTATTAGTAGTTGCATTCTTGATATTAGTTCTATTAATGCTATTCAAATCATCAGTATCATATCCATTTGGAATAATAGACATAGGTATGTTACTAGTATTCTTTAAAATAATTTCCCCTAATTTTTCATCCACTGTAATAATTCCATCCACCGATTTTAACATTTCTGATTCAAAGTAAGAATTTAACATTACTCCTTCTTTGGAGCGATATTTATTAATATCATTGCCTGTAGCCCAACCGTCTCTATAGTCTACAACAAGCGGTACGCCTGTAACATTCTTCAAAATTGTTCCAACAGTTCCCAATGTAAATGGTGGAATTGTACAATAAATTAAATCTATTTTTTGAGAGTTAATAATTTCCAAACCTTTTATTACAAAATGCATTAACGATCCAATCTCTGCATCAGGAATATGTACTTCATGATAAAATTTCCTAAAATTCTCATCACTTTTTTCATTAGGCTGAATAGAATTTACATAATAAATCTCTAAGTCACTTGGAATATCATTTAGCAAGTTCTGATTAATATTTGGTTGTTTATGCAATTCGGGATTTAATGTAAGAACGATTGGATTCCAGTTCCCATGCTTACTTAAATATTTCACAAATTTAGTAGGTCGAAAAACCCCACTGCTAAATGCAGGTGGGAAAAAATATGTAATAAATAAAACATTTTTCATTCAACAAAACCCCTTCTTCAATTTCTCCATAAGGCTTCTCACTTTTTTTAAAGAGCTTATTCTAATTATTCACTATAAGACAATAAAACTTTCCTTAACTCTCTTTTTGTAAAACTATATTCTTCTATCGTGTATAAACCTGAATTTAATAAGTTTAGATTCTTTCTTGCATCAATATAATTTGAATGTAGATGCAATGCTTTATTAAAGTATTCCTTTGCAAGTTCAAATTCATTTTTACTCACGTAAATAACACCTAAATTATTTAAACTAGCTCCATGATCAGGACTAACAGTCAAGATTTCTTGTATTACTTTTTCTACTTCATTATGTTCTTTTACAAAAATATAATACAAAGATTTTAGAAATAAATAAGATACATATGAAGTATTTGTTTTTGAAATAGAAATACTATCTAAAAGTCTCTTAGCATCTTCCCATTTATCATATCTTATTAGCAATGTAACTAAATCTAGTTTATTTTGATGTGTTGTGCTATCAAGACTTTTAAATTTCTCTTCAATATATATTAAATTATATTTATTTAAAATTATTTTTTCAGCATTATGTGATTTTTCCATGTTGGAAGTTGTATTATTTCGATGTCTTCTTATAAAAGTTAATGGTGATTCCACATGATTTATTTGGTAGCCGGAATCTAATATTCGAAGCCATAAATCTACATCCTCATTCATTTTCATTGATGTATCAAAACCTTTTAATTCAAGTAAGACCTTTCTTTTTATCAATAATCCTGATGGAGAAACTATTGGATTTCTAATTAGTACTTTACAAAAACCCTCGGTACTTATTAAACTTTTTCCTGTAATAGAGTCAGATACTACCTTAGAGCTCTCATCGATTTGGTAGTATCCTGAATAGATGGACTCGAATGAATCTGTTCGCATTTTGTTTAAATAAGTATCTAACAATTGTTCTGAACACTCATCATCTGCATCTAAAAATAATATCCACTCACTTGTTGCTTCTTGAATTCCTAAGTTTCTTGCAACAGATACTCCTTGATTACTACTCTGTTCAATCACTCTAATATTCTTGTATTGATTTGCTAACAAGTTAATAACCTTAAGTGTGTTATCTGTGCTTCCATCATCAATAATTATTATCTCATCTAGCTTTATCTTCTGATTAACTAAGCTCATAACGGCATTTCTTATATACTTTTCTGTATTAAAAGCTGGTATTACCGCAGAAACTTTTACCATAAAATCACCTTCAACCTAATATACTAAAAAATTTAACCAATTGTGATGGAAATTTATCTATCTAAACTTTCAATAACTTCCTTTAACTTGTTTACTGAATACCAGTCCTCATTATTATCGCTAGTATAAGCAAAGCCTTCTGCTAGTGGCTTACCACCTTCTGCAAAACTCTTTGACCACCAAGGAAATTCTGGTTGTATGATATAATAATCATCAAATTCAACTGTTTGACGAGAATCATCCTCCATAATCATAGCTTCGTGTAACTTTTCACCAGGACGAATACCTACAATTTCAATATTACATTCAGGTGCTATTGCTTTTGCTAAGTCCATTACTCTCATGCTTGGAATTTTCGGCACAAAAATTTCACCGCCATGCATACGTTCTAAATTATCTAATACGAATTGTACCCCTTGATCTAACGTTATCCAAAAACGGGTCATTCGTTCATCCGTCACAGGGACTGTACCTGTTTCCTTAACCTTTTGAAAAAATGGTACAACACTTCCTCGACTACCAACTACATTTCCATAGCGAACAACGGAGAAACTCGTTTTCTTCTCTCCTGCATAGGAGTTCCCTGCGACAAATAATTTATCGGAAGCGAGCTTCGTTGCACCGTATAGATTAACTGGGCTACATGCCTTGTCCGTGGATAGCGCTATAACTTTCTCTACTCCGCGATCTATCGCTGCTTCTATTATATTTTGAGCACCATGAATATTCGTTTTCACTGCTTCAAAAGGATTATATTCACATGCATCCACATGCTTCATTGCCGCAGCGTGAATGACAATATCAACACCATCAAATGCTCTCACCAATCGTTCTTTATCCCGTACATCACCAATAAAAAAACGAACCCGTGGATCAGTAAATTCCTGTTTCATTTCATATTGTTTTAGTTCGTCACGACTAAAAACAATTACTTTTTTTACGTCTTGTTCCAGTGCTTTTTTTATGAACTTTTTCCCAAAAGACCCTGTTCCACCAGTAACAAGTATTGTTTTATTTATTAAAACTTCCATAGTCATTATTTCTCCAATCTAATTTTTATCAAAAAAATGCAGTTCTTATTGTTTTTACATTATTTACTCTATCTATATATCGGTCTAAATTCATAATAATAAAGAAAATCCCGCTCTAAATTAAGAGAGGGAAATTTCTTATCATTTAAAATATTTTATTATTATCAAAAAACAAGTTTATTCTTTAAACTGGCTGCATCTAAATAAGGAATTCCCTTTATTTTAGCACCCTCCCAAGATGTATTATATAACTCAACACTCGTTTCGTTCACTTTTCTTTCGAACCATCGTAGGTATGCACTTAAATTTGCTGTTGTATGAATATATTCACCATTATTAGCCAAAACTCTTCGAAATGAAATACCATTAATTACTTTATTTCCTGAAGAAGATGAGATCGAATGGGTGTTATAATCTTTAAAACCTAAGTCTTGACCAAATAGAATAACCTTCTGAAAGCCCATATACTCTAATAAAGAAAACGCAGTAGTTGCCACAGATCCACCCGTCTCTAGTACATCTTCGTTCCTTGCCTTTGCCTCATTCTCTGAAAGTAAATAGCCTTCTTGATAAATAATTACTTTTTGCCCTTTATGGACTCGAGTCATTTCATGATTAGCAGTTGCTAAATAAAAAAGTAATCCTTTATATCCCTTATTCTCTAATTGGTTCACAACATTTATTTGAGTATCTGTAATAATAACTGCATTAGGTTCAATATCGTGCCTCAATAGTGTATTTAAGGCCGATCCAACTGCCAAAATAAAACATTTTTCTTTTGTTTCCTTTAACAATTCAATCGTGTTATCAAGTGAGGGACCAGCTGAGACTAAATAGGCTGATTTTTCTTTAAACATATCTGCAAACTTACTAATAGAATGATCATTATTTTTACTATTGGCTTGAAAATTCTTTTCTAGTTCCGTAGCCAATGCAACATAACTCATTTGTCTGATTTTAATATCTTCCAACACATCGTGAAGTCTATGTTCATGGCCAATTGCTTTCATCCATGGGTTTGGGATAATAACCTTATATTGACTTAAATCCACATTAGACTCTAATCTTATAATTACATTAACGTTTTTATACTGTTCCATTTGAGAGATAAATGGACAAATCTTTAATTCTTTATGTTCCAAAGCTAGTACGATTATAGGTTTCCCTTTATCCAATTCAAGTAATGCCTCTAAATGATACCCTAATCCTAGTCCTACTAAAAAATAGCCTTTTGCATTTTCATCATATTCATTAGCAATAAATTTACGTGCATCCATTCGGGGATTATATTTACTATAAATATAAATATCATTAAGTAGTAATGTAGGTTCTCCATTTTTTGCAGTTTCAATTTGGTAGTTCACTGCCCCTCACTAATTTCATATAAACTACATTCTTCAAAATATGGTCTGATTTCGTATTCAAACATATCAGCAATGATTATAAAGTCTTGAATTCCTAATCCATTATTTACTTCTTGTAAAAACTCATGGATTTTTTCAGGTTCTAAAAGATTTTCTATCCCGTTTACAGCAATAAGGTGGTTTGCATCTATTATCCAACCCATCCCCTCACTAAATTGTAAAATTCTTTTTGTAGCTTCAACAATTTTATCTTCTCTAAGTAAATCCGCAATTTCCTGACAGCCTAGTGGTAAGGCGGTAATATATTCGTTGTAGCTTTGCATTGTCTCTCTTACTAAATCAGTCATTTATTCACTCATCTCCAATTTTTCTTGTAATTGTTTTATTAAATCAGTAGTGTATTGTTGTGTTATATTAGTTACTTTTAGGAGTCTCTTATATAACGTTGTGTTTTGTTCATAAACTCTATTAAATTTCTCCATATCAGTTTCATCCGCTGTCGGAGAGTATTTTTTCATTACATCCATTGTTATAGGAGCAAGTATACTAGAAAGTGGAACAATCTTATATAGTTTATCAAGTTTAACATCATTTTTATCAATTTTTTTTAAAACATCTTTGGAAAAACTGATGTTATTTTTATTTTTTATGAGAGCACTCAGTGAATCATTCAACAGTATCTTTATCTTATCGTAAGTTTTAACTTCTTCCTTTATTTGATCAATGAATAGTTCAACTGAAGTTTTTTGTGGAATTTCTACACTATTTATCTCTGTGTTCTTTAAGTAGTTTTGATCAATATATGTTGTACAAAACTCCTTAAAAGGTATTTGAGTAAATCCATCTAAAAATATTCCACCTTCTGTGCTATTAAATATTAACCCTTGAAGACCATTAGATTTGATCATACCCTCGAAATCTTCTTTCATTGTATAAAAAGCATAATCAGTTAAAACATCCTCACCAGAATATCCCTTCGCGAAAAATAAATCTCTTTTCTTTATGTAAGCATCATCTACAAGAGAGAATGATTTATTATGCTCTGCGTGAGTTTTTTTGTCTGTGTATGCCAAATCTTGTCCAATAAACGTTATCGGTCCCTGTGTAATATACAGACCTATAGCTAGAGCATAATTTGCTACAGATCCTCCACCAGTTATTATAGGAAAATCAGTTTTTAACACACTTTTCATATGACTACTTAAATTATTAGCATCCGCTGATAAAAAATAAAAAGATGGATTATTAAAACTCTCACGTATTTGATGATGATTATACATACTATAAATAAGCTTACTATCTTTAAAAAATAATCCTTTAAAGTGATTATAATTAGGTACACCACCATCGATAGAAATTACATAATCAGGAACAATATTAAAATTTAATAGAGTATTGATTGTAGATCCTGCTGCTATAATAATTACTTTATCTAGAACAAGTCTGAGTTGTTCAATTTGTTTGGTTAAAGATGGTCCTCCAGATACAATCACTACAGGACAGGAATATTTTTTATATAAATTAGATAAGCTTTGATCTATAAATGCGTTTCCCAGGTTAAATATATAATTCTTTTGCCAATCACTTGCATATCTCCTCATAGTATTCTCCATAATTCTATTAATACTAACTCTTTCTTTAATCATAGTTAAGAGTTCCAAATACAGTTCTGGAAATAAATTATTGTAATTTGGCGAACAAATAATATTTATATTACTATATATGTTTAGTTCTTCTATTAATAATGATTTGATAGCTTCTTCATTTGTATCTTGAATATAAACATAATCTATTGACTTCTCTGTCTCTTCAGCATTTGGTATTTTTAAAGGCTCTATTACAATTACTTTTTCCTTTGTTTCCTTTCTATCCATTAGTGCTTTAGCAAAATATCCTTTACCATATCCGAATAAAATAGTTATATGATTTGGTTTATAATATTTATCTACAAATTGCCTTGCTTCTTTTTCTGGATCATATTTACTATGTAAAAAATAACCATTTACTTTTAAAGTAAAATTATGTTGTTTTGTTTCTAACTCTAGAATTTCAAATTTAGGAATCATTTTTGTCACCTCTTTCTTATTATCGGCATTACATTACAAAAATAAAGAAAACCCCTTCTCCAAAGGAGAAGGGGTTTTCAAAATTTCAATTATTGAAGTAATTGAAGAACACCTTGTGGTTGTTGGTTAGCTTGAGCAAGCATAGATTGAGCAGCTTGAGTCAAGATGTTATTTTTAGTGAATGCCATCATTTCTTTAGCCATATCTACGTCACGAATACGAGATTCAGCAGCAGTTAAGTTTTCAGAAGTAGCACCAAGGTTGTTGATAGTGTGTTCTAAACGGTTTTGAACAGCACCAAGTTTTGAACGCTCTGTAGAAACAGTTGCAATCGCATCATTGATAGTAGTAATTGCAGTATTTGCAGAAGTTTGTGAACTAATTGAAATACCCTCTCCAGCAGCTGCACCATTAACACTTAAGCTAGTTGCAGTCATTGAATCAATGGATAAGTTGATTGATTGTCCAGCATTTGCACCAATATGGAATGTTTTACCTGAGAATCCACCACTTAATAATTTTTGAGTATTGAACTCAGTATTATTAGCAATACGTGTAATTTCTTCAGACAGAGCATTAACTTCTTGTTGAAGAGCTGTACGATCAGAAGATACATTAGTATCATTTGAAGATTGTACTGCTAATTCACGCATACGTTGTAGGATAGCGTGAGTTTCGTTAAGAGCACCCTCAGCAGTTTGAATTAAAGAAATTGAATCTTGAGCGTTTTTAGAAGCCATATCTAAACCGCGGATTTGTCCACGCATTTTTTCAGAAATAGCAAGACCAGCAGCGTCGTCTCCAGCGCGGTTGATTTTGTAACCTGAAGATAATTTCTCTAGGTTTTTAGAAGATTGTGATTGGTTAGCTGTTAAGTTTCTGTGTGTGTTTAAAGCAGAAATATTGTGTTGAATTCTCATTGTGAGATTCCTCCTTGAATTTGTTTTATTTAGTTCCACATCCATGTGGAATATGCTTGGTAGAATAAGGTCGGCCGCCCGATTTCTACCTTACAATAGTATTATCGTACTCGATTCAGAATGTTTAATAGTTTTTAAATATTTTTTTTTGAAATTTGTTTAATTAATTCAGGAGAGATATTCAATGATTCTTTATTTTGTTCTTGGATACTCAAATAAACTTCTGACCGATAAACTTTAACATTTTTGGGAGCTATAATTCCTAACTTAACTTGGTCCCCTTCTACGCTAAGTATTTTTAACTCTATTTGATCCCCAATCATGATAGATTCATCTTTTTTCCGTGAAAGGACAAGCATTTAAAGTTTACCCCCTTCAATGGGATATCTTAGTTGGTAGCTGTTTTCGTGCAACACAAGTTGTTTAGCAACTTTTCTTTTATGGTTTATAATGACTGGTGCCTGTAAATTTATTGTTGAATTATTAAACGGCTCTTTTAAAGTCACAATAGAATAAGTGAGAATATCTCCAACTGCTTCAATTTGTAGCTCTTCTTTATCCTCCTCAGATATATCAAATGCATAATCTTCTTTAAAAAGAAATGGTAACGCAATAACGAAACCAATTTCTTTTTGCTTAATAGATTGAAGAATGGCAAAAGGTGAGTCTTTCTCTAAAGGAAGAATAACAAATTCTTTGTTTTCCTCAAAACCAGGTAATCCATTTGAAAAGTGTATAATTTCTGTTTCTTCTATTGTTAATTGGCCAAGAAATTTTGTTTCGATATTCATAGCTAGCTCCTTCTAGACAATAAAGTCTATTTCTATCGATGAATCTTGTAGCATAAACCCGGATACTTTACCAGGAGTAAATTCATGTGTTGGTTTATTGACCTGTGCACTAATTGTTGGTTTTTGGGTTTGTACATTAATATCCAGCTTAGCAGGTATGTAATCTAATTTTACTGATTCAACAGATGGGATGAAGTCTATCCCTAATTTCGCTTTAACTGGGAAGGTATTTTTCTTTGCAATGGAAGCAATCGCATTTGAATTGTGTGCAATATCCATCATTTGTCTACCTTCACTTGCACGCCTTGCAATTCCTTGCATTCCTTTTTGACGACCTTCCGAAGCAAATTTAGATATAGATTCTAATGGTCCTATCATTCCAACATCTCTTCTAGCCTGAGAAGAATCTATTTTCATAACCCCTCTAGTTGTATTCATCTCCACTATTGCAGCTGGTTGTTCAATATGTTGAGTCGCTTTTGGTTGTCGAATAACTTGATTTGGTTTTTCAATATTTAAACCTAATTTAGCAGCTGTTGTTCGAACTTGTAATTGGGGAAAGTTCACTTATCTCACCTCTAAAGAAAGCGTTTGAACTAGGTGTCCAAACGCTTTTAATTATCTTATAAAGTCTACTAATGTTGCTTGAATGATTTTAGCACCAACTGAAAGAGCAGCTTGGTGGATCGATTCTTGAGTAATCATTTCTGTAATAACTTTTTCATAGTCAATATCTTCATTGTTAGATAGTTGTTTAGTCACAATGACTTCTTGTGCTCCGAGTCTGTTTTCCATCATTTCTACACGATTCTGACGTGCTCCTATGTCTGCACGTGCAGCTAAAACAGCCTCTTCGTTATCACTTTTCAATGTTAAATACTTGTCGAAGTCCTTACCTGACTTACTTGGGTCTTTCAAGTCCGTCTCTAACCCGGTAATCATAGCATCTATATTTTGAAATAAATCGAGCCCTTTTGTGTTTACAGTAATTTCTACGCCATCATAAACTTCTATGTTCACATCTTTATTTACACCTGGTGCAGTTGCTGTTGTTAAAAAGTTTGTTCCGTCATGTAATGGTGAATTAGTATTTGTTCCTGAGAAAATGTATTTCCCCCCTACTTTTGTATTCCCCATATCACGTATTTGCTCTTTAATTTGTGTAATTTCTTTTTCAACTTTTGTGCGGTCATCTGGTGTTAACGTATCACTTGATGCTTGTGTAACAAGTTCTTGAACACGATGAAGTGCGATTCCAACTTTATCAAGGGCATCATCTGAGCTATCTAACCAGTTGTTTACTTCTCCTAGGTTACGTTGATACTGTTCTACCTTGTTTAAATCCGTACGATAGCCAATTCCTTTTATAGCTACTACTGGATCTTGTGATGGACGTGTTATTTTTTTACCTGAGTTAATTTGTTCTTGTAGTGTCGCCATTTTGTTATAGCTACCTGACAGGTTACGTAGCATATTATTTGAAAGCATTGATTGTGTTACGCGCATGTGATTGACCTCCTATTATAATCCTACTCGGCCCATGCCGTTGATGATTTTATCTAATGTTTCATCTACTACTGTAATCATTCTTGCAGAAGCGTTGTATGCTTGTTGGAATATAATCATATTCGTCATCTCTTCATCTAAAGAAACTGAGCTGACAGACGCACGATTATTTTCTACAGTTAACTTGATAGTCGCTGAATTATAAGCAAGTCTGACTGCTTGTTCACCGTCTACACCAAGTTCTCCAATCATCGATTGATAAAATGATTGAACAGTTGCATTATCTAGGCCAGCAAGTATTTCTGACTTCATGTTTGCAAGAAGTATCGCATTTGCTCCGTTCCCTTCTTCTTTATCTGTTGAGGAAGAGGCAGCTACTAATGATGAATCACTTTTAAATATAGAATCTACAGAAATATTCCCCGCTGAAATGGTAGCACCTGCTTTTGGCACAAAAAAGTTATTACCTGTATCGCCATTTAAATCGGTACCACCGCGGTGGATTTCATTGAATTTCTCAGCAAAAGCCAAAGCCATTTTATCTAATTTCGCTAACATTTCGGGATAGTAGCCCTCAGCATTTGTCGCATTTGTACCATGACCATACGAATTTATCAATGACAACATTTTGCCTTTATTTAGTTCCATGTCATCGTATGATAATGGACCACCAACTACTGCCCCGCTTCCGTCTACCGTAAAGCCATTGAAAGGTTCAAAGTTATCATTTTTGGACATTCCGGTTGGAGTGAGCTTTCCTGCGTCTTTTCCGTTAACAACTTCTATACTGCCTGTTTTAGTTTTTATCGATACTCTTACGGATCCTTCAGCAATTGCTAATGAATTACCCCCAGACTTTGTATATTCTATTTCAATTGGGAAGTATTGCGATAATTCATCAAGCAAGTTATCACGAGCGTCATATAAATCGTTTGGCATATATCCATTTGGTTCAATTGCTTGTATTTGTTCATTCATAGAAGCTATTTGCTTTAAAATAGAGTTTACATCATCTGTCGATGTAAGTATTTCATTTTTTAAGTTCCCTTGAATATCTGATAATTGTTTATGAATATTGTTGAAGGATTCCGCAACACCAATCCCACGTTGCACTACTACTTTACGAGCTGCCGCATTTTCAGGATTTGTGCTAAGGTCCTGTAGGGATTTCCAGAATTGATCGAGTGACGTGTTTAATCCGAATTCGGAAGGTTCTGCCATGATGTCTTCCATTTGAGAGATTGCATCAGAACGTGATTCCCAATATCCTAGTTTCGTTGTTTCTTGACGATACTGACGATCGATGAATTGATCACGAATTCGTTGGACAGAGTGTGTTTGCACACCTGTTCCGAGGTGACCCGGGATTTTCGGAGCGTTTAGTCCTGTTCCTGGATAACCTAAAGTGGCTTCCATATTCACTCGTTGGCGTGAATAGCCTAACGTGTTTGCGTTGGAGATATTGTGCCCTGTTGTATACAATGCGGATTGCTGCGTATAAAGCCCGCGTTTACTAGTTTCTAGTCCCATAAATGTCGATCCCATGGGTTCGCCTCCTTAAGCTTGTGAGTCGAAGTAGGTTTTGTCCTTTAATGAACCTTTTACTTCGGTTTGTGAATAGTTTATTTGATCTGGCTTTGGTCGTAACATATCGAGAGTCATGTTGACGAACTGAAGTGATTGAAATGTTAGTTTTTGGTTTAGATCGTTTTGATTTTTTAATGTTTCTAATGTTAGTAATAGATTATTGCGTGCTTTTGTTAGCTGAGCTTTTTCCTCATCTGAGTTGGTATTTTCTAAGACAAGTGCAACAGTTGGGTTGTCAGTAGGAGCAATTCCTTTTGCTCGAAGGTAATCCGTTACCTCTAATTGACGCTGTTGTTCTAGCTGTGAAATGCCTGCTACATGTGCCTGCTCGTCCTTGAGCAGTTGGTTTAGACTGTCCATGTCTCCAATTTTAATAGCTTCTGTTTTTTTGTATGCAACCTCTAGCAAGCTTTTGTGAATCATATCTAGTTTCGTCAGAGATTGCAAAATGTTACCAATGGACATGTTTGTAAGCTCCTTTTTATCAATTATGCATCGGCATTAACTTCTTTCAGTTGTCTTTTGGACGCCTACTGATAGAAGTTAGATGCGGTAATAATTTAAGATATTGGATGCTAATTGTTTTGCATCTACTTTGTATGTTCCAGCTTCGATATCTGCTTTGATGGCAGCCACTCGATCTGCTTGTTCTACTTCAATAGATGATTTTGTTTGCATGCTTTTAGCAGCGGATGAAATTTCCAATTGATCCGCCGTTGTTTTAGTTGTCTGTTGTGCTTTTTCAGCTTGTTGTTGATTGCGTTTGTATGGATTTACTTGGTTTAAACCAACGTTTGTTATTTTCATCTAAGTTCATCCTCCCCTCTTCTTGCTTAGTGTCTATATAGTATTTCGGCATTAAATATGAAGTGTTTAGAGTAATTTGAACGATTTGTAAGGAATAGGTCTTGGGAATTAAAGCAGTTAGTGGAATTGAAGGGTCTTTAGGTGGAACTAGTGCTTAGTTGGGTGAAAAAGGATTTTAATTGGGTTGAATCCATGTGCCTTTGGACGGAACTTGGGTAGTTTTTAGTGACCTCATGGCTTTTGTGTAGAACTCATATATCTTTTGAAACTAATTCTAGATTAGAGTTTTCACCTAAGTAAAAACTCCCACACAAAGTGAGAGTTTATTTTCTCTTAATATCTGCATGGTAAGTGCCATGATCCTGGTTTGCTACTTTGTCTCTGAATTCTTTTGCTGCATCAAATTGACGGAGTCCTGATTTTAAATCTTCCGTACATGTTTTACAAAGTTTGCCTTGGTTCGTGATTTTTCCACAGCTGTCGCAGGGATACCCTAAATTTGGGAACATTGCTGGTTGCAGACGGTTTTTGCGTACCCATTTGTGTAATAGTGATTCTTCAACGCCGGTTACTTCTACAATTCGCTCGACTGTTGCTGCACGATTTTCGCGCTTGCGGAGGAAGCGATATACTATTTCGTATTGTTTTTCTTCGTTCATTGCACAGTTGTTACATACTTCTCTCATTCCTGTATAGTTAAAAAACTCGCCGCACGAAGGACAATTTTTTAATTCACCCATGTTGTTACCTCCAGATATTATTCTCTCTTTCATTTTATCGGCAAGTTAGCCTTTTATTAAAGTGATTGCTTCGACTCTTTTCGCTCCTGAGTCCTTTAAAATCTTCGCAGCGTGATGAATGGTAGCACCAGTTGTATAAATATCATCGAATAAAATATAATTTGTTGCTTCGATGGTACTCATTGCCTCGAATAGATTTGTTGTTTTTAAGCGTTCCATTTTTGTTTTCTTTCCTTGTGTTTCAGATTTAGTTTTAACGAGTAATTGTTGATAGGAAACTTGCGCTGCATTTAACAGCTCGTCAACTTGTGCAAATGTACGCAATTCTAATTTTTCTGGATGCATGGGAATAGGGACGATAATTCCTTCTCTCGTCTGAAATGCCTGTTGCAGATTCCCGGCAAAGACTTTAGCTAATGCTACGTCTTGTAGAAATTTGTATTGGTGTAAATATTCTTTCATGGGTTCATTATAAGTGTATAAACAAAAGACTGAGTCGACAGCTCCTTCATAAGGTGTTCCTAGAAAATCGGTAAAATCTATGGCCGACTCTGATACTTCAAATTTCTCGAAGCATCTAGTGCAAGTGGAAGAGTCTAATTGGTTTAAAAAGAGCTTAGACCAAGTTGGTGTAGATTGATAAGGAGTGCCACAAATTAAACAAGTCATGAACGATTCCATCCTTCTATCGCATCCTGCGCTTTATCCATTTCTCTACTAATTCCATGATGAAAGAAAATTATGTCTCCGTCTGGATACTGTGCAGACCTGCCTACTCGTCCACTTATTTGAATGAGTGCACTGGAAGTGAAAATCGGTTGCTCTGCTCCCACTACGGCTACGTGTACATTTTCAATCGTTACCCCACGTTCTAATATGGTCGTTGTTAGTAAACCAGGTATTTGCTTTTCTCTTAATTGCATAACCAGTTCCTTTCTATCTGGGTGTTCAGCGTGCACTCTTGGTAATTCTTCTGGGAAGTTTTCAAGCATTTCGATAGTAGGTAGGAAGATTAGAAAAGGTGTTTTGGTTTCTATTTTTTCATTTATCCACTTTTGTAGTTTGTGTGGAATTTTACCTGTCTTCAATTGTCTGGAGTAACCCCAGAGACTATCGAATTTAGGTACTGGAAGGTCGTGGCCGTGATACCTTATTGTGAGAATGGATTGGTTGGTTGTTTTTAAAGATTTGGTAGGAGTGGCTGTTACATAGTGAATAGCTGCAAGTTGTTTAGCCGCTTTAGTAACTGCTGCTTGGAGTGTTCCGTCCGCATAATAGGGAAAGGCGTCTGCCTCGTCGACAAATACGACGTCGAAGGCATGTTCAAATCGGTAAAGTTGATGGGTAGTGGCAAGCACTAATTCAGCAAATCCTTGTTGGTCTGGTGCACCACCGTACAGTGCATGAATTTTCGTATTCTGGAAGACTTTCCGAAAGCGAGGGTATAACTCTAAAATAACATCCGTTCTTGGAGCAGCGACACAAACTCTTTTACCTGCTTGTAAACTTGCAAAAATGGCGGGAAATAGGAGCTCTGTTTTTCCTGCTCCACATACTGCGTTTAGTAGGTGGGATTGGTTTTGTTCGACACTAGCAAGTAATTCTTCACTTGCCTTTTGCTGAAGTGGGGTAAGTTCCCCGCTCCATGTAAACACATGAGAGTTCGCGCCGCGTGCATGCTGCTTCGCCCACAGGAGCAATTCTGAGCAGCTACTCACCCGCCCCATTCGGATACAGTGGCGACAATAGGTACAAATTTTGTTACAGCGTGCACAGTTGAATGTGTGAAAAAAGGATTGGTTTGTGTTGTGGCATCTATTGCAGACGCTCTTCTTTGATTGCCAAAAAAGGACAGATTCTGTTTTTGTGATGATGCCGGGCTTTAGGTGGATGTAGCCCGAGTTAATGTGGGCGTCGATGACTTCGCGGGGAAATGGGGTATGTTCGCGAAGCCATATGCGGCCGGTGAGAAATTGCTGCAATTGTTCATTCATGGGCGCTCTCCTAATTAGTTATTTTTATACCAACCGAGACCCATTGACCCTTCCCCAAGGTGTGTACCAATTACGGGACCGAAATAGCTGATCGTGAATTCTACGTTTGGCATTGTTGCTTGGAGTTCGTTTTTCCATGCGATTGCTTCGTTTTCGTTGTTTGCATGGATGATCGTTGCTTTAATGTTGAATTTGTTTGAGTCAGCCTGAAGCATGTCCGAGATACGTTTCATCGCTTTTTTTCGCGTTCGGACTTTTTCGAACGGAACAATAACTTTGTTTTCGAAGTGCAGAATCGGTTTTACTTGAAGTACAGATCCAATGACGCGCTCGAAGCCGTTTAGTCTTCCTCCACGATGGAGATGGTCTAGATTGTCGACCATGAAGTATGCTCTCATTGTTTGTTTCATGCTGTCTAGTTCTGCAATGATAGCATCTGGAGTAGCTCCAGTCATAGCCATTTCAGCTGCTTTAAGTACGTAGAAGCCTTGAACCATGCAGGAAATTTCTGTGTCGAATGTGCGTACGTCGATGTCGTTTACCATTTCTCCCGCTTGTTCTGCACCAGCAAGCGTTCCGCTGATACCACTTGAGAGATGGATGGAGATCACCGCATCGTATTCTTTTGCTAGCTGTTCATATGTTTCGATAAACTTTCCAAGTGCAGGCTGGGATGTCTTTGGTAGGGCTCCACCCTGACGGATTTTATCGTAGAATTCTGTGGTGTTAATGTCTATTTCTTCTTGGTAGGTGTCATTTCCGATGACAACGCTTAGCGGCACCATATGAATATTCAGTTGGTCACGAATTTCTTTCGGGATATATGCGGTGCTGTCGGTTACGATTGCTGTCTTCATTTTATAAATCACACTCCTAACTTTAAGTTTACTGAAGTTTTGTTAGAAATGAAAGGATAAAAAAGCCCAAAACATGATATTTGTCATATATGTTTTGGGGAAGTGTGATTATTCAGTTGATTCGCCTATATAGTAAACACTGGAAACTAGCCATTCACTGTTTTCTTTGACGAACACAGTTACTTGGCGACCATTTTGGTCTAGCTTAGCACCTGTATCCATTTGCTCTAGTGAAGTATGGATATTAGAAAATACTTGTGCTTGTGATTTGTCGTATTTAATGATAGTAATGTTTTCGGCCGTACGGATCGTGTCGAAGTCGTGGAAGGTTTCTTCGACTTTCACTTTTTCAGCGTCGTAGTTGAAGCCTTCTGGATTTTTGGAAATCGTGTTCATGTAGCGCTCAGTATCTTCTTCATTGAATGATTCCATGTATTCAGTAAAGGAGTCAATTATAGCCGTTTTTTCTTTATCTGGTACATTAGTCGCTTCTTCAATATTTCCACCAGACAATTCGAACCCTACATTTGTTTCACTTTTGTCTTGCGCACCATGGTCTGTTGTGGCTTGAGTGTTCGTTGGAGCAATGTCTCCTGCAGAATTGGTGTTTTGGTTTTGGGCTGTTTCATCATTGCTATTGCAAGCTGCCAGAGTTAGTGCAAAGGCTGCGAGTGTAATTGTTTGGATTATTTTCATTTATGTCTCCTCCTGCTGAAGGTTATTTTGTCATAATTAGGACGAAAACTCAATTAATATGTTCCTTTTATTAATAGGTAGAATATTCCGCTATTGGAATGTAAAATATAGGTAGAAAGGAGGTAAAGTATTGAATGGACATTTTGCTTTGTTGAACAGGTTGCGTGATGGATCTGGTTTAGGTGATTTTATTCGTGAGGAGATTCGGAAACAAGAAGCTGGAGTACGTGGTGAGGACCGACTTGTTGCTCGGTTGAATGAGCTGCGTTTGCACGGTGAGTTCCGAGTTTTTTCGGATGTTTGTTTGGAGCTTGTTGATTGGAAAGTACAAATCGACTGTCTAGTTGTAACCGACCGATGCTGCATCATACTCGAGTCGAAAAACATAAGTGGAAACTTGTATTTTAATGATGAGATTGATGAATTTTATAAAGAAGAAAATGGAGTAGAATCCCCCATTTCTAATCCATATTTCCAATTGATGCGACATATTCGCTTTATGAAAGAATTTCTACGTAAGACCCATCCACTAATGAAAGTGACTGGTGCTGTCATCATGACCGCTAAGTCCCACCGCATTATGCAAAAGCCTACCCATTATCCCATTTATAAGTTAGAAAGCATGATTGAGAGAGTGACTCAGTTCTACAATAGTTCTGGCGGGACTAGTTTTTCTTGTGAAGAACTAGAGCTTGTTGAAAAGCTCTTGCAGGAGAATAGATCCGATTATGAATATCCCCCACTTTGCGAACATTATCGAATTCCTCCGAGTGAAATACGGCTGGGGGTTGAGTGTCCGAGTTGTAGTGTGCTGGGGATGCGGCGTACAGGTAAAACTTGGACATGTGTCAATTGTAATAAGCGTTATAGGAACGCACATAGGAAAGCTGTTGATGACTACTTTTTGCTTATCAATAATAAGATAACGAATAGACTTCCGAAAATTTTGTATGGTCGAATCTATATATGCGGCTTCGAGAATGCTTGGTAATATGGACTTACACATGCATAAAGCTGGTGGGAAAACTTATTATACGAAGAAGTAGATTATATTGTAGTAATTGTGTTTAGGGTGAATCGCAAATTAGGTGCCTCGAATCGAAAGGTCGCTTGCGAGAATCGCAATATACTTCGGCGTAATCGCAAGGTCGGCACCACGAATCGCAAGTCGAATCCCGATTTAGAGGGATTCGCAAATTAGATGTTTCGAATCGAAAGTTCGCTCCTGAGAATCGCAATATACTTCGGCGTAATCGCAAGGTCGGCACCTCATATCGCAAAACGAATCCCGATTTAGGGTGAATCACAAATTAGATGTTTCGAATCGAAAGTTCGCTCCTGAGAATCGCAATACACTGCGACCAAATCGCAAGGTCGCCACCACGAATCGCAAGTCGAATTCCATTTTAGAATGAATCGCAAATTAGATGCTTCGAATCGAAAGTTCTCTCCTCAGAATCGCAATATACTTCGGCCTAATCGCTAGGTCGCCACCACGAATCGCAAGTCGAAGCCCGATTTAGGGTGAATCGCAAATTAGATGCTTCGAATCGAAAGTTCTCTCCTCAGAATCGCAATATACTTTGACCAAATCGCAAGGTTGGCACCACGAATCGCAAGTCGAATCCCGATTTACACCAAATCGCAAATTCTTCTCAACAGAAAATCCCACTCCAAAAGCTGGAGTGGGATTCATTATGTGTGTTATCGAACTTCAACCCAACCGTTTTTGATGCCAGTTACTACGGCTTGGGTACGGTCGTTTACGTTCATTTTTTGAAGTATGCTTGATACGTGATTTTTCACGGTTTTTTCGGAGATGAATAGTGTTTCTCCGATTGTGCGGTTGCTTTGGCCATCTGTTAGTAATTGTAGTACTTCGCATTCACGTTTAGTTAGTAAATGGAATGGACGACGAATTTCTGTTTGATGGAAGTTTCCTTTGTTTTCACGTTCGCTTAGGCGACGGAATTCTGCAACTAGGTTACGTGTTACTTTTGGATGTAAGTATGACCCGCCTTTTGCTACTACTTTGATGGCTGAGACGATTGCATTGGCATCCATTTCTTTTAGCATGTATCCAAGTGCACCTGTTTTAAGTGCATGTGATACATAGGACTCATCGTCATGGATAGATAGGATGATTACTTTAGCTTCTGGGTATTTTTCTAGTAATTCTCCTGTTGCTTCTACTCCATTTTTAGTAGGCATATTGATGTCCATTAGTACTACGTCTGGTTGATGCTTATCATAAAGACCAAGAACATCATTACCGTCGTCACCTTCTGCTATTACTTCGAAAGAGTCTTCAAAATCTAAAATACGTTTTACTCCCTCGCGAAATAGTTGGTGATCATCTATGATTATTATTTTTGTCATGTTCATTTCCTCCTATAATTAAAACGCCGTATTTACTATTCCTCATTTAATGGAATGCTAAACAATATCGTAGTACCTTTGCCTGGAGATGAAATAATTTTCATCGTTCCCTCTAACAAATCCACTCGTTCTTTCATACCGATTAAACCAAAGGATTTTTCTTTAGCAACCTCCGGATCAAATCCAGCCCCATTATCTTTGACGATAATATTTATTTTTTGTTTCAACCATTCTACTTTCACCGTTGCTTCTGTAAATTTTCCATGTTTAGTTCCATTTGTTAAACACTCTTGGACTATGCGGAAAATGGCTACTTCAAAATTGGTTTCTAGTCGTTTCTCTTCTCCAAAAGTTTGGAAATCAATCTTTCCTTTTGGATTGTATTCTTCGATTGTTGTTATATACTTTCGAAGCGTTGGTATTAATCCTAAATCGTCTAATGCCATTGGTCGTAGGTCGTAAATGATACGACGTACTTCTGATAGGGCATTACGAACCATTGTTTTTAGGTCAATAATTTCTTTCATCGCTTCGTCTCCGCCACGCTGCTGATATGTAAGATTGATTAAATCTGTTCTTAGTAGTACATTCGCTAGCATTTGAGCGGGGCCATCGTGAATTTCCCTTGAAAGTCTTTTGCGTTCTTCTTCTTGTGCTTCGATAATTTTCAAGGTGAAATCTTGTTTAATTTTTGCATTTTCAAGTGCTGCACCTACATTTTTCAAATCGGATGTTAAGTAATTCATGACTATATTCACTTGATTGACCAGATGATCTGCACGTTCAATCATCTCTAACAAGCCCTGTAACCTGCGTTCTAATTCGTCTCTTCGAAGTCTTAGCTGTCGTTCTTCACTACGTTTGATTAGAAGATTTATTTGAATTTCATTTGCAGTTTCGTAGGCTTGGCGAACTTGTGGTTCATCGTATGAGTCAAAATTTTTAGAGACTTCTGCTAAGCGGTTTCTGGAAAGCTTCGATTTCGCTTCAAGCATGTCCCCTTCAATAATAACCGTCTCGATATTTCCACGAATAATTTCTAACTCTACTTTCATTTCTTCAAAGCTTTGTCGACTTTGTTCGCTTATAATGAATATATCCTTTTTCGAATGATCCATCACTTCGACCATTCGATCGAAAATAACATCTAACGATTGTAATTCACTATGCTTATTCGTCATCTGTTTTTTCTCCTTTATGTGCCCAAATGAGTCTTCATTCACTAATGATGACAAGTCCTATTATAGCACTAAGTGACTAAAAATAAATTAAAATTACTTTACAACTATGTTTCAATAGAATCAGGAGGAGAAATATATCTATGAGAAAAGATTACCATACTATTCAAGGCTACGGAGAAAGCGAGATCATTATTCAAAAATCACGTTTTATTACTTACGTGAATCGAGCTGAAACTGAAGAACAAGCACAAGAATTTATTAATAATATTAAAGAAAAGCATAAAAGTGCTAATCATAACTGCTCTGCATACATTATTGGGGAGCATGACAATATACAAAAGGCAAACGATGACGGCGAACCAAGTGGCACTGCGGGAGTCCCAATGCTTGAGGTGCTCAAAAAACAAGGACTTCAGGATACAGTTGTTGTCGTAACTCGTTATTTTGGAGGTATCAAACTCGGTGGCGGTGGACTTATCCGTGCATACGGGAAAGCAACTACGGAAGGAATCGATGTTGCAAAAGTGGTGGAACGTAAGCTGCATCATCTCATGAAAGTCTCTATCGACTATACTTGGCTAGGAAAAGTGGAAAATGAAGTACGTAACTCTGCCTATCCCTTGAAAGAAATTATCTATGCAGATCAAGTCGAAGTCTTAGTATTTACAAAAGCAGATGAAGAAACAGACTTTATAAACTGGATGGCAGAAATTACTAATGGACAAGCGAAAATTGAGATTGTCGAAAAAGAGTTTTTGGAATTTACGGTGAATTGATTTATACTTTTACTATGAGGAGATGAATCTATGAAAAAACTTTCTATTGTAGTATTATTACTTTTCGCTTTAATCTCAGTTCCAACGATCTCTCAAGCAGCAGATTGTCCTTCCATTGTTTCCTGGGATGGAGTACAACTAAAGTCCGGGCAAATCGGCCGAGTTTTGATACAAAAACCAACGACTGTTTATAAAAATATCAATGGAAAATTTGTGGCTTCTAGAGCTGTAAAACCTGGTGAGAATTACAGAGTATACGCCAACAAGTCGACATACTATCATCTTGGTGGCGGGTTATTTATTCTAGACAATAAAGATATTTTGTATCAGACACCATCTAAAAGCAAACTAAGTCAGTTAAACTGTGTGAAAACCACTCCAACTTCTCTTTCAATTGGAGATAACAAAACAACTGCAATAGCAACACTAGATCCGCAAAAAGTAGCTGTTGTAAATGAATTTGGTGCGCCAACTTCCGTTTATCACGATAATTACAATGACTTTTATGCAATAAGCTATATAAAAAATAAAGTAGCATCTATTTATACGAAAGATAAAAGTTATCAAGTAAGTGGAGTTTCAGTAACTAATACTATTGAACAGTTAGAAAATAAACTGGGCACAAACTATGAAACTACGGGAAATACTTATCCAATCGAAATTATTACTTATGATTTACCTAAATATGAAGCAAACTTTTTCATAGATGTGCATAATGATAATAAAATTTCTGCTATCTATTTAATTGATCACGAGATGATTGATAATAATCCTAATTTATATCCAAAAAAATCTACGACTTTAGAAACAAGCTATGAAACTCTTTTATTCGAATTAACGAATGCCGAGCGTAAAGCGCAGGGAGTGACTGTTCTTCAAAACTCTTCGAAGGTTGCTAATGTTGCACGAGGTCATAGTGTAGACATGGGTTTAAATGATTATTTTAACCATGATAATTTAAAGGGTGAATCACCATTTGACCGCCTTTCGAACGGCAGCATACAATATAGAAATGCTGGAGAGAATATTGCAATGGGCTATACGAGTCCCTATTTTGCTCATGAAGCTTTGATGAATTCCTTAGGTCATCGTAAAAACATCATTAGCACGGCTTACACACAATTGGGTGTAGGTGTTTACTTTGCAAAATGGGTCTATGGCTCAATTCCATATTATACTGAGAACTTTATAAAACCTTGATAGATAGGAAGCAGCCCCGAATTATTGTAAAATTCTGGGCTGCCTTTTTTATTAATTTAAACGTAGCAATTTAATAATTGAGCTTTTAGTAGTTTATTTCCGCTCCAGGCAGACGCTTTCCGTGGGCACGGCTTCAGCTGCTTCCTTCGCTTAGCTCAGTCCAGGGTCTTCAGCTCGCGCTGTTCCTACTGGAGTCGCCGCCCTACGCTACAATAAACTATGTCTACTTTTCAAAAACAGACAATTGAAATCATTATTAGCTAAATAAACAAGGTTTATATGGTAAAACGTCCAGATGAAATTAACGATAGTAATTAGAAAAATTTTAGCATCTAAGCGATTCTCTAAAAAGCTAATACAAAAAGGCAACCACAAATGCGGTTGCCTTTTTGCATTAGAATTTCTCGATTGTTGTTCCTTGGTAATAATGTTTCAGAATACGATCGTATGTCCAACCAGCTTCAGCACGTGCTTTTGCACCATATTGACTCATGCCGATTCGGTGGCCATAGCCTTTTCCGTTAACTGTTACTGTTTGGATCCCTGTACTTGTTACTCCTGTTGTTGAGATAATGCCTTCGTTCGTTTGTACATTCACTGAACCATTTGGAACTGTTAGTACTCCCGAAGCTGTTTGAACTGACATTCCGTTAAGTGATGTCACCTCTGAAGAACCTTTAGCACCTTGAATAGCTAAGTTCGTTCCACCTGTTGGTTTACTGAAGGAAATGTCAAACCAGCTTGATTTTAATGATGCATTTTTAGCATCTAAAAATACATTTCTCATAACAGATTCATTGCCAGAAATGGTTTTCTCGCCGGATGAAGTAATTGCGGTTACTGCGGTTACTTCCCCGTTGGATCCACCTTTTGTTAGCTTGATATCTAGTAAAGTATCAGTTGATGCAAACCCGAATTTCTTTAAAATATTTGCCACTGGTATACTAACCGTCCAGTTTTTATAAGGTGATTGTTCAATAGAATCGTCTACAGATACAAAATGTGAAACCTGTGTACTATTCCATACTTCACCAATATTGGCGGTTTTACCACCACTTGTCGAGTAGAAATAGGCTTGAACAAGTTTGCCATTTGCTTTTACTACTAATCCATTAGTAGCTTCTACCGCAGCATTGGTATTTTTATGTTCTGATGAGTAACCTTTGTACATTTGGTCCTTCGTCGTACTGCTTAGAATACCAGCTTTACTTAATGTATAGCTTCGTGCAGCAACTGTCTGTGCTTTTAACGCTTCAATATGCCATGAGGCTGGCGATTCATTCGGAATTACACCTTTTAAGTAGTTTTCCAAATCGAGTCTATTAACGATTTGAACTGTTGCACCTGATTTAACAACATTAAAACTACCACGATATGAACTGCCATTTGATGTCTTTCCTATAGGTAATGAGGGTACATTTGCGACTCTTCCACTTGTAGCTGGAATCCAAGATGAAACACCTTGATCATCCGTAATAGAGTACCATGTTTCCCCACTGGCATTCGTAAATTCATCAACGAAGTTTGCCCCTTGGAAAGCTGTATAAGATTTAACTGTCTCATAATCAGCTGTAGCACCTTTTTTACCCTCAACATTTTTAGTAAATACAACTATTTTTTCATTTCCAGAAATTGCATGTAAAGCATAACCATTTGCCGAATACATAGCTGCTCCTGTTTGATAGATGGATACTTCCCCATTTACCTGAGAAAATGTGACTGGTGTATCTGGTAAAGCATAAAACATTTCATTTGTCGTTAAGTTTTGGAGCTTGTAAACTCCTGATAGGTTAAGAGAAGTTGTAGAGGCGTTATGTACCTCAACTTGTACCTGTTTGGAATAAGTCTCTTGTTTATATGCCAAGGCGCTATTTGTTGAAACAAGGCTAAGCACTGCTACTGATAAGATGGCGATTACTTTTTTCTTCAATTATTTCACCTCAGTCAGCGTACTTAGCACCCAACCTTTAGTACCCTTAGGAGTTTGAACATTATACCAAGTTTCCCCATTTGCATTTTTAAATGATCCTAAATAGGTTAATGTTGATCCTTTAGCTACTGTTTCAAGCGAATTATAGTTAGTAGTTGCCCCTTTGCGAACATTTGTAGCTTGTTTTGTTACAACCTTTGAAGGTATGAACTCACTTGGTTTTGTTGTAGAAACATCGTTTGAGAAGATCCAACCTTTTACAGTTGATGAAACTTCTACACGATACCATACTCCATCTGCCCCTTTATGCTGGCCGATAACAGTTAGTCCTTTGTTTGCTGCAATTGTAGATAGAACTTTATAGTTTCGCGTTGCTCCACTATGCACTTTTGCGCTTGTAGTTGTATAAACTACGGCTGGTGTTTCAGTTGAGGGTTCAGTTGTTGGCGGTGTTACTACAACATTGCCACCCTCTGCCACAGCTTTTTGTAATTGTTTAATAGTCGCATCTTGTGCTGCAAGTTGTTTTTCTAAAGATGTTACTTTTGTTTGTAGTGGGCTTAGTTGTGCTTGTACCCATTCAACGGATGCTAATAGTAAGTTTGAATTTGCTTTTGTTGAAGTTGGCGCATTGATCGTTAATAACAAACTTAGTCCTAGGACTGCACCAACCGTTGCTAATAATTTCTTTTTCATTGGTTTATCTTCCTTCCATTATTGATTGAAATAGTTTTCTAATCCTTTACGAATTCCAGCTGCCGCTTTTTTACGGAAGGAAGTAGAAGCCAATTGAGCTTCTTCCGTCGGGTTAGATATAAATGCCAGTTCCACTAGCACAGACGGAATTTTATTCATACGATTTACATAGAAGTTTTGTTGCTTAACTCCACGATTATAAGTTCCAACTGCTTTTACTAAATCAGCTTGAATACTCTTCGCAAGTGCCAAACTCTTTGGTCCATTAAAGTTAACTGTCGAATTATAATATGTTGTTGTTCCTTTTGAAGTAGAACTAAATGAATCTGCATGAATACTAATAAAAGCATCATAATCAGAACTATTTGAGATATTTGTACGCTCAACCAACTCCAAGAAAACATCACTATTACGTGTTAGCGTTACTGTTGCACCCGCAGCTTCAAGTTCAGCCTTAAGGAATTGAGCAGTTGCAAGATTGACGTCTTTTTCCTTTGTTCCATTTTTACCTACAGCTCCAGGATCCTTAGCACCATGACCAGCATCTATTACTATTTTCTTACCTGCTAAACCTTTTGGAACTACTTTAATCGTTAATTCGTTATTATAATCACGAATGGTGTATGTGTAATTAGGATCGAAAGTGATTAATAATACCGATGTACCACCGGAAACCTTCTCAACTTTCATACTCTTCACACCAGTAACCTTCGATTTAATCTCGTTAATATTTGAGAGATTACCATAAATACGAAGCACGTTTGTTGATGGTATTGAATAAGTAATGTCGAACTTGGATGGTTTAGACCAAACCATATAATTTTGGCCATTTCTAACTTCTGTTCTACCGTTCGTCAATGAAACTGGTGAAATCGGCGCAACATCTGTAAGTACAGAGGCTTGAATCCAGCCCCGTTTTTCAGTTGGTGTTTCGATATTTACCCATCCGTTAAGTGTACGTAATACTCGTACCGGTGAACTTAAATAAATTGTATCTACTTTTTTCGCGGTAGCACTTGCTCCATTATATACTGTAGACGTCTTTGTCCCATATTTAATAGGTAGGTTTGCATTTACTTCGAAGTCTGGAATCCAACCTTGCTTTCCACTTGCCTGGATGTTTAACCAAGTTGTCCCATCGGTTGAAACTAATTTGCTCAATACAGTGAATTTCGTATTCTTTGGTAAGCCTACTAAAACCGCTGAGTTATAATTACTATTTGCATACAGTAAAGCATTAGCACGTAGAATCGTACCTGTTTCCCCATTACCTGGAGTGACTACTGGAGTCTCGTCGACTTTGTCTACTACTGATACAACTGATTGATGTAACCATGCATCTCCATTAGTAGAAGTTACTTTATACCATTTTTCATTCTTACTATCTGTTGCATATTGTGCTGAAACGAATTGATCATTTAACTTCGATTGAGTTACAACATCATAAGTAATTCCAGGACCTGAACGCATATTTGCTACAGAAACGGAAACCTTCAAATTTGTTTCCTCTATAACGATATTTTCTTCTGGTTTTGGCGTTTCAGTCGATGGATTTTCGGGTACAGTAGAAACACTTTCAAATGCGGATGCGGGAATCCAGCCTTTTTTCCCAACAGCATAAGTTACTTGATACCATTTTTCTTTTGAAGCATTTGTAAACTCTTGATGGATTGCTAGTTTTACTCCCATTTGAATCGTTGCCACTGTTTTATAGTTTTTAGTAGCTCCAGAATGAACTGTCGAGGTTTTACTTACAACTTTATTGGCAATTGAGTTATCTTCAAAAGCAGTTGCAAGAATCCAACCTTTTTTCCCAGTGGCATATGTAACTTGAACCCATTTTTCATTGTAACCATTTGTAAATTCTTGATGAACTACTAATGTCGTACCCACTTTTGCTGTAGCAACAACTGTATAGTTTTTTGTAGCACCTTTATGAATTGTTGTTTGATTGATTACTTTCATCGATGTTGCTGTTTCACCAGCAGTACCGTTCAATACGAATAAGTCAGAAGATACCCAGCCTTTTTTTCCTTTGTATTCAACATTGAACCATATTTCGTTAGAGGTATTTGTAAATGCCCCTAGTATTTTAAGTGAAGTGCCAACTGGAATAGTAGCTACTACTTTATATGCAGTTGTTGCTCCACTTCTCATTTTAGAAGCACTAGTCCCTATTTTTTGAGTTGTACCTACATATGAATCTCCAGATTTAGTCGTAGACGCTTTAACTGCTGCAGTAGCTGCTGTTAAATAATCACTAATAATCCAACCTTCCGTCGAATTCAAGGAGACTTTGTACCATACTTCTCCCTTACTATTTTTCTCATTGGCAAGTACAGATACCATTTGACCGGCTTGTACAGATGTTATTTTATCGAATTCTGTACCAGCACCAGTTCTGACATTGACATTATTTTCAGTAAGCAGCGCTTTGTTGCCAACCAATTGTTGAATGTCGTCTAATATTGCAGAAGTTGAGGCTGCATATACGGATGGTGCTTCACTAGCAAGAAGGTTAAGCGGCAAAAGGACAGAAGTTGCTAAAACTGATGATGCGATTACTTTTTTCATTTGTTCCTCCTAGAACGTTTATTTCTTCCATTTTAAAACACAGAATTTCATAAAACAATCCAACGAATGTAATTAAAACCTATGTATTATAAATTTAACATATTTCATAATCTTATGGCATAAGCTAAAAATACCCATTTGTATAACAATAAGGTTACAAGTTTCGAGTTTTCTTGTAATTGAATTGTAATAAGAGAATTTTGTTTCTATGGAGAATAGTGTAAGATTCTAAATTATACTGTCTAATTTGTGAAACGTGCCTTGGCTAATCAAGAGAATAAACCTGAGGGCTTTGGACAGACATTTTGCTATATTATTACCGGGTGAGTTTTTAGTGATATTGATTGTGACTTCCCACAAACCAATATCACTTTTTTCGTTAATCTTATAGTGTTAGTCTGTCTTGCCCCCCTACAACTCTTAGAAACAGGTAAGTGCGTTTTCGGATAACTAGTAAAAGATACTTTCTCATTCATAGAATAAGCGCACGAAGATATAATTTCGTGCGCTATTTCGGTTATTTATTTAACATACATATCCTTATACTTATTGAATGGTTTTATATTAATTTCTCTTTACTTGCTCTCACTTATTGTTTACTCACTCCCGTCTAAGAGTTACTTGCTGTCGTAAAGGATTTACTTATTCTAAGCCTATATTTACTTTCGGACTATTATCTTTTACTTGCGGAAAGGATAACTCTCCCAAATTGCTTTGCTAATTCACAGCCTAAATGTGTAAAATCGAATTACTAAAAGTTGTTTTCTACTCAATAGATCGACTGAATTGGATAGTATCTTTAGATAATCTTGCAAACTCATCTTGTTTTCCATATTGGGCTTGAAATTAATCTATGTATAAACTGATTGTAGTGAAAGGCGGCAATTCCAGCGGGAACAGCGCGAACTGAAAGCCCCTCAGGAAAGACATTGGCCAAACTTTGTTTGACCGATGTCTTTGCGACGAGTAACCGCAGGAGCATATGTTTTCGTAGTGACGAGGAGATTGAAGTCGTGCCCGCGGAAAACGTCCGACTAGAGAGGAAATCAGCCCTGTTCGAATTTAACAATATAATATTCTTTATGAAATTGATTTATTTAACATACATATACTTATATTATTGAATGGTTTGATCTTAATTTATCTTTACTTGCTCTCACTTATTGTTTACTCACTCCCATCCGTGGCTTACTTGCTGTCGTAAAGGATTTACTTGCTCTAAGCCTATATTTACTTGCGGACTATTATCTTTTACTTGCGGAAAGGATAACTTTACCAAACTACTTTTCTAATTCACAGCCTAAATGTGTAAATCGAATTACTAAAAGTTGTTTTCTACTCAATAGATCGACTGAATTGGATAGTATCTATAAGTTCACGCAAATTCAACGTGTTATCCATTTTGAGCTTAATTTATGAATAGTAACTACCTACTAAATTGATTGTAGTGAAATAAATGGCGGCAACGCACGCGGAAAGTGTCCACCTGAAACGAAAATCAGCTGTCATGGTACATATAAAAAAAAGAGTAAGACGAAACGCCCCGTAGGACGCTCATCTTACTCTCCCAATGTTAAATTATTTACATTCTTCGTTTTATTTAGGTCACTTTGAGCATTTTGTCCAAAGTCATCTAGATTCAACTTCAGTTGCTGTTGAATTTCTTCAATAGATTCCTCTTCAGGTATGAAGTAGTAGATACCTCTAATTGTTGCATCATCTCCAGAGATTTGTAGCTGTTCAATTGGAGAAGATTTTAAGTTCTGATACATTTTTATCAGTCCTAAATATTGAGAGGTAGGTATATTTGTTTTCACATTATTTCCGACATCAGCAATCATATCATCGATTTTGGTAATATTACTTAGACTTGTGCCTTTATTGATGATTTCTTGAATCACGTCTTTTTGACGTAAGTTACGCCCCATATCGCCTTGAGGATCAGTTTTACGCATACGTACATAAGCAAGCGCTTCGTTTCCATTTAAATCCATTGTTCCTTCAGTGAACGTCTTCCATTTTAAACTGTCAGTTAACTGGGCTTTAAATGTAAATGGTACATCTACTTCAATACCGCCAACCGTATCAACAATATCCTCGAATCCCTGGAAGTCAGTAGAAACGTAATAGTCTATCTTTAAATCTAATAATTCTTCTACAGCATTGATCGTGTAGTTAATACCACCGTTTGCGTAGGAGTGATTTATTTTGTCTTCATATCCTAGATCAGGTATATATACTTTTGAATCTCGGGGTATACTAACCATTGAGATTTTTTCTGTTTTAGGATTGATGGTCGCTACAATAATAACGTCGGATCTACCGTAAGTAGCCCCTTCTTGGTTTTCGATACCAGCAAGTAAAAATGTGAAAGCTGAATCTTCCGCTATCGCACTTTCAAACTTACTTTTTGTTTCCTCTACTTTATCCCGTTCAAGTGGTTCATACATATTTGCTGTAGCATTTTTTGTCTGTAAAGATAGGTTAGTAGCAAAAACTATCACACCAGACAATAAAAGCATCGAAATAACTAGAACTGTATATAAAATTTTTCTTCTCGTCTTCTTTTTTCGTTTTGTGTGACGTGAAGTAGCCATAATTCTTCCCTACTTTACTGTTAAAATATAATCTAACCAATTATACAAAAATTTTTGTCAAATGTATATCGAAAATACACTTACTTCTTCGTAAGGTTAGACAACAGGTCTTTGACAATGGATACCCAACTGTATTCATTCAATGCCAATTTCCGACCACATTCTTTCATTTCTGAACGATCTGTCTCATCCATTTCTACAAATGAAAACATTGTATCTACTATAGAATCGACATTTTCTGGTTTAGCAACAAGTCCAATATTATTTTTTGTCACGATTTCGGCACTTTCCCCTTTACCGCAATATAATACAGGAACCCCTGATGAAGCCGCAGGGAAAATTTTAGATGGACGTGCTCCTTCAAACAACTGTATATCACGCAATGGGACGATACTTACATCCGTGACAGAAAATAATTTAGGCATTTCTGTCAAAGGTAAATGTCCTAAAAAAGCAATGTTGGTAAGGCCTAATTCTTCCGCTAATTGATGTAGCTTTTCTTCTTCGGGACCTGCCCCAGCAATTAAGAAAAAGGCATTTGGTACCATTTCTTGCATATTCTTTGCTGCATGCAAAATATACTCTAGACCCTGCGCATATCCTAGATTACCACCATAGGAAAAGACAAACTTGTTTTGTAGATTAAACTTTTCTACATATTCAGCATCTTTTTCTCGTGGTTGGAAGAAATTCGTATTTACTCCATTGGGAAGTACAAACACTTTATCTTCTGGCTGAGAGTGGTTAATGATATATGAACGAATACCGTCTGTTGCAGTAGCTATTTTCCATGAATGTTTATATAAAAATGACTCTAGTATTTCTGCAAGCTTTATGAAAAACTTATTTTTTACAAGTCCTAATTTCACTGCGGACTCTGGCCAAACATCGGCAACGTTAAAGACAAACTTTGCTCCTTTTAGTTTCGCACTTATCAAGCCCGTTAGTCCTAAAAATATTGGTGGTGAGTTAACTATAATAACATCTACTTTTCCAGATTTCAATAATCCATAAAATGAACTGAATGTAAATGAAAAATACGAAACTAAACGTTTATAAAAAGTCCCTTTTTTGGAAGGATATATCCAAGTACGATGGACAGGAATTCCATCCCACTTTTCAAACTCATATTTTTTCCCTTTATACTCCTCTGGAATAATTCCGTGAGGATGATGAGGAAAAGCCGTAACCACTTGAATATCATGACCTTGAGCTAAAAGTTCCTTACTTACCTCATATACCCGAATTTGCGGGGCACCCGTTTCAGGTGGGAAATGTTGACACAAATATACAATACGCATTTAAATCACCGTTTTAATCTTTCAATTTATTCTTTAAATAGGCTATTAATGGCTCTTTTAAATCGTCACGTTTTAATGCAAAGTCAAATGTCGCTTGTAAAAAACCTAATTTATCACCTACATCATAACGTTTACCTTCAAACATATATGAGTAGATAGATTCTTTAGCCAACAAGGAATCAATTGCATCCGTTAATTGGATTTCTCCTTTTGCATCTGGTTGGACTTTTTCAAGTTCTTCAAATATACCAGGTGTCAAAATATAACGACCAACAATTGCTTGGTTGGATGGTGCGTCCTGAATAGCAGGCTTTTCCACTAATCTTTTTACTGTATATAAATTATTATCTACTTCGCTATAGTCAACTATACCGTATTTATTTACATCTTCGGTCGGTACTTCATTGACTCCTAAAATACTACTTTGAGTTGACTCATACATATTAATCATTTGTTTTAATGCAGGTACTTCTGCGTCTATAATATCATCGGGTAACAAAACAGCAAAAGGTTCGTTGCCAATAAATTTTTTCGTACAAAGAATTGCATGACCTAAACCAAGAGGCTCCTTCTGACGCATATAATGTATGTCCACCAGATTAGAAATGTTCTCCACTGTTTCTAACAACTCAGTTTTTCCAGTTTTCTTTAATAGTAGTTCTAATTCGATGGATTTATCGAAATGATCTTCCATCGATTTTTTATTGCGCCCAGTTACAATAATAATATCTTCTATGCCAGAAGCAATTGCCTCTTCAATAATGTATTGTAAGTTTGGTTTATCTACAATTGGCAGCATTTCTTTAGGTAATGCTTTCGTTGCAGGTAGAAAACGAGTCCCAAACCCTGCCGCAGGAATAACAGCCTTCTTAATCATATCCAATCACCTTTCTCTTTCTAACGATTATAGATACTTTTTATATAACTCTAACATGTAATGTGCGTTATCAACCCAACTATAGTGCTCTGCTACATGTGATACTCCAGCTTGTCCCATAGCCTCTCTTAAGTCACTATTTTTAGCAAGTTTTTTGAATGCGCTTGCTAATTGTTCCGGACTTTCTTTATCCGTTACAATGCCAGTTACACCGTCTACCACTACTTCTGGAAGACCGCCTACATTAGATACGACTACCGGAACACCACAGGCCATTCCTTCTACTGCTGCCACTCCAAAGCTTTCACTATTTTCTGTAGATGGGACCGCGAAAATAGACATCTTACGGATAACATTAGGGACCTCAGTATTCGGTACTTTTCCAGTAAAGGTTGTAACTGCATCAATACCTAAATCCTTAGTTAGTTGCTCATATTCTGCTCTTTGTGGGCCATCACCTGTAATAAGGAGTTCAGAGTTTGGAAATTCTTTATAGAATAATGCAAAGCCCTTCACTAAATCAGCTATCCCGTATTTATCTTCTAACGCTTTTACAGTTCCAATAATAATTTTGTCACTTGTTTGTTCTTTAGCTGCTTCCGGATAAAAAATATTAATATCTACACCAAAAGGAGTTACTTCTACAAAACGATTCGTATATAAATTTGTTTCTTTAGCCATCACATGACTTGTAGAGAAAATAGCAGTAGCTTTACTTAACGTGAACTCTATCAATTTTTTATTAAGTTTACTCTTTTTAGGGAAATCAAAAATATCTTTTCCCCATACTGAAACAAAATACTTTTTATAATTGACCATCGCACCTAACAAACCGTAGCTAGAAACAAAATGCGAATGAAGTACATCTGGTTGCCATTCTTTCAACATTTTTTTCAATGCTGGAGCTGCCGCTAAATAAGAAGCTTTGCCAGGTAATGACTTTGGCAATACAATAGTCGGAACCAGCTTTGCGTTGTCCTCTGAATAATGATCTTTAAACGTGTACACTTTCACATCGATTCCTTGAGATTGGTAGAATAACGCCCATTTTTGTGTATGAATCGATCTGCTTGGTGCTAATAACGCAATTTTCATTGGTTACCTCCTATTAGTGCATGCGCCGCTTGTTCGGCACGTTCATTCCATGCATGCTTTTGTAAGAAAGTTTGCTGTATATTTTGTTTGTATTCAGCAAACTTTGGTTGTATCGCTTGCATTCCTTCTACAAGACTCCCTGCATCATCACCTGTTAGAACCCCGTAAGGTCCTGATCCTATGAAGTCCTCTTGTGCAGAACAATTGGTAGCAATGATTGGTAGGCCTGCTGTTAAATATTCAACAAGCTTAATTGGCACTGCAAAGTCATTGTAAACAGAACGTTTTCGAGGAATAAATGCAAAATCTACTTCTTCGTATAGTTTTTGTAGTTCTGTCCCGCTGACATGTTTCACTTCAATATACGATTTGTTTAGCTTTTCCTTTTCTAAACTAGTTAAGTCGTTATATTCATCTTCGCGACAAACAATCACTAAATTTCCTAAAACATCGTCTTTGTTTAACAAAGCATAAGCGTCTACCAGTGTAGGCAGTCCATAATCATCATTATTAATACCACCTACATAGATACCTTTGAACGGCTTTTTAATGTTGTCTGAATTAGTTTTAATATCTGCAAAACGTCCACCTGGTGGAAGAGCCATTTTGGAAGCATTTATATTCACGTATTTCCCCATAGCATCACTAGGTAAGAAAACGGTATGAACGTATTTCCCGTAAAATTTTTCTTCCATTTTATAAATAGATTGCATGATGAATTTTTTTATACCTCTTAAAGAATATAATTCATCAAACTTCCAGTATACATCTCTATAAAATACTCCAGTCGGAACTTCATGTTTCTTAAGCATCTGAAATACTTGTTTATCTATTTTCCAATCTTTCGGAATATGGCCAGCATCCGTAAGCCATAATGGAATCGTTTGATTTTCTGAATAACAAAACAATGTGTGCTCTAGTTTTTTATCCTGTAAGAATTTATTCCAAAGTAGACGACGTTCATTTGTACTACCAGAAATAACGACTAATTCAACACCATGCTTTTGCGCATAAGCTTCAAATGCTTTTATCATTTCTACAGGACGAATAGCAGATCCACTTTTGGGATTCGTTGCTATCGTAAATGGATAATATATAAGAATATTTTTCATGCTTTCACCTTTTTCCTCTTCACCTTACTCATAAGGAATGTCCAAATAACGTGAAAATACTGCTCTAATATAAATAATCCGGCAAGAACGACTGTCATCATTATCCAAATTGGATTGAAGAAAAAGTCTGCTGCTCCACCAACAAGTGTTCTTGGGATATTAATGGTAAAGTAAACTGTTAAAGCAATAACGACTGGAGTTTTTGGTAGTCTTAAGAAAGCGATATATAACAGCTGGACAACTGCAGCTACATAAATAATACAAACTATAACTCCAACATATCCAAATGATCCAAAAGCTTCTCCAATAAAAATCGTATTTAATACGCCGCCTGTCCCTTTATCTACATTTTCAGGGAACACATTTTCCATGACCATTCTTGCTGTACGCACCTGTTCAATATCGAATATACCAGCGATAAACGAAGGTAATCCTTTCATCTCCAGTAAAGCGATAGAATGTGAGTACGTATCTAAATGTAAAAAGAAAGGAGATATTTGCGCTAGAATAATTCTTCCAATTGGACCAGAATTATAGGACAAAAAGCTCTCAACTTCTGTTACTCCTTGGATAGCTACATACATGATTACTAATAATACTGTCCCTGAAATAACAAAGGCACTGATTTTCTTCCAATTTAACTTTAGTGTTTGTGTGAATACACCTGCTAACAACAACATGATGACATAAAAGAAAACGGGTGATTTTGCCAAATCGTATGTAGTTATTACTAAAGATGACATAAACAACAAAAAGAATACGATCTTCCAATATAATGCTCTAGATTGTGTTGTATATATAAAAGCAATTATTGAAAGAACCGGAGTTAAGGCGATTGCAAATATATTTCGTATATATACATCAATTCCACTAATTCCTCGTGACGCATCAATACGCATCTTCGCCAGTTCAGATGTGTTTCCTTTTAACAATTCAAATAAAGGTACAGTAGAGGTCTTCAGCATTGTATAAGCTACTGCTAGCACAGATATAGCAGTAAGTGCACCAAAGGCTAATCTAAACAAGCGTCTATTCTTATCTACACTTGTACGAACGGGTTCGTGTAGGTAGCGGTCAAACTCTATTTCCGAATTAAAACCTAATATTCTTCCTACAACCAATTGCGTTAGTGGGAATAAAATCATTAATAATGTCAACAAAATAAATCCAATGATTCGATACTCCTCATGGTCCATTCGTTTAATCATATAATAATCATCAATCCCTAATGCTATCAATAATCCGCCAATATAACTGGAGATAAGGAAAGAATAATAATATATTATGGTAATCATATTTGGCTTTACAAGAGAAAGGCTTCCAGAGACCTTTTTAAAAAGGTATGTGGAAGCCACCACAGTAAAGAGCCATATGCTAAAAATTAACAATGCTCACACCTACTTTATATTCATCAATAACGCCCAGATTTGATCTGTGGGTTTTGCTAGATTATATCAAAAAAATTAAGCTAAATATTCCTTCAGTAACGCTAGCACTTTTTCGGATGTTTTTCCATCTCCAAATACAGGTGTATAAGAAGGTGTTACTTTTTTGTTTACAGCAGCTACTATTTTGTCCGTGTCTGTACCAGTTAGAATATTTGCATCTTCTATTAATGTTTCTACCCATTCAGTTTGATCACGAACTGTTACACATGGGACTTCTGCGAAATATGCTTCTTTTTGAACGCCACCAGAATCTGTAACGATTTTTTTCGCATTAGTTTCTAACGAAAGCATATCCAGGTAACCAACTGGTTCGATAACATGTAAGTTTGGAATTTGGTCTAATTTAAATCCATAATCCTCTAACTTATGCTTCGTACGTGGATGAATTGGCCATACCTTTTTATCTGGGATTTGACTAAATGCATCTAATATAGATTTCATACGATCTACATCATCCGTGTTTTCTGCACGATGGATCGTGATTAATAAATAATCTTTTGCAGTTAGGTTTTCACGCTCTAAAATAGTCGTTGATGATGCTGCTAATTCTTTATTATACAATACTGCATCATACATTACGTCTCCTACATTATAAACGCCTTCGGATATATGTTCGTTTGTTAAATTTTGTATTGCTGTATCAGTTGGACATAGAAGTAATGTAGAAATATGATCTGTTAGTATGCGGTTTACTTCTTCTGGCATTTTCTTGTTAAAACTACGTAGCCCCGCTTCTATATGTACAATAGGTACATGAAGCTTTGCAGCTGCAAGTGCACCGGCAAGTGTTGAGTTAGTATCTCCATATACAAGTACAAAATCCGGAGTTTCAGTTAAAATTATTTCTTCAATTTTAGCTAACATTTCTCCAGTTTGTTTCCCGTGGTTTCCAGAACCAATTCCTAAATGATAATCTGGTTTTGGAATATTTAACTCTTCAAAAAAGATGTCGGACATATTTGCATCATAATGCTGTCCAGTATGAACTATTAGTTCTGTTACTTCTTCACGGATGACACGTGATACTGCAGCAGCTTTTATAAATTGGGGTCTTGCTCCTAAAATTGTAAGAACTTTCATTTTGTAATCTCCTTCATCATTTCAATCATGTCTTTTACGATAAATGAATTAATATTATATGGATGTTCATACTTC
The DNA here is from genome assembly GCF_038003185.1 of Psychrobacillus sp. FSL K6-1415. NCBI lineage: Bacteria > Bacillati > Bacillota > Bacilli > Caryophanales > Bacillaceae > Psychrobacillus > Psychrobacillus sp. FSL K6-1415. The sequence goes on along the minus strand of NZ_JBBOOQ010000001.1, from coordinate 1,026,855 downwards.
TTACCATTTCGTGTGAATTTTAACGATTTTACATATTGCTTATAAGTTGGGTAGATACCGAACCATTCCATTGGCTCATCAAAGTATTTTCGATAAAGGTTTTTCTTCCTATATAGCTTGCGCAAAATAGGATAGAGCATGCCATATTTATTTTTCAACGAATTTTCTGGACCTGGTTTTTGAGGCATTGAATAATAATCTGGATGCATTTTATGCAATGTATAATCGTATAAATATTTTTTATATTTTAAGTCTGCTGGAAGCTTACTGAAGAAATGGATTAACCGATCATCCCATAACGGAAGGGACCAGCCTTGACCAAAATACTCATAAACTCGAACAGAGTTAATGATGAACTTGGATTGTCTTTCTCTCCAGTTCCATTCATCTATTAGTGAAGACACTCGCTCATTCGTGTAATTGGAATACACTTCTATGTCTTCGATTAAACCTCTTCCTATATTCGTGTTTGCATAAGTTTTTTCTCCATTAAGTTCCCATAACCGGAAATGCTTGTTCATGATGAAGGTTTGAATTTCACTCACTTCAAATTCTTTATCAATAATCGATTCATATGGTAAATGGCCACCCGCTAGGTAATCTAGGGAATGACCTGGTAGAAACACAGCATCCTTTAAATTTTCTTCTTGTACTAAAAGCTTGGTACTCGGGAAATCTTGTAAATGTGCAACAGAGACACCATTGCTAGAATACACAACATAGTCTTTCCAGTCCTCCGACTTGTACATGTCTTCCCACATTTTCTTGTCATAAGCAAAGTACTTCCACTTAAGCCCTAACTGATCAGCTATTTGCTTACTAACAGTAGATTCCCCATTACCTGGTCTTCCATATGTAAAAGCAGTAATATTATCTTTTAATCCTCGTTCCACCAGATTTAAAGCGATTAACCTAGAATCATAGCCACCACTAAGTGGGATAACTATTTGACGTCCTTGCAAACGTGTAGCTAAATCATCAAATAATTCATGGAAAACCTGCTCCAATTCTGCAGCAAATGTATCTATAGCAGCTGATTCTTTTTCCAAAACATATGTGTAATAATAAGTTTGTTTTGCATCCTTAGCTAGTTCCACATAAGAAACAGCTGGCACTTGAAGCCAGTCAGCAAAAAGTGTTTTATCTCTAAATACAAACCCCGTTACAAGAAACTCATCTTCTGCCTCTGGCACCATTTTCATGCCTTTATAAGGTGTGATATAGTCTTGAACAATCCAATTGGATACAGAGTCTTGGGAATAGAATAATGGGATAGATCGTTTCATATCCGTCACTAAAGTAGTATTATGTTCATTTGTGAAAACTAAAGCGTACTCCCCATTCCAAGTGGAATATTCCATCGAGGAAAGCTGAGCTGCACTAAATATGCTACCAAAGTTTTCATGGGTGACATATTGATTTTCATAGTAGAAATAACCTCTAAAAAACCCTTCGTACCCTTCGCCTGTAATAGGATAAAAATCTTTATGCCTAAGGTTAATCTTACAATTTCTCGCCATGCCATATCCCCCATTACTTTCTAAAATATTTATCCATTCTAACTACTAATACTAGTACTAAAAATACAATCCATACTCCAGCTATCAACCAGTCATTTAACTCTGTTAATTGAATATACACGATACTCAATGTGGCAGCTATTAACCAAAAGATTGTCCATGCCATCTTAAATCCAGAGAAAGGCACATAGTAAAGCTTCTGACTTTTACGGAACACGATGAACAGAGCCAAACAGTATGACAAAACATAAGAAATAACGGTACCCCAAATTAAGAAAATTGGGACGAATATAAAATTCAATATAACTGAAACAACTGCCGCTATTCCAAATGCTATGGAAATATGTTTTGTCTGTTTAGAGTAAAATATCCCCGTAGAAACAATCATATAATAAAAACTTAAAAATGTTGCTATGGAAATTGGCGCTACGTATTGAAATGCTGTTCTAAAATCCTCGGGCATCACCAAAATTATCCATGGCATAAAAGTGGCTAATGCTAAAACTCCTAAACTACCTATCAATAAAAATGCTGCATATAAAGTAGAAAATAGTTTCGGACTACTTTCCTTATCTTTTAATGACATGGAAAAAGGTCTCCAAGCAAGTTGTATCCCACTAGTCAATAAAGTGATAAATGTAGCGAATTTAATAGCAGTACCATAGAGCCCAACATCACCAATAGTTCCAAACCCTCTAATGAAGTAGTTATTTGCATTAGCAATAATCCAAAACGCTAAAGAAGCAGGTACCAAAGGAGTTGCATAAACAAGTATTTTCTTTAGAATACTCCAATCAAACAAAGGTTTTAAATATATTCTTACTGGCTTTATTAATACTAAGACTATAATAGCTACACTTAATAATCGAGCCAATAGAATCCCTTCAAGTGACGTCCACACGAAAATCAAGAAAAGCAATGACACAACAGCGATTAAAAGCATTTTTGCAACAGTTGTTGCGACAACTCTTTTCGTATGAAAATCATATCTCAATATAGTTAATACGAGTGTGACTATAGTATCCAAACAAAGTGTTCCAAGTGCAATATAAAATAATTGAGATTGGCCAGGAACTTCTAATAGTAATACAGAAAGCCACTCTCCACCAATTAAAAATACAACGAATAATAAAATAACTATGGATATCCTAAAGGTCATAACGGATCGAACATACTTTTCACGTGTCTCTTTGTCTTTATACTCAAAGTAGTAATAGGCCAGAGCCGAATCTGTGCCAAAAATCACTAAGAAAGTAAGCATCGACACATTTGTATCGACGAGTTGAAGCAAACCTACTAGCGATGTATCCACTAAATAATGAGCGTATAAAGGAAAGAGGATGAAAGCTATTAGTTTCGTCCCTACATTCATAAATGCGTAAAGGAGCGAATCCGCTCCTAAACGTTTTAACTGAGAGAACACTTAGAGAAGCTCCTCTTCGGGTACATTTTTTAAGAATTTTGCCGGGAATCCTTTGATCACCGTTTTTTCTTCTGTATCTTTTGTAACAATTGCTCCTGCTGCTACAAAAGTTTCTTCTGCAATTGTGATTCCTGGAAGAATTATAGATGCTCCACCTACACGTGCTCCCTTTTTCACAATTGCTCCTTTGATTTTATCAAAACGAGCTTCAGTTCTACCCATAAAGTTATCATTCGTCGTAGTTACACACGGTGCGATAAAGACATGATCTTCTAAAGTAGAATGTGCTGTTATATATGAATTCGATTGAATTTTAGTACGTTCTCCGATGGTTACAAAGTTTTCTACCGTGACATTACGTCCGATAATAACGAATGCACCAATCTTAACATCTTCACGGACAGTTGCTAAATCAGCGATTAATGTACTCTCACCGATAATAGCTCCTCTATAAATAATCGTATTTGCTCCAACTGTACATTCTTTTCCTAATTCAAGGGGTGGGATTACTTTCGTGATTTGCATCGTGCTTGTCTTAGCTGGTTTTGGTTGCTTTCCAACAACAGCACCATCATCAATTGTTGTACCATCCCCGATAATCGTATTCGCATGAATCGTCACACGATTACCGATACGAACGTTATTGCCTATTTTGGCACCTTCTTCAATTACAGAAAAATGACCAATTGTTGTTTGTTCACCTAGTTCGGCAGTTTCATGTATAAAGTTCATATTCATGTCCCCCTTATAGTTTAATGTAACGGTTTGGAGTTTCGATTCCTTTGAATGCATTACGTGTATCAAAAATAACTTTCGATCTCTTCGCAATGTTTTCATAATCAAATCCAGTATGGTCAGTAGCTAGTACAACGATATCTGCATTATCAAGCATCTCATCAGTTAACTCTGAAGTATGAAGAACTTCACCATTTACACGATAAGATTCGACATGTGGATCTACTGTTTTGAAATCAGCACCATGATGTAATAATAACTCAACTAATTTTAGTGATGGAGATTCACGCATATCATCGATATCTTTTTTGTAAGCTACCCCTAAAAGAAGAACTTTAGCATTACGTAATGCTTTACCTTCATCATTTAAGATTTGCATAGCACGAGTAATAACGTAATCTGGCATAGAGTTATTAATTTCTCCTGCAAGTTCGATTAATCTAGTGTGGTAGTTATACTCACGAGCTTTCCAAGTTAAATAGAATGGATCGATTGGAATGCAGTGTCCGCCTAGACCAGGACCTGGATAGAATGCCATAAAACCATATGGTTTCGTTTTTGCTGCATCAATTACTTCCCAAACATCAATTCCCATTTTCTCACAAAGGATAGCCATTTCGTTCGCAAGAGCGATATTAATATGACGGAATGTATTTTCAAAGATTTTTTCCATTTCAGCGATAGCTGGGCTAGAAACTTTGTGTACATCACCTTCTAATACGCTACTATATAGTGCAGCTGCAACATTGGTACATTTTTCTGTAATACCACCAACTACTTTTGGTGTATTTTTTGTATTAAAGTCTTTATTACCTGGATCTATACGTTCTGGCGAATAAGCGATAAAGATGTCTTCACCTACAGTAAATCCTTGGTCTTCTAAAGCAGTACGAATAATTTCTTCTGTAGTACCTGGGTAAGTTGTTGACTCTAAAACAACTAATGTTCCTTTTTTCGCATATTTAGCAATTTCATTTACCGAACTCTCCACATATGAAGTATCTGGTTGTTGGTAAATATCAAGTGGTGTTGGTACACAAATAGCAACAGCATCCACTGCACTAATAGAACCATAATCAGATGAAGCTGTTAAATGACCAGAGTCTACCATCTCTTTCAAGTCGTTATCTACAACGTCACCAATATAGTTAATACCTTGATTTACTTGTTCTACTTTAGATTCTTGTACATCGAATCCGATAACTGTATATCCAGCTTTTGCTTTTTCTACTGAAAGGGGTAGTCCCACATAACCTAAACCTACAACACCGATAACTGCTGTATGGTTTTCGATTTTCGCTAATAATTCTTCATAGTAATTTGACATATATGTCTCTCCTTTAAATTAACTGAATATAATACGTTTTCCTGTCTCTGATGATTCGATAATCGCCTCAATTAGACGGACAGGGTTATAACCATCAATTCCGCCAACTTCTGGTTCACGATCTTCATTGATAGCTGCAACCATATCTTCAATAATACAGTCATGTCCTTTTTTGCCCCAAGGATCATTTTGTATTTTCGTTTTCAATGCTTTTACTTCATCTTCTGAAAAACCTTCTACATCCCATGTATCAATGAACACTGCATTTTTACCGCTAACTTTCACGCTTGCAGATTCACCGAAAATAGATAGGGATTCTTCCAGGTTTTGTGGGTACACTGTAGTTGCAGCTTCCACCACTCCTAAAGCCCCGCTTTCAAACTCAATTAAAGCAGTAGCTACATCCTCTGTTTCGATGTCGCGGAAACGTGTTGCTACCATACCTTGAACTGATTTAACTGGGCCCATAAACCATAATAACAAGTCTAGATTATGTATGGCTTGATTCATTAGCACTCCACCATCGAATTGTTTCGTACCTCTCCATGGAGCTTGGTCGTAATACTCTTGCCCTCTATTCCAACGGACAGTTGCATTAGCGTGGCTCAGCTTTCCAAATTTACCTGCATCCATTAACTCACGAACTTCCATAATTGCTGGACGGTATCGATTCGGATGTACGATGGAAAGTTTAACTCCCGCTTCTTTTGCAATCTCCATCATTTCTTTTGCATCAGCCGAGTTAAGTGCCATTGGCTTTTCAGTCACTATATGTTTGTTATACTTTGCTACAACCTTTGTTAAAGTTGCATGTAAACCAGAAGGAACACAAATATTCACTACATCAATTTGTGGATTTTCAGTCAACATTTTCTCTAAATCTGTATATTTTAATACATTTTCATCATCTAACACTAATCTATCGGGATTTGTATCACAGATAGCAAAAAGGTTAGCCCCTTCTGCATTTTGAATAGCAGCTAAATGTTTATCTGCGATGAAACCCATACCTACAATTGCAAATTGAATCATACTCTTTTACTCCCTCTAGCTTCTAATATATATTTCCATAAAGATAAAATAAGGATAGCAGCTAATATCCCAAGAATGAATCCTGCGATTGCTCCTTCTAAACCGTACGATTTTGTTTTTGCTACATAGGTAGTTGTTGCAAGTGCAGGCTTCTCAAAAGTTATAATGTCGTTTCTAACACGTTGCTCTGTAGCCAATGCATTTGTTAAGTCCATCTCTGCAGTACTTAATAATGTTGAAAAGTTGTTTATTACCGTTACGTTGTCAGTATCAGTTATAACTTCTTTATAAGACTCAATAGCCGTTTTCAAGGTTGCAATTCGCTCTGCTTGAGCCTTTGCATAAGCCTCTGTTCCTTGAATTACCTTATCATATTGAACCATTAGTCCTTCAAGTAATTGATCATTGAATTGAGTCAATTCTTCTGTGACTTGTTCTTCATTTTCCCCATAAGTTTCTAACTTGATATAACTTCTTGTCGGTACAAATACTTCTGTTTTTCCAGTAAAGTGTTGCCCGTATTTTGTTTGGATATGTTCAGGATTTGTTAAAGCTTCTAATTTTACTGATCCAGTAAATACAGTGCTTTTCCCAACATAATCTCCGCCATTAGGAATTAGCATCGAACCAAGATATCCCAACAAAGCTACTATTACAGGAATAATGATAAACCATACTTTTTTCTTCCAAAAAAATTCTAATGAATCGTACAAACGATATGTTCTATTTTCAGCCATTTCACTTCTCCTTTAAATCTCTTTAACAGGCAGTTAGAGGGAAACGTAAATAACGTCTCCCTCTACTTTTATCCATTCATTATTTACTAGCAAAAAACTCAGCGATTTTCTCTACCACATATTGTTGTTGTTCTTCTTTTAACTCTGGGAACATTGGTAAAGAAAGTGCTTCATTTGCAGCTTTTTCAGCTTTAGGGAAATCACCTTTTTTATAACCTAGGTTTTCAAAAACTGGTTGAATATGCAATGGTAGTGGGTAATAAATCATTGTAGAAACTCCATTTTCATTTAAGAAGGCTTGTAATTCATCACGACGTTCAGTCAGAATCGTATATTGATGGAATACGTGATGGAATCCTTCAACGATAACAGGCGTTTTTACATGATCTGCTACTTTTTCGTTTAGTAAATTTGTGTAGAAGTCTGCATGTTTTCTACGTTGCTCACCCCAAGTATCTAAATGTGGAAATTTCACATTTAATACAGCTGCTTGCAATTCATCTAAGCGACTGTTGTAACCAAGTACATGGTGGTAATATTTCGGTTTACTTCCGTGCACACGAATTACACGACTTTTTTCTGCAATATCATCATTATTTGTAACGACCATACCTCCGTCACCATATGCACCAAGGTTTTTCGTAGGGAAGAAGCTATAAGTTGCTGCATCTCCAAGTTCACCAACTGTAAATTCACCTTGTTTAGCACCAATTGCCTGTGCAGCATCTTCTACAACAAATAGATTATGCTTGTCCGCGATTTTACGAATACTTACCATATCTGCCATTTGTCCATATAAATGAACTGGAATAATAGCTTTTGTTTTATCTGTAATATGTTTTTCAATCTCATTAGGATCTAAGTTAAAAGAAATTGGGTCAATATCTGCATATACCGGTGTTGCACCAGTTCTAGCAATCGCTCCACCAGTCGCAAAGAATGTAAATGGAGTTGTAATAACTTCATCTCCAGGTCCAACCCCCGCAGCTTGTAACGCTATATGAATTGCATCACTACCATTCCCACAACCAATACCATGAGCAACATGACTATACGCAGCAATGTCAGCCTCAAGCTTTTTAACATTACTACCAAGAATGAATTGTGAGCTACTCATAACACCATCTAAGGCTTCTAATACTTCACTTTTTAATGATGCATATTGTTCCGATAAATCTAACATAGGTACTTTCATTTTATCAACACCAACCTATCCATGAATTAAAATCTAATATAAGTTTTAAAGCAATATGTGAAAAGCACAATTATTAATCGCGCTTATACCCAACAACCTTTTGGAATACAGAAATAATAGGTCTGTATTCTTCACTAACGAGTCCAATCTTTTCAGCAATAATTTCAAACGCAATTAATATAAACAATAAGATAAATATCGCCCATCTTAATGTTAATGTTTCAAATGTAATTGCGGCTATACTAAATATTAAACCAAAACCATATATCACCAAAACAGTATCCCGGTGCGTTAACCCTAGGGCTAATAAACGGTGATGTAAATGTGATTTATCTGCAACGGATATAGGTTTCCTATTTACTACTCTTCTTATAATCGCGAATGATGTATCGAAAATTGGTACACCTAAAATCATAATTGGTACAACAAAGCTAAATAAAGTTACACTTTTGTATAAACCAAGTAATGAAAGTATCGAAATCGCATATCCTAAAAACATTGATCCTGTATCACCCATGAAAATTTTTGCTGGGTAGAAATTATGGAACAAAAATCCAAGTGTACTCCCCAATAATATTAGGGAAAGGGTAAGAATTAACATCTTATCTGCTGAGAAAGCTAGGAAAGCAATACTTGCAAACACTATTGAAGAGATACCTGCTGACAAACCATCCAATCCATCAATTAAATTGATGGCATTCGTAATAGCTAATATCCAAAACAATGTAACTACATATGAGAAGATACCAAGCTCAAATACACCAATGAACGGAATATTTAATACATCGATCGTTAATCCACTACCCATTACTGCACAAGCCGCCAAAATCTGACCTAATAGTTTAATTTTAGCCGATATCTCATATTTATCATCTATTATTCCCAAAACGATTATGATCAATGCACCGACCATAATACCTGTAATTTTTGCTTCATACAATCCTGCCACAAAATAACCAGCAATTACTGCTATAAAAATTGCAAGACCTCCCAAACGAGGCATTACATTTTGATGTACTTTTCTTTCAGAGGGTTTATCAACCGCTCCTATTTTATGTGCTAGTTTAATAACAAGCGGGGTTACCGCTATTGCTGTCGCCATAGATATGATAAAAGCAAGAAGTAATTTTATATCCAAATATATCATCCTTGTTTTATTATTTTCAAAAATTAAAGTACAACATTCATTTAGACGTATACGCTATATGAAAGTTTCTTCAATTACTGATTATACTATAAAAATACGCTTATAACCAAATTTAGTATAAAGAAAGAAAAGACTGATTTTTCGTTTATAAATACATAGGAAATCAGTCTTAGTTTCTGGAATTTATAATCCCCACCCTAATGACCTCTTTAAAAACAAACCCCTTCTATTATAACAAGTTATATTTTCTATTCAGTTACCAAGATAATAAAATTAATCCTAAGGTAATTCCTATAAGGATGTGCACGACCTTACGCTACGTATGGACCTTTAAGGACCTGTCGGTAGCTCTCCTTCACCCTTTTTGAAGTCTCATTCTTCGCATTCTTGCGGCTTGGAAGTCGCACATCCTTGGAACCAGTGTTAATAAGTAATTCATTTTCTAAGAAACATAAACTAGAGGTGTTATGTGCATACGGATTGCGGTTTTAATACTAATTACTTCATTATGAAATCGACAAAAACTTGGAAATCGTGACGTCATCCTTAGAAGGCATCCACCTGAAATGTATAGACCTGATTGTTCAAAATACTTGAATATCCGAGTTAAAGTATAAAATTCAATACTTTCTTAGAACAAAAAAATCCTGCAAAACTCACAGGATTTACATCATAGATTATCTTCAAAAAAACAAAGGAGTGCAACAGTAGTCACACTCCTTTAACGAAAAAAATAGTTATAAAGAACTCATATTAAGAGAATTCAGGCCAATTAACTTGATACTGATCTCCATCAATTTTTTCTAGAGTTCTATATTTGAATGGTATTAACTCATCCAACTTAAACTCTTCTAACGCTCTTTCCAAGGGAAGTAATTGAAAACTTTCCTCTTCTTCAAGAATCAAATATGCTCCTACAACTTTACCGTTTTCTTCCGTATTAATACGAATAAAAGCTGGGAAGAACAGATCATTATTAGATTGAATGACAGAAGAAGCTAGTATTACATTTTTACCATCTTCGACAATGTTATCTTGTTCTATTTTATCAAATACCTTTAACGCCCACGCTTGACGCTTATAATACCCTATTATCTTTTGAACATTAGCTTCTACCGATGCGTTAAAATTCTTCGTTTCTTTTTCTTCCGAATCCATGTACTTCCCTCCACAATTAGCAAAAATCCATACAAATTACGTTATCATATATCAATATAGTTCGCAACTTCTAATACTATTTCCTTACTTTTAATCTTTATAAATAGATTGAATGTCATCTATTATGATTTCACCATTCGTTTTGTTAGCATTTTCTGTTTCCATATAACGAACAGGTAATGCCATCTTCAATGGATATGTTAGTCCAGCTGGTACTTCTGTAGAAACAAATTGCCAATCTGTCCAGTTCACATTTTTACTAAAGTCTAATTGAACTGTTTTCCCAGAGGCATCAGTTATTTGAGAGCGTAACCAATGGCCTTTGCCATCTCCTTTTACCCACATACCTATTTTCTTAGCTGGTGTGCTGATTGTTAAACTTGTTTTTGCATCAACATATGCGCCTGATGTTCCAGTAGTACCTGTAAAATCATAAGCTAGTTTAAGAGCTTTTGATCCATCGCGATCATTCGTTACTGATTGCACAGAAACAGTTTTCACTCGATCACCTGAAGCTTCATAGTTGGAGATACCTTTATTGAAAGATTCTAAAATAGTTGGTGCCACATCTCCTACAACTACTGGAATAGTTGTAGACTTAGAACCGTATGTTACAGTAATCGTTCCAATACCATCTTTGTTTGGAGCAGTAAATTTACCATTGCTTATTGTTCCAATAGTAGTCGTCCACTTGAATGCAGCAGGTGCAGTAATTACTGCTTGTCCATTATTCATTCCACTCGCTGTAAGTTGTGCTGTTTTTGCTTTAGCTACCTGTAAAGAGTTTACACTTGTTTTTATACTATCCAATGTATTTGTAACTTTAATATTGATATTTGTTGTTTTTCCATCATAAGTCACAACTCCTGCGTATGTTCCTGGCCCAGCAGTAACTGTTTGTTTACCGTTTGAACTTTTTATAATAGAAGACGTTACTGTACCATTACCAGATACTGCCACAGGATTCATATACTGATCAATACCTTTTACAGGTACAGAAAGATTAGTATAAGTTGCTCCTTGGAAAAGGTTTAAAACATCGGACGCAGGTGCTATTGTTGCAAGTGCACTTGTCTTATATTTACTTATAAATAGTAGTGTATTAGATACAGAGCGTTCTCCACCATCTGAAGGCTTATTGGCTACTGATACTTTATTGGCACCTAGCTCTCTAGCAACTAGAGTAGATGATCCACCACCATCAAATGTCATTGCATATTGTGCACCTAAATCTTTCATGAGTTTAGCAGTATTTTGAAGAGATAAACCTTTACTTGCAGTACTACGACCATCTACTACAATCGTGAAAATACTACCGTCTTTTTTAATACCAACAGCAGTACGTGGTGCGACACCTGCAACTTTAATCGTTTGTAGTGTACCATTTTTCACTAAATGATAACGTCCACTTACGGATTCACGAACATCATTCCATTCAGCTGGAGTAAATGCAGTCGTAATTTCTATTTTGTCACCCACTTGTACTTTTTCTAAAAACTGACTAGCAAAATGGTGACCAGATAGTATAATTTCACCGCTATTTAGTTTTGCATTTCCAACGTTTGTAACATTCTCTGTTACTGTACCTACTAATTTTTCAGATCCATTTAATTTACCAGATTCTACTTTTACTCTAACTTCAGTCCCTAACTCATTAGTTCCAGTAGTTGCTGAAAAGTCTTTTGTGTAGATTACTAGGTGATTTGCGGCTCTTGATCTATTAACTGAATTGATAGCGTATGATTGTCCACCATTTACCGTTACATTCATCGCAACCTTTGGAGCACCGATAATTGCTTTACCATTTGACTTAATCCCTAAAACAGCTAAATCACTCAACGCAGTTTGAGGCGTTGACACGATAGAACCGTCCATCATCATTAAATCAATCGGTTGACCATACTTATCGAAATAATCTCCATTTACTCCACCTACAACATGATAGGAATCATTTTGTACCACACTATTTGCTTGTGATGAAGTAGTTTCAAATCCTTTAATTTGATCTTTTGCTAGTTCTGTTTTCAGCTCAATATTAGACGTAACTCCATCATATTCCAGCATGAATAGTTTCTGTGAACCATTTGAGGAATCGATATCAAAGAACTTTTTACGTACGCCAGGTGCTATCTGAGTAACAGATTGGCTAGAAACCTTACCTATTGTCAAAGAAGGTGTCTTTTCCACAGGAAATAGATTAGAAGCTGTATTCCCTGGTGCCGGTGATGTACCTTGTGCATTTGCTAGTTCTTTTAATTTTGCTTTTGATGGTGTTTTGTATTCTACATAACCAGCCATTTTAGTAATGTACATACCACCACCAAGACCGTATTGTCCACCGTATAAATTATCATAACGGTAAACACGATATTGTTCGCCAGGTTTTAATATTCTTTGAAATACCAAACCATCTGAAGTGCGTTTCCAAAGGTTAATTGGTTTTACAACTTTAATTTTACCTGCTTGTCCTGGAACCATTAAAATTCCATCCCAATAAACTTTAGTTGTTTGTGCTTCTACACGTTCTGTTTGGAATAATCCGCCCATGGCTACAGCAAAAATAATAAAAAGGTATAGCAATTTTTGTTTCATTAAGTTACATTCTCCTTCGCTTCGTTGAGTTTCTCTTACTGCTCAGTTTGTTTTATCGCACGATTTTGCTCAATTGTATATCTCCATAAATTACTTCCATCGTAAAAATATAAATTACCATTTAAGTCTTTTTCTAGGCCGTAAACACCTTTATCTTTCAACCACTCTACTTCTAATGTATCTTTTGTAACTTTAAATAGTTTTCCTTCTACACTTCCATAGATATAGCCGTCTACATTTTCAATAATTTGAGCATTACGGAATCTACCAGATATTAATGGTAATAACTCAACCGTTTTAATATCAGTCCATTCATCTGTATAGACAAATAACTTTCCATCCGCCATACCCCATACTTTATTATCTTTATCTACTATTAGACTAGTAATCATACTTGCACTAAATGGTAGATGGATATACTTTTTGTCCTCCGGGGTACTTCTATTAAAATAGAATAATCTTGCTCCCCTTGGATTTACTTGTTGATTTGCATGGATAGAAGTACCACCAAATATTTGCGTTCCTCTACTAACTAAAGAAACGATACTTTGGTTATAAATATAATTCTCGTAAATATCCATTTCTTCTGTTTCAGTATCGTAGAATGCTAAAGCACCGCCTCCAACACTAGTATCTGGTAAAGTACCAAAAACGATTTCTTTACCTTTATTATAAGGTGCAACAGCAGTTGTACGTTCTTGTCCATATTGGTTCATACGAATAACTTCTTTTGGATTCCAAGTAGCCCATTCTTGTTCACGATCATAAACTAGGAGTCTCGCAAGTGGATATGCCCCAATATATAGTTTGTTATTGATATCAAACATAGATTCAATTTGACTAATGTTACGGTACAATTCTTTGTTACCTGTTTGTACATCATAAACTCCGAGTCCACCAGACATATATCCATTAGCGAAAATTTTAGTACCATCTGAGCTAGAAGCAAGTGTGTACAATTCCACTGGTTGTTCTGGTAATTCAAATTGGTGATAAGTCATTTCACCTGTTTGAGGATTATATTCAAAAATCTGCCCTAAATTATCAACCATACCAGAAAGAACAAATTCTTTTGGTTCTTCAATTGGCTCTTCTACTATTAAATCTTCATCGTTTGGAACTTCTTCCTTAACCTCTTCATCGATTGATTCTACAATAACCGGAAGAGTCTCAACAATTTGAACATCTTTTACTAATTCATTTTTCACTTGTGGAGCAATAACATCTTCTAACGATGGGTCAGTTGGAGTTGCTTCCCCCTTAGAGTCATCTCCACCTTCAGTGATTCCTTCTTTACCATTCTCTTCATCAACCATTGGAGATTCTTTTAAAATAAAGTCTAAATTAATAGCTTCCGTACCTTTCGGCAAATATACACCTAATTCTGTATGCTCTTTTGTTTCAAAATCATATTTTATTAGCTGTTGCGCTTTTGTATAATATAGCGCTTCTTCATTCGGCGAAATAGTTGAAACTGTTTTAGACTTCAATTCAAACTCATCGACAATTTTTAATGTTTTACGGTCAAATACTACTGCTAGATTCGACGGATGTAATCTTGCAACGATATAGTCTTCCGTTAGAACTAAATCCTGTGCATATTTTTCAGACATATATTTTGATGGTAAGAATGAAGTGAAATTTTTCGTATTAGGTTTTTTCACTAATAAATCCATTGGAGAACCAATCGAAACATAAATTTCATCTTTCTCTTCATCTGCTACAATTGCTTTCACAAACTCTTTTCTTTTACGAATTTGACCAAACTCTTCTATTTCTTCTGTTTCTGTATCAAAGGCAACTAGACTTCCTCCGTATGCAGAACCAGCGTATACTTTCTTTCCAGAAACGATTAAATCTTGGATAGATGTATCGCTTTTGTTTGAAAAAATAGCACCATGTTTTTCAAAATCTTCAGTGTTTGGATCATAGCTATATAGTGTGCTAGATACAGAACCACCAACCCATAACTTCCCATTTTCATCTACATCAAGACCCCATGCACTTTTTGAGTCTTCAAGAGTAAAGGTATGTAAGATCTTTTTTGTTTCATAATTGACAACTACTAAAGCTGCGGGAGAACCATGCATGATGTAATAAATGAAATACTCTCCCTTTTCATTTGCTGCAATTTTAGAAGATACAGCTGATGACTTGAAAATCATAGAACCTAAATTCTCGTAGCCTTCTAATACCACTTCTTCTTGTGGTTGTTCAACTTCAATAGTATCTTCTAACCATTCCTCAGAATCACTGTCAACCTCAATGACCTCTTCAACATTCTCTATTTGGTCTTCCGTGGCCTGTGTTTCCTCTGCATAAACTGTTGAACTAATCGGTGCAACTAACATAATGCAAATCATAGATGTGTAAATCTTTCTCATTTTATAACCCCTTTCCCTACTATTCTAACATTAACATCTATTGGTAACATTTAAAACTTATTGTTGTAATATAATTGAAATATTAGTACATTATCTTACAAATGCTCGCTTATACAATTCATGATATAATGAAGTTTGGAATTTAAAAGTAGGGAGAATGAATATTATGTTACATTCTATTAAAAAGATGATATCTGGTGAAACAATTGAATTAAAGCAACTGAATAAAATTGTTTCTAAAATAAATGCCTTAGAAGAATCGTTTTCACTTAAAACTGATAATGAGCTCCAAGCATATACACAAATTTTCCGTGACCAATTAAATAACGGAATTTCTCCAGAAGAATTGATCATTGAAGCTTTTGCTGTCGTTCGTGAGGCATCCAAACGAGTTCTTGGCTTACGTCATTATGATTCTCAGTTAATGGGTGGAGCCGTACTTACTCAGTCACAAATTGCTCAAATGCAGACTGGGGAAGGTAAAACGTTAGTAGTAACGCTGCCTGCATATGTGTTTGGCGCACACGGAAAAGGAACACATATTATTACAGCAAACGAATATTTGGCAACAAGAGACTTCCAACAAATGAAACCCTTGTTTGAATTTTTAGGTTTGACTGTCGGATTGAATATTTCCGGATTGGAAACTGATGAAAAACAAGAAGCATATAATTGTGATATTACATATGGAACGGGTACCGAATTCGGGTTTGATTACTTGCGTGATCATATGATTCAAGGTTCTGATCAGTTAGTTCAACGTCCACTATTTTATGCACTAATCGACGAAGTGGATAGCATATTAATAGATGAAGCAAGAACTCCTTTGATCATTGCTGGGAAATCTAATGCTAGCCTAAACTTATTCCCAATTATGCATATGGTAATTGAGTCTTTTAAAGATAAAGTGGAATATGATTATTATCCAGAAACCAAGCAAATCGTTTTATTGGACGAAGGTGCTGACCGTTTAGAAGAAGCGTTCGGAATTGACAATGTATATGATAGTGAACATCGTGAATTTATGCATATCGCTATGCAAAGTCTTCGTGCTAAAGTAGTAATGCGAAAAGATGTAGATTATATCGTAAAAGACGATAAAATTATGATTGTAGACCCTTATACAGGTCGTGTAATGGAAGGTAGAACATTTAGCGATGGACTACATCAAGCAATCGAGGCAAAAGAAAAAGTTTCATTAAAAGAAGAAAATAACACACAAGCATCGGTAATGATTCAGCATTACTTCCGTTTATATAAACATGTTTCCGGAATGACAGGAAGTGCTGTTCCTTCTAAAGATGAATTTTGGGAAACATACTATTTACGCGTTACAGAAATTCCTACAAACAAACCAAATCAGCGTAAGGATTTGGAGACACTTGTCTATCTAACAAGTGATGATAAAATTAAAAAAATTATAGAAGAAACAAAGAAATACCATGATATTGGTCGTCCAGTATTAATCGGAACTACTTCTATTCAACAATCTGAAAAGCTTTCTATTGCTCTAAAAGAGTTGGATTTAAAACATTCTATATTGAATGCCAAAACAGAAGAAGATGAAGCAGAAATCATTTCTAATGCAGGGCAGTTGCATAAAATTATGCTTGCAACTAACATGGCTGGTCGTGGGACTGACATTATTCTTGGTGAAGGTGTACCCGAATTAGGCGGACTTCATATTATAGGCACCGAGCTACATAGCAGTGCTCGTATTGATATGCAGTTACGTGGCCGCGGAGGTCGCCAAGGAGATCCTGGCAGCACACAATTTATTATTTCTTTGGAAGATGAACTTTTCTACTATTATGACGAAGACGAATTTGAGAAATATAAAAATAAAGTAAAAACTGATCAAACTGGTTTAATACTTGCTCCAAACCCTTCTAAATTTGTTTATAATGTGCAGAAAGTTATTGAAGGCACTCATTTCTCTAGTCGCTCTCACTTATTGAAACTAGATGATATTAATAATGATCAGCAATCAGTTATGTATAATTATCGAGAGAAAGCGTTATATGTTGAAAATATGCAGTCACTAATAATCGATGCTATGCATGAACGCAAGGAAAATCTTATCCAAGAACTTAATGAAATTAATTTGGATAATAGCGAACATGCAGCCATGTGGAATGAAATTATTGATGAGATTAAGATTCTATCAACATTAACTGCAGATACGGACAACATTATGGATTCTACCGACAAGGAAAGTAAAATCGAATTAGATTCATCATTGAAAAAGGTATATAGCCAAGCTATGGATATTGCAAGTACCGTTTCCCTTGAAGAAGACATATGGCCGAATATACAGTCCATATACTTAGAAACTTTAGACAGATCTTGGATCACACACTTAGATAATCTACATCATTTAAGAGAAGGTATTAATATCCGTGGGTATGGTCAAGAAGACCCGTATAGACTTTATGCATTTGATGCTCTTCACACTTTCAATGAAATGTTACAGGCTTTCTTCCGAGATATAATTCGGTATTTCTTACAGCTTAATGCTACAAAAATAGAAGATTAAATATAGGTTATTGAATTTATATAGAGGTCCATAGAACGTCATGGACCTCCTTCAATACTAAAGGCTAACACGACAGAGTAAATTTCATCTCCGTAATGTTAGCCTTATTTAAATTCTCCTTTTTGTTACGCATTTCGATTTCTTACTTAAATCTAGCAACTAGCTCATGCATTTTCTCAGCTTCTTCGTGAAGTTCTAATGCCGACTTCATAATTGATTGGATAGCAATGTTTTGTTCATCGATAGAAGCGTTTACTTCCTCTGTAGATGCAGCTGATTCTCCTGCTACTATAGAAATATTTGTAATTGATTGTACAACTACTTCATTACTAATGACCATTTCTTCCATATCTTCATTCAAGCTATTTAGATTATTTTTTACTTGTTGAATAGACTGAGATAAATCTACGAATGATTGCTTTGTGTCATCAACCGACTTCATTTGTTCATTGGAAATCATAAGCGTTTCGTCCATTTGCTTCTGAGCAGATTTTGTATCTACTTCAATTTCGTTTAATAATTGTTTTACACTATTAGTGGCAGTTTGCGTTCCTTCTGAAAGTTTACGAACTTCTTCGGCAACTACCGCAAAGCCTTTCCCATGTTCTCCCGCTCTTGCCGCTTCGATACTTGCATTAAGTGCCAATAAATTAGTTTGAGCTGATATATCTGTAATCGTATGAACTATTTGAGAAATTTCACTCATTCTAGTTGTGAGCTGCATAAAATCTTCTTGTAGAATGCTAATAACTCTTTGGAAATTATCTGTATTAGTTGCTAAGTATTGAACACTTGATAGTCCATCATCCTGGAGCTTATTCATATGTGCAACATCATCTAGTACGACTGTATATTGCTTATTTGTTTTTTCAATGACGGAAGATAAGCTACTTACTTTATCGATTGCCACCTCAGCTTCCTCTGCTTGAATAACCGCTCCTTTAGAAATTTCAGTAATCGCCAAGTTTACTTCATCAGCAGATGCAGTTGTTTCCTCTGTTATTGCACTTAACATTTCAGATGAATTTTTCATTTGATCGGAGGATAGTCGTGTTTGACTAACCATTTCCTCTAAACTATTTTTCATTTCATTCACATTCTGCGCTAGTTTTCCTAGTTCATCCTTTGTCTCTATTGGTATCAAACTCCCACTTAGCTTTCCTTTTGCTATTTCTGAGGTGAGAATCATAATCCTCTTAATATATGAGGTCATTTTACCCGCAAAAAACCAAAATAGTGCAATTCCTATAAGCAATGCACATACAATTGCAATCACGGATGTATTAAGTACTGCCATAGCTCCCTCATTGAAGTCCATTTCATAAGTACCCGCAGCAATAACCCAGCCCCAGTTTGGATCTTCCATACTATACGTAATTTTTGGTTCTATTTTTTCTGGGTTATTAGGAAGTGGCCAATCATAAGAAACATAGCCTCCACCATCTTTAGCAACTTCAATTACTTCTCTTATAAAATATCTACCATCATCTGTTTGATTGTCATATAAACTTTCCCCTTCTAAGCTCGGATGCACTAGTAATACTCCACTTTCATCCACTACGTAAAAGTAGAAGTTTTCTCCATACTTTGCCGGATTTTCTATGTTTCGTGTTCCATCTTCATTTAAGTTACCTAGAATTTTAGAGGCTGCTCTTTGTTGTGCCTCTTCTAATGTTATGTAACCACTTTCGTATTCTTTATTGAGTTCTTCTATCAAATCAAGAATTGCATATGTACCATTTTGCATCCCAAGTTTACCGATATTTTCTAACTCATTTTTAGACACATTGTAATTGATAATTCCTACAGCTAATAACGGTAAAAAAATTACAACTATAGCTAATAGAACTAATTTGTTTCTAACAGATCTCATTAGTGACACCCCTTTAGCCTCATTATAATAAGAATATTACGAAAAATATATAGAAAATTTAATATATTCAGATATTTTATTCTTAATTTCGACATAAATAGAGAGAATTGCTGTTATTGAGCGTTTCTATTGTCATATCCCATAATAAAATAGGATTTTTTTATTCGTTTAATAAAATCAAATTCTATACATACTAGAAGAAGTTTAGATTAATAATCTGGATCGTGTATTCATATATTTACCAAAAGCCTTTGTAGTTAAAAGAAATGAGGACCATGAATGTCGAAGAAAATAATTTGGATTACTATTATTAGTTCATTACTTATAGGCGGAACAGTCTACGCTACTAGTATTTATAAAAATGTATCTACGACACTCGAGACTATCCACGAACCCGAAATCCGAAAAGTTTCTATCCTTCGAGAAACGGAGGTGGAGCTCGTAGAAAAAGAACCAATCTCGGTATTATTACTCGGTGTAGATGAACGAGAGGCCGATGTCGGTCGTTCAGACACAATTATCGTACTCACCGTTAATCCCTCCCTTGCTTCTATAAAAGTATTGAGTATTCCTAGAGATACATATACGGAGATCATTGGATTAGACAAAATGGATAAATTAAATCACGCGTATGCATTTGGCGGGATAGATATGGCTCTACATTCTGTCGAAAGTTTACTAGATATTCCGATTGATTATGTAGTACAAGTTAATATGGAAAGTTTTTTAGAAATTGTTGATAGCGTTGGCGGTGTGACAGTCGAGAACACATCCGCTTTTGAAGAAAACGGTTATTTATTTGAAAAAGGTCCGATTCATTTAGATGGGGATAAAGCACTTAACTATGTACGTATGCGAATGAATGATCCGCTAGGTGACTTTGGCAGACAAGCTCGTCAAAAGCAAGTTCTTCTGGCCGTTTTAAAGGAAGGAGCTTCTTTTAGCAGTCTGCTCCACTATAAGAATTTGTTGGCCACATTAGCGGAAAACATCCGTACCAATATGACCTTCGATCAAATGATGGATATACAAAAAGGCTATAAGGAGGCACTGACAAATGTTGAGTCTATTTCGCTGGATAGTGGAAGTGGCAAGCGAATGAATAATATTTGGTATTACGTGCCTGAAGAAGAAGAATTGAATGAAGTGACGATGATTTTGAAGAAACATTTAGAGATTGAATAGCAGGAAGTTGATTTGGTGGATTACTTGCGTTTGATTGATCGATACTTGCGGTCATGCTTTGGTTACTTGCGAACGTGATATATATACTTGCGCACACGATTTGAATACTTGCGGTCAGTTGGCGTTTACTTGCGGAAAGGGATAATTATCCATATTCACCAACTTCAAAAGAGGCGGGGACAGAACCCCAAAACAGCATTTTTCTCTGTGAGAAAAATGCTGTTTTTTTGCTGTACCCAAAATTCCAAGACGCTTTCCACGGGCGTGGCCTGAGCCTGTAGTCTCAGGCGTCACGCTATTCCCGTAGGAGTCGCCCCTCCATTTCAATCAATTTTATTAAATATCCATTATTTAGCATAGGTTTCTCCTTATCCAATAAAATTTCTACTTCTGTCCCAGTCTCCCTTTTTTATTCCCGTAAACCATATACATGTCGGTATAACCTTTCTTAATTTACGTGGTCCCACTCCCCTGAGTATACGTACGTTAACATAAACTTAAAGTGCATTAAAAAGACACTAAACAACGTCTAGTGTCTTAGAAATTATTATTTATTTAATGAAAAGAGGAATTTTTCTAGTCTATTTAATCCTTCCTCTAGCACAGTCATGCTGTAGGCATATGAAATGCGTATATAGCCTTCTCCATATGTTGTAAATGCACTTCCGGGAACGACCGCGACTCCGCCCTCCTGTAATAGCTTAGTAGCAAAATCAAATGAATTCAATCCATACTTTTTTATCTCAGGGAAAATATAAAAAGCTCCATTTGGCTTTTCAACAGTTACCCCCATATCCGTTAAACGACTATAGACAAAGTCACGTCTTTTCACATATTCAAAGTTCATTTCAGTCGGTGTATCCTTTGCATTTGTTAATGCCTCAATTGCCGCATATTGAGCAGGTAGTGAAGCACAAATGGTGTTAAACGCATGTACCTTTACTACATGCTCCATCACATTTGTTGGACCCATCAAGAAGCCAATTCGCCAACCAGTCATCGAATGTGACTTGGATACCCCATGGATATAAAATAATTTATCTCGTATTTCCATATAGCTTGCAAAAGAATGATGCTTTCCAGAGAAAGTATTTTCGCTATATATTTCATCAGTTAGCACAAATATATTTTTCTCTTTTATAACATCAACTAATCCATCCATCGTCTCTTTTGTTAGAACAACCCCAGTTGGATTAGAAGGGTTATTGAAAAACATTGCCTTTGTTTTATCCGTAATCAAGTTCGCAAGTCTTTCAGCAGAAGGCTGAAAATTAGTGTCGGTCGTATCTAAATACACTACCTTGGCTCCGCAAAGTTCAATAACAGGCACATACCCAGAATAAGTAGGAGCCGGTAGGATAACCTCGTCCCCTTCTTCTATTATTGTTCGAAATACTGCATCTATCGCTTCGCTAGCACCGTTTGTAATAACTATTTCATTTTGGATATCATACGAGAATCCATATTTATCAGAGAAAAAAGAGTTCACAGCATTTCTTAACTCCAGAAGTCCTGCATTATGCGAATATCCAGTTAGATTTTGTTCAATCGCTCGAATACCTGCTTCTTTTACAGATAGTGGTGTTGGGAAATCTGGTTGACCAATCGTCAAATTAATCGCATCTGGATAATGAACTAATTGATTGGAGAATTGTCGGGTTCCAGGGATTTTCAAGGATTGCGCTCGAGGGTTTATTCGTATACTCATCGTATTATCTCTTCCTTCTATTATTTTTCTAGTATGTTTATATGTAAGTATACTGTAAACAGTATCGGTTTATCATTATATTTTGAATTATTTAGAAAACGAAAATGAGATATTTAGAAAGAATGGAGCCTTTTAAAGACATACTCTGTTAATATTGTTCACGGTTAGTTTTGGACATTACAGGATGCTTGTAGCAGCAGTTTTCACTTTTTTCAAAAAATGGCCATGCAACATATACTAACGTTGCATGGCCTTTTAAATTATTATTGTGGCATTTGATCAGTTTCGTGACTAAATTGCCATTCGATGCCGAATTTGTCTCTTAGGGATCCATAACATTTACTCCAAAATGTTTCTTGGAGCTCCATGCTTACTCTACCGCCCTCTTTTAGTGCGTTAAATGCAGATCTAACCATATCTTCTTCTTTACTAACAAAAGCCAAACTGATATTATTTCCTTCCATAAAAGGTGATCCTGGAAATGTATCAGAGAACATTATATTACTACCATTAATATTTAAGCGAGTGTGTAGAACTAAATCTTTTGCTTCTTCAGGCAGTACATAATCAGGGTTTTGTGGTGATTCCCCAAATGTCATAATTTCTGGTTTTTCTGTCTTAAATACTTCTGCATAAAACTCTGCAGCCTCTCGACAATTCCCGTTAAAAGTAAGATATACATCTATAGCCATTTAGAACACTCCTCTTTTCAAATAATGTTATTATTCAAATAATAAAATAACAACCTTATTGTAACATTGGACCGTCTATAATAACATAAATTTTTAGTAAACTTTATCTCCATTAAAAATAGAGTTTTTCACTATTACATAGTCTACATTACGTATCGATTCTAATTTGTTTCCACCAGAATAAGAAATAGAGGATTGTAAGTCTTGTTCCATTTCTCTTAAAGTATCTTCCAGTGGTCCTTTATACTCTACAAACATTTTCTTACCTTCAACATTTTTCTTTTCGCCTTTTTGGAATTCAGATGCAGAACCGAAATATTCTTTATACTGTTTGCCATCCTTCTCCACTGTAACACCTGGTGATTCTTCATGACCTGCAAATAGAGATCCAATCATAACCATGGAAGCCCCGAAGCGAACGGATTTTGCAATATCACCGTGTGTACGAATTCCACCGTCAGCTATTATTGGCTTGCTAGCTGCTTTTGCACACCAGCGTAGTGCCGCAAGTTGCCAACCACCAGTTCCAAATCCAGTTTTAATTTTTGTAATACACACTTTCCCTGGACCGATACCAACTTTTGTTGCATCTGCTCCAGCATTTTCTAGCTCTCTCACTGCTTCTGGAGTACCTACGTTACCAGCGATGACAAAGCTTTCCGGTAAGTGTTTTTTTAGGTGTTTAATCATATCAATTACTGCGTTGGAATGACCATGTGCAATATCTATAGTAATGAATTCAGGTATAAGTTTCTCTTCTACCAACTGTTCAACAAAAGCGTACTCTTCCTCTTTGACTCCTACACTAATAGAGGCAATTAATCCACGTGACTGCATACTCTTGATAAACGCAATACGTTTTTGTGGTTCAAAGCGATGCATAATATAAAAATACCCTTTTTCAGCTAAATAATTTGCAATATTTTCATCTATAATTGTCTGCATATTAGCAGGTACTACTGGCAATTTAAATGTATGCCCTCCAAGTGTGACTGTAGTATCACATTCAGATCTACTATTTACCACACACTTTGCCGGAATTAATTGAATATCTTCATAATCGAATACGTTATCCATCATTTACACTCCCAAATACGAATATTTATTATCAATTGAACTGAAATGTTCGTCCATTTGGTAATTTACATCATATTTAGTAGTATGTCAATCTTTATGGTGTTCATGTGTCATATTTTAATGAATCTTTTTCTGATTTTTTAAATCTATATGCATTTCGAGTACTTTGATACGATCACTTAATTCTAAAACTGCCTGTATAATTTGATGCTGATCAGCCTTTGACATATATGTATAACGTTCCATCTGATCAACCGTTGCCTCTACCTTTTGTATACTTCGATTCATTACTTGAACTAGATATTCGACAGTCATATTTTATCTTCTCCTTTCATTCTTTTATTGTAACTATCCGTTAAGATATTTCAATTATCAGAATTAACAAATAAATACAACTATGGAATTTCTATAACTTTTTCAATCAAAGAATTCGTTTTTTAGCGATTTTTGATATACAAAATAATTTTTTGATGTTTCATGTCATATTTTATTTTTGAATAATATAATAATAGAAAGGATATGAGGAGGAGATTTTCTATTAACCCAAATCCAGTTGAACAAGAAGAAATGGATTATAGAAATGACTTAGATATACAAGCGTCCCTTCATATGATTTGGGAGGGAGCACCTGTTTCACCATTAGATACGGAGAAAGAGGCGTTAGATCCACAATAATTTCCCCTACAATTGTAGGGTTTTTTTGATTTGTTTTAGTGGCTAGAACATGATAAGTTGAATGATATTAGCTTTAACTAGAGGAGTAAAAAAATGATTATAAAAAAAATGAACTTGCGCCATTTAAAAATGACAATGAAGAATCCATTCGTCACTAGCTTTGGAAGTATGCAAGAAAAAGAGTTTTTCTTATTAGAAGTATTCGACGAAAATGGCAATTCTGGTTGGGGCGAATCTGCAGCTTTCCAAGCTCCATGGTATACAGAAGAAACAGTTCAGACCACCTTACATATGATTAGAGATTTTCTTATACCACTGTTATTGAATAAAGAAATCAATCACCCCGATGAAGTTAGTGAAATTTTTTCCCCAATCCGAAAAAATAATATGGCGAAAGCTACTGTTGAAGGGGCTATTTGGGATTTATATGCCAAACGTAACAAACAGTCTCTAGCGCAAGCCCTTGGCGGAGTTGCTAAAAAAATTGAAGTTGGTATTAGCATTGGCATCCAAACAAGTACGGAGAAGCTATTAGAAGTAGTACATCATTATATTGAAGAGGGCTACAAACGCATGAAAGTGAAAATTAAACCAGGGTATGATATCGAAGTGATTCAAAAGCTTAGAAATGCATTTCCTGTTGTCCCTCTCATGGCTGATGCGAATTCGGCTTATACTCTAGAAGATATAGAGCTATTAAAAAAATTAGACGACTATCATTTACTAATGATTGAACAGCCTTTGGCAAGTGATGATATTGTTGATCATGCTAAGTTACAAAAACAGTTGGATACCCCTATTTGCTTGGATGAAAGTATACTCTCTGTAGAAGATGTACGCAAGGCGATTGAGCTTGGTAGTACGAAAGTAATTAATATTAAAATTGCTCGTGTCGGAGGTCTAACTGAAGCTAAGAAAATTCATGATTATTGTATGGAAAAAGGTATTCCTGTTTGGTGTGGTGGAATGCTAGAGGCAGGTATCGGACGTGCTCATAATATCGCTCTTACCACCCTGCCAAATTTCGCGCTACCAGGTGATACTGCAGGTTCTTCTCACTATTGGGAAGAGGATATCATTTCCCCGGAAATAGTAGTAGTGGATGGTTATATTGAAGTTCCAAAAGGATATGGCATCGGCTTCGAGCCGAATATGGAGGTAATTAAACGTTTTATGTTAAATGAGATTGTATTCGAATAGTATTCTAATCCTTGTATGGCCAAGTAAGAAGAACCGGGTAAAAGACTCCCGGCCCTTTAAGAACATGAACATATATGCCGTTGATTGTAGCGAAGGGAGGACGCTTTCCATGGGCATGGGCACGACCTGAGCTCCAATCTTTGTAATTTAATTTATATTTTCCATACTAAAAAATCCTTTCGCTACTCTAATAGCGAAAGGATTTACTTCTATTACTTTTTCACGTCCACAATACGACCTTCTGTTTTATTGTTAACTGTTTTTAACGTTTTCAACTGTTCTTGAAGGTTCTCCCAGTCTGAAAGTCCAAGGTCTGTAACACGACCCTCTTTATAAATTTTTTCAAATACATCATAGCTATCGCCGCCTTTAGCTGTAAACGCATTTGTGGCTACTACATATTTTTCACCATCTTTAATATCCACAAACGACCCATCCGCTGCTTTGTATTTGATTGATACTACACGTTCTCCAGCAGGTTTCGAAGAATCGAACTCTACTTTTGCACCAGCAACGTGTAAGAAACCACCATTCTCTTTTGGATAAGATTTAAAACTAATTTCAAATGCAGATTTTAGTTCTGCTCCAGTGATTTCCATTGTAGCTAATGTATTACCGAACGGAAGAACTGTAATTACCTCTCCAACAGTAATCGGACCTTGTCCAATTTCTGCTCGAATTCCTCCACCATTTTGTAATGCCATAATAACTTTGTTATCGTATTGTTTTGCTTTTGAAAGCATACCATCAGTAATTATATTTCCAAGAGCAGTCTCATTTTTACGAACACTTGGCTTAGTATCATCACCATCTGTACGAGGTAATTGTAATTCTTCTTCTGCAACTACACCGATTTCTGTTTTATTGATTGCATCTATTTTATCCGAATATGTTTTTAATAAAGAAGCTGCCGTAGGATCTTCTACTTGATCTTTAATCTCAATTAGTTCGCCAGCATGACCGACTACTTTACCGTCTTCATCAAAGTCAACGTCTAGTGTCCCTAAAAATTCACTATATTGTGAAGCTTGTACGATAATAGTAGGATCTTTTTCCTTACCAGTACTATCTTTTTCTACTAATACAGGCTTCTCTAATTTAGTATGACTATGTCCACCAACTATTACATCAATGCCATTAACAGCAGCAGCTAGTAACAAATCATTATCTACTGTAGGGGTGTCATCATAACCAATATGAGTAACTGCAACAACTTTATTGACACCTTGTTTCTCAAACTCATCAACCATTGTTTGAGCTGCTTTTATATAATTAGTAAAAGTTACATCTTTCGGACTAGATATATTAGCAGTTTCTGCAGTAGTTAGACCAAATAATCCAACCTTCTGGCCGTCTATCTCTTTAATAATACCACTATAAATTTGTCCATCTTTTGGTTCTGTTGATACATTTACATTAAATAGCCCTTTTAAATTAGTATCTTTTGAAAAATCAACATTCGAGCTAACGAATGGGAAGTTAGATTTCTCAATAAATTCTTTTAATGCTTTATGTCCTTCTTCGCTACTACCTAAATCAAACTCATGATTACCAAATGTCATTACATCATAATCCATTAACTTCATTAATTCTAAATCTGCTTGCCCTTCAAATTCATTGAAATATAAAGTACCTGAGAAGACATCTCCAGCGTCGATAAGTAGAGCAGAAGGTTTTTCAGCTCTCACTTCTTTAATAGCCGTTAAACGTTTAGGAGCTTGTGTTGTACGTGCATGTGTATCGTTTACATGCATTAACGATAATGTAAAGTCTGCTTTAACTTGTTCACTAATATTTTCAACATATACAAGTAATTCTTTTATAATTGGTGAAGAATCACTTGGTAATTTTTCTATTAATAGATTGATAGATTCAAGTACTTTTAAAGCTTCTTGTTCTTTATTTGCAGCTATGTAAGCTTCGGCTTCCTTCGCTTTCATAAATATAGTAACTGGTACTATTAATTCATCACGTTTTTGATTTGCTGGTTCTTTATATTGTTCTAGTAATAGATCTCGAGGAGCTTTCCCAGTAAAACGATACAAAATAGCAGTACGAGTTTTTAACTGGACAGAAAGTTTATGATACGCTTTCTCTATTTTATCCCAATCTTTACTTATTTCTGCTTGTTCAATTTCTTTCATAATTGGAGCTAAGTACTTGTCAGCATAATTATAAGCATCGATATAAGGAATAATGCCTTTAGTTACACGGTCGTGATATAGCTCATCTAAATTTTTTAGTAATAAATCTTTGTTTTTTACATTGGATTTAACAATTTCATTTCTAGCTTTTTGGTAGTTTGCTTTAGCAGTGTTCAAAGCGGGGTAAAGGTTCTTACTAGTCGCAAGTTTTCCAGCTTGCGCTGGGACTACATAGGAATAAGCTGAGTTTTTAATATCTTTCCTTGCATTGTCAACTACCTCTTGTAATGAGCTATTTGCAAATGATACGCTTGAAACAGAAAATAATGATGTTGCAATTACTGCCGCTACAGCTGATTTTTTAATCTTACTATTTCGCATGTGCTGCCCCCTAAAAATGATTTTGAATAAGTAATTATTGATAATAGAAATTACTCACTATCTCAAAGTTAACTTACTATTTTACAAATGGCAAGTTAATTTTCTGATAATTTGACAGGAGATTTCATATAGATTTATATGTATTAAATAAAAGTATCTTTCCCTTTACTTTGTTTGATAGAAATTTGTCGAACTATGGCTAAAGGAATACTATTTCCACTGTAAAATGTGTTATAATGAATCATCAAAACAGAGATAGGAGCATTACAATGTTAAAAGATTTTTTTATGGCTTTGTCTGAGAATCAAATACTAAATGGTGCGGCAAAAAAATATGGTTTAAAAATGGGTGCTCAGCATGTTGTGGCTGGAACAAACATTGAAGAAACAATAGAGAGTATTAAAAAGCTGAACGCAATGGGTATTTCTTGTACAGTCGATAATTTGGGGGAATTTGTCTTCGAAAAAGAAGAAGCATTAGCTGCTAAAGCACAAATTATCGCAGTAATCGAAGCAATCGAGGAACATCAAGTAGATGCACATATTTCTTTAAAGCCATCACAGCTTGGTTTAGATATTGATTATGACTTCGCTTTAAATAATTTAAAAGAAATTGTACAAACTGCACATAAATATAATACATTCATCAATATTGACATGGAGTCTACCAAACATTTACAACCATCTTTTGATATTTTGGATGAGCTTTCAAAAGACTACGATAACGTTGGAACTGTTATTCAAGCATACTTCTACCGTGCAGTTGAGGACATTCAAAAGTATAAAAACTTCCGTCTACGTATCGTAAAAGGAGCTTACAAGGAGCCTGTTGAATACGCATACCAAACAAAGGAAGAAATTGACAAAAACTATATAGAATTAATAGAATGGCATCTATTAAATGGTAAATTCACTTCCATCGCTACTCATGATCATAATGTGATTAACCATATTAAACAGTTTATCAAAGATAATAATATTCCTTATGATAAATTCGAATTCCAAATGTTATACGGTTTCCGCACTGAGATGCAACAACAACTTGCAAAAGAAGGCTATAACTTCTGTACGTATGTACCTTTTGGACAAGACTGGTATGGCTACTTCATGCGTCGACTAGCAGAGCGTCCTGCAAATATGAACCTTGTTGTAAAACAAGTTTTCAATAAGAACACGAATACAATGATAGGTCTAGCTGCCGGTGCATTTGCACTTGGGCGTATAACGAAACGTAATAAACGTAAATAATGAAGAAGTTGTCTCCCAGTAGAAACTACTGGGAGACATTTTTTTGTCTAATAAAAAAACCGGGCATATAGACACCCGGCCTCACAGAACATAAAACTAGACCTGTTCCTTTTACTAGTTCAGAAATTTCGGGACAGTGTCAGTAAAATGGCACCATCTGTGGAAAGCGTCCGACATGTAACGGAAATCAGTAATATTATTATCATTCAATCTTTCACGTCTTATAAACACAGTGTACACGATATATAATATATATAAAAAAACACCTCACTCTACGGGGAATTGTAGAGTGAGGTGCATTTTCCCTTGTTATCGCTCAAGGATTATATTATTACGCCGTAAATATTATTACCTTCATTCGCTTCGTTTTATCGCTTTGATCGCCGTAAGATCGTTCCCCTATTATGCTTAGTTGCCTGAACTTGTTTCCTTCAAACTCGTTCAACAACTTGAAATGCTATTCATTTGTTAATTTCATAATAAAGGAACAAAATGAGAAAACCGCTAGAGTTTTATTAGAATTTGATGAGAAAACTATTCCCAAGTCACAGAAAGTATTTTTCCAGAGATAGCATGTACCTGTATTGTTGCTTTCGTTTTCTTTTCTTTCGTGCTTTCTTTTGTTTCCTCTGTTTTCGTAGCTGTCATTACAATTAAGTAATATCCACCCTCATCTGTCTTTACAAAGGAATTACTATCTACTGTTCCTTTTTGTTGTTGCTGAGCAATCTTTAACGCTTCATCTGCAGTGATTAAAACTGTAACCGGTTTTTCAGTTACTTCTGTCTTTTTTTCATCTGTTTTCCCTACAGCAATATCACTAGTCTCAGTTTTTTGTTGTTCTTCTGCTTTCGAGCTTTCCGTTTTTACAGTCGTTTCACTTTTAGAAGTTTCTGATTTAGCCGAGTCTGTTTTTGGAGGCGCATTTGTTTTAGATGGCTCATTTTTTGCCGTGTCTGCTTTGTTTGCATCTACTTTACTTGTATCTGATTTACTAACATCTGCCTGAGCTGTATCTGTGTTAGAAATCTCTGTTTTAGTTGTATTCTCTTTTTTTGTTTCTTTTTTAGCATCTTCCTTGGAAGTCTCAACCGGTTTAGTCGTTTCAGATGCCAACACTTCTTTAATAGCATCTTTGATCACTTTTTTAATAGGTTTTTCTTCTGTTTTTACTACTTTATCAGCAGTTGTTTGTTTTGACTTTTTATTATCCGAAACATTAGGATTTTCCACAACTTTTACTTTCGCAGATGAGTCCTTAGATTTTTCAATAATAACTAATTTAGAAGTGCCATTAGATGAGATTATATTACTTTCAACTATTTCCCCTCTAGAAGAGGCTTTAGCATTTTTCGGACTTACTTCAGGACCCATATCTAATACTTCATTAACTTCTTGAGTTTTAACCGGTATTTCTTCAATTATGAACTCATCCGTGTGTTTCAAGGAACTCACATCACCAGTAGTGGCATTCATTTCGACCAAATACACTTGTCCACTTTTTGCAATTATCGCCTCATAAACATCTTTATCATCACTTTTCTTCACTTCAGCTACTTCTGCATCATACATTTGCTCGAGTTGGGTGCGTACGTTCTTTTCGGTCATAAGTAAAGAATCTGAGCCAATGTTGACTACGAATACTATTACTACGATACCGACTGTAGCGATACAAAAGATAAAAGTTCTTTTCATTTTATTAAATTCCATTCACGCACTCCCCCTCATACTCATCATAAGTGACGAACATTAAAAATCCATGAGAATTTGATTAGAAGGAAGAAAAATATGGATGGTTGTACCAAATCCTACCGTGCTTTGAATTGTTAATTTCGCACAAAGGCGATCTGCTATATCTTTGGCGATAGCCATCCCAAGTCCAGTCCCACCTGTTTTTCGATTTCGTGCTTCATCGACCCGGTAAAAACGATCAAAAATTCGATCCAAGTCTTCTTTGGGAATACCATCCCCATAATCCATGATTGAGATAGTCGTTCCTTCCTCGCTTTCTGAAATTGTTGTCTTAATATCTTTTTCGCTATATTTACGAGCATTATCCAAAATGATAAATAGTAACTGTCTTAATTGCTCTATATCAGTATTTACATAGGTTGGTCCATTAACCTTTAATAAAAAGTTTCGATCATATCCAGTTCGCATTGACTTTAAGGTTTCTTCCACTAAAACATTCACATCAATCAATTCAAAATTATGTTGTTGTTTTCCGTTACTTTTTGCCAGCACTAACATTTGCGACACCATTTCTTTCATTCTGCTCGTTTCTTTGATAATTGCCTGAACGGATTCTTCCGCAATTTCAGTATTACTGAAACCATGTCGAGACAATAGTTTAGCGTAACTTTCTATTACTGTTAATGGTGTTTTTAATTCGTGTGAGGCATCAGATACAAATTGCTCCTGCTTTTTAAAGTTTTGCTCCAGCTGCTCCATCATCTCATTAAAAGCAATCCCCATTTGAGCTATTTCGTCTTTTCCATTTGGACGAACCGCTATTTTTTCATATTTTCCTGAAATTCTACTATGAAACATTGTATTTATAAGTTTATTGATTGGCCTCGTAATTATTTTTCCTAATGTAACACTCGATGCCATCATCAGTAACATCCCAGCTACTGTTACACCAAGTAAAATAAGACGAAGGAAATCTAAATTATTCCCCACATCTATTAATTGTTTCATCGTCTGAACTTCTACAACTTCTCCATTTTGCCAAATAACAGGTTTACTTATCGTCAAAACAGGAGTACCTTCAAGACTTCCAATTGAGTACCGTTCATCCTGTTCAAAATAAGGTTGATAAGTAGTTAGCTCTTCAACTGATTGAACAACTAATTGTAGTTCTCCTTTGCCATCTAAGATCCGTATACCTCCACTAGGTGGTATATAGGTGCGCAAAATTGTGGCAGGGTCATCCTTTTCTTGCATTTTACTTAATGCAGTAATCATAGAATCTACATCCGTGTTAAGTTGATTATATTCTGAATCATAGGCCATATCTTCAAATAAAAAATATACACCTATATTCATTAAACCTATGATTAAAAGCGTCAATAAGGTAGAAAATAGATGTATTTTAGTATTAAGCTTCATTCTTTTGCTCCTTCAGCACATATCCAACACCACGGACGGTTTGTATAAAAGAAAGTAATTCGTTTTCTTCTAACTTTTTCCGAACATAACGTATATAAACATCTACAACATTCGTATCCCCATAATAATCAAATCCCCAAACAGCATCTAGTAGCTGCTCTCGCGTCAACACTTGGTTAGGATGCTTCATCATATATAATAGTAAATCATACTCACGAGGCGTTAGATTAATAGATACTCCCGAGTTAGTAATTTCACGTGTTTGTTCATTCAGAATAAGCGTCTGAAAAATATGCACATTTTCATCATGAACAGGAACTGGTGTGGATGATTTAGTAAAACGAATTGCCGAACGCACGCGAGCTAACAATTCCTCAATTTCAAATGGTTTAGTTACATAATCATTCGCTCCAAGGTCCAATCCAGCTACTTTATCTTCTGTATTGTTTTTTGCGGTTAACAAGATTACTGGCGTTTCATCTTCTGTAGCACGAATTCTTCTTAATACATCCAAACCATTTAAACCAGGAAGCATTAAATCCAGTAAAACTAAGTCCCATTGCTGCTCTCGATATTTGATCAATCCGTCTGTTCCCGTATATGCAATATCCACTGTGTATCCTTCAAACTCAAGTTCTAATTGAAGAACACGTGCAATATTTTTTTCATCTTCTACAATTAACACCCTGTCCTTCATTGGAAACACTCCTTTTTCCCTATTTTATCACACAACATAATGCAGTGCAGTTTCATAATATGCCAAGAGCGGAACCTTTACAGGTAAGAGTAAAATTCGGAAAAGGTTGTGAAACTTTGTAGAGGCTTCTCGGAACATTTGCTACTGTAAAGGAAATTTCCCGATAGCTTTAGTATAGAGAATTGATAATTTTATTTTGAGTACAATTATTGATGGAAAATTGAATTTTACTTAATTATTTTAAGTAAGATTGGAATTGTTGTTTATAATAATAAATTTTGACAATTGTAGTTTACCCTATTTTATATTATGGTGTTGTCAAATAGAGGAGGCGAAGTTTAAATGGGTAATATTCGAAAAGTATGGCAGCCCGAAATTTTTTATCATATTACTATGCGAGGAAATCGGATGCAAAATATCTTTATTAATAAAGAGGATTTCATGTTCTTTATACATACGCTATCTCAGGCTCATAAAATATATTCCTTTACAATAATTGCTTACTCTCTTATGAATAACCACTACCAACTACTTATACGTTCTCCAAAAGCTCCACTTTCAGATGTGCTAATTTTCATTAATCAACAGTACTCAAAATATTTCAAGCTTAAATATAAATACTGGGATCAGTTATATGAATCTAGATATTATACAAACATGATTTCTGAGCCCAAAGAGTTATTTAAAATAAGTAAGTATATACATCAAAATCATCTTTACATAAAAAGAACCATTTTAAAGAGTATGGCAAACAATCAGTATAGCTCCTATCAGTTTTATATAAATGAAAAAAAGCAAAAGCCATCTTATCTCGATACAAATTTACTACCAACTTTGATTAAAAAGTATCCTGAATTAAGGACGGAAAATTATAATATATACTGCGAGGATATTCAAATTGAGGAAGAAAAATCCTACCCTCGCCAATATAGTTCGACATAGGTAGGATTTCTCCAAAAGGCTTGTTAAGCTATTGTCTCTTCAGATGGAACTAGTCCAATAACTTGCGCATTCATTTTACTTGCTTCGACGAAAGCATTAAAGATTGGACGCACTGTATCAACTTGTCCTTCCATCATTTCAGGGTGCCATTGAACTGCTACAACAAATCTATTAGGCTCTTCCCATTCTATTCCTTCTATGATTCCATCAGGAGCAGTCATCGACACCTTAAAACCTTTGCCTAGCTCTTTTACAGCTTGGTGATGGAAACTATTAATTCTCAGCTCGTCATTTTGAAAAATACTATGTAATATTGAACCATTTTCAATTCGAACTGGATGAGATGCGTGATGTCTAATTGATTTTGGTACTGAGTGGTTGATCCCCTCCGGTTTTTGAGATGATAAATCCTGATACAGTTTGCCACCGGTTGCTACGGTAAGTAACTGCATTCCACGGCATATGCCAAGTACAGGAATATTCATATCCGATAAAACTTTTCGAGCTAACCTAATTTCATGGAAATCCCTTTTTGGTTCAATAGCTCCTAATCCAAATTTCGGATAATCTCCGTAAAAATATGGATCTATATCAGAACCTCCAGAAAATAATATCCCATCCAATTTTTGAAGAAGAGGAGTCAATGTTTCTAACTCTGTAGTGATAGGCAAAATAACTGGTACCCCTCCTGCTCTTTCAATAGCAACAATATAATCATCCGCAAGCAATTGCCATTCCTGATTTTTTGCACCGATTCCTGCAGCCAATCCGACTGTGTCATCTGATAAATAATTAGCGCATATACCAATTAGTGGTTTCATCGTAAAGTATCCTCCCAAAAACAAAATTAACGCCTCCCTGTGAAGAGAAGCGACTAATAAAACATTATTTTTCTAACTCAACAACCCAGCCAAATGGATCTTCGATAATGCCCCGTTGAATTCCAGTTAACGTATCATATAATTTTTGGGAAAGTTCTCCTGTTTCTCCGTTATTCACGTAGAATAACTCACCTTTCCAGCGTAATTCTCCAATTGGAGAAATAACAGCAGCAGTACCAGTTCCAAATGCTTCGTCCAGTTTACCGTTCAAATAAGCTTCACGTATTTCTTCCATTGAAACTTTACGTTCTGTAATTGGAACACCCCAGTACTTCAACAATTCAATGATAGACTTTCTGGTAATCCCGTCCAAAATACTTCCGTTTAAGGCTGGAGTAACTACTTCTCCATCAATTTTGAAAAAGACATTCATACTTCCTACTTCTTCAATGTATTTTCTCTCTAATCCATCTAACCAAAGAACCTGAGCATATCCTTCACGATCAGCTACTTCCTGAGCTTTTAAACTGGAAGCATAATTACCGGCGGTTTTTGCTGTTCCTGTTCCACCAGCAACTGCTCGAACATATTCACTTTCCACTAAAATTTTTACTGGGTGAATGCCCTCTTTGTAATAAGATCCGACTGGCGACATAATGATGATGAAGCTATATGTTTTAGAAGCCGATACACCAAGATGTGCTTCAGTTGCGATCATAAAAGGTCTAATATAAAGTGATGTTCCGGGTTCTGTAGGAATCCATTCTTTGTCTATTTCGATTAACTGTTTTAAAGCATCAATAGCTAATTCTTCTTCTATTTGTGGCATGCTTAAGCGGTCTGCCGAAATATTCATACGTTTCATGTTTTGCTCAGGGCGGAACAATCGAACAATTCCATCTTCCGAAAGATAAGCCTTCATTCCCTCAAAAACCGTTTGTCCATAATGTAATATAGAAGCAGATGGATCTAATGTAAGTGGCTGATAAGGGACGATACGATGATCATGCCAACCTGTTCCTTCTGTGTAATCAGCGATAAACATATGATCCGTAAATTTCGTTCCAAACACTAGCTGATTTGCTGGTGTTTTCTCGTTTTTCGCTCCATTTTTTGTAAAATTAATTTTTAGATTATTCATGGCATGTTTCCCCTATCAATAAAATTAGTAAATTGCAACAATTTTAAGTGTGCAATATATTATATGCAATTATACTACTTTTACGAAAATTAGAAATACCTTTTTAAAATTATTTTCTAAAAATTTGAAAACTTTTTAAACTTGCTCTCCCAATATAGTCACTGCCTGTTTTTAGTGATATAAATAATTTTAAGACTACCCCGGGTAAATAGGAACACAAATCAAACTATATTATTTATTCATTTCTATTACAAATAATTACTATTAACCGATAAAATAGGTAGGTGAAATCAAATCTTAAGGAGGGTTAAAGAGTGTTCAAATATACTACATACATAATTTTGTTTGCAATTTTATTTGTAAGTTGCTTTACAAACATATCTACTGTCCAAGCTTCTTCTACAATAAATGGACTTTTTGTCAATTTTACTTATGAAGAAGTAATTTTAGAGGATAAAACAACAGAAAAACAATTAGCAAGTATTACCTTAGTTAACAGTGAGGGTAAAACTACAACATTAAATATTGATGAATACGTCCCACTATTTGTTAACTCTACTCCAACAACCGTTGGAGCTTTTAAAGAAGGGATGAGAATAGAAGCGACAGTGAACTTTAGAAAAGTTCATGAGTTAAATGGATTTACTAGTATTGATCAAGGAGAATCTGATTCAATTGGCCGCAATTTAACTGGCACAATAAATAATATAGATAATAATGGTCAGTATATTACTATCAATTTAAAAAACCGACAACAGGCTAAGTATTACATTGATGTTGAAACGCAAATATCCAAAGATAATAAGCTTGTAGATTTAAGCGAATTATATGAAGGAGATCGTGTTAAGCTCTACCTAAGTGATGATGATTCTGATAGGCTTTCTTCTATTGAAATAATTGTAGATGGTATTAAAATCGAACAATTATATAAGGGAACAATTCAAAAGCTAGATAATAAACAAAAGAAATTAACTATAAAAGATGAAAAGGTATATGAAAATTGGCAATGGAAACTTAAATCTGCTTCCAAAGGAAATATTACGTCCAAAACTTTTACTGTTAAGACACCAATTTATCTTGGCAATAAAAAAGTTGACCCTATTGAACTTCATAAATATGTGAATAATGAGGTTTATTACGTAACCATCAATCAATCTGGTGAAGAAATAATTCAAAAAATAATTATTAAGAAATCGAATGAACGTACATATCATGCTAATTTAACTACTATTGATACCTCAAATAAAAAAATTAATCTAGCGAACAAACAAAATATTACCTATCATAATGGAACAATTATTATTCGCAACGGTCGCTTAGTGGACGCTAGTGCATTGACAACTGGAGATGCCAATATAATTACAAATGGGACTAATTCAAATCAATACGCCAACGTAATTCATATTTCTAATAGCAGCTTTAAAAGCTCTAGTTTATCCAACAAATCAGTGTATTTTGGTCAAATAAATTCAGTTGGCTCTTATCAGCTATTAGTCAATAATACAAACCAATTAACAAATAATTACTGGTATTCTACAAGTTTAAATAACTTAAACTTTAGTAATGATACTGTTGTTGTCGAGAATGGTAATGTTTTAACAACTGACTTTAATTACAGCTCTGGAAAGTATGCATATTTTTATGTAAAAGACAATCATATCGTAGCTGCTAGAATTGTTGGTTCATCATATGGCCCTGCTTCTTCATTTACAACTGGACGCTTGATTGGTTCATCGTATAATTGGCTTAATATAAATAATGTAAAGTATTGGAATGCTAGTAGTTGGCAAAATTATGCTTATAATAGTTCTTTTAATATATCAAATACTACTTTTATTAAAGAAGGTCAAGTTATCTCCTTCCATGAATTACAAGAAAATGATCGGTTATTTATTATTCATGACTCTAACTCACATGCTCAAATTATTTTAGTAGATTAAATTTAAACAATTAAATGAATCAATTTCATAAAGAATATTCTATAGTTAAATCCGAACAGCACTGTTTCCGCTGGAGTCGCGCCTGTCACTCCAATCAATGGGATTGTAAAAAAAACGAATAATATATTGCGATTTTAAGTAAACATTCGTATTTTTAAATGCAACAAGTAATTATGAAATTGACTCAAATGTAAAAACAATTTTAGAAAGTAGGAACTAAACTCAATGATTAAATATTTAAAAAAACTGTCCATCCAATTATTAGCCATTCTCTTAGTATTAACTGCTTTGATCCCAGCAGCAAATGCAAACGTTATAGAATACAGCGGAGGAGTAATGGACGAATATGAATATGAAGAAGTATTCTTCCTATATGATATACCTATTAAATTTACAGGAAAAGCAACTGTTACTGAAAAAGAAAACAAAAATCAATTGACATCAACCTATAAATTCACCTTGGCTAGCCCAGATGGTCATAAATTGACACGTAGTGTTGTATACGTTTCAGATTTAACAAAACATGAGGTAAAAGGGCAAACAACGTCAAATACAACAGTAAAAAGTTATAATGAGAAAGTAACTTTAGCTGATAAAACAACATATACATTAGCAGACTATCAATTCTCTCAAGGTTCAGTCGTCGATAACCGACCTGCTACAGACTATTACTCTGGAAATATCATAGCTAGAAAAATTTATAAAAAAAGTTACAAAGTTGACAAAAAGACTATAGAAGAAGAAATAACTGTTCGTATCACTGGGGAAAATGTTGGTTACCAAAACTTTTGGGGATCAACAGACACTCAATTAATAGATTATGAAATAGTGACCCCTTTAGGTACTGCATTTGTGACCAATAAAGTATCCGATAGTAAATCAAGAGTTTTAGAATACGAAGCTCATTCTCCTTCGCTATCTAGTTTTGTCGGGGGTAACTCTGTCATCAGTACTTCCGATATGATTTCAGAATATGAGTACGATATTCCTTATTCTCACTACGCTCGTAGCGGAACAATTAATTTAAACAAGAAAAAATCTCCAACTATTGAGCGTTTAATCGTTCCTAAATTTCGTGACATTGCGAAGCATTGGTCGAAACCTAATATAGAAAAACTATATTCTCTAGGTATTTTTGATGAATCAAGCAATTTCTTTTCACCTGATGCTGCTATGAAAAAAGATCTCTTTACAATAGGTGTCGCTAAAGCCGTTGATTTACGTGTAATGGAAGAAAAAACTAATAAGAGAAAAACATTGAAAAAGCCTTTATTTGAAGACTTAGATGTAAAAGATCCAAACTATATTTATATTGAAAGTGCTTTAAATAAAGGACTAGTTAATCCTAAGAACAAAGAGAAGTTTGGTGCAAAGGATTCAATTACTCGCGCAGAAGCTGTAACGATAATTGTCCGTTCTCTTGGATTAGAAGGACGCGCACCTACTCCTGGATATAAAACTAAATTCATTGATGACAATAAAATTCCAAATGCAGCTAAAGATAGTATTTATATAGCCAGTGAACTTGGATTAATAGACCCAGACAAGAAAAATCGTATTAATGCAAATGAAGTATTAACCAGAGGTAAAGCTTCTCAACTTCTTGTTCGTTATTTAAACTTCTTAGAATCTGATTTAAAACAAAATTATCGTGATGATATATTATACTTCGATTAAAAAAAGCTAGTGTTTCCGTGGAAAGAATAAACCTATTTGTTACCTGTTTTATTCTACTTAGACTGACTTTGTTACAACATTTCATCTTTCCTTTTCTCGGTCTTCTTATGGTATATGACTATTCGCCGATATTTACAATCTTTCTCTAAAAAAAACCCTTCATTACTAGAATCATTAGTAATAAAGGGTTTTTTAAATATATTGATAGTTTAGTTTTTACCTAAAGTTGATAAAATTAAATTCATTGTTTCACTGGTTTTAACTCTCAAGTGAGAAGTAGGATTTTTCATTGCTTTTTCTAGAGTAATCGACTGATTTACTATACTTACCAGCTTTGAAAAATAGAGAGATAAGTTCGGGATACTTAACGGTTCAATATAACCGGATATTAAAATAACTGGTACGTTATGTTTATTTGCAACTTTAGCAATACCAATAGGAGCCTTTCCAGAAAGTGTTTGAGAGTCTGATTTACCTTCACCTGTAATGATGAAATCAGCATTCTTGATATGCTCTTCAAAATTGATTGCTTCCATTACAACTTCAATACCCGGTTTCATATAAACTGGAAAAAATGCTAGAAAAGCACCACCTAGTCCACCAGCAGCACCCGCTCCTGGCAATTTATGTAGTGTAATTTGCGTGACTTCTTCTATTATATTAGCTAGATGTTCTAAATTCTTATCTAGCACCTTTACCATATTTGATGTCACTCCTTTTTGTGGACCAAAAACTTTTGTTGCACCGTTTATTCCTACGAAGGGATTATCCACATCAGAAGCCAATATAAAATGGCAATCCTTTATTCTACCATCAAAGTCTGTTGGATCAATTTCATGTAAATCTCTTAAAAATTGAGGTCCAAGAGGAATTTCTTTTCCATATTTGTTTAAAAACTTCATCCCTAAAGCACGTAACATTCCTGTTCCACCATCATTCGTTGCACTACCCCCAAGCCCTATTATGAACTTCTTGTATCCACGATTTAAAGCATGAAGTACAAGCTCTCCTGTACCAAATGTGGAGGCTTGTAAAGGATTGTTCTCCTCTTTTTGTAATAGCATAATTCCAGATGCTTTCGCCATTTCAATAACACAAGTTTCTCCATCACCAAGCACTCCATACTCCGCCTGTATTAGGCGACCTATAGGATCATAAACCTCGACATCAATAGTGCTTCCTTGAGTTGCTGTAATAAGTG
This sequence comes from Psychrobacillus sp. FSL K6-1415, assembly GCF_038003185.1. Taxonomy (NCBI): domain Bacteria; kingdom Bacillati; phylum Bacillota; class Bacilli; order Caryophanales; family Bacillaceae; genus Psychrobacillus; species Psychrobacillus sp. FSL K6-1415. Next base: position 985,357 of record NZ_JBBOOQ010000001.1, on the reverse strand, counting down.
CTTCGAGTGTCCCTTCTCCTCCATCTGCAACTGGTAGTAATACCGTTTCGATGTCCTGACTAATTTCTTTGATGGCTTTATTAATCTCATAAGTTGCTTCTAAAGCAGTTAAGGTACCCTTGAAGGAATCAGGACTAATAACAATTTTCATACTACCACCCTTTTAAAATCATAATAATAAATTCAAACAAACAAATGCAAGTATATGCATAAGAGATTTTGATTTCCGTCCTTAATCATATAAGATTTAAAAAACCGTTTCAGCTATAAGCTAAAACGGTAGTATATGTTCAAATTATTTTTTTGCTACTGTTACGTTCGCTACTCTCTTAGCACCAACCTATTTTTTACCCCAATAATAAGGGTCATTTAATTTATCAACACGAACACCTTTAGATGTTGAAGCATGGATAAACTTACCGCTACCTATGTACATACCCACATGAGATACGCCTCTACCAGAAGTATTGAAGAAAACCAAGTCTCCAACTGCTAGGTTTGCTTTTTTTACAGCTTTCCCACTGTTGTACATTCCCGCTGCTGTTCTTGCTAAATTAACCCCTTTGCTTTTGTAAACATATCCGATATAACCTGAACAATCAAAACCAGCCTTCGTTGTTCCACCATAACGATATTTAATTCCTACTAAACTTTTCGCACTCGATACTATTTCATTGGATGCTACAGTGCTTGCTGCTTCTGTATTTCCTGCAAATGTTCCCGCGGCTAAAACTACAGTTAAACTAAAGATTGTGATGATTTTTTTAAACAAAGAAGTCAAAACTTATGTTCCTCCAAAGATGTGTATTGAAAAATAGATTCAAAATGTTTTCTGAAAATTTCTCTATACACATATTAACACCTTTTAAACTTTATTAACTTTACAGTTGTGTAACAATAACATTACAGAGAATTATACGTTCTAAAAGGTAATCTACTAATACATTAAAAATCTTATAGTTCTATATTAGCTCTTAAGTAACATAAAAGCAGTTTAAAAAATATAACTTGGAAGTAAAATAGTCACATATTTGTGTTAATTCTAATTATAAAGGTATATCTTTTATATCTGTTTCTATGGTATAAATGTTATATAAGTTACATGGAAAGTTAGACAGGAGAGAGTTTAAAATGAAAAATACTTTAACAATGCATTTAGGGATGATTATTGTTGGAATCATTGCTTCTATGCTGTTAATCACTTCGGTTGCGACATACAATACTGCTTATGACGAACTATATAAGGCAGCTGGTATTGAAGCTTACGGGTGCGCAAACATTACTACTGGTTTGATTCAACCAGATGATGTTAAAAAGCTAATTGCTGGTGATACTTCCACCATTGACAAGGTTAGCGAGCAGCTAAATTGGACTACTGCTCATAAAGATATATTTGAAACCCAGTATATTATAGATTTAGATGGTAAACTACTCGCTGTGGATGATAATCTTAAAGAAGATGGCTTTAAAGCTGGAGATCAGTTTTATATAGATAAGGATGCTATTGCAATGTTAGTAGAAATGCAACATTCTACATATTCAGAAGCCTATGAATTTGCCGGCTTAGAAAGACTTTCTGGCTATGCCCCTATATTTGAAGATCATGATCCTTCTAAAGATATTATTGCTATTAGTGTTATTGATTTTGATGCATCTATTGTTACTGATCGTACTTGGGATGTTGTTAGTGGAGGAATACTTATTAGTTTGATTCCATTGATGTTAGCATCATTAATTACACTTTATTTAATTAGAAGAAAAACAAAGCCGCTTTCAGCACTTATTGCACATGCAGCTGAAATTGCAAAAGGTAATTTAACAGTCAAGGACACACATTTCACAAGTAAAGATGAAGTTGGAGATTTAAGTCGAACATTAAATACATTAGCTTCGAATCTACGAGATATTATAGGAACGATACAAAAAACGTCCGTTCAATTAACAGATAATGTCGAAAACAACTCTATTTCACTAAACGAAATGAGAGATGCCATACACCAAGTTTCAACTAATATGAGTGAAACTGTTGCATCAGTAAGCGACGGAACAATTACAGCCGAACAATCATCCAATATTTTACAGAACCTAGCACAAGGTTTACAAAATTCAAAGGATCGTGCAGATACAACAGTGATAAATTCTAAAACAACTATGAACACTGCCGAAGAGGGTCTAACTCGTGCAAGTGAAATTAGTCGTGACATGGATAAAATTAAATCTGCATCCATTGAAACTAGTGAAACAATCGGGCGATTAAATGAAGCAACTACAAAGATTCAACAAATTACTAGTTCTATCTCTGCAATTGCAGCACAAACTAATTTACTAGCACTAAACGCTTCAATTGAGGCCGCTCGCGCTGGTGAGCATGGAAAAGGATTTGCAGTTGTTGCGGAGGAAGTTAGAAAACTAGCTGAACAATCGAATACCGAAGTGGAGCAAGTCGAAACAATCATTAAAGATATTACCGAAAGTATTAAACTAGTAGTAGATTCTACAGAAGAAAGTACGAAGTTAATCGAAACTGGTTCTTCGACTGTTCTTCAAACATCTCAATCATTAAGTGATATTTCTACAGCCGTTGCAAAAACCGTTAAAGAAATATCCATGATTTCTGATATGACAACTACAGAAGCAGATAATTCGAAACAAGTCGTAGTGTTGATCAATCAACTTACTGAATCAATAAAAGAGATTGAACAAGTTACAACATCAATTTCAGCAGCAACTGAACAAACGACAGCTTCAATTGACGAAATTGCAAACCGTTCTAGTGAAACAAATGATATTGCACATCAGTTAAATCAGATTGTAGGTAAATTTAAGCTTTAAGTAAAAAGTAAGAAACTAGGCAAAGGACATGCCCGGTCCTTTAAGAACAGAAACGTAACTAAACTCTATATTGACAGAAGTGGAATGTGGCGACTCCAGCGAGAAAGTCGAGACCCCATAGGTAGCGTAGCGAACGAGGCTCGGCCGCACGCGGAAAGCGCCCACATGAAACAGAATTCACAGGATTATTCGTTCTTTAATGCCCCATGAATCCAGTGTTCTCAGGGCAATTTTATATACTTTCTAATCTATTAAAAAGGAGCAACTCTCTAACTAGAGAATTGCTCCTTTTCTATATTAGTGAATACCATGCGCTACCATAGCGTCCGCTACTTTAAGAAATCCTGCGATATTTGCTCCTATTACTAAATTACCTGGATGACCATAGCTTTCTGCAGCATTATAGCAGCTAGTGTATATGTTCTTCATGACTTGCTTTAATTTCTCATCTACTTCTTCAACCGTCCACGATAAGCGCATGCTATTTTGCGACATCTCCATTGCTGAAACAGCTACCCCTCCTGCATTTGCTGCTTTAGCTGGTGCAAATAAAATGCCACTTGCTTGGAAAGCAAGAATGGCATCTTCTGTGCAAGGCATATTAGCACCTTCCCCTATTGCCTTTACCCCGTTTTGGATTAATATAATCGCATCGTCTTTTGCCATTTCATTTTGTGTAGCACAAGGTAAAGCAATATCACATGCCACTGACCAAATGTCCATGCACCCCTCATGATATACAGCATTTTTATGAACCTTTGTATACTCCTTAATTCTTTTACTATCAAACTCTTTTAATTGTTTGATAGTTTCTACATCGATACCATTAGGGTCATATATATATCCATTTGAATCACTACATGCCAACACCAACGCACCAAGTTCAATTGCCTTCTCCATTGCGTAGATTGCAACGTTTCCAGATCCAGAAACAACTACTTTTTTTCCTTCAAAGCTATCATTTGCTGTTTTCAACATTTCTTCAACAAAATATACTGTGCCGTAACCTGTAGCCTCTTTACGCCCCAAGCTTCCTCCATGATTTGGATCTTTTCCTGTAAACACACCAGCCTCATAGCCGCCCCTTAAACGATTATACTGGCCGAACATATAACCTATTTCTCTCTTCCCAACTCCAATATCTCCAGCAGGTACATCCATATCAGGCCCAATATATTTACTTAACTCGGTTATAAAGCTTTGTGTAAATCGCATTATTTCACGTTCTGACTTTCCTTTCGGATTAAAATCAGAACCACCTTTACCTGCGCCAATCGGCTGCCCTGTCAACGCATTTTTAAAGGTCTGTTCAAAGGCCAAAAATTTCATAATGCTACTATTTACCGTCGGATGAAAACGAATTCCTCCTTTATAAGGCCCTAAGCTACTATTAAACTGTACTCGAAAACCACGATTGACCTGAACTTTTCCAGTGTCATCTTCCCATGCAACTCGAAATGTAATTACTCGGTCAGGCTCCGTAATCCGCTCTAGTATTCCATTATGTATATATTCAGGGTGCTTTAGAAATACAGGACGAAGTGAATCAAATATTTCACGTGTTGCCTGTAAAAACTCTTTTTCCCCTTGATTTCTGTCTTTTACTAACTGGAATACCTCATGTACATAATCATTTGCTTTGCTCTTATATTCTGTATTATTTCTTGTAGTTATTTCCATCCAATTACTCCTATCGTAAAAAATTATTAGTTTCATTATCTCCAAAATACTTTAACTATTCAACATATTTATAAACAAAAAATTATAAATATACAAAATAGTCTTTTTTATAATGTAAACAATCTTAAATTTTTTTTTGATTACTATGACAGTAATAGTTGAAAAAAAAGTAAATTAGGTAATTATGAAATTGACTCATTCGACTACCTTATCATTTTTTTAGTTCTTTCCTAGGTTTGCCTTCAAATTCTGCTTAAGTTCTTCCAGAGAAGCCTCGTTAGGGATAAAATACGACAATTCCTTATTTTCAATTTTACTGTAAATTCTTTTATCTTGTCCCTCCAAGGTTAACGGGACGATAGGAGAATCTTTAATTTCTTGGTATAGTTTTACAAATCCCAAGTAATCAGAGGTTGGCATATTTGTTCTAACATTTTCCCCAACGTTTTCTATTAAATCATCTAGTTTGGTTACACTACTAAAACGTGTAGATTCGTTTAGTATTGCTTGAATAACTTGTTTTTGACGTAGATTACGCCCTTTATCCCCCTCTGGATCTTTTTTACGCATTCGAACATATGCAAGAGCTTCATTTCCTTTTAGTAGCATAGGACCTTCCGTATAGGTTTTCCATTTGAGTGTATCTGCTAGTTGGATATCTACTGTAAACGGCACATCCACTTCAATTCCCCCTAGCGTATCGACGATATCTTCAAATCCTTGAAAATTCGTAGTAACGTAATAATCGATTGGTATTTCTAACAACTTTTCAAGCGCATTTATCGTGAAATTTATTCCACCATATGAATAAGCATGGTTTACTTTGTCTTCTCTTTCTAATTCTTCGATATATAATCTTGTATCTCGAGGAATATTCACCATCGAAATTTTTTCCGCTTTCGGATTAACAGTAACTAATAATAGCATATCCGAACGACCATATTTAGCCTCTTTCTCGTCATCCACGCCTGCTACTAATATGCTAAAAGGAGTGATTCGTAACTTCGTCTGCTCTTCTTCTTCTCTTTCTAAAGGTACATACATTTTAGAAGTTGCATTCTTTGTTTCCTGAGTAAGACTAATAGCAAAAGCGATAACTCCGACGAGCAAAAAAGAAGAAATAACAAGTGCTAACAGAATAATTTTCCTTTTTTTCTTTTGTTTTTGTTTAAACCTTCTTGAAATAGGCATTGTTCTCCTCACTTTATCGTTAGTTTGATTATTCATTCTAATTTAAATACTAACAATATATAATAAATTATAATAGAAATACATTATTATTTCCTTTATAAATGAATCAATTTCATAAAGAATATTGTATAGTTAAATCCGAACTACGCTGATTTCCGCTCTAGACGGACGCTTTCCGCGGGCACGGCTTCAATCTCCTCGTCACTACGAAAATATATGCTCCTGCGGTTACTCGTCGCAAAGATATTGGTCAAACAAAGTTCGACCAATATCTTTCCTGCGGGGCTTTCAGCTCGCGCTGTTCCCGCTGGAGTCGCCGCCTGCCACTCCAGCGGGATCGCTTTTAAAAAAACCAAGAATATATTGCGATATTAAGTAAACATTCGTATTTTTAAATGAAACAAGTAATTATGAAATTGACTCAAATAACTAGGATTAATATATACAGGATAATATGTAATGACGTACGATTTACTGGATGGGATATTAATGCGGTTTACATTAATGAAGTAATAGAGGGTTTCCGTAAAAAAAGACTCCCCTTTTTAGGAAGTCTCAATCGATATATTTAGTACAAACTTCTAATCAAAGCTTCCAACATTACAGGCATCTCTACAAATGCACTATCTACATGGAGTCGTTCAGTTTTTTGGTGAGCATCCTTACCAAATGGTCCAACATTCAAAACTGGACCTTTCAACTTCGCCATGTCGTTAAATGGAATGCTGTAGGTGTCTCCCCATACAGGTGTATTTTTTTCAAATGCCGTCCAGCCCTTACCTTCATCCTCATAATTCACATAACTTAAATCGCAAATTCCGTTGAAATAATGGATTTGATCAATTTTATTGTTAAACGATAAGCTTGATTGCTTCATCAATTCCACTGCATCTTTAATCAATGGATCATTGGAAGTGTTAACTGCTGGGTAGTAAGGTGGTGTGAATAGGATAACTGTTGCTGGTGCTAACTCCTGGCATTGGATCATCAAGTCATCTACAATACGAAGTGATTTTTCTCGGTCATCCCACTCCTCATTTGCTAGCGTTAGTTCTTTAAGATGTTCTACTTGTTCTGTTCCTAATTTTTTATATGCATATTCGAGTAATTCTTCATAGCGCAAAACCTTTACTTCCCCTATGCCCGTCACCTGCTCACGCTCACAAATCATGGAATAGTTTTCGTTCAATGCATGCATTGCCTCTTCTGCAACTTGCTCAAACAAATCCATCACTTCCGAAGCAGTACGTTTCAGTAAAAACACATTATATAATGCAACCGCACGGTAAGGTGTTTGCGTAGAATAAGACAGTTTCAGATCCTTCTGCTGCAATGAAACTGGTAGAGGCGTACTCTCCCCAAGATGCGACTCGCGGAATAGATTATTCCACTCCATCCGTTGGGTTAAAAAGGATGCGATATAATTTGCAGTCATGCCTTTCATAGGTTCTCCCACATGTGTTTCTTTCCCGTAAAACAAAGCGGCTGGCATGATTTTACCAATCGTACCTGTATATATATATTCTGCAATGTCAGTGGGATTTTGAGAAAATGAAGGTTCACTATTTAAAAATAGCTTATAGCTTAATCCGAACTCCTCACGTATACGCACTAAATGTGTAACTGCAGCACGCATACCAGCAGAATTGACTTCTTCATCTGGAACAGTAGTTAAAATAAGATTAATTGGCCACTGCTCAACACTCGCTTTTTCAATTAACTGCATATGTAGAGTAAGCCCCATCTTCATATCCATCGTGCCGCGACCAAACAAATACTTACCAGTTTCCAAATCAGTTCTAGCACCTTCAGGCAATTCTTCTGGATTCTCCATTAACTTTTTTGTTAACTCCTCTGGAAAATATGCAAGCGGCTCCAAAACACCATACTCTTCCGTTTGAACCGTATCAAAATGACTAATCAGCACTATTGTTTCAGTCGCTTCTGGGTGCTTGTATAACGCAGTTACTACTTGTCTACCAAGTCCCGCATCATGCATTTGTAATAGACTTGGATGATTTTGAAAATAGCGTAGTTCCCCTAGCTTTTTCACTAATTTTGGGGCAAACGCCCGCTCTCCCTCTGTTAACGTAATACTATCCCAGCTAACCAATTCACATAACAAAGCCCTTAGTTCCTCAGGTGTACCCCATAATTTGCCCATCATGATTTATCTCCTATCCCCTTCTATATTAACTATCTATTTAAAATATAGGGTCTACCCTATAAACTGTCAATCTATTTCGAATTTTTTATTATTGATACTTATTATTCCTTAAATTTTATATCAATAAATCGCAACTTTATGACGTCATTATTTCCATTTCAGTAGTATATATAATAAATTAGCAATAGTAATTAATCGGTATTAAATACTTACTTGAGTCAATTTCATAATTACTTGTTTCATTTAAAAATACGAATGTTTAATTAATACCACAAATATATTATTCGCTTTTTTAAAAGCGATCCCGTTGATTGAAGTGGCAGGCGGCGACTCCAGCGGGAACAGCGCGAGCTGAAAGCCCCGCAGGAGCATATGTTTTCGTGTGACGAGGAGATTGAAGCCGTGCCCTCGGAAAGCGTCCGCATAGAGCCGAAATCAGCGTTATTCGGATTTAACTATTTAATATTCTTTATGAAATTGATTCACTTTTATAAAAAAAAACAATTGTCCATGTCGACAATTGTTTTCTTTGTAATTCTATACATTATTTTAAGTTAGACCATTCTTTTTCTAACCAAGTTTTGAATTCGTCGCCTTTGTCACCTTCATACGTATCATATACATCGATACGCATTCTTTTTAACTTTGTTAAATATTCTTCAAAAGTATGATCCTTAGGTAAGCTCTTCTTAACACGAACAAACACTTTGTTTGCTCCTTTTACTAATTCAAACTTTTTACGCTTCGGTAATTGTGCTTCTTCTCCAAAATCTAAAAGACTTTGGAATGCAGCTTCTTGTACTTTGTAAACTGGATCATTTGCAAGGCGTGTTCTTAAAATGTCTTTCACCTGATTATGATTGTACATACCTAATTCAACTACTGCGTCATAGCGTGCCTTCCAGCTTGCAGTCCGATTGGCAGCTTTCTTCAGTTCCTCATAATTCTCTGGTAACTCAGTTTTAATAGTTTTTTTACTCATATGATTCAAACTCCTTTATATTCTCTAATTCAGTATTTTCAGCATCCCTTCATTATATACTACTTAAGTAGTATCACCTAATTTATTTCTATAAGAAGGTCTTCCTCATTAAGTCTCATAAACTATATACCCAATAAAACTATTTTCTATCTATTAAACTTTTTCAAGGCGAATGATATACTCCGTTAAAGGAGGGAGAATATTGCGTAATGCTGGTGAATTAAAAAAGTATAAATTTTACCTGAAGTTTAAAGGTGGTAATAATCTGATATTCGAAACGAATACAGATATCCGTACAGCTGAAAGGAACAAAGTGAATGGTGGGCTATTTGTAGATACCGAAAACAATTATACGATCAACTTAGCGCAATTGGAAAGTTTAAATGTCAAAATACTTCATTGAAAATACATAAGAATTACAATCTAACAGACTTCAAGCACATTTCGATTATTTGAAATGTGCTTGATGTTCTACTTTCATTTATTTAATCGTTGCTTTCTTAGCTTGCATCCTAACTAAAACTTCTAAAATCTCTGAAACAATGTCCAAATTTGTACTTTGTCTTCCTTCTAATAATTCCTTATTGTCCTGTCGAATCATCTTGAATGTCCAATTATTATTAGGAGATGTTAAAACATGCATACCTTCGATAACCCAATTGGCATCCTCTTTGAAAAATACCATTAGTCGATTATTATGTATCATACTTTTTAGCGCCGCATCCAATTGACTACTGATACGTTTCCAGTCTTCCCCTAAATTGATAGTTTCCAAGCTCTGCACATCTGTCACTGATCCGGCTTTCACCCAAGCATTGTATGCAGAAGGAGGAACAAAAATAGTTTCACTTACAGTGACAGAGTGCTTTTCTACACCTACTAGCATTCGAGGGTAAATGACATTATTCCAAACATGATCAGGCGCACCGTGAACGTATAACGTATATTCACTTTCTTCGTTTTCTTTACATTCCACTACATGGTCTTTGCTAAAGTAAAAATAACTTTTCTGATTTCCATCTTTCATAATCTCTACAACCATATTAGTACGCGACATGATCCATAAAGCATTACCGAAGTTTTCTTCTAATTTAATTTCCTTATCGACTAAATCAATAAGATTAAGCTCATGAAGTTTTTTATAGGTCTTCTCCCATATCCTTTCTATTTCGTATTTTGTTAGGTGTTCGAAGGGATTAGAAAAGCCTATTAAAGTTTTCGTATTTAACGTTTGCATCATTACAAAAATATCCTGTACTGTAAATGTTGGAATCATTCTTTTCCCTTCTTTCTTTTTTTCTTCTTCTTTTTCTGCTCCGTGTATCTGTCGCTTTTTGGCAATCCAAATTCAGGGAATCGATATTTTACTATATCTATATTTTTATTAATAAAGAAATATCGATGGATGTTAATCGTAAAAAAGCAGTACAAAGAGATAAAATGGAGATGCCGACTATGAATAGTATACTTAGAGCTGAATCTAAGTAGATAAAGGTATAATTGCAGCTAAGAAAAAAGGCAAAGAGAACGGCACTCCTAATATCGGTATTATTCCAACCACATAAAACAGTATTAGGAAATACCCAACTATACCACTTCTGTTTTCCTGGAGTGATTCTAGATTTAAATACGATAATTTAATGTGCTCTAATTTAGTATTATTCATATTAATCTCCCGTCTCAGGACAGATTATTTTTTTATATTCTTATTCATATTCTTCTTTTTCTTTCCCGTTCCACGTCTCTCAAGCATTGGTAACCCAAACTCTGGAAACATTCTCTTTACTATTTCCATATTTTTTTTTATGAAAAAATATCGGTGAATATTAATTGAAAGAAATGCGGTAAATAAAGATAAAATGGACAGACAAACAATGATTAATATGCTTATTCCCGAGCCTGTATAGACAACAGATAATATTATTTGCCCTAATATATAGGAAGCCCCTGCTATTGATGCCCAACCTACTGGAATAGAACTCTTTTGTTGTAACTTATAATATGTCTCATTATAAATAGCCTTCCAGTTCATCCAATTCATACCACCAATTAATAAGATGAACAATATTACATTAAATAAAAATGGAATCAAGCTATCTATTTCAAGATTTATATACAATAATTTTTGTATACTAACGAAATAGACGTAAGTATTGACGACACCATATACACCTAGAAATAAATAATAGGATTTTTCGTATTTATAAGGTGCTATTATATAAATAATTCCCCAAAATGTTATAAAAACTGTAGGAACAATAGCTACTAGGAAAAACGGAAGTGAGAATGGTAGCGCCAAAAGTGGAAGAATTCCAATTAAATATAAAAACACGAGGAAATTTCCGATAATACTCTGCTTATTTTGTTTCGGTGAGTCAAATTTCAAGTATGATGAAAAAGTATTAGTCATTCTATTATTTTCTATTGGAATTCTCTCCTAACTATTTGAACCAAGAAGATACAGAGTCGATAAGGCCTTTAGTCCCTATTTTAATAGCATCTCCAATTGAATCGTCTTTGCCATCATTATTTACATCAAAGATTTTTACCTCACTTAATAACGTAGTTACAACTACACCTGCAATTAACCCCGCTGTAGCACCAGCTACTACCCCAATTGGTCCACCAAACGCGCCGACTGTTGCACCTGCTTGTGCTCCAGCCCATGCTGATGCCGCCATTGAAGCACCTGCAACAGCAACATCCCCTGTAACATTGCCAGCTATTTGACTTGCCGATTCATCATTTTGTATACCATGTATAATGTCTCCACCCGCTGTAGCAAATACACCAATATACCCAAGCTTATTGGTAGAAAAACGAAACGTAGATTTTACACTGGTAGCTGGATCTACTCTTTTAAAAATCTTCTCATAGTTTGTAGCGCTTGCACCAGAATACGTTTTCTTTTTAACTCCAATCAATTCTGGTCTAGTAATCTTAATGACTGTTTTTGTAACATTCTGTTTTGTAGTCCGAGTAGTTCTTGTAATTCCGAAACCTTTGGAAGCCAGTCTTACATCTTTATATGTTGCATGGCCCGCTGTAGCAAACCCTAAAAAATTGGCTGCAGCATTTATAGGCTTCTTTTCCCAATCATTAATATCTAGTCCGACAGTGGTCATAATGCCTTCCCATAAATTCTTTTCTGTATAGGCAGGTGTTGATACTTCCACATTATTCTGTTCTACTCGTGGATCTGAAGCTAGCATATCTATTTGGTGCTGCAAATAGAATTGACCAATCGGTGTTGCATCCTGTACAGAATTCCAACTATCTGCCGGGAAGTTAACATCCGTTAATCCTTCTTCCATTAAATATTCAATATCTGTTAGCCATGCTTCCATATTTAACATGGCTGCCTCTATTAAAAGTAGCGCATTCGTTTGAGTCAAATCGAATTCATTTAGATCGGTAACCGTATTATCCCTAGATGTTCTTGCACTAGTTACGCCCTCCTGTACACCACTGTCATCTAAATGGGGCAGAGCAACTATATCAGAAACAGAATCCATAATGCTATTGGATTCATCTGTCAAACTAGTTGTTACTTGAGAAATTTCTGTTAAACCCTCTTCTACTTCTCCTTCCAAATACGCCTGGCGAATAAAGCCATTGGCATCTGGCTCTAATGCATCGAGTGCGGAATTCATAGTAGTAAGGGTTGTATTAAATAGAGAATTAAACGTCAAAAAGAAATGTAGAAAAGGTAAATGGCAATCATTATAGAACGATCTTATTGCATCTCCCCCCTCCCCTTTAAGCGTTTCCTCCATAGCTACTAAGCCTTGCACAGCGGTTTGGATTGCATTCATTTCTCCTTCAAGTCGAGAGAGCATATTAATATTACGCCCTATACCATCGTGAAACGGATGTACGTCTAATATTTTCATTGGGCTGCCACACTTGTTCCATTGATGGTACACTGCATAGCCGCTGATATTTTTTGATCAGACTCTTCCATAAAGTCAATTGAAGCGGAGGTAGTTTGTATATTTTGGGTTGATAATGTTTGATATTTTACAAGTAATTGGTCCAATTTTATGGATAATTCGTTGAACTTTGTAACGACATCTAGAGTATTACCCGTAATAGGCGGCTCTGCTTTTGGATTCAGCAAATCGACTGCACTAGTCATTTCTCCAATTTGATTTTCCACATCTGCATATACGATTTTAACTTCCGTAGACATAATGCTTTTCCTCCTTGCAAGTTAGTTTGCTTTCACTTGATTTTGACGTTCTTGCTCCGCTCTAAGATTTGCTATTATTTGTTCAATAGATGCAATTTCAGCAATCAATTCACTTATTTTCGCAGATATAGCACTAAACACATTAGAAAATTGACTTCCTGATATATCTACATAGCTGGTATGAATACCCGATTCTCTAATATCGTCAAACTTATCTGCATGAGTTCCCTGCCAAGTAGTGGCAGTAAGCTCTGGCTCTAAACATTTAGGTTCATTCGTATTAAATTCGGATTGTTTACCTTGCAAAGAAGACTGACATGTAGTTAATCTTTGCAGATCTTCCTTCTTTTTAGCTAATAAAGCAATATAATAACCAAGCATATACATTTCCTCCCTTTTTTCATTTGGCTGATTTAGTAGATTCAGAGGTACTAACTAATTTGGGTAAAAGGATAACAAATATTGCAATAATACCAATCCCTACTAATCCTAAAAATATAAAGGTCCTTATCTTTCCGCTAGAGGATTTCTTCTCTCCCATTGGGGAAACCGTTAACTCTGCTTGTTCAGTATCTTTAGCAGAAAACAGCTTTAACTCTGAGGACTTTGCTGTTACGGTACTTTTTTCCCCACGTTCAGCCGTTAAAAACAAGTAAGAAGTATCTCCTCTGTTAGGGAGTTTATTTCTTCCATCAAAATATATATCCACTTGCTTTTTAGGAATTGTATTTTTCATTTCAGTTTTCTTCTTATCATGCAGATAATCGGTGTTTTTCTTAAATTCTAGTTTTTGATAAATCATAGGATCCAAGTCTTCTGCTTTTTTTGGTTCTTCAGCAAGGACGATAAAAGCATTTCCAACGAGCAATAAATATAATATTGGAAACAAAAGACGTAATTTAACTTTCATACGCTTCATCTGCCACAGATGCTTTTAATCTATTATTTTTATTCATAAAATATGTGGTCGTTAGCATCGCTATTGCGATTACCGCTGTTATTACTGCACCCCATATAAAGCTGGTTTCAGGTTCATATTTGATAGACATATAAACGGTAGACAAAACATCTGGAATATTAATATCAGGTACAGCCAGTATTAATAGTGGAATAATGTATAAGCACATCAATGCCACACTAGCAAGCCAACCAACTGATTGTCCGAATTCTAATGCTACACGAATTATTGCTGCACCTGCTAGCAGTAATAAAATAGTAAAGATTGTCCATTCTAGTGCACGATGGTCATTTAAAATGTACATATAGATACTGTAGAAACTAATAATTAGACCAACAATTATGGACAATAAAGCTGTCATAGTAAGTTGAAGCCCAATTGAACCTTCTTTCATCTGATAAGAGAAATATCCGATTAACAAACTACTGATTAATAGAATGATAAACAAAATAACAGGTGGAACTTTCTCCATTTCATCAGAAACGACTGCTTCTCCTTTTACATCTAGTGGGTTCACGAAGTGATTAAATGCATATCCGTTTTCTTGACCATCTACATATGTATTGGCAAGAAATTCTTGAATATCATTATCGAATTCAGACATGACAGCCACATTCGTATCCCATTTTCCACTAAATTCATTCGAAGTGTCTTTTATATTGTCTGCTTTAACAGTTAAGTCGTTTGCATAATCTACTAAACTACTTTGTTTTTGTGATAAGGACTGAATCATTCCACTTAACGAAACTAATTGGTTCGTCACATTTTGTTGACCAGCCATTACTTCCCCTTCAGAAGTAGCTGCCATTGGCTCACCTGAAGGAATCATATTTGCTGGATTTTGGATTTGCGCGAGTAAAATATTTGCTTGCTTGTCAATAGAATTTAATTCATTGATCAACGATGCATGTTGCTGTTCTGCAGTTTCTTTATATCCCGACATAATCGCAGCAAACGTTGTACTTAAATCGGACATTCCTAGTTCAGTTTCAGGAATACTTTCCCCAACAGAAGTCCAACCCTCTAGCTCCAATTCGTTAATATCCACAACATTTTTCAGCAATGTTGTTAAAATTTCATCCTTCAACATAGCATCCTTATTCGCACTATCTCCTCCCTCATTGAGGGTGAATTCAAATTGTTCTAAAGTAGCGTAGTAGGATAACAAAGAACTTGTATCTGTTTTTGCTGCACCTTTTGCGAATAGCTCCTGCAGTCTAGCACGTTGATCGTCCGCCAAACTTGAATTAGCTAAAAGTGCCTCTTCTTTTTGTTTTATTTCCATACCTATACGAACCGTATCCGTTGGGTATGAATTGATAATTTGTTGAACTGATTCATACTCTCTGTAAATAGAGCCATAGTTTTCTAATAAACTCGCATATTCCGTAGAGGCATGTGAATAATCTGTAGTTCCTGTTTGTTTTGCACTAGCCCATGTTGCTTCTCTTTCAGCCAGTAGTGCTGGAATTGAACCCAATTCTGCTTGAAGCCTATCAATTTCACTTATAAAAGTGGAAGTTGGATCCGTTTCTGCTACTTTTGATTTTAAAGAAGTCAGTCCAGATAAAATACTATCTACCTTCGCACGTTCTTGTTCAAGGCCAAGTAAATTAGTAGAAGCTTTCTCCACTGCTTTTTGTTCTAGCTGTTCTTTAATAGAAACAAACTGATTTGGCTCTGTACCTACGGAAGCTGCTGCAAGAACTGCATTACCACTTTTCCCTGCTTCAATACCTTTTTCTAGATTAGATAAAATGGTGTTATTGTAACGATCGATCGCACTACCTTGCACTACTAGCAAGTCCGTAACTTGACGATCTACTTCATTTTTTCGAAGCTCCGATAATGCATTAAATTTTTCTTTATTGGTATCAATAATGCCATTCACTTTTTGAATTTCTTCATTTAATTGGTTATTACTATCCTCTAGCAGTTGTACAGACTGATTGAATTGCTCTGCTTGTGTTGCTGCTGCTGCGTGGATTTTAGCTAAACTATCATCTTGCACTTGCTGTAGTATTTGTCTTTGGGTATTCTGAAACTCCTTATATTGCTGTACATAGGTTATGAAATTGTTCATTTGTAATCCAAACGAATCGGCATTTTCAATACGACTAGTATGTGTATTATTTGCAGATCCGAGAGTTGTTTGCAATGATTCCATTTGATCCTTTTGTCTTAGCATTTGTTCAGCCAGTGTTTCTGATTCTGGCTTATAGTATGCTGACATAGCACTAAGAAATTCTGTTTCTTTTCCTAAAATACTTGTAAACTCTTTTTTAATATGATTCATTTCTTGTGCTATATAGCTCCAGTACAAAGTTGAAATTTTATCATTTACACGGTCTGTTGCTACTTCTATTTCATGCAAAACATGTTCCTTACGTAACCCTGTTTTCTGACGCTGCACCTGGTATGCAAACTCCGCTTTTTGGGGATTTTGTTCATCATAAGACATAATATTTCCCGAGAAATTGGAGGGAATATAAACAATTGCATCGTACTGGTTTGATTTTAAACCGTTCTCTGCTGCCCCCCGTCCCATTACTTCCCATTCATAATCCGAGTCCTCCGCCAAAATGGATACTACTTCTACACCCATTTGAACTGTTTCTGCATCCTTCGTTAAACCCATATCTTCATTTACAATAGCTATGGTACGTTTATTTGAGTTATTCAAATCGAGAATATTAACACCCATTAGTTGGAAAAAAATAATGGGAACAGCTAATATTACTAGAATTCCAGCACCGTATTTTAATAGTCTGGTATTTTTACTTGATTTCATTGTACAATCGTCCTCTCCAACTCACTTAAAGGAATCTTTACTTTTGTATCGTTCCCATTCAAAATATAATGTGCAAATCCAAGCGGAAGTTCCGCTTCTTTGCGCTCATACGCTACTGTAAACAAAGTTTGCTCCGACTTTTTCATGTACACGAGCGCCTGTCTTACAAGCTTCAACTCATTCGTGAAGGCATCATAACCTTTAGTGATTTCTGCATTATTACCAGACATAATGACATTGAAGCCTAAGTGAGCGTAACGCTTCATCAGTTTCGCTAATCTGTCCTGAAGGGTAATATCAGCTACTTGTAAGAATCTCGTATATCCATCGATGATGAAGTAAGAAAGCGTAATCTCTAAAGGATCTCCTTGTTGAATATTTTCGAGGTAAGCCTGTTCGATTTCCGAATAATATTGCTCTGTTCGTGTAATCCATTCTGCCAGATTCTCTTTCGTTTCCAGATAGTCAATTGCATCATAATCAGCAAATTTTGATAATCCTCTATCAAACGAATCAAATATAGTAATGAATCCTGTTTTTTGTTCTAACAGTGTGTGAAGCATCCAAGTTATCGTATTAGTCTTCCCTCTTTGAACCTGTCCAACAAGTAAACAATGACGATTTTTCTTAAAGTCAATGGAGATTGGTAGAACAGTATTTTCATCCAATCCAATTGGAACGATTCCATCCTTTTTCTTACCATCAAAGTAGAAGGAGAAGTTTGTAGATGTAAGCTCCAGTGGGAGCATCGGGATAGGTTTCGGATGACTATCTTCCTGGTGCTTAATTCGTAAACTTTTAACTTTTGCTTTGATGGACTCTAATACTTCATAGTCATCTGATCCACTCGCTGGTAAATAAATTTGCGCAAAATGGGTATCCTCTTTTTTCAGTATTGCTCTACCCGGGAATGGCTCTAAATCGAATGGTACTCTGCCAACTACTGTAAATGACTCTGTCGTATCCATTAAATAATGAACGATCTTCGTTTTTAAGTTATTCATTAAGGACTGTCGAACCGATTGAACTCTTGTCGCTGCCACGAACAAATAAATTCCGAGTGATTGACCATCCCGACCAAATTGAATCAGTTGTGCTTCTAGCTCTTCCATTTCTTCACGGACAATATCATAATTATCAACTACTATATACAGAAGAGGTAACGCCTGCGTTGATAACTTATTGTACATTTGGATGTTACTTACTTCTGATTTCTGGAAGGCAATTTTTCGCTTAGCAATCTCTTCTTTTATAAGCTTGACTAGTTTATCTCTTTTCAGCTCTTCATCGATTGTAAAATAATCTGCTGTATGAGGGAGCTGTCTAAGTGGTAATAATGATCCATTTCCATAATCGAGCAAGTAAAAGTTTACTTCTTCCGGAGACAGGTTTTCTGCTAGCCCCAATATTGTTGAAAGTAATGTATATGACTTCCCATAGCCCGAGGAACCGAATACTCCAAGATTTCCATCCTTTGTCCAGTTATATGCTACCGGTGACTGGCTTTGCTTATCTGGTTCATCGATCATTCCAATTGGGAATCCAGATTGACTAGTAGGAATATCTAGTTGCTTTTCAAGTCGTAAGGCTAATGGCTCTAACCAAGGACTTGCTACTTTTTGAATATTCATTTCAGCAGTTATTTCCGCAATTTTCCCTGTCACTGCCTCCATCTCCGTCATTCCACTTGAATTCTTCTTCACACTTGTAGCTATCCCAGAAAGTGGATACAATCCAAGATCAGTAACAATTGCTACATCCTCTTCTCCCTCTAACACCTCTTCCTTATAAGGGGCCCCGCTCCACGCTGACTGGAATAGTTCATACACTTCATTGTTTCCAACTTGTAAATAACCACGGCCAGTTACAGTAATAGAAGCGGCATCCCCATTCTTCAAAATTTCCTTACTATCCGATGCATCCTGTACCTTCAATGCAACTCGGAATCTCGCGTTACTCCAAATCTGTTCGTCTATAACTCCCCCAGGCTTTTGGGTAGCTAAAATAAGATGTACTCCTAAACTCCGACCGATGCGAGCTGTACTTACAAGTTCTCGTATAAATTCAGGTTCCTCACGTTTCAGCTCGGCAAATTCATCGGAAATGAGGAATAAATGAGGAAGTGGTTCCATCGCCATTCCTTCTTTATAAAGTGTCGTATAATCATCAATATGAGTAACGACGTACTGATCAAACAAACGCTGTCTTCGTTTTAGTTCACTATTTATAGAGGCAAGTGCACGCATACTAAAGTTTTTACTGCCTTCAATATTCGTAATCGTTCCCAACAAATGCGGGATATGCTTGAACGGCTGTGCCATTCCTCCACCTTTGTAGTCGATTAATAGAAAGGCTACTTCATGTGGGTGATAATGAACTGCAAGTGATAATATATACGTCTGTAGAAATTCACTTTTCCCCGAACCCGTTGTACCCGCTAACAAGCCGTGTGGACCATGTGCCTTTTCATGTAAGTTCAATGCCACAAGCTCATTTTTCCCTTTAAAACCTATTGGCACAGCAAGTGATTTTGCTGACTCGTTCATTGTCCAATTTTGTACTATTGGGACGTGCTCAATTTCTTTAACACCGAACATCTCTAGAAAACTAACCGAGTTTGGAATAGAATTTTTTATTCCTATTTGATGATTCAATGTTCGAAGCATTCGTGTAAATCTCTCGTTCGTAGCAGGATCAAATTCATCTAAGTTGAATGGGATATCTACAGCCTTGCCAGCCTCAATGAGAATATCTCCCTCGTGTTCGTTGACGTATCGAATAAGAGTGTGAACGTTTTCGGTCATTCTTTCCTGTGCCGATTCCGCGAAAATAACGGATATACCAAGGTCTTTTGTATTTTTGCTTTCTAAGTATTCCAAGATGACATGCTCAGCAAGCAATGAATAATTGGAAACGAAGAAAACTAAATGTGGCGCAAATATTGTTTTGCCCTTCTGATCATCTGTATCTCGCTCACGAATTATTTCATATAACGAAGACAATAATTGATCCCTAGTTTCCTCGTTATGTATCAATCCTCTTGCATGCATATTCGGCAGTTTAAAATGTGGTAACCATTTCATCCACTCAATTTCGGCATACTCAGCATGATTGAAAATATAAATAAATCTTGTATCATGATAGCTTTGAGAAAATGCCATTTGACCAATTATTTGCTGAAGCTCTCGCTTAATCACTGATTCTTTTCCAGTTAACCCTAAGATACCTTCGGATAATTTAGTTGTAATTGGTGCAGCAGGAATTTCTTTATAGACCTTTTCCATTCGCTGAGCTTGTTTGAGCAAATCATCTATTTCTCTATTCGCTAAATCACCTGAAGAAAGTTTAATTTCATAGCTAGATTTCACGTTTCCTGTTCCTAATCTAAACTCTAAAAAGTCATGACTATCTAAAGTTCTCTCCCAGATTCTACTAGATAAATCACTGGTCATTTGTTTCATCTCTTCAAAACTCGGGAAATGATAGTCCAACACTTTCTTTTGTTTCTCGGAAAGCTCATAAAGTTCTTCTCTCATGTTCTCTAAATACGCTTTATAGACTCGAAGGCGTTTTTCCGCATTCCGCTTATGCTTCTTTTTGTCACGGAAATATTGAACAGTAGAGGTAACTAGTACTGTTAAAAACATAGTAATAGAAATAATAACGAAAATTCCCCTAGGGATAAAAATTGCTACTAGTGCCATCACTACAAGCATCACCAGGGGTGGTGCGATAATGAGCCATAATCCTCTTCCAGAATCATCTGTTTCTTGAGTCGGAAATGTTAATGAAATTTTTTCATCTGGAAGATCATAAATCATTCTAGGCGTACGCCGATAATCAGGATACTTATGCAGAATTTCAGATTCAGGAACATCTATAATAGAAAGTTTCGTTGCAAAAGGAACAGCAGCAGTCACCTCTAGCAGGTCTTTTTGGAGTAATTTCATTTCCATAAAAGCCCACTGAAGCACATCTCCATCAGCTAGAATTGTATTAGATTCTACTATCTTGCCATTTACATATAAAGGACAGCCAAAGTCTTTCTTTATAATCCATCCATCTTTTATTTTGTTTAACGAAAAATGACCGGACTCAACTTTTGGAAAACTTGTTTTAAGTCTTTGAAATGTAGCAATTTCTAATTGGGTATCAAAGGAAACCTCATTATCAAAGTCTATATAGTATGTTTCCGAAGTTAGCGGAGTGGAGGTAATATACAAATGGAGCATTTTTTGTTTTTGTTCAATCGTAAGGCCCTCTTCATCAGTAAGCCTTCCAAATGGTTCATCTCCACTATAAACTGCTAGTCCAGCATCATCCCTTGTTAATGTAATAGGACCATTGACAAAGGGAAATGTCTGAATCGTAATATCATGTTCAATTGCTGGACCAATTGTGAAAGATGTAAAATCATTTTCAGGTACAGTTATTCGCTGATAATTTTCGGCGTAAAACAACCATAGTTGTTGCAATAGGTACACCTTCTTTCGAACCATTTTTATAATTCATCTATCCGTATTTTCTTATTTCTACTTCGGTTGTTCTGTTTGTTGTTCTTCTGCTTGTTTTTGTTCGAGTTCTTGTTGCTCTTTTTGTTTTTGTTCAAGTTCTTGTTTTTCCTTTTGTTGTTGTTCAAATTCTTGTTGTTCTTTTTGTTTTTGTTCTAATTCTTGTTTTTCCTGTTCTTTTTTCTCTAGTTCTTGCTGCTCTTGTTCTTCCATTTCTTCCATTAACTTTTCATATTCCTCTACTTCTTGATCAATTTCATTAAGTAATTCTTGCATTTCTTCACCGGTTATATCTTTATCTGCCTTCACTTCTTCTCTTCTTTTCAACAAACCATAGGTAATTAGCTCGCCATCCTCCATTGCTCTTGCGATATCAACAGCATTCTCTGCTTCTCCACGACCGAGATAAATCCAATATCTTAGATAATCTGCGTCGGTTTGTAATGTAATATTAGAAAGCACATTTTCTTTTTGTTCTTCATCCAAGCGTTCATTCGTAACAGATGAATAAGCAAGTTCGTAAAGAACGATATATGGCATAGACTTAACGCTATAAGGACTTAAAGTTGTAACTACTTGGCTGTAATTTTGACCGAGGAAGGATGCTTGACTATCGATGTATGCTTCGTTTTTTGGCTTTTCGTGTACAAAAAATATGATTGTAAATACAATTGCAGGAATAATAAGTACACCTAGCCCAACCGATAACCATTTGGTAACTTTCCATTTTTTTCGAGGAATCTTCACATTTTCTAGTTCTTTTACTTCTAAGTGCTCCATTTGCTGACTGATGAAGTCGAGTAAAGAATCACTTTCTTTCATGGCCATAATGGTAGCACCTGTTTCTTTGAGTTCGAGAATCTCCGAATACTTCAAATACTCTTCAAATGTGAAAGAGCCGTCTATTGCGGCTGCAACTACGGCTTTTGTTTCTAACCAGACGCGTTCATCATTTGCTTCAAAAGGCGGTAAACTGCCCAATACACCGTAATAAAGAAAAACAGGCTCCATTCCTCTGCTATACACAATATTTTCTGGGGACACGATTAAATTTAAACGAGGATATGGATGTGAGTTAACTTTTTCTACTAATTGGTATGCAAACATCCAACGAGACTTTTCATCCTCTTTTTGGATGTCATCAAATCGCCTAAAGGTCTCTGGGATATCAGCTTGAATAATAAGCTCGTTATCGGTTATCACTATATCTTTTTTAATTTTTGGATTAACTTCTTTTAGAAAAACAACTTCTTCTGTTCGCTTAAATCCCACTCTTTCTTTTTGAAAAACAAAAGTAGTTTTTAGGGGTTCTTCATTTATTTCTGCACCTATACGGTTTTTTAAGTATGTATGTGAATGATTGGCCATCTTTGTAGCTCCTTCAAATAATTTCAATTCGATCACCTGTCGTTATACCACAGTGGGCTAACGTCAAATGTCCAGGGAATATTTTATCTTTATTCACTACACGCACCCAATGGCCTTCGCGTGGAGTTTTAGATATAGAATTGGCCTGCCAGGCAATATCAATCATTTTTTTCATAGTATAATAATCAGAAAGTCTTAAATCTAAGACTTTTCCATCGTATTTAGAAAGATCTACTGTAATCTCTATATACACTCTCTCACCCCAATTAAGGAAAAAGCGCCTTCCTGGAGGAACGACGCTCTACTATTTGACATTCTAACGGTTGATTATCCGCGAATTTGACTAGCAACTTGTTGATCTGCATCTTGCAACGCTTGACCAGCACGGCTTAATTGAATTCCTACTTCACTTAATAATTCACGCATTTCATTGAAATGAGGTTTAAGTCTCTCATATTGCTCAGCGAAGGCTGCACTTGAAGAACCTTCCCACATTGATTGCAATTCACCAATCATGCCATCTAGACGACCAATTTGAGAAGCAACCTCCCCTGATTCATGGTTGTAGCGAGAAGCCATAGCATCTAACTCAGCTGGTGTTACGCGAATAATTCCTGACATTCCATACATCTCCCTTATCTTGAAATTTTGTGGCATTTATAAAATAACTGTGTAGTGCTTTTATAAGGACCCACAGGTACTTCCTACATTGGTAAAAATGGGTAATTGAAGTCAACTAACACCCAATACCCCAACCTCTTACTTTATAAACCTATTTCTATAAATTATTTTTATAAATTTATAAATAGTAAGATTCGTATAACACTATATGACGTAAATTCGTGTTATTAATTGAACCAACTTATTATGAAATTGAGTCTCTATAATAGGCTAAGAAACTGTTTAGAAAAGTTTTTAACTACTTAATATGGTGGAAGTACTAGAAAACTTTTCCTTTAATATAATAAATACCATTACATATTCTTATAGTCAAAAATCCTATAAAAATTTGTAAATTTCAATAGAACTATCAACTCATAGACTTTAGTCACTAAATTTTAACAATTAGATTTGCATAATGTTTTTTTGTTTTCATTTTTTAATATTAGTTTTAAATAATCAAATTATTAATATTAGAAATAAAATGAATTACTTTTTCCTCATTTTTCACAGAATATATCGTGATAATATCTCGGTACAAAGATACTCAAAACTATGCATTTCTATGTCATTGCTTTCCAATTGAAATTTTAAAGAAACATTATATCGAATAGGTATATTATTCATAGTGCACTTCAAAATTATGGAAGTCTAACCTATTTTGAGTATTAGGAAAACCAGGCAAATAGAAACCCGGTCCTTATAGTTCAAAACCTGTATCTAACTTTTTCGAAGTGCTCTGGAGACTTATTGTAATATTATTACCGAATGTTTTTAGAGCAGCTGGTCGTGACTAACTTCACGACCAGCTGCTCTTTTCTCGGTAAGCTTATGACAATTGTCTGTCAGTCTCCCTACCACTACAACTTATGGAAACAGATTAGTGCATTGTATGAACGCGACGCTTTCCTGGGCTCAGTCCGGGTGCTCTCCGCGGCTACATCCTCTTAAAGTCGCAGTTCTTCACTCATCTCCACACCAATTTTGTTACTTCAATATCTGATTATTTTTGGATTATTATTTATCTCTTCCTATATAATGCTCGTATTATGAATGTGGAGTTCGTGATTACTTGATAAATTTGTTATACAAATGATTGTTCTTGAATGAGTTTGAACGTTTTTGATTGATTATAACTATTACTTAGAGTATTATGGTTTTAACAGAAATATAACTATATTCTAGGAAGCGGGTGATGACTTGCTAACAAATGAAAGACATTCCTATATTTTAAAGAAGTTAGAAAAAAAACAAGCAGTAAAAATCCAAGATTTAGTGGATGAAACTGGTGCTTCCGAATCGACAATTCGAAGAGATTTGACTGAACTTGAAAGCCAGCAGAAGCTAGAACGCGTTTTTGGTGGTGCAATTCTGACGAGACACAATTTAATAGAACAAAGCGTAACCGATAAATCTACTCAGAATCTATCCGAAAAAATCCAAGTCGCCCAAGCAGCAGCGGAACTGATTAAAGAAGGAGACAGCGTCTTTTTGGATGCTGGTACCACGACTTTTCAAATGATTCCATTTCTGCAGAACAAAAACCTGGTAGTCGTAACGAATGGTCTGACACTCGTTGATACCTTGAATGAATATGGCATAACCACTTATTTGAACGGTGGATTATTTAAGTCGAAAACTAGTGCATTTGTCGGTTCTCAAACGGTACTGGCTATGAAAAATTATCGTTTTGACGTATGTTTTCTCGGGGTAAATGGCCTGCATGTAGAAAACGGTTATACGACACCAGATCCTGAAGAAGCGGCAGTCAAACAAGTGGCAAGTTCTTTGTCCCGAAATACCTTTGTGCTCGCTGACCATTCTAAAATCAATCAAGTCAGCTTCGCTAAAATCATGGATTTGGAAAATGCCATGTTGATTATCGACAGTATGCCTTCAGAAATACTCGATGATTTCAGAAAAAAAACTTCAGTAAAGTTGGTGCACGAATGATTTATACTTGTACGATCACACCATCAATCGATTATACCGTTTACCTGCCTGCTTTCGAAAACGGTAAACTAAACCGTTCTGAAGAAGTGTATTATTATCCCGGCGGTAAAGGCATTAATGTTTCACGCGTATTAAACAGACTGGGTGTTGAAAGCCAAGCTCTAGGATTTACTGGTGGCTTTACAGGCAGCTATATAGAAAGCTTTCTACAAAAAGAAGGTGTAGCTACTGATTTTATTGAAACTTCACAAATAACCCGGATAAATATAAAAATCAAGTCAGAAAAAGAAACGGAATTAAACGGACCAGGTCCACAATTGACAGAACAACAATTGATGATCCTTACAAATAAAGTAAAAGCCATGAAAAAAGGCGATTGGTTCATTCTTGCGGGCAGCCTTCCTGGCTCTATCCCCGAAAGCTATTTTCTCGATCTAGCTAAGATTTGCAGTGAGAATGGAGTGCGTTTTGTACTGGACACATCGGGTCCCGCACTAAAAAAACTGACAAATGTTCCATGTTTTTTAATCAAGCCAAACCTCGATGAACTGGGCGAATTATTCGATACGAAAATCACAGATATAAAGGCTGCACACTTCTATGCCAAGAGGCTTTTAGAAAACGATATTAGATATGTCATAGTGTCGATGGGCGCTGATGGGGCTTTGCTCGTTACCAAAAATCTGTCTTTAAGTGCAAAAGCACCTATCGGTACCGTCATTAATACCGTAGGATCAGGCGATTCTCTCGTTTCCGGGTTTATCGCTTCCTATTCAAAAGACGAAAATCCTGAAAAAGCTTTTCGGTACGGTGTCGCAAGTGGTAGTGCCACGGCCTTTCGTTCCGATTTATGCGATCAACAAGGCGTAGAAGCATTACTTGAACAAGTAGAGATCACCCCAATCTGACAAAGGATGTGACAGAATGAAAATTATACAATTATTGACAGAGGAAACAATTATACTGAATTTAGATGCCACTTCAAAACAACAAGTTCTGAAAGAACTGACCGGGCAATTAGAACAAGCGGGAAAACTAGTGGACCGACAAGCATTCCTACAAGATATCCTAGCACGTGAAAATCAGAGCACTACAGGTATTGGAGAGGGTATTGCTATTCCGCACGCCAAGTCATTAGCAGTGAAAACTCCAGCTATTGCATTCGGAAGATCTGAACTTGGCCTCGACTATGAATCATTGGATGGCCAACCGGCACATTTATTTTTCATGATTGCAGCCACTGAAGGTGCAAATGATGATCACCTTGAAGCCTTATCAAGACTCGCAACATTTTTAATGGATGAAAAATTCCGTTCCCGTATCCTTGCAGCCAGTTCGAAGCAGGAAGTATTAGAGGCAATTACAGATAAAGAGACGGAAGACGAAGGTACAGAACAGGCATTTGCAGAAAAAGCTGAAACACGGACCGAATCATCCGCTAAAATGATTCTGGCTGTTACAGCCTGTCCAACAGGAATTGCCCATACCTATATGGCGGCAGAGAAACTCAATGAACGTGCAAAGGAACTCGGTATTACGCTAAAAGTGGAAACGAACGGTTCGAGCGGCGTGAAAAACCGTCTGACCGATGAGGAAATTAAAGAAGCTGAAGCAATTATCGTAGCTGCGGATACAAAAGTCGATATGGCTCGCTTTGATGGCAAACCGGTCATCCAGACTGCTGTAGGCAAAGCGATATACGAAACAGACAATTTACTTAATCGTGCGGTGAATAAAGATGCACCGGTCTATAAACATGACAAATCTAAAGATGAAGCATCCTCTAATGAAGGCAAGGGTGGATTTTATAAACATTTAATGAACGGTGTATCTAATATGTTACCGTTTGTAGTTGGTGGTGGTATTTTAATTGCCATTTCGTTTTTCTGGGGTATTAATGCCTCCAATCCGGAGAGTCCCGAATATAATGAATTTGCTGCTATGCTAAATACTATTGGTGGCGGCAATGCCTTCTTCCTTATGGTGCCTGTTCTAGCCGGATTTATCGCGATGAGTATTGCCGAACGTCCGGGATTTGCACCTGGGATGGTCGGTGGACTGATTGCAATTACCGTGACAGGCGTAGAAGGAGCAAGCGGTGGTTCTGGATTCCTTGGCGGACTTATTGCAGGGTTCCTTGCTGGTTATGTGACGCTGCTAGTCAAAAAAGTATTTTCTAGGCTTCCCAATTCACTTGAAGGTTTAAACCCGGTATTATTCTTTCCAGTATTTTCAATTGCTATTACCGGCATAATTATGATGCTAGTCAATCCAGAATTGACCAATGTTTATACAGGTATTTCAAGCTTCCTTGAAAGCCTCGGTGGAACTAACCTAGTGCTAGTCGGATTACTTCTCGGAGGCATGATGGCAATTGATATGGGCGGTCCTGTCAATAAAGCCGCCTATACATTTGGTATTGCTATGCTTGATGCACAGAACTTTAATTTCATTGCTACTGTCATGGCAGCGGGTATGGTGCCGCCACTCGGCGTAGCAATTTCTACAACGCTATTTAAAAATAAATTTACAAAACCTGAACGTGAAGCCGGCAAGACTGCTTATGTGCTCGGTGCTAGTTTTATCACAGAAGGTGTCATTCCGTTTGCAGCAGCTGACCCTGCACGCGTAATCCCGGCTTCTGTTGCCGGAGCTGCGGTCACCGGTGCATTGGTTATGCTGTTTGACATCGGTTTGCGGGCTCCTCATGGTGGAATCTTCGTTATCGGTCTCGTTGATGGAGGAGCGGCAAATATTCTAATGTATGCCATCGCTATTCTCGTAGGTTCCTTTATTACTGCTATAATCCTCGGATTACTGAAAAAGAAAATCGCAGTAGCTGCATGATGCAATACCCCTTAGCTTTCGGATTTCCCCCGAAAGCTATTTTTATTTAGGTATATTTAGTTAATGGTTGATACTTACACCGTTTCTAATATAGCAACAGAGAAAAACAATTTATATCCATTAAAAGAAAATTAGTAGCAATACTCCTACGAAGAAACAATAATAGGTAAAATAAACAAGCTTTCCATTTTTCATAATTCCCATAAACCACTTCATCGCAAAATAGGTCATTAAAAGTGTTGCTATAAACGCCGCTAAATACGGAATTGCTAATTCTGCTTTATTCGGTTCATTTAGAAAATCAGAAAATCCTAATATAACCCCCCCGAGGCTAATAGGAATATACAGCATAAATGAAAATCGAAGTGCAGTATCTTGTTTCATTCCAACAGCAATCGAAGAAATAATAGTTGCACCTGAACGACTAATCCCTGGTGTTAATGCAACAGCCTGCCCTAATCCTACAAGGAAAGCATCCTTAATTTTAATATCACCCTCGCCTTTATTACTTTAATGTTGCGAATCAACCACAAGGCAATCCCAGTTACGAAGAGCATAACCGCAATCGTTGTCATGCTAACACTTTCAGCAATATAATCACTTAATAAAACCCCAAGAACACCCGCTGGAATTGTACCAATGATTATAAAGAAAACAAAACGATAGTCGTCCTTATAACTAGATTTTTTCGTTTTCAAATATAGAATTGAATTTACCGCAAGTCTTACGATATCTTTTTTGTAAATGAAAAGTATGGCAAATAGTGAAGCTGTATTTGTTAATATAGCAAAAGTAAATCCTTGTTCACCTAGTCCCAAAATTTCACTAGCAATCATTACATGCCCACTAGACGACACGGGAATTGGTTCTGTAAAGCCTTGAACTAGTCCAATAATAATCATTTTGATTATTAATAAAATATCTACTTCTCCCATTTTGGCCTCCCAATAAATTTTCATTTTTAGATCAATGCATTAAGATTTCATGTATTCATTTTTCAATGGATATCCACCTTTTTAAAGTAGACGATAGCGGAGATAAAACCAATGATAGATGTAATAAAAATAATGGTATAAGATATTTCCGCTGGGTATGTCGGTTGAAGAGTACCATTTGCGATATCTCCTGCTGCTGCCCATGGAAATAGCGCCCTATGTTCCGAATTTCCACTCATTACGTTAATCATGGTTATTACGATTGTTAGAATAATTGTTGGCACATAATTCTTCATCACAACTGCTATAAGTACAATGGGGGTAGATAGAATAAAAACAAGTATTCCCCCTGTAATAAATCTCCCTAGGTATTCAACTATCAATAAGGTACTTAGACCTTCGAACTGCCCTAATATCCCTAAAAGCAATGTTAATCCCCAAGAAACTAACGACAATAGCATAATCCACATAAATAAGATGACTAATTTACTCATTATATAGCTTATTCGTGACACTGGAATGGTTAAAAGATTTTTCAACGTGTCTTCCAAATATTCACGACCAAATAGATAAGCAGTAATCACTCCATATAAAGGAACACCTATTATTAATACAGTATACAAATTAGTTTCATAAAAAATTTCATCAAATGTAATTAGTTGAGCTGGATTTTCAGTCTTCATATGGACATAGGATGCTACTACCACCATAAAGGGGGCTACCACTGATCCTAGAATACTAATTAAAAACATCTTAGAGCGTTTTAGCTTTAAAAGTTCTGTATATAAAAGATTAACCAATCGTGCCACCCCCAACTAAATTTGTAAAATAGTCTTCTAATTTGTCTTCGCTCATCGTAATCTTAAATACTTCAATATCGTTTTGTACAAATAATTTGTTCATTTTTCCTTGTTGTCCTAAGTAAGAATAAACGCGGATATTACCATCATCATGAGCTTCATAATCATAAATATTAAAGTGCTTCTCTAGGAGCATCACTGCTTTATTGTCGTTAGATACTTGAAACTCTATATATCTACGGTTTCTTTTTCTAAGATCATCAAATGTGACCTCTTCTAAGAGCTTCCCTCCATGAATAATCCCCATCGTATCTGCCAATTGCTCTATTTCTGATAAAATATGACTTGAAATTAATATGGTTATATTTCTTTCTTCAGCCAGAGATTTAATTAGGCGTCTCATTTCCTTAATACCAATAGGATCCAACCCGTTGGTAGGTTCATCTAATATTAAGACTTCTGGATAATGGACAAGAGCTCTTGCAATCCCCAATCTTTGCTTCATTCCTAAAGAATATTTCCCTACTAACTTTTTCGTTTCATCCTGAAGTCCAACAATTTCTAATGCTTCTTCAATTGCATTTTTCTTATAAATCCCCATGATTTTGGAATTAATTAGTAAGTTTTCTTTTGCTGTAAGGTTTTCGTAAAACCCAGGCACTTCAACCATGGAACCGATCCTTCTTAAAATCTCCTTTTGGTTTTTAAACAAATTTTCTCCGAATATTTCGATTTCCCCATTGGTTGGTTTGATTAATCCTAATAACATTCTAATTGTTGTCGTTTTCCCTGCACCATTTCGTCCTAAAAAGCCATATATCTCCCCTTGCTTCACACTCATACTCAAATGATCTACTGATGTTTGGTTGCCATATACCTTCGTTAGATTAGTGGTTTTGATAATCGTACTCATTTTGTAACACCTTCTTTCTGTAATCCTAGTTACATTATAAGTAGGAATATTTAAACGCTTCTTATCTATTTCTTAACTATTTCTTAAATGTGTTCGAGTTGTTTTGTCTAGGAATCGAAAAGCCAAACGTAGTTTTTTGCCATGGAATACTTTCAACCCATATTTCTCCTTGGTTTTTTTCTACTAGTGCTTTAGCGATAGCAAGTCCTAGCCCACTTCCCGCACTAATAAGAGTCCTAGATAGATCCCCTCTATACATTCTTTCGAATACAAATTCAAGGTTCTCTTTTGGTATACCTGGTCCTTGATCCCAGATAAGCAGTTGATACTCATTTGCTTTTTCTATAAGCTCTATCCCTAATGTTTTCCCGACTTTTCCATGTTCCAATGCGTTTTGAATTATATTACGAATGACTCGCATAAGGCTTAGACGATCTGCTATGACATAGCATTTTGTTTCAGGGATACTAATATGTAGCTCTGTATGATCATTCTTCACTTTAGGTAAAAACTCAATTAACAATTCTCTAGCTATTTCAGCTAAATCCAGGGATTCTACTTTCAATGAGATTTCATCTGCATCAAGCTTTGCCATATCAAATATTTCATCGATCAATTGTTTTAAACTATCTGCTTTCTTAGAAACAATCATAAGGTACTCCTGTTTTTCTTTTTCTGAAGTTGCTATATCATCTTGGAGGGCATCAATATATCCAATAATTGAGGTAAGGGGAGTTCGAATATCATGAGAAATACTAGAGAGAAGGCTTCTTCTAGCAGTTTGGGATTTAATTGACTGGATTTGAACTTTTTCTAGTTGTTCAATTAGTTCATTAACAGAAAAAACTACTTCATCAAATAAGGAATTGTCCTGTGCTAATAATCTTGTCTTAAAGTTCCCTTTAATTGCACGTCTTAACTCTACTATCATATGTTTTAGTCTAGCTCTAGAGCGAAACCTTAATATTAAATGAATGAACGTTAAAGAAAATAGTAAAATGAATAATGTCCCTTTGAACAGTCCTATTAATTGATCATTGAGATCAATTAATAAGAGTCCAATAATCACTATAAATTGTAGGATAGTTAGCAGTAAATATTTGTCATGTTTCATATTTTTTCACCTATAAACTTATATCCAATACCCCATACAGTTTGAATAAATTGTGGGTTAGAGGGATCCATTTCTATTTTCTTTCTAAGTTTCCTAATATGAACCATCACTGTATTGTCATCTTCTATATAATTTTTGTCCCAAACATTGCGAAATAGTTGTGTTTTGGTAAATACTTGCTCTGGATGAGAAGCAAGAAACTTCAGTAGGTCAAACTCCATTGCAGTTAAAGATATTTCTTCTCCAGCTACAGTAACTGTGTATTTTTTAAAATCAATGTTTAAACCTTTAAAACTAATGAGATTTTTGTCATGGGAATTGCCACTGATACCTAATTTAGATATCTCCTCATAAGAGCCTTAATTCTTGCGATCACTTCATTAATACTAAAAGGCTTTGTAATATAATCATCTGCTCCTATGCTTAAACCTAAAATTTTATCAACTTCGTGATCCTTTGCTGTGAGCATAAGTATCGGCACATTCGTTTGAATTCTTAGTCTTCTGCATACCTCTATACCATCAATTTTTGGCATCATTAAATCTAAGATGATTAAGTTATATGTATTTATATCAAATAAAGCAAGGGCTTCTTCTCCGTTTGCTGCTACATCTACTCTATACAATTCTCTTTCTAGATATTTTTTCAGCAAATCTCGAATATCTTTGTCATCGTCTGCTAACAGTACTCGAATATCTTCCATATTTTCACCTATTTCTTATATAATTTAATCAATTTCATAAAGAATTTTATATAGTTAAATCTGAACAAAGCTGATTTCCGCTCTAGGCGGACGCTTTCCGCGGGCACGGCTTCAATCTCCTCGTCACTACGAAAACATATGCTCCTGCGGTTACTCGTCGCAAAGACATCGGTCAAACAAAGTTTGGCCAATGTCTTTGCTGCGGGCTTTCAGCTCGCGCTGTTAAAATCCACTTGATAATCAGAACAGCAAGAATTTAATTAAAAAATCAATAATAAAAGTCTTATTGTAATTTAAAAAGAAAAAAAGTTGCTGGGAACCACTATAAATCAGACAAACTAACGCTAATATTGCAAGTGACAAATTTATTATCGCACTTATTTTATTACTGTCCCATTATTCCAACATCATCTGGTGAACTCCTCTAAACATCCAAAAAGCTAGCAGTAATAACCACCCGAAGTTGTTGTTCAAAGAGTTTTTATCGAAGAAAAACTTTATAGTCCCCAAGATTAACACGATATAGATTACATTAAATATAACTCTGATTATCTTATTTTCCAATTTATCCTTTTCTGTCATTTGTCTCATAATTAATATAAATACCTCCTATGGTTCAACAACTATTGAATAAAAATTATAAATATGAATTCTTAAACCATTAATTATATCAATTCCCTATTAAATTCCTATTAAAATAATTTTGATTTATTAATAAATTAAGAAAAACTTATATATGTTGTTTCACAGAAAATAAATTGCACATAAATAAGCTCCTACGGGAATAGCGTGACGCCCGTGGAAAGCGTCCCTGGAATGGAAATCAATTTTGTGCACAGCAAAAAAACAGCATTTTTCTCACAGAGAAAAATGCTGTTTTGGGGTTCTGTTCCAGCCTCTTAGTTAGTTTCGTAATACAGTCTTTAGTACTTTCCCACTTGCATTTCGAGGTAAAACCTCTATAAATTCAACTTCAACTGGTAGTTTATATTTTGCCAATTTTTTCGAACATGTACTTAAAACCTCGTCTTGAGTTAATTGTTTTCCATCTTTTAAGACGACAAAAGCTTTAGGAACCTCTCCGTAAATACTATGTGGAACTCCAATTACTGCAGCTTCTAATACTTCAGGTATCTTATAAAGAACTTCTTCTACTTCAACTGGGAAGACATTTTCTCCACCGCGTATAATCATATCTTTCTTTCGATCCACAATATACAATAGTCCATCCTCGTCCATTCGGCCTAAATCACCGGTATATAACCATCCATTTCTAATTGCCTGACGTGTTGCTTCCTCGTTTTTCAAATACCCTTTCATTAACTGAGGGCCCTTCACAACAATTTCTCCTACTTGGCCAGAAGGGAGAGCTTTGCCATGTTCATTGACTACTTGAATCTCTGTTCCTGGAACTGGTTCTCCAACGGAACCTACTTTAACAAGTGCATAATGGTCCTTTAATGTCGTTGCAGCTGGGGAGTTTTCTGTTTGTCCATATATATTCTGGACTTTCACTTCTGGGAACATTATTTTTATTTTACGGATTAACTCAAACGGCATGGGAGACGCACCATACGTAAATAGTCTTAAATTAGATAACCTTAGCGTTTCCATTTTGGAGCTATTCAACAAAATACTATACATTGCTGGTACACCAAAGAAAACGGTGATTTTCTCTTGTTCCAATGTGTCCATCGTTTGTTCCGGAGAAAATCCCTCTTCAATAACAACAGTTCCACCAGCGTAAATAACTGGAATGCTAAACACATGACTTGCTGCACAATGAAAAAGAGGAGCTACAATTTGCATGCGATCCGTTGAATTTAGTTCAAGTGCCTCAACATATAGCTTCGCAGTTGCTCGAACATTAGCTGCCGATAGCATAACCCCTTTTGGCTTACCTGTCGTACCAGATGTATAGAAGATAACAGTAGTAGTATTTTCATCTATTTTAATTTCATCAAATAATAAACTTTCATCATTTAATACGGTGAGTAGCGTATCTTCTTCTCCTAAACATAGAAGATTATCAAAACAATTCATTGTTTCTGGAATATCGTCTAATATTGTTTGTAAACGAGTATCATATATTAATGCCTTTGCTTCTGAGTGGCTAAATATATAGTTAACTTCTGCTGCAGTTAACTTTGTATTTATCGGTAATATCGTAAAACCACCTAGCTGACATGCATAATAACACGTCAAAAAATAATCTGAGTTTATCATATAAACTGCTATGATATCCTCTTGTTTATACCCTTTCGATTGAAAATATCCTGCAAGACGTTTAGCCTGTTCGAACATATCTTCGTAGCTTGTCTCCCTACCTTTAAAAGAAGTAATTATTTTCGTAGGTTGTTCTTTTGCTAAATATGCTAACCTCTCTGCTACTAACATTCTATTCCCCCTTTTATAGTCACTCTATTTTAATATTCATAAATTACTGAATATTAAAACTTTAATACTATTATACATAAATAGTAGAGAAATCATAACTAATTTCTGTGGTAATCAATAAGAGTGCGGATAGATATATGATCGGGCAAAAACGTTCTTTTCTCAGAAAAAAACTCCAGCGAGATTATTTCTCGCTGAAGCAATTTATTATTGTTCTTCTTTTCTTTTGTCAATCGGTGGTAAGTCCTCGAACGGGTGAAGATCATCCGTCGATGGAATATTATATCCTGTGCTAGGTGAATCTTCCTCATGTGCAGGATTTACTTCATTTACATTCGCTTCTCTAATAGAACTCATTTCATCCATATGAGGACTTGCTCCTTTTAAACTTTGCTCTGTTTTTGTAGGGTCTTGATAATTTTCTTTAAATGATTCTTTCATCGATTCCTTTTCTTGTTGATATTTCTCTTTAGATACTTCTGCATCATCTAAGCTTTTTTCCATTTTCGTTAAATACTTTGTAGCATGCTCTCGACCACCAAGTCCAAATGCAAGTCCGAATGCCAATGCCACTCCTCCAAGAATAAGGATGAATGCTGCGTTAATAATTGAAGCAGCAATACCTAATTGATCTAATGCCATGAAAAACGCAAATGCTAAAATAGCATATTTTGCTACATAACGAAGGAAGTGCGGTGTTCCTGATGAATGCGTCATCACGTTGCCAACTATTTTTTCTACTAAACTAGCTAACCAGAATCCTACAGCTAAAATAATTATTGCTGCAATTACAGAAGGCAAATAAGTAAAGATACCAGTCGCCAACGTTACCATAAAGTCTAATTCTAATAGTTGAAGTGCTTCCACTACAAATAGCAAGATAATAATAACTTGTACAATCGTCCCTAGTAATATAGCAAACGATGGTGCTCCTCCACTAACAGATTTGAATCCCATTTTTCCAAAAATTGAATTCACACCTAATTTTTCTAGTAGGGATACAACTACATCCTTAACCCATTTGGCAGCAACAATACCAACTAGTACAAGAACAATTGCTACGAAAATCTTCGGAAGCATGGTCATAACATCATTCAACATTGCAATTGCCGGGCCAGAAATACCTTCTAAATCTAGAATCTCTAGTGCTGTAATCGATACTGGAATCATTATTAAAACAAATGCAATAATACCAACAATTTTCGATAAACTAGTACCTTCAACGAAAGAAGATAGTTTCCATTTATCCGCCAGTCTATCTGCTCCAGCAGATTGTAATAACTTTTCTATTATGTTTCGAACTAGTTTCGCAACAAACAAACCAATTGCAAATACAATTCCAGCTGATATTAACTTCGGTATAAAGTTGAAAAAGCTTGCAAGCATCCCTTCAAATGGCCCACTTAATCCGTTAATTCCTAATGCATTCAATACAGCGGGAATAAATAACAAGAATATTAAATAATATGCAACTTTCGCTGTAGTTTCCGTCCACTTAGCTTGGTTTTCAGGTTTTGCGTCAATTCCTGCCTTCGCCGAGTATTTATTTAAGTTGAGTTTCGATCCAGCCATTTGAATACCTTTTTTCACAACAGTAGCCAAAACCCATGCAAATAATAATATCAAAGCAGCCTTCAATATGTTCAAGAAAGCTCCAGTCAATCCTGAATACATCGAAACAAATGGTGTTGCCATCGTATTCAAATTTAAAATATTAAAGAATAATACTAATGCTAAAATCAACACAATAACAAATACAACTTTACTAATAATCTTCTCTACGGTCCATTTGGACTTCGTGTTTCCTAAACGTTCATTTACCCGAAACTTTCTCAATAACTTGTGAGTAGCATTTTCCAATACTTTTGCGACGATAAATCCAATAACAAGTACAAGTATTGCTACGATTAACTCAGGTAAATATGATAATGTATCATTCCAATAATAGCGATCTAGCATACTTTTTCCTCCTTCTATTCAACCTTATTTATGTTGTTCACATAATTCAGTTACCCCTCAAGCAGAAAAATTAAACAGGTATACTAAAAAATCCAATCCCACAAGTGAAAGGATTGGATTAACTAAAATCAATTATTTTAAACTATCTATCGCATGTTTTACACTTCCATATGTATCAAAAGAAGTAAAATCAATTCCCGCTTTAACTACTGTCATCGATAAATTAGGACGAATTCCAGAGAATAACACATGAATCCCTAATAGTCCAAGCACATTGTGAATCGTGAATATATGCTGAGCTATTTCCGTATCTATTGCTAAAATACCACTAAAGTCGATAATCAGATGGTCAACCTTTAAACTAGGAATGCTAGGAACTACATAATTTAACAAATGTTGAACACGAGTATAATCAATAGCACCTATTAACGGTAAAACTGCTACCCCGTCTTGAATAGGTACAATTGGTGCAGATAGCTCATTAATTTCCCGCTGATGATCCTTCATTAATTTATCACGATACATTTCATACGCTTGAATAGTTTCTGACATACTTACATCCATTAAATAACAGAATCTATTATTTACTTTAACAACATCTTCTGTAGTTAACCCATGTTCCATTGAAATTTGAGATATTTTTTGCAAAAATAACAACCGATTAATTGCATAAGGTTTTATAACTGCAGAAAATTGATGAAACAACCTCGCTTCTGCTTCCCCGTTCTGCTTACTCCACTCTTTCAGTACTTCTTCAGCTGACTCTTTAGAATCTTGCAGGGATTCAGACAGCAATACCAAAAACTGTACGTTTTTTTGTATAGCATGTTCAAGCTCTTCCTGCGTTAATTTAATACTCAAGTTTTCCAGTGCTGTATCGGTAATATCCCGTATAATCGTCTCTGCATTATCCACTAAATAATTGCTTACTTTTTGTATAGGTTCCATTCCTTTGCTCTAATCCCCAATCTTTATAAAGTTGCTATTACCGTATCTAATGTCTTTTTAGTAATTTTCCAGTGCGATGCATTCCACACTGCTTCTCCATTTGCTATCACAAATGCTTGAGGAGATTGATGTTGAATTCCCAGATCCATAGCTATTTCATTGGATACAGAACGGTGCTCTATCACCTTCACCAAATAGCGGTCCATCTGTTTTTCAAACGAACTGAACTCTCCATACGCATGAGCACTTACGGGACAGGTTGTACTATGCTTGAACACTAGTACTGGTTTTTCACTTGACCGTTCCAAAACTTGCTTCCATTGGTCAACAGATGTAAGTTCCGTATAATTCTCCATTCAATCATACTCCTCCTTATTAGAACGATATGTTTCTTTACCCCATAATACTAATCATAATCATTTATAACTTCAATTAATAAATATACTAAAATGTTTAAGGCATCTATTTTGGGTTATATAATACAGTAGGTTTGAACACCTCGAAAGGAGCCAACTAGATGAAAACCACAAAATTTAAAGTACTAACTTCAACATTTCTAACTTCGGCATTACTTTTAGGAGCTTGTGGAGACAACAATGATGAAGTAGAAGAAAACGAACTCAATGAAACCGAAGTACAAAAACAAGAAGAAGAAACAGCAAAAGAGGACACAACTGTAGAAACTCCAGAAGAACCAAAAGAAGTAGCATTCCAGTCGTTTAATCTACACATTGATACTGCCGATGCAAAAGATGCGGTGGTTGCACAATATACCGCAGAACCAAAAGACTCTCTTTACACTAATGAAAAAGATTCTGCGAACATAGAGGGAGAAGAAGCTAATGAACTTCTTAAATCTGTTCTTGGTGAACTACAACTAAACAAAGATATGGCCGATGAAGATGTTATTCAAAGAGTCACACTTGCTTTTGGTGTGGAGGAATATACAAACTTGAAATTAGAGATTGCTTATGATGATGAAAAAGAAGTTAAAACCTATACAGATAATAAAAATAAAAAATAAATACATTTAACCAAGTTGGACTTTCTAACTTGGTTTTATTTTTATTACGCTATGAAAGGAGTCATCATCTTGAAAACGTCTAAAATACTTAGCACTATAATATTAACCACAGCACTAACTTTAGGAGCATGTGGTGGCAACAATAATGACGAAACAGAAGAGAATGTTCCTAATGGTACAATAGTTAATCCAGAAGAGGATAATCTAGTAGATGAGAATCCCAAAAATGAATATAGCTTCACTAACTTTGACCTTCACATCGATACACCTGATAATACAGATGGTATAGTGGCTCAATACAATGTCGAATCAAAGGAAGCAATATATAGTAATATGCATGCCGCTACCAGTTTACAAGGGGATGCTGCCTATGCTGTGCTCCAACCAATTTTCTTAGAACTACAACCAATGAAAGTAATGAGTAATGAAGAAATAATCCAAAGAGTAGTATCGGCATTTGAAGTAGATGAGTATACGAAGTTTGATTTAGAAATCGAGTATCCAGATGGGGAGATTAAAACTTATAACGACGAAAACCAATAAGTTAAACCGATTTTAAGAGGCTAGCCCCTCTCAAAAGAAACCTACGCAGCGTTGTTCGGGTTTCACTATTTAATATACTTTTATGAAATTGATTAACTTTTTTATTTTTTAAGAAAACCGGGCAAAAGACGCCCGATTCTCTCTGAACAAGAACCTAGAAATGCTTTTTCCAATCACCTAATGGATTATCTTACCTTTTAGAAGAACAAAGCCAGGTTAGAATTCCTATCTAACCTAGCTTTTGAATATAACAATTGATTAATCTTCTAATTTAGCACACAAAACTCCAAAAGCAGTTCCTAATAGCGCACCAGCCATTACTTCTACCGGTTGATGACCCAGAAGTTCTTTTAACTCTCCTTCGCGTTGAACATATTCAAAGCTAGGAAAATTACCAGATAGCGCCACAATATTATCTTCCAAGTCATTTACTAATTGAGCAATCTCACCTGTATGTCTACGAATTCCCTGTGCATCATACATCACTATTACACCGAAAACAACCGCTAGAGCAGTTTCCGTATGACGAGCACCTTTATTTGTTGCGACATAAGATGCCAAAGCCGCTACACCCGCTGAATGAGAGCTTGGCATTCCTCCTGTTGTAAATGCCTGCTTTAAATCCCAGTTACCCGTTAGCTTTTTATGCGTTAAAACCTTCAAGCCTTGTGCTAATCCAATTGCCGAAAGCGCAGTAATAATTCCTCTATTCATTTTCGTCATTTGTATTCTCCACCATTTCAAAATTATATATATTTCCTTCTTTACGATACCCTTTTTCAGTACTAATAATCAAAAAGGTTTAACTTTTTCCTTCGATAGATACTGGCGAGAAAATATAATCACCTCTTACGATAGCTTCTCCAATTTTAACTGGAACCCTTTTAGAAAAAATTGGACCGTCCACAACGACCGTATGAAATTCTCCATTTTCCCCACAAGCATCAATCTCTAAAGCTTCTAGTTCTACTATTAAATCTTTCGAAAATTTTCTCCCAACAAACTCTGCTGGCATCATAGAAGTGTTAACAACTACAATCCAAGCCTCAAAACCTACGTCTAACAACTCCTCAATAATTCTTCGACGTGGCTCCTGCCACAATGGATGCACAGCAACAATACCCGATTTCTCACACGTCTTTTGTACCCATTCTAAGTGACCCTCAAGATCAATATCTCCAAATACACCATGTGTAATTCCTTGAGCTCTGCACTGATCCATTGCATCTATAAATTGACTCTCATAGGAATTCCAACTTGCTTCTTTAATGAACAATGGCACCCCTAAACTTTCTGCTTGAGCCCTCACCACTTCAAGGGGAAGTGCATGAGATTTAGAAATTCCTCCATTCTCTTCAAACATTGTCAGTAACCTTTTTGGTTTCATCGCCATTTTCATTGCACGGTAATAAGCCATTGCAGAATCCTTCCCACCACTCCAAGAACATATAAATGGAATATCTTTCAATCTTGGCACATCCTCTCTTAACTAGTTTCATTGTAATCTATTTTTATAAATACAAGAATATATTCCTCCACTTCCATCACATACTAATAGAAAAACAGGAAAGAGGATTATATCACTTTGCAATCAATTTCTTCTACTTCACCTCGAAATAAACTGATTAATATGGGCATTATCCTGTTACTACTTG
This sequence comes from Psychrobacillus sp. FSL K6-1415, assembly GCF_038003185.1. Taxonomy (NCBI): domain Bacteria; kingdom Bacillati; phylum Bacillota; class Bacilli; order Caryophanales; family Bacillaceae; genus Psychrobacillus; species Psychrobacillus sp. FSL K6-1415. The sequence goes on along the minus strand of NZ_JBBOOQ010000001.1, from coordinate 944,234 downwards.
CGACTTTCGATGCTCTTTTTACCGATTTTGGAATTCAAAATCATCTTATTACAGAATCCAATCCGATTATGAATACTATATATAATGTTAATGTTGCAGGCTTTTATTTTATAAAAATAGCTCTACCGGTTTTATTAATCGGAATTGTATCCAAGTTGGAATCGAAACCATTCATACTGATTTTATTAAATATAGCAATTTCCCTCTATGTAGGTGTGCTCATGCTTCATTTATTTTGGATTACTCTTGCTTTTATCGGGCTTTAACGGTCTGGTCGATTTACTACGTCCTAAACGTCTTATGATTGTCACCTTCATTAGTTAACCCAAGCAACAAAGAATAAGTGAGACTCGTTGAAGCCTGAATGTTTTATTTGAGGGATGAATTAAACATTGATAGAAGTTTCACTTTCTCGATATGTAAATCCAGCAACTAACTCGCTGCTGGATTCTTTTTAGCATTCCTTTCCTGCTGTTCCCAACGCTTCAATAATGGAAAAGGGTCGTAAGCCCACTCCGTGCGACCGTTAAATTTATACATTCCGTAATGCAGATGTGGCGGGAATTTACCCGAGGTTCCTTCACGACCGTATCCTGAGCTACCAACATAGCCAATGACCGTACCTGGTTCCAAAATATCGCCTTCTTTTAACTCCTTCGTATAACCCGACAAGTGGGCGTAATAATGATAGGTATTATTTACATCACGAATCCCAACACGCCAGCCGCCGTAATCATTCCAGCCCTTCGTTTCTACAATTCCATAAGTTGTTGACTTCACTGGTACACCATAGGAAGCGAATAAATCGGTCCCTTCATGCATACGACGACCGCCCCAACCGCGTCTGTCGCCCCAAGTACTACGGTAACTGTAATTATGCTGAAGAGCCAGTGGAAATGCACGTCCATCAAGGTCTACCGTATTATAATGCTTATAAATTTTAGCATTTGTTATGATCTGTTTAACTGCTTCATCTCGAATATAATATTCCTTCAAGGACTTTTCAAAATCTTCCTCAGTTACCACACGTTCATTCAAGTAATTAGTTAGAGTATACATCACATCTTCATCCTGTTTAAGATCAGCGAAACCATCATTATTCCCATCAAGACCTTTTCCATCAAAGAAAGTTATTGATATAAGATCGCGGTCATCTCTAATTGGATTCAATAAACCAACCCAAAAGTCAGTGGAAAATTGAAACGCCACAACACCATCTCGTTTCGGAAGATCACTTCGAACCTCTTGTAGATTTCGTTCATATTGGTCAATTGCCGCCAAGTAATACCACGGTAGCATTTCACTCGAATACTTTATATAGTAATCCATGCGCATTTCCAAAATCTGCTCCCGCGTTGGTTCCTTCTCCGCTGCTGAAACACTCGTTGAAATCAGAAATGAAAGCACACATGCATAAAAACCTCGCCTCAGCCAGCTACTCAAAGCCAATACCTCCTTATTCATGATTCAAATAGCTTTCCCCAGAAAAAACAATTCATGAATTACATTTTTTAAGTAAAAAAGAGAATAATAAAAACGACTGCAATTAAACAGTCGTTTTAAAGCATAAGCTATCAGGGATCCAATGTTCCTAATATGTTTTAGGCTGACGCTTTACACAGGAGTGATCGATGAGCAATCACCCGAAGCTTCGTTTCCGTTTACATTCTCTTTGCCTCTGACAAACCCTGGAACTCGACAGAAAACCTTTAAAAACTTGTTCTCTGTCTAACTTTATTTCTTACACTCATTTATAAATGCCTCAAATATCGCAAGCGAACTGGTATCATTTTTACTTATTAAGCTCTCTGGATGCCACTGAACCCCCATAACAAATGTGTGATATGTGCTTTCAAAAGATTCAATTACACCATCACTTGCAACACCACTGACGATAAAACCATCTGGCATATTTCGAAGTGCTTGATGATGATAGCTATTCACCTTAAATTTATCCACTCCAACAATTTTACTTAACAAAGATCCTTCTGTCACTTCAACAAAATGAGAACCATGCCAATTTGGAGCCTGCTGATCATGCTGTAATAATGAACCATCTCTTTGTGAATAAATATCCTGATACATATCCCCACCCATCGCAATACTCATAATCTGTGCACCACGACATATCCCTAAAATTGGCTTATTCAATTTCAACATCTTTTGAATAAGTGCTACTTCAAACCGGTCTCGCTCCGGCACAATATTACCCAATCCAGGCAGTGGCTCTTCACCAAACAACGTGGGATCAATATCTCCACCACCAGTTAATAACAGCCCATCGATTGTACTTGCTATTTCCTCTATACCATCCATCTCTAAATTCGGCAGCACAACTGGAACACCTCCGAACTGCGTGATTGCACGAACATTACTCAACGGAACTGATAGCAAATCTTCTTTAATGTTTGACGAAACACCAATAATAGCTCTCACTCAGATCACTCCCCCTGGTAAAACTTTCTGTTATTTAGAATATATGCTTTTTATAAAAACATATTTTAATTTATTGCACCAAACTAATTGTTGTGCCTAATTTACATCCATTTTAGCTAATGCCTCACCTATTAGCCCAGGCAAGTACTCCTTCAAATCTTTAAATTCATAACCTAGAGACTTTGCTTTTTCATTGCTAATCAACCAAGTTTCTGAAATATTGTAAGGTGATCCGCTCTCTTCATCGGTCGTTGTAACAATATTCGCATGCTTCTCAACTTTTTCTTCAATATATTCAAGCAGTTCTCCCATTCTCACGTAACCATTGGAAGTCGCATTAATAGGACCTTCAAAATCAGATTGGCCAACCCATGCTAAGAAATCACCAGCCTCCTCCTCTGATATAAAATCCATAGCAGCCTCTAGGTTGACGAAATGCACATCCTCAAGATCTCTTACTTTTCGAATATAGTAATTTAATCTCTCTGTATAATCATTAAGTCCAATTACAATTGGAAATCTTACTGCTACGACAGGAAAAGGTGAACGTCCAAAAAATGCTGTTTCAGCTTGTCTTTTTCCTTCACCGTAGGAAAAGTCTTCTTTTGAGCCTACATTTAAACTGTATTCAAATGGATTGAAATCCTCTTCAGTAAATCCTTTACCTGTGCTAACTGATTCATAGACAGATTTAGAAGATGTGAATACATACTTTTTCGTTTTCCCTTTAAAAACGTCTATTGCATCTATCGCTTCCTGGGAGGAGTAACATATTTGATCGAACACGATATCCCATTCGGTATCTACAAAATTCTTCTGCATATTGCTAACATCTAGGCGGTCGAACTTTATACGACTCACTTTATCTTTAAAAGGATCCTGCACATTCCCTCGTGAAGCAATTGTTACATCAAACCCTTGCTCCAATAATGATTCGACTAGCTGTACTCCAAAAAACCTTGTTCCGCCTAACACCAATGCTTTCCTCATATTTATAGCCCCCTTATTTGTACATCTTTCTTAACTATCCCACTTCTATTACTAAATCGTCAATTATATATTGCGAGTTTTCTATAAATTCTATTAACTTAAGAAATCTAAAACAATTATAAGTTCCATGGAAAAATTCGTTTTATTATACTAACTGATACGGCTTATTATTATAAAAAACAACTTTTCTAACAAAAAAAGCCACTCTTAAGAGTAGCTTTTTTGTTAAAAATAATTTCCGAATACACCATAGCCGAAATAGACGGTTAGTAGTGATAATACTGCAAATACGAGGTACTCAACTGTGCCACCAGTTCTGGTTGTGACGGGAAATCGAACGGTAATCTTTAGTGGGTATAGTAACTTGATACCGTTTTTCGTCGCCATATCTAATATGTAGTGACTCGCCATACCAATTAAAATTCCTAGGATGATTGAATCATTATCAATAAAAGTATTCAAAAGGACGGCCATTAATACTAAAAACAGTAAACTATGCGTGAAAGAACGGTGTCCGAAGATGGTATTGATCAAGTTTGATAGCACCTTAAATTTACGACCAATTTTACTGCCTCCATGGCAAATATCAGGTATAATTGCTCCTACCACGCCAGCGCCGACTAATAGGACGGGCTCGTAGTTTGAAACTTGAGCAAAAGCAAGACTTGCTGCAAGACCGCCAATGATGTGTGTGTTTCCTGTCATGCTTTTTTCTCCTTCTTCTTGTAAGTCGACTATTATTTTATCCTATTTTTAGTAAGAAAGTTATCGGGCATATGTACTGTTAAAACAATCAAAAAAAGTACAGATAAAAAAGGATTGAGCTTGAAAAGAAATGGGTATATATAGAGAAAGGGAGTGATGATTATGGCAAACGGAAATAAAAGATCTATGTTAATAGGAGCAGCTACAGCACTTGCAGCAGTATATTTCACAAGTAAAAACAATAAAGCACAATTAAAAACTGCAGTAAAAAATTCTAAAACGAAGATTGACTCTATGGTATCTGCTAAAAACACAAAACCAAGTCAAATGACAAAGACGGGCTTCTCAGATCCGAATGATCCAGATGACAATCGTATGGTTGAAGAGGGTGCCATGACAAGCGTTCAATATTATAATGAAAATGTACAAGATGCTAACTCAAAGGCAGAAGCAAAACAAGCTTTCCCGAAATCTCAACAGAAAAAATTAGCTAAAAAAGTAGAATCTTTACCGGAAGACAACAACGATTCACCAGCAAAACAAGAAAATGCAGCACATTTATAGAAATTATGAATATAGAGCAAAGTAAAAACACCATTGCCCCCACAGGCAATGGTGTTTTCAATATGTAGGTAGGAAATTAAATAAATAAAAAAGTAAACCTAATCCTCTACCAACTCAATTACAGCCTTAATCTCAATACCATTCAAAGCCTGTGTCGCTAAGCGATCTGCTTCTCCATTAATCTTTCTCGGCACAAGCTCATACTCAGCCTGAATACCGAAATCTTTTAATTTGGCTTCAATTCGGTCGGCCCACCCAGTTAAATCCCTCTCGATTACAGGCCATTCGCCGTTCAAATGATTGATCACTACCTGTGAATCACCTATAAATCGAACAGGCAAATGATGAACGCCTAGTAAATTCAATTCCTGTAAACCTAAATGCATTGCTGCATATTCTGCTTCATTATTCGACTCCAAACCTGTCGCGGCAGCATTTCGTCTTAATCGATATGCCTTTCCATTCTGCTCATAATAAATAACACAGCCAAGCCCAGAACTTTTCGTTTCGCGATCATATCCGCCATCGAAATACACTACCACATTATGCGGCTCCGTTTCAATACCCATCAAATACCCCTTCAATTCCTTTACTGTCCATGAACTATCGAAACGGTCAACAAAGGTCACCGTCTTTAATCTCCCAGTACGCTCTATATCTTCCACAAACAATAGCGCTTGAGCAGCAGGTACTTCCTCTGAAAAGAAATCCATCTCCGCTCCTCTCGGCGTTTTGTAAACCCACTCAATTCGCACCTTCATCAAGCATTCCTCCTTCGATAGGTATTAGTATTTCCATTGTATATCACATTATGACACTTCTACTGCAATCCAAAAAACCATAATATAAAAAATAGAGGTCGAAAATAGTTTTCGACCTCTTAAGAAAATATCCATTTATGCATATCCTACATATTTCTTTCAATAAATCTAGTATATTAGAAATGCAAAAAGTATTTAATACATCAAATAATTAAGCAATAAGTACTCTTTATTAAAATAAACAATAAGTAATGATTGAGTATATTTCTTAATTATAGAATTGGATTTATTCTATCAATAGAAACTCTATGAAAATTGAAACAAGACTCCCAGTCTACTGTAAAAATTGTTTTTTATTTTGATTAATCGCTTGAATATAAAAAGGTAATTCTTGAAATTCGAAGAAAAACAGAGCTTGTTGATACACTTCTTTGATTTCAGCTATAGGAGCAGCTTTCTTTTCTAAGCATTGGCCTTTGTAATACAAGAACTGGCCATTTAAGAACATAAAAGAACTTTCCTTAGATTTTTGAATTCCTTGGTTTGCAGCTTCAAGTGCAGCATCATAGTCTTTAATGTCATATAAGATTTTACATTTATTAAATAAAACAGTTATTAGAGTTCTATTTATTTTATAATCACTATAATTTTTGTGAATATGCTCTTTTAATATTTTATTAAAATGATATAGACATTTTTGACTTTCACCATTTTCACCATAAACATTGGCGATAGTATTATTAACTTTAATTTGCAAAAATCTAAATTGAATTGTAGTTGGATTTGAGTAATTTAAAATAGCTTTTAAATTTTCTATACACTTTTCTGGTGAAATCATTTTCAAATAGTACTTTGCGGTACTTAAAATATAGTCGAGGTATAAGTTTAACCAGATGTTGTCGTTATCTATCTCATTACTATTAATTATTGAAATTACTCTTTTATAGTTATGTTCTTTTAAGTGGTACTCAATCTCACTTATTAATCCCTCACTTTCCAGAACATTTTTATGAAACAGCATTTCAATAAAATACTCTACTGGGACTTGGAGTTTTAAAGCTATCTTCAATAAAGTATCTATTGCTGGATATACTTCCCCAGCTTCAATGCGACTAATCGTCGATTGTGTACAAATATCTTTTGCGAGCTCTTTTTGGGACATCCCCATTTCAGCTCTAAGTTTACTTATTTCTAAGCCTAAATATTTCATTTCCAAAATATCACCCCATATTATAGAAAAGGACGGTAAAAACATGAAAAAATTATCAATTATCTTATTAATTGTATTAGCAGTAGCTCTATATCCAAACGGAAGCAGTGAAGTTGCTAAATCAATTAAGCAACCTATTACTACCTTCGATTTACCTTTCATTAATTAATCCAATAAAAGTCCAATAAAATTATTTTCCATATATAGTTTTATTGGACTTCTCTTATCAAAACCATTATATAAGGAGACTAACCAATGCAGCCTACAGCAAATCTTGATATATACTCTTCATTACATAAGAATAGCGCAGATACTAAAAATAATCATCAAAAAAATATCATTTCAGATCTTAATGACATTGAAGGAACTGATTGCAATAAAGCATTTGCATCCTCTCAGACTGCACTGGATTTGGACCTTATATATGCAATAGATAAAAACCAATTTGAATTGTATTATCAACCTAAAGTAGACACAAAGAAGGGTTTAATAATTGGAGCAGAGGCACTGATCAGATGGAATCACCCAAAATTAGGGTTAATCCTTCCTAAGGATTTTATTCCATTAGCAGAAAAAACGGGTTTTATTAATACAATTGGCAGATGGGTAAAAAAAAGCGCTTGTGCACAAAACAAAGCGTGGCAGGATGCTATGTTACCTGCTATTCCGGTTTCTATCAACTTATCGGCATCCCGATTTATGGAGAAAGATTTAGTCATCAGTATTCAGGAAACCCTGAAAGAAACTCAGCTTGAATCTCAATATTTAGAAATTGAAATTACAGAAACTTCTATTTTAAAAAACGAAGAAACGGTTTTCTCTCTATTAGATGAGTTAAAAAATATAGGAATCAAAATAGCACTCGACGATTTCGGAACTGGTTATTCTTCTTTATCCCATCTGCATCATTTTAATGGGAAAATCGATATATTAAAAATTGATCGTTCGTTTATACAGGATTTAAGTCTTTCAAAACAAGAGGATGCAAACTTTATTGTACATATGATCATTCAATTATCGAACCATTTAAAAATGGATGTAATCGCAGAAGGAGTTGAAACTATGGAGCAATTGCAGGTATTACAAGACTATAATTGCAACACTGTACAAGGATATCTATATTCTAAACCGTTGCCTGCAAATCAATTTGCCGAATTATTGAAAAAGCAGAGCATAGTTCCTAGTCGTTAAAAAATCTACAAAGGGAAAATCTTTAATTTCATAATTGCCAACACAAGTTTCTCATGCCTTTGGAATAAACGAGTTTATAAATGTCTCTTCTTTCATCTCACAGTGTGCTTTAACACTCTAGTCTTCATTGAAATGGATTAACTTTATGAAAAGAATTCCTCTTTCACGAAACCATACTCCAATGCCTATAATCCAATTAACTATATGCAATTATTTATTTCACCCAAGACAGGTGGGGTGGAAAAATAATTGAAAACTACTATTAGAAGTAGCCCATTTTGGTGTATCTGCTGCTTCTATTTCTCTATGTAAACAAATATAAAACCATTCGATTCGATATTTCTATCGAATCGAATGGTTAATTGTAGTCTATTTTCAGAAATGTTCCCTACTCAGGGACACTATTTATTCCCTTTCCCAGGTTTTACAACAGTTACGTCAAAAGTCAGCGTATGCTCACCATATGTTACAGTAACAGTTGTTTGGCCAGGTCCTTTACCTTTCACGACGCCAGATTTTACAGATGCTACATTATTTTTATCAACATTGTAAGATGCTAGTTTTGTAACGTCCTTTTCTGTCGATTTGTTATCAACAGTAGTTACTTCTTTAATGGTAACTTTAACTTCTTTACCAGGTCTTGTTTCGACCTGATTTTGGTCAATAGTTAGTGTTACTATTGGATTGACAACATCAGGTGCTTTAACCGTAACTTTTACGGTTACCTCATTTCCACCATATGAAATAGTGATCGTCGTCGATCCTTCTGCTTTCGCAGTGACTAATCCATTTGTTACTGTTGCGATGCTTTCGTCTGCTACAACATATTTAGCTTCTGAAGTTACATCTTTCTCTGATGCATCACCATTAGCAAGTGTTGACGTTTCTGTAACCGCTAGTTGAGAAGTTTCACCTTTTATAACAGCTAGTTCTGTTGGGTTAACAGAAAGTGTTACTTCTGGATCCTGCGATTTTACCGTTACATTTACAGTTACATCATTTTCACCATATGACACAGTAATTGTAGTCGTGCCTTCTCCCACTGCAGTAACTAATCCATTTGTTACTGTTGCGATGCTGTCGTCTGTGACAACATAAGTAGCTTCTGAAGTTACATCTTCCTGAGTAGCATCACCTTCTACAGGTTTTGAAGTTTCTGTTACCGTAAGTTGTGCTGTTTTGCCAGATGTTAACACTAGCTCAGTTGGATCAACAGAAAGTGTTACTTCTTGAGCTTCTTTTTCGTAAATTAATGATTCGCCAACATTTCCTGCTGCGTCTTTAATAACTACTTTTACAGCTTCTGTTTCAGCTGTAACTGGGAATGAGAAGCTACCGTCTTGGTTCAAATCAAACTCAACTGCTGCCGATGCTTCACCGTTGACTGTAGCAATATATGAAGCATTTAACTTTTCATTTAAATTATAGTCTAGGCCATATAAATATAATTCTTCATTGTATTCGATATACTTGTCTGTAACTTGACCAGTCGCAACACCTTCTGCAACTGCTCCAGTAATTTCTGGTTTAGTAGTTTTCACGACAATTGGTCCAACATAATCTTGGACGGTTCCTGATGCAGCTACACCAGTGAAGTCAATTGTGTATAAACCATCTGGAATAGTTGTAGCTGGTTCACTGCTCCAAGGTTTATACTGCCCTGCAATATTCAGGTTATAGGACCCAGCACCAAGTGCCGAACCTGCGTGCAAATAACCAATATAACCGTCTCCATATTCTCCACCCTCTGGATTCATAATATCCCAAAGCTCGATATAGTTAGTAGTTACGTCCCCAGTTAATGTGAATGATAGAACAGCAGAATCTTTCACACCATCGCCATTAAATGACAAATCTGTTTCTGTAATCTTGTAATCTCTCAGTTCCGTCGCTTCAGCTCCACCAAAATCTGCAGCAAATGGCAATGAAATTTTAGAACCTTCACCTTGAACGTGAATGTAGCCAAGTATTTCATCCCCAGGTGTTGTAGTTGTTGCTGAAGCTGTTAAAGTTACATTTAAAACTTGCTCACCAGCTAAATTGAATGTAGGCTGGTCAACCGTTACCTGTGCATCACCGAATGATTTTGTGACATCAACTGTAACATTATATTCGCCACCATTACCTTTAATATCTTTTACTTTAATTTGTTTTGTTACTTCAAGATTTTCTTCCAGTGATTGTGGACCGAAAGTAACTGTTCCTTTCAAATTATCCACAATAGCACCATTAGCATCTAATACAGCAGTATCTAATGCATAAGCAAGAATTTCTGGATGTGCTGCTGCATATGCGTTTACACGACCAGCACCTTGTGAGAATACATCATATTTTGCAGTGTTCAGTATTTTTGCCGTATTTGAAAGTGCTACTTTCACATCAAATGCATTCCAAGATGGATTAGCTTGTTTCACAAGTGCTACAATACCTGCAATATGCGGTGTAGCCATCGAAGTTCCTGTTTTACGATCAAACGCTTCATCGTAAACAACTTCAGGGAAATCTGCTTTGTACATAGGAATGGTAGACATTATATTTGTACCAGGTGCACTTACATCTGGTTTAATATCAAAGTTTGGAGTAGATGGTCCTCGTGAACTAGAATCATTCACATCGTCTCCAAGTGTTTTCGTGGAAGCAAAATTACCAAAACTAACCTTTCCTGTTCCCTCTGCCAATGCTGCACGAATTGCTTCTCCGTCAGTTTGAGACATATCAAAAGTCGGAAGGAAAGCAAATGAATCACCAAGGAAAGTGCCTGATGCATTCGGTGCATTTGAACCACCAGCAAAGTTATGAATAATAGTAGCCACTGCCCCATTAGCCTTTGCATTTGCAATTTTATCGACAAATGCGATACTACCACGGGAGATCAAAGCAACTTTTCCTTCTACATCAATTCCTTCAAAATCTGCTACTTCTCCATTTCCAGGTACGGCAACTAAGTCAAACTCACCTTGAAGTTGTGTAGCTAAATCTTGTCCAAAAGTTGTACCCATCAACCCTAGTTGTTTTGTTAAGTTGTATCCACCAACTGTAACGTTAACTTCCCCGTTATACATTGTTTCGGGATTTGTAGTATTACCAACAGCAATCCCTAAACGAGCTGTAGCAGGGGTACCCATTGTTCCACGATTAGGACCCGAGTTACCAGTTGCAACTACCCCAATTGTTCCAGCAATCATTGCATTGTTAATAGCAAATGAACCTGCATCCGTTTCAGAGTTAGCTCCACCACCAAGTGATAGATTGATAACATCCATTTCTTCTAATACAGCTGTTTCAATTGCTTTGACGATACCAGAAGTAGAACCACTTCCATATGCGCCAAGTACACGGTAAGCGTATAGGTCCACTTTAGGTGCAATTCCTTTAATACCGTATTCATTCGCCCCGATTGCTGCGATTGTCCCCGCCACATGCGTGCCATGAGATGTATAGAAAGCACTACCGTTTGCATTAAATTCTGGTGTTCCCGCTGGACGTTCTACAGGAGAGGTTTCTGATGCATCATCATCTGCTCGAGTTCTCGTATAAGTGGATGAGTTCGGTATGAAATTCTTCCCGCCTTTATATATTCCAGCAAATTCAGGGTGATCAGCATCGATACCGGTATCCAGAACCGCTACTTTAATTCCTTGACCTTCAATTCCTTCGGCCCAAAGTTGTTCAATACCTAGGAATGATATACTTGTATTCATTTGAGCTTCTAATGTTTCATCTTTTTTAAGTTCTGATGATTTCGTGGTATTAATTTCTGAAGCATGAACAGTAGTATCTGGTTCGATTAATGTAATCCCTTCAACCGTAAGTAGTTTAGGAATATCATCTGCTTTTACAGTTGCAGCAAATCCGTTTAATACAGTATCAAACGTGTATCCTTGCTTAATCTGAACCTTTTTAGCAGTTAGCTCTTTTTTTACTTTTGTTTGTTGCGCTTTTACATTGCCACGAACCTGATTTGCTCGAGCATTAGAGAATTTATTGCCTTTAACCTGGCTTATCCCTTGTTCTAGTGCCACTGGTTTTTCGGATAAATGTACTATTACTGCAACATCTTGATTGCCCGATACATTTTGTAAACTTTCGTGAAGGGTTGGACCATCTTTAGACAAGCTCAATTGCTCAGCAATAGCCGCCTTCAGTTGAATCGTACTTTCGCTTTGAGTATTCTGCTTGAACGGTTTCGTTTCTTCAGCACTTGCTTGCGAGAATGGAACCAATAAAGAAAGTACCATCATCAAAGCTAGAATACTACTAAAGAACTTCATAAACTTAAACTTCTTCAAATCTCATTTCCCCTTTGTCTTTAATTTCACACTTACCAATAAAGTGTGACACTACCAACTTATCACAAGTAAACTAATACGAATATCGAAATTTCTAAAAATTAAGAAAAATTGATAAATAGTATTAGTAAACTAAAAAAATGCGCAACTTTTGAACCTGATCAAAATACGCATTTTAGTAGTTTATACTTCTAATATATAGGGTGTATGAAAAATCATTACAACTATAAACCTACTTTTAAAACTATAGTTGAATTAGTATTGTAAAACTCACAATTTTTTGCTAAGAATCGTTTACGAAGAGTTTAGACAGTCGTTTCGTTATCTTATTATCAATCTAACGTTATCGTCCTTCTATAACTCTTATAAACAGGAAAGTACGTTTCTGGATAACTGGAGAAAAGATGCTTTTCTAATCAAATAGAAGCGCCCGAAGATACAATTTCGATCGCTATAGTGAACACTATCTATTTTTCTTTATTTCCTCTAGTGTAAAAGAATATCAACTTTTCATCCTTCATTACAGATCCCTTAATCAACAGACGGTTTTATTACTATATTAACTTTGAGTACACGTTATATTGATTGCAGTGGAAGGCGGCGACTCCGAAGGGATCAGTGAGTCAAATGAACCTTCACAACGAACGCGGAGCAACGGTGAAGGTTCATCGCTCACCCCTCGGAAAGCCTCCGCCTGTAACGGAAATCAGCCGTATTAATCATTCTTTCCAGTCCCGTCAACCCTGTTTTCACGCTACATTTTTATATACTATCTTAACTTTGGACATAAACTCCAGTCCTCAACAGTGCTTGCTTTAAAGAACTAAAAGTAGAAATATTGCCAAAATCCACTCCTAACTGGATGGAAGCCTGTGCCACTTCAGGTCGAATACCAGATAGAGAAGTTTTGATGCCAAGCAATTGAAGTACATCTATTAAGTGAAACATTTCATTTGCTACCATTGTGTCCATAAACGTGACAGAAGAAATATCTATGAAAAGCTTATTTATACCAACTTCTACGCATTTATAGGGCACATCCTCCAATAAAGATCTCGCCCTAGTTGTATCAATCTCACCGATAACAGGCAATACTCCAACACCATCCAAGATTGGGATAATTGGAATACTTAATTCATTTATCAAATCTTGTTGAGCATTTAATCTATTGTTAGATAGTTCATAATACCTTGAAGAAAAGCTATGAATAAGCTGATCAAATGCTGTATTAAATAAGCGACTCCATTTTAGTATGTGGGTATTGTTTACTTCATCTAAGTGATCATTTGCAAAGTGCTCCACATATAACCATATCGTTTCACGAGTTTTATTTAGAGCCTGTATGACGTCATGAATAGGAGTATTATGTTCAATTCTACTTTTCGCTACTGTCTCTGCCCATAATAGAAGCTGCTCCTGAAAGCCATTCTCTTCCTCCAAAAAAGCATAGGCAACAGTCCTAATAGTCAAAGCATGCTGTTCCAACAATACTTGATCTATTTCTGGATTTGGATTATTAGAATAAAAAGAGCCATCAAAATCACTTTTTGCGATAAACCATTTACTCGTAATATTACCTGAGTTTTCAAGAATGTAATCATAAAGTTCTTGATCAATCGATGCCATTTTTTCCGCCAACTTTCTTTGAAATCTATTCTACTAATATTATAATTGTTTCGTTTGACTAAAAGAACTTTTTTCTTAGTATGTCCCTGTGTAAGAAACTATTCTGACATTTCTCGACAATTAAGTACTTAACGTGCCACCTGAATTGTGTAGAATTGTTTGATGCACAGGGGTCTTTTTACAAAACTCACAATACTCAGCATTTGTTTTCTTTAGGGGGTGTGGAAGATACTCCTTTAAAACATCACGTTTAAGAAACTTTGGAGCTTCTTTACTTTCTTCAAAGTAAAAGGGGTAAGAGCTATATGGGTACCACTCAAGGCGATTGACTAATGGTTGTTTGGTATTTATAGGGTTGCGGTGTATATATATACTAACAGCTAATAACCCTGAATACGATTTCACTTCTTTTGCAAAATATCTACTTTGATAAATTCGTCCGACATGATTATATCTTTTGGAATAGGATGAAGTATATCTTCGGTTGATGTGTGCCATGATTTTACTTAAAGATTCACTTTCTGTCTTCATCAACAAATGATAATGGTTGGTCATGAAACAGTAGGCTAGCAGATGAAAGGGATATTGATCGTGGGCATATTCGAAGATTCTCATGAGTTCTAACATATCTCGGTGTGAACCAAAAATAGGTAGTCGATTGTTTCCGCGCATGATGACATGATAATACGAATCCGGGTTCAAATTTCTTTTTCTTGTCAATTTTATACCTCGCTTTTCTTAGATTTATAAAGTTATGACTTGATATGTTATTGTTTTAGGGAAGGTAATCTTCGAGGGAGTGAGATTGGGTGTCTTCATACAAGTGTAATGAAAGGTAATATAATTGTCTATAGTTTTCTGAATATTACGCTGCACAGGGACATCAAAAATACCCCCTCCTGCTCAGAGACAGGAGAGAGTATTAATTGTAGTTAATTATCAGAATTGTTTGCTACACAGGGCAGTCAAAGACTTTCTAATTTCTTCCACTGAAAGTCCATTTGACTCCAGCAACTCTTCATCCGTCCCGCACCCCAAAAACCTGTCTGGAACCCCTATTCTAACAACTTTCTTAGGTAATTCTTCAGATAAAATTTCCGAAACAATGCTTCCTAGTCCACCACGTATATAATGTTCTTCCACTGTTACTACTAGTGGAACTTTTCTAGCAGCGTCTATTAACAGTTCTTTATCGAAGGGTTTTAGCGTTGGAAAGTGTAGATGGGCAATTGAAACACCTTCCATTTGTTTGATAACCTCGTTAACACGGAAGGTCGTGCTCCCGGTAGTGACTAATAAGATGTCTGTTCCTTCTGCTAGTGTTTTACCTTTTCCAATTTCAAAATCAGAATTAGGTAGAAATGAAGGAATCGTTTCATCTCTAGTTAGCCTTAAATACATAGGTCCAGCCGTTTTATGCATAGCTTTCATAGCGGAGACCGTTTCACCGGGGTCGCTCGGGGCAATTACAGTCATATTTGGAATTGTTGTCATAATGGCTATATCATCTAGAGAGTGATGTGTTTTACCAGTGTTGCTCGTCAACAATCCGCTATAACTGCCAACTAGCTTTACATCAAAATTAGTCTGGGCAACACTGACTACAATTTGGTCTAATGCTCTTTTCGTTAAGAAAGTGGCAAAGCTACACACCCACGGCTGAAATCCTACTGAGGCTAGACCAGCTGCCACACCTACCATATTTTGTTCTGCAATCCCCATTTGTAAAAAGGAATCTACTGTTTCTTTCTCTATAGAATCTAGACGAGTCGAGTTTCCAAGATCCCCATCTAAAGCAAGGACTCTAGAATCTTCTTTTGCAAGTTTCGCCAATTGCTTTCCAAATTGGTCACGTACATTTATCGACATCTGCTTTAATCTTCCCCCTCTAGTTCAGTTAAAGCCATTTGATATTCCTCATCATTAGGGGCTTTTGAATGCCAGACATAATTATTTTCCATAAAACGAACACCTTTACCTTTTGTTGTGTTTGCAATAATCGCTTTAGGAAGACCATTCACGCTACCCTTCACTTCAGTCAGCACTGCTATTAAATCCTCCATGCTATGTCCGTCTACTTCCCATGTTTCAAAGCCAAAGCCATCAAACTTTCTTTTTCCATAACGCTCTGGGTCCATTCTTTCCTTACCATTTTTCCACCCATATTGCTGCAGTCCGTTTTGATCCATAATAACAATCAGATTATCTAACTTATATTTTTCCGCGATATTTGCCGCTTCCCAAATTTGGCCCTCCTGTGATTCCCCATCTCCAATCAAACAATATACAAAGAAATCCTTTTTCAGCCTCTTCGCACCAATAGCCATACCAACCGCCGCTGATAAACCTTGTCCCAAAGAGCCTGTAGACATATCCAACGCATCTAGTTTGGTCATATCCGGATGTGCCTGTAGTCGTGACTCGTACTGATCAAAAGTTTTCAATTCTTCTTCGGAAATGTATCCTCTCAATGCAAGCGTAGCATAGAGTCCCAAAGCCGTATGACCTTTTGAAAGAACAAAACGATCCCTATCCTCCCATTTTGGACAAGAAGGATCTATAGATAATTGATGGAAAAATAGACTAACTAATATATCCGCACATGATAGCGAACCACCAACATGTCCCTGTTTTTTATAATAAGCAGTGGATAAAATCCTTTTTCTGAGCACTGTAGCTGTAAGCTTTAATTGTTCAATCGATATCAATAAGTACCTCTCCTCATAAAATAAAACTTCAATCAGCTTAGGATAATTCATCCACCGCTGACTTAAAAAATGAACTCAGGCAAATAACGCCGTATCGTGCGGCAATGCCTGAGTTATTAACATTCTGATAATCTAAGCCTCCCAGGAAGCAAGTCTCCTATATTAGGCAAGTCGCGTGGAGATTTCCGTCTAGGTTCTAGGCGAGCAGTTATCTCATAATTAAACTTGTTGCATAGTGCCATATCTTGATCTGGAAGTATTACGACGCATAGGATGTACTAGTTATTGGCGATATTGTAACAAGAAGCAGCAACATCAACCTGCAAGTTAATGCATGCCAAAATTAGCAATTCTCCCTTCCCTCAGAAGGTCACCTAGTAACTTTTAACTAAATAGACTTGTAATGAATCCAATAATAATCCCGATTACACCAAAGTCCGAATCACCAAATGTTGTGTTAGCAAAGCCGAGCTCTCCCAAAACTGGTAATAAAAATGCTGGCAAGAAGCTGATCAAAACACCATTTACAAAACCACCCGCAGCAGCACCAATTCGACCTCCAGTTGCATTACCAAATACTCCGGCACCCGCTCCTGTAAAGAAGTGAGGAACAAGACCTGGGATGATCAGAGGCAATGATAATACACCTAACAGCGCCATACTTATAAGACCACCTGCAAAACTAAAAAGGAAACCAATCATTACAGCAGTAGGAGCAAATGGGAAGACAATTGGTATATCTAGTGCAGGTTTTGCACCAGGGACAAGTTTATCTGCAATCCCTTTAAAAGCTGGCACGATTTCATTTAGAATCATACGTACACCGAGTAAAATAATACTCAAACCAGCAGCAAATGTAATACCTTGCATGATACTAAACATAATAAAATTTTGATCTCCGGAGAAACTAGATACAACATCTGAACCTGCTAAAATAGCTATTATAATGAAGATAGCTACCATTGTTAAAGCAGTAGATATTAATGAATCCTTCAGAAATGCCCATTTCTCAGAGATTTTAATATCCTCTGTGGACTTCGCTTTATTGCCAAACCATTTCCCTATTAAACCAGCAGAAATATAACCAAACGTTCCAAAGTGACCAATCGCAATATCGTCATTCCCAGTTACCTGTCTCATAAATGGTTGACCGAGCGCTGGCATTAAAACCATGAAAAAGCCAAGTAATATGGAGCCGACAAAAACTAAAGTAGCTCCTTCCATGCCAGATGTTCCTAAAACCGCAGATAATAAAGCAGCCATAAAAAATGTATGATGCCCAGTTAAAAATATATATTTCCAAGGCGTAAAGCGTGCAAATAAAATATTCGCAACGAATCCAAATCCCATAATAAGTGCTGTTTCCGTCCCAAACATTTGTTGTGCAATAGCGACAACCGCTTCATTATTCGGAATCACACCTTGAATATTAAAGGCCTCTTCAATAATTCCGCCTAAAGAATCTAAAGAACCCACAATCACTCCAGCACCTGCGCCTAAAATAAGAAAACCTATAATACTTTTAAGCGTACCTGACATTACTTTTGTAGTAGCAGCACGCTGAGCAACGAGTCCGACAAATACTATTAAACCAACTAACACAGCAGGAATGCTTAAAATTTCATTCATTAAGAATTCAAAAAAAGCCATACTCGATCCCCCTTATGTGTTTAATACCGACTCCAATGCACCTCTTATTTCATTTGCATCCGCAATATTTTTCACACTAACAACCTTTACTTTTCCGCCCTCCAATTGTTTAGCAAATTCTTCATTAGTGAAGATAAAATCTGCGTAAATACTAGAAGCAGTAGTAAAATCTGCAGTTTCTACATCTGCTGTAATGCCTTTTTCCTTTAAAATTTTTTCGATTGTCATTTTTAACATCATGCTAGATCCAAAACCCATTCCGCATACTGCTAGTATTTTCATGGCTAATGCTCCTCTTTGTCATTAAATAGCTGTAGAATTTCGTCATTCTCTGTTGCATTTTTTAATCTTTCCAGCGTATCCGCTTCGGAAATCACCTCCGCTATTTTTTGTAAAATGTAAATATGTGATTCACTATTTAAAGCGGCCAAGCCGATTAATACCTTAAACTCTCTACCGGGTGCAAAAGCAACCTCTTCTTTTAAAACAACAATACTAATTCCTTCTTGGATAACCCCATCTTCCGGACGAGCATGAGGCATGGCAACACCAGGTGCTATTAAGATATATGGCCCAAGTTCTTGAATATTACTGATCATTGCATCTACATATGTGACTTCTACTTTTCCCGTTTTTACAAGTATTTCTCCGCAAATACGTATAGCAACTTGCCAGTCCTTCGCTATAACATCTAGCAATATTCCTTCTTCTTCTAGTAGTCTACGAATCAATTTTTTTCTCCTTTGTTGCTTTTCGTATTATATGCATGTTTGAGTTTGAACATGAGAGTGGCAACCTTATCTCTTAGATAGTAAAAGATCTTCTGCACTTTTTTACCCAAGTATGCGTAGACTAGAATTGTTTGCTACACAGGGACAGAAACATACCACTTTTTTGTCGAAAAAAATAGGAATTCCCAATTTTTTTGATTTTTTTATAGATAAAAGTCCCTCAAATATATTTATCTGCTATAATTATTATCAGATACATATGATGTAAAATAATGAAAAGCAGTTATTTGCTACCATATGTGGAATTGAAAGGAAGGTTTTAAATGAAGAAAAGTATATGGATTATCGCAATTATTTCTTTTTTTGTGTTGGCTGGAGGAGCATCTGCTTTTTTCCTAGTGAGCAAAACACCTAAAGAGCAATATTTCTATTCGGAGGTTAAGACAATTCAACATATCCAAGAACTTGTCGAAACACGCTATGAAAATGAGACCGAATGGGCAAAATACGGTACAACTAAAGTTATCGATAGCACATATGATTTATCGGGTGAATATCAAGATGATACTAATCCTGAAATAGAACAAGTGGTAAATAACTCTAATATTGCAATGCGAATTGCAAGTGATCCAAATAAGAAAGAGGTAGAAGCTGAGATCAATGCAACGATTCTCGGCGTGGATGTTGACCCTATTAAAGGCTATATTACAACGGAAGAAATTATTTTAGGGCTTCCTTTTTATGATCAATTACTTCAATTGAAGGATAAAGATTATGGAAACTTAATGCGCGCTATAGATCCAAGTTATGTAGGTAGTGAAAAACTTGGTCTAGAAAATTTCTTAGGTAAAGATAACGTTTTATCCGAGGAGAATATCGAATATCTAAAAGAAGAATACATGATGTATCTATATGAATCATTACCGGAGGAATCATTTACAACATCAAAAGAAAAAATTGATGTAAATGGGAAATCGATTAAAGCAGAAAAAGTATCTATGGCGCTTTCAGAAGCTGAAGTGAAGAAGATTTTAACAGATGTACTTAAAAAAGCACAAAAAGATACAAAATTCAAAAAAATGGTTGAGGATTACTTGGAGAGTTCGTTTGAACAGTTTACTGCTACCGGTATGCCAAACGAAACATTTGAATTTGATGAAGTAATGGAAGATCTAATTAGCTCAGTAGATGAAATTGACCTACCTGATGGTATAAAATCTACTATTTGGCAAGATGCAGATTTAATCGTTAAAAGGGATATTAATATAGAAATAGCAGACCTAGGTAAATTAGAAATTGCTGGCACACAATTACTAGAAGACTCAGCACAAAATTGGAATTATACAATTAGTATGGATGATGAGCCACTACACTTTACAGGAGACCTTACCGCTACCAAAGATGGCACTTATAAGGATGAAATCTCCTTCTTAGATGATAACAAAGTTGGTCTAGTCTATAACGGTGAAGAAAAAGTATCAGGTGATGATAGAACATTCGAACGTAAATTTGCACTAGAGGATGATTACCAACCAATGGAGTTTTTATGGAGTGGAAATTCAAGCTATAAAAAAGACTCTATGCAAGCAAAGCATGAATTCTCGATTGAGTTAGATAGCAATTCAAGCGCTATTATAAATATTAGCGAAGAAAGTAAGATTATTAAAAAAGTGAATGTTCCATCAGATTCAGAGAAAATGGTGAATATCGGAACAATGGATGCCGAATCACTACAACAATTAATGATGGAAGATATTTACCCTGAATTGGAACGCTGGGGAATGAACATAACAGAACAACTCGAACAGGAATTATATTAATAATACCTAATTAAAAGAAATGAGTGGATGCATCTTGATCGATTTGAAAAAGATTGCCTTCTTTACGACTCAATATGGAAAAAGTATTCAGAAGAAGTGGAAATCACTTCTTCTGCTTTTTCTTTTCCCTATTTTTCTGCTAGTTTCAACGCTTGGAATCGTTGCCTCCCTTTTTGTACCGTCGGCTAAAGAAACTATTTCCATTGCTTTTGTGGATGAAGACCAAACTGAAGAAACGAAAATGTTACTGGAATTCATGACCCTTTCTTTAGATAAAGAAGAAGCCATTGAAATAATCTCTATGTCAAAAGAGACTGCAGATTATAAAATAGAGAACAATGAAATAAGTACATACATACTATTCCCTAAGGAGTTTACTAAAAAGCTGTATAAAGGAAAGTCTGTCTCCCTAACGATTGTAGGAAATCCTTCTCGAACAGTAGATAGCTTCATTGTAAAAGAATTAGCAGAGAGTATGACACGTTACATTTCCTCTGCTCAGGCTAATATTCTAACGGTCTATGATTATGCAAGTAATGCGTATATTCCAGAAGAAGAATTAGAAGGACTTATCTTTGAAACATTTATTGAATTTACTTTATATACATTAGGAAGCGGGCAAATATTAGACGAAGAAGTAATCACCAATATAACAACAACTTCCCCTACGAATTATTATGTAGTAGCTGGTTGGTTTATTGCATTTAGTATATGGCTATTCGGAAGCTATTCATTGTTAAGAAAAGAGACACATGTCGCCTTGAGAATACGTTGGAAGTTACTTGGAGTAACATACTGGCATACGAATGTTTCGCAAATAATTGTTGCACTCTTAGTAAGCATGTTATTTGCTACTGTTACTTTAATACCGATTGTTAAATACTTTGCGGTCGAGTTATTTATATTAGATTATTTCCGTCTATTTCTGTTTATTTTATTGTATGGATGGCTTTTATTAGTTAGTTTATCGTTAGTTGATCTATGGATTTCATCTAAAAGAGTAGGATTACTCCTTCAATTTTTCCTGATATTAATGTTGATTGTTTCAAGTGGAGCATTCATTCCTACTATTTATTTTCCTTTATTGTTGAAAAATATACTTCCATTTTTCTTTTCTTTTGAAGTCTTCCGATGGATTGTAGATATTGTGTTAGTTGGACGAAACTACGCAGACTTTACCCTACTAGGAATTCAATCGTTCGTGGGACTGATACTGTTGTGGATCTCTACACAGTGGAAGGATAGGTGGAAATGATGAAAGGTATTTTAGCGATACAAGCGATGAGGCTGCGTAAGGAATGGAAAGTTTTATTAGCCTGGCTTATACTACCTCTTGTTTTCACTGTAATGACTTTCAGTGCGGTAAATAAATTTGGCGATGAGTCAAAGGTACCAATTGGACTAGTAATAGAAGATGAATCTGTCCTTTCTGATGCTTTAGTTCAACGTATTATGAATACAGATTATTTACAAGTTAATAGACTAGACCTTCAAAAAGCTAATGATCTATTAGAAAAACATGAGCTCGATAGTGTTTTTGTCATTAAGGAAGGATACGAGAAAGATATTGTAAGTAATCGTCGTTCTCAGCTTATTGAGGCATATTCATCCAATAGGTCATTTGCTTACTTTGCTGTTGCAGAAACGATTAGCTCATATGTTCAAGAAGAAGCAACACGTACTAAAGCCTCTACGGAAATTAAAAAGTTATATGAAAAGTATGGCTCCAGTGAAGAATGGAATATAGAAGAAATTTTCAAAACGAGTAAAGAAAAACAGGAAAAGAAACAGCTAATTACGACAAGCTTTTCCTTCCAATGGACACCAACTGAAACAGAAATTGAAAGTAGCTCCCTTCTATCTGTATGGGGAATATGGGCTTTTTTCCAAATCATTGCTACATTATTTATTTTTGATTGGATAGTGAAAGCAAATAGTATACAAATAAGGGTGCGATGGACATTTACTAAAATGTCGTTAAATAGCTATATATCCTGGAATTTATTGTTCTATACGGTTTTATTATTTTTTATGGATATAGTCACTCTATCTATTCTTCACTTTCTAGATTTAGCAACTCCAAATGTACGATTAATCATTGCGCTACTTGGTTTCCGGATCACAATAAATATGCTAGCTGCTTTACTTGCTAGAAACTATACTAATAGTTTCTTCTATTATATTAGTTCCATTGCAATCTCCCTTATCCTTACAATATGTGGGGGGGCATTTATCCCAATAGATTCTATTATAAGAAGATGGCCATGGATAGATTCTTTCAGTCCGGTTTATTCATTGTTACATGGTAGCATCGCTTATGCATTTTTAACATTCATTATTGTTATAACAATAGTTAAAGGAGGTAGTCAGCGTGTTGCAAGTAAATTCCCTACAAAAAAGCTATCATAAACAAAAAATATTAAACGATGTAAACCTTATAGTGAAACCTGGTGAAGTTGTCGGGTTAGTTGGAGAAAATGGAGCAGGTAAATCAACTCTATTGGAAATTTTAGCTACTGTGCAACCACAATCTAATGGCAGTATTATATTAGAGGATAAATCTTATTCAAAAGATATTAAAAACATCCGTAAGATTATAGGTTATGTCCCTCAAGAAATTTCTTTATGGGAGGAATTCACTGTAGCAGAAAACTTCCTGTTTTTTGAAAAGCTTTCCTGGAAAAGAAGATCATTAGAAGAATGCAAACAGCTCTGCCTTGATATGCAACTAAACAAATGGGATGAACCAGTGGATTCATTATCCGGTGGAATGAAAAGAAAACTAAATCTAGCAATCAGTCTTATTCATGACCCCATTTTAATCCTTCTCGATGAGCCAACTGTAGGTATCGATATGAAATCTAAAGAAGAGATTGGAAATTATTTGGTGAACTTAGCAAAAAACGAAGGAAAAATGATAATCTATACCTCTCACGACATGAGCGAAATTACCTCTTTTTGTGATCGTATATACTGCTTAGGAAAAGATCCATTCTACGCTGATTTACTAAAATCTAGAGGCATTGCTGTGGAAGAACTGGTATAAGAGGGAGTTCCTTGTCGGGGTTCCGGAGAGTGTCCCAAAAAGTGTCCCTGTGCAAGACACAACTTCAACACTATTCTGAATTGTTTTTCACACAGGGACGAAAATGAAAATCTCCTAATTGTTTGCTACACAGGGACACTTAATAAAAAAAGTAGCCAATTTAACATTTCGGCTACAACAAGATATTTGGTCCTAAGAAACTTATACTTTTCCAGTACGAAGAATTCTATTTCTTTTTGTAGATTTAAAATATTACTAGTTTTAAGATACGTTACTTAAAAAAACCTGATATTCATCTTTTTTTATCCTAAATAAGGGTTTTATTTATATTATTTTTCTTTTTCAAAGTCATCTAATATTTTCTTCCTTACGTATTTTAAATGCTTATACATCTGAGTGAACGATTCATGAGGATCTCTTTTTTTCAACGCTTCATATATAGCTAAGTGATGCTCGATTGTAATGGACGGCTCACGGTAAGTTATCAAGCTATCCGTTTTTTCATGTGTGATAAGAAGGGAATCGATCATCCCTTCAACTACAGGATTATTCGCACTTTGCGCGATAAGCCGATGAAATTCCTTATCTAATTTTCCGTAATCACTATTTGGATTTTCTTGGATTCTGTCAATTGTTTCTTTTATTTTTTCAAGTTGATCATCAGATATTTTTTCAGCTGCAATTGTGACGAGTCCCAATTCTAGAGTCATACGTGCCTCAATAACGGCAGGGATATTATTAATAGACAATGCAAGCATTGCTTTGAACGGACTGCTTCCCACTTTATCATTTACAAATGTACCACTCCGGGGTCTTCTTGTAATAATTTCTAACGTTTCTAAGGACCCTAGAGCCTCACGTAATACTGGACGGCTTACATCAAGTTGTTCCATCAATGCCATTTCGGCTGGTAGTTTATCGCCTGGCTTCAACTGTCCGCTCGTTATCATAAAAATAATTTGTTCCAGCACCTGCTGAGACAAAGTACTCCTACGTATGGTGTTCATTGTATACTCTTTCATCAAATCCCACCTTTCTTTAAATATTTTTGAGATTTTCTATATTACAATTATACACTATAATCCCAAAGGAATTTCACATTACTATGTAAAAAGAGAGTGAAGTCGTTATACCACTACAATCTCTCTTTTATCTATTTCTTCAATTTTTTTAACTTACCCCAGCTAAAGATGGTAGGAATGTTGAAAACCATGGAATATATGTTACTAGCAAAAGGACAATAAGAATGGCTACATAAAATTTGAGCAGATGCGGCATTACTCTTTCCAATTTTACGTTTGATACTTTAATACCAGCAAAAAGAATATTCCCTACAGGTGGTGTAATAGTTCCAATACAAAGATTAAATGTAAGCATGATACCGAAATGTAAGGGGGTCATTCCTAATGCTAAACACACAGGTAGTAGTATTGGTGTGAAAATTAAAATTGCCGGTGTAAGATCCATAAATGTACCGACAAACAACAATAATATATTTATAGCTAACAAAATGATAATTGGATTATCTGAAATACCTAGTATAACGGTTGCCATCATATCTGGGATTCCAGTAAACGACATAACCCAAGCCATAATATTAGATGCTCCAATTAAAAACATAATAATAGCAGACAACTTCGAACTTTCTACCAAAATAGCATAAAATTCTTTTAAGCTAATCGTTTTATAAAATATAGTAGATAAAAGCAAACTATAGACAACTGCAATTGCAGAGCCTTCTGTAGCAGTGAAGATTCCTCCAACAATGCCAAAAACGACAATAATGATTAGTAATAAACTTGGAATTGCTTCAAATGCAACCTTTAGGAATTCATTTAAGGATATTTGCTTTTTACCAACATACCCTTTCTTTTTCGCATAAAAGAATGCTACGATCATACAACTTATTCCCCATAAGACACCAGGAATTAGCCCCCCAAGAAAAAGAGCTGCCACTGAAGTGCCTCCACTTACCAAAGCATATGTGATTAAAGCAGTACTCGGTGGTATCAATAATCCAGTAGGAGCGGTTGCTATATTTATAGCAGCTGTAAAGTTCTCATCATAGCCTTCTTTTTTTTGAATAGGACCCATTATTGACCCCATTGCTGATACGGCTGCTGTTCCAGAACCAGATACAGATCCAAATAGCATATTTGCAACTACATTTGTCTGAGCAAGTGATCCTGGTATTCTACCAGTCATAGCGGTTGCTAAGTTAATCAGTCGAACGGCTATACCACCTTTATTCATAATATTCCCTGCAAGTATGAAGAAAGGAATGGCTAATAAAGTAAAAATATTAATACCTTGAAACATTTTCAAAGCCGATGAGGGAATAGCAGCAGAAAAACCTAATACTTGTGTAATCGCTAGTATCGAGGCAACAATGAGAGTAATTCCTATTGGAATACCGATAAGTAATAGAATAACAATAGTAAAGAAAATCAGTAAACCTGCTGTTACAGCTACACTCATAGTATCCCCTCCTTTTTGCTTTCTGTGAATCGTTGGATTAATTGGATGATATTAATAACGTTATAGACAACTATCAATACGCCACTTATTGGAAGCACAACATAAATCCATTCCATAGAAATATTTAACGTTGGTGATATTTGTATAGCGCCTACTCCAACAACCTGTGTACCTCCAAATAAAAAGACAATAATTGCAATAGTCATGATGAGTAACTCGGTAAAAATAGATAATGCAAACAGCTTTATCCCTGTAAACTTATCCGAAAATATAGATAATTTCATATGGTCTTTTTGACCAAATACTAACGCTGTCCCGAGCAAAGATACCCAAACAAAGGAATAACTCAACAAATCTTCAGATATCGTACTTGGACTACTAAATACATATCGTGTAATCACTTGATAAGTAGCTAGTAGCGTCATAAAAGACAATAAAGCGGCGCAAACACCTGATAATATCTTATCCATTATGTTCTTTACTATTTCCATTAAATACACCTTCTTTAGTTTTGGATTTGTTGAATCTTGTCATAAAGTGGTTGCAAATCTGGGTTGGAGATTAATAATTCCTCTTTAACTGGTTTTTGCATTTCTTCGAATAATCCTTTATCCACAGTGATGAATTCTACACCCATTTCCGTTGCTTCTTCTGTCACTTCAGTAATCCGTTTGTCCCATGCTTCATTTGCAACTTGACTACTTAATTTAAATCCATCTTGGAAAACTTCTCTTTCCTCTGTCGAAAGCGAATCTAAAAAGTCTGTATTTGCAACAAGCATGTCAGTAAAAATCTGATGCTCTGTGCGAGAATAGTATTTTGCAACCTCCCCATGCTTCATATCAACTAGAGCCATCTCAGGATTAGTACCAGCGTCAATAACACGGTTCTGTAAAGCTGTATACACTTCCCCATAAGCCATAACAACAGCTGCCGCATCAAATCCTTGAACGAGCTTCACATTTGCTTCACTAGACTGAACACGAATCTTTAATCCCTTTAAGTCTTCTGGAGTTTCAATTTTCTTTGAAGCATAAAAATTATTTACCCCATTGGAAAACCAAGCCACACCTTGGATTCCTTTGTCAGCTGTAGAATTATAAATTATATCTGTAAATTCTTCATCGTTCATCACTTTACGAAAGCTAGCTTCATCGTTAAATAAATAGGGTAAACCAAAAATCTTATACTCATTCGCAAAAGCTTCCAAATTACTTCCACTCGTAGCAACTAAATCTAGTGATCCCATTTGTAACAATTCGAGTGCCTCCGAATTTCCACCAATTACACCATTAGTAAACAGTTTAATCTCGAATTTATCTCCCATTTCTTCTTCTACATATTCTTTAAATGCGTTTAAACCAAGATAAATTGCATGGTTCTCAGGTTGAACGGTTGCAACACTAATAATTCGTTTACTACTTACCGCTCCATTAGCTGACGCAGAACATCCAGCTAACAATATCATCAATGAAAGACCTAGTATAATAGCTGTAAATTTATTTTTCTTTTTCATTCAGCCACCCCATTCTTTATAGATTAGACATCTAGTTGTAAGCGCTTACTTTAAATACAAAATATATTTCGCAAAAGGAAACTCTTGGTATTCTAACTAGCCTATTCCTAAGTAGCACACCAAGAGTTTTTGCTCAAAATTTATTAAACTAGCAATTCTCCATCTTTCATAATATCTCGCCCATCAATATTACAGGTAACTGTTTTAATAATCATATCTAAATGCAATGGCGAATCGACATGCCCACCAAAATTTAAATTCTTTCCAATACCAATATGGATATTCCCAAATGACCCTTCATCTGGTGCCATATGTCCACACAGGAAATTTTCTTTATTGAGTCCAAGTCCAAGCTCCGCAATATTATAAACAGTTGAATCGTTGAAGTCAGCCAACATCTTACGTAATATATCTGCCTCATGTCCACCGGTTATCTCTGTAATATAGCCGTCCTTCACTGTGCATGTTATCGGTTCTTCGATTAAATTTAATAATGGGTGTGGTATACTTCCATCAAATACCAATACACCGTTTGCAGTTCCTTCAACTGGTCCTAGTGCAACTTCTGCATTCGGAGGAAATGAAGCAGAACCAGGCACGGTTGCCGTTCCATGATCCAGCACAGGTTCACGTCCTTCTATGCTACAAACCATATTAGTACCACCGGGAGCAGTGAGTGTAAATGTTTTGCCTTTATAAAATGGTGCAACTCGATTAACAACTCGTGTAACTTCATCGAAGTCTGCAGTTAGTCCACCTTTTTCGAACATATGAAGAGCATAATCTTGAAGCCCAATCCATCGTAGTCGTCCATTTTTACTTGTACTTAAGCGTGCTTTAGAATGATACAAGGAGTAAGTAGTAGCACCAAATGCAACATCACAATTATTTAATGCTGCAATAACAGCTTCTGTCGGTTCTGCACCATGTCCTTCAGTTGGAGGCATAACAATCATGGAAGTTTCAAAAAATTGTTTGGCATATTTATAAACAAATTCACCAATCTCTCTTTTATCATCATCCGTGATGACCAGTACTTTTTCCCCTTCTTTCAAGTGAGTGATACTCGTAAATAATTGTTTGACACCTAATGGTAGATCGGTCATATTTTTCATCAGTCAGACTCCTTTTGTAGTTATTTTGCGTCTAGCTCATTCATCACACTTCAACAACAATTTCAACTTCTACAGGTGTTCCTTCTGGTAGTGAAGATGTTCCAAGCGAAACCCTACTATGTTTTCCTACTTCACCAAATATCTCAATTGCCAATGCAGATACTTCATCCATCACTTTTGGTTGGTCATTGAATTCAGGAGTACTTGCCACATAACCTTTAATATTAACAATCCTTTTCATAGAATCCAAATTACCTATCATATTTTTAACTGTTGCTAAACAATTTACAAAGGCAATTTTACCAGCATCTTGTGCTTGCTCCATCGTAACTGTATCGCCTACAATCCCTTTATATTTTAATACACCTTCTACTTTCGCTGCATTACCACTAACAAAAATTAAATTTCCAGTTCTGACTCCTGCTTCAAATATTCGCTTATTTGCTTGTGTTGGAAATTTATATCCTTTGCTTTCTAATTTCTCTTCGTAATTCACCCTTACACCTCCATCTTAACGATTTCACTTTATTTAATGAATACTGTTTTAATAGCCGTGTAAAACTCTTTTGCCGCTTGTCCTTGTTCACGAGAGTGAGAACTAGACTGTTTCATCCCACCAAATGGCGCTTGTAATTCTACTCCGGCACTCTCAGCGTTAATACGCACTAACCCTGCATCCATTTCATTTATAAATGAAAGCATATTACTTATTTTTGTTGTAAAAATAGAGGCGCTTAATCCATATTCTGAGTCATTTGCCAATTCTAGTGCCTCTTCAATCGTATCTACTTTCATAAGTGCAAGAACAGGTCCAAAAATCTCTTCTCGAGCAAGTGTCATAGTAGATGATACGTCTTCAAATACCGTCGGCTCAACGTAATACCCATTCAAGCCTTCCTTTTCTACTTTATCTCCTCCAAAGAGAAGTGTAGCCCCTTCTGATTTTCCTTTTGCAATAGCTGAGAGTACTGTGTTTAACTGATTTTCGCTTGAGGAAGGGCCCATCCATGTACCTTCTTCCATGCCATCTCCAATTGTAATGTCTGCCACTTTTTGTAGTAGCTTATCTTTAAATTGTGCATAAACTTCTGATTGGACAATAACTCTGCTAGTAGCTGTACATTTTTGGCCTGAAGATCTTAATCCACCACTAATCGTTGCTTCGACTGCTAAATCTAGGTCTGCATCATTCGCAACAATTACAGGATTTTTCCCTCCCATTTCAAGTTGGTATTTAATACCTCTTGAAATTGCTGTTTGTGCTAGCTGTTTGCCTACTGCGTTGGATCCTGTAAATGTAATCGCATCTATTTCAGTATGATTAGCCATTTCTGTTCCAATTAAAGATCCAGAACCTGTCACCATGTTTAAAACTCCTGCTGGAATTCCTGCATCATGCAAACACGCTATCACTTTTGCACAAGTAACCGCAGTTTCACTTGCTGGTTTAATAACAACCGTATTACCGTAAATAAGTGCTGGTGCCATCTTCCACAGCGGTATGGCTACTGGAAAGTTCCAAGGTGTAATAACGCCAACAACACCAAGAGGTACTCTAGTTGTGAACATAAGTGCTTCGCTATCAGTAGGAGGGATTACATCGCCAATTGGTCGCATTCCTTCTCCTGCGTAATAACGTAAGATAGCTACCCCACGAGCAGTTTCTCCTTTTGCCTCTGCAAATGTCTTGCCCATTTCTTTTGTCATAGCGGTTGCTACTTCTTCTATTCGTTCTTCTAAAATAGTGGCAGCTTTTAGTAAATAATCTCCTCTTACATTTCCAGTAAGCTTGCGCCATGCTTTTTGCGCTTTCCTTGCGGAAGTAGCTGCCTGATCAAAGTCATTGGCTGAAGATAGTTGGTAAAGACCAACTACTTCATCCTTATTTGCCGGATTTTTACTCTCGGCTGTTTCTCCTGTTTCCGAAGCAATCCATTCGCCATTTATATAATTCAAGTACGTATTTTCTTTAGCTATCGTTGTCATTTTAAGGAACCTCCTATTATATAACTCTTGTTGGAGCAGGATATTTTTCCAATGCATGGTCAATAATTTTCTTCAATTCTTCATAATGTTCTTTTTCAACTGTTGCAATTGGCGCCCTAACTTTCGTTGTCACTGGTAGACCAACAATTTGCATACCCGCCTTAATAAGAGAAACTGCATAGCCCTTTTTCTGTTTACGAATCCGGTGAATAGGCAGAATAACGTCTTCATGTAACTCATGTGCAACTTCTTTATTTCCAGTTAAAAGTGCTTCGTAATACATAGCTGAAATATGTGGTATGTAGTTTGAAATTGCCGACGAATACGATGTGAAACCTAAGTTCACATAAGCAGCCATTGTTACTTCTGCTAATGGCATTCCATTAACCCACTCTAAACGATCACCTATTAAATGTGTAAATTCAGTATTAATCTCCATATTTCCTACTCCATCTTTAAACCCTACAAGTTGGGGAAGTTCACATAGTTTCTTAAGTGTCTTGGAATCTAGAATACAATTATCTCTTTGATAGACGATTGCATTCAACTCAGTGCTTTGGATAATCGTTCTTAAATAATCGTATATTCCATCCTGTGAGGGATCAATCAAGTATGGTGGTAATATTAAGTAACCTTCCACACCTAGCTCTTCGGAAATTTTTGCTTGTTCTAAGGCATTCGAGATGTTTCCCCCAACTCCTGTATAGAGTGGCACTTTCCCTTCCGTCCTATTCACAGCAACTTCCACCATACTTCTATATTCTTCATTACTGATTGCATGTAATTCACCTGCTCCACATGCAACGAATATAGAACTTAAACCACCCTCTATTAAAAACTCAATATTTTTCCCTAATGCCTCTAAATCTAGCTTCCCTTCTACATTCATTGGTGCAACCGGAAATCCTAGGATTCCTTTCGGTGCCTGTCTCCTTCTCGTCTTCATACAAATTCCACCCTTCTAATAAACTTAAGAATTATAATTTTCTATAAATTTTATTGTAAGACAATTATATTGTTATGTCAAACCCTTTTTTGAATAGTGAAATAATTCCAATGAACTCATTCTACTTTGTTACCAAAAATACCACTTCTCTATTACAGAGAAGTGGCTCTGGCTTTACTATTAAACGAAAACTTATTTTGTTGAAAAAATTCATTTAAACTAAATTATCTAACTATTATTGGAGTTAATAAGAAATCCAGTTTCTAGAAACTGTGAACAGTTATAGTAGTAACTACTACTTGGCCTGGGTTTCTTACCCCAATATTTTTTCGATAGTCTCGACAATAACTTTTAAAATCACAAAAAGCTCGTTCATCAATTTCTTGATGAACGAGCTTGGTCTTATAATGAATAAATCTAAAGAAAAGCAAATTGTAGCGTATTGTCAGAATAGTGTAGAATTGTTTCTTACACAGGGACGCTTAAATTATGCTCCTTCTACAACAATCCATCACGTACCATTTGTAAAATGTCACTATCAGCACTTAATATATCGTCTTTAGCACGAATAGAAATCTGCTCTGCTGCTGCTTGTGCTTTTCGTATTTCCTCTTTTTCATCTACTGTTAGGATTACTCGGTTTTCCATCACGATGTTTCCATCAATGATAACCGTTTCAACCTCATCCCCACGTGCCGAATACACAAGGTTTGGAACAATATTGCGAATTGGTGTTGTTAACACAGGGAAAAATGTAGGTGAGGATAAGTCTAGCAAGATAACATCTGCTTTTTTGCCTGCTTGTAACGTACCAACTTGGTCATCAATTCCCATCACTTTAGCTGCTTCGATTGTTGCCATTCGAAGTGCCTGTGTGGCGTTAAATACTCTTGGATCTTTATATTTTACTTTGTTCAAAATGGCTGCCATTTTCATCTCATTGATCATATTGTTACAATTGTTACCCGGAGCTTGGTCAGATCCTAGACAAGCCGTTCCCCCTGCGTCTAAAAACTTCTGAACGGGTGGAACCATACCATCGATAATACCGATACTACCAGCACAGTATATTAACTTTGCTCCACTTTTTGCAACCACTTCTGTTTCTTCGTCCGTTGCCTCCGTTAAATGCACAGCTATAAGACGTTCGTTTAATAGGCCATGTTCCTCTAGAAATTCAATAGTTCGTTTACCATACCGTTTTTCGATTTGAAGTACTTCACGATCGCCCTGTGCAACATGCATATGCAGTTTTGTATCTAATCTTTCTGCATGCGCTTGAATTTCTTTCAATAGCTCCAAACTCATCATATCCGGACCATGTGGACCAAGGATCACTGTTATACGTCCATTTTCAGTATTATGATGTTCTTCATATAAATCTAGATTTCGTTGCAGCTTTTCTTGACCAATTGAAGGGTCAAATGGATATAACTCTCCTACTGGCAAATCTCCAATATCATCTGGTATCTCGTTTATCAATTCGGCAAGCCTTGCACGCGCTCCGATCTTTTTATAGTTTTGTACAAGTAAGTCCATTCGACCGTCGTAATCGCAGAAAGTGGTAGTACCTGCTTTCACCCCCTCGATAATATTAACCATGGAACCAACAACGCTTTCTTCTGGACGTAAGTGTTTTTGAAAGGGCCACAGACCTTTTTGCATCCAGTTTGACATATCTTGTGCCACTCCGCGGAAAATACTGATGCCCGTATGAATATGTGCATCTATCAATCCTGGCATGATTAACTTGTTAGTAGCATCAATCATCCGTTCTGCCTTATAATTAGTTAGAATTTCTGTTGATTCCCCGACTGCCTCTATTATATTTCCTTTTATCGCTATTGCTCCATTTTCGATAAAACCAACACCTTTTCCTTCCATTGTAAGAACATGCCCATTATGAATAATCAAATCTACTTTCAACATACATTATCATTTCCTTTCCAGCTATATTAAGAGATTACTTCCTTATTAATTAATACATTTGAATCTCTTCTTTTTACCCTACGATTCAATAAATACAACGCTACTAATAGAACAATAGCCGTTACTATCAATCCAACAAATACATTCTGTGTAAGTCCTGCGGAAAGAAAACCGATTCCTGAAGCAGTCGCAATAACTAAAGCATATGGCAATTGGGTTCGAACATGTTCAATATGATCAGCAGCCGCACCAGTTGACGACATGATGGTGGTATCGGAAATCGGGGAACAATGGTCTCCAAATAAGCCACCACTAATTACAGCACCAATCGCTAGTGCTAAATTGATATCCATCGAAGCAGCCATTGGAACAGCAATTGGAATCATAATTGCAAAGACACCCCAAGAACTTCCCGTTGCAAACGCTATCAATGCTCCGATGATAAAAATAACTAATGGAACTAGGAATGCTGGCAAGTAGTTTCCAACTAATTCTGTAATATACGTACCTAATCCCATCGTAGAAGCGATAGAACCAATCGACCATGCCATAACCAAAATAAGAGGAACAATCATCAACTTTAATATACCGTTCGTTAATTCATCAAAAAGATAAATTAATGATGTTCTGTATCTCAATTTTGCATAGATAATTCCACCAACTGCACCTGCTATAAATCCACAAATGATGGACAATACAATATTAGAATTTAAAAAAGCACCACGAAATCCATTTTCAGCAATATTCCCCGTCCAAAAAATAACGGCAAAAATAGTCCCCATTAATAACCCCATTGGGATCAAAAAGCTAAAAATGTCTGCTTTTGTATTGGATACCATCATCTCTTCTTCAACAGACTCATCTATCATCAACTTATCGTCTTTTCCGTATAGTTCCCCAGTCTCTACCGCACGTATTTCAGCTTTATACATCGGTCCAATATCTAAATTTAAATTAACCACAAATAACACACCAATCATTGCAAATAGACCATATAAATTATAAGGTATCATTTGGATGAACAGTGACCATGGATTATCACTTAAACCAAGCACAGCAATCTGCGTGGCAATAAGTCCAGTAATAAAAGGTCCATAACTACTTATTGGGGACATAGCAGCTAGTGGACTTCCCATTGAATCCAAAATATATGCCAATTTAACACGGGATACTTTTAACTTATCTGCTATAGGACGAGTAACCGTTCCTAAGATTAAAACTGGCTCTGTATAAGAAAATAGGAAAGAACTACCCCATATAAAGTTCTGCGCTTTCTTGCGCGTATTCACTTTTTTTGTAGCCACTTCGGCAAAAGCACGCGCACCACCTGTAACACGTAGAATATTTACAAACCCTCCTGCTAACGTAACTAGCAATAACATTCCCGCATTCCAAGGATCCGCAATCGAAGGTATGACAACATCGGTAATCGAATTTGTAAATCCAACGAATGGATTCCAACCGCTAATTATTGTAGAACCTAACCAAACACCAATGAATAAGGATAAAATTGTCTGTCTTGTCACTATAGCTATTACAATTGCAAGAATTGGTGGTAATAACGATAAAATCCCATACTCCATTTTCTCATCCCCTTTATGAAAATATCTAAATGATAACGCTTTGAATCAGCTTTTGGATATGATCTTTTGTAAGTAAAACTGCTTTCTCCACATCTCTTGCTTTTACCGCCTCTAATATCAGTTCATGTTCGACAAGATGATGTGCATCCCTTAACTTAGTAGCAATCTCTGGAAACTTCTCCTCGAGTCTTAACTCTTCATGTATTAATAGTTTTAACACAGAGTTAAGAAAGCGATTACAAGAAAGTGTACATAACACTTGATGAAAATTAATCGGAAGTAGTTCAGAATTTTCCCCTATACTTATACAATGTTTATGTTGCTTAACCGATTCCTCTAAAAGTCCAATTTCATCATCAGATGCATACTCAATAACTGATTTTATAACCTCTGACTCAATAATCACTCGTACATTTAGTAAATCAATGATGTCTTGTGCATTCTCAGGATCAGTTGCTTTTTTCATTTCGGCTTCAATCTTAAGTCTTTCTACATCACTTTGCATTCCTTCTAATTGGCGTTGTCCTTTTACAGTAAGAATTCTCCCTTGCGAAGAAACTAACTCTGTCCATCCAAGACCGTCTAATTCCTTTAACAATCTACCTACAGATGCCAAACTAATCGAATCACCAAGGTTCTCCATCTTTTCTTTCATAATCCATGATCCAAGTGGCTTTTCTGAATCAGAAAGACATTGTAAAGCGATTAAGTAATGAAAATCTGCTTCATTAGAAAACAGCTCTTTACTCATCTTCATATTCACACCTCCTCCTCACTGATGAGTAGCTATTTGAATTATAATTTATCTTTTTAGTAAAAACAATCATTATTTTCTGAATTAATAGTTTTAATGATGTGTTTTCATAGATTGATGCGACTATTGTCAAATGATATATCACATTGTTTGCGGTTCTTTAACGGAAATTTTGAGCTTCTCCACTCCATTATGTGTTCCACCAAAATCTCATCAGGCATTTTTGACTACGTTAAGAAGCTTGAAATCAGTTTTACTGAATTAAACCTAATTTCCAAACAAGTATCAAGAAGAAAACACGAAAGAAAAAAGCGTAATCCTAATAGGACTACGCTTTCTTCCTTCCCTAATAGGGAATACACTCGGAAAATTTGTATGTTGCTTAGTTAAACCGTAACTGACAATTTTAACATTCATCTCGTCAGTGCAGTTATGTCGTCTAATAGGAATCCATCAGACATTAAAGTGCACTTCCACAAAAAACTTTTTTTCACTTTCAGGTAAAACACGTTGGATAGAAACCTAAATATATCGGTTCCCGACGAGAGTACCTTTCGTCAGTAAAGCAAATTTTCCGCCAAGGCTGTGCAAATCATCCATTGAAGTCTCTTGTAAACTCATAGTTTACCAGTCCCTTCCTACGGTAGTTCCGCCTTGTACTATTTATATACCCCGCTAAAAAGTAATTAAACATCCATTATTAAATTTTTTTTCAAACTTTTTTATGGAAGTTAAGAAAGTTTTTTCATCCATCTCCTACAGTATTATAACTTGCTTTATTAATTCGTAATGCCTCCTGTTCGGTGTGCTTACTTTTCCCTCTTATAAATAGGGCAGAACCTTTTCTCGTTAAGTCCTGAATTGTCTTAGATTTTACACAGGAACGACTTTGTGTTTCCGAGCAAAATAATTCGACATGATAGCTCCAAGCGTCAAGTTGATGACCATATTCACTACTGCTGGAACGGCTGCAAGCGAACTCACATGCTCTAAAGCCAAAGTAGCTGCCAGTGCAGTATTGCAAATTCCAGTTTGAAATAAAATTGAACGTGCCGCTGCTTCCCCTACCTTAAGCACTTTCGCTAAGTAATAGCCACCAAACATCGGAATGGATACCTGAAGTAAAACTGCAAAGGCAATGAGTGGCAGTAGATGTAAATTTTCCTCAAGGGAAGACTGTGCACTTGATATAACCGAAACAATAATTAAAAACAAGGCTAGCTGAGAGAGAATAGATGTATAAGGTTTCACCCTATTGACGCTATGGCTGAATTTCCATTGTAAAAAAACTCCTAAAAATAAGGGAATAAAAACGATATAAATAATATTTAAAAAAATTGCCCAAAACTCAATGGGAATAAGCTGACCTGCAAATAGTTGAGTTAAAGAAGGTGTTAGTACTGGAGATATTATGGTATCTAGAGTGGCCATCGTAATACTTAATGCTACATCTCCTCCTGCTATAAAAGAGAATAAATTAGCTGATGTACCACTAGGAACTGTTCCAGATAGAATAACCCCAATAGCTACTTCTGGATAGTCCCCCAAAAATAAGAAAGCCACTCCAATAGATACCCCAACCATTACAGTCCACTTTAGGATTATTCCAATAAGGGCATTTTTAGGGTGTTTAATCGCGGCGATAAGTTGTGTAGTAGCAAGTTGCATACCCATTAACAGGAAAATTGCGCCAAGACCAAATCCTGTCCAACCTCGAAACCCTCGAAAAGCATCGGGGAAAAAATATGCAATACAAGCCAGTGTCACAATCCAAAAAGGCAAAAAACGCGAAATAATCGAAGCAATAAATTTCAAAGAGTACACCACCCTATACTAAACTAACGGTTTCTCCTACAAACTGAGTATCGCTAATTCTATTATCATTACATTCCAAAAAAATTCATAAATGTGCAAGTGCCTTTGTATTTTTCTTATTCCTAAAAAACCTGTGCTATAAAAGCACAGGTTCATTTATACTTTTTTATAAAGATAAGCCCCATTTTCGACTCGATCCAATTCAACAGTATCTCCAATCGATACATCGCCCATTAAGCGGCCAGTAACCTTAGCAGTTGTATTCATCAGCTGTACCAATACCACATTATATGGAGCAATTTCTGCAAACTCAACGGGTGGAACATGGATTTTTGTGAAACTATATATTGTTCCATGGTCAGAAATCTCTTGCTCTTGTATATCTGAGGTACCACAACTCGGACAGTATATACGTTTTACAACTGTGTCATGCCCGCAGCAAGTATAAACTTTCATGTAATCACAACCTTTCCAAGATATGAACAGCTGAGTACGAGCCTGTCCCACCTAAATTTTGTGCGAGTGCAATTCTTGCACCCTTTACTTGGTTTGGAGCAGTGCCATTAAGCTGATGAACGAGCTGATAAATCTGAGAAAGCCCCGTCGCTCCAATTGGATGACCTCTAGATAACAACCCACCACTTGTATTAACTGGTTTCTTGCCTCCAGGTTTCGTATGTCCAGCTTCTACTGCTTTCCAACCTTCGAGTCTTTTGAAAAATCCTAGTTCCTCTATAGCAATGATTTCTGTCATGGAGAAACAATCATGAATTTCAATAACATCGATATCCTCAGGACCTAACCCTGCCTTTTCGTATGCACGTCTTCCCGATTCCCCAATTGCAGGAATAGATAGCAATTCTGCTGCATCCTGCATTTGGGTAGGACCTGATACAAGTGCAGAAGCTCGTACATGGATACTACTTGGTTTCCTAGAAATGACTATCGCTGCTGCCCCATCAGTCATAGGAGAACAGTCGAATAATCCTAAAGGCTCGGTAATTAGACGAGCATTCATAATTTCTTCGATGGATGTTGCTTTCTGGAATTGAGCAAGTGGATTATTAAGTGCATTTTCTCGATTTTTCAAAGCGACCATTGCTAAATGTTCCTTGGTTGCTCCAGTTTCATGGAAATATCTATGAGCAAGTACGCCGAAAAACCCTGGGAATGTAAGTCCTGCATGCTTTTCATTTGAATCGGTATCCATAGCAGCATTAATAGCCTGCGTTACATCTGGAGTATTTGCATGCTTCATTTTTTCTACGCCCGCTACTAAAACTGTATCGTATTCTCCACTCATTACCCCTAGTATTCCTTGACGTAGTGCGATACCACCTGATGCACAGGCACCCTCTACTTTTGCAGTAGGAATATAACCAAGGCCTAGGTCATTTGCGACGATTGCACCTAATATTTCCTGATTACTCATGCTACCCGCAAGAAAATTCCCTACAAACACTGCGTCAATTTTAGGTCTACCTGCTGCTTCTAGTGCCTGACGACTTGCATCTAATAACAAACTTTTTAAGGTTCTGTCCGAATGATTTCCGAATTTCGTCATCCCCACACCGTGTATATATGTTTTTGTCATCCTTACACTCCTACATGTTGTGACTTCAATTCACGTTTCAATATCTTTCCATATGAACTCTTAGGTAGCGCATCTACAATGTGTATTTCTTTTGGCTTTTTGAAACTTGCTAAATGATCCATACACAAGGCTAGCAATTCAGTTTCCTCGACTCCAACAGTACCATTTAAGACGACATAGGCAGCGATATTCTCTCCCCACTTTTCATCTTCCACACCAATTACGCATGTTTCTTTCACTCCTGGATGCAGATTTAAAACTTCTTCTACTTCACGGGGGTAAATATTAACTCCCCCCGATATAATAACGTCTTTCTTACGATCGACTATATGTAAAAATCCTAATGCATCTCTCCAACCCAAATCTCCTGTATACAGCCACCCATCTACTAGTGTCTCGTCTGTTGCTTTTTTATTGTTCCAATAACCCTTCATGACTAATGAACCTTTGCAAATAATTTCACCGACTTCTCCGTGTGCAACTTCCTCGTTTTCATCGTTGACAATTTTCATATCAACAAAGGGACCGATTTTCCCGCATGACTCGAGTCTATTCGGGAGCTCATGGCGAGGCATCATTGTGATGCACATTGGAGCCTCCACCTGTCCATAGGTTTCCACAAAAATGGTTCCTGCTTTATCCAATGCTTCCTTTAGCTTAGTCGAAGCAATAGGAGAACCGGCCATATTAATGGATTTAAGGGTTTCTAGTTTTGTTGCATCAAATGCTGGATCCTGTATCATCAGATTCACCATCGTCGGCACCATGAAGATAATACTGACTTGATCTTCTTTTAAATGATTCAAAAATTGATCTGATTCAAATTTATCGTAGACAACTTGTGTTAAACCATATAGCCAGGCAACATGACTTAGAAAATTACTGCCATGTGTCAATGGCGCAACATGTCCAATGATATCCGAATAATCTACATTACAGACTTGTGATAATGATAGGGAACCAGCGATCATATTTCGATGACTCAACATTACACCCTTAGGACTACCAGTCGTACCTGATGTATACATAATGGCAAATATATCATCTTCATCTACCTGCTCCAAAAATACTTGTCCATAATGTTCTTTAATAACCTTTTCATACTTTTCCCCTACAGTTAGCTGTGGAAGATTTCCACTAAGTGTAGACAATAGCTCCTCTTCTCCGATAAGTAGGGAAACAGTTGCATCATTTATCATATAGTCCAATTCTTTGAAATGAAGACGGTAGTTAAGAGGTACCTTTATAATTCCGGCATGTGCAAGTGCTACATCCAATTCAATATGCTCTGCTCGATTTTTCATTAATACCGCTACACGATCTCCTTTTTGGATACCTTGCGCATGAAAGTATGCAGATAAAGCTAGGGTTCTTTCTTTAAATTCCTTATAGGTGAATGAACGATCTTTGTCCTTCACTGCAACCTTATCTGGATTGGCATCTGCAGCCTTTAAAGCCAACTTACTTATTGTCTCCATTTAAAAGCCCACCTTTCGAAAATTGAAATACTGGCATTCCCCAAATCTCATCTTCTTTTCGTTGCATTACTACGTCCTCTAACGGGAAAATAATATACTCAATCGTTACAGCTACTGGATTTTCATCTTCTAAGAAATGTCCTCCACTAATAACAGAATCACAGTCTACAAATACACCATGCATGTGAATATCCGTTTTGCCCTGTTCATCATATCCGACAAAACCTGTTGCAGATAATAATTCTACAGGGGAATGCGTACACTTTTTGGCGGAATATTTAATCCGACCTTGCGTTCCATCACGCTCAACCTGAACATAAGTAGCATATTGCAATGACCCAATACATTGAAAGTGAGCAGCCTTTACTCCATGCTCCTGACAAATCTCTTTAATACCTTTGAAAAGATCTATATCTTTTGTCAGACGCCCTACGATTCTCTGAGTTGTAGTGTCATAGACGGATTGAAGGGGAACCTTAACCAATACTGTAACCTCCATCCACTTTCAATACCTGAGAAGTTGAATAGCTAGCCGCTCTGGAGGAAAAATATAATACTGCCTCTGCAATATCGTCTGGTGTTCCCATTCGATCAATAACCTGATCAGATGTATCGTAAGCAATTCCTGCAGTAATCCCTGTAGCTACAGCACCTGGTGCTACCGAATTACATGTAATACCGTACTTGCCTACTTCTTTTGCAATCCATTTCGTAAGAGCAATAACCCCTCCTTTAGAAGCAGAATATGCTGGACCAGAACGACCATTCTTTTCTCCACCAGAAACGACTCCGCCATTTATTCCAGAGATGGAGCTAATATTGACAATACGTCCATAATTGGCGTCGCGCATATGTGGATAAACACATGCTTGACTAAACAAGAAAGTTGCTTTTAAATTGGTATCTAAATCACGATCCCACATGTCGACAGTCATATCTTCTAAATCGAGTCGACTACATGTACCTGCATTATTAACCAAAATATGTATTTCACCAAATTTTTCAATCGTCCTTGCAACGGTTGCTTGGACAAAATCTTTATCTCGAATATCTCCTAAACACTCTAAGTAAACAGAATCCCCTAACTGAGCAATTGTTTTTTCACATGAATTCAAATCAACAAGAACTACATTCGCTCCTTCATTTGCAAGCTGTATAGCAACAGCCTGACCGATTCCACTAGCTGCACCAGTGATAATAGCTACTTCTTTTGAAAATTTCATCCCTTATTTCCCCCTTTATTTTACATTCATTAGATCAGGTAAAAACGTTGATATGGCTGGAACAAATGTGATTAACATTAAAACGATAATAGCCGCCACTATAA
The DNA here is from genome assembly GCF_038003185.1 of Psychrobacillus sp. FSL K6-1415. NCBI lineage: Bacteria > Bacillati > Bacillota > Bacilli > Caryophanales > Bacillaceae > Psychrobacillus > Psychrobacillus sp. FSL K6-1415. Next base: position 901,986 of record NZ_JBBOOQ010000001.1, on the reverse strand, counting down.
ATGGTAGTACCCCTCTTGATATACCAATAATATTCGTCTTAGATATACCTGCTGCTACATATAGGTTGAGTCCTACTGGTGGTGTAAAAAGACCGATTGCCAGATTGACTGTCATGAATACACCAAACACGGTTGGATCCATATCTATGAAAAGCATGATTGGCAGTAGTATAGGAACGAATATATAATAAGCTGAAATTGCATCGATAAAAGCTCCTGCGATTAGAAGCAATACATTTATCAATAAAAGAATGACAACTGGATTACTCGAAATCGATAAAATCGTATCACTCATATCACGAGCAATTTGTTCTGTTGTGATTATGTAAGCAAATACCGATGCGGCACTAACGATAATCATAACGACTGCAGTTTGAAGCGAAGCGTCTACAAAAATACGATACATGCTCTTGAAAAGATTTTCTCTTAATACAAATAAGCCAACGATTAAGCCGTAGACTACCGCAACTACAGCTGCTTCCGTAGGAGTGAAAAATCCACCATATATTCCTCCCAAAATGATGAAAGGAATAAATAAGCCCGGCAATGCCCTAACAAATGCTTGCCATCTTTCTTTACCAGAAGCTTTTTGAACTACAGCCTCATCAGCATGAAAAATACCTTTTTTCTCTTCCTTACGACGCACGTAGAATGCAGCAACAATGAATGCAAAACCCATTAGTAATCCAGGAATTACTCCTGCTAAAAAGAGACGGTTAATCGTAATAGGAATCTGATCACCAGCCACTACAGCAAAAACGATGAATGCAATACTAGGCGGGATAATGATACCAATTGCCCCTGAGCTCGCAACCAATGCTCCAGCTGTTTCTTTGGTATAACCACTTTTAACCATTGCTGGTATGAGAATACCACCAATTGCTGCTACAGTTGCCGGACCAGATCCCGATATAGCTGCAAAGAAAACAGCCACTAACACAGTTACAAGAACAATGCCACCTTTTCTATGACCAACCATAGCCTGTGCAAATTCTATTAAACGTTTGGAAATCCCTACATGATCCATAATAACTCCAGCTAATATAAAGAATGGAATGGCCAGTAAGGTAAATTTCGCTACACTTGTGTACATAATATCCGTGACCGCTTCTAAACCGTACAACCCATTTGACGACACTAATACGATTAATGATGAGATCCCAAGTGAAATCGCAATAGGTACACGAAGGAAAATCAGTACAAAGAATGCTCCAAATAACAGTAAGGCAATCATAGTTGCTCTCCTTCCTTAGATGTAGATGCCTGGTCCTTTAGCTGCCATTCCTGCCATCCAACTTGTATTGTGCGCACGATACATAAAATTGCCCCAATTGGAAGTGACAAAGTCATCACCCATGTTGGCCATCCAAGTGCAGGTGTTTTCTGCCCCATATCCATTTGAAATAAAATCGTCTGAATTCCATACCAGAACAGGACTCCAAATAGAACTAATCCACAAATTGTTGAAATGGCAATCATACTGCGTTTCAAAACTTTTCCACCTAGATCATATAAAAGTGTAAAGCCAAGGTGTGAGTAATTACGCACACCCATGGCAGTACCTACAAAAGTAAGAAGGACAAAGAGGTTAATAGTCAATTCCTCTGTAAAAGACAGAGATATCTGAGCAAAATTTCTAGAAATAATATTAGCAAAAGCAATAATTGTCATTGCTAGTAATGCTAAGACTAGAATAATTTCTTCTACTTTATTAAGGATTTTCATCCGACAACCTCCTTATCTCTTTTGGAAAGCTTCCAGTAATTCAGCACCCCATATATCTTTGTATTTATCGTATAGTGGTTGTACCTCTTCTTTAAATGCAGCAAGCTCTTCGTCAGTCGGCTCATAGAACTGCATACCACTAGCTTTTAATTCTTCAATTTGGGTTGCTTCTTTTTCACGTGCCTGCTCAACTTGATATGCTGCCGCTTCTTTCCCTAGTCGATCAAAAAGCTCTTTGTCCGAATCACTTAACGAATCGTATAGTTTCTTGTTCATCCCAAGCACTAGTGGATCATACGAATAGTTCCACAGTGTCATGTAATCTTGTACTTCATTTAGCTTAGATGAATAAATAACGTCTATAGGATTTTCCTGACCATCAATCGTTCCTTGTTGTAATGCAGTAAATACCTCTGAGAAAGTCATCGTTACTGGGTCAGTACCAAGTTCACGGTATAAATCTGTATACATCGTAATTCCTGGTATACGAAGCTTAAGTCCTTTAATATCCTCCGGACCTTTTACTTCACGTACACTATTAGTTAGTTGACGGAAACCGTTTTCTCCATATCCTAAAGCCTGTACTCCTTTTTCAGCTAATACTTTTTTCAGTTGATCTCCACCATCTCCGTTAAATACCGCATCTGCTTCGTCTAAATTGTTAAAAAGAAATGGTGCTGAAGCGACACCGAAACGTTCATCCAAAATGGAGTAAATGATGGTTGAGTTGAAAGTTAAATCAATAGTTCCTTTTGAGAGTCCCTCTACTGCTTTACCGGAATCTCCTCCAGATAACTGTTCATTTGCAAATAGTTCTAAATTAATACGACCGTCACTTTCTTCTGCTAGATCCTTTTTTAGCTTTTCTGCTGCTTCATACCAAGTAGATGACTCGGAAACTGTTACCGACATCTTTAAGTTATACTCCTTATCCTCCGCAGAAGATTCCTCTCCGCCACATGCTCCTAAAAGTAGAACTGCTGATAACCCGATTGTCGTAAAGATGGAACGTTTTAATTTTTTCATTTCCTTACACCCCTTTTTTATAATTGATCATTGATTCGTATAAAAAATCAACGATATGTACAGCCTCCATTTGATCAGATAAACCTTCTTTTTCAATACCAACCTTCATTTGAAGTAAGCAGCCTGGATTGGAAGTCACTATTTTCATAGGTGCGACTTCTATCACCCCTTTCATCTTTTGGGTTAGAATTTTATTCGACATTTCAGGTTGCAATATATTATAAATTCCCGCGGAACCACAACAGCCTTCTGCATTTGGCATTTCCTGAAACTGATAACCAGGTGCTGCTTGTAGTAAGGCTCGTGGTTCCCTCCAAACTCCATTCACATTGCGCAAATGACAAGAGTCTTGATATGTAACAATTGCCGATAATTCATTTTTACTTTGTGGAAGCATTTCCACCATTCCTAATTTCACTAATAGAGATGAAATATCAATAATCTTTTTTGAAAATTTTACTGCATCTTCTGTACCGAGTAATTTCCCGTATTCACTTAGAAACGCTCCGCAGCCTCCAGCATTTTGAACAATATAATCATAGTCATCATGATCGAATGCTCGTATATTTTTCTCAGCATTACGCTTTGCTTTCGGCACCTCACCACTATGACCATGAAGTGCACCACAGCATTGTTGCCCAGAAGGTATCTCTACTTCCACATCTAACATATTTAAAAGTTCGATAGTTCTCTGATTAGTTTGTTGAAACATTGTATCCATGAGACAGCCTGTGAAAAATGCTACTTTTGTTGAAATAGCTGTTGTTTCTCTTTTAGGCTTTTTTAAAGAAATTTTAGGTAGGACTGCTTCCATCTCTTTAAGCTGAGTGGAGAAAAGATCCATAAATCCAATTTTACGAGCGACTTTTTGGATACCAGTTGCCTGATATAAAGCAATCAGCTTCACTGTACCTGTCATTAGCCTCTGATCTGCAAACAGGCCATCAAACGTTACTTTTCTAATTGCCTTTTCTTTCAGAGTGGTAGGTTTTGCATCTTTAATGGCATGTCTTGTCTCCTCTATTAACGTTCCATATTGCACTCCTGCTGGACAAGCCGGCTCACAAGCACGACAACCAAGACAGACATCAAAAGCTTCCTCCACTGACCCATCCCACTTCACAACACCATCTCTCACTGCCTTCATTAAAGCGATTCGACCGCGTGGGGAGTGTGTTTCATCTTGCCCAGTCATAATATAAGTAGGGCAGGCTGGTAAACAAAAACCGCAACGCATACAGTCCATTAGCAAATCCTCTTGTACGTGCTCCTGAAAGCTTTTCTGCATCCGCTCCGCGAGTGCGCTAGCCATACTGCACCACCACCCTTGGTTTTGTAGATTTAGCAAACAACTTCCCAGGATTGCATACATTATTCGGGTCAATCGCTTGTTTAATGGACTTCATGAGCGTGATACCTTCTAACCCTATCTTCCATTCCAAGTAGGGAGATTTCATCTCTCCTACACCGTGTTCTCCAGTAATCGTTCCTCCTAGTGCAATTGCAGCTTCAAATATTTCAGCAAAGGCAGCATCTACCCTTTGCATTTCTTCTTCATCTCGTATATCTGTTAAACAGGTGGGATGTAAGTTGCCATCTCCCGCATGACCAAAGGTGTAAATCTCAACATGGTGCCTTTCTGCAATTCTTTGAATCTCACGAACCATCTCAGCTAGTTCAGAGCGGGGAACCGTAGCATCCTCTAAAATCGTAGTCGGTCGTTTCCGTGCAAGTGCTGACAGTGCACTTCGTCTTCCAGCTTTTAAACGAAGAGCTTCCTCCGTGGAATTTGCAATAGCAGAAGAGGTTGCCCCATTCTTCTTTGCAATTTCAATCATTTTGGCAACATCGGAACTAACTGTCTCTGCTGCTCCATCCTGTTCCATTAATAACATCGCTTCTGCATCGGTTGGCAAGCCAAGACCCATGAATAACTCCACTGCATCCATTGTTCCTCGGTCCATAAACTCAAGCGTAGCCGGTATAATTTTTGCAGCTATAATTTCCGAAACCGTAGAAGCAGCAGCTTCTAGTGAGTGGAAGTAGGCAATCCCTGTTTTCTGTGTCTGTGGTAGTGGTATTAGTTTTAGAGTTATTTCTGTAATAACTCCTAAAGTCCCCTCTGCTCCAACAAGTAAAGAAGTCAAATCATAACCAGCTACATCCTTCGCCAATTTACCACCGGTTTTAATAATGTCTCCATTAGGTAACACAGCTTTCAGTCCCATTACGTAATCCTTCGTTACTCCATACTTGAGTCCCCGAAGACCGCCTGAATTTTCACTAACATTCCCTCCGATGGTGGAAATTTTCATACTGCTCGGATCAGGAGGATAAAATAACCCTCGTTCTTCTACATAATTACAAAGATCCAGTGTTATAATGCCTGGTTGTACATTGATGCACAAATTAGCTTCATCAAAATCTATTATTTGGTTCATTCGATTAAAGAGAAGTACAATTCCTCCATTAGTAGGCACAGTACCAGCTGCTAAATTTGTACCGGAACCACGTGGCACTATTGGAACAAGATACTTCTGGCAGACAAGCATAATTTTTTGAATTTCTTCTGTAGAAGCGGGCGATACAACAGCATCCGGTAATGACTGGAAACCAGCAGCTGCATCATAGCTATAGCTTGTAAGATGTGCAGCAGATGTCTTTATATTTGCATCTCCTACTATTCCTCGAATTTCATCTATCCACAGCAACATTTATTCCCTCCTCTGCGATATTCTTGATAGCGCTTACAAGAATTCTACAAAACTACGAGTTGTTTTAAAATGTCCAATCATCCAATAATTCAGAATATACTGATGTTTATTTTTGTCCATTTGGACAAAGAAAAATCTTCGCTACTCTGATAATTAGAGCTAGTTACTTGTTTTACGGATCGAAAAAAATTTTCGTCAGAGTCATAAAGGTAAACTACATAATTACCACAAAAAAACCATGAATCGAATTCATGGTTTTTGCATCTGTATGAAGAATTTAATCTACCTTTGTCATGGAGATTAAATTCGTTTATAAAGTCTATAAGCAGTATAGATCTCAGCTAGATGTGCTCGATTAGACAATTGCATAGAAAGCATACTTTCAATTTTGGATAACCGATATTTCAAGGTATTCTTATGTATAAATAATTTATCTGCAATTTCCTGAAGACTTCCATTATCATTAAAATAACAGTCCAGAGTATCTAAGAGCTCCAAATCCTCTAAAATGGGCTTAATCGTTCTACTCAAAAAAGTATGGATGCTTTCATCCGAAAGATCATAGTATAAAAGTTCCAATTTAAGGTCTTCCTCAAAAACGATATTTTTCTGTCGGATAGAAATGTTAATAGCGGTCTGCGCCTGTAAAAATGAGGTTTTTAAGTCTCCTTGCTGACCTACTCCAATCGGTTGAAAATCTCCGTATATCTTCATTAACCGTATCTCCATCTTCTCAAAGGATGAAATCAGATGATTTTTCTCTACCTCTGGTATAAAAAAGATTAGTTGCCCTAACCCAGACCGGACGATCATTAAATCTGGATGAATGGTTTGGTTATTCTTCATACGCTCTACTATTTCTTTATCAATATACTGACTTCCCTGCAAGATAGCTATGCGGCAAAATTTTTCGATGGGAAACCCCAATAATTTCGCTTTTTTCTTCGTCTCTGTGTCAGACAGCTCCTTTAAAAAATAATCGGAGACAAAGTACTCCAGTTCCCTGACTGATCGTTCCCTTTGTTGACGAGACAAAAAATCAGTTATAAAAAGTTCTACTACCTTCCTAACAAGCTTTGCATACTTTTCCACTGTTTTAGGTGTACCTGTTATCCCAATAACGCCAATAGCCTTATCTTCAATAACAATCGGCATAACCATACCTGGCCGAACACCTCTTAACTCTTTACTCATTTCTTCCGTCATATGTAATTGTTTAAGACTTTTAATTGATATTGAAGCCCCTTCATGAAACGAATTCAACCGCTGAGGATCTGTACTAGCTATGATGAATCCCGTGCGATCTGTGACTAAAACACTTTGGTCAATAAGCATTGAGAGTTCCTCCACAATTTGCTGCCCTAAAACCTCTAAATTAAACATCTTCAACTCCCCTTTGCGATTAAACTACCTCGCCTATATATTGCATACTACATGAATAATATAATAACACATTTTTTTCTTAATATTTATAATTGTTTGGCACACAGGGACACAAAAAAACACACCCTCCAGTTGAACCCTAGAGTGTGTGTGTTCGAGGTGCCCCTGTGTAAGACACAACTTCAACACTATTCTGAATTGTTTTTTACACAGGGACCGAATTGAGTTAACTTTCAGAATTGTTCCCTGCACAGGGACGCAATCCTTTCTATCAATTCGATAATTTGCTCCGTCTCCTCTATCGGTACTGGTGATACTCCAGTTTCAAAGAAATGCACGACTTGCTCGATTAGTCCGGCGTAGTAAGGCTTCTCTTCTTCCCATAATCGTAGGGAATGAACGCTTTCCTTTGAATGAAGGATTGCTCCAAAACGATTATGCCAGTCGTTTTCTCCTCTGATGATCACATGTTTTCCACTTGCAAATGTCATATGAATTTGTTCACAATCCGGATATGTTTCTATTTTCATGTGTTTAACTTTCGTACCAAAAATTGTTACAACCATCTCTAGTAAGTGAATTCCATACCAAAAGTATCCTGGCATTTGTTGTTGGCGAGGAGTTGGTCCAAAAAAGTAGCCACTCTCGATTTCTGTATTATTAGCTGCAGCTATGACTGATTCTGAAAATCTTAGGGATGATGAACTCATGACTGGAGTGTGATGAACTTTACTGAGATTAATCAATTCTTTCATTTCGTTGCTGCTCATAACAACTGGTTTATCTATAAAAACCGGTTTACTATAGCTAACTACTTTCTTAAACCAATCTAAGTGGTTTCTTCCATCAACTGTTCCAATGATTACTGCATCGACAACAGTCATTAGCTCTTCAACGTCTTCAACTGGTATTACTCCATATTTACTTGTGACTATTTTATAGTAATTAAGGAAGCGCTCACGACTAATAGGTAAATCCTTAGAATACGTTGGGATAGCATGAGTTATCTTAGCTCCTGCAACATAATGTGAAGCCTGAGAATCATTTAATAACTTCGTGAAAATTTCACTATGTGATGTATCCAATCCTATTAAACCTATTTTCATATACTATTCTCCTCACTATTTAATAGTTTGAAAACCTGGCGTGGTCTACCTCTTCTCGACATTTTCTCTGTTCCAATCACCTCTATTAAAGAAGCATCCAACCAAGATTGAACAATTCTATGAGCACTCCTTGGTGTAATACCCAAAACAGAAGCAAGCTCATGGGCCGTAAATTCATTTTTCTTTTTTCTTCGAATTAGAGCAATCGTCTTTTCTATATTCGCTGCATTCATACCAACTGCTTCAGATTGTTGGATTAAGAGTTGATCTGTCACCGCAAGCGGATATTTCATAGGTGCCGCTATATCAATTGGTCCAAATACACTTCTATCTTCACTAACTATATAACAGCTATCTCCGCCGTTTTCTTGTGCTTGAATAAGTGCTACTCTCGCATGAGAGCCTGCCTCTAATGCAGAAAATCCAAATCCAATACCAATGGATAAGGTTACACCTATCTTCTTCTTCAATTCATCTACAATCGGCAACACTTTATACCCTTCTGTAACTCTTTCAAATATTCCACGGTTTGTGACAAACAAATATTCTGTGCTACTTAATGCAGTCAAATAACCGCTCATTTGCTCAGCAAAATGGAGTAACATTCGATATGTAGTATGATTTCTTTTTTGTATTTGCTGCTCTGTCATAAAATCATTTGCTATAGCAGTTGAGTTTTCTATAAAGATTCTTCCTATGATAATTTGCATTTCTTTTTGCTTTCGTTGATTAGTTCCTAATAGCATTCTTTCAATAGACACAATAATATCTTCTTCTGAAGGCTTCAGCCATTCATTTGTAATATTATTATTTGTCAATAATTCACTTACTAATTTCAAGCTTGTAATTACAACCGTAGAAGAACATTTTTCCAAGTTTTCCATATGAAAATTTAGAATCTCGTCCACGTTTTCAAGAGAAACTAAGTTATTGTAGTTATCATAACTAAACGTTTCTTCTACATTTTTTTTTACAATTTCAATATAGTCACTTTGAATTCCATCAAAACTTATATGAGTGAAATTCATTTTATTTTTCATTTTATAAAGTGCTTGGTATAATCCCGCTCCTTTTAACGGTATATAAAATGCTGGAACTTCCATTGGCACCTCTTCTTTAGCGACCAAATATGGAATTCGTCCCGAATAAAATAGACAATCCACTTTATCTCTTAACTCCGCTGTGAATTCTTTTGCTCTATCTATTTCATCAGACAAACGGAAAATCGGTTGTATGGTAGGGAAAAGGTTAAAGCAGCGAACAAGCGTGTCATAAATCCAAGTCGGACCAATTACTCCTACCTTTATATGAGATTTCATATCCTCTTCCTTTCCAGTAGGAAAAGACACATGATTGCTAATGTGTCTTTTCCTACTTTTTATTGGTTTTTATCATTACGAAGAAACTCCTGTACAAATGCATCATCATTTAACTGCGGATAGGTTGCATAAACACGATCGATTTCGTTTGCCTGACCTGGACTTAAAGTTTCATGATCAGTTAAACACCAATTCCCCTGTAGAAGCCCTTGTCTACTAAGCACTTCATTAATCCCAGCAATACTTCCTTTGAATGCATTTTTTGAATCGAAGAATGCAGAGTTTGCATCTGTTACATCCTGCGCAATAGAAAACCAATGTTTATCTATGTCATTATTGAGTCTGGCCAGTTTTATTTTCTCGAATAGCTTTACAGCCTCATGTGTCCATACCGACCAATGTCCTAAAAGACCACCAACTATGCTTTTACTTTCCTTTTTACCTTCTACTTCAAACTGGTATGCTGCAAATAAATCTAAAACAATATTATCGTCATTGCCAGTGTAGAGTGCAATTTCATCTTTTCTTGGAGACGCACAAACCGCTCTTATTACATCTAAGGTTAAATATCTATCAAAAGGAGCCATTTTAATACCGACCACATTATCGACACTAGCAAACTCCTCCCAGAATTCGTAGCTAAAAATTCGTCCTCCAACAGCTGGTTGTAAATAAAACCCAAACACAGGTAATTCATTTGCAACAACTTTTGTCCGTTCAATAAGATCATCTTCTGAATACTGATGTAATCCACCATTACTTAAAAGCACCATATCATAGCCTAGTGCTTTAGCTATTTTTGTCTCTTCTAATGCCTGCTCCGTACCTCCACAAACACCCGCTATTTTTAGAAACGGACGCTGTAGCTGTGCTTTTTCGACTTCTTCCATCGCTAAACGTAAAACAATTTCATATAGATTAAACTGAGGATCTCTAATTTCAAATTGAGTCGTATGAACACCAACTGCAATACCACCTACTCCAGCCTCTATATAGTATCTAGTCAATCTCCTTTGAGCATATTCATCTAATTGTTTATCACTTGTTAATGCTAACGGATGAGCAGGGATAAAGGCACCATCTTGTAAATGTTTCTGTAGTTCTTGTGATAAAGCCATTTAGAATTGCCCCTTCCGTTCCTGAAAGTGAGTTGGTTTATTAATCGTTTCTCCATCATTTGCTACCCAGTCTGCTGTCCATTCAATCATCTCTCTTATGGAGACTCTTGGATATCCAAATAACTTATGTGCCTTACTCGCATTATTTAATAGAGCATTTTCCTTTTCTACTCCATCAAATATTGGAGTCTTCCCTAGCAATTTTCCAAATTCATTGGCAAGCCATCGAACTGGTAACGTTTCTGGACCCGTTACATTTAAAATGGTTGGAGGTGAGCTTGCTATTAATAACGATCTTATTGCATATTCATTTGCATCCCCCTGCCAAATGACATTCACATGACCCATCGATAAATCTAAAGGTACCCCGTTATTCACAGAGCGAGCAATTTCGAGTAAGACACCATATCTCATATCGATCGCATAGTTTAATCTGAATACGGTTAATGGAGTATTATCCTTATGAGAAAAATAAGTAAACACTCGTTCTCTCCCAAGGGAAGATTGACCATACTCGCCAACCGGAGCAACTTCATGCAATTCATCACAGCCACCTGAAGTCAAAGGTACTAATGGGTATACATTCCCAGTTGAGAAAGCAACAATGTTGGCGCCCTTAAAATGCTCTGCTACTCTACCTGGCAGGTATGTATTCATCGCCCAGGTAAAGTGTTCATTGCCAGTTGTACCAAATTTATTGCCCGCCATATATATGATATTTTTTTCTTTCGGGAGCAGTTTCAATTGTTCATCATCTAATAGATCTGTGGAAATTGTTTCGATTCCTGCTTTTTCTAAATCTTCTTTCAATGTTCCATTGGAAAAGCGGGATACGCCGATTACCTTCTTATCTAAACCAGCTTTATCAATAGCTCTTTTAGCCATCATTGCTAAAGTAGGTCCCATCTTACCTCCAATGCCTAATATCAATATATTACCATCTATTTTTCGCATCTCATCTACTAGTGCATCAGATGGTTCGGTCATTAAGTTTTCAAGTTCTTCAACTGTTTTCAAATGAATCCCTCCAATTTCTTATGAGAAAAAGATATTTTTTATATTATTGAATGCTAAATAGATTAAAACTATTAGTCCAATAACCCCTAGGACATTGCTTAATAATTTATTTTTAAGTTCTCCCATAATATTTTTATCATTAGCTACTACTAAAATAGCAATTGCTATAAAAGGCACAACAAATATCGTAATGGCTTGTGCAAAAACAATTAGATTCAATGGAGCAGAACCAAATACAATCCCAATGATAGAACCGAAGAGCATCACTAAAATAATTAGTAGTTTCACCTTCATATTCGACAAGTTGCTGCCAATGCCAAGACCATCCGCTAGTAATGATCCACCAATCGTTGCATTCCCCATCAGTGAAGAAAAGGATGCCCCAAACAATCCGAGCATAAAGACAATAGTAGACCAGTTACCAAAAAGTGGTTCTAACGCTAAGCCCATTTCACTTGCGTCATTAACGATAAGTCCCTGAGGCTTCAAAATAGTTGCAGCTGTAATCATTATTAGGAAAGAAATAAAACCTAGAAGAAAAATTCCTAAAAAGGATTCCTTACGACCACTTGCAGCATCTGTAATTTTCCAACCTTTTTCTTTTACCAAATAAGATTGATATACAGCTCCAACAATGGAAAAGCTTGTTGCAAATAGTGCTATGATTAACCCCATACTTCCTTCAGGTAACACCGGTAAGAATCCTTTGAAAATATCCACTAATGATGGTTGGACTACTATAACAGTGATCAAAAATGCCAGTAACATAATAACTACTAAGACCAGCATCATTTTTTCAAGAATTTGATAAAACTGTTTTGCAAATAATAATCCAATAGATATGAGAGTAAAGATGATAATCCAAATGGTAGGATCCATATTAGTAACTGTAGATATAGCTATTCCTGTACCAATTGCATTACCTGCTTGGAATGATGCGGTAACCAAAAATGCACCAACCCCTATTAATACTCCAGCGAGCAATCCCCATTTTTTCTTAATTGTTTGAATGAAACTATGATCAGCTGCTAAACCAATCCGAGTACTCATTTCTGTAAATACCATCATTAAAATTATAGCTAAAATAATGGTCCAAACTAATTGTGTGCCATATATTGCCCCAATTTTAGAAGATAGCGTAACACTTCCTGGACCTAATACTAAGGCCGAAGTGATTAAAGCCGGTCCAAGATAATTAAATATATTCTTCTTTTTTGAGATTTTACTATCCTTTTCTAATTCTGTTTTTCCCTCCACAACCACACTAATTCCCCCTCTAACAAATTATTCAGAATACTCTATAATTATATTAACTTACCGACAAAATTTATGACATGACTTTAATAAGTCTTTAATTTGGGTGGAGGAATTCTCAAAAAAGAAAAATGCAAGATCCACATATTTTCTAAAGACCCTAGGGATAATAAGGTTACATCATCCCCATCAACAAGAGCTTATAACATGAGAATGATCTCTTTCTGACCGAGCGGGTATGTGAATGTCCGACATAGCGCTCTATCCCCTCCTCATTGAGTCCTATGAGACCGGGGCAAAACCCTATACGTCCGAACAAAAAGCGTCAGCAGTTTTGCAAAATTTTTTATAAAAATGACCTGCTCGCATTAGCGAACAGGTCATTTTTATATTACTTCCATTCTCTTTCTGTATATCCTTTAGATTTGATTCCTTCGTTTGTTTCTTTAATAATCGCTTCGCCACCCTTTGCAAGGTACTCTTCAACTAGTGCGTCCCAGTCAGATATTGGTCTTTGACCAGCGATCATTTTCGATTGTTCGTTGATTACGAATTGAAATAAATCTGTACCTTTTTCTTGGTTTGTTTGTGATAGAACACCATGAGAAGGATCGACATATAACTCGCTCGTTTCAAACATTTCTTGTAATGATGCAGTCATTTCTTTCAACTCTGGTAGTGTATAGCTATCCGCATACGTAATATTTGCATCCTCTGGAACCTGTTCTCTGTTATCCAAGAAATAGGTTGATGGCGCAAGTCCTTCAGAAGAGAACGTTGGAATTTGGACAGGTAATCCATTTTCCATATTATAACCAGTTCCTTCTTTACCTAAATAGAAGTCAAAGTCCGCATTTTGAGGATTTTTTTCCTCAGCCGGGAAATAAGTTTTCCCAAAGTCTACTAACTCTAATGCTCGATATAATTTCCCTTCGTCTTCTGCAAGATTAGCATTTAAAGCAAGAATACCTGAGTTACCTGAACCCATTGTGAATCCTTTCGATTTGTCTGGTGCTTCAAATGGAGGAATTGCTACTAGCTTCGCTTCTGGATTAATAGATAATAATCCATCGAAATACTCCTGTGACATCCCAGAGACACCGCCTACGAAAATTCCAGCTTTACCGGAGTAAAACTCATTATTAGTACTCGCCCAATCAAGAACGGCAAAGTCTTTTGTCATAGCGCCTTCTTTATACAAATTAGCAAAAAATTGAACTAAGTCTTTTCTTCCATCAGAAATGATACCTGGAATAAAATCTCCATCATCATTTTGGTGATACCAAGCATTGAAGTCCCAATATGTTCCCATATTAAAGCTTGGGTTAATATTTTCTCCAATAGCTACTCCATACGTATCTGCCTTTCCATTCCCATCTGGATCTTCTTTCGTAAATGCAATAGCAACTTTCTCTAACTCTTCGTAGTTTGTTGGTACTTCCAATCCTAATTTATCGAGCCAATCCTTACGAATAATTGGTGTAACAGGATATGGGTTGGAATAACGCGGAATTCCGTATACCTTTCCATCTACTTTAAAAGAATTGTAAATATAGTCTGGAATATTCCCTAAAGTTTCGTAATGTGATAAATAGTCATCTAGGGGTAGAAATGCTCCATCTTCTGCCCATTGATAAAAACGGGTATCGCCAGCTTGGAATCCAACTAAATCTGGCATAGAACCTGATGCTACAATGGCAGAAGATTTTTCAACATAATCACCTTGAGGTATAATCTCTGGTTTATAATCTACGTTAAATCGCTCATTTATCATATCTAGACCAGGACTTTTTAATGGAGGTGGATCACCGAAACGGAATGTCATCCCCGTGATTGTATATTTCTCACTATGATCAAATGGATCAACCTGTGCATTTGGAGCTTTTTCTCCTGCAGTTTCATTATCTTTGTCGGTTGTATCTTTCTCATCTGTATTTTCATCCGTACAAGCTACTAACATAAAACTAAGGAAAAGAAGTAGAAAGCTAATCATTAGGTGCTTATTTTTCACATTAACCCCTCCATTTATCTTTTGTAAGGCTTCTTTAACAGCAGTACCGACAATTTTCTAAATACTATCCTTTTACAGATCCAAGCATCACTCCTTTTGCAAAATGTTTTTGTAAGAACGGATAAACAATAAGTATTGGTAAGGTTGCCAATAAAATAGCAGCCATTTGAACCGTTTCTGGAGGCGGTAATGCTTCTACCATTGCTGCATGACCACCTAACGCTGCATTTGGTTCATTTACAATGACAATTTGTCGCAAAATAACTTGTATCGGCCACTTCGAGGGGTCATTCAAGTAGAGAACTCCTGAGAAATAGCTATTCCAATGGCCCACTGCATAAAACAGACCAAATGCTGCCAACGCTGGCTTTGATAAAGGTAAGATCACTTTAGAAAAAATTTGGATATCATTGGCTCCATCAATAATAGCAGCCTCTGTTAGTTCCTCAGGGATCCCTTTAAAAAATTGAGTCATGATGATTAAATTAAATGGACTGATTGCCACAGGTATGATTAGTGCCCACAACGAATTCAATAAACCAGTTTCTTTTACAATAATATAAGTCGGAATCATTCCAGCTGAAAATAGAACAGTAAATAACACTAAAAACAAGATTAACCGTTGCCCAATAATATTTCTTGTTAAAGAGTAAGCCATCGTGGATGTAAAAACTAGATTAACAAATGTCCCTACCACAGTGATATAAACTGTCACCCATAGAGAACGAATAAATTGATCGGACCCTAAAATATACGTATAGGCATCTGTCACCCATTCCTTTGGCCATAAAAGGAAATCACTATTGAGTACATCGCTCACACTTGAAAATGAAACGGAAAAAATGTATAAAAAGGGAAATAGCATCGTAACAGCTATTAATAACAAGAGTATGTTATTAAAGATTTCCATTACCCTTTCGCCACCAGTAGCTTTAAACATAACCTTACCTCCTTACATAATAAGAAAAGCACAAGTGCCTATGTCACAGTCTAAGTTCGCGACATCGTGTCGCAACGACTGTATGACTCACATCGTGTGAGCCTCCGACTAACGCAGGAAGGATTTCGAGTAAAGGCATCCTTTGCCTTTACCGTAAACCTATAGCGAATCGAGGTGCTTTGCGCTAGAGCTAGACAGATAAAGATGAAATATGATTCATTAATATAAGCCATCTTCTCCAAATTTTTTCGCAAGTCTATTGGCAAGAACGACAAGTATTAAACCAATAATTCCTTTAAAAAGTCCTACAGCTGTAGCGAAACTAAAATTAGCCTGCTGAATCCCTTTAAAGTACACATAAGTGTCTAAAACATTTCCTGTTTCCATATTGAAAGGATTCAACATTAAAAAGATTTGCTCGAAACCACTATCCATTACATTTCCCAAACGAAGGATTAGTAAGATAACAATCGTACTCTTTAGTGCTGGTAAAGTTATATGCCATATCTGCCTTAAACGACTAGCTCCGTCTATTACAGCCGCCTCATATAAATGCGGACTAATTCCAGACAATGCCGCTAAAAAAAGAATTGTGCCCCAGCCCGATTCCTTCCAGATAACTTGGAAAATAACTATTGGCTTAAACAAAGCTGGATCAGTTAAAAATGGGATTGGATTGATTTCTAAAAAATTCACTAGAACATTGTTGATTAAGCCTTCACTTCTAAGAAAAATAACAGTTATCCCAACCACGACTACCCAGGATAAGAAATGAGGTAAATAAACAATAGATTGAAGAAATTTCTTATATACTTGATTTCTAATTTCATTAAGCATTAAGGCAAGTACAATAGAGATAGGGAAGGCAAAAAAGATTTGTAACATTGAGATTTGTAGTGTATTCCAAATAACTTGAATAACTTCAGCATCTTCAAAAATTAACTTAAAGTATTTTAATCCGACCCATGGACTATCTGCAAACCCTCGAAACGGGCTATAATCCTTAAATGCTAGAAGAATTCCTGCCATTGGTATATAGCGATATATAAGAAAATATAAAATTCCTGGTAAGATTAGTAGTAACAAATAGCGATCTCGCCATAATTTATTTTTTAATGACTTCTTTTTTCTGTTAGTCGGGATATTATTTGATACGGCTAATGTTGAATCCAACGTATCAATTTTTTTGTTTTTAGTTTCAATAACAAATCTCCCCTTTCTCCAAATACTTTATTGCCTATTAAACTCTTTCAATACATGTATATTACATGTATTTAATAATAATTTAAATTTTACAATAATTCAATATTTTTCTGAAATTATATTCTGTTATCTTCTGCCTTACTTTCATAAAAGTATATTAAATAGTGACTTTGAACCATTTTGATATACGCTAAGGCGGACACTTTCCGAGTGTACACCACCTTGCGCACCAATCAACAAGTTCAGCTTTCTTAACAACAGAATAAAAAATTGGGATACTTCTTAAGTATTAATCTATTAAAATGAATAATAGTTATGAAATTGACTCATGTGCCTTTTTATTTTTCTCTAAGTTCGTAAACATTTTGTTAGAAATCATCATTAACACTAGGCTTATAAGGCTACCTCCGAAAAACGGTAGTAATCCCGGAATTTTAATCATTAAATAATATGGAAAATAGAATCCTAAAACCATTAGGACAGAAAACAAGGGATTAGAAAGAACAATGAGTAAGCAGTTTCTAAAATACTGCTTTAAGGTCAGTTTATATTGAACATAAACTGGAAATGCATAAAGTAAAGCAACTATATAAATAGCACCAAGTATAAAAAAGAATAAAGAAACTATTAATGCCCAGATAGTAGGAATACCACGAAAAAACTGTAAATCCACGTACAATATTAATCCAAGTACCGCCCATGAATAGCCGTATTTATTAGACTTTAAGAATTCCCTTTTATATTCGTTTTTAAAATGAGCGAATACCTTAAGTTCATCACCTTCATCTTGTGCCCACTTTCTGAGTACAGAGAACATTGCTACGGTTGATGGAAAAAAACCTGCAATTCCAGCACCAATTACTATTCCTATCAACCAAAGAATATTTAAATATGCAAGCTTTAATGCCCAATCCATATAATGATATAATGAACCTCTCCATCCAGTAAGTTCCATGTAAACCACCTCTTTAAATGCATTTTTTATTGAAAATTCAGTTATTTAAATACAAATTTTCACTACTTTAAATGAATAGTTCTATTTCATATAATCCTTGCTCCAAATATAATTCAAGCATTTCCTGGGCAATTTGATAGTTTATCAAATGCTTTTCACTATTAACTAATAGAATTGTCGGTTGAGCAGTTTTCAGTGAAATTTGAGTATTCTTTTGAAGTTCAAGTTGTATTTTGGCTCCTATGTCGTTAAATTGAGCAGAGATATTCATTTCCTCAGACGATTGAAAGATATAATCACTTTGTACTTTCAAACAGCTTCCATTTACTACAGAAAACTTACTTAGCTTGCTGTCATCGTTCTGAAATGAAATCCAGCTCTGTTCTCCTTGAAGACCAATTTCTCCATTAGAGGATGTTTGCCACACAGAATCTCTATTTTCATTAACAAGAATATGATCCGTAATGCCTTGACGAGCTATCTCTATATGAAATTGTGACTCTACTCTATTTACTGAATAAGCAAATTCGTTTTTTGAAGCTTCAGGAACAAGCATTGTTATTAAATATTGCAGCTGTTCTTTTTCCTGTGGCACTATCTGTAGATATGAGCCATACTCCTCTGCTCCCTTATGTTGTTCTACACTTATCTTTATATCTTTTGGGTAGCAATTGTAAATGGAAGCAGAAACGTTGTTTCCAACGAATGTGATATGCGTTTCTTCTATCTTCTCTCCTGGCAGTAAATTTTTATCTCCTGCATATATTTGTGCTGTTGTATGGAAAAGAAAGCTAAGTACGCTAGCCTTATCCTCTTTAACAACTTTATCTATAACAAGATAATAGCTATTATCGATATGTACTATCTTTCGCTCCCATTGTGAAATACTCTTGCCATAAGCACCAGCTGCTTCTCCGCTAACAAAAGAATAGTATTCAGATGAATACCAGTCTACAAATTTACTTTTTCCTAATTGAGATTGTCCTTTATTGTTAACAAGCATACTGTTATGCCCTATTGTCCCAATCGTAAAATCTCTCCTTGGCCCTTCTACATAATCCTGATAACCTGGATTGGATATTAGCCATTCTCCTGCAACATGTAATATAAAATTGTTTTGATCAAAATGATTATGATTCTTTGCGGACTGGCTTGAATTGAAAGCTAATAGATGATCATGATCCTTCCACCCACTTCTTAATGAAGCCCAACCTATCGTAGAAAAAATATTGGCGCACCTATTTCCATAGTATTTTTCTGGATCTAAAGGCGCAGGTAGATTATTCGTATGAAGCAACGTTTCCAAATGACTTCCAGAGAATTTATTCATATACCAGCTTGCAATACGATTTTGGTTTTTAGATGCAAGTATCGACATAAGATAAGAAATATCCAAGCTATAAAATGAATCTGAAAAGTTTACAAAGCTCACCTTTCCACCAGTCCCAAGTGAGTAGATGAATAGATCAGGAAGAAAACTAAAATATGAATGCTGGAGAAATTCATTATTTCCAGTTGAACGATGGTACGTATCTACTGCCATTAAAATATGCCTTGCAGCAACATTTAAATACAATAGCCCTTCAATGTCCGGATCCATTAGCCTACTATTTAAGTAATTGCTTATATAAATACAGGAGTTGAAGATGAATGGTTCCACTTCGTCCTTACAATCACTATCTAAGATGGCTAGGGATCCGATAAGCATCGCTACTTGCTTCGATGCAATAATATTATGACTATCATGATTATTAAAATCTATACGGAAAGGCTGTAAACCTTTTGTCAAAATAGCATGTTTAATCATATCTTTCTCGGTGCTGGATAAAGTATGTAAAATTGCATCATATCCAATAGCTGCACCTATTGTAAAATGCGCATTACTTAAATTACCTTCCGCACCTCGTAGCGGAAATTCAAACCATCTTGTAAACGAAGATAGTGCAAGGAGGTACTCCTTTACTTTTTCAGCAAGCCTTTTATCCTTTGTTATTCCATAAGCAAAGGATAAAACACGGATTCTTTCTTCAATAGCTCGAGAATACATCGTCCAAAAAGGATAATCTATATATCCTGGTGGATCTCCAACAGGCTCTAATTGTATTAATGGCAAAGGAATAGTTAGTTGAACAGAGCAACTTGGATAGACGACCGTAAACTCTTTTTCGGCTATGTATGATTCTGCTAATTCCAGTATTTTATACCACGAATTGTTAAAATCAATGCTGCTTTCCAGTTTCCTATCTGCCACTCTTGTTTTCATTTCTTTTAGTTCCTCGTCATTAAATAAAATTCGAGGATGTGGCTTTAATCGCTTAAGATGTTGAGCAAATTTCATCACAAGTGCACCCCTTGAATAACGTTTTAAACGTTATATGTTGCTTGTTTTAAATTAAGAAGCTCTTCTATTCGTTTACATGTATCCTCTGCTTTTTCCATATTGGCCCAGAAAAATTGCATCTCTCGTTCGATTAGTTCAAACTCCTCTATTGTCAGATCAAGATCCCTAATCGTCTTGGATGTTCCCATTACTTCTTTAAAAGCATTATATTGTTCCGGATGAACTCCTGGCTGCAGAAGATTATTATCCTCTGCAACTATGCGAAGCATCGGAATAGTACATCCATTTTGCTTGAGCAAAGTTTGTGCTTCAGTACTTACCATAAAGCTAACAAGTGCTTGTGCTGCCTCTTTAATTTTGCTATTTGCACTAATACCTAAAGCACCACCCAAGAGTAGTGTTCCCGGCGTTTCATTTTGAGGAGGCGGTAAGACGTCCCATTTAATCTTATGATCTCTAAATTCATTCATAAAATAATAGGTAGTCAAAATCATTGCTGCCCCTTCTCGCATAAAAAGATTTTCTGCTAACTCATTACTCCCGTGAGAGAAGATAGGCGATACTTGATGCTTATACATTAAATCACCACAGTAATTCAGTGCTTCTATATTCTCTTTTCTGTTCATTACTGATTTAGAGCGGTCCTCTGCCATGAACAATCCTTTGTTTTGCAACAGAAACACCGGCCACCGATTTGTAGAAGATGAAAAACAAAAGCCATATTCTTTAATAATACTGTCACTTTGTAATCCCTTTGTTGTACGTGCTGATAACTCTAACAAGTCATCCCAGTTTTCCATTTTGAAGTTCTTTGAAATCCCTGCTTCTTCAAACATTCGTCGATTATAGCAGATCATCACTGGTGAAAATACAAATGGCGTAACAGGTACCGTCTGATTATATGTGAACATATCAAACACTTGCTTATAGCTATCCTTTTCTATGTCAACATGTTCTGGTAAGAATGGTTCTAGCATATCTAAAGAATTCGACTCCATTAACTCTCGAAAATGGTAATCAGATACGATAAATACATCAGGTCCATTATCATGCTTTAAGGATTGTGTCAGATTATATATATACTGACTATTAGGCAGTATTTGTAGATTTACTTTTGTGAACGGGTTGAGTTGCTCGAAACGTTTGATAATTTTTCGTATAATTTCGATCTCATAAGAATTTGAAAACCAACCAAGTGTAATAGTTTGTTTTTGTGTATCATTTGGAATAGTTACTCGATTACCTTTTCCAGGTATCTTCTCAATTAGACCTTCCTCTACGAGCTCTGCCAATGCCTTCCTAATGGAAACCCTGCTTAATTCATATACTTTACTTAATGTGTTTTCTGGAAGAATGAATTCACCAGGTTTTATCTTCCCTGAGATAATTTCTTCTTTTAATTCATGAATAAACTTGTTATAGCGATTTTCAAATACACTTTTGCGTTTTAGCAATTGTCACAACTCCCTACTAAATGATTGCTCTACTTTTAATTAGAATAGCATATTTTGCAATGTAAACTTGAAGGACTACTTTAGCTCAACCATTTATCTAGAAAAGTATAGGCGTTTTGGCGAATTTCAGATGGAAAGTCATGTCCAGAGTTCCCTATTAAAGATTGAAATTTCCCCTCTTGTTCCAGCCATTCATATAAGGAGTTAAGTTCAGAAAAGCCTTTTGCTGCCGGTTCCCAATGAGGAAATATGCTGTCATTTTGCCCCATCCACATGAATAAAGGCGTTGGAGCAACTAGAGCAGCAATTTCAGTGAACTCAAACGGGACGATACCTTCATTGATATAATCACTAATCTTAGGTATATGACTGAACCAATCTCTTCTGCCCCAGCGATGTTTCTCAGGATCTTGAGCAAAAAGTGAAAATCCACAACTACAAACTACCGCTTTAACCCTACTGTCGACTCCTGCTAGAAAGAAGCTATTATACCCGCCTAACGAATGTCCAATTGCTCCAATTTTGGAGGTGTCTACTATACTTAGGTCCTCCAACAAGCTAATCCCCTGCCTGTGATCAACAATCATCTTAGCAACTGCTGACCAATTTGGGTGACTTTTATAAAATGCTGCTGTTTGAAATGGCTGTTCATTCTTTAATACTCGATCTCCTGCAGTTATCGTATCTGGCGCTAAAACAACATATCCTCTATTAACAAGCTCCAATCCGTATTGTCTATTTTTCCTACCTGTTGCTGTACTTATGTCTTCCTTTCCACTATCACTAGTTGGATGGAGAGCAAGAACTGCCCGAAATTGCTCCCGATTAGCTGAGTTCAATAATTGAAGTACATCACTTTTGGATGCAATGTTTTCTTCTCCACTAACTTTAGGAACTAAAAGGTTCGCTGGTACCCAGTCCTTGTAAACCGTGGAATAACAGATGTTGATCAGGTAATAACCGGTATGAATTTCCCAGTAGTTTATCTTCATACTCGTTTTAACTAGTGGAGGAAGACCACCTATACAATCTAGCCAGTTCTGCATAATAGTAGATCTTTTCTCATGCCATTCTTTCATATCGCTTACATTATGCAACAATGGTGGAGGTCCATTTTTTTCGATTTCTTTTAATATATACATGGTCTTCATCCCTCCCCAATTTGAATACTGAATAAATGACTTCCACTACCATAGTAAATTCGGCTATCCTTCTGAACAATACCACTGGTAGCGTCCATTGGTAGTGTATGAACTACCTTAGGTTCTACGTAATGTTTCCCTTGTATCTCTACACTGAGTAAAGTATGACTAAGAAGACAGTAGAGCGTGTTAGTTTGTAAATCATAACTAAAACAATTTCGAACAGTTTGGCCCCAGTTGGATAAATCTATTTGGAATAGTATCTGTTCCGTATATGGATCGCAAACGAAGTAAGTACTTTGATCGGTAAGACAGTGGGCACAGTCATACTTGTCAATAAATAGTTGAGTAATTTCACGTGCACCCTCTATCGGAACAAAACTATTTTTAACTTTTTTGGTCTCCCAATTTAATATATATAAACGAGCTTCTTTTTCTCGTGATTCTGCTCCACCAGGTGTCTCGATACTCGTTCCGCCAAGGATATCTCCGGAGCTCAATTCTCCAAGGCTAATCGTACTTTGATTTTCAACTAATGTTTCATGAGTCAATAGATGGTTTTCTTCCGTTTCAATATGATAAATACCTAATGATCCGCCAATCATTCCATACCCAGGAAACCCTCCCCATACAATATGCTCATGATCCTTTAAGGCAATTGCACAGCGAGGTCTATGAATACTCTCTTCCTGTGCAACCAATTTCGGATTTACGCTCCTCCTAAATTTCTTAGTCGTATCAAAAACTAATAATTTCCCTCCTGCGTATGCTGCGCCTATAAGTAAATTCCCATAGGAGGCATAGGCAGCAATATTTCCGCCTCCTCCTTTTTCAATAACCTCTCCACCAAAATTAGTCATTTTTTTCGTGCAGCTATCAAAGCTAAAAAATTGTAGTGGGTGCATAGATGTACCATAAATATAATCATCTGGTCCGAGATAAATAGTAGACAATTTCGCTCCGTCCGAAGTATAACTAAAATGTATAGTTTTAGTTTGTGCTGTTTCTCTGTTGACTAGTTCAATAAGCCCCTTAGATAGGCTGTATCTCTCTATATGATAATTTCCATACTGATACCTATGAATCCTTTGAAATCCTGTACCAGAATAAAAAGAGGGAGATACCTTTTCAACATTTATGGATTCGAAGTCTCCATTTGAAAACTTCATCCATTGTGGAGAACTAGTTTCTCCTATATGTCCATATACAAACCCGTCTTCTCCTAAGTGGATATAGCCAGTGCCTTTTTGTCTTTGAGATTTTATTATAAGGTCTTTTTTCAAATCTCTTTCTAGATGAAAGGCTACTATATTTTTACTTTCCGTTCCAATTCCTATATATGCCCAACCTGATTGATCCACTGCCACACTCCCTGGATACTTTTCGCTATCGTCCACCCTGCCATAATCGATGATTTCTTTTGAAAGAGGCGAATAACGAAGTAAATGACAATGTGGATACGAGGTGAAATAGATATTACGCGCTCTATCTTCCGCAAAGCTAAATCCTACAATTTCTTCCCCGTTTTCAATCCTCTTGTAATAAATGAATTGCTCCAAAAAAGGGTCCAATACCATGAACATATTTGCAGCACCAGTGTAGAATAATCCATCGCTACTAAACGAGGAATAAGGATATTCATCGTTATTTTCCGGGAAAAACACTTGTTTTATATGACCATTTTCAAGATTAACAATAACAACAAACCCTTTGGCAGCAATAACAAACCTGCAGTCACCCTTCTCATTTCTACATAATGCAGCTGTTCTTTCTTCCTCTGCGGAAACTGGAATTCCATGGTCTGTAAATAGGTTTTTATGCACTGTAACCCTCCTTCCAGAATTATTTACTAACTAAATCAATTTCATAAAAACATATTTAATAGTGAAATCCCAACAACGTTGATTTCTGCTCCAACGCGTTACGAAGCTAGCGCAGCGATGCAGAAACAGGCGAACGCTTTCCACTCCAATCAACGAAATAGACTTTATAAAAAAACGAACAAAAAATTATTATATAAAATCAATGTTTGCTTTTGTAATTAAATCAATTTCATAAAGAATATTATATAGTTAAATCCGAACAACGCTGATTTCCGCTCTAGGCGGATGCTTTCCGTGGGCACGGCTTAATCTCCTCGTCACTACGAAAACATATGCTCCTGCGGTTACTCGTCGCAAAGACATTGGTCAAACAAAGCTCGACCAATTTCTTTCCTGCGGGGCTTTCAGCTCGCGCTGTTCCCGCTGGAGTCGCCGCCTGCCACTCCAATCAACGGAATCGCTTTTTATAAAAACGAATAATATATTGCGATATTAAGTAAACATTCGTATTTTTAATTGAAACAAGTAATTCTGATATTGCCTTAATAATCAAGTAATTATGAAATTGATTTGCTATAAAATGAAGCAACTTTATTAATCGCGACAATCATATCTTCTACGTCTTGATCTGTATAGAACTCACTTATATTTAATCGAATGGCCGTTTCTAAAATATTCTCTGCGTTTGGACAGCTTCCTACGGAGTAGTCATAGGTTCCTAGATTAAATGGATAATGGTTATTCAAATATGCCTGTTTCTTTTGAAATATTGGCTGCGCATATATCACCTTCGGAATATAACCCGGTTGGTTTGGAATTCCTTCTTCTGCTAAAGCTTCTGAGAATTCCTCTCTTGAGCACGTTAACTGTTCCAGATTCAGAGTGAGCATATAAAACCAATAGCTGCACCAGCCTTCGTTGGTAATTTTCATCGGATTGATTCCTTTAATAGTAGCGATTCCTTGCTTTAATCTTTCCCCTAACTCATTGCGTCTTGTACAAATCCAGTTAAGTTTTTTCAATTGTGCAATTCCAACCGCACCCTGCAGCTCTGTCATTCGATAATTCGGTGCTAAATATTCTATATCCTTCATAACAGCATCTTCTTGTCTTCGATAATTTTTATCTGCAAATGCATGCGTTGTAAAATAATCAGATTCATTTCCTGAGTTTACAGTCACCATTCCACCGTCACCAGTAGAAATATGCTTAAAATCATTAGTACTAAAGCAGCCATAATCCCCTATGGTACCTGTTAATCGACCTTTGTAAGTCGTTAAATAACTTTGAGCACAATCCTCCACGATCTTGATGTTATATTTTTTGGCAAGTTCCATAATTGGGTCCATATCGCAAGGGTTACCTGCAAGATGAACAACAATTATTGCCTTCGTCTTTGCTGTTATTTTTTCTTCGATTGATGTAGCAGTCATTGTATAGCTATGAGGATCCAAATCAGCGAAGACTGGGATAGCATTTTGGTAGAGAATACCTACCACTGTACCTTGGTCTGTAATAGGACTTGTAATAACCTCATCTCCAGCAGTAACTCCAGCTGCTCCAAGTGCGACATGAAGTGCAGCAGTTCCAGAAGAAGTAGCAACACTGTATTTTACTTGATAAAGATTATTGAAATCCTGTAAAAACTGCTTTACTTTATGACCAAAATGATAAAATAATGTATTTTGCTCTAGTGCCTCCAGTAATTCCTTTGCCTCTTCTAACCCAAAGCGTTGCCCTGTACCAAATGGTGTCGTTTTCACCTTTTCTCCACCATTTAATGCTAATATATTTCCTTCCATTATTAGTCCCCCATATTAAGTTCTTTTCATTTGAACTTGTTTACAATTAACACCAAATCGTTGCACTATTACTTCATCATCTGCTGATGCATAATCCTCAGCTATTGGTATGAGAAGCATAAAATCATTTTCGCCATCCCGGCTAGTTACTTTAATGTCTCCTGAACTCCTAATTCCATTAATTGTAAGCCCACGACGTGAACGCTCCCAATCATTAATTTGCTTACTAGTCCAGAAGGTAAATCCTTGAGTTCTAGCAGTTGTTATTAATTGAACAATGGCCTCTCGCACTTTTGGCTGATGGTAAATATGGTATTGATGGAACAGAAAATGCGCTACACCATTTACGCGCTTCACTCCATCTAAAAATGGTTGAATGACACTAACATCTGATAATGTATTGTGATTTAGATCTTGTGTTAAAAACCCAATTTCTAAAACGTCATATAGTCTATTCTTTTCATCTGCCCAAGCAATTGGAAAATAAGGATGACATGTGCCAAATAAAAAACCAATATTTCCTTTTTTACTTGGACCTCTCGACTGATCCACTTGGATTCCATTGTTTTCACACCAAGTGTATAACTCTCCCCAGCCCTCAAAGCGTGTATAGTGATTTTTATTAGATACAGTATGGTTTGTATTTGTCGTTTTTTCTAACCAGTCTAATTGTGTTTGAAAAGCTTCCGCTGACCAAACCCCTTCATCCTGCTCTAGGGCATTGTAATGAAGGGCAATTTCATGACCATCCTTTTTTATTTGGTCATATATCGAGGAACTGTAGCCGGGTGCAATCATGCACCAGGTAGATTGAACATTTTCTGCTTTCAGCGTATCTAGTGTCATTTGAGCTGATTCATCCACATTTAAATCACTATCATGGGAAATCATCGCAACATGTTGTACATTTGATGGCCAATAGTCTAAGAAGGGAAGTGTTAAACCTTTTCCTAGCACTATTTTTAACAAATGTTCCATTATTACTTCTTTCCATAAGTCAGCATATGGGTGAGGAAAATAAGGCATACCAGTTTCTGTAAATGCACGATCTTGAACCCAATCCAGTTCAAAGCCATCCTCTGCCTTTAAAATTTCCTCATCTAAATTTGCCGTACCATCCGGGGCTGGTATTCCATCCTCTATAACAGGCTTCGTTCCCTGCTGCAAACCAACGATCGTTTGAGGAATCGGTACTGACCAGCGTTCAAGTGTTCCAGAACCATACTTTATTTGCTGTAATGCAGATACTCCCTGCCATGTTTTTGCCTCATCAGCTACAGCACCAAATTCTGTTACGTTTAAATCAGTTTCACGCTTCCAAGGCTCGGCATCTAGAAAACGTAAAGGGGTATGTTGATTTAAAAAGGCAGATAAATCTGCATAACCTTTTTGAGACGCAAGCTTGTTTGAAAAACCTAGTATCTTTCGTATAGAGTCCAATCCCCCATAAGAAACGACAGTCCCACCAGCGTGTATATATTCTAATATTTTGCTGCACGCTTCTTCACTATTTCGGATGTGACTCACAATCAACACGTCAAATGAATTATACTTATCCGTTACATCTAGTTTTTCATATGGGATTCTAAAATGATCAAGAATTTCAAAAATAAAATACTCGAAAAGGTTTTTATTCTTAGACCACTTTAACTCCGCATCCATATCATCAAAAACAACACCAATTTTGGCCATTTTCATATTTCTATCACCCTTCGAAATATATTAATATACAAGTAAATTACATGTATATAAATTTATATAATTTTCATATTTATATTATTTTTATTGATATGATGTAATTAATAGTAAAACTACTAGTATTATATGAAACACCTGTATACAACATGTATTTAAAACAATTATATGTATAATTTTCTGAAAAATCAATGTTTTATTTACTCTTTATATTTTATACTCTTTTTTAGACCAGTCCTCTCTTGCTACCTACTAATTGCTTCTTTATATACAGTTCGTAGTTATTAATCCAGAGCTTTCAGAATTATTTATTCACAAAATCGCCCCTCAGCTCATATACGGGAGGGGGTGTTAATAATCGGGAAATATCAGAATTGTTTGCTACACAGGGACCCTTTATGATTAGTTCACATTAAAATCCCCCCCTTCCGCTCTTGGGCAGAAGGGGGTGTTAGGTGATTGGCAGTATTAGAATTGTTTACTACACAGGGACATAAAAAAACACACCCTCCAGCAGAAACCTAGAGAGTGTGCGAATTGTAGTTAAATATCAGAATCGTTTGTTACACAGGGTCACTTTATGGAATACTTCCCAAAACCATCCGTACCTTCGCCAACATATTTAATGTTGCCATCTGCAGGGATTACTTTTTCTGCTTGTTTGGAAGATTCAAATACGATTGTTGCGTTTGCAGGAAGTGCCGCAAATTTCCAGTTGCCGTCAGCTGATGGATCGATCGTTTGCTCAGCAAGAATATAATCAATAATTGTTTGACGGTTTTCATCTGGATAGATTTCAATTGCTGTTGCATTACGTACTCCTGGGAATGTTCCATTTGCACGGTAGTTGTTTGTTGCTACGATAAACTCTTGTTTTAAATCGATTGGCTTACCATCGAATTGTAAATTTGTAATACGAGATGATTTATCATTTACTAGATTTCCGTCTGCATCGTATTTGGCTGGTTTCGTCACATCAATTTCATATGTTACACCATCAATTACGTCATAATTGTAAGAGCGGAAGTCTGTATTAATAAGTTGTTGATCGCCAGTTTTTGTTGCATCGATTTGGTTGAATTGACCTGCAGACATTTCTAACCATTCTTTTACGTCCGCTCCATTAACTTTAACAATTGCTACTGTGTTGTCGTATAAATATAAATCAGCTACGTTCTTAATGGCTAACTCGCCTTTTGGAACATACGTGTAATATTCAGGGTCACTTCTTGTTCCTGCTTTGAATGGTGCACCAGCAGAAAGTACTGGAAGTTTTTCATTTTCTGTACCTTTTAGTTTTGCTTTTACGTACTCAGTTTGAGCATTTGTTACGATTTGGATAGATGGATCATCTTGTACTTGTGAAAAGTAGCTATGAATGTCAGCTGTTGTTGTTCCAACTGCTTGGCGTACGTATTTAATCGTTCCTTCATGTGCTTCTTTGACAGCGTTCACTATAGTTTTGTCTACATCCGTTGAATCTTTTGCAATTGTACGTACTTCTGCTTTGGAATTCGTTACAGCCCATTCGTTGCCCTTTTTCTCTAACGTTAAGTCAATTACACCTAAATGACTACCAAATTTACCTGGCATTACAACTGGAACACCGTTGATCGTACCTTTATCGATATTTACATTCGTTAAAGAAGCATCAACTTTACCAGGGAACACTTGGTGAGCATGTCCTGTAATAATTGCATCAACGCCTTCAACCTTCGTTAGTAGATATGTTACATCTTCTTCGCCAACCTCATGCTTTGTATCTCCAAGACCTGAGTGAGAAAGAACGACAACTACGTCAGCTCCAGCTTTTTTCATTTGAGGTATAACAGCTTCTACAGCTTGCACAGAATCTTGCACTTTTACTTTTCCTTCTAGATGAGATTTATCCCATTTCAGGATTTGTGGAGGAACAATTCCAGTTACTCCAACTTTGATCGTTGATTTGTCACCTTCTGCATCAACCACCTCTTGGTCAATTAACACATACGGTTTATATAATAATTTACCAGTTGCTGCGTCTTGAACATTCGCATTCACATAAGGGAAGTTTGCATCATCCATTACTTCATCTAAATAATCAAGACCGTAGTTAAATTCATGGTTACCAAAAGTTGCTCCGTCATAACCCAACAATTCCATTGCAGTTACAGATGGATGCTCTTCCCCATCTACTAATTTATCTATAGCTTGCTTGTATGAACCTAGTGGAGTTCCTTGAATAGCATCGCCGTTATCGAATAATAAAGAGTTGCTATTTTCAGTACGCGCTGTTTTAATAAGTGTTGCAGTTTTTGCAAGACCTAAACTATTAGACTCTGTATCTTTGTAGTAATCATAGTTCACAATATTCGTATGAATATCAGATGTACCTAAAATACGTAATGACACTGCATCTTTAGAGCCTGAATCCACTTCTGCTCCTGATGCTTTAATAACAGCTTCTAATTTTTTCAATAAGTCTTCTACCATTGGATACGAACTAGCGGTTGGAAGTTTATCTAGTAAAGGTGCTATCGTATCGATTACCTTTTTAGCTTCGGTTTTATTGCCAGCTGCTAATAACTTTTCAGCTTGAACAACCTTCATATAAACAGTGACAGGAACCATCAACTGATCTCGTTTCGTATTTGCTGGTTCTTTATATTGGTCTAACAATAAATCTCTCGCAGCTTTACCACTAAAACGATAGAGAATTGTTGTACGACTCTTCAACTGAACAGATAGTTTATGATATAAAGTCTCAACCTTCGCCCAATCCTTTGCAGATTCAGCTTTTTTAATGTCATTCATAATAGGAGTTAAGTATTTGTCTGCATAGTTATAAGCATCGATATAAGGAATGATTCCTTTTGTAACACGTTCATTATAAAGAGCGTTTAAATCTTTTAGTAAAACGGCTTTATTTTTAGCATTAGACTTCGTAATAGCAGCCTTTGCTTTCACATAATTATCTTTTGCTTTATTAAGTGCCGGATACAACTCTTTGCTTGTAGCAAGCTTGCCACTTTGGGCAGGAACTACATATGCATAAGCTGCATTCTTCATATCTTTTCTCGCTTGATCCACAACATCCTGCATTGAACTACTCGCAAAACTTACATTCGAACTTGCCAATAAAGATGTTGCTAATGCTGCAGCTACTACAGATTTTTTGAACGTATTCTTCTTCATCCTGTCACTCCCGTTTAATAGATTGTATTCTCCCAGCTTAATTTTCATAAGCCCCTTCCTTAAAGATAATGGAAAAAACAGCCTATTACAACAAGAATATTGTAATAATTTCGTAAATAATGACAAGTACAATGGACACACTTAAAATCCCTTCCATTATTAAATGGAACGAGATTTGTAAAAATCTTTATATAGTTCATATAAGAGAGCTGTCAAAGAAAAACTGGGTAAATAGACGCCCGATCCTTATATTTCAAAACTTGTATCTAACGTTTTCGAAGTACTCTGGAAAGACTCGTCCTTTAGGTCTTTTCTTGGTAATCTTATGGCATTTATTTGTCCTTCTCCCTACTACAACTTTAAGAAACAGGTTAGTGCATTTTACTCAGAGTTCTCAGGAAATTTTTATATAATTTCCTATCACTCAAAAAAAGCATCTGAAAAGTATCTTCAGACGCCACACGATTAAATATTTAGTTAGGAGACAATATTTTTGTACACTTCAATGCCAATTAACTAGCTTCAAGTTACATAAACAAAAGAAACCTTATACAATATGTTCCCTATGTACCTATTTTTTTCGATGGTACATACCATATATATTTAACGAGGTGTGTAGTCTTTGATGTTGTTTTAACAATACATGCTTGGAAGCATTTACAGTGACAGAGATTCCATTAAGAAAATGGATGACTGACGTCCCTTTGCTTAACTCAACCACATAAAAAGGATGATTAAATATCCAAACACACTCCAGATTCCTATAGGACATCGTTGGAAAAGCACCAAAATCATTTGGCTCTATGAGCAACGGTGTCTTTACCGAATAATTCATTAACTTTTTCGTTGCTTTCAAACGTCCCTCCAATGTAGATGCATATCTATTACATGCACCTTCAAGTAAGTTCAATGTACTCTCTTCTGAATAATAAGTTCCATGTGTCGTCACGATTCGCGTTTTCGCCTTATCTTTAAAAACAGGCTCAATTATTAATGTTTGGTTATCAATCATTCCAGAACTTTTTTTAATATCTTTCACCGTATATCCCCCTTTTTTGTCCCCTCCCTGTAAGTACATCCTATCAAATTACAATATAACATACTAGTCTAAATTTACTAAATATATGCAATATTTTAAAAATAATTCCTAATTACCCCTTCTAGTAAAGTGTTATTTAGAATTTGGTCCTATATTAGAAAAACATTTTCTATCCGTTTGGTATAAAGTAACTGAAAAAATTACCGAGAAGTGTCGAACATCACTCTCCAGGTAAAAACTTTAAATCCTATTTTTCAATACTTACTCTCAATTTGGCAAGCATTCTTTCTCGTCTCTTTTTAATGCCTGGTATTGTTATGCCAGCTCTCGTTGCAGCCTGTTGTAGCGAGATCCCTTCCACGAATATCCACATCAATAGCTCTCTCTCTTTTGCATACAATGATTCAATTGCTATTCCCAAATCCTCCCGAAATAAGCTTGTTTCAAAAGATTGTTCAAGTAAAAATGCCAATTTTTCATCCTCCACAGGGTCGACTTGCTCTTCCTGGCGTTTTTCTCGTTTTAATTCATCCAGCATTCCACCGTAAATCGAGCGGTACGCATAAGGTGCAAAATCTCCCCTTTCCACATCGAACCTCACCCATGCCTTCCATAAAGCAATTCTACCTGCCTGTCTATATAACTCGTGATTTTTATATATGCTTAGCTTCCGAATGCAAGCAGAAATCATCGGCTCAAATTGCTCCAATACATATTCAAATTCCATCAACGCTATGTTCCTTTTTGAGTCATGCACGATTCGTTTATTCCTAGGTAGCCTAAGAATAATTAACTTCTTATGCAAAATCTAATGACTATTTAAAAGATTGTAGCGGTGTAAACGTTATACTTTAGTCTATGGAACGGTATGTATTGTGAGGAAGAACAGTTAAAACTGATACAAAGTTTTAAGGATGTCTGGTTCCAGTCTAATTTTGAATTTTTTTAAGAACACGATATATATTTACCTACTATACTTAGTAAAAAAGAGAACTATTAGTGTTTATAATAAACTCCCAATAGTTCTCTTTATAATGCTTGCAAACAAGGGTATGGCTTTTCGACATATAATAGGTAACAGTCTATTAGTTTGAAATTAACAACATTTTACTGTAAAATTAGTATATTGGAATTCTTTCTACTGGTTAATTTGTAAAGACTTAACCTTAGCAGAAACGGATTCTTTTTTTTCGCTATTTTATAAAAAAATCATAAGCATATATTTTTTCATTTATCAATTCATTAAAAATTTGACCCAATTAAATTAGGGTATATATAATATAAACTTTTTAGGAGGAGAACATGGATACAACGGAACCATACTACATTACAGAGTCTAAGTTAGCATGCATAAATGCCGGAATGGATCCGAATGAGATATCGAGACCGAAGAGGTTTTTAGATGAAGAGCAGTTTGCAGCAAAGAGAAAATTTTATAGTGAAATACTATCAGTTGTACGTTTTTTCTCAAATAAGTTACTAGATTCCTTAAAAGGCACCCCCATACTTGTTGTAGTGTCAGATGCCACCGGTTACCTTTTGGAAATCGAAGGGGATGAAACCATCAAGTCTACCATTGAACAATTCGGAATCAAACCAGGTAGCCTGTTCGTTCAAGAAGATACAGGTACAAATGTTGTAAGTTTATCATTGCAGCAAAGACACCCAATTAGCTTGATTGGTGAACAACATTATCATACATTTCTTCATGAGATTGCTTGTTATGGAACAGCATTTCACTATACGGATGACAATAACTTGCTCGGTAGTGTGTCTATCATGATGCCTATCCAATTTCAAAATACCCTTTTCTT
Source organism: Psychrobacillus sp. FSL K6-1415 (assembly GCF_038003185.1). NCBI lineage: Bacteria > Bacillati > Bacillota > Bacilli > Caryophanales > Bacillaceae > Psychrobacillus > Psychrobacillus sp. FSL K6-1415. The sequence continues at coordinate 867,931 of NZ_JBBOOQ010000001.1, read as the reverse complement.
AACGATGTTAGCTCAGGTGATTGATTCAATTGAAAGGGAACTATTATTAAGAAAACAAAATAAGAAGCTTAACATTATGAATCAGATTATGTTAAGTAGAACAAGAAATGGCATTGTTATTACGGATGAGAAAGGAATCACGACCGAGTTTAATAGTTTCGCCGAACAAATTTCGAATAACAGCAGAGAAGATGTTGTGGGTAGAAATATTCGTGAATCTCATTTAACGGGAGAATATTTTAAAAAGGTACTGGAACAAGGGGAAATAGTTAAAAATGAGGAAATAAAGTTTAAAGGTGACACAGGTGACCTCATTGTTTGTCTCTTTGACGCACAGCCAATTTATGAAGAAGACAAAATGATTGGTGCCTTTGGTCAGTTCAGAGACATCACTGATCGCTACTTGCTACAGGAAAAATATAATTATTTGGCTTATCATGATGATTTAACGAATCTATCGAACAGAAGACATATAAAAAAAGAGTTAGAGGCCATTATCCAGCAAATATACGATGGTCAGCAACGTACCTTAGCTGTTTTATTCATAGATTTGGATCGCTTTAAAATCATTAATGATAACTTTAGTCATTCTTATGGAGATAAATTCTTAATCGAGGTAAGCAAACGTTTAGGTGGTTCTCTCGGTGAGAACGATATACTTGCTCGAATGGGTGGCGATGAATTTGTCTTTCTACTGAAGGATTTTGTTGATATTGATTATGTCATGAAAAAAGCAGAAGAGATAATTCAACTGTTTCAGCAACCTTTTTATGTTAGTGGAAAAGAGTTACATACAACAGCTAGTATTGGGGTGGCAATTTATCCCGACTCTCCAATTTCAATGGAACAACTCATGGTCTACGCTGATAATGCGATGTATCAAGCAAAATCAGAGGGTAAAAATCGCTACGTCGTTCATTCATCAGAATTATTGGATGTAATGATGGACGAATATATGCTAGAGGTCGATTTAAGAAGAGCATTGGATAATGATGAATTTGTACTACATTATCAGCCCCAAATTAATAACGATACTGGTAAATTAGTTGGTTTTGAGGCATTGATACGCTGGCAGCACCCTACGCTAGGTCTAATACCTCCAGGAAAGTTTATAAAACTGGCAGAAGAAAATGGATTAATAACCCAAATTGGTGAGTGGGTCATCAATGAGGCCTGTTCTCAAAACAAAAAATGGCAAGATAATGGTATGACTCCAGTAAAAATGTCCGTTAATCTTTCCACACAACAATTTCTTACAAGAGATCTTTTAGCATTTATGGAAGAAATGTTGGAACGTACAGCCATTGATCCAGCTTATGTTGTCGTTGAAATTACCGAGTATATGGCAATGGAATACGAATACTCCATTCAAGTACTAGAACAGCTAAAAGCACTTGGTATTGGTATCAGTATTGATGATTTTGGAACAGGATATAGCTCGCTCAATTATCTTAAAAATTTCCCGATTGACTATATTAAGATTGACAAATCCTTCGTAAGTGAAATTATGAACAATGAGAAGGATTCAATCATTGTAAATGCAATCATTACATTAGCTCACAACCTTCGTAAGGAGGTAATTGCAGAAGGAGTGGAAACACAGGAACAGCTTGATTTCCTAAAAAGTCATCATTGTGATATTTCACAGGGTTATTACTTTAGTAAACCACTTCCTGCATATGAAATTGAGAAAATTTATCTAGAACAACATTGATCATAGGAGAGATGACAGCATGCAGACGACTTCTGCCGTATTAGTAGCGAATTTTAAACACTGGGGAATTCATCATATTTTTGGCATTCCGGGAAAGGCAGTATCACCTATATTATTCGAGATATTACACCATGATTTAGAATTTGTATTAAGTAAACATGAAGCAGCAGCAGGTTTTGAAGCTACCGGTTATGCCCTAATGAATCAGAAAATCGGGGTCGCAGTTGGTACTTCTGGACCTGGTGGTACTAACCTGATCACTGCAGCCGGTCAAGCAAAGGCCTCTAATCTACCACTATTAATTATCACAGGACATCCCTCGATGAAAGATACTGGTAAAGCAATGGGTCAGGACTCCAGTCTATTCGGAGCTGATCTTGTAGATATGTTCAGATCTGTTACAAAGTTTAGTGCAAGAGTAGAACGAGGCGATATGCTACAACCATTTCTTCAGCATGCGCTAGAAAAAGCTATGTCCGGTGTAAAAGGACCTGTGCATCTGTCTATTCCATTTGATATTTTGTTGGAACAGATTGAACCATTCCAACTAGATTTACCATTGTCTTATGAAATGATATCTCCTATAACAAACGAAGTAATCGATAGATTAAATCTGGCAAAACGTCCCCTTCTATTCTTAGGAAAAGGTGTTCATTCAAGTAAAGCCTATGATGAAGTACAGCATCTCGCGGAACATTGGAACATCCCTGTCATTACAACTCCAGGAGGAAAGGGAGTATTTCCTTCCAATCATATGCTTTCATTAGGTTCATTCGGATTGGGTGGTACAGACGAAGCAACCGCATACTTTCAGGAGAATGTTGACCTACTACTTGTAATTGGTTCAAGATTAAGTGATATGTCCATTGCCGGATTATCTGAAGGGATGTATCCCGAGCACATCATACACTTCGACTATGATCCAACGTTTATCGGGAAATCGATTCCAGTTCCAACTACTCCAGTTCTTGGTGATATAAAAGGGAATCTGAAAGTTATATTAAAGGATATACCTAAAACAGATAGTTCAGCATTTTTAGCGCCAATCGAGGTGATCCCACTTCAGGATAATAATCCAGGCGAGCGAATCTCTGCAGTCCAAGTATTAAGGGCAATGCGTTACGCACTTCCAGAGGATGCGATTATTTTCGGAGATGATGGCAGCCACTCTTTTTACGGGATTAAGTACTTTGACATTTATAAACCCGGAACTTTCTTTTTTGATGATATTTTTGGTGCGATGGGTAATGGTATTGGCTATTCCATAGGTGCTAAGCTAGCAGCCCCAGAAGAAACAATTGTGTGTTTAGTTGGGGATGGATGCATGTTTATGCATGGTACGGAGCTTTCTACGGCATATAATTATAACTCCCCAGTCCTATTTATTGTTTTGAATAATGGACGATTGGATATGGTGGAAAAAGGAATGCAAAAAATGATTGGCTCATCTATTGGCGGTGTGTATGAAACTCCGCTCAATGTTACTAAATTTGCTGAGTCTATGGGATTAGAAGCATTTACATGTTATAACTCTACTGAATTAACCGATAGTATAAAAGAAGCGTTACATAAGATAGATGTAACGAACAAACCGATAGTGATTGAAGTATTAGTAGATGAACATGAAATTCCACCAACTATGGGGAGGCAATAATATGGAAAATAACAAGCGTTACGAGGCCGGTTTAGATGCAATGGAAGAATTATTTTCACAAGATGTCCGAAATGGTATGGAAGGAATCAAAAATATATCACCTGACCTTTGGGAGATGATTGTGTCCTTTGGCTTTGGAGATCTCTACTCTAGAAATACGCTTTCCTACTCACAAAGAGAAATCATTACACTCACAACTCTTATCACCCAGGGTGCATTCGATCAGCTCAGAGTTCACTTGCAAGCAGCATTAAATGTAGGTCTGTCAAAAGAAGAAATTATTGAGATTATCATTCACTGTGCCGGATATGTTGGTTTTCCAAAAGCTGTTCATGCAATGGGAATTGCTGGGGAGATTTTCGAAGGGGCATAGGAGTAAACTGTCCCTGTGTAAGACACAATTAGCATTATTCAATTCGTTGCGCAGGGATTTTGCTTCACTTACATCAATAAGTACTATTAAATACATATTCAAAATGCCATAGTGCTAACCTCCCTGTTCTCTATCACATCAATTTAGTTTGATATGAGCCAGACACATAACACACAGAATTGTAGTCTATTATCAGAATAGTGTAGAATTGTTTCTTACACAGGGACAAATAATAACTCCACCCAAGATTATTTACTTGAGTGGAGTTATTTTTAAATCTTTGAGCTTTTTGAACTTTAACTTTTTTATAATGTCTATGCTAATCTTATTTAATACTGAATTGAAGTCAATTATCAGAATAGTGTAGAATTGTTTCCTACACAGGGACACATTGTACCCACTCTTTGGTTTCATTTTGAAGTCCAACCCAATCGTTTTCCTCAATGAACTTTTTCTTCACGAGAGAACTTCCAGCTCCAACTGCATCTGCTCCGACTTCAAAATAGCTTTTTACAGTCGATAAGTCTATCCCACCAGTACACATAACTGGTATGTGACTAAGGGGACCTTTCACATCTTTGATAAACTGAGGTCCTAACACAGAAGCTGGGAATAGTTTTACCATCTCAGCCCCTGCTTGAATCGCAGAGACCATCTCACTTGGTGTGAATACACCAGGTACAAAGAATATTCTCTGTTCTTGTGCATACTTGGCTACAGCTTCATCAAAATTCGGAGCAACGATAAACTCAGCTCCAGCTGCTAATGCTTCTTTCGCTTTTCCCACTGTTAGTACAGTTCCCGCACCTATAGAAATATCGGAACTGTATTTGGTACGTGCTGCATTTATAATATCGGCTGCTCGTTCTGTATCCATTGTAATTTCAATAGAACGTATGCCACCTTCGAGTAAGGCATTTATAATGTAATCACTTTTTTCATAAGGAATCTTCCTTAAGACGGGGATGATCGGAACCTGCGTTAATTGTTCGATTTTCATCAAATCACGTTCCTTTCAAAGATGTTTTTATACTATCTCTCAATCACATTTAATAGTCCTAACTTTGCCTGAACTTCTTCTAGATAGGGAAGCCCTTCATTATCTCCTGAAACTTGAACGACCATAGATCCTATTGTATTAGCAAATTCTAAAGTTTTTTCAATCGGCCAGTTTTGAAGCACTCCATATAAAAAACCTGCATCAAAGCCATCTCCAGCACCAACTGTATCCACTACTTTTACAACCTTCGGAGCTTTCGAGTGAAACCATTTTCCATCCAATAATACTGAAGCCCCGTTCTCCCCATCCTTCATCACGATATTTTCAAATGAGTAGTGGCTAAGTTCTTGTATAATCTCTTCCGTCTTAGTAGTCTGGAAAATCAGTTCTAGCTCTTCCTTTCCTGCCAGTAAATAGTCGACATAAGGTAAATAGGATATGATGGTTTCTCGTGCTTCTTCCTCTGTCCATAAACGAAGACGAATATTTGGATCGAAGGACACTTTAACGTCATTTTCTTTTGCTATCTGTATAGCTTTTAGAATGACATCCCGATTATTTTGATTGATGGCTGGATAAACACCTGTTACGTGCAATATTTTCGAGCTTTTTATGTAACCTACAGGAAGAAGATCAGGTGTAATCGTTTCCGTAGGTGATTTATGACGATAGTAAAAGGTCTTCCCAGTCCCAGATTCTTGTACTTCTTTAAAGTTAAGTGAAGTCGGGTAACCTTCCTCTAAAATCACTTCTCCTACATCTATCCCTTCACCTCGTACAGTATTGACGATATGTCTTCCAAATTCGTCTTTCCCTAGACGACTAATCCAACCTGTTTTCAAACCAAGACGAGCACAGCCGATAAGCACATTTAACTCCGCTCCACCAATTTTCCGTTCAAATTGATTGACGAAACGTAATGGGCCTTTTGAAACCGGATCGAAAGTGATTAGTCCATCTCCGATAGAAATAATATCCATTTACAATCTTCCTCTCCCAAAAACAATCATTATCTACCCATCCAACCGCCATCAACGACTAAGACATGACCGTTGACATAATTGGAAGCAGATGAACTTAAGAATACAGCGGCTCCAGCGATATCTTCTGGTGCTCCCCATCTACCCGCTGGAATTCGTTCCAATATAGATTTACTTCTTTCTTTATCATTGCGAAGTGCTTCTGTGTTGTTAGTTTCAATATATCCCGGAGCAATTGCATTAACTTGAATTCCTTTGGAAGCCCATTCGTTTGCAAGTGATTTGGTAAGTCCTGCAACTGCATGTTTACTCGCTGTATAGGCAGGAACATTAACTCCGCCTTGGAATGATAACAGAGACGCAATATTAATGATTTTCCCTTCACCCTTTTCTATCATTCTTCTGCCAATTTCTTGCGATAGGATAAAGATAGAATTAATGTTTACATTCATGACTCTCATCCACTCTTGCTCATCGTACTCAGCTGCTGGTTCACGATAAATAACTCCTGCATTGTTGACTAGGATATCTACATGGTGGTCAGCTAGTACAGGCTGTAGCTGTTCTCGAATTGTCTCAACTTTACTTAGGTCCATTAGGATCGTTTCATATGTACCTCCAACCTCATCGATTTTTGCTTTTGTTTCCGACAAGTTGTCCTGATGTCCGAGTAAAAGTACATGGGCACCTGCTCTAGCTAGACCTACTGAAATACCTTGCCCAATACCAGTGCGAGCACCAGTCACAAGAGCTGTCTTTCCCGTTAATGAAAAAATATTTTGATGATTAGTCATATCCATTCCAACTCCTTTATTATTATCTCCCTAACCAACCGCCATCAACGGCAATTGTGAATCCGTGTAAATAATCTGATGCATTTGATGATAAAAATACGGCTGTACCAGCGATATCCTCTGCTTTGCCCCATCGTCCTGCCGGTATGCGATCTAGTATTTGTTTATTACGAACTTCATCAGCAACGAGTGCTGTATTCATTTCGGTGTCCATATATCCTGGTGCAATGCAGTTAACATTGACGCCTAATCTTGCCCACTCATTTGCCAATGATTTAGTAAATTGCATAACCGCACCTTTACTTGCCGCATACGCTGGAACCGTTAAACCACCTTGGAAAGATAATAATGAGGCTAGGTTTATAATTTTACCTGATCCTTTTTCAATCATATGCTGTCCAACTTTTTGTGCTAGGAAGAATACTGCATTAGCATTGACATTCATAACGAAATCCCAATCCGCTTTGTCAAAGTCAACTGCTGGGGATCTACGCTGAACTCCTGCATTATTGATTAGAATATCAATTTTACCCATCTTCCCAATGATTTCTTCCACCAATTCATCAAACTTTTCTATTTGTTGAAGGTCAAATGATATTCCAATTGCTTTCACTCCAACTGCCCTAATACTCTCGAGATATTCTTCTTGGATATCCCTGGCAATGACAACGATATTTGCACCAGCATGTGCAAGACCTAAAGAAATTGCTTTTCCTATTCCTTTATTTCCTCCAGTTACCACTGCTACTTTTCCTGATAAATCAAATAATGGATTCGTTGTTCTCATCTCCTACATGATCAAATTGATAAAGTACTTTAATCGCTTCAGAAGGTGTCACCAGTAAATCGAAGCCTTCTTTTGCTTTCTCTGGTGGAAACACATGTGTTATCAATTGTTCGAAGTCTAAATTATTCACTAGAATCTGCATCGCAAGGTCAACATCTGTAGGTGTATAGACGCGAACAAACCGAACAGTCAGCTCTTTGAACATCCCTTGAAGCAATTGAAATTCTGCTGGTTTTTTATAAGCCGCAACAATAACAATCTTTCCTTTTACTTTTACTATATCGGTCACTAAATCCAGTACGCTTGGATGTCCTGCACAATCGAATACTATATCTGCACCTAAATTAGACGTAAGTGCTCTCACTTCTCTTTGAATATCATTCTTGATTGGATTAAGTGTATGAAAACCTAACTCTTTTGCCATCTTCAGACGGTCATCGTTTGTTTCAATAACTGTAACTTGTGAAGCTCCGTAATGACGTAACGTCAACGCAACACAAAGTCCAATCGTACCTGCTCCAAAAACCACTGCACGGTCTCCCGCTTGATAACCACCTTGTCGAATCGCATGTACAGCAACTGAAATTGGTTCAACCAATGCTCCAGTTTTTAAAGAAACTTCTTTCGGTAATGGCACAATACAATGATTAGGCACAGCTACATACTCAGCCATTCCACCATCTGAATCTATTCCTACCAATTTTAAGTCTTCACAAACGTGAGGATTTCCTGTATTACAAGGATGACATTTTCCACATGACAACAATGGATTGACCGTCACTTTTTCTCCAACTCCAATTGTCGGGTGCTCACTAACGATGGTTCCTGAGAATTCATGCCCCATTATTAATGGTGATTTTGCACGTGGATGGGTTCCCGCAAATATATTTAGATCGGTTCCACAAATCCCCACGTGGGAAGTTTTTATCAGTGAATAATTTTCCTTTAAATCTGGTTTGGGTACTTCCCTAAAAGAGACATCATTAGGTCCCGTATAGACAATAGCTTTCAAATTACTTCCCCCACTTCGTTAGTAAACATAAATCGGCCATACCGATAACGAATTATCGAAATGACCGATTTACCTTGACTAATGATTTATCATTATCGGCCTTACTTCACTAATCCAAAAAGCTCAGGGATAAATAGTGAAATAGAAGGAATGTATGTAACAATTATCAATATAGCAACTGTTACTACAAAGAACGGTATCAATGGTTTAATGATACTTTCTATCTTCAAGTTTGCGACCTTAGCTCCAACAAATAACACTGGCCCTACTGGTGGTGTGATAGTTCCAATGGACAAGTTAAATATAAGCATAATTCCAAAATGAACTGGATCCACACCAAAGCTCACAGCAATCGGTAAAAAGATAGGTGTGAAAATTAATACAGCTGGAGTTGGATCCATAAACGTCCCAACAATTAACAAGACTAAGTTCATAATCAATAGAATAATATAAATGTTGTCTGTCAAAGCTAGTAATGTATCAGCTATTATGCCAGGTATATTGGTAAAAGCCATAACCCATGACATGATGGAAGATACACCGATTAAAAAGATTACAATCGATGTTGTTCGAGTAGAATCTAACAGAATCCTCGGTAAATCCTTTACCTTAATTGTCTTATAGACAAAGGAAAGTAATAACGAATACACAACTGCGATTGCAGAACCTTCTGTTGCAGTGAAGACACCATAAATAATTCCACCGATTACGATAATAATTAAGAACAAACTTGGAATTGCATCCAGAAATACACGCAATGCTACACGTAATGACACTCTTTCATCACTTTTATAGCCACGTTTTTTAGCCATAAAGTAAGCAACAATCATGCAACCAAGACCCCACATGATTCCTGGAATATATCCAGCCATAAATAATGCAGCTATTGATGTACCTCCACTTACCAAGGAGTAAACAATTAACGTATTACTAGGTGGGATAAGCATACCAGTTGGTGCAGATGCGATGTTTACTGCTGCATTGAAGTTTCTGTCATATCCTTCTTTTGCTTGCAAAGGGCCCATCGTACTACCTACAGCAGCTGCAGCTGCAACTGCTGAACCACTGATTGATCCAAACATCATATTGGCTACAATATTCGTATGCGCTAGAGAGCCAGGTAATCTACCACTTAATACTTTCGCACAATTTATTAGTCTTAACGCTATACCGCCGTTGTTCATGATGACACCAGCCAGTACAAAGAATGGTATTGCTAGTAACGTAAATGAATTGGTACCAGCAAACATTCGTTGCGCTGATGTCAAAAGAGAGTTGTCAAAATCCATAATAGAAATCATCGCTAAGACAGAAGCAATCCCCAAACTTACAGCAATTGGAGCACCGATGATCAATAAAAATGCTACACAGATCAATAGAATAAGCGCGGCTTGCAAAGCTACATCCATTTTACATTCCTCCTTGCAAGTCGCTCTTAGCTTTTGGTGTTGTTGACAGATCAATATCTTCTAAAGATTTTTTCTTTGTTACAATCAAGTAAATACTATTTATACAATAGTAAACAATAAATATTCCGCTTAAAGGAATGGCTGCATATAAATAGCCAACGGGAACATGTAGCGTAGCATTCATTTGATTCCAAGCAAGGCTAGTCGCACTATATCCGCCCATAATAAGAACTAATACAGCAAATACAATTACTACTAACTCGATAAATACTTCCACTCCCATTCTCATCTTGTCTGGAAACTTTTCACGGACAAAATCGATTGCCATATGACCATTTTCTCCAAAGACAAATGCAGAACCAAACAAAGTTAGCCATACAAAACAATATTTCGCCAATTCCTCTGAGAAAACACTTGGGCTATTAAATACAAATCGGGTCACGACTTGCCATGTGACAAGTAACACTAGAAAACTAAATAGTGCTATACAAACAACCGCTAATATTTTGTCTAAAACTTTTTTTACTGTATTCATAAAATCACTCCGACCTATTTAGCAGCTTCTCTTACTTTGTCGTAAAGAGCTTTTGCACCTTCAGATGATAATTTCTCTTCTAGTAACGGTTGCACTGCATCTTGGAATACCTTGATATCTGGCTTATTGAACTCTGCACCATCTGTTTCAGCGTCCGTAATCGCTTTCTCTACTTCCGTATCCCAAAGATTAACAGCATTATCAACCGCTTTCGCAAATCCTTCTTCAAATATCTTTCTATGCTCTTCTGACATTCCTTTTAATAGATCATTATTTATTATTAAATAGTCGGGAATCATCAAATGCTGTGTATAAGAGTAGTATTTAGCAATCTCACTATGCTTTAAGTTCGCATAGATTAACTCATTGTTTTCTCCACCCTCAAGTACTCCTGATTGTAGAGCAGTATAAACTTCCCCTTGACCCATCGGTGTACCGACGCCACCCATTTTTTCCATCATTTTAATATTTGTATCACTGTCAATGATTCGTACTTTAAGTCCTTTTAAATCTTCTGGTGTTTCAATCGGCTTAACATTGTTGTATACATTACGGATACCTCCGTGGAATGCACCAACTACAGACATCCCTTGGTCTTCAACAGAACTATATAGATTCCCTATGATATCTGAATTGTTAAATACGGATAATTGATGATCTTTTGAATCGAATACGTATGGTAGGTTGAATACAACGAATTCATCGTTGAAGTTTTCCATTAAACTACCTGCTACAATGGACATCGAAATTGTTCCTGATTGAACAAGTTCAATCGTTTCGCGTTGGGCACCCAACAATTCATTAGGATACATTTTAATTTCATAGGCACCGTTTGTTTTTTCTTTTAACTCTTCACCGAACTGCTCCATTGCTTTATATTGTGGATGAGTATCTGGTTGATTGAAAGCAACCTTCAACACTTGTGTTTTCTGTGATTCACCATTTACTGCCACAGTTTCGTCTTCACTACAACCAGTTAAAAATGCCGCCATCGTGAAAGCGATTCCAAAACCTACTATAGCTTTTAATCTTTTTTTCATTCTCTACACCCCTCATTTTCAAGTTATATTATTTATTGGATAATGCACTTGTTCCCCTTGTAAAAACCTAACCGCTTCTTCAGCAACTTTTCTTTTTAACTCTTTAGCTGACTCCTCGGAATACCATCCCATATGCGGTGTGCAATATAAATTTTCATGTCTTAGCAGAGGTGAGTCCAAAGGAATCGGTTCGATCTCCGAAACATCCAGTGCAGCACCTGCTATCCATCCTTCTGTTAACGCCTTGTCTAGAGCATTTTCATTGATAATCCCACCACGAGATACATTTATTAAATAAGAAGAACGTTTCATCTTTTGTAATTCTTCTTCTCCTATTAAGTGGTACGCTGAGTCAAGTGGGCAATGGATAGACACAATATCAGATTCTTTTAATAGAGTTTCTAAATCTACAAATTGAACGAATTCAGGTGCACGGTTTATTCTTTCTTCCGTCATCTTGGGATCATAAGCTAAAACTTGACTATTTAGCGCATGCACGCGATTGGCGAAAGCAGTGCCTATTCGTCCGATCCCTATTATTCCCACCTTCTGCTCTGAATGCCGATAAACAGGAATACTCTTTTGGTAATCCCAAACTCCTTGTTTAACCAGTGAACTCATTTGAGATACTTTACGGGTTAGCGTAAGTAGACAAGCCAGCGCGTGATCTGCTACTTCTTGTGTGCCATAGTCTGGTACATTACAAACCTGCACATCGTACTTAGTAGCAGCTTGGACGTCTACATTGTTTACACCTACACCGTATCGGATGACGAGTTTTAAATTCGGACTATTTGCCAGAACATTCTCCGTAATAGGCGCGTATTGGTTGATCCAAACAGCAGCATCCTGGCATTGTTCAATCAAGTCCTGTTCCGTCTTACATTGATTCTTTTGGAACTTAATGGCATTCTTAGTTAGAATCTCTGTCTCAATTTCAATGTCGTAATGATCACAATCTGTAATAATCACAGGGTTATTAGCCACAATTCCACCTCAATTTTTATAAACTAAAAATGGTTATCTAATTTCTTTCATATCAACGAAATCCATATCGTCAAAATCCTGATTTTCCCCACACATTCCCCAAATGAATGTATAGTTGCTAGTACCGATTCCTGAATGGATAGACCAGCTTGGTGATAGAACTGCCTGTTCATTTGCCATTACAATGTGACGCGTTTCAGTAGGCTGCCCCATAAGATGAAAGACTCTCGTATCTTCTTGCATATTAAAATACAAATAGACTTCCATTCGTCTTTCATGAGTGTGACATGGCATTGTGTTCCAACCACTTCCCTCTTCCAAAACGGTCATCCCCATACTTAGTTGACAAGTTTCCAGTACGTCTGGATGGATGAATTGATAGATTGTCCGTTTATTCATCGATTTAATATCACCTAATGGTCTTGCAATAGCTTGTTCCTGGCTAACTTTTACTGTCGGATACTTTTTATGGGCAGGACATGAGTTTATGTAGAACTTAGCTGGATTGTTCGGGTCATTTGACTGAAAGATTACTTCTTTAGTCCCTCGACCAATATAAATACCTTCTTTACTATTAAGCTCCATTTTCTCTCCGTCTAACATAATAACGCCGTCTCCACCAATATTAATAACACCCATTTCACGTCTTTCTAAGAAATAAGATGCTGCAAGCTCTTTTTCAGCACTAAGTGTAAGCGCTTTCTCCTTAGGCATAGCCCCACCGTAAATAATACGATCTACATGACTGTAAGTTAGTTCAATAGAGTCTTCCAAAAATACAGATTCCATTAAAAATTGATCTCTTAGCTTATCAGTTGTATAACCTTTTACATCTTCTGGATGATGCGAGTACATTATTTTCACTTCAAACACTCCTCCAAATAATATTGTTCCACCTAGTGGAACGCTATTCCATAATTAATAATAATATACTTTCAGAATACTTACAATACATATTTTATAAAATCTAAATTTTTTATCATTTACGGTCCTGTCATTTACAAATCATTTTTAATATCTTAAGATTGAAAAGAGAACGCTGCTTCAAGTAGATATAATTTAGGGGTGCAATTCATGACAAATGTACAATCGCTAGAAAGAGCATTAATGTTATTGAACACAATATCTGAGTATCCAGATGGAATACAGATTGCTCGTCTCTCAGAAAAAGTAGGGCTATCTAAAAGTACTATTCATCGTTTACTTTCTACGCTCCTAAATTTGAATTATGTAGCTAAGGTAGAGGAAACCGATAAGTATAAATTAGGTTATCAAGTTGTTTATCTATCTCGAAATATGATAAATAATTTAGATATCATTAATATTTCTAAGATTCACCTAGAGCATCTCTCTAATAACGTAAATGAAACAGTCCATCTATGTATTGAAGATAATGGAGAAGTACTTTATGTAGATAAAATTGAAAGCAATCAGACCATACGCATGTTTTCTCGCATCGGTCACAGATCTCCTATGTATTGTACTGGGGTAGGAAAAATACTCCTGTCTGGAATGTCAGAAGATAAATACAATAAAATTGCTCAAAATACTATTTATACTTCTAAAACAGCTAAAACTATCCAATCTAAACAAGAACTAGATGAAGAAATAAAACTTGTCAAAAAACATGGCTATGCTTTAGACAATATAGAAAATGAAGAAGGAATTCGCTGTATTGCTGCGCCCATTAGGGATTTCCAAGGACGTATTATTGCAAGCTTCAGCATATCTGGACCAACCAGTAGAATGACGATGGAGCGCGTAAATGATGAACTTATTGATAAGGTTAAAGAAACAGCATTGAACATCTCCCAACAATATGGCTATCGTCCAGGAGTTTAGTTATTTCTTTAGATATAAGCACTATGATATAAATTGAAATAGAATAGCTTAACATGCAAAAAGTGGCTGAAATATGATTTCAGCCACTTTTTAATTTTTCGCTTTATAATAAAAATGAGGAAAAAAATTGTTTCCTACAGTGGCACACAAAAATAAATAGAAGTCCTTCCATCGACAATAAGATGAAAGGACTTCTATTTAATGTATTGTTTTTCAGGACACATTCTATTGTATATCTACAACTTCCAATGCTGGCGGGTCGACTGGTGTCGTAATGATTGGTTTAGGAGTTACGAGCGCTAATTTTTTCTTTGAAGGGGTTTCGTATTTTACTTTCGTTGTGTTCTTTTGAACGAAACTGCCTCCACCAACACCGTATAACCCGTTATGTTGACCTTTGTAGCTATACACCCGGTATTCATCGCCTTTTTTCAGTATACGAACAGTCGACAGTGTACCATTGCTTTCCACTTTCACGAGAGGTGTATCTGTTAGAATTGTTACTTTCCCGATTTGTCCTAACTTAAGCTCTGTTTTTCCCCACATTACTTTCGTTGCAGCTAGTGTGTCTGTAGAGAATGCCATAAAAAGTCCAAACACTAATAAAATTGATAATGCTGTTTTTGTTAGTTTTGTAATCATGAATATCTCCTCCAAATTTCGATAATTGATTTCAACTACTATTGTAATAGATATTTTATAATTATGTTATCAATTTCTAAAATAATCCAAAACGACATAGAACTTTAGTACATAAACTGGTAGTATGGTAGGGTGAAAGATTGAAATAAAGGGGGAAGTTTAATTGGTACAAAGAAACCATTCAAACAAGAATATTATCATTATTTTTCTTACGCTATTAATGATGTTGATACTACCTGCATGGGTAGCTGCCGCTCCAACTGATGAAGCTACAAACGTAAGTACTAACAAAACTTGGACTATTACTTTTAATAAGGCGGTAGATCCTACTAGCGTTAATCTCAACTCAGTTTATGTTTTGGATCAGTTTGATGTTAAAAAAAATGGTACAATTACCGTTTCACCAGATCGGAAGAGTGTAACAATTGCGCCACCCGTGGAAGGTTATAATTTTTCCAATACGTATACATTACATATTACGAATAGCATTAAAGATGAAAGTGGTAAACCACTGTCATCAAACAAACAAAAGAAATTTACCATTGAAACTCCCGGTACATATGATATTGTGAATATCGCTTCCGATGGAACAACAAGTTTTGTTAAGTCATATGATTCATACGAAAATGCTTTAACTAACTTGAAATCTAGCCAAGGAATCCAATATAAGGATTCGCTTGTTAAGATTCCAAGTGGATTGGTGGTGACTAGAGCTCACGCCTCTAATGTATTAACGAATATATATTCGGACAAACAGCTTACTAAACCAGTTACATATGTCATTTCAAATACGGAACTACCGTATATAAGTTCCACTGATACTTACGTGGAAGTTAATGTGGCCGGTAAAAACATGTTTATAAGTCAAGAAAATAGTAAATTAATTCCCCAGAATGCTTTAACAGGAAGATCCTATTATTCCGTTTCAAATAGTGAGCTAGTTCATTCGATTTATTCGACTAGTAGCAAAACCTACTCGTCTTATCAAATCGGAGCTGCTCCTGATTTCATGACAGCTGGTCAAAAATATTATAGTGTCGATGGTACACATTTTACAAACACATCGGGACAAGAAATTGGGACAAGCTATCCCTATTTCGAATACCTATCCGCACGGAGTAAAACAACCTATACAGCTGAAGAAATTGATGCGTATATAAGTGCTATGCTCCTAAAACTAGAAAGTGATTATCCAAATAATGTGCTATATCAACAAGCTTCTCAAAAAAGTAAGCTTATTGGGCTTGGTTCTTATCTTAAACAGATTGAAGAAACACAAGATATCAACGCATTATTTATGCTAGCATTGGCACAGCATGAGAGTGCCTATGGATTAAGTAATAGAGCACAACAATACAATAACTTATTTGGGTTATATGTATCCGATAACAATCCACTTGCTAAGTATTTCCCAACAGTCGAATCCAATATTGATGAATTAATTAAGGCCTTTATAAATAAAAACTATCTTCCACCAAACGCTGGTTACGCAAACGGTGCTGTTTTTGGTAATAAAGCAATTGGTATCAATATGAAATATGCATCTGATCCATACTGGGGAGCAAAGGCAGCTGGTCATATGTATCGCATCGATCAAATGATGGGCGGTAAAGATTCAATTACAAAATACAAGCTTGGAATTACGAATACATCAGGTTTAAACGTTCGAACTGGACCTGGAACGGAAAATACGGCTGCGTATAGATATACAAAAGCTGGAATGCCAATCACTATTTTAGATGATAATCTACCAGAAGCTGAGTGGATTAAAATTCTGTCTGATTCGGTGGATTATGAGGAACTATATATCCATCGTGACTATGTACAGGAAATTCCAGTTAAATAACATTGAGTCCACTCAAGTAAATACTTGAGTGGTTTTTTAGTCCCTGTGTAGGAAACGATTCTGAATTGTTTCCTACACAGGGACTAAAAAATGCTAGTATCCATTTAGATACTAGCAAGGTTAATCTATAGAACTAATTTGAGATTCTTTTTTGTTTTAGTATTTTGATAATAAAGAATATTGTCTTTAATAAACATTACTTCAGAATGGATTGAGTTGATTTGCTTTTTTTCTTTTCCATTTAGCTTTACCTTATATAAATAGCCCCCATTAGAATAGTTGCTATAGTATATCCATTGGCCCTGAATAGCAAAGTATGGAACTTTATCTCCTAGAACTTTTGTTTTCTTTAAAGTTTTTTTATCCATTTTATATAATAGGTTGTCTTTAGAATCGGAATAATAATACATTCCATCTTTTTCTACCATATTATTCATATTGTGAAAGTAATTGAATTTAGAGCTTGTAGCTACTGGATATGCAGTTTCATCCCATTGATGATTTACTTTTAGTTGCTTAGTATTTTTTAAAAAGTAATTATAATGAACACTTCCGGGCTTATTTGGGACCGGATCATCCCACGTGGTGTCGACATGATAATATTGACCATCTATCTTTACCATATTCCAAGAATGATTTCCGCCATTCGCAATCCCTGTTACTTGTATAGTTTGTACCCCTACCATATTAAGTATCAATGCCATTGACTTTGTATAACCGTCACAAACAACGATTTTATTTATAAGGGCTCCATAAGCTTCATAGGAATCATCGGAAACATTATTTTTTAAGAAGTTATCATAATCGTACGCAACAGATAATACGAGGTAATCGTGAATGCTCTTTACTTTTTCAAGGTCACTCATGCCCTTTCTGATATTTTCTTTTATTATTCTATCAACTTCCATGTTTACCTTTTTGTTTTTCTCTAAAATGACTTTTCTGTCAGCTTTGTATTTAAAGTTTATCGTTCCGTTTGAAGAAGCAGTTAGCCCATTGTAGTATGAGATAGAAGGATTATTTGCTACTGCCTGATTTACTATTTTTCCAATATCCTTATAACTAATTTTACTAGCATTAAAGGTCGTATTTGTTTCAGCATTTAGCAAACTTTTTACGATATTGTCATATGCCGTTTGTTCCTCGGACTTTGTGATAGTCATGGAAGAGGGTGCTGCTGCAAAAATATGCATTGGGGTAATACTTAATAGCAATACGATAGCAATAAGTAACTTAAATATGTGGTTCATCTTGACCCCTCCAGTTTTAAATTAATTATATTAAATATTACTATAACTATCATCCATAAATAGTTCTAAAATAATATTTATAAAATATAATTTCAAAGGAGAAAGTCCTAATATCTTTAATGTATAACTAATTATAAGGAATATATACCTAATCATAAATAAAAAAGAGAACTATTAGTGTTTGTCGTAAACTACTAATAGTTCTCTTAATATTTAATATTATGCTTTAAACGTTTTTCTTCTATTGAATGCTATCCAAAGACCAACTAGGATGGATGCAATACCACCAAATATTGTACCTATTGGGTAGGCTTCTCCTGTTTGAGGAAGGTAGTTTCCTCCACTAGTTTCATTTATCGTATTTGAATCATTTAGATTTCCAGCTTTTTCTGGCGTACTTGGTTCTCCATTAACATTGGAGTTACCAGTATTATTAGGATTTCCTGGGTTGCCTGGGTTGCTTGGGTTGCTTGGGTTGCTTGGGTTGCTTGGATCTCCTGGGTTACCTGGTTCGCCTGGGTTACCTGGTTTACCTGGTTCGCCTGGTTCTCCTGGTTTACCTGGTTTACCTGGTTCACCTGGGTTACCTGGTTCGCCTGGTTTACCTGGTTTACCTGGTTCGCCTGGGTTACCTGGTTCGCCTGGTTTACCTGGTTCGCCTGGGTTACCTGGATCTTCTGGGTTACCTGGGTTACCTGGTTCGCCTGGGTTACCTGGATCTCCTGGTGTTCCCCCACCACCTGTTGAAATTCTAGCATTTGTTTTTTCAAGTGTAATGGTTTCTTCCTGTTTCTCAATAATTTCAAATGCTACTGGTGTTTTGTCTAACTTATATCCAGCTGGTGCTTTTGTTTCGATTAATTGATATTGTCCAACAGGTAAGTCTTTTAAACTAATCTCACCATTGTCGTCAGTTGTTAACTTCTCCAAATCTATTCCAGTAACAATATCAAACAAAGGATTTCCGTCTTTATCTACATCAGTTGTGGCTTTCTTTAATTCAAATATTGCTCCTTTAAGCTTTAAAGATTTATTTGAATTATATTTAGTCAATGTAACAGAGCGATTTGTTTTACTATTTTCAACTGTTAGTTTTTGGATCGCTCCATTTACCCCTGTTTCCGAATCAAGTACAATTGTTTTTTCAACAGGATCAAGAAGATAATCCTTATGCGCTTCTATCTCTACTAATTTGTACGTATCATATGGTAAATTAGTAAATGTTGCAATTCCATCCTTTGTTGTGGCTGTGTTTTTAATTGAACCATCTTCGTTAGAAAGCTCAAATTTAACACCGTCTATAAGAATCGAATCATTAGATGCATCCACTTTAGTGATAACAATTTCGCCTTTACCACGTGCGTTTTTCATTGTTACCTCAGTGAAAACTGTTTGATTTTCCTTGATTTCAAAGATATCGGTTTTTTTGCTTGCCCCAAAAACATAATTGTTTGGTGCTTTTGTTTCTTCAAAATAGTAGGAACCCGGAACCAAATTATTCACAGCTATTTCTCCATTGAGATTCGTTGTAAGACTAGATAACTCATTATTATCTTTATCTTTCACAATAGTTCCGTGTTGATCGTATAATGTAAATTCTGCACCTGCTAATGGTTTATCATCATTCACATCGACCTTTGTTAGTTTAACTGCTTGATTAACTTTTTCATTAATTACTTCAACAACTATGTCTTCATTTCCAGTTAATAGTATATCCGTGTCAGCACTCATTGTGAATGGTATATTTGCAGAACCAACGTATCCAGCAGGAGTAGTCGTTGTGTCCTCTTTAATAACATAGTCTCCATAACCAACGTTTGCAAATTCAAAATAACCATTTATACCAGAAGTTGCTTCCTTAATGATATATTCCTTATTCGCGATTTTTTTAATTAACTGAAACTTAACTCCAGAAAGTTCCTCTATAGAAGAAGTGAGTGTATCTTTCCCTACTTTTTGAAGTTTTACTGTTCCTTTATTAGCTGATGCAAAAGCATTTGATCTACTAAATTCAAAATTATCTTTAAATTCATCTTCATTTTTCTGGTTTTCACTCGTAGCGTCGGAAAAACTATATGAGATTTTCGCTAGATTATTAAACGCCTCGCCTTTTAGACCAAGAACGAATGTTTTATACCTTACTTGAACTGCTTTTTTTGATAAATTTCCTAGGTTCAATTTAAAGCTACCATCACTATTTACAGTTAACTCTGTACTTGTTGGTTTAACCCAAGTAGTCCCTTCGCTTACGCCTTTAGTTTCGCTTATCGACATAACAGCAATTTCGATAGAATCTGAAATAAGCATTAAATTATTAGAAGGTGTATCTGTTAACACGACTTCCCCTATATTAGAAAGTGATTTATTTACATCTATCGTCCACGTCAGTGATCCCTCACTAGAATTTGAGTTACTAATGCCTTTAGAAACGAGATGATTTGAATCATTTACTTTTACGGGGTTAGATAGTAATTTATGCGTTATCCCTTTAGTTTCAAAGCTTGCACTGTTCAGGTAATTAGATTCATTAGTCTCACCTGCTGCATCTAATTGCTCTTTACTAATACCAATTATATTGTCTGAGTCTTTTGTTTTGTATTGAACATAATAGGCTTTTTTGTTTTTACTGCTATCTAAATCAGAAGCAAAAGTTAAAGTGAAACTTTTCTTATCAGGGCTTACTAATACGGTGTAATCAGTATTTTTTACAAGAGCTTCTGTAGTCCCTATTGTTCCGTTTTCATCATTTCCGCCCTCTGGAGTGAAATCATATATAATGAACGAATCTTCTATAATTTCATGACCAGGTCCAATATTATCCTTTAAGATAGCACCTTCAATTGGCTGTTTATTGAAGTTAACTTTAATACCCCAAGTAAATAGTTGATTTATATAATCATATTTCCCTGCTTTACTACCGTTATTAACAGTCGTTGTTGAGGGTGTATAAGTTTTTGATTCAGAAACTTTATACGTGTTTCCATTATATATCCAGCTAGCATTTGCAGTGTTTGTATATGCTTTAGCAACAACTCCTGCTGTTTCAATATCATAGTCGGTTGTATACTTAATCGTTGCGGTTTGACCTTTTGCAATATTACCACCAGTTAACTCAAACCCTTTAGATGCATCTGTTATGGATATAATCTGATCAGTCATACCAGTAACTGTTAAACCAGTTTGATCAAGCCCCTTCGTAAGCGTTTGGGCGCCTTCACTAAACAAATCTTCAAAAGTTAGATTACTAATTGCTTCATTATCCGCTTTAATTGTAATTGTCCATGTTAGTTTTTGGGCATTTAAATCTAGTGAATAATCTTTAGTTAAAATCCCTTGATATACGCGATGTCCTGATGTTTTTGTAATCGTTCCATTTGTTACAGTGTTCGTAAGATTTCCATCTTTTCCTGTATAGAAATCTTTCTGATTTAGAACATCGTATTTAGCTTTATAAGTAATTCTATACGCATCCGTAATCTCATTTTTGAATTTCAATTCGAAACCTTCAGGAACGGACTCTACCACGTATAACGAATCGCTAATTTCTACTCCATTACCAGTTGTCACTAATCCATCTACCACATCCATTTTAAACACTTTAATAGTTGATAAATCGATATTTTGTGGCCCTGGGTAAGTATCTTTGATATTGTAGTTTGATTCGGTTGGTGCTGGGATTTTAGCTAGATTATAATTGTACTTTATTTCCCAGTTCGTCTCATAGTTGTTATTAACTTGACCGGCTATTTTATTCTTTGCAAGAACTTCACCATAAGTAATACTTTGTGAACCTTTTGCAGTCTCTGTCGATGGACCATTTGTTAATATAGCAGTATTAGTAAATGATTGATTTCCTGCGAGACTTTCTGCTACTACTTTTGTTTTGTATGTGATCTTGTAGGCATTATTTCCATTCAAATTTATATCAGAAAAATTGGAATCCGTAAGATGAGAAATTCCAGCACCTGTTTTATTGATCACGCCGTTTAAACCAACATCATATTTTGCTACCTGAACAGATCCTGCCACTATTTCATGCTTGTTATCTGGAGTATCCTCTACAGTGGCAGCCGTTAACTGCTTTCCAGCTTCGTTAACCCAAATTTCCCAGTCAATTATTCGCTCTCCATCTACTATTTTAAAACCTTTGTTTGCCTTCGATGTTTTGTTATTACTAGTTGATGGTTTAAACGTTAAAGCTATTACTTCTGTTTCGTCTAGATTATTATCTTTCGGAATGATAATATCTTGAGATAACTCATCCCCAGAAAGAGAGAATGTTGACTCGAACTCCATAACAATAGGGTAATTAGAATGAGCTTGTTCAGGTGTTATATCATTCTTTAAAATTACTGTAACCTTTTGACCTACTGTTTCATAATTAAATTCTGGATTACCAGGTTCTGTAACTACAGTTCCACTGAAGTTACCGAAATTTAATACAGATGGTGGAAGTTCGAATATGAAAGAATCTCCAGCAACATATTCCTTGTCCGTTAAGTCAACATCAAAAGCTAAATTGTATTTTGCTACCTGATTTTGCTCTAACTCCATCGTTAATGCTGATGCAGCAGTGAGTTCTTCTTCATCAATCTTTAAACTAAATTTCATAGAATTTACTTTTATAGATTGAGCAGCCATAAGTGGATTCGAATTTAAAGATGTTACTTTAGCATCTTTCTCCTCTTCCTTTAATTCCTCAGAATCAGTTTCTTCTTTTGACTCTTCTGTAACAGGTTCTGAAACTGGCTCTTCAACTGTAGGCTCTGTAATTGAGTCTTCTTTTACTGGAGCAACAGTTTCCACTCCTTCTACGCTAATGGATCCTGCAACATCCTCCAATTGGTTTGGTGCGATAGTTACGGTAATTAGACCATCAACCGAAATTGTGTAGGAGCCTATATTACCTGTTAGAGTACCAGATGTTGCTGCATCTAATTTAAGTTCACTTTGGTATGTGTATTGAACTTCTGTTTCTTCATTACCTGCAACAAAGCTCCATGGAATACTTGCATTGCCAGCTTCGTCTACTGTGACTTCGCCAAATGTAAAGCTTTGACCGAGTGCTGAACTAGTATCATTATTTGCGCTTGTTGTAATTGGTCCTATAAAACTTTGCAAGACTAATAGAAATACTAGCGCTATAAAACTTATCTTCTTCATAGCTTCCCCCTGTTATCGTTTGTTTTTTAACTTTGCTTGAACGATTAACCGGTCGGTTGGATTTTTTTTGCCGAGTGGGGTGCAGGTTACTAATGTCAAGAGGGGTTCTTGTCCATCATCTAGGACTTCTATTTCTGTTCGATCTACAACAAAGGTGCGTACAATTTCAAATTCGTAGTTGCCTGACTCTGTTTGTATGTCCACACTATCGTGAAGTGTGAGCTCGTCTAATCGATTGAATTGTTTTCCATGCGTTGTAGACCGATGCCCTGCCAGCCCAATATTATGAATACCGAATTGTTTGTTGGGTTCAATCATGCCGATTCCTTTTGTTAAAGAATTTGGAGTTACCCCGTCAAAAATCATCATTTCCAAATCAATTTTTGGGATTCGAATGATCCCTCTTGTACCATCTAATAGTCCTAGCTCCTCATCATCGGGATTTGCTTTAACTTCTATTGGCGATACCGCCTCTTCATCGAAACTAGTATTACCCAGATTTTCAAAAGCCTCTATAAGCTGCTCCTGATTCGTATCAAAAAACTTCTTCTCAATCTGCGGATAAAACAGTAGGAAGAAACCAAAAAGTAAAAAGCAAATACTGATGATTCTCCGCAATTTTACATCTCCTTTCCAAATTAATACGTTCAATTCCTTTGTAGGTATCGCTAAGTTCTCCACATTATTGTTGGTGATTCTATCTTAAGATGTTTGAATTTTGTTCTCAGAAATACCCACTTAATAGTACCTATTTAGCACTGAACAATTTCTGAACAAATATAAAAACACTTATTCCCTATGAATTGGAAATAAGTGTATAATTATTATTCGACAAAATGCCCATATGATTTCTTTATTTTAATTGGTACTTCAATACTTAAGTCATCTCTTAATCTAGCTTCAATCATTTTATAAAATTCTTTCATCTTTTGACTATTCTCCATATTTTCATATAAAGCCAAAAGATTGTACATATACATTTCATTATAGCAATCGAGCTCAAGCATTTTGAGCAAACACTCTTCTATTAGAAGGGGATTCACTTCACCAACAGAGATTATTTGTTCTAAATACTGCAGAACTGATTGCCTTAAACGCTGTTGAATAGGAGTGACCCACCTAAAATCTGCTTCCTCCAAGAAATCACCTTGATATAAAACGAGAATTTGTTCCACCTCGGAAGATTCCATTTTGTTATCCTTTAATAATCCTTCTAACACTGTACAGTCACTGTCTATCAACAAGCCTAATGAGTAGTGATCGTTATTAAACTGTACAGCATCTTCTAGACCTTGTTCTTTAAATGTCTTTCTAAGTTGGTACACCGTTGTATGAAGTAGCTTAGCAGCTTTTTCAGCATGTATATCAGCCCAAAGCTGTTCCATGACAATTGCTTTATGAACAGGGGCTCCATGATGCTGCCATAGAAATAGAAAAAGTTCTTTCACTTTCTTCGTGCGCCATTTAACGATATTTTGTTGACGGTCCAATAAATGAAAGCCACCGAAGGTTTTCATATAAAAGTTAGCCTCTTTAAAAGCTACCTTTTTTTTACTTTCTTTATATAGATCTAACTTTTCCTTCAGTCTCTCAATGGCTCTTTTAAGTCGTTTCTTATTTAGAGGTTTCAACAAATAATCAACAGCATTCACTTCAAATGCTTGTAGTGCATACTGAGCATGTGCGGTCACAAACATTATTTCTATATGACTGTATTTACTTCTAATAATTCCCGCTAGTTCGAGTCCATTTACTGCACCCATTTCCATGTCTAGAAAGATTACATCAACATCCATTACTTCTAGTTGTTCCAAAGCAAAATACGGGTTTGTAAACTTTCCAACTACCTCGACGCCACCCAATTCTTTTAGCATTATTTCATTGAAGTCTAAGGACATTTCTTCATCATCAATTAATAATATTTTCATTGTTATTTACCTCTGGCAATCGTATTGTTATTTTTGTTCCTTTCCCTTCTTCGCTTTCAAGGTGTAAAGTTACACCTTTTATAAGTGATAGCTTCTTCAATGGATTGTTAAAACCGATTCTGTTATTTTTGCCTTCTAATAGTTCTTGTTGTTTTTCAAGGGGAATGCCAACACCGTTATCCTCAATCGTTATTTTGATGTTGGACAACTCTCGCTCAATTACCAGCTGTAAAGTCCCTCCATCTTGTTGTTTAGAAATACCATGCTGTATCGCATTTTCAACAAGTGGTTGTATAGTCATTGAAGGAATATATGTTTCAATTGTGTCGTCAATATCATATTGAATAGACAGTCTGTCGCCAAAACGCATTTGTTCAATTGCTAAATAGGATTGTACTAGTTCTACCTCATCTTCTAACGTTACTAGTGAATGATGACCCTGAAAATCTAATTTTGCACGGAAGTAGATAGCTAGATGCTGCAGGGCATCTCGTGTTTTTTCTACATCTGTGTAGCTTAAACCAATGATCGTATTAAGAGTATTATATAAAAAATGGGGTTTTATTTGTGCATAATAGAAACTTAACTCATGATTTAAAGCATCTTGGGCAGATTTTTTCATCAATAATAATGATTCTACACGAGCTTTTAACTCATCTAAATTTACTGGTTTTTGTAAAAAGTCATTCGCACCCATCTGGAAAGAAACGACTAGATCAGACAATTGTCCAGCAGCTGTTAATATTATAATAGGTAACTCAACAAGAGCATACTCCTCCCGTATAGCTTGAGATAATTCATATCCCGACATATTTGGCATCATTAGGTCCACAATGATTAGATCGATTGAACGTGTTTTTATGATATCCAATGCTTCTGTACCACTATTAGCAGCAATAACATTATATTTCAACGAGTGAATCATATTTATAAGAACTTTCAAGTTTGCAGGCTCGTCGTCTACTACTAGAATGGTATAAGTTTTTGTTCCTGTCACTTTGTCAGATACGACTGTCGCAGCTTGAAGCTGTGTTACTTCTGTTGTTTCAGGGGTACTCATTTGCTCTGGCCACATTAAGCGTTCCTTCACTTTTTGTTCCACTATCTGTTGTTCGCTCGCAAGAGGAACTGTAAAAGTAAAGCAGGAGCCCTTCCCAATTTCAGAGGAAACCGAAATACTTCCTCCAGAACTTTCTATAATATTTTTTGTGATGCTTAGTCCTAACCCAAGACCTTTGGCATCTCCTGATCTACTGCTTTCAATTTGATAGAAGGAAGAGAATATCAATTCCAAGTGTTCTTTTTCTATCCCCTTTCCAGTATCTGTTACCGATACGTGCATATGAGTTCCTTTTACTTTCGCATCAATCGTAATGCTTCCTTGGTTCGTATATTTAATCGCATTATATATCAGATTAAAAAAGACTTGTTTAAGCTTTTGTTCATCTATGTATATTAGCGGAAGATTCTTTAATGCATTATTTTCAAGACTTATCTGTTGAATCGGTGAGATTAAGTAACTCATTTCAGCAAGTACTTCTTCAACTATAGTAATGTTCACTGGACGTGCAACTGTACGAATATTTCCATTTTTAATGTTGGATACAAATAATAGATCCTCTACAATACTTGCCAATCGTTTACCAACATTATGTATTAAAATAACATTTTCCTGTTGTTGACGCTTTAAGGGACCATTGATTCCTTCCAATAAGGACTTAGACAGATTTATAATCCCATGTAATGGCGTGCTTAGTTCGTGTGATGTCTTAACTAAAAATTCATCTTTTAGTCGGTCATACAAAAGGAGCTCTTCGGATAGTGCCTCCACTCTTTTAAAAGCATCTTGATAGCGATGACTCACCAGTAAGGACAAGCTAAATATCATGAGCAAACATAAAGCCGATAGCAAGCCTTTAACTTCGATTTCCAAAAGGAATTCTAAACCTAATACCAATCCATAACACATAAAGGTAGTCACCGTCAGTAACAAATACTCGGTATCCTCTTTCTTTCTAAAAAAAGCCCTCATCAAAACGATGAAAATATAAGCAAAGCATATAGCTAAAAGCAAAACAATTAAAACTTGTCTAATCTGCATTGGATAATATTTAGTTGGTACAAAAATGGAATTATACATACTATATTTAAGTATTTGCATAAAGAGCAAACTGCTTAAGACAATGACTATTATTTTATTTACATATTGTTTAAACAAATGGTAAACAAACAACATGAAAAATAGCACGACTAAATGGATGATCAACAACTGTAATCTAGTCTGTTCTTTAGCATCAAACTCAGGAAATACTATAAAAAATAAATACTCGTTCAGCATGGAAGTATATAAACCAAGAGCGATACAAAATAATGCAAAGAACAATTCGTATATATACTTTTTCCGTTGTATAAATGTGAAAAAGTGAATTAACCCTAACAGCATATATCCTGAAATGATCATCATTTCGATAAGCCTGTCCAATTCATGTTTAGCTATTATAGTTTCAGCCGTTCCAAACTTAAGGGGATGGATAATTCCACCGGTATAATAAGTTAAATTAGCAACTTGCACTACAATCTCCAGTTGTTTATTTACACTTTCGCCTATAACTATATATTTTCTATTATCATATATGAAGTCTTCTTTATTCTTTGTAGGATTTCCTGCTCCTCCAACTTCTTTGCCATTTATATAAAACTTGCTGGAGTTACGGATGGCGTATGCCTTTATCCCATAAGACCCTTCCTCCGGCACATCTATAAGCAGCCGATACGTACCTATTCCATGTGGACTACCATCTTTCAAACTGGTATTCCACTCTCCAGGCACTGTTATTTGCTCTCGTATTTCTTGGGAACTAGCAAAAACATCGTGATTAGGATTGGGAACGATTAATTGATCGGGATAAAATTCCCACTCCCCATTCAGCTCTATAACTGGATCATTTTCCTCATCCCAATCCTCCAAAGTTAAAACTCCATTTTGTATTGGAGAGGTATGAGAGTTTAATGATTGAAATGGGTTAACTATATATATCAATGTTATAAGAAAGATACTAATTGATAGAAGGATGGAAATTTTTCTTTTCACTAATTGACACCTCCATTTCCAAAATACTCCTTATCTTACTGTACAAGAAAAACAATTATATTTACAATCATATTTTTCAGATACTCCATTAGAAAAGTGTTGTTCCCTGTGTAAGATACAATTCTGAATTGTCTCTTACACAGGGAACAACAAAATAAGCCCTCTCCTCAGTAATATCGAGAGGAGTGGGCTATTGTTTAACTATCAGAATTGTTTGCTACACAGGGACCATTTTATGCAGGCATCAGAATTGCTCCAGCATCTTGTGGCATCGATTCTAAAATCGGTACTGAAAGTTCAGGACTTGGTACTGTTGTTTCTGGATTTGGCGTCAAGGAATCAGGACCAGGGACCACAGTTTCAGAGCCTGGAATAATAGATTTGAAGAAGCTTGCTTCTGAAACATTTACATTTACTGTTAGTTCGTGTTTACCGTATTGAACGGTAATCGTAGTGCTTCCTGCTTTTTTCGCTCTGATTAAACCACTGTTCACTGAAACTATTGCTTTATCCCCTGGAGTATATTTTGCAGCTGCTGTTACATCTCTTTCAGTTGTTTGACCATCTGGAGTTGTTGTTACTTCTTTAATTGCCACGCGTATCTCTTTTCCAGCTTCTAACTCGATTTGTGTGTTATCTGCCACTAGTGTTACTTCTGGTGCTGCAACTGTTACATTTACAGTTAAATTGTTTTCACCATAGCTAATATTGATCGTTGTAGCTCCGGCATTTTTTGCTCTGATTAAACCATTCGTTACAGAGACCACCGAATTATCTGCTGCTTTATATTTTGCAGATGAAGTCACGTTTCTTTCAGATGTTTTGCCATCTGCTGTTATTGTTATTTCCTTAATAGTTAGTTGTGCTTCCTTTCCAGGTTCCAATTCAATTTGAGAAATGTCTGTAAATAAAGTTACTTCGGGTTTTGTAACCGTTACGTTTATAGTTATTTCATTTTTACCATATTTCGCAGTGATTGTTGTACTTCCTGCATTTTTCGCTCTTACTAATCCATTCGTTACAGTAGCCACTGCTTTATCTGCCACTGTATAGGTCGCAGCTGTTGTTACATTTCTTTCGGTTGTTTTTCCATCTGCTGTTGTTGTTACTTCTGTAATTTTAAGTTGGGATTCTTTTCCTGATTCCAAACTAATATCTGGTTTGTTGGCGGTAAGTGTTACTTCTGGTTCTGACACTGTGACATTAATAGTAACTTCATTTTTGCCATATTTAGCAATAATTGTTGTGCTACCTACACCTTTTGCTGTTACTAAACCTTTGTTGACTGTAGCTACTTTATTATTTCCAGATTTGTATGTTGCCAGACTTGTTATATCGGACTGTTTTGTTTTTCCATCTGCTGAAGTGATTACCTCTTTAATTGTTAGTTGTGCTTCTTTTCCTGGTTCCAAATTAATTTCTGTTTTGTTTGCAATCAAAGTCACTACTGGCTCTGTAACTGTCACACTTATAGTTACTTCTTGTTTACCATACTTAGCAGTGATTGTAGTTTCCCCTGCTTTTATTGCTGTTACTAAACCATTGCTCGCAGTAGCAATTTTACCATTCGCTACTTTATACGTTGCAGCCTTTGTTACGTCTACTTGCTTTGTTTTTCCATCAGCTGTTGTTGTTACTTCCATGATTTTTAGCTGAGACTCTTTTCCTGGCTCCAAATCAATTTGTGTTTTATTCGCAGTTAGTGTCACTCCTGGTTCTGTTACCGTTGCATTTACTGCTAGCTCATTTTTTCCATATTTAACTGTAATAACTATACTTCCTGCATTTTTAGCTGTTACTAATCCATTTTTCACTGAAACTACTTTATTGTCTGCTACTGAATACTTGGCAGCACTTGTTACGTCTGTCTTTTTCGTTTTTCCATCTGCTGTTGTTGTTACCTCTGTTATTTTCAGTTGCGCTTCTTTTCCTTTTTGCAAATCAACTTGTGTTTTGTTAGCCGTTAAAGTTACCCCTGGTTCTGTTACCGTCACATTTACTGTTAGCTCATTTTTACCGTATTTAACAGTAATTGCTGTACTACCTGCATTTTTAGCTATTACTAAACCGTCTTTTACGCTAGCCACTTTATTATCAACGACTTTGTAAGTTGCTGCTTTTGTCACGTCTTTTCGTTTTGTTTTTCCATCTGCTGTTGTTGTTACTTCTGTAATTTTCAATTGTGCTTCTTCTTTTGGTTCCAAATCAATTTGTGTTTTGTTAGCAGTTAAAGTTACTCCTGGTACAATAACTACTGGATCTTTTACAGTCACATTTACTGTCACTTCATTTTTACCATGAGTAATAGTAATTGTAGTAGAACCTTTTCCTACCGCAGTTACTAATCCATTTTCAACTTTTGCAATACTTTCATCTGCTACAGAATATGTAGCTTCTGAAGTTACATCTTTATTAGTTGCATCACCTTCTACAGGTGTAGATGTTTCTGTTACAGTAAGTTGAGACGTTTCTCCAGCTGTTAAGTCTAGCTTAGTTGGATTAACAGAAAGTGATAGAACTGGTTCTGGTACTTCCGTTTCTTTTTTGTAAATTAATGCTTCGCCAACATTTCCTGCCGCATCATTAATAATTACTTTCACTGAATCTGTGTCAGCTGTTACTGGGAATGTAAAGCTACCGTCTTCATTCAAATTAAATGAAACCGCTGCTTTTGCTACTCCATTTTCAGTGGCAATATACGAAGCTTTTAATTTGTCATTTAAGTTGTATTCTAAACCGTATAAATATAATTCTTCATTGTAATCGATATATTTGTCTGTAATTTTCCCCGTCGCTATGCCTTCCGTTACTGCTCCAGTAACTACTGGTTTTGTAGTTTTTACTACAATCGGACCCACATAGTCCTGGACAACTCCTGAAGCTGCAAGTCCAGTGAAGTCAATTGTGTATAGGCCGTCTGGTATTGTTGTTGCAGGTGCAGTACCCCATGGTTTGTACTGTCCAGCAACGTTCAGGTTATATGATCCTTTTCCAAGTGAAGCTCCTGAATGTAAGTAACCGATGTAGCCGTCACCATATTCGCCACCTTCAGGGTTCATGATGTCCCAAAGTTCAATATAATTTGTTGTTACGTCCCCAGTTAATGTAAACGAAAGAACTGCAGAATCTTGAACTCCGTCTCCATTAAATGATAAATCTGTTTTTGTGATCTGATAGTTTTTGATTTCAGTTGCTGTCACTCCACCAAAGTCAGCCGCAAATGGCAAGGAAACTTCTGAAGACCCACCGTTAATGTTGATATATCCCAGTATTTCAGAACCGTTTGGTGCAGTTGCTTTAGACGCAGTCAATGTAACTTTTAACACTTGCTCTCCAGCAAGATTGAATGTCGGTTTGTCTATCGTCACTTTTGCATCACCAAAGGATTTTGTTACATCCACTGAGACGTTATAGTTTCCACCTTTACCAGCAATATCTTTCACTAAAATTTCTTTTGTTACTGATATATTACCTTCTTTAAGTGATTGTGGACCGAAAGTAACTGTCCCTTTTAAGTTTTCTACTACTGCTCCAGTACCATCTAACACTGCAGTATCTACTCCATAAGCAAGTATTTCTGGATGTGCTGCTGCATATGCATTCACACGCCCTGCACCTTGAGCAAATACATCATACTTCGTTGTATCCAAGATTTTAGCAGTATTAGAAAGGGCTACTTTCACATCGAAAGCATTCCAATCAGGATTTGCTTGTTTTACAAGAGCAGCAATACCTGCGATATGTGGTGTTGCCATTGAAGTTCCTGTTTTACGATCATATGCTTCACCGTAAACAGCATCAGGGAAATCTGTTTTGTACATTGGAATTGTGGACATAATATTTGTTCCAGGTGCACTTACATCTGGTTTAATATCAAAGTTTGGTGTAGAAGGGCCACGTGAACTGGAGTCATTTACCTCATCTCCAAAAGTATTCGTAGAAGCGAATTTACCAAAGCTAACCTTTCCTGTTCCCCCTGCCAATGCAGCGCGGATTGCCTCGCCATCAGTCAAAGACATATCATAAGTTGGAAGGAAGGCAAAAGAATCCCCCAGGAATGTTCCAGAAGCATTTGGTGTATTCGATCCGGTTGCAGAGTTATGAATAATCGTAGCAACTGCTCCATTTGCCTTTGCATTCGCAATTTTATCGACAAACGCGATATTTCCACGAGCAATCAATGCCACTTTGCCCTCCACATCAATTCCTTCAAAGTCTTTTACTTCCCCAAGGCCAGGTACTGCCACTAGGTCAAACTCACCTTGAAGTTGTGTAGCTAAATCCTTTCCAAAAGTTGTACCCATTAATTGTAGTTGTTTTGTTAAGTTGTAATCTCCAACCGTAACTTTTACTTCTCCATTGTGCATCGTTTCCGGATTTGTAGTGTTACCAACCCCAATCCCTAAACGTGCTGTAGCAGGAGTACCCATTGTGCCGCGGTTAGGACCATCATTACCTGTTGCGACAACTCCGATAGTACCAGCAATCATTGCATTATTTATAGCAAATGATCCTGCATCCGTTTCAGAGTTTGCTCCACCACCAAGTGAAAGGTTGATAATGTCCATTTTTTCAATAACAGCTGTATCTATTGCTTTCACAATGCCTGAAGTTGATCCACTGCCATATGCTCCAAGCACACGATAAGCATAAAGGTCTACTTTAGGTGCAATCCCTTTAATGCCATATTCGTTTGCTCCAATTGCTGCGATTGTTCCAGCAACATGCGTGCCATGTGATGTATAGAACGAACTTCCATTTGCATTAAATTCAGGTGTTCCCGCTGGACGTTCTGAAGGTAATGTTTCAGATGCATCATTATCTGCACGTGTTTTTGTATAAGTCGATGAGTTTGGAATAAAGTTCTTTCCGCCTTTATAAATACCCGCGAACTCTGGATGATCAGCATCAATTCCTGTATCTAGTACCGCAACTTTAATGCCTTGTCCTTCGATTCCTTCACTCCAAAGCTTTTCAATACCTAAGAATGAAATACTTGTGTTCATCTTAGCATCTACTTTAGGATCTTTTTTAATCACAGATGACTTTGTTGGTTTTGTTTTTTGTGGTTCCTCTGACGCGTAAACAATTGTGTCTGGTTCCACTAATGTTACTCCTTGAACAGTAAGTAGTTTTGGAATGTCACTCGCTTTAACCGTTGCTGCGAAGCCATTCAACACTGTGTCAAAGGTATATCCTTGTTTAATACCAATATTTTTTGTTGTTAATTCTTTTTTGACTAGTGTTTGTTGTGCTTTTACTTTTGTTCTCACTTGGCTTTCTTGTGTGGTCGAGAAAGCTTTTCCTTTTAATTCGCTTATTCCTTTTTCAAGAGCTACTGGTTTCTCAGATAAATGTATAATTACTGCAACCTCTTGGTTACCAGATTGGTCTTGTAAATCTTTGTGTAGCTTTGGCCCACCATCTATTAAATTTAATTGTTCCGCGACAGCTGATTTTAACTGCATCGTACTCTCGCTTGGTGTGTTCTGCTTGAATGGCTTTACACCTGAGTTTGCAGAAGCAGTCATTGCAGGACTAAGCATCGTAAAGATCATAGCTAGTACCATAAAAGCACTAAAAAATTTATTTAAAAACTTTTTCTTCAATATAATTCCCCCTTTTCCCAACCTAATTTACTTTACGAAACTATAAGTTTGGCCCCTTACCACTAATGCTTTTTTAAGAAAATCGCTTCCTTCCTATGAATGGTTACTTATAAAGTAATTTTCATGATGTAATATCATTTCTACTATATGTGCTAGTCCTGGTGGCTATGACATGTCCCTATCAAAAAGGTCCCTGTGTAAGATACAATTCTGAATTGTATCTTACACAGGGACCAACTCAATTACTAACTAAAGACTTATCAAATATGTAATTATATTCGCTTGTGATTACCTCATTTGGATTAAACTTTTCTACAGAACCATTTAAAGTGGTAACCTTCGCTAATCCGTCTGGTGTGAATTGGTACATTTCCGTTCCTATTATGCGAGCACCAGTTTCGTAGAAAAGCTCCATCCAGCCATCATGGTTAATATCGTAAAAGTATAGAATTGGCGCATTCTCTGCAGAAATGGTTAAGGGCGTCATTTCAAGCTCATCAAACTCTACTATGATCTCTACATTGTCATTTGAGTAATTGCTACTTTCTTCTGGCCCACCTCTAAAGGAAATTGTTTCTAAGATTCCATCATTATTTACGTCGATTTTCTTAGTAATAAAAAAATCAAACATACTGGGTGCTTGTAATGCAGTAATATAGGAAGGTTCATTAGAAAGAGTCTCCGAATTTGTTTTTACCGATTGATCTTCAGCCAAGTACTTTTTAGACTCCACTTCACTGTTAAAAAACTTCCACTCTTCTTTTTGAGGTTTCAGTATATGGATGAATATAGATTCGTTATCTTGGAAGTTTTCTCCATCTACAAGAGTTGTTATTTGAGTTACCCGGACTTTAACTTCTTGTTCTGAAATCGATAGAAATTCAAAATCCTTAAGTTCATATGCCAAGTCAAACTTTTCAAATAGGTCACTTAACATTTTTTTGGTTTCAGCAAAAGTTGTTTGCTCCGCATGTGTATACACCATAGACATATACTCATCCATATTCTCATTTTCAAGAGCCTGTATATTATCTTCAAGCACTTTCTTAATCTCAAATTCAATATTATAATCTGGCTCTGACTCTTTTATTTTGTTGTTAGTTGGAACAAATCTGCCCATGTTCATTACTATTAGTAAATACACTCCTATCCACACAATTGTTCCAAAAACGCCTTTCCAACTGGTACCACCTCGCAACTGAATTTCGTTCTTTAATAACTCCACATCACTAATATTACTTTCCGATATTTCTCGAGTTCTTTTTAATGCATGGAGACGGTAAAAATTATTACCGGTAATTCCGACTGTGAAAGAAACAGCTAACCCTATCACAGTATTAAGAATGACCTCATCTATTCCTAATACTTTACCTAAGAGGTTAATTACTATAGAAATTCCTAGAATCGAAAATACTGGCTTATACATTTTCCTATAACCAAACCAAAAAAGTGGAAAGAAAAAGGCTACCCAGTTCCATGTATTCAAACCTTTTGACCATCTTCTTATGTAATAGTGTTGCTTTTTTTCACCTATAAATAATCTAAGTACTTGATTATCAATTTCAGGTTTATTTCTATTTCTTCTCTTGTTAGGAGTGGATTCTATGCCTTCTTTTATTAAAGCTATCTCTTTACCACACGTTGAGCAAAACCTTGCAACATCGGTTATTCTAGAACCACATGAAGCACAAAACAGTTATATTCCTCCTATTATTCTTTTACCCCTTCCATATAATATGCTTTTGCATTTTCGGTATTCCACTAAAATTGTTTGCAACACAGGGACAAATCAAAAACGCCCCTGTGTAGCATACAATTCAGAATTGTATCTTACACAGGGACAATCATCTATTTTATCAGTTTGCTACTCCAAATTCATATACAGCTATTGTTCCTGATACTTCATGTGTAGCTGCTAATATTGCTTTGCCAGTTGGACTTTCTGAAGCTGGTATAAATTGTAATCCTTCTGGAGAAACGTCCCCTGCAACCTTTGCAGTGAAGTCCCTGCTTGAAATTAGCGTTACAAACTTAGGTGCGTTTATATCTGTTAAATCATAAACCATAATACCGCTGTAACGTTCTAAAGCGATAAATCCATAAGTTGTGCCATCAATTTCACCTACTACAGCTGTTTCTGGCTCAGGCCCCTTATCATCGCTACGATTATCTACTTTAATGTCATCGCTATTTGTATTGAAATATTTTGGTGTTTTCTCAGCAATAATTTTTTCAAATTCACTTCCGCTGTCATATACCTGCTCCATCGTTACTGCATCAAAGATGGAGAAACTACGACCACCATATCCATAGATTGCATCATATGCTGTACTAGCTTTGTTTAAACCATTTTCCGTTGTAACTTTATATCCATCTAAAGTAGATAGATCAAATGCATCTAACTCTGCTTGTGTAAATCCTTTATAATTTGCTTCTGTTAAAGCAATTGGTAATGTAAGATCAGCTAACTCTGAAACTTCGCTATATCCTCCATCATCAGCATAATCACGAGAGTCACCTTCGTTTGGAGTAATGATGTATGTTTTACCAGCCACCGTAAATGTATCAATAGCGTCTGGCATATGGAAAGTTAGAATTGGTTGTTTGATAATGTCCGCTTTTTTATCGTCTTTATTTGCATCCATTTCAAATCCTTCTACAGAATGGTCAATGACTCCAAGACCTCTTACATGAAGAATTGTATTCGTTTCAAGATCTACTGTAGCAATTGCATTATTTTCTTGTAAAGTTACATAGGCAGTTTTACTATCATCAGAAACAGTTACGTATTCTGGTTCTAGTTGCTCTATGATTGAAGCCCCTTTATAAGAAGTACGAACTTTTTCATCCAACATTGTCTCTGTAAAGTTAAGTGTTGTTGCAGTTAATGTTGCTACATCAATAACGGAAATAGAACCTTTTGGATCGATAGTTGTATCCTTGTTTGGTTCACCTTCGTTAGCAACAATTGCTTTTTTACCATTTGGAGTAAATGTCACCATATCCGGCAACGCTCCAACTTCCACATGCTTCACATATTTCCCGTCTTTTGTAGCAAATATGATATAACCCGGGTCTGTTTTTTCAGCATAAGCAGCAATTGCGATTAAATCTTCTGTAGGATGAGACGCAATACTTGTTATATTCTTAACTCCTGGGATTCCATAATCTTCAACAACTACACGCTTTGTAGAATCAAGTTGCTTAAATGTCCCAGACTTTACATCTGCAAAATTAAGGATATCAAATCCACCAACTGCTCCATTTGTAACAAATCCTTTGTTGGTCGCAACATCGTATGCTAAAATTTCAGTTCCTGTTTCACCTTGACCGCTGTCATAGCGCGCAATTTGAGAAACTTTAAATTCCTCTGGATTGGAGTTATAAAGCGGTGGCTCAGTTGTTGCTACTGGAGCTGGTGTTGTTCCAGGATCTTCAACGATTTCTGGTTCCGGATTTACAACTTGTCCTGCAACATCAACGATACGACCTTCAATTTTTGTTGGAATCGTTGATAAAGTTTTTAAATGGTCGGCAAAGTTTTCCCAATCTGAAAGACCTAGATCCTTTACTTTTCCTGCTTCATAAATTTCTTTGAAGACATCATAGCTATCTCCGCCTTGAGCTGTAAAGTAATTCGTTGCCACTGTGTATGTTTCTGTGTCTACTATTTTTGTGTAAGTACCATCTGCATTTTCATAAGAGATAGAAACGACACGTTCGCCTTTAAGTTTAGTAGAATCGAATTCTACTTTTGCTCCGGCAACATGCAGGAAACCACCGTTTTCAAGTGGGTATACACCTACACTCGTTTCAAATGCTTCTTTTAATTCCGCTCCTGTAATCTCCATTGTAGATAGTGTATTACCGAAAGGAAGAACTGTAATTACTTCACCTACTGTAATTGGACCTGCATCAATACTAGCGCGAATTCCTCCACCATTTTGAAATGCCATTATTACTTTTGGATTAAGTGACTTAGCTTTTACCAACATGCCATCAGCAATAAGATTTCCTAGTATTGTTTCGTTTTTGCGTACACTTGGTTTAGTATTGTCTCCATTCGTTCGAGGATTTTCTAATACGACCTCTGCACTAACACCAATTTCTTCACCAGCAACCTCATCTACTTTTGGTTTATATGATTCTAGTAATTTTTTTGCTTCTGCATCTTCTGTGAATTTACTAACCTCAATTAGTTCTCCATTTTGAGTAACAACTTTTCCGTTTTTATCAAATTCCACATCAAGTGTACCTAATAAGTCTCCTTGGGAAGATGCTTGTACGATAATCGTTTTGTCCTTTGTTGCACCAGTTTCATTTTTATCCACAACTACTGGAGCTGCTAGTTTTGTATGACTGTGACCACCGATAATAACGTCAATGCCGTCTACTTGAGCAGCTAATGCTAAGTCATTATCAATTGCTGGGTTGTCATCGTAACCAATATGGGTAACTGCAACAATTTTGTTCACTCCCATATCTTCAAATACTTTTACTGCTTTTTCAGCTTCTATAATATAATCTGTAAACGTCACTTGTCCTGGGCTAGAAAGACCTTTCGTTTCTTGTGTCGTTAGTCCAAAGAATCCTACCTTATCGCCATTTACTTCTTTAACAATACCATTATAGATTTTTCCATTTTCAGGTGCGCTTGATGCTATGTCACTGAACAGACCTTGTAAATTTTCATCTTTCGAAAAATCTACATTTGCACTAACAAATGGGAATTGAGCACCTTTTATAAAGTCAGCTAATGCTTTATGGCCTTCTTCTGAAGAACCAAGATCAAATTCATGATTACCAAAAGTCATTACATCATATTCTGCGAGATTCATAAATGCTAAATCGGCAAGACCTTTATATTGATTAAAATATAGAGTTCCTGAGAATACATCTCCAGCATCTACTAATACGGCATTAGGGTTTTCTGCTCTTTCTTTTTTAATCGCTGTAATACGTTTAGGTGCAGTCTCTACCTTTGCATGCGTATCATTTGTATGCAGTAAAGTAAGTTGGAAGTTTTTATTAGTACCTCCGCCATTGTTACCGCCGTTATTTTCTCCCCCAGTGTTCCCTCCACCTGGGGATGGATTAGTTGGCGTTGTTGGGGGTGGGGTTGGAGTAATGTCCATACCAGCTTTTTTAGATACTGTATTTATTTCTTCTAGTAACTCTTTCACCATTGGTAAAGTACTAGTTGATGGTAATCTTAGCTGTAAAGGTTTGATAGATTCTAATACCTTTTTAGCCTCTGCTTGTTTTCCTTCAGCTAGTAATTTATCAACTTGTTTCACTTTCATATAAATAGTTACAGGTACCATTAACTGACTACGCTTCATGTCAGCAGTTTGTTTATATTGGTCTAATAATAGATCCCGTGTAGCTTTTCCAGTAAAACGATACATAATTTCAGAACGGGTTTTTAGTTGGATAGATAATTTATGATACAGTTTTTCAACTTGTTCCCAGTCTTTTGTCTGTTCTGCTTTTTGAATATCTGCCATTATCGGATTTAAATATTTATCCGCATAATTATAAGCATCTATATAAGGGATTAATCCTTTCGTTATTCTTTCGTTATATAAATCATTTAAATCATTTAATAGAGTACTTTTGTTTTTAGCATTAGATTTTGAGATTGCCTCTTTTGCTATTTGATAGTCTTTTTTAACCTTATTCAAGGTTGGATACAAATCCGCACTAGGGACAAGTTTTCCATTTTGAGAGGGTACTACATAAGAATAAGCAGCCTCTTTCATATCTTTTCTTGCTTGATCTACCATTTCTTGTAGCGAACTACTTGCGTAGCTAACATTTGTAGAAGTTAATAAAGTTGTTGCAAGAACAGCTGCCATTACCGATTTCTTTAACGTATGGTTTTGCATAATTTCCCTCCTAAAATTAGTTGAACAATACTATCTCTATCTAAAGCTCTCCATTTTTTAATAAATAGAATAACAAAGTCGCCACTTAAATATAGGTCTAATAGTTATTAACTTCAATCGCATAACTGTAAATAAATTGTAAATACTGTTTTACATGTATTTACAAAAAGGTCCCTGTGTAAGATACAATTCAGAATTGTATCTTACACAGGGACCAAAGAGGTTAAATTCTCAGAAGTTAAATAGAAATGTCTTGTAACAGCTCGGTTGAAATTGTTTGTTGCACAGGGAGCAAGCTGATAAGCTACTCCCAAAAACATTTGTAAAAAATTTACTATCATGTAACTTAATTATTTCCAAATCAGGTTTACCCATTCTGGATGATCAATGAACGGATTGCGGTTTCCTTGCCATTTTTGAATGACATTGTTGCGATTACGTTCAAATTCATCAACTGGGTCTTGCTCATGCCATTTTAATAGGGTTGAAAGCTTTCCATGGTAGGGCGCACTTCCATTACCTAGCTTTTCGTTTAGTTCTAAATCTACTTTATCTCCTTGTTCATAACGTGTTGCCATGTAAAAAAGGATTCGTGCTACATCACCTTTGACACGATTTGGTGGCTCAAACGAGTTAGAAGCTCGTTTACATTCGTCACAATTATTTACCGGGCTGCCACCGTTATCAAAATCTAAGTTTCCTCTTGAACTATTCACTTGTACGTCTGTAGGTCTAAGATGATGGATATCGGTTCCTGGTCCTTTACTTGTGCCGAAGTCTCCATGTGATTTTGCCCATGTGTGTTCTCTATTCCACTGTCCTACGTTTCCACCATTGGCAGTTTTAGAACGTGGTACTCCAGAGTAAAACAATATGACATTGTTTGTATTATTCGGATCCTCATCCGTTTCTCGTAATGCTGCCCATACTTGGTCATAAGAAAGCTGTGTATGGTCGTCAATTATTTCATATAGTGCAGTTTTTAAAGCTTGACCTTCTTTACCAATAGCATCTTTATAATAGACATCAATAGGTGAGCTAGCGGAAGTTACAAGTACACTAAATCTTGTCGTTACACTTTTTTCGCCGTCTGTAGCGGTAACTCCTACAATATGGCTTCCTTCTGCAAGTGTTAGTGTTAACATAGACCCTGCTATCGTTCCTAACGTAGAAGAAAAAGTTAGTACTTGGTTTTCTGGATCTGCGAAATGATCTGTTAATAAGATTGAAATAGACTCACCAGGTTTAATTGTTTGACTTGGAATATTATTCTTTACTACTGGCGCTTGGTTTTCACCAGGTAAAGAAGGAACCACAATGGGTTCCCCTTTCGAATTTGTGAATTTAATATTTTTGCTATCTGCACCATTAATGAAATCAAATTCTTGAATATTCTCAGCGCCTCTAATTTCTTTTACGTTCGTACCATCAATGATTAATTTTTGGACATTCGTACCTTTGAAATCCATCATCGCGCCAGCGTTTAGTGGTTTAATCGTTACAGTTTGCTCTGCAAAGCCGTCTCCATGGAATTCTGCATAAGCACTCGTTAACAGAATGCCTTCTGTGATTTCTGATGCATCGTCAATTGTGATAGATACGCTAGGTTTACCAATAGTAAGTTTCTTTGTTTGAAGATTTTTGATATTGTATGTTTTTTCAGCTGTAATCGGTGTAACAGCATCATCTGCAAATATATCAATTTGTACCATTACTGGATCATGGTCACTTGCACGTCCTGCCATATCGGTAAAGTCTGCATTGATATGAAGAATATCGATTTTCGTTTTATTTTCTAAGTTCTTTGTGACTAAAATATGATCTAATACTTGTGAGTTTCCTTGATATAGGTATGTGTATCGATCTGATGTTTCCACTTTATTAATCATGTTTGTCATGTGTTCACCTTCATGAATTAAAAGTGCATTCGCAAATTGATAATCGTTAAAGTCACCCAAAGAAACAACATTTGCATCTGGGTTTTTCGTTTTAATATCTACAACAAAGTCAGAAACGATTGTTGCAATGTTTTTACGTTGTACTTCACTGTCATATTTTGGTGGTTGAATGGATCCGAATAATGGTGTATCACCACTTTTAGAGTTCCAATGATTCGCGATAACGATGACACTTTCACCTTTAAAGTCAAATTGTGCCGCTAAAGGTTTACGGCTACTATTAAATGCGCTATTTGTTGGATCAATACGACCTGGGTTAAGTGTTAGCTTGCCATCTTTGTAACCAACAGCATTAGTTGCATTTCCACCAGAAATACCTTCTGTCAACTTTACTCGTTCTGGATTATATAGGAATCCAACACGAATATTTGCATTTGGTGCTCCGCCGTCTTGGTTGTTCACTGGGTCAATATTTACATATTTGTAGTTTGCTCCACCAGCAGTTTTAATTGCAGCAATAAGTCTTATATAGCTTTGATCTGCCTTTGAATCTCCAGAGCTTTCTCCGTTATTATCTTGTACTTCAGTTACACCAACAATATCAGGACTCTGCATATCAGTTGCAATTGCTCTTGCTAATTTACGTGCTTTGTCGTCTGTAGTAGATGTTTTATTATTCGAGAAGTTTTCTAAGTTATAAGATGCAATTGTTAACTTATCTTCTGCGTTCACAATTGTTGTTTTTTCTGGTGTTGCATTTCCTTTTGTATGGGCAGCTTTCATTTCATTTAAAGAGACATAAATTTTAAAGTTTTGGAACGAATAACCCACCACTCCAGTAATCGGCCCTTTGAACTTATCCCCAGTTGCTACTTCGAAATCCCGCCCAGGTCCATTTGGTTCTAAGCGGAATTGCACGCGGTTTGGATTTTGATTGTCCTTTTCATATAAAACTCCACCATGTAGGGAGTTCGTTGGAGCGCTTTCCAAAACAGTTATCAAATCACCATGCTCTTGAGGCGCTACCGCTTTCACATTTCCAACTTGCACGCGCATTCCTTCGATACTTTCCCAGAAATCGATTGCATCTACGGTTGGATTGAAAACTGCAAGATTGTCGCTATCAATTTTTGCTAGAGACATTTTCGTTTCATCGATTAAGATTGGAGCTGGTAAAGCTACGCCACTTGTAATAACTTCCACTTTTCCACCCTGGTCATTTCTAACATTAATTTGCGTTGTTTTTAAGTCTGTTGTTTGACGATCAGCATATCCGTCATATGCAAATTCACTTACTTTCCCAGTAACTGATACCAAATCTCCTACTTTAATCGGCCATGTGTTTGTTCCGCTGTAAAGTACAATGGCTTCAGAAGTATTTGGATTCGTATCCGCTAGCT
Source organism: Psychrobacillus sp. FSL K6-1415 (assembly GCF_038003185.1). Taxonomy (NCBI): domain Bacteria; kingdom Bacillati; phylum Bacillota; class Bacilli; order Caryophanales; family Bacillaceae; genus Psychrobacillus; species Psychrobacillus sp. FSL K6-1415. The sequence goes on along the minus strand of NZ_JBBOOQ010000001.1, from coordinate 825,089 downwards.
CATCCGGTGTTTGGATATGATAGTAGGTTGCCCCATTTAACAAAAACGAGTAAGTCACAACTCCTTGAATGCCTTCTACTGTTTTATTGTCAAAAGAAGTGTGGTGTCCCGCTCCTTGGATATCATGAATTTGAAGACTATCCGTAATTTTATACTCGAATGTCTTCACTTCCGAAGTACCTACTGGAGTAATTGCTACTGCTTTAAGTGTGGTGTTTTCTTTAATCTCGATTGGTGTTGAATATTTTGCGCTATCCTTTGTCGGCTCTGAACCGTTTAATGTGTAATGGATTTCCGCATTCGCCGTCGTTGTAGACAACGTTACAAAAGTAGATCCATTGAATGTTCCACTACCAGGAGTTGCAGTAACGGGCTGTAGAATGGAACTGTCCTCTACAATATCTTGAACTGAGCGAGGGATAATTTGATAATCAGCATCATACTGTTGAACAATACCAGTAATAGATTCGTACGTATTCCCTACATCTAAGCCTAGTGAACTGTTTTCATCACGAACGATGAACTCTGTCATTCCATCTGTTGCAGTATAGTTTAATGCATTTACTGCAGTTATTGTAATTTGTTTTGCTTGAACAAGAAGGGATTCATTGCTTTCATTCACCTCTGCTCCTGTTACAACCTTAGGAGTTGGGGTTCCTACATTTTCTTTTTTGCTAACTATCGTCGTACCGTCTAATTGAAGAAGTCCACGGAATTCCGCTAATTTCCCAGTAAGTGTTACTTCATCTCCTACTGCCGCAGGCAAACTTGAAGGACGTATTGCAATACCATTTGCAGCATCTTGAACTGAAATTGAATTTTTTAAGTTTGCAGCCACTATCCCTTTAATAGTAACCGTTTGACCAATAGCTGTATTACGTGCTTCTCCAATGGACAAAACCCCGGTTTCACTAATAACTGTGTAAGTGAATGCAGAAATTGGACTGCTTACTAGACCTTCTTTTACTGCGATTGCTTTAATTGTAATATCTTTGTCGATAACAATCGGATTTTCATATTTCGTACTTGAGCTAGTTGGATCAGATCCATCTGTCGTATAGTAAATGAAAGCTCCTTCCGTGTTAGTCGATAATGTAATTTCTGTGTCTGCTGGAACAGCCGATGATGGCATTGAAACCGTTACAGCTTCTACTTGGGTTTCTCCGGGATCAGGGTCCCCAATGACCATTGTGTGGGAGCCTAAATTGGAGGAATCGTCTTTTGGCAGTGTCGTCCATTCTGCTGGATTAAAAGCGTCATCGATAATTGTGTCTCCAGCAACAATATTACTATTTCGGACAAGCGTTACATCTTTACCATAGTCTGCAGATGAACCAACTTGCCCAATGGAATCAATGATTGTACCTGACTTCTTTAAAACGACAGGGTCATTTCCATTGAAATTAATAACAGAATCGTTTGCCTGGTTTCCCTTACTTTGAATATCTGCATTTGCATCATTATGATATAAAACATACGTATCATTATTAGCTAATGTACCTGTTAATGAGACTTTATTAGCAGCCGCAGCTGCTCCATTTGTATGAAGTTCAAGTGAATAAACACTTAAATCAACTGCTGCTCCAGTTCCATTGTAAATTTCAATGGCCTTATTAAAGCTGCTACCTTCAATATACTCTGAAATTATCAAATCAGATGTATTTGATACGGCTACTGCTTTCGATGGTAATACAGGGAATACTAAACTAGCTACTAAACTGGCAGATAAGAAAACATTTATGGATTTTTTCAAATTCCTTTTACGCATCTATAAATTCTCCTTTGTATGTTAAAGAGTAGTTTCTCCATCAACAATGATCCCATCTATGTCCACACTTTTTCCGTTTGCCTCGGAAAGTTCAAGGTTACCTTTAACTGTAATATTTGTAAGTGCTAAATTAGTAGAAGGAATACCTTTTATCGTTAAATTTCCTTTAATAATGGCATTTCCAAGGAAGCTGACATCTGTAACCGAAACCCTCACATCGCCGTTATAGATTTTTGGGGCTTCTACTGTTCCTGAAAAGTTCTTCGGATCCACATCTCCACCTGGATATTCATTGTCTGGAGTTTCATCCTTCACATCTACAATCCGTCCTTCAACTTGTGGGTTAACTTGTCTAATGCTTACTAAGTGCTCACGGAAGTTTTCCCAATCAGATAAACCTAAATCGGTTACTCTACCGTTTTCGTACGCTTTTTTCAATACATCGTAGCCGTCTCCACCTTTAGCAGTAAAAGCGTTCGTTGCAATGGTGTATGTTGCATCCTCTTTTACTTCTGTGTAAGTTCCATCAGCATTTTTAAACTGGATGGAAGCAACACGTTGTCCAATTGGCTTAGTGGAGTCATAGCTGACTTTAGCACCGGACACATGTAGGAATCCTCCGTTTTCTTTCGGAAATTCTTTCAAGCTGACTTCAAATGTTGCTTTTATCTCTGCACCTGTAAGTTTCATCGTTGCTAATGTATTTCCAAAAGGCAGGACGGTGATCACTTCACCAACTGTAATAGGTCCTTGATCAATAGCAGCTCGAATACCCCCGCCATTTTGGAAAGCCATAATGACATCTTTGTTGTATTCTCTTGCTTTTTTCAGCATGCCGTCCGCAATGAGATTCCCAAGGGCAGTTTCGTTGCTTCGAACACTTAAACCACCAGTACTAGAACGTGGATTATCTAAAGCATTTACTGCGATTGCTCCAGTCAGTTCATTTTTTAATGCACTAATTTTAGATGAATACTTTTCTAACAGCTCTTTTGCCTTACCATCCTCAGCTTGGTCGTTAACGCTAATTAATTGACCAGCGTGTTTTATTACTTTTCCGCTTTTGTCGAACTCGACATTTAATGTTCCTAAAAACTCACTATATTGATAAGCTTGTACAATAACCGTCGGATCTTTTGCTTTTCCTACTAAATCCTTATCTACCACAACTGGTTTATCTAATTTGGTATGACTATGACCTCCAACAATTACGTCAATGCCAGATACTTTAGCTGCTAACTGTAAGTCATTGTCATATTGCGGATTATCATCATAGCCAAGATGCGTCACCGCAATTACTTTGTTTACTCCTTGCTTTTCGAACTCGTTAACCATTTGTTGAGCAGCTTTCACATAATCTGTAAAACTCACTTTGCCTGGGCTTGAAATATCCTTTGTTTCAGCAGTCGTTAATCCAAACAACCCTATTTTCTGTCCATTTACCACTTTAATAATCCCGCTATAAATTTGACTATTCTTCGGGTTACTTTGTATTTTTACATTAAATAATCCTTTTAAATGCTCATCCTGTGAAAAATCAGTATTCGCAGCTACAAACGGAAAATTAGCTTTCTTCACAAAGTCTGCTAGTGCTTTATGTCCTTCAGCACTCGAGCCCAAATCGAACTCATGATTACCAAAAGTCATCAGATCATATTTCATCATATTCATGAATTCAACATCTGCTTGTCCCTTGAATTCATTGAAATACAATGTTCCTGAGAAGACATCTCCAGCATCCACTAATAATGCATTTGGATTTGCTTTCCTATATTCCTTTATAGCTGTAACACGTTTGGCCACATTATCTAATTGAGCATGTGTGTCATTTGTATGCATAATGGATAAGTTGAAGTTTGCCCCTGAATTTCCTCCTCCATTATTTCCTCCACCACCGTTTCCACCTCCGTTATTTCCACCACCTGTTGTTGGAGGAATAGTTGGCGTGGTAATTATGATAACTCCCGCTTTTTTACTTACTGTTTCTAATTGCACTAAAAGTTCTTTGATCATCGGCAAATTATTCGTAGTCGGCAATCTATAAAGTAACTGTTTAATAGATTCTAGTACTCTTCTTGCATCTTCTATTTTTCCTTCTGCTATTAGTGTGTCTGCTTCCCTTACTTTCATATAAACAGTTACCGCAACCATTAATTGATCACGCTTTAAGTTAGCAGGATCCTTGTATTGCTTTAACAATAAATCCCTAGCAGCTTTACCTGTAAAACGATATAAAATGGCAGTTCTACTTTTTAATTGGACAGATAATTGGTGATACAACTTTTCAATTTTAACCCAATCTCTTTCTACCTCAGCTTTCTTGATATCTTCCAAAATAGGTGTTAAATACTTGTCCGCATAATTATAGGCATCAATATATGGCACTAATCCTTTTGTAATACGTTCATTATATAAATCATCTAGTTCTTTGAGTAAAGTACCCTTATTTTTAACATTTGATTTTAAAAGAGCATTTCTTGCTTTTTGATAGTTTAATTTTGCCAAATTCAATGTTGGATACAATTCTACACTTGTAGCAAGTTTTCCATTTTGAGATGGTACTACATAAGCATAAGATGCTTCCTTCATATCTTTCCTTGCCTGATCAACTAAGTCTTGCAAAGAATTATTAGCCAAACCGACACTAGTAGAAGTTAATAACGACATTGCAAGAACTGAAGCTACTACGGTCTTCTGTACTCTATTCTTTCTCATAAGTTCCCTCCTATATTCTTTAGCTGTTCGCTTATCCTATTTAATACAGGAGAAATTTATGAATATAGAATTTATTTTTAAAGATCAGATTAAATAGTGAAACTCGAACAACATTGATTTCTGCTTCAAGCGGACGCTTTCCCCAAGCAAGGTTCAACCTCATCTGCACCCACATTCTACTGATAATAGATGATTGTTACGAATAAAAAATTTATTAGATTCATATAATCAGAGAGAAGAACTCGCTAGAAATAAGTATCAAAGGAGGAAAATCACTGAATTGTACAAACTGTGGTCACAATCAGGTTACTGGGAAGTTTTGCAGTTTATGTGGAACTAAATTGGAGGAACTTCTTTTGAATGTCGACAGTGTTGCTTCAAGAACAAAATCTGTAAAACCTAATGTCCATGTAGAAAATATTAAAAGAAAAACTAAAATATATAACTCATATTTTATTCAACAACTAAAAAAACCTTCTCATGCATACAATCAAGGAGAAAGTGAGTTTATAAGTAGTCTTGTAAGTATTATTTTATTTACTGCACTTGTTACAATATCTCTATTTTTATTTTCAAATAATTTGAATTGGAGCGATTCACAAGGCTTTTTATCGTTTTTTATGGAATCTTTTTTACTTACATTCTTTATCATAGGACTTGTAATATTTTCTTCTTTCCTCATTAGCAGTTTTTTTGGTCCACAGTATTCATTTAAAGTAATTATCAGTTTTTATGGGGGACAATTGTCTGCACCCATTGTCTTAGTAACTGTTTCCATATTTCTAATGCTTGTAAAATCATTTAGTTATGGAAATGCAATTTTAACTATATCCCTAGTTTTTAGTCTTTTTATACTGCCACTCTATATAATTAGTTTTTTGCTTACAAAAAAACCTTCTGGTGTTGACCCCCTCTACGGATTTGTTCTCTATATTGCTACTTTTACAGTTTTAATGATACTTTTCGTCACTATTGTTGGGAATTCTAAAATGATTGAGTATTTTAATAATATTAACCATTTGTTTTAAATATTCGACTTGTTCCTGTATTCAACACTATTCTAATTTATTTATAACACAGGGACCATAAGCATTCAAAACACCTTCGATAAACGAACATGATTAGCATGTGCCTCCAATCGAAGGTGTTTTAATTGTGTGCTACACAGGGATAAATAACATGTGTTCACAAAAAGTCCCTGTGTAAGATACAATTCAGAATTGTATCTTACACAGGGAACAAGAACATAAAATTCCCTTCTAGCCTAAGTTAGAAGGGATTATTAATTAGTTTATTGAATTATTTTCCACAAAGGAATTAACTCCATTTCCTGAAATACTTAATGCCATATGATCTTGGTTCACAATTCCATTAGTCTTGGTAATCACGAATAATGAAGCTTTGTAATTGAATCCAACGTCTGTAGAAACGAATTCAACGATTTGAAGAGTATCTTCATCTATATACTTAATCTTCACTACAGCATTTTTTCCAAAACCATCATTAAATGTAATGGTACCGGATAGCCCTTTTTTAAATTCATGACCATAAGAAGGATTATGGAATGTAAATTCTAATGTGTCTGAAATAGATAAACCATTTGACCCCTTATCATTTAAATCTATTTGAGTTGAAGCAAATGCACCTTCGTTAATTGTTGTTGTAGCAGGGTTGTTTTCGTTCACTGCCCCTTCCCCGTTTATACCGTCTTTGCCGGGAGTGTATTGATAAGCAACAAATGAATTAGCCACTTCTTGTAGTAAGCTTACAGACCCAAGTGTCCAATATCCTTTATTATCAACAATTGTTGTTCCTACTAGTATGTCATTTCTATAAACTTTTACTCGATTGCCAGGTTGTGCTGTACCGCTTATATCGTAAGAGTACCCATCAAATGTTAAAGGTGAAGTTACAGGATTTTGGAATACTACTTCAGCATCTTCAGTAACATCTACTTGAATGTTCCAAGTAGAATGGTTATCTATCCGTGTTTCATAACTAACTTCTACTTTATCCCCTTTAGATAGAGCCTTTTCGAAAACTTCTTGTGAAACTAGTTCCCCATAGATAAAGAATAGATCATTAGCATCCCATTTATATTTATAGTCGCCAGTAAAAATGTAATCATCTTCGGTAGTGTTCACTTCACTATCAATAGTCAACATATAAGGGCCATCAACATTTTGAAGCTGATAAAAATGTGTAATTCCTGCTTTTTTTGTATTCTTATTACTATCTATTTTTTCTATTGTTGGTTGGACATATGTGACTGATGGAGTTTCAGCACTAAAACCATACGCAGCTGCTATTATGATTACAAGATTACCATTTTGGTCTGCAAAGCCAATCGTCTCTTGACCACTTTCTACGCTTTGACCGTTTATAGAAGTAATTACTGCTGAAGTAGAGTTAGTTGCTGTCTTTTCATTTGCTTCTTCCAAGCTAACTTTAACTTTCCCAGTATAAGCACTACCGTCTAAATTAGTTAGCTTAGCTGTGTATATTTTAGAATTAGTTGTTCGAGATATGCAGTTTTCTTATCGGTTAATGCAATACCTGTTGTATCAGGAACAGCTTCTGTCTTAAAGTTCAATTGGTTTTCTTTCCAACTTACCGTGTAATTTGTATTAGCGTTTAAATCAGATGTATTTAATATTACCGATTTTTTGTCCTTGGATAATTGAGCTGATTGGACAGTTTCTCCTGAAACTTTAAATTGCCCTGCCACTAGACCTTCTAATGGTATATGGTAGGCTTTAGAGAAGTTAACTGTTACGTTATTTTTACCATCAGATGTTATGAACAAAGGTTGTAAAGGTAAAGAGTTTAATGTTTCATCATAGGCTTTCGTTAGGAATGTTCTAAAAGTAAAATTCTTACTTTTGTTAGCTATGTAAGAGTTAGCTTTGTCTAATTCTAAGGAAGCTTCTAACAATTTATTGTCTTTAATAAATTCACTCGCTTGATCGAGATACATTTTAACCGTCACATCGTTTTTGACATCTTGAATTAGTTTTTCCATGGTTGGTTTGACTTGATTACGAATACCATCTCTAGTAGTTTGCCCATATACTCTATCTAATAATTTTACTTGTTTTCTGTATTCTGCTGTTGCTATATGGTATGCAGCTTCTACACTACTAAGATTTGCTGAATCTATCGCAACTTGCAAATTACTTGTTAACTTCGTAATTTTCTCACTAGAGGTTATAGCATCTATGTAAGATTGTGCACGTTTCACATGAATTTTCGGCTCCACTAATTTAGCTTGAGCATTGAGTTGTTCAGATTTAGATAACTTGATAGCAGCCTTTTCAGCAGCTGCAATAGTTTCTTTTGTCGTATTATATTGCTTATATGGGCGAGTTCTAAAATCAGCAGATCCCTCTTTGGAAATTGCCCATTTTAATATAGTACCTGCATTTTGTGCATCTGTAACTAATTGTTTTATGTTTGTTGATGCACTTACTTGTGGGGCGGCAATAATAGAAAGAATAGTAGTTATTGCTATAACAAATTTCAAAGACTTTTTCCTCATAATAATTTGCCTCCATACTAAGATTGTTTATACATCGAATTAATCTATATGATTGTATCATGTAAATTTAATCAAACTTATTTCTTAATATTGGAAGTGATAGTATTAGGGTAGTCTTTCTATCAGCTAGTAACATTGTGTTATACTTATAGTTAATCACGCAGAGAAGAAAGGAACTAAAAAATATGACAAATTCTCCTAAAACATATAAAACTGAAATCGATTTTTCTACAGACTGGGAAATACCCGCAGCTGAGAAGTATATTTTCCAATACTTCCATCAACAATTAGAAAATTTAGAAGCAAATCAACTACATATCCATGGAGTAAAATTATATACTGTGGATTCCGGAATTGTCGTAACAGCTATTTTAAGACATTCTTTGCCCAAAAAATTACGTCTGGAGCAAGTGGTTTTAGTTGTAAAAGATAAAGAAGGGAAAGAACTAGCAAAGAAACAGTTTGACATGGAGTTGTTTGGAGAGTTAGAAGCATGTAATGCAAGACCGTGGAATTTCCTATTTGAAATGGAAGATTTACTAGTACCTTATGATGAAATAGTAAACGAAATGGATTTTGAAATGGCATTCGAGTATTACGAGAAAGTTGTAAAAGACTTCGAATTACACTTAGATGATAATTGGAAGAATGGACTTAATGAAGATCAACAAGGATATGTATACAATCTAGTAGCTTCATTAGAACCAATTAAAGAGAACGAAATCTCAATTGTTGGATTCCATTTCCATGAATCAGATGACGCAATTAATATTTATATCATCATTCGTAATGCATTTTCAGATACATTAACAATTGAAAATCTTCCTATTCAACTATTTGATGCTGCCGATGATATGGTGTGTAAACTCGGATTTCCAATCGGACAATTCGAAATTGCTTCTAAGCAAGCACGTCCCATTAGCTTATCTTTCTCAAAAGATGTATTCATGAAAGAGAATCCAGATTTCAGTTCTTGGAGAATTGAAATGATTCCCCAAACTTTATAATCATGAGTAAAACCGTAAAAGAATCACTCTTTTACGGCTTTATTGCTTTGGCTTCAATTCAAGATATTACCAATTGCCTTCCAGTAGTTTTATTTTTTAAGCCACAACCAAAATCATTTGTGATAATGGTAAAAAGGTAACGAACGTTTCAATGGGCTAACTATCACCCATTAACTAGGTTCAAGCAAATACTCGCATCTACTTATACCGGTTCTATAACAAGTTGATTGTTCATAACCCTTTCCAACAAAATTCATTAATTACGAAAGCATGCAGTCATTCGTGATACTTCTTTTCTACTTGTTCTAAGTTTAGAGATAACTGCTTTTGTAAGTGCAATTGTCTTCGCTTGGATTATCGTACTTGCACCACGATATCGTTGAACCCGGGAAGTTTGATTTTTCGTATATACTAATTGGACTTTATACTTTAATTTTTCCTAAAAGTTCAACCTATTTAGAGTTGCTTCTACTTTTGCAATTTCCATTTTTACATTGTTAAGTGGTTCCGATGGCTGAGTCATTTCATTGTGGAACCCTCTACAGAAATTTCCCATTGCAAAACATTTCCTGAGTACAATTGCTGATAATGCCACTATTGGTAGAACTTCAATCTTAATAGTTTTCGCTATAAATTTTACCTCAGTTTGTCAGCTAGAGTGTACCAATGAATTTCTTGTCATGAGGTAAGGTAAGTTCCTCGTTAATGAATGTATCGTGATAGTCTCAAGATACTTCAAAAAGAGAAAGGTTGTGCATTAATTGCTTACCTAAATAAAAAAAGGAAACACTTGGTTATCAAATCCCTGTGTCCCCTTTTATATTCCTTTCAAACTAATCATTTCAATTTATCCAATAAAACCTTAATTACTCTCTCTTGTTGTTCAACCGTCATCTTCGAATCTGAAGGCAAGCTGATACCACGTTCAAATAATACCTCACTTACCACTTCATCTTCACCATGAGCATAAAACTTACATCCTTCAAAAACAGGTTGTAGATGAAGTGGTTTCCATACTGGTCGGGCTTCAATATTTTCTTCATTAAGAGCATCGATTAAATCATAAGGGCTAATTGATATCTTCTCAGGATCTAACAATAGCGCACTTAACCATCTGTTTGAATAAGTATCTTCTAATTCAGGCATCATCGTAACACCAGCAATTGATCCAAGCGCTTCTTCATATCGAGAAAATATGGCACGTTTCTGTGCCACACGGTCATCCAATACTTCTAATTGACCGCGTCCAATTCCAGCTAGTACATTACTCAAACGATAGTTATAGCCAACTAAACTATGCTGATAATGCTTTGCAGCATCCCGAGCTTGAGTTGCTAGGAAACGTGCATGTTTCAATGCGTCTATATCATTGGAAACAAGCATTCCTCCTCCAGAAGTGGTTATAATCTTGTTACCATTAAATGAATAAATACCATATTTTCCAAATGTCCCGCTTTTCTTTCCTTTATAAGTAGAACCTAACGATTCTGCAGCGTCTTCCACCATAGCAACATCATAACGATTACAAATTTCCATTAATTCATCCATCTTAGCACTTTGGCCCAATAAATTTACTATAATGACTGCTTTCGGTAGCCCTCCTTCTGCATCTGCTTCAACAAGTGCCCTCTCCAAAGCTTGTGGAGACATATTCCATGTATCAAATTCTGAATCTATAAAAACCGGAGTAGCACCACGATAAACAATCGGATTCGCACTTGCAATAAATGTTAAAGTTGAACAGAAAACTGTATCTCCCACACCAACACCCAATAAATTAAGTGCTAAGTCAATTGCCGCAGTACCTGAACTAACAGCAGCTGCGTCTTTGATTCCTACGTAGTCAGCTAGCTCTCTTTCAAAGCCATCCACGTTTGGTCCAAGAGGAGCAATCCAATTTGTTTCAAATGCTTCATTTATGTACTTTTGCTCGCTTCCTCCCATATGTGGGGAAGATAATAAGATTCTCTCACTCATTTTAAAAACCTTCTCTCTTAATCACTTTAGCTGGAACCCCAACTGCCGTGACATTAGATTCAATATTAGATATTACAGAAGATCCCGCCCCAACAGTTGTCCATGAGCCAATTTCAATGCCAGGTATAATAGTCGAACCAGCTCCTACATGACTACCTCGTCCAACTTTCACATTTCCAGTTAGTATAGCACCTGGAGATATATGAGTGAAATCCTCGACTACGCAGTCATGCTCTACTACACTATTTGAATTAATGATAGTATGACAACCAATTGAAGCATCTGCATTTACTATTACTCCTGGCATAATAACGGTTCCATGGCCAACATTAGCAGAATTACAAACTATGGCACGCCTATGAACAATTATTGCATATTTCTCATTGGCAATATTTAAGCGTTCAACAATACGCTTTCTAATAACGTTTGACCCAATAGAAATAACTACTTTAACACCGTCAGTCAAGAGGTCTTCAACAATGGCAAACGGTCCTTTGATAAGATGATTTTCATGAAATCTCTCTTTATATCGGTCGTCTAGCTTTGCAATTACACTACTACCTTGAGAAAGTATACAATCTTCAATTACCTTTGCATGTCCACTATCTCCAATAAGAATAATTTTCTCCAACATGCATACCTCCGCTAAGTTAGTCTTTTTTTCCTTCAAACTTCTTCATCGTAGCCTGTCCTTCTTGACTTATGCCTTCGCTGGTAAACACTTTCTTCACTGTCATAAATAATATTTTCATATCCAGCCAAAACGATTGATTTTCCACATACCAAACGTCTAACTCAAACTTCTCTTTCCAAGAAATTGCATTTCGTCCATTTACTTGTGCCCAGCCAGTAATACCCGGACGAACATTATGTCGCTTAGCTTGTCGTTTATTATATAGAGGTAAATATTCAACTAATAATGGTCTTGGACCAACAAAACTCATATCACCTTTGAATACATTCCATAGCTGTGGTAGTTCATCTAAACTCAATTTCCGAATCACCTTACCAAATGAAGTTAAACGAACATCATCTGAAAGTAACTCGCCATTCTCATTTCGTTCATCCGTCATGGATCGAAATTTATACACAAAAAAAGTTTCTTCATTCAAACCAGGTCGTTCTTGTTTGAATAAAACTGGGGATCCTAATTTCTGTCGAATTAGAAGTACTGTTATACTGATTACAGGAAATAATATAAGCAACAATAATAAGCTACCAATAATATCTATTAATCTCTTCATATACTTGTCTCTTTTAATTTTATTTTCAAATACAAAATCTCCAAACAAATGGCTCCTCATTATTTACTTGAGTTCTTTTCCCATCTCCAAGAATCCTTACACATTTCTCTTAACCCTCGTTCCGCCTTCCATCCAAGTTCCTTTTCTGCTTTAGACGAATCCGCAAAACTTACCGCAATATCTCCAGGTCTACGCTTCATTACTTGATATGGAATCTTTATGGAATTTACCTCTTCAAATGTCTTTACTAAATCTAGAACAGAGTATCCTCTACCTGTTCCTAAATTAAAAAGATGGTTACCCAAATGGTTATTCAAATAATTAAGTGCCTTTAAATGTCCATTCGCAAGATCCATTACATGGATATAATCTCTTACACCTGTACCATCATGTGTGGAATAATCATCACCTAAAATGTTCAAATGTTCTCTTTCACCACTTGCAACCTGTGTGATATAAGGCATTAAGTTGTTTGGAACTCCATTAGGTTTTTCTCCAATAGTTCCAGATGGATGTGCACCAATTGGATTAAAGTATCTTAATATTGCAATACACCATTCAGAATCAGATTTTGATAAATCCTGAAGCATTTCTTCAATCATTAGTTTTGTTCGGCCATATGGATTGAGTATAGAAGTAGGTGCACCCTCATGTACCGGAGGCCATGTTAAGTCACCATATACTGTAGCGGAAGAACTAAAAACCAGTTTTTTCACATTTTTTCTTTGCATTTCTTTTAGTAAATTAATAGTCGTCCCAAGGTTCTGGTCAAAGTATTTAAGCGGTTCTAGAACAGACTCTCCAGGTGATTTTAATCCTGCAAAATGAACGACTGCATGAAACTTATGAGTGTCGAATATCTGTGCTAATTCATCCTTGTTCCGTAAATCTGTGGACCAAAACTCAATTTTCTTTTTACACAGTTTCTCTATTTCTCCTAAGACATCAATAGAGGAATTGCTGAGGTTGTCTATAATAATACATTCAAAACCATTGTTTGATAATTCTACAACTGTATGACTACCGATATAGCCTAAACCACCTGTTATAAGCACCTTCATGTTATTTTCACCTATTTCTTAATACATCATCATATATTTCATTATATTCTTTCAAGACATTTTCTATTCTATAAGGTTGTACTGTACTATATGCGGTTAGACCCATCTTCTTTCGCAACTTCTTATTATTCAGCAAAGAAACAAAAGAATCTACAAGTAGCTCATCCTTCTCATGAGGTATTATAAATCCACTCTTATTACTAATGATCAAGTCCCTTAATCCACGAGTATCTGAAACTATACATGGAATACTTGCAGCCATCGCTTCCATAATGCTTTTTGGAAGACCTTCACGATGAGACAACAAGCTTACAATATCAGTAATCCCTAAAAGTTCAGCTACATCATTGCGGAAACCTAGCATGTGTATATCTTTCAAACTATGTTCTTGAATATACTTTTCAATTTCTGTTCTAAGTTCACCATCACCAATAAGTAATAAACTTGCACACGGACTTCGCTCTTTGATTATCTTCCAATTTCGTAATAGGAATATATGATTCTTATTTTGATTAATCTCTGCAATATAAGAGATTACAGTTGCTTCTTCAGAAATTCCTAATTTAAGTTTAAGTACCTTCTTATCTTCTTCATTACTTCGATTTTCTATTGGATCAACTCCAACACCATGTACATAGTGCACAGAGTTTTCACTAAATCCCATTTTTAATGCACGTTTATAATCTTCTTCATTTATTGTTATTAGATGATCTGTCCAAAGAGCTGCCAGTCGCTCCAACGGATAGTAGGTGAGCCAATTTAATAATGGGGCTCCTTTATAAAAGTGGAAACCATGAGCTGTGTAAATCACTTTTCCACTCGTTGAACGACGAAAAGCCATCCTAGTCAATAATGCTGCAACAGGAGTATGAACATGAACTAAATTAAACGACTCTTGCTGAAATAATGACTTCAAATTTCTGTACGCTTCTAAATTATCCTTACTAAATGGACCTCTAGTAAATGGAACGTCAATACAAATAAAACCCATATTCAATAAATCGTTTTTTCTTAACTCATCACTTGCCGCTGCTGCATAAACTTCGTATCCCATGCGTTGTAAATATTTCATATACGGAATATGAAAAGCTGTTAAATGTCGATAAACAGAGGCAATAAATAATACTTTCATTCAATTGTCTCCTTCATTTTTAATGACTTTCTCTGAACTAATTGTTCACCATAGACTTTTGCAAAAACGATAAATAAAGGTACCCATCCAACCATTCTTAACCTAGCAGCAGTTCCGATATTATCATTAAAAATTCCAATAAGCATAAACCATATAATACTATTGATAATTAAAAAATATGCAAATTTCGACAATTTCTTTCTCAATTTAAAAATCTTATATACAATAAAAAGAAATAAAATTGACTCTGTAAAAAACAATAAAACAGTACTAATTCCCGTAAATTGCCATGGAAAAGGACCTAGTGAATTACTAATAACACTATAGATATAATTGAGATAGAATAACCCGACATTTGATTGATCAAGTGATATATACATTTGGCTTCCACCAGCATATATTTCTAAACCATTTTCTCTATATGCAAATACATCCTCTAAAGATAAATTTACTACAGGAAATCTATACGACTTGAGGAATGAATATACTATTGAAAATCCCGCAAAAGTGAATAAAAATAATATCTTAATTCTTTTCTTACTAGGTTTTTTACTGATAAATAAAAGATAGAGAATCAATGCTGCTAAATAACTAAGTAGAGCATATTTACGATATCCCATAAGCATCCATAAAGAAAAACATAATAATACCAAATTAATCATTTTAAAATATAAGTTATTTATTTTCAATATATTTAAAGTCAAGTATATAGAAAACATATAGTAAAATACAATCCAAGAATCTCTAATTATTGAGAGATTTGAATTTAATAAGAAGCTTGGATAAAATGCCAACATAACAATAAGTATTTTATAAACTATAAAACTTCTTTCCTTTTTATGTATTATTGATATTATTCTTAGACATACGAGTAGTGTTAATAAGCTCCCTAGTAAATTAAATATTTTTAGTATGAAGACTTCCTCTGTATGAAACATTTTCAAAATTAACCCTTGTACTTTTGGATGGATACTAGTTAGTATAGCTGGAAGATCATTAGCTACATTGATTGCTTCTTGATAATAGAATTCTCCATCATCTCCACCACCAAAAACAGGCAAACCTAGACCACTATACCCTGCAAAAATACTTATATAATAGATTAGAGTAGAAGCAAAAAAGTAAGTCAATGCATAAAGTATTATGTAAAGCATATATTTATTTTTATTTTTATTCATTTTTATATCCTTTGGATATTCCAATTAAAATATTCTCCCTTGTAGACAAAGTTAATATTCCTTAAAGACTTGTATATAATTCAATATATTTTTTTGCCGTATTTTCTATTTTATATTTAGAAATATTTTTTTTCGAGTTTTGAATTAAATCTTCTCTTAAACCTTGAATCTCTACCAAGTCAACTATAACCTTTGCCAGTTGCTTGGAGTTTCCCTTTTCAAATAGTATACCCGCATTTCCCACGACATCTCTTAAGCCGTCTACATCAGAAGCTATTACTGGTAATCCACTTGCCATTGCCTCCACCGTAACTAAACCAAAACCTTCCCAATGAGAAGAAAGTAAAAAAATGTCACAACTTTTCATAATTCTAGCAACATCAGGACGTCTACCTAAAAAGTGAACATTATTATTATTATCTTTATTAAGTCCTGCATATTCCTTTACTTTCTCAAACCTTTCTCCATCACCGACGAAAACAACATGGTAATTATCCGGCAGTAATTGTACTGCTTTTATAACTGTTTCATGGTCTTTTTGATTTCTAAATGCTGCGACCATTAAGACAACTATATCACCTTCTGTTATATTCTTGATTAATTGGCCACGTGGCAGAGGTTGTGCTTCAATATAATTGTCCATATTAATACCATTTTCAATTACTATAGTTCTTGCAGAAGTCGACGGAAGATATTTATTAAGATGATCTTTGGTAGACTTTGTAATAGCTATTATTCCGTTGTACTTCGAATACATCCAATAATCGAGTATTTTCATAATTTTTATATCTCGTCTACGATTATAAGTATTATGTTCGGTAGTTACTATTTTCGTATACTTGTTATTAATTGTTTTTGTTATTGCAACGTACAATTGTGGACCATATAAATGACTATGTACTATATCAAAATTTTTAAGTAATAATGTTTTAATAACCTTTATATGAGATGGATGATAGAATTTATCTGTTTTCCCAAAATGAACCGGAATTCCCATATCTAATATTTTTTCACTATAAAAATCTTTCTCTTTAGTAAGGACTAGCACTTCTGATTTTACTCCATATTTATTCATTTCTTCAAGTATATCAACTAGCATCTTTTCAGCTCCCCCACTTCTTAATGTAGGGATAATATGTAGCACTTTCAAAAGCTCACCTCTTTTATGAATTCAGTATTATTCGGCAAGGTATATTTCTGTTAACTTCGCAACTAAGTTTTCCATGCTAAACTTTGAGTCTATCAATATATTATCTCTACCTTCTCTTGAAGGGATGTGAAGACTATTCATAATTCTTTCTGCCCAAGCATTCGCACTATTATTTAAAGATTCCATATTGATATTATCTGTTATCATTACTTCAGAAGAAATTGAATCAGACATCAAACATGGCAATCCAGATGCTTGCGCCTCAATCAACGTTATTGGAAACCCCTCAAAATAAGATGGGAAAATAAAAAAATCCATAGCTTGCATCAAATCAGATATATCTTCTCTAGCACCTAACATGATTACCGAATCATATAACCCATATTTAATAACTTTTTCTCTGATATCATTCTCAAGTTCTCCAGCACCGATTAATAATAGAACAACATCTTTTCTTGTTTTATAGATTTCCAAATAGATATCCAATAAAAATAAATGATTTTTAGGGAAAGAAAGTCTACCTACATGACCAAATACAAATTTATTTTCGATATTTAAATTAACTCTAATCGTTTTTCTGATTTTATGATTGAATTTGAATTTTTCTACATTTATTGCATTTGGTATTAATTCATACTTTTTTATATTTGAACCATACATATACACTGCTGCTTCAGTAGAGCATGCTATTAAATAATCAGATTTCCGTATAACTCTTCTTCTGTTAAAAAAATGAAATAATTTAATTCGAAAATTTGACCCCTGCCATGCAGAGTGGCTGTGTATAATTATATCTCTATTATAATTTTTTGTTGCAGCTATTATTGGAGTAATATAACTGCAAGTATTTAAATGAAAATGAATTTTTTTGTATTCTGGATGTTCTTTAAAAAAGTTATTGATTTCAATATAGTTTTTTAATAAATTTTTTTTTCTAGGAATCATTTTATAAATTTTACCACCCAATGATAAAATTTCTTTTTCAAAAACTATATTTTCTTCAAAAGTAATAAAATCAAATTGAATTGTACTACGATCAATATTTCTATATACATTCATAATAAATGTTTCTATGCCACCTAATGTAGACGACATTCCATAATGTAATACTCTTGTTATAGTCATCTTATACCTCTACTTTTTTTGAAACCAGTATGCCCTCTTTTTAGTAATTTCTTGTATAATTCATTAACGCCTATAATTAATCTAGGTGCTATTTTCATAAAAATAAAAATATCTAATAAATGAATTTTTGGGGTTTTCTTTACTATTTTTTCACGGTATTCCTTGTAATACGAACTCTTATTAAAATAAAAATAGCAAGTAGCCGATATATAGATATTGTCTAATCCTTTATCAATATCTATCTTGTACTTTTCACCAAAATCTTCGAGAATTTGAACTTGACTATCTATCATTTTTTTAAATTTCTTTTCACCACTACTAAGTGAATTTGGAGAAAGTCGATAAAAAACTAATGCTTTATTTAAGTAAGCAACTTTATGTCTCTTAGCAATTTCTAACCATGTCGGATAATCCTCTATATAATACTTTTTATTGTACCCACCAATTCCAATAAGAATTTCTCTTTTAACAATAGCAGTGGGAGCTGGTATGAAATTTCCCTTATCAATTAAATCCTGTAAAAGGCTAAATTCAGATGAACAGTTTCTTCTATCGTCATTGATATATTTTTTATCTAGAATATTATTCCCTGCATAAATATTACTATAAACCATTGCATACTCTGAATTACTTTCTAAAAAGATTGTTTTTTCCTCAATATTTGTTGGAAACATAATATCATCTGAAGCAAACAGACACATATATTTTCCATTTGCCAAATTTAATCCTTCATTACAATTATATATTAATCCTTTGTTCTCTTTACGTGCCAAATATCTTAATAAAAATCTTTCTTTTAATTTTGGTAGCCATTTTTCTATTATTACAATCGATTGATCCGTTGAAGCATCGTCAATTAAAACAAGCTCAATATTCTTATAAGTTTGATTTATTATTGACTCAAAGTATTCATCTAGATACTTTTCATGATTATAAACAGGAGTAAGTATTGTTACTAATGGTTCAGTCATTTTTTAATTCACTCCTTTTGAATAATGTGCTTTTAAATAGCCATATCATTATTATCAAATAAGCAAGGTAATTTAATGCATATGCTTGGGTTACACCTATTAAACCATTATTCTTAGTCAATATAATAGTAATGATGTAAAAACTTATAGAACAAATGATTTCTGTAATAATATATGTCTTCGTCATTGCCTTAGCAATCATTAAAAAAGCCAATGACCAACTTGTCATTTTCAAAAAATCACCTATAAGCTGAAAAGCAAAAAGTGACCTCATTTCTATAAATTCTGGTGTAAATAATATAGTTATGATGAAATCGCGAAGAAAATAAATCATCAATGCAGTAATGAGAGTAAACGGTAAAATAATCTTATAACCAGAAAATATTTCTTTTCTTATTTCGCTTGATTCTTGTAACTCAGACAACTTAGGCAAATAATAAGTTGAAAAAGCAGTTGTCATCACCATTAAATACATAGTAGAAATCATCCACACTGACTGCCAACGCCCTGCCTCTTCTAAAGAGAACTCTTTAATTAAATGGTTTCTAATAGCGATTTGACTTATTGATACGGATAGTACTGAAACAATAGCCATGAGGGAAAATGCGAGTAGTTTTTTAAATATTTCTTTTTCAATATGAATATTCATATTAAATTGTAAATCAAGCTTTTTCTTTACTAAAGGTAGAGTAATCACTATCACTATTGATTGAACTATAATCATAGATAACAAAGCTCCAAAAAGCCCAGTGAAAATTGTCAAAAATGATGTAACAAATAATGACAATATAGAGCTACATATGTTAATTGCAATAAAAAGTTTAATCTTTTTAATACCATTAATAATTGAAAGTAATATTATGTTAAAGCTAATTAAAATCAGCGTGATTCCTAATAGCTTGAATACTTTGCTAAATTCCACCGTCTTTAATATCCATTCCGATAAAAACGAACTTCCAAGAAATAAAAGTACACCACATATAACAGAGAAAATAAAAGTTATAATAAATGATGCACTAATAAAATCATTTCTTCTTTTAATATCTGTTTCATGGAACTCTGCTACATACTTTGTTACACCTGAACTAATAGCCCCATTACCGAAAGTAGTTATAATGCTCAAAAAGTTTTGAAACTGCCCTATTAATGCAATCCCTGCTGGACCTATATACACAGCCACTACTTTATTAACGATTAAGCCAGACAATAACTTTATTACTGTAGATAAGCCGGATAAAAGACTTGTTTTAAAAAAGTTCATTTTTGTCCATCCTATCTAAAGTTATTTAACACTCGAATAATTTCAGCTGTTTCTTCATTTGTTTGTACTGGCGATATTGGAAGACTAAGTATTTCTTGGTGAATTTGTTCAGAAATCGGAAAGCACTCTTGCTTCATTTCTTTATATGCCTCTTGTTTATGCGGAGGGATAGGGTAATGTATAACCGTATGTATACCATTGTCTAATAAATATGATTGCAAACGATCTCTTTCCTTTGTACGTATTACAAATACATGCCAAACTGTTTGCTCAGTATTAATCGGATTATGTGGAAGAATGATAGTTGAATTAATGATTTCTTCAAGGTACTTTTTAGCAATAATTCTTCTCCTCATATTATCTACATCTAAATATTGCAATTTAACAAGGAGTAATGCTGCTTGCATTTCATCTAGACGATGATTGTAGCCTTTATATAAATTTTCATATTTTTTATGTGAACCATAGTTACGTAATGCAATTAATTTTCCTGCCAATTTATCATCATTAGTAGTAATAGCTCCCCCATCACCTAGTGCTCCAAGGTTCTTTCCAGGGTAAAAACTAAAGCCAGCAGCATCCCCTAAGTCCCCTGTTCTTTTACCATTATAAATAGCTCCATGTGCTTGAGCTGCATCTTCAATTACCTTTAACTGATGTTTTTTAGCGATTTCTAAAATTGGATTCATCTCAGCTACAAGACCATATAAATGTACAACCAAAATAGCTTTTGTTGATGAGGTAATTTTTGAATCTATTAAACTATGATCTATATTATAAGTCTCTAGATTTGGTTCCACTAAAATTGGAGTAGCTCCAACTTCAGAAATAGCTAAAATCGAAGCAATATATGTATTGGACGGAACAATAACTTCATCCCCTGGTCCGATTTCATATGCTCTCAAGATTAACTTTAATGCATCTAAGCCATTACTTACTCCGATACAATGGCGTACACCACAATAAGCAGCAAAATTTTGTTCAAAAGTCGTTACTTCCTCACCATTAATATACCAACCGCTATCAATTACTCTTGAAGTGGCTTCTTTTAACTCTTGAACATATTGTGCATTAATTTTCTTTAAATTTAAGAAAGGTATCATTTCTCATATACTCCTAATAATATTTTATACTTTCACATAATTCACTTTTTTTTGATTTGGAGATATTTTCACTTTATTAATTTTAACTTTAAACGGAATTTCATAATACTTGTAGATTAAATGACTTGCTATTAAAGAAGTAAGTAATGTAAATAATATAAATACACTTGGATCACTGTTTATTATTGGTAAATGAGTAGCATATCTTAAAACTAATTGATGAATCATATAGAATGAAAAACTAATTTCACCTAAATATATCAATCTATCATTTGACAATAACTTTGAAATATATCCCTTTTGAAAAGCAAATACACAAATTATTAATATCATTATAGGTTGATAATATCCCCAGAACCTCAAAGTTTGGTGCACATTTTCATGAAAATAAAATGCTAGTATAAATAGTAGAATAGCCGTTACTTCCATAATAGTCATGAAATGGAAAGAATTGATTATAAGTAAACCTGTTTGCTTAACTCTTATAAACAATAAGGCAATAATTATACCTATAATAAAATCTAATATTCTAAAGGTAGGTAAAATGTAGAATAACCAGTGAGACAACTCACTATCTCTCATATACCACACAAGAATTAATCCACTTACATACACAAAACAAATAAATAATAACAACCACATTTTTTTACTTATCTTTATTTTCTTCATCACAAAATATATAAGGAATGGGAACAATACATAAAAAAACATTTCAACTGAAATACTCCAAGCAGGTCCATTAAATGAAAAATAGACACTTGGAACTGGAATAAAACTCTGCAACATTGATAGATTAATTATTCCAACACCCAAATAATTTAATGGTTCTTTGAGTATTCCACCAATAGACAAAGGAATTGCTATTACAAATGTAAGTAAATAAACTGGATATATCCTTGCGATACGCGCTTTATAAAAAACTTTTATTTTTTCTATATTAATTTCATTAAATTTTTCATAATAGTTATACGTCAGTATAAAACCTGAAAGAATAAAGAAAAATGTTACTCCTAAATATCCCTCGTAAAAAAATTTTTCAAAGATCCACTCAGTTTCATTGAAATTACTCAAATAAGCTAAGTGGGATACAAATACTGCTAATGCAGCAAAAAAACGAAAAGATGTTAATGGCTTGATCAAAAATATACACCCATTCTACTCAGTTTTATATAAATTCTATCTTATCTTTAAAGTTTTTATTACACAATTGACATATATATTGTGAGTTTAATTTATTTCCACATTCACACACATATCCTCGAAATACCGCCGGATTCCCATACCATAGTGTATACGGTGGAACATCTTTTGTAACAACTGATCCTGCGCCAATCATTGCATACTCTCCTATAATATTACCTGCGACTATTGTTGAATTTGCACCAATAGATGCATAATTATTAATAATTGTTTGAGCAAATTTCTCAGGATACCTTTTTGATCTAGGGTTTAAATCATTCGTAAATACAACGCTGGGACCAATAAATACATTGTTCCCAATTCGTACTCCATCCCATATATGAACACCCGATTTCACTGTCACATTGTTTCCCAACACGACATCATTCTCTATTAGTGTGTGATCATTAATGTTGCAGTTTTCTCCAATCTCAGCACCTGGGAAGACATGCGTATATGCCCAAATCTTTGTGTTTTCTCCAATATTATTCGTTTCTACTAATGATTTTTCATGACTAAAATAATTATTTGAAATAGATTTTCCTTTTATGGAAGTTCGAAAGTCATCGAAATTTCTTATGTAATCTTCTTCCTTATAAATATCACTCGCTAGAACCATTAAAATGCAATCCTCACTAAAATTATGCATTTCATGCCAAACCATTTTATCAACTAGAATTCCCTGATCCGGTTCATTCAATATATGCTCTGATTTCACATGACCATCATCTAAAATCACTTTACAAGAACCACTTACACATACCAATACTTGTTGAAGTTCTAGATGGGCATGAAACCCTCTCGGTAACTTTGGATCAACATTGTAAATATAGTAAACTCTCTTAATATTAAACGGTATATTCTTAATAGCTTCTAAAGATATGAGTGAGCCTCTCTCATCACCTATCACTTGAAATTTCATATTAGAATTCTCCATACTCACACATCCTTCTTCGAATACTTTTCAATATACCATTCTATTGTTTTCACAATTCCTGTATCAAATGTTTCTTCTGCTCTCCACCCTAATTCACTTTCAAGTTTATGCGCATTTATTGCATACCTAAAATCATGACCGTGTCTATCTTCTACAAATTGAATTTGCCCTTTATAGCTTGTAGATTTTGGTATTCTCTTATCTAAATACTCACAAATTGTATGAGCAATTTCTAAATTTGTTAGCTCATTTTTGCCGCCTACTAAATAAGTGTCTCCTAATTTTCCATGATGAAATACAAGATCAATTGCTTTACAATGATCTTCTACATATAACCAGTCGCGAATATTAACTCCTGAACCGTAAATAGGAAGTATATCCCCTTTAATCGCATTGCGTATTAAAGTAGGAATCAGCTTTTCATCATGCTGTTTTGGTCCATAATTATTGGAACAGTTTGTTGTAACTACATTTAGTCCATATGTATGAAAATAGCTCCTCACAATCATATCTGAGGAAGCTTTACTTGCACTATATGGACTATTTGGAGCATATGGGGTATTTTCTGTAAAGAAACCTTTTGTTCCCAAAGTACCATATACTTCATCTGTTGAAATATGCATAAACCTTGAATCAAGATACTCATCTTTGTATAGAAAAGGAGCTACTTGCCAATGAGTTCTTGCAGCTTCGAGTAAATTTAAAGTGCCTAGCACATTCGTTTCTGCAAACAAAGAAGGATTTTTTATAGAATTATCTACATGAGATTCTGCAGCAAAATGAACAACATGATGTATATCATACTGCTCAAACAATTGAGTAACCATTTTATTATCTCTAATATCGCCTTGTATAAATTTATAGTTCTCTTTGGTAGTAACTTCATTTAAATTTGAAAGATTCCCTGCATAAGTTAATACATCTAAATTTAAAATAAAATAATCTTTATATTTACTTACGAAATAAGGAACGAAATTGGATCCGATAAAACCTGCTCCCCCAGTAACTAATACTGTTTTCATGATTTATAACACTCCATCCATATCCTGTGAAAATCGTTTGGGTTCATTCGCAATGTCTATTAAGTACTGACCATAGTTAGATTTTATTAAAGGTTTAGCTAGTGCTATTAGTTGACTTTTATTAATATAGCCCATTCTATAAGCTATTTCTTCAATACAAGCAACTTTAAAACCTTGTCTTTTTTCTATTGTCTCTATAAATAGTGATGCTTCCAATAATGAGTCGTGAGTACCAGTGTCTAACCAGGCGAAACCTCTCCCTAGTAATTCTACTTTTAATTCTTTTCTTTTTAAATACTCTTTATTGATATCTGTTATTTCTAACTCTCCACGCTCTGACGGTTTTATCTTTTTTGCAATTTCTACCACTTCATTATCATAAAAATATAAACCAGTTACAGCAAAATCTGATTTTGGCACTGTTGGCTTTTCTTCAATTGACTTTGCATTGAAGTTATTGTCAAACTCAACAACTCCAAATCGTTCAGGATCCTTTACTCGATATCCAAAAACAGTAGCCCCTTTTGAACTTTTCGCCACTTTTTGAAGAATAGGAGTGAAACCTTGTCCAAAAAATATATTATCACCTAATATGAGCGCGACACTGTCTTTCCCTATAAAGTCTTCTCCAATTAGAAAAGCTTGAGCAAGTCCCTCTGGCTTTTCTTGTACTCGATAGCAAAGAGAAATCCCTAGCTCACTACCATCTCCTAAGAGCTGTTCAAACATGGGAATATCAGCAGGAGTTGAAATAATAAGAATTTCCTTTATTCCTGATAGCATTAATACTGAAAGTGGATAGTAAATCATCGGTTTATCAAAAATAGGAAGTAACTGTTTAGAAACCGACCTGGTAAGTGGATATAGCCTTGTCCCACTTCCCCCTGCTAAAATAATTCCTTTCAATAATAACACCTCTTTATCAATTAAACACCCTGTTCTAAACAGTTGTCATATTTTTTTTATTTACGATACTTTCTTTATTGGCAATTTTGATAAGTGTGTGTTTCAAGTTATCTTCAGTCATTTCCAAAAGGCACTCAAGTATCTTATTCATTTCTTCTTTGTTAATTGGTGTTGCTTTTCCAATATGAATTTTAGGGAAAACATGACTGCTTTGTATTTCATTTTCATTTAAGAGCTCTTCATATAGTTTTTCACCAGGTCTAATACCGGTAAATTCGATTTTTATCTCATCTTCAGTATACCCTGATAAACGTATGATATCTTTTGCTAAATCTACAATTTTAACTGGTTCACCCATATCAAGCACGAATATTCTTCCATTATTCGCAAGTGTACCTGCTTGAATAACAAGTCGTGATGCTTCCGGAATTGTCATGAAGTAACGGGTCATCTCAGGATCTGTTACCGTTACAGGTCCCCCCTGCGCAATTTGCTTTTTAAATAAGGGGATAACTGAACCGCGGGAACCAAGTACATTTCCAAAACGGACAGCTGCAAACTTTGTTTTACTTTCTTTTGCTAAATTCTGTACAACCATTTCTGCAAATCGTTTTGTCGCTCCCATAACATTTGGAGGATTTACTGCTTTATCCGTTGAAATCATGACAAAATAACCTACACCAAAGGTGTCTGCAGCTTCTGCTACATTTTTAGTTCCAAAAATGTTATTCTTCACAGCTTCAATTGGATTGTATTCCATCAACGGCACATGTTTATGAGCGGCAGCGTGGTAAATAACATCTGGTCTACATTCAGAAACAATATCAAATATTCTATTTCTGTCTTGTATATCTGCTATGAGTGGTATTATTTCTGTTTCCAATGGCATATTTTCACGAAGTTCCATATCTATTTGGTAAATAGAATTTTCACCATGTCCTAATAAATAAATCTTCCTCGGTTTAAATTTTAAAACTTGACGACAGATTTCTGATCCAATAGAGCCTCCTGCACCAGTTACTAATATAATCTTCCCAGTTAATTTATCTGATATAGAATTCATATCTAGCTCTACTTCTTCACGACCAAGTAAATCTTCTATTTTCACTTCGCGCATTTCATTTACAGACAACTTACCAGTCATGACAGCCTCTATACTTGGCATGATTTTAACTTTTGCATTGGTTTTAGAGCACTGCTCAAAAATCGATTGAATTTCACTTTTTTTTAATGAGGGTATCGCAATTATAATATGATCAATAGCATTTATTTCGACAACTTTAGGAATATCTTTAATCATACCTTGAACCGTTATACCTAATATTTTTAATTTCAATTTTTTTATATCATCATCTACAAATGCAACAGGTATTAAATTTGAGTTTATAGATTGTCTCATTTGCTTGGCCAAAATTGTACCAGCTTGTCCAGCACCTACAATTAGAGCCCTATGTTTATGAATTTGTCCATGTTGCATTTTTTGTTCATTTAATACACGTAAAGTAAAACGAGAGCCTCCAATTGCAATAATATGTATCATCCAAGTTACTGCCATAACGCGAAAAAATATTTCGCTATGAACTATATATTGAATAATACTAGCAGCACCAATAGATATTGTCACTGAATAGACAATTGTCAATAATTCGTTAACTGAGGCCACACTCCATATTCGATCATATAAATGAAAAAAGTAAGCGGCTACGTGATGCGATACTAATAATGTCACAGCGCTTAGTATTAAAGTTGGTATCGCATAAAATTGACCTCCTGGATTCATAATTAAAAAACCCAGGAATATAGAAGTCACTACTATAAAGGAATCTAATATAAAAAACGCAAATAATCTTAGGCGATATCCCAAGATAACACCTTCTTCCTACCCCTTTCACCTATTTTGAAGGAGCTGATTGTATCCAGTAATTTCTAAAGAAAACCAAAGCAAGACCAACTAACAAACCTATTACAAATCCTATTGTAATATTTAAAAAAGGACTTGGACTGCTAGATTTCGTTGGTAAAGATGGTTTGTTTATTGTTTTAATAAAAGACTTCGGATTAAACTGTTCTGCATTCGAAAGAAAGTTTTGTAAATCAGTATAAGATAAAGCATATTCTTCGGATTTACTTTTTATATTTGACTGTAAATTCATTAGTTGTGTTTGTAATTCTCCATCAATCTTTCCAAACTCCTGTTCTTGTTCACCTGTTAAAGTAAACATAGTTTCTTCTGGTAGTAAGGTTTGCATTATAAGTATCGGAGATAGGTTATTAGTTTGAATTATAGAATTGTATGACTCTATTAAATTTTGTAGTTCTTTTTCTACCTTAGTACTTTCTTCTTTGTAATAATTAGACTGTTGAATTAATTCTGTTTTCAATTCATTAGACATTTTTTCAATTGTAGTTTCTAAATGTTTTGATAGGTGTGTTTGTGCATCGGATGGATTATTAGCTTTATAGCTAATATCAAGAAGAGTACCATCAGGTCTAATTATCGTATTTAATTTTTCTACATTTATGTGATTGTTTGTATCAGCGGAATAACTTAATCTTTCTACTAAAATAACCGGATTAAATTCGCCAGAAATATATTGAATAACTTTCTCATTCACATCAACGTTGGAGTTATTTGTCATTTGAATAGTCGCGTTTGACTCATACGTTTTGTCGATTACAAAAAAACTTATTATCGAAGCTATCAACACCATAACTATAACTGAAAGTGCAATAATTTTTTTTCCAGCCCAAACAGTTTCCAGCACTTCTCTTAAACTAATCACTTCATCGTTCATGTTGACCCCTCTTCTTGTTCATTTTGATTGTTTGCGTATAATACTGCACCAATAATCAATGGTGCTACTGTCAATCCAATAACTGAATCGTTAAACAATGCTTGTATTAAAAATGCACCAAACCCCATAGAAAGAGCGATATAGTAAGGATTTATTTCACGTAATCTAAATAATCCTTTTATTATATTTATTGAAAGTATTATTAAAATTCCCACAAATCCAATGAATCCTAGTATTCCCGTTCCCCATAGAATTCCTAAATAAAAGCTATGTGGCTTGTCAACTAATATCCAATCCCAATATAATTGACTACGTTTTTCTAACTCATTTTGCGGAAAATGAAATAATACAGTGTCTAATCCATATCCCGTTAACGGTTTGTCCTTCATTAGTTCTAACATTGTTCCCCAAATATACAAACGACCTGATCCAGCACCGGTTGCTTGTTCTGGTAACTCTGGTAAAGAAAACACTTTATCGGATGCATATGCTTTACTATCTAACAAATTTAAATTGAGTGCAGCTGATTTGCTTTCAAAAGGATTGTATTTGACAAACGTTCCAATCGATTCATTCCAAATCCCACTATTCTTTTGTGCCAAAATAGTAAGTACTCCAGAAGCTAATACAAAAAAGATTGCAAAGGTAATCAATCCTTTTTTCCAGTTATCTTTTAAAAACAATAATACAAGCATAAATATACTCATTACCACAAAGGCTAAAAAACCACTGGTAGAAATTGATACTAATAATGTGGCGAATGCTGCAAGCGCAGTTAGTATATTTATAATTCGAAGTTTATTACTCTTTTCAAAGATCGCTATAGCTAGAAAAATCATAATCGTTATTCCTGATATACCACTCATATAATTCCATTGATTAAGTGTTCCTGTTAATATAGATCCTTCATTAAAAGGCTGTTTAGAGCTATCAAATATTGTTAGTACCGATTGGAAAACTTTGTTTGTTAAAATATTCTTCCCGTAAAAAGTTAATAAAGAAATGATTAAGTTAATCCAAACAAAAGGATATAATGCCACTAAAATTGTTTTCAATATATTTTTAGGATATTGTATATTTATTGCAACTAACATTAATAGTGAAAAACAAATATACGTTATAGCACCATCATGCCGATTGTATACCCCCCAAAGTGCTATATGTTTATACTCTGCAAAGATTGTGGAGAGTATAATAGCAACCATGAATAAATATATTGTAGGTGTTAATTTCGACTTATTGATTTCGTAATTTAAAAAAAGTAATTTATATAAAAAAGGTACTGTAGTTCCAAGTGTTATAACAATTAAAACCACAAATTTAAAATATGTAAATATATCAGACTGATAGGCTGTTCCATCTACTCCAGTACTCGAAATTATTGGACTAACAAATACCTCTGTTTTTATCCCAATAAGTAAGGGTATTACCACTATAGCAAATATCAATAGTCTATATATAAATCTATCTATTCTTTCAATGGATTGCCTGTCTTCTTTAATATCTCTCTCTACTCTTACCCTATTCATGTTTAATTGAGCCATTATTGTTCCTCACCTACTTATCTTCAATTTGTTCTAGCAATGAAGTTAACCGAGATTGATATTCTTCGTCACTAGATAGAGCCTTTGATTGTTCTATTACAACTTTGGCATTATTAAGTTCTTCATTATTTGCTAATATATACGCATATTGGTACATAAACTCTTTATCCTCAACAAATTTAGGAAATAAATCTAAAGCACGCGTATACATGATCTTTGCAGATTGATACTCTCCAACATTTAAATAAGCCAACCCTAATTGGAATGCTATTTTATAGTCGTTAGGATTTTTTTTTTGCAACTTTTCTAAATCTGGAATTACTTCTTCCATTTCTCCTCCATTTTGTCTTTCAGTTACTTGTTGTAGTAAGGAAAAGTCATTTAACAATTCTTCGTTTTGTTTATTGGCACTATTATCAATCCAAATAAAAGAAACAATTATTGTAAATATGAGGATAAATAATATTAATTTTAAAATCCATGATTCCTTATTTTTTTGCGAAACTTCAAATTTATTCATATAATTTACAAATTCCTTTCTATTAATAGGCAGTTGAATTATAACATATTTAAGTTTTTTTTTCTACTTACCCTCTGTCCATCTACTTTACCTAAATTTCACATAAAAAAGAGTGCAGAGATTAATCTCTGCACTCTTAAAATGTTCAATTGTAGTTCAATTTTGTAATTAGAAGCTTACAACTTGACCATTAATTGATTGTTTTAGAACTAGACCGTCTTGATTTGTAACACCATTAACTGAGTTAATAGCACGGTAGTTTGAATTAGCTAAATTAAAGATTGGAGCACCAAGAACTTGATCTGCATATGAGATACCAGTAATTAATACCGCATTTGTAAGATCAGCTGGAGCAGCTGTGTTATTAGCAGTGTTTAAAGCAGTTGCTTTAGTTACTGTTAAAGTAGCAGTTTTACCACCACCAGCGATAACGATATTTGCATTACCAGTTGTTGATAGAAGCACATCATATAAAGCATCGTGAGTAGTATTTAGTACAAGTACATCTCCTGCATTTAAGAATGAGTCAGCAGATGTTGTTGCTGTTGCTGAATCAATAACAGATACACTATTCAAACCAAATGTACCTACATAAGCAGTTGCTTTTGCAACATTATCAGTTGCTACAGCAGTAGTACCTGGTACAGCACCATTTGGAGCCACTTGAACTACGTCAAAGTTGTTTGTACCATTAGTAACATTACGTACTGCTACTTGGTAAGTACCATCAGCATTCACTTTTGCCTCACCAAGTTTATTAGTACGATTTCCTACTGGGTAAACTTGAACTGTATATCCTGGTTGAGCTTTTCCTTTGAAAGTAAATGTAGAACCTTCATATGATAAACCAGAGTTAGCAACTGTGATTCCAGCAAATGTTACATCATTAGTAATATTGAATGATGAGATTGATTTAGTGTAATAGTTAATTACAAATGTATCGTTGTAAGAGAATGCTTTAGCAAATTGTGCTTCAGTTGCTCCAACCCCGTTAACTTGGAATAAGTCACCTGATTTTACGATATATGCTTTTTTATCGTGGAATAGGATTTTTTGAGTTGCATCATAGAAAGAATCTGCATCAGCAGTGATAGAAGCTGTAGCGCCATCAGTTGCTTCAGGATAGAATGATACATCTCCTAATTCTTTCGTTACAGTACTTCCAGTGTTAGTAACATAAGTTACAGTAGGTTTTGCAGTTTCAAAAATTGCTCCGTTATTTGTAACTACAAAATCAAGAACTCCGTCTACACCAACAAATGTTGTTGCAGTTGCTGCATTAACTGAAACTAACTCAGCACTTGAAATGAAAGTATTAGCAGAAACTGTCCCTAAGTTAATAGTAACTTGACCTGTAAATGGAGTACCATCAGCATTTGTCATTTTCACTGAGTAAGAGCGAGCTTTACCGTTTAAATAATGAGCATCATCAGTTTGTGCAGAAACAAATGATGTGTCCGCTGCTGCAGTTACTTGATATTTAGCAGTTGTAGCTGCACCATTGTAGTGAAGTGTATATTCTTTGTTATTTTGTAGACCAGCTAATGTTAAAGTAACTGATTTTCCATCTGCATTTAATGTTGCTGTTGTAGCAGTAATTCTATCATTACCACCAACGAAAACGAATTGGCTAGCAGCAAAGTTTGCAACTGCGCCAGGTGCTTTTGATAATTTAACTACAACTGTTTTACCATCTGCAGATGCAGAAGTAACTGAAAGTGCTGTTAATGGAAGAGCAGTTAATGCGTCATCATAAAGTTTTTGTACATCCTTTTTGAAAGAGAATTTCGCTTCTTTCAAAGTAAGGTTATATTCAGCTTTGTTTAATTCAGCTGCTGCTTCAGCAATTTTACCTTCTTTTGTGAAAGCTGCTGCTTTATCTGCATGCATTTTAACTGTAACGTCATATTTAACGTCATTCATTAATTTTTCGATTGCTGGTTTAACTTGGTTACGAATTTCATCACGAGTAGACTGTCCGTAAACACGGTCTAATAAAATAACTTGTTTACGATACTCTTCTGATGCAGTGTGGTAAGCTGTTTCAACTTTACCAAGATCACCAGATTTGATAGCTGTATTAAGTGAATCAGTTAAAGCAACGATTTTTGTACTTGAAGTAAGTGCATCGATATAAGCCATCGCACGGTTAATCTGAATTTTTGGTTCAACAAGTTTTGCTTGAACGCTTAATTTTTCAGTTGAAGATAATTTTTCAGCTGCTTTTTCTGCTGCTGCTACTGCTTTTTTAGCTGCATTGTACTGAGCTGTTGGAACTGTTTTGAAATCTGCAGAACCTTCTTTTGAGATAGCCCATTTTAATACTGTACCTGCATTTTGTGCGTCTGTTGCTAATTGGTTTACGTTTGTTGCTGCGTCAGCTTGTTGCACTGGTGCTGCTGCAACGAATGCTGTAGCTGCTACTGCAGTTGAAGCTGCAATTTTGATAGCTTTTTTCTTCATAAACTTGTGATCTCCCTTCGCTTGTGTGGTGCAATTTTTTGTAGTGTGTAATGCCGGTCGCTGATCGCGTCCAATATCGTCACCCTAACTAATATATGAGTATACAAAACTCATATGCTAAAATCAACTAAAAATCGTAAAAGATTACCAGTTTTTTTCGAAGATGACATTTTGGAAGCACCAAGGACACTATTACATATTCCATATTACAGTAATGTAACCAATAACGCTAGTTTTTTTTCTGAATAATTTTTACTATTTTTTAATTAGTAGATTTCCTCAATTTTATTTCTAATCTTGAAGTATATTTCGTAAAATCTTTTTAAAATTTATTAAATTAAATACGTGCATTTTATAAAAAATGTGTTATGATGTACTGTATAGAAGGTTACTTATAGATGTGTAACGCCGTAAACTTGTTTGTACATTCATTAGTGTGCAGCCTTCTACTTCCTTCGTTTTATCGCTCAAGAAAAGAAGCATCTGAACATCGGATGCTTCTTTTCTTATTTTATCAGTGCTTTGTTCTATTGATCAAAGCACTTTTTTATTTGGATAGCAAATACTAGTCGACCTATCAGACCGCCATTATCTCCTAATGCTAACCCTATGATTGTCTCCTCTAACTTTCAAGTGCTGGATAATAGGTGCAAATAATGAATTTCATAATATCTTTTGTTTAATTTCCGATAGAAGATGGATTTGATTCATCACTGATCCACCGATAATGATACGATCGTGCGTATGCTAGTTTCATTAATATACTCCTTGAGCTATTAAATATGCTATTATCTCAGCATGTTTTTACCTACTTTTTATTTAGTAGAAAAGTATCCTGTATTGAATAGAAGGAACTACAGTAGAATTGTTTAAACATTTTTGCCCATTAAAGTTATGTTACAGAATCCAATGATGGTAATCTCGTTGTTAAAAATCTATTTATTTAGATATCTTCATCAATTAAAACGTAAATAGTTCGTAATGGACCATGAACTCCTACTACTAAATAACTTTCGATATCGGCCGAGTTGCTTGGACCGGTAATGTAATTAATACAGGTCGGAAAAGGTTCTCCTTGTTTAATACGTTCACTTAAGGTTCTCATGCTTTCCTGTAATCTTGGAATAATAGTATTTGTTGGGATTAGTACGATATGGATTTCCGGTAACAGGCTGACAGATCTTCCTTTGTAATGTTCGTTTAGCAGGATGACTGTGCCAGATTCAGCTAATGCATGATCACAATAGGAGAGTCCAATTGTTGCTTGTTCTGCATTTTGGATATTTTGGGAGCCTAGTGTTGGGTTCCAAGGTGTTGTATTAGCTTGGAGCCATTGATCTAATTCCGCGTTTCCTCTTTCTATAGAAGAAAGTACTTTTTCTGATGGTATATCTTTTGTTAGTTCAGTTAAGGTTTCGATAAGGTTTGTTTGTGTTGTTTCTATTATATCTGCTCGAATCAACTTGGCGGATTCAATGAATACTTGTTTCAAAGAATTTGTTTTAAGTGCGATATAAACACTTGAAATAGGTAGTTCCACTTTGTTTCTTTGTAATTTAGTCACTCTTCGTTCCCTCCCGTTCTTTCATCCAGTCCCGGAAACGACTTTGTTTTGGTGTGGGGAAGTCCCGACTATTCGTCCATTCTTTTAAAAGACCAGGACCATTTGATATAGTTTGTTTGTTTTTTAGTAGCATTTTGAGACTAACTGCGGCCATTTTAGAGCCCCCTGTATAAACAGAGTTTGTAGATGCACCGAAACCAAACGCTTTCATCATAAGCCGTTCACTAATAGGTGCTTTCCCTTCTGTTTCTACTATTACTTGGCGATGTTTAAGTAGTAGGTTATGCAATGGGATTTTCACTGGACAAACATCTGTACATGCTCCACAAAGTGTTGATGCGTATGGTAGTTCTTTGTGATCCTCGTAGCCATCGAGTAGCGGAGTGAGTACTGCTCCAACTGGACCTGGATAGATAGAGCCATATGCATGACCACCGATATGACGATATACCGGGCAAACATTTAAGCATGCTCCGCAGCGAATGCATTGGAGAATTTCTTGAAAGTCAGTACCTAGAATTTTGGAGCGACCATTGTCTACGATAACGACATGTAGCTCCTCTGGTCCATCGACTTCCTCTTGCTTTTTAGGTCCTGTCAGTAGCGTTACATAGCTTGTAATTCGTTGTCCGACAGAAGCTCTTGTTAGTAAAGACACCATAACGTCTAAGTCTTCGAAGGTGGGTACGAGCCGCTCCATACCCATGACAGTTATTTGGGTTTTAGGGATAGTCGTGACTAAGCGGGCATTCCCTTCATTCGTTACGAGGCAGATTGATCCGCTTTCTGCGACTCCAAAATTACAGCCTGTTATCCCTAAATCAGCTTCTAGGAATTTTTCTCGAAGTGTATAGCGTGCATGCTTCGCTAGTTCTTCTGGATCTGCTGACTTTTTGTAATTTAGTTTTTCCACAAAAACGTCTCGGATTTGTTCTTTCTTCTTATGTAATGCGGGCACAACTATATGCGATGGCGGGTCATAATCATCGATTTGAAGTATATATTCCCCTAGGTCCGTTTCCACTACCTCGCAACCTATTGACTCAAGTGCAGCGTTTAGTCCAATTTCTTCTGTCACCATCGATTTGGATTTGACGATTTTTTTGGCGTTTTTTTGTTGTGCGATTTGTTTAATATAGTTCGTTGCCTCTACGTCATCCTTTGCGAAGAATACATGACCTCCACTTTTTGTTACCTGTTCACTGAATTGCTCTAAATAGTGTGCGAGGTTATTTACGGTATGTTGACGAATTTCTTGCCCTGCTTCGCGCCATTTTTCCCATTCTCCAAGTTGCTCGGTTGCTAAGTCTCGCCTTGTTCCAAGTCCATCCTGTGCACTAGAAACTGCTTTTCTCATAAAATCATTATTTAACTCGGATGTTAGACGTTGTTTGAATGGACCTGGTTTTATTTTGAGTGGCATTTTATCCCTCCATTCCTCGGTTAAGTACTTCTGCGATATGCAATACTTCGATGGCCTGTTGTTCTCTGGAAAGTCGCCCACCAATATTCATGAGACAGCCACAGTCCGCCCCTATTAAATAGTCCGTATTAGCTTGTTTAATATTTTCCACCTTTTCTTTCACCATTTCTGCTGAGATATCTCCCATTTTGACGGAGAATGTACCACCAAAGCCGCAGCACTGACTTTGGCCAGTAAGTGGCTGGATTGTCAGGTTGTCTACATTATTCAATAGAAGCTTTGGCTCTTCTTTTGCTCCGAGTAGTCTTGTCATATGGCAGGATGTATGGAAGACTGCTGCTCCTGGAAGTGATGTATCTATTTTTGTTACCCCTAATACATGGACGATGAATTGGGTTAGTTCGTATGTTTTGGATGCGATTTGTTTGGCTATTGCATGCCATTTAGGATCATCCCGGAAGACGTGTTCATATTCTTTAAGCATTAGTGCGCATGAGCCAGAAGGGGTGACGATATATTCGGCGTGCTGGAACGTTTCGAGCAAATGGATCATTGCTGGTTTTGCTTCGTGCACATAGCCACTATTGTATGCTGGCTGGCCACAGCATATTTGGGCTGGTGGGAAGTCGATTTTACAACCGAGTTTTTCGAGTAGTTCTACGGTTGCGATGCCTACGTTTGGTTGGAATAGGTCAACTAGGCAGGTGGAGAATAGGGTGACATGTATAGTCATAGGTGGTCTTCCTTTCTGAAAAAGCCGCTTCTTGTGGAAGCGACTTTTTGGTTTATCGGTCTTTAATTGAGAGCATGACATATTTATAGCTATACTACCCGGATGTGTGCTGCCGCACGCTACGCCTGAGCCTTCAATGATGAGTCGCGTTGCTCCTTCATCCTTTTTGAAGTCTCATTCTTCGCGCTCATGCGGCCTGGAAGGCGCACATCCTATTTACCAGTTAGAAAAGGTAAATACCTTCAATTAATCTTGGAATATAAAATGACTAACATGTATAAGCTTCTATCACTTTATAAAATAACTAAATTGGTACATATACTTACACTCGTGAGCAACACTTATGCAAATATATATGCAAAAACTCATCAATATAACATCAACGAGTAAATGCTGCGGCTACTCCTCCGTCTACGGTTAGCATACAGCCGGTTGTTTTGGCTGATTTACTTGAGGCGAAGTAAGCTATAGCTTCTGCGATGTCTCTTGGGTAGATGTTTTCTTTTAGGACGGTTCGCTCTCTGTAGTGATTTTCTAGTTCGTCCGGTTCGATGCCATATGCAGCTGCTCGTTCTTCGCGCCATTTCGATCCCCAGATGGCAGAACCTTGTAGGACTGCATCTGGCAATACAGAGTTTGCTCTGATTCCGAAATCTCCACCTTCTGCAGCTATACAGCGTGCAAGGTGGACTTCGAGTGCTTTGACCGCGCTATAAGCAGATGCATTTTTGCCGGCATAGATAGAGTTTTTGGAGCCGATGAAAATCATGCTGCCACCTGTTCCCTGTGCTTTCATCACTTTAAATGCTTCTCGTGAGACGAGGAAGTATCCTGTTCCGAGTACATTCATATTTAGATTCCATTCTTTTAAGGTTGTTTCTTCGAATGGACTGGATGTAGCAAGACCTGCGTTATTTACCAGGATATCTACACCACCATATGTGCGATTTACTAATTGGAATGCAGCAATAATTTGATCTTCATCAGTTACATCCATTTTTACTGCTGTTGCTCTACCTTCTCCGTATGCTGAATTTATTTCCGAGGCAACTTTTTCTGCTCCTTCTAGGTTTAAGTCGGCTAGGACAACATGTGCTCCTTGAGAAGCTAATAGACGGCATGTTTCACTACCGATTCCTCCTGCTCCTCCAGTGACGAATGCAACTTTTCGAGAGAACTCGGCTTCTTTTGGTGCAAGTGATAGCTTATAGAGCTCCAATGGCCAGTATTCAATAGAAAAAGATTCTTCTGCAGAAAGAGATGTGAAACCACCAAGAGCATCTGAACCTTTCATGACAGAAATAGCTCGGTGGTAAAGTGCGCCACTCACAAGGGCAGATGCCTTGTCTTTTCCAGTGTTAATCATCCCAATTCCTGGGATAAGGATGACCCTAGGTGATGGGTCGAACATGTTATCGTCTGAGGATGTATAAGCTTCAAAGTAATTTCGGTATTCTGCTTTGTACGTTTCAATACTTGTTTTAATCGTATCTAGATTTCCATCCCAGTTTATGAAAAGTGGGACTCTTTTTGTGTGCACTAAATGATCTGGACAGGCTGCTCCTACTTGGGAAAGTAAGGCAGCACGTTCGCTATTGACGAATTCCAGTACTTCGTCTGAGTCATCATATGTTACGATTTGACCTTGGTTTGTTGAAACGAGTCCTCTTATGTATGGAAGGATTTCGTTTAATGTCTGAAGTCTTTTTTCTTGAGGCACTGTTTCTGTTGATTGTCCTCCGAATGCAGGATGTTGTTTTAATTTGTGATCAATATAGGCTTTTGCTTCATTAATAATGTCGATTGTTTTATCATAGCTCTCTCGTGCAGTGTCTCCCCAAACGACTAGACCGTGTTTTTCCATTAGGACTAGCTCAGCATTCGGATTGTTTTGTACACCTTCTGCAATCATTTTAGATAGGAGAAAACCAGGACGTATATATGGGACCCATACGAAACGGTCTCCGAATATTTCTTTTGCTATTTCCCCGCCATTTGGTGCACAGCAAATACTGATGATGCTGTCGGGATGTGTATGGTCTACATGTTTATATGGAAGAAACGCATGTAAAAGTGTCTCGATGGAGGCACGTGGATGCGATTTGTCGAGCATGCAATGACTTAAATAGTCAACCATTTCTTCATCTGTCATATCTCCGCGGTGTTGAAGTGGAAGAATATGTTCTAGTTGAAGTGCAGTAAAGTTGGATTCCTTCATTGTTGCGAGGTCAGAACCGCTCCCCTTTACCCACATTACTTCGACTTCGTTACCTCGAAAATCGGTTGCGGTTGTTTTGAAGGAGGTATTTCCCCCACCCCAGTTACAAACGCGACGATCTGTTCCGATTAAGTTCGAGCGGTAAGTAAGTTCTTCTAATGTATTGGATTGTACAGATTTATCGGATGTGTTCCATAGGTTTTCTATCATATTTTTTCTCCCCTTTCAGGTGGTTTAGGTCGTGCATTATAGATGATTGCTCTGTGAAAAATGTGCTGAGCTGTTTGTACATATCAAATAATTGGTTGTAAATGTTGGCGTTATCTTTGTTCGGTTTATAAATGATTGTTTCATTGGACGCCATATGTCGGATAGCTCTCGGATAGGAGTCGTATGCACCTGCTGCAACTGCTCCTAGGATAGCTGCTCCTAATGCTGGTGCTTGGTCGGTTTGTACAACAGTTATTTCTTTTTGCAGGATGTCTGCATAAATCTGCATAAGTAGGTTGTTTTTATTTGGTATACCACCTGTTGCGATTACTTGGTTAATAGGGATTTCGTGCTTTTCAAATAAATCGATGATGACCTTTGTACCGAAAGCTGTTGCTTCAAGTAATGCTCGATATACTTCAGCTGGTGTTGTAGAGAGTTTTTCTCCAACTAGGACACCCGATAAAGTTGTGTCTACATATGGAGTTCTGCAGCCGTTATGCCAATCGAGTGCCAGAAGACCACTTTGTCCGGGTTGAAGTGCCTTAGCTTCATCGGTAAGTGTTTCAAAATTCGTATGATAATTTTTTAGGAAGTGGGCAAATAAATCCCCCACTGCTGCCTGCCCGGCTTCGTATGCAAAGTAGCCTGGTAGGATACCATCTTCTACGACACCACTAATACCAGGGACTAACACTTCTTTCTCGCTAAGTAGTAAATGACAGGTCGACGTTCCCATGACCATGACGAGCGTGCCTGGTTCACTTACTCCGGCTCCGGGAAGTGCCGCATGAGCATCGATGATCCCTACAGCAACTGGAGTTCCTTCACGGAGTCCAACTTTTTTACTCATTTCTTTTGTTAATGTACCAGCGAGTGTGCCGGATGATTGAACGTTCCCTTGTAATTTTGTTTTGTATATATTGTTTAAGGCGGGACCGATTTTTTGTAATGTTTCATTGTCGATAAATCCTGTTTCTTTATGCCATGTCCCTTTGTAGCCTGCAGAACAGCTGTTTCGAATAAGATTTCCTGTTAGTTTTGAAACGACCCAATCCCCCGCTTCGAGGAATAGATGAGTTTGGTTAAAAAGTGTTGGATCATCGTTTGCGATTTCTAACACTTTAGGAATCATCCATTCCGATGAGATGGTACCTCCGTAACGCTTGATCCATTGTTCTTGCTGTACGATTTTGTTTAGGTGTTTTGCTTCGTCTTCTGCTTCGTGGTGCTTCCACAGTTTGACGTATGCATTTGGGTTATTTTCATGCTCTTTTGTTTGGCATAGCGGGTTTAGATTTTCTTCGACTGGTAGGATGGTGGATGATGTGAAGTCTAGTCCAATACCTACGATGTCGTTTGGGTTAATTTCTTTTATTACTTCCGGGATTGAGTTAATGAGTACGTCAAGGTAGTCTTGTGGCACTTGGAGTGCAGTTTCTTTGCCTAGAGTACGGTTATTTAAATGCCCAGTGATGACGCCATGGGGGTAGAGTGTCACACTAGTAGCGACGATATCGCCGTTTTCGATGTTCACTAATATTACACGTCCTGATTCGGTTCCATAGTCAATGCCGATTGCATATTTCATGGTTTCACCTCTCTACTATCTTTCAAAAGTTAAATTCATAACCATTAAAAATAAATTCCGAAAACCCTTGATTTCCGTTGCAGGTGGACGCTTTCCGCGGGGGGGAGCGATGAGCCATCACCGTCGCTACGCGCACGATGTGATGTCTCATCTGTCTCCCTTATCCCGTCGGAGTCGCCACCTTCCACTCCAATCAATAACGTAGGTAGTACTTAACATGTTAATAAGAATTAAGAGATTCTATTAGACACGAAGAATATACAGTATTATCTAGAGAATCCACAGCAGACCCTTCGCGAGTTAGAAACTGATTATGAATAGCAACACTGTAGCTGCACCCTATTTACTTAACTTATTTATATAACGGGCCGAAGTTTTGGCATGCTTGGTAGTCGGCTGCTTCTGGTTGGTCGGTGCCGAACATGTTCCATGCGCTTGGGCGGAAGATGCGTGAGGCTTCGACGTTGTGCATGTTTACGGGAATTCGTAAGATGGAAGCAAGTGTTATTAGGTCGTCTCCGATATGACCGTAGCTGAGAGCACAGTGGTTGGCTCCCCAGTTGTTCATGACGGAGTAAACATCAGTGAATGCACCTTCGCCAGTTAGGTTTGGAACGAACCAAGTCGTTGGCCATGTTGGATCTGTACGTAGGTCCAGTGTGTCATGCATGTCATTTTCAAGTTCAACGGTGTACCCTTCAGCAATTTGCAGCACTGGGCCAAGTCCTTTTACGTAGTTAATACGGGCGATTGTTACTGGCATATCGCCTTTTGTTGTGAAATCACTTGAATAGCCGCCGCCTCGGAAGTATTCTGTTGATGCCGGACGGAACTGAACGTTTTCTAGTGTTTCTTTTACTTCTTCGTCTGTGATATCCCAGAACGGTTTCATGACAGGTTTGCCGTCTATTTGTTGGCGACCGGTTCCATCAAGTGCTGCAGAACCCGAGTTAAGTAAATGGATGATTCCGTTGGCAGCTTTTCCTGTGAGTTCTTTTCCGGTTACACGTTTTACTGCATCTGGGCTCCAGTACGTGCGCACGTCTGCAAAAACTTGTGCAGTGTTTGTTAGTAGATTGCCCATTGCCATTGTGACACCATTTAAACTATCGTTTTCCGTTGCAAGAATGTATGGTGCGCGTTTGCCATTCCAGTCAAAGGATGAGTTTAGGAAGGTTTCCATGAAGTCACCGTTCGGGAAGTAGTCCGTCCATTGACGCTGCCCTTGGAATCCAGCGATAAGTGCATTATGACCATTTGCTTCCTCTTCAAAGCCCATTTCTTTTAGTTTGTCACTGCCAATCATAAGGTCACGAGCGATGAGCGTCATTTTAATAGACCGTTCCCAGTCACTACGTTTTTCTTCATCTGTACGTTTGAATTCTTCTTTGTTTATGTCTTCACCTATGGTTAAGTTCTCGTCTGCCCATTGAAGTGCTTTTTCGTATTCTTCTTTGTCGTAAATTTCTAGATCCATCCGGCGTACAAATTCACTCATGTCGATGTACTCATTACGCATGCCTAGGTATTCCTGAAAGAAGTCGTCTTTTACGATACTTCCTGCAATTCCCATGGAGACAGACCCCATAGCGAGATATGATTTTCCTTTTAACATTGCTGCTGCAAGGCCAGCTTTTGCGAAACGGAGAAGTTTTTCTTGGACGTCTTTAGGGATAGTTGGATCTCCCGCATCTTGAACGTCATGCCCGTATATTCCGAATGCTGGTATCCCTTTTTGGTTGTACCCGGCAAGAGAGGCTGCTAGGTAAACTGCTCCCGGTCGTTCTGTTCCGTTGAAGCCCCATACTGCTTTCGGAAGATGCGGATCCATATCCATTGTTTCACTGCCGTAGCACCAGCAAGGAGTTACAGTAAGTGAAACGCCGACTCCTTCTTTTTTAAACTTCTCGGCTGCTTGTGCTGCTTCAGCTACCCCACCTATACAAGTATCTGCAATGACGCATTCTACCGATTCCCCGTTATAGTATTTAAGGTTTTCGGATAGGAATTTTGCGACGTTGTTTGCCATATTCATCGTCGTTTCCTCTAAGGATTCACGTACCCCTCTTCTGCGACCATCAATTGTTGGACGTATTCCTATTTTCGGTAAAGATCCGATATAACGTTCTTTTGTCATGAATAATTCCTCCATTACATATGTAGTAGTTGTTGAAATCGATCGATTGCTTCTTGCCATTCGGTATTGTGCTGTGGTTCATATTGTTTCATCTCGAAAGAGTTTGCGACAAGTTGTCGTCCTTCTTCGATTGAGTGTAGTTCTCCAAGCGCTCGCAGTTGGGATAATCCGTTACCGATAGAGCTTGCTTCGGTTGGTCCAGTATGGACTATTTTGTTCGATGCATTTGCGATAAATTGGCATAGATTTGTATTTTGTGTCCCGCCTCCACCGATGTAAATGTCGGTTGTTTTCGTATTCGTGATTTTTTCTATTTGTTTGATTGTGTATGCGTATTTTATAGCAAGGCTTTCGATGAAACAGCGGATATGCTCACCGGGTGTGATTGGAACCTGCTGATTTGTTTGCAAGCAATATTTCTTGATTGCCTGCAGCATCGATACTGGGTTAAAGAAAAGGTCGTCATCTGGATCGATGAATGTGTTGAATGATTTTGCTTGTTGCAGAGCATTTATTTCTTGTTCGTATGTGAAATGGATTCCTTGTTGCTTCCATTCTTCTCGGCATTTTTGAAGAATCCAAAATCCCATGGCGTTTTTTTGAAATCGGTATTGCCCTTCGCTCGTTCCTTCGTTTGTAAAGCTTTGCTGAAATGCTTCTGCTGTTGTGATTGGTTCTTTTATTTCCTTTCCGATTAGCCCCCATGTTCCAATACTGATGAATAAGGCATTTGGTCGTTGGATTGGTAGTGCAGATAATGCGCAGGCTGTGTCATGTCCTGGTACAAGAGCCATTTGGATGGTAGGATGGTTCTTTATCGTAGCTACCATTTGATGCGGCATTTCGATTGGTGCGAATGGGAGTGTTTGATTGAAAAAAGTTTGTTGAATATTTTTGTCCCATTGTTTGTGTTTGTTAACTAGCTGTGATGTTGAGGCTATAGTGAATTCGTTCAGTTTGACGCCTGATAATGCGTGCATAAGTAGGTTGGGCATCATAAGTATTTCGGTAGTTTCGGTTAAGTATTGTGGGTATTGACTTTGGATGGCCATCAGTTGAAATAATGTGTTTATGGCAGAAATTTCGTTACCGGTTTGTTCAAATAATGTTTGGGGTGGTAATTGTTTTGTAGCTTGTTGGACATATTGGACGGAGTGCGTGTCTCGGTATGAAAATGGTTTGGAGACGAGCTGTCCGGTTTTATTTAATAATCCAAAGTCTATACCCCATGTGTCGATGCCTAGTGATTTGGCAGGTGACGTTACTTTATTGAGACCTTGGTTTAGTTCTTTTACAAGATTCCTGTAGTCCCAGTAATAATGATTGTTTTCATGAACTGGTTTGTTTTGGAACCTGTGTATTTCATTCATCGTGAGCGTTTGCCCGTTAAATTTTTGGGAGACTAGGCGACCGCTAGATGCTCCGAGATCATAGGCAAGTACTGTTGTCATTGTGATTCCCTCCTATTCCTTTAGCAATTTCGAGCGATATCTTTCTGCTGAAAGGTTTCGAAGGTCCTCACATTCTTGTTCAGTCAAAACTCGTGGACCACCGAAAATGGAACTAATAGTATATACTTTGGCGGATTCTTCCGTTAGTTGCATGAAAAAGTATGCTTCTTTCATCGTTTTCCCTAATGTTAGAACACCGTGATTACGCATAATGATGACATCTTTGTCAACGAGTTCTGCTACTTTTTCTGCAAGTAGATTGGTCGTCGGTATGACGTAATCGATGTAACCCACACTCTTGACCATCGCTGGAAAATCTGGAAATAAAGGCGGAATGTCTTTGCCAGCAGAGGAGACGCCTACCGAATAGGACGGATGTGCATGAAGAACTGCTTGGATTTCCTCATTTTTACGGAAGCATTCTAAATGCATGAGTACTTCGGATGATGGGCGAAGATTGCCTTCGATTTCTCCTGTTGTAATATCGACTTTCACCCACTGATGAGGTTC
Organism: Psychrobacillus sp. FSL K6-1415; assembly: GCF_038003185.1. NCBI lineage: Bacteria > Bacillati > Bacillota > Bacilli > Caryophanales > Bacillaceae > Psychrobacillus > Psychrobacillus sp. FSL K6-1415. Next base: position 780,656 of record NZ_JBBOOQ010000001.1, on the reverse strand, counting down.
TATTTCCTTGAGATCAAAGCCACTTGGAGAGATGTACATGTAACCTCCATCTCGCATGCTGAGGTTGCCGCCTGCTCCTACTACTAGGCCTTGGTCTACTAATTTATGTGCATATTTGTTTAGTTCTTCAATGACTTTAGACATTTAGTTACTTCCTTTCTGCTAGAGTGCTTTAGCGATGCGTTCTAATGTTTCTGTTTGTTGGAGCATTTGTGCATGTGTATATGTTGGTGATTCTTTGTTTTCGATAGCCTGGTGGAATGCTTTTATCTGCTCGATATAGGCATTTCCAGTTTCTTTGACGGTATGGGTTTCATTGTTTGAGTGGTAATGGATGATCCCATCGTAATTGTTTTGGTCAGCTCTGAAAGCAAATGGTAGTTGCATCGTTCCTGCTGTACCGATAATATCAATAGTTTGAGTCATCGGTCCGTAAAAGCTTGCATCAAACTGGGCAAGGATCCCGGATGGATAGCTAAGTTGGACAGCTATATGTGTATCGATTGCTTTTTTTGTTTTCCCCTGTAAAGCTTGGATGTTTTTTGGAGTTTCTTCTATTAAATAGTTCAGTACATTTACCGGATAACATCCAATGTCATTTAGTACCCCTCCCCCAAGATTTGGATCGAGGCGAATGTCATCGTCCCAATTTTCCATCGTGAAATGGAAACGGGCACGAATCGTGAGTATTTCCCCAATTGTTCCTTCTGTTATCAATTGCTTTGCTTTTCCTATTTGCGGATGAAAACGATACATGAAAGCTTCCATTAGGAGTACATGATGCTTTTGGGCTGCTTGTTGAAGTTCTATTAAATCTTTTGTAGTGAGCACAATCGGCTTTTCACACAGGACATGTTTGTTTGCTTGGATTGCAGCAAGTGCCCATTGTTTGTGATATGCATTCGGAAGTGCTATGTACACTGCATCCACATCAGATGATTCGAGAAGCGCTTCGTATGACTGGAATGTGTTTGGAATATGGAATTGCTGAGCTAGGGATTCTGCTTTGCCACTACTACTTGCTATTGCAGTAACTTCATTGTTTGGTGTTTGTATGATCGCTGGAATAACTTGCTGTTTAGCAATGTTCGCAGCGCCTATAATTCCCCATCGCAATGACTTCAATTTGTTAGCCTCCTTTCTTTTGTGTTGCAATTTGTTACTGATTCTATGTAAGCCACCAGTAACTTTTTGCAACAGGAATGCTGTGTTTTATTCGTAAATTGCGTTTTGCACTTCTTCTGATTCAATATTGTCTTTGTCGTACCAGATGAAGCCTGTGTCAATTGTTTTTTCAACTTCTTTTCCGTTCATCGCATCTACTGCAGCTTTTACTGTTTCGTAACCGATGCCGACTGGATTTTGTGTTACTGCCCCAGACATTAAGCCACTTGTAATTGCGTCAATTTGTTGTTTCCCCGAGTCAAAACCGACAACTACAAGTTCACCCGATTTGTTTAGTTCTTGTACAGCGTTTACAACACCGATTGCAGAGCCTTCATTGGAACCGAAAATTCCTTTTAAGTCGCTATGCGCTTGAATCATCGCTTTTGCAAGGTCGGTAGATTTAAGATGATCTCCACCACCGTATTGGATGTCGACGATTTCTATATTTGGATATTTGGATTCAATTTGTTCTTTAAAGCCATCACGACGTTGTACTCCTGTTACGGAGGTTTGGTCATGTACAACTAGTGCAATTTTTCCTTCTTCGCCGATGAATTCAGCCATTTTGTCTGCAGCCAGAGCCGCTGCTGCTTTGTTATCGGTAGAAGCAGTTGCAAGAGGAATATCACTTTCTACTCCTGAGTCAAATGCAATAATAGGTATTTCACTTTTTTGAGCTTCTTCTAGTAACGGTGTTGCAGCTTGCGAGTCAAGTGCCGCAAAGCCGAGTGCATCAGGTTTTTTGTCCAGTGCCGCGCGGAGCATTTCTATTTGTTTATCCACTTGTGATTCACTTTCTGGTCCTTCAAAAGTAATTTCTACATCAAATTCCTCCGCTGCTTCTTCTGCCCCTTGTTTTACTGCTTGCCAGAATTGATGCTGGAATCCTTTGGAGACAATCGCTACGTATGGTTTATCGCCACTTGGTTCTGATGTTGTGCTAGAATCAGCTTCCTCTGCATTACATGCACCTAAAATCGTAGAAACAGCTAACATACTTCCTAAAATCCATGACCTTTTCTTCATTTATTTCTCCCCATTCCCTTTTATATTTAACGTCACTTGGACGATAGACCCTTTGTTATTCTTTGCGTCTTCTGAGAATATCCATATATACTGCTAGAATAATAACCATGCCGACTACGACCGTTTGCCATTCTTGCGGGATAGACATGATGCGTAGACCGTTTGTTAGAACGCTCATAATCAGTGCACCGATTACTGTCCCAACGATTGTTCCTTTCCCTCCACTAAGGGATGTTCCACCGATAACAACCGCTGCAATCGCTTCCAATTCATAGCCTTGACCTAATGCTGGCTGGGCTGAATTTAAACGAGAAGCCATGATAACTCCAGCAATTCCTGTAAATGCTCCTGCCAATGAATAAATAGTCACTTTCCAGAAATCCACGTTCACACCTGAAAGTTTTGTCGCTTCTTCATTGCTTCCAATTGCGAAATTATAACGTCCTAAAATCGTTTTTGATAAAATGACCGCTCCAATAATTGCAGCGAGGAAAAATATTAGAACTGCATTTGGAATGTCCACTCCCGGAATTATTGAGCCAAGTGCAATCTTTGTGAATAAAGCATGGTCTGTGAAATAAATTGGTGCTGCCCCTGAAATAACTAGTGCCAGACCTTTTGCAATCATCATCATTGCAAGCGTGGCAATAAAAGGAGGAATCTTCATCTTGGTAATTGCAATACCACAAAGGTAGCCACAGATTGCCCCTGTTGCAATACCTGCAAAAACACCGACAATCAATGGTAAACCTGCATTGACAATGACTACTCCGGAAATGACCGAGGATAAAGTCATTACTGTTCCTACTGAAAGGTCAATTCCGCCTGTAATAATGACAAATGTAGCACCAAGTGCAAGAATTCCAATTACTGCAGTTGATAATAAAATACCGATCATGTTGCTCCATTGTAGAAAGCTATCTGATGCAATTGAGAAAAAAATAACTAAAACTATTAAACTTCCAAATGCTAGAGTTTGTTGAATAGCACCTGGCGGTATGACTTTTTTCTTTACTGGCTCTTTTTCAATAATTGTATCCACGTTCATTTACTTCACCCCTATTATTAGTGGAGCTGTGTTGCATACTCCATTATTTTTTCTTGTGTTGCTTCTTCCGAGGAAAGTACCCCTGTGATTTTTCCCTCTGACATGACGACGATCCGATGACTCATTCGTAAAACTTCAGGTAATTCAGATGAGATCATGATGATTGATTTCCCACTTGCTGCAAGCTCATCTAGTAGTTTATAAATCTCTCCTTTTGCACCAACGTCAATTCCACGTGTTGGTTCATCGAAGATTAGAATGTCGCAATCCCTTTGGAGCCATTTTGCAATAACGACTTTTTGCTGATTGCCTCCAGAGAGGAGTCTAATCTCTTGATCTACAGATGGAGTTTTAATCTTTAGACTCTCGACGTATTTTGTAGCTGTTTTTTTGATTTTGGAATCGCTTACAAAAACTGAGTTCGTTTGGTAGTCTTTTATAGTTGCTAGTGCAATGTTCGATTTGACGTCCATGCTGACGAGTAAGCCGTATTGTTTTCGGTCTTCTGATAAGTAGCCGATTCCTTGTTTCACGGCGTCCGCTGGTGATTTTATTTTGACTTCTTTGCCATGAAGGTTAATCGTTCCATTTGTTGATGGATCAGCACCGAATAGTACTCTAGCTACTTCTGTCCGTCCTGCACCCATTAGCCCAGCAAATCCAAGTATCTCTCCTTTTTTTAAATCGAACGAAACATCTTTTAACAGGTTTTTGGTGGAGATATTACTTACCTTTAGTACTGTTTCTTTTTCTCCAGAAGCAATGTTTGGCTTCGATTCTATGTATACATGTCGGCCAACCATCAGTTGAATGACTTTGCTCATTTCCGTTTCTGATGTCTTTAGGGTGTCCACGTATGTTCCGTCTCTCATAACCGTTATTCTGTCAGAGATTCGCTTAAGTTCGTCCATTCGATGAGAGATATAAATGATGCCGACGCCTTTTTCTCTGATGCTAGTAATAATGTCAAAGAGTGTATCGATTTCGGTTTCTGTCAGCGCTGTGGTTGGTTCGTCCATGATGAGTATTTTCGAGTTGAATGAAAGTGCCTTTGCAATTTCTACCATTTGTTGCTTTGCTACGGTTAAATGACGCACTTTAGTTTTGGGGTCTAAGTCTAAGTTGAGTTTGTTGAAAAGTTCTGCTGTTTGCTTATTCAGCTGTTTGTCGTTTACAAGTAAGTTCATCGTTCCCTTTGGTTCACGTCCGATGAAAATATTTTCTGCAACTGTGAGGTCTTTCATCAAGTTGAGTTCTTGATGAATGATGGAAATACCAAGTTCTTGTGCTTGTTTTGGAGAATGAACTGTAATATCTTTCCCTTGAAGATTGATTGTTCCTTCGTCTTTTGGATAGATACCTGTAAGGATTTTCATTAGCGTAGACTTTCCCGCACCATTTTCCCCAACGAGCGCTAGTACTTCCCCGTATTGGAGGTCGATTGTTACATCGGATAATGCTTTGACACCCGGGAACGATTTGCTAATATGTTCCATTCGTAAAAGAGGCTCCACTTTCATCCCGCCTTTTTGTTGTTTGATATTTGTTTATATTTGTTTTTCTTTGATTGTGTTGATTATAAAATAGATATTTAATAAAATCAAGTGGTTTTTTTATAATTCTGACTATTTAATTCGTAATTTGGTTATTACACGATGCGCAATGAGGACTCAACCCAATTGCGCATAGGAAATTTTTATGTTTTTTTCTTCGAAATACTTTAGATATGTTTTATTTGCTAGATCATCAATGATTATCGTATTAATAACCTCTTCTTTTTCGATGTGAGCAAATGCTTTTTTGTTGAGTTTTGTATGGTCCAGTAGGAGTATTTTTTGGTCTGCCATCTCGATCATTTTGCGTTTGACGATTGCTTGCTGCTCGTTGGAATCACTGATTCCCCAGTCTTTGTGTAGACCCTTGCAAGAGAAAAAGACTTTGTTTACGTGATAACGTTCCAATGTGCTAACAGTAAGTGGCCCTACTAAAGATAAGGAAGTTGGGGAAAGGTTACCACCAGCTACTATAACTTGAATATGTGTTTGGTTGGCTAGTTCAGCGGCTACTCTAAGCGAGTTTGTAAGCACGGTTATTTTCTTATTGGGAAGTAATTTAGCTAGGTAGAAAGCAGTAGAACTAGCATCGAGGAATATGATATCGTCCTCTTGTATTAGAGTAACAGCTTGTTTAGCGACCGCCATTTTTTCTTGTTGGTTCATCACTTCACGTTGGAAATAAGGAATATCCCCTTCTTCCTCCTGTGTAGAAATGGCTCCACCATGCGTACGAGCTAATTTATTCTCTGATTCTAGTTTCTCTAAATCACGGCGGATCGTCTCCTCCGTCACCTTTAGTAGTTTGCTCAGTTCAGATACACGGGCGGTTTTATTTTCATTGACAATGTTGATGATTTTTTTATGTCTTTCCGGAACTAACATACTTGGATTCCTTCTTTCTTTATGTGATTACGCCTTTTTTAAGAATAATATTGGCATAGAGCGCTTGCTCGCTAGTCGCGATGATTGCGTAAGCTTGTTTGGCTTGTTCATAAAAGCGGAAACGTTCGAGTTTCGCAGGTGTGACAGTTTGGTTATCTGTGTTTTGGAGGATTTTCTCGTATTTCTTCCAAATCGGTGGTGCGGAGGTTTCTGGTCCATGCATCATATAAAAAACCGATGAATCCGCATATGTGTCGAGTGGCATGAGCGTTAGAATTGCTTCAAGTATTTCAGGAATATGGAGTCCGTCCAGTCTTATTAAATTTAGCGCGTGTGATGCAGCCGGGAAATTACCATCTGCGATGACAATTTCATCTCCATGCCCCATTTCCATAAGAATTTTGAGGAGATTGGGCGAAATACAGTGCGGTATGTTTTTAAGCATGTGGTTTCTCCTTTGTTTGTTTTTGTTTTATTATATGATACCAAAGATTTTTAGGAAAGGAAGTGTTTTTTTGTTGGGGTTGATGAGGGTAGGACTAAGTGTACTGGGAAGGTGTTTTATTCAAAATAAAAACCACTAGATTACTCTAGTGGTTAAGGACTTTTGATAGGAAGTCTTGGGCACGCTGTGTGTCTGGGTTGGTGAAGAATTTAGCCGGTGCTGCCCGTTCAACTATTTTTCCTTCTGCCATGAAGACGATTTCGTCGCAGATTTCTTTGGCGAAGCCCATTTCGTGCGTTACGACAACCATGGTCATGCCGTCTTTTGCTAGTTTACGAATAGCATCAAGCACTTCGGTTACCATTTCAGGGTCGAGTGCTGATGTTGGTTCATCAAATAGCATGACTTGCGGGTCCATTGCTAATGCTCGCGCAATGGCTACACGTTGTTGCTGACCACCGGAAAGTCTGTTTGGATAGGCATCGAATTTGTCTGCTAAGCCAAGGGAAGCTAGTAGCTCTTTCCCTCTTTTTTCAGCTTCTTCTTTGCTCATTCCTTTTACTTTTATAGGTGCCATTGTAACGTTTTCTAATGCGGTTAAGAATGGGAATAGGTTAAAGCTTTGGAATACGAAGCCGATGTTTGTGCGGGCTACGTTGATATCTATTTTTTTGTCATGGATGGAGATGCCGTCCACTGTTATTTCCCCATTATCTACCGGCTCCAATGCGTTTATAGTTCGGATTAAGGTCGATTTCCCTGCTCCACTTGGGCCAATCAATGCGATAACATTCGATTTTGGTACTTCAAGCGAAACGTCGGTTAGGACGTGGTGGTCGCCGAAGCTTTTGTTAACATTTTTGATAGTGATCATTTGGGTACACCCTCCTTAACGTTATGCCTCGCCTTTTAGTAATCGTTTTTCGAAGTATCGAATGATTAACGATAGGCTGAATGTCATGATGAAATAGATTAGTGCGACGAATGTCCATACTTCAATGGATCGGAATGATGTTGCCACTAAGTTTTTTGCTGCTAGCGTTAATTCGGATGCTGCTATTACAGATATAAGTGATGAATCTTTTATTAGCATGATGAATTGTGATGCAAGCGGCGGCAATACTCGTCTAAATGCTTGCGGTAAAATAATGTGAATCATTGCTTTTGTATGGGACATACCTAATGAGCGAGCTGCCTCCATTTGTCCCTTTGGTACACCTTGAATACCAGATCGAACTATTTCCGCGATGAATGCTCCAGCAAACAGGGAAAGACCAGTAATTGAACCCCAGTAGGAGCCTAATGAGAAAAATTGTCCAAGTACGTAGAAAATCCAGATGAGTAGAACCAGTAGTGGTACCCCTCGCATTATTTCTATGTATGCGGATGAAATGATAAATATGATCTTGTTTTTAGAAATACGTCCGAGTCCAAATAGAATGCCTATTGGAATTGCTAGAAGGATGGAAATCGCAGAAATCTCAAGCGTTTTCAGCGCACCTTCGATGAACACGTCCATATTTCGACTTATGACACTCCAGTCATATTGATACATAGTTGTTCCTCCTCTAAGTTGGCTGAGTGTTTTGCAAGAATATGCACTGAGTAGATATTTGATCACTACTCAGCGCTAGTCCCTATTCCTCTACTACTTCATCTAACCATTCAGAAGATTCGAACCATTTTGCACGTGATGCAAGTTCTGATGGACTTCCAAGATAGCTGCTTAAGAATGAGTTAACCCATTGAATTGTTTCGAAATCATTTTTCTTAATTGCAATCCCTAAGTTTTCTGTAGAAATTAAACCTTCAAGTTGATTTACAGCATCGCCGTTACGTAATTTCCATACAGCAATTGCAGGCTCATCGTATACTACAGCTGCTGCTTGGCCTTGAGCCATTGCTGCTGCAGCTGCTGGGAAATCTTCAAAGTCCATGATTTCTGCGTTTTTAAATACATCTTTTGCAAGTAGAGCACCAGTAGTTCCGATACCAACAGCGATTTTAGTTCCTTTAACATCTAGTTCCTGCCATGTTTTTGTTTGTGTATCATCCCCTGGAACCATTACTGCTTGACCAGTTTGGAAATAAGGATCTGCAAAGCTAACCGCCAAAGCACGACTACCTGTTATTGTCATACCAGCGAAAATCATGTCAACTTCCCCTGTTTGTAATGCTGGAATCAATCCGTCAAATGTAAATTGCTTGTACTCCACTTTCACTCCAAGTGCTTCTCCAAGCGCATTTGCGAAATCTACGTCATACCCAACAAAGTCACCATCTGGATTTTTCATATCAAATGGAAAATATCCTGATGACATCCCGATAATTAGTTTTTTCTCTTTTAATACTTTTTGAATTGTGGAGTTTTCTGTTGAAACTCCACCACCTGAATCATTGCTACATCCAGCAATGATTAACATGGTAATCATTAGTACTGCCATTAACCATTTCTTCATAAACTTAACCCCCGTTTTTTTATTCAGTTCCCCTTATGAAACTATTGAATTATTAGTAGTATAAATTATTATTATTCACGTGTCTACATAAAAAATAATTAGTTATAATATTTTTATTATTGATTCTATTAGAATAAAAGTGCAAAATAGATTATGTATAGTTGTATTATATGCTTTTTATTATAAGATTAGTATTTTTTGATTTTAATATCATAATGTTTTATTATTCTGTATATTGTATCTTTATTCAAAAGGAGTGTTTAAATTGGTTTTTCCCAAAAGTGAGGTTGGTAAACGGATTAGGTATTTACGCAGATTTCAAGGATTGACTTCCGATGAATTGGCGAAAAAAGCTAGTGTGAGCCAGAGTATGATTTCTCAAATAGAGCGCGGACAAGTATCCCCCTCTCTGGAGACGTTATGGAAATTAAGCCATAGTTTGAAGGTTCCTGTGTTTTCGTTCTTTGAAGCAGAAGAAAATAATGCAGTAACTTTGACCCGAAAAGGTGAGGGTCATTTCATAAAACGTGTGCGACCAAATGTCGGATATGAGCTTTTGTCACCAAGTTCAGGCAAGCAGATGAGCTTTTTTAAGATGACTGTGTCGCCAGGTGAGAGCACTGATGATCCACTTATGTTCCATGGTGGCGAAGAGTGCGGTCTAATGCTGGTTGGTAGTTTGAGGATTGAAATTGAGGGCGAGGTTTACCTTATCGATGAAGGGGATAGTATTTACTTTGATAGCTCGCTGCCGCATCGTTTTATGAACGATGGGGATACCGATGCGATTGCTGTTTGGACGATGACGCATGATTTTTAGGTTTTTGGGAGGTCCTTCGTGTGAGCGGAGGGCTTTTTTGGTTGGGTGTGGTTTGATTTACTTGCGGAGTGAGTGGGGTTACTTGCGTTCGTGGTGGATTTACTTGCGGAGTTAGGGGTGGTACTTGCTCTCGATTGATGGTTACTTGCTTTGGTTGGTGGTTTACTTGCGGTCTGGGGTTATATGGAAATTTTACAGATGCAGTTGGCCTTTCGCATGGGCGAAAGCTTCCTTTTAGTTTTACTTGCGGAGCGGGAAGGGTTACTTGCTTTCGTGGTGGATTTCTTGCGGAGTCGGGGGTCGTACTTGCTCTCGATTGGTGGTTACTTGCTTTAGACAGAGGTTTACTTGCGGTCTGGGGTTATATGGAATTTCTTATGCAGTTCGGTATTTACTCTCCTCATAGAATATTAAATTTGTAAGATATTTACTTATATATGAATTTTATTACACATAAAAAGATCTTCTATTAGGTACAGAAGATCTTTATTTTATAAATTCCATTTTATATTTAGCATCTTTGTATTTACCAGTTTTGATTAGATTTGCATTTTTTAGGATTCTGTTCGCTTCGTACATATTATTTAGATTTAAAAATTGGCGACACTCTGTATTGGAGATGGAGTCCTTGTATATGAGAAAATATTCTTTTATGGTTTTTATATGTGCATTAGTGCTGATATTTCTGCATTTAGGACATATCCAGTGACGGGCAACTTTTTTCATTCCGACAAGGTTACAGATAGTACATCCTACTCCTTTGATGATGTCGTCAGGATTAATTGCAAAGTGTTGTGCTAAAGGGAATGGTTTGTAACTGGTGGTTTTGTTTAGAATAAATCTTTTGAGGCTGTCAAGCACTTCTAAGGAAAGTGGGGAATCATGCGTTTTCAATTCTCTTAAATAGGATCTGATTTCATTACGGAATAGTACGGTTGTTTCATTTGGAGGGGTTTTGATATAACTGCTAGTAAAAGGAAAAACAACTGCACCGTAGATAGGTAGCGAAAATCCTCCGGTCTTAAATATAACATTCAGCTGATAAATATACTCTTGGAGTTGAATCTCTGGACTGTCGAACGAGTTTCTTACTCCAGTTGATAATGTTCGGCTCAGCTGATATGGATGAGATTTAAATTCAATTTCTCCCTGGATGTTTTTAACTTCGAATATCACAGCATAATACTGTGTAATTATTAAGATATCCATTTGAAATAATGACTCTCCGAATAGTGAAATGTTGTGAAAGGCAAAGAATTTGTATGGAAGTTTAACTTTTTGAAGAAAACTCATAACTGCTTCTTCGCCTATGTCTCCTGCAATATTGCGATTTAGGTCTTCTCGGAGAGTGAGATATTTGGGATGGTTTTTCTTCAGTCGTTTGTTTAACGAGATAAGTGCTTCCATATATAGCGTTTGTGCATATGGTTTTACTATCATTTTATCACCTCGAGGATAGATTAGCATATTTAGTTTAAGTCTACTAGAGCTACTACAGAAATTGCATTTCAACGGGAATTTTGAGGGGAGAATCGAATTTTGTTTAAGAAATGAGATTAAGAACTGAATTGTTTCTCATATTACACAATAATATTAGTTGATTCTAGGAATATTATTGTATTATTTTGATGCTAAATTTGCAGTAGAGTTTATAGAATCGGTTTTCACACTAAAACGGGATTATTTTGGGTTTAATGCAGTTAGCTTTTCGCATGGTTTTTGCTTTTTACTTGCGGAGAGATGCGGGTTACTTGCTTTCGCGGTGGATTTACTTGCGGAGTTGGGTTGAGTACTTGCTCATGATCATAGGTTACTTGCTTTCAGTGGAAGTTTACTTGCGTACTGGGATTAATCGGATTCTTTTCAATGCAGTTAGCTTTTCGCATGGGCGAAAGGCTTCCTTTTTGGGTTTTACTTGCGGTGGGATGGGAGTTACTTGCTTTCGCGGTGGATTTACTTGCGGAGTTGGGTTGAGTACTTGCTCATGATCATAGGTTACTTGCTTTCAGTGGAAGTTTACTTGCGTACTGGGATTAATCGGATTCTTTTCAATGCAGTTAGCTTTTCGCATGGGCGAAAGGCTTCCTTTTTGGGTTTTACTTGCGGTGGGATGGGAGTTACTTGCTCTCATGGTTGATTTACTTGCGGAGTCCGGTTAAATACTTGCTCATGATCATAGGTTACTTGCTTTCAATAGAGGTTTACTTGCGGACTGGGACTATTTGGATTCTTTTCAATGCATTTGGCTTTTCGCATGGGCGAAAGGCTTCCTTTTTGGGTTTTACTTGCGGAGAGATGGGGGTTACTTGCTTTCGTGGTGGATTTACTTGCGAAGTCCGGTTGAGTACTTGCACATGATCATAGGTTACTTGCTCTCAGTGGAGGTTTACTTGCGTACTGGGACTATTTGGATTCTTTTCAATGCGATTGGCTTTTCGCATGGGCGAAAAGCTTTCTTTTTAAACTTGCGGACCGGGGTTATTTGGAATTTGTTGCTGTATACATTAAAGGACCTGCCGGGATAGCAGGTCCTTGGTTGTGAATAGCGGTTCGCTGAGCGCTTTAATTCAAGTGTTTATTAAGATAGGATGGTTTTTAAGATTTCGACGGCTTGGTCTATTTCTTCGGTTGTTACGGTTAGTGGTGGCAGGAGACGGATTACGTTTGGTCCTGCCGCTACTAGTAGTAGACCTGCTTCGTCGGCGGCTGTTATGTAGTTTGCAACTTCTTCTTCGCAGACGATTCCTAGTAATAGACCAGAGCCGACTAGTTGGTTGGTTGGTAATGCTTCGTTTAATTTCTCGATAAAATAAGCAGATTTTTTATTCACTTCTGCTATAAATTCTGGCACAAATACATTGTCTAGAACTGTTTGTGCGACGGCTACCGCTAGAGGATTTCCTCCGAAGGTCGTGCCGTGTGTGCCTGGACCCAATGTGTCGTGTAGTTCTGCTGTTCCGAGCATGGCTCCGATTGGGAAGCCGCCACCAAGTCCTTTGGCTAACGTCATGATGTCAGGTTTTAGGACTGTTTGCTCGTATGCATAGCGGGTACCAGTACGAGAGATGCCTGTTTGGACTTCGTCTACTATGAGCAAGATTCCATTGGCTGCGCATATGTCGGAGATGGCATGAGCGAATTCAGGTGTTATTTGGTTAACGCCGCCTTCCCCTTGTATTACTTCGAGCATGATCGCGCCGACTTCATCATCGATTACTGCTTCTAAGGCAGTTACGTCGTTGAAGGGTACAGTACGAAAGGTTTCAAGTAATGGACCGAAGCCGTTGCGTACCTTGTCTTGGCCAGTGGCGGACATGGCGCCGAATGTGCGTCCGTGGAATGATTTTTCAAATGTGATGATGGTATGTTTCCCAGTATGTTTGCGGGCTAGCTTGATAGCTGCTTCGTTCGCCTCTGCTCCGCTGTTACAAAAGAATGCGTGTGCGAAGTGTGTATCGTTTACAAGTGTTTCAGCTAGTTTTTCTTGTTCTGGATTTTCGAACAAGTTAGATATATGCCAGAGTTTTTCACTTTGCTGCTGAATCGCTTGAACTATCGCAGGATGAGTATGACCAAGACTGAGCACGGCTATACCACTTGTGAAATCGAGATAGTCTTTTCCAGTGTCGTCGGTAACGATGGTACCCTTTCCTTTCACAAGGTGAATAGGTCGGCGAGTATAGTTTTGGAATAAAGAGCTCATGCGTATACCTCCTGCTGCAAAATTGTTGTGCCGGACAGTTGATCGCCCACGATTTGGACGGATGGTATGCCTGCTGCAAGGCAGTCAAGTGCTGCTGTTACTTTTGGAATCATTCCTCCGTAAATATCACCAGAAATAATCCAGTCTGTAACTTTTTCAGAGGTAACAGTTTCTTGTATCTCATCATCTATTTTTATACCTGGAGTGTCGGTAACGAGTTGTAAGCTTTCCGCTTTTATTGCTAAAGCAATTTCGCTTGCTACAGTGTCGGCATTAATGTTAAGTGGTTCTCCATCTGTCGTGCAGCTAATACTTGAAATGACTGGAGTGATCCCGTTTTTCAGCAACGTTTCAATAAATGAGGTATTGACTTGCTGTACTTCTCCGACAAAACCGTACGTTGATTTGTCTAGTATCGTGCACTGTAATAATTGGTTATCGTATCCGCTAAGGCCTATTGCTTGGATACCGCTTTTATTCAGTTGATGAACTAGTGCTGGATTTACTTGACCAACTAGAGTAGATTGGACAATTCCAATTGCTTCAGCGGATGTCACACGTATTCCGTTAATGGATGTGGTCGATATTCCGTTATTAGCAAGAGCTTTATTGATAGCTGGGCCACCACCGTGGACAATTACGATTTCATGACCCGTTGCTTGAAGTTTTTTAAAATTGGCGAAGAAGTTTTCATTTAACCCATCGAGCATGCTACCGCCCAGCTTGATGACGATGCTTTTAGGAGCGGTAAGTTGCGTTGATTTGGACGTAGTCATATGTCAAATCGCACCCCCATGCAGTTCCTTGACCATTGCCTTGATGTATATCGACGAAAATCTTGACTTCTGGTTGCTTCAAATAAATGATTAAATCATCTTCTGAGAATGGAACAGGCTCTCCATTTTCCACTACTTTAGTTGTGCCAAGTAGGATTGTAATAGCGTTAGGGTCGATTGTTGCACCGCTATAGCCGACTGCAGCGATGATTCTTCCCCAGTTCGCATCATTTCCGAAGATGGCAGTTTTTACAAGCGGAGAACCTACTACGGTTTTTGCTATATTACGGGCTTCTATGTCTGTAATAGCACCTTTTACTTCCACTTCAATTAACTTCGTTGCGCCTTCCCCGTCTTTGGCGATCATTTTAGCTAGATCCTGTGACACAGTGTGTAAGGTTTGCACAAAGTTTTCCCAATCTGGATGGTCTGGAGTTAACGAATTGTTTTGTGCCATTCCATTTGCCATCACGATAACCATGTCATTCGTAGATGTGTCGCCATCTACGGTAATTGCATTGAAAGTCACGTCGGTGATAGCTTTTAGTGCGTCCTGAAGATGGTTGGATTCTATATTTGCATCGGTTGTAATAAAACCGAGCATAGTTGCCATATTTGGTTCGATCATGCCAGAGCCTTTTGCCGTTCCTGCGATAATAACCTCTTTACCATCAATGATTGTTTGATATGTTGTATTTTTTGTTACGGTATCTGTAGTCATGATTGCTAGAGAAAAGTCAATTGCACCTTCTAGTTCATTTACAGGCTCTAATGCTTGGATACCTGTTGTTACTGGTTCCATTTTCATGAGCTCCCCTATTACTCCAGTGGATGCAACGCCAATAAGTGATTGATCAATCCCTAGTTTTTCTGCTGTGAGTTTTTGCATCATGTATGCGTCCGCCATACCTTGTTTGCCTGTGCAGGCATTGGCATTTCCTGCATTGACGATGATTGCTTGCATTTTACCTGTTTCATATACAACATCTTTTGTGATAAGTAATGGTGCAGCTTTGATGGCATTTGTTGTGAAAACTCCAGCTACACTTGCAGGCACGTCGCTAACAAGTAGTGCAAGATCTTTTTTCTTATGCTTTAAACCGCAATGGATTCCTGTTGCTTGGAAACCCTTAGGTGAAGCGATGTTTTTGTAGGAGATGCTTTTCATCGTCATCGTTTTAGTAGTCATCGGTTTTTCCTCCTCTGTCTAAATGAATAGTGGGACTTGCTGAAGACCTGTCGTTTGGTTGAGATTAAATTGCACATTCATATTTTGAATTGCCTGGCCGGCTGCTCCTTTTACGAGGTTGTCAATGACCGAAACGATTGTTGCACGATTTGTACGCAGGTCGACTTTCACGTGAATATCGCAGAAATTTGAGCCGTATACTTGATTGGTACCGAATTTGTTCGATTGTTCAATGATCCGGACAAATGGATGGTTGGCATATGTCTCTTTTAATGCGTTTATCAGTTGTTTCTCACTAACGTTTGGCTTCAGAGATGCATAACTTGTCGCTAGAATTCCTCTAGTCATTGGGACAAGATGGGTCGTGAAAGTTATGGGTGATGTTATACCTGCAAACATACTGATTGCCTGTTCGATTTCCGGTATATGTTGGTGTTGATGTATTTTGTATATAGCAGTGTTTTCATTTGTTTCGCTAAAGTGCGTCATTTGAGACGGTTTGTTCCCCGCTCCTGACACACCACTTTTTGCATCTATAATGAGATTCTCCCCGTCGATTAAGTTTTCCTTTAATAGGGGCAATAATGAAAGCAGTACTGCTGTAGGATAGCATCCTGGATTTGCGATTAGACTTGCTTGATTAATTAAGGCTTCATTCCACTCTGTTAGACCATAAACACTTCTATCAATTGCGTCTAGAGGAGCCGGTGTTTTTTGGTACCACTGCTCATAGTCTATTGGATTTTTCAAACGGAAATCACCAGATAAATCGATAAGCTTTGGTCCTCTTCCTATTAAAGAAGGCAATATCTCGGAAGATACCCCTGAGGGAGTACTCGTAAAAATAACATCGTATTCTGTTAGTCTATTATGTTCGATTGGTAGAAGCGCTTGGTCGTAAATATTCATTAAATGTGTATATTTATTCGAAAATTGTATTCCTTCTTCTGAAGAAGTGAATAAATCAATATACTGGGCTTCCGGATGATTATGCAATAGCCTTATCAATTCCAGACCACCATAACCCGTTGCTCCTATAATTCCTATTTTCATACCTATCACCTCAACAGTAAGATAATGACTAGTATAATACTGCATAATTATAAAGTCAATTGTATTTTTTGTTATTTGCTGAATATTTATCTGATGAATAAAAGAAAACAACTCCCCTTTACTTTTGCAAAGGAGAGTTGTAATTAGTTATTTGAATTTTTATTGTTACCATTGCCATTGTTTTTATTAGAACTGTTTCCGTTATTTGATTTGTTATTTACTTTTTCTTCGTTCTTTTTCTTTTCTTGACCTGGAATATTGTTAGCATTATTTGTTGGTTTAGTTTCTTTTGTTGGTTGTGTTGTATTGTCTTTCGGTTTATCTTTAGCTTCCTTATTGTTTACTGGTTTTTCAGTTGGTGGAATCTTTTGCTCTTTATTTGTTGCTGGTGTATTTGGGTTTGGTGATTTTTCTTCTTTTTTAATTTGTCCGGGAGCTTTTGTTTTTTCTTCTTTAGGTTGAACGTTTTTTGGTTTTGGTTCAATAGGATTCTTTGATGAAGAAGGTTTTTCTTTTTTCACTTCCTGGACCGCTTTTTCAATTTGTTTTTTGAGCTTCGGTTTATCTTCTTTTTCATAAACGGTGGTGACGGCAAGTTCTTTCTTGTCAGTACTTACTCGTTCTACTGCTTTTGCTAACACCAAGTCGATTGATTGACCTTCCCATTCTTCTGTTGTACCTGTAGATGGGTGTAGGGACATGACATTACCTTCCTCGTCTACCCCAATTTCAATAGTCGAATCACCTTCCACATGTATGTAGGCATAGGCAGTAGTGTTCTTGGGAAACCATGATGCAACTAAAAATATGAGGAGGACTGCTGCTATTAAAGCTGGCGCTATGAAAATTGGTTTCATAGGTCTTTTAGTTCTGGCCGAAGCAATTAAATGAAACTCTGCTTCTTCACCTATTTGAACGTCTGCAATAAGTGGAACTCCACGAAGAAATTCACCATCTTCTGTAAGAAAAATGGTATAGGTCGACTTCTTTTCGCAAACAACGCCTCTATAGTTGCGCATCATATGATTTCTCCTTTCACGTAGTCTTTTATATAAACGAAGTCACTGTTTAATAGTAGTACGACAGCAATGATGTATTTTCGTTGCCGTTCAAGTGTCTTTCTCGATACTTCTACTAGTGCTTCTATTTCTTTCAAAGGTAGTTTTTTAGTTTTTATTAATAGTTCGTATAACTCTTCTGAGTCAGCAATAATCTGAGCAATTTGAAAGGCTGTTTTTCTGGCGTCCTTATGCTTAGGTGCTGCTTTTGTCAGTTCGTCAAATGACAAGTTGAAGCTGGTTAATAGTTTGCTATATTTTATTAGTTCTTCCCGTCTTGACTCCGTATATTGTTCTTCTGAATATGTAGTTACTGCATGCTGCTTTAATAAAAAATGTTCATCCTCCGAATTATTTTCACTGCCATCGAAGAGTAGTTCTTTTTTATGTCGGACTGTTTCTTTTCGAATAAAGTCTGTGATTCGTCTTTTTATAACTAAGTGTGCAAAGGTTTGGAAAGACGCATTTTCAGTTGGATTATATGCATTTATCGCTTCATGACATCCATTTAAGGCAATACTGAATTCCTCATCCTGCTCATCAATAGTTCTTTTACATATGAAACTAGCTGTTTTTTTCAAAAAAAGGGTATGGGCAAGAAGGAGGTCGTTTAAAACCTCCTTATCACCTGCCTGCGCCTTCGTTATAAGCTCTTGCATATTTTGTTTTGGTTTTGTTTTGAATAGACCCTGCACAATTGACAAGAGCATACATACCCTCCGTTCCCATGTTTCCCTTAGCCTACCATTATACTTTAGCTGAGTGGAGAATGAAAAGCGGTCCTATTTTTGTTTTTATATTTTCATAGATTATTAGACGAAATGAAAAGTATCTACACGATTTATTTCATCATTTAAAAATAGTGTTTTATTTGAAATGGATTTATTTTTGGTCTTAGTTCTTTTTGTTTTCGTGTTTTTCAGCTTTGTGTTCTTCCTTTAAAGCTTTCTTTTCTTCTTTATGCTCAGCTTGTAGTGCTTTACGTTCTTCTTTTTGTTCTTGTTGTAGTGCTTTTCTCTCTTCTTTTTCAGCTTGTTTAGTTTCTTTTTTTGGTTGTTCTACTACAGGTTTTTCTTCAACTGGCTCTTCTTTAACAGGTTCTTCTATAGGAGTTTCAACAACAGGTTCCTCTGTTTTCGGCTGTTCCGTCACAGGGGGCTGCACTATAGGATCTTCCTGTTTTGGTTCTTCTTCTTTGATAGGTTCTGTTGTTTCTGCTTGTTTTGCTTCAAATTTTGCAATGGCACGTTCTGCATTACGTTTAATTGCCGCTTTAGCAGTCTCATTTCCGGCATTTTCATAAGCTTTGGATAGTGCTGCTAAGTTTCCAGCTGTGTATCCTTCTGGAATTTCAATATCCAATCCTACTGAATCGCCAGTTGTAACAACAGGTGTGACAGTGTCTGGTGTAGATGTTTTCGGTGCTTCAACAGTTTCAGTTTCTTTTTGGTTAAGTACTTCATTCAAATCTACCGTATCAAACAGATTTTCGTTTGCCCACGCATAACTTGCTCCAGTTACCGTCATTGTTGCTACTAGTAGTGCTGCTCCAGTTTTCTTGAATTTCATCTGCATTGTCTCATCACCTCGTATTGAATTTGCCCTTTTTGTTCGGACACTTAATTATTCGAGGGGCTTGTCTTTTTTATGGGGGTCGGATGGATAAATTTTATTTTTAGTTGCGATTTGTTGGTGGTTTACTTGCGGTTGGTGGGTGGTTACTTGCTTTCGTGATGTGGGTACTTGCTCTTTAGCTTGATTTACTTGCGGAGCAGTGGCTTTTACTTGCGGAACGGGATATTTATCCAGATTATTGGTGGTGTACTTGTTAAGGGCATTTCTTCTGCTGGTATACTTGCGGTCGCTTGGTGGACACATGCTCTCATGATGTGGGTACTTGCTCTTTGGATTGGTTTACTTGCGGAGAAGTGGCTTTTACTTGCGGAACGGGATATTTATCCATTTCCTTATCATAAAAAAACGAACGCGAGTTTAGCGTCCGTTTTATGGTGTATTATATTTCATTTTTGTGGAGTACTTTCATGCCTTGAAGTAGTGTTTTGGCATCTGCATTTAAGTATTGATTTATTTCTTCATTCAGAAATAATTCCGGGTTGTTGTTTACTACTAGTTTGAGTCCTGTGAGGTCAAATTTAGTAGCGTATGTGTTTATGGAATAGATTACGGTCATTTCGTGACGGCTTAATGATTTTTCACCTGTATCTTTTTTCTGTTTGATGAGGTCAAACATTGCTCTAGTGTTGCCACGTAAAAGTTGTCTATTTTTTGTTAATATATCTATATTTTCTTCAATATACTTTCTAGCTGATACTAAATCTAAGCTATCTATGCATTTATTTAGTTGTTTTAATAGTTCTTGAAAGTCCATTTTCTTGCTCGCCCCTTTTGCAAAGTAGCCTTTATGTAAGTATAGGCTATAAGATTCCTTGTGTATATGGACACTTTGCACCTAGAAGGACACAAAATATAACCTTTCAACATGATTTCGTAATTCTAACTCGATACTATTGAATTACATTTAAGCTCTATTAATAGGGTCAAAGTATCATTTTTTCAACTTTGTTTTCGTTTTTTCCATAAATCTTCTACGGCTCCTGAACCTAGCATGACACCCGCTACGATTAAGACAAGTCCGAAGAAATGATTAAGGTGTAACACCTCTCCCAAAAATAACGCAGAAAGAATTAATGCAAACATAGGGTTTAAATTCATGAATATCGCTGCTTTTGTTGCACCAGCTTGTCCTACAGCATAATTGTATATAAGATGGCCAATTGCCGTACATACGATAGCAGAAGCAAAGAAAATCCACCAAAAGGACGGTGTGGTTTCTGCAAATAGTTTAATTGCACCGGGCTCTTGAATGAGACTAATGATAAGTAGGATTACTGCACCGATTAATAGCATATAAGCTGTGAGTAATCTTGGGTCCAGTGTTTTAGAAGCTTTACTTACCACCATAAAACTTAATACTTGAACAAATATCGCTAGGAATACATAGAAATCTCCTAGATTTGCTCCCATAGTTTCACTTCCAACTAGGATCGATACTGCAATGCCAGCTAGACCAAACACTAGTCCTAACCACTGCAATTTTGAAGGGAAATATTTCAAAATGATCGCTGCTGATATTGCTGTCAGCATAGGTCCAGTTCCTAATATTAATCCACCGTGGGTTGCACTTGTAATGGATAATCCCATATTTAAGAAATAGTGATGAGCTACTACATTGCTGAATGCTCCGAGTAAAATGTATTTCCATTCACTGGACGTTGGTTTACGCAGTAGTTTCATTTCCCATAAAATTGGCACTACTACTAAGCCCGCCGTTAGTATTCTAAATGCAGTCAGTGTTACGGGTGGGACTTCTTCCACCATAAACTTGAGTAATGGTACGTTAGCTCCCCAAGCGAACATGACAAATACGAGCATTACGTATATTTTCCAGTGTTTCATTTGAGGATCTCCTTATTAGTATATATATTTTTTTCTATTGATCAATAAACTGAATGACACATAGGCAATTAGCGATAGGACAACCGGTATTACCACCGTATGTATGT
The DNA here is from genome assembly GCF_038003185.1 of Psychrobacillus sp. FSL K6-1415. NCBI lineage: Bacteria > Bacillati > Bacillota > Bacilli > Caryophanales > Bacillaceae > Psychrobacillus > Psychrobacillus sp. FSL K6-1415. The sequence continues at coordinate 759,890 of NZ_JBBOOQ010000001.1, read as the reverse complement.
CAAATAGATTGCCGTATGCTTCGTTGTAAAAATGGAGTGCAATATAGGAAACGATTCCAGTAATCATCGATGCGATTGCTCCGTATTTATTGCCGTATGACCAATACAAGCCTAGCACAATTGGCCAAATAAAGGCTGCCTCAAGTCCACCAAAAGCAAATAAGTTTAAGAAGATTAATAGTTCTGGTGGGTTCAATGCTAATAAAAAGACAATAGTACCTAACAGTGTTGTTACTCCAAAACTTAAGTTTTTTACTCTTTTCTCGGTTGCATTTGGGTTTATATAGTTAATATATACGTCTTTTACAATAGAAGAACTCACTAGAATGAGAAGGGAATCTACCGTTGACATGATTGCAGCAAGTGGAGCAGCAAGTACTATCCCAGCAAGCCATGCAGGTAATACTTTCAGTGCAACAAGCGGAATCACTGTGTCTGCCACTTCAATCCCCGGCATTACCGGGCGAGCAAAAATTCCGATAAGATGCATATTCAGCATAATAAAACCAGTGACAAGTGTTCCAATTACTAGCGCGCGGTGCATCGACCGTGTATTTTTATAAGACATTGCACGGACTGCCATTTGTGGTAGTCCCACAACCCCGACTCCTACAAGTATCCAAAATGATGATACATAGGCGGCAGATAAATTGCCTTCATTACCGTATGGAGTAACCAAGTTTGGATTTTCGTTCAAAAGGTCTTGCATAATATTCGGTATTCCTCCGCCGGCGATAATGACTGCGATCAGTAGCACGAGCGTCCCAATGACCATAACTCCACCTTGGACAGCATCCGTCACCGCCACTGCTCGGAAACCACCGATGACTACGTAAACGAGTACTGACACAGCGAAAATAAATAATGCTGTTGTATACTTCATGCCAGTTAGTGACTCGATTAAACGACCGCCACCAACCCACTGAGCTGTCATTGCGGAAAACAAAAAGATAATGATACTAGCAGCTGCAAGTAATACAACCGCTTTACTATTGCTGTAGCGCACTTTCAGAAAATCGATTAGTGTAATGGCATTATATTTTCGAGCTAGAATAGCAAACTTTTTCCCAAGAATAAGCAGGACAAAATAACTCGTCACTACTTGTGTCATCGCAAGTAATACCCAGCCAAAGCCCATTGTGTATGCAGTTCCTGGTCCCCCTAGGAAACTCGAGGCACTACCATATGTTGCAACCATTGTCATGGCCAACACAAATCCTCCAAGCTCACGCCCACCTAAAAAGTACTCCTGTAAAAAGCCACCTGACGACGATTCTAATTTCTTACTTGACCAAAAGCCAATGAAAAAAATAATCGCAAGAAAGATAACCATTGGGATGATTACTTGTATATTCATCATTCATCCCCCTCATCTTCTAATGAAACATCCTTCAACACAAATTTCACAAGTACAATAACGGTAATTGCCACGAGGATAAAACCAACTATACAGCTATAAAAAAACCAATCTGGAAAACCAAGAATATACGAATACTCCTCTACCGGCTTTGAACCAAGCCCATAAGCAAAGCCAAACCACCATATAAAATGCACAATCGCGAGCGCAACACCAATCAGTGCCTCCCGATGTGCAATCTTAAATCTAGGATCCATCTCTACCACTCCTACCGTTCATATTGATTCACTCTAGTATAACTAAGATAAATTCAGTTGTTAATAGGGGGAGGTGAAAAGATGGAGGATGGAGAGGATTTAGTCTTTTGTGTAAACACCAATTTCATTGTTTACTTGCTCTCGATGATTGTTTACTTGCGTTCACCGTATGTTTACTTGCATTCGATATTAAATACTTGCGGATTGACTCTGATTACTTGCGCTCGTATCAAGCTTACTTGCGTTCAGGATAATTATTCCATAAAATTGCTCACACCGAGATCGAGATGTGGGACACTCACTTATAACCGTTGCATTCTCATTTGGATTGATTCGCTTTCGTAAAAACACCAATTTCATTGTTTACTTGCTCTCGACTGTTGTTAACTTGCGTGCAACGTATGTTTACTTGCTTTCAAATATTAAATACTTGCGGATGGACTTTAATTACTTGCGCTCGTATCAAGTTTACTTGCGTTCAGGATAATTATTCCATAAAATTGCTCACACTGATATGTGGGACTCTTGCTAGGTTCCCTTGTATAAACGTAAGTCCCTCTCATACAGATTAAAACCGGAAAGCGTAATGCTCTCCGGTTCGTATTTATTTATAAGTTAAGTATTTTACGTAGTCTTTCCAGCTGACAGATTTTATACTGTTCCAGGTCGGAAGGTCTATTGGAAATGGTAGGAATACTTCTGCGTCGTCTGTTTTTTGGTCTGCATTGAGGACGACATTACCATTGCTTAGTCCTTCAGATAGGATGGCATGTTGTTTTAGATCGAATGGGACGGTAACAGGAGTACGGGCGATTTTTCCGTCACTTGTGAGTGTGTATACTTCTGCTACTTTTTTGGAACGGTTTAGTAGCCAATTCGATTTTATTTGTACTGCATTTTCTGCATGGTTCGTTATGATTACTGAGTTAAGATTTGCCGCAAAAGGCAAGGTTTCCAGTTGTTCTGCTAGCTGAACACGAACTTCGTAAACAGGTTCGTCAATTTTATGTTCAAATTGTTCGTATGCTGTGAGCCATTTAGATGCGTTTGCGGGTACCTGTGTTTTGCTCGATACGCTTCCTTCTACTACTCCTTCACGGTGGGTTGAGTAGTTTTTCACTAATTGACCTTCTTGAATGTCGTGCCATTCCGACTCTTTTACGTAAGTGATGACGGATTTTTCATTTGCATATAAGTGTATGAAATATTTGCCGTTGCGTTCTTCGATAGTCGAAACAGTACCACTTATTGGGCTTAATAAAGAAAGTTGGGATGAATCTTGTGCTAGCTGTGCATCGACGATTTGAAGTTTACGTTCTACTTCAGCCAGTTTTTGCTTTGCTTCAGCTATACCATGAGCAAAGTTACCGTCTTGGGTTACATTGACGTCGACTTGAACATTTACATCCACGATCTCATCTGCCGTTCCTCCAGTTGCTTGACCATCTCCTGAGGAACTTGAATCTGCTCGAGAACGCTCTGATTCCAGATCACTAATAATGGTATGCAGCTCTGACTGCTCCTGCATAAATGCCTGCTGCTCTGTTTCCCATAATAAACGTTGGTCTTCAGCAGAATCAGTCCGCAGTGTGGCAAGGTCAGTACCTTCCTCCACAGGGTCCCCCTCCATGACAATGAAATCATCAATAGCTTCAACATCTATCGTAACAGTTACCTCATTTGTAGGAACTACTATAGCTTCTTTTTCTAGTTCTTGTGCATACGTATTTTCATGCACAACGTTATATTCACTAACGTAAAATGTTCGACTGATTTGGCTTTTATCGGAATAGATTAGGATTGCATTCGCGCCGATAAAGGTAGAGACAACTATGGATATACCAATAGTTAACCATTTATTCATTTGGTTTGCCCTCCTTCAATCCATAATTCAATTGGGAGTACTTCAAAGCCCGCTGTGATTAAGGCCAAAATCATTTGAATTCCTAGTAATAGTAGAAATAGATTACGAGTGGACATCGCAGTAAAAGCTCGTAAAAAGTGAAACTGAATAGCGATTATTAACCCTGTAATTAGGGATAATTCGTTAAAGAAATAATTGACATACGATTGTTCTATAAATGTTGCTGCTAGTGGACCAAATGAAAGGACCGAATAGTCCGTTGCATAGCCTACAACAGCATATAAGAAATAGTTAATTGCTTTTTCCATTAATAGAAATGCTACGACGAATAATTGTAGTATAGCTACTTTTGATAATTCCACTTGTGTAATTTTATGTAAGATAAACGCAATTACAAAGAAATGAAAGCCCATGTATAGTAAAGACCAAAAGATAGTTCCTATTAAAGATATAATTCTAGCAATCGTAAAAGTATCTTCGTAGCCGTTGACAAAAAGAGCCGTTAGTTCTTCCGTATGTAATCCCCAAATGTCTCGTAGGGCAAATAATAGGATTCCAAAGATTGCTACGAACCATACGCGACTCTGAAATCCTCGCATCGTTGCATCTTCTTTTAACGATACAATGAGATCATTTCTATTAAAAAGGTATTTCCAAAATCGAAATTCAAAAAACATTCCAGTGTTCCCCCTCTTATGGTTGAACAGTTACTTCCACATAAGCACCATTTTTCATCATGATTCCTGCATTCGATTGGAAAGTCGGATGGATGAGTAGTAGATAGGCTGCCCCTTTTTCTAGCGGTGCTGTTGGTGTGACAACGAACTGTTTCGATGATTTTAGGTCAATTGTGACAGGAACGGTATTGGTAGTTCCTAGTTTTACTAATTCCACTTTTTGCGTTGCATTTTGTACTACATTGCTGGAAAAAGTAATGGTAAATTGTTTCGTTGTTGGTAAATTATGTAATGCGGACATCTTTTTATAGTTTTTATTTACTTCTATTAATGCATCTCTATGTGCTTTTACTAATTCGTGTCCAACTTCAGTTACAAAGTGCGGATTTACTCCAGTTTTGTGAATAATAGTGTCCTTTGGTCCTGTGAAATTCGCTATCGTCAGCTTTAATATAGATCCGTCAGAAAGACTAAAAAATGATTGCATCGAACCTTTTCCATAAGTCTTCTGCCCGTATAGAGATGCTGAGTTTTGGTCTAATAGCGCTGCTGCAGTCATTTCGGACGCACTCGCACTATATCCGTTTACTAGTACTTTTGTATTCGCAGGAAATAACGAGGATTGCTTCGTCGATTTAGTTAAAGTAGACTCACTAGTTGTAATTATTTTGAATGCATCAGGACTGTTAGGAAATAGTCCAATAAGTTCTTCTGCTGTATGTACATATCCTCCGCCATTATTGCGCAAGTCTAGTATAAAAGAAGTCGCACCCAGCTTTTGTAGATCAACTTTTGCCTTTTGAACAAGGACTGTTCCATTATCTGAAAATGAATTCATCCCTATATACCCAATATTGCCTGCTAAGAGTTCTTTTGTTACGACAGGAATCGTAAATTTCTTACGTATTAAGTTATACATTTCTTTCGTATTATTGCTTTTCAAAACCTGTAGCTGGACTGTGGTTCCTTCTTTACCCGTAATGATCGAGGAAGCTTGTTGAATTGCCATACCTGTTGTAGATATACCATCGATTGAAAGAATAATATCACCAGGTGATATACCAGCTTGCTGTGCTGCTCCTCCTTCAAATGTGCTGACAATTTGAATTCCAGTCACATGTTCTTCAATCGTCACACCAATTCCAGTCGTTGTGTTATTAATAGAGTTCGTGTACGCCTCAAATTCTTCTCTCGTAAAATAGGTAGAGTATGGATCTAACTGCTCCATTATATCATCAATAGAATCTATTTCTTCTATACTAGAGGGTATTTCTCCTTTATAGTGCACTCTAACTAAATTTTTTACTTCATCTAGCGGTGTCGCTAATGAAGAAATCGGCGCTGAGATCAACCCGATAATGATTACCGCTAGGACAGTAAACCTCTTCATCCCATTTCCCCCTTTTATGTATCTATAAACCTATCTTAACTGAAACTTACTAAAACTGCATAAATTTCTATACAATTAATAAAACAACCGTCAATAACAACAGTTGCCTCACCTGATTATTTGAGTAGTTGCAGAACACCTTGTGCTTGTTGCATATGCAAGCTTAGAACATATTGACTGGCTTGCATTAATATATTAGCTTTAGTGAGCGCCATCATTTCTTTTGCAATATCTACATCTCTAATTCTAGATTCTGCTGCAGTCAGATTTTCTTCCATATTAACTGCATTATTGTAGGCGTGTTCCATTCGATTTGCATAAGCTCCCATTTTAGAGCGTTCATTCGATACTTTTTGAATTGCTTTATCTAGTTCTCCCATCGCCTTATCTGCATCATCTCTCGTGGAAATGGACAAATCCTGTATACCAATACTGGTGGACCCCATATTGCCAAATGACAATTCGATATATTGTCCGGTATTTGCACCAGCCTGAATTTTAAGAGAGGTTTGAGATCCATCTAATAACGGCTTTGTATTAAACTCAGTATCTTTTGAAATTCTTGTTACTTCTTTTTTTAGTTCTTCGAATTCTAATGCTAATTGATCTCGATCTTTGTCGGTTAACGTATCATTTGCGGATTGAACACTTAGTTCTCTCATCCTTTGTAAAATAGAATGAGTTTCATTTAGAGCACCCTCTGCAGTTTGGACAAGGGAAATCCCGTCCTGGATATTCCTTGCTGCTTGTCCCAGTCCGCGAATTTGGGCACGCATTTTTTCTGAGATAGCTAGACCTGCAGGATCATCACCTGCTCGGTTGATACGGTATCCAGAAGAAATGCGTTCCATCGACTTATTTACCTGTGCCCATTGAGAGTTCATGTTCCGTAAAATAGATAGTCCAGTAGCATTCCAATTTCCAAGCATTATATCAGCTCCTTTTTGGTCCAGTTATCTCGTATGAAAACCGTCATTTCTATTTAAATAACCACGTTCTTTGGCAACAATACGTCCTCTTTATAGCAAGACTCTCACTTCAAGGGTTGAGTTTGCGATCAACTCACCGTAAAATCCAAACTTATTCAGACCAGCACGATGTTGGTCACTCGAGTATTGCCACACGATGCGATGCTATTTGCCAAAGTTCAAATTAAGAAAAATCTGACTGTTGCTTCCCTTTATTCATTATATCGCCTTTATTGAAAATTCTTTTAGCTTTCTAGAACTCTACGAAATAAATTGTCTGATAACGATTAATTCTTTACGGATTTGGGAAGAATAAATGTAACTTTTGAGATAGCTTTACGACAAATATAATAATCGAGTTATTTCCCGGGAAATTGACAGGAAAGGAGCTTTTGTAAATGAAAATCGACAAGTTTGGATTAAATTGGGGGGACATTTTGTTTGGGGTACTTGGATCAAGTGGTTTTGTGTTGTTCCTTTACTTCTTCTCATCTCTTTAAATTGGAATGCACATAAAAACACCTATCGAAATATTCCTATTCGTTAGGTGTTTTCTAATTGATAATGTTATACAATGTAACAGCCCCCATTAGTGTTCTTTATACATTAGCAGTGTGTTGAATAATGACTCATCTCTAGTTGTCAAAGCAAAGTCAATCATGCGCTCTACGTTTTGTTGTACTAGTAATTGGATGATTTCCTCGGTTCCTTCAATTGAGACTTCCTGTGAATCGACTTGGTTTGCTTCTTCTAAAATTGTTTGTAAATGTGTATGAATATCTGACACAAGCAATAATTGATAGAGCGGCAATCTTATAAACCTGTTCCCTTTTTGAAATACGAATACTTCCGACAAATTCTCCACCTGCAACGTTTGTGCATTTAAAATAATTTCTTTGCCCTCCACTGGTATAAAATGAAATAGCTCATCATCTTTCCTTATGGAAAAATACTGATAGGCAAATACCATCTTAATGCTGTTTCCTTCAAACTTCGTATAAAATGGTTTCATTAGTTGTACTAGTATCATATTCTCCTCTCCTTTAATAGAATTTTCTGATTACTTTTAGTTTATCACATTTTCTCATTTTCGTGTAGTTAATGGCATTAAAAATATAATTAGCAAGCAAAATATGATTTACTTGTTTTCCCCACCTAGATACTTCCCCCTATCACTATTTGCTTGCTAAACGGAAGAGTCTTCCACATTGGCACCGAGATGTTTCTCATAAAAAAAGGAATGCAATATGCATCCGCTTTTGAAAGATAATTTTATTTCACTAGAGTTCTTGGTCTATTCTTTCCTTTTGCTATTGTAAAATAGCCAAAGGATTGCTCGTTGTATTCGAAGATAAACGTTTGAAATACTTTTTCAAGTACTTTTGTTTGGTTTGACTGCTCTTCATGTTCTAAATAAAAAGATAATAGGTTAGCTTCACAATCGAGTAGTAAATCATAAACAGTGAAATCTTCCGCAACAATTTGATCAATATGTGTCATTTCTTTTTCACGATATCCACTAAAATACTCAATATACTTTTTCTTAACACCAATGACTTTTATTTTTTCCTTATTTCCCCTTGAATGATTATCCTGAAACTCAAATAAAGACGGTATGTAAAATTGTATTCTTTTGATAGCTACCACTCCCATTTATATTGTATTTATTCCTATATTTCTCATTTATGTTATTCGATGTATATATCTTATACTATATTTACTTGTGCTTTTTACGAATATCTCCAATTTAGCGATTTTCATTCATTGCGCTCCTAATTTCGCTATCGTAGCATTGTATATGGGGGGATGAATATGGCATTTGGAGAGCAGTTGCGTGCTTATCGTGAAAAGCTAGACATAACACAAATGGAAGCTGCTAAAATTCTAGGCATTGATCACTCAGCATTATCAAAATATGAAAAAGGTGATCTTGGTATTTCCATTGAGTTATTAATGAAGATAAAAGACAAATATAATATCCCAGATGATCAATTTTTATATATGCTCCAAGATAAACGCTATAAAAGCAATGATCCTATTTTGGAGGCTAAGGAGAGTAAAACAAGATACATAGAAACTTTTCAAGAAGAGTATGTGAAGGAAATAATTCACTTAAAAGAATATCGGGATTTTACCATGGATATTGTTAATTTTGCCAAAAATGACAAAGACCGAAGAAAATACATTTTAAATCGACTAAATAAAGATTGAAGCTTTTACTTACATCATGATAAGTAAAGGCTTTTTCTATTATTACTATCCTTTTAGTCAAATTGTTTTAGGTTCGGCTTTTAATCAGCAAGCTTTATACGTATAATGGAAGGAAAGCCTTTTTTCTTAGGAGAGATCCGTTTGAACCCTACTTCTTATCAAAAACTTGCAACCCATTATAATAAACAGATTCACCAGTCTATGGATACGATTGCGAAGAAGCTACATCCTGCTTTATTGGACGATGAGGAGCTTGTCCGTCGTGCCGCTTTTTTTGTGCGTAACGGTGCTGTTTCTATTACTAATTATTTACCCCAGGAACATCGGGTCGATTTTACGATACGCGATGTTACAAATATTGAAGTGAACTATCATATCTCAAAAGATAACTTTCACTGCCCATGTCCTATACATAAGCCGTGTAGACATATTGTGGCAGCTGTTTTTTATTTGTATCAACAAAATGATTCTTTGTCTACTTGGATTTCTGAATGGCGTTCGCAGGCAGACCAGGTCCAATTGTCTTTGCTAAAAGATGAACGTAGTCCAAGAAGTTGGGATATTATTGTTGAAAACTTTTTCCGTAAATTTATTGCTAATTACCCACCTACTAGTTTTTATTTACTTGAATTTGCTATTCATGATTTGAAATCTCAAATTCGGAAGTCTCGTCCATTTGAACGCGAGTGGCAACCTATTTTTGACGTGTATGTGGAACTTTCTATACTCATCAAGTCCTGGCCATATATTGAACCTCTTGCTCAGTCGAATATGCAAAATCGAGTCCTTCATTTTTTAAACGAATACCTTGCGGAGCTGAATGATCATTTAAACCAACTATCATCGAAGCCTCGTATGTTCGCAGCAGATCCATTTTACGAAGAAATAATGGTTCGAGTTCATCATTTTTACTTCGATATGGAAAACCTTGTACACTATCGAAAGCAAGTATATCTTTCCTTTTGGGATGCGCTCGTAACAGACAAGAATACAAGAATGAAGGAAGTAAAATATTTAGAGGCACTGGAGACTATAGAAGATGATATGCCATTAAATATGGTGCTACCATACTTTTACTTAACCTTGTCCATGACCGATGAGCTATTGTTAGCTGCGGAAAAAATGGAAGGAAACCAGCTACTTGAGTGGGTAGAAGTATGTGAAAAGGCACTTCAGACTGGCAAAAAAGAATTAGGTACTAACCTAGCTCGAAAACTACTACCTCATGTTTCTTATTACTTAAACGAGGTAATACTAAACCCATCTCGTGTTATGCTCATTCGTCGTTTAGAGCTATTATTTGAGATGGTTCAATTACAGCCTACGGAGTTAGAAAAAGTATATCAATCATTTGGTCTGTATGGCCTACAGTCTTATTCGAACCTACTCATTAAGGAAAAGCGTTACTACGATTGGATGGCTCTCCATCAATCGGCTAATTCCTCAATAGAATATGCGGAAACATGTGGCCTATCTATTATTAAAGAAGAGGCTCCAGATGTTTTACTTCCACTTTACCATGACTATGCAATGCGTTTCATTCAAGAAAAAAATCGCTATAGCTACAAACAAGCTGTTCGAATCTGGAAAAAAATGAAACAAGTTGCTAAGAAATCGAATGACACTGACTATTGGAATGCTTACGTCGAAAATGTTCGCGAAAAGTATCGCCGTCTTCGTGCACTGCAACAAGAAATAGAGAAAGGAAACCTACCATTATGACTCAGCCTTTATCTATTACAAAAGAATTTTCTTTAAATATTCATCCGTTAGAAAACGGACAGTTTCGATTAGTTTCGATAAATATACCGGCAGAGAAGTGGGTGCCATCCTTATATTTGAACCACCGAGAAAGCTTTTTCGGTCTCAATGCTCAAATTGAGGATAATGCACTTATCGCTTCTCCTGTTGAATTAGTTGAACTTTTTTCTAGAAAAATGAATCCATTCACATTATTTGACGGTGTCAATGAAGATTCAAATAAATGGTTAGAAACATTTAAAGATACAGCAAAAGTTTGGGCAACTCCTGATTTATGGAATTTCATAAACGTAGAAGGAAATGACCTAAAAGTTACTGCTCCAATAGATGATAGTGGGCAAATGCTTCTTGTTAATGCTGTTAAACAAAAGCTGTTCCAAGCTGGGCTATCTATGGAAGACATAGAACCCCTTATACCGTTTTTCCAACAAGGTGGCTGGCCAATCAAATCTCAGGCTACTCATCCAAGCTTATTAGTCGCACTAAGATTGTCAGAACCAGAAGCTATGGAAGATACATGGTTGTTAGAAACGGTAGTTCGAGGAAAAAAAAGCAGTGTATACTGGACACCAGCATACCGAAAGAAATCATTATCCATTAGTAAAGCTCTTCCAGATAAATGGGTTGAATTTAGTGATTTTATAGAGGAAACACAGTCGAAAATGTTTTCTCTTATTTCTTCAATTGATCAAACGAATCCAAAAACATTCTATTCTTCTACATTAACTGATGAAGAAGTGAGGATGTTTCTTCGTGATGACTTAGTGAAACTGCAAGCACTCGGATTTGAGATTGTTCTTCCTGCTTGGCTGAAGGCGGTAAAAGACACAAAAATGCGTGTTAAAACAGTCGCTAAAACGGCCAATTCATATAAAACTACTGCAGGTCTAAATGAAATACTACAATTTAACTGGAGTTTTTCTTTGAACGGACAGGAAATTTCAGCCGATGAGTTTCAACAGATGGTCAATGAAAATCGTTCCTTTATACAGGCTGGCAATGAATGGTTCCGTATTGATTCCGCTTGGATGCATGAAGTTCGAGAGCTTATAAGAAAATCAGAGGATGAGAATTGGACTGTGAAAGAATTGCTGTTTCGCGAAATTCCTGAAGAACTTGCACTTGCACTTGATGAGGAAGAAGAAACTGATGTGGATCCGTTATTTGAATTTGAGATGCAGAAATCATTGCAAACGATTATGACACAGCTCTCGGAGAAAAAAGGTTTCCCTTCCGTGGAGATTTCTCCTAATTTGTTGACGACTTTACGCCCTTACCAGCAACAAGGATTAGAATGGCTCGTCTTCATGAGAAATGAAAAGTTTGGAGCTTGCCTTGCAGATGATATGGGGTTAGGAAAAACAGTACAGTTGATATCTTACTTACTGCATGTCCATGAAAATACTGAGCAGCCAACACCTTCGCTGATAATTTGTCCTACTTCCGTGTTAGGAAACTGGCAAAAAGAAATAGCAAAGTTTGCACCTTCACTTAAAGTGCAGACACACTACGGTTCTTCTCGAACAAAAGAAATTGATATGACATGTGATGTTGTACTCACTACTTTTGGAACTGCTATGCAAGATGTTGATTCGCTTTCTGAAATCGTATGGACTAGTATTACGCTGGATGAAGCACAGAACATTAAAAATATGCATACAAAGCAATCACGTGCTATTCGAAGGTTAGCAGGTGCGCATCATATTGCGCTAACTGGTACACCTGTGGAAAATAGATTATCAGAGCTATGGTCTATCTTTGACTTTATTCATAAAGGCTATTTAGGTTCGTTCCGTAAATTCCAAGAAAATTATATAGCACTTATTGAACGAGATAATTCTGACGCAACGAAACATAAATTAAGACTTAAAATTCAGCCTTTCCTATTAAGAAGAACGAAGCAAGATCCTGAGCTTCAGCTTAACTTACCAGAAAAATTGGAACAACGAGAGTACTGTGCACTTACTACAGAGCAGGCAGCATTGTATGAATCACTTATACAAGAAACTGTTAGTAAGCTTGACACACTGACTGGTTTTGAGAAGAAGGGTCTCATTCTGAAAATGCTAAGCAAGCTGAAGCAGCTTTGTAACCACCCTGCTCTCTATTTAAAAGAGCCCTTTGATGATGCCGAGGATATGCTTGAACGTTCCGAGAAGCTAGCTCAAATTGTTACACTTGCTGGAGAAATTGCAGCACGTGGTGAGCAATGTCTAATCTTTACTCAGTATATCGGGATGGGACATTTACTACAGCATTGTTTAACAGAGTTATATGAAATAGATGCCCCATTTTTGACTGGTAGCATGCCTAAAAATCAACGGGATCATTTGGTGGAAGCATTCCAAGCAAATGAGTTTCCCGTATTCCTGTTATCTTTAAAGGCTGGTGGAACTGGCCTAAACTTAACTGCGGCAAGCCATGTGCTCCATGCCGACCGGTGGTGGAATCCTGCAGTAGAAAACCAAGCAACCGATCGTGCATATCGTATCGGACAAACAAACTTTGTTCATGTCCATAAGTTCATTACGATCGGAACGATTGAAGAAAAGATTGATAAACTCTTAGTTGAAAAACAGTCGCTATCGGAAGAGTTAATACATTCTAGTCAATGGATCACTGAAATGTCGGATAATGACATAAAAGAGTTGCTTACACTGTCTCTCTAATAGTTTTATTAAAACCCTGACCAAGAAAATTTCGGTCAGGGTTAACTCTTTTGATAATCATTGAATAAGATTGCGGCCTTATCAATCATTAAACTGGTAGTTGGTTTGGTGGTGTTACTGGAAATTCAAAATCACTCTCATTATTCTTATTTGTCTGTTGTACTGATAGTTCTTCATCTCGTTTCTTTGTTGCTAAAAATCGGATGTCCTCCACAACTATTTCTGTAACGAATACCCTCTCTCCCTCTGCCTTCTCATACGATCTTGTATTAAGCCTACCTGTTATCCCTACAAGAGACCCTTTACCACAATACTTGACGGTTGTTTCAGCGAGCTTCCCCCAAATCGTACATAACACAAAGTCCGCTTCATCACTTTTATAGCTTTTATTCACCGCAACTACGAAACTAGTTTGCGTCCTCCCTTCTAACAAATGCTTTAGTTGTGGAGATTTCGTCATACGTCCGATTATCGAAACAGTGTTCAATCTGTCACCTCCTTTTCTAAAGTTAGCCCTATCATACTGGCAGTTTAAATTGTTGGCAAAAGCTCACAATTCAATTTTAAAGTCCTTTTAAAGTACAAAATAGATTTCTTGAAATCTACTTTCTTATAAATTACTTCTATATCAGCTTTTCTAATTTTTCAATTTGCTATTTTTGTAGTTTAGCCTATTATTTTTTCCACCTAAGTCACTATGTTATAATGGATACTAATTAATGCTTTTCCAAAGGGGATTTGTGCATGAAAACATTCAAAATGATATCAGTCAGTATTATTTCGGAAAATGAAGAAGTTCCAATAACAATAGAGGATGGCATCGTGATTAACCAGGAAAATTCTAGCCGTTCCTGGATATTAGAACTATTCACTGATCAAAAATACGAAAACTATTTTAATGAATTAAAAACTTCTAATAAGGTATATGATGTTAAAGTTATTATCTCTTATCCAGAAAACGAACCGGCTCATTTTGAAGTGGTAACCTATTCTGTTAAACAAATTGGCAATCACCTTTCCGTTTTGCTTAGGGGTACATTGAAACGAGTTAGAAGAAAATACGCTGAATCATTGCTATCAGAACTAATCGAGGAAGGATTAACTGGCGAAGATTTACTTTCTAAATTTGAAAATGATATGAAAACTCGCCCTGCCTTGAAGAAAGATCAATAAAATCATCAATAAAAAAGGGTTCTTTGTCAAATAACGTTGGTGAACAATTTTAAATGTTGAATTGATGATCATTGAATTATATTAAGGCAGATTAGAATGTCAGAGAAACTGGCTTTCTAAACAATCTTTTTTTATAGTGAATCGAATACCCTGTTTCTTTCCGTTACAGATGGCGCTTTCCGCGGGCACGGCTTCAGCCTCCTCATCGCGAAAACCGCGCTCCTGTGGGGTCTTCAGCACGCGCTGTTCCCACAGGAGTCGCCATCTTTCACTCCAAGAAACCTTAAGTGTACTTTAAATTGAGTGAAAGCTTATAACCTAAAAATGCAGACTAAGCTACTTCTAAGTGTGGTTGTCTTAAATCAGATTCAACTGGCTTGAATTTTAAAGTGATTTAATTTTGAGTCTTGAAATGAGCATTCTAATATCTTTAGTAATTGACAAGTGGGTTCCCTCCAAGATGATGGTTTTCGACGACTTTAGTTCTACGGGGAGCTTCACTTGTTTTCTATTTAAAATAGTTAGTGAAGTTCCATCACCAACATTATAAATTATAGAACGAAAAAAGATGCTGACCCTAATTTTAGGAGCCAGCATCTTTTTCAATTACTATAAATTATTGTCTTTATCGTTTGTCATTTCGTCATCATCGTGTTCAGTGCTTGGTTCCTTAATCCATTTACCGTCTGCATTTGGTACATTTCCATCTCCTGTACCTGATCCAGCACCGCCAGTACCATTCCCACCATCAACATTATCATTGATACCTGGTTGACCTTCAATTGAACCGTTATTCATTCCGTTATTGTTTGTTCCATCGTTCATGGTTCCATTGTCTAAGGTCCCATTCCCACCATCATTCATTCCGTTATCTGTGGTTGGCGATTGTGTATTTACATCGTTTCGCACATCCTCCATTGGAGTTTCATTGTTGTCAGGGATGGCATCATCTGTATTATTACACCCAACTAATAAAAAAGAGCATAAAGCTACAGCAGGAACGGCTTTTTTCCACATAAAAAAATTCCTCCTTTCTTAGATATCGTCATCACTTTTTTGTGACTTACGATAGGTTATCCAAGAAAAAAGGAACTATCCTATGGCATTTATGCCTGTTTTTGCAAGATATAATATAGAGTATAAGTTGAAAAAAATGTGAAAAACTACTATTAGTCGTTATTGACTATTGGACCTAAGGCAAATAATATATCTGCCTCACAAACTAATTCTCCATCTACTGTTGCGATTCCGTGGCCTTTTCCCATAGCTCCGCGAAGTTTTGTCAATTCAACTTCTAGTTTTAATTGGTCTCCTGGCTTCACTTGTCGTTTAAAACGACAATTATCAATTCCAGTAAAGAAAGCAAGTCTTCCTTTATTTTCTGGAATTTGAAGAACAGCCACTGCTCCTACCTGAGCAAGAGCCTCTACAATCAGTACTCCTGGCATTACTGGATATCCTGGAAAATGACCATTGAAGAAATCTTCGTTAATCGTTACATTTTTTAATCCTACCGCACGCTTTCCTTCTTCAATTTCTAGAATTTTATCTATCATAAGAAATGGATAACGGTGAGGTAAAATTGCTTGAACTTGCTCTGTTGTTAACATGGAATCATCCTCCAAAAGATCATTATTATTTGCCATCTTTAATATCAATCATATGCTGGTAAGTATCCCATTTTAATGCGTCCATTGGTTCACCATCACCTAGTACGCCATAGCCAATCATTAGACCTGCCATAGCTGCTCCAGCAATAAATAGAATTACCAGTAGTATACGCAACCATATTGGGAACATGCGGATCTGGACCCATTTGGTTGTTCCAGTTGATGTTGCTTGTTCATGTACCTTTTCTTGTTTCTTTTCTAATCTTCGCTGTTGTCTAGCAGAAATTTTACTTTCTTCTGTCATAAACACAACTCCTTACACAAATAATTATCTAATGCCATTAATAAGACCCAGCATTTGGTCCGCAATTGTAATGGAACGGGCATTGAACTGATAAGAACGTTGCGCTGTCATAAGATCCGTCATCTCTTTAGATGTATCCACATTTGACAACTCTAACATACGATTTGCCATAGCTATTTCTCCACGATCTGCACCTAAAAGATCTGTCATAATATCTTCTGCATTTAAACCTAATTCTTCTAGGTTATCAGGCATGGCAATATATGTTGCAGATAAATGCTCCATTGCATTCGGCTTTTGAAGTACAGAAACTGCTAATTCACGTTGTTGTGTAGTACCATCTGGATAAGTTGCTGTAAGAATTCCTGTTTCATTTACAGAGAAATCCTTAACACCATCAGGAATGGTAATTACTTGTCCATCTGAATTTGCGACTGGATAACCATCACCGTTCACTAACATAAGCTCTCCATTTTCCATTGGTGATACATAAAAGGCACCTTGACGAGTATAGGCTGTCTGCTGACCATCTACGCCATCTGGCATAAGCACGTTAAAATATTGCTTTGGCTCTTGAAAAGCAAAGTCTAAATCGCGGTCTGTAGATTGGAGACTACCTTGCTTCCAGTTCATTTGTGTTTGTGCAAGTGCTGCACCAACGCCATAACGAATTCCTGTAGGAGAATCTCGTTCTACTCTATCTAATTTATCATTATTAAATTGTTGGTATAATAATTCTTGGAATTTAGCATCTTTAGCTTTGTAGCCATGTGTACCAGTATTGGAAAGATTATTCCCTATAATATCTATTTGGCTTTGTAGTTGCGACATTGTATTTGTCGCTGTAATCATCGTGCGTAGCATTTAAGCCTACCTCTTTTCGTTGTTAAAGATTGAAATAGCTATATTTAATTCACACGGCCCACTTCGTTAACAGCTTTCTCCATACTTCTATCGTATGCTTGCAGTACTTTTTGGTTTGCTTCAAATGCACGATAAGCCGTTAACATATCTGTCATTGTTCTAGCAGTGTCCACATTTGAACCTTCGATATATCCCTGTTGCATCGAAAAAGTAACATTATCTAAACCATAAGCAGATGGTAGGTCAGTTCCGTCTACTGTTTGGAATAAACCGTTATCCTGCTTTACGAGTCTATTAGGTTGCGTAGAAAATGATACACCAATTCGAGTTACTAAAGCATTGTCAACAAAAATCTGACCACTTGAGTCTACTTGGAAATCATCATTTTGTAGCTGAATCGTTTGTCCCTCGGAATCCAATACATACAGACCTTGGGGATTAGTTAAATATCCTTCACCGTCTAACGTAAAATTTGCATTTCGGGTATATGCTTCCCCTTCAGTGGGATGCTGCAAACGGTAAAATACTGCTCCTGTTTGCCCAGTTTCTTCATCAACTGGTAATGAACCATCGATTAATGCAATATCTGTATTTAAATCTGTTTGCAGGAGTTGTCCTTGTGTCATTAATGCCATTGTTTCTTGCATGTATACACCCGTACTAATTGCACCAACTTCAGAAATATATTTCCCGGTAATAGGATCTTTTGTAGGAATTTGAGTAGGTCCTAGTCTGGACATTAGCATATCTGGGAACGAGCGAATCGTAGATTGATCTGCCTTGAATCCCGGTGTGTTTGCATTAGCCATATTGTTTGTTAAAAGTTCTGTTCTACGCTGTTGTGCAATCATTCCTGATGCAACTGTATTAAATCCGCGAAACATAAGAGAGCCTCCACTTCAGTTTAATGCAAACTTAGTATACGGGTATTTTTTTGCACTCCGTAGACACTTCGCATTTATCTTCTTGATATTTTGTCAATATTATCTAACATAATCCCAGTTCCTATTGCGACACAATCCATTGGGTTTTCAGCTACAAATACCGGTACTTTTAACTCTTCCATCAATAAATGATCCATACCATGTAAAAGTGCTCCCCCCCCTGTTATAATAACTCCGCGATCAATAATATCTGCGGACAACTCAGGCGGTGTCTTTTCTAACACATTCTTTGCAGCCTGTACAATACCCGTAACGGATTCTTTCAAGGCTTTTTCTATTTCATCAGATTTAATAGTTATCGTTCTAGGAAGGCCTGTCACCATATCACGTCCACGAATGTCCATCTCCTCGTGACGACTATCAGGAAAAACGGTTCCTATTGAAATTTTAATATTTTCAGCAGTACGTTCCCCGATTAAAAGCTTGTACTCTTTTTTAATGTACTGAAGAATGTCATTATCAAAAACATCTCCTGCAATTTTAATCGATTCACTTGTTACAATATCGCCCATGGAAAGTACTGCAACATCTGTTGTACCCCCACCGATATCGACAACCATGTTACCACTTGGTTGGAAAATATCCATCCCTGCTCCAATTGCGGCTACTTTTGGCTCTTCTTCTAGATAGACTTTTTTCCCACCAGATTTCTCAGCTGCTTCGCGTATTGCTTTTTGCTCTACACTAGTAATATTTGTAGGACAGCAGATTAAAATGCGAGGTTTTGATAAAAATCCTTTAACATTTAATTTATTGATAAAATGCTTTAGCATTGCTTCCGTCACGTCAAAATCAGCAATAACACCATCTTTTAGTGGTCGAATTGCTATGATATTTCCTGGAGTTCTCCCGACCATTTTTCTAGCTTCTTCACCAACCGCAAGTAGCTTTTTTGTACTTCTATCTATAGCAACGACAGAGGGTTCGTTTAAAACTATCCCTTTTCCTTTTACATGTATCAAAACATTTGCTGTACCTAAATCAATTCCAATATCCTTTGCAAACATTACTGTTGTTTCTCCTTCCCAGCTAAACACATTATGTATATTAATCGATACGTCTCTAACTTTATATTTTATCATAGTTTTAATTGAATTACACTTTATTTAGCAATAATATTTGAGAAAAAATGGTATGTAATTCGTGTCTAAACTACTAGTAATTGTGCAACTAAATATTTGCTAATGAATAAGAAAAAGCCGTGATCAATTACTAATCACGACCTCTTCTATCTTCTTTTTTCGTTTTCCACTTTCTTTTCGTCGCTTCTCCACCTCGTAAATGCCTGACCGATTTATGATACGCTAAAATTTCTTTTACTTCTTTTGCCAGAAGCGGATCTACTAAGTGGAGTCTTTCCGTCAAATCCTTGTGCACAGTGCTTTTGGAATGACCGGTTGTGCTTGCGATAGCACGGACAGTTTTTTTGGTCTCAATGACCATCTCACCTAAACGTATGCATCTATGACGAATCGTTTCGTGCACTAACTCTTCCTTTCGTTAGTAAAGGAACACTTTCCATCAATTTATGCATACGTCTTAGCTATTATGAATCAAAATGCTAGTAAGGTCTCTGGATTTACTAAAACACCATCTTGTAGTACTTCAAACTGTAAATGAACACCAGCAGTCGGGTTCCATTCATTTTCTGTTGCCGTTGCAAGCGAATCACCTTGTTCTACAACGTCTCCAGCTTTTACTAGAATACCAGTGACAGAGCGATATTTAGTTACCATACCATTTGCATGTGACAAGACGATTTCATCCCCAACAAATGGATCTAAATTGACTTCCTCTACTTTTCCACTCATTGCAGCAACTACTTCAAATGGCTCACTATTCATAGATAGAGATACACCAGTATTCATCACATAACTATGATCGAATACGAGTATCGACTTTTCACGAGTCGACTCATCTGCTTCCATATCGTAATAATGCTGTACGATTTCAACACTATCTAGCAGAGTCTCTTTAAAAGGGTATTTCATCGATTCTGCTTGGGCATTGGTTTCAATCGTTACTGAATCGGGGTCCTTACTTGCATCTGTCCATTCTGAATCCTTGACAGAATCATCACTGACATACACATTGTAGCCCCAAATCATACCTACAAAAGCTACCGAAAATCCGGCATAAATTAGTGGCCAAAACCATGGCTTTTTCGGGTTATTGTTCTTCTTCTGAGAAGTATTGTTCTTTTGTTCTTCTCTCATTTTCATCACCTCTATTTGCATTGTTTGCAAATCAAGGAGATTTTAAACATGGTGAGAATTTTTTTATTTCTGTACCTTTATAGTAATGAAGTAAAATGTCCGCAGCCAGTACAGATTCGTTGGCGAGTACCTCGGCACCATACTGACTCATCCCTACCCCATGGCCATATCCTACTGTATCTACTACTACTTTATCAGATTGAAACGTTATGGTGAAATCAGTAGAGGGTAGACCCAAGAGTGTTCGAACTTCTCGGCCTGTCCACGATTTTCCATTCATTTCAACCGATTCTACTCGGTTCGTATCTGTCTTTAGTACTTTGATAGTTTTAGGTATGTTTGAATTCCATTTCATATTAAATGCTTTCGACCATTCCCCATGTGTGAATTCAAATCGCTTTGTCCTATTTGGAGCATACATTTCCTCCGATTTACTTGGCACAGATACTAAGTAAGGAATCACATTCCCACTATAATTTTCCGCACTTTCCGTTTGACCGTTGCTGGAAGAAAAGAACATCGCTGTGATTAGTTGATCTTTGTAGACGATAATTTCCCCTTCTGTCGCGTCAATCACCTTTTTAAGTTTGTCCTCATATTGAGCGAAGGAATCCCCCCACTTCTTTTTCCGATCTTTCTCACCAACATAAACTTGTTTTAATACTGTTTTATCTATTGGTTTTTGACCGTAATTCGTATCTCTTAATACATATGTCCTTGCTGCTATAGATTGTGCCTTCAATGCCTCTTCATGAAACGTAACCGGCATTTCAGCTGCCACCACTCCAAGAACATAAGTTTCTAATGGAATCTTCTCCTTAACCCCTTTCACTTCGATTAGTATTGGACAAGCAATTTCGAGTTCCGATGTTGGCGCTGGCACCGTTTCTTCTTGTGTTGTTTTTTCTTTTATTAATAAAAACGGTAAAAACAAGAGGGCTACGCATAAGATTATAAAGAGTATGTTTTGTTTCATAGAGATACTATATGCTCGTTTGGACGGGCTCATGATTTTATTTAGGAGATAAACTATTTATAAGGTAAGTACTCAGAGAGATAAAAAACGATGTCTAATTTAAGAGTGAGAAACGTTTACTTGCTTTCGAATGTGCTTTACTTGCGCTCCATAGGAACATACTTGCTGTTTGTTATAAGTTACTTGCCCTCCTCGTTCGTTTACTTGCTTTCAATCTTGATTTACTTGCGAAACGTAAAATTTATCCATTTAGAATGTCAATTTGAAGTTAACCATTGGATATGTGGACATCGCCCATCTGTTTGAAATATATATAAGGTGAGATCACATCTTCCTAATCATTTACTTGCTCTCGTATTTAGTTTACTTGCGTTTATCGGACTTTTACTTGCTCTACTTTCTAAGTTACTTGCTCTTATGGTCCATTTACTTGCGGAGCGGCTAATTTCGACAAAAATTGCAATTTGTGGAAAATGAAAAAAGCACTACACATGTATACATGCGTAGTGCTTTACATATAGTATTAAACCAATTGAACTTTTTTCTCAGCAGTTTCGCTACCGATGCGTTCAATATCAGCGCCTAAAGCTGCTAATTTTTTGTCAAAATCGACATATCCTCTATCTAGGTGATAAAGCTCTGTAACGCGTGTGATTCCTTCTGCAACTAAACCAGCTATGATAAGTGCTGCTGCCGCTCTAAGGTCTGTCGCTGCAACTTCTGCACCTTGTAAATCGGATGGGGACTCCATAATGACCGAACGTCCTTCGATTTTCATGTTACCATTCATTCTGCGGAATTCTTCCACATGCATGAAGCGATTTTCGAAAACTGTTTCCGTTATGATTCCTGTTCCGTGAGCAGTCATCATCAATGCCATCATCTGGGATTGCATGTCTGTTGGGAAACCTGGATGCGGCATCGTTTTAATGTCCACAGATTTTAGATTTCCTTCAGAGCGAACACGAAGACCTTGTTCCTCTTCGGTAATTTCAATGCCCATTTCTTGCATTTTAGATATAAGTGCTGTCATATGTTCAGGTACTGCATTTTCAATGAGTACATTACCTTTTGTTATTGCTGCAGCAACCATGAATGTTCCAGCTTCGATACGATCTGGTATGATATGGTGTTCTGTGCCGTGTAGTTCTTCCACACCTTCAATACGAATTGTGTCGGTTCCTGCACCTTTTACCATTCCACCCATTTCGTTGATAAAGTTAGCTAAATCGACAATTTCAGGTTCTTTTGCTGCATTTTCAATAATTGTTGTACCATCTGCTAATGCTGCAGCAGTCATAATGTTCTCTGTTGCGCCTACGCTTGGAACGTCTAAATAAATTTTGGCTCCCTTAAGTCGTCCGTTTGTAGTTGCCTCAACAAATCCATGTCCAAAGGATATTACTGCACCCATTGCTTCGAAACCTTTTAAATGCTGATCAATAGGACGTGAGCCTATTGCACAACCTCCAGGAAGTGCTACTCGAGCAAATCCATTTCTCGCTAAAATAGGACCCATAACAAGTATAGATGCACGCATTTTACGCACATACTCGAATTGGGCTTCACTTGATAATTTCTTTTGTGAATCAATGATAACTTCATTCTTTTCTGGATTATAACTGACTTCTGTATTTAAACTTTTCAATACTTCATTTATTGTCAAAACATCTGCAAGTGTTGGTACATCTTTAATAACGTTTTTGCCTTTAGTCGCAAGTAGAGCTGCAGCTAATACTGGTAGGACTGCATTTTTCGCACCTTCTACTCGTACTTTCCCGTTTAACGTTTGGCCACCTTTTACAACGATTTTGTCCACTACTTTCCCTCCGCGTTCATTATCCATTTGCTTTATATAAAAGAATATGTATGATGTCAATTTTAGGTATTCAAAACAATATTCATCATACAATGTAATTAGACTATATACAAGCATCTAAAACACTATTTTTGACCTTTTCCATAATTTTTCTTGTTCTATTATACGTATTACCCAGTCTTTTCGTGTAGATAATTTTAAAATACCCCTAGCATATGCAGGTAAACCTGTTTAAATAAAAAATTTCCCAGGAAATACGTGAAGATTCTACATGCTCATACAAACTTTTCCATAATTTGCATGAGCATATAGGATCTTCTCACTCGAATAAGAATGGCAATTGGTTTGACCAACTCGTTAAATTCAAGAAAAAGTTTGCAACTATTGAGCCAATCATAATACTAGTTAAAATATAAAATAGTTGTGCTTGAAATACACGATTTTTCTTTATTATTTTGTCCATCATTAGTGCCTGTAACGCATAGAAAGATATTCCAATAAAAAAGATATTGGCAAGTATAGCAATTAGTGCTTGTTCACTATTTAATAATCCCATGATAATCCTCCTATTTTAGGCAATAGTAAAAAAAGCAGACAGAATTTAATTCTGCCCGCTTCATTTAAATCAAATTCGCCTAGGCATTTAGCTAAGAGTTGTGCAAGGATATTAGCCTATGTCATATACATTTCCATAGACCAATTATCCTCCAAGCCACTTTCGTACTAACACGATAAATTGCCTTTCAAATTCTGTCGCTTCGCCAGAGGCATTAAGATTATCCTATAAAAAGAAATAAGCTTAAATATTACCCTCATGAACGTTGATACGATTCATCGCACGTTTCAAGGCAAGCTCAGCGCGGTTGAAGTCAACCGAGTCTGATTTACCTTGAAGACGTTCTTCAGCACGTTTCATCGCTTCTTTAGCACGAGCTAAATCGATACTTGAAGCAACCTCAGCTGATGTTGCTAAGATCGACACCTTTTCAGGTCGAACTTCCACAAAACCACTGCTTACTGCTACGTACTCTGTTTTTGCCTCTTTTTTCAATTTTATTGCACCTGCTACAAGTGGTGCAACCATTGGAATATGGCCAGGTAAAATACCGATTTCACCAGATGCTGTTTTCGCGATAATCATGTCTACTTCAGAATCGTATACCGGGCCGTCGGGAGTGACAATATTGACTGTAAGTGTCTTCATATTTTTACCTCCTGGTCCGATTTATTATACTTCTACGCCCATGCTTTTCGCTTTTTCTACAACTTCTTCAATGCGTCCAACTAAACGGAATGCATCTTCTGGTAAATGGTCATATTTTCCATCAAGAATTTGTTTGAATCCTTCTACAGTTTCTTTAACTGGAACGTATGAACCTTTTTGACCTGTAAATTGTTCTGCAACATGGAAGTTTTGAGATAGGTAGAACTGAATACGACGAGCACGGTTAACTACTAGCTTGTCTTCATCTCCTAATTCATCCATACCTAAGATTGCGATAATATCTTGAAGCTCTCTGTAGCGTTGTAACGTATATTGCACTTGACGTGCTACATCATAATGCTCTTGACCTACGATTTCCGGAGAAAGCGCACGTGAAGAAGAAGCTAAAGGATCAACCGCTGGATAAATACCCATCTCAGATAATTTACGTTCTAAGTTTGTAGTCGCATCTAAGTGAGCGAATGTTGTTGCTGGAGCTGGATCCGTATAGTCATCGGCTGGTACATAAATCGCTTGGATAGATGTAACTGAACCAGTGTTTGTTGACGTGATACGCTCTTGTAATTGACCCATTTCAGTTGCAAGTGTTGGTTGGTAACCAGCAGCTGAAGGCATACGACCTAAAAGTGCTGAAACCTCAGAACCTGCTTGCGTGAAACGGAAGATATTGTCGATGAATAGAAGTACGTCTGCACCTTGCTCATCACGGAAATATTCTGCCATTGTAAGACCAGTTAAAGCAACACGCATACGTGCGCCAGGTGGTTCATTCATTTGACCGAATACCATTGCTGTTTTCTTAATAACGCCTGAATCACTCATCTCATGGAATAAGTCATTTCCTTCACGCGTACGCTCTCCAACACCAGCGAATACAGAAATACCGCCATGCTCTTGAGCAATGTTATTAATAAGTTCTTGAATAAGAACTGTTTTACCTACACCGGCACCACCGAATAGACCGATTTTACCACCTTTAATATAAGGAGCTAATAGATCTACTACTTTAATACCTGTTTCAAGAATTTCAACTTCTGTAGATAGGTTTTCAAATGTTGGAGCTTGACGGTGAATTGGATCACGACGTTCTCCAACTGGTACTTCTTCCCCTAAGTCAATAACTTCACCAAGTACGTTGAAAACACGTCCTAAAGTTACATCACCAACTGGAACAGAAATTGCTGTACCAGCATCAAATACCTCTGTACCACGCTTAAGGCCGTCCGTAGATGACATTGCAATAGTACGAACTGAGTCATCTCCTAAGTGTAACGCTACTTCTAATGTTAAAGTTGTAGGCGCTTCGTTTGGACGTTCAATCGCTACAGTTAGTGCATTATAGATAGCTGGTAAATGGCCGTTGTCAAACTTAACGTCAACAACTGGACCCATTACTTGTAGTACTTGTCCTTTGTTCACTACTGTTCCCTCCTGTCTTACTTTCTATCTAAAACTATTCTAATGCCGCTGCGCCGCCGACAATTTCCGTAATTTCTTGCGTAATTGCTGCTTGACGTGCTCGGTTGTATACTAATGTTAAATTGCTGATCAAATCAGCTGCATTGTCTGTCGCGGATTTCATCGCAGACATACGAGAAGCATGCTCACTGGCTTTACCATCGAGTAATGCACCGAAAATCAGGCTTTCCGCATACTGTGGAAGTAATACTTCTAGAATTGCTTCAGGTGAAGGCTCAAATTCATAAGAAGCAGTTGTGCCTGTTTCTACTGCAATATCCGTAAGTGGCAGTACCTTTTTCTCCGTTACTTCACTGGAGATAGCACTGACAAAGTGGTTATAGTACATATAAAGTTCATCATATGTACCATCCGTGAACATACCAACAGCTTTGTGCGCAACTTCTTTGATATCAGCAAAAGCAGGTTGGTCTGGTAAGCCGACTACTTCCCCAATTACGTTAGAACCACGCTTTAGGAAGAAATCACGTCCCATACGACCAATTGCGAAGATTACATACTCTTCTTTTGAAGAATGTCTTTCAGCTATTGCATTAGCTACAGCACGAATAACATTACTGTTATATGCGCCAGCCAAACCACGATCAGCTGTGATGACAAGATATGCAGTCTTTTTAACAGGACGAGAAGTTAACATTGGATGTCCACTATCACTAGTACCTGATGCAATTGCACCAACTACTTCTTGAATTTTCGACATGTAGGGAACATATGCTTTCGCATTTTCCTCCGCACGGTTCAATTTAGAAGCAGAAACCATTTGCATAGCTTTTGTTATCTGACTTGTTTTCTTTGTTGACGTAATTTTACTTTTAATGTCGCGTAATGATGCCACTGGTATTTCACCACCTTATTGTTTTTTTCACTTAGACAAAGGAATTATTCAGATATAGCGAAAGTTTTTTTGAATGCAGAAATTGCATTGCTCAAATCTTCATCTGAAGGAAGGTCTTTAGTCGTGCGAATATGATCTAAAACATTTGTGTGGTTTGAATCTAACCAGCTTCCAAGTTCTGCTTCAAAACGAGTAATATCTTTCACTGGAATATCGTCTAAATGGCCACGTGTTAGAGCATATAAAATCATTACTTGTTTTTCCACTTTAATCGGGCTGTTCAAGTCTTGTTTTAATACTTCTACTGTACGCACACCACGGTTAAGTTTAGCTTGTGTTGCAGCGTCAAGATCTGATCCAAATTGAGAGAATGCTTCAAGTTCACGGTATGCAGCTAAGTCAAGACGTAGTGTACCCGCAACTTTTTTCATTGCTTTAATTTGTGCTGATCCACCTACACGAGATACGGATAATCCGGCATTAATCGCTGGACGTACACCCGAGAAGAATAAATCAGATTGTAAGAAGATTTGACCATCTGTAATTGAAATTACGTTTGTTGGAATGTAAGCAGAGATATCTCCAGCTTGCGTTTCAACGAATGGTAATGCAGTGATTGAACCTGCACCAAGTGTTTCATTTAACTTCGCAGCGCGCTCAAGTAAACGGCTGTGTAAGTAGAATACATCCCCTGGATATGCTTCACGGCCTGGAGGACGACGTAGAAGTAATGAAAGTTCACGGTATGCAGCTGCTTGTTTAGATAAATCATCATACACGATCAATACATGCTTACCTTCGAACATAAATTCTTCTGCCATTGTTACACCAGCGTAAGGAGCTAGGTAAAGTAATGGAGCTGGTTGTGATGCAGATGCAGTTACAACGATTGTGTAATCTAAAGCACCTTTTTTACGAAGTGTTTCTACTACATTACGTACAGTCGATTCTTTTTGACCAATAGCAACGTAGATACAAATCATATCTTGGTCTGCTTGGTTAAGAATAGTATCGATTGCAACTGATGTTTTACCAGTTTGACGGTCACCGATGATTAACTCACGTTGGCCACGTCCGATTGGTACAAGTGCATCAATCGCTTTAATACCTGTTTGAAGTGGCTCATGTACAGATTTACGTGCCATAACCCCTTGTGCAGGACTTTCGATTGGACGAGATTTTGTAGTTGCTATAGGACCTAGTCCGTCAACTGGTTGGCCAAGTGGATTGACAACGCGGCCAATCAATTCTTTACCAACTGGAACTTCCATAATACGGCCTGTTCGACGTACTTCATCGCCTTCTTTGATGTCCGAGTATGGTCCAAGGATAACGATACCAACGTTGTTGGCTTCCAAGTTTTGCGCCATACCTAAAACACCAGTTGAGAATTCTAAAAGCTCTCCAGCCATGACATTGTCGAGGCCATGAGCACGCGCGATACCGTCACCAATCGTGATTACCGTACCAACGTCGCTAACTTTCATCTCAGATTCGTAATTCTCAATCTGCTGCTTAATCAAGACACTGATTTCTTCAGCTTTGATGCTCATGTATGTCACCTCTCATAATTCATAATATTAACCGATCAAGTTACGTTTTAAGCGATCTAATTTAGTACTTAGAGTGCTATCGTAAATGCGGTTTCCGATTTGAACACGCATTCCACCTATAATTGATGGATCTACAATGTTTTGAATATTTAAAGATTGTTTACCTACGTTTTTAGCAAATGCAGATGATACGTTTGCACGTTCTTCTTCTGTAAGTGCACGTGTAGTATATACTTTCGCTTCAGCAATACCTTGTGCTTCATTCGAAAGAATCATAAATTCAGAAATAATGTCGGATACTTCTGCTAATCTCTTCTTATCAATTAGCACTAAAAGTGTATTGATAACAATAGGGTTCGCATTAGCAAAAATTTGACGTACCAACTCTTTTTTCTTGTCTAGAGATAACTTTGGAGAAGTGAATAAAGTTTTCACATCTTTGTTACCATTCCAAACAACTTTAAGTTCACGTAAATCATTTTCGACTGCTTGTACTTCATTCTTTTTTGTTGCTAACTCGAACAAAGAGATTGCATAACGCTTAGCTACAGTTGAATTACTCAATTAACCTCGCCTGCCTTCGCAATCGTTGCCTCGATTAGCGCACGATTATCTTCTTCCGAAACTTCTTTTTCAAGAACTTTCGACGCTGCAAGTACTGAAAGTGAAACGACTTCTTCACGTACTGCTGCAATCGCTCTTTCTTTTTCTGTATCAATTTCACGGATAGCAGATTCTTTCAAACGGATAGCTTCAGTACGAGCAGTTGTGATAATTTCCTCACGAGATGCATCGCCTTGCTTTTTCGCATTTTCTACAATCGCTAAAGCTTCCGTACGTGCTTCTTTAAGTAAGTCACGTTGTTCTTCCAGTAAACGCTGTGATTCTTGGCGACTATTTTCAGCTGCTGCGATTTCACTTGCGATTAACTCTTCACGTTGAGTCATAATCCCCATAAGTGGACCCCAAGCTACTTTCTTCAATAGAACCATAAGTAAGATGAAGAAGAATAATGTTGCAAAAATATCCAAAGTATTCAACCCATCGCCATGGCCACCAGCACCAAGTACAAGGTAATCAAAAGACACGATTGTTTCACTCCTTTCAAACGCTAATAAGAGATCTTGCTTCTATTATTTAAATAGTGATCATTGTTTTCTAGTTCATATGTTTTGTTACTCATAAAGAGAATGGCGGATTAGGACCCGCCATTAAGACTTGCTTTTACTTATTATTTGTTTAATACGATGAACGCGATAACTACTCCGATAATTGGAATCGCCTCAACTAATGCTACCCCGATGAACATAACTGTTTGTAAAGCTCCACGTGCTTCTGGTTGACGAGCGATACCTTCTACTGTTTTTGAAACGATTAAACCGTTACCAATACCTGCACCAAGTGCTCCTAAACCTACTGCTATAGCTGCTGCTAAAAGACCAACTGAACCTACCATTGTGTAATTTCCTCCTTGGAATGTTGTTTTTATTTTTTTCTGCTTAAGAATCTAAACAGTTATATTAATGGTCTGCTGACACTTTATGTGACATATAAACCATTGTTAACATAACGAAAATGAATGCTTGGATTCCGCCTATAAATAGTGAGAAACCTTGCCATGCCATTGCTGGGATAATTGCACCAACAAAACCTAAAGCACCATAGCCTGTTGCTAAACCTGCGATTAGTCCTAAAAGAACTTCACCTGCATAGATATTACCGTAAAGACGAAGACCGAGTGTCAACGTATTTGCGAATTCCTCGATAATTTTTAATGGGAATAAAAACGGCATTGGCTTTAAGTATGTATCTACTGCGTAGCCCTTCATACCTTTCATCTTTATTCCATAATAGTGCGTTAAAATGATAACCATTACTGCTAGCGTCATAGTAACTGTTGGATCTGCCGTTGGGGATTTCCACCATAGAACTCCATCATATGAAATGGAGAATGGAAGCCCTAATACGTTCGCTACTGCGATAAACATAAGAAACGTTATTCCAAGAACATGGAAACGTCCGCCAGTTTGCCAGTCAAAGTTACTTTTAATGATCCCTTTCACGAAGTCCATTATCCACTCCATGAAGTTTTGCATACCAGTGGGCTTCATCTTTAAGTTTCTAGTTGATAAAAAGGCAATCAAAAATACTATCAGTGAAGTCACTGCTAACATTAATATGTTGGACCAGTTCCCTGTCATCCCTAGAAACTCAAATGTGGGATTTGCATGTTCCACGATTAATTCACCTCTCTTTCACATTCTCATTGCTGATTTTTTACAAGATACATAATACGTTCTACAACAAGTAAAACATAGGGAATCATTAATCCGATAACTGTACTGATGAGATGGAAATACTCTGGAAGGGCAAGTGCAATTGCTACAGCGGCAACACCCGAAGCGAATCGTAATGTTGTACCTAAACCTGCTCGTCCTTTTCCACTTTCAAGCACACGATCAAATTTCTCCATTCTACGGACTAGAATCCAGAAATTATACAAACCAAATAAAGAACCAAGTGCCAAGCCTGCAAAAATTGTCGAATAAGGTGTTAAACCCCAACCTAGCGCACAAACTGCAAGCAAAAAGAACATATACTTCTTTTGCTTCGTAAATATACTTTGCATTTCTAGCATTGATCTTTAATCTCCTGAATCATATTTTCGAATGGTAGCAACTACTGTTAACTTGCAACTGTAAAGTTTACAAGAAAACATATTACTAGTATTACTGGAGTGGTTCTATTATCCCTTTCATTCACATCTCAGTGAATGAGTTAGAACCGATAAGCTGTGAGAGAATCGCAGAATACAATGCTTTCCCTTTAAATAGGACGTCTAAGTACGACGTAAAAAGAATCCTCACAGTTTTTCCTTATTAAGTAAAAACTGTGAATCTAGTAGAAAGTTAATCTGACGAGTGTTTCAAGCATGAAACCCCTATCATGATTATCCTTTGTAAGCATACAATAGGGGCAAAATGATGTCAATTGCTTAGTGAGAAAAACTTAGAATAGTAAATCTTCCCGACATTTTATTGACAAATTTAAAAATTTCACTACAATTGGATAATTTTTGAAAACAATATTATTTTGTACCAAACAAACGGTCACCGGCATCCCCTAATCCAGGAACAATATATCCGTGATCATTTAGTTTTTCATCTAGAGCTGCGATATAAATATCTACGTCTGGATGTGCTTTTTGAAGAGCTTCCACTCCTTCAGGTGCTGCGATTAAACACATAAACTTGATGCTAGTCGCTCCACGTGTTTTAAGAGAGTTAACCGCTTCTATAGCTGAACCTCCTGTAGCAAGCATAGGATCAACTAAAATAAAATCACGTTCTGCTACATCTGCAGGAAGCTTCACGTAATATTCCACCGGTTTTAGTGTTTCTGGATCGCGGTAAAGACCAATATGTCCTACTTTTGCAGCAGGAATTAACTTAAGAATTCCATCGACCATTCCTATTCCAGCACGTAATATAGGAACTATCCCTAATTTTTTCCCTGCAAGCACTTTAGATTTTGTAAGTTGAACTGGAGTTTCTACTTCTGTTTCCTCCAATGGCATTTCTCGCGTAATTTCAAACGCCATGAGTGTAGCAACCTCATCCACTAATTCACGAAACTCTTTTGTACCTGTTTTTACATCGCGAATATATGTAAGTTTGTGTTGGATAAGAGGGTGATCAAATACAAATACTTTTGGCATACAGCAGCATCTCCTTCGATTTTATTTAAATTCTATTAATTATACCAAAAAACGTGAGATACAAACAGTAATCCCACGTTTTTAATATTGCGTCTATTTTCTCCAAGTCTAGATGTTTGTAAACCACTATTGAGAGTAAGTTAAAGGTCTTAGTAATATTTTCTTCATGACTATGCGCTGCTCAAATTCTAGTGCCTCTCTTCTAATGGAAATAACTATCTATAAATATGAGTATTTTGTTTGTAGATAGAGGTTAATGGTGGTTTGGAAAGGGTTCTCAAGTAAATTTCTATTGAGAGCAAGTAAACAACACAGCACGACAATAAATTATTATCTCGCAGTAAAATTTCTTCTTATTGGCAGTTCCTAATCGGATATCCGCTGCCAAAAGTTATGGTAGGATTAAAGAGCTCAGAGAATAGAGCTACCTTTGTAATAAATTTCCGTTTCGCAAGTAATACTTCTTCGAGAGCAAGTATTTGAATAAGGAAAGCAAGTAACTGGTAGAGGAGGGCAAGTATACTCCTAATCAGCGCAAGTAAACAACACGACACCGCAAGTAAATGGTTCTTTTGCAGTAAAATATCCGCTTGACACTTCCTAATCGGTTTGTGCTGACGCAAATCTAGTCACGGTGGGATTTAAGAGCATAGAGAATAGAATTATTTTTGTAATAAATTTCCATTTTGCAAATAAAACCTCTTCGCGAGCAAGTATTTGAATAAGGAAAGCTAGTACCAGCTAGAGGAGAGCAAGTAAACTCCTAATCAGCGTAAGTAAACAACACGACACCGCAAGTAAATGATCATGTTGCTATATAATCTCTCCTTATAGATTCAGACTTACTATAATTAGTAAGGAAATTAGGAAAAAAATGAATAAATTGTCGATTACTCGGTTTCTTCAGTTATTCTGGTGACTTACCTGATTGTTCAGGTGGTTCTCCCCTAGATTCTTCATAACGTTTACCGGCAATATCAGTACACAAAAAAAGCCAGCTACTGTAGTGAAGTAGCCGGCTTTAATACTATTTATTTATTCGTATAATGGGAAGTTGCTTGTTAATGTTGCAACTCTCTCTTTTGCTTCTTTTAGGACTTCTGCATCCTCAGTATTTTTTAATAGTTTTGCAATGATAGATGCGATTTCTTTCATTTCTGCTTCTTTAAATCCACGAGATGTAACAGCTGGTGTACCGATGCGAACACCTGAGGTGATGAACGGACTTGCTGTATCAAATGGAATTGTATTTTTATTGACTGTAATTCCAACCTCGTCAAGTACATGTTCTGCTACTTTACCAGTTAGCTCAAGAGCAGATACGTCTAGTAGCATAACATGGTTATCTGTACCACCAGAAACGATACGGATTCCTTCTGCAGTTAGACTGTCTGCTAATGCTTTAGCATTAGCAATTACTTGTGCTTGGTAATCTTTAAACTCTGGTTTTTGAGCTTCACCAAACGCCACAGCTTTAGCTGCAATTACGTGCATTAATGGGCCACCTTGAATTCCCGGGAAAATCGTTTTATCAATTTTCTTCGCGAACTCTTCTGTAGTTAAGATCAATCCACCACGTGGTCCACGTAATGTTTTATGTGTTGTAGATGTTACAAAATGCGCATGTGGTACTGGGTTAGGATGAAGACCAGCAGCTACTAAACCTGCGATATGAGCCATATCTACAAATAGGTAGGCACCAACTTCATCTGCGATTTCACGGAATTTTGCGAAGTCAATAGTACGAGAATATGCACTTGCTCCAGCAACGATCATTTTCGGCTTATGCTCTAACGCAATAGCACGAACTTCTTCGTAAT
The DNA here is from genome assembly GCF_038003185.1 of Psychrobacillus sp. FSL K6-1415. NCBI lineage: Bacteria > Bacillati > Bacillota > Bacilli > Caryophanales > Bacillaceae > Psychrobacillus > Psychrobacillus sp. FSL K6-1415. The sequence goes on along the minus strand of NZ_JBBOOQ010000001.1, from coordinate 726,200 downwards.
CGATTAGTTCCGTTTCTTTGTTAACACCGTACTCGATAAAGTTATATTGAATACCACTAAAATTGACTGGAGAACCATGTGTTAAATGCCCACCATGAGACAAATTCATCCCTAGGATTGTGTCGCCCGGCTGTAGTGCAGTCATGTAAACTGCCATATTAGCTTGAGAACCTGAATGTGGTTGCACATTGGCGTGTTCAGCACCGAAAATTTCTTTCAATCGATCGCGCGCAATATTTTCCACTACATCGACATGCTCACAGCCACCATAATAACGTTTACCAGGGTAACCTTCTGCATATTTATTGGTCAGTACAGAGCCTTGAGCTTCCATTACAGCCTCTGATACGAAGTTTTCTGATGCGATTAACTCAATATTCGATTGTTGACGCTTTTTCTCTGCTAACATTGCCTCATATACTGCTGGATCTTGTGATAAAATTTTCTCCACTATTCGTTCCTCCTCCAAATTCATCCGTAAAATGCACGCTCTCCGCCAATTAGCTTAGGACGTGTTTTCGCAATCGATACGATTGCTTCCCCAATTTTTTTTATGGACAAGCGAATTGGTACAGCTACTGGCTGAAGCTGCATACCAATCAAGGTTTGTCCTATATCAATGCCTGCATGTGCACTTACATGCTCGACTACAACAGGGTCATTAAAATGTGTGTATGCAAATGCAGACATAGAGCCACCTGCACGAACTACTGGAATAACTGATACTTCTGGTAATCTATATAGTAATTGAGTTTTTCTTTCCATTGTTATGGCGCGATTAATATGTTCGCATCCTTGAAAAGCCAAATGGATATTGTTGCGGTTTGCAAATGCTTGTAAAGGGGTGAATAAAACCTCGGCAACTTCTAAACCGCCTGCAGTTCCAATTTTTTCACCAATAATTTCTGAAGTCGAACATCCAACTACAAACAAATCATTTTCATGAAACACTATTTGCTGCTCCACTTCTAAAAGAAGCTGTTCGATTTGTTCTACCCACAAACTTTTTGCTTCCATAAGGAACCCCTTCTTCTATGCGTTTTCTATTTCTGTAATTTTTTCTACTCGACGTAAATGACGTCCACCTTCAAAATCCTGCGCAAGCCAAGTTGAAACTATTTCTCTTGCAAGCCCTGCTCCAATAACACGCTCACCCATTGCAATAATGTTAGAATCGTTATGATTTCTAGTAGCCTTTGCAGAAAATACATCATGAACTAATGCACAACGGATACCTTTTACCTTATTTGCAGCAATAGACATTCCTATACCAGTACCACAGATTAAAATACCACGATCGAAACTACCATTTGCCACACCTTCTGCTACTGGCATTGCAAAGTCTGGAAAATCAACAGAATCATTACTTTTTGGTCCAAAATCTTCATATGATAATCCTAATTCTTCAAGAAGCTGCATAATTTCCTGACGAAGATTATTTCCGCCATGATCGGAAGAAATTGCAATTTTCAACTCGTTCCCTCTTTTCTGTTATCCCGGTTTAACAGTCTGTAGAATCCCCACAATTTTTCAAAAGAAAATTAAAAGAAACAGGTGAAGGATAAACAGCCTGTAAATCCAGATTGATTTAACTAACCATCAATGGAAGATGAAGAAAAATCCACTGTTGGAAGTTTCACTTTATTACTCCTTAACATCATACCATTTTTCTATATAAAAAAACACAACTCACACAAAGTGAGTTGCATTATTTTCGTTAAATTTGACTAGTTTACGAAAGTTTTAATGAAAAAATTTAAAAGAACAAACAATAATCATTAAAAACCGAACATTATACTGTTTTAACCTAATTAAGTTCGTGTTTCATTTCTAACTTTAAATTCCATTCAGAATTAGTTTGTTTTCCGATCAAATTGAGATATTACTTTAAATAACTCTTCCGATTGTTGCTTTAATCCGAATGATACGGATTCAATTTGCTCAATGGAACGAGCTTGTTCATCCGTAGCACTGCGAACCTCTTCTGCTCCCGCGGATGTTTCTTGGGCAATAGCTGCTACTTCTTGTGACTGGCGCGCCGTACTTTCTATATTTGTTAATTGTTTTTCCACTAGAGAGGAAATTTCAACCACCGATTCCGCCATCTCATGAATCTTTGCAGACATTCCTTCAATTGCTTCATTTGTTTCGGAAACACGTTTAGCTTCCCCAACAGCAAAGCTTACTTGGTCCGTCATCTGATGAACGACTGTTTGTACATCTGTTTGTATTGCTAATATCAATTCAGAAATACCTTGTACTGCTTTAGCACTTTCATCCGCTAATTTACGAACTTCCTCAGCAACGACAGCAAATCCTTTACCGTGTTCTCCAGCACGTGCTGCTTCAATAGATGCATTTAGTGCAAGCAAATTCGTTTGTGCCGCAATATCTCCAACCAACTGTATAATACTTTCTACTTTCCCTGCATTCTCTTCTAATTGATGAACATTTCCAAGGGCAGCCTCATTACCAGAAGCAATTTTTTGAATCCCGTTTACTAACGATTGAATAACATCCGTAGTTTGAGATAAACCTGTTATCATTTCTTTAGATTGTTCAGAAGATTTTTCTGCACGAAGATTTACCTCTGAAGCTAATACTCGTACGTCTTCTACTGATTCAGCTGTTTCTTGAACTGCTACTGCCGACTGCTCAGCGCCTTCTGAAATTTGGGCTATCGTATGTGCGATTGCTTCTGCTTGCTCTGAAGCCGCGGATGATTCTACTGAAAGCTGTTGTACTGTTTTATTTGTTTTGTCAAAGTTATCTTCAATACTTTGCACCATTTCTCTTAAATTCACTAACATAGACTGAAATGCGATAGCTACCGACTGTATCTCATCTTTCGATTTCGGTACCTCGACATCAACACCAATTTTTCCTTCTGAGGCTAATATTGCGACTTTTTCTAAGTTGAATAAAGGCTTGATAAGAAGACCACTGAAGAAATAAGCTAGAATACCAGACCATAAAATTCCAAGTGCATATGTCGCAATTTCAAATCCCCAAGAATTTGTTGCTCCATCAAACAATAACGGTTGTATAAAGCGGATAAATAAAGCACTTGTTGTATACGTAATTAATGCCAAAATAGCTACAAATAGCACAATCTTCTTTTGAAGACCAAAACTGTGCTTTTTCTTTTTTTCGTTCATCCCATTTCCCCCTGTAGTTTTTTCACTAGTTCATCTGTTAATACTTGTAGTTCTCGCAAAGTATTTTCATATGTAAACAAATCTCCCCCATATGGATCTGATACATCCTTGACATCATCAGGGGTTACAAACTCTTTGTACATATACACTTTTGAAATTGCATGAGGGAAACCTAAAATAATTGCGTGTTTGTGAGAGGCAGTCATTGTTAGGATAAGATCTGCCCAGTCTACTAGCGTCTCATCTACCGCAGATGAAGTATGCGTAAATGGAATCATTTCCTTTTCTAATACTAATTGGCTGTTCCGAGATATATGTGCGCCTTGCGTAGCATAGATGCCAGCAGAGCGAACCCCCATACCATCGATGTTTCGAGACTTTAATAACGCCTCGGCAATTGGACTCCGACATGTGTTACCTGTACAAACAAACAGAATATTCATAGATCTATTTCCTCATCTCTAGTATATATTAATTAGTCCTATAATTGTTTTAAAAATTGTTAAATATTTCGTAACGTGATAATACCCATCAACAAAATAAGCACTCCTGCAAGTCTTAAAATAAGCGCTCGGTTCATAAATGTATGTTTAAATATAACCTTTTGCGCTATAAATACGGCAATATAGGAAAAAAATCCGGCACTTAATATAAATACAAACTTTTCTAATTTAAGCATACCAAACGAAACACTTACTGAAAAGGTATCTAAACTCGCAAATACCGCAAGTAAGTAAGGAGACAGAAGTGGTACCTGTTTTGGAGATTGAGCTAAAATCATTTGTAATCCTACTAGCGACAAAAGGATACCCGATAAGTAAGGACTTGCATACGCCAAATAGTTCTGAACGACCACACCTGCATAATATCCGATTAACGGAAAAAGCATATGTAATGATGCCACCCATGCAGCCAGTGTAAAAATTTGCTTACGATATACGACCAATGAAAATAAAATAAGTACGTCTACAGACATTAAGGCGCCTGCTAAAATTTCACGCCACAAAAAAATCTCCCCCGTCTATTTGCATATTTAAATGTATGCAAGTAGACGAGCGAGAATACGATATTAGATATGAAACCATTTACCATTTGCTGCTTTTTCTAGACGATTCATAATTGCCATTCCGACTCCTTCTTTAGAGAGAACTGGCACTAGAATAATATCGACATCTGTTTCATCACAATTTCTTAAAGCCTGATACAGTAAGTGTCCTGCATCACCCAGTTGATTTTCTTTACCTAATGAAAAGAAGTAGTCTCCTTTTATCTGACTAAATAAATCACTAGCGATTATCGCTATTTTTTTCTGTTCACTATGTATTTTTTTTACTGCTTGTTGGACTTTCGTTATAGAATTTTCTATTAAATAGACCGGAGAATCAGGTGCATAATGTGCATATTTCATACCTGGCGCCCGAGGTGCGTCCTCATGATCTGTTGATTTTGCTACACTAACTTGCCCAATCACTTTTTCTAACATTTCTTTCGTCACTCCACCTGGACGAAGAATTGTAGGTGTTTCACTCACAAAATCTATTACAGTAGATTCTAATCCTATGCCTGTTGTTCCACCGTCTAAAATAAGGGGTATCTTTCCAGCTAAATCATGGAATACATGCTCCGCTTTTGTGGGACTTGGTTTTCCACTTTTATTAGCACTAGGAGCAGCAACAGGTTGCTTTAATTGTCTCAATAACTCTAGAGCTACACTATGTTCTGGCATTCTAACTCCTACTGTTTGTAGACCAGCTGTCACATTTTTCGCCAAAGTATCTGGTTTCAGTGGCAGGATCAGTGTTAATGGACCTGGCCAAAACATATCCATACATACTTCTGCAAGTTTTGGTATATCGTGAGTAAATGCACTTATCTCCTCTTTGGAACCAATGTGGACGATGAGTGGATTATCTTGTGGTCTGCCTTTAGCTTCAAATATTTTAGCTACAGCTTCTTCGCTTGTGGCAATCGCACCCAATCCATATACAGTTTCAGTTGGAAAAGCTACTACTTCCCCTTTTGTTAATAAATCCACAGCCTGTGTATAACTCGACTTATTTGTTGATAGATTATCCACAATTGTAATTGTAGTTTTCATGTTAGTTTTGCTCCTTCCCTCTGCACTTATCCACAAAATGTTGATAACTTTCAGAAAATTGTTAGTAACTATGTGGAAAACTTCTTTTTTAACCATTCCCATACCCAGAATTTAGGTTTTTCCTCTTTCACTTCTTCTTTATAGCATACCTTTGGAAAAAGTGCGCACCACCAATTATCCCCTCTTGCATTACCAATAGATATAACAATCGATTCTGTCATCACTTGGGAAGAGATTCCTTCGTTCCAAACTTTCGGCGGAAAACTTGCCAGTCCTTTAGTAATTGTAATATTAGTGTTTAAAGAACTTGATAGTTTCTCAATAGCTTGCTCTAAGTCGTTATACGTTTTTTGTGGATTATTTTCATAGTTTAATAAAATTGGTTCTATGTGGTGTTTCACGTCATTTTTCACTTGTTGGTCTTCGATTGTATTGCTATTAGCTATTAGTCGGAAACGAATACCTTCTACTTCTTCTCCTTGTTGAAATAGTAAAAACAAACAGAATTGAATTAGTAATAGCATCCATACGAAGAAAATCACTGCATCTATTTGTTTTCCAATGCTCGGTGCTTTTTTAATCTCGTAATCTGGTAACATATAACATTCCCCCTTAGGAACATTGTTACCAGTAGATTCATATTTTATTCAGTGATTGAGTGAAATCTTAAAAATTAATTATTACTAATTACCGAAATCCCCAAAAAAGTTGATTCTCACTCCAACGAACTTTCATGTTTTGAACCAAGTTTAACAATGTGGAACAGGCGGACACCTTCCTGCTGGGCTTTTAATTCGTGCACCTATCGCTTCGCTATCGATGCAAAAAAACATTTGCTGTTCCCGCTAGAGTCGTCACCTTGCGTTCCAATCAACAATGGGACCATTGAGGGCAAAATTAATAAATGTTCGCTTTAATTATGAGTTTGACTTTATTGTACAAAAAACAAAGCGATTTTTTTGATTAATATCCTGTACGATTTCCACATCTGCTAACGGGAAGGCATTTTGAAGCATTTTTTGGACAGCTGGACCTTGGGCATAGCCAATTTCAAAACCTATGAAACTTGGAGCATTCATTATTTCAGGAAGCTTTTCTGTCATTTTTCTATATAACTGTAGACCATCCTCTGCAGCAAATAGAGCAAGATGTGGTTCATAATCTATCACAGTGTCCGACAAGCTTTCAGCTTCATGTGATCCGATATATGGAGGGTTAGATAGTATAATATCCCATTTTTGATCTGCTATAGGTGCTATTAAATCCCCTTGCTTAAATTCTACTTTCGCCTTTAGGCGTTCAGCATTCTTTTTAGCAACGACCAAAGCTTCAGTGGAAATGTCTGTTGCAGTCACCTCAGCACTTGAAATTTCCTTCTTGACTGTTAAAGCTATAGTACCACTGCCAGTTCCAATATCAGCAATTTTTAATGTTTTATGTTCCTCAAATAACCTAGCGACTCTTTTTTTGACTTCTTCAATCAGTTCTTCTGTCTCTGGTCTTGGAATCAACACATGCTCATTAACTAGAAAATCACGACCATAAAAAGTCTCTTGTCCAGTGATATATTGGAAGGGACGACCAGTTGCGTGTTCTTCTATATAAGCCCAGAAGGTTTGATAGGCTTCTGGAGTTATTTCATCGTATATAGTCATCATTAACTCGGAGTAGTTCTTCTGCAAGACATGCTGCAATAAGTAGCGAGCAACTTCTTTTTCACGTTTATTTTCCTCTAAAAAAGAAGAAGCCCGTGTTAGGGCCTCAAAATTTGTTTTACACATTTGTATCGTTCATTCTCTCTAATTTCTCTGCTTGATCTTCCATTATTAATGCATCGATCACTTCATCCATCTTACCTTCTAGGACCTGATCGAGTTTTTGCAAGGTCAATCCTATGCGGTGATCCGTTACACGATTTTGTGGATAGTTATACGTACGAATACGTTCAGAACGGTCACCAGTTCCTACTGCTGATTTACGTACTGCATCATATTCCGCTTGCGCTTCTTGACGGAATTTATCCGCTACGCGGGCACGCAGAATTTTCATTGCTTTTTCTCTATTTTTGATCTGCGATTTTTCATCTTGCATGGAAACGGTAATTCCTGTAGGTAAATGCGTCATACGAACCGCAGACATTGTTGTATTTACTGATTGTCCCCCAGCACCTGATGAAGCGAATGTATCTACACGAACGTCCTTCTCATGAATATCCACGTCTACTTCCTCTGCTTCAGGTAGTACTGCAACAGTAGCTGTAGAAGTATGAATACGACCGCCAGATTCTGTTTCTGGCACACGTTGTACTCGGTGTGCACCATTTTCATATTTCATTTTTGAGAACGCATTTTTTCCATTAATCATAAAAATGATCTCTTTGAAACCGCCAAGACCAGTTGGATTAGATTCCATAATATCTATTTTCCAACCCTGAGTTTCTGCATATCTGCTATACATGCGGAACAAATTCCCTGCAAATAACGCAGCTTCATCTCCACCAGCAGCCCCTCGAATCTCCATAATAACGTTTTTATCATCATTTGGATCCTTTGGAATCAACAACAGTCTTAGTCGCTCTTCCAATACTTCGATTTGGTCTTCTAATTCACCCACTTCTTCTTTTACCATATCTCGCATATCTGCATCTAGCTTTTCCTCAAGCATTTGCTTCGAGTCTTTATATTGGCTTTTAACTTCTTTGTATTCACGATATGCATCTACAGTGTCTTGCAAATCCGATTGTTCTTTTGAATATTCTCTTAGCTTATTAAGATCATTGACCACTTCTGGATCACTAAGCAATTCATTTAAATTATTGTAACGATCTTCTACCGATTGTAATCGATCAAACATCGAGCTCACCTCGTTCGTTTAAGTCTATATCATTCCTATTATAAAGAAAAAGTAACTTTCTCGCTACTTTTTCTGTAAAGGTTGGTTGGAAGTCTTCCTATTTTTAAGGAAAACTGGGCAAAAAAGACACTTAATCCTCTAAAAACAGAAACGTAGATATGCCGTTGATTGTAGCAAAGGGTAGAAGCTTTCCGTGGGCACGGCTTCAGCCGCTTCGCTCAGTCCAGGGTCTTCAGATCGCGCTATTCCCACTAGAGTCGCCGCCCTGCGCTCCAATCCCCTAGGTCCACTTTAATCAGATAATTGGATATAAAACCACCTAAATATACAAGTTTTATCTTAAAATAAGTAATAATGAAATGAACTCTGTTAAAAGATAATCTACTTGCTTCTTCCATAATAAAATAGTATACCTAATCGGACAGACGGTTTTATCACTAGATTAACTTTAATTGCTCTTCTTATCAAAGCGATAAGCTATGCTATATCTTCGAGTATAGTACTACGCATTATCTTGATTGTAGTGGACGGCGGCGACTCCAGCGGGATGAGTGAGACAGATGAGAGATCACAACGACGCAAAGCGACGGTGATAACTCATCGCTCCCCCCGCGGAGGCCAACAGGAAGTTGGTCACGAAGGCGTTGTGGCCCACAGGATGTGGGTTATGCAATCGTTGCTGCAGGACGCAGCGAACTTAGATTGCCTTCCTTTTGAGAGGTGGCGCTCTTAGCCTTCGTTCCTTTGTAACCGACTGAAACGGAAATCAGTAGTATTATTTAAATCTTTAAGAATTCATACATTCTTTTAAAAATCCACTTCACAGAAAAAAGTGAAGTGGATTTACCGTATCTTAAAGTGGTGGATTACCGTGACATTTTCTGCATACCGGATAGTAGGAGTCGTTGCCGCCTATATGGATTTGTTCGCCAGTGTAAACTGGTTTGCCGTGGTCGTCTACCCGTAGGTTCATGATTGCTTTTTTGTGACAGAACCAGCATATAGTTTTCATTTCTTCAATTTTGTCTGCGTAAATAAGCATGTAACGGCTACCTTCGAAAAGTTCATTTTGGAAGTCATTTTTCAGTCCGAAGCCCATTACCGGAATGTCTAATTCATCGACTATTTTGGTTAGTTGTAGAACATGTTCCTTTGTTAAAAACTGCACCTCGTCAATTAAAACGCAGTATGGCTTTGTGGATTCTGCCTGAACTAATTCAAGTAGGTTCGTTTCATCATAAATAGCTGTTGCTTTCCTTTTCAATCCAATTCTACTAGACACATGACCGACTTCGTCACGAGTATCTATTCCTGGTGTGAATATTAAAACAGGCTTGTTTTGTTCCTCGTAATTATGAGCAACTTTTAAAATTTCGATTGATTTACCACTATTCATTGCTCCATGTTTATAAAATAATTGCGCCATGATTTATCTCCTTGTGTACTATGTATTTCTTCTATTCATTTATAACATACACTTACTGTTATCGGAAATCATATTAGCCTTAAAACAAAAATACCTGTAAAGCATGAAGCCCTACAGGTATTTCGGTATTAGTTTTCTTGGTTTTCTTCTTTAATGCCGTATTTTTTGTTGAAGCGATCCACACGGCCATCAGCTGCTGCGAATTTTTGACGCCCAGTGTAGAATGGGTGACATTCGTTACAGAACTCGACTTTAATGTCATTTTTTACAGAACCAGTTGTGAATGTGTTACCACATGAACATGATACTGTTGCTTCTTTGTAATCGGGATGAATTCCTGCTTTCATCTCTATCTCTCCTCTCGCCCTGAACCATCTGGAACAGAGTTGGTTATGATACTGATACCTTACACGATCCGATTGATGTCAATCGCATATGTAGCAGAAAATTGTGATGTTACGATAAATATAATATCATCTTTGGATATTAAATGCAATTGTTTAGTTTAGAGTGTTACTTTTCCACTGCGATGTGCTTTCATTTCTACAGCTAATTGTTCAAAAAATCCTTCGTTTGTTTTTGATTGGCGAAGTTTTCTTAAGAAACGTTCTGCGAAGTCAGATGAATCGGAGAATGTCTTACGAATTGCCCAAAGTTTGTCCAGTTGTTCTTTGGGAATTAGTAACTCTTCTTTTCTTGTTCCGGATCGACGAATATCGATTGCTGGGAAAATACGACGTTCTGCAAGGCTTCTATCTAAATGAAGTTCTAAGTTACCCGTCCCTTTAAATTCCTCATAAATAACTTCGTCCATACGAGATCCAGTATCAACTAATGCAGTAGCAAGAATTGTTAAGCTTCCACCTTCTTCAATATTGCGTGCTGCTCCAAAGAATCTTTTTGGACGATGGAATGCTGCTGGATCAATACCACCTGACAGTGTACGACCACTTGGCGGAATAACTAAGTTGTACGCACGAGCTAAACGTGTGATGGAGTCCATCAAAATAATCACATCGCGTTTATGTTCAACTAGTCGCATTGCTCTTTCAAGTACGAGCTCTGCCACTTTTACGTGATTTTCTGGAACTTCATCGAATGTAGAGCTTACTACATCAGCTTTAACGGAACGCTCAATATCAGTTACTTCTTCTGGACGCTCATCTATTAATAAAACAATTAGCTCTGCATTTGGATGATTCGTTGTAATTGCGTTGGCAATTTCCTTAATAAGTAATGTTTTACCAGCTTTCGGTGGTGCCACAATCAATCCACGTTGCCCATAACCAACAGGAGCTACCAGATCCATGATGCGAGTCGATAGTTTATCAGGAACTGTTTCCAATACGATATGACGATCTGGATATAAAGGTGTTAACCCTGGAAAATGTACTCTTTCCTTCGCTACCTCTGGATCTTCCCCGTTTACTAATTCTACATGCAGCAGTCCATAATAGCGTTCACTTTCTTTTGGCGGTCGCACTTTACCCGTTACTTTATCCCCGTTTCGCAGATCAAATCTTCTAATTTGAGAAGCAGAGATATAGATGTCTTCTGAACTAGGTGAATAGTTAATCGGACGTAAGAAACCGAAACCCTCTTGTTGAATAATCTCTAGTACGCCTTCCATGAAGAAAAATCCTTCTTGTTCAGCACGAGACTTTAGAATTGCAAAAATAAGTTCTTTTTTTGAAAGTTTACTATATGCGGCTACTTTAAATTTTCGCGCAAGTGCATATAGTTCTTTCAGAGTCATGTTTTCTAACTCATTAATTGTTGTTTGTGTCATATGGAATGCACCACTCTTTATTATATTTTATTGTTTAACTCAATTTGATAATAGTATTGTAAATTATGAAATTCGAATAAGGTTGATCCCCGCTTCAACGCACTTTCATGTTTCGAAGCTAGTGTATCATTGCAGAAACAGGCAGACGGCTTTTCCGTGGGCACGGCTTCAATCACCTCGGACCAACAGGATGTTGGTTACAAAGGAGTCTCCACACGTGACATACTTTGCCTTTTGTTTCTCTTAAACGTTCCTGCTGGGCTTTCAGTTCCTCCTGTACTCACTGGAGAAGCTATCTTAAGCTCCAATCAACAAAATCGAATTTTATAAAAACGAAAAAACAATTATATTATCACGTAAATACTCGTGTTTTTTAATTGAATTAAGTAATTATGAAATTGACTCGTTTTCTAATAATTGAGATGTTGAAGAAAGAAGTTTTATAAGAGGTTACCCGACGTCCTTGGATTGGTCACAGGGTAAAACATAAGGAAAGATTCTTATTTTACATATTTAGACAGTATATACTTATTAATAATTATCTGTCCAGCTTCAGTCTTGCGTACAAAGGAAAAGAACACCTTTATTGAATACTTCTAGCGCTTTTCGAGTGGTCACAGGATGTGCTTCAAACGTTCGGCGCGACACGATGTTGCGAACTTAGTCTGTACTCCTATGTAGGCGCTTACGCTTACTCGCTACCAAGCTCCAGACTTTAAGAAAAGACCTAGGGCGTCTTTTCTTAAAGTCTTCCAGTGTTTTTCACTGCTGAGCGGCATCTGACGCTTTTCTTATAGAACTAAATTTGGTTTTTTATTTAAGCTGTGACGACCTTCAACAAATCGAACTGTACCTGATTTAGCACGCATAACGATAGAATGTGTTGAACTGAAGGCACCTTTGAATTGTACTCCACGAAGAAGTTCTCCATCGGTAACACCTGTTGCCGCAAAAATGGCGTCATCACCTTTAACTAAGTCTTCCATACGTAAAACTTTATTTACGTCAAGACCCATCTTGATGCAACGCGCTAGCTCTGCCTCGTCTTGTGGTACAAGTTTCCCTTGAATTTCTCCACCTAAACATTTTAATCCGACAGCAGATATAACTCCCTCTGGAGCCCCACCCATTCCGAATAAAATATCTACACCTGTATCATCGAATGCTGTATTAATAGCCCCGGCAACATCACCATCTGTAATTAGCTTTATACGTGCTCCAGCTGCTCTAATTTCATCAATGATTTTTTGGTGACGAGGACGGCCTAGAATAGTAGCCACAACATCTTCAATGTTTTTATTTTTTGCACGAGCAACTGCTTTTAGATTATCTAAAACTGATGCGTTAATATCAACTAAACCTACAGATTCAGGCCCTACAGCAAGTTTATCCATATACATATCTGGAGCATGAAGTAAGTTTCCACGATCGGCAACTGCAAGTACCGCAAGTGCATTCCAACCGCCTGACGCTACGATATTTGTACCTTCTAAAGGATCAACTGCGATGTCTACATGAGGACCATCACTTCCAAGACCAAGTTTTTCACCGATATATAACATCGGCGCTTCGTCCATCTCTCCTTCTCCGATTACAACTACGCCTTCCATGGGAATTGTGTCAAAAACTGTACGCATTGCAGTTGTTGCTGCATCATCCGCTTCATTTTTTAACCCTCTACCCATCCAACGTGCAGATGCGATTGCTGCTGCTTCTGTTACTCGAACCAATTCCATTGATAAACTACGTTCCATAATAATATAAGCCTCCAGTTTTGCGATATCCGAATTCCGAACTGTATTTCTTCCTGTACCATTGTAGCATATTTGTCAAATTTAATAAGTGACAATTATCAATAAAATGCATCTATATCACACGAATACAAGAAATCTAACCTTCGACATTGACAATTGCTTTTTCGTTCCAGCATACACAACAATTACGGCTAATTAAAAAGTCACAAGCAAATATATGTGTAACTATTTAGTGCATCCTATATATGTGAATCAAATTATCGATAGAATATTAATCGGTATTTACTTCAATTTCTTTTATTTCTACCCGTCTAATATCTGCACCTAGTCCTTGAAGCTTATCGACTAATGAGCTATACCCACGTTCTATATGAAAAATATCTTGAATTTCAGTTTCCCCATCGGCGATTAACCCCGCAAGAACAAGCGCTGCGCCAGCACGAAGATCACTTGCACGAACGGTAGCAGCTTCTAAGCTTACTGGGCCTGTAATGATTGCTGTTCTTCCATCCACACGACCATTAGCATTCATCCGACGCAGTTCATCGATTTGTTTAAATCGAGCAGAATAAATAGTATCTGTGATTACAGAAGTACCTGTTGCTTGGGTCATCAATACAGAAAAGGGTTGTTGTAAATCAGTCGGGAAACCTGGATATACCAATGTTTTTACGTCGACAGGTAACATTTCTTCCACTTTTGGGATTACAATCTTTTCTTCGTATTCTTCCACCTTCACACCCATTTCGCGAAGCTTGGCAGTTAACGCCTCCACGTGAAAAGGAATCACATTGTCAATGGTCACGCCGTCTCCAGCGACTGCTGCCATTATCATAAATGTGCCGGCTTCAATACGATCGGGAATAATCGTGTGCTTTGTACCATGTAATTCTTCTACACCGTCAATCCGGATAACATTAGTCCCAGCACCCTTGATATTCGCACCCATATTAGATAGTAAAGTTGCTACATCAATAATTTCTGGTTCTTTTGCTGCATTTTCAATAATCGTACGACCTTTTGCTTTAACAGCTGCCAGCATAATATTAATGGTAGCACCTACACTTACAACATCTAAATAGATTTTTGCGCCAACTAAATTTTGCGCACGTAGATAAATAGCTCCATGTTCATTTGACACCGATGCGCCCAATGCTTCGAAGCCTTTAATATGTTGATCTATAGGTCTTGGTCCTAGGTGACAACCGCCAGGTAACCCTATTGCTGCTTTGTTGAATCTTCCAAGCATGGCACCCATCAAATAGTAAGACGCACGAAGTTTCTTAATGTTACCATTCGGAAGAGGCATATCCTCCACATTTGTCGGATCAATCGTCATTGTTCCATTCTCAAATGTTACTTTAGCTCCTACTTCTTCTAAAATTTCTTTTAACGTCCAAACGTCTAAAATTTCTGGTAAACCTTCAATAGTTACAGGGGAATTTGCCAATAAAGAAGCAGGTATAAGTGCTACTGCACTATTTTTTGCACCACTTACTTTAATGGTTCCTTGAAGGCGTTGTCCCCCTTTTATTTTATAAACTTCCATACAGTTCTCCTTCGTCTTGTTACTCGCTTTTACGATTGTTCCAATCCGCTAGAAATCCTTCAATTCCTTTGTCTGTCAAAGGATGATTGAATAGTTGTTTTAGTACCTTTATAGGTGTTGTTGAAATATGTGCACCGTTTAAAGCAGCATCCGTAATATGTTGTGGATGTCTAATTGAAGCTGCAATAATTTCAGTATCGATATTATGAATATCAAAAATCTGTGCAATTTTTGCGATCAATTCCATCCCATCATGACCGATATCGTCTAAACGTCCTAAAAATGGTGATACATAAGTTGCCCCGGCACGTGCAGCAAGCAGTGCTTGGTTAGCACTGAAAATAAGTGTTACATTCGTTTTAATACCTTCAGAACGGAATACAGAACAAGCTTTAAGACCTTCTGGAGTCATCGGTAGTTTTACAGTAATGTTCGGTGCAATGGCAGCAAGTTCTCTACCTTCTTTAATCATACCTTCAGCATCTAGAGCTATTACTTCTGCACTCACTGAACCATCTACTAACGCGGTAATTTCACGAAGGCGATCGTGGAATGAGATATTTTCTTTTGCTACTAGCGATGGATTCGTCGTTACTCCTGATAGAATACCCCATGCGTGTGCTTCTTTTATTTCGTCAAAGTTGGCTGTGTCGATAAAAAATTTCATATGAATAATATCCTCCTCATGATGGAAAAACAGGAGAAGGTTCTTTTGAACACTTCTCCCCTGTAGCTATTTTTCTTACTTATTATTAGGCTTTGTTTGAGCTTCCAAATTCACGCATTTTGCCAATTACTGTTGCTTTAATAGCATCACGTGCAGGTGTCAAATATTTACGTGGATCATATTGCTCTGCATCAGAAGCTAAAAAGTCACGAATCGCTTTAGTTGCAGCAATTTGGTTTTCTGTATTTACATTGATTTTCGCAGTTCCAAGTGAAATAGAACGTGTTATATCATGTGTTGGTATACCTGTTCCACCGTGTAAAACAAGTGGAAGATCAGCAAGTTTTGAAATTTCTTCCATTTCTTTGAAACCTAAGTTTGGTTCTCCTTTATATGGTCCATGAACAGAACCTAAAGCGGGAGCTAAACAGTCGATTGCTGTACGTTTTACAAGCTCTGCACATTCTGCAGGATCAGCGTAAATAACTCCATCCGCAATAACGTCATCTTCTTGTCCGCCAACTGTTCCCAGTTCAGCTTCCACAGAAACATTGCGCGCATGTGCATATTCTACAACTTTAGTTGTAATTTCAACGTTTTCTTCAAACGGATGATGAGAAGCGTCAATCATTACAGATGTGAACCCAGCATCAATTGCTTCTTTACATTTTTCAAAGCTAGAACCATGATCTAAATGAATAGCCACTGGTACGGAAATTTTATAAGACTCGATTAGTCCTTTTACCATATATACGACTGCAACGAAGCCACCCATATATTTTGCAGCACCTTCAGATACACCTAGTATTACTGGTGATTTTTCTTCCTCAGCTGCTAACAGGATTGCTTGTGTGAACTCTAAATTGTTAATGTTAAATTGCCCTACAGCGTATCCTTCTCTTTTCCCTTTTTCCAGCATTTCTTTCATCGAAACTAAAGCCATTGAAATGGACCTCCTCTATTTGCTTTTGCACTCCAAAATTATCTTTATTTCTATTTGACTTACTGCGGACACCAGTAGACTGAAGTAGGAATTTCCCTGTGTAAAACAAGCAACAGCAGTCCTATGTAGTAACTAAATGGTATCTTCTACTTTCTTCCTACATCATAACAAAAACAGGCGATGTTTTCCACTGCCTGCTGTTCCAACTTATTTCAGGAGATTATTAACAGAATCTCTTAGTTCAAAAACATCAAATGGCTTAGTGAAATAAAGAGAGGCTCCTAATCTCTGTGCTTGTTCTATGAAATTCAACTCTCCGTATGCGGTCATCATCATGACGGGGAGATCGCTCCATTGTTCTTTGATTAATTTTAGAATTTGAATTCCATCCATACCTGGGATTTTCATATCTAGTAAAACTCCATCAATTTTGTGCTCATTTATAAGTTCTAAAGCTTCATACCCATTTGCTGCTAAACTGACTTCATATCCTTCTTGTGTAAACACTTCTTTCAACAATAATCGTATTCCTAACTGATCATCCACTATTAAGATATGTTTCATGACATGCAAACCCTTTCTTTATTAATCCCATATTGTATTATACGATATCGGCTAGTGCTTTCCCTCTTTTTTTTAAAAAAATTTCCATTTCTTTCTGTTTTATTACCCACAAAAAAGTAATAGCATACGGAATGACAAACTTTGTTTTATAATAAATGAGAGGTGAATTACGATGAAAATGTTAACAACGCAACTTTCTGGATTAATGCAAAGAATCTCTAGTTCAGAGGAAGAAAGTATTGAGGAAACTGCTCGTCTACTTGCACAAGCCGCTGCTAGAGAGGGAACAGTTTTTTTCGCTACTTTTGGAGAAATGAAAAGTATTTCGATTAATGCACAACTTGCAGCTGAGCCTTTTCCATCAATGCAAACCTGGTTACCCGAAATCGAACTAACTAGCACTGACCGTGTCTGGATTCTTACTCGTTCCTGTTATGACGAAGAAGCTTTAGCCTTAGCTAAAAAATTGAGTGAGGAATATATTCCTTTTGGTGCATTAGCAGCAGAACCAGAAGGCCATGATAATAAGCTAGCTGATCTTGCCTATACATATATTTCAACAAAACTCACAAAAGGACTCCTTCCCGCCGAAGATGGAACCCGTATTGTGCTCCCCCATGCTTTAAGTGGTTTATTTGTATACGAAGCAGTAAAGATGAAGTTAAACGAGATGTTAATAGGTGAATAGTTCACAAAAACGCCTAAAGAGTTTTTTCTTTAGGCGTTTCTTTGTATAGTTTTCCCATTTCGCAAGTATTTACAACTTCAGCGCTAGTATTGTTAAATCAAACGCAAGTAAGGAAGTTCTGAGAGCAAATATTTTCTCGTTGAAAGCAAGTAAACAATAGTTGTAAGCAAGTAAAGCTTTTGACTATTGTAGGAATTGTATATTGTTTAATTTATTTTTAGAAATATAAGATGTACACATTCAATGCGCATGAGGAAGAAGAATGAGACTATTAAAATGGGATGAAGATGCGCATACCTAGCTAGTGGTAACATGAGAAAATCATATACATTATCATTTACTTGCGGTGTCGTTTCGTTTACTTGCTTACATTAGAAATTTACTTGCTGTCCTACGTTAGATACTTGCTTTCCTTCTTCATTTACTTGCTCTTTATGAAGATTTACTTGAGAAATGGAAATTTCATACAATCAAACTCAATTCTTTTGGAGGCTAATGCGTACTTGTGGCAGCACACATTCGTCCAGAATATACAGAATCTGTTAACCAATTAACTGAGTAAGTAAAAAAAGAGGATTACTCATTAACATGAGTAATCCTCTTTTATAATCTATATTGGCACTTCTGCTTTTCGTAGCTAAACGGCGCCCTCCACATTGCTAGATTGGCCAGTTACAGCGCCTAGCACCTCGAGTCGTTTCAGAATACCCTATAAAGTCAAAGGACGCCTTTACCGTTATTCTTCCAACGCTTGCTCCTGCGCAAAGTTCGTCGCAGAAGAACGTTGTCGGGGCTGACATAGGCGCTTCCGCTTTTCTACTTTGTCCAGTTCCAGACTCCAGCTGCTCGATCGCTTCAGACTTTTAGTTAAGGCAAAATACGCCTTTCCTTTCAAGTCCTCCAGCGCTTTTCGCAGCTAAACGGCGTCTTTCACATTTCTAGATTGGCCAGCTATAGCGCCTAGCACCTCGAGTCGTTTCAGAATACCGGATAAAGGCAAAGGCCGCCTTTACCGTTATTCTTCCAACGCTTATCGGTGCTGACATAGGCGCTTACGTTTTTCTACTCACCAACTGATGCTTTGATGAAGTCGCGGAATAGTGGTTGTGGACGTTGTGGACGCGACACAAATTCCGGGTGGAACTGAGAAGCTACGAAGAATGGGTGATCTGGTAGCTCGATGATTTCGATTAGGCGACCATCTGGGCTTGTACCAGAGAACACAAATCCTGCTGCTTCGAATTGCTCACGGTACTCGTTGTTGAACTCGTAACGATGACGATGACGTTCGTATACAAGTTCTTCTCCGTATGCTTGATGAGCTTTTGAACCTGGCGTTAATTTACATGGATATAATCCTAAACGAAGTGTTCCTCCAAGGTCCTCTACATCTTTTTGTTCTGGCAATAAATCGATAATAGAATGCGGAGTTGTTGGATCTAACTCTGTAGAATGTGCTCCTTGAAGTTCTAGAATAGAACGTGCAAATTCAACTGTTGCCAATTGCATACCTAAACAAATACCTAAGAATGGCACATTGTTTTCGCGCGCAAATTTAGTAGCAGCAATCTTTCCTTCTACTCCACGGTCTCCGAATCCACCAGGGACAAGAATTCCGTCTACATCGCCAAGGATTCCCCCAACATTTGCTTCATTCACTTCTTCAGCATTTACCCATTTCACTTCAACGTCTGCATCAAATTTGTAGCCAGCATGTTTCATTGCTTCTACTACTGAAATGTATGCATCTTGAAGCTCTACGTATTTACCAACTAAACCAATACGAACTTTTTTCGACAATGATTTTACTTGGTCTACTAAGCCGATCCAATCTGTCATATCTGCTTCAGGTGTTTGAAGTTTGAAATGATCCACTACAATTTGATCTAAATGTTGTGCCTGTAAATTTAATGGGATTTCATATAAAGAATCCGCATCAATACATTCAATTACTTCTTCTGGTTTAATATCACAGAAAAGCCCGATTTTATCTTTCATATCTTGAGGAACTGGCATTTCCGAACGAAGTACAATTACGTTTGGTTGAATACCTAGACTACGCAATTCTTTAACACTATGTTGTGTCGGTTTTGTTTTCATTTCTCCTGCAGCTTTGATGAATGGCACTAAAGTACAGTGAATATACATTACATTATCGCTACCAACGTCACGTTTCATTTGACGGATAGTTTCTAGGAATGGAAGAGATTCGATATCTCCTACTGTTCCACCGATTTCAGTAATAACGATATCTGCATGCGTTTCTTTTGCAGCTAAGAATAAACGCTCTTTGATTTCATTTGTAATATGTGGAATTACTTGAACTGTTCCACCATTATAATCTCCACGACGCTCTTTTCTTAATACAGATGAGTACACTTTACCTGTTGTAATATTAGAGTATTTGTTCAAGTTGATGTCGATAAAACGCTCGTAGTGACCTAAATCTAAATCTGTTTCTGCTCCATCATCTGTTACGAAAACCTCTCCGTGTTGATATGGACTCATTGTTCCAGGATCTAAGTTGATGTAAGGATCGAATTTTTGGATCGTTACGTTTAGTCCTCTATTTTTTAATAAACGACCAAGTGAAGCAGCCGTGATCCCTTTGCCAAGTGAAGATACAACCCCACCAGTAACAAAAATAAATTTAGTCATTATGTGTTCCTCCTAATGTAATATCTAGTCCTCCACCACAACCGATGAGAACATTGTCTTATTTAGTATGCGTTAAACATTCAAATAAATAAGAGTGTAGCAATAACAAAAAAACGCTCCGCCTGCTTCTTCGCAGGGGAGCGCATATGCACATGAGTAATGTCTCTTCAAAAAGAGCCCAATAAAATCTTATAGCGTTTAAGAAAATAAGTCAAGAATTATTCTTCGTCTTCTTCGTCTAATTCCTCATCGATTTCAAACTCATCATCGTCTTCATCGATTAAGTCTTCTTCAATCACTTCATCAATGTCTTCTTCTACAAATTCGATAACTGGTTCGTCGTCATCGTCATCGTCCTCATCGTCATCTTCTACAAACTCGTCGAATTCTTCTTCGAATACGATTTCGTCCTCATCTAAATCTTCTAAATCATCATCTACTACCTTATCTTTCTTTTTACGAACTTTTACGGTAGGCGCTGATTCTTCTTCAATTTGTTCTACTGGATACCATTCTCTAAGGCCCCATTGGTTTTCAGCAATTGCCAAAAAGCGCCCATCAATATTCATATCTGTATAGAATTGAGGTTTGCGAGAAGCCATTTCCTCATCAGTAAGCCCATTATAATGTTGAATGTCATCAAATAATTCTTTTAATGTTAATGAGTTTTTTTTATCTTCTAAAATCGCAAATGCTAGATCGATTAACGATTCTTCTTGTAGTTGTGTTGTTGTCATTTCACGAAATTTCAAATCGTGCACGTCCTTTCTATGTTCGTTTGCATACTTTTCATTATATACACACAAGTATGTTATATGCTACATTCATTTATTCTTTTTGAAAAGAGAAATTTTACTTCCTACAACAGTAAACAAATAAAACGATATTAAAAGCAATGGAATTGAGGCTAGTTGTTTGTTATATAGAAAAATAGTAAGTAGTAAGAGAATTATAATGACCAAAATGTGAACAGGTTTTTTCATCCAACTTCTCCTTTACTACATACTAGGTATATTATACAAAAAAATAGGAAAAAAGTGTTCCGATATTCATCGGAACACTAAACTTTATTTTTCTGTAACCAATCTTTTACATATTTCGACGATATTGTCCGCCAACTTCATACAAAGCATGCGTGATTTGACCAAGACTTGCCTTTTGAACAGTTGTCATTAACTCTTCAAAAATGTTACCGCCAGTAACAGCAACTTGCTTCAAGCGAGCAAGAGCTTCTTCTGCCTCAGCTTCATTTTTTTGTTGGAAATTTCGAAGATTGCTTATTTGTGTTTCTTTTTCTTCTTTTGTTGCGCGGGCAATTTCCATATTATTAATATCCTCTTCGGAAGCAGGATTAGGATTTAAATAAGTATTTACCCCGATAATAGGCAGCTCGCCAGTATGTTTTTTCATCTCGTAGTGCATAGATTCTTCTTGAATCTTTCCTCTTTGGTATTGCGTTTCCATTGCACCAAGTACACCACCACGGTCATTAATACGATCGAATTCAGATAGAACAGCTTCTTCTACTAGGTCTGTCATTTCTTCTACAATGAAAGCACCTTGTAGAGGATTTTCATTTTTCGAAAGTCCATGCTCCTTTGTAATAATCATCTGAATCGCCATTGCACGACGGACTGATTCTTCTGTAGGAGTTGTAATTGCCTCATCATAAGCATTCGTATGAAGCGAATTACAGTTATCTTGAAGTGCCATCAATGCTTGTAACGTCGTACGAATGTCGTTAAAGTCAATTTCTTGAGCGTGTAAGCTTCTACCAGATGTTTGTACATGGTATTTCAGCTTTTGACTGCGTTCATTTGCGCCATATTTGTCACGCATTACAACTGCCCAAATACGACGAGCAACGCGTCCAATAACAGTATACTCTGGATCCAATCCATTCGAGAAGAAGAACGATAAGTTAGGTGCAAAGTCATCTATATGCATGCCGCGGCTTAAATAGTACTCTACATAAGTAAAGCCATTCGACAGCGTGAATGCCAGTTGCGAAATTGGGTTTGCCCCTGCTTCTGCAATATGATACCCCGAAATAGACACTGAATAATAATTACGAACCTTTTGGTCAATAAAATATTGTTGAATATCCCCCATCATTCGAAGTGCAAATTCCGTTGAGAAAATACATGTATTTTGACCTTGATCCTCTTTCAATATATCTGCTTGAACAGTTCCTCGAACAACCTGTAATGTAGTAGTCTTAACCTGTGTAAACTCATCTACAGTAAGTGTACGTCCCAGTTCTTCTTCCTTTAGATGTACTTGCTGATCAATCGCTGTATTCATGAACATCGCTAGAATAATTGGAGCTGGACCATTTATCGTCATTGAAACAGATGTAGAAGGTGCACATAAGTCAAAGCCATCATATAACTTCTTCATATCCTCTAATGTACAAATACTAACACCAGACTCTCCAACTTTTCCGTATATATCCGGACGATGATCAGGATCTTCTCCATATAGTGTCACCGAGTCAAATGCAGTCGATAAGCGTTTCGCATCGTCATCCTTCGATAAATAATGGAAACGACGATTTGTTCGTTCAGGTGTTCCTTCTCCTGCAAATTGACGTTTCGGGTCTTCTCCTTCTCGTTTAAACGGAAAAACACCTGCCGTATAAGGAAATGAACCTGGTACATTTTCTTTATATACCCAGCGTAAAATTTCTCCAAAGTCTACGAATTGAGGAAGTACTATTTTGGGAATTTTTATTCCTGATAAGCTTTCTGTACGAAGAATTGTACGAATCTCTTTATCTCGAATCTTTGTGATAAATTCGTCCCCAGTATAAGCTTCTTTTAAAGTAGCCCAGTTTTCTAGAATACGTTTAGATTCTGCAGTCAGTTCATCCCGAACACCTGTAGCTAATGATTCGAGAGATTGGACTAGTACGTCGTCTGAAGCTTTTTCCTTCACTTGCTCGATTGCACCTTCAAGCTGGAAAAGTCTTCTTGCAAAGCCAACCTGTTCTTCAGACTTGCGATGATATCCTCGGACAGCATCCGTAATTTCACGTAAGTAATAGCGGCGATCATTCGGTATGATAACGTTCTGCTTTTGTGTTTTCACAAATTGGTCGTAAGATGTCTCCCAGGCAGATCCTGTCTTTTCATTTAACGTAGCAACAAGTGCTGCAAATAATGAATTTGTTCCTTTATCATTAAACTGACTTGCAATGGTTCCATAAACAGGCATCGTATCTAGATCATCATGCCAAAGCTCTCGACTACGTTGATATTGCTTTTGCACTTGGCGAAGTGCATCTTCTGACCCTTTACGCTCAAATTTATTGATAACGATTAAATCAGCATAGTCAATCATGTCTATTTTCTCTAATTGAGAAGGTGCTCCGAACTCGCTGGTCATTACATACATCGATACATCCGATACATTTGTAATTTCCGCATCCCCTTGTCCGATTCCACTAGTTTCTACAATAATCATGTCATAACCAGCAACTCTTACAACGTCTAATACATCAGCTAGTGCTCCTGATAATTCTGTACGTGAGCCTCTAGTAGCTAGACTTCTCATAAATACACGCTTGTTGAATATTGCATTCATACGAATTCGGTCTCCCAGTAGGGCCCCACCTGTTTTTTGCTTTGTTGGATCAATAGATAGAACAGCAATTTTTTTATCTGGAAGCTCTTGTAGGAAACGGCGAATTAATTCATCAGTGAGCGAACTTTTTCCCGCTCCACCAGTACCTGTAATACCAAGTACTGGAGTACCTTTGGATAATTGCTTTGCTTGCTTTAGCATTTCAACCGCTTCTTCATTATGCGTTTGATGTGCCTCTTCTGCTACGGTGATTAAATGGGCAAGTACCTCTGGATTCTCCGTAGTAACGTTTGCAATTTCTTCTTTTACCCCATTTGGTTCTGTTGCTACATCACATTCCATTAGGATTTGATTGATCATTCCTTGTAATCCTAATTTACGGCCATCCTCTGGTGAGAAAATGCCGGAAATACCATATTCTTGTAGTTCTTTTATTTCTTTCGGAATAATTACTCCGCCGCCCCCGCCAAAAATACGGATATGTGGCGCACCACGCTCGACGAGTAAGTCTTTCATATATTTAAAATACTCAACATGCCCTCCTTGATAGGAAGATATGGCGATTCCTTGTACATCCTCTTGAATTGCAGCATTTACTACTTCCTCTACAGAGCGGTTGTGTCCTAGATGAATAACCTCTGCTCCGCTAGCCTGTAAAATGCGACGCATTATATTAATGGATGCATCATGTCCATCAAAAAGACTGGATGCTGTAACGAATCGCACATGATTTTTTGGACGATATACTTCTACAGTAGACATGCTGATATTCCCCCTTGTTTGTATGTGAACGTGTTTGTTTTATTTCATCCCATGAAGTAATAATTCGATTTGTAGCTCTGTGAATTGGTCAATCGTATATTCCTTGCGCAGTGCCCATCTTCTGAATGCCCACATTTGTCCTTGAACGACTAATGTATGTGCGTAAAGATGTGCCTGTGCGTCTGTTAATTCAAGTTCCCGTGCTTGAATACAGCCAATAATTATTTTATGGAAGATTTCGACCATTTCTAATTCTTTCGCTAGTACATATTCCAGCGCACCTTTTGGGAGTGACTTAGATTCTTGATACATAACTACGAACTCGTCTGACATATCATCGATTACGCCGTAGTAGTGACGGATCGCTGTTTTTAAGTCTTCTGCAGTACCATTTTCTAAAGTAATTTGCGACAATCTGTTGTGCACTTCATTGTAAATACTGTCACAAACCAGATAGAGAACGTCTTCCTTTGTACGAATATATTCATACAAAGTCCCTATACTAAAGCCAGCCTCTTTAGCTATTTCTCTTGTAGTTGCGCGGTGAAACCCTTTTTCTTTGAATAAAGTAACGGCTGCACGAATCATTTGCTCTCTTCTTTTTTCAATAAGATTCTCATCTTTCACCGATGTCTTTACTTCATGTTTCTTTTCCATAGACATCGATTACTTAGTTAACATACGAGAAATTACTAATCTTTGAATTTCTTGTGTTCCTTCGTAAATTTGCGTAATTTTTGCATCGCGCATATAACGTTCTACCGGATAATCTTTCGTATAACCGTATCCGCCAAATACTTGAACAGCTTCAGTTGTTACCTTCATCGCTGTATCACCAGCCATCAGTTTAGCCATTGCCGACTCTTTGCCATATGGTAGACCATTTGACTCTAACCAAGCAGCTTGATATGTAAGTAAACGAGATGCTTCTATTGATGTTGCCATATCTGCAAGCTTGAAAGATACCCCTTGGTTTGCAACGATCGGTTTACCAAATTGAACACGTTCTTTCGCGTAATTTACCGATGCATCTAGTGCACCTTGTGCAATTCCTACAGCCTGTGCAGCAATGCCATTTCGTCCGCCATCTAATGTTTTCATAGCGATAATGAACCCTTGCCCCTCTTCACCAAGAAGATTTTCTTTAGGAATGCGGCAATTATCGAAAATAATTTCAGTAGTTGGAGACGAACGAATTCCTAATTTTTTCTCTTTTTTACCAACAGAGAATCCTGGGAAATCTGCTTCTACGATAAATGCACTAGTTCCTTTATGCTTGGATTCAGGATCTGTTACTGCAAAGACAACGTATATGTCAGCAATTCCACCATTCGTAATAAATATTTTAGAGCCATTTAATACATAATGATTGCCATCTAATTTTGCAGTAGTTTTCATACCGCCTGCATCTGAACCAGAACCTGCTTCAGTTAAACCATACCCACCAATTTTTGAACCTTCAGCCATTGGACGAAGATACTTTTGTTTTTGCTCTTCATTGCCATATTTGAAAATCGGCCAACCTGCAAGCGATGTATGTGCAGATAAAGTTACGCCTGTAGACGCACAAACGCGTGAAAGCTCTTCTACAGCGATACAATATGCAAGATAATCGGAACCGATTCCACCGTACTCTTCAGGCCAAGGAATTCCTGTTAAACCTAACTCAGCCATTTTGTCGAAAATCTCACGGTCAAAACGTTCCTCTTCGTCTCGTTCTGCAGCTGTTGGCGCTACTTCATTTTCTGCAAAGTCTCTTACCATTTTACGAATCATTTCATGTTCTTCCGAAAGTTGAAAATTCATTGTATATCCCGCCTTTTTTGGTTTAAGTTTGGTTGTTTTTTGGAGCAACTTGATGGGTCTCTCGGATTCTTATGTTCTTCCGAAAATCTCTATTTTATAGAATAGAATTGCTTTTCAAATTTTAGTTTAATGAGTTAAGTGCTTCGCGATCACGATGCGTTGAATTTCACTTGTGCCCTCGTAAATTTCGGTGATTTTTGCGTCACGGAAATAACGTTCTACTGGGTAATCCTCTGTATAGCCATAACCACCAAATACTTGAACTGCTTCAATCGCAACGTCTACTGCTGTTTTGGAAGCGAATAGTTTTGCCATCGATGCTTCTTTGCCGCAAGGAAGTCCTTGTTCACGAAGGCTAGCTGCGCGGTAGACTAGTAATCTTGCTGCTTCCACTGCAGTTCCCATGTCAGCAAGCTTGAACCCTCCCCCTTGATTCGCTGCGATTGGTTTACCGAACTGCACACGCTCTTTTGCGTATCCAACAGCGGCTTCGAAAGCAGCTTCTGCAATTCCTAGTGCTTGTGTTGCAATTCCAATACGCCCGGTGTTTAGGTTGGCCATTGCTATTTTAAAGCCTTCACCTTCTTCACCAAGTCTGTTTTCAACTGGTATTTTCATATCTTCAAATGTAAGCTGGACAGTTCTAGATCCGTGGAGACCCATTTTTTGTTCGTCTTTTCCAACGATGAATCCTGGTGTATCCTTCTCGACTATAAATGCCGTAATACCTCTTGAACCTAGTGATGAATCAGTCGATGCAAAAACAATATTTACATCTGCTTCTCCGCCATTTGTAATAAATACTTTAGAGCCGTTTAATACATAGTAGTCATCTTTTTTGACAGCTTTTGTTTTCAAAGCGCCTGCATCAGATCCCGCAGATGGCTCCGTCAAGCAAAACGCGCCTAAATATTCACCAGTCGCAAGCTTCGGAATGTATTTCTCTTTTTGTTGTTCATTACCAAAATATAATATTGGATTTGTTCCAACTGAAGTATGAACGGAAAGTATTACCCCTATTACCGCACTCACTTTTGAAAGTTCGTTAATTGCAATTACATAGCTTGTAAAATCCATTTCAGAGCCACCATATTGTTCTGGAACGGTGATGCCCATCAAGCCTAGTTCTCCCATTTTTTTCAAAATATCTCGTGGGAACTCTCCCTGCTCCATTTGTTCAATAAAAGGTTCAATTTCTGTTTTAGCAAAATCCCTGACCATGTTGCGCATCATTAGTTGTTCTTCAGTAAATTTTAATTCCATCTTAAATGCCCCTTTTATTCGTGGATATAAAAACCTCTACCTGTTTTCTTTCCTAGCCATCCGGCTTTCACATATTTACGTAACAACGGACATGGACGATATTTACTGTCACCAAATCCTTCATGTAAGATTTCCATAATGTAGAGGCAAGTGTCTAGACCTATAAAGTCCGCTAGTTGTAGGGGTCCCATTGGGTGATTCATCCCCATTTTCATCACATCATCAATAGCTTCTTTTGTTGCAACACCCTCATATAGCGTGTAGATCGCTTCGTTGATCATTGGCATTAAAATGCGGTTAGATACAAATCCAGGAAAGTCATTTACTTCTACTGGAACTTTGTTTAGTTTCTTCGTCATTTCTTCAATTGCTGTATATACTTCATCCGATGTAGCGAGTCCACGAATGATTTCCACTAGCTTCATTACCGGAACAGGATTCATGAAATGCATCCCAATTACTTGCTCTGGACGATTCGTTGCAGCAGCAATTTCTGTAATCGGTAAAGAGGACGTATTTGTAGCCAAAATTGTATGAGCCGGTGCAATTTCGTCTAGTTGTTTGAAAATAGACTGTTTTATTTCCATATTTTCGACCGCAGCTTCAATCACTAGGTCAACATCGTTAGCATCTTCTATAGATAGTGACATTGTAATTTTATTTAGAACTGATTGTTTTTCATCTTCCGTCATTCGACCTTTTTCAACATTGCGAGAAAGATTTTTACTAATTGTTTGGATACCACGATCGTAGAATTGTTGTTCACGATCATTCAGTTTTACGTCAAATCCTGCTTGAGCACATACTTGAGCAATTCCAGATCCCATCTGACCTGCTCCTATTACCAATACTTTTTGGATATTCATGCTTTATTGCCTCCTGTTTTTGGAACTTCGATCATGATGGCATCTCCTTGACCGCCACCGGAACAAATTGCTGCGATACCGATACCACCGCCACGTCGCTTTAATTCATATGCAAGAGTTAATATGATTCGTGCACCAGATGCTCCTATTGGATGACCAAGTGCAACTGCTCCACCATTTACATTTACTTTTTCTTCGTCTAAACTAGCTAACTGGTTACTCACTAATGCAACAGCTGCAAATGCTTCGTTTATTTCAAATAGATCGATATCCTCTAATGTTTTACCTGTTTTCTCTAGGATTCTATTAATTACTAATCCAGGTGTTTGAGGGAATTTTTCAGGTTCAATTGCTACTTCTGCATGCCCAAGAACATACGCTAGTGCTTCTTTTCCAAGTGACAGCGCTTTTTCTTCGCTAGTTAATACGATTGCACAAGCACCATCATTAATACCGGGTGCATTACCTGCAGTGATTGTTCCTTCTTTTCCGAATGCTGGCTTTAGATTAGCAAGGGATTCTAATGATGTATTACGACGTGGTGATTCGTCTTCTTTTACAACGATTGGTTCACCTTTGCGCTGTGGAATTTCGACTGGAACAATTTCTTTTTCTAAAACTCCATTATCCATAGCTTTCAATGCAAGATCATGGCTTCTAAACGACCAAGCATCTTGTTTTTCACGAGATAGCTCAAACGCTTCTGCTGTCGAATTTCCGTATGTCCCCATATGAACATTTTTAGGATGGAATGAACAAGACAGACCATCATAAACCATACCGTCGACCATAGTCGCATCCCCCATGCGCAAGCCGAATCTACCTTTTGGTAAATAGTAAGGTGCATTGGACATCGATTCCATGCCCCCTGCTACAATTATTTCCTCGTCACCAAGTCTGATCAATTGATCTGCAAGTGTGACACTTCGCATTCCAGAGGCGCATACTTTATTGATTGTTTCTGTTTTTACTGACCAGGGAATTCCTGCTTTAGTTGCTGCTTGTCGAGAAGGTATTTGCCCTTGGCCTGCTTGTATAACAGTCCCCATTATTACTTCATCCACTTGCTCAGGGTTAATGCCTGTACGATTTAGTGCCTCTTTAATTGCTACTCCGCCAAGATCTGAGGCAGTTAAAGCACTCAATGCTCCTCCAAACTTACCAAAAGCCGTACGTGCTCCATCCAAAATAACTGTTTTTGTCATGTAGATCCCCCTTTTCGTTGTATGCGCTTTCAACTTTGTAAAAAATAAAAAACGACTGAACGCTCGCTCGATTTCATTAGTAAGAAAAAAGGGAGTAAAATTTACTCCCTTGCTATTTAATAATAGTTTACGAAACTATAAGACTATTTGCAATATACTATTGAACGATAGGCTCTAAATCTTCCTCTTCCACAGGTGGAATGAATTCTCCAAATACCGATTTCTCCAGAAGTTCAGCAATATCATATGTGCCAACTGTTTCTTCAACTTCCTTCGCTTTCGTTCCATCTGATAACATTGTTAAGCAATAAGGACATCCAGAAGATATAATTGTTGGATTTACTTCTAATGCTTGTTCTGTACGAGCTACGTTCACACGGTTTCCAACATGTTCTTCCATCCACATCAGTCCGCCACCAGCTCCACAGCACATACCCGTTTCGCGATTGCGATCCATCTCGACTAACTTAACGCCAGGGATTGCTTTTAATACCTCACGAGGTGCATCGTATACATCATTGTAGCGTCCTAAGTAACATGAATCATGGAAAGTAATGGTTTCTTCCACTGCGTATTGCGGTTTCAAGCGACCTTCTTGCACTAAATCATATAGCATTTCTGTATGATGGAGCACTTCTCCGTTCCATCCAAAATCACCATATTCATTTTTAAAGATATTATATGCATGTGGGTCGATCGTGACAATCTTCGTTACCCCTGCTTTTTCAAATTCTGAAATATTTGATCCTGCAAGCTCTTGGAATAGAAACTCGTTCCCTAAGCGACGTGGTGTATCCCCAGAGTTCTTTTCTTTATTACCAAGAATAGCAAATTTCACTCCTGCTTCGTTCATCAAATGTGCGAAAGATAATGCAATTTTTTGCGAACGGTTATCAAATGATCCCATCGAACCAACCCAGAATAGGTATTCAAATTCTTCTCCCGCTTTTGAAACTTCTTTCACTGTTGGAATATGGATATCTGGACGAGCATCTCTCCAGTTTTCTTTCTCTTTACGATTAAGTCCCCATGGATTTCCTTGGCGCTCGATATTCGTCATTGCGCGTTGTGCATCAGGATTTACTTTTCCTTCTGTCATTACTAGGTATCGGCGAAGGTCGATAATTTTATCTACATGCTCGTTCATAACCGGACATTGGTCTTCACAGTTACGACAAGTTGTACAAGCCCAAATTTCTTCTTCAGTAATGACATCTCCAATTAGAGATGGGCTATACATATCTTCAATTACTGCACCTTCTGCTCCAGCAGCCATCGCAAGCTGATTGCCTTTTGTTCCTTGGAAAGCTAGTGCTGGTACCCAAGGTTTTTTCTTCGTTTCTATTGCTCCAGTAAATGTTAAGTGATCACGCAGCTTCACGATTAAGTCCATTGGAGATAGCATTTTCCCTGTTCCAGTTGCGGGACACATATTCGTACAGCGTCCACATTCCACACAAGCGTATAAGTCAATCATTTGTGCTTGTGTAAAGTCTTGAATACGACCAACCCCGAACGAAGGCATTTCTTCTTCAGCTTCTGGGTCTTCGTTTTCCTCTTCTTCAAAATTGATCGGACGTAATCTACCAACTTTGTCTAAACGGTGGAAATATACATTTGCTGGTCCTGTGATTAAATGGAAATGCTTTGATTGTGGTACATACACTAAGAATGACAGTAGGAATAATAAATGTACCCACCACATGATATAAAATACCGTTATTGCAGCAGCTTCAGGTAACCAGCCAAAAATAAACGCCATAGAAGATGCAACTGGCTCTGACCAAGTTGCTTCGTGACCATGCCAAATCATTGCCATACCGTTACCAACTAAAACGGAAACCATCAATCCGCCGATGAAAATTAGCACCAAGCCACTTTTCCACCCGCGCTTTAAGCGAACTAACTTTTCAATATAACGACGGTAAAATGCCCAAACGACAGCAACTAAAATTACTAATGTAACAATTTCTTCAAAAAACGTAAACGCTGGATACAATGGTCCAAGCGGTAAATGTGAACCAGGTGCTAAGCCTTTCCAAATAAAATCAATAGCACTTAGTTGTACAAGTAAGAAACCATAGAAGAACATAACGTGAATTGCTCCACTCTTTTTATCTTTTAATAGTTTCTTTTGACCAAAAACATACACCCAAATTTTGCGAAGTCTTTCCTTCACATTATCTTCAAATTCGACTTTCTTCCCTAGTTTGATGTACGTATATCTTGTTTTCAACAAATATGCGAACAATCCTAAAGCATACAAAACTACTGCGATAAACAGTACCCAGTTTGCGATTAACAATGGATTCATCTTATTTCTCCCCCTCTGAGTTGTAAAATGATTTTATGAATAGAATAATACATTAGATTCTTTAACTAATATATAAGTAATTCCATATTAAAACTGAATGAGCATTCAGTCAACAGTTATTTATTCGGATTGATGCGAATTTTGTATTTTTTTCTGTAAATTGGATGTTTACTGAAGTTAAAAATTTATCGTGTAGGAATACGTTCTATACGAAAGTAATGCCAACTTAAACGAGAGATTCCCACTTTCCAAGATCAAAATTATGGAATAATTATCCTTAAAGCAAGTAAATTCAATACAAGCGCAAGTAATCATAATCAATCCGTAAGTATTTCTATATTGAAAGCTAGTAAAGCAACGGAGAACGCAAGTAAATGACTGGCGAGAGCAAGTAAATTAGTTAATATCCTCCTTATACGAAAGAGGGAGCATATTTCTCCAAAACAAAAAGCCATCTCCTTATGAGATAGCCTCAAAATAATCGCCAAAATGAAGTTTTGCTTCTTTTTCTTTAATAATATCAATTCCAAGTAACACAGTTGTAGCTGGTCCTGCAGATTTTTCTACATCCCAATCAACTAAATAGTCTTTCAGCCCAAGTCGTTCACATTCGCCTTTTATTCCGGTAGATCCTACTGGCCACACCTGATGCACTAGCCCTCGACTTATTGCTTCACTAATTTTTTTCAAGTCAGCGATTTTATCGCCATCGCTAATGACTTCTTCACCGACACTTGGCTTGCCATAAACATACCAGCGAATTTCATTAGAGTTTTCAATTTGTTGCTCACCTAGTATTGTCACAGCGATTGCTGACTGTAGCGTTTCCACATTGGTCTCACTGCTGCCGGTAATTTCCGGGCACTTTACACCGACTTCGTTAAATAGCTTTTCTATTCCGACGACATATTTGCCCCAGCTTTGATTTCCTGAGAAGTTATGAACTACTATGGATACTGGAGTTGCTCCAGCTGCCCATTGTTCTAGTAATGCGACTCTTGCTGCGAAATAGGAAACGATTTCGTCTGGTGTTGAAACTATGTCAGCCTTTTTTTCGCCGATCCCTGCGGAGTTATCCGTCGTCAAAACAAAGCCATTTGGCAATAAAATAGCATTACGCATGAGTTTTCATCCGTTTCATTACTCGCTCCACCACTGGTGAGACAATCATAGCAATTGAAGCATTTAATATAGTCGCAAGTGTGATACCTGGAAGTGCCGCCGCAAAGAATGCAGGTGAAATGATCCAGTAAAACGGAAGGGTTGCTAGCACACTATTTGCAAAAATAAAGAATATCCATTTCCATGCATGATGCCCTGCTTTGTGTAACTTAGTGTATACGAATAAAATGACGAACATTTCTGCAGCAATGATTAAATGCAATGGACCTAACGGAAACCCTGCAAATAAAGAGGAAGATAAATGACCAATTAACGATGCTGCTCCCGCATAAATTGGAGGCAGAAAGGATACTGATATAAGTGCAGGTACTGTATCCATGGCAGCACTTCCGATGCCAACTGGAACCTTAATAAATGCCCCGATTGCACATAGTGCTGAAAACATAGCTGCAAGTGTTAGTAATCGAAGTTTCATATATTGTTACTCCTTTTCTTTCTTCTCGCTTCCTACGTTTTTAAATACTTTTGCACTTCGTACGTATTCAACGTCCGATACGTTTTCTCTCACATTTGCCACGCGAGCTGCTGCAAATAAATAATCGGACAAACGGTTTAAGTAACGTTGTACTACTGTTGGTACATCCTCTTGTGTTTTCGTTAACGTCACCGTCAAACGCTCTGCACGTCTAGTAATTGTGCGAGCTATATGAAGTGTTGCAGCAGCGGGAGTTCCGCCTGGTAGGATGAATCTCTCCAAAACTGGACCTTCTTCTACTAGTACATCGATTCTTTTTTCCATTGCATCGATTGCTTCGTCCGTCATTTTATATACACGACGATTTGAAACATTTGCAAGGTCTCCACCACAGTCAAATAGCTCATGCTGTATCGTTTCTAAATCTTCTAAGATATCCGCAAATTTTGCTGGATCTAGCTCTGTTACTGCTTTTCCAATAAATGAATTCACTTCATCAATTGTTCCATAAGCTTCCACTCGGATATCGTCTTTGTCCGTTCTTCCCCCGATCAAACCTGTTTGTCCTTTGTCTCCAGTTTTAGTGTAAATTTTCAATTTGCTCATCTCCCTTTAATGTTTGTGAAATACCATACCAAATTCGTGTTACACGTGATGCCTTTGTAAAAAGCTGCTGATAAAATCGACCAACATCATCCCGAAGTTTGCGCATACTTGCATCCATCGGTACAATTCCACGTCCGATTTCCGTTGCTATAACTATTACTTCCGCTTGTTTATCCCATATTTCCAATTTTTCGATTAACTTTTTGCCTTTTGATTCTAGCAGATTTTCAACTCCAAGAATAACAACCACTTCTACATCTGGTAATAAAACAAGCACATCTAATTCTGCATCTATCCACTGGGCTTTACGGCCTTGTATCATATTCTCTACATACGCTCGTTTTCCATTAAATGCTCCACCGAAAATGACATGCATCGTTCCCCCTCCAATACAGCTTTTTTATCCGGCCAATGCAATGTAAACATAATCCCGTGAGGTACTTCCCAATCCCAAAAACTCTTTTCTATATTTGCAAACCTGGTCAGTATAAAACGAATAGGCCCACCATGCGTAACGATTATCGGGTGCTCTACCTTTTCGACTGTTTCTAATAAGGCTTCTAGCACCCGTTTTTCCATTGCTTGCATTGACTCTCCATTTGGTGGGGCTATTTGCCTCGGATCATCAAGCCAATTTCTGTATTGAGCTTCATCTTTTAATTCATTATATGTTTTTTGTTCCCAATCACCAAAGGAGCATTCTCGAAAATTTGAATTCTCAATATAAGGAACTTCACTAAAAATTTTCGCTGCTGTTTGCTTGCAACGCATTAAGTCGCTGCCAATTATTTGATTAGTTTCAAATGAAATTTTTTTCGTTTTCATTCCAGTAATGATTGGTTCGTCAGTCCAGCCGATATACTTTTTGTCTCGATTTCCTTGCGTTGGAAAATGTCTTACGAGAACAATAGCAAAAGGGTTAGCCATAGCACCACCTCCGAAATTTCTACGCTTGCACCAAGTAAATCACCAGTAACTCCACCGAAGTTTTTCAATACCCAACTGCGGAACAAACAAATAAATGCAAATAACACAGCGGCTATAGTGACAGCAACCACCCAATTGGTCATCCATCCTAAAACTACTAGGCCAATAAAAAAGTGACATGCTGTTGTAATTGTAACGACATTGGCATTCATTTTTCCCTTGAAATAATAAGCCAGTCCACTCGTTTTAGCACTGTTCGTTACTGAAAATAGGATTCCAAGTAGAGCTCTAGAGAAAAATGGGATAAGCATAACGAAAATCCAGTGAAAGGATTCTGTCGATAATACTTCAGATATAATAATTACTTTACCAATAACTAAGAACACAACCGCCATTACACCAAAAGCACCCACTCGCGGATCCTCTAGTATTTCGAATCGCTTCAATCGATCTTTGTAGGAAAAGAATGCATCCGATGTGTCGATATATCCGTCCATATGAAGTCCTCCAGATAGTACAACCCCTAGAAGTACAATACTAAACCCTGTCATTATTGGACTCCATTCAAAGTAGAGGACTAAACAAGCAATTGCTCCAATGCCTGCTCCTATCCAAGGAAAAATACTGTACATCCCTGTAATTGCTCGTTTTTCCATCGGCAGGTTTTTATTTACTGGAATGACCGTAAAAAATTGAAGTGCCAACAAAATGCTCCTCATTTTCCCACCACATCATTCTTTAATAGGCTTAATACTTTCTCCCATTGTACATGCTTTTTAAAATGGTATGCCCATTCATTAATTTGTTCATCTGATGCCATTTGCCCTCTTTTTTCTTCGCCGTCTTCTTCCTCAAACTCATTTGCAAAATAAGGGATGACTCCTAAAACATCGATACCTGTGTACGTTTCGATGAAATCGATTCCGTCCTCAAACAGAGAAACGTCTCCTTGAAACTTGTTGATAATTATTCCTTTTACACGTGCTCTTTGTACTTCTGGAAGTAGTACAAGCGTACCGACAATGGATGCAAACACGCCGCCATACTCAATATTGGCTACTAATATTACCGGCACATCTGCCAGATCAGCAACACGCATATTTACTAGTTCACGATCACGTAAATTTACTTCAACAGGACTGCCAGCACCTTCTAATATCACATACTCATAGGATTCAGACAGCAAATTCAAACTATTTTTAATGAGTTCTTGCCCTTTTTCAAAAAATTGTTCCCTGTAGCGCATGCCACTCATTCTATCCAACTTTCTTCCTAAAACAATTATATCCGACTCCAAGTTCCTCGCTGGCTTTAATAATATGGGATTCATTTCGGCTAAATAAGAGATTTTTGCAGCTCTTGCTTGCAAAGATTGCGAGACACTTATTTCCAACCCATCTTCTGTATGGATGCTTAAGCTCGACATATTTTGCGATTTAAAGGGGGCTACTTGCTTTCCTTCATTAGCAAGTAGTCGACAAATAGCTGTACAAACCAAACTTTTCCCTACACTAGAAGCAGTACCTTGGACCATTAAGCCCTTCATCTATATCCCTCATTTCCACTGATGACTGACGCCATATTCCATTTCGAAGGCATGATCTGCCTTCGAAACAAGCTTTTGATGGATTTGCCCAATCCACGCTTGATATAGAGCTGTAAATTCATACTTTGATACAGGTTCATCGAGTACTTCATTTGAAACAATTACAACTATCTTTGTTTTTTTTAATAGCTGGTCTATTGTCTCGTATAGCTGCTGCTCTACTTTCTCCATTTGCCCTTCATACAGTTCATTAGCTAGCCAGGTCGTGACACAATCCCATAGGATGCCATCATCTTTTTGGATTTTGGGAATGATTTGTTCGAGATTACGCGGTTGCTCAATCGTCACCCACTCGACTGGGTAGCTTTTACGGTCAACTTGATGTCTTTTTATACGCTCTTTCATTTCTTTATCCACTGCAACGCCAGAAGCTATATACACATTTCGGTTTGCCCGCTTATCCATTAGGTAATATTCAGCAAAGCTGCTTTTTCCACTACGTACACCGCCCGTTATGAAGACAAGTTTTCCACGAACCATGCGGTCATCTCCTTTTGCAAATGCTCCATTTGAGAAATTTCTTTCATGCCCACCCGAAACCATTTTCCATCTAGCCCTTTGAAATTTTCTGTATGGCGGAGGACGCATCCTTTGGCTAATAAACTTTCGAAAAACTCTTTAGAACGTGAAGAATCTGGTAGTTGAAAACAGAGAAAGTTAGTCGCTGATGGTAACACAATACAGTTCCATTTCACTAGAAACACCGTCATTTGTTCACGCATTTCTTTTGCGAAAGCGATTGCTCGCATTCGATAATCTTCCTCTAGCAAACACTCTGCTCCAATTGTCGCCGCAATCGCATTACTATTCCAGTGTGGCATTCTCGAGCGTATATCGTTTACGATGGATTTATTAGCTAAAGCGTATCCAAGTCGAATACCAGGGATTGCATACATTTTCGTCATTGAGCGTACGACAATAACATTTGGAAATTCCTTTAAATACGGGATAAAAGATTCTTTTTCATCTATAAAATCTAGAAATGCTTCGTCTAATATAACTTCACATTTATATCTCATCGCATATTTTGCTATTTGAATAATTTCTTCCAGTGGGATTAAATAACCGGTCGGATTATTAGGTCTACAAATGTAGATTACTTCCGCAAACTCTACTTCATCGAGAACTTCGTCCAAAGGGACTTTCCCAGTCGCAATTATCTCTTTTATGTATACATTGTAAGGTGCAAGTGTTGCTTCATATTCGGAAAAAGTCGGATGAATCAATACTGCACGTTTATTTTCATACCGTTTTGCAAGGCTCGCAAATATTTCCGCTGCCCCATTTCCAATAACCGTATTTTCAACCGAAATACCGTGATATTTTGCAGCTGCCGATAAAAATGGTTCTCCCTGTGGATCTGGGTATTTTGTGATTAGCTGTGCATAGGTTGACCATTTTTCATTCACAAACGTCGGTGCTCCTAATGGATTCACATTTTCACTATAGTCAATAACCGTTTCGGGCATTTCGATTCCGAGTCGCTCATATACATGATGAGCATTTGCACCATGATTAGGTAATGCCAAATAAAACCCCTCCAATGACCATCATCCACAGCCAAAATAGAACTACAGCAGTATTCATATGAGAGATGGTGCTTAATATATGGTTTGGCGATAATGGAACCTCTCCAATTCCCATGAGTGCACGGTTAGAAACGATTCCTTTATATGTATTGATGCCTCCAAGTTGAATGCCTAGCTGATAAGCAGTCGCTGCTTCTAAATAGCCACTATTTGGACTTGGATGTTTTTTCGCATCCTGCCACCAGCCTCTCATCCGTTTGCTAAAAGGCATTCCACTCTCTTTTTTGCCCCACAGCATGATAATATAGCCAGTTAATCGGCTTGGTATATAGTTCGCTATGTCATCCAGCTTTGCGGCTGCAAATCCGAAGTCCTCGTATTTTTCATTTTTATAACCGACCATTGAATCGAGCGTATTTATCGCTTTGTATAACCAAAGTCCAGGCGCACCAGCAAACACAAATGCATAAAAAAGTGGCGCAGTTATTCCGTCACTAATATTTTCTGATACTGTTTCTACGACGCCACGAGTAACTTCTTGTTCATCTAACTTTTCTGTATCACGACCGACAATCCACGAAAGCTTTTGTCTTGCGGACGGTAAATCTTTTGCTACTAACGGTTTATATACATCTAATGCTGCCACTTTTAAACTTTTCTGTGCAAGCCCAGATGCGATTAGTATACTTTCTACCGCAATCCCCACCCATATATGTACGGAGTATGAACCTATTAGTAAAGCTAGTGTGACAGAGAATGTTAAACCAACGACTATAAAAACAAGTAAAAACCCTTTCGCTTTGCGTGCTCTTCCTTTATTCAACCAAGCTGTTAGTTTCGAAATAAGCGTTCCAATCAATTTAACTGGATGCGGCCAACTCGGTGGATCTCCAATTATTCTATCCAATATTAAGCCAATCGCTATTGCAATTATATGTGGACCCATGCCTACTCCCAACCTTTTGCTTTTTTGTAGACTTGAATAGCTTCCACTGTGCATTCATACACACCGAGTCCTATTTTTTTCCCTATTTCCGTGATTGGTCCAGCATATGGAATATGTGTCCTTTTTTGGGTCGCTGCTATTAGTACACTATCCGTAGATGTTCCGGTAGCAATCGTTCCAGTACGAGGGTCCTTTACCTGTTCAAAAGCGAGTGCTTTCGTTTTTGATTCGGTAGCTGTAATAACTGATTGAATAAAAGCTTCGTCTGAAAGTTCTCCATTCACAATTATCCATGTATTAATGGTACCAATTGCTGGAAGCATCTCTACTTCATGTGTTCTAGAGACGTCCACTGCATTCCCTACTCCTGCAGTAACCATAATGACGATGCTTCCAAAAGGTGTGTCATATTCTTTAATGACAGCATCCGTAGTCTTTACTGCGGTCATCATTCCTACTGTATCTGCTTCAGAAAAACCGTTCTCCGCTAAGTATTCAAGCATTTCTTCTTTTACATTATCGCAAGCATAGCTAGCGTCCACTCTTCTATTGACGAAGTTTTTGTACCAGCCACTTCCTGCATTAATCACTGCGGATGACCATGTTTTGAGTTGCGTTTCAGCTTGAAATATAACCAATTCTGCCGTAACTTGAAAGTTCTCTGCTGTGATAAGCTCATCATTCTGCTTTTCATTTACATCCGGAAGAATTGTAATTTGAGGCTTCGGACGTTCAGGGTGAGGATTTGTACTAATACGGGCTTGATACACCGATTCAATTTGATCTTTCTTCACTACTTCCTGAGGTGCGCCTATTACTTGTACCTCCCCGTGATCCATTAATAGCAGACGATCACAGTATAGAGATGCGAGATTTATATCATGAAATACACTAATAATAGTGATTCCTTTTTCAATCGCCTGTGTTTTAATCGTATCAAGTAATTGTTTTTGATGTGCAATGTCTAGATGATTGGTCGGTTCGTCCAGTAGGAGTAAAGGTGCTTGTTGAGCAAGTGCTTGGGCAACAAATACACGTTGTTGTTCCCCACCAGATAATAGGTCTAGCATTTGATGCTCGTATCTTTCCATCGCTGTTAGCTGCATCGCTTCAATAACCGCCGTTTCATCTCCATCCGACCATGAAGAAAACAATCCACTTTGATGGGGATATCGGCCAAGTGCGATCGTGTCTCTCACAGAATGAGAAAAAGCATGACTATGTAATTGTGGTAAAACCGCCATTTTTTTCGCAAGCTCTTTCGATGAATGAGACCTTAACGATTTCCCTTCAATCAAAACTTCTCCGGCCGCCATATGTAAAATACCGCTTATTACTTTTAGTAGTGTAGATTTTCCGCTTCCATTTGGTCCAAGAATTCCAAGCATTTCACCTTTTCCAACTTCAAATGAGACGTTTTTAACGATTAATTTGTGATCATATCCACCCGATACATTTCTCACTTGTAACATATTAAATGCCTCCTTTTTTCCGTTGTCTAAAGAAAATAAATGCAAAAACTGGTGCCCCAATAAATGCAGTTATCACACCAATCGGTAGTTCAGTTGGAGAAATAATCGTACGAGACATTAAATCACAGATGATTAATAATGCTGCTCCATTTATGAAGCTAAGTGGTAACACGTGACGGTTATCGGAACCAAATAATAGCCTTGTCATATGCGGAACGACAAGCCCTACGAATCCAATCGTTCCAGATACAGCGACCGCTGTTCCTGTCAGCATGGAGCCGCCAATTAAAATCATCATTTTCCGCTTTTTCACATTGACCCCTAAATGCTGTGCACGTTCTTCTCCAAATAACATTGCATTTAACTCTCTTCTGTTTAACCACAATAAAATCGTGCCAATAACTACAAACGGCAATGCCATTTGAACAAAACTCCATCCGCGCATTGATACACTTCCGAGTAGCCATCCAATAATTTGTCTCAATTCTTCTCCTGTCAATGCAATCATTAACGAAATTACAGAACCTAAAAAAGAACTAAAAATAATTCCAGTCAAAATAATTGTTTCCATTTTCATCGAACGATCGACTAGCTTGGCAAATGTAATAACAAGTAGCATCGTAACTAGAGCCCCAATCATACTGAAAACAGGCAATGTGAATATTCCTAAAAACGGCACCGAAATACCGAAAAAGAGCGTAGCCACGGCACCAACTGAGGCACCGGACGACACTCCTAACGTATAAGGATCGGCAAGCGGATTTTTTAATAACCCTTGAAATGCAGCACCTGCAATGGCTAGTGATGCACCTACTAGTCCTGCAAGCACCACACGTGGCATGCGAATTTTCCAAACGATATTGGTCGCGATTGCATCTGCTCCCGTATCCCATAATGTGCTGATCGGTACCTTTACGGATCCGACCGATACACCTAGCCAAATTGCTACAAAAAGAGCTATTATGGACAAGATGTAGCCGATCAAGGCTTTACTCACTAAAAGCCTCTGGATAAATTGCTTTCGCTACTTCTTCTAATCCCTCTGCAAGACGTGGACCTGTACGACTTGTTAGGTTCTCATCTACTTGTATAACTTCATTGTTTTTCACTGCTGTAATAGAATCGAACCCGTCACGAGCTTTCACGCTATCCACAATTCCTTCTACATAGCTATACATTACAATAATTACGTCCGGATTACGGTTAACAATTTCTTCTGGTTCTATTTTAAACCAGCCTTCTTGATCCGCTGCAATATTCTCAGCATTCACCATATCTAAGATTTCTTGCATGAACGTTTCTTTACCAGGTGTATAAATTTCCGGAACATCTGAAGTTTCAACGAATACAGTTTTCTTCGTTTCTACTTTTGCTACTTTCTCTTT
This sequence comes from Psychrobacillus sp. FSL K6-1415, assembly GCF_038003185.1. Lineage (NCBI taxonomy): Bacteria > Bacillati > Bacillota > Bacilli > Caryophanales > Bacillaceae > Psychrobacillus > Psychrobacillus sp. FSL K6-1415. The sequence continues at coordinate 684,184 of NZ_JBBOOQ010000001.1, read as the reverse complement.
AACTTCTGCTACTTTTGCTTTCATATCTTCTACAATTTGTTGTGCTTCCTCAGATTTACCAGTAGCACGACCAATTTCCTCAATTGTTGTATATGTTTCATTGAAGTCCGTTGCATTTTTCACTACGTATACTTTTACTCCAGCGTCGCGAATTTGTTGAAATCCAGCTTCACCCACACCCAAGGCAGATTCATGAGCAAATACAATATCCGGATTCATCGCTACGATCTTTTCCACGTTGAATTCCATACCACCGATTTTCTCTTTTTCAAGCGCTTCTTCTGGGTAGTTATCGTAATCATTAACTCCAACAATTTCATCATTTAATCCAAGTGCAAATAAAATTTCTGTATTACTTGGTTGCATAGAAACGATTGTTTTTGGTGCTTCCTCTAATGTAATTTCAGTACCGACTGCATCGGTCATTGTAATTGGGAAAGTTGTTTCATCTACTACTGTTTCTTGTTGCGTATTTCCTGTATTTTCTTCAGGTTTAACTTCTTCTTGTCCGCATCCTACTAGCAATAGAACTGCTAAAGCGGATGTCATCCATAACTGCCATAATTTCTTCATTTTACATTCCTCCTATTTAAGCCAATAAAAAATCTCCCATCCTTTTGATGAGAGATAGATAGGTATAAATCTGCACGAAAACACAATGAGCCAGACCTACACCAAACCTATCCTCGTAGGTAACGGGCGTAAAGCATATAGGCAGGTTTTCTGACTTATGATGTGTTGCATCACATACAGTGGCGGGACCGTGCTGGACTTTAACCAGCTTCCCTTTTAACTCTAGCAATCCGTAACTAGAGCACCTCTATGCATTTATTTATTGATGTTGCTTTGTCTTCATTATACCTTATTTTTTATGACTGTCGACTTCGTTTTTTATTGTTGGCGTTTTGGTTTGGAGGTGAGCTCTCTCGTTCATATGCGTATCTCTCTCGTATAGCTAGGGATCTCTCTCGCATAAGAGGTGAGTTAACATATACTTGCTCTCGTTTGTTGTTTACTTGTTGTCACTGGACTTTTACTTGCGTTCAAGATAGAAATACTTGTGAATAGGCTAGGCTTACTTGCTCTTGAGAGGTATTTACTTGCGTTCAAGAAGTTAATACCAATTTTTTAACTTGATAATTTGGAGATTGCTTTAATATAAAAGAGGAATTAACGTTTACTTGCTCTCGTTTGTTGTTTACTTGTTGTCACTGGACTTTTACTTGCGTTCAAGATAGAAATACTTGTGAATAGGCTAGGCTTACTTGCTCTTGAGAGGTATTTACTTGCGTTCAAGAAGTTAATACCAATTTTTTAACTTGATAATTTGGAGATTGCTTTAATATAAAAGAGGAATTAACGTTTACTTGCTCTCGTTTGTTGTTTACTTGCTGTCACCGGACCTTTACTTGCGTTCAGGAAGTTAATTCCAATTTTTCAACTTGATAATTTGGAGATTGCTCTGATATAAGAGAGGAATTAACGTTTACTTGCTCTCGTTTTGTTGTTTACTTGGTGTCACCGGACCTTTACTTGCGTTCAGGATAGAAATACTTGCGGACGGGCTAGGCTTACTTGCTCTTGAGCGGCACTTACTCGCGTTGTGGATATTAATTCCAAATGAACAGCATAAGAAAACCCTCAACCAAGGTCGAGGGTTTAGGATTACATTTGTTCAGGTGCAGATACACCCAGTAGGCGCAATGCATTTGAGATTGTTTGACGTGCTGCTGTTACAAGTGCAAGGCGAGCTTCTGATTGCGTCACGTTATCCGAATTCAGTACTTTATCCGCATTATAGAAGCTATGGAATGTCGTAGCTAATTCTTGGATATAAATTGCAATTCGATGAGGTGCACGAAGTTTTGCAGCATCTGCAACTATTTGTGGGAAGTCACCAATTTTCTTCAGTAAATCTAATTCTTTTTCACTTTGCAATAATTCAAGTGAATCAGTCGACACTTTCATGCCTTGCGTTTCTGCTGATCGTAAAATTGAACAAATACGTGCATGTGCATATTGAGCGTAGAACACTGGGTTTTCATTAGATTGAGAAACAGCTAAGTCTAAGTCGAAGTCCATATGTGAATCACCTGATCGCATACCGAAGAAGTAACGTACTGCGTCTAGACCTACTTCTTCCACAAGCTCACGCATTGTAACAGCTTTCCCAGTACGTTTACTCATTTTCATTTTTTCGCCGTCTTTATATAGTTGAACCATTTGAATAATTGATACTTCAAGTTTTTCACGCTCATACCCAAGCGCCTCAATTGCCGCTTTCATACGTGGTATATAGCCGTGATGATCTGCTCCCCATATGTTGATCAATTGATCGAATCCACGAACTAATTTATCTTCGTGGTATGCAATATCGGGCAATAAATATGTGAAAGAGCCATCACTTTTGATAAGTACACGGTCCTTGTCGTCTCCAAATGTAGTAGAACGGAACCAAGTTGCTCCTTCTTTTTCAAAAATATGACCGTTCGCACGTAATTTATCTAAAGCTACTTCAATTTTACGGTTCTCATATAAAGATGTTTCCGAGAACCAGTTATCAAAACCAACACGGAAATCAGCTAAGTCTTTTTGAAGTTTTGCAAGCTCTACTTTTAACCCATGTGCACGGAATGCTTTGTAGCGTTCTTCATCCGACATCGATACAAATTTTTCGCCATGTTCTGCAACAAGAGCAGCTGCGATGTCGATAATATCCTGCCCGTGGTAGCCACCTTCAGGCATTTCTTTATCTAATCCTAAAGCTTGGAAATAACGAGCTTCAATCGAAATAGCTAGGTTATGAATTTGGTTTCCGGCATCGTTAATATAATATTCGCGAGCAACGTCAAATCCAGCAAAATCAAGCACATTACATAAAGAATCTCCTACAGATGCTCCACGGGCATGCCCTAAATGTAAGTCACCAGTTGGATTAGCTGATACGAATTCCACTTGAATTTTTTCTCCCGCACCTGAAGTTGAACGGCCAAAGTTTTCTTTTTCTGTAAGGGCAGCCTTTACTACATCTTGTAAGTAATCTTTACGAACCGTGATATTCATGAATCCAGGACCAGCGATATCAATCTTTTCCATCATTGTTCCTGACATATCAAGATTTTCCACGATTGCATCCGCCACTTGACGAGGATTCTTTTTCGCAAGTTTTGTTAGCTGCATTGCAATATTTGTTGCGTAATCACCATTTGCCTTATCTCTTGGTGTTTCAAGTTGGATTGCAGGAATTTGCTCTTCCGTTACAAGTTCTGCTTTTATAATTGCTTGTTGTAATGCGTCTTTAATGGATTGTTGTAGCTGTTCTACTGTGTTCATTTATTCCGCCTCCGTATAAATTAGTTCTAATGTATATGTACCAGCAACTTCTTCATTTATGATTAGCTCATATTCCACTTGAAAATGGCCGTCATCAAAATGTAAATGCTTTGTTTTTGTAGTAATAATTATTGTTCCATATTGAGTATCGTAGCTACCCGTTTGTAGTTCTCCCCGTTCAAATGGCAAGCGCATCTTAACTCCACCATTTCGTAGTATCAACGCGGTCTGTCCACCTAACTTCACAATAGTTCGAGTTATCTTTTGATCTTGCATTTCTTCATAAACTAGATAATACTGTTCACCTTTTAGTGTTAAAGTGCCTTTGATTTCTATATTGATTGTTTCTTCTTGTACATTCGGATGACGAATCGTAGAAACTAGTCTTATATTTACTGTCTTTTGTAATGGAGTAGACATGCCTATCATCCTTTGTAGAAGTTTTATTTATGATTTCCTAAAAGCGATTATTGACCGCAACTGGAAGACAATTCACAATATCATATATTTTTTTACTATAACCTTCATATTATATCTTAATATTAAGGAATGTGACAACTAATCACTGAAAAAGTAATATACTATTCATACTCGAAAGGTTATAATGGACCGAGATATTTTAAGAAGGTGACCTTTGTGCTTATTGACTTTGTTATTAATTTTTGTATTTTGTTTACTTTTGCAATTCTTACCTATATTCCATTTCAAAATAAATTAAATGTTTATATACCATCTTATAATTACGCCCGATTTATACTTGGGATATTAAGCGGATTTACTGGTTGTCTATTAATGTTAACCTCTGTTAGCATTTCTGATTTCTTTATTGTGGATGGGAGAATGGCGGTTATTGCATTATCCGGTGTCTTAGGAGGGCCGTTTGCACCTATTATAAGCGGAACAATAATCGGGGTCTTCCGCCTATTCATGTACGGATATTCCACGAATGCACTGATTGCTGGTAGCAGCACTATCGTAATAGGACTAGTTATTGGACTTTGGAGTTGGAAGAAAACGATGACCTTTCAAAACGTCCCTTACTTTTTTGGATATTCCATCTTGCAAACTTCTATTGTTTTAGGTTTCTTAGGCAATTGGAAATTTGAAACGTGGTTGGCCATTATAAGCTTTATAGTATTTTCAGTCTTGTCGTTTTCCATTATTTTTGTAATTCTTAAACTACTTAGCTCTCTTTTTGAAAAGATAAAACATATTGAAGAGATGTCTGCAACAGACTATCTAACTGGCTTGAATAATAACCGGAAATTTCAAGAATGTACTCAACAGCTTATAGAAAATAATGAAGTATTTTCACTACTATTGTTGGATATTGACTATTTCAAAAAGGTAAATGATACATACGGACATCCTGTTGGAGATGAAGTATTGAAAGAATTAGCACTCCGAATAAAAGATACAAGTAAACCATTCGGAGGTATTGTTTCTCGAAATGGAGGAGAAGAATTTTCAGTCATCCTTCCAAATACTACAGATGATAAGAGCATAGAAATTGCAGATCTCATTAGATTATCAATTGAGAAAAACTTGTTCCTGATCTCAACAGGAGAAAAACTGAGTATAACTATTTCAGGTGGTGTTAGTACTTACCCAGAAGATGCTATAACAACTCATGAATTGTATAAGCTTGCTGATGAAGCCCTTTACTTGGCTAAAACTTCTGGAAGAAATAAAGTAATACATATCAATTAGAATTAATAATGGAATGAAATTTTCAATTGAAACCACAAGTATATTGTTCACTAAAGTGACACTTATACTTGTGGTTTTATTTTCCCTAATCAAGTGATACTGATGGAGAGAAATAGTTAAGGCAGAATCCAGACTCATATTTAATCAATAAAAACGTGATGTCCTAATGACATCACGTTTTTATGTTTTCTATTTAACCCATCCTAAGATCATTTCGCGCAGAAGCTTCGAAGCTGTATTTACGGTCTGTTCCGAAGGATCATAATTCGGTGCTACTTCTACTAGGTCAAAGCCTACAACGTTTAGACCAGAATTTGCAATTGCGTGAATAGAAGCCAATAGCTCACGGCTTGTGATTCCTCCGCAGTCTACTGTTCCTGTTCCAGGTGCGTGCGCTGGGTCCAGTACGTCGATATCGATTGTTACATAGACAGGACGCCCCTCTAATGTTGGTAGCACTTTTTTCAAAGGCTCTAATACTTCGAATTTATGAATTTGCATGCCGTTTTCTTTCGCCCAATCGAACTCTTCTTTCATACCAGAGCGAATTCCGAATGAGTAGACGTTTTTTGGACCGATGTATTCGGCGATTTTACGGATTGGTGTGGAGTGAGAAAGCGGTTCACCTTCGTATTCTTCACGTAGATCTGTATGCGCGTCCATATGAATAATCGCAAGATTGTCATAGTTATCTGCCACTGTTTTCATGACAGGCCATGACACTAAATGTTCGCCTCCCATGCCTACAGGGATTTTCCCATTTAGCAATAGTTGACGAATAAAACCCGATATTAAATCTAAGCTCTTTTCTGCATTACCGAATGGTAGTGGAATATCCCCTGCATCAAAATAGTTCACGTCATCTAGCTCGCGGTCAAGATACGGGCTATATTCCTCTAAGCCGATTGAAGCTTCACGGATCCGCCCAGGGCCAAAACGCGAGCCAGGACGATAGCTTACTGTCCAATCCATTGGCATACCGTAGATAACTGCCTGTGCTTCATCATAATTTTGTTTACTTTTTATAAATACATTACCTGAGTATGCTTCTTCGAATCGCATGGGCTTACTCTCCTGCAAGGTCTTTCACAAATTTTGGTAGTACAAATGCCGCTTTGTGAAGCTCTTTTGTATAGTATTTTGTTTCAATATCAAAAAATTGCTCATCTGGCACTTGTAATGGATCATACTTCTTAGATCCGATTGTAAAGCACCATAATCCACTTGGATATGTCGGAATATTCGCCAAATACATATTTGTAATTGGGAAAATTTCTTTCACATCTTTTTGAACTTGGCGGATTAAATCTGCCTTGAACCAAGGGTTGTCCGATTGCGCAACAAATAGACCGTCTTCTTTTAACGCTTTAGAAATTCCAGCGTAGAAGCCTTTTGTAAATAGGTTTACTGCAGGTCCAACTGGCTCTGTAGAATCTACCATAATTACATCATATTCATTTTCAGACTCAGCTATATGCATGAAACCATCTCCTACTTGAACATCTACACGAGGGTTATCTAATTCACATGCAATTTCTGGTAAGTATACTTTTGAGTACTCAATTACTTTTCCATCTATATCAACAAGCGTTGCTTTCTTCACTTTAGGATGCTTCATAATTTCACGAATTACTCCACCGTCTCCACCACCAACTACTAACACATTTTCAGGGTTAGGATGTGTGAATAAAGGAACATGTGCAACCATTTCATGGTATACAAATTCGTCTTTTTGAGAGGTCATTACCATACCATCTAAAAAGAGCATATTTCCCCATTCTTCAGTTTCTGCCATTTCTAACAATTGAAAATCTGTCTGCTCGGTATGAAGAGTGCGTTTCACCTTCATTGTGATGCCAAAATTCTCGGTTTGCTTCTCTGTAAACCAAAATCCAGCCATTTATCTATCTCCGTTTCTATAATGGGTTTTGTTATTTATTAAAAAAATAAATACATTGAAAGTATAGTGCTTTTTGACAAAAGTGCAATACTTTTTTGTTTTTCCGTTTAATTTGAATCTATTGTTCTCATACTAATGAAAATATCAATTAGAACGGAGTTGATTTCATGGGGCGTATTCAATACAGAAAAAAGGTCATACGAACTAAAAGATGGAAAAGGCTGTTACTTTTAAGTATTGCAGCTATTTGTGCACTTTTTAGCGCATTCATCACGCTCCGAATATACGCTCAAATCGTTGGTGCCCCTATGATTCAAGTGCCAATTTCTTCTGTCTTCTTAGACAGTCAAGGGAATGTTATCGGTGATCGTTTTAAGGAGCAACGCAGATATTGGATTTCATTGGATGAAATGTCCCCTTTTCTACCGCAAGCTACTGTAGCAGTTGAAGATCAGGAGTTTTATGAGCACCACGGGTTTGATTATTCTCGAATTGCTTCTGCTATTTTAAAGGATATAAAAGCCGGTAAAAAGGTGGAAGGTGCCAGTACAATTACGCAGCAATACGCTCGGAATTTATTTCTAACTCATGAAAAATCTTGGACAAGAAAAATAAATGAAGCATTATATGCGTACCGATTAGAAATTTTCTACGATAAGGATGAACTGTTAGAAGGATATCTGAATACGGTATACTTTGGCCACGGTATGTATGGCGTCGAGGCAGCAAGTAGATTTTATTTCGGAAAGAGCGCCAAATCTTTAACTCTAGCTGAATCCGCACTTTTAGTCGGAATTCCGAAAGGTCCTACCTACTATTCACCTTTAGTAAATGAAGAAAAAGCAGTCACTCGCCAGCAGCTCATCTTGACATTGATGGAAAATCAGCAAAAGATAACAACAGAGCAAAAGGAACGGGCGTATAACGAAAATTTCGTATTAAAGGCAGAGGACTCTTTAGTTAAACAGAAAACCGCTCCTTATTTTTTAGAGGAAGTGTGGAAAGAGGCAACAGATATTGCCTTAGAAAAAGGTCGCCGTATTGAGGAAGGTGGCTGGACGATTGAAACTACGTTAAACAAACAGCATCAACAAGTAGCAGAACAAATGATTGAAAAGTGGATGCCAGAAGGAGAATTACAAGTAGGATTCGTCAGTATGGAACCAGATACTGGTTTTGTGACAGCAATGGTAGGCGGACGAGATTTTGCGGATAGCCCATTTAACCGTGTTACGCAGGCTAAGAGACAGCCTGGTTCTACCGTAAAAGCATTATTATTTGCAGCAGCTTTGGAAAATGGATTCTCCCCCCTTACTTATATGAAAAGTGAACGTACTATTTTCACATATGATAATGGCCGCCAAGAATATGAACCGAAAAATGTGAACGGTGAGTTTGCAGGTCACCCTATTTCTCTGGCACAAGCTCTCGCTATTTCTGATAATATTTATGCAGTTAAAACGTTGGAGGAAATTGGATATAAACCATTTCAACAATTAACGGAAAGATTTAATTTGGATATGACTGTCAAGGATACTCCTGCTACAGCGCTGGGGACAACGGAAGTTTCCTTACTAGAAATGACAAAAGTTTATAATACCATATCCGCTGGAGGAATCCAGAAAAAACCTACGTATATTACGAAAATAACAGATAAAAGCGGAAACGTTATTTATGATATAAAGGAAAATGATATAAAAGGGAAAAAGGTATTAACCGAACAAGATTCATTTATATTATCTCATTTACTAACAGGCATGTTCGATCCTGTTTTCAATGACTATTCTCCTGCAACTGGTATTAGTATTCGAGCAAAACAAACGAGACCTTATGCTGCAAAATCTGGAACTACAAACACCGATCAATATTTGATAGGCTACTCTCCACAGTTAACAACCGGTGTATGGAATGGGTACGATCAAGGTAAACAAGTGAGTGATGCAGAAGCGAAGCAAGTAACAAAACAAGTATGGATTGAATTTATGGAGGCTGTTCATCAAGGACTCCCAGTCGAGCCCTTCGTTGCTCCAGACGGTGTGAAAGGTGTCATTGTCGATATAGAGACAGGTGGAATCGCTACATCTGCCTGTGAAAAACAGCGATTAGTATATTTAAAGGAAAAAGATGTGCCAACTAAGCTTTGCACCGATCCAAAATTGAAGCAGCAAACTTTCGAGGATAAATCTGAAGATTCTCCTCCTTGGTCTATCTTCCCATTTAATTTATTTGAATAAGGTATAAAATGGAAAATAGGTCAGACTAGATTAAAAACCCATCGTATTTCAAACATTATCGGCTAATTAGGATATCAATAAAAATAAAATAAAAAGCATTCTACTACCCATCTTTAGGTAATAGAATGCTTTTTCTTAGCTTGGCTTTCTGTAAAAAAATGCGTTTATAGGATTGGGTTGTCCATTCACACAAACAATTTACATATTTGAGTCCACTAAGTGTCCTAGCATTACATGGAAGTAAGCTTTAACTAAATTGTACTTTCTTTTTGCTTTTAATTCAACCACCTAAACAGACTATTTGATTAGTTGGCTTAGACAGATAGATCTTGGTGTAGCTTTTCTTCGCTTCTTTCCCACATTTCTTTGTTATGACTCTGTAAGAATTCACGTAAAATAATTTTGGAGCGGTCATCCATAAAATCTACCAGAATTTGACGTTTCATTGATTTGTCCATACGATTTACATGATCTGCTAAGATTTTATACCCACGACGTTTTTCACGGTTGATAACCATTTCACAAGCACTAACTCCAGCAAAATAAGGTCCTTCTGGATTATAATCTATTGTCACCCAGACAAGCCAATACGGTTTTCCTCCAGCGGAGTCTTCTCTGTTTGTCGTAAATTTAATGCCTCGCTCGGTATCACTTCTGGCATGCATTGCCCCAATTTCGACTCTCGCAACGTCTTCTTCTATATCAATAATGACTGGTGATACATTCTCTAATGAAAGAGAACCTACACCAAATCCCTTATGTCCATCGGTCGGATCATTTTTAATAATCGTGAAGCCAATTTTTTGTTTTGGTTTTTCTTCGTTAGTCATTCGATAGTCCCCTCCGTTCTGGTATGATACTAGTATACAGAAAATTTCACTTAAGGAGGAAATGAAATGCCATATGTAACAGTAAAAATGCTAGAAGGACGTACGGACGAGCAAAAAAGAGCATTAGTTGAGAAGGTAACTGCAGCTGTTTCCGAGACAGTTAATGCACCTGTAGAGAATGTTACTGTATTCATCGAAGAGATGCCGAAAAATCATTATGGAACTGCTGGTAAGTTGTTCAGCGATAGATAAGAAGATTGGAAACGAGCCTTTTTTGAAGGGTTCGTTTTTTTATTCCATTCGGAAGGTCACTTGCTCTCTCCTGCCGTATACTTGCGCACAATTGTGATTTACTCGCTCTCTTTATTAGTTACTTGTGCTACTTCTCAGTTTACTTGCTCTTAAGTAATTTTTACTTGCGGAAAGGATAATTTTTACATAAGAAAAACCGGGGAAAAAGACGACCGGTCTTTTAAGTTCAAAACCTGTTTCTAACGTTGTCGAAGTGCTTTGGACAGACGTTTTGCTATATGATTACCGAGTGAATTTTTAGTGATATTGGTAATCTTATGGCGTTTGCCTGTCCGAAGCCCTCCTACAACGCTAAGAAACAGATTAGTGCATTTTTGGATAACTAGAGATAAGATACTTTCCTATTCATAGAGGAAGCTCACGAAGATGCAATTTCGTGAGCTACTTCGCTTCTTTATAAGGCAAATACTTACTACTTCACTTTATTTCCACTGGTAAAAAGAAAGTCTAATTCCTTCATCTATCATAAAATAATAGCATTTCTAATTCAACAGTGATTACAAATGGTTTTTCCCTACATTAACTTGGACTAATCTTATTATCTAAGCGATATGCTTTGCCAAATTTAATAATGGGTACTACTCACATAGTTGATTGTAGTGCAAGGTGGCGACTCCAGTGGGAAAAGCGTTAGGCGAAGACCCCGCAGCGAAGACATTGGCCAAACTTTGTTTGGGTAATGTCTTTGAGACGAGTAACCGCAGGAGCATTTGTTTTCCAGCGAGGAGGCTGAGGCAACGCCCACGGAGGCCAACAGGAGGTTGGTCACGAAGGCGTTGCCACACGAGGTGGCGCTTTTAGCCTTCGTTCCTTTGTAACCACCTAAAACGGAAATCAGCAGGATTATTCTCTCTTAAAAGTGTCGAAAACCCAGTGTTCACGGGACATTTTTATATACTTTCTTACCTTATAAAAAAAAAGCCATCCTACTGGATAGCTCGTTCATTCATGAGATTCATGACAAATGTAAATGCCTCGTCGATCTCTTCTTTTGTGAAGTTAAGTTTACCTTTTACAACATGAAGTTTTTCGATTTGTTCCTCTTTTGGTAGATAATCGAAATACAATAATGTCGATACTAGTTCTAGGAAACGAGAACTTTTATCTTTCATTTGGTTAATGCACTCTACTAAATCTCGTGTTGCTTCAGGAACTTGTGCCATTTGAGTGAAATGTTCGCCTGCATCGGTCATTTGGTATTTATATTGTACGTATGAGCCTTTATCTTGTCGTTCTTCTTTTAAAAAACCCATATTACATAATTCTTCAATTCGTAAGGTAAGCTCTTCTGAATAAGGGCCATAAAAATGGAATTCGTATTTTTCCTTGTATGGATATTGAAGTTTTTTTGCGATGTAAATCATTTTTTGCAGTTTTTTTCTTCCTGTTATGCCGTTAGCTGCTCCAATAAATTGCACAATTTTTGCATGTTCTTCTATCAAAATTAGACCCCTCCTTTACTTTCAAGTACATTAAGTCAATAAATCGAGTATTTGCTTTTTCAGCGCTTTTTTCTTTCCATCCTTAGTTAAAATATCTTCTGGGAAATACAATTTATGATCCGTTCTTCTTTTTCCGGAGATTGCCTCCACTATTTCTGATTCGCGTGATAGTTCTCGAATTTCTCCATTTGGTTTTAACAAGTGAATTGGTATACGCTCACCTTCTTCTCCAGGACGATAAAAGTCATACGGTAAGTCTGAAGAGGAATCGAAAACTAAGTAATACTCTGGGTCTATACCCGCTTTTTTAAATAACAACTCCAACTCTTTCATTTTCATATAATCTTTTGCCAAATCAAATTCAATATATTGGAATAATTTTCTATTAACAAAACGATTACTTAAGTCTGATAGAATTGGATCTTTCTCTGTCATCCATAGCTGAAAATAGGTCAATAAAACCCCTTCATCTAAAGCTAGATACTCGTTCAAAGTATATGTACCATCAAAGAAACCTCTAAAATGTGTCGGTTGTTGTTCAAAATCATAACCCATTTCACTTAATGCTTTTGCTCGATGCAAGATTTTCGTCAAAATTACCTCAGCACTGCGGGAAACTGGATGAAAATATACTTGCCAATACATTTGATATCTGCTCATTATATAGTCTTCAACAGCATGCATTCCGCTAGATTTGATGACCACTTGATCTTCTCTTGGACGCATCACACGCAAAATTCTTTCCATATCGAAGTGTCCATAGCTTACTCCAGTAAAATACGCATCTCTTTGTAAATAATCCATGCGATCAGCATCAATTTGACTGGATATTAAACTAACTACCTGCTTGTTTGAGTATGTTTTACCGATAACGTCGGCAACTCTTTGTGGAAAATCTTCACTCACTCTTTTTAATATCTCATTTACATCCGTATCGCCAAGTATTATTTGTTGTGTGAAATATTCATGGTCTAATCCAAACACATTTTCAAACGCATGAGAAAACGGGCCATGTCCTAAATCATGGAGAAGAGCGGCACATAGCACTACTAGCCTTTCAGAATCGTCCCATTCCGGTCGGCCACTAAAACTATCATCTACAATTCTTCGTACAATTTCGTACACACCTAACGAGTGATTGAAACGGCTATGTTCGGCACCATGAAAAACTAGATACGTAGTTCCAAGCTGTTTAATGCGGCGAAGTCGTTGAAATTCCTTTGCTCCGATAACATCCCAGATAACCTGATCGCGAACATGGATATAGCGGTGAACTGGATCTTTAAACACTTTTTCTTCTGCTAGCTTTTGTGTCGCATAGCTCATTTTTCCACCTCCGTAATGCTAGTTATAACTTTGTATCCATTATAAAGAAAAAAGCCGCATATTGAAAGGCGGCAAAAGGTCTTATTAATCTGCTATTTTGGCACGTACTTTTTCCATTAATTCGTCTTCAGTTAGCGCTGCAACTGGACGGTTATTGATAAATGCGAATGTTTTTTTACGTCCGGGACCGCAGTATGACTGACATTCGTTCACTTCAATTTCCGCCTCGGGATCAATTGCTTTTAATTTTGGAATCAATGTTTTTAAATTGACCGCCTGACACTCATCGCAAACTCGAAAATGATTTGCCATAGTCCACAACCCCTTTCATTCAACGGAGGCATTCACATAATTTAGTATTTTTTTTACACCAACTGAATTATTTAAAAAAGTAATAGTCTACAGGTCATTGTATCTTAAAGTTTATATTGCTATCAAGTGTATATTACGTGAATAAAAGAGCGATAAGTTGACCATTATGTTAATAGAACAACGAAACTATGAACATGGTAGGAGGAAGAACATGGTAAAAATTAGACAGGACGCATGGATGACAGAAAATGATGAGATGCTAGCAGAGATGGTATTACGTCACGTTCGAGAAGGTAGCACTCAACTAAATGCATTTGAAGAAGCTGGTGATGAATTAAATAGAACTGCAGCCGCTTGCGGATTTCGCTGGAATGCAGTCGTCCGCCATCAATACGAAAGTGAATTAAAGGAAGCTAAAAAAGAAAGAAAAGAAAAGCTACGTATATTAGGAAAGGATTATAGACGAAGAGGAAACGGAATTTATCTAGCTAAACCTCAAGAAGATGGCGATCGTGCACAATCTATTCCAGTATCTGCATTATCAATTGATATTATTATCGCGTATCTTGTACGGTTGCAACACAGTGATTCAGATATTTCTAGATACCGTCACCTTTCAACTATTTCAAATGAAAAGATTCGTAAATTAGAAAGTGAACTTGCAAAACTTGAAAAAGAGAACGCAGCTATTAAACAAGATTACGAGCAATTTGTACAAATCATGAACCGAGCTAGACGTCTTGTAACATTAAACGAAGAGGAAATCCCAGCAGTACCCGTTTTTCAAATGGAGAAGAACGGTAACCTAGTATCTAAAGAACCACCAATCGTTTAGAAGATTGGTGGTTTTGTCTGTAAAAAAACTCAAAACTTGATTAGAAATAGAGTCATATATATATTAAGTACAGCAAGGACCACCACTTTCTTTTCCATGGGCTCGGCTTCAGCATGCGAGGGTCATCTGCTCAAGCTATTCCCACAAAGTTCTTCGTGGAGGTCCTTTTCTTATGTTTCAATTTAAAATATCTATTTTTTTCTTATAGTTTGATGAAAAGACATCTAAGAAAATATATTATCATTTTTCTAGCATTTTCTTATTCCTGTCTACCACTCGTTGCATGTAAAAGAGGTACAATTCCATTTCATCTGGTGTGACGGACTGGTTGATAACAACACTCGATAATTGTTGGAGCATCTGCTGGATACGAATGACGATATCCTCTACTTTGAACGATGTACCAAGCAGTTCATTCATCGATGCCATCACTCCTGGTTTAATATCGGGATATGTAAACTTTGTGTTTTCTCCTTGTAAGCCGATTTCGTAAAATTTACGAATTAGTTCTGCTCGTTCACTTCCACTACCTTCAATACATAGATACACTTGCACTGCGATTCCCTGACGAAGTCTACGCTGAGAAATCCCAGCAAACTTTTTACCATTTATACTTAAATCATATGAACCTGGACAATACGATCCAATAATCTCATAAGCTTCTATTTTCCCACCTGACTCGGGGAATAAAAGCTCTACAAATGCAAGCATCACTTCATAGCCAGTAGGTATATCAATTGCCTGTTTCGCTTCCGGCAAAATAATAGATACATTAAGTACACCTTCATCTAAGACAACAGCTAGTCCGCCCGAATTACGAACGATTGGGGAATATCCCTGTGTGCGAAGAAAATCCTGTGCATCTTCCACGAACGGTAGTCGGTGATCTTGTATACCTAACACAACAGTTTGCGAATGGACCCACGTACGAACGGTTGCAGGTGACTGCTCTTGTCCTACTAGATGACAAAGTAAATCATCCGATGCGAACGATTCGAGTGCTGATCTACTCTTACCGCTAAGTGATTGATCCCAAAATCGCCACTTTTCTTGTTGCAATAAATCTTCTATTTCTGACATGTAACTTCTCCTCAAATAAGTGCTTGTGCAGCTGTAATATAAGCTAGTTTATATACATCATCTGCAGAACATCCTCGTGATAAATCATTTACTGGTGCATTCAATCCCTGTAAAATAGGCCCAATTGCTTCAAATCCACCTAAACGCTGTGCAATTTTATAACCAATATTCCCTGCCTCTAATGAAGGAAATACAAATACCGTTGCATCCCCTTTTACTACTGCATCTGGAGCTTTTTTTGCTGCTATTGCTGGAACAATACTCGCGTCGAATTGTAGCTCTCCCTCTATTATAATACCTGGATCCATCTGTTTTGCTAATTCAGTAGCTCCCACTACCTTTTCTGTTTCCACCGATTGGGCAGAGCCTTTTGTAGAAAAAGATAACATTGCGACTTTTGGTTTTATTCCAAAGGCTGCAGCTGTTTTAGCACTTTCAACTGCTATTTCCGCTAAGTCTTCACTCGTTGGTGCAATAGTAATTGCACAATCAGCGAATACATATCGAACATCATCTTTCACCATGATGAACGCTCCACTTGTTTTCGAGATTCCTGGCTTTGTTTTAATAATCTGTAATGCAGGGCGTACTGTTTCAGCAGTTGTATGTGCTGCTCCACTAACCAATCCATTTGCTTGCTCCATATAAACTAACATTGTTCCAAAATAATTGACGTCTTTTAAAATTTCACGCGCTTGTTCTTCTGTCACTTTACCTTTACGACGTTCTACGAATGCAGAGACAAGCTTGTCCATTTCTTCATAATTTTGGGGATTAATAACGGTTAGAACAGAAGGGATCTCTTCTTTATTTCCAATAATAATGGGATGAATGATACCTTCTTCCTGCAATTTCAGAGCTGCCGTAATAATTCGCTCATCATTTCCCTCAGGTAATATAATAGATAAATTGGCATCCCTTAATTTTTCTTTTATTTCTTGAAAAAAATCCGCCATTTTTTCTCCTCCTACGCTCATTTTTGTTACTTCAAGCATACACGAGTTTGTCACAGATTGTCATGTCAAAGCCGTGTCATTAGAAGAAAAGTTCGAATGTATATGATACACTGAATATGCGATTATTTAACTTAAAGGAGTGTCATAAATAATGAATGAAGCAGCAATTACATTAGATGGTTGGTACGTATTACATGATTTCCGCCAAATGGACTGGGCATCTTGGAAACAAGTAGATCCTGAACTACGCAAACAAGCTACAGAAGAGTTCGTAGCATTTTTGGATGAAATGCAACTTGCTGATGATGCAAAAACGGGAGCTCATGCTTTTTACACAATTGTTGGGCAAAAAGCAGATTTTATGTTAATGACATTACGTCCAACAATGGATGAGCTTCAAGAATTGGAAGCAAGATTTAACAAATTGACAATAGCGGACTTCACAATTCCTGCTTATTCATACGTTTCAGTAGTAGAATTGTCTAATTACCTAGCAGGTGAATCTAACGAAGATCCATATCAAAATCCACATGTACGCGCACGTTTATACCCAGAGCTTCAACGTTCTCAATATATTTGCTTCTATCCAATGGACAAGCGCCGTGATGGAGATGACAACTGGTATATGCTTCCAATGCAAGAGCGTAAAGATTTAATGCGAAGCCATGGTTTAATCGGTCGCAGCTACGCAGGAAAAGTGAAACAAATAATTTCTGGTTCAGTTGGCTTTGACGATTTTGAATGGGGCGTAACACTATTCTCAGACGATGTTCTTCAATTTAAAAAGTTAATATACGAAATGCGTTTTGATGAAGTAAGTGCTCGTTATGCAGAATTCGGGTCATTCTTCACAGGTACTATTCTTGCCGGTGAAAAGCGCTCTACATTCTTTAATATTTAATAGGAAAAGGCTGCAGCTATGCAGTCTTTTTTAGATTAGAAAGTATATAAAGATGTCCTGTGAATACTGGATTCGTGGGGCTTGCGGCTGAAGCCGTGCACAAAGAAAGCGTCCGCTCTTCGCTACAATCAACGGCAAATCTAGGTTTCTGTTGAGAGAGGAACGGGCTTCTTTTTTTTTATTTTCTTCACAATACACTTCCAATATTCCCCTATTCGCAAGTAAACGTTGAGTCAGAGCAAGTAAATACCACATAAGAACAAGTAAGCCTCAGTAAAGAGCAAGTAATTCAAGCACTAGAGCAAGTAAAAAGGTATTGAAAGCAAGTAAGCAAGCTTTTGCCATATACTCAAACAAAGTAAACTCCTTTTATCGGAATATAGTTGTGTTTGTGGCCCTCTAAGTCTTGTGTAATCCCCTATTGTTTCAAAAATCCATTAAACGGAAAAACGCTCGCTATTTTTAGACAATCTTTGTTCATCATTTTCTAGCTGGATGCATAGTGTATGGGTAGGAGGTGATGCAATGGCAGTCGTCAAATCCAACACGAAGCAAATGGAATTACTTGCACGGCTGATGCGAGCAGAAGCGGAAGGTGAAGGCGAGCTCGGCATGCTTATGGTTGGAAACGTAGGAGTAAATAGAGTTCGTGCTGCCTGCCTAGATTTCAAAAATATACGTACGCTAGAGGAAATGGTTTTTCAAAGCCCCGGAGGATTTGAGGCAACACAGAAATCGTACTTCTATCAACGTGCACGTGAGCAAGATAAAAGGCTTGCCCAAAGAGTTATTAATGGTGAACGTTTTCATCCTGCAACCCGTTCTTTGTGGTTTTTTGAACCACCTGGTGAATGCCCAGCGCAGTGGTATAACCAATGGAATACTGGCCGTTTCAAATCGCATTGCTTTTACTCTCCTTCTACCGCAGATTGTCCTGAAATTTAATTTTAGAAAGGATGTATGAATGGTTCAATATTATTGGCACCCTGGAGGTTTTCCCCAACAGCAACAGCAGATGCAACAACCGATGACCCCACCTAGCGTACAATTACCTGCAGCTACTAGACAACAGGAAGAATCTTATATTGAAAATATTTTAAGAGCTAACAGAGGCAAGTTAGGTACATTCTATTTTACGTTCGAGAACAACCGAGAAAGAAATAATTTAGTAATTACTGGCTATGTAGAAGCGGCTGGTCGGGATCACGTTATTATTAGTGATCCAAATGGTAAACGATACTTAATGCTTATGATTTACTTAGACTATGTAACATTTGATGAAGAGATTAATTATTTCACATGATGCCTAGAGCTTATTCGTATTTGCGAATAAGCTTTTTTTATGATTGAGTGCTCCACAATTCTAGATGAAACTCGCACCACCTAAGCTTTTTCTCAAAATAAAAAAGCCGAACCCACGTGAGATTCGACTTTCCAACTAGTTTGCGTATTTCACTGCAGCTACTATGAGCATAATCCATCCTGCTAAAAATGCTACTCCACCAATTGGAGTTATTGCACCTAAAACACTAATTCCCGTTAAACTCAAAACATATAAGCTACCAGAGAAAATAACAATTCCTGCAAGTATTAAATACCCTGCAGTATTCAAAGTAGAGAGTGGGCCAAGCACTTTACTGCTCATCAATATACCTATAGCTATTAAAGCTAACGAATGGAACATCTGATACTGAACTGCTGTATCCCATGTCGCCAAATATTTGTCGGCCACCTTGCCTTCTAATAGATGAGCTCCAAATGCTCCAAGAGCAACAGATAAAAATCCATTAATAGCACCTGCTATAATAAAAAATTGCACAAATTTCTCCTTCTTTCTCTTAGAAATCGAATAGGGAATCCCCATTTGCATCTTCTTCTTTTAAAGCGACTGGTTGTGTAGGTAGAATAGCTGAAGACGTCTGTACACTTCTAGTAATAGGAGCTTGTGACGGAATTTGACCTTCTAAACCAGCATCACATAGCGCCTTGATTGCCACAAGCGATTCTCTGACAGATTGTTCAGTTCCATTATTTTTTGCGTACTTTAGATGTTTATCTATTTGCATTAAAAGTTGCTCATTAGAAATCATCGTCTATGACCCTCCACTTGCTTTGGTTCAAATTTCAAGCATTCCATACCCGAAGAACGCTTAACTACTACAGAGGGAAGTTCCTTTGTTTTAAATCCATATGCTTTACATCCACGGGGATTTCGCGCATCCCATGTCGTAAAAAAGTGTCGACATTTGAAACAATTTACAGGCAATGTCCTCCCCCACTTTCCACTGACTATCGTAGCATATTTATAGGCAAAAATCGATGGGTTGCTCACCCCATGCAGCTAATTGGACATTAATCCTGGAATATGGCTTACTCCCAAAAAATCCTCGATGCGCACTTAGCGGGCTAGGATGTGGTGCTGTTATAATCATATGTTCCTCGGTATCTATTAGTTTTATTTTGGACTGTGCGGGCTTGCCCCATAAAACGAAAATAATAGGTTTTTGACGATCAGAAAGCTTTTGAATGACAGCATCTGTATACGTTTCCCAGCCCATACCTTTATGTGAATTCGCTGCTCCAGTTCGAACAGTTAACACTGTGTTTAATAGCAGAACACCTTGCTTCGCCCACTTCTCTAAATATCCATTAGTTGGAAAAGGGCAGCCTAAATCATCCTCTAGTTCCTTCAGCATATTCCTTAAGCTCGGCGGTATGCGGACACCTGGCTTCACTGAAAAACTCATTCCATGGGCTTGGCCATTCCCATGGTACGGATCTTGACCCAAAATCACTACCTTAACGTTATCATAGGCTGTAATCTTAAATGCACTGCCAATTTCGTTACGTGCAGGAAAAATTGTTTGAGTAGCATATTCCTTATCTAAAAATAACTGTAGCTTTTTATAATAAGGCTTCTCCTGTTCCTCTCTTAACACATCTTTCCAACTAGGCATGTCCATGTCACTCCTTAAAATCCACTTCTACTTCATAATCTACTAACTGGAACATTTCTTTCACCGACTTAGCAGCATTGTCTTCTGCTAATTGTAAAATCCCCTGTCCAGTTGTTTCTTCAATCATCATCTCTTTTGCAGTCTCTGCAAGTTCATATGCTTCCTCGATATCCGCTTTTTCGCGGAATAACCCTTCATATGAGAATACTTCAACCTGGTCAAATAAAATCTCTGGTCCACCTAAAAATTCTGGATGTGGCAATGTTAACTTGGCCGTCTTATTCTCATCATTTACTACTATATCTGATTCGGTTACCTGTGAAAAATCGACGCCAGCTTTGACAGTTCCTGGTACAACTACAAGGAGCTGTCTTTTCGTTCCAGGTAAATCAATCCCAATCTCTTTTCCAAATACTGCATTATCTTGTCTTTCAATAATTACTTTGGTATATGCCTGTGCTGTAGACAACTCATTCAAAGCTTGTACTTGTTCGACGAATGATCCTTTACTTTCGGTGAACGTACTTCCTTTAATAGCCCAAAAGGCTGCAAATGGAAGTGCCGCTACTAATAAGAGAATGAGAAGCCCAATGAGTAGAAAGGACTTCGAGCCAAATTTATATAAAACACGGGGCATCTTCCAAAAGTTAATACCTTTACGGGAAGGACTTTCCGCAATAGTTGCAGCTGTCTCATCTTGCGCTTTTAACTCCTTCAAAAGCTTTTCCATTTCACGAATCTTGTCCTCTTTTCGCATATCATCCCTCTTTTCCTCTGTTTCTATTACGTTTACAATAGCGAAAAGTTTCGCTATTAACAACTAATCTACCATGATACGATGAATAAAAGGAGATTTTTCATATGGCAGATTTTCACTATCGAGAGAAGTTAAAACAAATTGAAAAAGCAGCAAGTAAGAATATGTTGTCAGAAGGCGCTAAAAACATTGGAATGGGATGTTTTGTTTTTGTATTCATCCTAGTAATAGCATTTTTAATTTTTTTATCTGTTTCATTATGGATAAATGATATTATTGTCGGTTCTCTATTAACAGGTATTGTAGTTCTCGTCTGTCTATTTGTTTTATATAAGCTTTGGACAGCTCCCAAGATTCCATAATGTAAATATCCGACAAAATCTGATACAATAAAATAATTATAAGCAGTATAGAAAAAGGAGAAAAGTCCAATGTCTATCAAAAAAACACTTACAATAGCTGGTTCCGATACTTCTGGTGGAGCCGGAATTCAAGCAGATTTAAAAACTTTCCAAGAACACGGTACATACGGCATGAACGTTTTAACAGTTGTTGCTACTATGGATCCCGATAACGGTTGGAGCCACGGAGTATTTTCATTGCCAGTAGACGAGATTAAACGCCAAGCAAAAACCGCATTGTCTACAAACGTTGATGCTATTAAAACTGGAATGTTAAGTACAGAAGATATTATAGAAACTGCAGGGAACATTATAGAAGAAGCAGGAGTTCAAAGTGTAGTTATTGACCCTGTAATGGTATGTAAAGGCGAGGATGAAGTACTAAACCCTGGAACAGTGGATGCAATGATTACGTTCTTACTTCCACGCGCATTAGTAGTTACTCCTAACCTATTTGAAGCTGGACAACTGTCCGGAATTGGAGCTTTGAAAACAATCGAGGATATGAAAGCAGCTGCCGAAAAAATTCACGCACTTGGTGCTAAAAATGTAGTCATCAAAGGAGGAAAACAGTTAAAACATGAAAAAGCTGTTGATCTATTCTTCGATGGTCAAACCCATACACTTTTAGAAACAGAAAAAACTGAGACTACTTATAATCACGGTGCTGGTTGTACGTTTGCCGCAGCAATAACTGCAAACTTAGCTAATGGCTTATCTGTTGCCGATTCAGTTTTTGAAGCGAAGGAATTTGTTTCGGCAGCCATCGCTCATGGGTGGAAGTTGAATCAATACGTTGGTCCAGTCCTACATGGTGCTAAAGGTAAATTTGGTGCACCAGAAGTAACTACCACAACTGTTTAATACGCTGTTATTAACTCGTAAGGTCATCTATGACTTACGAGTTTTTTTATGTTAAATTCAATCATTCGCTTCATATAGTTTTTTTCATTATACTAGTAGCAGACAGTATGTTAGGAGGCAATATGAATGGAAATTGTTCAAGTAGATCGCTTGCAAGAGCTTTTAAATAACTTTGCAAACGAAGATGTATATATACATTTAGAAACGACTAATGGTGCATATGCTGCCCATTTTAACGAGAATGTTTTTAATGCAGGAGCATTTATTCGAAATGTAATGATTCGTTATGAACTTGGAAAAATAGCTGGAGAAGCTCCACATCGTATAGGTTTGAAGCTACCTCATGGTTGGGTTTATGCGCAAGGAATTACCCATTTCGAGCTAGATGAACACGGTCGATTACTGATGGCCGGTCATGACCAAAGTGGAAAATTAGCGGTTGCATTACAAATTAGTAAAACACCATTTACTTATTAAGGAGGACAAATAAATGACATTACCAATGGAACGACATGTACTAGTTGTATTCCCTCACCCAGATGATGAAGCATTTGGAGTATCAGGTACAATTGCTACTTATATTAATCAAGGAATTCCGGTTACATACGCTTGCTTAACCCTAGGAGAAATGGGAAGAAATTTAGGAAACCCTCCGTTTGCCACACGTGAAACATTGCCTCAGATACGTAAAGAAGAATTACTTGCATCAGCTAAGGCAATGGGTTTGACAGACCTTCGTATGATGGGATTACGTGATAAAACGATAGAGTTTGAAGACGATGAAAAAATGGTCGAGATGATGCAAAATCTAATATCTGATACGAACCCTTCACTTATTATTACATTTTATCCTAATTATGCAGTACATCCCGATCATGATGCGACCGGACGTGCAATGGTTCGTGCGGTACGACGTATGCCAGAAGAGCAACGACCGACGATTTATGCACTAGCATTCTCTAATGATTCTAAGGAAGTTCTAGGAGAACCAGATATTGTTCATAATATAAAAGAAGCAGCAGTCCAAAAAATGGGCTCTATGCGTGCCCATATTTCACAAACTGCATGGATGTTAGAGGAAATGGATAAACATCTAGCAGATGGGGAAACCGAAGCAGAGAACTGGCTAAACTTTGAACGTTTTTACACCTATGATTTCTCCAAAGATTTCGAATAAAAAAACTTTTCGATAACTATAGACTTATCTCTGTATTTGAATTATTATTTGTAAGCGTCATCATTACACTACATGAATAAATATTCAAATATAGAAAGTTGGTCTGTTTCATGAAAAAGTTTTCCTTATCCACATGGCTATTGTTCTTACTCCCGTCTATAGCGGGTGTTATACTTTTTATGATTCCTCTACCATTTGATGGTGGATTTAAAATACCGATAGCTTGGCTTGCGAGTATTCTTTCAACAGTACTTGAGCCTGTTGTACAATGGCTTGCTTTGATAACACTTTTAATCGCTGCAGTTGGTTCGACAATTTTTCTATTCAAACCTAAAGAAGAAACCTTTATCAATAACTTGTTTAAAGTAACTCCTTTTTGGACAGTAACACGGATTGTTGGAGCAGTGTTTTCCATCTTAATCATTTGGGAAATTGGCCCAGAAGCAATTTGGAGTGAAAATACAGGTGGAATGTTATTAAGTCCAACTGGATTAGTGTCCTTCTTATTTACCATTTTCTTATTCGCAGGATTGTTGCTACCTCTTCTATTAAACTTCGGATTACTGGAGTTCTTTGGTACGATGATGGTGAGAATTATGCGTCCGTTATTTAAATTACCTGGCCGTTCCGCAGTTGACGCTCTTACGTCATGGGTTGGAGATGGTACAATCGGTGTTTTGCTTACGAGTAGACAGTATGAAGAAGGCTATTACACGAAGAAAGAAGCAGCAATTATTGGTTCTACCTTCTCTGTAGTTTCAATTACGTTCTGTATTGTTGTATTAGATCAAGTAGGTTTGGGTAAATACTTCCTTCCGTATTATTTAACTGTTCTACTTTGTGGTATAGTTCTTGCGTTTATCATGCCAAGAATTTATCCACTTGCTGGAAAAGAGGACGTACATATTGATGGACGTCCACTTGACTTAGAAGCAGAAAAGTTCCCTGAAAATTATAATGCTGTTACACATGGTTTAGAAAATGCATTAAATACAGCCAATAAAAACCGCTCGATTAGTAAGTTTTTCGTTGATGGTATAAAAAACGTGGTGGATATGTATATCGGGGTTGCACCTGTGGTGCTTGCATTCGGTACAATTGCATTAATGCTTGCAGAATATACTTCGGTATTTGCTATTTTAGGCAAACCATTTGAACCTTTGCTTATGCTTTTCGGAATTCCAGAAGCAGCTGCAGCAGCTCAAACTATGGTTGTTGGTTTTGCAGATATGTTCCTACCATCAATACTTGGTGCGTCTATTGAATCGGAAATGACTCGTTTCTTTATCGCTACAATGTCCGTAACACAATTGATCTATATGTCAGAAGTAGGCGGATTGTTATTAGGCTCGAAAATTCCGGTTAATATTAAAGATTTAATCGTTATTTTCTTACTACGTACGCTTATTGCATTCCCAATCATTGCTGTAGTAGCACATATATTGTTTTAAATAAAAACAGCGAACCTTATAGAAGGTCCGCTGTTTTTTTTGTTGCTAGTTTAGTTAACATATCCTTTGTCATTGCATCTAAATCGTATTTAAACGAAAAGCCCCACTCTTCCTTCGCAGCTGTTGCATCAATCGAATCTGGCCAGCTGTTTGCTATTGCTTGACGAATTGGATCCACCTCATAGTTCATGGCGAATGTAGGTATTTCTTTTCTTATTGATGCTGCAATTCCCTCAGGTTCAAAGCTCATTGCTGTTACATTGAACGCATTACGGTGTATTAGTTTGCTTCCGTCTGCTTCCATTAAGTCTACAATCGCCTGTAATGCATCAGGCATATACATCATATCCATATATGTTCCAGCTGCAATATATGATGTATATACTCCATCTTGTATTGCTTTATAGTAGATATCCACTGCATAATCAGTTGTTCCGCCACCTGGTAAAGTTTCATTGGAAATTAGCCCTGGGAAACGTACTCCACGTGTATCTAAGCCAAACTTGTTAAAATAGTAATCACATAGTAGTTCACCAGATACTTTGTTCACACCATACATGGTTGTTGGACGCTGTAATGTATCCTGTGGAGTATTCCTCTTAGGTGTAGATGGACCAAATGCTCCTATAGAGCTTGGAGTAAAGAACTGTAAGCCTAGCTCTCTTGAGGCTTCTAATGCATTCACTAACCCACCCATGTTCAAATTCCAGGCAAGTAAAGGTTTTGCCTCCGCTGTTGCTGATAATAGAGCTGCCATATGAATCATCGTATCAGCTTTAAAATCCTTTGCGAGCTGATGCATTTTTTCTCCGTCTGTCACATCCAAAATTTCAAAAGGACCACTTTCCGATACAGGGGAAGCTATATGTCTAATATCTGTTGCTAATACATTTTCCGAGCCATATTCTTTTCGCAATTTGGTTATTAACTCTGAACCAATTTGACCTAAAGCTCCAGTAACCATAATTTTTTTCATGAAAATTCTCCCTTTCAAAAACAAATGTATTTTTGAGAAGTACATTATTATCCTTCAAACCATTGATATGACTAGTCTTTCATGAGGATTATTATACAATGTTCATTCACTAAATACAATACCTCAGTTTAGGGAGTTTTGTTATAATAAAATAAAGGAGAGAATGATATGAGACTATTACCACTTATATACATATTTATTTTCGGAGTTGTACTAACTGTAGCTTTGCTATTTTTAAACCTACCATTTTGGTTAATTTATATAGTAATTATAGTTGTATACGTTGTATTACTTGTTTTACCTCAAATGTATACGATTTATAAATCTAACAATCTGAAAAAGATTAAGCGCTTTTTGGAGAAAAATAAACATAAGCCTCTATTTGCATACCCACTTGCGGTAAAGAACGGCGATCGTGAAGAAATAATCTCTTCCATTCAACTTATTTTATCGAAGTACAAACAACCATATATGCAAGAGGTATATAAAACAAATTTAGCTTTATTTGAAAATAATGTATCACTGTTTGAACAACGCGCTAAACAAATAAGTAAAGAACCACTTCATACATACTACATTGCATATGCCGAAGCTCAGAAAGGGAATTTTGAAGAAGCTCATTCTTTAAAGGGGAAGTTGCCAGTTGGTTGGATGCCCTATGCAATAGATGCAATTATCGCTCTGGAAAAAAGAGATTTGAGCGGTTTTCGTATAGCCACTGAGCAGTGTATTCACTTGGCTAGTGGAATTCAGAAGTTTAATCTTTTTTATTCGTTTGAATGGATGGAAAAAGAGTATGCAAACTAAACAAAAAAACGCTGAAAACTATCAGCGTTTTTTCACTATTTTTTTCTATAATTAAGTTCTTCTGTGTGCTACCGACTATATGGAATAGGTACAAATCTTCATAAGCACCATCGAGAAAAATTGTTATTAAAATATGTTCCATTCCATTCTCCAAAGTTGCAATAACCTGGAATTCTACTTTTCGATGAACCTCACTTCGTTCAACCTTCATCTTCGTAATTAATGGTAACTTACTCAATAAACCTGCCCCCCCACAGTGAATGATTCAAAGAAAGCTAAGAGCACCACCTCTTGTGGCAACATCCTGTTGACCTGAGGTGGCTAGACCTTCCCGCGTAACGTGTCACTTGAAACGGAAATCGTGTTCACAGGTATATTTATAATAGTCTTCCACAAAAAAGTAGCTATCAAGTTTTTACTTGATAGCTACTTATTATTATTATTATTATTATTTAATTACCCCAAGTTCTTTACCAACTTTTTCATAAACAGCGATGGCTTCATCTAGCATTTCTTTTGTATGGGCTGCAGTCGGCATGTTGCGGACGCGGCCAGTTCCTTTTGGTACAGTTGGGAAGACAATAGATTTTGCGTAAACGCCTTCTTCGAATAGTCGTTTTGAGAATACCTGAGTTAATTTTTCGTCCCCGATGATACAAGGAGTTATCGGTGTTTCAGATGCACCGATGTCAAAGCCTAGTTTCGATAAACCAGCTTTTAGGTAGTCACCGTTTTCCCAAAGTTTATCGTGTAATTCTGTAGAATCAATGATCATTTGAACTGCTGACGTTATGGCGGCTACATCACCAGGTGGTAGCGCTGTGGAGAATAAAAATGGACGCGAACGAACCTTTAACCAGTCGATTAAATCCTTTTTACCTGCAACGTATCCTCCTACG
Organism: Psychrobacillus sp. FSL K6-1415; assembly: GCF_038003185.1. Taxonomy (NCBI): domain Bacteria; kingdom Bacillati; phylum Bacillota; class Bacilli; order Caryophanales; family Bacillaceae; genus Psychrobacillus; species Psychrobacillus sp. FSL K6-1415. The sequence continues at coordinate 656,724 of NZ_JBBOOQ010000001.1, read as the reverse complement.
ACACCTATTGCTTTGGAAAGGGTACCAATTTGGAAGTCAATTTCTTTTTCTAAACCAAAATGTTTAACAGTTCCTTTTCCTTTACCAGTCACACCTGAACCATGAGCATCGTCTACATAAGTAATTAGATCAAATTCTTTTGCAATTGCTACGATTTCTGGAAGCTTTGCAATATCTCCATCCATGGAGAAAACACCATCCGTAATAACCATTACTTTGTTGTATTGCCCAGATTCAGTTGCAGCCTTCGCTTTTGCACGTAAATCATCCATATCAGAGTGATTAAACGGTATTATTTTCGCACGTGATAGACGGCAACCATCAATAATAGATGCATGGTTTAGTTGGTCTGATAGTATTGCATCGTTTTTATCCATCACAGCAGAAATCGCTGCCATATTACAGTTGAAGCCTGATTGATACGAAATTGCAGCTTCTGTTCCTTTGAATTCAGCTAGCTTTTGCTCTAACTTCACATGAAGATCCAGCGTCCCGTTGATCGTACGAACTGCTCCTGCCCCAACTCCATACTTGTCCACTGCTTCTTTGGCAATTTGTTTAAGTTCTGGATTTGTTGCAAGACCTAAATAGTTATTAGAAGATAGGTTAATGAGCTCAGAACCTTTTACACTGATTTTCGCTCCGTTTGGACCTTCTACAGGGTCGATTTCGTTATATAAACCTTGGCTTTTTAAATCATTTAAGTTTTCGGATATAAAATTATTTAATACATGAGACATGTTCCTCATCCTTTCGCGGGTAATATTCTACTCTATCTTACCACGCTAACAGGATTGAGGAAAATAAAGCTGACACTAAAAGCCCCACAGACATTTGTCATGGGGCTTCGCATTTGCTACATCCTGTTAAAATCTCTATATTTACCTTATCGTTTCAAGCATTTTTTCCTGCAACTCACTCCATTTATCTTCTTCAATGGCTGAATCATAAAGCATCTTGATCATTTTCGATTCTCCAGCATATGTGCATAGATAATCTTGAGCAAGTTCCATTTCGTTTGAATAACGATTTCTCACTTCTAATATTTTATCCTCATTTAGCTTTGTTTGATCGATATGTGGGAAGAAATCTATAATTTCGTCTCCATCTCGCTCTGGTTCGTATATATGAGGGCTTGTAGCATCTACCACACATAACTGGAGTTGCGGAAGTACTACCCCGTCTACACTGTTAGCATCAAGGCCACACCAAATATACCGAACATCTAAACCATGTAATTTAGCCTCTTCCCCAAACTTCTTCATGAAAGAAGATTTCCCACTACCTGGTAACCCTTTTATATACAATCTGGTTTTTAAATTTTTTGAGATTGACTCTAGTGTATCCTTTGCCCCAAGCGGAGTTAGCGATCCCATTAAACGATGTGTTACCTTCGGATTCTTTTGGAGTTGAATATTACCGATATTATTCTTTGTACAATCTTCAAGCAGTGCTGTAATCCCATCCCAGCTGATAGCTACCTGGATAAGCTGTTCCCATTCATCGTGTATCTTTTTTGCTCGGGACAATGCTTGAAGCCCTTTTGTTAACCATACATCATTACTAATCTGTTTTTCTTTTACTATTGGACCAATGTCGCGGAGTTTCCTATCATTATAGGCTTCATAATACGGCACCCATTCATGCCCAGCCCCATAATAAGTGGGATCTACGGTGTCAGCTTGTAAGTAAAGGGTTTTAGTTTCATTAATATATAACCCCTCCAACAGGTCTTCATGCATTGGATCATAAAACCACTCCATATTTTTACCTCGGCGTACGGCATTATAGCCTATTTCCTTAAATATATCCGTCAATCGATAGGTAGTGGGTCCTTTAAAGAAATATACTTTGTTCGCTTCTTGAATAATTTCTTTGTAAAAGCTTTTTACACCTTGTCCAGTATATGACCTTCCCATATAATGAGTAATTATTCCGTTCATAGCTTCATCCTCCCTATCATTCCTTCAAGAAATACTATATGCACTGCCCGGGTGAAATATGAAAAAGAGTGCGGAAAATCAGGATTGATTTTCCACACTCTTCTTCATATACGGCAATGTATAACCGCAAATCTTAAATAATAGTTTTTGAGATAATGGCAATGAATAGTGAACAATCTGCCCTAGCAGTAAAGCAATAATAATAGTACCGATTCCCACGGGACCACCAAGTGCCCAGCCCGCAAGTGCAACAATTATTTCAATACCAGTCCGCACCTTTTTAATACTCCAGCCCGTTTTCGCCATAAGTAGGAGCATAAGAGAGTCGCGTGGACCTGCTCCTACGTTCGGAGACACATAAACCCCAACACCTACTGCCGTTATAGCAATTCCAATAACAAATATAATCAGTTGACCTATGTAACTTGTAATCTCAGGCAATAGCCAGTTAAACACATCAATAAAGGACCCTATAAAAAGAATATTTAACCATGTTCCAAGCTGTGGAAATTTCTTTGTTCCAATCATCGTGATTAACACAATGATAATACCTGTAAAAATTGCCCAGGTGCCAATAGTTAAACCAAGATGATTATATAAACCAACATGAAATACATCCCATGGTCCAATTCCAAATTGCTGTCCTTTAATGGTCATCGAAATTCCCAAAGCCATCGTTGTGACTCCGGCAACAAAAAATATCCAACGCCAAACTAATTGCTTCATTTTATTTCACCTACTTCCCGTTTCTGAAAACTACATATAAAGTCTCCAGTATATAGTAGGTCAATTATAACGATGTTTTAAAGAAACGATTACATTTTAATTATTGTTGCAATTCGTCCATTCGTGAGTTGAAGTAAATCTTTGACGCTTAGTTTTATCTGAAGACCGATTTTCCCACCACTAACAAGTATAAAATCAAGGCTCTCTGCGCTTGTGTCTATCCATGTTGGAAATAGTTTCTTCATACCAATCGGGGAGCATCCACCTCTAATATACCCAGTGGTCGGTAACAATTCTTTTAACGACAAAAGCTCTACTTTTTTCTCACCGACTGCTTGAGCTACTTCTTTTAAATTCAACTCCTTATGTACAGGAATAATACAAACAAAATGCTTATTAGTTCCAGCAGTAACAAGTAATGTTTTATACACAACAAAAACGGGATAGCCTATTTTATCCGCTACAGTTACCCCGTCTACTTGATCTCCAGTGAGCTCGTATTCAATTAATTCGAACGTAATTTTCTGTTGCTCTAATTTCCGAACTGCATTTGTTTTTTGTTTTTTGCTCATGTTCGAATGCTCCTTCTTAAGCTATAAGGAAGAAACTTGGCTGTTGGTCAGTGAAACCATACTTTTTCATGTGTACTTGAAGTGAGTATTTCGCAATAGCTTGTTCTTTAAATCTTCTCTTCTGCAGATTCTCCAAATTTTCTCTCGGTATTTTAGGAGATTGAAAGTCGGATTGAACAGAACGATTGGATACCGCTGCCTCATTTTCTCTTTGCCTCTTAGCTTCAACCTCAACCTGTCTAGTGGCTTCTTGGTTTAATGAGATTTGTGATTGGACTGTCTGAATTTTCGCAGTAGCACTAGCTGCCACTCGCAACTCATTTGGAGACGGTTCATCAGAAGCAAGAGCTGCACTTCGAACTTCTTCCAATAGTTCAATCGTTTTCTCGGGTGTTGGTCCACCAATTGTTTGTACAGGCATAGAAGGGCCTTTAATATCTAGCATACTTTTATTTTTTTCAAGTTGCTGAAATTCTTTAACAGCTGCACTTACTTCAGGAGAATCATTTTCTTTTTCCTTATTCCCAAGTAATAATTCCTCTAACTCATCTAAGGCTGGATTTTTTTTAGGCTGATAAAACTCAGCGTTTTTGCGATAAGTTTGTCCTACATCTTTTCGTTGAAAAGCACGCTTTCGTTGCTCTATCTCTGCTATTGTATTGGAAGTGCCATTACCAGTTGCTCTTACTAACGTCATCTTTTCCACCTCTTTCCATATAATTGTCCTTCTTAACATTTTACCACTTTCGCAAAATATTCAATCTTACTTTTGTCATAGAATGGATATGCACAAAGACTCAAATATTTTTTTGGTAAAATTTGCCGACTTTAGGTCTTTAGTTCTATAAAAATAAGCCTCCGAAGTCGCTCTTTCGGAGGCTTATTCTAATATATTTAGATTTCTCGTTCGAATTAGATAGGAATAATTTGTTCCATATAATCCTTAATCATTTCTTCACTCATTTCCCCTGTGATGACTTTCTCTATTTTACCATTTGGGTTGATAAGTAAGGTGGTTGGTAAAGGATTAATTTTGTAAGTTTCCATCACACTTTTTTTGTCATCGATTAGTACTGGAAAAGTTAATCCTTTACGATCTATAAATTTTTGAACCGCAAAATCAGACTCTCCTATATTTACCGCCAATATTTCTAGTCCCTGGTCTTTATATACTTGATAATGTTTATCCATAAGTGGAAATTCTCGTTCGCATGGTTTACACCAGGTTCCCCAAAAATTTAGGAAGACTCCTTTACCTTTATAATCGGATAGTTGATGTTTTTCTCCATTCATATCCACAAGGGCAAAATCTGGAGCATCATCCCCTACCTGTATTAACGCGGTTTTCTCCTTCGTTAAATTTGTATAAATAGTAAAAACAATCGCCACTACCATTAAAGCTAAAATAATTGTACGCATATAGAAGCGCTTTTTCTTTTTATCCATCGTTATGGCTACCCCTTCTTTAATGACTTAATTGCGTTTCCACAGCACTAGCATCATTCCTGTTATAAATGTAAATGCAATGAATGCCAAAAATGGAATTGTTACAAAACCAAACCAATTGATATATTGTCCTGAACATGGAACTCCGTTTGTACATGCACTGAACTCACTTAAAGAAGGAATTTTTTGCAGTGCATAATGATAACTTGATACTAGCATCCCAATCACTGACAGCGGAAGAATATACTTATAAATCTTTCCGTCATTCTGGTAAAAAGCGATACCTAAGAAAATGACAAGTGGATACATCAAAATTCGCTGATACCAGCAGAGCGTACATGGTATAAATCCCATCCGTTCACTAAAAAATAAGCTACCTAACATCGCTATAATTGACGTTATCCATGCTAAGAGAAGTGGTTTATTTACCATCTTTTGACTCATCTACCATTTCCACAAAATCATCCATGGTTTGTCCAGTAAATTCTTTACCACCAATATAAATTGTTGGCGTCGAATTGACACCCAGATTATTTGCTGTACTCATATCTTTATCCCAGGCATCCTTTGCTTTTCCTTCACTGAAGGCAAGCCTCACTTTTTCAACCTCTTCCTGAGTTGCAACTTCTGCTAAAACCGCACTCAAAAACTCATCTGACATTAAATTCTCTTGACCTGACTCGTTCGTTTGATTTTCGAATAGAAGATGATGGAACTCCCAGAATTTCTCGTTACCTAGTTCTTGATAAACCGATTCCGCAAATTGTGCTGACGTAGTCGAATCTGCAGCGATAAACGAATAATTCATAAAGTAAAATTTTGCTTTACCTGTTTCTACTAATTCCTCGTTAATCATCGGCAGGAGTGTGCTATTAAATTCTCCACAGTGCGGACATTTATAATCACCAAATTCAACTATCTCAACTGGTGCAGACTCTTCTCCTAGAAATGGTTGCCCCTCGTAATCTATTACTACTGAGTCTTCTTTAGCATTCGTTAACATGACTATAGCAATCAGGCATACTGCCAAAACACCGATGAACCAAAATATTTTCTTAGACAAATAAAACACTCCTCTTTTTGAATTAAAACTACATTATGTAGTGTAAAGTGATAAAAATTTACGCAAGAGCGTAAATAAAAAATGCACATATCAAAACAAATATGGCTAATGACAAAAATGCTTTTTTTAATGGAACCTGCCACCGAACATCCTTTAATGGATCTAATATATACTCAATCCGGTAATTTACAGATGTATCCGCAAATGATGCATATGCAAATGGCATTTTTTCTTGCTTGCCAACTTTCAACATCTTCAATAATGCACTACCTAAGTTCACAGATGTCTCCTGTTTATTAATAGCAAATTCATCTGCTAATACTTCCTTAATAATTCTATACTGATGATTGAACCACTTTAGAATCGGGATGTATCCAATTGTGGATCCACAAAGTGAAAGTATAAATATTTTTAAAGGATCACGATTGTTCTTATGATATATCTCGTGAGAAATGACAGCTTTTAACTCATCATCCGTTAGTATGCTTATCAATCCTGTTGATATAACAATTTGGGGCTTTACGAATCCCATGGTTATAGCTATTGGCGCAGGATTCGATACGATAATGATATCTTTTTCCCCGCTACTATGTGTTTGGTTCATATTGTTCGTGAGCAAATTATCTTTATATCGTTCAAAATGTCTTTTCAATCGTGAAGAATAGAAAAATTGAGAACTTATTTGCCAAATGGTGAGCAACAGCGTATAGATTACGAGTGCATCAAGTGCATATTCAAGTGAAGACAGTCCGATTCCCTTCAACCAGCTATGACAAACTACCACAATATTAAATTTGACGTTCCAACCAGCCAACATAGACAGGACATATAAAGCCATTTGAATAAAAATCGTTCCTGAGATGGCAAGTGACAAGAAAAATATAAATGAAGATTGACGTTTAGACATACACTACATATCCTTTTTCAATTCTTTAATTTTTTGCTCGAGCTTAGCAACTAAATCATCATCTACATCTTCTAGCGCGTCTAACATATGACTGACAACGACATTCCCGAACTCATCCATTAATTCATTTGTCATTTCTTTTGACTGCTGACTCAAAAATTCAACTCTTGACTGAACAGGCTTATAAAGAGATGACCTACCTTCTGCCCGCTTTTCAAGAATTCCTTTTTCAACTAAGCGGTTCATAACCGTCATCACTGTATTAAAGTTAGTCATCTTTTCCTTATCTAAAACTTGCTGAACATCCTTTATCGTCATTTCTACGTCATTCCAGAGAATATCCATAATTTTAGCTTCTAGAGGGCCAAAAAAGCGGTTTAATCCACTTTCATTAATTTTAAACTTTCTAATCAACATCAATTTATCACCTCACATTACTCATTGTAGTGCAAATGTTTCTCGAATGGAAGTATTTTATTCAAGAAATACTGTTGTTCCAAGTTAACTAGAGCCGAACGCAGTCTGGTAAGCCTGTCGATTACTCCGATTATTCACTGCTCCCAATTGCTATTGAATAAATTTCACCTGAAATGTTCATACTTCCAAAAAAGAAGAAGGTGAACACTTTGACTAAATTTGAATTAACCTTAAATGATTTTTATGTTGAAACTCTGAATGACATTGTTAGACAATTCAACGAACTTGTACCTGAGCATTCTTCATATTCTTATTCAGCGCAAGATGTAATTGAATTACTACTTGTTCGTGAACATGTGAATAGCGAATTAAAACTCATTAGACCTTGAAAAAGGTCTTCTTATATATTGAGATGTTCTTTAATCGATTTATGATGTCTTTTTCAGCTTTTCAAAGCCACTAAATTTAAATAACTCTGTTATGGTTCATTATAAAAATAGAACTACCAAAAGGAGAAAGTACCTATGGAATTAGTTGTTCATGAAATTAAACGTTTAGTAGAAGATTATTACAAATGCCCTAACTTCCTAATTAAAGAGCAAATCCTTATTGATATTGAACTCTTGAAAGGTGCATTACTACTTTTAAAAATCGACTTTGAATTAGATACTCCGTTAAAACATACTTGATAATACAACATCTTTTTCTAAACAAGAAGATGTGTAATTTTAATAATTAGCCTGAATATCTTCATAAATCAGACATTTACATATTTATGCTTTGCAAAAAGGAACATACTAATACTTTAAAAAATAATAGAGGGATATGAAATATGGACTTTAATTTAATATGGAAATCAATTCTAATTATTGTTGTTGGTATACTGCTAATACGTTTTTCTGGAAGAAGATCGATTTCTCAAATGACAATATCACAAACTGTTATTATGATTTCAATCGGGACACTCTTAATACAACCTATTGCAAATAAAAGTGTTTGGACTACTTTTTTTCTTGCAGCCATTCTCGTAATAACTTTAATAGTTATCGAATTTATCCAGACAAAATGGGACTTTACAGAGACATTTTTCACAGGCAAGTCAAAAATCATTATTGAAAATGGAAAACTAAAAGAGAAAAATTTATATAAGATGCGACTCACTGTTGACAAGCTTGAAATGAGATTACGACAAAACGGAATAGAAAAAATTTCTGATGTACAGTGGGCAACTCTAGAACCCAGTGGTCAATTAGGATATTCTCTAGTCGAAAAAAAGAAGTTTGCAACAAAGGAAGATATCGAAAAAATTCAAAACACTTTAGACACTGTTTTAATTCAATTTAACCAAATTAACATTCAAAAAAGTCCACAAACAAACAATACAGCTCCTAATATTTTTTCTGAAATAAAAAATGGACATCCCCAACACATAGATGAGCATCTTCAATAAATCATTTAAATTTTACTGTAGCTGCGCTTAATAGGTTTTATCAATTTCCACTGCCATCATCGTTTTTGGTGAACTTTATATTTTAAAATTGTTTTTTTTTACAAATATTATTAGAATATTTCCACAACTTATCCACAATGTTGATAACTTATTAAGTTGGATTTTTGCTTTCATAGCAGTCTGCACTTTCTTCCTCAATCTTCAATACTTCTTCAACTCATCTAGTTCAATCAATCATCCGATATGTAAGAATGCCAATAATGGAATCTTGGCGAATGTATTAAGTTCCCAAGTTCCTCCGTCATCTTCAAGTAATCCATTAAGAATACTGCATAAAGCAAAATAAGAATCTAAAAATGGATTGGTCAATTAATGACACAATCCATTTTTAGATTCTAGCTAATCAAATTTCATCCCTTTTAATAAATCTGCAAAAGCATTATTAATCGGCTCTTCTTCTTTATCTTGTTGTTTCAAATACTTCTGAACAGATTTTTTATCTACTTTACCGCCACCCTCTTTTTTACGGCGCGCTTCAAAAGCAGATAATTTCTCTCGATGACCACATTTACATACGAAAATTTGACCTTCTCCTTCCCCACGAAGTTCTAATTTCTTTTTACACTGTGGGCACCGAGCGTTGGTAACACGGGCTACATTTTTACGATGTCCACATTCGCGATCCTGACATACAAGCATTTTGCCTTTTTTACCGTTTACTTCAAGCATTGGTTTTCCGCAATCTGGGCAAGATTTCGTGGATATGTTATCGTGCTTGTATTTTTTATCGCTACCTTTAATCTCCGATACGATTTCTTTTGTGTAGTTTTTCATTTCCGATATAAATACTTCTTTTTTCAGTTTGCCATTAGCAATAGCTTCAAGCTTTTGCTCCCACTTAGCTGTAAGTGTAGGAGATTTTAATTCTTCCGGGACTAAATCGAGCAGCTGTTTTCCTTTTGAAGTTAGGTATATATCCTTTCCTTTTTTCTCCATTAAAAATGAATTAAATAACTTTTCGATAATGTCTGCACGTGTTGCGACAGTACCCAATCCACCAGTGGATTTCAATGTTTCAGCAAGGTTTTTATTTTGTGTTTCCATAAACTTCGACGGATTTTCCATTGCCGATAGTAATGTTGCTTCATTAAAACGAGCAGGTGGCTTTGTTTGTCCTGAAATCTGCGCAATTAATGTTACGTTTAAAGTATTCCCTTTTTCTATACGAGGTAGAATTTGTTCTTTTAAGTCTTCCGAAGTATCATCGTCTTCGAATCGATTTTCATATACTTCTTTCCAACCACTTGATAAAATAGTTTTCCCACTAGCAACGAATTTTTCATCACTGATTTTTGCACGAAGAGTTAATTGCTCGTATTCAAATGCCGGGAATAATACTGCTAAGAAGCGTTTTACTACTAAATCGTAAATTTTGCGTTCTTTATCATTAAAAGCTGAGAAATTTACATAGCCTTCTGTTGGAATAATCGCATGATGATCACTGACTTTGCTATCATCGACAAACGTTTTCGAAGCTTTTATAGGTCTCTTTAAAATCTTATTGGTTAGCAAGCGATATTCCCCTATACCACAAGCTTTAAGACGTTCAGCAAGCGTTCCAACAATATCCGTCGAGATGAAACGTGAATCTGTTCTTGGATATGTTAATACTTTGTGCTGTTCATACAGCTTTTGCATTATATTTAATGTATCTTTTGCAGAAAAACCAAAGATTTTATTGGCATCACGCTGAAGTTCCGTTAGATCATATAGACCAGGTGAATATGTTTTCTTTGGTTTCCTTTCAATTTCCGTCACCGTCGCATTAGCATTGCCTAGTTTTTTTACAATCGCATCAATTTTTTCTTTATCGAAGCTCCGGCTATTTCCTTGAGCATCTTGCCAAGTAAGCTTTAACTTATCAATAGTTTGCGCTTCTATTCCGTAATAAGTTTGAGCTTTGAAGTGTTTAATCTCTTCTTCCCGCTTAGCAATAATAGCAACGACTGGAGTTTGTACTCTTCCACAGTTTAGCTGCGCATTGAATTTTGTAGTTAATGCACGACTTGCATTTAACCCAATATACCAATCTGCCTCGGAGCGAGCTACAGCTGAAGCGTATAGGTTTTCATATGCTTTACCAGGTTTTAAGTTAGTAAATCCATCTTTAATCGCTTTATCCGTTACAGATGATATCCATAGTCGTCTAATTGGTTTATTTACTTTTGCTTTTGCAATAATCCATCTCGCCACTAATTCACCCTCACGACCGGCGTCAGTTGCTATAATAATCTCATTAACGTCTCCACGAGTAAGTTGAGATTTCACTGCATTGAATTGCTTTCCTGATTGTTTTATAACTGTAAGTTTAAGGTGATCGGGTAGCATAGGTAAATCTTCTAAATTCCACGATTTATATTTCACATCATAACTCTCAGGATCTGCCAAGGTTACAAGATGCCCTAAAGCCCAAGTAACAATATAGTCTTTGCCTTCTAAATAGCCATTTCCTTTTTTATCGCATTTAAGTACACGTGCAATATCACGTGCAACAGATGGTTTCTCTGCTAACACTAAACGTTTTGCCATTAATAACATCCTTTCATAAATCCCTACCCTAAATATATCACACGTTTTATATTGGTTCAGTTTTGTCCTAAAAAACATTACAACCTTATTTTAATATGCTACAAGGGTAATATAGTTTTATCTACACATCAAATTACTACTACGATTTAGTGTGTGTTTTCTATCATACGAATAATAGATTACTTAACTTGCCACTATTTTTTATTTATTTTTATACTCAATTCACTATAAATTATTCTAGAAACTCCAATACCGGTCACATTTACATCATTTCGTCGCTACAACATTACTTTTTTCTCACAAATTATATTCAACAAATGATATTATTGACATAATAATAAAGAATGAAAGAGGTGAAATAGTTGGATGCATATAATACTTTTACACAAACAATATTAAATACTTCTGAGGATTTAATCCTCGTTTTGGACGAAACAGGCAAGATATTAAATAAGAATAATGCGTGGAATATGATTAAGCATGTAAATGAATATACCCTCCTTATTACAGAAAACTTTAACTTCACCGATTTATTGGAGTCAACCTATAACTACGATCAACTAGATTCTATCCAACAGGTACTACGTGGTGAAATAGATGAATTTCGAAAAGAATTTACAAGCCTTATAGAAAGTAACCACTATAGTTACTTATTCCATACATATAAATTGAATCTTTCTTCGAATAGAATAGGTGCAATTATTATATATTCATTATCGAAAAAGCATCTGGTAGTTAATTCAGAGACGACTAATATTTTAGAAAGCATGACAGATGCTTTCTTTTCTGTAGATAAACATTGGAATGTTACCTATATAAACGAATACGGAAAAACATTATTAAGCAAAGTGCATACAAGCTTTAACTATTGTAATTCCGAAAGTCCATCTTTAATAGAAACAGAATTTTACCCTTTCCTTCAACAGGTTATGTTAGAGAAAAAAACTAGGCAACAGGAAATTTATATCCCTTCTATCCCAACTTGGTTCGAGGTAAAAGCCTACCCAATGGCTGAAGGAGGATTGTCCGTATTTTTTCATCATATAGCGGAAAGAAAAAATATAGAAAAGGATTTAAGAAGTCTTGCTTATTATGACTTTTTAACGAACTTGCCTAATCGAAGAATGACTTACGATATACTCAAGCACAAAATAAAAAAGAATCAGTCTTTTTCCTTTTTTTACATAGATTTAGATGGTTTCAAATTAATAAATGATATGTATGGTCATGCACGAGGGGATGCACTTCTTGTAGAAATTGCCAAGTTTTTTAACCAAAGTATGGAGATCGATAAAGTAGTTGCACGTGTCGGCGGGGATGAGTTTGTTATATTTACAGATGAAGTAAATAAGGAACAGCTAAGCGTTATAGCTAATAAACTGATTCAAGATTTCCAACAAACTTCCGAATCCAAATCAGTGCCCTCTATTCCACTAAGCCTTAGTATTGGAATTTCCAGGTATCCTATGGATGCACCTAACACTGATTTACTGTTTCGTTACGCTAATATTGCTATGTACGATTCAAAGAAACGAAATGTTAATAACTTCAGTTTCTTTGAACACTCTATGATTGAGGAATTAGAAAGAAAGGTAAATATTGAAAATGAATTACACGGGGACTTAAGTGAAACATCGCTTCATTTTGTTGTACAACCTCAGTTCAATTCTATAACTAATGAAGTAATTGGAATAGAGGTGCTCACTCGTTGGATTCATCCAAAATATGGATACATTACTCCCCCAGAGTTTATTGAAATTGCCGATAATAGTGGAAGAATTGAGGAACTAACAAAGTATTTAATCAGCGAGGTATTTGCCAAAGTTTCTAGTTGGATTCAAGATTATGGATTTGATAAGTCTGTAGCTATCAATATCACTCCTAAGCTACTTGGAAATAGGCAGTTTTTTAATGATTTAATCCATTTTATCCAGTACTATAGAGTTCCACCCCAAATGGTAGATATTGAAATTACAGAAAATGCAAACTTAGAAACTGATCAAAATATATTAGAAAATATTGCATTTTGTAGAAAGCATGGAATTCGCTTATCACTAGATGATTTCGGGACAGGATATTCAAAGCTAGCAGATCTTGTAGATTTTCAAATAGATAAATTGAAAATCGATAAGTATTTTGTGGACAAGATTGGAAAAGAAACAAATGCAGAACTCATTCTACATACATTTATGAATCTTGCCAAAGGATTAAAATGCGATGTTCTCGCTGAAGGTGTAGAATCAAAAGAACAGGTAGACTATTTAAATACTCTTGGTCTAACATACTTCCAGGGATATTATTTCTCAAAACCTATTTCTTTCGATGAATTTGAAGAGAACTACCTAAAAGACAAAAAATTATAGACAGGTGAAGGAAAAGTGCATTTTCTTCACCTGTTTTTTTATGCATATTTATCGAACAACACTAAAGTAATTTTATGGAATGGAAAGGACTTAACACTATTCATTTCCATTGTAGTGGAACACTTTCCTCTGACGATGCCAAGTCTCCTAAGGTCAATATGATAATGGCCACAAAAATCCCCCTTTACTTATATCGTATTAAGCGATACAATCGATTTATACGATATAAATGGAGGTTGCTATGGAATTAAACAAATATTTTACGGATATTTATTATTATTTACATCCTAAACATCAACAAATCATTTCTCACCAAAGTGTTCGTATACTGCAAATTATTCAAAAGGAAGAATTAGTTACAGTCAGTGATATAGCTAATGCTTTAAATATTTCTCATAATACTGCATCTGAACATGTGAAAAAGCTTGAATACAACGGTTGGGTTATAAAAGAACGACTGAAAGAAGACCAACGAAAAGTCTATTTACAATTAACGACAGTAGGATTAGAGGTAGTAAAGCAAAATACAGAATTAGACGAAACAAAATTACAACAATCATTATTTAAATTATCGAGTGAGGAACAAACTTTGGTGTTAAAAGCTTTCCGCATATTGAGTGAGGTAGTCAAATAATGTGGTGGATGAAAATCATTAGCTCAGCTTTTATCATTGCTTGTGTTACAGAGCTTGCAAGAAGGTTTCCATTATATGGTGGAATTATCGCTGCCCTTCCCCTTATTAGTTTAATGAGTATTTTTTGGCTAACTTTTCAAGGGGAAACAAGCAGAGAAATTCAAACCTTTACACTAGGTGTACTTGTTGGATTGCCTGCTACAATTGTTATGCTACTTGCAGTTTATATGATGTTAAAGAACTCATTTCCTTTTGTATTGGCGATAATAGTGGGCATCCTATCTTGGGGAGTTTTTCTCGGGATACAAAAATTAGTTCTTGCACAATTTAATATACAACTATAAATACTAAAACCTCCTGTCAAATGAATTGATAGGAGGTTTTGATATAATGGTGAGTGAAATAATAAGGTTTTATCGCTTCTATTTTATTTGAATGGAAGCAGAGCCGTCTAAGTAATTGGGATATGCAATGAAATCTAGTCTAATAGGGTTAATTATATCTTTTTCATCTAAAGTATTTATAGAAAATTGTTCTTTATCGTTGCCATGATTACTTTGTCCAGGTATATCAACTATTTCACCTTTTGCATTTTCTCCTTGAGAAAATAAGGTATACATATAATTCTCTCTAATCGGATAATATTTAAGTTCGATTGTATTGTCGCCAATGTTTAATACTTCTATTTTTCTATGTGAAGGCTGCTCCAGTATTTCCTTCTTTGCAAAATCTACTAGCAAGTAGCTTTCTTCTTTAGGGAGTGCTTGCACTTTATCGAACTTTAAATATAGCTCTTTCGGCTCCTTAAAATAATTACTTTGCAAGAAGTACGTATTTTCTTTGTTTTGATTTTCACCACGACCAGAAATCCCATTACGAATAGAACTCCATATTTCACCGTTTTCATCTTCTATCCGCATATCCTCAAACTGCAATATTTTCATTTTGTTTTGTTTGTTAAATTCTAATGTAACAGCTACTCTTAATGGATATATCTTTATTTTTTTTACTTTTATTTGTTGACCTTCTATCTCAACGGTTTCATTTAATGTATATATTTTCCCGGGCTTAATTTCTTTTTTGAGTGTAAAAGGTACATTGAAAGGCGTTGTTTTGTTATTTTGCTCTACATCAAACTGAATTTCAAAATTATTGCTTGTAAATTGTTCTGTCTCTCCAAAAACAAAACTAAATTTGTCCACTATTCTATTTGCTGTTTCTTGGTCTGGTAGATCATAACCAACAGATGCTATTAGTTCGTGTCCATCGTTAAATACCTTAACTACTTGGTAATCCATGCCTTCAAGTGAATGGGGAGCTTCTAATGTATAAAAGACTTCTGCACCTGTTTCATCAATAATAATTCCATCGACAGTAAGGGTCATATTATCTTTAATTTGGCTTTTACCGATTGGTTCATAATAATCATTTTCAACGATTGCTTTCATGCCTTTATCTAGCTGAACGAGGTGCACTAACCTATCCATGCCTGGTATTGTAGAAATAGCACTTGCAAATGCAGGTGATACACGAATGGATGCCACGAAGGTTAGTAGTAGAATTGCAACAACTGAAAAAGCCCATAACGTCTTTTTACGCTTTTGCTTTTTGTTTTTCGCTTGGAGTACCCCTTGCTGAATAGCATCATTTACGAGTTGTTCAGGTACTTCAACTTTTTCTAACCTATTTTTAGTTTCTTCAAGCATTTGTTCTTCCTTTTCAAACATGGTCCGCATCTCCTTTCTCCGATAGAAAACATTTTAATGACTTGAGTGCTTTGTGAAGCCTTGACTTAACAGTGCCTTCTGGAATTTTCTCTAGTTCTGCAATTTCTTTTATTTTCGTATTTTGAAAGTACTTTAGAAATATTAACTGCTGTTCAACACTAGACAAGGATTCTATTGCTTCGTTCATCTCTAGGTGAGTCGCATCTTCAAACCCTATCTTCTGTAGCACCTCGCTTGAACTATATCTTTTACGCTTTTTCAACTGGTCCTGACAGTAATTCATCATGATACGAACTAGCCATGTTTTCACGTAGCTTGGTTCTTTAACTGTATGTATTTTTTGATATGCTCGAAAAGTTACTTCCTGCATCGCTTCAAGTGCATCATGTTCATTTTTTAAAAATGCAAAAGCCGTACGATATAATGTATCTTTATATAATTGCATTAACTTTAAGAAAGCCTGGTCATCCCCTTTAATGGCTTTTTTAGCAATTTCTGATTCTACCACTCGGTCACCCCCTTGTTCTGATATACATTAGACATTGCAAAGTCGAAAAAGTTCATATAAATCTTAAATTTATTTTCTTATGAATGGTTATGAATGTGATTATTAAAATGGATATGATAATAAATTGTGGTTACTTGCGCTCACAAGCTGGTTACTTGCTTTCAGCTCATTTTAACTTGCTCACCAGATAGATTTACTTGCGCTATTTTATATTTACTTGCTCTCCCGTTGCTATTACTTGCCCTTAGGATATTTTTTCCATAAGCAGGTCACTTTCTCATACTCTTTCAGCTATTAAGCATTTGTTACTCCATATAAAAAAAGATGTCTCGATTTACCGAGACATCTTAGTTTAGACATTGCAAAGTCGAAAAAGTTCATATAAATCTTAAATTTATTTTCCTATGAATGGTTATGAATGTGATTATTAAAATGGATATGATAATAAATTGTGGTTACTTGCGCTCACAAGCTGGTTACTTGCTTTCAGCTCATTTTAACTTGCTCACCAGATAGATTTACTTGCGCTATTTTCTATTTACTTGCTCTTCCGTTGCTATTACTTGCCCTTAGGATATTTTTTCCATAAGCAGGTCACTTTCTCATACTCTTTCAGCTATTAAGCATTTGTTACTCCATATAAAAAAGATGTCTCGATTTACCGAGACATCTTAGTTTAACTTAGTGTGCATCTATTGTTTCCTTGCAGAGGTTTTTGCTCATTTCGGCGTATTGGACAAATACGCGAGCTAGCTCTCTTAAACGATCATGTACATCACTATCAATAATGACATTATTTTCATCGAAATGGCTTTTATGAGTATACACATAATTAGGTGTAACTAGGCATCTAAAATAATCTAATATCGGTTTCAGCTGATTTTCAATTACAAGATGATGCTGATATGTTCCTCCATTTGCCACGATTGATACTGGTTTATAGCGCATTGACTTTGGATGTAGGAAATCGAATGTGTTTTTTAGTACACCTGGTATGGACCCCTGGAAAATAGGTGAAGCAATTATAAAACCATCCGCTTGGTCAAATTTACTTACAAGCAGCTTCATATCATCGTTGTAGTTTTCAAATGGACGTCCATCTACAAATTGATGCTCGTAATTTGAAAGGCTAATAATTTCTAATTTGTACTCTTTATTAATTTCTTCTATATAGTCTTTCACTTGATCTAAGATGACACCTGTTTTCGTGCCAATTATCGTTCCGTCTACGAGTAGAATTTTCACAATACAGAACCTCCTTATTCACCCTTATTGTATCAAAAAAAGGCGATATTTTTGCAAAAAGAGACTGTATTTATTAAAGTTCATCCTTTTGACGGAGAGGTATTATATTATATGTGTCGGAGGTGTCAAGCTCACGACAAGGTCACCTGGACTTGCACTGAGCTCCATTTTGGTCGTAAAGAACTTTAAGGTGCCATCTGCTCGAAGGATATAGAGCAGAGTCGAGTCTTTAGCGCGAGCATCAAGGTATTGGTTGTAATCATACTGCTCTGTAATATTAGTCTTACGAATGACAAAACCTTTTAGCACAAGTTCCGTTAAATCATAAATATTCGCGGAGCTATTGAATAGTATTTTACCTCCAATAGATGGATGGTACTCACTTTCTGAAACATTGCTAGAAGCAGTTTGATATAGTGCATCTCGTCCCAACTCCACTACAAAGTTTGAGCAGATCAATGCATTATAAGCATCCATTTCTGTAGCGGCAATCATTTTAGGAAAAGGAGCCAAATCTAAGGAATACTCTGTTTGCTCGGACAATATATCCCCTGCATAAGTTGGTACTCCTAGTTTCCTTGCATATCTTAGTTGTTCCCATGAATTATCCACTACTAGTACATCCATTTTCTCGTTAAGCAATGAAAGAGCGAGCTCTGCAGTGAAAGCATTTCCACCAACAATTAGTACACCTGGTTTTTCTGTGGCAACAAGCTTGAGTTTTTTAGCAACCCATCCAATGGAAAATCCGTGGAAAATTACGGTTGCAAATACGAGTGCAAAAGTTAAGGCTGTAAGCATTTCTGCATCCTCATACCCGCTTTCTTGTAACACAGTAGCAAAATATCCGGAAACAGTGAGTGCCACTATCCCACGAGGTGCAATCCAACCGATTAATATTTTTTCATTGTTCATTAGGTCAGTCCCAATGGTCGATAACCATATTGATAAAGGGCGAACGATAAACAACATGGCTAATACAAATAGTACGATTTGCGGATTGAAAATTTCCAATAAGATACTCGGGTCTAAGGACGCTGTTAACATTACAAAAATACTAGAAACAAGTAACACAGATATGTTTTCTTTGAAATGTCTCATATCGTTGATGGATGCAATATGCATATTTGCCATCGTAATCCCCATCGCAGTTACAGCAAGTAAACCTGTTTCATGCATTATTACATCTGAGAAAACAAAAACTAATAGCACAACAGCAAACACGACAGGCGCTTTTAAATACTCTGGAATCTGACCTTTTTCAAACATTTTCCCTAATACCCAGCCGAATAACCAACCTAATCCCCCGGCAAAAATAGAACCTGTAAAGAAAAGTAAAAACGATGTGAATGACTCATCGCCATTTATAAACTTAATAGCTTCAAATGCAAATACAGCTAGTAATGCACCAAACGGATCTACTACAATTCCTTCCCATTTTAGAATTGCGGCTGTTCTGGATTTCAACTTTGCTTGTCTAAGTAATGGCAAAATAACCGTTGGACCAGTCACGATAAATAGCCCACCGATAACAAATGCAACAGCAACTGATAGCCCAGCAATATAATGCGCAGCAAGAGAGCCTGCGATCCAGGCTATGAAAGCTCCAAGCGTTACAATACGGGTAAGTGGCTTGCTAAAGCTTCGTACTTCACGGAAATCTAAATTTAAACTTCCTTCAAATAAAATAATAGCTACTGCTAAAGAAATAAGAGGGCTAAACAATTCCCCCAAGCTCTCTTGAGGGTTGACCAAACCCAAAATAGGTCCTATTAATAGTCCTACGATTGACATTAATACAATTGCAGGCATTCTTATCCGCCATGCTAACCACTGCGAAAATATTCCTACTACTACAACAAACATCAAAACAAATAACATCGAGTCAAACATAGCTTCTCCCCTTACTTATTGACTTTTTCCGGATCTACAAAAATATCTTCTCGCTTTTCCCAATTGAATAATTCTTCTCGTGAAATCGGCTGTTCCTCTATATCCTCTAAGGGTTTAGCGTTTAAAATATCTAATGGTCTATAGATTGTTACATCATTCTTAGTATTATGTATTGAGAAATGGTACATAGCAAAAGCCAATTGTTTCCCTTCAATGGACCGCATTCTTCTTAAAGGTCCTATTAATATAGGGTTTAAAAGTTGAAAAATACCTTCAGATAGGCGCTCTGCTAGGCGAAACTCGCCTCGGTCACCTGTTAGCAAGGATGGTTTATAAATGAAAAGATGTGGTAGCTCCATTTCCATTAACGCCTCCTCCATCCGACCCTTCACCTGACTATAGAAGAAAGGGGACTTTTTATTGGACCCAACCGCTGAGATAACATGAAAATTTGGGATCCCACGTTTTTTGGCTAAAGAAGCAATTCGTAATGGGTATTCTAAATCTACTTTCTCAAAGTTCTTTTTTGATTTAGCTTTTTTCATTGTAGTGCCCAGACAGCAAAATAGGTCATCCGCAATATCTAAATCATTTTCCCCTAATTTATCAAAATCCTTTACTTGAATGTCTAGTTTGGCATGTTTATAAGAAAAATCTCTTCTGACGATGACTGAAACCGCAGCATACTCTTCACTTTCACATAGTTGTTTTACTAAAAACTGTCCAGTAAAACCCGTAGCACCTACTACTATAGCTACCCTTTTAGCCATTTTACTCTCCCCCTTGTCATAAGCACCTGTCCATTTCCATACACTAAAGAGATAACCTTTGGAAAGGAAGATGTAATTTGAAACTAGCTTATTTATTGAATACATTACCACACCGTGGACTTTATCCTGCAGACCGTGCAGTAGCATTACTTTCTACTTTAAAACCAACTAACTTTGAAATTTTTGTGCTTAGCTCTAATACAAGCCTCATTCAATATTTAAAAAAACTACAGATTAAACCTCTTTTGTATAGAAATAATTCTCACCTGATAGAGGAAATGAGAGCTTTTAATCCAACTTGCATTATGCATGATGGGGGAAATTCGGAAAAAGATCTTATTCGCCGTTTAAAAGTGTTGGATAGTACACTTATACACTTGGACGACCATGGAGATGGTGGGGCTTTAGCTGATTTGGTTATTCAAGCGTTGTATGAAAATCCTAAGGACGTAACGAAAGAGTGCTATGTATTTGGTCCGATTGGATATATTCCAACCAAACAAATTGTCTATAAAAATAATAACACGATACAGGATCCCCCGCATATAATCGTATCTTTCCCTCATGAAGATCCCGAAAATTTAACTTACCGAACTTTAAGGCATCTTGTACAGCTTCATATTCCACTTCAGATTAGCGTGTTAGTGGATGAGCATTACAAGCATGACATACTTGAACTAAAACGTTTTGCACTTACTCGTAAATCGATACAAATTATTTCTACATCGGAACCTGATACATTCATTTCTAATAGTGATATTGTTATAACTTCTGGATCATATATGCCATTCCTAGTGGCACAATTTCAAATACCTTGCATTGTTCTTTGTGCTCATGAAGAAGAAGTTAACTACGCATTCCCACAGGAAGGACATGGCTTCGCAAATCTAGGACTTGGTAGGAAGATAAAACAATCTTATCTACAAAACGCAGTAATGGAAATTATCTTACATGATAATAGAAGAAATGCCTATATACAAAAACAGAAACGATTTGATTTTAGTAATAACTTAGTAGAATTGGTAAAACTAATTGAACAAACAATTGCAAGTTCAAAAGAGGAACAAGAAATAGTACGCTAAGTCCATTTTTATGCTACAATAAATGCAAAATGCTGAAGGTGATCGATGATGACAAAATCACAGCTACAATCAGAAATTGCAGAGCTAAAATTGGACTATATTAACTTGCAAGGTGATATGGAAAAATTAGAATCAAATGGCCATCCTACTCAAGTTGAAAATGCTGAACGTAGACTAGCAAAAATGGAAGAAAAACTTGCAGAACTAAACAAACAGCTCGCGGACTTATCATAAGCCGCAGAGCTTTCTTTTTGGAGGAAATAAAAACATGAGCTTATTAGTAGAAAATTTAGGACATACATTC
The DNA here is from genome assembly GCF_038003185.1 of Psychrobacillus sp. FSL K6-1415. NCBI lineage: Bacteria > Bacillati > Bacillota > Bacilli > Caryophanales > Bacillaceae > Psychrobacillus > Psychrobacillus sp. FSL K6-1415. Next base: position 635,085 of record NZ_JBBOOQ010000001.1, on the reverse strand, counting down.
GGTGATCGTACGTTATTCAAGGAAGTTTCATTTCGCTTAGTCGAAGGTGAGCATGTAGGACTTGTAGGTGCAAACGGTGTTGGTAAATCAACATTGATGAATATTTTAACAGGAGAAATCATTCATGACGAAGGTCGAGTAGAATGGTTACCAAACACACATTATGGATATTTAGATCAGCATACACGTCTACAATCTGGACGCTCTATGTTTGATACGCTTCGTGATGCATTTTTACCTCTTTATAAAAAAGAAGAAGAGTTAAATGTAATAATCGGTAAAATGGGCGATGCAACACCTGATGAGCTAGAAGTATTATTAGAGCAAATGGCAGAAATTCAAGATGCTTTAGATGCTGGCGATTTTTATTCATTAGATATGAAGGTAGAGGAAGTTGCTCGCGGTCTTGGATTGGATGCTATTGGACTGGACCGTCCAGTAGAAGCACTTTCTGGCGGTCAGCGTACTAAGGTTTTACTTGCAAAGCTATTATTAGAAAAGCCTAAAGTATTGCTGCTTGATGAGCCTACCAACTATTTAGACGAAGAGCATGTAAACTGGCTTTCCAACTATTTGAAAAACTATCCGCACGCATTCTTATTGATTTCCCATGATACAGAGTTCATGAATGGAATTGTCGATGTTATTTTTCACTTGGAATTTTCTAAACTTACACGATACACTGCATCGTATGAAAAGTTCTTAGAACTTGCCGAGCTGAATAAAAGACAACATATCGATGCTTATGAGAAGCAGCAGGATTTTATAAAGAAACAAGAAGATTTTATCGCCAAAAATAAAGCACGATACTCCACAACAGGACGAGCAAAATCTCGTCAAAAACAGTTGGATCGAATTGAACGAATTGACCGCCCTGAAACGGCAGCCAAACCAGAATTTAGCTTCAAGGAATCTCGTAGCCCTAGTCGCTACGTTGTAGAAGCTGAGCACTTGGAAATCGGTTACGATTCAGCGTTACTACCACCATTGACGTTTACAATTGAACGTGGTGAAAAAATTGCACTTGTTGGAATGAACGGAATCGGGAAATCGACCTTACTAAAAACTATTCTCGGCAAAATACCGCCTGTAAATGGGACAGTAACACGTGGTGATTTCTTAACCCCTTGTTATTTCGAACAGGAAGTAAAACCTGGAAACATTACACCAATCGAAGCTATCTGGGAAACCTATCCAAGTATGGGCCAAGCCCAAGTGCGTGGTGCATTAGCCCGTACTGGCCTTAAGAGCGAACATATCTCCCGTCCCCTCTCTAGTTTAAGTGGTGGAGAGCAAGCAAAAGTTCGTCTGTGTAAGCTTATGATGGAAGAAACAAACTGGTTAATTTTCGATGAGCCCACAAATCACCTGGATATACATGCAAAAGAAGAATTGAAACGCGCAATGAAAGAATTCAAAGGTACAATTGTGCTAGTTAGCCATGAACCTGAGTTTTATGAAGACCTTGTAACGAAAGTATGGAACGTGGAAGAGTGGTTCTCTACTGGGAAAGAAGTTATTAAAGAATAATAAATACTCGAAGACCCTAAGTGTGTTTACACTAAGGGTCTTTTCCGCTTATTGAGTATCTATAGTATTTACTTCTATATGAAAAAGAGCCTCCCATCAAAATGGAGGCTCTTTACTCTTATGCTAGCACTAATGAATCTTTTGCAATTTCATCATTCATTATTAATTCTTTCAAACGTTGTTTGGCACGGAACAATCTAGACTTTACTGTACCAATTGACACTTTCATAACCTCTGCAATTTCGATTAGTGAAAATTGATGTACATAAAAATACATTACTGTTTTCTGATATATGCCATCCAATTCACTGACCTTGGATCGAATCATTTCACCAACGTCTTCTTTCTCTAATTGCTCTTCAACAGTTAAAACATCTGATGCGATTAAGTCCAGCAAAGAAATATCTAATTGCTCTGGCTGATTTGCTACGTATTTGCTGCGTCTTACTTGTTTGCGGTATCTATCACGAAATGTATTCATACAAATAGTCGTTAACCATGCTTTTACATGATCCACTTCTTTCATATAAGATTCGTATCGCACTACTTTAACCCAAACTTCTTGCATTAAGTCTTCAGCTTCTATTTGATTTTTAGTTAATTTCAAAGATAAATAATATATGTAACGGTTATATTCCTCATAAATTTCTTCTAATTGAACCTGCATGTTATTTTTCCTCCGCTCGGCTTTTCTTGTTAACTCTATAATGCCAAACTTAAACCTTACCCTCCATCGTATTCTCTTTCAGAAAAATTACAAAGGTGTAAGCCAAAATTTAGGAGGAAAAGAAATTAACTATGCACTATTACTTGTTTTATTAGTGTTTTCTTGTTCCACTTGTTTCTTACATACTTACATTATACTCACCTACAGGAAAGAAAAAGGCTGAAGGCAAACTAGAATGCCCATCTTTTTAAAACTAAAGACTGAGCTGTAAGAAAGGCTTAGATTTTTAAAAGTTCCCCTTATCCACCCTCACGAAATGTAAATCAGTACGCGGTAGTTAATTGTTTATGTTATTTGTACTCATGTGACAGTGCTGGGTATAACTTGTATTAAGAGGAATTGAACCTCGAGGTTACCCCGAAACCTCTGCCCGTTGTCCAACTTGACCCGTTGGAGGGTTTGCACTCGCCTTTACATTTCGCTACCAACTTTCGACTATTCAATTACATTTGTAAGCCAGTTAATTTCTTGAATTTTAGTATCCAACATGCGATGTTTCTGGGATAATTCATCCACATATTTCTGAGTTTCTTTCACATTGATTGTCGTGACAAATTTAATCTCTGTTCTAGAGTATCTATCCTGCTGCATCGCAGCTGCCTCCAATAAAGCACTGTATACTTTTCTTTCTTGACCAAGAAGATCACGTTCCGTTAAAGCGTCGGCAAGAGAATGATGATCATCAAAAGCAGTCTGTAAATTTGTTCGATTAATATTTTTAATTAGTTGTTTTAGATCACTAAATATTTGATTCAGTTCTTTTTTCAATTCATAGGGATCCTCGTTCGGAGATTCCCCTTCTTGTATTTTAGCATTTTGAAGTAGTCGATTTCTCAGCTGTTCAATACGCTTTTGATAATCGGATCTTACTATTAAAGCTTCTCCTAATTTCATGCTTATCCCCCCTATCTGAATCTATTCGCTTTATGTCGGAGTAAGTCCTCTTTTTAATTTGTAAAAAATAGAGCCTTACTTCGAATTACACACAAAAAAACAAGAGAAGTTTAATCCTCTTGTTTTTCGACCTCTGTTTCAGTTGCTTCTTCTCTTTTAGTGATAGTCAATTTAACAATACGGCTGCGATCCATTTCGTTGATCTCGACCATTAAATCATCATAGGCAAATTGCTCATGCTCTTCGGGTACATGCCCTAATTGATCTAAGACAAAGCCACCTATCGTTTCGTTTTCATTGACTATCGAAATATTGAATAACGAATTGACTTCTTCAATTTCCATTCTTCCTGCGCAGACTAAACGGTTTTCCGTCATCTCATGCACAAGAATTTCTTCGTCATCATCCGTTTCATCTTCTATTTCCTGTCCAATCATTTCTTCTATTAAATCTTCATGGGTAACGATTCCTAGAGTTCCACCATATTCATCTAATACAACAGCCATATGTTTTTTATGGGTCAGCATTAGTTTAAATACTTTTTCTACACTCAAGCTTTGTACAACAAATACTGGATCTTTATCGATAAACGTTTCCAGTCTTTTAGAAGTATCCATTGACCATTCGATAAACTTTTTCGAATAGAACATACCAACAATGGTATCTAAGCTATCGTCATAAACTGGATATCTTGTATAATGATGCTCCAGAATAGTATCTCGAACCTCTTCATATGTAGCTTCAATTGGGATACCTACTACCTCTGTTCTGTGTGTAGACAAAACATCGGAGACATCCTTATTTGGAAAATCTAGCATTCCTTTTATACGTTCTGATTCTTCATCTTCAAAAGTTCCATCCGTTGAAGCTAGATCAACCATGGAAAGTAACTCTTCTTTGCTAATCGTTGTTTCTGTTATAGCACCTTTTGAACCAATTCGAATAAATAAATTCGTGATTTCAGCTATAAACGCTGTAATCGGACGTAAAATGATGACAAGTAAACGTATTAGTGGAGAAACTACATACACAACCTTATCCGAAAACGTTGCAGCAATTGTTTTTGGAAGTACTTCACAAAAAATAATAATAAATACTGTTAAAATACTAATAGACCAACCAATATGCCATTCAAAATGTTCCGCAATCAATATTAAAATTACAGCCATACTTATATTAGCTATTGTATTTCCTACTAAAATAGTGATAATCATTCGGTCCGGCTTTGAGAGAAGAGCAAGTAGTTTCTCCGATTTTTTATCTCCCTGTTCCACCCTTAGCTGGACCTTCGTCCTATTAACTGTCATTAACGCTGTTTCACTACCTGATAGAAAAAGGGATACAAGTACTGAAATAGCAAAAAGTACAAATTCTATGTACAAAATCGTTGCCTCCTGTGAGTATTAATACGTTCATATGTTTTCTTATTACTATATCATATTGTGATTTTAGTTGTCACAAAACTAATACCAACCATTACTAAATACACCTAGTACATACAAAACTTATGCTATACTATTTCTATTCACGAAATTTTTTGAAAAGAGGGATTGTAATGAGTCATTTAACTACACTAGACCATTATTTCACAGAGAAAAGAGAAGATCACTTAGAAGAACTAAAACAGTTTTTACGTATCCCTAGTATTTCTTCATTATCCGAACATAAAGAAGATATGCAAAAGGGTGCACAGTGGCTCGCAGATTCTTTAACTAAATCAGGTTTGGACAATGTGGTAGTCGATAAAACTAGCGGCCATCCCGTTGTCTATGCCGATTGGTTACACGCTGAAGGTAAACCTACCATGCTTATATATGGACATTATGATGTTCAGCCAGTAGATCCCCTGAATCTTTGGGATAGCGAACCGTTTGAGCCCCAAGTACGAGACAATAAACTATATGCTCGTGGATCAAGCGATGATAAAGGACAAGTATTTATGCATGTAAAAGCTATAGAAGCACTTCTTCAAACAAATAAAACCTTACCTGTAAATGTTAAGTTTTTAATTGAAGGAGAAGAAGAAGTTGGTAGCCCCAACCTAGAAGAATATATTAATAATAATAAAGAAAAGCTTGCAGCTGACGTTATCGTAATTTCGGATACGGGTATGCAGGGTCCTGGACAGCCAGCAGTTTGCTACGGTTTGCGTGGGCTATGCGGTGTACAAATCGATGTAAAAGGTGCAAAAGGTGATCTTCATTCAGGTCTGTATGGTGGGGGAGTTCAAAACTCGATTCATGCATTAATTTCTATTTTGGAATCTTTCCGCGATGCTGAAGGTACAATTGAAGTAGAAGGTTTCTATGACAATGTCCGTGCTTTATCTACCGAAGAAAAAGAAGCTTATGCTTCCCTTGGCTTCGATGAAGACGAATTGAAGGCTGAAGTTGGTGTCGATGAATTATTCGGTGAAAAAGGCTACACTCACTTAGAGCGCGTCTGGGCACGCCCTACTTTAGAGATCAATGGTGTCTTCGGAGGTTTCTCTGGTGAAGGTATTAAAACAGTACTTCCAAGTGAAGCAGGTGCAAAAATTACTTGTCGACTAGTACCTGATCAAGATCCAGACGAAATTGTTGCTAAACTAAAAGCACATATTGAAAAGAACAAACCTGTTGGAGTAACTGTTACATTAACGGAATTCGATAAAGGTAAGCCGTTCATCACTCCTTTTGACCACCCTGCTATTCAAGCGGCTGGACGCAGTTACGAAAAAGTGTATAACGTTCCTACAGCATATACTCGGGGCGGAGGTTCTATTCCAATTGTTGCTGCATTTGACGAAATTCTTGGACTTCCAGTCGTATTAATGGGCTTTGGCTTGTCTTCAGAAAATTTCCATGCACCTAACGAACATTTCCATTTAGAAAACTTTGACCAAGGCCTACGTGTAATTGGGGACTACTATTTTGAACTAGCTGAGCTTTCGAAAGAAGATTTAAAGAAATAACTGTTTAAGACACATGGATTATCTAATCCATGTGCCTTTTTAACATAGGAGGATAGTATGGATACAGGAGTTAGTTTCATCTCACGCAAGCTAATTGCGACTTTTGTTACAACAATGCTTGTTGCTATGGTTATGAGCCTTCTTAATATAGATATGACTATTTATGAGCAAGGTAATCATTTTGTAGGCTGGACTTTCTTTTTCTCTTTGTACGTCGGGGCAGTAATTTTAGTATACGGAAATATTATTTCAGTTGGAGTAGAATTATTACAAAAAAAATATTTTATTCTTCACAGATGGCTATATGTAGGGATACTTGGGGTTTTTGGAGCATTATTCGGCATTGCTTATAAGGAAATGACCTTAGCTATTGCTGGTTTTTCAAGCGCAATCTTCTTCGCTCTTATAGATTTATGGTTGATAAAAAATAGTTATAAAACAAAGCAATTATTCTTCCTAATTCTCTCTCCTTTTCTTATCTTATTCTCTCTGTGGCTGTATTTACAAGTCATGTCCCCTCCTCTCCCCCCATTTACACAGGAAGACGCAGTTTCGTATGCAACTTCGGGTGAAGGTACGATGATTAGTGATTTCCCGAAAAAAGTGGGAACATGGACCGGAATCGTTGATAACTATGAGGTAAAAAGGGAAACAAGTGTAACTTCCATTAGTAATGAGGAATATGTAGTAACCTTTTCAGAAGAATGGAAAAGAGGATACATCTCAGGTAGATATTTTACTTCTTATATTGTAGATCGAAATTCTATGACAATTAAAGAATCAGAAGGTAATTATCCTCCATATTATGCAAAGCACCCAGCAAATAGTTATTCCCACTGAGAAGAATAAAAGTTGGTGTGTGATTTTTTTAAAAACGAATAGTTGTAAATAGTATTAGATAAATAAACGAATATTATAGAAAAAAAGACGGAAGCAATTAGCGCTAGCATAAGAAAAGCTTATCATCTAAGCGATATGCTTTGCCAAATACCTAGTAGAGCGATACTCCCTCTATTGATAAAAGTGACATGTGGCGACTCCAGCTGGATATGCTTCACTACATTTTTATATCTTTCTTTAAAAAAGCGAGTAAGAGACTAATGCCTCTCACCCGCTACTCTTTTAGTTAATCTTTTTTCTCAAATATCGTTACTAGGTCTTCTATACCTTTGCGATCTTTTGGTTTGGGCATTTCATCAAAGTATCCAACTTGAAGCATGCTTATTATGCGTTCACCTGGTTGAATTCCAAGGGCTTTACGAAACAATGGATTGTCTAAGTATCCTGGAGTTTTCCAGCAAGATCCAATACCTCGGTCCCAAGCTAATAACTGTATATTTTGTACAAGCATACTTGCTGCGGCATAATCTTCTAAACGTTCTTTTTGACGAGCATCCTCAGGAACAACGACAAATACATATCCTCCAGGAGTCGTAAATTTCTTCATTTGTTTTTCTAAATCCTCTTCCGAAAGCTCTTTCCATTTAGGAACTGCAAATTCTTTTAATACACTATATAAATCATCTAATTCTTTTCCACACGCCACGATAAATCTCCATGGTTGTCTTAATTGATGGTTCGGTGCCCATACCGCATCTTCCATAATAGATAATAGTTCTTCTCTATCTACAGGCTGTCCATTAAATAATTTAATAGATCTTCTTTGAATTATCGCATCGCGTACCGTTAGTGATTGCACCATTTAATATTCCAATCTCCCTTTTTACTATTTGAGTTATTTTCTCCATCATACCAATTTAGTCGTCTATAAGAAAGTGACTTGATTTTTTTCCGTTGTATTTGGATGCATTTAGAGTGTTATTCGATATTTTTTTCCTTGTCTGTGGTGTAAAATAAAATTTAAGATTCAAGGTCCTCCTCCTTTACTTTACATACATACCTGAGGTGATATTATGCTTTACTATTGGTTGTTCAGCTATATTTTTGGTAACTTTCTTTCTGCTTGGTGGATTGGTAAATGGAAAAAAATTGATTTAAGGAAAGAACGAAGTGGTAATTTGGGTGCAAGAAATGCTGGGGCTGTACTTGGGAAATCCGCATTTCTCCTTACATTTTTGGGTGATGCTTTAAAAGGTGTTCTTGTAATATATATTGGTTTCTATTTTCAGTACTCTTTGCAATTTATTGCCATTGGTGGAGTAGCAGTAATTTTGGGACATCTGTTTCCATTTTGGTTAAAGGGTAAGGGTGGTAAAGGAATTGCCACGTTTATCGGTGTATCGATAGTAATAGAGCCACTATTGTTTGGTATGCTTGTCATTTGTTTTATCATTTTGATAGCGTTGCTTAGGAGTGCGACCCTAAGTATGACCATATCATTTAGTGTATACGTTATTTTGTCTTGGATAATACCTACATTTGCTTCCCTGTGGCCGCTCTCTATTGCAATTCTCATTATTCTAGTTCGTCACCGATTCGATATCCTTGAATCATGGGATAAAAGATGGTGGAAAAAGACAATTTAATGTTATTGTTTTTATAATATTTTACTGATACAATGCACATATATTAAAGACTAGTACGATGTAATTACTATCTTTTAAATAATAAATAAGTTAGGATGTTCGAAAATGACTTTGAAAGAAATCGCGTGGTTAGTCGATAGCAGTGCATATATGAGCAATACATTAAAAAACCACCCAGATGTATACACTATCCCACTTAATATTCATTTTGGTTTAGAACAATTTGTAGATGGCATAGATCTAACACCCGAGCAACTGTATGATCGTATACGTAATGGAACAGAATCAATTAAAACCTCTCAGCCTTCTGCTGGTGAATTTTCAGTGTTGTATGAAAAGCTGAGTAAAGAATATGATTCTATCATAGCAATACACGTCTCTAAAAGTCTGAGTGGTACACTATCTTCGTCAATTAGTGGAGCTCAGGTTGCACAAGTCCAAGTAGAATTTATCGACTCACTTTCCTTATCAGCAGGTATTACAGGATTAGTTGAAAAAGGCTTGCAGTTACAAGAAGAGGGTCTATACTATGAGGACATTGCAGCTAAGTTACGAGAAATGACTTCGAAGTTTCGTAATTATATCTTAATAGGTAACTTAACTCAGCTGTATAAAGGCGGAAGGTTGAGCAGTGCTCAATTCTATTTAGGAAGCCTACTGAAAATAAAACCAATTATTCAAATTACCCCTCAAGGAGAGCTTAAGGAATTAGATAAAGTTCGATCTCATAAAAAGGCGCTCCAGTATCTTATTAATAAGGCGGTTGTAGCTGCAGACAAGGATGGTCTAAAGCATGTGTATATAATGCATGCAAACGCGGAGCAACAGGCAATTGACTTAAAAGAAGCAATTTTACAACAAGCACCGCATTTACAGTTCACTATCGGTGAAATAAGCACATCCCTTGCAGTACATGCCGGTGAGGATACAGTTGCCTTACTTTGGTATTTGTAATACCTATCAAAATTTCATTAATTTTTCAAGTCTAGTAAACAGACATTAAAAATTTCGCAATTAAGGACAATTTTTTATGGCATGTTCATCGTATTTACCGCTTGGTTTGTAGCTACATCTAGCTTCACGCGACCATCGTTTTGAGTAGCAGGACCTTTTCTTGTTTCAACAAAGCTTTTTCGGAAGAAATAATCATAAGCAACTCCGAAAACTATGAATAACAAGGAAATTCCTAAAATTATTGAGATGAGCAAAATTTTCAGCTCCTTTCAATCTATTGTTTGCAGTTATTATACTATAATTTGATTGAATTTTCAAATAATTATTATAATAAATACTTTTTAAAAGCTTGCTGGATTAATTTAATACACAACTAATCAAAACCCTTACTAAAATAACCTAAAAAAGACTTCCGAAGCGTTACTATCGGAAGTCTTTTTAATTTTAATCATCCCTATGATTCCTAATTTGTCATAAATCATCCTTAAAATTTATCTTTTATGTGGAAGAATATATACTTCGTTCTTGGTGTATGCGCATAAGAATCCTCGTAGCTCCAGTAACGATTACGGCTATTATTCGTATGTGCATTAACATAGGGAACTCCATCTTGGACACTTGTTACAATGGTAGAGTGATCGTACCTACCATCGCCTTGGAAATCATAAAAAATAAGATCACCTGGGATTAACTGATCAGGTGAATTAACTTGAGTTGCTTGAAGCCCCTTTGTCGATCCAGCCAAGTACCAGCGCAATGAATGAGGAGTGCTCCAGCTCAGACTCCATGTTTCATTACTTAACCACCACCCGCGCTCCCGATTTGGTTGCCCTCTCATAGGGGCCCCCCCAGCAAACAAGCATTGTGAAATGTAATTTGTACAGTCAACATCGAACATCGGAAATCTTGGGTTATAGCTATTCCACCACTTTTGTGCATAGGCTACTGCTGCCTCACGATTGTAAGTTGCCATTTTTCATCCTCCCTCTATTTTGTTTATATGATTAAACAGAAAATATATGCTAGTATGGAATTAATGAACTAATTTATTTTTTTGACAAATTACTTTAAGAAAGGAAGATGGCCAGTGAAACAGCATGCAGAAAAAGAAATTTCAGAGCCCACTTTACTTTGCGATAAAAAAGGTAATTTGAACCCAAAAGCAATTGGATACGCAAAGAAACCCATAATTGAAAGCAATTTAAAAGGTCACTATATGCGAAAGAAAAAGTGGAATTACTGGTGTGTCTTTGGGGATGATATTCTTTTTTCTGCAACTATCAGCCATCTAGATTACGCAGCAGTTTGCTTTGTCTATTTCCTTAACTATGAAACGCAACGATACGTAGAAAAAACAGTTACGATTCCTTTGGGAAACAAACTAAAAATGCCATCTAATATTTTGGAAAGTATTCAACTTCATTCTAAAGAAATGACTATCCAATTATTATATATACAAAACGAAACTCATATGACGGTAACAATCCCTGATTTTGATGGTGATTTACTACATGCTGATTTGCATATATCTCACCCTGCTGAGGACGAATCTTTAAATGTAGTAATTCCTTGGAGTCGGACCCAATTTCAATTTACTGGGAAGCACCATACACTCCCAACGTCCGGCTTTGTAAAGATTGGTGATTCACGTTACAGCTTCCAGCCAGAGGATAATTTTGCAGTACTCGATTATGGTAGAGGAATTTGGCCAAGAGAAGCTGTATGGAACTGGGGATTTGCTTCTCAACGAGTTGGTTCTAAGAGAATCGGATTAAATTTTGGCGGGAAATGGACGGATGGTACAGGGATGACCGAAAATGCTATCATCATTGACGGTATAATGACCAAAATTCATGAAGATTTATTGTTTACATATGATACAAATGATTTTATGAAACCATGGAAGGTCAATACAAAGTTTTCTGATGAAGTGAATATGACATTCACTCCTTTTTTCCACCGCATTGCTAAAACTGATTTAAAACTTATCTTCTCCGAAGTTCATCAGATGATAGGCTATTTTAACGGCAAAATTCAACTAGAAAATGGACCTACACTTGAAGTAAAACAATTACTAGGATGTATTGAAGAACACAAAGCTAAATGGTAATTTCAGAAAAAACGGACAAATAAACGCCCGGTCTTTAAAGTTCAAAACCTGTTTCAATTGTTTTTGAGGGCTTTGGACTGAGGTTTTACTATATAATTATCGAGTGAATTTTTAGTTCTATTGGTTGCGACATACGTCACAGCCAATAGAACTTTTTTTCGATAATCTTATGGAAATGATAATATCTTATTCATAGAGCAGCCCTCGAAGATGTAATTTCGTTTGCTACCACGCTTCTTTACCGGGCAAACACTTACTATTTATCTTTACTTCCAATAGTGTAAATTCTTTAAATACTATGAGCACTAGGTGTATGGCTAGATACTCCATATTCTTAGCTTTTGAGAAAAGCATTTTGTTTTTACTTGCTCTCATCTATTATTTACTTGCTTCCATCTGTAGATACTTGCGCTCGTAAGGATTTACTTGCTCTATTTCTATATTTACTTGCGGTCAATTACCTTTTACTTTCGAAAAGGATAATATTCCCAAATCATTTTAGTAATTCACAATCTAAATGTGCAGACTCTAATTACTATCTATATAAAAAAGTTGTTTCCAAGTATAGATCACTTAGAAACAACTATTTGGTGGGTAGGTTAACTTAAATGCATAATTTTTATACGAGTTGCTTTATTAGTTTTTTATTTCGTTCTTTAAATACTTCATTATGTGAAGATACCATCGCATATTTATTCGCATCTGGTTGAATATATTGCTTAGCCTGATTGACCGCATTTGCAGCATCTTGGAAGGTTCCAGCTATTAAATTTACTTTGCCTGGATATTGAATAATATCACCTGCTGCATAAATACCATCGATGGATGATTCACATGAACTTGTGCCCTTTACATAAAAATCATCTGCGATTTCAATTGGTACTCCACTACTTTTAAGTAGTTCTGCTTCTCGATCATAGCCGTGGTTTATAATAACCTCATCAATTTCTACTTGTGTTGTTTCTCCCGTTTCATTGTCAAATATAGCAACTCGTTCTATCATATCATGGTTTGCATTAGCAATTAGCTTGGTAATCTTTGTATTGAAAAAGCAGGTTACAGAGCTTTCTAATAATTGTGTTACCTGTGCTTCGTGACCATTTAATGTATCTTTACGATATGTTACATATACCTTTTTCGCAATCGGCTCTAGTTCATTAGCCCAGTCAATGGCTGCATTACCTCCGCCTGAGATAATAACTGTTTTATCCTTAAAACGTTGAATTGATTTGACCGTATAGTTTAAGTTGCTGACCTCGAAACGCTCAGCGCCTTCGATTTCTAACTTAGTTGGTTTTAAAATTCCACTTCCTACTGCAATGATAATAGTTTTTGAGTAATGTTTTACTCCTGAAGCAGCATGCAATACAAAAATACCATCTTCATTGCGAGTAATGGAATCTACTTTCTCATTAACTACAACTTCAGGGTCAAATGTTAGTCCTTGTTGAACTAATTGATCGATTAAACGCTCTCCTGAAATCGGAGTCTGCCCCCCTACGTCCCAAATCATTTTCTCAGGGTACACATGTATCTTTCCTCCTAATTGAGGTTGAAATTCTATAATTTTCGTTTTCATTTCCCTTAAACCACTATAAAAAGCCGAATATAGGCCCGCTGGACCTCCACCAATAATCGTCACGTCAAATACATTATGCATTTTCAGTCTCCCACCCTAAAAAATATTTTGTTGACATCAGTTAAATTATTAAATATAGTTGCTAATATGATAATGATAATCGTTATCATTAAAATAAGCAAGAATTAGTTTGGAGGTATTCAAATGGTTCGTTTATATACGGACGATTTATCCATTGGCTACGGTGAGCAACTCATCGTAAAGGATTTGTCGGTACAAATCCCAAATCAGAAAATTACTACGATAATAGGACCGAACGGTTGTGGCAAGTCCACTCTTCTTAAAGCGATTACACGAATCATTTCTCATCATTCTGGTGCAGTTGTATTAGATGGTAAAAACGTTGCGAAAGAAAATACTAAAATCCTTGCAAAGAAAATGGCCATTTTACCTCAAACACCTGAGAGTGCAAGCGGCCTCACTGTAGGAGAATTAGTATCGTATGGGCGCTTTCCTTACCAAACTGGTTTTGGAAGACTTTCCAAAAAGGATTACGAGGTAATAGATTGGGCACTCCAAGTGACCAACACTAGCTCATTTAAGTATTTACCAGTGGATTCTCTTTCCGGTGGTCAACGTCAGCGTGTTTGGATAGCGATGGCCCTTGCACAAGAAACAGAGATTATATTTCTTGATGAACCTACCACTTATTTAGATATGGCACACCAATTAGAAGTTCTAAAGCTCCTGCAACGTCTAAATCAGCAAGAGAAACGAACTATTGTAATGGTCTTACACGATTTGAATCAAGCAGCACGTTTTGCAGATTATGTCGTCGCTTTAAAGTCTGGTCAAATTGTGAAAGCTGGCTCTTGTGAAGAAGTAATTACGAAAGAAGTATTGCGTGATGTCTTTAATATAGATGCCGAAATCGGAATAGATCCCCGTACAAGCAAACCAATGTGTATAACATATGATTTACTAAAAGGAGAATAGACAGATGAAGAAGTTACTATTGCCGTTTACAATTTTACTAGTTCTTATCCTAGGTGCATGCAACAGTGAGACTACCGATACAAAAGCAAGTGAAACGAAAGATGAACCTACTACCATTACATACGAGTCCGAAACTGGTCCGGTAGAAGTTCCAGCAGATCCAAAACGAGTTGTTGTTCTTGCTACTTATGCAGGAAACGTAGCTGCACTAAATGTAAATTTAGTTGGAGTAGATTCGTGGTCAAAATCTAACCCAGGATACGATTCTTACTTAGCAGATGTCGAAGAAGTTTCGGAAGAGAACTTAGAAAAAATTATTGAATTAGACCCAGATTTAATCATCGGTTCCTCTACCACTCAAAACTTGGATAAAATTAAAGAAATTGCACCGACAGTAACATTCACTTATGGAAAAGTAGATTATTTGACACAGCATTTAGAAATAGGAAAATTGCTTAACAAAGAAAAAGAAGCACAAGCATGGATTGACGATTTCAAAGAACGTTCAGCAGTAGCTGGAAAAGAAATTAAAGCAAAAATTGGTGAGGATGCAACTGTTTCTGTTATTGAAAACTTTGACAAACAATTATATGTGTTTGGAGATAATTGGGGACGTGGTACAGAAGTTATCTATCAAGCAATGGGACTGAATATGCCTGAAAAAGTAAAAGAAATGGCTTTAGAGGCCGGATATTATGCTTTGTCTTTAGAGGTTCTTCCTGAATATGCAGGTGACTATGTCATATTTAGTAAAGTAGCAGATCAAGATAACTCATTCCAAGAGACAGACGTTTTTAAAAATATTCCCGCTGTTCAAAATGGACAACTGTTTGAAGCAAATGCAGAAGAGTTTTACTTTAATGATCCAATATCGTTAGATTATCAATTGGAGTTCTTTAAAGACAGCTTTTTAAAACAGTAAGTAATAATAGTGGAGGAATTCTTATGGGATTCCTCCACTATTTTTGTAGAAAGGATAATATAATGAAAACCTCTATTCATTTCAGTTTAAAATTTGTTATTGGACTTATTTTGTTGATAGCAATGTTCTCCATTTCAATGGTTTATGGTGCGGCTTCGACATCCATACAGGATGTATGGCAAGCATTATTTACTCATATAAAAAGCGATTCTATCAATATTTTAAGAGAGCTAAGACTTCCTAGAGAAGTTGCCGCTATGTTGGTTGGTGCCGCCTTAGCCGTGTCTGGTGCGATTATGCAAGGTGTTACCCGTAATCCACTTGCTGACCCTGGATTATTAGGTTTAACTTCTGGAGCAAACGCAGCACTTGCTATTAGCCTTGCGTTAATTCCGGGGATAAACTACTTTGGAATTACTATTGCATGTTTTATCGGTGCAGCAGTTGGTGCAGTAATGGTATTTGGTATTGGAGCAGTGAAAAAAGGCGGCTTTTCTCCATTACGAATAGTTCTTGCAGGTGCTGCGGTCTCCGCCTTTTTGTATGCGATTGCTGATGGCGTAGGTATCTATTTTGAAATTTCCAAAGACGTCTCTATGTGGACAGCCGGAGGATTAATAGGAACTTCCTGGAGTCAACTCCAGATGATTACTCCTTTTATCGGGATAGGAATCGTTGTGGCTCTTTTATTATCTAGACAGTTAACTATTTTAAGTTTAAACGAAGAAGTTGCCGTTGGACTTGGACAAAAAACTATTCAAACAAAAACGATTTTATTTGTAGTAGTTATATTTCTTGCCGGCGCTTCAGTCGCACTTGTTGGAAATATGGCATTTGTAGGTTTGATGGTCCCTCATATTGTTCGAGCAATAGTTGGAACAGATTATCGACTAATAATTCCAATGTCTATTATTGCAGGAGCTATCCTGATGCTACTTGCTGATACAATTGGAAGAACTATTAATATTCCATATGAGACACCAGTTGCTGCAATCATAGCTATTATGGGATTACCTTTCTTTTTAGTGGTCGTTCGTAAAGGAGGGCGAGTTTTTCAATGATTCATCGCCAGCTAGTAAAAAAACAACGTATACTTTTTATCGTCTTACTATCCTTAATCATTATTACTGCTTTTATTAGTGCAGGAATTGGATATTCCACTCTTTCCTTTAATCGTCTTTTACCAACTTTTTTAGGGCAAGGAACATTTAAAGAGGAATTTGTTTTGTTCTCAGTTCGTTTACCTAGAATTATTATTACTATTCTTGCTGGTATGGCATTAGCGTTATCCGGTGCTATTTTGCAAAGTATTACACGCAATGATTTAGCAGATCCCGGTATTATTGGGATTAACGCTGGAGCAGGAGTGGCAGTTTCAATTTTCTTCTTATTTATACCGATTCAACCTGGTTCTTTTATATACCTACTACCACTAGTGGCATTTGTTGGTGCTTTAATTACTGCATTTTTTATCTATATCCTTTCGTACAACCGTGGAACGGGTTTGCAGCCAGTTCGATTAATATTAGTAGGTGTTGGATTCTCAATGGCTCTTTCAGGCTTGATGATTGTCTTTATCTCATCCGCTGATCGTCAAAAGGTAGATTTCATCGCTAATTGGATGGCAGGAAATATTTGGGGAGCAGACTGGCCATTTATCTTGGCTCTTTTACCTTGGTTAATTGTTCTTATCCCGTTTACGTTATATAAAGCAAATAAGTTAAATCTACTCAATTTAAATGAACCCGTTGCGATTGGTGTAGGGGTTGCAATTGAGAAGCAGCGAATTATTCTTTTATTAGCCGCTGTTGCTCTTGCAGCATCTGCTGTATCTGTAACTGGGGGAATTGCTTTTATAGGCTTAATGGCTCCTCATATTGCTAAATCTTTAGTAGGGCCGCGTCATCAATTATTCATACCTATTTCTATCCTAATCGGTGGTTGGCTTTTACTTTTTGCTGATACAATCGGTCGCAACCTTATCGAACCAAATGGAATCCCTGCTGGAGTAGTAGTGGCTTTAATAGGTGCTCCTTACTTTATGTATTTATTGATGAAGAAGTAAAGATAGTTTACTGCTTTAGAGATATGCGCTGCAGCCCAATACGCATGGGTTTTCAGTATGTGTCGTTGAGCTCCTAAGTAAATATATAGTTGTTGCTGATTTTTTAAGTCAAAATAAAAATGGACTACGCTTTTGTCCGTAGTCCATTTCCTTATGATTGAAGGTATTTCCACATTCTCTCTGGATAATCTGTGAAAATGGCATCTACTCCAACTTGTTTTAGCAAATCAGTATATTTCTCTTCATTTACAGTAAAAACACGAACATTTTTGCCGCTCGCAATCGCCTCCACACCCATCGGTCTAAGGACTGTCGGGAAAAATGCATGCAGTGCATCTGCTCCTACTTTTTCTGCATATATGTACGGCTCTATCATCACTTCCATAAAGAGGACAGCTGTTTCTATTGAGGGAGCCAATTGTTTAAAGTTTCTTACCATCTCATGGTTAAATGAAGATATAACGACACGTGCTTCTAACCGATAATCATTTAACATTTGCAGTACCGCCTGTTCCATACCTTCATATGGAAATACATCAGATTTTAACTCTATATTAAGGTGATGATGTGTATCTTTAAATACATATAACACTTCTCTTAGCGTTGGGATTGTTTCTTGTTTAAACTTAGGGGAATACCAAGAACCAAAGTCAAATTTTTTCAATTCAGCTAACGTCAAATCTTTAATAAAACCTGATCCATTCGATGTGCGATTGATGGTTTCATCATGTATAACAACCAATTCATGATCTTTCGTCATATGAACATCAAATTCCACACCATGAACAGGTAATTTTGCCGCTGCTTTAAAAGCAGCAATTGTATTTTCTGGATGCGTACCTGAAGAACCTCTATGGGCATAAATTTTCATAAAGCCTACCTCCTTGTACTATTATTAACTATATTATACCTCTTTACTTTCTATATAAGAAAGTACAGTCCAGCAGGTTTTTATTCCTCTTCTAAAATATCTTGTAAAAATTTTTCTCTATTTTGTAAAAAGTATTTGGTTATTTGAAAATGGTCTGTTTCCTCATATTCTATCTCTTTGATTTCCTCTTGGTCAAAACTAAGAATGTTTGCATTGGGGTAGCCTAATAGAATTGGTGAGTGTGTGGCGATAATGAATTGACTATCATCTTCTTGAACTAAATCATGTAGAATTCTTAGAAACGCTAGTTGTCGCGCTGGCGATAAAGCCGCCTCTGGCTCATCCAGCAAATAAATACCTCTGCCTCTAAACCTATTAGAAAAAAGGGAGAAAAATGCCTCTCCATGTGATTGATGATGCAAGGATTTTCCACCGTACGGTCCTGTTCCCATTGTATCGATATGAGAAGCGAAATTATAAAATGATTCCGCACGAAGAAAAAAACCATTTGCTACTTTTGGAAGCCATGACAGCCTGATATAATCTCCTAGTGCTGATTCTGATGCGTCTACGTCATAATAGTTATTCCTTCCCCCTCCTGCTGTATTAAATTCGCATTTATCTGCAATTGCTTCTAACAAAGTAGATTTTCCCGATCCATTTTCTCCAACGAAAAAAGTAACATTATTGTGTAAATCTAGTTGATGTAGATTTCTAATAGAAGGAATGGAGAATGGATACTGACTATACGATGGAATGAGATCCCGTTGAAGTGCAATTCTTTTTAAGGACATTTTATCACCTACAATTTCATTATTATTTGGGCTCTATTATACATTACTAAAATTTCAATCTAAATGCTTAGTACAGTTATAGATAGAACAATTCCAGACACCCTGTTTAATATTAAGAATAGTTATTGAGGTATTATCTAATTGTGTTTTTTGGAACCGATCAGGTAGCAGCCTTTGCAAAGTAAGTCCTATTAATGCTCCATGGCTAACTACCAATACTCGTTTGTCACTATATGTATTAGCTAGTTCTGCTATAAATTCATATCCTCTATCAGATACATCGTCGAACTTTTCCATTCCTAGGTCTAATTCTCTCCAGTTACTTCCCCACTTTTTCAATCTTTCTTCTTCAGTTGTACCTTCAATTTCTCCGCAATTTATTTCTCGTATTCTTTTATCAAATACATTGATAGATAGATTTAGTTTAGCAGCGATTATTTGTCCTGTTTCTTTAGCACGTGCTAAATCACTGGTCACAATAACATCCCACCCCCCTTCTAATACGAGTCTATTTGCTAATGCACTCGCCTGTTGCTTTCCCAGATTATTTAAGGGAATATCTGATATACCTTGTGATCTACCGAGTACATTCCAATCCGTAATACCATGCCTTACAAGTCCTATAGTAGTCAAAATTCTTTATCTCCTTTTATTGGTTTCGCAGTAGAACTTTTTCCGCTAACATAATGTTTTCTTTTAGGTAACTGGTATATCTGCATCCTCTTGAATTTGATGTGTCGTCATCCAAAAGACATCATTTACTTCATCTATACATTTAGCATAGGGCTCGCCAGATTGATACTCACAAAGAAAAACAATATCTAGCCAGTATCCGTTTCAAATAAAGAATTATTAACATACCTAAGATTTGAAACCTCTACGTCTACCTCTTCTGTAATTTCTCTTTTTAGAGCTTCTTCTAATTTGATGTTATCAAGTCTTTTTCTACCTTACCTCCAACAAGGGATAATCCTCCTGCGTGCTCTTCTTTTTCACTCCTTCTTATTAATAACCACTTATCATCTTTGTAAATTGCCTCTTCAACTTTAACTATAAACATTTACTTCCCTCCTTGTTTTTATATTCTATAGAACAAATACCTTCTCCTTTATTTGTTGCACTTATCTTGATGAAACAAAAAAACAGCGAACAAATCAACACACAATTTGCTCGCTGTTCTCTTATAGGTTAACTCTTTTTGTAGAAATGGGTGTTACTCTCTGTGGTAAATCCTACTTTTTTATAAATGGAAAGAGCCTGATCATTGTCTGTTTCTACATCCAAATAGACGGACGCTTTTCCCATAAGATTGGCTTCGCACTTAGCCCAGTTTAATAAGTTGGTTGCCACACCTTTACCGCGTGCATTTTCATGGACAGCGAGACCTGTGACCCATAGCTTGTCACCGTCTTCAACTAGAGTAAACGTCCCTACTAATTCGTCACATAATTTAGCAATCATCAATTGGCGATTTGGTGTTTGCGTATTAAAGTCGATTAATGCTTTAGCTTCTTCTTCATTGTCGCCAAATGCATTTACTAATACCCGAACCACTTCTGACTCCTCATTAGTATATCGCGAAACTTCCACTTTACTATCTAATTCTTCTATTACTGCTTCAGCTGCCATCGTTCTCTCTTGAAAATCAAAAGTATAACCAAATTTGTGAAGAAGCTCCTGACCTGCTACAGAGCTGTCTGGAATTAGAGCGAAATCCGTAGCAGCTCCTCTTATTTCTAGATTCCTACCTAATTCTTTTACTAGTCGTTCTCCTGTACCCAATCTTCGAGCACTAGGTAGAACAACACCACTCCATTCAAAATCTAGTGTTGCTATTCGATCTATCGAGGTTAAAACTCCAACTAATCGGTCGCTATCGTCATCATAAGCTATTAAGCAAAAACCTTTTGTGTAAAAATCAGATAGCTCTACCACACTTAGTAGTGTTGTATAATCCACCTTATCAGATGTTTCTGCTTCAGCTATTAATTGCTTTATTTCTTCCATTGTCTCCTGGTCTAAAGGAAAAGACACAGCCATTACAGATATATTCATTTATTTCTCCTTAAATCTTTGAATTCGTTAACATACTATAATATCTACCTCGTTTTTGCAACAGCTCTTCCTGTGGACCGGACTCCACTAGTCTTCCAGTTTCCATCACGAATATTAAATCAGCCTGTCGTATAGTATTTAATCGGTGTGCTATGACAAAACTTGTTCTACCTTCCATCAGTCGTTCAAGAGCCTCTTGAATTTTCATTTCTGTTACTGTATCGATGCTAGATGTTGCTTCATCTAACAACAGTATCGCTGGATCTGCAACAAGTGCTCGAGCAATGGATAATAACTGCTTTTGTCCTTGACTGATTTCCCCACCATCAGCCGATAAAATAGTATCGTATCCATTTGGCAATTTCATGATGAAGTCATGGGCATTAGCCTCTTTTGCTGCGTGGAGCACCTCTTCATCTGTCGCATTTAATTTACCGTATCGAATATTTTCTCTTACCGTCATTTCGAACAAAAATGGATCCTGTAGAACAAATGCTGTTTGGCTTCGTAGCGTATGTCGGGGCAACTTTTCAATAGGAATACCATCAACTAATATACTTCCACTATTAACTTCATAAAAACGGGCAAGTAACTGCATAATAGTAGTTTTTCCTGCTCCTGTTGCGCCAACTAATGCAGCAGTTTTTCCTGACTCCACATGGAAGGATACTTCGGAAATCGTCGGAGACTTATCTTCTTTGTTGTAATAAAATGTGACATTTTCAAAAGTCACATTCCCCTGTAGCTGATAATCTCCATTGTCTATAGCATCATCCTCTTCAATAGGCTCCTCCATAATAGCAAAAACACGTTCTGCACCTGCAATTGCAGAAAGCACCGTATTAAATTGGTTAGCTAAATCATTCAGTGGCCGTGTAAACTGTCTTGCATACTCCGAGAAAATAACAATTTCTCCAATTGTCACAAAGCCATGATATGCCAATACTCCACCCGCAGCTGCAACAAGCGTAAAGCTAGTATTATTCAAAAAGTTCATCACTTTTGGAATAAAACCTGAATACGTTAACGCCCAAAATCCTGTTTGTCTTAACCGTTCACTTTTGACAGCAAACTCTTCTTGCATTCGTCCTTCTTGCGAAAAGGCTTTAACAATTCGTTGACCAGAAATCGTTTCTTCAATCATTCCGTTCAATTCACCAACAGCTTTTTGCTGCTCCTTGAACAATTTAGACGTCCTTTTCGTAATCCATCGCATAGCAAAATACATGAAAGGCACAATAATAAGCGTCACTAAAGTCATCAGCGGACTCAGTAAAAGCATAACGACTGTTGTCCCGACTAAAGTTAAAATACTTGAAAACACTTGGATAAAGGATGAGTTTAAAGTTTGGCTAACGTTTTCAATATCATTGGTCATACGACTCATTAACTCTCCGTGCTGGCGTTTATCAAAAAAGGACACTGGGAGCTTCTGTAAATGCTCAAATAATCCTGTACGGAGTCTATAAATTGTTTGTTGAGAAATACCAATCATCCAATAACTTTGCAAATAAGTAGCGAGAGAGAAAAACAAGTAAACGATGAGTAATACTCCAATAATTTTGGAAAGACCGACAAAGATATTTTGAGAAATATGTTCATCTACAATTACTCCTATTAAATATGGTCCAACTAATGCTAAAGCAGAGCTAGCAACTACCATCAATAGAACGACTATTAACAAAAATCGCTGTTCATCGACCAACTTCCATATTTGCTTTAATACTCCCTTCCAATCGGAAGCTTTATCGATTTTCTTTTTATGATTTCTTTTTAAATCTTCTTTAGTAATAATAGGCTCATAACCAAAAGGTTTACGAATGAAGTTCATCAGGCTCTCCCCCTTCTGCTTGCGATTCAGCTATTGCTTTATAGAGAGAAGAGTCCTTCAGCAATTCATCATGCGTGCCATAGGCAGATACTTGACCTTCTTCTAATAATAAAATGTAATCTGCACCCTTTGCAGTTCGGATTTTCTGTGTGATAACAAGCATTGTTGCATTTTCTTCCTCCAAAGCTTCCCATAATGCGTTTTCTGTCGAGACATCTAATGCACTGGTGCTATCATCCAGTAATAATATTTCTGGTTTTCTAACGAGTGCACGCGCAATGGAAAGTCTCTGCTTTTGACCACCAGATAAATTGACTCCCTTTTGACCAACTCTTGTATTGTATTGGTCCGGGAATTGTTCAATTGAATCATGTATTTGCGCTTGATTGGCAGCTTCTCTTAATAACTCTTCCGTAGCAGCCTGATCCCCCCAGCCAAGGTTTTCCTCTATACTTCCAGTAAAAAGAATAGATTGTTGAGGAACGAGTCCAATTATTTTCCTTAACTCTTTTAAGGGCCATTCTTTAACATCGATTCCATCTATTAATATAGTTCCTTCTGTTGCATCGAAAAACCTTGGTATTAGATTGAGAAGAGTCGATTTACCAGAACCAGTTGCTCCCATAATCGCCAGCTTGGATCCAGGTTTAACCTTAAAGGAAACGTCTCTTAATACGGGTATATCAGTCGTTGGATAATGAAATGACACATGCTGAAACTCAATTTCACCTATTCTTGGAGTTGCTTCTTCAGAGTCAGTATTAATAACTTCAATCCCTTCTTCTACAAGGAGGACTTCTTCCATACGTTCAGAGGATGCTTTCGCTCTAGAGAAGAAAATAATAATGAAAGCAAACATTGAAAAGGCTCCTGTCATACGCATCGCATAGTTAATAATTGCTACTAACTCACCTAGTCCCACATTTCCTGTTCTAATTTCTTTAGCACCAAACCAAAGTACCGCTAACAAGCTAGCATTCATAATAAAAAGCAAAACAGGTAATATTAACTCCATGATTCGGAAAGCTTTTACATTATCCATTTTCAGATTTGCAGCCACAGTTGCAAAACGACTTGATTCAAAATTACCACGTAAATACGCTTTTATTAAACGTACCGCCTGTAAATTTTCTTGTATCTTTCTTGTGACCTGGTCCACCCTTTTTTGAACTTCCCCAAATAGTTTTAAACCATTCCGGCTCATAATATAAAGAAATACTACTAAAAAAGGAGCGCCTATTACTAGAAACATAGCTAAATATGGGTTCACTATAAAGGACATAATAATACTACCAACAACAAGCAAGGGTGCACGGAGCATAATACGTAATCCCATAAAAATAAGATTTTGTGTAATCGTCACATCAGTAGTTAAACGAGTGATTAAACTCGCTGTTGGAAACTTTAAAAAAGTGGCCATTGTAAAAGCCTGCACCTTCCTAAATAATGCTTGACGTATATCGAACCCATAACTTTGTACTATATGAGAGGCGATAAATGTGTTAATAATTCCTGCTACAAATGCCAATAAGGAAATTCCAAGCATGATACTACCCCAAAGAATAATTGCTTGTTGGTCCCCTGCCAGAATTCCATCATCAATAATGACCGCGATGAGCAATGGTTGAACTAGCTCAACGGAAAGCTCTATTAACATGAACAATAAAGCGACGATAACTAACATTTTATATGGAGATAAATAAGAAAAAATTGTCCTCAAAATTGAAACACCCCTAGATTCTTCGACACTCGAATTAATTCTTGTAAAATCTATTATGCCACAAACTCTTCTGAAGACATAGAAAAAGATGACTTAATATTTTGAAAGTCATCCTTTTCTTTTACTTATCCATTTAATTTCTCCTGCTACAGAAAGCCACGTGACAAATAGAAGCATTATAACTACCCCAATATATTGCCATGCCCCCAGTATTTGATTGAACCAGAATACCGATATAATCATCGCAGTTAACGGCTCAATACTGGACAGTATGCTTGTTTCCACTGCTGTTATGTATTTCATACTCGACAAAAATAATATAAATGCAATGGTTCCTATCAATATAATTATTATTACAATTATACTTATAGGATATGCTGCAAGATGGACCCACTCATCCGTTTTCCATATCTGGGTCACGAACGCCAGTACTACCCCACCTATTAACATTCCCCAACCGACAACAACAAGGACACCCCATTCTTTCATCAGCCGAGCTGGATACACTGTATAGATAGAAAATGCTATACCCACAGCCAAGCCCCAAAGTAACGCTTCCCTACTTATTAACAATATGCTCACATTTGCATTCGTTAATAATAAAAATAAACCGATTAATGTACCGATAATACCTATAACCTGATACTTTGGTGGAAATATTTTGTTCTTCCATGATAAAAATAAAATAATATAAACTGGTCCCAAAAATTGAAGTAATGTAGCGATTGATGCATTACTCGCTTCAATTGCTGCAACAAATGTATATTGTACACCCAACATTCCTAGTACACCGAAAACTACTAATTGTTTAAGCCAACTAATATCTTTCCAGATAAGAAACACTCGCTGACCAGTTATTAATAGAAACAACAATATACATATTCCAGCTGTTATTAAGCGAACCGTTAAGAAAAATGAAACGGATAAGCTTGTATTATTTAAAACCCATTCCATCATTGGTCCTGATGCACCCCATAGAATAGATCCAAGAACAATTAGTAGTATACCTTTGGACCTTGCAAATGCACTTTCTTCCATTTTTTATCACCACTTTCAAAGGTACTTTTTACCCACCTATTTATATATCAATGAATATATGGTATTATACTAATGACCAATTTTTAGAAACTATATATAATAATATTAGACTATTTAAGGGGGCTTGAATATGTTTCTCAAAGAAGAATCTATAAACTTAAGTAACACTGTTTTTAGTCACTTGCCAACACCTAGTTTCATGACAAATAACGAAGGTAAGATTGTCTGGTGGAGTCAAGAGGTGGAAAAACAATTTGGCTACACTATCAACGATTTACAGGACACGGATATACCACTTTTTACAGACTATACATTAGGGCATTTCACCGCAAATTGGGAAACGATTTTACATACAGAAGATCCCTTTGAGGTAAGTCCAGTAATCCTTTATGCTAAAGATAAAACAGCTATAAATACTTCCATTGTTGCAAAATCCTTCGCTTGGAACGATATGCGTTTCGTATTATTTCAGATTAAATCAGATACAAATAACTTAATGGAATTATCTTCTTTCCATGAGCTTCAACTCATAAAAAAAGGATTATCCGATTCTTTCATGCTGCTATATATAGATCATGAAGGACTAATCATGCATGCAAATGATAAATTTTTGAAAAAAAGTGCATGGACTCCTAAGCGAATTATCGGAAAATCTTTTTGGCAGTTACTCCCCGATACTCCTGAGCATATAGCAATTGGTAATCAAATTATTACTAAGCTTCGAGACGGAAAAGTATTTCAAGGAGCCGTTGAGAAAATCACAAAAGATGGAACTGCTTATTGGGTTAATTTGTTAGGTATTCCAGTATCCAATACTCAGAATAATACTCCATACTTTTTATTATTGGAAGAGGAAATTACTGAAAAGAAATTAATGCAAACAAAACTAGAACAAATTGCATATGTAGACACTGAAACAGGTTTGTTAAGCAGACATCGCTTAGAAGAAGTAGTGAATGAATATATCGATGAAAAAAAATCATTTTCCTTTGTTTTCATTAGCATCGATCAATTTTATACATTAAAAGAAATTTTTAATGATCAAACAGAAACAAAAATGTTAAATGAGTTTACTAAACGGTTGAAAATCTATTTTGAGGATTCTATTATTGCAAGATCCGGTAGAGATGATTTCGCTATAGTCACCCCATTGAGTGATTGGTACATTCAAGGGTTTACAAATTATTTAAAGCAAAATCCAATTTACTTAGATAGCAAAATTATTCAAATTACTGTAAGCGGTGCCATTACTAGATATCCAGAGGATCAGCAATCTTATCTCCATTTATTAAAAGCTACTACTAATACGATTCAAAAAGTAAAACTAGAGGGTGGGAGTATGATTACTACCCTTTCCAAATCTGACCACTCAAAACTTTCTCGCAAGGTGCAAATTGAGAGACGATTATTAGAAGCTTTGAATCGTAATGATTTACATGTCATGTTCTTGCCTCAAATAGATGTGAAAACTGGTGCTATAACGTCCGTGGAGTCATTAGTAAGATGGGAAGATAGTGTATTGGGTACTGTATCTCCTGAAGAACTTATTCCAATTGCAGAAGAGACAGGACTGATAAATGAAATTGGTCAGTTTATGCTTGAAAAGTCTTGTGAACAAGCTGCTATTTGGCAACGAAAAGGAATACCTATCAAAGTTAGCTTCAACTCTTCTATTCGTGAGTTTAGAGACAAAAATATGGTGAAGACCATTCGAAAAGTGCTAGAAAAATATAATTGTTCTCCAGAGCTAATCCAAATAGAGTTCACTGAAAAATTTGCACTCGAAGCGGAGGCAGAAAAAGCAATTGTTAAACAAATACAAAAGCTACAGCAAGATGGCATTGTTTTTGTGTTAGATGATTTCGGAACAGGTTACGCCTCTTTACGCTATTTGCAAATGCTGCCAATAGGTAAATTGAAGATAGATAAATCATTCATATCTTCTGTTACTCAACATGAAAAACTTGAGAAACTTGTTCAAGGTTTAGTGCAATTTGGACAATCACTGGATCTTCAAGTAGTCGCTGAAGGCGTAGAAACTGCGGAACAGTTTGAGTTACTTAAACGAGTAGGGTGCGATGCGGTTCAAGGCTATTACGTGAGCCTACCAATTTCCGCTGAAGAAGTAGAGGAAATGCTGTAAAAATACGTAATGTTTATGGAGGCTGTCCCTATGGGCAGCCTCTTTTTTGAGAAATATATTATTTTCCGTTCTATAAGCATAGTGTCCCAGATATCTTAAAGAATAAAATCTACCAGAAATACTACTGATTTCCGTTTTTGTCGGCCGCTTTCCGCATGCAGTCCGTGAGCATCCTGTGGAGTCTTCCCTATATAATTAATCAGAGTAATTAATATAAAAGTTATAAATAAAGCAATTTCATAAAGTATTTCCCCTCTTCACTGAGCTCAATAGGTTGTACGGGCAGCGCATATCATATTAGAAATACTAGAGTTTTTACAATTTACTTGCTTTTGCATGTATTTTACTTGCGTTAACTCAGCAATTACTTGGAGTACTCTATAGTTTACTTGCTTTCATTTTTCGTTTACTTGCACTCGAGGGTGATTTACTTGCGTTAAGGTAAATTTATCCTTTTTTTTATGGAGCTACTTAGGATTATTGGATATTATAAAAACCGTGAGCAAAGTAATTCTCTTTGTTCACGGTTTTGTTTTTAGTTTAACAATTGCTTTTGTCCAAAGCTGAGTAATTATTTCCGCAAATACTAAGCCCATTGCAATGGACCCCGAAATTAGTAAGGCTAGAGAAGCATATTCGAGAGCTAATGGATAATTCTTCTCCACAACACTTCTCATGGCATTATAGGCAGTGCCTCCAGGAACTAGCGGAATGATCCCTGCAACACTAAATATAATCATCGGCATTTTAAATTTTTTAGACATTATATGTGATACGAATGCAACGGTAAAAGCTCCCGCAAATGAAGCGCTAACCTGATCCTGATTCATTTGGTTAACATACATATAAACAATCCAACCTGTCGTTCCCACTATTCCACAGTAAAACAATGACTTTTTAGGTGCATTAAATACTATACCGAAGGCAGCGGCAGCGATAAAACTTAAAATACCTTGAGCTACATATATCAATACGAATCCTCCCTACAGTGATAGTACTAGCGCGACACCTGCTCCAATTGCAAACGCTGTGAGAAAAGCTTCCGCTCCCTTTGATAGACCTGATACAAAACTACCTGCCATTAAATCTCGAACCGCATTTGTGATTAGTAGACCAGGAACAAGTGGCATAACCGAACCAATAATAATTTTATCTAATTCACTACCTAAGCCACTAGCAACAGATATGGTTGCTATGACTGTTACGATGAATGCTGCAAAAAACTCTGCGAAAAATTTTACTCTTGTTCTTACCTCTAAACGATCTGATACCGCATAACCTATACCTCCAGCAATTAGGGCAGTTGGTACATCGAGTAATTTCCCTGAGAACAATAAGAGAAACGCACCTGAAGCAATCGCTGCTGCAACTATTTGAATCCAAAAAGGATAGGTTTCATGTTCATCCTCAATCTGTTTGAGCTCACTATATGCCTCTTCAATCGTAATGTCCCCAAAAGCTAATTTTCTAGATATATTATTTACAGAGGCTATCTTCCCCAAATCAGTTGTTCTTGCATTTATTCGTACTAATCTTGTTGGAAGGTTTTTATTTCCACTAAAAATGATTCCAGTTGGAGTGACAAAACTTTGAGATTGGGTAAGTTCCTGTGAAATAGCCATGCGGTCCATCGTATCTTCTGCTCGATACGTTTCAGCACCACTTTCCATCATTAAACGCCCCGCAAGTAAACAGCTTTCCACTACCAATTCATAATCCGCAGCCAATGAGAAACACCTTCTTTCTTCCATTTAAGCTAATCTTATAGAACCAACTGTGAAAAAACAAATACTGATGTAAGTTTCACTTTCATACCATAATAAAGTAGGTTTTAAACTGATTATGAAATTGACTTAATAAAAAAATAAAGAAAGTGACTATAGTAGCCACTTTCAGTACTTTACTAATCCAGTTTGTTTATAAGTATTCATATTATAGCTTTTAATTTCTTTCATCGCAATTGTATAAATTGTGTCTCCTGCATAAACAATTCGTTGGATTGAACTTTCCCAATCCTCATACATTTGACCTGAAACTTCTGGACGAAGTAAGTCTCCCTTTCGTTCAATTCCATTTTCTGGTGTTATTTCATAGATTAATGCTCCATCCTGTTTGAAATTAGAATACTCCTGTCCTGAAAGTTTTTCGTAGATAGAAACAGGGAATCCATATAAGTTATTCTTCTGATGTTCAAAAAGCGCATGATGATCATATTGTATTGGCGAATATGTGCCCTGATCACCTATCACTTCTGTATCTTTTTCTTTTGGATTTGCTAAGTCACTTACATCAAACAAGGAAATTTTCATACCTTCTGTCACGATTAGTGGCTCTTTTCCACCACTTTGTGTATCTATTCTTGTTTCATAGCCGAATCCAATAAGATGGTTTTCATCCAATGGATGCAAATAGTTACTAAAGCCTGGAATCTTTAATTCGCCTAACACTTTCGGTGAAGTAGGAGTAGCAACATCTATTACGAATAGGGGGTCTGTTTCTTTGAAAGTAACCATATAAGCTTTATCACCCATGAATCTTGCAGAATAAATTCTTTCATCCTTTGCAAGGCCAGTGAGTGAGCCAACCAAGTTCATTCCTTCATTTAATATAAATAAGTTGTTTTCAGATACTTCCTTTTCATCCCCATTATTACCCTTAGTTGTTACTGCGCGGAAGTAACCATTGTACTCATCCATGGAAAATTGGTTTAGGATATGCCCCTTTAACCGACTAGAGGCTACAAATTGTATCGTTGTCTTATCTAGCGTAAATTTGAATACTTCCGTATCCATAGAGCCTGGATTCCAAAGCATTTTATTGTTAGTAGCATCATCTTCATAAATACTTGTTGTTAAAAATAGATTATCCTTCGACATATACAACTGCTCACTTCCACCCAGATATCCTTTTGTTATTACTTCATTTTTCTTAGGATTAGAGATGTCTAATGCTGTGATTATACTGTAAGTCGCTTCTTTAGAATTTGGTAAGATGGAGAGATCCTTGTAAGGTAAAGGCTGCACAGTATCTCCTTTTTCAGAATCATAGATGTACGGACGCAACTCTGTATTTTTTTGTTCTTCCATTATCCAAAAATTTGGGTAGACATTTGTTACATAATAGAGTGTACCACCGGTTAGCCTAGTTCCGGACATATGCCCTTCCGTACCGACCTCTCTTTGTAATATCGGGGCGGATGGATTGGAAATATCATAAAACAACGCTGTCGTCATTGAATCCATTGGCATAGACATACGTGCTATATCTTCGTTACTTTGTTCATATGGTAATGCCTGAATAGAATTCTTTTGAGCCAAAACAATTAGCGTTTCATCGGTTAGGAATAGCTTCATTGGATAATAATCGCTCTCTAAACGAATTTTAGTTTCCTCTTTCATTTTCTTTGGATCTTCTATATTGACGATAGCAATGTTATTTTCCGTTATTGAGAATATATGAGTACCGTTTGTTTTTACTATATCTGCTTCATCTACTCCCTCAACCTGATTGTTCGTTGAAGAATAATCACTGCTACTCTTCGCATCCGAAGATTCTTCGGTTGCCGAATCCTCCATTACTGCAATTTCTTCACGTGGGATATTTTGGAACTTACTTACCATTTTAAAATGGGCTTTTAGCTCCTCTTGCGATTGAACGGTTGGTAGCTCTTTATATATTCGAAAAGGAAAATCAGTTTTTGTTATTCCAAGTTTATCTTTCACATGCAAAGTATATGAGCCCTCATCCAAGCCATCAATTTCTAAAGACTTGCCATTTGAAGTGAGTGAATATTTTGCATCCACCTTCTTACCTTGCTGGTCCTCCACATACACATCTCCAGTTTTCAATGCATCTTTACCAAGAGCGGAAGAAAAAGATGCTTTAAAAACCTGGCCAGATAATACAACTGATTGAGCTGTCACCGATAATTTGGTGAAATAAAATAAACTAGCTAAACTTACAACCAACCCTATAGCAGCTATTGAAACAATCTTCCTTTTCAATATGGATCACCCTTCCTTTTTTCTTTGTTAACTCATTAGACATTTTAAAAATGAATTAGTTACACCTGCAGAAAGAAAATTCTGAAAGTAGGTAACTAAAAAGATCTTCATCTTAATAACATTCGAAAATATACCTCTCTATGTACAGCTACTTTAATTTTCACCTAATTAGGTATGGAGCATACTTGAGGTAATCAAGGATTTAGATGTTCCCGGCCATGCTCAATCATTTGCAAAGCAAAACGCAAGAATGTTATCCACGAGTGGTAAACAACATTCTTGCGTTTTTAGTTGACGATTGTTTCGCTTGAAAGCGACTTATCCGATTATCTAATAATTATTCATCAAATGGCCATGTCGGTAGCATATTACTGAGTGCTTTATCTTCTCGGTAACCGAGAACATATTCTGCTTGCATAATCGTATGAATCTCTCGCGTTCCTTCATATATAACTGGGGCTTTTGAGTTTCTCAAGTATCTTGCTACTGGGTATTCATCTGAATATCCATAGGCACCATAAACTTGTACCGCATCATCTGCAGCTTTATTGGCAAAATCACATGCTTGCCATTTTGCTAGCGATGTTTCTCTTGTATTTCGGACACCTTTGTTTTTTAGTTCGCCTACACGGTATACAAGGAGACGGCTCATTTGGAGTCCAGCTTCCATTTTGGCAATCATTTGTTGAACAAGCTGATGGCGGCCAATCTCTTTACCAAATGTTTGACGCTCTCTGCTATATTTTACGCTTGCTTCCAGGCAGGCTAGCGATAACCCAACTGCTCCTGCTGCTACAGTGAATCGACCATTATCCAAGGCAGACATGGCAATTTTGAACCCTTCTCCTTCTTTTCCGAGAAGATTCCCCTTTGGCACGCGCATATTATCAAAAAATATTTCTCCTGTATTTCCTGACTTAATGCCATATTTACCTTTAATGGCTTTAGATGAAAAGCCATCTAGCGTACGTTCCACTATAAATGCACTGATTCCATGATGCTTCTTGGATTTATCCGTATAAGCAAATACGATGAAATGATCGGCCACATCGCATAGTGAGATCCATGTTTTCTGACCATTTAAAATATAATCGTCTCCATCTTGCACTGCTACTGTAGACATTGAAGCTACATCCGAACCAGCACCTGGTTCTGTTAAGCCAAATGCTCCAATCTTTTCACCAGTAGCCTGTGGTATTAAATATTTTTGCTTCTGTTCTTCTGATCCCCACTGCATTAAAGTCATGGAGTTTAAACCAGTATGAACCGAAACAGCTGTCCGAAAAGCCGTATCACCGCGCTCCAATTCCTCACAAACTATAGCAAGTGAATTATAATCCATTCCACTTCCACCATACTTTTCAGGTATACATACACCCATCAAACCAAGATCTGCAAGTCTTTTCCATATGGCAGGATCAAATGCGCCATCTGTTTCCCATTTTGCAATATGAGGAATTATTTCATTATCTACAAATTGACGAACAGTTTTGCGCAACAGCACTTGTTCTTCTGAGAAGTCAAAGTTCATATTTACTCACCTCTAGTAATGGATTCTCTTATTTCTACGCCTCTTGCTGCCATTTCTCGGATATATAATTCTCCAGGAACGATTAGCTCAGGAGGATATACTCCTCGATTTTTAACAACTCCATTTCCAATCATTTGTGCAACAACTGAAATAGTATTGGCTGTTGCTCGAGCCATTGCGGTTTCACCTGAAAGGGAATCTTTTTTAGTCGCCATTTCGTACGTGAAGTTGGTAAGGGTTCCATCTTTTAAACCTTCAACAATTACTCGCAGCAATACTGCATCCTCTTTATCCCCAAGTAATAACTGTGGGGTTAGGACTTCCTTCAATACATCTCGTGCTCTTACCATATTGCCGTTTACATTGACGACTGTTTTTTTGTTCGTTAACCCTAAATCTACTAGCAGTTTGAATTTGTCTGCATGCCCCTTGTATCGAATTGTCTTATATTCAAGCGTATCTACATTCGGAAATGATTTTGCTAAAGTTGAAGTGCCACCAGCTGTATGGAATGCCTCTAGTTCACCATAGTCCTCAAAGGTAATCGGTTCTACTTCTGTAAGAGATGGAACTTCCTGAAGTTTTCCTTCTCTTATAACGTGTGAAGCATCTGTATAATGATCGAAAACTCCTTCCAATGAGAAGACGATATTGTAACCAAAGATACCCTCGGGTTCAACTGGAATTCCTCCGACATACAATCGAATAGTATTTACCTCATCGAGTTTGGAAGCACCATATCCAGCCAAAATATTGATCATTCCTGGAGCAACACCTAAATCAGGTATTAGCGTAATTCCTTTTGCTTTTGCCTTTTCATGAAGTATTAAGACGTTATCTGTCGCCCCTCCAATATGCCCACCTAAATCGATAGAATGTACCCCTACTTCTACAGCAAGCTTAGCTATTTTTTCATTGAAGGTATAAAATAATGCGTTTATTACTACATCCGCTTCCTTCATTATTTTTCGTATACTATCGTCCTCGTTTGCATCAAGTCTTAATACTTCAATTTTGGAATTTTGCAATCTTTCCTTAAACATTTTTGCCTGTCCCACATCTAAATCACATAATAAAACCTTTTCCACATTCGGGCTTAATACTAAATCACGAGCTGCTTCCTTTCCCATTAACCCTGCACCTAATACAGCAACTATCATGTAATCATCCCCCTATTACTTGAGTGTCTATTTGTGCACGCTGTAATTTCCCACTGTAATCTATATATATGCTCTTCCATTCTGTATACACATCTAATGCTGCTACCCCTGAGTCCCGATGGCCATTCCCAGTCCCTTTTGTTCCTCCAAAAGGCAAGTGGATTTCTGCTCCAGTTGTTCCTGCGTTAACGTAAACTATCCCAGTATCCAAATCACGCTGTGCATGGAATACTTTATTGACATCTCTTGAATAGATGGAGCTGGATAGTCCAAACTTCACTCCATTATTTACTTTAATTGCTTCCTCTAGTGAATTCACTTCTATCAAGGAAACTACTGGACCAAATATTTCCTCCTGCGCTATTCGCATATTCGGTGTCACGTTAGTAAAAAGAGTAGGAGCATAATAATTCCCCTTTGCTAGCTCTGCCTCATTTAAAATTGTTCCTCCCGTTAAGAGAGTCGCCCCTTCCTCTTGTCCTATTTTTGTATAGGAATGGATTTTCTCCAGAGCATTTTTATTAATAACTGGGCCGATTTTGACCGTTTCATCTAATCCATCGCCAATCGTTAGTTTTTCCATTTGTTCAAGAAGCATTTTCTCTAAGTCTTCTCTTACATCTTTATGCACAATAACTCTGCTACATGCCGTACATCTTTGTCCTGCAGTTCCAAAGGCACTCCATAGAATACCTTCCACTGCTAATGAAAGATCTGCATCCTCCATGACGATTACTGCATTTTTCCCACCCATTTCGAGGGAAACTTTTTTTAGGTGACGACCACCGAGCTCAGCGACTTTACTCCCCGTTTCTGTAGAACCAGTAAATGAAATAACTTTCACTTCCGGATGCTCAATCATTGCAGTACCTACTTGAGAACCTGATCCAAAAACAACATTAGCAACTCCAGGTGGTAAACCAGCTTCCTCAAAGATTTTAGCCATTTCATATGCCATCATAGGAGTTTCCGTTGCCGGTTTCCAAATGAATGCATTTCCAGCAACAATAGCAGGGAATGATTTCCAAGTAGCAATGGCAACCGGAAAGTTCCAAGGAGTAATGAGTCCCACTACCCCAATAGGTGCTCGGACACTCATCGCAAACTTGTCTGCAAGTTCAGATGGAGTAGTCTCACCAAACAAACGACGACCTTCTCCAGCCATATATAATGCCATATCAATACCTTCTTGTACTTCTCCACGTCCCTCTTCAATCACTTTTCCCATTTCTTTTGTTAATACTTGAGCTAGATGCTCTTTCTTTTCTTTCATTATTCTACCAATCTCATATAAATAATCTGCACGTTTCGGCGCAGGAACGAGTGCCCATTTTTTTTGAGCTTTCACTGCGGCTTCCACTGCAATATTCACATCTTCCATTGTAGATAGCTTAACCTCTGCAAGTTGTTCCCCATTCGCAGGATTAAACACTGGGGTATACTCCGTTCTACCAACATCCTGCCATTTCCCATCAATAAAATTTGTTAACTTCATTCTATTCCCTCTTTTCACTTTAAAATGTAAACGTTTCCATTAATAATACATTCGATAATTATTTGTAAATACCTTTAATAATTTTGAATTTTTAGAATGAAACTTTTTACCTTTCATATCGTATAATTGGGTAATAACAATTTGGGAGGAGCAAGATTATGAATAACCATGAAATAGACTACAAACTATATGGAGACGATATGCAATTTGTAGAAATTGAATTGGATCCAAAAGAAACTGTTGTTGCAGAAGCAGGCAGCTTAATGATGATGGAAGACGGTATTTCAATGGAAACTATTTTCGGCGATGGCTCATCAGGATCGGGTGGTAGCAGTGGCGGACTTATGGGTAAATTAATGGGTGCAGGTAAACGTATGCTTACTGGAGAGAGTTTATTCATGACAACATTCACCAATACTGGTAGTGGCAAAAAACATGTCTACTTCGCATCACCTTACCCTGGAAAGATTATTCCTATGGACTTAAGCCAATACCGCGGAAAAATTATTTGTCAAAAGGATGCATTTCTAGCAGCAGCTAAAGGGGTTACGATTGGCATTGAATTTCAACGTAAGCTAGGTGCAGGTTTCTTTGGTGGTGAAGGTTTCATTATGCAAAAACTTGAGGGTGATGGCCTAGCTTTCGTGCATGCAGGGGGAACTATTCATAGAAAATCACTACAGCAAGGAGAGGTTTTACGAGTAGATACTGGATGTCTCGTAGCAATGACTGCGGATGTAGATTACAATATCGAAATGGTCAAGGGAGTTAAAACAGCCTTATTTGGTGGAGAAGGATTATTCTTCGCTACCCTTCGTGGTCCTGGTACCGTATGGATCCAATCACTTCCATTTAGCAGATTAGCTAGTAAAGTATTTGCTGCTGCCCCTCAAACACCAGGTGGTGGTTCAAAAGGTGAAGGCAGTATAGCAGGAGGATTATTTGACCTACTGGGTGGAAAATAGAAACAGACATTGAACAATGTCTGCTGATGTTTTAGTTATAGTGAAAAGAAAAAACGCTTAGACAAAATATGTCTGAGCGTTTTTGTTAGTTATTTTGTACTTACAACAGCTTCTGCTTGAGCTTTGCCATCCTGAGATTCATGTAATTTTATCATTGCAAAACGGGCAATAGGTTGAATTACTAAGCTTTCTGCAATAAGCACGATTGCGAAGTTACGCGGCCAATTCGTTAACCAGTTGCTGAAGATTTCCATTCTAAAGCCATTTCCTACAATATCACCAATAAGTGTCATAGCTGCAGACATCCCTAATACGGTAAAAAGAATTCGGAATAAAATTTTGGAGTTGAAGCTATCCGTAGGCTTAGTGAATTTTTTAACTAAAGCTTCTGCAATACGTCCAAAAATAGTTGGTTCAATGATCATAACAATAACCCAAATAATCGGTAGCGCTTTTAAGATGGTTAAAGCAACTTCTCCGTTAAATTCTCCAAAAGAGAGAATGATATTTAAGGAGGTCATGAATATAACCGTAAGTGTTGAGATAATTGTGCCGAATAATAGGCCTTCCTTTGCATTTCTTGGTAGTCTGTTTTCTTGATGCATTTTTTTCTTCCTCTCAAAGTTTAGTAAAGACCTTCGCTTTAAATTCCATTTTTATAGCTTCTCCAACAAGTTCGGTAATAGTTCTGCAATTGTTTTTAAAGGATTCGTAGATTGTTTCGTTAAACAAAGCATCATGGCCCCTTCAATCGAAGCAGTCAACAATAACGATACAGAGGCAGCTGTTTCATCCGAAAAGCCATCGGATAATAGCTTAGCACAGTAGATGCGTTCAATATTTTCATATAACTCACTGCACGCTTTGCGAACTGGTTCACTCATTGTTGCCATTTCACTAACAATACTGCTAAATGTATAGCCAGTAATAGTACCTCTTTTTTCAAAGCTATTTATTAAAGTATCAATCGTTGAAATTATGGCGTCCTTAGTTGTAAGATGCTTACTAAAAATAGCTTCAATATCTGTGGTTATGTCTTCTTTTAGAGCGTGTAAACAAGTTATCAAGAGTTCTTCTTTGCCATCTGGAAAGTGATGGTAAAGAGCACCCTTTGAAACATTACTAGCTTTTAAAATTTCATTGAGTCCTACAGTTTTGTAACCTTTTTCCTGAAAAAGAATTGTAGCAGTTTCAATCAAGAGTGATTTAGTATCCATAGCTATTTTTCCTCCTAACATACCAACGGGTCTGTTTGTAATTATAACAAATTTTAAGCTACATTCTAATATTTTGTTTATTTAATAAAAGACCAGCATAATGGCCTATCTCTGCAATGAATCTGCAGATTGTTTATGCCCCTCCTCTATACCCTTCATATAATATGTAAAGGG
Source organism: Psychrobacillus sp. FSL K6-1415 (assembly GCF_038003185.1). Taxonomy (NCBI): domain Bacteria; kingdom Bacillati; phylum Bacillota; class Bacilli; order Caryophanales; family Bacillaceae; genus Psychrobacillus; species Psychrobacillus sp. FSL K6-1415. Next base: position 596,871 of record NZ_JBBOOQ010000001.1, on the reverse strand, counting down.
ACTTTTCTTCTTGGAGTTCCTACATTATAGGATGGGAGGTGTGGATGTTGGATTCTTCTACAGGATTATGGGTTGGTTTGTTAGGTATAGTCTTAGGGGTACTTGGTTTCTTTTATGCTCCCCTTTGGCTAGGTGCAGGTGCAGTTCTATTAGGGCTCGTAGCTTTAGCTTATTCTCACAAGTTAGTTGTGGGATGGATATCTTTAATACTCGGAGTAATTGTTTTAATACTGACATTTATGTCATAACTTGAAACAAAAAAACGTATTGTATTAATAGCCACTAAGTGTTAAGATTATTTAAATTTAAAATTTTGATAATTTCATATTTTTTTCTTATCCAGAGAGACGGAGGGATTGGCCCTTAGATGTCTCAGCAACCAGCCACGCTTAGGTATGGTGCTAATTCCAATAGACGTATGACGTCTTGAAGATAAGAAGACAAACTTCGATATTTACTTGAGGGTTCTCTTCTTATTAGAGAATCCTCTTTTTTATTTTAATTGTAAAGGATGAATACTTATGACAAAAAACAGTATTGATACACAGTTAGTTCAATTGGGAAATCATAGTGATGAAAAAACCGGGGCGGTAAATCCCCCTATTTATCTCTCCACAGCTTACAAACACAATGGGATTGGGCAGTCTACAGGATACGACTACACACGAACTAAGAACCCGACACGAGCTATTTTAGAGGAAGGAATTGCAAAATTAGAAGGTGGAGATGCTGGCTTTGCCTGTAGTTCTGGTATGGCTGCAATACAATTGGTTTTATCCCTTTTTCGGTCAGGAGATGAGTTAATTGCTCCTGATGATTTGTATGGTGGTACATACCGATTATTCAACCAGTACGCAGATTCATATAATATCCGTACTACTTATACAAAATTTGAATCAGCTGAAGAAGTAAAAGCATTAATAACAGAAAATACAAAAGCCTTATTTATCGAAACACCCACTAACCCTTTAATGCAGGAAATCGACATACAGCTATTTGCGGATATAGCAGAAGAGCATAATCTATTGTTAATCGTAGACAATACATTCTTAACCCCTTATTTACAGCGACCTATTGAATTGGGTGCCCATATTGTCATCCATAGTGGCACAAAATATATTGGGGGACATAACGATGTACTTGCAGGATTGGTGGTAACAAAAGGTACTGATCTAAGTGAACAACTGCAAGTCAACCATAATGCTGCAGGCGCTGTCCTTTCTCCTTTCGATTCTTGGTTGTTAATAAGAGGATTAAAAACACTTCATCTACGTATGAAGCAGCATGATTTAAATGCAAAAAGAATTACTGAATTTTTAAAGCAGGAATCTGCTGTTAAGGATGTGTTATATCCAGGAGTTGGCGGAATGTTATCCTTCCGTTTACAAAAAAGCGAATGGGTGGCTCCTTTCCTAAAGAATTTGAGACTGATTGTATTTGCTGAAAGTCTTGGTGGTGTAGAGAGCTTTATCACGTATCCTGCTACACAAACACATGCCGATATACCTGAAGAGGAACGGAATGCACGAGGAGTTGATAATAGTCTCCTTCGTTTTTCGGTTGGGATTGAAGAAGTAGAAGATTTAATCGCAGATTTAAAACAAGTATTAAATACATTAGAAAGCGAGGTCATAATTAATGAGTGATTACAAAGAGTCGTTGGAGACTAGTATAATTGTTGCCTCTACACGCGGAGATTCGGAGATAAAAACTGGATCTGTAAATGTTCCTATCTATTTATCCTCCACTTTCCATCAAGAAAGCTTTGATGATTTTGGACCTTATGACTATAGTCGATCGGGAAATCCTACAAGAGACGCACTCGAAAAAACGATTGCTGAATTAGAGGGGGGGACTAGAGGATTGGCATTTGCATCAGGAATTGCGGCAATTTCTTCTGCATTTATGCTTTTGTCTTCAGGCGATCATATCGTTATTACAGAAGACGTATACGGTGGAACCTTTCGTTTTGTTACAGAAGTATTGCCTCGTTTTGGTATTGAGCACAGTTTTGCAGATTTTACGAATGTGGAAGCAATTGCAAGTGCAATGCAATCAAATACAAAACTGATTTACATCGAGACCCCTTCGAATCCATGCTTAGGTATTACTGATATTACCGCTGTCGTGGAGCTTGCAAAATCCAATGCTTGTTTAACCTTCTTAGACAATACATTTATGACACCGTTATATCAGCGTCCATTAGATTTAGGAATTGATATCGTCTTACATAGTGCAACAAAATTTTTATCTGGGCATAGCGATATTATTGCAGGACTTGCGGTTATAAAAGACGAGGAGTTAGGTAAGCGTTTAGCATTTATCCAAAACTCATTTGGTGCTATTTTAGGTGCGCAAGATTCATTTTCTCTCATTCAAGGTATCAAAACATTAAATGTCCGTTTTGAAAAATCCGCTCAGTCTGCCCAAAAAATTGCAAACTATCTAAATCGGCATGATTTGGTGGAGAATGTCTTTTTCCCTGGACTTTCCACTCATCCAGGATACGAAACGCATAACAAGCAATCGAGTAGTGCTGGTGCTGTCCTTTCCTTCTGTTTACCGAATAAATCCACCGCTAAGGCATTTGTTGAAAACGTTAAAATTCCTGTATTTGCGGTAAGTTTAGGCGGAGTAGAATCCATTCTCTCCCATCCAGCTCAAATGTCTCACGCCGCGATGCCCAAGTCGGAACGAGATAAACGCGGAATAACAGATGGATTACTACGTTTTTCAGTCGGATTAGAGAATGTTAATGATTTAATAGCTGATTTTGAACAAGCGCTAGAAATTGCTTCAAAACAATATGAGAAAGTAGGAATACACATTTAAACATTGGCATATGGAATATTTTAATCTTATAAAGTATAGATCAATGAACTCACTAAATTAAGACAATTATAGCTATTATCTTGCTTTACTTGTACCTCCCTAAACAAAAGAATATTAAACCTACTTAGATATACCCTTCATGTTTTAGACATTCTGTGCTGGGTAAATAGATTGTAGAGGTTATATAATATGAAGGAGGTATTTAAAATGGGAAATCAACAGTACGAACATGCAACAGATGAGGTAGTAGAAGAAAGTGGAGCCTATACATGTGAGGCCGGAATTACTAAAAGATTAAATAAGGGCGATAAATTCCCTTCTTGTCCAGAATCGGAAGTAGCAACTTATTGGAAACACGCAGAAGGACATCATCACAATTCTGGTGAACCAGTAACTGAATCTGGCACATATATAGATGAGGATGGCGATGAAATGGAATTAGAAGAAGGAGCTACATTCCCTAATTGTCCAAAAGCAGGAACACCTACACAATGGAGACATGCCGGGAACTAAGCACACATACTTGAGATGAATCTAATAAAGCGTGACACATTGAAATAATCATCCAATGTGTCACGCTTTATTTTTGATGTAATCTACTTTTGTCAAACAAACCTTATAAACCTAGGTTCTTAGAAATAATCACTTTCATTATTTCATTTGTCCCGGCGTAAATAGAAGCTACTGGAATGTCCCGATATCTTCTTGCAATCTTATACTCTTCCATATAACCATATCCACCATGCAATTGCATGCATTCAATCGAAATTTCTCTTGCAGTTTCGGTAAGCCAATATTTGGCCATCGATACTTTAGTAACTACTTCTTCACCTGCAATATGCTCCTCAATTAATGACTCCAAAAATGATTTTCCAAGCTCAATTTTTGTTGCCATTTCGGCTATTTTAAATTGGGTATTTTGAAAGGATGATATGGGCCTTCCAAAAGCTTTACGAGACTTTATATACTCCATTGTCATTTCTAGCATATCCTCTGAAGCAATTTGGGCGGAAATTGCTACTACTAATCTTTCTTGTTGTAGTTTCTCCATTAAATAACTGAAGCCTTTTCCCTCTTCTCCGATTAAATTAGAAATAGGAATACGACAATCCTCGAAGTATAGCTCTGCAGTGTCCTGAGCATGTAATCCTACCTTTTCTAACTTACGGCCTCTGTTAAATCCTGAAGTCCCCTCTTCCACAATAACTAAACTAATACCTTGGTGTCTTGGTTCTGCTGTAGGATTAGTTTTCACTACTACTAAAAACAAGTTACCATTAACTCCATTAGTTATAAATGTCTTTTGCCCATTTAAAACGTAAACATCTCCATCGCGAATTGCTGTTGTTTGTATATTAGCCAAATCTGAACCTGCTCCCGGCTCTGTCATAGCAATTCCAGTGATATAATCTGAAGTTATACACCCTGGCAGCCATCGTTGCTTTTGCTCTTGCGTGCCAAAAGACTCTATATAAGGAACGACGATATCATTATGCAATCCAACACCTACAAGACTTGAACCGATTCTTTCTAATTCCTCTGAAATAATTACACCAAAACTAAAATCTAAACCGAGACCACCATATTCTTCCTCGACCTGTGGACATAAATACCCCATCTCGGCTAGTTTCCGCCAAAAACTCTTTGGAATTAGGCGTTCCTTTTCCCATGAATCATAATTAGGGGCAGCTTCTTTTTGAAGAAAATTTTGTAAAGATTTTCGAAATATCACATGCTCATCTGTCTCAAATCTATATCTTCCCACTGCTAGACCTCCTATTCAATTCTTTCAATAATTGTGGCATTTGCCATACCCATACCCTCGCAAATAGCAAGAAGACCATAGCGCCCACCAATCCGTTCTAGTCTGTGAAGCATTGTTACTAATAGCTTTGTTCCTGTAGCTCCTAACGGATGACCTAAAGCTATTGCTCCTCCATCTGGATTTAACTTTTCCGGAATAGCACCTGTATCTTTAAGCCATACTAATGGTACCTGCGCAAATGCTTCATTGACTTCATATGTGTCCATATCTTCAATTGTAAGACCAGCTTTTAAAAGCACTTTTTTCGTTGCTTCTATTGGACCAGTTAACATTAACGTTGGGTCAGATCCCGTCACACTGCGAGCTATTATACGGGCTTTTGGTTTTAGTCCTAGCTCATCTGCCTTTTTACGAGACATCAATAGAACTGCAGAAGCTCCGTCACTCATTTGACTGGCATTTCCAGCAGTAATCACTCCATTTTCATCAAAGACAGGTTTTAACCCACTCAGTACTTCAACAGTAGATCCTTCACGGGGGCCTTCATCGATTGCAAAGCTTTTTAACGAGCCATTTGCTTGCTGCACTTCTACTGGTACAATTTCTTTATCAAAATGACCTTTTTCTATTGCATCCAAAGCTTTTGCATGACTTTCAGAAGAATACTTATCTAGTTCCTCACGTGTTAAACTCCATTTCTGTACCATTCGCTCTGACGATAGTCCTTGATTGATAATTTCATATTTTTCTCTCAGTTTTGTACTTACCTTTGTATTTCCTACATTTGAAAACATGGGCTCACGCGTCATGCTTTCTACTCCTCCAGCTATGACTATATCCATATCCCCAGAGGCAATTGCTTGCGCAGCAAAATGCACCGCTTGCTGACTTGAACCACATTGGCGATCGATAGTAACCCCTGGTACATGTATCGGAAAATCTGCAATCAATGCTGCAGTTCGGGCAATATTCGCACTTTGTTCTCCTATCTGTGTGACACAACCTAGAATAACATCATCTATATCTGCTTTATCTACACCAGCTCGATTCACTAACTCGTCTAAAACAACCGCTGCAAGTTCGTCTGCTCGATACTCTGCAAGAGCCCCTTTTCTTCTTCCAATTGCTGTTCGTACCCCTTCTACTATTACAACCTCTATCATGTTCATCTCCACCCTTCGTTTTTCTTTTTGGTCGCTACTCGTACCAGCCTCTCGAGTCGCTTCAGAATTTCGGTAAAGGCAAAGAACGCCTTTTCTCGAAACCCTTCCAGCGCTTTTCGAGGCTAGATGGTGCCCTCCGCTTTTCTTTCTGTCCAGCTCCGGGCACCAGCCTCTCGAGTCGCTTCAGAATTTCGGTAAAGGCAAAGAACGCCTTTTCCGAAACCCTTCCAGCGCTTTTCGGGGCTTGCATAGGCGTTTCCGCTTTTCTACCTGTCTAGCTCCGGGCACCAGCCTCTCGAGTCGCTTCATAATTTCGGTAAATGCAAAGGACGCCTTTTCTCGAAACCCTTCCAGCGCTTTTCGAGGCTAGATGGTGCCCTCCGCTTTTCTTTCTGTCCAGCTCCGGGCACCAGCCTCTCGAGTCGCTTCAGAATTTCGGTAAAGGCAAAGGACGCCTTTTCTCGAAACCCTTCCAGCGCTTTTCGAGGCTAGATGGTGCCCTCCGCTTTTCTTTCTGTCCAGCTCCGGGCACCAGCCTCTCGAGTCGCTTCAGTATTTCGGTAAAGGCAAAGAACGCCTTTTCCGAAACCCTTCCAGCGCTTTTCGAGGCTAGATGGTGCCCTCCGCTTTTCTAACTACCTCGGTTGCATTCGAATTGCTCCGTCTAAGCGAATTACTTCTCCGTTGATATATTCGTTTTCAATTATAAAAGCTACTAATGAAGCAAATTCTTCTGGACGACCTAATCGCTTTGGAAATTCCACGATGGATTCTAACTTTTCTATCACCTTTTCATCTAAGCCTGCTGCCATTGGTGTACGGAACAATCCTGGAGCTATTGCATTTATGCGTATTCCAAAAGAAGAAAGATCTCTTGCAATTGGTAGAGTCATTCCTACTATTCCAGCCTTACTGGCACTATAAGCTGCCTGCCCCATTTGTCCCTCAAATGCTGCAACTGACGCTGTATTAATAATGATGCCTCTCTCACTGGATTCGGTTGACATATCATTTTTTGTCATAGCCACAGCTGCTAATCTCAACGTATTAAACGTTCCTATTAAGTTTACATCTATTACTTTTTTGAAATTTTCCAACGGCATTGCTCCAGATTTCCCAACTGTTTTTTGTGGAGGAGCTATACCTGCACAATTTACACAAATATGTAATGCTCCAAGTTTTTCTACTGTTTGCTGAATTGCTTTATTGACAGAGTTTTCATCTGTCACATTAACTATTTGGTAGGCTACATTTTCTCCGAATTCCTGAATTGCCTTTTTTGCTAATTCTTCATTTACATCAAAAATTACTACCCTTGCCCCTTTTTGTATTAAATGTGCAACAGTTGCAAGCCCCAACCCAGATGCTCCACCTGTTACAACTGCCACTTTGTTATTAATATCCATTGCTTCACCCCATGTCATACTTTTGTTTTCTAAAAATTTATAATATTTAATTTTAATTATAACGCAAAAACTCCAAGGGAAAAGTAAATTTCCCTTGGACTCAATTTCTTTTATATTGTTGCTTTATACATTTATATTAGCGAAGTTTTTTTAAAGCCCCACTCCATGCAAGTATTTGGTCAAGCATTGTATTTGTATTTCCTTCATGATACTCAGCAGGCTTAAATACACTCATATTTTCAAAATCTGTCATTAGTGAGAATGTTACCGCATTACGAACAACTGCAACCTGTAATTCCCCTAAGATCAAACGCATATTCTCATGTGCACGCACTCCACCTAAACTACCATATCCTACAAAACCAGCTGCCTTATTGTTTAACTCAGGATTTAAGTAGTCTAATGCATTTTTTAGTGCACCACCTACTGCGTGATTATACTCTGGAGTCACGAAAATATAGCCGTCATATTTAGCCATACTCTCAGACCAACTTTTGATAGCAAAATTTGCTTCTTCTTTTTGTTCTGAAGGAATCTCTTGCCCAAGAAGAGGTAATTTATAATTTATCAAATCAACTAATTCATATTCTGCATCATTTCTCTTTGTAGCAAAATTATACATCCAGTGTGAAACAGCATCCGCATTACGTCCTTTTCTTACACTTCCAACTACAATCCCAATTTTTAATTTTTCCACTGACATTATTGTTCCTCCTTCTATCACTTTATCAAAGGTTTAAAGATTTTATAATCTGCCACTACCTTCTCTATCATTTCCATTTGTCAGATTTCTACACACAGGTTGACATTATCTATACAATTAATATGTTATATTGATTTAAATAGTTGGAACAATGAATTACAGAATGAAGGTGCTAAAGTGGAACTGGTTTTAATTATTTTGCCGGTTTTTATTATTTTTTTTATTGGGTTTGTTGGACAAAAGTTAATTGGTTTCGATATTAAATCTATCTCAACCGTAGCGCTTTACTTAATGTCTCCATTTTTAGCTTTCCGGACATTTTATACAAATGCATTAACGATGGAATATTTTTATATCGTTTTATTTTGTCTTATTCTAGCCTTTATTTTACTTATAATCACTTGGGTTGTTGGAACCTTTATGAAGACTACACGCTCAGAACTCTCTGCAATGATTTTAGGTGGAATGTTTATGAATAGTGGAAATTATGGAGCTCCGGTAGTGTTGTTTGCCTTAGGGGCTACCGGATTTGATTATGCTGTAATGATTATGGTTCTACATGGCTTATTCATTAATACATTTGGGATATTTTTTGCATCTCTTGGTGGCGGGGAGAAGGCTACATGGAAGCAGTCCTTGCACCGTGTTATTAGGATGCCTGTCGTGTATGCTGCTGCAATTGGGATTCTTTTACAAGAATCGCAAGTGACTGTGCCACAAGCGGTAATCAACGGAGTTGGACTTGTTGCAGATGCTTCGATACCAACTGTAATGCTCGTTCTCGGAATGCAATTAGCTGTTATTTCGCGTAAAAAGGTTGCCTATCGATATGTTGCTGCCGTTTCTGTTATTCGGATAATTGTATCTCCCCTTCTAGCCGTTGGAATTTTATATTTCTTACCGGTTAATGATCCAGTCAAACAGGTTGCGATTATTTTAGCCGCTATGCCAACAGCAGCTAATACAACGATGTTAGCATTGCAATTTAATACTGAACCGGATCTTGTTTCGTTTACAACTCTAGTGACAACACTTGTCAGTATCTTCTCAATTCCTTTAGTTCTATTTTTCTTAGGTATTTCCTAAAATAATAAAAGATAAATACTAGGCTAACTCTTATTAGTTTTCATCAACTTTATATTACCCTCATGAATTAGACAAGTTCTTACTTCATAGGATGGGGAGAAGGAGTGATGACATTTGGAACGTCCAAGTTATAGAGGAAGTTATAAGCCTTTTGTTTCACCACGGGATCCCTGCCCTCCGATTACCGTGAAGTATTTTGTGCTACCTCCGCAAATCTTCACAAATTTCCAGCAGCCCGGTCTACCACAAAATTCTCCCGAGGAGGCACTAATGCAAGGTTCGCTCTGGCCCAAGTTTGTGGATGGATTCTTCAGGGAGGAAGGAATTTCATGAGTGCTTTTGATGAAAGAATGAATCTATTAAAAAAAGTACAACAAATGGATTTTGTTGTTGTCGAATGGACTTTATACACCGACACACATCCAGATGATGAAGATGCTTTAGAACAATGGAGAGAAGCGATTAAAGATGCTGCGGCTGTACGCAAACAATACGAAAATAAATTTGGACCTTTATCTCTTAAATCTATTCCCTCTAGACAGGCACTAGAAGTAGGTTGGCGTTGGAACCAAGATCCTTGGCCATGGCAATTATGAGAAAGGAGAAATCAGATGTGGGTTTATGAAAAAAAGTTGCTTTATCCTGTCGAAGTAACCACCTGTAATCCAATGCTAGCAAAATATCTTATGGAGCAATACGGAGGCGCTGACGGTGAGCTGGCAGCTGCACTCAGATATATGAACCAGCGTTATACCGTTCCGGATAAAGTAATCGGACTACTTACGGATATTTCCACTGAGGAATTCTCACATCTCGAAATGCTTGCGACGATGATTTATAAATTGACTAAGGACGCTACCCCTGAGCAATTAGAAAAAGCAGGTTTAGGTGCACATTTTGTAAATCATGGACATTCATTATTTTATGAGAATGCAGGAGGCGTTCCATTTACAGCTACTTATATTCAGTCTAAAGGAGATCCCATAGCCGATTTATATGAGGATATTGCTGCAGAGGAAAAAGCACGAGCTACCTATCAATGGTTAATCGATATATCAGATGATCCCGGTATCAATGATGCTTTACGGTTCTTAAGAGAACGAGAGAATATTCATTCACTTCGTTTCCGTGAGGCTGTTGAATTGCTTAAAGATGAAAGAGACCGAAAGAAGATTTTCTAAAAAAAACGCATGGTACTTTGGAATAATTCCAAAAGACCATGCGTTTATCTTATTTTTTATCTTTTTCAAATAGAACAATCAATGCAGGTAATAGAATTCCACGAATTAAGAATGTATCCAAGATAATTCCCACCGCTACGATAAATCCAAAAACAAATAGCAGTTGGATTGGCTGCGTCATCAGTACAGCGAATGTTGCAGCAAGTAAGATACCAGCAGAAGAAATAACTCCACCTGTATGAGATACTGCAATTTGAACTGCTTCTTTAACAGAATGTTTTTCACGTTCCTCTAAATATCTAGATATAAGAATAATATTATAATCAATTCCTAGTGCTACTAAGAACACAAACGAATATAGTGGAACACGATTACTAATCGTATCAATATCGAAGAATAAATTAGTTAAGAACATACCTAGACCTAGTGCAGCCAAGAAGGATAATAAAATAGTACCCATCATGTATATTGGCATTTTAATAGATTTCGTTAATACAATTAATAAGATAAGGATTAATATTGTTTCCAGAACAACAATGAGAATTAGATCTCGACTATTTACTGACCGATCATCCACTTGTGAAGCTGTTTCGCCTGCAAAGTATAGATCACCCTCTGCATTGCTATTTTTAACAATACTTTTCTTATCTTCTATCATTTTTTCAAGAGCATTCATCGACTCCGTTGAATACGGACTTTCCTTGAATGTTAATTGGAATTGCGCCGCAAGGCCATCATCTGAAATTCCTGTAGCTCTAACAGTACTAACTAAATCTTGCAGAAGCAACTGTTCGACTATGCTTGCTTGCATTTCTTCCGTAATTTTACTTCCAGATTCAAACAAGACATTTGTAGGAGCTAAATCACCTTTTGCAAATTCATTTTCAATAATTTCATAACCTTCACGAGAAGGCATATCATCCGGGAAAGACTTCATGGTATCGAATTCATAATTCAAATTAAATAAATTCAATGCGGAAACAACTAAAATCACTAATATAGAAACAGCAGCAATTTTGGGTTTATTGACAACAATTTCTGCAATTTTGCTCCATAAAGAGTTGGCTTTTACTTCTTTTTCACCATACTTTGGAACACGTGGCCAAAATGATTTTCGACCGAAAAGTGTGAATAGTGCTGGGATTAATGTAACAGAAGCGAACATAATGACAAGCATAGTTGTACCAAAAATTGGTGCGAAATTTCGATAATCTCCAAATGATGCAAAGAATAGTACTAGCATCGCAGCTAAAACTGTACCACCTGCAAAGAATACAGGAATTCCAGTCTCACGCATTGCATACTTCATAGCATCAAATTTAGTTTCATAATTCTTTAATTCTTCTCTATATCGAGAAAAAACAAACAATGAATAATCAATCGTTGCGGCAAATAATAGAATCGACATTATCGATAACGATTGAGTGGCTAAATCCAAACCATTGGCACCAATCATACCAAGTATCTGATTTACGACTTGATACACAATCCCTGCTGCCAATAGTGGAATTAATGCTAATAATGGAGAACGGTAAATGACAATTAGCAGAATCAGAATAATCCCTACGGTCGATAAAATTAAAACAAGATCTGCACGTTCAAATAGATTCGTTGTATCTACAGCTATTCCAGCTGGTCCTGTCATATAAACGGTTGAGCCGGTTTCCTCAGTTACAATTTCACTCACCTTATCCAAGCTTTCTTCTAAATCAGAAGTTTCCAAAGAAGTGATAAAACTTATAGGAATAACAGAGGTTTTCTTATCTTCTGAGAAAAAACCTTCCAGCGCTTGGGGTGGTAAACTACTAAAAGGAATCATTTCCTTCAAACCGTTTATATTTGCCGATGCCACTTTATCTAAAGCTGCTCCAAGCATTTCAATATCTATTACTTCCTTCGACTGAAGCACTAGAATTCCAGGCAAACTTTCTGCATCTTTAAAATGCTCATCAATATTTTCCTGGGCTATAATCGACTGGGCATCCTCAGGTAACGAGGCTACACTAGAAACTTTATAATCGCTTGAACTTGGAGCAAATATTGTCAGAACTGTAGTTAGAGCTATCCAAATACTTAACGTAATCCACATACCTTTGCGAGTTGTAACAAAATCAGTTACCTTGCCTAGTATCTTTTTCACTAAGTCCACTTCCTCTATTTTATTAATGACACAAGTGTCACTTTGACTAAAAAAACACACCTGTCATTTACATTATGTGTAAAAGTGACCTGTATGTCAATTATTCTCTCTGAAACATCCCTTCACTTAAAATTTCTCTAATAGAAGCTACCCATTCGTCCTGAGGAATTCCAAAATGATTGGGAATAGCAATAGTTTGAAATGTCATCCCCAGAATTATAGCATCAGATAGATGACTCTTAATAACTCGCTCCTTCTTTCCCTGCTCGATTAAACTTTGAAATTGTTTATACATATCAGTGTGGTATGTATTTAATTGTGTCTGATTGGATGAAACTCGATTGGAAGACTTTTTAGGAATTTGGTTAATAATCTCCAATATTTGATGAATCTCACTATGTTGAAAAATAAAATCTATAACTAAATAAAACTGCGTTTGGAAATCTCCACTTTTATCTAGTTCATTAAAACCTTTAAGAAATAGATTCATTTCGTACATTAGAAACTCTGAAATCAACTCATCTTTGTTCTCATAATATTTATATATACTTCCACGAGAAACCTCCATTATCGAGGCTAACTTGCTAAATGTAAAGGCATCATAGCCTTCCTCAATTAGCAATGACTTCGTTGCTTTAAATAGCTCGTCATCTGTAAATTTACGTTCACGTGCCACTTCTCTCACCTCACTACACCAATAGTATAGTACATAGATGAAAAAAGTTAAACAACTCTATAAAATCACCATTAAGTGAATTAATTTCATAAAAGAGTCAATTTCGTTATGAAGTAATTAGTAGTAAAATCCGAACAAATTTGATCCCCGTTCCAAGTGTACGCTTTCCATGGACACGGCTTCAATCTCCTCGTCTCTGCGAAAACATATGCTCCTGCGGTTACTCGTCGCAAAGACATTGGTCAAACAAAGTACCACCAATGTCTTTCCTGCGGGGCTTTCAGCTCGTGCACCTGTCGCTTCGCTTTCGGTGCAGAAAACATTTTCTGTTCCCACTGGAGTCGCCACCTTGCTCTCCAATCAACGAAATCCTCTTTAAACAAACGAATAATTGAATATAATATCACCAAAGTAGTCTTATTTTATATTGAAATAAGGAATTATGAAATTGACTCAAAAGCAAAAAGGAATGAAAATGGTGAGATCACGTCAAAATTCGTGTTTTAATTGAAACAAGTAATTATAAAATTGACTTTAGTAGGTAAGGTATTATCATAATAAACCAGAAACTATAATAGTAGTAGATAATTTTAAAATTATCTTCATCTAGGTCTTTATCGACTTCATTTTTTCTAATTTTTATTTTACTATTCCGAGTAGGACTTCTGTTATCTTGGTTTTTACTTCTATGAAAGTTAAATCATCGATTAAGGATGAAATTGAATCTTCTAAAGTATGGATAGACATCCAATCCTCTACCTTAATCTGGTTAGTATAAATACGCGTGTATACAGATGTAGGTAATTTAGAGGACTCCTTTATAGAAAGGCCTTTTTGTTCCAGTCTTTTTAACAGTTCCAAACGTGACGAATATTTCATCGGTCCAATCTCTATATAAACTTTTAAATACCCATTTTCTCTTCTTTTAAAGAAAATAATAATACCATAACCTAGCCAATACATAATTTCAGGATGTTCCATTTCTTTTAAAAAACTTTCAGCGATTTTCCACTCCGGAAATATGAAATAAGGTGTTGATTTAACCGCCTTATAATACTCATCTTTAAATTCTCTTTTAACCATTACATTTTCAAATGCTTTTTTAAGAATGAGAGAGTCTTCTGTAAAAATAAAATCAATAGTCTGGTTATTCTCTTGATAGATTTTATGTACCCAATTTTGCTCCTCTTTAGATAATGCAGAAACTAATTCTCTAAAGTATTTGTGATGAGTATGTTTTTTTACAGAATTATTTGTACTTAAATATATCGCCGAGATTGCTTCACCGTGTTTTGTAAACAATGACTCTGCTAGCCTCAAACGATTTTCATCTGGCGCAAATTGTTCATGTACTACGCTCAGGTAATGTTGAAGAAATGAGTACACATCCTCACTTAGTGACTCTTTTTGTAATTTCAAAATAGACTCTAAAGTCTCTGCAATATCTGAGTAATTTAATGTCCAATATTTTTCTGTTGGATCATCCTCATTATGTAATGTCAAAAAGATCGGCAGTAAAATATAATCTGGGTAGGTGGACTCACAATAGTCTAAATAATTCCTCAGCTGACCTTTGGACTGTGTAGAATAAAACTTATTTTCGATTAAGATAACCATTTTATTTTCTATTGAATGTAATAATAAGTCTATGCGTTTATTTTTATCAGTTCCTTTTTCACGTTCAACAATCCAATCATTATGAGTTATTGAAAGAAGTTTAATATACGTATTTGCATCTTCCATTTTTTCAAAATTTTCCACTTTAATCAATAACCTTCCAAGTAATTTTTCAATAAATAAATGTCCTAGGTTATGGTTTTCTTTAGGATTAAGCAACCATGCTAAAATATTTGAATGCCTTATTTCATGAGCATCAATTCGTAAGACTTTTAGCGGATTAAATGCATTAAAAAGAGAGTTAAGATGTTCATACTCCGGATCATAGAGCAAATTTGCAATATCATTGACCTTTAAAGTCATAATTCCTCCTCGCTTACACCCGGGTAACTCTGGTCTAGACAATCATCCTTATCTAAATCGTCCCATACAAAATCATTGTCTGGAAATTCATTTGGATTGGTAGGACCTGTCTTCTTCAAGAGCTCCACCAATTCTTCTTTTGAAATAGCCATACTAGTTTTCTTTTCCTCCATATTATTTACCTCCCAAAATTTTTATAATCTGTTGAAATGCGAAACGGTTTCTTCATCTGACCAAGCAAGACGATATTTGAGCGTATAAAGGAAGCTAAGAATTATGAACGGACCATCAGAATTGTATTCAAATACCACTCCTTCTTTCTCCAACATACGCATAAGTGGTTCAATTTTCTTAAAAGCTTGTTCCTGATAAATTTGATTAGCTTCTGTATACACTTCATCCATGAAATTTAGAATTTTGTATTGTTCAAATACCTTGCATTCTTTCTCTCCACAATGATAAGGATTTATTAACATCACATCTATTAACTTATTTGTCACTTTATTGACTCCAACAAACAATTGATTTACCTGAAGTTCGTAGTCTTTTATAATTCTGACTTCCTTGCGACGGCTTTTCACTGCTTTTACAATACTCTGATGATACCACGACTGGTCTTGCTTAGTTCGATTAAACCTTAGCCAAACATTCTCTCCCTCTTCTTCTACTGATTGAGCAATAGTTCTTAGATTATGCAGCTTATCTGCCACAATTACATATAACATATCAGCTGTTTTCTCCGGCAAGCCATCAATTGTATGCTGTTTTCTCAATTCCCATGGCAACCCCTTATCAGGCTCCGAAGCTTCCTTCACCAATTGAAGAATATTATTACCAAATACTTCAGCTAATTCTCCCTCTGTTGTATGCGTATCCTCCAAAGTATCATGCAATATTCCTGCGGCAACAACCTCATCCGACTGCCTTTCTTCCTTCAAAATAAACCCTACACTCACTGGATGCATGATATACGGAATCGTTGTTCCTTTACGCATCTGACCGGAATGTTTTATTGTTGCAAACTCGATCGCTTTTTCTACTAGTTTACTCATTCTAATCAATCCCCTCAATAAAGCTTTTATTCACTAATTCTATATTACACAGTGGGTTTCCTTCTAATGTTAAAGTTACTTATAATTTATCTACGCTAACTATAAAGCCAGCTTTTTACTGCTAAAAGCGCCACCAATGCTTTTAGCAAAGGTGACGCTTTCCAAATATTAATGATTAGCAATTGTTGTAGCAATTCTATCTATTACGGGAATTGTGCTAGATTTATTTTTTTCTGTTAACACTGTAATTATAAGTGTCTCACCACTTCTAGTTTTTGCGTATCCAGCGAGGGATTTTATATTTTTTAGACTGCCTGTTTTTGCAGTTATATTACCTTTAGCGGGAGCTGTTTTTAATCTATTTTTTAGAGTACCGCCAACGAGTCGGTCTGATGAACCTGCTACAGGTAGACTCTTATTAAATGTCGAGTACCACGGTTCTGAACGAACTAAATATAAGAGCTCAGAAAGCTGTCTAGAGCTAATTTTATTGGAATATGACATTCCAGAGGCATCCTCGAATTTCCATTTCGTAGCGTCCAGACCAATAGACAATACGTATTCCTGCATAACAAGAAGACCTGCTTTCCAGCTTCCTTCATCATGTACTACTTTTCCCATTTCCTTCGCTAAAACTTCTGCAATAGTGTTGTTACTGAGTTTCATAAATGGAATCATGAGATCCTTTAATTTCATCGATTTTCTAGACGCTAGAGCTTTCACATTTGCCGGTGTCTTCCCTTGCACAACCTTAGAGCCTGCAGAAAATGTGATGCCTTTTTCGGCTAACGACTTTTTAAATATATCTAGCGTATAGGCTGTTGGATCGGTGACTGAAATCCATTCTTTTTTACCCGAAGTTCCTAATGGAGAATTCCCACTAATAATAACTTTATTAGTACCTACTTTCCGCGTTATTTTCAGGGTGTTTTTATATCCTTTAGGTACGGTTTTTGAGTTATTAACTACTTGTAAAACAGCTGTAGCAGGTGCCAATGTAATATTTGTTGCTCTACCATTCTTGCCTGGTCTTGCTGTTACAATAACTGATCCAGCATCATAATCTCCGTTTGGTGAAAGTGTTAACGCCGAGATAGGTGCAGCATAATAGTATGGCTCGTCCTCAGCTAAAATACCAGCAGAAAGACGATCATTGTCGTACCAAGTATCATCTCCTACTAAATTCCCACTAACCTTTTTGATGCCTTGTTTTGCCAATGTTGTAGCAAAACTATCCAAATGTTTTTTTAGTAAAGTCGGATCACCTTGGCCTTTTAAATAGAGATTCCCGTTTAATGTACCTTTTTTCACTTTACCTTCAGTTAAAACGGACGTAGAGAAACGATAATTCTCGCCAAGTGTTTCCAATGCAGCTGCACCCGTTAATAATTTCATTGTAGAAGCGGGAGTAATCGACTTGTCTGCATAATGTTCATATACGATTTCTCCAGTATTAGCCTTTCTTACTGTGACACTTGTAGACGCACTTTTCATGCGGTCATCCGCCATGATGCTGTTGATATTTCTTTTTAGACTACTATACGAAGTAGCTGCCGCCTCAACGGTATTTTGTTCACCTGTAGAAATAAAAACAGAACTACTAATCATCACGATTGAAACGACAGAAACTAATAATTTCCTCCAAATCCTCACAATATTCCTCCTAACTCGTCATTTAAGTTACTGTTAGTTTAACATGAAATTGTCAGATAATAAGGGTCTTTTTTAAACCTCACAAGAAAGGAGACCATTTACCTACTAGACATTACTTCAAATTATATTTATAATTACTTTAACTACTTTGCAAAGCAAGGTAGTATTTTTTTAAAATAACTACTTTGCTTTACAAGATAGCAAAAAGGAGACGACCTATGTCTATTAGAAGTCAACTGCTTAAAGGGATTCTTGATGGCTGTGTGCTTGCCGTTATCGAAAAAGAGCCAGTATACGGTTATGAATTATCCAAAAAGCTGCAAAAAGTTGGTTTAGAGGATGTGAGCGAAGGAACTATTTATCCTGTTTTATTAAGACTTCAAAAAAACAAGCTAATTTCAGGTGAAATAAGGCCTTCAGAATCTGGACCTAATCGTAAATATTATTCATTAACTTCTGCAGGAAAAGTAACCCTTGAAACAATTTCCTTAGAATGGAATCAGCTATCAGTACCTATTAATGCATTATTATCGAAAGGAGATGAGACGATTGAAAGCTAGTGAGTTAATAGAACAAAATAACCAAAAAAGAGCGTTACTGACAGAAGGAAATGAGAAATATTACACAAATTTACTACTCTATATCCGAACCAAGTTAACCTTATCTGAGCAACAATCAGAGGAAGTCTTGATGGAAATGTTAGACCATCTTATAGAAGGTCAACAAGAGGGGAAAACTGCGAAAGAAATCTTTGGAAATGACCCTAAGGGTTACGCAGATGAGATTGTAAGTCAATTGCCTCGTGAAAATAAACGTAATGGCTTCATATTTATGGGTGAAATAGCTGTAAATATTATTGGTTGGTTTTTAATAATGCGAAGTATAATTATCCCCATAATAGGAGGGGAAGCTTCGGAAAAAGTGTATGTCATATCCTCTCTACTGCTCATCATTTTAATAATGATTATGACAGCATTTGGAGTAAAAATGATCTTTGGATTGATAAGTCAATCTTCCTTTGATGACAAAGCTACAGACAAAAAAATGATGTTTAAGGCTGGGTTATACGGGGCAGGCGGATTTTTAATTATTGCTATAATTAGTTTTTTGGTAAAGGAAGTCGGTCCATCCTTCACATTGCCATGGCAAATCTCTTTTGGTATAGGTTCTCTACTATTATTAGTTTCATGGCTAATTAAAAAGTCTAGAATCTAGATAATAAATATAGACAGATGGAGAAATTATTAGCCGCTCCATCTGTTCATAATTTTCATTCATTTACTTAAAAATTGGGGACAATGCATTAGTTTTGTCTATATAAATAAAGGCATCATATCTGCTCCCTAATCTAGAAGGAACATAATTTCCATAAGCTTCAAGCTCTGGATTATATACAACTCCTATAGCCCGATGCCCAATCCAATTATTATTAAAAAATATTCGATTCTCCTCGTCAAAAATCAGAATTTTATTTGTAGCTTCTATACTATGCAGCATATCTTCCCATGAACCCAATCTTGCAGGTGGCACGATCATTTTTTTAGGAGTAGTCCCCCACTCATCTGCAGCAATAACCTCTCCACTATGGGTACCAAATCCGACTGAAAACACATTTTCTTTCTTGTTCTGTATACGAAGAATCTCTCCAACGTTTGTTAGCCCTTCTTCTTTCATATCCGTTGCGGATGCATCTCCAATATGGGTGTTATGTGCCCAAATTATTATTTTCGCGTCTTTTCCATGATAGTCCATTATTTCATTAATCGCTTCGACCATATGTTCATCACGAACATTCCATGAAAGTTCATCACTCCGTACCATAGCTCGGTAGTATTCTTCTGCATTATGAGCAACTAAAGCATTTATTTTTAAATTTAAATCTGCTTCCTGACCATTTTCATATTGCTTTTCATTTTTACGAATGGAAGAAACTAACTTCGCCACCTCATCCACACAAGCATCCGAAATGTGTATGGATGAAAAAGCATAGGTTTCAGGATGACGATTAAAGGGCTCAAAACAGCTAATTGCTTTCTTTGCAAACGCCATATCTGTTCCTTCCGGATTCGTTTTACGTAAATAGCTTACCACCTCATCAAGAGACTCCCATAAACTATACACATCTACTCCATAAAACCCTATTTTCCTTTTATCTTCTACTTGCTTATTATGTTTTTCTAACCACTTAACCAATTCAGATATCTCTTCATTTGCCCACATCCACGTCGGCCAACGTTCGAACGCATTTAGTACCTTTTGTTTATTTTCCTCTGTATCATATCCTTTTATAAATCTATTTACTCGCTGAGTGGATGGCCAATCTCCTTCGACCGCAATTAGATTAAATCCCTTTTCTACTATTAGGCGCTTTGATAACTCCGCTCGTACTTTATAAAATTCCGATGTCCCGTGACTAGCTTCCCCTAAAAGAACAATTTTGGCATCTCCAATAGCTTCTAATAGTGGAGTCAAATCCTCTGAAGTATTAAATGGTAGTGCAAACTTTTTTATAGCTTCTGTTACAGATTTTATCGTAAACACTCCTTTTCTTTAAAAGTTTGCGTTTCACTAGGACTCTTTATACCGTTTTAATATGTGGAACTGTAAAGCTTATTGCCTAAGGTAAAAAAAGACTAAGGAGTTGCACATATATTTGTTTTTTTATGATCTTCTTGTGTTTTACTAACTAAATGATTTTCCGCAATTTCCTTGGTGTTCATTTAACGAGACTCCAGCGGAATAGCGTTATCCTAAGATCCCATAGAAGCATAACTAGTAGGATACTTGCCCATGTCATAGGTTAGATTATGATGTAGCATATGAATAAAAATATGGTATAATAGGAAAAATTAAAAAGCAATGAAGAGAAGAGTAGGTATTCGAATTTCTTAAACAGAGAGCCCTATTAGCTGCGAATGGGTAAGATTGAAGTTACCGAAACAAGCCTCTGAGCTTCACGTAGGACTTGTATAGTACAAGGTATTATGTGACAGTAGCTCCTGTTATCGAGCTAGGGTATAAGCATGGATACATGCCGTACTTGAAAAGGCCACTAATGGTGACATTAGGGCAAACTAGGGTGGCACCACGACATATTAATCTCGTCCCTAAGACAATAGTCTTGGGGGTGGGATTTTTTTTATTGTTCAAAAAAAATATGTCGGAGGTTTTAGCATGGATTCACTTAATTTGAAATTTCCTATTATATATTTGTTTACAGTGGGTATTGCCAATATTGGAGGATGGATATACTTATTAGCGATCAACTTAATGGTACTAGAGGAAACAGGATCGGCATTAGCAGTTTCAGCACTATACATTATTAAACCAATCACTCAATTATTAGTTGGACCTTGGGCAGGTAGTGTCATTGACCGAGTTTCTACAAAGCATATGATGGTGACTTTAGATGTGATTAGAGCAATGTTAATATTATTTATCCCTTTTTCTGATTCCATTCTAATCATTTATATACTAGTTTTTTTCATCCAAATGGCTGGTGCAATATTTGAGCCTGCATCCTTTACGTATATGACACTATTGTTACCTGAAAATATACGAAATCGTTTTAACGCAATTCTAAGTTTTGTTCATTCGGGTGCATTTGTGACTGGTCCATTAATTGCAGGTGTTTTATTTATGATCGGTTCTCTTAAAGAAGCATTATTTGTAAATGTCGTTATTTTTCTAGTTTGCGCTGCTATTACACTTCTCCTCCCAAAGAAAATGTCTTCAGCTACTATTGAAAATTCAAAAATAACTTGGATGAACATCAGAGATGATTGGCATCTAGTTGTACATTTCAGTAAGAAGGCAATCCCTTTTTTCGTCATATATATGATGTTTCAAACAGTAATGTTAATGACTGCTGCATTAGATTCCATGGAAGTGACATTTGCCAAGAAAGTTCTTCATTTATCCGATACTGCTTACGGATCGCTTGTCACTATTGCTGGAATTGGATTCTTAATGGGAGCTGTCTTCACCAACATATTAGTAAGATTCGCTCCAGCTAAATTATTGATGGGCCTTGGAACACTTTTAGTCTCTGTCGGATATGTGATTTACAGTTTCTCTTCAACCTACTTATTAGCTAGTATCGGATTTTTTGTCCTATCATTTTTTCTTTCTATCTCGAACACTGGATATATGACGTACATTCAATCCAATATCCCTACCGAAATGATGGGTAGAATATCTAGCCTATATGAGATGCTATCGAGTTCTATACAAATTGTAGTAATTCTTTTTTTAGGATTGGCCACCCATTGGTTTTCTGTAAAAGAGGTAGTCATTAGTGGCTCTATTCTAATGTTTTGTGTAGCGTTCTACTTAACCTTACTTTCTGCCAACCAAATGAAAAAGAAATTAGTCAAATAGAATGCATCTTTATTGGTCTTTACAAAACTCAAATGAATACCTTGATAAGAAGAGGTTTAAAAGTTTTTTGTAACCTCAAACAATGGTACGATTGGATAATAAATGTGAGAAGGACCAGGTGACGTTAACAAATGAAAAATACAATTCAACATCTTACAAAAAGACAATGGATTATTTGGGGCGGCTTGCTGTTAATTATAGTTTTCGTCATATTTAATAAAGATATTGTCGTGTCTTTATTGCACGGAGATATAAATGAGGTCCAACTATTTTTAGAAAGAAATATTGGCTATGCGCTATTCTTTATGGCGCTAGTCATGCTTATACAAAATTCATTTACTATATTCCCGCTTATTCTAGTGATTACGATAAATATCTCTTTATTTGGATTCATAAACGGCTTTTTATGGAGTTGGTTCACGAGTGTAATTGCTTCTATCATCGTATTATACGGTGTGCGCTATGTTTTCCAAGAAATTATTATCGAAAAATTCAATATAAGTTTGATTGAAAAGGTTGATGCTAATGGTTTTGCTTATGTACTTCAGGGAAGACTCTTCCCTTTTATCCCTACTAGTCTGATCAATATCTTATCTGGACTTAGTACGATACGAATCGTACCTTTTACTATTGCTACTGCAATTGGAAATTTCCTTTATTTCTTCGTCCTAGCATTAATTCCTGCTGGAATATTATCATCTGATGTAGATGAGTATGTCATCTTCGGCATTATTTTTGCGACTATTCTTATTTATTATTTAGTGAAATACGTTAAACACAAAAAGAAATCTACGGAAAAAGTGGAGTCGTTAGATTAGGCACTAGGAGTGATTATTTTTGAAGATAGCAATTATAACCGATATTCACGGGAATGAAATTGCGTTAAAAGCAGTATTGAACGAAATAGATGCTGGGAGAGATGTGCAGGAAATTTGGTGTCTTGGAGATATGATTGCTATGGGACCAGATACAAATGAGGTTCTAGATATTCTATTTGAACGTCCAGACGTTCGAATGATTACGGGTAACCATGACGAGGCAATACTATCCCTTGTTTTAGGCGATGGACACCCCGATAGCTATATGCATACTCGCGAGCACCATGAATGGATTGCTAAACGTCTATCAGACCTAAATGTTCAAAGGCTTCAACAACTACCAAGAACTTTAGTAAAAGAAATTAACGGCAACCGTCTATTTGGAATTCACTACCATATAGAAACACATATGCGTGATGCTCATATTAGAAAAGAGCCCTTTTTTTCCATTTTAGAACCAACGCTAGAAAATATGGAAACGATGTTCGGTGATTATCCGGCAGACATCATTTGCTTTGGACATAACCATCCAGAGCATCTATTTCAAACTGAGTATAAAATTTACTTAAATCCAGGTTCTCTAGGTGTATCTAAAGGTAATACTGCACCATATGCAATAGTAGATTTAAGTTCTATTACACCAGAGGTTAAAATTCATCACGTAGCCTATGATAAACAGGCCTTTTTACAAAAGTTCGATACACTCCAGGTGCCACAAAGAGAAATAATGTTTAAGCTTTTTTATACAAAGGAATAAGGAAATTTCACCCTAATAGATATAAATCTGAAGAGATTTTTTAGTCGTATGAATTACTTACTTTGAAAATAATTTAATCACATTTGTTTGCGAAATATATAATCTTTACAAATTATGTATCTCTAATTTATTGGAAAGCTATTATAATTATAATTCTTATCCAAATCACCTTTACCTCCATTTTACTAACATTAATAACCTAATTGACCTTTAGAATACTTAGTCCCTAAAGGTTATAGTATATTTACTATTCTTTTATTAACTTCTCTATTTAGAGATTTGATGAATCTTATTAATATTATTATAATAGAAATAAATTTAAAATTTTTCCATAAATGGAGGGGATTTTATGATAAAAACAATTTTAGTGGATGATGAAGACCTTTCACTTTTCACCCTAGAAAAAAAATTACAGGAATTCCCTAACATACATATT
The DNA here is from genome assembly GCF_038003185.1 of Psychrobacillus sp. FSL K6-1415. Taxonomy (NCBI): domain Bacteria; kingdom Bacillati; phylum Bacillota; class Bacilli; order Caryophanales; family Bacillaceae; genus Psychrobacillus; species Psychrobacillus sp. FSL K6-1415. Next base: position 572,843 of record NZ_JBBOOQ010000001.1, on the reverse strand, counting down.
ATTAAAACATACAATTCACAAGAGCATATTCTATCTGACCTAAAAACAAATCATGTGGATGTTGCATTTTTAGATATTGAAATGGCGGACTTAAATGGATTAGACTTAGCCGAGGCTATCCTATCAATTCAGCCATCTATACAGATTGTCTTCGTAACTGCCCATTCGGAGTACGCAATACAAGCATTTGAATTAAACTCGATTGATTACTTATTAAAACCAATTACTACAAAACGTCTTCTTAAAACCATTAATAGATTAACTAAAACTGTAGAAGTATCTAGAAATCATGAAGATAGAACTGACGTTATCTCTACTTCTGTACCTTACATTAAGTGCTTTAATGAATTGCAAGTATTCCGTAATGGTCAGCTAATTCATTTTAAAACCGCCAAAGTTAAGGAATTATTTGGGTTCTTTCTTACAAATATTAATACATATATAAATCGTGATATTTTAATAGAAAACTTATGGCCAGGACAAGATTATAAAAAGTCTAAAATTCACCTGCATACATGCTTATCTTATTTACGCAAAACTTTAGATGAGCTTGGATACTCTAACTGTATTACATTCTCCAACCAAAGTTACTTTTTCACATTGGAACCAATTTACTGTGATGCAATAGAATTGAAAAAAAACCTCCAAAGCCTGGATAAACTTGATGTTACAAATATTCAAATTGCTGAAAATGCAGTCAATTTATATACAGGTGAATATATGGAATTGAATAGGTACGACTGGGCTTTTGTAGAAGCACAGGCATATCAAAATCAAATGCTGATTTTTTTAGATAAAATAATTGATTACTATCAGCTTAATGATGACTCAAAAACCCTATTTTATTTGCAAACTTACCTTAGGTTAAATCCATACTCAAATGAAAAAGTTAAGCAAAAAATCAATTTATTAATAAAAATGGAAAATCGATTCGAAGCAATTAAAACGTATCACGAGTATGAACAATTATTATTGAAAGACTTAGAAATAGAACTAGATGATTCATTTGTTGAGTTATTTAATGTTCTTATATCAACAGCTGAACGTTCCTAGACAGAGTTCCAAACGTTGTGAACATCAAAATGTACTATAAATAATGGTTGCACAGCATAGCAATATGGAGATGTATACTTCAAGTATATTACGAAAAATCGCCTTTACCGTCCTCTTCTGTTTCTTATTGAAGCTATTAGGGGACTTCTGCTTTTATTGTCATTGTTCCAATGTGGGATTAGATATGTCTTATCTTTTTGGAGTAACAAATTCTCTCTTAGATTTATTCTGTTTCTTTTGTTCATACATCAATCTATCTGCATGATGGATTAACGATTCTTCGTAAAGCCCGCAGTCTGGATAAACACTATCCCCTAAGCTTATATAGACTGAAATAGGACTATTATCGATATAAAAATCAGCAGTAAATTGATGTTGAATAGAATCGCAAATATCTTGCATTTTTCCCACTTCGTCAACAATAATTAAAAATTCATCCCCACTTTTGCGAAATATAACCGCACTATTGCCCACAGCCTCCACTAATCTTGATGCACATTCCTTTAAAAGCTGATCGCCCACTACATGACCATATTGATCATTTATGTGCTTAAAATTATCAATATCCAAAAATAATAATCCAAATTTTGAACTTTGTTGTTTACTCTTTTCTATATGATAAGAGATGCATTCGCTAAATTTTCTACGATTAGGAAGACCAGTTAGATCATCTGTGTAGGCTAAACTTCTCCACTTTTCTTCTTCGTTGGAGCTATTGACAGGAAGTATTATTAAAAGATAATTCCTTGCTTTATCCCCCTCATCACTAAATTCCAAAATATCAACAATAGAATCTATTGGTTGGTTAAATTTATCTATTAGTCTCAAATTACCCGACCAATACTTATCCTTCTCGAGATTTTCATAAATGTTTTTTAAACCCTTGTTTGAGGACTCACTAATTACCATATCAATAGTTAAAGTCTCTATATCATCCAACGAATAGTTAAAAACACTTAAAAATTTCTCATTAGCTTTTACAATATTTCCACTAGAATTTACTAGTGCAACTATGAATGTTTTCAATACAGATAAAGAAATGTTGAATACTTCTTTACTTACTAAATTATCATTATTTTTCTTGCGTTTACTTTGTTGGTAATCCATATTATCCCTCTTCTTCGATTTATTAATTTGTATATTCAAGTTTGAAATACTAAAAATCACTTCTTTTATTGTAATAGATTACTCTTACAATTCTCTTAAATTACTAAATTAATGAACCTTTTGAATGCCAACGAAAAGGAAGTTAACATAGGTATATTATACTACTCAACAAATATTTTCGAGATTTTCAGTTCATTTTAAAGTATTTATACCTAGTTTAATTATATTAGAGCCGTCATTAATAACACTCTATAGACAAAAGGATATCCACCAGGATATCCTTTTTACTCATTTATAAAATTCTGTCGGGATTGCACCGATATTTCTACGGTGATACAGTAAAGGCTCTTTAGCTGCATTTTGAATATGCAGTACCTCACCAATCATAATTGTATGATCGCCCGCTTCAACTTTGTTAAATACTTTACATTCTAATGTTGCTAAGGAATTAGAGAGCACCGGCAAATTCAATTCTGATTTATACCATTCACACTCAGCAAACCTATCCTCCACTTTACTAGCGAATAAATTACAAATATCTCCCTGATCTGCTGCTAGTATATTTACTGTAAACTTATCTACTTTTAAAAACTCTTCGTATGAGTATACTCTTTTATCAATAGACCATAATATTAATAATGGTTCCAACGATACAGAAGCGAAGGAATTAACGGTTAACCCCATAGGTTTACCGTCGCTGTTATAAGCTGTAACTACAGTGACTCCAGTAGGATAATTCCCCATTGCCGCTTTAAAGCCGGCTACTTGATCTAATTTATTTTCCATCTAAATAACATCCATTCTCTTTTTCTTTTAAGCATATCAAAACCACACATTTCTTTCACATATTTGGATTCATTCGAACCGATTTTGTTTAAAGTCGCTACTACCGGGTAAATATAAACTAGAACACATTACAAACAAAATGGAGGAATTATTCATGACAGTCAAACTAACAGTTGAAAATGCAGTTCAAGCTAAACAAGAAATTGAAAAACTTGAGACCCAAGGATACGTTCGAGACAATATTCATATTTTCGCCCATTTTAAAGAACGAGCAGACGATATCAATGATGCGCTCGACACTTCCGATGTGGGCATGAAAGAACAAGGCTTTTTACAATCTATGAAAAACATGTTCACCTCACGTGGAGATGAGCTTCGTAACAAAATGGAAGCAGCTGGCATCTCTAAACAAGAGGCAGAAGCAGCTGAAAAAGAACTTGATGAGGGCAAATTAGTAATCATTGCTCACAACTAATTAATAGAAGTACATCCCATTCCTTCATAGGAATGGGATTTTTATTTTCTAAGAAAACTATCCGGTCCTTTTCAGCATGAATATGCAAATGTGGTTCAAATGTATTCTCTGAAATCCCTACGCATCGAATTTTACCTCCAACATTTACTTTCTCATTTTGGATTAATGTTACACTAACTTTTTTCTTATAGGCTAAGTAAATAATTACAGTCGTATTTTCACATCATAAAGTCACATAATTACCGGTCGGTTTTCTGCATTAGCATCTGGTGTTCTAAGATCTAGTAATTCATTTTAAAATTCTTACACCTCTCCTTCGGAAATAGATCATTTGGGGTCATTTTTTTGTGCTAGATAAGCCTGGTGATAATTCTTTTGCGCTTGATTTCCTCCTTGCCCAATATAGTAGGTACCATCTTAAAGGGAAAAGTGATTCAATCGCCACATCAACAGTTGAAATATAATACCAAACAAAGGTATAAGTAATGTATATACAGCAAGTGTAAATTTTTGATCGTTACTATATATTTTATTCTAAAAGGTGAAGTACGTACTTTGAACAGCAAAGCTATAATGAGAAGTGCTAATAAAAGAATACGGAGATAGTCCTCGACCCAACTCCAATTGACCGATTGAAATATCCAAGCAACCATCGCAATAGTCGTAAGTGAATCGAATAACCATTCCAACTTACCTTTTAAAAGAATCAGTATACCAACTGAGAAAATAAGTGTAATAAACATTTACATCGTCTCCTTAAAAAATCTCTCCTTTTGCCCATCATTAGTTATCTACTGGTAATAGCGCCGTCCCGTAATACTAATTGAATAGAAACCCGATTAATCATTGTTCTTAGTTAAACAGCAGATGCACTATCTCACGCATTTACAGGAGGAAAGAATACATTAACTGGATAATCAATTTACTTTTATTGATAAAGACCTTTATCAATAAATAAGAGCCGCAATAATGCAGCTCTCTTCAACTAAATTATTAACATTTTAAATCTGTCTTTTCAATATTACGGATTGCAAAGTAAGCGATACTAATGCCAATTATGGCTAGTGATATTGGAATTATAATAATATCGTTTAATGAAAAATTGCCGCTATTCGAAGAAACAATCATGACAATGAGAATGGAAGAAATAATTGTAGTTGATGCAGAGTACTTTTTCATTCCGAAATATAATGGAATGAGGCACATTCCTGATGCTGCAATCGCGTTCATCAGCATGGAAGGCGTATGCTGTGTGACCATAGTGATTGATAATGTGCCAGGTATCAGATCAAAATAGTTTGTGACAGAAGAGAACACTATTGTTAAGAATACATTAGAAAGGATAATGGAGCAGAATGTGAAAAGGATTACGATTGCAAGCTTTGCCGTAATTAGTTTTTTTCTATTAATAGGATATAAAAATAATGTGGTAATTGTTTTATTCTTAAACTCACCAATAATGAGCTTAGAAATTAAGCTTGCAGCAAAAATAATAAAGGTTGCCCTTACAATCGTATCAATTATGGTTATGGCTTCTGTATAATTGGTTAAAAATAGGTCACCTTCCACCTTCGCGATGAACAGCATGGCTACCAACAATCCTGCTATAATGATATTGGCAATTATTGCTCCCTTTATATATGAAAATAATTTATACTTTTTCATTTCTAAACGCATTAAATTAGGCACTCATCTCACCTCCGTTAATTAACTTTAAGAAGTAATCCTCTAACGAATTTTTTTTCATGCTAATTTCCTTTATCTCCACGTTTTGCTCCATCAAAGCCCTTGAAATAGTGTTCTGTGTTTTTTGATTCATAGATACGGATACAATGATCCTCTACTAGTTTGTAATTGACGATGGCTAATTTGTCCTCTAAAATAAAAGCTGCTTTTTTTCCATCGTCGACAATCATTTCGATGTAATCTATTTGACTAAGTTTTACATCAGACATTGCAAGCTCACTAATTAATCTGCCGTTGTGAATAACACCAATTGTATCTGCAATTTGCTCCATTTCACCTAAAATATGGCTAGAAATAAGAATGGTAATGCCATATTCTTTGCATAACATTTTCAATAAATCACGAATTTCCTTAATACCACTCGGATCTAACCCATTAATGGGCTCGTCTAGAATAAGTAATTCGGGTTTAGTAATAATTGCACGTGCAATGCCCAATCGTTGTTTCATCCCAAGTGAGAAATCTTCTACAGGCTTTCCTTCCGCATGTGACAAATTAACTAGATCAAGTACTTGGTCGATTTCCTTTTTGTCGTAATAGCCCATGTATTCACAATGGAGATCCAATATTTCTTTAGCAGTTAAATTTTCATGGAAAATAGGATATTCAATAATTGTGCCCATTCTTTTTAAAACTTCATAAGATTTATGCGTTAATGTCTCTCCAAAAATTTCGATGTAGCCATTAGTTGGTTTTATTAAATTTGTAATTAATTTCATGATTGTTGTTTTCCCTGCACCATTGGAACCTAAAAAACCATAAATTTCACCTTTTTTTACATGCATGCTCACTTCGGAAACAACTTCTTTTCCCCCATATACTTTTGTGAGCCGATTTGTTCGGATTAGATATGTCATATGAATTTCCTCCCTCATTTGTTACTTTCCTTAGTATAAGAAATGAAGTTCTCTTTTTTCTTACCTGTTTCTTAAGAATTTCTTACGTAAAAAATATGTATGTATATACCTATGTCAGTCTCACAATTAATCGAAAAAAGAAGAATATTTACAAAATATCTTCTTACAGACTGTAGACAAACTCAATTTTTGGTGCATATATACTAAAATCGGCAAGGACCACCACTTCGCTTTCCGTGGGCTTGGCTTTAGCCTCCTCGTCACTGCGTTCCTGCGGGGTCTTCTGCTCAAGCTGTTCCCACAGGAGTCTTCGTGGTGGTCCTTGCCTTATAAACAACTCCTTAAAGATATTTATTATTACTTATAGCAGTTTATAAAAACACTTTTGTCGTCAAGCTGAAAGAAGAATATTTACAAAATATTCTTCTTATTATTCGCTTTTTAAAATCGAATCCTTTGTTTGACTAATGTCTTTGCGACGAGTAACCGCAGGAGCATATGTTTTCGTAATGGCAAGGAGATTGGAGCCATACCCGACTAGAGTGGAAATCAGCGTTGTTCGGATTTCCCTATTGAATATGCTTTTACGAAATTGTTTCATATATGAAAGTAGAGGTTTATTCCATATATGTTATTCTTTTTAAGGACACGCTAAAGACAGTCTTTTCATAGGGAATACTTGATAAATGAATAGAACCTCCCAACACTTCAACTAGTCGCTTTGTAATTGTCAGCCCAAGACCACTGCCTTGAAACGACTTATTCCTAGAATCTTCGAGGGTGTACATTCTTTCAAAGACATGATCTCTATGATGTTCATCAATGCCTTTCCCCCGGTCCCAAATATCAATAGAAATAGTCTTATCATCATATCCGATAGCTAAGCCTATTACCTTTCCCTCGGCACCGTAAGTAATGGCGTTAGATAGTAAATTGTTCAAAATTCTGTCCAGTGCTTCTTCGTTTCCAAGGGCAAAAACTGTTGATTCCGGGATGTCGATTTGCATGTCAATTCCCATTGTCGTTACGATATCATAGAAAGATAAAATATTTTTCCGACAGATTTCATTCACATTTATCCTTGTAATGGGATAATTCGAATCGCCAGCTTCAATTTTTGCCAAATCAAAGAATTGATGAATTAGTTGAAGGACTTCAAGTGATTTTGAATGAACACCTGAGAGCAAACGTTGCTGTTCTTGTTCACTGATTGCAGTGTTAAGTTGAAGCATTTCCGTATACCCCAAAACAACAGTCAATGGTGTTTTTATATCATGAGAAATATTTGCCAACATTTTCTTAGTCGAGTTTTCTATTTTACGATGGGTAGCAATAATTTTTTGATTATGGTCCAATAACCTATTAATCTCATTGAATAATAGCTGTAATTCCTTATTGGTAGTCATATTTAAAATTTTTTCTCCCGATTGCTCAGCGATGATGGATTGTAATTTTTGAGAAGTATAATAAATGGAAGCATTGTGCTCTTTTTTTTCACGGTACTGGAAAGAAATAACGATGAGTAATAGCAATATAATAATAGAAAGAAATAGTACCATTTTAATCCCCCTCAAACTTATAGCCAATACCCCAAAGTGTTTTAATATAATGTGGATTGGATGGATCGTCTTCAATTTTTTCACGAAGACGTCTTATATGTACATTTAGTATATTTTCATCACCATAATATTCATCGTTCCAAATCATTTGATAGATTTGCTGTTTCGTAAAGACACGCTGACGATTTGTAGCAAACAATTTCAAAATGGCGAACTCCTTTGAAGTAAGCTTTATAGTTTGCTGGTTTTTCATGACAGAAAAGTTCATAAGGTCAATCGTAAGATCACCGATTATCAACATATCTTGCTTGTTATCTGAATGATTCGAGTAAATTGTTGCTCTCCTAATTGCAGATTTCACTCGTGCTGACAGTTCCAACATTGAAAACGGCTTAGCAATATAATCATCTGCTCCTAATCCCAGTCCTATTGCTTTATCCACATCACTATCTTTTGCTGACATAATTAAAATCGGCAGTGCACTTTTCTCTCTAATTAATTTTAATACTTCTAAACCATCCAGCTTTGGCATCATAATATCTAATATCATTAAATCAAATGAAGTACTCTTACACTTATTCAGTGCTTCGACTCCATTTGAAGCAGATGTAACGCTAAAGCCTTCGGTGATTAAATATTTCTCTACCATTTCGCTAATTGATACATCGTCTTCAACAAGTAGAATATGCTTTGACATTGTTATGCACCCTCTTTTTATTTTCCTAATACTATCTAATTATCATAACGAATTCATGAAATGAAATATAGTAATAGATGTAAGCCTATTCTAGTACATCTATTTCTATCGGTATCCATACACTAAAAAGACAACAAGTAAAATATTGTGGCATGAAATACAAAAATGCACATAAACAGATTAAAAATCTGGATTTATGTGCATTTCAAAATGAGAAGAAACTAATAGTTCCGCTTCTCTAGATTGTAGGAAATACAATGTATTGACCTAGTATAGTTTTTACTATATTTAAAAGATATGTATCAATTCATTAGTTGAGCCTGTTCAACACCACAAAGTTCATTTAAGGAATCTTTCTTTTGATGGTCATAGTAATAAGGACTTCAATTCCATTAGAAAACCTTCTGAATTTATGCGATAATAAAAGATCGAAGTTTCTATTATATCCGAAAAGAGGTGTCCTCATGAAACCGGTCATCCTAGCCGAAAAACCTAGTCAGGCAAAAGCATATGCAGATGCTTTTAAAGTAAAACGTCACGAAGGCTATTTAGAGATCCACCCTTGTTCTATTTTTCCAGAGGGTGCCTATATTACATGGGGAATTGGGCACCTAGTTGAATTAAAAGAGCCCAAAGCATACGATCCAAAATGGAATAAATGGTCTTTAACTAGTTTACCCATTTTGCCAGAGAAGTACGAATTTCAGATTGCTAAAGGGAAATTTAAACAGTTTTCTGTTGTAAAAAAATTACTCAAGTCTACTGATACTGTTATTAACGGATGTGATGTGGACCGCGAAGGATCGAATATCTTTTATAGTATATACAATCAAAGCGGAGCCCGCGGTCAAACGATTAAACGTTTATGGATTAATTCTTTAGAGGTTGATGAGGTTCTGAAAGGTTTCAGTAATTTACAGGATAATCGTAAGGATCTTTTATTATACGACGAAGCCAAGGCTCGTCAAATTAGTGATTGGCTCGTAGGTATGAATGGTTCCAGATTATATTCTCTTTTATTGCAAGGACAAGGTATTAAGGAAGTATTTCCTATAGGACGGGTACAATCACCAACTATATTTTTGATTTATCAACGTCATCTAGAAATTGAACAATTTGTTTCAGAACCCTTTTATGAGATAGAAGCTACATTTCAAGCGGAACAAGGGAAATACAAAGGAAAAGCAAAAGCAAAGGAATCCAAAAGAGAAAAGATTCAAGAGCTCCTTTCCGGGCATCTTATTCAGCCGAACTCTCCTGGTGTCATTACTTCTATAGAAAAAATCGATAAACGAACATCGCCTCCTCAGCTCCATTCTTTATCGACATTACAAGCAACTGCCAATCGTTTATGGAAAACGAGTCCAGCAGATGTGCTAAAAACAATGCAGGGACTATATGAAAAAAAACTAGTTTCATATCCGAGAACTGATGCAAGACATATTACACCAAATGAGTTTTCCTATATAGCATCTCAGGTTTCATCCTATCAACAGATTATTGGTCACACTTTTGAAGTTGCTTCATTCGCCCCTAAAAAACGGTATGTCGATAGCTCAAAGGTACAGGAACATTATGCTATAATACCAACGAAGAAGCTCCCAACCCCTGCTAAATTGGGTGGACTCTCGAGTCTTGAGAGAAATCTTTATGAAGAAATCATTCGTACTACTTTAGCGATGTTTCATACTGACTACTTATATACAGAGACGAAGGTTATAACAGATGTGAATGGACTAGCCTTTTTTACTACTGGAAAAACGGAACGAGATCAAGGCTGGAAGGCTTTGTTTGCCCGCTCCACTAGTGATAGAGAAGAACAACCTCTTCCTCCATTACAGGAACAGGAAAAGGTCGAGAGCGATATTGGTATTAAAGAAGGTAAAACAATGCCTCCGAAGCCATATACAGAAGGCCAACTCATTGCCATGATGAAAACCTGTGGAAAGCTTGTGGAAGACAAACTAGAAACGGAGATTTTAAAAGAAGTGGAGGGTCTTGGAACCGAAGCAACCCGAAGCGGAATTATCGAAACTATTAAACGTCACGGTTATATAAGTGTCACGAAAAATATTGTTTCCATAACAGATAAAGGACGAGTCCTCTGTCAGGCAATTGACGGTAATCTTCTCGCTAGTCCATCGATGACAGCTAAATGGGAGACCTATTTACGAAAAATCGGTAATGGAGAAGGTTCAATGGATCGCTTTTTAGGAAGTATTGCTAAGTTTATCCATAGTTTAATGCAAGAAGTACCAAATCAATTAAAAACAAAACAAATTGATATAAAGCTAGCGCCTCGTGCATCAAAATATGATTCCAAATTTAAGAGAGACCCAATTGTAATATGTCCAAAATGTCAAAAAGGGTCTATCATAGCACATAAAAGTTTCTATGGTTGCACTGAATATAAAAATGGTTGTACTCAGACATTTAATGGATTCTTTTTAAAGAAAAAAGTAACCCCTAGCCAAATAAAAATGCTTTGTACAAAGGGTAAAACAAATATTATCAAAGGATTTGAAGCTGAAAACGGTCAAAAATTTGATGCCTACTTAGCATTTGTTGAAGGTAAAATTAAATTGGAGTTTTAATAACAACAGTATGCTCACTTCTCTTTCTTTGGCCGTTGCCAGATGAAATAAGAAATTGAAATAGCAAAATCAATTCCGAGGATGAATAACCAGAGTTCCAATGTGCCGGATAATACTTTTGTTCTTGTAGTGTCATCTATGAAATAGATCATCGCAACAATAATTACAGCACCGATAACATAAGCAAGAAGATGCAAAATAGATCCTTTCATAGAGTGATAGGCATAATCCATACCAGTTTTCCGGATGGGTCTCGTGCCTTGTTTTTTCACATAATAAAGAAACCGTTCGTCCGTCCATCGAATCATACTTTTACCAAATGCAATCGATACTCCAAGGTAAATTGCTGAAAGTGCATGAAATCGATTGGCTATTGCACCGTTATATAAATCTACAGCTGTAACGATGAGAAGAACAAGATCGATAACAGGCGTCAGTGCCAGAAAGAATAAGCCTAGTTTTTCACGTTTAAACATATAGCGGATTAAAAGGCCTAGTAAGATAACAACCCAAAATCCAATTTCACAGACAACTATTGTCCAAGCAACAAGATTCATCTAAACACCTCCCTTATAATATAATGTTGTTATTTAAAATTCATAACACAATATTGAATTCCCAAATGATATCTTTATTCAAAATAAGGCTGATCTCCATGGTGAAGATCAGCCTTCATTTTATTCAAAAGGATATGCATGAACTACCGTTCCATTTCGCCCTGTTGTAGTTACAGCCTGTGACAAAGAATTTAAAATAGCCTCTTCTGTTACCTCTGCCACTCCTTGGAATAAATCATTCATAATTGAGTGGTCATCTCGTAATTGCCGCCTTACCTCCACACTTTCTTGTGAATTATGCTGTATTTGATGAGCAGTGGAAAATGCGATAACTATATCGCCACTTCCATTACTAAAATGACTACCTGTTCTACCTAGGCCTATCCCGCATCGTTTAGCAAGTCGCGTAAGCTGTCTATTACTTAAGGGAGCATCTGTTGCCAATACAATCATGATGGACCCGTCTGCTAGCTTAGGAAAATTAGGCACATCTCTCATTTGATTTACTTGATATTGAGTAGCCTGAAATTCTTCTTTTCTTCCGAAATTACTCAGCACCATACAACCGATAGTATATACCGAATCATTATCTTCAATAATACGTGATGAAGAACCGATGCCACCTTTATATCCAAAGCAAATCATACCTTTACCTGCACCAACTGCCCCCTCTGGTGAAACATCAGCCGAAGCACTTTGAATACACTCAATCGCATGTTTTGGCTCAACAGGGAGTTTACGAATAGAATTTAACCGGCTGTCATTGCATTCTCCTACCACTATATTAAGAGTCCCCGTAGAATCCCCTATTTCAGGATTGTTTTCTAGCATGTACTCCAGTGTCCCTTGAGTAACTGCTGGAATGCCAAATGTATTCGTTAGCATAATGGGTGATTCAATTAGCCCTAGCTCATTCACTTGTACAAGTCCGGTTGTTTTACCAAAACCGTTTAAAATGTAACTTGCCCCAACTACTTTCTGTTGAAATAAATTACCTCCATGCGGTAAAATAGCGGTCACTCCGGTACAAGCATAATCTTCTCCTCCAAGTGAGCTATCTAATGTAATATGTCCTACTTTCACACCTTCTACATCTGTTATGCAGTTTTTTTTACCAACAGGTAATCTACCAATCTTTATACCACGCTGTCTAATCTTTTTAGGATCCACTTTTACTACCCCTTTACTTTAGAAACCTCTTTCCACCTATGAAGGAAAGATCCATCACAAAAATCTTGTTTTTCTCCATATAATCGAAGAACATCCTTAATCTCTTCTGCTAAGTATTTTTCATTACGATTGTTCATGAGACTTGGATAACCTGACCCTCTTTGTAGATAGTCTGAGCTGCCTACCATGTACCATCTTTCCTCTTCTAACAAATCCCCATTCACATATATTGCATGAATCTTTTTCCCGTCATGTTCTATTTGAAGTCCCGAAGCATGAAGGCTCCCTACAAATCTCCCTCTAAATCCCGGACCTCTCCCATCTGCTAAGCATATTTGTGCATCTAATGACTGCTCCAATGCTTCCTTTAAATACTTCCCTTGCATCTCAAAAGAAGTTGGATTTAATGGAGAAGGACATATCTCGATTAGCTTTTTTTGTGTCATTTCATGAAATATTCCCGCATTACAAATACCACTATTGATAAGGCCAATTTCTGTTCCCAGCATATCCTTCAGCCCGTCAGCTATTAAATTAGAAATTGGATTTTCTTCCACAACGTCATGCCACAAAGGATGTTCTATTGTATACAAAGGTTTACTTAATGCTTCTATAGCTCTTTCTTTACTATATCTCAAAATAGATTCTATCTGTTCACTCTCTTTTATATCCTTTGTAGAAATAGTCTCTGAATGGACAAGATGTACTTTACCATCTAGTATATCTAACTCCATAATGCCTATATGTTCCCCGTAATTACCTGCGCTATTCATAATTGTTTGATCTATAATCTTTGCCTGCTCAAATAACTTATGATCATGTGCAGAAATAATAATGTCAATCTCTTTAATCTCTTTAGCAAGAGATTCATCTGCAAAGGTGCCAATATGACTTAACAAAATGCAAATATCATACTTACCTTTGTTTTTATATATCTCTTCTTTTATAGCTCTTGAGTAGTCAGTCATATGAATGCCTAGCCCGTCATTAAATACTCCCATATCAGGGGAAGACCCTGTAATAAGGACCCGTACCCCATTTTTTTCTAAAATAACGCTTGGCTTTACCCCATTAATAGATGAACAATCTTTTTTTAATAAATTATTGCTAATAAACGGAATCGGACTGCTACTTGCCATAAGTTCTAGTGTGTCAATTCCATTGAACATTTCATTGTTTCCAATTGTTATTGCATCGTAACCAGCGGCAGCTAATAACTCTATAGCAGCCATACCTCTTGTGCCTTGGAGCTCAATGCTTTTAAAATCAGCAAAATCCCCTCCGTCTAAAATAATCGTGTCTTCATCTTTCTGTTGGTTAATCAAAGTAACTATTTTTTTGTAGTTTTCAAAATTACTATGTATGTCATTTGTATGCAATATTTTAAGTCTCATAGACGCCTCCGTTTATGTATTTAACTTGACAATTATACCATATTCAAATTTTTCTAATTAATCTACTTTGATAAAACTAGATTATTTTGAATGGTTTAGGGAATGGAATAACAAATAGAACAAGGAGGCTGTAAAATGGAATTGCTACAAGTAAATGGTCGTATAAATAAAAAAAAATTAGCACTTAGTATTCTTATACCAGTGATTGGAGGCTCAATTACTGGTTGGATTGCTAATAAAAATGCACAGGAGAAATACAAAAAACTAAAACAGCCATCATTCTCACCCCCTGGCGCTGTCTTTCCTATCGTTTGGACCACACTCTACACGACAATGGGAATTGCTAAATACCGTGTAGATCAAAAAAAGAAGGACTCTCCAGTTGCTGTTCCCTTGTATGACCTACAATTGGGTTTGAATTTTTTATGGTCCTTTCTATTTTTCCGATGGGGATTACGTGGAACTGCGCTTGTAGAAATTACCCTTATGCTAGCATGCATTACATTAACGGCATACGAATTTCAACAAGTAGATAAAACAGCCGGAGCACTAATGGTTCCATATGTTGGATGGGTTGCTTTTGCATTGGGCCTTAATTATGCCGTTTGGAAATTGAATAAATGAGTGCTTAAGACAGGCTATTTCATTTCTCCGATTTCCGCTGGAGTCACCGTCTGCTGCTCCAACGGGAACGACTTTTTTTAAAAAAGAACAATAAATTTCGATATTAATTAAATGTTTGTTTTTAAAATAAAACATGTAATTATTTATGAAATTGACTCCATTAATTTTGGTAAAACAATTTATAAGCTACAGGAGTGGAATTCAGCTAACATTCGGGTTTCCAATCCTTTTCTCCATCTTAAAATTTGGGTTGAAGCTCCTTTTAAATATTACTAAGGGAATCCTTGCTATGTTGTTTTCTTTTTTCATATGAACTTGCTTTGAAAGAATTACAAATGAGAAAAATTAATGTATTATATGATTATTAATCGCAAGCATACTTTTAGGAGGAGAGCCCAATTTATCTTCAACATAATATCGGTAAAAAAGTTAAGGAAGCTAGGTTAAGCAAGAATTTTACTCAACAAGATCTAGCTGAAAGATGTAATCTTACAAAAAGTCATATTTCAAAAATAGAAAATGGACAAGCTGCACCCGCTGTAGCGACTCTATCAAAAATAGCACATGAGTTGGATACTCCTTTGTCATGGTTTTTGGAATCCAATCTTCAAAATAAATTATCAATAGTTAAAAGCAATGAAAAAAAATTAAAAATCGGAAATAAAGAGATTGGATATACTTACGAGGCACTTGCCAATCGTCCCCGTTTCAGTAAAGTAGAGCCAGTTATAGTAACCGTCCTACCTGAAGCTGAGTATGTAGAACCATTTACTCATGTGGAAGACGAGTTTATTTATATTCTTAACGGATCTATCAATCTTTATTATGATGGTGAGCTGCATTATTTAGAACAAGGTGATAGCGCCTATTTCGAAGGAAATATACCACATATTTTTCTTTCAGCAGATAAGAACAAAGAAGCAACAGTGTTGACTTTTTTTATACAAAATAATCCCCTTTAATTCGTATCATATCGAAGGAACCAACCGTATTTTTCTCCTTCTCTGCCATTCCTAATCTTCATTAATAATTATTAAGCTAATATTTAAAGAGATTTCATTTTCTGAATAGATTTTAAATTTGGTATTTACAAGTAATAATTATTAATGTATTTTTGTGTAATAGCATTCAACTAGGTTGAATGCTATTACACAAAAATAAGGGGTGTATATTATGTCAAATACAAGAGTTCCAGGATTTTATCGTTTATCACCTAAAGAAAGATTTGATATTGTAACAGAGGGACGCAACCTAACAGATGATCAATTAAAGTATTTATCTGGGGAGTATCCACTTTCGATGGATTTAGCAGATTCAATGATAGAAAACGTTATTGGTCAGATTGGAATTCCACTAGGGATTGCAACCAATTTTAAAATTAACGGAAAAGATATGTTTATTCCTATGGCAACAGAAGAACCTTCTGTTGTAGCAGCCGCTAGTAATGCAGCAAAAGCAAGCTATGAACACGGTGGTTTTTTCACATCAATAAGCGGAACCATCATGCGTGGACAAATTCAAGTTTTAAATGTAGCAGATCCATATGCTGCAAAAGCTAAGATTTTTGAGCATAAAGAAGAAATTTTAGCTTATTGTAATGAGAAAGATCCAACATTAGTTTCATTAGGCGGAGGAGCTAAGGATTTAGAGGTTCATATCATTCCAACAAACTCTCAAATAATGTTAGTTATTCATCTAATTGTTGATACAAAAGATGCAATGGGTGCAAATGCTGTAAATACGATGGCAGAAGCAGTTTCCCCTACTATCGAGACAATTACTGGTGGTAAAGTTGTATTAAAAATTATATCTAATTTAGCTGACCGTAGATTAGTTCGTGCAAGAGCTACTTTTTCTACAGATGCATTTGGTGGCAAAGAGGTTGTCGATAACATTGTAAGCGCTTTCGAATTTGCCGATTATGATCCTTATCGAGCTACTACCCACAACAAGGGTATAATGAATGGAATTTCTGCTGTAGTTTTAGCAACTGGGAACGATACTCGTGCTGTAGAGGCAGGAGCACATGCCTATGCATCTATATCTGGTCAATATAAGTCTTTAACAAAATGGGAAATAAATGCAGATGGTAATTTATCAGGTTCTATTGAGCTACCGATGGCTGTTGGAATTGTTGGTGGAGCCACGAAAACACATCCTGTTGCACAAGGCGCTCTTAAAATTATGGGAGTAAATTCTGCTGAGGAGCTTGCAGGTTGTATAGCAGCGGCAGGATTGGCGCAGAATGCGGCTGCCTTAAGGGCCTTATCAGCTGAAGGTATCCAAAGAGGCCACATGTCATTACATGCCAGAAACTTAGCAGTAATGGCAGGAGCAAAAAAGGAAGATATAGATAGAATCGTCGCACAAGCAGTCAAAGAGAAAGACCTTAGGTATGACCGTATCTTAGAAATAACTAAAGCAATTCGAAGAGGTGAATAGGATGGTAAATAACAAGAAATCATCAGCTACTAGTTTGAATGAGAACAAAAAAACGTATTTAGAAATACTTGGAGATACCATCCTACCAAATCAATTGCTTCTAGCGGTTTTATTAAGCGTAGGAATTAGTTTAGGAGGGTATAATATTGGTCTTTGGTTGCTTCCTGCTATCGCAAGTGAAAGTATGGTTGCTTCATACTCATTGTTAATCGGAATTTTAGGAAGTGTTATCTCTTTAGTTCTTTGTTCCATTCTATTTAAACCAAAAAGAATATTAGTCGAAGAGGAAACCTCGTCTGAAAGCATGAGACAAGTTTTCGAAGATTTACAACTGGATCCTCAAGAAGAATTAGAACTAATCGAGAATGACCCTATTACTAAAAAAGAACTGGAAGAACTAGGAGTTTTAAATAGTTTTCGGGCACTTGGAGAGGAGCAAAAGAAATGAGTTTACTAGTCACAGCTATTTTATTTGCATTACTTGGTGCTATTGTCTTTTCTTTAATAGGATTAATATCTGGTACTGATGAGACTGCAATTATGGTCCCTCTTACTTTGTTAGTAATTCTATTAGGTGCTCCTCCTGCTGCTGTATTTTCATTTTTCATGGCAGCTGTTCTAGCAAAACATCTTACACATGCAGTTCCAACTGCATTAATGGGTATTCCCGGGGATACTACTGCTGTACCATTAATAGATCATGCAACTACTTTAAGAAGAATGGGTATGCCCCATATTGCCCTGAGAAAGATGATTTCTGGTGGGATTATAGGCGCATTTATCGCCCTACCAACCGCTGTTCTGTTAGGTCAATTTTTAGGACAATTTGCCGACTTTTTCAAGTCATCAACAGGAATAATTTTTACACTTGCTGCAATTTTAATCGCCTTTTTCTCTAAAGGTAAATGGGTGAGTGTTTTAATGATTATTCCATTTGCATTCTTTATTAAAAGTTTAGATTTTATGAGTTTTAGTATATTAGATAAGCATTTATCAATCAGTTTTTTCTTAGGAATTGCGATAGGTCCGATTTTCTGTGATCTTCTATTTGCCACTTCCTCTAGTGCTAAAAAGACAATTGAAAGAGATAAGCCTAAAGAATATCATCTAGCACCAGAAACTAAATCATGGAAGGGATACTTCCCGAATCCCTTGAAGATTTTAACTGGTCGACAACAAATATTCACTTCTATTACTACGTTTATATCTTCTCTTACTTTTGTTTTTAGTCCTGTAGGTATGACATCTCTTATGGGTGAAATTGTCGGTTCCCGTACAAAAGGTGCTTATAAGAAGTCTACAACTAGTTTAGCAGTAATGAACGGGGTAACAGAGTCAACATATATTGCAGAGGTAATCATTCCATTAATAGCGTTTGGAATTCCACTAAGTCCTGTCGCTCTAGGTCCTGGTTCGCCATTATTTAATGCACCACCTGTTTTCACCGTAGATCCTATTAATAATCTGCATACCTATTTAACTTCATGGGAGTTTTTCCTTTACGGAGCAATAGGTCTTATTGTAGCTTCATTGATCGCTTACCCTTTCTCTATGAACTATGCAAGAAAAGCTTCTGTTCTCGTAATGAAACTTGTAAGTCAAGAAGCTATTGTTGCAATGTTCATCGGGCTTGCTTGTCTACTGGCTTACCATGAAGCACAACTTGTTGGTGTTGTACTTACATTCACAGTAGCAGCAGTTGGTGGTCTTTTAAATCGAATTCTTGGAATCGGGGCTGGTGTGCAATTTATGATTTTCTACGCTTCAACTTGGATTATGATGACCCTATTTGGAATTTAAGAAAGGAGTTTTTAATATGGTCGTACCTAGTTTTCCCGAAAAAGTATACATTAGAGAAGTAGGCCCACGTGATGGATTACAAAATGAGTCTAAATTTATTCAAACAGACGATAAAATTCAATGGATAGACCACTTATCTAATACAGGATTAAACTATATAGAAGTAACTTCTTTTGTAAATCCTACATGGATACCCGCACTTTCGGATGCAGATTATGTAACAAAACATATAAAGAAAAACCCCGATGTTACTTATGCCGCACTTATTCCAAATATAAAAGGATTATCCCGAGCATTGGAGAGTAGTATTGATGAGGTAGCTGTTTTCATATCTGCGAGTGAGTCTCATAATAAGAATAATATTAATAAAACAATTTCAGAAACTGAAATTGTTTTATCCGAGGTCGTTAAAGAAAGTATCTCTAATAAAAAAACAGTTCGAGGGTATATTTCAACTGTTTTTGGTTGCCCTTTTGAAGGACATATTGAAATTGATCAGGTAATTCGATTAGCAGATTCGTTGTTTGAAATGGGCATAAATGAATTATCATTAGGTGATACCATTGGAATAGCTAACCCATCTCAAGTAAAAAAAGTATTAGAGAAAGTTCTCAAACGATATTCTCCCGAAAGTATCGCTATGCATTTTCATAATACCCGTGGAACTGCTTTAGCAAATGTATTAGCTTCATTAGAAATGGGTATTTCTAAATTTGATAGCTCTTTAGGTGGGTTGGGTGGATGTCCATACGCTCCAGGAGCATCTGGTAATTTGGCAACGGATGACTTAAATTACATGCTTACAAATATGGGTATTGTAACAAACATAAATCCCGTCGAACTCAATAGAGCAGCACTTTTTATACAAGAAAAACTACAAAAACCTTTAGATAGTTATAGCGTAAAATACTATGAATCTCAACATTAGGTATTAAGTAATCAACTAACAAAATAAAAATACCAAGTATCAGCAGGCTGATACTTGGTATTTTTATTTGGATTGAAAGCCTTTTACTTTATCAACAGCTTCTAAAAGCTTTTCAGTAACTACTTCTGATTCATCGATATGATTCATCAGCACATCATTAGTTTCATCGAACAATGCAGTTGTCTTTTGGAATTTGTGTATAACATCTTCATTCGAAACTTTTTGATGCTTAATGAAATTTAATAGTTCATTTACCTCCCCTTGAACATTTGTAATAATGTTCAATAAGGAGTTTATTTGCTCGGATGTTTGAGAACTAGTTTTTATGCCTTCACTTACTAAGTTCATGTTGTTTATATTGTCTTCGTACGCTTTTGAAATTTGTTCTTGAATTTTTTGAGTTAGATCTGCAATGTCTGCGGTGCTCTCCTTCGTGCTTTCAGCAAGTTTCCGGACTTCATCTGCAACAACCGAAAATCCTTTCCCATGCTCTCCCGCTCTCGCAGCTTCAATCGATGCATTTAAGGCAAGTAAATTTGTTTGACTAGAAATATCGCTAATCACTTTTACAATTTCTTCAATCTGTTTTGACCGTTCACTTAATTGATTCATACTTGCAGATGTTTTTCTAGATTGATCCCCCAAGGTATCGATAAGATTTTCTACAGCGTGTACAGCTTCCCTACTATCTACGGATAATGTAACCATCTCATCTGATGAAGCGATTAGTGACTCTCCTTTGACCAGCGCTTCCTCTGAAATCTTATTTGAGTTTATCGTACTTTCTTCAACTCGTTTAAACTCTTTTAAGATTTCTCCAACCATTTTCCCTAAAATAGCGTGTTGATTGTTTACAATGTCATGTTGACCGATAGTAGATACTAATTCTTTATGTAAATCATTCAAGAAAATTTGAAACTCATTATCTTTTTTATCCAGCTTTGTGTTTAAATCATCTATCTTTTGTTTGAATTGTTCAATATCTTCTTTTTTCGATTTAAATGCTGTTAACATTTTGCTTCACTCCAAATTTTAAGATTACTTAAAAAATACGGTATATATATCTATCATACTACTAATGTAGGATAAAACAAATATTATTTCTGAATCTTTAGATTCAATTAAAAATAGATATATTTTCATAACAAATAATTTTCACCACTTACTTCCCACCTATTTTTATCGGAATATTTAAACTTTTACAACATTTACACAATCCTGTCATTTTCTTTTGCTATAATCTATTCGAAATATAAAATTCATAAGGAGTGGATAGAGTGTCAAAAGAGAGTATTTGGAACCATGCTTATAATAAGGTTATTGTTTCCTTCATATTAGTAGTTTCCATGTTCGTCCCATTTATAATTGAAACTAATGTTCAGGCTGCTGAACCAATTAGCGTGTCAGAAGCAATTACAAACAACACGGGTACAGCAACCGTACAGGGTTACATTGTTGGAACTGCTAACTCGGGATCTTCCTACGATCAAGAAGCCCCCTTTACAGTAGCTACAAATATTGGACTAGCAGATTCACCAAATGAGACAAATCCATCCAATATTTTACCGGTACAATTACCATCTGGTACAATTCGAACTACACTAAACTTAAAGGATAACCCACAAAATTTTAAAGCAGAAATAACGGTGACAGGCTCACTTGAGGCATACTTCTCTGTTCCCGGTCTAAAAAGTCCGACCGCATATACTATAATTTCTGATGGTGAAACTCCTCCCGAAACTCCTGAAGCAGAGAACATGGAAAACATTGCTGCTGCTCGAGCAGTTGAGGATGCAAACAAATTGATAAAAGTTACAGGAACTGTAACAACTGGGACAGGCTTTTGGGGTGGAAAAGCCTTTTACCTTCAAGATACTTCCGCTGGAATCTATGCGTTTACCTCTTCAGCTAATGTTAATCCCGGTGATGTTGTTGAACTAGAAGGTAAAGTTAGTCCATATAGCGGTGAATTACAGATTCAACCTACCAAAATAACAAAAATCTCCTCTGGCAATGAACTACCTGCCCAGCAAATCATTACACCAGCTGGAGTAAATGATGAAACACAGGGTGAAAGAATTCTATTAAAAAATGTTGAAATTACTAATTTAACTAAAACAAATGACTATGGAACATTCGAATTTACTGCAACACATGAAAACGGAGAGTCCGTTATAATTCGAAATGACAATCGTAATGGTCTAGATTATGATACATTCACGCAGCGTTATAAAGAAGGTGACATAGTTCAAGTTACAGGTATTTCTTCAATCTTCAACACGACCTACCAAGTTAAAACACTTGGTCTAGAGAGCTTTGACTTAGTAAATAAACCAGCTGTATACACAGATATTTTCCCTGGTACGGTATCAGAGGGAACACAAATTTCATTAATGTCACCAATTGAAGGTGTAGCAATATATTACACAATAGACGGCTCTACCCCAACTACAGATAGCACGTTATATACTGAACCAATTACCTTATTAGCTGACACAACGATTAAAGCAATCGCTGTAAGTGAAACTACCTCGGACGTATTTACTTTTACGTACAATATATTAAAAACAAACAATCTAACTATACGAGATATTCAAGGACAAGGTCACTTCTCTGACTACGATGGTACAACAGTTCAAAATATTACTGGCGTTGTTACTCATCTGTATAATTCAGCAAACTTTGTAATTCAAGATATTAATGCTGATGATGACAACACAACATCAGAAGCAATCATAGTCAACAAGGCTTCCAATGGTTTTGCAATTGGAGATTTAGTTACAGTAGCTGGAACCGTGGAAGAATGGTATTACGAGGGCTACTCAGATATGAAAGCAAATGATCTTCCCATTACTAGAATACGTGCCACTTCTGCTACTAAAACTGGAATAGCAGAATTACCTGCACCTTTAGTGATTGGAGAAGATATTTTCCCACCGACGGAAATCATTGATAATGATGATTTAACAACATTCAATCCATTAGAAGATGGAATAGATTTTTGGGAATCTATCGAATTAATGCGTTTGGCTGTACCAAATGCAAAAGTTATTGGACCTCAAGAATATGGTGAAATACCTGTAATTTCAGGGAATTCAACGAATACACAGTTCAATGTACTTGGGGGCGTAAATATTTCTGCTAATGACTATAATCCTGAAAGAATATTAGTATTAACAGGTAATGAAGCATATGATGCAAAATCTGGCGATTATTATACAGGAGATATCGTTGGTGTTATGGGATATGGTTTTGGTAATTTCAAGTTATGGACAGAGGAGGATAACCTTCCTCCAATCACTCGTATTGAAAAACCAACTGTAGTAACCGATATCGAACCTTCAAAAGATAAATTAACAGTAGCAGCATATAATGTTGAAAATTTCTCAACAAACACAAATAACACGCCAGATGAAAAAGTTGAGAAAATCGCAAAATCATTCGTGGAAAATATGAAATCTCCCGATATTATCACTCTTGTAGAAGTACAAGATAATGATGGACCGACTGCCTCTGGAAATACAGATGCATCAGCAAGCTATGAACGTTTAATCGCAGCAATTGAGGCTGCTGGTGGACCAACTTACGCTTGGACTGATATTGCACCCGAGTATGATCAAGATGGGGGACAACCAGGAGGAAACATTCGTGTTGGTTACCTTTATAACCCTGATCGTGTAACACTTACAGAAGGAACAAAAGGCAGTTCAACTGATAAAGTTGCCTGGGACAAAGTTGGTAATCTTACCCTGAACCCTGGTAGAGTTCTTGACTTACCCCAAAAGAACACACGTAAGCCATTAGCTGCACAATTCGAGTTCCAAGGAGAGAAAGTAGTCGTAATCGGTGCTCATTTAAATTCTAAAGGTGGGGATCAGCCTTTATTCGGTAAAAACCAACCTCCATTCCTTGGGTCAGAAGCAGAAAGAGTTGAACTAGCTACGATGATTAATAACTTCATCCAGGAAGGTTTAGAAAAGGATCCAGATTTAAATGTAATCGTTGCTGGAGATATGAATGATTTTGAATTCACACCGACTCTTGCTGCACTTAAAGGTGGAATTTTAACAAATATGGTAGAAAAAGTACCGGCAGATGAGCGTTTTTCTTATTACTACCAAGGGAACAACCAGGTACTTGACCATATTTTAGTAACAAATAATTTAGCCAATAAAACAACTGTCGATATGATTCATATCAATGCTAACTATATGGATATTCACGGTCGCGCTTCAGACCATGATCCTATTCTTATTCAACTAGATTTGAACGAACCAGATACTAAAACTCTTGACGCAAACAAAACAGCCATTGAGTTAGAAAAAGGTAAGCAGTCCAACATCAAACTTATTGAAACAACTACCAAACAGGATGGTACTACAACAACAAAGGATGTTACTTCCGAAGCTACTTATAGTGGCTTTAATAGTAAAGTTATTTCTGTAGACAAAGGGGTTATAACTGCCAAAGCCGCTGGGTTAACTACTATCAAGGCAGCATACGGCGGTAACTCTGTATCTATTAGTGTAACTGTCCAGTCTGTTAAAGATGGCGAAGCCGTTATTACAGAAGATGAAGTAGACACTTCTAAGAAGGTAATTATTGTGGATGGTTCAGTAATGCATAATGCGGGAGATGTGAATATTCGTTTTACAGAAGCTGCAACTACTAAGATTAATGCAGCAAAAAAAGATGTGGTTATCAAACTTATCAACGGGACATTCTTGATAACCGCTAAAAACTTTGATGTTCTTGCAGTAAGTGGACAATTCACCTTATATCTGGATTATCATATTCCACCGGGATTATTAAAGGAAAAAAACAAACACAAGATTAAAGACAATTTAAAACTAAAAGATATGGCTTTCTATGATAACAATAGGAAAACTATAACAAAAGGATTTTCTGATTACTTTACCATCACTACAGAAGGTAAAAAAGTTACAAAGGAAGTCGCATACTACGATCAAAAATCAAAGAAGTGGAAGTTTAAAAAGATTAAGTAATAATGAAGAAAAGAGACTGGGACAGAACCCCAAAACAGCATTTTTCTCTGTGAGAAAAATGCTGTTTTTTTTGCTGTGCACAAAATTGGTTTCCATTCCAGGGACGCTTTTCACAGGCGTGGCCTGAGCCTGTAGTCTCAGGCGTCACGCTATTCCCGTAGGAGTCGCCCCTCCATTCCAATCAATTTCATTAAATATCCATCATTTAATATAGCTTTCTCCTAATCCAATAAATTTCTACTTCTGTCCCAACCTCTTTCTATTTCACTAATGATTTCCCTCTACGTATCTGTTTTATTAACATTCTATTTATTAATACGCATATATTCTACAACCTTCTTATCGATAAACCCTCTCTCTTGAACTCTTTCATCAAAATTTTCAATGAGATGATAAGATTGGATAGCATCTAATAAATCATCTTTTTCTGTAAGATCTCGATCTAAAAAGCCATTTTCATATAACATGTTTTGAATCTCATCCGCTAACACACCATCAATAGAGACAATATCCTCTGGAGCTGTTCCTGAAAAATATAGTTGATGAAGTTTCAATAGTCTTCCTAATTCTTTAACTGGGTCGGTATGGTCATCCACTCTAAGGTCGATGTAACGATCAGTATACTCACCGTAACTTCCATTTTCTTTTACTACTAACAAAGCTGCAGATTGTTTCCCCCTGCTGTCTCCCCCTGCAATATCTCCAGCATATAACGCTGCCAATAATCGTTCTTCAAGTGGTCCATCCTGTTGTAAGAAAACTGATTTCATTGCATCCACTGTTTCCTGATTAACCAAGATATTTCCTTGAATCGCAAAGTTTTCTCCAGAGTGTCCTCCTGCCCATTCGAAACAGTCTTCACCCGTAAATGTAACACTGCGACCGACAGCATCTACAATTCCAACTTGTCGAGCACCTGACTTTTCATCATTTACAACTAATTCTTTAAGAACTTCTTCCGGTGACATACCACTTTGTAGCATGTCCAAGCCATCTATCCCATAATTTAAATTTGCCCACGACTGAGTTGCTATTGCTCCTACGCCAGCCTTGGCAAATGGTACGACTGCTCCAACACACAAAAACTTGGACGCAACAGCTATACCTAATTCCTTTGTATGTGGATCGAAACCAACGATAGAAAATGTCATATGTACTCTCCTTTCAGTTAATATATTTACATTTTAACTTTTTATTCTGATAATTAAAAGAAGATCCCGTCATTTTTGGATGAATGGGATCTTGAACTTTTACTGTATTTTTTTATTTACATATTTCCCATGACTAGGTAAGGCAATCGAGTCAAATTCAGTCACTAGTAAATGCAAATTACTTGTAAGTAAATCTCCTGTCATAGGTAAGCCATGTCCTGTAATCGCGACTTTTGGTTTTAGTTCGACAAGTTTATTCACCGATTCCCTAGCCGCTTCCCAATCAGGAGTAAGATATCTTGGCGGACCACTTATTTCCTGCTCCTGTGTGAACACTTTATATAAGTATTCTTGCTTTACAGTAACAAATGCATCTCCAACTATTAATACCCCATCCTCTTTTCTAAATAATGAAATATGGCCAGGTGTGTGACCAGGTGTATGAATCCATTGAAAATCAGACATAAAAGGAACTGCTCCATCTGCAGGCAATACCTCTATGTGATTACCCAAATTTATGGGATCAACAGGAAATATAAAAGACATTTTGGCAACTGATCCACCTTCTACGGTTGGATCAGGCTTAGGATAGCTTTCTTTGCCAGTTAAAAATGGCAATTCCGCCTCATGAGCATATACTGGAATTTCCCACTTTTTTACTAACTCAATTATTGCTCCAACATGATCAAAATGGCCATGAGTTAATATAATGGCTTTGGGTTTCTTATCTACTCCAAAACGCTCTTCAACTACTGAAATAATTTCTTCTGCTGAGTAAGGCATACCTGCATCTACCAACACAAAGTCATTTGAATTAGGAATGCCTACTAAACAAATATTGACGATTTGTATAGTATGACAAAAAATGTCTGGAAGAATCTCCAAGCCTATTCCACTTCCTACTGAAGTTGCTGGTATATATTTATAATCGTCACCGTAAGATATTGAATTGTCCAAGATGATTCACCCTTTCCTTAACTATTAATAGGATTTCACCGGGATAACTTATTTATACAATTTCTCAGTTATTAAAAAGAAATGCGTTATTATCATTTAATGATCGTAACTATTGTTCATTAATCCCTATCTTTATCAAAATGGATATCGAACTAACCTTAAAAAATCTTGCTCTCCAACGATTTCAATTGGAAGTCCTTGTTGAATCATGCCTTCTACCTTTTGCATTTTAGAGCTTTTGATGCCTTGTAGGTACTTGGCTAAATCATTATCCCCTACGACTAAGTAATTTGTTTGATGATCCACTGTTCCCTTACAAACCGCCCCACAATTCACTGCAAGTTGCGCTGCTTTCGATCTAGTCATCGCAAGCATTCTTCCCGTGAAAACAATTTGGGCTCCATAAAACGGATGTTTGGAATTTAGCTCTGTACTTTCAGGTTTCAAATATTCAATAGTCAAATCTGCTTTACCATTACGTTGAGAAGATGGTTGTTTCTTAGTTTGAATCGATGGATTTATTTTTACATTATGTAGTTTTGCCAGTTGTTGAACTGTATTTGTTTTGGTTTTCTGCATCGCTTCTATCGTAATAATAGCAGCTGCACGGGCATCCTCTAAAGCATCATGATGTCTTAAGCTAATACCTAAATAATTCGCTACCGTTGATAACTTATGATTGTAAAGTTGTGGCCAAACTTTTTTGGCAATTCGATAAGAGCACCCGTACTCAAAATTTGGTGAGGGTTCATGAAATTGACGTAAGGATTCCTGTAATACACCCATATCAAAACTAGCATTATGTGCAACGACAACTTGATCTTTAATTAGATTTTTCATATCTGGCCAGAATTCTTCGAAGGTTGGTGCACCATGTACCATATATTCAGTAATTCCATGAATTTTTGTATTATAATAATGAAATTCACTTAAAGGATTTATTAAGGAATGTATTTCTTTATATATTTTCCCGTTCTTAACTTGTACAATCCCTACTGAACAAACACTTGAACGTAGGCTATTAGCTGTTTCAAAATCGATAGCTATAAAGTCCATTATAAGTCACCTCATGTTGTTGGATTAAAACTCATTATCTCATAATAGAATACAAAGAAGAACCTCTCCAAAAAGAGAGGTTCTATAGTTAGGTGTGATTTAGTATAGTCGATTAGTTGGAGGGATATCATCAAGTTTCCTTTGATAGTCCAACTTTTCTTCATATTGATCATGAGAAAGTCTTTCTTCTTCCTCATTTACAGTGTCACTTCCATATGCTGCAGGACCTAGATTCGGATCAGCTCCTGGAGATTGCGTGCCATATGATTTCCCTTCATTCGTAACAGTTTCATCAACAATCGGTCGAGAATCTCTAACTACTCTATCTTCTTGCATAGAGTGGCCTATATGATCCTCTTCTCTAGCTAAGTGTGGATCCGTCGCAAAGGTCTCTCCACGTGCGAAGCGATCCTGAGGTTCATCAAAGCGACTATCTGTTTCATTTACAAATTCATTATTAGATGGTTTAAATCCTTGCTCTTTGGCATAATCACTAATCGGGTCTTCGTTTTCCATAAAACGATTTTGTACTACCTCTGTACCTACTGTATCCGTATACTCTTGCTCAAATTCATTTTCATGGGTACCGTACATTGGCTCGTCGTTTAGCGTGAGAACATCTGTATATAGGACGATACTTCCTCCCGCTACTTCTCCCGCATACCTTGTTCTTTCCTCTTCACTTAAATCTAACTTTCGTAATCCTTCTGCTACTGCATTTTCTCCAGTAAACCAAGATTTGAACTTATCTATAAATGTACCAGCCTCATGGGTAGACACTTCTGAATGACGACTAAGTGCATTTAAATGTACATTTTCAGTTGAAATGACATGTATATCGCTTTCTGCATAACCCTGATTTTGTAGGCCTTCCAATTTTTCATACATTTCTTCTTCCGTACGAGCAATTTCAATTCGTCTATTCGATTCAATGTTCATGGTATTGCCTCCTCAAAATTAGTCTTATTCTGTATGTACCCCCCTTAAGATGGAAACTAAACACAATGTGACCATTGTTAATCACTTTGTAATGAAACAGTAATTATTCTACTATTAGAATCATAGCTTTATATTTATAGATTCTAAGAAAACCAAGTAAAAAACGCCTGAACTAAGGTGTGCTTTGGACAGGTTTGTTGATGGATTTTTACCGATTGACTATTTGGAGATACTGTCTGTCGCTCAGCTTTTAGAAACAGGTTAGTGCTTTATCGGAACTAGGGAAAAGATGCTTTTCTATTTATAAAGGAAGCCCCTGAAGTTACAATTTCGGGTGCTCACTTTCCTGCTACTTTTTGTCATATGCTTTTTAACTAGTTGAGGAGATTTAATATGTAATGCCTTTTTATTTTGCATGATCATATATCGTTCAATGTACCAGGAACACTGAATTTTATTTGTGCTCTCAAGAGGCATTACATCTTTACCTCATGAATGATTCAACTCTATTTTAGCTTTATTTGCTCCAATCTATTATTTACTTGCTCCCAACTGCAGCTTACTTGCGGTCGTATAGGATTTACTTGCTCGAAGCCAATATTTACTTGCGGACTATTACCATTTACTTGTGTAGTGGATAACATTACCAAATAACTTCACTAATTCTCTACCTAAATGTGTAGATCGAATGACTAAAAGTTACTTTCTACTCAGTGTCTATAGATAACCCTACATTTATTAGAAATCTTAATTGATTGAAGCGGAAACAAGAACACCGCCTCTATCCAGAGAAACTTATATAAGATATAAAAAACCTTAAGAAACAGCTTTCATTGTCTCTCAAGGTTTTAATCTTCTATTTCCTATCATTAAATTCTTGTGTGTCTCCGTCAGAGAACTCTACTTCTAGCTCGAACTCTGTATACTCCTCTACTCCAAATGCTTGAGTAACTTTTTCAATCACTTCTTCCTTGCTCATATCTTTAGTTAGAGCAATTTCCTTAAAAATAGGCTCCAACTCTGTGTAAGCATCGTTTCCAGAAAGATTATTCGATTCTAATTGGTTAACGTACTCAGCCTCTGTTTCTGATATATCAATATCAAAAGAAGCGTCAATTGCATCCTTTTGATCTGCCGTATCTACATCCAGTTCAAATGACTGAAAACCAAATTCACTTTGAGCAGTCTCTTTATCGGGCGCTTCGCTCACTTCTTCCTTATCTCCACAAGCTCCTAATAATAGGAAAGATGAGATAACCACACTTCCAAGTAATGGATACTTCCTTATTTTCATTTCGAAAATCCTCCTGTCTACTATATCAATTAAATTATCACCAATGTTTAGCGAAAATAAACAACTCAAAAGCACTTATCCTGGATAACGCTCTTCACTAGCAGAAGTAGACTTAGTATTTCGCTTATCTTTTTCATCTTTCACTTTTTCATTTAATTCTTCTACTGGGATAGGATCAACTGTCTTCATATCTTCATCTTTATCAAAAATACTTTCCTTTTCTGTATTTAATAAATCAGGATTGTCCATAATACGACCCGAAATATCTTGTTTTTCTTTATCCTTTGAATGCTTTTTCATAGTTACCACTCTCCTTAGTATGTTTTAAATTGTTTATCCTTTTTTTCGATTACTAAACATTGGCCAAATGTTTGTTTAACATCAATAAATGTGGGAAAACAATTCATAACAAAAAAATTTAGGAGGAAACTATTATGAATAAAAATAAAATGGCACTAACTGCACTAGGTCTTGGAGCTGCATTTTTAATGAGAAATAAGGGATCAAGGGATAAACTAGCAAAGCAATTTAGTAGCTTTAAAAATACTCCTATTCGTGGAACGAAAGCAGATAAAACATACAGTAACTCATCAAAAGGCAAAGGGATTTTAAGTGGAATATTTAATTAGTACTTGCCTTGAATTCCATTATTAATAGTTAAAGGTCACCACTTATAAAAATAATAAGTGGTGACCTTTTATACATAAACTATTTTCCTTTGTAATACTCCGTTATTTCATTGTAGTACTTATTTAGAGAGGAAGTGGAAACCTCAAAAGTCTCTGCAATTTCTTTTATAGTCATATTAAAAGGTTCAAACAACCCATTTTCTTGACCAAATCGAATGGCTCCAGCAGCAATTGCCACTTCCTTACGTGCATTCGGTTGTTGCTCCACTAAATAATCTTCTACAATTTCTATAAACTTACCATATTCACGATTATTTTTCTCTAAGAAATCTATCGCTACTTGTAATACTCCGACTTCAAAGTGTGTATACTCTCCACCCTCATAGCCATTTTCTCCAAGCAATTTCCATAAGGTTGCTCCCGTATCCTTTAAAAAGGCCGAAGCTGATAGAGTATCTTGCTTTTCAAATTGTTTTTCTATTTTATCAAAGACTTCTTGATGATCAACTGGGAAGAAAACTAAACTTGAAATAGCTAAATAATGATTTTCTTTGTTAGTGCCATCTGGCAAGATAAAACAGTATACATGGACTCCTACTGGCACTGGCTTATCACTTTCTCGTCTAAGCATAATGCTCTCTTTGGTGAGTATATGAGAAACCGTCATATAGTTCTCATCCACCTCTGCTACTTTACCAACAAACACCACCGGATTATCCCATTGGCTCAAAACACTTAGTGTAGATGGACGCACCATCTTCTTCTTTTGCTTTTCTATATAGCCTAACCATATCTGCTGTTTATAATGGAAAAAGAACTCATCCATTACGATGGCTTCAATCATTTCTAAATCTAAATAGTCGCCAATCGTTTTGCTCCAAGCACGCACAAGGTTCGCATATTCTTCCATATCCTTACGCTCTGGATAGTGGTCATAAAAAGATTGCAATAATCGTTCCAATTCCTCCGTTTGTACCTCTTCTATAGAATCAGTCTGCCTTGACTCGCAGCACTTTTTGTATTTTTTTCCACTACCACATGGACAAGGATCATTTCGACCTACCATACTTAACACTTCCTTCTCTTTTGGTAAGTGCTTATTTTAACATGAAAGTAGGAAGAATTTAAGATTAAGTAAAAAATAGTAACATGACGGCAAATAAATATATTTAAACACTATTAAATAAGTAAACAATTTACCGTTTTATGGATGTATAACCATCAATATTATCTAGTATTTAACAATATAATAACATATTCTTATTAAGGCTTATAAAATACTATTTTATAAGACTTACATTTTAGGAGAATACATATGAAAAAATTATTATCTTATGGATTGATAGCGGGAATTATTAGCGCAAATATATTCATACCTATTACAAATGCTGAGGCAGCTTCTATTTCAAAAGCAGAATCTCTAGTTAAAGTAGCGGAGGAACATGCAGGTGCATTGAAATGGCAAATTTCGTATGAACTGACTAAGGAC
The DNA here is from genome assembly GCF_038003185.1 of Psychrobacillus sp. FSL K6-1415. Classification (NCBI taxonomy): domain Bacteria; kingdom Bacillati; phylum Bacillota; class Bacilli; order Caryophanales; family Bacillaceae; genus Psychrobacillus; species Psychrobacillus sp. FSL K6-1415. Next base: position 540,533 of record NZ_JBBOOQ010000001.1, on the reverse strand, counting down.
ATTAAATACCCTGATATGAAAATTTTCAACTTAACTAAAAATGCTTATTTAAATGCAAAAAGCGAATTAGAAAAAGTAAACGTTAAGGATAAGGTGAAGTTAGAAAAACGATTAGAAGATAATGCTGGTATTCATTATAAAAGAGCAATGGGATATATCGATGCGATTACTTCTGGAAAGAAAATAGTAGAAAAGGCAAATGAATTTAATGCTCTATATTCTAAAAATCCAACATCTGATGTAACGGAGAAAAGTTACCATAACTTATCTAGTGAAATACGAAAACAAGCAATTTTACTTTACCGTGTTTACGGAAAGTCTACTAGAGATGCCATTTTAACTCAGTTTAAAACTCCGGGTGAAAAAGCTCTTCAATCATCTAAAAACGTAATTACGGCGAAAATGCATATAGACAAGTTAGATCAATTAATCATGGAAAAATCCAACCAAAAATTAGTGGAAGAACAGGTTAATACGTTTTTTGACTCACTAGATACTATCAAAGATGAGGCAATTATAGAAGATCTATATGAAGCATATTATCAAAGTATTCGCAAAGATGAGAACTTCCTTAAGCAAGAAAACGAAATTAAGGAGTTTTTCCAAAAGGCTGATGAATATGCAAATGCTGAAAATCTAGAGGCAACTATCGGTTTATATAGTGAAGAATTCCCTGGCTATGCTACGCTGTCAGAAACAATAGAAGCAACATTTAAAGACTTCGATGTTCGATTCGAAACACTTAATTTTGACGTTCAATATATTCTGAATAACAGCGCTTTAGTTATACAACATCAAAAATCCACAATTGATGACAAAAATACAATTGAAACCACTATAGCCTATCTTTTAGAAAAAAATGAAGCTGGTGAATGGAAATTCTTTGATGTATTAGAAGAGTCTGATGAATCAGATCTTCCAGAAGTAGAATAATACTTATTATTGCAGTAATTCTCGGTCTACTATCGAGGATTACTGCATTTTTTATACTTTATAACAAAACAATCATAAATTCAGACCCTATCTATATATAGTCAATTACTTTATTACACATCCACTTTTCTTTCCACATCCAGAATCTAGAAATAATCTGTCAAAAAGCATCACGCAAACTTAGCTTTGCGAAAAAAAGTCCATTTTTTAGCGTTAAATCACTATAAATTAAGTAAATATTCCAAAACGGAAGATATCGACTACAAATTAGGGTATACTTAACATAGGAGTCTGTAAATGTTGAGGAGGTATGGAATATGTCAGTCGCTAGTGAAGCGTCTCAAGTGAACTTAGATTTTCTTATTAATGATTTAGGTCTCAAGCAAGTGTCGAATACAGCCTTGTTCCGCAAAGGGAATATTTTAGTTCTTTCGCCATCTGTTCAAAACAAATCGAATACGTTCGAGTTAGGTGAATCCCTAATGAAAAAATTCAATCCTGAAACAGATGAAGGTTACCTATTAATTCGTATAAAAGAAAAATTTTTAATGGCTAAGCTGCACCCTTTTCAACGCAAAATGATGACAAAAGATACGGAAAAGAGTACAAAAAGTAAACCATCCTTTTGGAAATTCAATGTAATAGAGTCCATCATTCCACGTATAGAAAACAGTGGTGATCGAGAGTTAACCTACAAAATTCAAGCCCCTACTAAAAAACAGCTTACCACCTTTTTTAATAAAAAGTAAAAATGCTCAAGTACGTGGAATGTTTATGCCATGTACTTGAGCATTTTTTTAGATAATAGATGATATGAATATTGAGTTCATCGGACTGGCAAGTATGAGCCCTCGTGGATAAATTAAGTAGCTCCTTCAACCTCTTACACATCTTACATATAATTCAGCTTATCCCGTTTAAATGAGTTGAAATTAGCCATATTAAGTTTGAACGAATAAAGGGAAGGAGATTTATATGGGGAGAGACAATAAGCAAGGAAGAAGTAACAACAAAGATTCACTACCTCAAACGCCAAAAAATCTAAAAATCAAACCAGGCGACATCCGAGAAGAATTTGCCAAAGAATTTGAAGAACTAGAAAAAGCTACTCCTAAAGCAAAAAAAAAATAAGCTTCATGAATAAGCCCGCTCTTATCAACTGAGTGGGTTTTCATGAAGCTTTTAATCTAAGAGCTATTAAACTCCTAAAGTTTCTTTTACATATTGCTTAACTTGCTCCGATGTCTGCATAGACAGGGCTTTATCCGCAAGCTGTTTCATCTCCATTTGCGTCAGCTGATTGATCTGATTTCTCGCTTTTAGCATTGAAGGAGCACTCATAGAGAACTCATCTAACCCTAAACCTATTAATAATGGAATAGCTATAGAATCTCCTGCCATTTCTCCACACATTCCTGCCCACTTTCCATTGGCATGTGCAGCATCGATTACCATTTTAACTAATCGTAAAATAGCTGGATGATAAGGCTGATATAAATAGGCAACTGATTCGTTCATTCTATCTGCCGCCATTGTATATTGGATTAGATCATTTGTTCCAACACTGAAAAAGTCCACTTCTTTTGCGAATTGATCAGCTAATACAGCGGTCGAAGGAATTTCTACCATAATACCGACTTCTATATGATCTGATACTAGTGTGCCTTCCTGCTGAAGCTTTTCTTTTTCTTCTAAAAGTAATTGTTTTGCCTCTCTGAATTCCTCTAGAGTTGCAATCATTGGGAACATTATTTTAAGATTCCCAAAGTTACTTGCGCGTAGTAAAGCGCGAAGTTGAGTTCTGAATATTGTTTGTTCCTCTAAGCATAGTCGAATTGCTCTGAAGCCAAGGAATGGATTCATTTCTTCTGGAAGATTTAAATATGGAAGCTGCTTGTCTCCTCCAATATCCAATGTACGAACAACTACAGGTTTATCATCCATCTGTTCAAGCACTTGCTTATATGCTTGGAACTGCTCTTCCTCTGTTGGTAAAGAATCTCGTTCCATATACAGAAACTCTGTACGATATAGCCCGACTCCTTCTCCACCGTTTTCAAGAACACTTTCTATGTCCTTTGGAGTTCCGATGTTTGCTGCTACTTCCACATGTATTCCATCTAATGTGATCGTTTGCTTATTTTTTAGCAACAATAGTTCTTGTTTCTCTACTTCTTGCTGATTTCTTTTCGTGACATAGCTCTCAATAACATCCTTGGAAGGGTTTATAATTACTTCACCATTATCTCCGTCCACAACGATAAAATCACCTTGTTTAATAGCAGATGTAGCATTTTTTGTACCAACAACCGCAGGAATTTCTAATGAACGGGCCATAATAGCAGAATGTGACGTGCGTCCACCCATATCCGTTGTAAATCCTTTAGCGAATGCTCTATTCAATTGAGCCGTATCTGAGGGTGCTAAATCTTTGGAGATGATTATAACTTCTTCATCTATCAACCCAATATTCGGTACTTCCACGCCAAGAAGTCTTGCTATTACTCGCTTCGTTACATCTCGAATATCAGCTGCCCGCTCACGCATATACTCGTTATCAAGCTGTTCAAACATGACAACTAATGTATCTGCAGTTTCTTGCAAAGCAGCCTCTGCATTTACTGCTTCGTCATTTATTTTGCCTTCTACGGTGCCTATTAATTCAGGGTCACTAAGAACAAGTAAATGTGCATCAAAAATCGCAGCGTTTTCCGCGCCTAAGTCAATTTCAGCACGGTCACGAATCTTTTGCAGTTCTAACTTAGCAGCGTTTACTGCCTCATGGAATCGAGTAACCTCTTCTTCCTTATTAGAAACTGTACTTTTTGAAATAGTTAAATCTGGTTCTATCATCAAAAAAGCTTTACCAATGGCTATACCACTGGAAGCTGCAATTCCTATTAAATTTTCTGTCATCACTCAATTATCCCTTCAGATTTAAGAAAGCTTTCGATTGACTCCAACGCTTCTTGTTGGTCAGTTCCCTCAGCAAATATAGAAATACTAGCTCCTTGCCCTACACCTAGAGACATAACACCAAGAATTGATTTTAGGTTAACTTTTTTCCCTTTATACTCCATGGAAATGTCTGAAACGAATTTTGATGCAATTTGTACAAGTCCCGTCGCCGGTCTTGCGTGAATTCCTGATTCTGCTACAACTGTGTAAGTGTGGTTTGTCATAATAATCTTCTCCCTTGAATTGGTTTTATTTTATTTTGCTTATAGCCATTCTATCATATTGCTCATGAATCAGCTCAAATAGATCTGTACCAGGCTTTAAACTAGTCGTTTCTTCTATTGCAAATTGAATTCCTTTTTGTTCAATCATAGTTTGTATTTCATTTGCTTCTGGATCCTCTTTGAAGTCATAATGTAAAGCTGCTGCTATCCCTTTTACTAAGTATAAAGGATTCTCGTTGAACATTTCTACATATTTGGTCGCCGGACGGACAAGTCGATCATTGTTTTTAAGCTTACGCATAGGTGAACGCCCAACTCTCGTTGTATCATCTGAAATATATGGGTTAGCAAAACGATTTATGATTTTTTGTACATATTCAGCATGCTCTTTTTCATTAAAAGAGTAGGTTGTAGTAAGGTATCTTCCTGTTTCCTGCAATACTCGCTCTATCATTTCTCTTATTTCCATATTCTCAAGGGCTTCATGCATATTGCGAATTCCAGCTAAATAACCAAAGTAAGCAACAACAGCATGCCCCGTGTTAACAGTGAACAATTTACGTTCAATAAACGGCTCCAAATTCTGTACAAATGTAACTCCTTGAATTGGTGGATTGGTTCCCTTTATCTCTGATTCATCCACTACCCACTCATAAAATGGCTCAACTACTACTGCTAATTTATCGGCATTAGTTTGATTTGGGACAATTCGATCTACTGCCGCATTTGGAAAGCTGAAATGCGTGTTGAATTGGATTTTTTCATCCATTGTTAGCTCTTCTAATACTTTTTCCTTTAGGAATGTACTGCCACCAATCATATTTTCACAAGCAATAATAGTTAAAGGCTTTTTCGATTGTGTCAGCCGTTTTTTCAATCCCTTTGCTATTAATCCTGATATTAAAGGAAGTATATTAGCTCCTACTGCAGCAGTTACAATATCCGCATTCGCTACCGCATTAATGACAGATTCAGGATTCTTTATACTATTAATTGCATGAACATTCTCAACGAGGAACTCTTTCTGAGATTCCTCAGCAAACTTAACAGTATATTGCTTCTTCTCGTTCAATAAATTAACAATTTCTTCATTGACATCGACAAAACAGGTCTTATATCCAGACTGATGCAACAATAAACCGATAAATCCCCTTCCGATATTTCCAGCTCCAAAATGAACAGCATTCATATTAGTTCACTCCTTCAAAAAAGGCAAGTACGTCCTTTGGTGAAGTTGCATTAACTATCTTTTCTACATTTTCTACTTCAGAAACAGTAATTGCAATATTAGAAAGAATGTCCAAGTGATCATCACCCTTGCCAGCAATACCAAAAATTAGTTTTACTATATTTCCATCTCCAAAATCTACACCGGCTGGAACTTGAATAATAGTGATACCTGATTCTTTCACTTCTTTTTTGGCATCATCTGTCCCATGTGGAATTGCAACAAAGTTTCCCATAAACGTAGATGTCATCTCTTCTCTTTCTAACATTTTTTCTATATAACCAGACTCCACATAACCTTTATCTACTAACATTTGACCCGCTAAACGGATTGCCTCTTCCTTTGTAGCTAATTGTTGACTTAGTAAAATATTTTCTGCTGCTAAAATTGGTAATGCCATTGTAAAACGCCTCCATTAATTTATATTTTCTCTAATAAATGCTTCAAATTCTTCTGCTAAAAATGCTTGAATTTGAGATTCATCTCCTGTTTCAAATAATTGGGTATTTTGTTCATTTTGAATTATTAAGGTACTGATTAAACTCAGCACTTCTAAACCTGCCTTTAGAAATGCTTCAGGTGAAAGTAATACAAGTAGTGTATCCACTTTCATGTCGTTTCCATCCATTCCTTTTGTACGGATGGCCTGTTTAAGTTTGTGAATAGTAAACGATGGTTCTTGAACATATTCGTTACGTGTATGATATAACGCAAGTTTTGTCCCCGGAATACCAATACCACCAATTTTCTCTCTTTCCAATAAAGCTTCTATAACTTTTTCCTTTTCTTCAATGATTTTTCTATCCTCCAACAACACACAAATCTCTTGCATATATTGCTTAACTGTATTTTGTTCTTTTAGTAGACTAAGTTGAAAATTCGTTAAAACCTTTAGCATTACTCCTGTGAACTGATTTAATTTTTCTATTTTTTTCGTTAATATTTCTACAGTTGGATGACTTTCCTTTACTAGTGTTTGAGGTTTCTGGATAAGCATTTTCCTTCTTGCATACAGTTGCACTTGGTTAATCTCTTCGGTTGTTAAAAAAGGGTTAACCATAATATATTCCCTGTGAAAATCCTGCAGGTAAATGGTTGAGATAATAAGGTCCCTATCAGTGATAGTGGTGGTCAACTTATTTAATTCGAATACGGAAATATTCGACACCTCTGATATCTCTTCAATTTCCCGCAATAATCTTGATGCCAGTAATTTAGAAGTTCCAATTCCACTTGAACAAATAATATATGCCTTTAGATCTCCCTTACCTAGTACCCCAATTAAGGCAGATCCAAAATGCATAACCAAATATCCAATTTCTTCATCTGGGATTAATAGCTTTGGAAAAACTTTTCGTGCAGCAGCCTCTACTTGCTCAAACAACTCTTTATAATTCGTTTGAATTTCCTCTAGTAAAGGGTTCACTATACCCATATTTTGCTCTACCCGATAAATCGCAGGTTTTAAATGGGTAACTAATCCTTCAAGAAGGGATTCATTATTTGATAAACGAAAGCTAGTTTGCTTCTCCATTTCCTGAATTAACTTTTTCGCCTTTCTATATAATTCTAAATTGGAGGATTCAACTAATACCCCTTCTTGTTGACGAAGTTTAGATCCTTGAAGATGCATCGTTATATAACCGACTTCTGCTTCTGGTATATCAACTTGGAAACGGTCCATTAACATATTAATAATTTTTTTTGCAATCGGGTATTCTGGTTCAAGCGCTATTTGCTTTAAATATGCTTCATCAATAGTAATATTTTCACCTTGTAAAATACGTTCAATAGCCAAGGCAAGATGAACGATTAACCCCACGTAAGCACTATCTGTCATTGATAAAGAGAAGTCTGGATATAAATCCTTCATAGCCTCTTCAATCATCCCTAACTTTTCTCTATCTACAAGGTGCATTAGCCTTTCCGAAATTGGATCTTCATACTTGCTCGTTTTTTGATGAATCTTTTCTTTAATTAAGGAAAAAAGTCCCTCTTCCTTTAAGGTTTTAGATATTGCGTAACTGATAGCTCTACGCTTTGCATTTTCCGTTCCTGAAAGTTCTACTCCATAACCTCTTTTTTTCAATATCGAAAGCTGGACAGGCTGTAGCTGTTCCTCAAGCTTCATCAAATCTGCACTGACGGTTGAAATCGAAACTCCCAAATCTTTGGAAAGGGAATAGAGTTTGACCGGTTCAGCTGATTCATACAAAATACATAGTATCAATGTTAGCCTTTCCTCTAATGTATATTCCCTTTGCCTGAACTGTTTAAGCTGTTGAACTAATTCTTGCTTTCTTTGTTCATTCCCTATGATTTGAACACCAACTCCTGATTTCCTAATCAGTTCAAGCTCATAGGAATCTAAAATACTCTGAACATTATTTAAATCTCGCTGTACTGTTCGTGAACTCACATCAATTTTTTTAGATAATTCTTTAATCGTTATTTCTTCCTGCTCTACAATTAGTGCTTCAATAATCATCTTTTCTCTGCTCGAAATAAGCATGGTCAACACCTCATTCCTAACGATCCTAAATCATTGGCAAAACTCAGCCTATAAAAATAGGCCGAGTTCCGGATGTGTTTCTATTTTTTTAGTTGTTCAATAAGCTCATCATATTTCGGGCTATTCAAGAAATTCTCTACGGAAATATGATAGGCATTTGGCGATTGTTCCTTTGCACGACTCGTTAAATCCTTATGAGTTACGATTACTTCTGCATCTGACGGAAGATTGCTAATAGCAGTATTCGTTACAGATACATCGAGACCTTCTTTTTTCATTTTGTTTCTTAAAATAGAAGCTCCCATCGCACTTGACCCCATCCCCGCGTCGCAAGCAAAGATAATATGTTTTACATTAGCAAGAGAAGTTTCCTGAACTAAGTTAGCTGTTGTAGTTGGCTGGATAAATTCTGCGGCTCTACTTTCTTTCCCTTTAAGTGAAGAAGTTTTTTCTGTTGCTTTAACTAAATCATCTTCCGCTATATCTTTAGACGTTTTAAGAATAAGAGAAGCAATCAGGAAGGATACTGCAGTAGCGACTACTACAGCCAATATGACTCCTATATGACTTCCTTTTGGAGTTAACGCTAGTATTGAAAATATACTTCCTGGTGAGGGAGCTGCCACTAGACCTGCATTGAATAATTGCAGTGTAAAGATACCAGAAGCTCCACCGGCAATAGCGGCTACAAGTAAAAATGGCTTCATCAAAATATAAGGGAAGTAAATTTCATGAATTCCACCTAGGAAGTGAATAATAACTGCTCCAGGTGCAGTTTGTTTAGCTGCTCCTTTTCCAAAGATCATGAATGCAAGTAAAATACCAAGACCTGGTCCTGGGTTTGACTCCAATAAGAACAGAATCGACTTACCTGCATCCGCAGCTTGCTCAATTCCCAACGGTCCTAATATTCCATGATTAATAGCATTATTTAAGAATAATACTTTGGCTGGTTCTATGAAAATACTTGCAAGTGGTAATAGACCTGCATCAAATATGAATTGAACTCCAGCTGCAAGGAAATCTGTTAATGCATTAACCGCTGGTCCTATTAATTTGTAAGCAACTAATGTTAGGAAACCACCAATAATACCTGCTGAAAAGTTATTCACTAGCATTTCAAAGCCAGCTTTAATTTTACCCTCTACTAGCTTATCAAATTGCTTAATAGCCCAACCACCTAGAGGTCCTACAATCATAGCCCCAAGGAACATCGGGATATCCGCTCCAACGATTACCCCCATCGTTACGGTAGCACCAACTACTCCACCTCGAATACCATGGACAAGTCTACCACCAGTAAAACCAATTAGGATTGGCAGTAAATAGTTGATCATTGGACCGACTAGCTCTGCAAAATCCGCACGTGGCCACCATCCTGTCTCTATAAATAATGCTGTAATAAGACCCCATGCTATGAACGCACCGATATTTGGCATAATCATACCACTTAAAAAGCTACCAAATCGCTGTACTCTAACTTTGAACGCAGATTGTTCTTGTTGTTCTGTACTCATTTTCTCTGTCCCCCTATTTAAATTATTAAGTTATTGTTGTTTACCATATTAAAGCGTTTACATTTAGTATTCAACAAAATGTAAACGCTATCATGTCTTCTTTATTCACGCCAAAATTGAACTTGATTGTTATCATAATTCCGAATCTAACGATTTACTTTAGATTACCTGTACTGATAATAGAAGTTTCTACTTTAACATCTACCTGTAATTTACTAATAATATCAATTGTTTTCTCTTTATCCCATCTACCATGATAATGTTTCCGAAATTCTTCCGCTAAACCAATGGGGTCTACTTCTAATTCTTTCAACTTATCTAGAAATTCTTCGACCTGCTTGGAGGTATGCTTATCTATATCCTCTTCCAATTCAGATAATTTTTCCATACTTTCTAGTTCACCAACTCTATATCCTACATAATCTACAAGAGTTCCTTCCATTTTTAAAGTAATAGATAACTTTGGTGCTTCCATATTTTTGTTACTTTTCATCTTTACCTTATTACTGATTAAATCCAATACAAGCTTATCTTCTTCTCCATCTCCAAGGTCTAAAGCTAGCGGTGCTAGGTTTTTTCTCCCCTGTAGTGCTTGTATAATAAGGGCTTCATCATGTGGTATACTTTCTATCATTTCTTTCCCCTTGAAAATAGCAACCTCTTCTATTTTAATTATCCCATTTTTTTTATCAACTATCGGAACAATAGAATCATGAACTGTACTCGTTTGAGTATATATAAAGTCATGAATATTCGTGTTTGGGTTGAAGGCAGTATTAATACTAGGCTGTAATAGATCATTAATATATAAATTGACATTAGGTTTGTCAGGATAATCGGCCTTTAACACTTCTTCTCCATTTTCCTTTACTATTGCAATTAGTACCTTATTGCCAACTGATGAATCCCGATATAAATGTCGTATCACTTTCCTCATTCTTCCATGCTTTGCAAATTCCTCATTGAAAAGCACTACCCTTAGCTGATTTAAAACAATTTTTTTGTCCGATTGCATTTCGATCTCAACAATCCCTTTAGAAATCATATCAGTAGTCACCGAGAAGAGTTGCGTATTCTCTTTAGCCTCCGGTGAAAATTGTGGTATTGCAACGGTTAATTTCATCATTTCTTCATCAATATAGTCAAATGAGAGTGTACTAACCATTCCAATATCTTCTAAAGGCACTTTCAGCTCTTTATCGGAGCAACCGGTTAACAATATCGTTAAAACGAATAGTATGATACTCTTCTTCATTTTGATTTCACCTGCTTTTTTCTTACTAAATGTATTAGGCATAAAAAAATCGGCCATAGGATTACTATATATTCTATATAAATACTTGCATCAAAAAGCTTCTGTTGAAATTCACGGTTAACTGGGAGCATTATAACCCCAAAAATTGCCGCTGCAATAAAGTATACATGGTATCTACTTTTTTTGGATCTAATGGAATCCAATCCCTTTCTTGCGCTCCACAAGTATACCGATGCCGTCGTTAGTATTAAAGAAACCCAAAACGTAATACCCATGATATCGATTCGTTCTACAAAAGAGAACTCACCTGCTTTAAATAGGTGCAGTACCGAGAATTCAACATGCTCTAACTGCCATTCTGAGTAATACATCACACTCACCAATGTTGTAATAAATACTAAAGAAATTGTAATCCATATTCCAATCATGGCATGTTTAAATGCCTTTTTTTGATCAATTATATATGGAAAATAAAACATAATTAATTCATAGCCAAGAATTGATAAATAGCCTTGCTGCATAGCTTTGAAAAACTCCTTTGAAGTAAAGTTAAACAAAGGAAATATATGACTTAGATCACCTTTTTCAATGCCCCATCTTAAAAAGTACACCATCGGCATTGCTAAAAAAAAAGTTAACGTGCAGAATCGTGCAATTGTTTTAATACCACCGTTCACAATATAAGTAAGAAGTAGAAGCACTAATATTATGGTTACAGTAGTAGTTTGTTCAGGTAACGCAGTGCTTTGTATCAGATTCATATAATTACTAACGACAGCAGAAATCAACAAGGTAAAATGGAGAACTATTAAGACATTAATACCCTTACCCATCCACTTTCCTAATAGTATTTCATTGATACGAAACAAGTTATCCCCTTTATACTGAGAACAAATCCAAACCATAGGCCATATAGTTATAGTTGCTATGATTCCAAAATAGATTGGCATCAGGACCTGACTATAGCCTAAAACACTTAATCTTTGAGGAGCGGAGAGAAGCCCAGTTCCAACCATTGTATTTTGCACTAAAAAAATTACGTGGTATACGCCTAGGACTTTTAAGTTCTTTGGACTCAAGTTCTCCCTCCTCCGTTTAAAATATTATTTCTTGGGCGATTTGGAAATCCCCGATTTCTTAGTCAAATACTTAGTCGGAAATCTAATGATGCCATTCAATAAATCCGTTGCCTTTCTAGGAATAACAGGACTCATATAAGGCTTTCCTAGGGAATCAATTCTTAGTAGATGGACCATTAACCAAGTAAAAGCAATCATTTGCCCAAACAAGCCAAACAATCCGGCAGAAATAATGAAAATATATCGTACAAACCTGCTAGTATTACTAACTAAGAAGATAGGTGGTAAAAAGGAAAGTAATGCGGATGTAGCAACAAGTACAACCAAGATATTACTAATCAGTCCCGCCTCAACAGCTGCAGTTCCAATTACAATACCTCCTACGATACCTATTGTTTGCCCTACTTTAGCCGGCATTCGAGATCCTGCTTCCCTTAGTACTTCAATAATGAGTTCGATAAATAACACTTCAAATAGGGGTGGAAACGGCACCTTAGCTCTAGATTCCTGTAGGTTTAGTAGAAGCTCATAAGGGAGAATTTCTGGATGAAATGTCAAAGCTGATACGTACAATGGAGTGATTGTGATTGTTAAAAAGAACCCAAAAAATCGAAGCATTCTTAGTAAGGAAGCCGTTGTCCAGCGATTATAATAATCCTCTACAGACATGAACATTTCCAAAAAAGTGACTGGGCAAATCATTACAGCAGAACTATTTTCCATAAAAACGACAATTCTTCCATCATGCAAATAGCCACTTACTGTATCTGGACGCACCGTTAAATAGTACTGCGGAAAAGGAGATAGAGGATTATCCTCTATAAGTTGTTTGAGAATTGTGACATCCGTATAAGCCGGGTGATCTAACTTTTCAATTCTTTCTTTCAAAACTTCTAGGTTATCTTTGTTTACAATGCCATCCATATAAACTACGGAAATTTTTGTATCCGTTTCAGTTCCTATTGTAAATGTTTCATTTTTCAGCATCGGACTTTTAATACGTCTCTTTACTAAAGAGATATTCGTTTCCAACGATTCTGTAAAAGCATCCTGCGGACCTATTACGGTAGATTCTACCTCTGTGTTTGTGATAGAACGGGTTGGTGCGCTGTATGTATCAATACTAAGTAATTGAAAGGTCTTGTGAAAAAACAAAATGGTTTGTCCAGTGATCACCTTTTTAGTTATCTCTTGTATATCCGTATCCTCAATAGAATCTGAAACCTGATGTATCTGATGGATTTAGTTTGTGAGAGGAATGAAAACCATCGTTTGTATCGTCATCTTTTCTACTAATGAATTAGAATATATAACTGTAACTACACCTTCATCTGTAGCAATTTTTTTAAACATAATATCATCTATCTCAGATGTCTGTTTTCTAATATTTTCCAGTCTTTCTGTAACTTGGTCCTTTAGTTCATTTGTTGGTTCTTCGTGCTCTATTTTTGTCGTTTTCTTTTGGGATGTACCACTTAAAGTGGCACGCACTAACCTCCCTATTTTCACAAGAACCACTCTCCTACTTAAAGATTTCCTTAGTTTGCCACCCCTTTCATTAATTATGTATTTTAAACAGTAGAAAATGATAGAATGAAACTATTTTGATGAATGGACGTATTAGTAAAAAGAGGTGATTTAATGATGTTAGATTCACAAGAATGGTTACATACTGAGTTAATAAAAGTAGAAGCTTGGGAGAAAGATCAGGGTGACCTATGGTTTTGGGAGAAAATCGGTAGATTGCCTTTTAAAATAATGGATAAATGGACTCCAAAATTTATTCAATCAAAAATGGGATCGTTAATCGATGAGCTTGGACAATATGTCCAAACAGGTGGCAGCTATTTAAGTTCAACATCGAAGATCAGATCATATTATCCAACCATGGGAATTGAAAATATAGAAGAAGTCAACCGATTACCCATTGCTACTATGGACAATGCAGTAACAGGAATAGCGAAAAATAGAAAAAACCTAGCTACCGTTCAAGGTGCCGGGACAGGTATTGGAGGTATCTTTACATTATCCATTGATATCCCTTTCCTATTAGGTCTACAGCTGAAAACGTTACAGGATATTGCCATTTGTTATGGTTATGATCCGAATGACAAAAAGGAAAGATTATTTATTATCAAATCTCTTCAATTTATTTCCTCAGATATTGTCGGAAAACAAGCTATTTTATCTCAGCTATCTAAGTTTGACAAACAAGATGAAGAGACAAAGCGAGAGGTATTATCGGAGATACAGGGCTGGCGTGAAGTGGTATTGTCTTATAGAGACCAGTTTGGCTGGAAAAAGCTATTTCAAATGATTCCAATTGCAGGTCTTGTTTTTGGGGCTTTTATTAACCGTTCAGCAATCCATGATATTGCTGAGGCTGGAATGATGCTTTATCGTAAAAGAAGAATTATAGAGAGATTAAACGAAGAAAGTAGTGATCTTATGCTAGATACTTTTAAAATCAGCAGTAAAGAGACCTAACTTAACATCAGAAAGGTCTCCGAAATACAGAGAAGGACTTTAGAGTTCTACAACTTGAGGTTCTTCTCCTTTTGTATTCATCACTCGGATTTTTGTAGGCGTAACTTTTAAGATTAACAAATCTGGATCTTCAGGACCTTCAAACCAACCTTTTAGCGCTTTGTTCCATACTTTTTCTTTCATTGCTTCATCATCTGATTCGATGACAGTCCCCTCAATTTCTAAAAAGCTGTCGCCAAACCCATGCCCATCATAGCCTAATAGTATATGTGTATTGGGATTTTGCTTAAGTTCTTCCGCTTTATGTGTTTTTTTACTTGTTGCTGTATACAGAGTAAGGTTATCGTTAAAAAAAGTCATATATCGGGAATGTGGTTTATTCTGTTGTACTGTCGCCATCGTACCAACCATATTTTTCTCTAAAATTTTTAGTGCTTCTTCTTTTGCATTATTTGCCATGAATGATCCTCTCCTTCGATTGTATCCTCTTTCTTATTATTCCTTTGTCTGCTCGAATTAAACATTTTACTTACCACGTTTTTAAAAATTGAGTGGCACGATTTCTACCCTTTTCTAGTAATTCGTGTTTTATTTCATCGCTCAAATCAAACTGTGTTGCCTCGTAATCCTCCACTGGAATAAAAATTATGTTCTTTTCAATTTTCCGTGAAATATATCTTTCGTCGTGGGCATTTTTCATTGTTGAGAATAGTGCTTCAAATAAATTTAATCCATTTTTTATTTTGCGAGGTTCCCTGTCTTCTGATTTGCTACTTAGTTTTAAGCCTAGTATCGGTCTCTCTTTGTTACCATTGTCAAAAATCCACATAGGAAAATTACTTAACACACCACCATCGACAATAATCGTATCAGATGAAGTAACTTTTAATTTAACGGGTTCAAAGAAAAATGGGATTCCGCAGCTCATACGGAGAGCTCGCGCTATCGGAAAACTAGATGCTGATATCCCATAACGCTCTAAATCATCAGGAATTACCATTATTTTACCGTTCGTAAGGTCTGAAGCTACTAACTTTAGTGAACCTTGCTCGATGTCTGAAAAGGTATATACTCCTTTCAAAGCAAGCTTTTCTAGAAACCAGTTTTCGAGTGCCTTTCCTTGATATAATCCTAGCCGCCAATATAGATTTATCCACTTCATTAATGGAAATGGCAGAATTGTATTCCGAGGATCTAAAAGCGCTAATGTATCTAGTTCGTTCAATAATTCTTCTATTTCTTTACTAGTAAAACCAGCCGCAATGAAACTAGCAAGAATCGCTCCTGCACTAGTGCCAGCTACTCGCTTGAATTTATATCCTTTTTCCTCTAATACTTGATGGGCACCAACCAATGCAAAGCCCTTAAGTCCACCTCCTGAAAAAACTCCATCTATTAACAAATGAACATCCCCTTTTTTCTAGCTGTTGTTACACTGTAAGAAACAAAGGGGAAAAATAGAACTCCAAAAGTTGATTTTGTTTTCATAGTAAAATTAAAGAATGATATATTTTATAAAAATAAAAAAAACCATATACAAAACAATTCTATCGTTTTGTATATGGGTTTATTAAAACTTCAATTCTTTTAACATTCGTTATTATTTTTATTGCGATTGGCATTGGTTTTATTTTCGTTATTATTTTTTTTCTGAGCATTATTGTTTTGTACGTAGACATCTAAATCATCTGGACTGACATCATATCCGAATCCATATTCTTCACGGTCTAATGAGTTACTCTTGTTACTGTTATTTTTCTTCGACATGAAATTTCACCTCCATGAAGAATAACTTGTGTAAGTTATTAGGTTTTATTCATCAATTATTTAAGCTTAACTTGAAGTAATTGAAACACTTCTTCTAATTTATCTTTTGGTATGGAATTGTATTGATCTCCAATACTCACCTCAAAACTATAAGTAGATTGGTTTGTCTCTTTGAGATAACTAGTCAAACCTACTCCAGTTTTGTAGTAAACTTCTTTAAGTACTGCTTCTAACTGCTCCTTTGGTCGAGTTATGTGTACATGGAACATGTTAGATACGGGAACAGTAGGTTTAGTTTGGATGGAAGGGCATGAATTAAATAGCATCGCTAACTCTATTGCATTTTCATAGTATAGCTCCATTTTTGATATTCTCTTATCAAAGTAATAACTAGAGCTTAAGATATACGGATACAGACTTATTAAATCTCCACCATGACGACGCTTCCAGACTTTCGATTGTTGTGTAAACTCTTTGTCTCCTGCAAGAATAGCTCCGGCTAGTCCTCCAATTCCTTTATAAAACGAAATATACACACTATCAAAAAGACCACAAATTTCGGCTGCAGATTTCTGATAATACGGAAGAATTTCAAAAAGTCTTGCTCCGTCTAAATGCAATCGAATCCCGTTTGCTTTACAATACTCGGAGATTTCTACAATAGTTTTGTAGTCAGGGAGCTGTCCCCCAATTTCTCGCTGAGGCAGTTCTAATAATAGACAGGCTATATCTTGATCTAAATTCAGGACATCCTCTAATCCTATTAAGCCTGCTTCATCACCAAGTAAAACTGTATCAATATGATGCAATTCCTTTAAACCATCTTCTTCATGTATTTCTAAATGGCTTAGTGGATGGTACGCTACTTTCTTAACCCCTTTTTCGTCGCACCAAATTCGTAAGGCTATTTGTTGAGCCATTGTACCACTTGGGAAGAATACGGCAGACTCTTTTCCTAAATACGTAGCCATTTTCTCTTGAAAAGACTCAATGATTTGTCCTTTTCCGTATATATCGCTTTCTTGCTGTCCATCTACCTGTTCAAAGACTTCTTTTATAACTTGCATATTTCTTTTTCCATTTCCAGCTACTTGATACTGAGTTTGTTTAAACGCTTCCACTAAAGAAATACTTTCAGTCATATTCTCTGCCTCCTGATATTTAGGAATTATCTATTTATTTTAACACTCCAAGAGGCAAATTATTGGTATTATTTATTCTTGCGTTCTATAGCTGCATCTATATAGGCTTTAAAAATACGCTTTGAAGGCTCGTCACCATCAATAGCAAATTCTTCTGGGTGCCATTGAAAGCCAAATACGAAACTATGGTCCTTACTTTCTAGACATTCAATGATTCCATCTGCTGCTTTTGCAATTATTTCTAAACCTCTGCCTACTTTATTGACTGCTTGGTGATGAAATGAATTTACTTTAAATTCTTCTTCCTGCAGAAAATCGTAAAGTCGGTTATCCTTTTTCAGTTTTACAGGATGCGATCTATGCGTTCGAATTGCCTTTTGTAAATGTTGCATTACTGGTTCTTCCCGCTGTGAATGAATGGATTGGTAAAGCGATCCGCCCTGTACAATATTTAACATATGTAAACCACGACATACCCCAATATAAGGTTTATCTAAATCCAACATTTTTTGAATAAGCTTATATTCCATTTCGTCTAATTGGGGTGTAATCTGCTTTAAGTGCACATGAGGAACTTCGTTGTAATAACCTGGATCAATATCCTCTCCTCCTGTAACAAAAAGTCCATCTAACCGTATACTCAATTCATCTATGTCTTCCTCTGGTACTAGAGGGATTAATATTGGAATTCCGCCGGCTTGTATAATCGCATTTGCATAAACTGGCGGCATAAAATAACATCCATCCTCAAGAACTTCTGTTGTGATCCCTATTATTGGTTTCATTTATTTTCTCTCTCTTCTCTTTTCATAAGTATATTCTTTCTATATATACCCACTTATAAATTTCCAGAAACGTAACGGACTATTCGGACAAATGAAGAGTTTTACGTTTGTTTTTATGTATCTAGGGAATAAATGTAACAATCAAGTTAAAGGAGGAATTCATAATGGCAGATAAATATGAAGAACTAGACAAAAAAGTTCTAGGTCAAACACAGCAACAGCAACCAGGTATCGAAGAGGAAATGACTCCACAGCCTATTTTTGATGACCAAAATTATAAAGGATCAGGCAAATTAACTGGAAAAGTTGCCTTAGTTACAGGTGGAGATAGTGGAATAGGACGCGCAGTTTCTGTTGCATTTGCTAAGGAAGGTGCAAATGTTGCTATTGTCTATTTAGATGAAAATGAGCAACAAGATGCAGAAAAAACTACAACGCTTATAGAAAAGTATGGTGGAAAAGCATTAGCAATCAAAACCGATTTGAGCGATGATGAAAACTGTCAACAAGCAGTGGAGCAAGTGATTCAGGAATTTGGGCAACTGAATGTGTTAGTTAATAATGCTGGTAAGCAGTTCCCAACACAGGATTTTCTAGCAATCTCACCAGACCAATTGCAAGAAACCTTCTCAACTAATATTTTTTCCATGTTTTACTTATCCCAAGCTGCACTTCCACATATGAAAAAAGGCGATACTATCATCAATACTTCTTCTATCACAGCCTACAATGGTTCACCTGAGCTAATCGATTACTCTGCCACAAAAGGAGCAATAACCACCTTCACGCGTTCCTTGGCATTGAACTTAATCGAAAAAGGTATTAGGGTAAACGCAGTGGCACCTGGTCCTATTTGGACGCCACTTATACCCGCTACATTTGATAAAGAGAAAGTGAAAAAGCATGGTGCAAATACGCCAATCGGTCGTCGTGGACAGCCTGCGGAAAATGCACCATCTTATGTATTTTTAGCATCCACTGATTCCAGTTATATGACCGGCCAAACGATTCATGTAGATGGTGGAGATTTTGTAGGGTCTTAATTAGGAATTTTAAATTCAGCGCTGATATTAGCTGTTGATTGTAAAATAAAGAATATGCTCAGAGTTTTTTCTCTGAGCATATTCTTCTTTATTTTACACATCTATAATTACAGTTCATTTATTTCCAAATATTTTTTTACCTTGAAGCCCTGATATTATTTAAATTTATTAATACTCTAATAATATCTTAAAGAAAGAAGGGATGATTAATATGTCAGGAAATGATGGTGTTAGTGGATACGGTTATGGTTCTGGTTTTACTCTGATTGTCGTGTTATTTATTTTGCTTATTATTGTGGGAGCTGCTTTTGTTGATGGTTACGGTGGCGGTTACTAATTCGAATAGTTGCAAATCGCAAATTAGTTGCTTCAAATCGCTAGATGCACCTATTAAACCGCAAGTAGAGGACTTCAAATCGCTATTTCCACTTGGATAATCGCAAGATGTTTAACTAAATCAACTATAATTGTATATGCAAAAGACGAGATTCTATAAAGGAAGAATCTCGTTTTTTATTGCAAATTATATTAAATTAAAAATCAAAGTTATCTGGATCTGGCCCTACTCGGTGATTTTTATTCAATTGATTAATTTGATCCATGTCCTCTTTTGTTAACTCAAAATCAAACACCTCTGTATTTTCTATAATGCGATGTTCTATCGTAGATTTTGGAATTGTAATAACATCGTTTTGGAGGTCCCAGCGCACAATAACTTGAGCTACAGTCTTTCCATGCCTAGATGCTATTTTTTGAAGTTCTTCATTATCAAGCAACTGTCCCGCCATTAATGGAGACCACGCCTCTAATTGAATGTTTTGTTCCTTACAGAATTTTTGTAACTCTTTTTGTATCAAACGCGGATGATACTCCACTTGGTTTACCATAGGATTAATTTCAGCATCCATCATTAACTCCTCTAGGTGGTGGATTTGAAAATTACTTACACCAATCGCTTTTACACGCCCCTCCTTGTAAAGTGTTTCTAGAGCTTTCCATGCTTCTTTAAATTTGCCTTCTACCGGCCAATGAATTAAGTATAAATCTAAATATTCTAGACCAAGTTTTGCCAAGCTTTCTTCATAGGCAGCAATCGTTTCTTCATAACCCAACTCGGAGTTCCATACTTTCGAGGTTATAAAAAGCTCCTCTCTAGCAACATTTCCTTCTTCTATACCTTTTCGGATTCCTTGTCCCACTCCGACTTCATTTCCATAAATGGCTGCTGTATCGAAGCTACGGTATCCATGTTTAATAGCAATTTTCACTGCGTCTATTAATTCTTGTCCATCCTCAACTCTAAATACCCCGAGTCCTAACAAAGGCATTTCTACACCATTGTGTAATGTTTTTGTAGATTTTAAATTTTTCATTTTTAATTCCTCCAATATTAATTATTGTGTTGGTCTTTTCTCTCTAGCATTCGACTAATACCGGTTAAGATAGCTGCAAGCATAACCATTATCGCTCCAATCCAAGCAGTGTGGATGAGGCCGAGAGAAGCAGCAACAAATCCTCCTAAATAAGATCCAACCGCAATACCAGCGTTAAAAGCAGCTATATTCATTGCAGAAGCAACGTCAACTGCACTTGGTACAAATCGCTCTGCTAGCATTACTACATATACTTGCAGTCCTGGAACATTCATAAATGCAAATAACCCCATTAAAATGATGGTTATTAACCCTGCTACTTTAAAAGGAGCTGTAAATGTTAATAGAAACAGTACAATTGCTTGTATTATAAACATATAAAAGAGTGAGCCAATCGGGTTTTTATCCGAAAGCTTCCCGCCAATCATATTTCCAATTGCAATTGCAATCCCATAAATAAGTAAAATTACTGCGATAGTTCCTTGTTTGAATCCCGTTACAGACTGTAGTAATGGTGATAAATACGTGAACACGACAAATGTCCCTCCATAACCAAGTGCTGTAATTATTAAAACCAATAATAATCTACCATTTGTAACAAGCTTTACTTGATCTTTTAACGAGGTCCGTGTGCCTTTCCGTAAATCAGATGGAATAAGTATGCTATTTGCTATAAATCCTACTATTCCTATAACGACAATTGCCACAAAAGCGAAACGCCAACCGAACTGTTGCCCAAGGAAAGTACCAAAAGGGACACCTGTAATAGTTGCCACGGTTAATCCTGTAAACATTATAGAAATTGCACTTGCTCTTTTATCTTCTGGCACTAAGTCAGCAGCTATTGTCGAACCGATGGACATAAAAACACCATGTGAAAATGCAGAAATGATACGTGCAATTAAAAGCACTGTTACACTAGTTGCTCCAGCAGCAATTCCATTACCTATAATAAAAACTATCATTATCCATAGTAGTAAGGATTTACGTGGCATCCTAGAAGTAAGTGATGTTAATACTGGTGCACCTATTGTTACACCTAGCGCATATAAGGAAACGGTTAGTCCAGCTGTAGTTAGTGATATATCCAAATCGTTTGATATTAGCGGTAACAATCCAACACTAACAAATTCTGTCGTTCCTATTGCAAATGCGCTTACTGCTAATGCTAGTAATGCAAAATTACTTCTTTTTTTATCTGAAGTCATTATTTCTCGACCTTTCTTTCGAATTCTGTATAAATATAGTCCATGAGACCAAAACATATTGTAATTCTGCCGGCAAATGTTATTATGGTTCATAGTCACCCAAAAGAAAAGTACGCACTTTAAAGTAATATAGGCACCATAAAGTTATATAGATACTTTTTAGTACCTATAAAAGGAGAAATAGTATGAAACAAAAGAAGTATAATATATCTGTAGAAGCAACATTGGAAGTTATTGGTGGTAAGTGGAAATGTGTCATATTATGTCATTTAACACACGGAAAAAAGCGAACGAGTGAATTGAAAAGACTTATGCCAGACATCACTCAGAAGATGTTGACACAACAACTAAGAGAATTAGAGGAAGATGGTGTTATAAACAGAATTGTCTATAACCAAGTACCACCCAAAGTAGAATATGAACTGAGCGAATATGGTTCAAGCCTTGAAAGTATATTAAGTGCGCTCTGTACATGGGGAGAAGTGCATATTACAAAAGTGTATGGAGATAAATTTTCTGTATTAGAGAATAGCATCTTGAACGAAAACTTGAAATAAAAATGCAAAGCACCCTTCTCTAACGTGAATATTGCGTCCAAGTGGAGAATCGCAGACCCTTTGCAGAAAGCAGCCTTCTGATTTTAAAATTTTTCTTATAAAAACGAGATTCTCTATATAGAGAATCTCGTTTTTATCTTACATATTCATTTTAGATACTTTTTTTCCATCAAATGTATATAAAACCTGTTTTCCATCTACTACAGTTTCCATATGAATTGTTCGCCCCCATAATTGATGAATATATGGGAGAACATTTTCCAAATAGTGAGGGTCTAGTTCTGTACCTTCATAGCCATGATGTAAATACAACTCTCCAAGCCTCATATAGTCCCCATTTTCTACTACAATATAAGGAAAGCTTCCATTCACTCGCATCGACACGAGCTGATCACGGACATTTTCATAATCCTTATCTGTTATTTCATAGTTGCCATTCTTTTTCTCAAATAAATATAAGTCTTCCTTTTTTACTAAGTCCTTAGTTAAGTAATTTCGAATAAAAGAAATGTCTGATTCTATTTCTCTTACTTCAAACATTTTTTCTCTGCCGGAATTAGGTTCAATTCCTAACTCCTTCATTTCTTTTGTTGGATTATTATATCTCAATTCTATATCCTCGAAAATTTTCACACCTAAATAATATGGATTAATGCCAGTTTTGGAAGGTTGAACGACATTCGCATTCAATTTGGCAAATTCGATTGTTTCATCACTCGTTAAATCCATTTCTCTTAGTATTCGTTGGTGCCAATAGGAAGCCCAGCCCTCGTTCATAATTTTTGTTTCCAATTGTGGCCAAAAATAGAGCATTTCCTCTCGCATCATTGTTAAAATATCTCGTTGCCACTCCTCTAACTCACTGCTGTATTCCTCTATAAAAAGGAGTAGGTCTTTTTCGGGTTTTGGAGGAAATTTTTTTCTATTAGGAAGAACCAATCTTGTTTTATTTTCTCGACTATCCAAATTCCATAAATCATCATAATCTGTTTTTTTTACGACCTCTTCTTCTCCCTCATCCTCATAAACTGGTAATTTAGGTCTCATAATGGATGGGTCGATGTGCTCTTGGATAGCTAATACGGCGTCTAAAAAGCTTTCAACCTCTTCTTTTCCATAAAGCATTTCATATGCTGCAATTCGTTCGGCGGTCGCTGTCATACTTTCCACCATATCTCTTCGTGTATTCGAGAAACGAACATTATGTTTGAAGAAGTCACAATGAGCGAGTACATGTGCAATAATAAGCTTATTTTGTATAAGACTATTTGTGTCCAATAAAAATGCATAGCAAGGATCTGAATTAATTACTAATTCATAAATTTGGCTTAGTCCAAAATCATATTGCATTTTCATCTTATGAAATTGTTTTCCAAAACTCCAATGGGCAAAACGTGTAGGCATGCCGTACGCACCGAATGTATAAATGATATCCGCGGGGCATATTTCGTACCTCATCGGATACGTATCGAGGCCGAATGCTGTGGCAATTTCGGTAATTTCCCCAATGGCATGTTGTAGTTTTCTCTCCATTACTTGACTCCCTTTTGAAAAATACTCTTCAGTGCTTCATAAACGTCTTGATTTTCTTTCAATACATAGTACCTAAACTTTGGATTTTCAATTTTTTTATAGGTGTTCATTAATGTGGAATATCTACTATGGGCGTTTACCTCACCGTAGCCAAAAATACTGGATACTTCCATTAGTTCGTTCACTAGTTGAATACACTTGGCATTATCACTCGTCATATTTTCACCATCCGAAAAATGAACAGGATATATATTATAACGAGAGGGACTATACTTCTCTTGAATAAGCTCTAGTGCTTTCATGTATGCCGAGGAGCAAATCGTACCACCACTTTCTCCTTTTGAAAAAAACGCTTCTTCCGTTACAACCTTTGCTTCTGTATGGTGGGCAATAAATTCAATTTCCACCGTTTCATACTGGGAGCGTAAAAACCTTGTCATCCAGAAGAAAAAGCTTCTTGCACAATACTTTTCAAAATTCCCCATCGATCCACTTGTATCCATCATCGCTAAAACTACCGCTTTTGACTCTGGTTTTACTACTTCATCCCATGTTTTAAAGCGCAAGTCATCTTGGTGAATAGGCATTATCTCTGCCTTCCCTTTCATTGCATTTCGCTTAATAGCGGTCATGATAGTTCGCTTTTTATCAATATTGCCCATTAGACCTTTTTTTCGTATATCATTGAACGTAATATGTTCGGTTGTAATTTCTGCCTGTTCCTTTTCTTCTAAATTAGGGAGCTCCATTTGGTTGAAAAGCTCTGTCTCTATTTCTCCAATAGATATCTCTGCTTCATAGTAATCTTGACCTGCTTGATCACCAGCTTGTTTCCCTTGCCCTGCTTTTCCTTGTTCATCACCTGAACCTTTTGCAATAACATCTCCTACTTGACTATCCCCATCACCTTGCCCAACATGCTTTGATGAATCATAGTTATACCTAATTTTATATTCATCTAGTGAGCGAATCGGGATTTTAATGACTTCTCGTCCATTAGACATAATGATATTTTCTTCACTGATTAAATCGGGCAAGTTGTTTTGAATCGCTTCCTTTACTTTCTCCATATGCCGCTGTTGGTCTTGGTGTCCCTTTCGATGCAAAGACCAGTTTTCCTGAGAAACGACAAATTGTTTTGCTTCTTTATTCTCCATTTTTCTCAACACCTACCTATTTTTTATCATATGCCCGTTTGTCATTCTTATTGCAGATGTAAACGAAAAATAAACTGATAAGAAAAAAGGCATCCAAATACCGAATAATCGGTTTTGGAATTGCCTTTTTTAAAAGAAGAAGAATAGTTGGGTAAAAGACATGCCTGGTCCTTTAAGAACAGAAACGTAGATATGCCGTTGATTGTAGCGAAGGGCGGACGCTTTCCGTGGTCACGGCTTCAGTCGCTTCGCTTGCTCCTGCGCAAAAAAGATTTTCGCTACCGCTCAGTACAGGGTCTTCCGCTCGCGCTGTTCCCACTAGTGTCGCCACTCTGCTTTCCAATCAACTAGGTCCACTTTATATAAAATGAATAGTTGGATATAAAACCACCTAAAAGAATCAATTTCATAAAGAATATTATATAGTTAAATCCGAACAACGCTGATTTCCGCTCTAGGCGGACGCTTTCCGCGGGCACGGCTTCAATCTCCTCGTCACTACGAAAACATATGCTCCTGCGGTTACTCGTCGCAAAGACATTGGTCAAGCAGAGTTTGACCAATGTCTTCCCTACGGGGCTTTCAGCTCGCGCTGTTCCCGCTGGAGTCGCCGCCTGCCACTCCAATCAACAGGATTGCTTTTAAAAAAACGAATAATATATTCGATATTAAGTAAACATTCGTATTTTTAAATGAAACAAGTAATTATGAAATCGACTCAAATATACATGTTCTATCTTCAAATAAGTAAAAATGAAATGGGCTCAGATACAAGAAAATCCACTTTCTTCTTTCATTGTAAAATAGTATTTGGGCAGACGGTTCTATCCCTAAATAACTTTGACTAATATTATCGTCTTAGCGATAGTCTTTGCTAACTCTTAATATTTAGTACTACACATTATATTGACATTCGTTACAGTTAGCGACTCCGGCGGGATGAGGGAGACAGATGAGCTATCACAGCGACGCGCAATCGACGGTGATCGCTCATCGCTCACCCCTCGGAAAGTGTCTACCTGAAACGTAAATCAGTAGTATCACTAAAAAGATCCTATTCTCCAAAAAACTATTATTCCTTATTAGTTTCCTCTTTGTTATTTATCCTTCGTCTGCGTCTAGCGATTAAGTAAACTACCAACATATTTCAATAGTTCATTGGCTGACGTGGAGTTGTATCCATGTTCGTCTATTAATCTTGCCACAACTTCATTTACTTTTTTCAGATGGGCTTCATCTGGTGTCTTCGCTGAAGTTGTTATTTTCACGACATCCTTTAAATCTGCAAATAATTTCTTCTGGATGGCTTCACGTAGGCGCTCATGCGAATTATATTCAAAACGTTTTCCTTTTCTTGCGTATGCCGATAATCGGATGAGTATTTCTTCACGGAATGCTTTTTTCGCATTTTCAGAAATGCCAATTTGTTCCTCAATGGAGCGCATCAGTTTCTCATCTGGGTTCATCTCTTCACCAGTCAATGGATCTCTCATTTTGTTTTTATTGCAAAATGCCTCGACGTTATCCAAATAGTTATTCATCAATGTAATTGCGGACTCTTCATATGAGTAAACAAACGCTTTTTGTACTTCTTTCTTTGCAATTTCATCGTATTCTTTGCGAGCAATCGCTATATAATTCATGTATTTTTCTTTGTCTTCATCTGAGATGGATGCATGCTGATCAAGCCCCTCTTTTAAAGAACGTAACACGTCTAGCGCATTAATCGACGGAACTTCCTTTCGAATTATCGCAGAGGAAATACGGTTGATCACATAACGTGGATCAATTCCATTCATTCCTTCATTTTGGGACTCTTTCTTCAATTCCTCCACATCGATGTCATTAAAGCCTTCCACATTTTCGCCATCATATAGTCGCATTTTTTTGACGAGATCTATTCCTGATTTTTTGGGTATCTCAAGTCGCGTTAGTACGGAGAAAAATGCGGCCGCCCTTAATGCATGTGGAGCAATATGCACATGTGTCATATCACTTTCCCTAATCATCTTTTCATAAATGCGTTCTTCCTGACTTACCTTTAGATTATAAGGAATTGGCATAACAATAATACGAGAATGTAATGCTTCATTCTTTTTATTGGCTATAAATGACCGGTACTCTGTTTCATTAGTATGGGCTACGATCAATTCATCTGCACTGATTAATGCAAAGCGGCCTGCCTTAAAATTTCCTTCCTGTGTTAATGATAATAAATGCCAAAGAAATTTCTCATCCAGTTTCAACATTTCTTGGAACTCCATCATTCCACGATTTGCCTTATTCAACTCTCCATCAAAACGGTAAGCACGAGGATCTGATTCTGAGCCATATTCCGCTATTGTAGAGAAGTCTATAGAACCCGTTAAGTCAGCGATATCTTGAGATTTAGGATCGGAAGGTGTGAACGTCCCAATACCTACTCGTTTGTCTTCTGAAAAGAAAATACGCTCCACTATTACATCCTCGACTCGACCACCGTACTCTTTCTCAAGCCTCATCGAGTTTAAAGGTGACAAACTACCTTCAATACGAATTCCATATTCAGCAAAGAAATCTTCTCGTAAATGCTGTGGGATTAAATGCAGTGGATCTTCATGCATTGGACAACCTTTTATAGCGTATACCGCACCTTCGTCTGTGCGAGAATATTGTTCAAATCCTCGTTTAAGTAGTGTTACAATAGTCGACTTCCCTCCACTTACCGGCCCCATCAATAACAAAATTCGTTTTCGTACATCTAACCTTCTGGCTGCAGGATGGAAATATTCTTCTACTAATCGCTCTAATGATTCTTCTAATCCGAAAATCTCATTTTCAAAAAAAGTATATTGTTTTTTGTTATCTTGTTCAGTAAGTCCAGCATTTTTTATCATGCTATAAACCCGTGCATGTGCCGTTTGGGCAACCTCTGGACGTTCCTTCACAATCGCTAAAAATTCTTCAAACGTACCTTCCCACTTGAGCTGGTTCTCTTCTTCTCGATAATTTCTTACTTTGTTTAAAATGTCCATGTTTCCCTCCATTCATGGGAGTTATTTATACATAGTATGAAGTTTTAGAAATTATGATACCTTTTTCTTTACACGAATAAAGCATCCCTTGAGAAATCCAGAGATGCTTTCATTATTATTTGTTCGCTATTTTATTGTATGTGTGGACTGTTAGAATATAATATCCGATATATATCACTATAAAGGCAGCCATTGCAGTCACGATTGGAACTATTACATTTGCTCCAATAAGATCGGATATAAAGTTACTTATAAAATTTAATATTACACTACTATGAACGATGCCAACCGTTAGTGGCAATCCAAATACAAATAGAGTTTGCATATGAATGGTGTTACGAACCGCTCTTTTATTTACACCTATTTTCCGTAGGATTTCATAGCTTGTTTTTGTTTCATTGGCTTCTGTTAACTGTTTAAAATATATAATACTTCCTGTTGCAGCTAAAAATACAAGGCCAAGAAAACCAAAAATGAATAGAGTTAGCGCATTACCTTCTTTTCCTTCCTTATATTCAGTATAAAATGATGGATACACCTGAAAATCTTCCTTACCAACCAATTGATTGATTTTCTCAGAGGTTACTGCAGTCGATTTTTCCCCTTCTACTTCATATACCTTATATAATTTAGGCTTGATATCGTTTGCGATTTCCGTAAAAAATTCGTCACTCACAATGATATAAAAATCTGGATAATCAAAGGGCAACACACTACCTTCTAGCATGTCTACAAATGTAAGCTCATGCATTTCGTCTGAAAGGAGCAATTGTTCACCTTTAAAAAGAGAGGAATTATACTCTGTTAGCCTTGGCTTAATGGCTATAGCTTCATCTTCTGATAAGGACAAGACCTTACCTGTCTGTAACGCTTTTACCACTTCATTATATGCTTTCACAGGGACCAACTTCATGGCGGTAACTTCATAGCTAAATGTAAAAGTCAGTTGTCCTTCTACCTCCACAATAGGAAGTTCCACTTGAGCAGTTATCGGATGTTCTTTATCAGCCTGTATAAGACTTTCTATTTGATCGTCGAACTCATCTCCTTTTGACTGGTGGGAATAGCTAAAAGGTACCATTTCAAAGGAATTCTTTTCATTCCCATAGTATCCACTATAAGCTGCTCCAAAGAGACTGATTGTCACTGCACTTAATAATGCAATCATTGTAAATGTACGTGCATTGCCTTGAATTCGATGTAATAACTGAGATGTACCTATTAAGTTCGTCCCTTTGTAGTAACGTGCCTTATTTCGTTTGTACAATTTTAAGAGAGAGATAACAACGGAACTGAAAAACAAATGTGTTCCAATCACCATAGAGACTAACGCAATTCCATAATTGGCCAATATGTATCCTTCCGTTAATTCTTCCGGGAAGGATCTTAAAATAAGCCAGTAACTAACTATCAACAATAATAGCCCAAGAACTGTAGAGCCAATGGATACTTTCGGTGTCAGCTCTCCTTTTTTCGCTGCATGAAACAGCTCGATCAATTTAAAACGATAGATCAACCGATATCCTTGAATAGAAGTGATGATGATAATTATCAAAAACACTAAAATTGTTTGACCAATCGCTTCTATGGATATCCCAAACTCAATCTCTGCACTAGATCCCATTAGTTTGACTAAAATCATAGTAAATAGCTTAGAGAGCAGTGTTCCGAATATGATTCCAACAACTAGAGCCAACATACCCATTAGAAAATTTTCATAAAAAAGCATTTTTCCGATTGTTTTCTTTTTTAACCCTAGCAAGGAGTATAACCCAACTTCTCTTTTGCGATTTCGTGTAAAAAAGGAATTCGAATAGAGAATAAATACAGCGACAAACAATAATAGCAATAGAGAGGATGCCATAAATAAAAAGTTCATCGTATTTGATAATAAAATACTTTGTTGTATTTTTTCATTGTATTGGAGGGATACAAATGTAAAATAAATGATTATACTAAAAACCATTGATACGAAGTAAACCAAGTAATTACTGAAGTTCCCTTGAATATTTTTCTTCGCCAAATCAAATAATGTCATTTGTCCCGCCTCCAAGTGCGGATAGCACATCTAACACTTTTTGAAAAAATTCTTTTCGTGATGACTTCCCTTTTACAAGCTCTGTAAATAACTTACCGTCTTTAATAAATATTACACGCCCACAATAACTTGCCGCATAGGCATCATGAGTAACCATTAGAATTGTTGCTTGTTCCTGCTCGCTTAATTCCTTCAAGCTTTCCAGTAAATCAGTTGCTGACTTGGAATCCAATGCGCCTGTTGGTTCATCTGCTAACAATAAGCTTGGTTTCGTAACAATGGCACGAGAAGCAGCGGTTCTCTGTTTTTGTCCCCCTGAAATTTGATATGGATACTTATCTAAAATTGCGGTAATTCCAAACTTTTCCGCTACCGCTTCAACCCGTTCCTCCAGTTTGATAACATCTATTTTTGCTAATGCTAACGGAAGTAAAATATTCTCTTTAACCGTTAACGTGTCTAGCAAATTGTAATCCTGAAAGATGAATCCTAACTTATCTCTTCTAAAGTTGGATAATTGCTCCTCATTCATATTTAAAATAGTAAATCCATCAATTGTAATTTCTCCAGAGGTTGGTTCATCAATTGTAGCTAGCACATTTAATAGCGTGGATTTACCTGCTCCTGAGGGACCCATGATTCCAACAAATTCACCTTCCTGTACAGTTAGATCTATTTCATCCAAAGCAGTAAATAGATTTCCTCTTGCTCCGTATGTTTTTTTTATTTTCCTTGCTTCAACTATCTGTTTCAATATTCCGCTCTCCCCTCCGCACTTTCAACATTTGTTTCTGATTTCATTTTATAATAAGCTACTATAATGCAAACTTACAGTATCCATAGGCTATCTTACAATTTCGTCATGACGATACTATTTACTTCTACTTTTCGTTACTATTAAATCAATATTAAATTACGGAGGTACTACAATGAAATTAATGATAGTGGAAGACGAAGTAACAATACGAAATCTATTAGGAGAAACGATTGAAAAATGGGGACACACTATAGTAAAGGTAGAAACATTTGATAATATTTTACAGCTATTTATATCTGAAAGTCCTCACTTGGTTTTATTAGACATTAATTTGCCTACGTTTGACGGCTACTTTTGGTGCAATAAAATAAGAGAAGTTTCAAAGGTGCCAATTATCTTCATTTCGTCTCGAACTAGTCCAATGGATATGATCATGGCGATGAACATGGGGGGAGATGATTTCATCCAGAAGCCGTTTGATACGGATGTACTTTCTGCTAAAATTAACGCGCTCCTTCGCCGAACATACTCCTATTTGGATTCGCAACAGAGTGTATTGGAACATGGTGGGGTAATATTAAACCTTGACGATTGGGATGTATCATACGATACGGCTAAAACTTCTCTGACAAAAACAGAATTTACTATATTAAAAATGCTTATTCAGCACAAAGGGACAATTGTCAGTCGCCATAAACTGATGCGAAGTCTATGGAAAGACGAAAATTTTGTAGACGATAATACGTTAACCGTGAATATTAATCGACTTCGAAAAAAGCTAATGGAGCTTGGAAAAGATGATTTTATAACAACTAAAAAAGGGGAAGGATATATCATCCAATGAGCGTTTCAGAATATGTGAGGGACAAACGATACTTTTTACTTTTTTATACATGCCTAATGCTGTTTATATCAATGGTTATGTTGTTTAGTGAAAATGATCAAAATATTTTAAGCAATGTTCTTTATATTAATATTAGCTGTCTCATTTTTGTTTGCCTGTATATAACGATTGGTTATTTCTATCGTAAAGCGTTTTTCAAGGGGCTAGTAGAAACGATTGAAAATGTAGAAGAACAGTTTGCCATCCTATTCCCTGAAGTGCAAACCAATCAGCAAAAACGTTTCCTAGAATTATTGAAAAAAATTCATCAAGACAATAGAAACCAATTACAACATCTAAACGACGAAAAAAAGGATCAACAAGAGTTTATCCTATCGTGGATACATGAAGTAAAGCTACCGATAGCGGCAAGCCGTTTGTTAATGGAAAATAGCGAGAACAAGACAACGGACTATCTTATCGATAAATTCGAGGATGAGTTAGACAAAATTGATAATTACGTTGAACAAGCACTTTACTATTCCCGTATCGATTCGTTCTCTACGGATTATTTCATTACAGAAGTAACGGCAAACCAAATTATAAAGAGTAGCGTAAAAAAATACTCCAAGCTGTTTATCAATAAAGAAATTCAGTTCCAAATGGATGATTCTACCCAATTTGTTCAAAGCGATAGTAAATGGCTTGGTTTTGTTATCGACCAAATTATTGCAAACTCCATAAAATATACAGAACGTGGCGGTAAAGTTGCTGTTCAATTTGAAGAAGACGATAGGGAAAAAAGAATAAGTATACTAGATTCAGGTATAGGCATTGCGACTGAAGATTTAAGTCGTGTGTTTCAAAAAGGTTTTACAGGTTTAACTGGAAGGAATCAGCCTAAATCTACAGGAATCGGACTCTACTTAGCAAAACAATTAACACGAAAGTTAGGTCATACACTGTCCATTCAATCAGAAGAAGGAAAATATACAAAAGTAACAATTCATTTCCCTAAAATTAGGAACTATAGGGATTTATAAATTTCTTCGTATTGTTCAGCTTTGGTAGATTCGCTTTCCATCGTACAACCTTAGACAGTCAGGAAACAGCACCAGTTGATAAATGTAAAAATACTCCTTCCGAAAGTAAATTAACATCAAGAGCTAATAGAGAAAATTTACTACCCGACTGTGTAAGTTACATAGATGTTAATAAACATAAAAAAATCGGTAAAAGACATGCCCGGTCCTTTAAGAATAGAAACATAGATATGCCGTTGAGTGTAACGAAAAGTGGACGCGTGGGCACTGCCTCACCCGAGGAAAGCGTCCACATGAAACGGAAATCACAGGATTATTCGTTCTTTAAAACCCTACGATCTTTAAGAAAACGGGTAAAAGACATGCCCTATTCTTTAAGTAACCGCTGCTTTTTCTCGGAATCTAGGAATCCTCAATAGCAGAACTCCATGATTACTATCCTCTTACTTTTCTTCTCTTTATAATCCAAACTACCACAACTATAATAACTCCTAAAAGTACTAGAACTGGTAAATTACCGATAACAAACACTATAATTCCCGAGCCTACCGATAACAGTGAATTTGTACTTGTAATAAATTGCTTTTTCGTTTTTTCCCATGTATTCAAGTCTTTGTTTTCTATTTCTGGAATAATGACACGCTTTTCATGCATAGTTAGTTCAATAGTGGAAAAGGATGTTTGGTTTTCTAAATAGTTTATTTTCCCCACTAGTACTTCTATTTCCTCTTGAATCTTTGCCAAATCAGTGGAAATTTTAAGTAGGTCCTCTGTTTTCTGAGCATCTTTCATAAATGCCAGTAAGCGCTCCTCCACTGCGCGTTTAGATTTCACTCGAGAGCTTAGATCTACATATTGCTCTGTTACATCCTGTCCAGTTACATTTTTTTCTAGAACTTTGGAAGCTTCTGCCTCTGCTTCAGACAAAAATGTTTCAAAATGCTTTTCAGGAATTCGCACAACCATTTTCCCACTACTTGTTTCATCAGATTCCAAATACACATTGGACTCTACAACATAGCCATCATACTTCTTCACTTTTTGTTCCATATTATGCTGGGCTTTTTCTAAATCTTTTACATTTGTGCTTATTCTAGCCTGATGAATAATCATTCGAGTGTTAGGTGCCTCTATATCCCCTGTTGCACTCTCTTGTTCCACTTCCGCTTCTACACTTTCTTCTTCCGACTTAAATTCTGCCGAGTCAGAAGCTCTATCTTCCGAACTCATCTTAGCTGACTCTTCGTCTCCACTACAGGCTGCTAATAACACGAAAAAGCTTATGGTGATTAAGAATAACCACGCTTTTCTCAAAATAATTGCCCCCTTATATATATATATATCTGAATAATCAGACGTTTAATAATGGAAAGAGTTTCATTTCACTTAAACAGTACTCTAGCATGCTAATAAAGCACCCCGTTAGCAGATGAGAAATTTTTACTTTTTTCACAAAAAACCTTAAATATTTTTAAAATTTAGATAGAATAGAGGTAGAAATCGAGGAGGTATTTAAATGGGAAAAGCTAACGATAAGGTTATCCGATATAGAGGAACCAAATTAAATACGAAAGGTTGGCTGCAGGAAGCAGCACTTCGCATGCTTATGAACAATTTAGATGCGGAGGTAGCAGAGTATCCTGACAACTTAGTTGTATACGGTGGTATTGGAAAGGCAGCTCGTAACTGGGAAGCATTTGATGCAATAGTTCGCTCCTTAAAAGAACTTGAAAATGATGAAACATTGCTTGTCCAATCGGGAAAACCTGTGGCGGTATTTAAATCTCACATCGATGCACCACGTGTATTGATAGCAAACTCAAATTTAGTGCCTGCCTATGCTACATGGGAACATTTTCATGAACTCGATAAAAAGGGATTGATGATGTATGGGCAAATGACTGCTGGCAGTTGGATTTACATTGGCTCTCAAGGAATTGTTCAAGGCACCTATGAAACATTTGCTGAACTTGCTAAACAGCATTTTAATGGAACGTTAAAGAATACGATTACACTTACCGCGGGGTTAGGTGGTATGGGGGCAGCGCAACCATTAGCAGTTACGATGAATGGTGGAGTATGTATTGCTATAGAAGTAGATGAAACGAGAATAGATAGACGCATCGAAACACGCTACACAGATTTGAAAGCGCATACATTAGATGAGGCAATTCAACTAGCAGAAGAAGCAAAGCTAGCTGGGAAACCTCTATCCATAGGACTTGTTGGAAATGCTGCGGATATTTTACCTGAAATGATTACTCGTGGTTTTACACCAGATGTATTGACCGATCAAACTTCAGCGCATGATCCATTAAACGGCTATATTCCTTCTCAAACGTCCCTAGAGGAAGCAATACTCTTACGCCAAGAAAATCCTAGCGATTATATAAAGCGCTCTAAGACCTCTATGACCGTGCATGTGCGTGCTATGGTCGAGTTAATGGATAAAGGTTCCATAACATTCGATTATGGCAATAATATACGCCAGGTGGCCAAGGATGAAGGGTTTGATCGTGCGTTTG
This sequence comes from Psychrobacillus sp. FSL K6-1415, assembly GCF_038003185.1. Classification (NCBI taxonomy): domain Bacteria; kingdom Bacillati; phylum Bacillota; class Bacilli; order Caryophanales; family Bacillaceae; genus Psychrobacillus; species Psychrobacillus sp. FSL K6-1415. The sequence goes on along the minus strand of NZ_JBBOOQ010000001.1, from coordinate 505,575 downwards.
ACTTCCCTGGATTTGTCCCTGCTTATATCCGTCCACAGTTTTGTGAAGGCAAAGGTCCCTTCAGATGGGTCGCATTGTCTGGTGATCCTGAAGACATATATAAAACGGATGAAGTAATTTTACGCGAATTTAGCTATAACACACATCTATGCAATTGGATTAAAATGGCTCGTGAAAAAATCCAATTCCAAGGACTTCCTTCCAGAATATGCTGGTTAGGTTATGGTGAACGAGCACGCTTTGGGAAAATTATCAATGATATGGTTGCCTCTGGTGAATTAAGTGCTCCCATCGTCATTGGACGAGATCATCTAGATTCAGGATCAGTGGCCTCTCCTAATCGCGAAACAGAGGCGATGAAAGATGGCTCAGATGCAGTGGCAGATTGGCCTATTTTAAATGCCATGATAAATGCTGTTGGTGGTGCAACATGGGTTTCCGTACACCACGGAGGCGGGGTCGGAATGGGATATTCCATTCATGCTGGTATGGTCATAGTGGCTGATGGAACAAAAGAAGCCGAAGCAAGATTAGAACGAGTCCTCACTTCAGATCCGGGTATGGGAATTGTTCGTCATTTTGACGCTGGATATGAGCTGGCAGAAAAGACAGCTCGTGCTAAAGGCGTCCATATTCCAATGATGGAAAAGGAGGACTAAAGCATATGAGTAATCCTGTATGGATTAAACATGCATCACAATTAGTTACCTTGGCTACCGAGCATAAAGGTCCACGAACGAAAGAAGCCATGAGTAAGCTGTCTATCATTGAAGATGGAAGTATATGGATAGAAAATGAATTGATTCAAGCTATAGGTACAACAGAGGAGTTGCAAAGAAAGTATGCAACTCGTATAGATGAAGCGGAAATTATTGATGCGTTTGGAAAACTTGTCACACCAGGACTTGTTGATCCTCATACGCATGTCGCATACGGTGGAAGTCGTGAGCGTGAATTTGAAATGCGTCTAGAAGGCGCCACTTATATGGATATTATGAACGCAGGCGGAGGTATCCATGCGACTAGTAGGATGACACGAGAAGCAACTGAGGAAGATCTCTTCGCCCAAACAAAGAAAAGACTAGACTCTTTTTTAGCTCATGGCGTTACTACTGTAGAAGGGAAAAGTGGATATGGTTTAAATGTTGAAACGGAGATAAAACAACTTCGTGTTATGCAGCGGTTGCAGACAGAACATTCAATAGATATTGTTCCAACTTTTATGGGGGCACATGCTGTTCCCGCTGAATTTAAAGGTAAAGAAGATGAATACGTTGATTTGATAGTGAATGATATGCTGCCTAGAGTAGCCGGTGAAAAGCTCGCTAAGTTTAATGATGTCTTCTGTGAAGTAGGCGTCTTTACCCCTGAGCAATCAAAGCGAATTTTAGAGGCTGGGAAGGCTCTTGGATTGGTACCTAAAATTCATGCAGATGAAATTGAACCTTATGGAGGAGCCGAGCTTGCGGCGGAAGTGGGAGCTATTTCTGCAGAGCATTTATTGAAGGCATCAGATAGCGGTATTGCTGCAATGGCCAAGCAAGGAGTTATCGCATGCCTATTGCCTGCAACAGCTTTGTATTTACGAGAGAATCCTGCGAGGGGTCGCGAAATGATCGATGCTGGTGTGCCAGTTGCGATTTCAACCGATTGCAATCCTGGTTCCTCACCCACGACTTCCATGCCGCTTGTGATGAATCTAGCCTGTATTTCGATGAGACTTACTCCCGCTGAGAGCTTATGTGCGGCAACATACAATGCAGCCTGTGCTATTCAAATGGAGGATAAAGTCGGCTCTTTAGAAATAGGTAAACAAGCAGATATTGTGCTCTGGAACGTTCCAAATTACCAGCAATTACAGTATTTGTTTGGAGTAAATCATGTGAATAGTGTGTGGAAAAAAGGAGTAAAGGTGGTAGGTTAATTTTTTTGCTTACCTGCATTCAAATAATACAACTTAGAAAGAATGTGAAAAATCTTGATTAACCTAAAAGGAAACGGACTTACCCTAGAGCATATGCGAGCAATTTTATATCAGAATGAACAAATCACAATAGATGATTGTGCTAAGGAAAATGTTGTAAAAAGTCGCAAGGTCGTTGAACAGATTGTTGAAGCTGGTCACACCGTCTATGGCATCAACACTGGTTTTGGAAAATTTAGTGATGTGAGTATAAACGAATCTGATGTTCACGCCTTGCAATTACACCTTATTCGTTCCCATGCATGTGGCATCGGGGAACCTTTTGAGGAAGTTGTATCACGCGCAATGGTAGTACTTCGTTTAAACGCATTACTTAAAGGCTTCTCTGGTATTCGTTTAGAGGTATTAGAGAGATTAGCATACATGGTAAACAACCGTATTCATCCTGTAATTCCTCAGCAGGGTTCTCTTGGAGCTTCCGGTGACTTAGCTCCCCTTTCTCACCTTGCTTTAGTTTTGATAGGAGAAGGATTTGTTTGGGACGGTGACAATCAAATTCCATCTCATAAAGTTTGGGAGAAGCATAATATAAGCCCCATTGTGTTAGAAGCTAAAGAAGGTCTTGCGCTGATAAATGGAACGCAAGCGATGACCGCTCAAGGAGTAATCAACTGGCTTGAATCTGAAACACTTGCCTATCAATGTGAATGGATTGCTGCCATGACAATGGAAGCTCTATATGGTATTACCGATGCTTTCCATCCAGCTATTCATGAAGCAAGAGGCTATCCTGAACAGGTGAAAGTTGCGAAAAGAATGCTCCAATGGCTTGAGGGCAGTCAACTAGTAACTAAACAAGGTGAAAAACGCGTTCAAGATGCTTACTCTATTAGATGTATACCGCAAATTCATGGAGCTAGCTGGCAGGTCTTGAGTTATGTAAAGGAAAAACTAGAAATTGAAATGAATGCAGCTACTGATAATCCGTTAATTTTAGAAGATGGAAAAGAGATTATTTCAGGGGGGAACTTTCATGGTCAACCAATTGCATTTGCCATGGATTTCTTAAAGGTTGCAATTGCTGAACTTGCAAATGTATCTGAACGACGAATCGAACGATTAGTTAATCCACATTTAAACGAAGGATTACCCCCCTTTTTAAGCCCAGAACCTGGATTACAATCGGGGGCAATGATTTTACAATATGCAGCAGCAAGCCTTGTTTCTGAAAATAAGACCTTGGCCCACCCTGCATCAGTTGACTCTATCCCTTCTTCTGCAAACCAGGAAGACCATGTAAGCATGGGAACAATTGGAGCAAGACATGCCAATCAAATCATTCAAAATAGCCGTAAAGTCATCGCAATCGAAGCAATTTGTGCTGTGCAAGGAGTTGAATATAGAGGAAATATCCACATGTCTCCTCTTTTAAAGAACAAGTGGGAAGAAATAAGAGGGATTGTCCCTTCAATTACAGAAGATCGTGTTTTTAGTATTGATATAGAAAAAACGCACACATTTTTAAAAAAGGAGACTGCTTTTAAGTTTCAAGCATTCGAAAACAATAGAAATAAGTTTTGACCTTAAAAGGACCGGGCTTTTGCCTGGTTTCAGCTTGACGACAAAAGTATTTTTATAAACTGCTATGAGTAATAATAAATATCTTTAAGGATTTGTTTATAAGGCAAGGACCACCACGAAGACTCCTGTGGGAACAGCTTGAGCAGAAGACCCCGCAGGAGCATATGTTTTCGCAGTGACGAGGAGGCTGAAGCCAAGCCCACGGAAAGCGAAGTGGTGGTCCTTGCCGATTTTAGTATACAACTCTATGCACCAAAAATTGAGTTTGTCTACAGTCTGGGACCGGGCTTTTGCCTGGTTTTTCTTATGGCTATTTTATCAAGTTTAAGTTTTTTGGAGTCATGTTGGTAGTATCTTTTTGAACGACCCTTTTGTTACAAATATGTTAATAACATAACGAGCATGTGTCATCTCATAGAAGATGTTTACAACAGAATGCATCTGGGGTAAGTACTTACTAATACACAAGAAATAATTAGAAAATGGAGGAAATTAACATGATTAAAAATTCTATTGCAGGACAAAAATGGTGGAAGATAGGTGCAGCTGCATTCCTATCAGTAGGTTTATTAGCGGGGTGCGGTGATGGAGAAAACGAGTCTGATGTAGATGATAATATGGAAGAGGATGTAGAACAAGAGCTTGAAGAGGAAGATAAAGACGGAGAGTAAACTTTAACCTTAGGAGGTAATAAGTATGGCTATCAATTCAATTACAGGACAAAAATGGTGGAAAATCGGTACCGCAGCATTTCTAACAGTAGGATTATTAGCAGCTTGCGGGGACGATAACAATGATGATGACAATCTGGATGATAATCCCGTAGAAGAAGATGTGGATGTAAATATTGAAGACGATGAAAATGTTGAAGATAATGACGTCGAAAAAGATGATGTTGAAGATAAAGAATAACATGGATTAAGATCTTGAATATTATAATCATAAAAAGTCATGCCCCCACTATTATTGTGGAGGCTATGGCTTTTTATTTACATGGACAAGTACCTTTCCCATTTAATTTGTTGCATTTTTTACACTTTTTATTAGATATACTATTCACTTCCTTTTAATGATTTACTCCAAAATATGTTGTCATTGGATTGTCCTATTACACTCAATTTTCGACAAATACAGTTAATTTACTACTGTGGATAACTTTATGCACAGTTTAGATTACGTTATATCTATATAAAAGTGAATAAATTAACCGTAATCCACATCTTATCCACAGAATGTTGTGGATAAACATTTAGATATTAACAATCTTTTCATGGCTACATCCAAAACATATTTTAAATTAGGGTTAATTTAGATAAAACTCAAAATAATTCTATTTTTTTCATAGAAAATGTGTTTTAGAACCTTTTTTATATTGAATTTTAAGGAAATGTTTCGACAAAATTCGATTTTTCAATAAATGTGGATAACTTTATACACATAATTCACACTGATATATAAGAGCTTTTAACATCTATGAACAACTTATTAACATATTATCCACTTATACCTGTGGATATCAGAACAGTTGTTCTTGAATTCAATATTTGTTAAATTAGTCTTATGAAAGATATCTGAAATTCTTATCTAATTGACGACTTATTAAACGCCAGTTTTGAACCTTTTAGTAGTTATACCAACTTACTCAGAAGCAGATACATATTGTTCCATTTTAGTTAATAAAAACGGAGGTGCTAGGTTTTATGAGTAAAATGTCTGACGATCTTTTAATCGAGTCTTATTTAGAAGCAAAAAAATTAAAATTAAGTCCAGAATTTTTAGAGCTATTAGAAACCGAAATTGCTCGCCGGTGCTTATCCATTAACGTAAGTTATTAGAAATTACCACTGACTCTTATGTATTGCAAAATTCATTAGCAACTACAAGCTTTGGGAATCTCCTCGGCTTTTTTAAAGAACAGAAAAAGCCGGTGGAATTTTCCACCGACCAAATATAATTTTAGCTAAATTGATTTCCGTTCATTTGTGATTGGGCTTGAGCTACTAAACGCTTTGTAATTTCTCCGCCAACGGAACCGTTAGCACGCGCTGAAGCTTCTCCTCCAAGTTGAACACCGAATTCTTGTGCGATTTCATATTTCATTTGGTCAAGGGCTTGTTTTACGCCTGGTACTAGAAGTTGATTTGAATTACTGTTTGGCATGTTGTTCACCTCCTTGTAAGCTTATATTGTGTTTTTTTTTATCATTTATACTAGTTAATAAAACAAGAAATTTTGGTAATATCTTTCAAGTGTTGCTGATTACTTTTCAAGTATTTGATGAATCACTTCATTCGCTTTACTATTGTTTAAATTTTTGTAAATACAGCTTGCTGGTGAATCCCTTAGTGTCTCGGTAAATGCATTCGCCATTTCGGCCTCTCCTGCTACATGAAATTCCCTCCACCCTCGTTTTTTCTTTAATTGTTCAATTGTTGTTCTCATCCCTTTATAAAAAGTACTTGCATTGGATCTATATTTTGTGTCTAATACAGCTGTTTTGCTATCTGCTGTTGCACGTCTTCCTCGACTATCCAATTTAACTTTTTCATTCCAGGTCTCGGATACTGGATCAAATTTAAATGTTACATCGTCCCTCACAAATCCTAATGCCGTGTCTAAAATTCGAACTTCTCCAAAGCTAGGCATGATTATACCGGCTTCTGGATATGCTTTATACATATACTCCAGTTGTTCTGTAACAGGGTGGTTTTCCCAATAGAAGTTGGTTTTTACAGGTACTTGCACATAATGAACAGACCATAAATCATCATTTGCACTGGCAAAAATAACTGCCCCTTTACGTAATTCCAATGAATTTTTTTCCATTTCATTTTTTATTTTATCCTTTACATGATTAAATGCTTTTAATTCCTTTTCATCACCTGAAGCTTCTATATACTCTCCGATACGCTTCAAACCACTTTTTAGATGAATCCCCCAAGCACCATTTAGTTGCTCTGGATCAGCCGGATTTGTATTCAAATAAATACTCAAAACACTTCGATCTACACTTACGTATGATTTTAATGCTTCAATGTCTTTATTTATCGTCATAATACCTTCCTCCTTCGTCTAACTCTTCGTAGTATCACCTTCCATCAAAGGATTACACAGAAAAAATAATGATTAAATTTTGTTAATTTGAAGAAGTATAAGGAGAAAACAAAAATTGAATGCTTGTATTAAAAATGGATAAAATAAAAAGATTGAGCATAAGATATGCCCAATCCCTTCCCTATCATAAATTATGTGACTTAATAAAACCAAACGACTCCCATGGTTCTATGCGTTCTAATAGAAAATGTTCATCTGGCACCACTTTCCCTACAACATTTGAACATCCAGAATTCGGCATAGCTTTTAGAGCTACCTGCAACTCACCTTTGTAACGGACATCCAAGTCGTTGTCAATCGTTACATCTCCTGTCATAATATCAGTTGTATTATGGGCTGGAAAGAAATCATTTTTATACTTTACTCTAGATTGCGTACTACGAATCACATATTCAGAAACGTCACCACGATTAAAATGTAATTCATTAAAAATCACTTTTTCTTCCAAACTTGTTGTTTGTGGAGACGTTACTACTGTCAGCTCTAGTTTACTGCGATTCAAACTACCTAATATTTTTAGTTCTTCCTCGGAAGCATACATATTACCAATGATTAAGTCATCAATTAAACCTGTATGCCATAAATCTTTTGCCTGAACAGCGATTGGCAGATGACGATGTTCTTCTAATGTTGGTAAACCATGGAGTGTTACTTCCCAAGGACCAAACTTTGCATATTCAGAAGAAATCATTGCCGCTGTCCGAATATGATTATCTTTATATAGCTTTGAAGATTCCAAGAAATGCTTTCTCGAAAGCCCAGTATACTTTCTTGGATAAAAATTATGACAACCGATGATATTTTCCCTGTTCGGCTTGTACGACAATATATTTTCTACATATTTCGTACCATTACTAATATTAAGCTCTACTTTCAAATTGGAAGCGTCCAGTGACATGAACGCCTCCTCTTGACCTGAGAAACCCATATCTAAGCGTAAAGAATCTAAATAATAATGTTCCTTTAAATAGCCAATATCTCTATAAGTTAGACCTAATTCTTCAAACACTTGCGGTGCAATATCCGCTGAAATATCAAAGCCAAGTTGTTGTGCAAATTGATTGATTTGTTGAAGTTTTTCTCTTTCCTCATTATTTTTCATAGACATTAAGCAAGTAAAGATTCGATCAAAGCCATTCTTGTGCGCTAACACAATGTAACTTTGCATTTCTTCTATTGTACTATGTTGAGGATATATCGAAATTCCTAATCTTCTCATTTTGAATACCTCCGCTTACCACCTATATTCCTTATTTGGATGCAGCTGCTTTATTTTCCTGAGCTTTTGTTGTACGATTTGCCATAGCTACGAATGGTAAATAGATACAAACTGAAATAATGATTAGAAGTAAACTTAGTACTGCTCCTGCCCACGACTGTGTAACTAAGAATCCATTAATTATCGGTGGTGTTGTCCAAGGTGCTGCAATTGTTGCTGCTGGAACCATACCCCACTTTGTCGCGAAATAAGCAATCGATACATTAACCATCGGTGTCAATATAAATGGGATAAACAGTACAGGATTTAATACAATTGGTAAACCGAACAATAATGGTTCATTAATATTGAAAAGTCCCGGTCCTGTGGATATTTTCCCTACAGTATTATACTGTTTGTTCTTCCTTGCAATTATGAAGATTGCGATAATTAAAGCGATTGTAGTTCCTGATCCGCCCATATTAACAAAAGCATCAAAGAACGGTTTATTGATAATATATGGTGCTACTTCTCCTGCAGTAATTGCTGCAACATTTGCATCAATTGCTGGTAAGTTAATAGACTGCATAAATGGTTCGATAATGTTAGCACCATGTACGCCAAGTGTCCATAAGAATACCGGGATGAATGCTAAGATTAAGGCCGCAACCCATGTATTTGTTAAGCCCATAAATGGTTCTTGGATTGCTGTATAAAAGGAGCCAATAATATCTGGAATATCAAATCCTGCTGAAATGATAGTGCGGACTAACGCAAATAACGATACTGTAATAATAGCTGGCAATAAAGCTGCAAATGACCTTGAAACTGCTGGTGGTACAGTTTCTGGCATCTTAATTATTAGTTTACTATTCCCTGATAAACGGGAAAACAACTCAGAAGATAGTAATGCTATAATTATGGCTACAAACAAACCACCCGTTCCGGTTGATAAACCGGATAAACCACCCTCACCGAAAGTACCAAATGTCATATAACTTGATAAACCAATAACCCCTGCTGAGAGACCATCTTTGTTATAGCTTTTTGCTAATTGATAAGCAACACAGAAGGCTAATAAAATGGAAATAATACCAAATGTTGCTCCCCACATATTACCTCCCCATTGTGTCCAGGTGCCATGATCCCAAATGGAATCAAGTGCATTTTGATACATTTTAACAGGTAAGTTGTTAATCAATACAGCAAATGAACCAATAATAGTAAGTGGCATGATGGCAATAAAACCATCACGAATTGCTACTAAATGACGCTGACTACCAATTCGCGATGCAACCGGCACAAAATATTTCTCTAAAAAACTGAACATTCAACACACTCCCCTTTGTTCTTTTATATATTTAACATCATTGCTGACGTTATTCCCCCAATACTCTCTCATATAACTCTATTATTTCTACGGCTAAATCACGAAAGGTAATAGAATTCATCAAGTGATCTTGCGCATGTATAAGCATCATAGTTACTTCCACCTTCTCACCTCTAGCTTCTTGTGTTAATAAAGCTGTTTGAGAATGATGTGCTTTCACCAGTGATTCATTTGCTGTTTCAACCTTATCTTTAGCAGCTAAAAATTCCCCTTTTTTAGCAAGTTGAATAGCTTCCATACAATCACTCTTTGTATTTCCACTATGCAATATTAACCCCATAATTGATTGCATTAAAACCGATTCTTCCATTTGATACACCCCTTATCCCATTAACTCTAGTGCTTGTTTCAATACATTTGCACCGTTCATCATTCCATAGTCCATCATATTAATAACTTCAATAGGAATATTTTTCTCTTTGTATTTTGATTGATATGTTCCTTTTAAATAACGTACCTGTGGACCAAGTAACATAACATCCACATTTTTGTTTGCTAGAGTTTTATCCACTTCACTCTCTGCTATAGCAAAAATTTCTGCTTCTAAGTTTTGTTCATTTGCAGATTTTTGCATTTTTGACACTAATAAACTAGTGCTCATCCCTGCCACGCAAACTAACATAATGTTTTTCATCATTAGCACTCCCCTATCAATGTAATCGCTTTCTTTAAATGACAATATCATTTATCGGTATATACCACAACTACTTTTTACATAACTATTTTCCATATAATTCATAAAACATAATTGGACTACCTTACAAATACTTGAAATTTCTGATTATTTTACAGGGTGGTATAGTCCACAAAAAAAATCAAAAAAAATTAATTTAAGCCTGTTTTTTGTTAAAAATACTCATAAAATGTCGGAGGATCATAATTAATTGCATTCTTCCATTTTTCTTCCGTTTCTTCATCTATTGAATGTTTTGCAAACAATAAAGTTTCTCTTATAGATAAATAACCTACAATCATTGCTGAAAATATAGTGATTGGTAAAGATAAGATATGTTTCTTATCTATTAAACTTTCCTCAATTATGCCGATTTCTCCATATTTATTTATATGAAATAATTTCTCGTTCCAAGGAGCGAAAGTATCTTGGATGTACAGATATAAAGAATCATTTAGCTTACTCCACGAATATTTCTTAAGGAACGCGAATACATCGACAATTCTTACCATGACATCCTGTGAAACTTCTTTTTTGAATTGTGGCTGTTCAAAATAAAATCCAAAATGACTAGTAGTTGAAGTATCACCCTCAATTGTATGAACACTACTTTTATGAGATGTTATAAAGCGCCACATTGCCTGTTCAGCTTGCATATCCTTTGTCACAAAGTCTTGAATAGTAAATGTTAAGTTTTTTATCCTATAGCGGATATAGCCCAATATTGTTTCTCCATCAAAATAAGCTGCAAAATGGCAGTCAGGCTCTCTTCTGGCAATACGTTTCCACCAAGAAGCATCTCTTTGCATACCTCCATTGTTTTTTAGTGCCTGTTCGTTATGAAATTGTTGAACCTCGAGAAAAGTAGCTTCATCTATCCATTCAAAACTGAAACGTTTCATTTTATCTATTCTATTACCATACTGTGGGAATGATTCTGCCGGAATCGAATAATGCAACTTATCAAAAAACAACTCCCAACCAAAATGGCGATAGAACGAGACGGAAAATGGAGCTAACACAGATATATATTGATGGTTTTTGCGCATTTCTTCTAGGGATCTTATCATTAGATTCTTCGTGATTCCTTGATTTCTGTATTCTGGGTAAGTAGATACAAAACCTATCCCACCCATTTCATAGCTTACACCTTGTACCGTCATATTCAATGGGAGTACTAGTAATTGGCCCACTAGCTTTTGGTGGTCATAGGCACCAATCGTCGTACTATTTTCCATCCAGTACTGAAAATCATCACGACGTGTTCCCTCATATTTGCTTGGAAAACTATAATCCCTTAATTGATGTACTTGTTCATAATCTGTTGCAGGTACTAATTGAATTTTCATATGGCCTTTCACTCCTTACAAACTAAATGTAGTAGGAAGCTAGAATCAATCCCATTAATCTCTAGATTTCTACCCCAATTCCATTTGAAATCATTGTTTCAGTTAACTTTATAATTGTTTCTTCTTCATCCATCCCTTCAGCCGAGATTGTCACAACTGAACCGGGTGCGATACCTTGCGCCATTACCCCCATAATTGATTTCAAGTTCACCGATTTATCATTATAGGAAAGTAGTACATTTGAGGAAAAGGCTGTTGCTGCAGAAACTAACAGTGTCGATGGTCTAGCATGTAATCCCTCGGGTGTAGTAATTTTAAATGTTTTTTCCATTCTTAAAACCTCCAGTATTATTATTCAAAATTAATGTGACTTCCTAAATTTAGCGAAAACTGTAAAAACTGTGAATGATCTTTTGATACGTTAGCACTTTCAAGACTGGTAATACACCATGAGCCTACCACTGTAGATGAGGGTCCATATTGCATACTGTCACCTCTGGATTTCACTTATGAACTTGTATCGATCCGCACGATATGTGCTACGTACCAATTCAAATGGAACACCATCTGCCAAAAAACTAGTCCTTTTAATAATGAGCACGGCAGAGGAATTATTTATTTGAAGATATTTACTATCCTCTTTTGTAACAATTGCTGCCTCCATTTGTTGAATTGCATTTCCAATTTTCTGACGGTAATTCCCTTCTATTAAGGCATAGAGCGATCCCATAATTTTCTTTTCATCAAGTTCAGGGAATACTTTTACTGGTATATAGGTTCTTTCAATAGCCATGGGTTTACGATCAGCATATCGGATACGAACAACATAGAAGACCAATTCTTCCTGCTCTAATTGCAAGTCCCTCGCAATATCAACTGATGGTATAACCTTTTCGAAATGTATTAATTTACTACTTGGTTGCATACCTCTAGCTTTCATATCCTCTGTAAAACTAGTTAACCCATTTAAAGGCTGTTCTAACTTTGGATTAGCAACATATGTGCCTCTCCCTTTTTCTCTGTAGAGCAAGCCGCTATTCACTAAGTTTGTAACAGATTGCCTAACAGTCATGCGACTCACACCTAATTGTTCTGATAATTCTCGCTCCGAAGGTATACTCTCGCCTATTTTAAACTCTTCCATATAAATACGTTTTTTTAATAATTCCTCTATTTGAACATAGATTGGCACATGGGAACTTTTATCTATCAATCTTCTCACCTCCTTCTATTACAGTTAATCCACGCGAAAAGATACATATTCAAAGTATGGTTTCTTACGCTCGGTATAGTTGTCTATACCAATTATAAATCTCTTTAACATAAAATAAAAGGGTTTATTTTTAATATTCTCACTATTTTGATAGACAAAAATATAAAGAGATAAAATATTTAGCTCTCTATTTTACCTCTTTATATTATGCGCCATTAGATTTCTAAAGAATAAATCCAATAATATCTTCTTTTCAATGCGCTTTTGACAGTCTTATTTTAGTTCAAGAAAACTGAATGATGGAAAAGTAGCGATTCCTTTGTTAAAAGCTAATTCAGTAACTTCAGCTAAAACTTCTATATGACAATATTCACCTCTTTTCTTTATTGACTAAATAATCCATCATTCCCATAGCACTTACTTCTAAATCTAATTCAATTATTCTAAATACATCATGATTTTCTGAAATACCTTGATTCTTCAGGTGTTCTTTTACTAATATTTCGAGCCTATTTGCTAGCTCACGATATCCCTTTGCCTCTGCATACACAGCCTCTGCTTCTGTCATAAAAATATTTAACCACATCGAAACTTGAGAAAGTGCTTCTGAGGGAGAGTTAGTTACTCCAAAATGTCCATAATAAATATATTGAAGATTCATTTCTGCAAAATGATCTATTGCTCTTTGCATTGCAGCTGGATTAAATTGGTTTGGTGAAGTAGATGGTAAAAAGAAAGCAACACCATCTGGTATGAGTTGTTCATAGCGAACACCAACCGTATCACCCGTAAACATTCCATTACTAATCGGATCATAAATACTAAAATGATGATTAGCATGACCAGGAGTATCAAAAAATTTTAATATACAAGTTGCTCCTATCTTCAATAAATCCCCATCATTTTTTATAATCATTCGCTCATGAGGTATCGGAATGATGGGATCAAATAATTCCTTAAACTTATTTCCGTAAACAGCCTTCGCTCCAGCTATCAATCTTTCTGGTTCCGCCAGATGCCTTATCCCTTTTGGGTGAACAACAATCCTGGCATTTGGGCAATCCTTTAATAGAAGTCCCGCTCCTCCCGCATGATCCAAATGTATATGAGTAACTATTATGTATTTAACTTGGTCTAATGAAAAACCTAATGATTCCATACCACTTTTTACATGTTTTACCGACGGGCTTGGTCCAGTTTCTATTATTGTAAGTTCTTGTTCATCGATGACATACGTTCCGGTGCGTTCTGACTCTCCCATATCAAATCCATCGATTAAATAAATTCTTTCATTTAACTTTTTCGGATACTTATTTGCCATTTCAATATTCCCTCCATATATATTTAGAAAATTTCGTAAATAAACCCCCTTATTATTTTACCATTTATCTGATAAATTACTAAGCAACTACAATAATTAATAGATATATGTATCGGACACGCGAAAGAGCCTCATGCATAAAAACCTACTGCCTTAAATAGCGGCGGTAGGTTTATCGTTTAAAATATAGAACTAACTACTGCAAAGTATTTAGTCTCTCTCTGTTTTGGTCCAACTGTTCCTGTAGTGTACTTATAGGCTCCATCTTCCCTCTACTTTCTAGTGCCATTGCAACAGATCGATTGGCACGTTCAATCATATCCTCTGCATTTTGGATGGACTGTTCTGTAGGATTTGTTAAAGCTTGACCAACAGCGAGCGTGACATTATCCACAGAATTGTGTAATCGTGCAAGAACATTATCTTCTTTCCAACTCATTTGTGTGTGATCCATATTAAAGTCCTCCTTATCTTTTGCTAGCATTAATATGGCAACTTCACCCTATATTTATTCATTCGTAAATTAACATCGGAGTTACATGAATACTCATATTCTTGTTGTATTAGGAAACACTATCTATTGAAAGGTTTAAATTATAAGGAGGAAATATTATGCCAAAAACCAGACGTGGTCCTAATGATCGTTCGAATAGTGAAGAAAGACTAAAGAAAACAATTAGACATATGGAAGCCGCTGAAATAGCTATGGAATATGCTTCTGAAAAAGACGTTGCTGCCATTAAAAAGAAAAATGAACAGCGTGCAGAAAGCGTAGAAGGTTTGGAGAAAGAAATGAAGGCAGCTGAAAAATCCGGATTAAAAGGATACCTATAATCATTTCTAGCTAGCCCAGTATGAAAAATACTAGGCTAGCTATTTCGATTATACAATTGAAACCTATTTTAAGTTATTCCGTAAAGTATTTGAGGTGAGTTAATGAAAAACTTTATTGGAAAAATACTTATAGGATTAAGTATTGTTATTGCTTATGTTAATTTGCAAAGTTTGCCTGAGAATATCCTAACTTACATACTAATTATAATTTTAGTCAGCTTTCCGCTTTACATAATAGGACACCGATTACGAAGAACTTTAATAATTTTCAAAGAGAAGGTAATAATATGGTCTTTCGCTTATGCATTTGTTGCATTGCTCATACCACTTCTATTTTTTAGCTACACACAATATGAACAATTAAAAACTGATACTTTTAACGAGCACTTCATTTTATTTGAGTCGACTTCCTCGGTTAATGGAGGAGGTATTTCTCTTGGTTTTATGCTCTCTCTGATCTTATTTGTTTCTATACGCATATTCAGTTCGGATATACGTCGGAAATGGATACCTAACTTATTAATCTTAATTACTCTTACTGCATATAGCACCTCTTTGTATGTTCTCTGGGAAGATTATAGAGGAATTCATGCAGACGGAGGTTTGATCACCAACAAATGGAATGGTGTTGAAGAATCTATCCCTTGGGAGAACGTCAGTCGAATTTATATAGATCCTTATGTTCACTATGCCTCCTTAAGCAATACAAGTGATGAAACACATATTTCTTGGGCAATGGTTATAGAATCTTATTCAAATAAAGACGTGCTCTATAGGTTTCAAAATTTGTCGGAAAATGACCTTTACATAGGTAATCAAATAAAAGAAATCGCAAAGGATAATAATATCCCATTCATAGTAAATAGTATGACGGGGGATGAACGCAAATGGTATGAGTTCGAATTGGACTTAGAAAAACTGCCTAAAACAGATTTCCATGAATTCTTTCAATATAAATAAAGTAAAACCTTTAATAATGGTAATTACGGCTTAGTTCGCACAAAAAAACACGCTTTTTCTATTGAATACATAAATTGTAGAGATAGGAAAGGGAGGACTGCTTAGTCATGATTAACATGGAACCAATTAATATTGATGGACATACGTTTTTATCGATTTCTGTAGAGTTACCTAAAACGAACTTACTAGTTGTCACTAATGACAAAGGGTATATAATGTGCGGTGCTTTAGACGTCGCACTATTAAATGAAAAATTAAAGGATAGAAAGGTAGTTGCTGGAAGGGCCGTTGGAGTAAAAACAATTTCTCAGCTTCTGGACGCCCCGCTTGAATCCATCACCTACGAAGCGGAAGAACTCGGTATTACTCAAGGTATGATCGGAAGAGATGCCCTACTAAAAATGGTTTAACACAAAAAGCAATCATTAACTAAGGCCACAGCACATAGTTGTACTGTGGCCTTTTAGCTTGCCCGTTTTTCCCCTAGATTTCCATTATCTCCGTACACTTCACAATTACGTTACCAATTTACTTTAATTTGTTCACATCTTCATGAACGTTTTGTGAAGTTGCTTTTTTTCATTTTGTTTTTTCAATTCATGGGAATAAGATAGAGGCATACAGAGACAACATCTGTTTGCTATGCGTTTATATAAAGTGAAACTTCAATCAGTGAGGGTTTTCTTTATCCCCCACTGATTGTTAGTTGAACCATTCGGGCATTTACGGGCAGTTTTCTCCCACTTATGCTTTGTTACTAGACCAATACTTGAAGTGGGAGTATTAGTGCCCGTTAATGCGGGATAAATATTCTGGGAAGGGGTAGAACTATGAAATTAAAAATGAAATGGATTCTTTTAACGATGGTTATCACTATTTCCACCGTGTTAACCGGTTGTGAACCATTACTAGTTTTAGATCCGAAAGGGCCACAAGCCAAAACACAAGCTGACGATATTATGTTATCTATTTGGCTTATGTTAGGTATAGTTATTGTCGTTTTAGCTATTTTAGTGTTCGTCTTATTAAAATACCGCGCTTCTAATCAACCGAAAGATTACGAGCCACCACATATTGAAGGAAGTCCGATTGTTGAAGCAATTTGTATTGGTATTCCTATTATTATTGTTATCTTCCTATCTATCGTTTCTGTCAAAAGTAACTATGAGGTCGAAGCAACTCCAGCAGGCTATGAAGATCAAGAGCCTTTAGTTATTTATGCTTCCTCATCTAACTGGAAATGGCATTTTAGTTATCCGGAAGAAAATATTGAAACTGTTAACTATCTATACATCCCTGCGGACCGCGCAATTGAGTTTAAATTATATTCGTATGGACCCATTACTAGTTTCTGGATTCCCCAGCTAGGCGGGCAAAAATACGCGATGTCAGATATGGTCACAACTTTGCACTTAGCAGCCGATGCACCTGGAGAGTTTAGTGGTAGAAATGCTAACTTCAGTGGAGCTGGATTTGCAGAAAACACTTTTGAAGTTACGGCTATGACACCTGCTGATTACTTAGATTGGGTAGAAGAGGTACATGAAACTGCTCCTGCTCTTACAGAAGATAAATTCGAGGAACTATTAGAGCCAGGACATCTTGGGCGCTCTACCTATACAGGAACTCACTTAGAATTCGCTCCAGCACCAGAACATGACCATGGTTCTACAGATAACAATACGAATGAGTCAGAACATGAACAGCATAACGAACACGAATCTCATGATTCTGATGAACATTCAGAACATACAAATCATTAAAAGGTACCATAAATTCTCGAAAGGAGTGACAAAGCATGGATTTCTTTGATCGTTTTGCAGTACCACATCCAAGCTTTTTAATATATGCATCCATGGTTGGTATCGGGCTAACAATGCTCGCTATAGTTGTAGGAATTACCTACTTTAAGAAATGGGGTTACCTATGGCGTGAATGGATAACGACTGTTGACCATAAACGAATTGGTATTATGTATTTGCTATCAGCGTTACTAATGCTTTTCCGTGGTGGCGTAGATGCAGTTATGATGCGTTATCAACTTTCAATGCCTGAAAATACATTTCTAGATTCACAACATTACAATGAAGTCTTCTCCACACACGGAGTAGTTATGATATTGTTTATGGCTATGCCATTCATTATATTTTTCTTTAACTACCTTGTACCACTACAAATTGGAGCACGGGACGTTGCTTTTCCACGTCTAAATGCACTAAGTTTTTGGCTATTTTTTATGGGGATGGGGTTATTCAACATCTCATTCATAGTAGGTGGGTCACCTGATGCAGGTTGGACTTCTTACTTCCCACTAGCAGGGAATGAATTTAGTACGTCTGTTGGGACGAACTATTACATGATTGCTATTCAAATAGCTGGTATCGGTACATTAATGACTGGTATTAACTTTATAACAACTATTTTAAAAATGAGAGCACCAGGCATGAAGCTTATGAAAATGCCAATGTTCACATGGTCTGCTTTTATCGCAAATGTAATCATTGTTTTTGCTTTCCCAGTATTAACAGTATTACTAGCAATGGGAACCATGGACAGATTATTTGGAACTAACTTCTTTACTACGGATAACGGTGGTATGGATATGCTTTGGGCTAACCTGTTTTGGGTTTGGGGACATCCTGAAGTATATATTTTAATATTACCTGCATTTGGTCTATACAGTGAAATTATTTCAACGTTTGCTCGACGTAATCTTTATGGTTATAAGTCAATGGTTGCTTCAATGGTAGTTATTTCTCTACTTTCATTTTTCGTCTGGGCTCACCATTTCTTTACAATGGGTCAAGGTCCACTTGCTAATAGTATATTCTCTATTACAACTATGGCGATTGCTGTACCAACCGGCGTTAAAATATTTAACTGGTTATTCACCTTATGGAAAGGGAAAATCGAATTTACTACTCCAATGCTCTATTCGATGCTCTTTATTCCACTGTTTACCTTAGGTGGAGTTACCGGTGTAATGCTAGCGATGTCAGCAGCTGACTATCAATATCATAATACGATGTTCTTAGTTGCTCATTTCCATAACGTAATTATTCCTGGAGTAGTTTATGCCATGCTTGCTGGTCTAACGTTCTATTGGCCAAAAATCTTTGGCTTTATGTTAAATGAAAAACTTGGTAAATGGACAGCATGGTTGCTTTCAGTAGGCTTTGTATTAGCCTTCATACCAATGTATATTACTGGTTTAGATGGTCAGGCACGTCGTATGTATACGTACTCTGAATCTACTGGGTTTAGTGCTATGAATATGGTTTCATTTATCGGTGCTGCAATTATGGCAATTGCTTTTGTTCTTCTTGTTTATAACATTTACTATAGTATTCGTTATTCTCCAAGAAATATTGGTAGTGACCCATGGGATGCACGTTCGCTTGAATGGGCTACACACACACCAGTACCAGAATATAACTTTGCGATTACACCACAGGTTGAATCTACACAACCATTCTGGGACTCGAAGAAAAATGGACATGAGTTATTTAAAGGCGACATAGAAAAAATTCATATGCCAAATAACAGTGGTCTACCATTTATCATGAGTTGTATTTTCTTTGTGTTTGGATTTGCCATGATTTTTAGCATATGGCCACTGGCAATCATCACATTAATCGGTATTCTAGCTTGTTTAGCTTACCGTTCATTTGAGAAAGACCATGGAAGATATATTTCTGTCGAAGAAATTAAAGAAACAGAAACAAGATTGCGAGGTGCTAAAAAATGAAGGTAGATAACTCGCTTCCACTTGAATATAGTACGGAAGAAAATAACCTGAAGATCCTAGGTTTTTGGATTTTCATAGGTGCAGAAATTATGCTTTTCGCAACACTTTTCACTGCATATTTCACATTAGAGAATCGTACTGGCAACGGACCAACTGGTGCTGACATTTTTGAAATAGCCCCAGTGCTTGTGGAAACCATTTTACTTTTAGCAAGTAGCTTTACAATTGGGCTTGCTATTCATGCCATGCGATTGAATAAGAAAAAGGCAACAATGGGATTCTTTATCGTCACACTGATTTTAGGAGCAGCATTCTTAGGCTTCGAAATCTACGAATTCACACATTATGTACATGTTGGTGCAGGACTACAAACTAGTGCATTTACAGCAGCTTTGCTGACGACCTTAGGAACGCATGGTTTGCATGTGACATTAGGATTTTTCTGGGGATTATTTATCCTTATTCAGATTAAAAAACGCGGGTTGACCCCGGAAACAGCAAATAAATCATTTATTTTCTCACTTTATTGGCATTTCCTAGACATTATTTGGATTTTCATCTTCAGCTTCATCTACTTGAAAGGAATGATGTAATATGAAAGAATTATTCCCTATTAAACAAGTAATGGGCTTTGCATTTTCGTTAATCCTAACAGTCATAGCGCTTTTAGTTTATTTTACAGATATGTCCTACACAGCAGGAATGACAGTACTTCTAATAACTGCTTTTGTTCAAGCGGGACTACAAGTAGTTGTCTTTATGCATGCTGGAGAGACTAAAGATAAAGGTTCTATTTATCTCAATATCTACTACGCTCTACTCATTGCTTTAATTACCATTTTCGGTACGCTACTTGTATTAGTTTGGGATATGTAAAAACAGACATAAAAAGGAGGAACGTGACTATAGATTAGTCATGATCCTCCCTTTTTTATATTATAGCTATTTATAATACAAAAAAGAGAGCGTTATTAAGCGCTCTCTTTTTTGTATTTATTAGAGTTTAAAATCATTTCTTCTGAAGCCACTAATATCATTCCAATCAGGAATATAAATACTGCTCCCATCACTACACCTATTCCAACGCCTATAACTGTGCTTAACTCACTAATTAATGCTCCGTATAAAAAGATAGCAATTCCTATTGTTAATAAAGTAGCCCCGACCATTTTGGTAGCGTGCAACATTTTTACGTATGATTCCATATTGTAACACCCCTTCATACTTATATTATTCACTACGTTCACAAAGTTGTCAATTATTATTGTCTTTTCTGTGAACTAAAATAGTAAATTTATAAATAAAAAAGCAATATATATCAAAAAAATTATTTAGTTAACGTATAAACTAATACATGAGGTGAGCATATGTATAGCAAGATGGTGATGGATGTTGTGAATGTACTAGAAGAACATTTAATGGATGAATGGAAATTAGAAGATTATGCAATGAAAATCGGTTATTCAAAATTTCATTCGACGCGTGCTTTTAAAAAAGAAACAGGTATGACTATTGGTGAATATATAAGAAAGCGAAGACTCGCAATGGCTGCCCAATTTTTACTACATTCCGATTTAAGTATCATTCAAATTTCAGTGGAGCTTCATTTCCAATCACAAGAAGCATTTACGAGATCATTTAAAGATTCATACAAAATGCCACCTGGTAAATATAGGACAATGATGCGTACATTACAAAAAACGGAGGATGGACAAATGGCAGTATCAAACGAAATAAAGGGATGGGTTTTAAGTGGTTCTAATCCAGAAGGTTATGAAATGAGGACGGACAGCCACGTGTTCCATTCAGGTACAAAATCGGGTTATTTAGCTTCAAGATTACCTATTGCTGAAGGACAATTTGGCACAATGATGCAAAGTTTTTCCGCTAAACAGTGGCAAGGAAAACGTATTAAACTTTCTTGCTTTATAAAGACAGAAGAAGTTATAAAATGTGGTGCATGGTGTCGAATAGATAATCATGTCGGGGATATGCTGCAATTCGATAATATGGATAATCGGGCTATCCACGGCACAACGGATTGGAATTATTATGCGATTGTATTAGATGTGCCAGAGGAAAGTGCCTCGATTCATTTTGGAATTTTACTCATTGGCTCAGGTAAAGTTTGGACAGATAGCTTTAAATTTGAAGGAGTAAGTCTTGATATTCCTTCTACCAATATGCTGTCGGCTGAAGAAGATTTACCCTTAGAACCTGAAAACTTAGGTTTTGATGAACTATGACTTTACTTTTTTGATTTATTTATAACGATTTATACATGTTTCTTACAAAAACAGCCCCTTCCAAACACTCTGGAACGGTGCTGTTTCTATATTTCTGAAAAATCACAGTTACTTTTAGTAAGGTAAACCTTATCAAATTCGCTTAAAAAGTTTTAAGTATTATAGCCTCTATTATTTGGTGGAATTATCCTCACCAATGATGGAAACATTCTGCCTATCAGAGATAAATTTCCGTCCATCCCATTTCAGTACTGTTTGAACATACCCTAATCCATCTGCATGATATCTTCCTGCAATTTGTTGAAAAGCCATCAGTTCATAAGTACCGTCCCGAGCAAAGTCAATAGGATACAACCCACCAACAGGGTCAACCCAGCCCTCTATTGGTTCCTTCAGAATTCCGTCTTCATCATAAATTTCTGATAAATACTCTTTTCCTTTATACGTTAAATCCAAAATATATTGCTTATTTGGATAGGAGCTAACTACTTTGACTTGGTAGTAGTTTTCATAATGGACTTCATATTTCGTGGTTTCATTAAATTCTTCTACGTTAAATACTTGTTGCATATTTCCATGAGTATAGGAAAAGACAAAAGCATAAATTGTCCCTCCACTTCCCCCTGTATCTATAATAACTAAAATGTCATCCACTTGATCACCGGTAAAGTCACCAAGAAAAATGGTCGGATTATATCCAGCACTTTGTTTCAGATAAATTCTCTCTAACGTATTTTCATGCTGATACAAAACATTTAAAGTGATGTTCTGCCAAAATGGACTTCCTTCCGTCTTTTCTCCAGTAAGATAAACCGTGTCCAGAAATCCATTCCCGGTCAAATCACCTCTGGAATACACAATGATCTCATCATTGTTGTGACCATTATTTTGCATATGCTCTAACACTTTCCGCCTCATATTAAGTAAAAACTCAAGTGAAGGGTACGGTTCACTGAAAGCCAAAGCCTTATTAATAGAAATCATAAACTGCTCTAAATCCCCTGCCTTCTTTTGCGCTTCAGCTAAATAATACCAATAGTAGGAGAAATCATTGGATTGTAGCAGTCTTTCATAATAATCCTCAACTCTCTTAAAGTAATACGGATATACATCCTTCGCTAAAACTAGCTTATTTTCTTCAAAACGATATACATCTACTTTGTATGCCTCTCCTGTATCATGGACCCAAATCGCGAGTTCGTATTGACCATCAGGACCGTATAGTCCAGGCATGTCTTCCACTTCCAATTTACTATAAGCTATATTGGAAGTAGGTAATCGAATAATTTCACCGTCCACCCATTGCAACAAATCCAACTTGGACCATTCGCTACCTATCTGCCAGCCAACAATAAGTGTATTCACCCAATTAGTTGTAATTGGTACCGCCATTAGACTTGAAATTCCATATCCGTTTCCTTTTATATGTATTAAAGGCAGCCACTGGTTATGGATATTTTTTAGTATAACTAGGAAATTTTGATCTTTATATTTGTATGCTCCGATTAATTCATTTTTCTGATCACCATCAATATCCGCTAACAACACTGCTGGATTATTAGGAAGTCCTGACAATTCCAGGATTGTTGCAGTTGGAGGCAGAAAATTTAATAGCACATTTACATACTCATTCAAGTTTACACTCCTTTTACACCATCATATGCTTCAATAAAGTGAAACTTCCATAAGTGATGTTTAGGTTTTTGGCCATATAAAAAAATGCCAAAGAGGATATTTTCCTCTTTGGCATTTTTACTATAATTCTATTCTTCTAAATCCTTTATTGGTGCTTCATCTTTTACTTCCGTCTCATCTTCTTTAGGTTGTTCCGTTGGTGCTGGAACATTGACAAACAGTTTACCTTCAGCCTTTTGACGTGTTTCATTTCCAAATTCATCTACCACTTTGACCTCGATAACTGCTCCATTTGCAACAGTATCAGCAGGTACTGTCCAGTAACCAACGTAATGACCTGCACCCTGTTCCATCATAGGTAGCTCAGTTGCATTGTTTACTTGTCCTACATTAGTTAGTGGCATATGGATGACAAATGAAGTTTTTAATCCTGGATTACTATCAAATTCAATTTTAACACTTCTTCCTGTTGCCAAATAAAGATCATTTTCTGGCTTCAGATTAGTAATTTCCGGAGCGTTGTAATCTGCTGTAACAGTGACTGTTTTCGATTCACTATTACCAGCTTTATCACGAGCCTCCACTACGATTTTATTGATGCCTTCATCTAGAAGAATTCGTTTAGAGTATTTACCGTCTGATACTGTTGCAGCTTGACCATTAACATGAACGAAATCTATATTTTCATCTGTAATAGTACCTTGAACAGTTACAGTTTCACGATTTATTTTTTCTCCGTCTACTGGGTTATCGATAGTTAGTTCTGGCTTAACAGTATCCAAAACTACTGTAACTGGTTCAGATTGCCCTGTTACTCGGTCATCCAATACGGAAACTGCTACAAACTCATTGGATCCTTCTGTTAATTCAGTTGCAATTGAGAACTTCCCGTCCTCTCCGACTACTACTGAACCCGCATCTTCTCCATTTTGTTTTAATTCAATTGTAGTTGTAGGTGAAGCAGTTCCTTCTACATTAAACTGCTTTTCATTTGTTATTAAACCAGCTTCTGGTGAAGTTATAACCGGACCCGATACTTCATAGCTAACACGAGCACGAATCATATAATTCCCTTCTGCTGCAGGAGATGGTGACCATGCTCCGGATACACCTTGATAACTTCTTTCTGCATTTACTCCGTTTTCATCAGTTGCAAGTCCAGGTGAATTAGGATTTGCTACGGTTTGACGATATACCATATAGAAGTCACCATTCACTGTAATATTGTGTTCCGTAAGATCAACTACAGTCCACTCGCCATTACGAAGCGCTGTTGCATCAATAGGACCAGCTAGTTTTTTACCAGGTGTTCCATCTGCACCCTTAGCATCCCAAACCTCTACAGCAAACTCCGTACCACCTGGAATTGGCCATTCTGTATCCCAGAAACGGAAAACTCCATCTGTAACAATTCCATTCTCTTTGCCTTCAGGAAGTGACATTTTCACAGCCCAAGCGTTGCCTGCTGCATTGAATGCCCGTGCATTTTCCGCTGTTCCATCATCATATCCAATTTCTCCACCTGGATATGTGTAGAAAGGTTCTAATGCAATATTTTGTGTAGTCGCATCCGAACCGATTGTGATCGACACTTCTTGACTATGATAACCTCGAGCGATTATTTTAAGAGTGTATTCTCCCTCATATGCAGTCAATGAGTAATTACCAGATGCATCCGTTAATACAGGCGTTACATTTGCATCCTCGACCAGGATAATGGTTGCTCCTTCAATCCCCTCTCCCGTCGATTGATCAGTAATTACACCACTTACCATATTTTCTGCCATTTCCATTAACGTAAAATTAGCAGTTGTAACACCATCTGCTTCAATAGTTACAGATTTTTCTTCCGACTCAAATCCGTAAGCTTCTGCTTTAGTAGTAAAAGTACCCGCACCATGAGTAAGTGAATACGAACCATCTGCTGGGTTCGAATAAACCGAGCGGCCAGATTCTAATACGCTTACCTGAGCACCTAATGGTAAAAGTGTTGGATTAACAATTGTATCTACCACTGGAGGTGCTTCTTTAACAGACATTACAGGTCTAATTGTTTTAGGGTCTATTGCTTCTTTAAATGACTTTTTGTCTGTTTCTTTATTATTGTCTTTGTTTGCTTTGCTACCACTATTTCCAGCTTTACTGCCGTTATTACTTTGTTTTGCACTATTTCCTTTAGATACTTTCCCAGTTTGAGAAACGTCTGCTAAATTAACGTCATCAAGATACCAGCCATTTTTCACAACACTTCCATCTGAGAAAGCATTGAATCCTATATATATACGTTGACCTGCATATGCCGATAGATCAACTTCTGCTTCAATCCAGCCAGCAGATGTACCTTGAACCGTCAATAATTGTGTCCATTCTACCTGATCAGTAGAAACGAAAACATTTCCATAATCATACGCTCTTCCTGCTGAAGATTGTTCGAATTCATGCCATTGCTTGAATTGGAGGTATGAATTCCCTTCTGGCAAGTCTACTGGAGGCATAACAAGCGTAGCATTCATAGAGCTTTCATAAGGTCCATCTAAATTGGTAGCATAGACTTTTTCTCCAGACGCTGCATTTTCTGGACCCGCAGTTGGGGTACCCCATTCCCAGCTATTTTTCTCTCCGAAAGAAGTCCATCCAATAGGAGTTGCTTCAAAATCTTCTGAATAACCAACTGTGATTCCTGGATTCACTTGAATCTCGTATTCTTCGCTTACTACTTCATTATTCCCAAAGTCATTTATCGTCCATTTGTAAGTAAAAGATTCCCCTGTTATTAATTCTCCAGGTACTACTACAGTATATTCACCATCCGTATAATCTCCAGATGTGCGCCCAGCTTCAATTGATTGCCATGCACCATCTGCATCTTTATAGTTTAAGCCAACTGATGAAACACTGATGTTATCAGTAACGGAGATTGTTAGAGGTAAATCCATTCCTTCATACGTCTCATTAGGAGCAGTATGTTCAAATACTGGAGCCTCTGTATCATCACCTTGCTGTGAAACTTGTCCTTTTAACGTTCCAAGACCTGTAATAATAGACGCCACTGCTTCATATGCATCTACTAAACCATGACCATATCCGTGATTCGGAACCGTTGTATACTCCGAATCTGTCAAAGGATTTGCAGTGTTTAGGAGAATCTCTTCCATCTCATTTACAGTTAGGTCAGCATCCACTTGTCTCAGCAATGCTGCTACACCTGCTACAGCTGGTCCTGCCATCGATGTACCATTCCAACCACCTTCATAGATTCCTCCAGGTACAGATGAACGGATATTCACACCAGGTGCAGATATATCCGGCTTAGTTTCTGCATACGGGGATGGTCCACGTAACGAGAAATTCGCTACAGTGTTATTAATATCCGTCGCTCCTGTTGCAAAAGATTCTGGATAATTAGCTGGTGCTGCTACAGAACCTGCTCCACCAGGATTTGTAAGGGTAGTATTCCCTGCAGAGAATTCTGGGAAGATCTCTGCTGCACGCCAGTTTACTACAACATCACGGTACCACTCATCAAGTCCTGCTCCGCCACCCCATGAGTTATTCACTACATCAGGTGCCATATCAACTCGTGCATTACCTTCTGCATCAGTTGGAGCTAAAATCCATTCAGCTGCTTCGAGTAAGTCAGTATCTGACCCCCCGCTTGCGGTAAATGCTTTAACAGCAATATATTTAGCTCCTGGTGCTACCCCGACTTGGTTCGCGCCATTAGGTTCACTACCAACCATTGTTCCCGTTACATGTGTTCCATGTCCTTGGTCATCATATGGTGTAGCCTGCCCTGCTGTTGCATCAAACCAGTTATAGTCATGAGAAACTGCGCCACTCGCCTTATTATAGCCACGGTACTTTTCTTTTAAAGCAGGATGATTCCATTGAACACCTGTATCAATACTTGCTACTACTGTTCCTGCTCCGTCAATTCCCATCTCCCACACTTCTGGAGCTTTGACCCGTTCCACGTTCCATTCTACATTTGCAGTTTCTGCTTTGGGTACAACTGCATTCTCTGTTTTTGTAGTAAATAATTGACGGGTTTCATTTGGTAAAATTTTTTCTACCTCTGGGAATGTAGTCAATTTTTCAGCAACCTCTTTCGTCGCTGTAACAGACATACCGTTTACTATATAGTAGGATTCAATATCTTTTGCATTGCCTTTATCAACTTCTTGCTCTAGAAAATCTGTAACGGTTTGCTGAGACTCCAAGGAAGTGGATTTCAGTTCCGATACAACAGCAGATCGTTGGATTAGCTTAGCATTGTGAGAAGATAAGTTTGCCTTTTCAGCATTCTTTCTTGCATTCTCCGCTACTTGTAAAGAATCTGCTTTTTCCTTGAATTTTATTAGAAATGTAACTTTATCATCGCTTTTGAAGCTTTCCAGTAACCGACTATTTAGCTTGTCCTTTGCTGAAATAGAACTAGAGCTTGAATCTCTGAATGATTGGTGAAGTTTGTTTGCTGTTTCCGCACTAACTACGTTTGGCGCAACAAGTGAAAATGTCATAAGTACGCTAGCTACAACACTAAGAACTTTAGTTTGACTTTTTTTCTTCCTCAATTTCATTCCTCCCTAAATTTTTCAAAGATTTTTTACCAATAAAACTTACAAAAGGCCATAAAAAAACACCTTATCCTCCTTCCCAAAAAATTTTGGTAAATAGAATCAATGGTGACAATCTAAATCTCTCTAGGTGTATCTATAACAATAGACGAAGTTCATATAAAATTCTGTCGAAATCTGTCGACAATTATCCGAATATTCAAAAATAATAAATATAAACTATTTTTAACATTTTTTTAATAGGTTAATAGTCTCTACTCGCAGAATTATATTATTAGAAAAGTTTCAAAAGAACCGTTGGTACTACTAAGAAATATACAAATGATATTTTTTTGTTTATTAACAGACGTTTTTTGTACTTTTAGAATAAATAAACAATTATCCCTACTTCCAATTTATGTGAGTAGCCCACGAAATTTACCGATATTTTAAAGTAGTCCTTACTAACTAATAAATATATACTTAAAAATGAAGTTAAACCAGTATTTTTCAACGTTTTTCATTAAAAAACTCATTATTTTGCTTCATTTAAAATAGGAAGTACATTTTCACTATTAACCTAACCTTTTACCATAACTTTAGAATTAGTTTCTAAATTAGTTAGTTTCCAATTTGTTGAATGGAACAAAGTTGTCTTCTACTATATATCATAGCTAAAAAGTTAAAGGATTTTATTCTATGAAGTTTATTGGTATGGTTAAAAGAGATTAAATTGGAGGAATTATGGAATGCAAACTTTACAATTTGAATCTTCGTGGGAAAAAACTATTGCTATCAAAGATAGAGAGCTAATAACAGAAATTTTTCAAGATAGTAATATGATAGATGGACAAATTATTCGGTTGGTACCCATTTGGGAAGCTCTGAATTATAAAGGAGAGATATTAGTTACTGTCTTGATTCATAACTTTGCAGATATTGAGCAAATTTTTCAGAAACAAAAAATTGCATATATAGAAAAGGAAACAATTATTGCAGAACACACTTTTACTGTTCCTAAGTTAATTATTAAACCTAAAACCAGTATGCCTTGGACATTTATCTTCCCTGTCGAAAGTTTGAGAATGAAAGAAATCAATGGGAATGGAAATTTAGAATTGCAAACAACTTCTTAAATAGTAAAATGCCTAACGAATATGATATTTCGTTAGGCATTTTATATTGTTTTTACTTTTTTGTTACGAGGTTATTATGCAGTTTTCATTAATTCCTTATCTTTTCTACCATGCATTAAATAGTATAGAGGAATACAAAGTATAATTACTACAACCATTGCTACAAATATTGTACGGTATCCCGTCTCGGGTACGATAAAGCCTAAAACGTATGGGCCTATGCCTAAACCCAAATCGAATAGTATAAAATAGGTTGCAGTAGCTAAACCGAAACGATGTGGCTCTGTTACTTTAACTGCGATCGTTTGTGCAACTGAATTAAAGTTACCATAACCAAACCCTATAAATGCTGCTGCAAGAAGTAACATCCAACCTGCCGAAGCTTGGCTAAAGAAAAACATCCCGATAGCAAATATAACTATGCATGGGTAGACAATAACGTTTGCACCTCTAGAATCCATTATTTTACCTGTAAATGGACGAGAGAAAATAATAACAACAGCATAGACTAAAAAGAAATAACTAGCTGCACTAACTAGATTAATAGACTCCGCATAAAAAGACAAAAAGGTCATAACGCCTGAATAACTAAAACCGATGATCAATGCAATAAAAGAAATAGGCACTGCTTTCGGTTCGATAAATTGAGATAAAATTGAGCTTTTTACTTCTGTTTGTTCTGGTTGTTTAATTGGAGCTAATTTTAGTTTTACAGCTGCTAAGAATAGCATACATATGAGCGACAAAAATAGGTTCATCACAAACATGATCGTGAAGCCACTGTCCATATTCATCAGTAGAATCCCTATAAAGGGACCAACAGCTGTTGCTAATATAGCACTTAAACTAAAATAGCCAATCCCCTCTCCTTTACGCGCACTTGGCAATATATGAGCCACAATAGTACCCGTTGCAGTACCAATAATTCCTACTGCAATCCCTTGCGCTAATCTGTTGATTAACAGCAGTGGAATACTGTTCGCCAAGAAGTAAAGTGCCGATGTAATGGCAAAGAAAGTTAAACCTAGCCACAATACTTTAATCGGCCCTTTTTGTCCGATAAAACGTCCAGCACCAAGTCTACCCAACAATGAGCCAATAATAAAAATACTTGATACTAAGCCCGCCGTACTAGTAGAGGCTCCAAATTCCGTTGTTGCATAAGATGCGATTGTTACCAATAATAAAAAATATACTAATGTTGCTAAAAAATTTATAGTTGAAACGATTGTAAATTCCTTCGTCCAAAGTTTTTCTTTGTTCATAAACTACCACTACTTCCTAATATTTTGTTGCAATTTTTCTAAAACCTTTTCCACAATCTCACATTCTTCTTTAGTAATGCCTTCTAAAAGCGAAGATTGGAAAGTATGAACCGCTTCTTTTAATTGTTGATATTTAGCTATACCGTTCTCCGTTAAATGCATTACTTTTTTTCGTTTATCTGTTCCGTAAACTACGTATATTAATTGTTGATCAATAAGCTTCTGCGCAAGTGCTGTGACAGAAGGCTTCTCAACACTCCAATACAGGGCAATTTCTGAATTTGTCGCAGGACCAACTTCATAAATGTATCTTATTAATCCCCACTGGGCTTCTGACATTTGAAAAGGACTCAACACTTCCTGAAGACCATTCGCATAAGGTCGTTGAAGAATTTTAAATTTAGCAAACATCGAATTCATATAAACCCCTCCTTTATTATCATGAAAATTAGTTAGTTAACCTAATTAATTAAATAACACTTATTTGAATTTGTAAAGTAATTTACAATTCATTCTTTTTACAGAGTGAATGCATATAAAAACACCCTTACCAATTTGGCAAGAGTGCTGTAACAAGCTTTAATTAAACTCACTATTTAGGTCTTTCAATTGAAAAAATATCACCAATGGTTGCATAACTAGATCCTGCTAGGCGGCTGATAGCATTTAATCCCTTTGGATCAATCCTCCCATTTTCATAAATTGCTTCATCTATATGAAATCGAACTACTTCTCCAATGAATAAATCACTTCCTGGCTCTTCTCCACCTAAAGGAATTGCTTGTATTAGTCTACATTCCATTCGTACTTTCGCTTCCTTTACACCTGGTACAGAAATATATTCACTCGGTACGAGCGTTAGGTTCGCCAATTCGATTTCACTTACCGCTGCTGGTAATGATGCTGCTGTTTCATTAATTTTAGCTACATTCTCATCATCCACAATATGGACAACAAATTGTTGGTTGCCATAAATATTGCGAGCAGTATCTTTCACTCTTCCTCCTGGCCTTTGGATAGCAAGTGACACCATTGGCGGATTGGATGAAACAATATTGAAATAGCTAAACGGGGCCCCATTAACAATCTCATCTTCAGACTGTGTTGTAACAAAAGCAATGGGTCTAGGAATAATAGAACCAATTAAAAGTTTATAGTTATCTCTCTCACTATTTTGTTTTGGGTCAATAGAAATCATTTCTTCTTCCCCTTCCTTAGTCGATTGGACGAACTTGAATTGGAATAAGCGAGCTTACTAATCGCTCACGGTGTTGCTCAAATTGTGCTGGTAACATCAATTGAGTCCCCATCGTTTCCAGCGATTCATCATGTGCAAACCCTGGAGGATCTGTTGCAATTTCAAACAAAATCTCTCCGGATTCACGGAAATACAATGCGTTAAAATAGTTACGATCCTTCAACTCTGTTACATGTTGACCACTATTCATGGTATGTTGTTGCCATTCAACATGATCTGCATCATCTTGTGCACGCCATGCGATATGATGAACGGTACCAACACCCATCGAACCGCTTACACCTGTTACCATTTTTAAATCTATAATGTTGCCGATATCTGCTGAAGCTTTAAAGCGTGTATAATCACCTTCAGTTCCAACTAATTCAAGCCCCATTACATCAGTTAATGTTTTAGCCGTTTCTTCAGGTCTGCTTGAGTAAAGTGTTGCACCACCAAAGCCTTTAATCGCAACTTCTGGTGTTACTCCACCAAAATTCCAGTTATTTTGTTCACCTTCTGCACGTTCGACTAGTTCTAGATGTAAGCCATGCGGATCATCAAACTGAATCACTCGTTCTCCAAAACGCTCTGCTTTTTTAAACGGAATTGCATTCGTTGCCAAACGGTTTACCCAAAAGTTAAATGATCCTGTAGGTACTACATATGTTGTAACTCCAACTTGACCGTCTCCAATTTGTCCCTGATAAGCATTTACCCAAGGGAAAAAAGTAATAATTGTACCAGGTTTCCCCCCACCATCTCCAAAGTACAAGTGATATGTTCCTGGATCATCGAAATTCACAGTTTGTTTGACTAAACGTAAACCTAATACCCCTGCATAAAAATCAATATTTTCTTGTGGATGACCAACGATAGCTGTAATATGGTGAATTCCCGCAGTATGTTTTTTCATCATTATTTCCTCCTATTTGATAAATTTCTCAAATTCATCGACTGGCTATGGTAACCACCTGTAAGCTTTAAATCTTCACAAATTGGTTTTAAATCACTTTCTGTCATTTTCACTTCTTTTAAAAGTTACTTGCAGATGTCTATTTCCCCTACCTTCACTCAATCGGTTCTAATTTCTCCTCGATTTCCGCGCGCTTAACTTCCAAAAATGGAGGTAGGTCTAACTTTTTACCTAGCGATTCAATGGTAGAGTCCACTGTAAAGCCCGGTCCTTCTGTCGCCAACTCAAATAAAATGCCATTTTCTTCTCTAAAATATAAACTCTCAAAATAGTAACGGTCTGTAATTTTCATCACCTCAAAACCAAAGTCTCGAATACGCTGGTGCCACTCTCTTAGCTCCTTGCCATCTTTTACACGGATAGCTATATGATGTACACTGCCTTTTCCAGGTTTTTCTTTAGGACCGTCTTGCTCCACAATGACAATTTCACCAAAAGCCTGCCCTTTCACAGATTGATAAATAGCTTTGTTTCCCATATGCGATGCAAGTACATACCCAAATAGGTTTTCTAATGTATTCGCTAGGCTATCAAGCGATTGCACAGTCATTTCTACAGCACCAATTCCAAGAATACGATGTTCCTCTAAAACAACTGAATCACCCCAAGACCGCCAAAATGCTGGTACCTCATCGCCACTATTATTTAAAAGGACTAGTCGTAAGCCTTCGCAATCCTCAAAATGAAGTGCATCACGTCCTGCATACATAGTTAGCTCCCCATGCTTCACATCGAGTACTTCAAATCTTTTCTTCCAATATAGTAAGCTGTCATACGACGGCACTAGTAACCCGATTTGTGTTATAGCGTTCGTCCCTCTCTTTGTGCTTCCCACTATTGGGATTTCAAAAAAGGATAGTTCTGTCCCAGCACTTCCAGTTAAATCCCCATAAAACAGATGATACATGCTCGGATCATCTTGATTGACCGTTTTTTTCACTCTACGAAGTCCGAGGACATTTTGGTAAAACTGATTGTTTTGTTGTCCTTTTTTCGTAATCATAGAAATATGATGATGTCCTGCTATATTGTTCATTATCGTTCCTCCCTTTCTTTATAAATTCTGAACAAAACCTTCAATCTACTTGATAGTATTTTGCTCAAAATTTATTTATAAAAAAACAAAATGTGCATGTGCTAATGCACATTTTGTGAATTATAGAAATTTAAATACTTACACCTCGGCGTAATACTTCCAAATTTTTATCAAGCTCGAGGCCTTAAATCAACAGGATGTTAAACGGTTAGGGATTGCCGCAGGACGCGGCATCCTTCTGCTCTTGCACAACTTTCGCAAAAAAATTTGCTGCATTAAGTTAAAATTATTTACGTATAGTATTTAATGCAGTTGTCCACGGAATCACTTGGTCTAACATTTGGTTCACTGAATCTGCTTGTACTGCAGCTGGTTTGAAATCTGTACCGTTTTCAAAGTCAGTAAATAGGGATAATGCTGGGTGTACACGGACATGCGCTACTAATAACTCACTTAAAATACCACGTAAATGTTCTGTTGCACGCGCTCCACCTACAGAACCATAAGATACGATACCTGCCGCTTTGTTGTTCCACTCTTCACGTAAGTAATCTAATGCATTTTTTAGTGCACCGGTTATAGAGTGATTGTATTCTTGAACGATGAATACGAATCCGTCTTGTTTAGAAATGATTTCTGACCACGCTGCTGCACCTGATGCATCGCCGCCAGCTTCACCTAAAAGTGGTAATTTATATTCTGCGATATCGATAATAGTGTAGTTTGCATCCTCACGTTTATCTGCTAATTCTTTTACCCATGCTCCTACTTGTGGACTTACACGTCCTTCACGTGTTGATCCTAAAATAATGCCTATATTTGACTTTGTCATTGTTTTTTCCTCCTCTTGTTGTTGTCCTTGTGTTCCAAATAATTTATTTAATAAACCCATTTTTTCTTTTTTCACCTCCTTACAATTACCTGTAATCGTTAATACAAGTACAATCCTTTTTTACAATTAAGTCTTGAATCCGAGGTATTTAGTTAAAAAAATTCATACCCTCTTTGCATGATGTTCAATTTCCGAGTAATTCAGTCGTTTAATTCTCTTCAATATTACCTTTAATTAATATATCTTTAATTCGAGATAATAATATCATATAAGAAATCTCAATGTCAACATATTAAATCCTAATACATTTAACACTCAGCAGCTTCTTAAAGTAAACAGTCCCTTTAGTACAACAAGAACATAGGGTTACCTTAGCTCCACTATAATTTTTCTAATGCACCAATTAGGAATAATAATATTCTAACAATTCATTTAATTTCATTCAATAAAAAAGCCCCGTTAAATTAATTAGCGGGGCTATAGAATCATTTACTATTTAATTTTGCTAACATCGCTTTGGATGGTGTTTCATACTTAATATACCCGTCCATCTTAGTAACCCACATACCGCTGCCAACATTATATTGACCACCATGATCTTCCCGATATCGGTAAACTCGATATTCTTCACCGGGATTCAGTACACGAACCATTTGAAGTCGTCCATTTTCATGTGGGTTATCTTGCCACAGGTTAATACGCTTTAAGATAGTTACTTTACCTATTTGACCTTTTACTAACTCTGTTTTACCCCACATAATTTTATCATCTGGAACACTCTCAAGTGCTTTTAACGGTAAAAATACAGGTCTATGACCAGCTCTCAACTGAGCAATTGTTAATCCTGTGGTGTATTGCAAATGAGGATAGTCTTCAAAACTCTTCCAATCTCCACCCCATTCAAAGCCCATTGATTTAGCGATAGCTGCAACACGCCTCCATTTATCGTTGACCGTCCACAATGATTTATTACCATCATCACTAACTAAAAAATAATCGATAGCTAGCCCATAATTGTGGACGGACGTTCCCGGCATTGCGTTCGAAACGATACTTCCTTTTGAACCATACTTTTTGCCATTCCAAATATAATTCGGTCTACCTTGACCATAAATATAGGCTTGTTCCTCATTTGAACGGAATCCAGATGATATTTGGATTTTAATACCTTCATTGTAACAACGCTTAATTAATTCAATAGTATATTCCTTCAATGAAGGATGAACAGCTCCAATGCGATTGACAGACCGATCTATTAATATATCTACTGATACTACCATAATCTCACCTCATTTCTTCTTTGGTTTATTATAATTTAATGCTTGTTCACTATCAGATAATCCCTTTGTCGTTGGATTTGCAACTACTCACCCAGCAAGCAAAACTAACATAAATGCATCCACATAGTTATTATATTCAGCCAAATCTATTAGACATGAGTTATTAACTTATCAATCCTACAAAACCAAATAAAGTCTCCCAAAATGGATAGTTTTGCTAACGAAGTTGATATTCATAAACGGTAGTTAATCGTAATACTGCAAAAAACACTGCTATTGCTCCACCGACAACAACAATAAAAGAATTGACGCTCGCTCGTCTTTTCCATTTGGTACCGCCTTTAATTTCCTTACGCCTTCTTTCAAATTATAATATCACGGCCATCTATTAGCCGTTTGTCTCTTATTTGGTGTATCAGAACGTCTTTATTAAATACATCTTTCCAAATATCCACTTATTAGCCTCCACAACGTCATTCCACATCTCAATATTTCTCTGTTTAATAAAATATAAAAAAAAACGCTCCAATTGGAACGCTCTTACGTTGTAACTATTAATTTCCCCTTACGCATTACATGTTTCTAAAATTTATTACTAAGCACTTATTACGATCCAACAACTTTAAATGTTTCATAGCTATGATTTTCATTACAAATGAATTACAAATTCCATATATTGCATACTTTAAGTTCTCTTAATGAGATAATCATTATACAACAATAAAATTGTTGAAGTCGTAACTAGGAGTTGTACCATGTTCGTTATCACACGAAATATAAATGGAGCAACAGAGGTTTTAAAATCATCAAATAGCCAATTGGATAAAACTTTTTCGGATAAAGATGTAGCATTGAAGTTTGTGAAACAGTTAAACCAAAATATAATTCCATCTAAACAATGGAGTGTTTCCAAACAATTAATAAATAGTTGAGCGCAAGTGGGTTAAAGCCTACTTGTTTTTTTATACAAAAACCAATTCGCTAAGGTCATGAACAATGAAAACACTACTATTGTAAAAGTGAATCTTAAAAAAAAATAATCGTCATTCACCACGAAAGTGCTTTAAAGTAAAACTGTTTCAATCGTTTTCGAAGAGTTTTGCCTTGAGTTAATTGAAGTAAAGCTGAACTCATTTCTTCTGACGAAGCCCTGGTATTTTGAACTTTTTGTTAAGTTGCTCACCTTGTTTCTGATCAAAAGTTGTCTCGTAATTATCGAACATATCACGTTGTTTAGCTTCTTCTTTTTCGATACGGTCTAATTCAAGCTGCACATCTTTGGTCCAAGGATGTCTAGAGACTAACGTTTCTCTTGAAAGCATAGTGGAATTAACGATATTATTTTTACTTTCTGTTTTGTTTATCAAAATATCAAGCTAAATATCACATTCACCTCTTCACTTTCATAGTCACCTTGATTTGTATTAGCTAAATTTATATTAACGAACCAAAGTAACTCTTCAAAGGATGCTTGAAACTCTGTTTCTATTTCGTTAGCATCAAGATCAATATCACTGTACATAGACTGGATATTCATTTGATTAGAATTGTTGGCCATACGCTCATCTTTTGGATCATAACCACGACCATTTTCAATAAGCGCACCAAAATGAATAGGCGCCCGTCCTGCTAAATCTTTAGAAAGGCTTCCTCAGCATTTTTAATTAAGTCATCAATGATAAGTAAAGAAGCACCAAACCCTGTTGCTGTACCTGTTGGAGATGTAGCAAGTCCTTTTGTTCAACTGACTCGTTTCGCATAGTCTCTGTCCAGAATTGTTTTACTTCGGTCATACCATCTATTCTTTCGTTTTCTATTTGTTTGTTAAGTACTTCAATAGCTTTTTTTATTGTAGTATTTTGTAGTAACTTTGTAGTATTACCTCTAGCGTTATACCCTGCTTTTCTTGCTGCTTCTTCTGCATTACCGCTTGTCACATAATAGTCTACAAATGCTTGTTGTTTATCTGTTAATTTACGTTCAATCAATGGCATCATCCTTTATGCTATTGCTTTTTATGACATAGAAAAAACACCAATTCTAGTTTGATAGAAATTGGTGTTTCAGAAAAATAATTAATTACCCAAACAAATTCCTAATTGAACACATTTATTCTTTGGAATATCTCCACCTAGTTCTGGCGCTACGTTCTGCGCACTTGCACCGCTAGCAAACGATAAACTCAGAACTAATAAAATACCTAAGATAGAAAACATTGACTTTTTCTTTTTCATGAATAACATCTCCTTTTTCTAAATATTTTGTCGTACACTGTTAAATTCTTCATTATTTGTTAAAATCCTTTTTATTTCCGAATATTTTTAATATTAATTTTATTTAACGAAAACGTTTCACTTGTAAGCTCATTTATTTAAGTCTTTGTATTCCATTTTAACAACGTGAACTAAGTTAATTAAAAGATTCAACATCCATAGGGAAGTAATTAAGCCGTTTTTTTGGGTCTAGCCATAGTTCTCGCATTACACTCCCTCCATTTTTATGGAATGTGAATCAATTTCCCTGTCACTTTTGCAACTTCATTTCTGATTAATTCTTCATTACTATTCGTATCTGAAAGATGCAGCAACCAAATTTCTTGGGGCTTGGATAGATCATTAGCTTTTAGAAATTCAATCACATTTTCCATACTGAAATGTGACTCCATCACACGCTTTCTCATAGATGGATGAATACGACCGGTCTGTTCATTACATCCAATACCGATTGACATTAGTTACATTCAATCATTAGATGAGTAAGCCCCTGGAACTTGTATTTGATGTAATAGGTATCAGTAGCAAATAAGAGCTTGTCCCCTGCTTGATTAACTAATAAGAATCCGAACGGCTCAGCCATTCTCCCAAAAAACTCGAAGAGCAATTAGAACACGAATACTTTAAATTTAAACAAGAGGTTCTTTCAGGTGCTTATCTGAAACCTGAAAAGATGACATTTTAAAATCAGCAACTGACAAATTAGAAAGCCTTTTTCAACCTAGAGACGCTCAAAAATAGTATGTATTATAATTCATTACAATATTTTATAAACATTTTTAACACCAGTTTAACACCAAATAAAAAACAGCCACAAAAAAACACCCTCCAATTAAGGAAGGCGCTATGCTTTAAACGTTGCTATAATAGACTTTTTAAGTAAGCCGCCTTTGCCGTACATTCATTAGAAAGTTTTAAACCACCACTCCTCAAAGTGGGTGTTCGCAGAAACTATCCTGCATGTCCTTATTGTCTAAAAGAGAATAAGGCGTGTCATTCCAGCTCTATATAAAACTCCCTGTTACAGCTTAAAGGTTAAAACTTAATATCCATACGTACAATGCAGCTTATGTTTATATATTAAACCCTTCTCACAAACATTTCAATGGAAATGATTTCATTTTAAAATTAGGTATAATAGATAATACAGAAATGCTTGGATGGGGGATGTGATGAAGTGGATTTGAATAAAAAACAATCAGACGATGATTTTGAAGAAATAAGTGATGAAGAATTACAGCTACTAGTTCTTGAAGCACAACGGGAGGCACTTGAAAAAGAAGCGTTAGAAAAAACAAGACCAAAACTAAAGCGACCTTTTCCAAGGTGGATATTTTGGATAATTGCTTTCGCCTTATTCGTCAATACATTTGCGATGATTTTTCAAATTTACTCCATTCCAGCCATTGAATTTATCAAGACCTCCGCTAGGTTATCAACACAGGAAGATATCGCTAATTATAAAGAGGCTGTTGTTGTTGTTTTAACGGATGATAGTAAAGGAACTGGATTTTCTATTTCAAGTGAAGGAAAGGTTATTACCAATTATCATGTAGTGGAGGACAACGACAACGTAATAGTTGGTTTTCCAGAAGCAGGACGCTTTACCGCGGATGTTATAGAGATTTACCCAGATATTGATCTTGCAATTTTGCAAGTGGATGAAAAGGACTTGCCTTATTTAGAACTTTCGGAAAACCCGTCTTATGAGTTCGGCGATCACATCACCTTTATCGGAAATCCATTAAAATTTACTAGCATTGCGAATGAGGGATCATTAATTGATTTTCATCAATTAAGTGATTGGGATGTCCCAGTCATGATGATGGAAGCTCCCGTATATAGAGGAAATAGTGGAAGTCCTGTTATAGACGATAAAGGAGAAGTAATCGGTGTTGTATTTGCCACTTTAGATCATGATGAGCATGGAAAAGTTGGACTGTTTGTACCGATTGAGGAATACTTCAATGCGCAAAAATAACAAAATCTACTTCAATTGAAGCAGACTTTGTTATTTCTTGGAATCAACGAATTTTGTTACACTACATAATAAGCATTTAGACTTTACTTTATGTGGTAGCACCTTATGTTGCAAATACTCCATTATGATTCATATACCATAAATAAAAAGATTCAGCTGGCACAGGTTTGCTTAAATAGTAACCTTGTGCTGTATCACAATTTATTGCTTGCAGATTATCCCACACTTCCTTACTTTCTATACCCTCCGCCACTACTTGAAGTCCTAAGTTATGGGCCAGATTGATAACCGTATTGACGATTATTTCATCACTTTTACTATCTAACATGTCTATTACAAAGGATTTATCCACTTTTATTTCATTGACTGGAAGCTTTTTTAAGTAGGCTAAAGAAGAATAGCCTGTACCAAAGTCATCTATTGAGAGGTTTATACCCATTGAGGATAAGTTTTGTAATATTCCTCTCGCTCTAGCTGGATTACTCATAATAAAACTTTCCGTTATTTCCAAAGTAAGTGTCTTAGGGTTCATATTGTATTTATTCATTAAAATTTGTATGTCATCTGAAAGTTGCATATCTTGAAGATTTGAAGCGGATAGGTTAACCGAAATCTGTAATTCTAATCCATCTTCTAACCACTTTTTACTTTGCTGCAATGCTTTTTCGAGAACCATGATTGTCAGCTTTTTCATTAGGCCATTTTGTTCTGCTATAGGTATGAACCGATCTGGCGGTATAAATCCATAGGTAGGATGAATCCACCTCAATAGCACTTCGACACCGGTCACTTTTTTTGTTTTCATATCGACCTGTGGTTGATAGTGAAGCTCTAGCCTATCATTTTCTATTGCTTCTTTGAGACTTCCTACTAAACTAAGCTCTTCTATTGTATGCGTGTCTAGTTCAGATGAAAAGATACAGTAGCCACTATCCTTTTTCTTGGCGGTATACATCGAGATATCTGCTTTTTTCATTAGGGTTTGCACATTATCCCCATGGTCTGGATAAAAGACAATTCCTTGACTCAAACTAATAGAAAGAACATGATCGTCTAGTATGAAAGGTTGTTCCATAGTGTGTATTACTTTCTTAGCTATATCTATCGTCTGTTCTTTCGTTGCTGTCGGTAAATAAAGCGCAAATTCATCCCCGCCTAAACGAGCTACAGTATCTTTTACATTTACAATTTCAACCAGTCTATTTCCAACTTGTTGAAGTAACAAATCTCCAAAGTGATGACCAAGTGTATCATTTATTACTTTGAAGTGATTCAAGTCAATCAATATTAGAGAGAAATTGCTATGATCATTTTTCGCCGCTTTAACTCCTTGTTCCAATCGATCATATAACAAATTGCGATTAGGAAGAGAAGTGAGTGAGTCATGCAAAGCTTGATGAGCTAAAGCATTCATTTGAGTTTTAAGTTCACTAATATCTCTAATAGTACATGCATATATACTATGATTATCAATAGTTGCATTCCCTAATTGAACCTCCACAGGAAAGTTACTAGAATCACTCCGAACACCCGTAACTTCTAATCTTTTTCCAAATTCATGTCCAAATTCTATCGCCAAGGTTGCTGCAGGAATAATTTGCATAATCTTTTGCCCAATTAAATCTACCTCTTCGTACCCAAACATCTGCTTAGTAGCGGGATTGACTGTTAAAATTTCAAATGATTCATTGTATGTAATCATCGCGTCTATAGAGGTATTTTTGATAATCCCATTCAAAGCCTCAGACTTCTTTAATTTGAGCGTAGTTTCTATTAGATCTTGATTGGCTTTTTCTAAGCTCTGTGTTTTTTCAAGCAATAGTTCCGTATATTCTTCTAGTCCTTTTTTGTTTCGGTGAATAGCAGTAAAACTTTCAATTTTAGA
This sequence comes from Psychrobacillus sp. FSL K6-1415, assembly GCF_038003185.1. Lineage (NCBI taxonomy): Bacteria > Bacillati > Bacillota > Bacilli > Caryophanales > Bacillaceae > Psychrobacillus > Psychrobacillus sp. FSL K6-1415. Next base: position 463,932 of record NZ_JBBOOQ010000001.1, on the reverse strand, counting down.
TTTAAGGACATCCGGTTCAAATGGTTTGAATACATAATCTATCGCTCCAACGGAATACCCGGTATAAACATTTTCTGGGGCTTTACTAATCGCTGTAATAAAAATAATCGGAGTATCCTTTGTCTTCGGTCTAGATTTAATAATTTTTGCTGTCTCGAAACCATTTAATCCAGGCATTTGTACATCTAACAAAATTACAGCAAAATCATCCTTTAATAAGCATTTTAGCGCCTCTTCTCCCGAATATGCTCTAATTAGATTGTAATCTAGGTCGCTTAATACAGCTTCCAGAGCAAGCAAATTTTCTGGACGATCATCTACTAATAACACATTTACTTTTTCGATGTACTTCTCCATATTGCACATCCTCACTTTAGTTTTTTTCATTAATCTATCTTTTTATATAGTTTGTTTTCTGCATCTATTTCCTCGTAACATGCCATATAAGGAGAAAACCTTATAGATTCTTTGCTACCTAAGCCTAGGACGCCAAACCTACTTAGACTTTCTTGAAATAATCCATGGACCTGATTTTGTAGCTGTTTATCAAAATAGATTAATACGTTCCTACATATAATTACGTTAAATTCATTAAAGGAACTATCTGTTACAAGATTATGCCTAGCAAAAACAATATTTTCACTTAAGAAAGGTTTAAATTTAACTCCGTATTGATCAGCAGTATAGTATTCCGAAAAGGCATGTAATCCCCCAGCTTTTTGATAATTGCTTGTGTACTGTTTCATTTTTTCAAAAGAAAAAATTCCCTTTTCGGCCTTTTCTAACACATCCATATTCATATCGGTTGCATAAATTTTACTTTTTTTATAAAGGCCTTCTTCATACAAAAGGATAGCCATTGAATATGCCTCTTCACCCGTGGAGCAGCCCGCATGCCAGATCCTTATAAATGGATAGGAATGCAAAAGTGGAACTACACGTTTACGAAACGATGAATAAAATTCTGGATCTCTGAACATTTCAGTGACATTTATAGAAAAATCTTTGAGTAGTTTTCTCATCATCTCAGGTTCGTATAGTACCCTTTGTTGAAGATAAGAAATAGAGGTTAATCCTTCTAATTCCATACGATATTTAATTCTTCTATTAATAGAAGGATAAGAGTAACCCCGAAAATCATGACCATAACGTTGGAATATACCTTCTAAAAGTAAAGTTATTTCTATTTTTTCTGTCCTAGAGTTACTTTCTAAACACTCTTGAGGTAAGTCACTCTTTGACTTCATTTCTTAACCTCCTTATGTGTATAGCCAAACTCTCATCAATGATAAAAGCTGATCGTTGACTATTGGCTTCGAAATATAGTCGGAAGCTCCTACTGAAATACACTTCTCTCGATCTTCTTGCATTGCTTTAGCGGTTAACGCTATGATTGGTAGATCTTCGAATTGTTCCATTTCTCGTATCTTTGTTATGGCTTCGAAGCCATCCATTTCAGGCATCATAATATCCATCAACACTAGGTCGATATCAGTATTTATACTTAATGTACTCAGAGCTTCCCGACCGTTTTCAGCAAAAAGCACACTCATCTCATATTCTTCTAAAATACTAGATAGAGCAAAGACATTCCGAACATCATCATCCACTATTAAGATTTTTTTACCACTAAAGAACAGTTTATTTGAATTAACGGGAGTAGTCGGTCTAAGTAAAAATTCATCTATATTACTATTACCTCTATACTCTTGTGAAATGAATCGAGAAATTTCGTTAAGCAGACGTTCAGATGAGTTTATTCCTTTGACAATTATTATCTCTGTAAAATGCTTTAGTTCCATTTCTTCTCTTACCGTCAATTCCTTCCCTGTATAAATAATAACTGGGGTATTAATCCATTCGCCATGTTCTTTTATATGCTTTAGTAATTGAATCCCCGTCATATCCTCTAATCCAAGATCCAATATAATACAGTCATAATGTTTTACATGTAACGCATTTAAAGTTTCTTTTCCCGAAGTAACAGCTGTTAGCGTAATATTAGAGTAATTTGAAGAAATAAGCTCTTTTATACTCTCTCGCTGGATAATACTATCTTCGACAATTAATAATTGACTTCCTACATCAGAAAGTTCTCTGTCATCGTAAACTGCGACCTCTTCTATAGTACTCGCTACTTCCTTTTCAACTACCTCAACTCTCTGATTCAAATCAGTTGGTATGAATAGCTTAAATGTACTCCCTCTTCCTTCAGTGCTGTCGACAACAATCTTCCCGTTCAATAAAGAAGCATGCTCTCTACTTATTGATAGTCCAAGCCCAGTTCCTCCGTATTTCCTACTAGTAGTTCCATCAGCTTGTTGAAAAGCCTCAAAAATAATTGATTGTTTATTTTTAGGAATTCCAATTCCTGTATCTGTTACAGAAAAGGAAATATAATCTGTTTCTTCTTCCATATTTAAATCTAAGCTATCTTCTGCAACATGCGATACCTGCAGTGTAACGCTACCACTATCCGTAAATTTAATAGCATTTGCGATTAGGTTTTTTAGTATTTGCTGAAGTATTTTTTCATCTGTGTAAAGAATCTCCTCCTCCAGGACATCTTTTACTACGTGAAACGTAAGGCCCTTTTCGTATGCAATAGCATTAAAGTTTCTTTCGACATAATCAGTAATATCTTGGATTTTCACTTCATTGACATGGATATCTAACTTTCCTGATTCAATTTTAGACAAATCGAGAATATCGTTGATGAGATCTAACAGATCGCAGCCAGCTGAGTTTATCGTATGCGCATATTCAACTTGCTTAGCAGATAAGTTACGAGAATTGTTATCTGCCAATAACTTCGATAAAATGAGTAGGCTATTTAAAGGTGTCCTCAATTCATGCGACATATTAGCTAAAAATTCTGACTTATATTTAGAAGTTAACTCTAATTGTGTCGCCTTCTCCTCTAACTCAGTCTTCGCTCTTTCTACCTCCCTGTTTTTTACCTCGTATTTTTGATTATGTTCTTCAAGTAAGATTGCTTTTTCTTCTAGTTCACTATTAGTTTGCTCTAATTCTCTTGCCTGCTGTTGAAGCATTAGCTCGGATTGTATTAATGCTGTTGTCTGAGTTTCCAATTCTTCATTAAAACGCTTCAATTCCTCATGTTGGGTAGATAACTCTTCCGACTGTGTTTGTAGTTCTTCTGTCATTGTTTGTGATTCCTGAAGTAATTCCATCATTTTGTGTCGACCTGCAATATTGTCAATTATGATACCTGAATAGTCCGCCAGCTCTTCTAATAACTTCCGTTCAATACTACTAAACTTTTGGAAGGAAGCAATTTCATAAACAGCTCTAACCTTGTCCTCAAATACTATTGGTATGATGAGAATTTGCTTGGGAATAGCTTGCCCGACTCCAGAAGCGATATGAGTATAGTTTGTTGGTATATCTACAAGGCTGATCGTTTCTTTAGACAATGCACTCTGACCTATCAAACCTTCTCCTAACCTAATAGTGCTATTTTTATCGTCTAGTTGCTTATATGCATAAGCACCAGTCAGACTAAATAAGGTCTCTCCATCATTTTCTTCATTTAAATAAAAGACACCATATTTACCACCAACTATTGGAGTAATTTCTTGCATAAAGGTGTGAGAAAATGAGATTAAGTCTTTTGAGCTTTGGAGATAAGTAGTTAAATTAGCGAGGTTTTTCATCATCCAGGCTTGCTCTTCATTTCTAGTACTTATTTCAAGTGCTTTTTTCACTTGATTTTCAAGCGCATCTGCCATGGTGTTAAACGAAATAGACAGTTGTCCTAGTTCATCATTGCTTATATTATCTATACGGCTAGACAACTTAGATTGTCCTGACGAAAAGTCACCCATAACACTTGAAATATGATTGATTCCTTTGACAATACCTCTCGTAATAATGATAGAAATAATAATGCCAACTGCAATTCCTATTAGAGCGAGAATAGTTAAAATCATTGAGGTTTTCTGGTAGTCAGAATCCGCTTTAACAAGTGCTGCATCCATGTCAATTTCATAGTAATTAACAAGGTTGAACAGTGAATTGAAGTACTCCTCTTGTATCAACTTTCCCTCAGTTCTAACAAGCTCAGATGCTTCCTGTTTGCTACCAGCTTGTACCAAAGTAATTTCCTTTTCCACAAAATCGTTAAAATTTATTTGTTTTTGCTTAATTTCTAATAAAAGTTTTTCTCCCTCTTCTGTATTGACTAATCTTTCAAGCTCCTCAATCGCCATACTCCCTCTATCCCCTGCTACACGGATATTATTTATTTCACTTTTAATTTCGCTTTCGGATTCATTTAATATGAGATAAGAAATTCCTTTTGCTTTATTATTGAATTCATAACGTATGTCAGATATAAGACCAATTTTTTTATATTCATCATTAACTATATCGTTCATTTTATTGAACGTTTCCATTACTGATCTAATCCCAATACCTGCAACAAGACTTAATATAAGTATTAACGCCAGGAATCCTAAGGTTAATTTTTTCTTGATATTCATATCCTAGTCTCCTAATAATCAAATTTATAGATTTTTCAAACTTTTATTTCGTACTACTAATTTACTTGAAGAACACTCAAAAAAATAGTACTAATCTACCTAAATACCATACTCTATATTTTTAAATTGGATCGAATATCCATAACGTTTTGCCTATAAATCGCTAAAATAATGATATTATCGCAACACCTTTTGAAAATCGAAAAGCCGATAAAAAAAGTCTATTTCGCAACTAAGCGAAACAGACTTTGATTAATATTCATATTTGATATTATTAAATTCTTCCAACAGGACAACCCATTACCTTTTCTTACTCTTTTAAATATTTCTCCCGCCAAACAACTCGTTCTCTTTCATTCAACTCATTTTCTAGTGTTTCATCCCATTGGTCAAGAAATGTATTCCATACCCGGGCGTATAGAAGATCCTCTGATTTATTATGCAAAATAAACTCAAAGCAGGGAACATCATCCACATATAATTCAGAGCTGGATACAATTTCAGAAACTACTGTTTGAAGGTCTCCATCCACAGTTTCCATCCCATTTGTTTGGAGGGCGTCTATTAGTACCGCATCTTCCCACTTTAACCTCACCTTTTCCTCAGAAGCATAACGATATAGGTTCAGTGTTTCCTCGCCGTCCAGTGCTGGTTTTATTTCACCTTGCAAAAAGCTACAATGACTTGGGCTATAAAGTAAATTTTGACTTCGGGCATCTAGTTCTTCTTCAAATATTCCTTCTTCCAGTTGATTGCACCCTTTTTCGGTCAGCGTAAGTATTTGGTTTTTTATTTCGATTAAATGAGTTCTCTTCATAATATTGATCAAGTCTTCCATAAAAAGCTGCTCTACAAGCAATAATTCACTGATTTGTTTACCACTTGTTAATTCTGCTTTTTGGCATGTTATCAACATCATTTTCATGAGAACATCCATTTTAATACGCTTTACAGGTTTGTATTCCACTTCAATTGTATGAAGTGGAATCGTCCATGCAGTGGACGAAACTATTTTAGCTTGTACATTTTGTTGTAATTCTTTTTTTAGACGTTTTTCTAAATCAATCATTTTAATATACTCCTATAGCTAAAAACGTTATTTATTACCGTCTTTCTGAAAGTTAATCAGTCCATTATTCCCTTTTACAATTTGAAGCAAGCGTTCATACATTTCTCTAGAGGTTCTTTGTTTTGCTCGTTTTGTGAACATATGGGAGCTTCCTACTAAGATAAGTAGCTCTCTTGCTCGTGATAATGCAACGTTTAAGCGGCGGTAATCATTGGCAAATCCAATATCTCCACTCTTTTCTTGATTGTTTCTAACCATACTTAAGAGAATGACATCCATTTCCATCCCCTGGAACTTGTCTACAGTTCCAGTTCTGAAGGTCAAATGTGATAAGTTTGCTTGTTGCCCTATAAGACGGTCAATTCGTTTAACCTGTTCTCCATAAAAACTAATGACCCCAATACTTTTACGTTCATCTGGATCCATTCTTCCTTCTTTTTTTGCATTAGCTGTAGCATCATTCAAATCGATTAGTACATCACGGATAGCATCTAACTCTGCTTGGTTGAATCTACTTTTGCCATCCTTCATACGTTCTTCAAAATATGGTTTTTCGCTTGGCATATCTAGCCATAGCAAATGGTCTTTTCTTTTCACATATCTGGACTCAAGTAGATGATCACGAGCAGTATCTGAATCGGCCAACCCGCATTGTAGTCGATAATTTTCTTCCTCATAAAATGGAGTGATAGTCTCCATTATACTTTCATGCATTCTATATTGAATTGCTAGCATCGTCTTGCTCGTCTTTGGTAAATTTTTGAATAAACGTTCGAATAATGATTCCTTCAAAAGCTTTTTCAACTCGTCTTTTTCTTCTAGATTATCACTTTCTTCTAGTATTGCCTGAAGTGTTTCATCTAGAGTGTCTTCACCGACTAGTGGAGGAAGCTGATGATGGTCACCTACTAAGATAATCTTCTTACCTTTTAACATTGGCAGAAGCAACTCAGGTGGTGTTGCTTTAGAAACCTCATCAATAATAACAACATCGAAAACAGGATAGTTTTCCATAAACTCTTTACGAGCTGATGCAACACATGTTGTTCCGATTACATTAGCATGTCGAACATATAGCTTACGAATTTCATCTAAATCGTGGTCATTTGCTTCTTTCAATAATAAGTACCACTCATTTTGAACTGCTTGGGTGATCGGAAGATGATCCTTCTCTAGTTGAAGTTTTACCATTTCCCCTTTAGTTCCTTTTATCGCTTCCACCGTATTTTCGAGTGCTTGCTCTGGATTTTGAAGCAATATTTCATCTAAAGCTTTTAGTATGCGCTCTTGCTCTAAACCATCTGCATTCACTTGTTTAGTTTTTAGTTCATTGTCTTGGAGAACTGCTTCTTTCTCTTCTAGTTCCTTGGTTACCTTTTGAAGATCTCTCTTTTTCATTTCCAGTTGTTCCATATAGCTTGTTACGGTTTCTTCCGTTTTTTTCAATGCTACAATAGAGCTTTCCATCTCCAATTTCTTGTCTTTTAGTTCTGCTGAGGTAGAAAGTAGTTTGGTTGTATCAATTTCTATCTCTAGCTGCTTCACTGTTTTTTGTAGAAAGTCTAATTGATTCTTTTCATTTATAGCCTTATTAGCTAATTCAGTTTTCAGATGTTGCAGTGACATCATCTCTCTATTGGTATCACTGAGGACTTGAGACTTAATCGATTGAAATTTAGTTATGGAACTATTTTTTGCCATTTGAACGGTTGATTTCTGTTTTATAACAAATTTTTCTCTTACATATAATCCTTCAAGTAAAATAGCTAACTTTTCGGTAGTAAGTTCATCATCAGCTGTCATTATATGTTTCATCCGATTCATAAACTGATGAATTTCTTTCACTGTGTATTCAGAATCAAATAGAATGCCACTTCTCCCCATATTATTTTTAACATTTTCAAAAGGAAACTTATATTTCTGAAGAAGCTTTTCTACATAATCTATTGCTGCGAATAAGCGAGAGTTTAGCTCTTGCCAATCAGTGAAAGCTAATATCTTACCAATTAGCTCGTCTAATTCAGTCATCTGAAACTGCAGCTGAGAAGAACATTCTATTTCATATTCATTCATTTTACTTTTCAGTTGATCAACCTTGCGAATAGAATCAATATCACTCTTTAACATTTCTAAATGATTTAGCTTGACCAGTACCTCTTGATATTTTTCTCTATATGTCTCCACATTTATTTCTGTTTGCTGCAGGGAATCTATAGTTTCTTTATATAGTATATAATTTTGAATATCCTTTATCTTTACCATAAATTGATCTATCTCTGAGTTTAGCTCTTCCCTTGTAGGATTAGTTTGGATAAATCGATCCATTGTTTCTAATTCATGAGCTAAAGCTTCCGACTTTACTCGTACGTCGTAAAGACTTATTTCTAGCTCCTCACGATCTTTTTTTAATAAAACTATTTGCTTTTTTAACTGTTTAATTTCTTCTAATCTAACTTCGTGTTCCACTTTTGCTTCCGCTTTTTGTTCAATAGCTTTTTTTATTAATATTTGTTCTTTACTAAGTTCTTCAATTCGACAGTCACATCCAGCTATTTGTTCAAGAAGCTGACCTTCTCTTAAAGAATGCTCGTCCAATTCTTTCTTTAAAGAAATTAACGTTTGCTCTTTCCAGTACAGTCCGACATTTTCTTCAATAAACCTTTTGCCTTCCTCTTCAATACTTTCTGTCCTACCGAATCGTAAAATACGAATTTCTTTGTTTGAAAGTAATCTACTAAGGGCATTGTCTACTGCTAAATTAGACTGGGATGCTACAAGTGTACGTAAGCCAGCCTTCGCATTTTGCTGACATATTTCAGAAATCACCGTCGTTTTCCCAGTTCCTGGTGGGCCTTGAATTACATATAAATCTTCAGCCGACATGGCACCAACAACCGCTTCTTGTTGAAATTCGTTTAGCTGGTTATGGAATTCTAATTCTCGACGTTTTGCATTCACGCGAATGGTTGGTCGATCTTCAAATAAGATCTTTTCCAGATTTGGATTGGCTGCGAGTCCATTTTGTAAATCTTCAAAACCCTTTCGAAGTCGTCTAATTTGGCTTAGGGATGCGAAATTACTAAAAACTACCTCTTTCGATTTGGGATTCCACTGATTTTTCCTTGCTAATTCTCTAAACTTTGGTTTAATCTCTACTTCAATTGTTTGTTTTGCCCGATCTGCTTTCAAAATATCTCCTACGTCATTTTGAAATCCCTTTAACGTCACACTGAGGCCTCTTAGGTTTTTCCATTCGTTGGCATTCATCGTGCAGCCATGCAATGTCATACGACTAAAATCCGCATTGAAAGCAAGTTTTGAATAAGGACTTGCTATATCTGCAATATCGGCATTACGTTCTTGAATCTTCAAGTAACCTTCCCAGCTAGAAATCCGTTTTTTTACATACTCTGAACGCTCTTCTGCAACAGGAAGATCTTGAATTTTGGTGTGCAACACAAGTGGCATTCCTGCTCCATTATTTCTAGTAGTAACAAAATCCAAATCAACCGCAAGACGACGATTAGTACGTACAGGAACTTTAGGACCTCTAACATGTAAACCCGTTGCGAGTAAACCATCCTTTTGCAGGATGCACTCCATCACGACTACTCGACTATCTACTTTTTCCGCTAACTTAACGTTCGTTATATTATCAAAATATATGGAAAGTGATGTATTTCCATGACTATTTACTGGGCGTTTTTCAATGTATACCTCAAAAGAATTTTGTATGTTAAAAAAGGCATGTTCATCAGTTGACCATTCCTGAATTCCTTTGCGTGCCTTATTTGTAATCATTAAATTGCAGCGCATCGTTTTAACTAAGGTTGCTGATTGGCTCATGAACAACCCTCCTTCTTTATTGTAGTGATTACGTAATTTGTCCAACTTGTCTATGTTATCATTTTTACCTTAGAAATTGCATAATCCAACTTATCTAAATTCTAAAAAGCACTACTTAAATATCATTTCAATAGTTTCTTTAGGTATATTTATGTATTTTTTGTGAATTTTTATTGTTATCTCTTTTAATGTTTATTATGATAGAATTACAGTTTTTGGCTGAAAATTCTAAATACTGAATATATTTTAGGAGGAACATGAATGGCTAATAATATCGAAAGCTCTGTTAACTCAGTAAGTTCCCTAGAAAAAAGGAAACAGAATTCGTCAAAAAGTTCTAATCTCAGACCTTCTCCAACTGTTGGTATGACAAATTATTCTGCAATAGCAGAGAGTGAAGAATTCAAAGCATTAAAAAAGAAAAAGAATAAATTTATTTTACCTATTACAATATTTTTCTTACTAAGTTATATTTTGCTACCTATTTTGACTTCTTATACGACTATTTTAAATAATAATGCTTTTGGTGATATTGCTTGGGTTTGGATTTATGCCTTTGCACTTTTTGTGATGACCTGGGTGTTATGCATGATTTATGTACGCAGAGCTAATGAATTTGATAAAGATGCTGAGAAGATTTTTGACAAAGAAAAGGCCGGTGATTATGAATGAATGCAATAGGATTATCTTTTTTTGTAGCAATAGTAGGACTAACTTTATTCGTTACATACATTGCCTCCAAACGGACAAACTCAGCTAGTGAATTCTATACTGCGGGCGGAGGATTATCTGGTTGGCAAAATGGGATCGCGATTGCCGGAGATTACTTATCTGCCGCTTCTTTCCTAGGTATCGCTGGAGCAATAGCACTTTTTGGTTTTGACGGTTTCTTTTATAGCATTGGTTATTTAGTCGCTTACTTGGTTGTGTTATATATTGTAGCTGAACCACTACGAAATCTCGGGAAATATACACTCGCTGACATGATTACTGCTCGATTTGATCAAAAGAAAATTCGCGCAGCTGCTGCAATAAGTACGTTAACAATTGTTTTATTTTATATGATTGCACAGCTAGTAGGTGCAGGCGCACTTATTCAATTATTATTAGGGATCGACTACTGGATTGCCGTTCTTTTAGTCGGTGTTATGATGACTATTTATGTACTTTGGGGCGGAATGGCTGCAACTAGTTGGGTACAAATTATAAAGGCTGCTTTGTTGATGATAGGGACTGTACTTATTTCTATTTTAGTATTGTGGAAATTCAATTTTAATATTTTAGGAATGTTTACAGAAATGAAATCTGTAACCGCTAATGGTGAAGCATACTTACATCCTGGTGTGAAATATACAAATGGCTTAGATACGATATCTATGATGATTGCATTAGTACTTGGAACTGCTGGTCTACCACATATATTGATGCGATTCTTTACTGTAAAAGATGCAAAAACTGCACGTAGCTCTGTTGTTTACGCTACTTGGATTGTAGGTATCTTCTATGTATTAACTATTTTCTTAGGTTTTGGCGCTGCTGCTTTTGTTGGTTCTGATGCAATTATAGCTGCTAATCCTGCTGGAAATATGGCTGCTCCTCTACTTGCTCAGGCTTTAGGTGGCGACATACTAATGTCATTTGTCTCAGCTGTTGCATTTGCTACAATTTTAGCTGTTGTAGCAGGTCTTGTTTTATCAGGAGCATCCGCTTTCGCACATGACTTATATGGACAAATTATCAAAAAAGGAAAAGTAACAGAAAAAGAACAAATGAATGCCGCACGTCTTGCTTCTGTTGGTGTTTCTGTATTCTCTATTTTGTTAGCACTTGGCGCACAAACAATGAACGTGGCATTCTTAGTTTCCCTTGCATTTTGTATAGCGGCAAGTGCAAACCTTCCTGTAATCATTTACACAATTTACTGGAAAAACTTTAATACAACCGGTGCCTTGACTGCTATCATCACTGGTCTGATTTCTGCTCTTGTTCTAGTTGCCCTAAGCCCTAATCTTTGGGCTGCAGACGGCTCCATGGCCTTCACCGGGGAAGCTCTCTTCCCACTTACTAACCCTGCCTTAGTCTCGGTTCCTCTTGGATTTTTAGGTGGTTGGATCGGCACACTAGTAGGAGCCCGTGCAGATCAACGAAAATATGCGGAAGTAGATGTAAAAGCAAACATTGGGTTAAAGTAATATTTAAGAAAACCCGGACTAAAAAGATGTCCAGCCCCCTTCAAGTTTCAAAGCCTGTTTTTAAAGTTGCCAAAGTGCTTCGGATAACTTGTTGCTATATAATGATTTTTTGGAGAGGTTGGTCGTGGCTTAGGTCACGACCAACCTCTCTTTTCTTATGACATTTATCTGTCCATCTAAGGAAGCCCCCGTAGATACAATTACGGGGCTCAAACGCTACTCTATACGGTAGATACCAGCTATTTTTATGTCGGATACTTTTTTACTAGTTGAAGACCCTTTTTGCAATCAAGGTACTATAAATACTGATTTTATGCACTCAAGTAGCATGAACATCCTTAAACTTAATGAATGATTTGATCTCACTTTACCTTTACTTGCTCTCACCAATTCTTTACTTGCTTCCAACTGTGTCTTACTTGCGGTCGTAGATGATTTACTTGCTCTAAGACTACATTTACTTGCGGTCTACTCCCCTTTACTTGCGGAATGGATAATTTTACTAATTCACAGCCTGGATGTGTAAAATCGAATTACAAATCGTTGCTCTCTACAAAGCCAAGTCCGGGGAAAGCGTCCGCCTGAAGCTGAAATCATATATCAAGAACCCTATGATCACGAGACATTTTTATATACCTTTTTAACAAAGAAAACCGATTCCTTTGAGGAATCGGTTTTCTTCATTCAAATTTACTGGGCTTGGTCGGGAAATACTCTTTCTACTGTATCTGTAAATTCATCAAAAAAGCCTTCAACTGGTTCATCTGCTCTAATTCTGTCACCGTAGTCTCTAAACTGTTGGCTAAAATCAGGGTTTGCAGAAACATATACATTGTTGAAATCAGCATTTTCTGCTTTTGCTGCATCGGAAATTTTAGTTTTTATTTCTTCCGTTTCTTCCGTACCTTCACTTAGCTCTACTGCTACGTATGCATTATTATCAGTAACTAGTACACTTGCTGACTCTACTTCCTCTAACTCTGTTATTACATCGGCTACTTCATCCGCTACTTCTACATTTTGGTCCTCTGTGTTGTTTGTAGTACCTTCATCACCTGTACCACCATTTGTAGCATCATCATTAGTAGTACCTGCATCTGTTCCATTAGCACCTTCATTTGCAGTGTCCGTGTTTTCTGTTGCATTATCCGTACCATTGTCTTTTGCCTCATCGTTATTATTATTTCCGCAAGCGGTCAATATACCGATTAGAAGCATCATAAATACTATTTTCAGTAGTTTATTCATTTACCTTTCCTCCTTATGATTTGCTATACAAATAGCTTGGTCTATTTCAAGTGAAATATGCGTAAGTTCATAAAAATGGAATCAATCTCTGATATAATTTATTTAATTAAAAATGGATAAGGGGAGATTATCAAAAATGAGTATGGATATTATAAAGCAGCTTGAGGCATCATACGATGAAATGGTCAGCATCCGACGCTATTTACATATGCATCCCGAAGTATCATTTCAGGAAACCGAAACAGCAAAATATATACAAAATTTCTATACACATTTAGAAATACCTTTCCAAGCTAACGTTGGCGGTAATGGGGTAGTCGCTCGAATAAAAGGTGCATTTCCAGGTAAAACCGTTGCGCTTCGAGCAGACTTTGACGCTCTCCCAATCCAAGACGAAAAAGACGTTTCCTACAAATCGACTTTTCCAGGAGTTATGCATGCATGTGGTCATGATGGACATACTGCCGCATTACTCATACTTGCCCGTACAATCAATGAATTCAAAGACCAACTCGCAGGTGAATATGTATTTATCCATCAGCATGCAGAAGAATATGCTCCCGGTGGCGCTAAACCGATGATTGAGGCTGGTTGTCTAGATGGAGTAGATGTAATTTTCGGTACACATTTATGGTCCCAAACTCCTTTAGGCACTATCGAATATAAGAGCGGACCCATTATGGCTGCAGCCGATCGTTTTTCTATCACAGTCCAAGGTAAAGGTGGACACGGGGCAAATCCACATGACACAAAAGATTCTATTGTAATAGCTTCTCAATTAGTTGTAAACTTGCAGCAATTAGTGGCAAGACGTGTAAACCCTACTGAATCTGCAGTACTTTCTGTCGGTTCTTTTATAGCGGATAACGCCTTTAACATTATTGCGGACACTGTGAAAATGACTGGTACCGTTCGAACATTTAAACCAGATGTTAGAGATTTGATGGAAAATGAACTAAAACGCGTTATAGAAGGCACATGCTATACAGCGGATTGTTCTTATTCTTTCCTATACGAAAGAGGCTATCCCCCAGTAATTAATCATAAAGAGGAGACAGAGTATATTGCAGACATTGCTAGAGCTGTTCCAGGAGTTAATAAAATCAATGAATCCGAATTATTGATGATCGGGGAGGATTTTGGTTATTATTTAGAAGAAATCCCTGGTACGTTCTTCTTTACCGGTGCTATGCCTGAAGGGGATGTATTCCCTCACCATAGTCCTATGTTCGATTTTGATGAACGCGCAATGCTAATAGCTGCCAAAACGTTGGGTATGGCCGCGATTAACTTTCAAGGTAAATAATATTATAGTCAAATTAAACAACTCAATTGCCAGTAATCCCAAGGAGTAGAGAACCGTGATTAATTTTGCGGTACTCTACTCTTTTTCATTATCACGGCTAAATATTGCTTATCATACTTAACAATTGACTACTTACTTTCTAACACCAAGCACTTGCGTATAGGATACTCAAAACCCTATCTCCCTCTACTTGTGGGATATAGGAATTTGTTGTACGATTAGTTGTTTGCATTAACAATAATTATTACTGTTAGAAAGTTTGGTGGAAGAAAATGAATACAAAAGCATTAACACTTGCATTATTCACCGTCGCTATTTGGGGTTCCTCTTTTGCAGCGATTAGCGCAAGTTTACAGGGTGGCTATTCTGCAGGGCATTTAATATTAGTTAGATTTCTGATTGCTTCTATTATATTTCTTGTTATCGCAATTTGGCCTGGAGTCAAATTTCAGTTACCTCAAAAGGAAGATATATTTAAAATTGTAATTCTCGGTTTTATCGGGATTAATATATACCATCTTTGCATCACGTTTGGACAACTGTCGATATCAGCCGGAACGGCTGGTATGCTGATTGGTTCAGCGCCTATCTTCACGACTATTATCGCTATTATTGTATTGAAGGAACGACTTGGTAAAATCGGTTGGTTCGGATTAGCTTTTGGATTTGTCGGTATTATTTTAATAGCTATAGGGACAGGCGGAAGCACTTTTGGTATTTCGCCAGGCGTATTTTTAGTTCTGATTGCAGCTTTTTCAACCGCAATCTTTTTCGTTTACCAGAAGCCTTTGTACAAAAAGTATAGTGCCATTGAATTGACGGCTTATTTTACCTGGGTAGGTACTATACCTTTTTTGTTCTTTGCACCTGGACTGTTCGAAGAAATTCAGCACGCGACTATAGAGGCTAATTTATCTGCAGTTTATATAGGAGTATTCCCAACTGCAATCGCGTATTTAACTTGGGCTATGGCATTGTCCTATAGTGAAGCAAGCTCTGTTTCCAATTCCCTGTATTTAGAACCGGTCGTTGCGATTATCGTGACGTGGATTTGGTTGCAGGGACTCCCTACAGCTCTTTCTATTGTAGGAGGATTCGTGGCAATCGCTAGCGTCATTATTGTTAATTTGTACGGCAAGAAAAATCAGCTAAAGCTTTCACAACAAGCTACCATCAATACTTATGATAAAATAGATATACTTTAATTGAAAGGAAGTACGATACATGAAATCTCCTTTTACATTTAACCATACAGCACCCATCAACACTTCAAAAAAACAACCTGCTATATTTTTACTACATGGTATGGGCAGTAATGAAGCAGATCTACCTCAGCTAGTGAGAGATTTCGAGAACACCCATCATATTTTTAGTTTACGTGGGCCAATAGTACAGAAACCTGGCTATTCATTTTTCGAAATTGAAGAAATCGGAAAACCAATTAGAGATATATTCGACAAAATCGTGACGCATATTCAGGCATTCATTCGAGAGGCAATTGTCGAGTACAACTTAAATCCTGATAACATTACGATACTAGGGTTTAGTCAAGGTGCTATCCTTGCCCAAACGGTGGCGCTGACAATGGGAAATGAAATTAGTAAAGTAGTTGCTTTAAGTGGATATATACCTGAGTTTGTAAAAACAGAATATAGCAAGCGAGACGTTAATCATTTATCCATCTTTATCTCACATGGCAATTATGACTATGTGATTCCTTCACAGTGGGGGATTGAAAGTAATGACTATTTTGAAGCAATGGGAGCAAAAGTAACTTTTAAATCATATAATGATGGTCATGGAGTTACACCAGAAAATCATCAAGACTTAGTAGAATTTTTAAATAAAAACTAATTATTTTCGAAGCCGAGAGTATAAGAAACATATTTCTCCGCTTCGATTTTTATTATGCACCAACCTGAAAATATTCACTAGGTGTTTGCTATTCAACTTAATAGCAAAAGCTGAAAAATTCTGATAAAATTATAATATCCTTTGCATAAGAATGCGTTGTTTTTTATGAAACTTATTGCATCGTATCCTCGTATAAATGGTATGACTAAAATTTGGAGGTAAAAGAATGGGCATTAATTTAGTTAAGGGTCAAAAAATTGATTTAACTAAGGGTAGATCTTCCCTTTCAAGTGTTATGGTAGGACTAGGATGGGACCCTGTGGAAAAGAAAAAAAGCGGTGGTTTTTTAGGTGGATTACTAGGTGGAGGCAGTGGTGGCGGAGCAGCTATCGATTGTGACGCATCAGTACTTTTATTAGATGAAAAGGGCAAATTAGTATCTAAGCAGCACGTTATTTATTTTGGAAATAAAACAAGTCAAGATGGTAGCGTTGTCCACTCTGGAGATAATTTAACTGGAGACGGCGATGGAGACGACGAAGTGATCAACGTGAATCTGAGTGCTATTTCGCCATCTGTACATAGATTGGTGTTTATAGTAAACATTTATCAAGCAAAACAAAGAAAACAAGACTTTGGACTAATTCAAAATGCATTTATCCGTCTAGTGGATAATGGTACAAAAGAAGAATTAGTTCATTATAATTTAAGTGAAAGCTATGCTGGTAAAACATCTCTTATTCCCGGAGAGCTGTACCGCAACGGATCAGATTGGAAATTCTCAGCAGTAGGAGAAGGTACATCAGATTTAGATATCGGTTCAATTGCAAACAAATACTTATAAGGAGTGGTTAAAAGTGGGCATTAACTTATCAAAAGGACAAAAGGTAGACTTAACAAAAACGAATCCTGGTTTAGTAAACGTAACAGTAGGCTTAGGCTGGGATACAAATAAATACGACGGAGGAAAAGACTTCGACTTAGACTCCTCTGTATTTCTATTAGGCAGCAACAGTAAATGTTCTTCAGAAGGTGACTTCGTATTCTATAACAACACTACTGGTGGTAACGGATCTGTTGTCCATACAGGAGATAATCGTACGGGTGATGGAGACGGAGATGACGAGTCAGTAAACGTGAATCTATCTACTGTTCCTACATCTATTGAAAAAATTGCTTTTTGTATCACTATTCATGATGCCGAAGACAGAGGTCAAAACTTTGGTCAAGTAAGCAATTCATACGTGCGTATTTTAAATGCAGATACACAAGAAGAATTGATTCGCTATGATCTTGGTGAAGATTTCTCCATTGAAACTGCAGTCGTTGTTGGTGAACTATATCGCCATAATAACGAATGGAAATTCAATGCAATCGGAAGTGGATACCAAGGCGGTCTTGGAGCATTAGTTTCAGATTTCGGCTTGAATTAATAACTTCTCTCAAAAAGCAAGGGCTTGCTTCCTTGCTTTTTGTTTTAGGTTTTAGTATCTGAAGAATGCCGAGGTATTTGGGTATACCTAATAACTCCCCTTCTTCATTCTTAGGAGTGGAAAATATGAGACAATTCAGAGGGGTTAGTGAGAAAGAGATACGTCAATTCTTTCATATACCACCTAGCGACTTTTCCAAAAATTTGGAGAGAAAAAAATTAGGGATGGCTATGGGAGCAGCTTTATACTTACCAGGTTCAATGCCCAATTTCACCGATAAACTATCAAAAAATAATTTAAAGAATTTAACAAGTGCTATCATTTGTTTAGAGGATGCTGTCTCCGATTCGGAACTTTTAGAAGCAGAACTAAACGTTGTAAATGAATTAAAATTAATTGAACAAAATGATCAAAATAGCTTAATAGATATAAATAATATTCCTCTCTTATTTATCAGAATAAGAACCGTCCAACACCTAGAAAAGGTTGCTACTTTATTAGGAAGTGCTATTCAATATATTACCGGATTCGTTTTTCCAAAGTGCACCTCCTATAATGCAAAAAGCTTTTTTTTATGTTTAGAAAGTATTAATCTTCAGTATTCTACTCATTTATATGGGTTACCTATTTTAGAAACTAAAGAAATTATTTATACAGAAACTAGAGAGCAAGAACTTTCTAAGCTTTATACAGTTTTAAAGCAGTTTGAAGACCTTGTACTCACTATACGAGTTGGTGCTACGGATTTCACCAGCCTTTTCAGTCAAAGACGTCCTGGGAATAGAACAATCTATGAACTGCTACTAATCACCAATTGTTTCACCGATATATTAAACAAATTTAATCGTAAAGAAGATAACTTCATCGTTTCTGGACCTGTTTATGAGTACTTTGAAACTCTAGATTCCTTTCGTCTCTTCACGGATGTAAATAGTATAGAGTCCATACTGTGGAATGAGGTTCAACTCGACCTTTTAAATGGTTTCTACGGAAAGACCTGTATACACCCTTCTCAAATCGATATCGTAAATAGTGGATATATAGTGCCTAAGGAGTTATTTGAAGATGCATGTTTAATCATTGAAAATAAGGCTGAAACAAATGGAGTTTTGCGGAGTTCTGCTAAAAACAAAATGAATGAGGTTAAACCTCACTACAGCTGGGCTATGAAGATTATTGCTCAAGCAGAAATATATGGGGTGTTAAAAGAAAATGTTACATCACTCGACTTCCTTCAATACATCAAAAACCTATAATTTACATGGAGATTTAAAGCTAGTAATAGACATTAAAGATAATCCTTATAATTTCTCGCCGGAAGCACTTTTCCAAATGGCTGTGAGAATTAATAAAAAACGCCAATTTTTATTCGTAAGTCGACTTCTTGGTAAGCATTTAGCAGTGGATCCAGCTATTTCACTAGGTACTGGAACTATTCTAGCTTCAATGCTTATGAAGAATGAAAGCTTAGATACTCACCCATTAGTAAATGAACTCGTTCAGATGATCAATTCAGGAATACCCAATCGAAAACTAAGTCTGGACTCTTTAAGCTATAAGTCCAACTTACCAAGTAAGACCGTATTCATTGGATTTGCGGAAACAGCAACCGGCCTAGGTCATGCAGTATTTCATCACTTTCAAGACGCTTATTATATTCATACAACTAGAGAAGAAATTCTACATATGGAACCTTCCTTCTATTTTGAAGAAGAGCATTCACACGCAACCTCTCACAGAGTCTATGCACCTGAGCAAACACTAAAGGATGCGGACACGATTGTGTTAATAGATGATGAAATAACGACAGGTCTTACACTCTCCAATTTAA
Source organism: Psychrobacillus sp. FSL K6-1415 (assembly GCF_038003185.1). NCBI lineage: Bacteria > Bacillati > Bacillota > Bacilli > Caryophanales > Bacillaceae > Psychrobacillus > Psychrobacillus sp. FSL K6-1415. The sequence goes on along the minus strand of NZ_JBBOOQ010000001.1, from coordinate 444,648 downwards.
TCGTTGCATTAAATAAATCTTTTCCAGGTAAAAAATATAAAATTCTCTCTATATTAGACTGGAGAACTAAAGCACATCAACATGATTTTAATGAACTAATGAATACACATCAGATTTCTGCTGAAATTATTACGATTATGGGTGGCCAATTCACTCTACTAAATCAGGCATCAATCGAAGAAAAGGACACTCCTATTCTAAGCGGTATGCAACCATTTTCAGTTTTCGTTGACGAAAAATCAGCTCTAGAAATTACCTCTAAGCATCGGAGTGAGCATGGAATCTATTGTAACTTCACAGGGAGATTTGGTTTATCAAGCAATCTTCACGAAGAAATGGATGCTTGGATAGAAAGTTTTATAAATAAGCTTCCTAATTTAAATAAGAGCAAATCCACTCTAGTTATAGGCATTGGAGAAAACATTTATCTCCCGCTTAGATTTGCACTTGCCTTTGGAAATAATACAAAAGTACAAACTACCACAAGAAGTCCTATCTTAGCAAAAACAGAAGAATTATATCCTATCCAGCATAAATGTAAATTTATGTTACCTGATTCCAAAGGTATTAACCAATATTTATACAACCTCTCAGAAATTGATGCCGAACAAATCATTGTTATTTCTGAGTCTGTTCAAGAACCTGCCACCTGGTTTCCACTTCTTTCCTACTTGGAGACGTTAGCGCCGGTTTCGTGGGTATCTCTTACTCACCCAGTTAGAGGTGAAAACAATGACTATTAATACAGATGGATTGGTAAAATCAAGCTACTCTAAGGAAGACATCACTTTCTTACTTAAGGATTTATCGGGTGTTCAGATTGAGTCTTCTGTAGAATCTAGAGAACAACTATTTCAAACAGGCAGTCACTACTCCGAAACTTTGCCCATTGAAAATCGACCAACCTCTGAGTATACGGAGTTATATCAACAGGCTATGCAGGATTCGGCTGATCATATCGCACAATTAGTAGGGGTATTATGTAGAAGGGTAAGACGATATGCAGGTACTGATGACGTCGTGATCGTTTCACTCGCAAGAGCAGGAAGCCCAATCGGGATATTAATGAAGCGATACGCAGAAAAATTTATGAAACTTAAATGGCCACACTTTAGTATATCTATACTAAGAGGAAAAGGAATCGATGAGAAGGCTGTCCGAACTATTAGAGAGCAATATCCGAAAAGCCATATTCAATTCGTTGATGGGTGGACTGGAAAAGGTGCTATACAAAACGAGTTAACTAAGTCCATTCAAAAGTTAAATGCAGCATACAACCTTAACTTAAATGATGACCTCGCCGTTTTAACCGATCCAGGCGAATGTGCCACATTATTTGCAACAAGAGAAGACTTTCTTATTCCGAACGCTTGCTTGAACTCAACGGTCTCAGGATTAGTTAGTCGAACTGTATTGAATAATGCCTTTCAAGATGTAGATGATTACCACGGAGCTAAGTATTACGTTGATCTTGAGGAAATGGATGTATCCAACGAATTTATCGAAAATATATCCAGTCGATTCCAAGAACAGGAACCAATCATAACTGAACTTATAAAAAATTTTCCAATCACAAACATACGGACTTGGAAAGGCATGCAGGAAGTGGAGTCCATTGCCAGTAAGTTCTATAAGAATGCTGATATTAGTAAAGTAAAGCCAAGTGTTGGAGAAACGACTAGAGTGCTGTTAAGGAGAAAGCCTTTTAAAATATTACTTAGTGATGATAAACACCCATCCCTACGTCATATTCTCCTCTTATGTAAGGAAAAAAATATTCCAACTGAAATTGTACCAGGGCTCTTTTACCTTGCCATCGGGTTGATAGAATCGGAGGATCGAATATGACAATCCTATTTGCTAGTGATTTAGATCGAACACTTATATATAGTAAAAATTCAAGAGGACAAGAAGTTAGCAATGAAGATTTTGTAGCTGTAGAATGGGTCGATGAAAAACCAACTGCATTTATGACCATTAAAAGTCTACAGTTGTTTCAACATATAGCCTCCTCTACAACCTTTTTGCCCGTAACAACTAGAACAGCTGAACAATACAATCGAATTACAGGTTTATATCATACAGTAGAAAAACCAAAATATGCAGTTGTATCAAATGGTGCTGTTATTTTGCAGGACGGCGAACCGCTTGCAGAATGGTCAGATAAAGTAATCGCACAAATGCAGCAGAATCGCACCTCCATAGAACATGTACTCCCTCAGCTGGATGCATATATAAAAAACAAATTTGTCCTTAACGTTATGCAAGCAGAATCATGGTTTGTATATCTAATTATTGATGAACATGCATTTTCAGTCGAGGATTTTGAAAATCTTTCTCAAATCTTTTATCAGCAAGGCTTCTCTCTTTCCCACCAAGGGCGAAAGGTATATATCATGCCTACTTGCATAAACAAATCGTCTGCACTCCAATTTGTAGCAGAGCGAATTGCTGCAAATACGGTCATAGCCGCTGGGGATTCCATGCTCGACTTCGATATGGTTATAAGTGCCACTCATGGTTTTATCCCTTCCCATGGTGAAGCAAATCATAAAGGCGTACATCTTCCTCCTCACGTATCTATTACAACCCAAACAGGTGTATTAGCAGGAGAAGAAATATTAAAAAAGGTGAACGATTATTTGTTATAATATGTATGAATAGGAGGGAAAGCCCATGGTTAATTTAAATCCCATCAGGATGAAGTCGTGGGATTCATCTAATATCGGATTATGGTTGAAAGATTCTTTAGGAGATCCTTCTCAAGTAACATTAGACGGAGAGAACTTAAAATATCCTCAATTAGTTTGCCAGTATATTGGCATGTCCTTAGATGAAGATGAATATTTCTCAATTCTGCATACACAAGTTAATGAATCCTCAGGAAAACTAAGCATACTGACTGGGGTACTTAACAAAGGAATTTCTGCCGAGAAATTACGAGCACTCAACCAACTCTTTGATATGCATAGGAAAGAAAAAGGACTTTCTCCAAATCGAATGGTTGCCTTTCTTGATGGATACTCATTATTGCCAAATTTGAAAGATCTGGGTCTAAATAGACGAATTAGAACTGTCCTAATAGATTTACTAAAGAAGTTACAAAACAGCTACACAGAAGGCACACTTCATCATGAATTTCGCCGTATTACTACTGATCTTGTAAAGTGGATTTTCAATCATGTAGAACCAGTGTTAGAGAAAATAGATTTCGAACAAGGTCTTCCTGCATTTCTTTGGTACGGCAGTGCAACTCCTAGCGAAAAATGGTTTCTTACATACTTAGCTGATTTCGGTCTCCATGTAGTTATTTTCAATCCAAGTGATGAATCATGGCCCAAAAGCCTACTGGCAATCGCGGATGACCTTAGTTTCCGTTTCCCTAAGGTTTCTCAAGATATAAAACCGCTCCCAGATGAGATGCCAAAAATTGCAGGTACTGTAGCATTTAAAGCAACCCAAGAAATTAACGAGCTTTTACATCATGAAGATTCAGGACTTTATAAACCTTTTCAATTTAAAGCGTATTCCATTAACTCCATCCGTTTGAAAACTACAGAAGATGAAGCTTTCTTGATTTCTAAAGAAAGAGCAATGATTCGTCCTCACTTCCAGGTTAGCAACCGACAGGTAACAATTCCTGTAGTCTTCGCAAAACTGTTAGGTATAGACAAAAATAGAAAACGGTTTTGGAATAACGTTCATTCGTTAACAGAGCGAGATGACACACAAGTAATTCGCCAATTCCCTTTCACGAAGGAGCAAAAAACGAATCAGCTATTCCATTACCGAGATGCATTAAAAGCAGATGGTATGCTAGATCCCGAAAAAATGAAAGCTGCAAATTGGTGGACATATGATAAACTCCCTTTAGGCACGCAAACTGTTATCGGGGAGACAATCGCCAAACACGTAAGCGAACCAATACTTATTCTCCAGTCCAATGAAACATTGGAGGACCTCCAATTATACGCATTTGCACAATCCATGGTATTACCTGATTTTGTTATTCGTCTTTTACAAACATTTGATTACCCTCAATTTGTTCCAACAATATTTATTTATAACGAGGAGAATGGTCCTGAACTTTCAAGAACTGATGCCAACGCCTTATGTATGATGCACCATTTAGGTCTAGATATTGTTATCGTGAATCCTAAAGGGCATCTTGATATTGAAAAATGGGTACTAGAAGGCACCTTCGATATACACTGGATGGACGATAGAAGTTTCAATGATCCATTTAAAGAACCAAGTGTAGTTCAGAAGATTTTCAAGAAATTTCTATAGAAATGGGGAGAAAACGTGGAATTACAAAAACTAGAAATTGAACAGCAAGAACAAATGATGGAGGAAAGTAACGATTTAAAAGCACAGCTGAAACGTGACCCACAAGTATTACAGCTAGTAGCAAAAATTGACCCAAAAAACCAAGTTGGTCTATTAGAATTTGGTCGTGAGCCAGCTGATGAAATCTCCAAGTTTACAGGACAAATTTTAAGCACGATCAAGTCCAGTAGTATGGAAGAATCCAGTGAACTATTAAAACAGCTCGGTAAGATTATGGATAAATTTGACAAAAAAGACTTTGTTGAAAAACCCTCTTTCTTCGGTAAAATCTTTAAACAAGGTGAGAAATTAATCGAAAAGCTATTCAATAAATATCAAACAATGGGTGGCGAAATCGATAAGGTATTTGTTGAGATAACAAAGTATGAAACTGAGATGAAAAAATCTACAGTTACATTAGAAGATTTGTACGACAAAAACTTCAACTACTTTATGGAATTAGAAAAGTATATTGTAGCTGGTGAATTGAAGGTCAATCAGTTAAGACAACTCGTGCCTAATCTACAGCAAAAAGCTGAAAATGGTGATCAACTAGTACTGATGGAATTGAATTCATTGCAAAATGCGATTGAGCTACTAGATCAACGTATTTATGATCTTGAAATGGCGAAACAGGTATCCTATCAATCAGCACCACAAATCAGAATGCTTCAGCGAGGCAACACAAAGTTAATCGGTAAGATAAATTCAGCATTTGTAACAACTATCCCTATTTTTAAAACAGGACTTATCAATGCAATTTCGGCTAAAAGACAAAATCTTGTTGCACAATCGATGAGCGAGCTAGATCGTAGAACAAACGAAATGTTACTTCGTAATGCCAATGATATATCCAAGCAAAGTGTGGATATCGCTAGAATGTCAGGGCAACCTAGTATTAAAATTGAAACAATCGAACAAACATGGGATACGATTATGCGCGGGATGAACGAAACAAAAGCTATTGAAGAAGAAAATCGTAAAATGAGAGAACAAGGTCGTCTTCGTTTGGAAGAATTGCAAAAGAAATATGAGGATGGGCAAAGAAAGTAATTTAAAAATGGATTAGGGGGAAATAAAATGTCAGTTATTAACCTATCAAAAGGACAAAAAATTGATTTAACGAAAACGAATCCAGGATTAAAAAATGTCTTAGTTGGACTGGGCTGGGATACAAACAGATATAGTGGCGGTGAAGACTTTGATTTAGATGCTTCAGCTTTTATTGTAGATGGTAATGGAAAAGCCTTTAATGAAAAGAGCTTTATCTTTTATAATAATCTACAAAGCGAAGAAGGTTCAGTCGTCCACACAGGAGATAACCGTACTGGAGATGGAGACGGTGATGACGAGCAGCTTCTAGTTAAATTACCAATTGTACCCAACGCTGTTCAAAAAGTTGTTTTTACTGTAACCATTCACGATGCAGAACAAAGAAAACAAAACTTCGGTCAAGTTTCAAACGCTTTTATACGAATAGTAAACGAAGATACAAATGAAGAGATTGTTCGCTACGACTTAGGGGAAGACTTCTCAATAGAAACTGCACTGGTTGTTGGAGAAATATACCGCCACAATAATGAGTGGAAATTCAATGCAATCGGAAGCGGATTCCAAGGCGGTCTGGCATCACTAATTACTGAATTTGGATTGAGTTAAAGGAGATTGATTGACAGACAAACTTGATTAGATTACCTAAAAAAATGATATTAGTTGTGATATCCGTCACAACCAATATCATTAATAAACACACGGTAATCATAGAGCAAAACATCTGTCTAAAAGCCTTCGAATACAATAGAATTAGGTTTTGACCTTAAAGGATCGGGCGTCTTTTCGCCCGATTCTTTTTAATTAATATGCACTACGATGAAGTAAATTGTCCGCCGTTTACATGGAGCGTCTGTCCAGTCACAAAACGTGAATCATCTGAAGCAAGATACACAAACGTCGGAGCTACCTCAAAAGGTTGACCTTGACGTTGCATTGGATTGCCCGCTTGCGTCACTTCGTCCGCTGAAAAGCTTGCAGGTATTAGTGGTGTCCATATTCTTCCTGGCGCTATAGCATTTACCCGAATACCTTTACTAACTAAACTATTGGCAAGTGCCCGTGTAAAACCGATAATAGCACCTTTTGTTGCAGTATAATCAATTAGTTGTTCATTGCCATCAAATGCAACGACGGAAGAGGTATTAATAATTGTGCTTCCCGGATTTAAGTGTGGTAACGCTGCACGCGTTGTATAAAAATGTGAATAGATATTTACTTTAAAAGTATCGTCGAATTGCTCATCAGAAATGTCAAGTAAACTCAGCTGCTGAAATTGAATCCCAACGTGATTACAAAGAATATCAAGCTGCTGAAATTCTTGAACTGTTGCTTCTACTATCTCAACACACTGTTTTTTTTCTCGCAAATCTCCAGGTAATAATATACAACGTTGTCCAAGTTCTTCTATTCTTTTCTTTGTACGATTTGCATCTTCGTGTTCATCTAAATAAGAAATTGCAACATTTGCTCCTTCTTTCGCAAAAGCAATAGCGGTTGCAGCCCCTATTCCACTATCACCACCTGTAATGAGCGCAACTTTCCCTTTTAGTTTGTTACTTCCTTCATAATTAGGGTTTTCAATAATTGGATGCGGATTCATTAACCCCTCAACACCTGGTTGTCTTAGTTGACGTTGCTCTGGCACAGTAATTGGTACATCTTCATATCTTGTGATTTTCCCGTAATTAGGATACATTGGATAGATTTGATTTGTTTCGTTTTTATGGGACATAGTAATCCTCCTAAATGTAATAATCCAATTATCTTATGTCCCAATTACAGTTAAGGTGAATATATACGTATGATCTTAAGTGAGGATTGATGGACGTTACCATTGCAGGTAGCGCAGAATAGATTAGTAAGAAGTAATCTACTAAGGAGGAAACATTGTGCAAAGTTCAGTACCCAATAGAGAAGCAGAAGTACTACTGATCAATTATTCAGAGGATCAGGTTAAGGTATTATATAACTCCAATTCTAGTCCATTTTTGCTACCAAAAATTGGAATACGACCTCCCTTTTTCTATAATCCTAGATATGAACAGTATTATCCAATTATCTAGCATCGTGGTAATCATTATTAACTTTTTGGTAGGCTGGTCATAACTGACGTTACATCCAGCCTCACTTTTTTTCATCACATTATTCTTTGGATATTCTTTAGAACTATTCCGCTACGGGGGATACTTGGCATACTAACCAAGCTATAGCTCAAATCTTGTTCCGGAAGCTGATAAGCTAAATGATTAACTAAAAAATTGAGCGATACTTCCATTATTTCAATGGTCACAAATTCTCCCGCACAACGGTGTCCCATCATATAATCTCCTCCACCTTGAGGTATAAAATCGAAAGGGCTTTTATCCCATCCGGTAAACCTATCTGGATTAAATATATCTGGGTTATCCCACAACTCTGCATCATGATTTGTTCCATACAAATCAAGTAGCGTTAACGTCCCTTCCTTAAAAGAATAACCTTCCCAAGCAAAATCTTTCCTTACTTTTGCTGCTGCCATTGGAAAGAAAGGATAAAACCGTCTCACTTCTTGAACAAACATTTGAAAATACTTCGCATCTGCAGTCTCTAGCTTTGCTTTTTGCTCAGGGTAATGGTGAATTGAGAGTGCAGTAAAATTAACATAAATAGCAATTGCAACAATTGGTCTTAAAATATTTACAACTTCAACAGCTGCTACTTTTTCCTCTAGCCATTTCCCTTCCAAATCTTTGTGCAATGAGATTTCTCGTAGCGCAGTACCTTCTGGTGGAGTAAGATGCCCCTCTCGAACTTGATTAACTAAACCTACTACCCATTGTTCCAACTGCTTACGGGCATACCTCCCTTTCCAATGCTGTGGACCAAGGGCGGTTGGTGATTCAAATAAGGCGGCCAACTGCTCCGCTTTTTCTTTTAGTTCCTCCTCCTTAACCGGAACTCCACTCCATTCACATGCGATTCTACACATGATTTCTTTTGCTTCATCATACAAAACGATCTGTTCCATCTGCTCCCACTTCATTGCAGCAATTTGCCATTGCATTTTCGTAATTTCATGTAAAACTTGTAGACGACTCTTCGTCATCAACGACATAAACATCGACTTACGATGGCGATGTGCCTCATCATCTAATGTTTGGACCCCTTCCTCTCCAAATAATGTCTTTTGCAAACGTTTAGGAGCTACCCCTTTTCGCATAAATTTCTTTTCATCATAAAACAATTCTGCTGCTTTTTCTCCACTCATACAGATTGCACTCTGCCCTAATAAGCGAGTTTCAAATATGTTAGAGGCGAAGCTTTTCTTTCTATTTGGAATGTACATATATCCTTCTCTTAACAAACTCAGACTGTGATCTAGCCCTTCTTCACGAGGAATATTATTAGTCATGCTCATACACCCTTTCCTACTAAAACTTTCCTTATCATCTTTTCCCTATTGCATCTTATTGAAACTTGGTAAAACAAATAGTAGAAAACAAGCAATTCAAAAAGCAGTCAAATAAGAAAAACCGGGAAAAGACGCCTGGTACTTTAAGAACAGAAATATGGATATGCCGTTAATTACAGCGAAGGACGGACGCTTTCCGTGGGCACGGCTTCAGCCGTTTCCTTCGCTTCGTCCAGGGTCTTCAGCTCGCGCTGTTCCCACTTGAGTCGCCGCCCTGCGGCTCCAATCAAGTTGATGGAAGAGGAATGTGGAGACTCCTGTGGGATAAGCGAGAAAGTCGAGACTCCTCAGGTAGCTACGAGGAAGCTCGGCATCGCACGTGGAAAGCCTTTACATGAAACGAAAATCACAGGATTATTCGTTCTTTAAAGCTATACGAATCCACATATTTATATATTTCCAATCTCTTAAAATAAAACCCCATCCAATCGAAATGGATGGGGTTTACTCTCACTATATTATATTTAAATTTAAATGAACATACCTGCAATAGATGCACTTAAAAGTGAAGCTAACGCCCCTGCTGCTACAGCTCGAAAACCTAAACGAGCAATATCTGAACGACGACTCGGTGCCATTGAACCAAGACCTCCAAGTAAAATAGCCATAGAGCTTAAATTGGCAAATCCACATAACGCAAAACTAACCACAATGACAGTTTTAGGCGATAAATTTGCAATTTCAGGTGCAAATGAAGAATAAGCAACGAATTCATTCAATACAAGTTTTTGCCCGATATATGAACCTGCTTGTACTGCTTCTGCCCATGGAATACCAATTGCAAATGCTAATGGAGAGAAAATAAATCCTAAAACACCTTCAAGTGAGAGATCACCGTATCCGAACAACCCACCTATACCTCCAAGTAAACCATTAAGCAACGCAATAATTCCGATGAAGGCTAACAGCATCGCACCAACGTTCAATGCAAGCTGCAGCCCTTCGCTAGCTCCTTTTGCAGCTGCATCAACAACGTTTGCTGAACTTTCATCCTTTTCCATGACAAAATCAGTTTCATCTACCTCTTCTGTTTCAGGAATCATTATTTTTGCTAAGATCAAGCCTGCTGGTGCTGCCATAAAGCTAGCAGCTAACAAGTATTCTAGCGGAACGCCTAATAATGCATACCCTACAAGCACAGAACCTGCTACAGACGCCAATCCTCCGGTCATAACAGCGAAAAGTTCAGATTTAGTCATTTTTGCTATAAAAGGTCGAATAACTAGTGGAGCTTCTGTTTGTCCCACAAAAATATTAGCTGCAGCAGAAATGGATTCCGCTTTTGAAGTTCCAAGAATTTTAGAAAGAACTCCTCCAATAATTTTAATAAAGAACTGCATAACTCCTAAATAATATAGAATAGAAATAAGTGAAGAGAAGAAAATGATAATTGTCAACACTTGAAAAGCAAAAACTACCCCAGATTGATTTGCCACTAAGGGTCCAAATAGGAAAGAAATTCCTTCGTTTGCGTAGGAGATTAAGTTTTGTACTCCATTCGAAAACTTAACTAGAACTTCACGTCCTGTTTCCCACTTCAGCACCACAAAAGCAAATAAAATCTGTATCGTCAACCCCGCTAGGATTGTTCTTAATTTAATCGATTTTTTGGCACTTGAGAAAAGAAAAGCAATACCTAAAACGACTAGAATACCGCAGATTCCCCATAACACATTCATCATTGTTCCTTCTTTCTATACAGTAGTTAACACTACTTTTAATATCCGGGTTGATTGATGTCTGACGACAGACGACTCAATCGCATATTACCAAATAGAATAATCGATGTAAAATGAAAGGCTATTCAAACTTTTCAAGTATAAATTATTATTGTTGGTTTACCCTATTTCCTCTAAAATAATATTATTTTTTTCAGATTCCTCTTTAAACCAAACCCTTCTCTTACTCCATGGGTTATTAATTATTGATATAATAGAGCCACTAATGGATTCGAAAGGTGTGAATAACTTGTCTAAGGAATCGATTTTAATCGTAGAAGATGAAGAAAAAATAGTAAGGCTACTTGAAATTGAATTGGACTATGAAGGCTATGAAACCGGCAAGGCTTTGGATGGGATTGAGGCTTTTGACATGTTCCTTTCACAAAAATGGGATTTGATCTTACTAGATATAATGCTTCCAGGTATGAGTGGAATTGAATTACTACGACGCATTCGAGGAAAAAATTCTGTGGTTCCAATTATCTTATTGACTGCCAAGGATTCTATTGAAGACAAAGTATCTGGTCTCGACCTTGGCGCCAGTGATTACATAACAAAGCCTTTCAGAATGGAAGAATTGCTTGCTAGAATTCGCGCAGTGCTAAGAATGAGCCAAATCACTATTCCTACAAGTCCAATAGATGACGAGTGGATTCAGTTTAGTGACTTACGAATTAATGAAAAAACAAGAGATGTTTTTAGAAGTGATTTAGAAATCAGTTTGACTCCAAAGGAATATGATTTGCTTTTATATTTACTGAAAAACAAGCGACAAGTATTGGATCGTGGACAGATTCTTGAATCGGTATGGGGCTACGACTACTATGGGGATACAAAGATCGTCGATGTATATATCAGATACCTTCGTAAAAAAATCGATGCAAATCATGAGACTGCACTCATACATACAGTGAGAGGCGTAGGATATGTCCTGAAGGATGCCACATGAAGCTACGCAATAAAATAAATCTATATACGTCGGTATTATTTATAGTGCTGTTGATAATCATGAATACTTCTATCTATTTTGTATTTAGTCATTTAATGAAAGAAAATGAACTAGAGCGTACACAAGCTGAGGTCGAAAAGGTCGTCACCGATATCAAAAAAGCAGCTGACAGTATAGCGCCAAGTGAATTATTACGTGCTAACGTACCGGTGGACGGCATGATTCAATTATTGAAAGAGGACTTAACTACTGACAATAAAATCACCTCCCTATCTGAGGGAAAACTAAGTTCACGGGACAATAACTTTTACAACGGAGAGTTTAGTGAGTTGTTAACATATGAGGGAACATCATATGTTTTTGTATCATTCCCCATGGTGTGGCTTGACGGATCTGTTGTGAATTTACAGATGACCACTAGTATTGAACCTACTAACGATATGATTCATTTATTAGGAATCGTTTTAATATTTGTAACTTTAATTGCAATCTTACCAACCCTAATTTCTAGTCGAATTCTAAGCAATTTAATCATCCAACCAATTCGTACAATGATTAATACAATGAAAGATATACAAAAAAACGGTCAATTTAAACAATTAGAGCTAAAGGATACTACCGAGGGAGAACTGGTAGAAATGGGCGAAACGTTCAATCATATGATATCGCTGCTTCAAAAAAACTATGAAAAGCAGGAACAATTTGTCTCCAATGCATCACATGAGCTTCGAACTCCTTTAACAATTATTGAAAATTATGCAGATTTAATGAAGCGACGAGGTTTAGATCGGCCAGACTTATTTGAGGAATCCATTGATGCCATCCACTCTGAGGCTATTCGAATGCGAGAAATGACAGAGCAGCTATTGTCCATTGCAAGACAGGAAAAATGGATTCTCCAAATGGAGCAGATTAACATTTGCCAGCTTGTCCAGGAAATAGCGAACACCTTTCAAACAACTTATCACCGCGATTTATTTGTCGAAGGGAGCAAGAAGATAATTGGTTATGCTGACATTCAAAAGCTGAAGCAATTACTCTTCATCTTTTTAGATAATGCGCGTAAGTATAGTGATGGACCAATTACTATTCACGTTGGACAGACAGAAAAAGAGACCACTATCCAAATCAAGGATAGAGGAATTGGCATACCTAAAGAGGATCTACCGAAAGTTTTTGATCGATTTTACCGAGTTGATCAAGCAAGAAGCAGGAAGCAAGGTGGTTCCGGCCTCGGTTTAACTATGGCAAAAGATATTGCAGATGCACTCGGTGCACGTATTGAACTAAGTAGTAAAGAAAACCAAGGCACAGTCGTGACGCTTTTTATGCAAAAAGAAAAATAGATTTTCTCCCCGAATTCTAACTTTCGAGTTGTACACTATTGCAACAGACAGAATCATGAGGTGACGCATACGATGAAGGTAAATAAATCCAGTTGGATAATTGGAGGAACCATATTAGTAGTTTTGTTAGTATTCGGTGTGCTTTGGCTATCTCTTTTTTCTACTAAGTCTCTCACAGAAAAGGAATTGAAAGAAACTGCACTAGCAAAATATCCAGGTGAAATTATCCACGCTTCGAAATCCGATAACGAGTATCAGCTTGAAATTCAAATGGAGAATGGCGTTTACACTGTTAGGATGGATACAAAAAAAGGAGATATACTTTCACTAGAACAAATGACGACTGAAGAGGTAGCACCTCCCTTCAATAAACTGACTAAGGATCAAATAAAAAAAGAAATTGCTACACAAGGTGAGTTAAAATCCATTCATTTTATAAATAATACAGATACCCCATACTACGAAGCAATTGTTCTGAAGGAAAATGAGAAAATTACGCTAAAGGTAGACCCATATAACGGTTCCATAATAGATTCAACTCATGCTCCAACAGAAGAACCAGTAACAACAGAAAGCACAATCCTCACTGAGCAGGAGGCACTCATTATTGCAGCAGAACATTTAAAAGGCGTTGCTGATGATGATGTAGAACTTCATCACCCTTCTGGTCAAACACCATACTACTTGGTGGAGGTTGAGATTGAAAATGGAGAAAACGATCGTGAAGCAGTTGTCCAAGTTGATGCTTACACTGGTACAGTGAAATCGGTAGATTGGGAGGATTAAAAGAAGCCCTAAATGAGGTTGGTCGCGGCAACTACCGCTACCAACCTTTCTTTTTTAATAATTGTTCTGCTCCATACTCTTTTATCGCTACGCGCTTGTGCAGAAGCACTTCATTGTGACGTTTCGATGTTTACTTGCGTTCATTTTTATTTACCTGAGGTCTATCAATTTACTTGCTGACCCTTACTTACGAATTAGAAATCTTATTCAATCTTCCTATGAGTGTAAATTTATTTTCTATCCAAATTTTAACCTTCCCCTCCCCATCCTTTCTTTTAGGTTGTTTATAGTAGTACATGTAAGGCAAACAAAACTTAGGAGGAGAAATAAATGAAAAAAATAGTAATTGGTTCATTAGCAGCTGCACTTGTGATTAGCGGAGGAATTGCGATTAATGCTCTAGCAGATGACGACAACCTTAAATTAAGTAAATCGCAAAACGAAAAATTGATCGGCATGGAAAAGGCTAAAGAAGTGGCACTTACCCAAGTAGATGGAATAATTGAAAGTGTAGAATTGGAACAAAGAAACGGAAAGACATTTTATGATGTAGATATCGATGCAGAAAAATCTAAAGAATACGAAGTACGCGTCGAAGCTTACACAGCAAAAGTCTTAAATATAAGAGAAGATGACGATGACCAAGACGACGATGATGATCAAGTGCCTACTAATGCTAAGCTTATAACAGAAGCTAAAGCAATTGAAATTGCTCAGAAACAAATTAAAGGAACACTTTCAGAAATCAAATTAGATTCGGATGATGGTCAGTTTGAATATGAAATTGAGCTTCGCACAGCCAAGGGCAAAGCAGAGTTTACAGTCGATGCAACCACAGGGAAGATCCTCGAATCTGAGCTAGACGACGATGATGACGACGATCGTTATGACGATTAAAATATAATACTAATCGCTTGATGTGCACGCATCAAGCGATTTTTTTGATTACTAAAATACATAGGAATATTAGAACTGGTATTAATGGGTATGGTAGAGTTAGAACAGGTATTTCACCTATATTGCGATCCATATCGGCTAATCACACTAAGTATAATCTTGAAAGGATGATTCGATGAAAAAGCATTATTACGTAGATGGTGAATGGAAATCTTCAAATAAATATACAGAACTACTTTCTCCCCATACAAAAGAAGCTATAGCACAGATTCCACAAGCTACTCTTGAAGATGTTGAAACAGCAATTGACATTGCGTATGAAACAAGAAAACAAATGGCAGCTTTAACTGCATACGAAAGAGCTGCCATTTTAGAACAAATTGCGCAATTATTTATGGATAATCGTCAGAAAGCTGCGGAAATCATTTCTTTAGAAGCCGCTAAACCTATTAAATATGCATTAGGTGAAATTGATCGTACGATTGAAACCTATAAATTCGCTGCAGAGGAGGCTAAACGATTAACTGGAGAGATGATTCCTATGGACGCAGCAAAAAACGGGGCAAACCGTTTTGGCTATACAATTGAAGAACCAATTGGAGTAATTGGGGCGATTACACCATTTAATTTCCCACAAAACTTAGTAGCACACAAAGTTGGTCCTGCAATTGCTGCTGGCAACACAATCGTTTTGAAACCAGCCTCACAAACTCCCCTTTCCGCACTCTTTTTAGCAGAGTTAATCGATCAAACAGCACTGCCAAAAGGAGTATTCAATGTAGTGACGGGTAGCGGAAAAACTATTGGAGATGCATTAGTCAAAAACGACAAAGTCAAAATGATAACATTTACTGGTAGTCCAGCAGTTGGAAAAGGTATTCAAGAAAAAGCTGGATTGAAGAAAGTAGCTCTTGAACTTGGTTCTAACTCAGGTTTAATTATAGACAAAAATGTAGATTTAGCTAAAATTGTTCCAAAATGCGTAATGGGTGCATTCTCTAACCAAGGTCAGGTATGTATCTCTTTACAGCGTACATATGTAATGGATGAAATATACGATGAGTTTCTGGAGCAATTTTCTACTTTAACAAACCAGCTCGTAATTGGAAGCCCAGATGAGGAATCAACAGATATTTCGGCTATGATTCATCCCGACGAACAAGCACGTGCGCTAAGCTGGGTACAAGAAGCAGTCGAACAAGGCTCTAAGATTATCTCTGGTGGCACAATAGAAAATGGTGTTTTCTTACCTACTATTTTAGCAAATGTGTCCTCAACCTCTAAAGTTTCTTGCCAGGAGGTTTTTGCACCAATCGTTGTAGTTAACCGTATTTCTTCTATTCAAGAAGGCATTTCCGCTATCAACAATTCCGATTTTGGTTTACAGGCTGGCATTTTCACAAATGACATACAAACAGCATTTAAAGCTTCAAAGGAATTACAGGTTGGAGGTGTCATGATTAATGATATTCCTACCTATCGTATTGACCAAATGCCATACGGAGGTGTGAAAGAAAGCGGTACCGGTAAAGAAGGTGTTAAATATGCAATTCATGAAATGACAGAGACAAAGCTTGTTGTTTGGAATCAGCAATAATCTAAGATATAAATTCGAGTAATAAATAATAATGTTTTAAGAACAGAAACATAGATATTGTTGATTTCTGCTCTGGGCAGACGCTTTCCATGGGCACGGCTTCAGCCGCTCCCTTTGCTCCTGCGCAAGCTCGTCGCAAAAAAGATTTTCTCTACGCTCCTTCCAGGGTCTTCAGCTCGCACTGTTCCTACTCGAGAAGCCGCCCTACGCTCCAATCAAGCATGTACGCTTGAAGTAAACGCATAATTAAAGTCTATGGTACTTACTATTTTACAGCGTATTTGAAAATCATTAATGTTGGACTGTAAGCTATCACAAAGAAATTTTACTATCCGCATTTATCATTGAATATCAGCATTTCTAATTCAATAGAAATCATAGATGATATTTTCACTAAATAAATTTGGACTACTCTTACCATCAAAGTGATAGGCTTGCCCAATCTTATCTTTAAAACCCTACGAATCCAGTGTTCACAGAACATTTTATACCTTATCTCTTAAAAGTAGGAGCCAAACTATGGCTCCTCTATTTCTTCCCCTTCTAAATTTCTGAATTATTAATGTAAACAAAACCTATTAAATATCTCGGGTTTGAAACGATAGTAGTATAGTACAACAATATTTATTATGTTAGGAGTGGCTTTATGAAAAACAGTATTGTGATTGGGTTATTATGCATGTTTTTATTGATTATAAGTGGATGCACTGAGAAGGACACGACTTCTGAATCCCATCAACTAAAAGTCGGTATTATGCTTTCCGACGCTGGACTTGGAGATCAATCATTCTCTGATTTAGGATTCCAAGGTTTAGAAAAAGCACGTGACGAGTTAAATATTTCATTTGATTACCGCGAAATTGATGATACAGATACATATGCAAAAGGCTTAGAAGAGCTAGTGAAATCCGATAACGACTTAATAATCGGACTAGGGTTTGCCATCCAGGAGGATCTCGAAACTATTGCAAAAAAATATCCAGATGAATCATTTTTACTGATAGATGCTCAATCGGAGCTACCCAATGTATATAATGTAACATTTAAAGAAGAGGAAGCATCGTTCTTATTAGGAGCAATCGCTGGCATGAAAACAAAAAGTAATGTCATAGGATTTGTTGGAGGCGAGGATGTTCCTCTCATTCATAAATTTGAAAAAGGTTTTACGGCTGGAGTGAAGTCTGAAAATCCGAATGCTGTTATTTTGTCTAAATACGCAGGTGAGTTTGGTAACGATAAATTAGGTGAAAGCATTGCAGCGGAAATGATTTCAGCTAAAGCTGACTTTATATATCCAGCTGCTGGATTTACAGGAGTAGGCGTTATAAATGAATCACAGCGCTCAGGTACTTATTCATTTGGAGTAGATAGCGACCAGTTTTATTTGGCTGAAAAAGCAGTGGTCTCTTCTATGCTAAAACAAGTGGACGTGGCTATTTTTAATACTGTTCAAGAACTTGTAGAAACCAATAAAATACCCCAAAAAGATCAATTATTAGGAATAAAAGAAAATGGTGTAAGTATAGCACCAATTCGTGTAATCAATCTATCTACTGCTGAGCAAAATCGATTAGCTAAGCTACAAGAAGATATCGCAAATGGTTCCATTAAAATACTACAATAGAAATTAGGTGACTTGAATAATGAAGCTTAAACAGAAGATATTAATGATATCAATTATTCCTTTGCTACTATCTGCTTGCATCATCGCCTATAACATAATTCAACTAACGGCGTTAAAATCCTCTACGGAAGAAATTGTGGAAGCTTTAGTTAAAGTAGAAGAGTTAAATAGTTCAGCAAAAAGTTTACAAAAATCATTAAGTGTATATTCCCTTAACATATCAGAAAGCAATAAAAATGATATTGAGGTAGATTTAGCATCAACAAAATCTATAAACGATCAGCTAACTCCTTCCTTAACAACAACCGATCAGAAACAACTGAATACTAGCATAGCTAAAAAGTACGAAGAAATATTAAATTATTCCAATCAAGCAATTTCAGAGCAAAACCTTGCAGAGATAAAACGACAATCCACACGTACCAAAGGATTAATCAATGATGTGATTCGATTAAAACGAAATATTACTGCTGAATATTCGATTATGCAAAGTAATTTGCAAAACAAGATTGATGGAATTATTTACATTTCAATTATTTTAATAGTCCTCTTACTAGTTGGTAGTATTACATTGGTGATTTTCTTTACAAACAGGATTGTTCGACCAATACGCGACATTACCAAAAATGCTGAGGAAATTGCAAATGGAAACCTTGCAGTAGATATTGTACAGGTAAAAACCCGTGATGAAGTGGCTACATTACAGAAATCCTTTGAACAAATGACGCTGAATTTAAGAGAAGTCATTACCCATGTCTCTGATAGCTCCAGTCAAGTAGCAGCTTCCGCTGAAGAGTTAATGGCAAGTGCAGACGAGACCATGAAAGGTACCGAACTGATCTCTACTTCAATTCAACAGGTTTCAGAAGGAGCAGAACACCAAACAAATATGGCAAAAGAATCAGCTCGCTCTGCTGAAGAAAGCTCAAATGCAATAACTCTAATTGCAGAAAAAGCAAAAGACACAATGGAAATAACGATTGCAACAAATGAGAAAACCATGCAAGGATCTGCATTCGTTCAAGATACTGTAGCACAGATGAAATTAATAAATGATGCAGTATTAGAAACAGATCAAGCACTTGTTACGCTCAATGAGCGTTCTAAAGAGATTGTTCACATATTAAAACTAATAACGGACATTGCCGACCAAACTAACCTGCTTGCCTTAAATGCGGCAATCGAAGCTGCACGTGCTGGTGAAGCAGGTAAAGGCTTTGCAGTAGTTGCAGATGAAGTTAGAAAACTGTCGGAACAAACTAGAAAATCGGTCTCTGACATATCCGATATTGCTACCGAAATTGAAAAGGATACGAAGCAAACAGTAACATCTATTAATGGTGTTAAGGAAAAAGTTGATTCTGGGCTTACAATCGCGCATCATACAGAAGAAACTTTCCAGGATATCCTGACATCTGTAGGGCAAGTAAAAGAACAAGTTGGAGATATATCGTCCATAACAAATAACATTCATAACATTGTAAAAGACGTTGCAACACATGCTAATAATATGTCTACAGTAGCAAGCGACACATTTGATAGTTCATCTTCTGTTGCTGCAGCTTCCGAAGAACAACTTGCATCAATGGAAGAAGTATCTGCTGCGGCTGTCTCTTTAGCAAACCTTGCTGAGGATTTACAAGTAAGAGTATCTAAATTTAATATTTAATAAAATTATCCCTGTGTATAAATTTCATACACAGGGATTTTTTTAGCTATGGTTAATGGACCTTTAAAAGCAGTCGCCCAGTTTAAGAAAACGTCCGTTATTTTAATATTGGTACTTTACAGTAACGGTTGCAGTTATAGAAATTTCCCCTTGCTCAATCGGTGTTCCCGCCTGTGAACTAGCCATAGAAAACGTTTTATAACGCTCTGGTCCACTTTGTTGTTGCTCCTCCACGATGGAGATCGGTTGTGGATGTAGTGTGAGCTTCATCGTTTGCGCAATGGTTTGTGCTTTAACTTGCGCATCATGTAGAGACCGCTGAAGTGCCTGTTGATAAACAAGCTCTGGATTATCTAGTCCAAATTGAATTGACGATATACTATTGGCACCATTCGCCACCGCAGTATCGATTACTATACCAGCTTTTCCAACATCGTCTATTTTAACCGTAATAGCATTCGTCACCTCATATCCTCTAAATAACTGTTTTCCTTCTATATAATCATATTGAGGAAAAACATTAAAAGCCGCTGTTTGTATATTTTCCCTCGGGATATTTAAAGCCAACAAAGACTGAATAACGCGGCTCATGATTTCCGCATTTTCAGCCTGTGTTTGTTGTACCTCTTCCCCTTCTGTCCTTACTTCTACTTGAAGTTGAACATAGTTTGGTGAGACCTCTACCACCCCACTACCAGTTACCGTAATGACTCGCACCATAGGAACCGATAGTGTTGGAATACCTGAATACAACATGGAATTACCACCTTTTTTATATGTTTATTTTAACAACAACTTTATTCATCACAAATAACAATAACGTTCATAAAATAAGGCATAATGACTTTCTGTGTAAAAGGAGTATGGAGAAGTGAAAGAATCGAAGGTCCATTTAGTTTCCGCTGCCTTGGAAAAGAATAACAACCAAGATCATTTTTACAACAATCCCCATTTAGAGTTTCTAGAAAAACAAACTTCCGTAAATAATCATCTTATGAACTGTGTTTCTCAGCTGGACCAATCCTGCAACACAATTTTAAAAGATATACGTGACCAAAACATAATCCTTAACAAGTTAAATAATAATCATAGATATGATTATGGAAATATAAAAAAGATACTGCTCAATTTTGCACAAACCTCCAAAGAATCCAAGTCCCAATTACAAAAAGTAGGGCAAACACTTCAAGTAATCCATGTACATTTGGATAACCAATCTGAATTTAACGATGTAACTAATAAACGAACAAAAAATTTAGAGAGAGCATTAACCAAATTACAAGGAAGTGTAAATAGGCAACGAAATTTTCTTAATAACTTTGCCATTAAACAAAACAGTTCTTTCGACAACATCAATGCTCAATTAGGCCAACATGGAAAACAATTTGATACGCAAAGGGAAATAATACAAAATGTAATAGAAGAACAAAAGCGCTTTTTTACTATCGTATCGAAAAACTTAAAAGAACAGAACCTCTTGCACAAAATATATTCCGGTAAACAAGATGATTTAATACACAATAACACCATTTTGTCCAATGACATCCTATCTAAGATTGATCACCAGGCAGAAATATTTAATCTATTAAACGAACAATTTAACAGACAAAAAGAAATTTTAATTGAGTTGTCAGAAACTCAAAATAATCAGTTTGACTTAATCGTAAATCAGTTTAAAGAACAAAACGATTTCAATAACTGTCTGAGTGAAAAACAGGAACTTTCCGAGGAAATGGATGAATTAATATTTGAGGAAATCAAACTTCAAATAACACAGCAGGATGACATATACAATTACTTACAAGATAGCCTTAATAGACAGCAAGGTTTTTTGCTTCAACTATCCGATAATCAAAATCGGCAACTTAAAAAAGTAACCGATAGCTTAGGGAACATAAAAGAGACTGAAGTAAGACATAACGACACATTAACTGAAGTAAAAGCATCTATCGAAAAAATATTATATGCTAAAGGAAATATAGGTAGACATCTATCCAAGCTCCCCCCAGACTCTCCCATCAAACAAGTTATTTTAAGTGGTGTAGCAATTCCCGTAGAAAAACTAGTTTTAGTCAATCAAAATACGGGAATTGCTTTCTTTGCAAGTGGTACTCAAACTATCTCCATCGATATCGAAAAAATAGAAGGCATTCATTGGGAATAAGAGTATATAAAAAGTTGGTTATGACTTCAGTCATGATCAACTTTTTTATTATTCCGATTCTAACATTATTTTAAATTGGAGACTCACTACTTTATAAACTTCTTTTACTTGCTAATCTCAGTGTACAACCCTCTCTACAAATTTATTTTCCACTATTAGGATATTAACTTAGACTCTGAGATTCAAAATTAATATATTATAGTATCTCCTCCAGTACGAGGAGAATCTTTTAAAGGAGGTGAATAAACATGAACCAAAGAAGAGAAGAAGGTATTTGTGGTTTATTAGCAACGCTCTCTCCAAATCAACGTGTAAACGAAATCGTAGTGGATGGTTTCAGTGAGTCCGTATTTCGTTTTATAAACTTTGAAGAAGATACGCATCTTGCATATTTTAGAGAAGAGTTCGGCGGATTAGTAGTTGCTGATTGTCGTCGTATTTCCTTGATAGACTTCCCTGCATAATGGGTAGTGAATTTACTTTCTAATTTATATCTTCGTAACCTTAATAGATCAACGCTTATGAAGATATATATTAACGAAATTAAGAGAGACCAAGCGAATATACTCGCTTGGTCTCTACATTTATTGATACGGATTAATTTAAGATTTTAACTTTCACTGTTTTATGTCCCCAATTGATCGCTGCTTGTTTAGACGGGATGAAAATATCTATTTTATTTCCTTTTATACTACCGCCAGTATCACCAGCGATTGCTTCTCCATAGCCTTCTACCCATACTCGAGAACCTAGTGGAATTACATTTGGATCAACAGATATAACTTTTTGATTTGGATTTGCCTTTAAGTTAATACCAGTAGCTGTAATCCCCGAACAACCTGCGCATGACGCTGTATAAGCTGTTGAAGTCATCGTTAACTCTTTCTCAACAGAAGCAGTTGCTTTTGTCTCCGAAGTTGGAGCTTTTGAAGTAGCTGAAGTGGTCGTAGCTGCACTTACCTTAGGCTGTATAACATTCGATTCTTCCAACACTAATTTTTCTCCAGGTATGATTAAATCACTAGTTAGCTGATTACTAGTCATTAATTGTTCTATAGTCATATTATGTTTTTTTGCGATACTAGATAATGTATCTCCTGAAACAACAACATAAGTTTCTAGAGCTTCCTCTACTTTTAATTGTTGAGATGGAAATATAATAGTTGAATTAAGATTGTTCCATTGCTGTAAGTCCTGTACACTAACATTCTCTGCTTGAGAAATAGACCAAAGTGTATCTCCTTTTTCTACCGTATGAACACTTGATGCAGACGCTTGTCCTGCCGCTCCTACTGATAGTGTTGCAATTGCGGTTAGTGCAATAATGTGTTTTTTCATAAAATGAATTTCCTCCTTTTCACTAACGAGATTCATCATACCACCTACATATGACAGAACCATTGCAATATCATTAGAAGAAAATATCATTTAAGTGACAAAATTCGACACGTTGCAACATTTGTAACATTACCTTTTTAGTAACTTATTTTGCCATTTCGATAAGATTAGTAAAGCGATTAAACAACCTGTGAAGGCTAACGCCATATCCCATTGAGCATCCCATTGATCACCCTGCATACCTACAAAGTCTTTAGCAGCTTTGCCACCTTTCGAAATCTTGGTACTTAACCACTCAATTATTTCGTATAATGCTGCAATGGATAAGATGATGCTTGTCGTGATCCCAAACAACCAAGCTCCTTTTGATAATGGTGTAAGGCGTAGTAATAACTCTCTTACTACAATTGCGGAGAAACCTTTAAAAAAGTGACCCATACGGTCATAATGATTCCGTTTTAAATCAAACTCTTCCTTGATCCAATTGAACAGCGGAACCTCAGAATATGTAAAATGACCTCCTATAAATGTTAGAATACACAAAAAGGCTATAATAAAGTACGACAATGTTGTAAATCGGAACTTCCTATAGGTTAAGGTCAGTATGATAATAATAACCAATCCGGGACTTACTTCCGCTAGCCAATCTAGATAATCTAATGGGTTAATAGCTGACCATATTAATACGATGATAACAATAATAAGTAAGTTAATATGTATTTTAGAGCTTGCTTGATATCCCAAGCTTCCTCCCTCCTTTCATCATATAGAATGTCCAAAAAAGCTTTTAATGATTCATTTACGTTTCAGACCCCAAGAAACGGGAAAACGGATGCTAAGGAGGCGTTAGTATGCCATGGAATAAAAACGATTATCCTGATTCAATGAAAAACTTAGATGCAGATGTAAGGGAGAAAGCCATTGAAATTGCCAATGCATTGTTAGAAGATGATTATGAGGAGGGACGAGCGATTTCTATCGCTACTTCTCAGGCAAGAAAAGCAATACATGGTGATGGAGAGGAACGTGTCACATACGAAGTTATTTCTCGTGAAACTGACTGGGTCCTCATGAAAGCAGACGGTAAACGTGCCATAATAGTAGAGGAAACGAAAGAAGAACTACTTCAAAAAGCAAAACCATATGTAAATGAACAAAACGGAATATTAACTATTTATGAGGAAGATGGCTCTATACAGGATACTTTATACGATTGATGAAAGCACAGATACTTTTCTGTGTTTTTTTAAAGATAATGCTGATGGTTGCCATTATTTCAGATGAATTTTTCACTGAATGACTTAATGTTCGGTTCTTAGACTTTTATTAAAAATGCCTCACCATAACGGTGGGGCATTTTTTGAATGAGAAAGTATTAACATATTTGACTTTCTCGCTTATCCCGCTGAAGTCGCCACCTTTCACTCAATTAAGAAAGTAGTATCCAACAAGAAGTATTTGCATAGCCTATCGCATGGCTAAACTAAAGGTAATTAATCCATTACTTTGGTACAATAAACTTATTTAAATGAGGTGGGAATTGTATGAGAGATTATACACAGATTTTTCTAGGGACAGCTTTTACGAGCAAATCCCCAACAGAAGTACAAATATTAAAAAATAATCTTTTCTTTGTGAATGCAGATGGAATGATCGATAAAATTATTGCTCCCGAACATTCAGAATACCAAAATTTAGTTAATTCCTATAAAGGAAAAGAAAATTTCCATCAGTTAGAGAATCATCAATATTTTCTGCCTGGATTTGTCGATTTACACGTTCATGCTCCACAATGGGCGCAGGCAGGAACAGCGCTGGATATTCCACTAAATGATTGGTTAAATACATATACATTTCCAATTGAATCTAAGTTCTCGGATTTAGATTTCGCCCAAAAAGTGTACAACGATGTTGTCAGTACCCTTCTAGCAAATGGAACAACGACGGTTCTTTATTTTGCAACAGTGCATAAAGAAGCAAGTATATTACTCGCACAAATATGCGCAGAAAAAGGCCAACGTGGACTCGTTGGAAAAGTAGTTATGGATAATCCCGAAGAAAATCCAGACTTCTATCGAGATACTGATACAAATACTGCTTTATCCGATACAGAAGAATTTATACTAGCCGTCAAAGAATTAGGTGAGACTTCTAAGCAAGGAGTATATCCAGTTGTAACTCCTCGTTTTATACCAAGTTGTACTAATGAGGCATTACAAGGATTAGGAAATCTTGCAGCTAAATATAATACGCACATACAGTCTCACTGTAGTGAAAGTGATTGGGAGCATAAATACGTCCAGGATCGGTTTCAGAAAAACGATGCGTTTGCTTTAAATGATTTTGGTTTGTTAAGTGATAAATCCGTATGGCACACTGTAATTTTATAAATGACGAGGATGCTGATTTATTTGTTGAAACAGGAACTGCAATAGCTCATTGCCCTATTTCCAATGCCTACTTTGCCAATAGTGTCATCCCAATCGCACACTTCCATTCAAAGGGTGTAGAAATCGGGTTAGGGACAGATATATCAGGAGGTTTTTCTCCGAGTCTTTACGATAATATAAAACAATCGGTAATTTCCTCTAGAATGCTAGAGGATGGAGTGAATACAAAACTACCAGCAGATGAACGTGGAGTTCCTGGGTCACGTGTCACGGTCAACGAAGCCTTCTACCTCGCTACTGTAGGTGGAGGTGACAGTCTTAGCCTGCCTATTGGTCGTTTAGCTGAAAATTATATTTGGGATGTACAAGTAATCGACACAACTAACCTCCCTCTTTATGATTCTAATGATGACTTACAGGATGCTTTTCAAAAAATGATGTATCTTATACGACCTGAAAATATACGAGAAATTTGGGTTCAAGGAGAAAAAGTCCACTCTCGAGGTTAATAATGAATAACTTCTAAAGTTTTTGAAATCATAAACACAGAAAATTTCATATACTTTAGCAAGTCAGTTACTGGTAAACCGCTGATAGGCAGCTAACTCTAAATAGATTAGTATTAACCGTCTACTTCTGCCGCTTTATTTTTCTCATAAAGCGTAAGCATATAACATTGAAACCCATCTTGAATAAAAATTCAAGATGGGTTTTTTAGAGCGGACTATTTTAAATAAAATAGACCTCCGTTTATAATTTCTATCTTTATTCTTGCTTCATACTGTTGTTGTAATGCTGTTTTCTCCATTTCGTAGCTCTCGGGTTTTTCTTCTACACCTTCATAGAAAAATTCTAATACTCGTATATCACGTTGCCACCTTTTTTCCGCTTGTTCTGCCCATGAATGATCATCATTCTGAATGAAATTTTCAACTACTCCATCTAACCGTTCTAAACCACGAATTGGTTTTATAACAAAAGGTAATAGAAAAGCATTAGATGGCATTTCGGGAGCGATATTTATCTCGCTTAAAGAAGCATGAAAGTCCTTTATGATACTGCCATTCATTAGATTAAGACCAAGTGAATGGAGCATTTCTTTCGTTTGGTTACTGTAATATGAAACTTTATAATTCACCACTAGCCACGGAGTTAAAATTGGACGTTTGTTCGATTCCTCCACTTGTTCAAACATTTGGATAAAAGTACCCATTTCATGCGTTACTTGAAAAAGTTGGCCAAGTCGTGGTGATCCGAAATGTACCAATTCTCCTTTAATGTTCTCTTTTAATTTTGTTTGGTCAGTTATTAATGTGAGCTGTGACGGACAAGGTACCCCGCCAACGTTTTCTACGTATTGCCAATAATAGGGTCTATTCATTATTCGTTTATCCATATCAATCGTTAGCTGAACGGTAAGATAATGATCCGTATCATTCACAAACTGACAATTATTTTCAGTGAAAAAAGTTCGCAAATAATGTTGAACCTGTTGCGGATACATATATATCCTCCTTTACATGTCGCAATTTAAATCGTTTTCTTGAAAGCGGACAATATATCATCTAAATCACCTACAACCTTTTCAAAAACATCAATTTTTTTGTAGAGCAGCTGCAAAATATCTATTTCAATGGTATTATCAATTGCCAAATTATATATATGAACATCATGTTCTTGGCCAAGCCGGTGCACACGTCCTATACGTTGTTCTAACTTCATCGGGTTCCACGGTAAATCGTAATTGATCACATGATGACAAAATTGAAGGTTAATCCCTTCCCCACCAGATTCGGTAGCTATCAATACTTGGGCGTGTTCTTTGAATAAATGCTTCATATAATCTCGTTTATTTTTATTGAATTTCCCATTAAAAAGCACACTTGTAATACCTTTTGTATGCAAATACCACTGTAAGTAAGCTTGACTTGCTTTATATTCTGTAAAAATGATTACTTTATCCTTTGCTTGTGAAATTATTTCATATGCTTTTTCTGCTTTTGAGTTTGTCTCTAATGCCATCAACCTTTGCATAACATTTTCTACAGAAGCATTTTCCTCGGGATTTGAACAATTTTGCCGCATTTTATTTAAAGTAAGAAATGTAGCTTCCTTACTACTACACATTTCCTTTTGAAGTGTAATCATCGAAAATGCTCCTGAAAATATAGGAGAGATATTTTTGAGGTTCACTATCATTTCATACACTTCTTTTTCTTCGTTGGAAAACTGTATCGGAATAATATTTACTTGGCGATTCGTCCATTCTATCCCTGTATCTTGTCTACGGTTTCGAACCATCACCTGGTTTACTAATTCTTTCAAGTAATCATCATGCTCTAAATCATGTTTGCTAGCAGAAAATGCCGACTGAAATGCCTCGTAGTTTCCGAGATGCCCAGGTTTTAATAGAGAAATGAGATTAAATAGTTCAAAAACATCATTTTGAACAGGCGTAGCAGTTAAAAGTAAGCAAAACTTCTTCTTTAAACTCTGCACAAATTCGTAAATTTTGGTTTTGTGATTTTTTAACTTATGTGCCTCATCAATAATAATCATGTCATAATCCTGTGCAAAGATGAGCTCTCTATGAGGACTTTTTTTCGCAGTATCCATACTTAAAACGACAACTTCACAATGTTCTAATGGAGTATTTTTCTTATAAGGCACAGCTGGTATATAAAATTTATAATGCAGCTCTTCCACCCATTGATTGATAAGAGAGGCCGGAGCCAATATTAAAGCCTTCTTTACCAATCCACGAACAAGATATTCTTTCAATATCAAACCTGCTTCAATTGTTTTACCAAGTCCCACCTCATCGGCCAAAATTGCTTTTCCATTCATTCTTTCGATAACCGTTTCTGCAACATTCAATTGATGTTCGAGTGGTTTCAAATTAGTCAAATACTTAGGAGATTGAAGGCCTGTAAACTCAGTGATTAAATTGTTTTTTACAATTTCATAGCTCATATTATAAAGGGTCCAATTATCCCATGGCTCAACATTTTCCAACCGTTTGATCAAACCCTCTGCCCATTCCGATGACTTTTCTATAATCATTTCCATCACCTCAAATTACTTTTCCTTAGGTTGTCCCAAAAAGAGAAGTGTATGTTTAAGTTTGTGAAATAAAGAGAAAGTCGATTTTCCGGCTTTAAAATCACAAAGAATCTCCCAAAGACTGCCGTTTTAAAACTAAATTATTTTTTTCACAAAAAAAGATTGCCTTTCTGGTCGATAATGCTATATAATATAAAAGTCGCAAATGATTTGGATTATATCGAATCTATCATTTAACTTTGGAGGAATACCCAAGTCCGGCTGAAGGGATCGGTCTTGAAAACCGACAGGCGGGTCATACCGCGCGGGGGTTCGAATCCCTCTTCCTCCTCCATTTTTATTTTTTTGTTGGTAGTTATAAATTTCTTATTGTCGCGGGTGGAGCAAATCGTCAAACGAAGATGACGATTAACACCGATGCAGGCGAAGCCGAAGCAGGTGTCCTACTTTTTTTGAGCGCAGTATCATGGTGTTTGTAAGTATTTTAACGTCGCGGGGTGGAGCAGTGGTAGCTCGTCGGGCTCATAACCCGAAGGTCGCAGGTTCAAATCCTGTCCCCGCAACCAAATGGTCCCGTGGTGTAGCGGTTAACATGCCTGCCTGTCACGCAGGAGATCGCCGGTTCGATCCCGGTCGGGACCGCCATTTATTATTTTGTGAGATTTAGGATAAGCAAGCTGACAAAGAGATTCGCAGCTTAGCACAAATCGATTAGAAGTTTGGAATAAGCAAACAGGTCGAGGAAACAAATGAGTGAAAGAAGGAACGTACTAAAGTACGTGACTGACTGAACGAATGAAGTTGACGAAGAGATGTGCAGCTTAGTGCAAACTGAATTGGCTCAGTAGCTCAGTCGGTAGAGCAAAGGACTGAAAATCCTTGTGTCGGCGGTTCGATTCCGTCCTGAGCCACCATATATGCGGGTGTAGTTTAGTGGTAAAACCTCAGCCTTCCAAGCTGATGATGAGAGTTCGATTCTCTTCACCCGCTTCATAATGTTAAAAGACCTATTGATCAAAAATCAATAGGTCTTTTTTTGATTATTTCTTTCGATTTTCTGCTTCGTCTAGAATTTCTCTTCGGAAACCTTCAATACTTTCTTTTCGACGTTCGTTTTTCTCTCTAATGGCTTCCCGATTGTTTCCAATAGTGTGTTCCATTGTTTCTTCAGCAGCTTCCATATTATCGATTGTGTTTTTTACCATTTTTTTTAGTTTTTTTGCATTATCTGAACGATCATCTGGGTTTGGTTTATTATTATGAGTCACTTCAATTCCTCCTCTTATTTTTTTGTCATACACATTTTATCGTCTCCTATCTTTTTAAAATTATTCGGTCGTACTTAATTTCTTTCATTCTCTGGAATAATATTTTTTAGTTGGGACAAGATAGAAGGAGAAAATGATGAAGGGCGGTAATGACTATTACTACGGAATGGTTTGACAGAGTAACAGAGGAGCTACAGGATCACTTGAATTCGATTTGTGAAGATTATGACCAAGTCGGTCATATGAATATTAACCGTGCTTCTAAACATCCAAGAATTGAATTTTTTGTTAGTACAGAAGACGAGGAACGAGACTATTTTTGTACCATTCTGTTTGATCCTTATAATGAAGAGTTCTATGTAGAAAGCTTTGATGTTGAACTTCTACAGCCTACCAGAATAATATTGGATGATATAACTGATATTGTAGAAGCTGTTCACGAAAGTTTTCACGAGTTTCTTACGGACGATAGTGATAGTGAACTGTATTATTTGGACGATAATGATGATGACGACGTTGAAGATGACACTGACGAAATCACAGTCGAAGAAATTGATGTGGAATGGGAAACTCCTGAAGTCACTGCATTTCTAATTGATGATGAAATGGAAGTAACTTATCAGTTCGGTGTAGACAGCGCTAATGGTGATGGTGTTCTCCGTAGAGTGAGTCGTATTTGGACAGATGATGAAGAGCTTGAAGACGAAAGTACATTTACTTTTAAAAAAGATGAAGCTAGCACTATTATAGCTATGATCGCTAGTCATATGGATAGAATGGTCGGTTATGATGAAATTATAGACCTATAATTTTATTACACCCCAATTGGTCAGTTGCCATTTGTGGGTGTTTTTTTATATTCAAAATCTAATCAACAATAGGAGATATTCTGATAAAATGAGAGTAATAAGAAATGGAATGGAGAACATACCTTGAAAACCTTTAAGAAAATGTATATTGAAATTACTAGCGTTTGTAATCTTGCTTGCAGCTTCTGTCCACCGACAAGTAGAGCAAAAAATATCCTCAAACTAGATGCATTTAATAAAACATTAGATGAGATTCGACCACATACAAAATATATTTACCTCCATGTAAAAGGTGAGCCACTTTTACATCCACGGGTGGATCAATTATTGGATGCTAGTCATGCCAAGGGTTTTAAAGTTAATATTACAACTAATGGTACCCTTATCAATAAAAATAGACATAAACTATTGGGCAAACCAGCACTTCGTCAAATCAATTTCTCTTTACATAGTTTCGATGGACATGAAGGATCAGAAAATCGCGAGAAATATTTAGGAGATATTCTGGATTTTGTACGAGAAGCCAAGGAACACAATGTTATTATTTCCTACCGATTATGGAACTTACAGAGGGATCAAGTTTCAGAAGTTGCACAACGGAGAAATCGAGAAACATTGGAAATACTTGAAAAAGAATATAATCTAGATTTTAAAATTGAAGAAAAAGTACAACCTGGTAAAGGGATTAAAATCGCTCATAATGTCTACTTGAACCAGGATCATGAGTTTCAATGGCCAAGTTTACTTGCACCAGAGGATGATGGAAAAGGCTTTTGCCATGCTCTTCGCAACCAAGCGGCTATTCTCGTAGATGGAACCGTCGTACCATGTTGTCTAGATGGTGAAGGCGTTATTAACTTAGGTAATATCCATAATAATTCTTTCTCAGACATTATTGAGAGTGAACGGGCAAATAATTTGTATGATGGATTTACAAGAAGAGAAGCAGTCGAAGAAATGTGCAGAAAATGTGGATATAGACAGAGGTTTGGAGTTTGAAGCACTTCTAATGGAAACTAAGTAGTGCAAATGGTAATATTAAATTTTCGAGAGGAGAGATAAATATGGAATTTATTACACTTAGCAATGGTTTGAAAATCCCTCAAATTGGTTTTGGGGTGTGGCAAGTTGACAACGAAACAGAAGCTCCCACTGCTGTAGAAGAGGCTTTGCGAGTCGGTTATCGTCATATTGATACTGCTGCTACTTATGGAAACGAAGAAGGAGTCGCAAAAGGAATTACTTCTTCTGGTGTTGCACGTGAGGACATCTTCCTAACTTCAAAAATCTGGAACGATGATATTCGTGCCGGCCGTACAAAAGAAGCATTCCAAGAATCTCTTAACCGCCTAAAAACTGATTATTTAGATTTATGTTTAATCCATTGGCCAGTTGATGGTATTGTAGAAGCGTGGCGTGCACTTATTGAGCTGTACAATGAAGGAAAGATAAAAGCAATTGGCGTATCCAATTTTAAAGAACATCACTTGGAACAATTAGAAGCAGCTGGATTGATGACTCCTATGGTCAATCAGATCGAGCTACACCCGCAATTACCACAGCACGACTATGTGAATTATTTATCCAAAAAAGGTATTCATGTAGAGGCTTGGAGCCCACTAATGCAAGGGAAGTTCTTGGATTTTGATTTATTCCACCAGCTAGCTGAAAAGCACGGGAAGTCTCCATCACAAATAGTACTTCGCTGGCATTTACAGTTAGGTAGAGTTGCTTTGCCAAAATCGATTACTCCTACTCGCATTAAAGAGAATTTTGATGTCTTTGACTTCGAGTTATCATCTGAGGATATGGAAGCAATTGCCACTTTGGCTACTAACGTTCGCATGGGTCCTGACCCGGATGAAATTCAATTTTAATAGAAAAATGCCGGAAGAAGTGTCTATATACTTCTCTCGGCATTTTTATTATCATTCAATCATGGTAACCCCAAAAGAATAAGTAGTTGTTGATTTATACACTTTTCCTTCTTGTAGGATGGACGAAGGAAAATGAGGATGATGGATGGAATCAGGTGGACCTTGTGTTTCTAAGCATATACCTAAATAATCCCTTAGTTGTTCTCCTCTCATTATTTCAGAGTTGCCCAAGTTATTACCTGTATAGAGAACAACGGCAGATTCTGTCGTTTCTACTACCAGTTGCCGACCACTTGCCTCATCCGTTAATACCATTACACTAGATTCGTTTTCTTTCAATAAAAATGGATGATCATAACCGTTGCCTACTAATACATTTTGGGGATGAACAGAAGTTGCTCCATCAGCAATTTTACGACTCTCTCGAAAATCGAATACAGAATTCTCTACTGGAACTAAATTTCCAGTTGGAATAAACTCCTCATTCAACTCCAAATAAGCAGGACTATCAATCATTAGTTCATGTTCTAATACATCCTTTTTCAGATTTCCACTAAGATTAAAATACGAATGGTTCGTTACATTTAATAATGTGTCCTTATCGGAAATACCCGAGTATGTAATAGATAACGTATCTTCATCATGTAGAATTGTATAAGCTACTTTCATTTCCAGGTTTCCGGGGTAACCCTCTTCCCGATCTCGGCTTAAATAAGTAAACTCGATTGTTGTTTCGTGGTCACCTTCCAGTATAGTAGAATTCCATAATACATGACTGAATCCTTTAGGACCTCCATGTAAATGGTTGTTATTCTCATTCATGGGAATATTGTAGACATCCTCTCCTAAACGGAAGGAACCTCCCTTAATACGACCAGCAACTCTACCTACAACCGCTCCTAAATACTTGGCATTTCGACCGTAATCCTCTAATGTATCGTATCCTAATACTACATTTTCATATTGTCCCCTTCGATCAGATGCTAAAATTTCCGTAATTACGCAACCATAATTCATGCAGGATACTTCAAAACCGTTTTTATTTCTTACTGTAAATAATGTAACGGGTCGATCATCTATAAATCCAAATAGCTTCTCTTGCACTAACACTCACCAATTCAACCCTCTCTTATGCTACTTTATCACTGCGAGTTCTCCAGTTTGAATAGATTGATAACAAGCTTCTATTACTCGCATATTATTAATAGTAGAAGTCCCTGTAATTTCTGGATCACCATTTGTTTGTATGACATCTGAAAAATGCTCCACTTCAAGTCGGTATAAATCCCCGTATACACTCTCTTCACGAACCATATTTGCTACTTGTGTAATAACTTTTCCTACTCCTCCATTGTTATCTGGTCGGAAGGCAAAAGGTACTTTGATTGTGCCTTTTGTACCTATTACTTCATACTCATTCCTTCCAGTCATATCAAAGCTACAGTCAAATATAGCCCGCACGTTTCTACCCATGTTTAAATATCCAAATGTACTCGTATCTACACCTGTTTCAGGGTCTAATTCCGCAAAACATTGCACGGAAACCGGTTCTGAATCTAACAAATAGCGAATTACATGAATGCTATAACAACCAACGTCATAAAGAGCCCCACCACCCATCGCTTTGTCCATTCTAAATTTATCAACACGTGATTGTAAGTAAAAGGAATGACTTGATTTGATAAGCTTAATATCCCCAATTTCGCCTGAGGAAATTATTTCTTTCACTCGCTGATGCTGCGGGTGTAACTGATACATGAAGGCTTCCATGAACTTAACGTTGTTTTCACTACATACTTCTACCATTTCTTCAGCTTCTCGGGCTGTTAGCGCAACTGGCTTTTCGCAGAGTATGTGCTTTCCTTGCTTAGCTGCTTTAAATACCCATTCCTTATGTAAATGATTAGGAAGCGGAATGTAAACAGCTTCTATTTCTGAATCGTTTAGAAGCTCTTCATAGCTTTCATAGGCTTTAGTAATACCTAATTTAGAGGCTACTGGATGCACTTGACTTCCACGACTCGAAATTGCTACTAGCTCTGCATTACTTGCTCTGGAAATTGCAGGTATTAGTTGTTGCTGTGCGATATTTGCCGTACTTAATACTCCCCAACGAATGTTTTTCATCCAATCATCCACCTTTACTTTTAAAATTCAATAACTCGTTTCATTCACACAGAAAGTTACTAATAAACTCCTTTAATTTCCCTGTGGACTTCTTCTTTATAAAATTTAGCTAGTTTCTGCATTTCTTCTGCTTTATATGAACTTACATTCACTGCTTGCAAGTTATCCTTTACTTGAACAACTGTTTTAAAGCCTGGTATGACACATGAAATTTCATCATGCTCCAATATCCACTTCAATGCAGCGCGGGTCATATTATCTCTACCTTCCGCGATCCATTTTAGCTTGCCTGCTAATTCCACGCCTTTTTCTAATCCTAGTCCCGCAAAGGTTTCACCAACATTAAACGCTTCTCCACTTTGGTTAAAGTTACGATGATCGTCTGATTCAAACTTGCTATCTACATTAAATTTTCCAGTCAGCAGTCCACTAGCAAGTGGAACTCGCGCAAGAATCCCAACACCCTTTTCCTTTGCTTTAGGAAATAACTCATCCAACGGCTTTTGTCGGAAGATGTTGAAAATTACTTGAAGGCTACGAACGTTAGGCTGCTCCAAACATAGTAATCCTTCCTCAACTGTCTCTACACTGACACCGTAATAGCGAATTTTCCCTTGCTCCTTTAACCGATCAAGTACATCAAATACTTGACCATCCTTTAAAATTTCTAGAGGCGGACAGTGAATTTGAAACAAATCAATTTGCTCTCTCCCAAGTCGTCTTAAGCTATCCTCACAGTATTTAGTTACACTTCCCATGGAATATGTATGAGGATCATGCACATCAGCTGCTCTACAAAATTTTGTAGCAATATGGATATCTGCATGCTTTCCTTGTGTTGCTTTAGCTAAAAGCTCTTCGCTATGCCCATCACCATATACATCCGCAGTATCGAAAAAGTTTACCCCGTTACCAATTGCATAATCTAGTGCTTTTAATGATTCCTCGTCATTTGTCTTTCCCCATGCTCCACCTATCGCCCAAGTACCAAAGCTTAGCTCACTTACCTGTAAATCCGTACTACCAATTTGACGATAATTCATCATACTACCCCTCCCTTTTGTAAATAAGAGCCCCAACTATTTAGTTGAGACTCTTCATCATTCTTACTTACGGAATTCCAAAAGTGCTTTATTTAGATTCTTCGTTTGGCTGTAGACTTCTTGATAAATAGGAAATAACTTCTTATACTTTTCCACATTTGCTTCAATAGGATTAAACTGTTTATCTTCCTTTAAAAATTCATCTGCACAACCTTTTAATGAATCAAACCATTGACATCCATAAGCCGCCAGCATCGCTGCTCCCATTCCTGGTCCCTGTTCGCTAGATAATCGAACAATTTTTGCATCGAAAATGTCTGCTTGCATTTGAAGCCAATCATCATTTTGTGCACCGCCGCCAATAGATACAATTGTATCTATCAACTTTCCATTTTTCCGAAAAATTTCAATAGATTCATGCAAGGAGAATGTTATTCCCTCTAAAACAGCACGAACAAAGTCTTTACGCTGATGCGAACTATCCATTCCGATGAAACTAGCACGAATAATTGCATCTGCATGCGGGGTTCTTTCACCTACTAGATAAGGGGTAAACAGCAACCCATGTGACCCTATCGGAACATTCCCTACCCCAGATAATAATTCCTGGAACGACTCTTCACTTGCAAAAACCTCTTTAAACCAAGTCAAACTATGACCTGCGGCAAGTGTTACACCCATTGTGTAAAAGGATTCTGATGCTGCGTGATTAAAATAATGAACCTTCCCCTCAAAATCCTTATCCGGGTTTGCTTCATACGATAGTACAACACCAGATGTTCCTATGCTACAAAGTGTTTTTCCATCCTCTAAAATTCCTGAGCCAATTGCACCACAAGCATTATCCGCACCACCTGCAAACACACGAGTTGTTGCTGAAAGACCGGTAGCTTGTGCAACACTTAAAGAAATAGTACCAACTTCGTCATGCGAATTTAACAATGGTGGACACAGACTAGGTTCGATATCCAATGACGCACATATAGGTGTGCTCCATTCTTTCCTACTAACATCCAATATAAGTGTTCCTGCAGCGTCCGAATACTCCATATGAAGCTGGCCTGTGAGCCTGTATCGTAAATAGTCCTTCGGGAGTACAAATGTCTTTGCCTGCTCAAATATTTGTGGTTCATGTTCTTTGACCCATAATATTTTGGGTAATGTAAAACCCTCTAAAGCAGGATTTTTTGTTATTTCAAGCAGTCTATCCTCACCTATCACATCATAAATTTGCTGACACTGAGCTGTAGTGCGTGTATCATTCCAGAGAATTGCAGGACGTAAAACATCATTTTTCTTATCTAATAGAACAAGGCCATGCATTTGTCCTGAAAAACTCATCCCTTCAATATTCGCTACATCGCCTTCAAAATCCTTCAACAGTTCTTTTAATCCCAATAGCGTTTGGTCCACCCAGTGCTCGGGGTTTTGTTCACTATAGCCCGTTTTCTCCTGTATTAAAGGATAGGATTTAGATACACTTCGAACAACTTCCCCATTTTTATTAACTAGCAATATTTTCACAGCGCTCGTTCCTAAATCTACACCAATAACATATTTCATAGCTCAGCTCTCCTACCAAATGCATTCAAATTATTTACTAAATGATTGCAATAAATACTGATTGATTGTCGCCTTGATTTGCTCCAAACGTCCAGAAGTCTGTTTAATATCTTGAAGTCCCAAAGCATACGCCTCTAGCTTATGGAAATCTGTTTTGCCTTCAACAATATCTAGTCCGATACCTTCTTTATACGTTTTGTAGCGTTCATCTACAACATTTTCAAGCACTTTATCATCTATCAAGTTTTGTGCAACTCGCAAACCTACTGCAAAAGCATCCATTCCAGCAATATGTGCATGGAATAGATCCTCCGGTTCAAATGATGCTCTTCTAACTTTCGCATCAAAGTTTAAACCTCCCCTGCCTAGTCCACCGTTTTGCAAAATTTCATACATTGCAAGAGTTGTAGTCCATAAATCTGTTGGGAACTCATCTGTATCCCAGCCTAAAAGTGGGTTACCTTGGTTCGCATCAACGGAACCTAACATTTTATTAATACGAGCATAATGTAGCTCATGCTCAAATGTGTGACCAGCAAGTGTTGCATGGTTTGCTTCGATATTAAATTTAAATGAATTTTCTAAGCCGTAGCTTTGTAAAAATGCATGGGCAGTTGCAACATCATAATCATATTGGTGAGTAGAAGGTTCTTTGGGTTTTGGTTCGATTAAGAATTGTGCATCAAATTCAATTTCTTTAGCATAGTCTACAGCCATATGATAAAAGCGAGATAAGTTATCCAACTCTAGTTTCATATTTGTATTTAGTAAAGTATCATAGCCTTCGCGTCCACCCCAGAAAACGTAATTTTGTGCGCCAAGCTCCTTACCAATTTCTAATCCTTTTTTCACTTTAGCAGCAGAGTATGCAAAAACATCTGCATTACTTGAAGTTGCTGCGCCATGAACAAAGCGAGGGTGCGTAAAGTTATTCGCCGTATTCCAAAGCAATTTTGCTTTACTTTTTTTCATATAATCCTTTATCATGCTAACAATCACGTCTAAGTTATGATTACTTTCTTTAAGATTACTTCCTTCCGGTGCAATATCGATATCATGGAAGCAGAAGAACGGGACATCCATCTTTTCATAAAACTCAAACGATGCCTCTACTCGCGCTTTTGCTAAATCCAACCCACTAAATTTATCCCAAGGGCGGTTCATACTTCCTGCTCCGAAAGGGTCCGATCCATCCATCGTAAACGTATGCCAGTAAGAAACAGCGTACCTTAAAATTTCTTCCATCGTTTTACCGCCAATTTTCTCTTCTGGATTATAAAATTTAAACGCATAAGGATTTTTAGAAGTTGCACCTTCAAATTTAACTTTCTCGACATTTTGGAAATAGACCATTATTTTTACCTCCTGAATTTTATCTACACTAATCACCAACGGTTTTTGTGTGAAATTAGATTGTTTAATTAGTTTGTTAATCATACGAACAAAGTTGTATTATTGTAAATAAAAAGTGTATGCTATTAATAATTATTAAACTCTTGCAAATAAATTGATAACAAAGGACGGTTCTCTATGAATGCAACAAGTAGTTTTATATATAATATTGCCGAATGGATTACGAGATTTGCCTATTTAAACTTGCTATGGATTTTATTTACGATACTCGGCGGTGTGATTTTCGGGTTTTTCCCTTCAACTATTTCGATGTTTGCCATAGTGAGAGAATGGTTGAAAGGTGAAACAGATATACCATTGTTTAGCACCTTTTGGAAATGTTACCGAGATGAATTCGTTAAAAGCAACTTGTTAGGAGTCATAGTCACGCTAATTACAGTTATAATAGTATTGGATCTTTTTTACATACAATCTACTGATAGCAATTTGTTAACTTGGACTTACCTGCCATTGTTTTCTTTTATGTTAATATTCATCATGTTCCTATTTTATCTTTTTCCTTCTTTTGTACACTTCAACTTAAAGTTAGGACAAGTTATCAAAAATTCATTTTTTATCATGCTTATAAATCCAATTACAACTCTACTAATTTTCCTAAGCCTATTACCGTTTTTCTACTTAATAAGCCTTCTCCCTGCAATCGGATTCATATTTGGCGGAAGTGTATACGCTTTTATATCGATGAGGTTTAGTTTACATGCATTTCAGAAAGTCAGCGAAAAGCAAGAAGCATTAAAAATGAGCAATGAAATATAATTTCCCATAGCGTGAAGCTATTTTCTTGTTGTCTAATTCCTGTGCCTATCCCTTCAAGTCTCTTTAGGATTCAGAGCTTACATAGGCACATGATTTTTCTTCTTACCCTTTTACAGCACTTGCAGAAATACCTTCCACTACTTTATTACTAAAGAAGATAAAAGCAATAATGATTGGTAGTACACTTATGATAAGAGTTGCCCCTATTGCACCCCAATCCGTCATATATTGACCGATGAAATTTTGGATACCTACTGTTAATGTTTTGTATTTCTCAGAGCTTATAAATGTATTAACGAACACAAACTCATTCCAGTTATAAATCATATTAATGACTACAGTAGTTGACATTACTGGCACTGTCATAGGTAGAATAACTTGGAAAAACATTCGATTCACTGAGCAACCATCTATAACGGCTGCTTCCTCTATTTCCCTCGGTAGCGTGTAATAGAAACCAAGCAAAATCATCATCGTAATTGGTAGATTATAGGCTGTATATGTAATAACAACTCCCAGCGGATTATCTATTAAATTTACACTTAAAAACATACTGTATAGAGGAATTAGTGCTGAATGGATAGGAATCATAAGCCCTATGATGAACAGGCTAAGAACTGCCCCACTTAACTTCCATCTCATTCGAGTTATCGCAAATGTTGCCATACTTGCAAAAAGTACGGTTAACACTATCGCTAGTGCCGTGATCCAAACACTATTAAAGAAGTAAACTCCTATACCTCCATCCCACACTTTTAGATAGTTTTCCCATCTAAACTCCGAAGGTAATGCAAATGGTGAACCCGCAAATATTTCTCGATTATCTTTTAATGAGAAGATGAATAACCATATTAGCGGGACGATTTGAAACAATGCTACAACCAATAGACTAAAATATAGAAAAAAGTAGCCTACACGCTTCATATACAAACCTCCTTAATATTCTATTCTCTCTTTTGGTGTAGTTAATTTACGAACGATAAAGGTTACGATTAATGTAATGATTAAAAGCAGGAATCCAATTGCACTTCCGTACCCAAAGTTATAGCTGGAAAATGCTAACTTATACATATAGGATGCCATTACTTCACTTGCACCATTCGGTCCACCAGAGGTCATCACATATATTAAATCAAAATATTTTAACGATCCAACTATTGCTAGGACGACCGTCACACTTACTACTTCCTTGATCAAAGGCAACTTAATCTTCGTAGCAATTTGAAATGCAGAAGCACCATCGATTCTCGCCGCTTCGATTAATGACTCCGGAATATTCTTTAATGCAGCATAGTAAATCAAAATATAAAAGCCCGCATATTGCCACAAAATTGGGATGAAAATTGCAAATAAAACTAAAGATGGATCTGCCAACCAAGCAGGAGGATTTTCCACTCCTATTTGTTTAAGAAACACATTTAAAATACCATTCGATGGGTTATACACTTTAATCCAAAGCTGTGCAATCGCAACAGAGGACAATAGCATCGGTATTAAATATATCTTTCTCAACAAATCCGATCCTTTTATCTTGGATGCCAAGATGAAAGATATGGTCAAATAAATGCCTAAACTCAATGTTGAGAATATCGCCAGTAAAAACGAATGATAGGCACTACTCCAAAACTTCATATCTTGCAGACCATTTATATAATTCTCTAATCCAATGAATGTTTTATCCCCTATTCCATCCCACTCCATTAAGCCATAATACCCTGATAGAATTAGCGGAATGAATACTAACACCAGAACTAACAACAGTGCAGGAGAAATATATAAAGCTATT
This sequence comes from Psychrobacillus sp. FSL K6-1415, assembly GCF_038003185.1. Taxonomy (NCBI): domain Bacteria; kingdom Bacillati; phylum Bacillota; class Bacilli; order Caryophanales; family Bacillaceae; genus Psychrobacillus; species Psychrobacillus sp. FSL K6-1415. Next base: position 403,629 of record NZ_JBBOOQ010000001.1, on the reverse strand, counting down.
AACAGTTTGTTAGACATTACCTTGTTCAAAACAGTCAACTCCTTCCTTACCAGGTAGAGAAGGGCTATCCAACTAGGCAGGATAACCCTCGTTTTTAGAAATTTCTTTTTAATCCAAAGTCTGAATAATGTTGGTTTCCACTTCAGACGGATACTTTCCGTGGGCACGGCTTCAATCAACGAAGTCTACTTTATAATAAGTTAATTATGAAATTGACTCGTTCATTCTATTTTGAAAGGGCATCCTCATGTGCTTTTGCAAATTCTTCAGGAGTCATTTCTTTTCCAAATAGAGCTTGAATCGAGTCTAAATGTACTTGTGCTACATCTGGACTCATTTGAACATCCGCAAATAGCGTAATATTACTTGCTTCATTTAATTCATTTAAAATATCAATATACATTTCCGGAAGATCTAATGAATCAGCATCCACTTTAGTAGCAGGGATTACGCCAGCTTGTGTAACTGCTTTTTCTCCCCATTGCTTAACAAAGTATGCTGCAAAATCTTTCGCTTCTTCTTTTACTTTAGAATCCTCAGCTACGAAAAGTCCAACTCCAGGACCACCAACAAAACTATTCATATCCCCGTTACCACCTACTGTAGGGAACTTCAGGTATTCAACGGAGTCTCTAAATTCCTGCGGTACAGTTTCATTCGTTGTATAGTTTGGCAAATCCCAAGTTGCGATTAGATACATTGGCACTTGCTCACTCATGAACATACTTTTTGCTTCCTCATCTGCTAATCCGTTAAATCCATTAACAAATGCACCCATATCTACAAGGTCTTGAACCTTTTGCGCCGCTTCTACTAATGCAGGATCTTCGAAAGAACCTGAGCGATCGATTGCCTTATTTAGAACTTCAGCCCCACCAAGGCGGTCCGCTAGATACATATACCAAAGTGATCCTGTCCAAGCATCTTTATTTCCTAATGCAATTGGATCAATTCCATCTTCTTTGAATACTTTTATTACATTCTCTAATTCTTCAAAAGTTTTTGGTGCTTCTAAACCTTGTTCATCAAACATCGCTTTATTATAGTAAAGAGTTACAATGTTCAACTCTAATGGTAAACCGTATGTCTTACCATCTAATGCATATGCTTCTGCAGTTCCCGGTACAAAGCTATCACTTAGTTGATCTCCAATAACATCGTCTAATGGGGCGAACATGTTACCACCAACATAAGGCTCTAAGAAACCTGCTGCCCAAGTCATTCCTACATCAGGAAGTTCTTTAGATGTCGATAAAACTCTCAGTTTATCTTTATATTGTTCGTTACTTAACACTTCGAGATCCACTTTAACCCCTTCATGTTCTTTTTCATAATCCGCTATTATTTCATTTACAACATCGTAATGCTGCTTGGAGCTTCCTTCTGGCCATAAATGCATAAACTTTATTTCTTTGTCTCCACTTGAACTTGATGATGATTCACTTGAATCTGAACAGCCTGCCAATAAATAAAATACAGAAGCAAATAATAGAACTTTAATCATTTTGTTGATTTTCATTCTTATTTCCCCCACCCCAATTATTTTTACAACAATATTCTGAATATTGTATGCGGTTTCATTGTAGCAAATAAAACTATGTTAGTCTAGTGGATAAACAAAGTTTTTTTATTCTTCGTTTATATGATAGAATGATGAAAAAAGATAGAAAGAGCTGAAGAAGGATGAAACTAAGCGCCAACCAAACATGGAATCATCATGTTGTAAAAAAAGGGAACAAATCGCTAGTTCTAGATAAAATAAAATACAACTCCCCTATCTCCAGAGCCTCTGTTGCAAGCCAAGTTGGATTAAATAAAGGAACTGTGTCTTCTTTGGTAAATGATTTACTTGAGGAACATCTTATCTATGAATCCGGTCCAGGTGAATCTAGCGGCGGAAGAAGACCAGTTATGTTACTGTTCAATGAAAACGCAGGCTACTCTATCGGAATAGATTTAGGAGTTAACTATTTACTCGGAGTGCTCACAGACCTTAACGGAAATATTCACACAGAGAAGCAAATAACATTTAAGAATCTATCTTATGAAGAGATTGAGACTAAGTTATTTGAAACAATAGAATACCTTCTTAAGTCCACACCTGAATGCCCACACGGAGTTATTGGAATTGGTGTTGGGGTACCAGGTATTGTGGATAAGGATGATAACATTCTGTTAGCTCCTAATTTAAACTGGCGTAATATAAACCTGAAAGAAGTTCTTGAAGAAAGATATAACGTTCCAATCATTATAGAAAATGAAGCCAATGCAGGTGCATACGGTGAAAAAAATTTCGGTGCCGGAAAAGACTTTGAAAATGTTATCTACGTGAGCGCTGGAATTGGTATTGGAGTTGGTCTAATACTTAGTGGTTCTTTGTACAAAGGATCCAATGGCTTTTCAGGTGAACTAGGTCATATGACGATTCAAGCAGAGGGCGCTAAATGCCGCTGTGGAAATGAAGGGTGCTGGGAGTTATATGCTTCGGAGCAAGCACTCACTAGACAGGCAGAAAAGTTGGATATTCCATCAGATATGCAGGACTTAGAGGGCTTAGTAACACTTGCTGAGCACGGAAATGATGAGGTCATTGCATTATTTGAACAAACTGGAGACTACTTAGGTATTGGTATTAATAATATTATTAACATCTTTAATCCTCAGCAAGTCATTATCGGTAATAGATTAGCATCCTCTGAAAAATGGCTAAAGGAACCGTTAAATAAAAGAGTCGCAAAACAAGCATTATGGTTTCAACAAAATGATTTACAAATCGATTTTTCTGAGCTATCGACAAGATCAACTGCATTAGGGGTTGCTGCTTTTTCCATCGAAAACTTTTTGAGTGTCAGTATTCAGCAAAACAACACTGCCCAGGAATAAAAAAATTTTTTTCTGTTTAACTATCAAAAAATTTAGACTTGCTAATTTTTTTATTCTAGTGTTATATGTATTGTTATATTGAAAAAAATTCTATTTTAGGAATTATTAGGAGTAAAAATAATACTATGAAGTTTAGATTCATCATGTATTGTTACGCTTAAATAGGCTTGAAATGGAAAAACTAGATGCAAAGGATGATGACAGTTGACAACTATACGAAATCCAATATTACCTGGCTTTAACCCAGATCCAAGTATTTGCAGAGTTGGAGAAGATTATTATATTGCCGTTTCTACTTTTGAATGGTTCCCTGGTGTTGGTATTTATCATTCCAAGGATTTAAAAAACTGGCGTTTAATTTCTCGCCCTCTTAATCGTATTAGTCAATTGAACATGATGGGAAACCCTAACTCTGGTGGGGTTTGGGCACCTGCGTTGTCCTACAGTGAAGGGCAGTTTTGGTTAATATTCACGGATGTAAAAGTGACAGAGGGACAATGGAAAGATTGCCATAATTACTTGGTCACTTGCGACACCATCGATGGAGAATGGTCCGAGCCTATCTATTTAAACAGCTCTGGTTTTGATCCATCCTTATATCATGATGAATCGGGTAAAAAGTACTTAGTGAATATGAAATGGGATCATCGTCTCCATCATCATAATTTTTATGGTATTGCACTTCAGGAATATGATGTGGAACAGCAAAAATTAGTTGGGGAATCTACTATTATCTTTAAAGGAACAGATATTAAATTAGTGGAAGCTCCTCACCTTTACAAAATTAATGGCTATTATTATTTGTTAACTGCTGAAGGTGGTACAAAATACGACCATGCAGCAACTATTGCACGTTCCAAAAATTTAGAGGGACCGTACGAGGTGCATCCGGATAATCCTTTAATAACTTCATTTCCCTATCCGAGAAATCCATTGCAAAAATCGGGACATGCTTCTATCGTCCAAACCCATACTAATGAATGGTTTTTAGTACACTTAACCGGTCGTCCACTACCAAAAGAAAACCAACCGTTACTGGATCCACGAGGATATTGTCCACTTGGAAGAGAGACTGCTATCCAAAGAATAGAATGGAAAAATGACTGGCCATATGTTGTTAATGGGAACGGACCTTCCCTTGAAATTGAAGGACCTGCAATCGAGGAAGTGGTTTGGGAAAAGGATTTCGAGGAGAAGGATGATTTTAATGGGAAACGATTAAATAATCATTTCCAATCACTGCGTATCCCGCTTGACGAACATATAGTTTCACTAAAGGACAATCCTGGTCATTTGCGACTATACGGGAAAGAATCGCTTACTTCAAAGTTCACACAAGCATTTATAGCAAGACGCTGGCAGCATTTCAACTTCACAGCAGAAACAAAAGTGGCCTTTAATCCGAATACTTTTCAGCAATCTGCTGGATTAGTTAACTACTATAATACAGAAAACTGGACAGCACTTCAGATTTCCTGGAATGAGGAAAAGGGAAGAATTTTAGAGCTAACTACATGTGATAACTTTACCTATGACCAACCGTTAAAAGGCAAAGAGATCATTATTCCAAAGGAACATGAATATGTTTACCTAAAAGTGGATGTTCAGACTTCTATTTACGAATATTCTTATTCATTTGATGGGGAGAATTGGACATTAATTCCTATTAAACTTGCTTCACATAAATTATCCGATGATTATATTCAAGGCGGTGGCTTCTTTACAGGAGCATTTGTAGGAATGCAATGTCAGGATACATCGGGTCAAAGTCTCCCAGCAGATTTTGATTACTTTATCTATAAAGAATTGGATTTACTCAACTAAATAATCTTTATTTATATCATAGTTACGCATTTTTTCAGTATTTCAAGCCATATTAAATAAGCATCAAAAATCGTCGAGAGGGGTTTTCTTATGAAAAATGGTACTCATATAGGAGCTAACAAAAGAGGTTCTATGGCGAAACGACCAACTAGTAAGAAAGAAGAGATTTCTCTAGAGTTAGCCGAGCTTGGTTATTTAACACCAAAGCAAGGTTCAATGTCTCCAAATCGACGTGATATGAGTGAGAGGGATAGATCTTACTAATTGAAAGATGCAAAAAAAGGACACAACGCTTAGTTGTGTCCTTTTTTAATCTACTATTGAATCAGCCTTAAAATGACTTAATACATATTGTAATACTTCCGCTAAATGCGCTGTTTTTCAATTGCACTATCTGCCTTGCTGTAACTGATAACCTATTTGAACTTAGCCGGAATCATTTCTGCAGGCAATGGACGGCTATATAAATATCCTTGGAACATATCGCATTTATAACTTTTTAATAAATTTGCCTGTTCTTCTGTTTCTACCCCTTCAGCAATGACCGGCATGTTTAAGTTATGACCAAGTGCAATAATTGTTGCGATTATACTGCGGTCTTCTTCATCCTGTTGAATACCTTGCACGAAGGCTTTGTCAATTTTGAGGTGATCAATAGGAAAACGACGTAAGTAGTTCAATGAACTATATCCTGTACCAAAGTCATCCATCGCTATCAGTACACCGATTGCTTTCAACTCATTTAGCACATGAATAGCAATATCAGGCTGCATCGCAATCGTTTCCGTAATCTCAAGTTCCAAATACTTTGGGTCAAGTTTAGTTTCTTTTAGAATCAATCCTACCTTCTCTACCAGATCGGTTTGATAAAACTGTCGTAAAGAAAGGTTGACCGATACGGGTACTGGCGGCAAACCTTGTCTTTGCCATTCCTTGTTCTGGCTGCATGCTTCTCGTATAACCCATTCACCAATCGGTACAATCATACCCGTTTCCTCGGCAAGTGGAATAAAGTCAGCAGGTGAAACCATCCCCAAATCTTTACTATTCCAACGCAACAAAGCTTCAATGCCTGAAACTTCATGTGTGACCGCATCGTATTGAGGCTGGTAGAAAAGTACAAACTCTTGTTTATCCAGTGCTTTATGTAATAGTGTCTCCATGTGAAGGTCTGTCTTTGAGAGACCTTCTATTTGGGCATTGTACATTTGATAATTGTTGCGCCCCTGTCGCTTGGCGTAATACATTGCGTGATCAGAAGCCCTCATTAATCCTTTAATATCTGTGGCATGTTTTGGAAACAAACTTATACCTATGCTCGCAGTTAGAATCGCTTCAAAACCGTCAAGATCGAAGTGTTTTCCTATTTCTGATATTAACGACTGAGCTTTTAGAAGGACTTTACTTTCATTAATATTTTGCATAATAATAGTAAATTCATCTCCTGCGTATCTATAAACTGTACCATCATGGCCCATTATTTTCACTAATCGCTCCGATACTTGTTGTAATAAAGCATCTCCCATTTCATGTCCAAGATAGTCGTTGATAAACTTAAAGCGGTCAAGGTCGATCATTAAAACTGCGGAGTTATGTTTTAATGAGGTTTGAGTCTCAATCACACTTCGCAGATCCTTCTGGAACAAGCGTTGATTCCCTAGTCCAGTTAGCATATCATGATATGCCATAAAGTTTGCCTTATCCTCATTACGCTTTATGTTTGTTATGTCTTTCCCAATACAATGAACAGCAGAGAGTTTACTTTCGATGAACACAGGGATTACTGTAATGTGTAACAAAACATGTTCACCTTTATGATTATGCAAAGAGGTCTCATATTGATGTGGACGTCCACTTTGAACCTTTTGAAAATTAGCTATTGTCTCCATTTGCTTGTTTTTATCAATGAAGGGAAGGAAAGGCTTTCCAATCAATTCTTCAGAGGGAACACCCAAAATTTTCTCTGTAGCATCATTTACGACTAGAAAATTGCCTTCTAAGTCAAAGGTAATAACAGGATCAATGTTGTGCTCAAATAATGCCCTATACCTCTGTTCACTTTCCTTTAGGAGGTTTTCTATTCGTATTTGTTCAGTAATATCACGAGCGACACAAATAACCTCTACTACTTCACCATCCAGTATAGTAGGAACTGCTGTTATATCAATATTAAAAACTGAACCTTCTCTATTGACGACCGAGATTTTAAACTCCGCTGTATTTCCTTTCAATACTTCAAAAAAGTAATCATTTGTAACATCGAGGTCTTCAGGTACAATCAAATTTCGAAAGCTCATACTAGTGATTTCATCATACGAATATTTTAAAATCTTTAATCCTGTTGCATTTGAGTTTGTGAAAATTCCCTCGGGATTAATGGTAAATACTATATCAGGGTTATGATAAAACAGTGATTCAAACTCTCTCGTCGATTTTTTTAACTTATTTCGTGTATCTTGATGTTCAGTTACATCAATAATAGTTAAAATTAAGTATCGATTCCCATCTTCAAGCTCAATTGCATGCCCTGATACTTTTAATGCTCTACCTTCCAAGTTTTTCTTTAATGGCGAAGAGTCAGCCTTATGCAGCTTTGAAGAATGTTCACTCTTCAAAGCTTCGAAGTCCGAATCACTAGGAACTCCAAACATGTCGTTCCAGTTATATAAACAGATTTCTTCTTTTTCCATACCTGTTAATTTCACAGCAGCCTCGTTTGCATATATAAAATGATCTGGATACTGCCTTTCTTTTAAGGTTAATATACATATTGGTTCAGGAAAGTTCTCAATAAATCGAACAAAATCACTTTTGCTAAACTTTGAATTTAAAGTAGAACTCTCATTATAGTAGATTTCCATCATAGTCACCTCGCTTTTAGTTACTCTTAATAACAAGTCTTTTGTAATACATACTTAAGAAGATTATAACAACCAAGAGCATGCATTACAACACGAATATAAGTACTTAGACTTATTTTTTAACTTATACATTTGCAAAAATAAATCCTTATACCTATAAACAGTGACGATGAATTACCAAAAACTTATTATTGTAACTAAATACCCTCACCTAGAACTTTAGTAAACCTTTGAAGGACTCTCACCTATTAGAGAAATAAGTGCTTCAAACACAAAAACGCCCCATACCTCAAAAGGAATGGAGCGAATTTATAGGATTATTATGCAAATTAGAATGGATTAGTCGCTAATAGACTAGCTGTCTTCACGTAAATTCTTGTGTTTAATTTCAATTGAGAAACTATAAATTCTGCTATGTCTTCTGGTTGCATAAATTGCTCAATTTTATCTTTATCCACTAAAGATGATTTAGTAGCAAGTTCGGTTACTACTGTACTTGGAGTCAATGCTGTCACACGTATATTATTTCGACGAACTTCCTGTGCCAATGATTCTGTTAGCCCAATAACGCCGAATTTAGATGCACTATAAGCACTTGAACCAGGTGCTCCATTTAAACCATTCGTAGAAGAAATATTTATAATATCTCCTCCATTTTTTTCGATCAATTGCGGAAGTACTGTATGTGTCACATAATAAGTACCCATTAAGTTAACATCAATGATTTTTTTCCACTCCATAGGGTCTGTATCTACTAGTTTCACAAAGCCACCAATTCCTGCATTGTTGATCAATATATCGGCAGTTCCTAATTCATTAGTTAATTTCTCTATTGCTTGATTCACTTCTTCTAATGAAGAAACATCAGCTGGTGCATATGCCACTTTAACACCTAAGCCATCTATTTTCTTGGCTACATCCTTTAACGCTTCCTCTGTTCTAGCTAGTAGTCCAACGTTTACTCCTTCTTTTGCCAAAGCAAAAGCTATAGCTTCGCCAATACCTCTCCCTGCTCCCGTCACAAATGCTACTTTACCCTTTAATGATTGTCCCATTTTTAGCAACTCCTTTGAAATAATAATCTATCTCCATCATAATGCTGAAGAATGGAAAACTCCAATAAACGCACTTTATTTGGTAAACCTCGCGAAATTGCATAAGCTTCTCTATGGTTAGCATCTGATGCATCATCTTACGTGACGGATACGGCTATTCACGCGGATGCAGGTTATACTTCACGTTAATTAAAATAAAACTTTGCATCTAAAAAACGAGAGAAGTGATAATCACTTTTCTCGTTTTTTTTAGTCTTCTACCGGTAACCAGCCTTTTACATTCATCAGTCTATCCCACAATGGATCTGGAATAACTAGCTCTTCCTGCGCTTGCCTAGAAAGGGTTTTACGTATTTGATCTTCCTGACCAGCTTGAACTTTCTCCACCCAGTTTGGTTCCATCAATAATTCTCGACCTAGTGCAATGAAGGGTACACCTGTTTCAAGTGCTTCTACTACTTCATCTGGTGTATGCAATGAACCTACCCCAACTACTGGAGTATGATTCCCTACTCTTTCATGTATCTTAATAATTCTAGACTCTGTTTTATCTTCTTCACGGAAGGAGCCATTCCAAAAATGATTAACAGACACATGTAAATAATCTAAGCCTTGATCTGCTAGCTTATCTACAAAATGAAGTGTATCTTCCAATTGAATACCTGGATTACTGCCCTCTTCTGGGGATATTCGATAACCAACTACAAATGTTTTTTTTGCATGATCCTTGACTGCTTTTTTAACAGAATCTACGATCTTCATAGGAAACTTCATCCGATTCTCAAGGGAACCACCCCATTGGTCTTCTCTTCTATTTGAATGCGGCGAGAAGAATTGTTGTAATAAGTAAGTGTTTGCTCCATGGATTTCTACACCATCAAAACCTGCTTCAATAGCTCTTCTAGTAGCATCTCCAAAGGCCTGGATTGTATTATTAATTTCATCCTCTGACATTTCTCTCGGAACTATTGCACCTTCACGTTCCGCAGCAACAGCACTTGCTGAAACAGGTTGTTTATCTGGAAGTAATTCTGGAGGTGACTGTCTGCCTCCATGATAAATTTGGATAATCGCTTTTGTTCCATTCGACTGAATAGCTTTTGCTAGTTTTTTCAATCCCGGCAGAAATTTGTCATCATCTATACTGAATTGGCCTGGAAATCCCTTTCCATCCTTACTTACATACGCACAAGCTGTAATGAATGTCCCCACTCCACCAGTACGTTCTTTATAATAAGCTAGCTCTCTTTCAGAAACTTCCCCACTTTCTTCAGAGGAATAGTTAGTCATCGGCGCTACCATTATTCGATTTTTCACTTCTACTCCTGATGGAAAAGTAAATGCTTGAAAAATCTTCTCGTATTTTTGCTTCATAGTTTTAACTCCTCTACTAGCCCTTCCGGCGAAGGACAATGTGATATTCCTTTTTAATAGTACAGAAGTTGGCCCTAATCTTCCAACAATCTGCAATCCAAAAAATCCCTATGAACAAACTATTCAATGATAGTATGCTGCATAGGGATTTATTTATTGCTCTGCTCTAATTTTTTCTATTTCATCTGCCCAAGCGTCGATGTTTTGATGAATGCGCTCATACTCATCATCGACCTCTTTGTCTTTAGCGGTTTTTAGTTCTTTATTGATGGCAAGTAATTGGTCCTTACGCTGATTAACCATCTCGGTAAGTTCTTCTCCTTGTTCCTTCGTAATCATCTCTTCCGTAACTAATAACTGAATCATTTCTCTGAAGCGACTACTTTCTATTGTGACTGCATTATTTAGTTTCAATGACAGTTGTCCTATTGAATATTTTGCATTAGATACCGCAAAACCATTAGGTCCTGATAGCTTAATATGAACTACATCTGTCATACTAGGGATAACCCACTTTTCTGCAATACTATTATTTAATTCTTCGCTATTATTTGCAGAAATATACTCTCCATTCCCAGCTTCAGCTACTGCTTTTAACTGGTCTTCTCCTTTTTGGTCCACATTAAATCCAATAATATTCACTTTACGATTCTCGTTATCCTGTGAAAACTCTTCTGCTGCTTTAATCGGATCTCCATCACAAGTTTCTGCTCCATCACTAACAATATAAACTGTTAATGGACCTTCCATATCTTTGCTCGCCGCATTGACCGTCTGAATAGCAGCAGCTAATGGAGTCCATCCTTTGGCAGCCACCTCATCTACCGTAGTATCAAATTCTTTTTCCTTATAACTTTGGAATGGATATACTTCATCTATTTGTGTACATGAGAGTTCTTTATCCTTATCTTCCTGTGTTCCAGCATGTCCATAAACATAAAGGGAGACTTCATTGTCTTCTCCTAAAGTTTTCGCAAACCGTTTAACCGCAATTTTAGCAATACCCATTTTTTGCTTCCCATCTACTGAAAGTAGCATACTGGAGCTAGCGTCCAACAACAGAAAGGCTTTTGGTGGTGCAACCTTCTCATCATTCTCCTCTGCACCAAATTCTTTTGTTGGTTTTGGTAAATATGGCTCGTTCATGACCGCAGCATAGTTAATCTGCTTATCTAGTAAATCTTTATATACATTACTTCCAAAGTAATATTGTAAAGCCTGCAACATTACACTGGTATCATCTGTTGCTGTTACTACACTTTCTATCTGTTTCTTTTCCTCCGAGCTTAGTTCCCTAGCATCCTTTGGCCAGCTAGATGTTTCATAATCTAATGTATAGTCAAGTGCAAACAATCCAGGCTCCGTATGCTTCCATTCTTCTATTGTTGTGGGAATCACTACTTTGTCGATGACACTAAGGTCTGCTTCTTTAGATTTCTCCATACCTTTTTGTTCCTTTACAACTGTCTCCTCTAACTGCTCAGTGACCTCCGCTTTTTCATTTTCACTACAGCCCGAGACAAGCAATGCGAGTAAAACAACTAGAATAATTTTTCTCAACATTGAAGACCTCCTTTATTAACCTTTAGTTTCTATACGTATGTACCTAGTATTTGTTTCACTAAAAGTGAATGTGATTTTAGAAATCAGAAATAGCCCATTTGCTCACTAGACGTTATTTTGTAGAAACACTATATACTTTTAGTTCTCTATAAAAAAACTCCTGACCACATATTAAATACGGGTCAAGAGCTCTTTTGAAGAATAACTAGTTGTCATTTATGCTTTAACTAGTAATCCGCCTTCTTTTAAATATTTTTGAATACCTTCTGCTGCACGATAAGAAAGTGCACCCAGTGTACCAGTTGGATTAAAGCTACTATTATGTGGAAATGCAGATGCACCTAAAACAAATACGTTTTCAGCTTCCCACATTTGTAGGTAAGTGTTTAGCGCTGATTTCTCTGGGTCTGTTCCCATAATTACTCCACCTGTATTATGTGTGTTGGAATCTTTGTTTACGTTAAATGGACCTTGCTCTTCATTTGTATCAATAATATCTGCACCAATTTCCTCTGCAAATTTACGTGTGATAGCCGACATGTATTTACCCATTGCACGATCATTATCTGTATATTCATATGTCATGCGTAATAATGGATATCCAAATTCATCTTTAAATTCCGGATCAAGATCAAGGTAATTTTCTTTATGTGGTAAAGAAGCGCCCTGCGTTTTAACTGGGAAGTTTGAATTCGCATATTTAATAGATTTCTCTTTGAACTCAGCACCCCAGTTTGGTGTTCCTGCGGGTACACGGTTTACAGCAATTGGACGGTCGCCGTATTGTGTTGAACGAATGCCAGCTCCATGAATGAAGTCTACTTCGGAATGGTCAAAGTTATCACCCATATATTCAGCAATTTCCATTCCTAATGCACCAGCACCGCCGTACAGGTTGAACTCTTTATCCTCGAAGAATAGCTGAGAACTTCCAGCAGTTACTTGGTAACAGTAATTTTTACCAATTGTCCCTTTACCTGTTTTTGGATCATAAGGAGTACCAATACCAGAGTTTAGAAGCAAACGAGAATTGTTGAATACATAACTTGCCACAACAACTACATCTGCAGGTTGTTCAAACTTTTCTCCAGTTAGCATGTCTACATAAATAACTCCGCTTGCTTTACCACTACTTTTAGTTAATTCTAAAACATTAGAATGTGTACGAAGATCTAGCTTACCTGTTTGTTTAGCAACCGGAATTACTGTAACAGCAGGGTCACCTTTAGCTCCATATTCACATCCGAAGTTTTCACAATACGCACAGTACTGACATGCTCCACGAGAGATGCCATCCGGATTTGTATAGCTTTCAGAAAGGTTAGCTGCTGGAATAACGAAAGGTTTGTATCCTAAGCTTGTTGCTGCTTTTTCGAATTCTTTCATTAATGGAGTTTTCACTAGAGGAGGCGTTGGATATGGATTAGTACGTTTCCCCCATAGTTCGACTGTTTCACCTGAAATACCAGCCATTTTTTCGAATGTGTCATAATATGGTTCCATTTCATCATAAGTTATACCCCAGTCGTTAAGACCTTCCATCCAAGCAGGAATTTTCTCGATCCCGTAACGCTCAATTGTTTTTGAACGAATTTCGAAATCATAGGGTAAGAAACGATAAGTTTGTCCATTCCAGTGACTTCCTGCACCACCAACTCCGTCTCCTACTATGAATGTACCATAATGACGCATCGGTAAAGCTTTACCTGATACTGTATTTCTATAAGTAATAGTTTCTTTAGAAAGATCTTGCATTAATTCTTGACGATGTTGGTAACGAAGTTCATCATGTCCCATTGTATAATCAGCTGTTGTCCGGTCTTTACCGCGTTCTAATCCAACAACGTTTATCCCTGCTTTTGTTAGTTCAGCTGAGACTATGCCACCAGCCCAACCCATCCCTACTACTACGACAGGTACTTTAGGTAATTTTGTAACCATTTATAAGTCAGTCCCTTCTATTATTAATGTCCCATATGAGAATTTAAACTTTGTGGTTCAAGTTCTATAAATTTTTCATCTTGTATTTCAGCCACGTATTGCATGCGTGATCCTGGATACTTACGCATACTCCAGCCAAGCATTTCATTATTACCACCATACATTGGGTCTGCATATACACCTTCAATAGTCAATGTGCGTAGTAAATTGAAAAATTGAGAAGAGGAAACCTTTCCATATAATTCAACTTCCCCTTCACTAAAAGCCAGTAGAACTTCATCTTGTTGAGTAGCTTCTAACTCTTTAAAGTCAACTTTAAATTGTTTGTTACTATACGTGTTTAAGCTGTCTAAACCAGCTAGAAACAAATCTTTACGAAGAATTTTCGTTTGTGGACCTTGGTTTTCTTCCGCTTTATAAAATGCACCCAAACGGTAATCTTTTACGTTAGAACCCCATGGACCTGCCAATTGGTGATCAATGTAAATAGCAGCATTAAGTTCTTTGGCACCGGGGCCATTTGCATCTTCAGGAAAAATACGATCCACTGCTGCTTGAGTAACCTGATATTGGCTTGGTGTGAAGAACATTAGAGCTACATTTGGATTAGCAGCAGGCGTTTTTGCGTGATTCTGAGTAACAGTATTATGTGTTGTCGATTTATCATCTTTTATTAGAAGACTTCCTAAAGCTCCACCTAAAACAACTCCGCCTACTGTCAAACCAGAGTTTTTAATGAACGTACGTCTAGACGAACGTTTATCTAAAACGGACTCTTTCTTTTCTTGTTCTGACATTATAAAACCTCCCATAAATTTAGTAATTTTCTATTTGAATCAATTTCATAAAGAATAATATATAGTTAAATCCGAACAACGTTGATTTCCGCTCTAGGCGGACGCTTTCCTCGGGCACGGCTTCAATCTCCTCGTCACTACGAAAACATATGCTCCTGCGTTACTCGTCGCAAAGGCATTGGTCAAACAAAGCTCGACCAATGTCTTTCCTGCGTGGCTTTCAGCTCGCGCTGTCCCCGCTGGAGTCGCCGCCTGTCACTCCAATCAATGGGATTGCTTTAAAAAACGAATAATATATTTCGATATTAAGTAAACATTCGTATTTTTAAATGAAACAAGTAATTATAAAATTGACTCATTTAACTAGTTAAATAGAAAATGTGCAAAATTTTTTCTTCTTTTAATGCACAATGGAGCTCCAATTATAAACAATTGTATGTAGAGCTGAAAAAACAAGTAATGAAGCTATAAAAATAGTGTGTTTTCTTCCTGTCCAACAAAGAACAATAATGGATAAACCAATTCCAGAACCTAATAGGGCAAACCAAGGGAATGGACTATTATTAAAAAAGAGTAAAAGGGCAAAATCAGCTACGATAAAAAGGGCCAGTAGAACTTGATTGAGCATCCTCAATTCTTCTAAGTTGTATTGCGTCATACTTATTCTCCTTTTAAATGCAATTAAAATTATCTTAAATAATTTTTGTATACAAAAACATACTTTTTGTATACAAAAATAACATCTATTATTCTACTACACTCCTTTGTTATTTGTATATATTAAAAACTTAGCAAATGAGGATATATAATCATTGCCTTCTTTCCTATCCCTCAACTTGCTAGTTATAAGAAATATCTAATAAAATTTGCGGTAAAAAGATTTTGTTTTTCTTAGTGATGGAGAGAGACTATTAATTAGTTTCCATTAAAAGAAGCATTTAGAAAATATGGTTCTTCACTTTTTTTACTTGAATGTGCTATTTGCTTGGGCAAAACTTTAAAGTAAATTGGAGATTTAAAAGAGATTGTAAAGGAACAATTAAGTGGACTAAAAAGAAGATATCGTATAAGAGATGCAATAACATCTTATGCCGTTGGCGGAGAAATCTTAAATTTGCATATGCTGATCACTCGATGGTTATTTATTAATTTCGATGATTTCACAAGTAAATATATACAAAGGTAGCACTAATTCATTTGCAAATTGGAGAATTAGTGCTTTATGTATGTTAAAAAATTATTTATTTTCGTATTGCGGATAAATTCGTTTTTGGAAATGCAATTTGATCATCTTGGTGTACTCTAAAACTGTCCATTCCTACCGATAATCTCCAGAGTAAAATTCATGTCTTTATATAAATGTTTAGACATTAGATCACCAGCAAGTTGTTCATTTTTATTCTTAATGGCTTTGTAAATTTCTTCATGCTCATCTATTATATGTGGTCGACTATATATATCGAGCCTTAAGCTAAATAAATAGAAAATTGTCTGAGCTTGTTCTAACCTTTCAATCATTATTGGGTTTTGACATTCATTTATAATTAATTCATGAAAGCGTTGGTTTGCATTGTATATATTTTTTGACTGTCCTTCCATAAGCGAGTCACGAGATTTCTGTATGGTATTCTCAAGTTCTTTAACCTTTTCTGCTGTCATATTTTTCGCCGCTCTATTTGCTGCAAAACTTTCTAGTACTATGCGCATCTCATATATGTATATCAAATCCTGTGCTGTAGGATTATAAATATGCTTGTTCTTAATTAAACCTTCTTGCTCTAATCTTTTAATCGCTTCACGAATTGGTGTACGACTAACACCAATCTCATCAGCAAGACGTTCTTCTACGAGCTTCATTCCGCCTTTATAAGTTCCATTAAGCATAGATTCTCGAATGTATTCATAAGCCAATTTTTGCGCATTCATTTTGTTTGAAACCATATCTTAACCCCCTGAAGCTATTTTAAATTTATATACTCACTAATTATACTTTACAAATTATTTTTTTAAAGAATACTACATCCTTTGATGAAAGAAGACACCCGGTCCTTTAAGAACAGAAACATAGACATGCCGTTGATTTCCTCTCCGGGCGGACGCTTTCCGTGGGCACGGCTTCAATCTCCTCGTCACTCCAAAAACATATGCTCCTGCGGTTACTCGTCGCAAAGACATTGGTCAAAAAAAGTTGACCAATGTCCTTCCTGCGGGGCTTTCAGCTCGTACTGTTCCCACTGGAGTCTCCGCCCTGCACTCCAATCAACCATGTTCACTTTACAAAACGGATAATTGGAAACAAGTCAGCTAAATAAACGAGGATTATATGATAAAACGTCCAGATGAAATTAGCGCTAGTAATAAGGAAAATCTTATCATCAAAGCAATATTCTTTGCCAAATCACCTAGTGGAGTAATACTCATTACATTGATTGGAGTGAAAGGTGGCGACTCCGGCGGGATGAGGGAGACAGGTGAAACATCACAACGTACCCGAAGGGGCGGTGGTGGTTCATCGCTCCCCCCGCGGAGGCCAACAGGATGTTGGTCACGAAGGCGTTGCCACACGACGTGGCGCACTTAGCCTTCGTACTCCACCTGAAACGGAAATCAGCAGGATTATTCACTCTTAAAAGTGTCGAAAACCCAGTGTTCACGGGACATTTTTTTATACTTTCTTATCTTTTTCAAAAAAACACCAGCCTCTAATACAAATCGAAATTTGTATTAGAAACCGGTGCTTTATAATTATTATTTACTTGCATGGTAAGCTTCTAAGAACTCCTTCACTTTCGCTGGATCTGCAACTACCTCATTTCCAGTATCAACAAGTGGACTTACAGTAGAAACTGCTTTGTTTTTGTTTCCTTGGTAATAATTCAAAATTTCATCTTGGTTAATGGAATACAGAATAGCTTTTCTTAAATCTTCACTATTAGATACTTCACGATTTTGAGTATTGAACAACAGATAGGATACAGCGTTACTGTCATTTTTTTGAAGGGTTAATTTACTATCACCCTCTACTAGGTCATATTTTGTTTCTGGTACTCCATTGAATATATGGATTTCTCCATTACGTAATGCTGAGAGCGCGCTATCCGGATCTTGTATGAAACGTACAGTTACATTGGAGATTTTAGCTTCATTTTCTGTTCCTGTCATGTACGCTGGATTCTTCAAGAATATAGCTTCGTAATCATTTTTAAATGACAAGATGTAAGGACCGCTTGCATACAACGTATTGTTATACTTGTCACCTTCTGTAACTGTGTTTTGGTCTCCATAAGGAATATCTGTATTTACATCAAATGTTTCGACATCGTACGTATTTATGCTTTCTACTTGTTTCTTAGATACGATTCCAGCAGATTGGTGAGCTAAATAATTTAGTACTTGCGGGAAAGGATTTACAGTAGTAATTTTAACTACTTGATATTTTCCTGCTGCATTATCTGCTGTATTTTTGTCTACTACTAATTCTGTGATTTTAGCATCTAAGCCATTTTCAAGAGCTTCTTTTACAGTAACATCGCTTCCAGATTGTTTGACATCAAGCTCTGACAGGTCCGTTACTACTTCGATTGCTTCCATACTTTCATGTAAGCTATATGTGCGGTGATCTGGTACAGACTTTTCGTCTTTAGCACGGTTCATCGAGAATACAACATCATCTGCACCAACGCGTTCCCCAGTATCAACTGCTTTTTTATCTGCAACGGCAGCAAAGTTTATATCATCACGAAGAAGGAAGTAATAAGATTGATTCCCTTCGGCAATTGCATGATTAAGTGATAATGAGCCATCTGAAACAACTTTATCGTCATCTGTTAAATTTACAAGTCTTACATACATATTAGTGTTTAACGTATTAATAGAACCGTCATTTCCCTTAATCGGATCTAAAGATGTTAGTGCTCCAATTGCTTGCTGCATTATTAATGGTTGTGTGGCTCTGTTAGAAGTGTCTGTAAAGTCAATAGACTCCCATGCAACTGCACGTGATTTTGCCAGTCTTACCGTATCTGCATTTAAAATTTCTTTGTTTACGCCCTGTGCTTTGAATGAATTATAAAGAGGTGCAATATATGCTTTATCCAGAACAAGATGTTGCTCTAATTGTTTATATGTTTCTGTAAAATCTTCTTCCGTTTCTGTACTTGCTTTATCAATTAACTTATCCACTTCTTCATCAGACATAATACTATTGTCACCGTCTGATTTGAATAGTGAACGTACCGCATAATCAGGATTCCCTGTAACTGTTGTCCAGCTAGATAGTGCTAAATCATAGTTACCAGCATCTTTTTGAGCTGTAAAGCTTCCGTAATCTGGTTGGATATTCAGCTTCACATCAAAACCATTTTTAATCAGTTGATCACGTACGATGTTCATATCCGCTTCCCCAGTACTCATACCTAACAGTTCAATAGCGACCGGAGTATCATCCGTTTTTACATCTTTATTATCATTTCCTTTGTCCGCTACGTCAGACTTCGTATTTACGCATCCAGCTAATATCAATACAAAGCTAAACAGTATTGCCAATAAACTTTTTTTCATATCCATGTCCTCCTATATAATATTATTTTTTTAATCCATCCTCGGATCAAAAGCATCTCTTAACCCATCTCCTAAAAAATTGAAAGATAATACAAGACCTATAATTGCTAGCCCCGGTATAATTGCTAGATAGGAATGAGATTCAAGATAAGTACTTCCTATTTTTAAAATATTTCCCCATTCTGGAATATGTGGTTCAACCCCTAGTCCAAGGAAACTTAAGCTACTAGTTGCAATTACAGCGCCACCAATAGTTAAAGTGGCTTTTACAATCATTGGCGCAAGAGAGTTTGGTACAATCTGCTTAAAAATTATAGATAAGTCAGACGAACCTAATGCACGTGCAGAATCTACATATTCATAATTCGATACCATAAGTACGTTCGCCCTCATCGTTCGTGCATAGCTTGGAATGGCACCAACACTAAGAGCTAGTATTAGATTCATCGTGTTAGCTCCGAATGCAGCAATAATAGCTATGGCAAGTAAAATTCCTGGAATAGCATACAAAATATCTAGCAATCTCATAATAATGTTATCCGCTCGTTTCGTATAATAGCCCGCTATTGCTCCAAGAAACCCGCCAATAATTAGCGGAATGATTGTAGACGCAAATCCTACCAGAAGAGATATTCTTGCTCCAAAAATAATTCTTGAAAATAGGTCTCTACCAAAATCATCAGTTCCAAAGGGATGTTCTAAGCTTGGTTTTTGTAGCAAACTTCCATAGTCATTTTCAACAGCCAAATCATAATCGAATGTATACTTGCTACAAACTGATAGAGAAAGCATAAGAATGATGAAGAACAATCCTAATATTGCAGTGGAATTCCGAGTAATTTTATTCCACATCGTGTTCCACTTCATAATTCTAGAACGATCGTAGCTGCGAGCCTTAATGACTAAACTAATACCCAGTAACAGATTAAACAAATTTCCAGTTAGTGATGAAATAATTAATAATACAGCAATGATAAGGAACCAAGATGGCGCCGATTCATCCTGTACATATTTCCCCACAAGAACTAAGGTCACTATTTGAAAAAACAGGATTCCTAGAAGAATACCCATAGCAGGAACAAAAGTATCTGTCACATACGGTTTAAATAAGTTGAAAGCCGAGACAGCAATTACGAAAATTTGTGTAAATAACATATATACAGCAAACGTATACTCTGGTGTTTTTTTCTTTTTAATCAAGTTAAAAGCAAATGATGCCGTAAAAACATTTGCACTCAATATACTTAAAAGTTGAATATATCCGAGCTTTCTTGTAGTAGGTTGTATTGCACCAAATTTCAAAAGATCTTTTTTAATTTTCCAGGTTAGGAATAATTGATATACAGTGAATACGGCGTAAACTATAAATATAGTAAAAACAAGCGACTTAATCGTTCCTTCTTTGTAGTTGAAACTATTTATCAGGAAAACCAGGCTTACTGCGAAAGAAAGAACCCATGCAAAGTTTGCTTGCGTATACTCCCGAGACAATTTCAAAGCATGTTTTTTAAATGAATTCACCTCTACACCTACTTCTAAATTACAGTTGCTTCATCTTAGATCGAATGCGAGGGTCGAAAAACGCATACAAAATATCGATGAGCACGTTTACTAATGAAATTGTTATAGCAATATAAATTACCCCACCCATGATGGCAGGAATGTCAGGAATAAACTGCTTATCAACGATATAGCTTCCTATACCACTAATATTGAAAACTTTCTCAGTAACAGCGGCTCCACCGAGCATATCCCCAAACAGCAATCCAATTACTGTAATGATGGGAATCATAGCATTACCAATTGCATGTTTCCAAAGTACCTGACGCTCATTAAGCCCCTTAGCTTTTGCCGTAATAATATAATCTTCATTTATTATTTCTAGCATAGAGGAGCGAGTCATTCTTGCAACAGATGCTGTAAGCCCCGTCCCTAAAACTATTACAGGCATAATAATAGATAACAAATTCTGAGGATTATAAGTCGCTGGTAACCATTGCAATTTAATAGAAAAATTCAAGATAAATATTAAGCCCTGCCAGAAATTCGGAATAGATAAACCAATTAACGCTATAAACATAAACGAATAATCTAAAAATGTGTTTTGTCTAGTTGCTGAAATGATTCCAACTGGTATTGCTATAACAACTGCCATCAAGAGTGAGAAAATCGCAATTGTTAAAGTGATAGGAAACTTATTAGCAATGCTTGCTGCAACGTCTTCATTTCCAGTAAAGGAAGCTCCTAGGTCAAACGTGAAAATGCCTTTTACAGCATTCCATAATTGTGCCAAGTAAGGCAGATCCAAACCATAGGTATGATTAAAAGATGCTATTTGCTCTTTTGTTGCAGCTTCTCCTAAAAGATTCGCTGCGGGATCAAAAGGTGACAAATACAAAATAGTAAACACTAGAACCGAGACCCCCGCAATAACTAAAACACTCATAACTAGACGTTCGAAAACAAATTTAATAAAGAAATTACTAATCAAAAAAAGCAGTATATACATTAGTACTCCAGGGATAAACGAAACAATTAAAAACAGTGGTTTTTTTAGTAAATCTCTAAAATACGAAATATAATTGAGCTTTACTAAACCTTGCTGTTCATACTCAGCATCAATATTTTCCGCAAGTAACTTCGAGTATTTTTCTTGTGCAAGCCTATCTACTTCACTGTTCATATGCTGTTCATCCACTGTCTCATGAAAGAAAGCATGTTTCCGGACGTATTGTTCTTTGAATTCACTTTTTAATTGTTCTTTGAGCCCTGACGTTTGTAACGAAGCATTTATTTTTTTATGAATAATAGAATATGTATCATTGTTTCTCTTCAATCGGTAGTTGATAAAAATAACGACATGTAAGGGAAACCCTAGAAGAAGCAACAAATATTTATACGTATTTCTCTTCATCATTTTTTCAAATATATACGCAAGATGATCAAAAAAAACCAAATTCACCGATGGTTCTTTATTTATTCCCATCGACTATTTACCTCCTTTCTGATATATTAGAATTCCTAGTGGTATTGTATAGTATAGATTTTGAATTTTATTAAGTCAATGACATTTATTTATTAATTGAGCCAATTTCATAAAGAAGTAATTAGTAGTAAAATCCGAACAAAGTTGATTTCCTCTCTAGACGGATGCTTTCCGTGGGCACGACTTCAATCTCCTCGTCACTGCGAAAACATATGCTCCTGCGGTTACTCGTCGCAAAGACATTGGTCAAACAGAGTTCGACCAATGTCTTTCCTGCAGGGCTTTCAGTTCGTGTTGTTCCCACTGGAGTCGCCGTCTTACGCTCCAATCAACGAAGTCCACTTTAAGTAAAGGGATAATTCAGTAAAATATCACATAAGTATTCCTGGTTTTATATGATTTCCATTCTAGTCGAACGCTTGCCGATCCAAGCGATGGAATCGACTTTTAAAAACCCATTAAAAAGTTTCTTTATTAAATAAATATCCGTATTTTTAAGTAAAACAAGTAGTTATGAAATAGACATGATTAATTACATATACTGAATTAGGTAGGTGTTTATATTGGAGACTGTTCTAAGAGTGAAAGATTTAAATATCTCGTTTCTAACGAACGAAACAGAATTTGAGGCTGTGCGAGGGGTAAGTTTTGATGTGAAAAAAGGTGAAACTATTGGAATTGTTGGAGAATCCGGTAGTGGAAAGAGTGTTACTGCTCGTTCGATCATGAGACTTCTTCCCTCCCCTCCTTCTTTGCTGAAAAACGGCGAGATTGAATTTCTCGGTGAAAATCTTATAAACAAGTCAGAAAAAGAGATGGAAAATATCCGAGGTCAGGATATTAGCATGATCTTCCAAGACCCAATGACCTCCCTTAATCCTACTATCCGAATTGGAAAGCAAATAGCTGAAAGTCTTATGAAACACCAAAAGTTATCCAAGAAGGATGCAAAAAAACAAGCACTTGAACTTCTCAAGCTAGTAGGGATTAAAGATAGTGAAGGTCGGTTCAATCAGTACCCTCATGAATTTTCTGGTGGAATGCGTCAAAGGGTCATGATAGCAATAGCATTGGCTTGCCGCCCTACTCTACTGATTGCGGATGAACCTACAACTGCACTTGATGTTACGATTCAAGCACAAATATTAAACCTAATGAAAGATATGCAGATACGTTTCGGAACATCCATTATTTTAATCACACATGATTTAGGTGTAGTTGCAGGGATGTGTGACCGAGTAGCAGTCATGAGAAATGGGGAAATTGTTGAAACTGGGACAACAGAAGAAATTTTTGAAAACCCTCAACATGACTATACAAAAAAACTACTCAATGCACTCCCACGCTTGGATGAGAAAAAAAAACCTAAACGCCCTTCTCTCCGTTCTATCGGAACAGAAGACGGAAAGCCTTTACTAGACGTACGTTCTCTTAAGCAACATTTCAATTCTGGAAAAGGAAATGTACTTAAAGCTGTTGATAACATTAGTTTCTTCATAAAACCAGGTGAAACACTTGGGTTAGTAGGAGAATCGGGGTCAGGTAAATCTACAACCGGTAGAGCAATATTACGACTCCATGAGCCAACAGATGGCGATGTACTATATCAAGGGGTAGCTATAAATAGGCTAAGTAAAAATGAAATGAAAACAATGCGTAGACATATGCAAATGATCTTTCAAGATCCTTATTCTTCATTAAATCCACGATTTAAAGTGCTGGATATAATCGGGCAAGCTCTAGATATTCATCGTTTAAGTAAAAGCAATGAGGAAAGAAAAAAGCGTGTGGAAGAATTACTCATTATGGTTGGTCTAAAACCTGAACATGCTATGCGTTATCCACATGAATTTTCTGGTGGACAACGTCAAAGAATTGGAATTGCTCGTGCACTTGCTGTAGAACCTGATTTTATCGTTTGCGATGAACCATTATCTGCTTTAGATGTCTCTATACAATCTCAAATCGTCGAGTTACTTGAGGACCTTCAGCATCGTTTAGGACTTACCTATTTGTTTATTGCTCATGATTTATCGATGGTCAAGCATATTAGTGATAGGGTAGCAGTAATGTACGCAGGAAAAATTGTTGAGCTTGCAGAAAGCGAGGAGCTATATTCTAACCCTCAGCATCCATATACAAAATCACTACTAGCTGCAATTCCAATTCCAGATCCTAAAATTGAAGCAAAGAAAAAACGGGCCCTAATGGAAGAAAATTTAGAAATAGACAAATACCAATTAAGTCAATCGGAGTTAGTAGAGGTATCCCCAGAGCATTGGGTAGCTATACCGAAATATTAAGCAAGACCGTTTTGTAAAAGGATATACTGGTATTAATACAAATCAGAATTAATTTGAATCTGCCACAGTATATAATAAGAAAAACCAGGCAAAAACGCCCGGTCCTTATAGTTCAAGATCTGTTTCTAGCGTTTTCGAAGTACTCTCGACAGACTTATCGTTGTATGAATTACCGAATGTTTTGTTAGAGCTATGCTGAATCTTCTAATGGAGTACTACACACTGATTGATTGGAGTGCAAGGTGGCGTTCTTATCCTTCGTTCCTTCACCTGCAACTGAAATCAGCAGGATTATTCATTCTTGAAAGTGCCTTGATCTCAGTATTCATGGGACTTTTTTATAAACTTTCTAATTTTTCAAAAAAGCCAACTATTTTAAAATAGTTGGCTTCTTAATATTAGATTTTCTTTTTATCGTCTGTATCTTTATCATCTAATTTAAATTCTTCTGCTACATCGTCCACGATATCTTTAGTCGAGTTTTTGAATTCTTTTAACGTTTGTCCAACTGCTTTACCTAATTGAGGTAACTTTTTCGGACCGAACACGATTAAAGCAATTATTAATATAATGATTAAACCTGGTACACCGATATTTGGCATTATGTTCCCTCCTCATAACTGAATATATATAATGATCCTGTAAATTTATGCATAAGTAGTATTCAAAAGTATTGGTTGTTTTGTAACAATTACACATTATACTCCTTCGTCCCAATTTGTAAACACATAGTTATAAAAACTATTTACTGATAATGAAATCAACCCCTAAAAAAATAAGATTACATATAGTCTATTGGCATGTTTTCTCAGAGATTTAATTAGTCGTTTTGTACCACTAACATTGTGTATCCTCCATATTAATTTGTAGAAAAGAGAGTAATTTAACGTTATTTTCAGAATAAAACTATATTTTATTTTTTTTGCAAATGTGTAGAAATCGTGAAAAAAAAGGAGTAGACTTGGAAACGGTTGTTTTGTATCGGTACATTTTTAAATAGTTTATTAATCGAAGGAGAACAAAAGTGACTCAATATAATTTAGAAGAATTAAAACTCTTGAATCAAGTTCTTTTTGCATTATTTATAGCGGCAGACTTATCACTAGGTCTTTTTTTCTATAACAATGAATTCCCTTGGTTTGCATTATTAGGTTCAGGTATTGGACTAGCTATCATTGTTCTTTGCTGGACAGGAACAAAACATATATACTTTATCGCTTCTTTATTGGTTTATACTGTCTTATTCTCATTAGTATACAACTGGCATACTATCGTTCATTAATGAGTATATTTTTTTAATTTATTATTTACCTAAATAAAGAAATTCGTTCAATTTTCTACTTATTTATACTGGAGGTTATATTATGTCAGAACAGGAAAAAAATGCTCCATACTTAGACAAACGTTCATCTAGACGTACATTTATAAAGAATTCTGGGTTAACAGTAGGTGGGGTTGTACTAGGTGGAGCTCTAGGTTCTTTACTAAGTAAAGACTCAACAACTCAAACTCATGAAACAGGTGTTCATACTACAGCAACAGCAGTAAATTTTAACCAAGCACTAATGTATTTTGACAAAACACAATTCGACACAATTGATGCAGCGGCAGAACAAATATTTCCAAAAACAGAAGTAGGACCAGGAGCAAAAGAATTACTCGTTGCTTTTTATATTGACCATCAGCTTGCTGGAAGTTGGGGACTAAATTCTAAAGAATATATGTCTGGACCATTTTATCCAGCAGAAGCTACACCATTGTTCGGACATCAAACACACTTAAACAGACAACAAATTTTCAATCTAGGGATTGAAGCTTTAAATTCAGAAGCAGCAAAACAATATAAAGCAAAGTTTTCAGAAATAACAGCGGAAGAACAGGTTGCTATTTTACAAGCTTTTGAAGCAGGTGAAGTCACATTAAATGGTGCTGTTACTTCTACATATTTCTTCTCATTACTAAAAAGTGCAACTATTGAAGGTGCTTATGCCGATCCTTTATATGGTGGGAATAAAGATATGGCAGGATGGAAGATGAAAAACTTCCCTGGTCATCAAATGAGTTATGCAAATATCATTGAAAAAGATGAATTTGTAAAAATCGAACCGACAAGCTTGAATTCACAACATAAACATTAATCGGAAGGGAGCTAATTAGACATGGCTAAGAAATTACCAAAAACAGATATAGTATTGGCAGGAGTTGGCTGGACTGGCGGTATTATCGCAGCTGAACTAACTAAAAAAGGATATAAAGTAGTAGGTTTAGAACGCGGTAAAGAAAGAAAGACAGAAGATTACCTAATGGTTCACGATGAACTTAGATATCAACAAAGAAACGAAATGATGCAAGATCTTTCTAAAGAAACTTTGACAGTGCGTCATGACCGTTCAAAAAGAGCTCTACCTTATCGTCAACATGGTTCATTTTTAATCGGTGATGGTGTAGGTGGTTCTGGTGAACACTGGAATGGATTAACTTATCGCTTTCTTCCTTATGATTTTGAAATTTACACAAAAACTCTAGAGCGTTATGGAAAAGATAAAATCCCAGCTGATATGCCCCTACAGGACTGGGGAATTACTTATAACGATTTAGTACCATATTTTGAAAAATTTGAAGCTATGGCTGGTATCTCTGGGGAAACTAATCCACATCCAGAAGTCCCAGAAGTTAAGTATCCTACAGTTCCACTTAAAGAAACGCCTTCAATGAAAATGTTTAAGGAAGCGTCTAAAAACTTAGGATACCATCCTTACATTGCACCAGCGGCTACACTTTCTGAAAGCTACACAAATCCAGATGGAATCTCTAGGGCAGCATGTCAATATTGCGGTTTTTGTGAGCGTTTCGGTTGCGAATATGGGGCAAAAGCATCACCAGTAGTAACTGTTTTACCAGTGGCAAAAGAGACAGGTAACTTTGAAGTAAGAGCGCACTGTGTTGTTCGCAAAGTCTTACATACGAACGGAAAAGCTACTGGAGTTTTATATGTTGATACTCGAACTGGAGAAGAATATATTCAAGAGGCTGACGTTGTAGTTGTTTCAGCGTATGCACTTAATAACATTAGAATTCTATTAAACTCTCAACTTGGAAGTCCGTATAATCCAGAATCGGGAACTGGCGTAATTGGAAAGAACTACGCTTAT
The DNA here is from genome assembly GCF_038003185.1 of Psychrobacillus sp. FSL K6-1415. NCBI lineage: Bacteria > Bacillati > Bacillota > Bacilli > Caryophanales > Bacillaceae > Psychrobacillus > Psychrobacillus sp. FSL K6-1415. The sequence goes on along the minus strand of NZ_JBBOOQ010000001.1, from coordinate 376,330 downwards.
CAAATGACGTCATCAGGTTCAACAGGTTTCTTTAAGGAGAAAGAATTTAATTTATATGCAGGTACAGGTGCACTTGCAGGAGTACTAGACGATTTTAATGGAGATAATTTTGACCATACTGATTTGAATTTTATTCACGGTGGTAACATAGCACTTGGTCATTACGGAAAACGTCCTATTTCAAATAATTCTGTCCCTAAAGGTACACCAACTTGGGGTAAAGAGTTTAAAGATGAATCTATTTATTGGGCGAACCGCAGCTTGTCAGTAGGCTCACAAGGCTCAGTTATGCCAAACAAAGAAAACTATATTGACCTAGATCCTACGTATAAAGATCAATTTGGTGATCCATTATTACGTATGACATTTAACTATAAAGATAATGAAAGAAATCAACAAAAATATATTAGAGATATCACTACAAAGATTCTTGAAGAAATGGGAGCAGACATGATTAATACCCCAGGAGATCAAGGTGATTGGGATACGACAAAATATCAAACTACTCATAACACGGGTGGAGTTATCATGGGTGCAGATCCTAAAACAAGCGCATTAAACAACTACCTTCAAATGTGGGATTGTGAAAATGTATTTGTTCCTGGCGCTTCAGCATTCCCACATAATTCTGGTATGAATCCTACAGGCACAGTTGGAGCTCTTGCGTATCGTGCTGCAGAAGGTATCGAAAAATACTTAAAAACTGGTGGATCTTTAGTTTAAATAAGAGCCACTTATGAAAGAGCAAAGAATAGAATTATATTTGTTAAAATATTAAAGAATTTTACTATATATAGAATTAGCCAACAACTTGAAAAGCTACTAACCTTCTTTCGAAAAGAAGTTAGTAGTTTTTTCAATTATATTTAACATTTACTTCTCTTTACACTGCTTTTCCAATAAATAATTCTACTATTTTAGTATAGATTTCTGGTTGTTCAGTATGAACTAAATGACCTGCAAACGGCACAATCGCAACGCGAATATTTGGGTTCTTTTCAGGGTAAATAGTTGCTCCGATTGTTTCATTCGGTTTATTCTCTCCCACGATAAAAAGCACAGGGAATTCAAATTCTGTTACCGCTTTTACATCCTCAAATGGATACCATTTTTCGTCCTTTCCAAAATGAATAAATTGTCTCCAATCTGACGCATGTATTTGATCGAAGTAACTACCTATTTCTTTACTAGTCTATAAAGTCGGTTTGTCTTCTGACATCTTCCTCATGCATTTCCAACCAGTCGTCCGGCTTTATCGACGTAATTCCCGAAATAACTAATGAGCTAATCCTATCAGGGAATAGTTGAGCAAATTTAATCGCGACAAGAGCTCCCAACGAACATCCTACTAGATGAATAACAGATATTTTTAAGCGATCCAGCGTTTCCAATAAATCCTTAGCCGAGTCCTCAAAAAAATTTTTGATATTGTCTATTATAGATTGCCCATGGCCTCTTAAATCAGGAGAAACCACTCGATAACTTTTACTAAAATAATCTCTTTGAAACTCAAAATCTAATAGACCGGTTTGTAGACCAGTATGTAGAAAAACGATGGGTTTACCATCACCTGTAACATTTGTATGTAATTTCAATTTATCCATACTCCTTTTACTTCATTACATATTCAGCTAATACACTTTGAACTTTATATATATTCAAGGATTTGTTGAATTTCTTCTGTATAGGAGCTACACTTCCCGACAACCATATTTTTAACTCAGCATCTAAATCAAAAGTTCCTGCTGTTTCAATTGAAAAATGAACGATGCTTCTATACGGTATCGAATGATACTCTACCTTTTTCCCCGTCACTCCTTGTTTATCGATTAATAATAAACGTTTATCCGTGAAAACAATTAAATCACGAATAAGCTTATACGCATGCTCTACCCTCTCCGAAGGAGCAAGTAAATCTTTTAATTTACTTTCAACTTGACCATTTTCTATCTCCGATGCATTACCCATCAATCCATCTAAAATCCCCATCTATATTCCTCCTAAGTACACATTTTCATATTAATTCAAGAACTATATCCTAATCTCCTGCAAGTATAGAAACAAAGTAAATTATTTGAATCATTTTCATAATAGTGATATACGAATAATGCTAATTTACGATCTATGCGGATGCTTTCCGCTGGCACGGCATCAAACTTCTCGTCACTACTTTCCTATTCGACTTTCAGTTCGAGCTGTTCCTGCTGGAGTGACCGCCTGCCGGTCCAATCAACAGGATTAACTTTTAAATAATGAATAATAAATTGTGATATCGAAGCTTCAGTTATATCTTTAATCGTTCATCCCCTTGGTTTTCCGTTTCCTCCTGTTAAGGATTAGCATTCAACTCTTTCAACTAGTTGGTTCTTTTGTGATAGGTGTTTCCATATCATTTCAAACCAAAAGCAAACACAAAAAAATAGATACTTCTACCTGAGTAGAGTATCTATTTTTTTAAAGCAAGCTGTATAACAACTAAAAAGCAATTACTTTAGCGGAATTTCCACAATAGCAGTTGTCTCTGATTCATCTGTTGATTCAATGGAGATTCTTCCATTGTATTTATTTACTACTTCCTTCACGATAAATAATCCTTGCCCTCTAACCTGCCCTTTTGCTTCATTTTTGGTTGAATATCCTTGTTTGAAAATTTGTGCTTCCTTACCTATACATTGCCCGGTATTCGTAATGACAAATAGATAATTAGTATCGTTAACAGAACAATCAATCGTTATTTTCCGTTCCCCTTCTGGCAACTCTTTCGCCGCATCAATAGCATTATCGATTAAATTCGATAAAATAATTATTAAATCTGTGCTTTTTATTCTACCAAATGAAGCATAGGGGATTGTCATCTCCATATTTATACGATGATTTTGTGCAGCTAGCTTCTTTGATTGCAATAATATCGATAGACCAGGATGATCTATATTTAACTTAAGAGATTCAATAGTTTCTACTTCTTTAAAAAGGGTGGATGCATATTGTAATGCCTTCTCCGATTCCCCTATTTTTAGAAGCCCATGCAAAACAAGAATATGATTAGAAAAATCATGTCGTAATGATGAAACCGAGGTTATCAAAGTTTTTATCTCTGTTTGATAAGTATTCTCCGTATGACCTACTTCCTTTTTAACCTCTCTTTGATACCATTTTTGCATAAATAAGAAGGAGCCTAGCACGATGAAAATAAATAAACCATTAAATGCAAAGATTAATATATTCCTTTTTAACCCAGCCCCTTCAATCTGATTAATGGTATGTATACTAGTATCTATACCTAAATAACCAAGTATTTTCCCATCATCGTCCTTTATAGGTGCTCCAACGGATAAATAATCTCCATAATCTGGATCTTTCAGCACTTCGGTTACATATACCTGACCTTTATAGGCTTTAGTAACTTGCTCTTCCGGAACTGTACATGCAACGCCTATCTGATAATTATCTAAATTATCTATTTTACCGTAGTGCGCCAAAATCATCGTTTTAGAAACTTTAGGATTATCGACTTCTAGTGTGTAAACATATAAGGAACCTAACTTTTCGCGCACATCATTCAAATAAACTTGAATCTCTCGAAAATGTTCATTTTTCTCGGGGTTACTCAAAAATTTTTGATACGTGTCGATATCTATTGATGAAGCTATTGACCTAGCTGCTTGCAAACTTTGGTTTGCAATTGACTCTTGTACGGTATTTTTCATTTTCACGTACGAAATATAAACATTTAAAGCAGAGAAAAAGATTAATAAAACAGTAGACAAGACTAAAATTTTTTTTACTTTATGACTTTTCATATGCATATGTACTTCCTTAGCTTATTTCTATTTAAAAGTAGATTATTCGACAATTATCTTGTAAATAATGTAATTATACTATAATACATCATCAATAACCTTGTTTATGAGCATATTCCTTTTTTTGCAATAATACACTTTGAGTGTATACTACATTTGTATTGTTTTTTATGTACCATCTCAAGGAGGAATTATGATGTACAACATTGGAGATATTATAGAAACTAGAGACTTCATTATGAGTAAGACAGATCATCGCCCTGTGATTGGAATGATTTTAGGGTCAGGCTTAGGTACGCTTGCTGATGAAATTAAGAACCCCATAAAAATTCCATATAGCGACATTCCACATTTTGCAAAATCTGAAGCAATTGGTCATGCAAACGAACTAGTCATTGGAGAATTAAATGGAAAAATAGTTGCTGCCATGAAAGGTCGCTTTCATTATTATGAAGGCTTTACTTTGGACGAAGTAACCTTCCCAGTACGTGTAATGAAAGCACTTGGTATAGAAAAAGTTATTATTACAAATGCCTGTGGTGCCGTGAATACAAGTTTTAATCCAGGAGACTTAATGTTAATAACAGACCACATTAATTTAGTAGGAAGCAATCCATTAATTGGTCCAAATAATGACGAATTAGGTACACGCTTCCCTGATTTATCTGAAGTATATAACAAAGAGCTACGCAGTATTGCAACTAAAGTAGCGAATGAACAAAACATGGAATTGCAAGAGGGTGTTTATGCTTGGTGGAGTGGTCCTACATACGAAACCCCTGCAGAAATCCGTATGTTCCGCATATTAGGAGCTGACGCTGCAGGTATGTCCACGGTTCCGGAAGCGATTGTAGCTACTCACGGTGGTATGAAAGTACTTGGTATTTCATGTATAACGAATATGGCGAGTGGAATATTAGATCAGCCTCTAAATCACGAGGAAGTAATTGATGTTGCAGGTAAAGTAAGAGTTAAATTTGTTGAATTAGTAAAAGGTATTTTGAAAGAGATTTAAAATTAATTGTTTAACTAAATTGCACATATTATATATATTTGCCTCTTTTAAAAAACGAGATTCTTGAACAATGAAGAGAGTTGTTCTCAGAATCTCGTTTTATTATTTGACCTCTATCTCGACGTCCTCTTCTATCCATGATGGGTATAAGTCTAAATCCAATCGAATAGGATTTGCAAAAGTATTAACCGACTTGTCCGGAAGTTCAAATTCGATTTTCGCCTCTCCCGGAACATTTATCTTCGAACCTTTTACGTAGTTAGAAAAGGTTGGTGTACGCCCTCCGTAGTGTATATAAAATTCTTGTTCATCAGCGTCTATAAATTTTATAAAACTAACCATATTCATATCATAATCCTTATTTACTTTTATAGTAAAACTGACCAGATTATCGTCCACCTGTAAATTTGAGAATATTGATTGGAAAGGCTTTTCTATAAACTTTTTGGTTTCTGTATCAATTATAATATGCGCTTCTTCTTTATCAATTGCTGCAATTTTCCCAAATGTTAATGTTAACTTTTGAGGCTCATAAAAGTAAAAACTTTCTTTCAGTGGGATCTCCCATACATTTCCTTTCTCCAGAGTTTTATATGCATTTCCAGGCATAGCAGACCATTTCCTGCCCTCTTCATCTACCAGTTCTAATTCATCAAATGGCCGAGAGAGAAGTTTCATAGTGTTATTAGAATTTTCTTCTAGCTTAACCACTGTGCGTATTGGGTCGACTATTAACTCTTTCACTTTAAAATATTGACCTTCAATCTCAACTTCTTCATTCACAACGATACTCTTACTTGTCACTTCCATCTTTTTATATGTAAATGGTATTTTGAAATTTTCTACTTTTCCCCCATTTTTTATTCCTATTTTCCAAGAAAGGTCCTTACTATATGGAATCGTCTGGATATATTCAGAGCCACTGAAAGTTTTAGAGTTTGCCGTTTGAGTCAAGGGATTGACAAAATTCATAAAATCGAAACTATACCGCATATTCATTCCTGACCATAATTGGAGATATTTGAGTTCAAGTGAGCTTACGTCCATATCTTCTGTACGAATAGAGTAAAAAACAACCATTCCCTTTTTGTCTGCAATGACTCCATCAAGTGTTACTGTAATACCGTTTTTCTCTTGCGACTTATTAATAGGTTGAAAATAGTCATTTTCAACGGCAGCGGTTAAACCTCTGTCTTGCTGAATTAGTGCAATAATTCGTTCCATACCTGGAATAGATGAAACCTTATTAGCGAAAACAGGCGATACAGAGACAGATGTGATAAAAGAGATAAGAAGGATTGCAGCAATTACTACCGACCATGAACTCCGTTTTATTAACTTAGTTCTTTTTAACATTCTTTCTTTTTTGGCTTTCTCAAATCCAATTTGTACGGCGGAATGTAGCTTATCCTTTGATATTTGGACCTGATTAATCGACTTCTTCCTCTGCACCAATTTTTTTCTTTCCTCAAACACGTTTAACCTCTCCTTTCTCTTCAAATCCTGCCCTAAGTGCCCGCAAGGCTTTATGTAGCCGGGTTTTAATTGTTCCTTCCGGTGTATCCCACATAACAGCGATGTCCTTTATTTTGACATCTTCAAAGTATTTTAAATGTAATAACTCTCTCTCATAATCGGATAAACTTAAAAGAGCCTCCTCTACTTCTAAAAAGGTAAAGTCCTCGCTCATTCCCTGTATGCAAAATATTCTTTCCCCTAATACTTCCCTCTTGCTTTTCTTGATGACATCTTGACAATAATTCATCATAATTCTAATTAACCAAGTTTTAAAGTAGGCAGGTTCTTTTACTGTTTTTATACTTTTAAAAGCTCTATATGTCACTTCCTGAATAGCTTCCAGTGCATCCCCTTCATTTTTCAAATATGAGATAGCTGTCCGATATAATACATCTTCATATGAATGGATTAATGCTAAAAATGCTTCTTCATTACCTTTAATTGCGTTCCTCACTAACATCTTTTCACTCAAGATATCACCCCAATTCATTTGGCCCTATCTATTAGACATACAACTTTGGAAAAAGTTTTTATAAAGTATATAAATTAATTCACATTCGAAATCTTTCTCGAAATTAGTAAGATGAATATACAAAAAAACTAAATTACAAACAAAAAGAGTGATCCAAGGGATCACTCTTTTTGTGCTGTCATAGCTGCTCGGAGGAGAAGAAAGGAAGTTTCAAATCCTACAGCACCTGTTACCCGAGATTTTATAGATTTTTTATCGCTAAATAATGAGCTTTAGGATGTAAGAGAGTTGATTGTTAAGCTTTTAACTTTTAAGGTTGAGCTTTAAGCTTTTTACCTTACTCAGTAATTGATTTTGGGAGCAGGGATTTACCCAGACCCTGCAAACGGGGAAACTTTCTTCTTTTTCGCTATAACAGCAAGTTCCAAACTTATTTATTGTTTAATAGTGATTAACGTACGTGCATTAATTTCACTTAGCGCTACATCCACGTCATCTTCAAAAGACTCAATATCTAAAGCCATCTTTGTTGCGATTTCTTTTACATGAATTGGGTCAATTAATTTAGTTTCCTCGGATTCCCAAAACAACTTTTTGTACCCTTCAACCGCAGTTAAGTCTGTTTTACCATCTTTTGAAATCATGTTATTTAACTGAGTGTCTAATCTATCTTGGGCAATTTCGTTATTAACTTCTACCTTTTCTTGAGACTGAGCATAATCGGTATTCATTTTACGAAGGAGTGTTTTTTCGATTTCAATAAAGTTTTTACGCTCAATTGCATCTGCCACCGTCATTTTGACTCCAGATACTTCAACAACAGTTCTTGCATTAGATTCTACAATCGATTTTTTGATTTGCTTTCTACGATCCATTAAATCTTTTATAGATTGTATACTTTCTTTGGCTTCCTTTTCAAACGCCTCAACAGTCTTAAAACCACGAATATTCTCTTTTGGTTTTTTAGACGCTGCGAAAGTTGTCTCGTTAATCTTCTTTAAAATGCGTGCATCCAATGTCTTTAACTCGCGTAAAGCTTTTGTAATTGAAATTTCCATCGGCATTTCACTCCTCAGTTGTCTCTTTATGGTAATTATTAGTCTATCGGAGATTACTAGGTTATTCAAGTAACCACATCATATGCTGCAGAGTATTAAACGATTCAACTTTTTGTCTCTCTTATTTCTTGGATATCGCTCAAGTACTGTACTGTTCATACTATTTATTAATAACTTTTGATCTCCTTTTCATGGTTTGACATTTTTAGTTGTATTTTTCATCTCCAGGTTCATTTGTATTAATTCTTTACGGTCTATCATTCGTACACGGTTTTTCTTGGCCAGTGTCAAGGCCTGCGTTGTATAGGTACTATTCGTTATAACCCATGCCACTCCTGCATTATACATATTGATGGATGGAATAACTTCTTGTACAGCTTTTACACCAACTGCTTTCTTATAGCGTTTTGCTTGAACCACGATCGTTTCTTGTCCTTTGTTTAATATTAAATCTGCTCCAAAATCCCCTGTTGAAGGTGTATAAGTGACCTTGTATCCTTGATACTGAAAAAGTGTGCCTAGATAATCTTCAAATTGTCGGCCAGTCATTTGATCAATCTCCGCTATACCAGATTCCCGCATCCTTTTTTCAAAACTAGCTGTTCTCCATCCCATGATTATAATTATTACAACTACTCCAACACCTATTGCAACCCCTACCCCTATAAATGACTTTGTAGTATACCAACCTATTAACGCTGCTACAATAATTAGAAACCCGGTCAATTCGTCTACTATTTTCTGATCCTTTTTGGTTCGATTACGCATTAAATACACTTCCTTCTAAAATAGCTACCTTTGATTCAACATGGAACAAAGTATTTTTTGTATTATTTTTTCAACTATATAATTTATATATTGGTATTTTAAGTATTATTTTTAATCTATTTTAATTATACGACATTCCTATATAACATCCAGTACCTGTAAAAAATGTTTTTTATACCTTTTTTTTAGATCTATCTAGAAATAGATATATGTAATAAAAAAGATAAAGTGGTCACTGTACAATAAATTAATAAAACTAAAAAAACCTCCCAAGATTATGGAAGGCTAAACTTTTCACTTTTCATAAAATCATTCAGACAGAAGACGCTTCTCCTTTACTATTACTACTTGATTCAAAATAAGCGCCCCAATCATCTGAATAACCGTTTTCACGATAATTTGACCTACAATGGCAGCAGGAACTGCTTCCCATGGAAGAAAATTTGCTCCAAGAGGACTTAAGCCAATTACAACAAAAATTACAGAATCTAGGAATCCGCCAACTATCCCGCTATAGAATACACGCCATGCCATTGGTAATTTTAGTCTTGTGTAAATCTCTGTATCTGCTGTTTCAGCTACAACAAATGAAATTGCCGAAGCAAGTACAATTAATAAAGTATCCCCCAATATAAATGAGGCTAGTGCAGAAAATGCTAAAGCCACAAAAATAAATAAGTAGGTTTTTGCTCTCCCATATTTATTTTGTACAAGGTCTCGGAAAATAAAAGTAGCTCCCACGAAAAGTGTTCCCATAGGGACGATAAACATGGCAAACTCTAATGGTGCAAAAGCTGCTGTTACGACATTAGCAGTCACTATTGATATTAAATAAAATAAGATTCTCATGCTATTACTCCTTTAGTAGATTTTGAACTCAAGTACTCGTTCAGTCCTTTATTTCTCAGCTTACACGCCGGGCACTTCCCACAGCCATCTGCTATTACTCCGTTATAACAGGTCAACGTTTTCTTTTGGACAAACTCTAGTGCTCCAAGTTGATCTGCCAGCTCCCATGTTTGTGCCTTGTTCAACCACATGAGTGGTGTTTCAATCACAAAAGTAGAATCCATTGTAAGATTTAGCGTTACGTTTAATGACTTCACGAAAATATCACGACAATCTGGATAGCCACTAAAATCAGTCTCACACACACCAGTTACGATATGCTTTGCTCCGACCTGGCTAGCTAAAACACCGGCAAAAGATAAAAAGAGCAAATTCCGACCAGGTACAAAAGTCGACGGCAATTCACCTTTTTCTCCGTCCTCTACTTTTATGTCATCTCGCGTCAATGCGTTCGGTGCAAGCTGGTTTAAAAGTGACATATCCAGTATGTGATGCTTTACACCGATTTCCTTCGCTATCTCTTTTGCACATTCAATTTCAAGACTATGTCTTTGCCCATAATCAAACGTCACTGCCTCGATTTCTTTAAAACGTTCCTTCGCCCAAAACAGACAGGTCGTGCTATCCTGACCACCACTAAACACTATAATTGCTTTTTCCTGCTTCATCCGTAAACTCCCTTATACTGAAAAAACAGCACCCAAGAAAGAATGCTGTTATCTTCTTAGTTTTTTTAAATTGTCTAGCTTCAGCGCCTAGCCCCTCGTGTCGCTTTAGGCTTTCAGTAAAGGCATAAAGAAGCCTTTACGTGTAATCCTTCCAGCGCTTTTCGGGACTTACATAGGCACTTCCGCTTTTCTAAAGAGGGTAGCTAAAACCTCTTCCTTAAAAGGATTATTCAATTATCGATTATCAATTTTCTCTGGATACAGATCGTGGTTCATCAATCGAAAATCCGCCATTTCTACATACTTCGTCCCCGGTCTTCCATAGTTACACCACGGATCAATCGAAATACCTCCGCGTGGTGTGAATTTACCCCAAACTTCGATATACCTTGGATCTAGCAATTCAATTAAATCGTTCATGATAATGTTCACACAGTCCTCATGGAAATCTCCGTGATTTCTAAAGCTGAACAAATACAATTTTAACGATTTACTTTCTACAATTTTTTTATCCGGAATATACGAGATATACATCGTTGCAAAATCGGGCTGATTTGTAATTGGGCATAAACTTGTGAATTCAGGACAATTAAACTTCACAAAATAATCCCGAGTAGAATGCATATTATCTACCGACTCCAATACCTCAGGTGCATAATCAAATGAATATTTTGTGCCTTGATTACCTAACAATGTTAAATCCTTCAAACCTTCATCATGACTTCTTCCAGACATAATAAAAAAACCTCCTATTAAAAATGTTTCCCAACACTTTCAAAAGAGGTTTCATAAACCAATCTATACAAACAAAAGGATAAAAACAAAAAAAGCCACGTCCAAAATATATGGACATGGCGAATAGTCATGTATCCATAGTTTTTTATAGAGGGTATTAGCTATGAACCTCTCCCGGTCAAGTACGGGTACTCAATCATATTATAGAATATTGACCAAAACGTCAATTAGGTATTTTAGTCATTGGATATTCAAATCTTATTTTAAGAGATTCAAATTTTTTTATAATATCATGCATAAACTCAAACTATATTGACTATATTGTTAATAGAATAAGAGATTAAAGGAGGAACAAAAAATGAAACATCAACTTTACTTACCGGAACAATTACCAGAAACAACAGAAGAGTTATTAAAGTTAATATTACAAACTATCTTAGCCTAGGAGAGATTTAGATTATCAAAGAGACTCGGAAACATAGAAAAGTAGATACCTCTACTTATGTGGAGATATCTACTTTTTGTATTTCATTATTAGGAAACTACATCATCCATATTTTCTGAATTATGTTCAACTTTCTTATGTATTTCCGAAAACAAAAAGTTCTTTAAAATGATTTAAGTTTTTTGTTAATTCTGCGTTATTTCATTCAACGTATTCACAATTTCTTCACCTAATTTAAAAGCAACCAAAGGTGGGACTGCATCGCCTATTTGTTCATATCTATCTTGTTTAGGATCCGAATGGAATATTACATACGGACCCTTAAATACATACCAATCTGGAAAGGTCTGAAGTCTTGCTACCTCTCTTGGAGTCAATGCTCTATCTTTACTGGGATGAATCATTTCATCGAAGCAATGAGAAGTAACCGTAAAGCTGGGACTATTTTCTTTTAACCGCCTGTACCTTGCCCCATATGGCTTCCTAGGGAAATACTCATCTCTTACTTGATTTTTCCCTTCATTAATAAGCCTCTCCGCTGCAGTTTTCATACTTTCTCCTGGAAGTATAAACGACATTCTTTTTATTGTTTTATCAAAGTGTTTACTAGCTTTATGAGAGTCTAAATATTTTCCATCGTAATTAATTCCACTTGGTATTTTGGGCTCTACCCCTCTAACAAATTTTAAATATTTATCGTGCGCTATAGAGTTTATTTCCAAATTTTTATTGCAATATATGAAGTTTTCTTCCTTACTGTTTATTAAAGGAAGATCTCTAATTGCCTGTCCTACTGTAATAACTGGTAACTTGCCTTCACCATGAGTCTTTTCAGGGTAATTAAAAAATGCATCTTTATATTTATTATTAATAGCTACTAGAAATACTCTTTCTCTATTTTGAGGAACTCCGTAGTTTACACAATTTAGTAGGATTTCATCTTTATGCCAAGAGGCAAGTCTAAACGAATTAAAATTAATTAAATCATTTCGTTCGAATTCCTCGCAAACTAGCGAAAAGAATGTATCTATTCCTTCTTTATTTTTCTTTGATAAAACTCCTTTGACGTTTTCAAACAAAAACATTTTAGAATTAACCGCTTTTGCAATTCTAGATATATGAATGAAAAGATAGTCCCTTTCATCATCCACCATTCTTTTACCGGCTATTGAGTAACTTTCACACGGTGGACCCCCAGTAACTAAATCTACACTTTCTTTTAAGAATCTTTTTTTTAATATCTTTTTTATCAATGAATCCGATAATTTCCTTACGTCACCTAATATCATCAAAGGCTTATTATTAGGGAGGAAAATATCATTAAATTTATTAGCTTCTTGTAGATATAAATCTAGTTCAAAAAGTTCAGACTGATGATTTTCACAATAAGTTTCTGCTGTTTCTCTATTAATCTCAACAGCGATTAAAGGAAGAAATCCAGCCAACTTTAATCCTGTCGCTAACCCTCCTGGACCAGAGAAAAGATCTATACTTGTATATTTATAATTGTTCATTAATTCACCCCTATATATTTTTATGGTACTATTTAAGATTAGATAATCCTTACTGACTCACTGTTATTATATCTTATTTCAGTGATCAAATATTGAATGGACTTTGGAGGTATTACTTTGACATATAAAACTTTGGATCTGTTTTCAGGAATAGGTGGTATCCGTAAAGGATTTGAGCTTACTGGTAATTTTACAAATATACTCTCCGCTGAAATTGATAATTTTGCTTGTAAAACTTATAAGCATCTTTACAAGGAAAACCCTAAAAATGACGTATGTAGTGATGATTTTAAAAACAAATTAATAGACATGAAATATGACGTACTTTTAGCGGGGTTCCCATGTCAATCATTTAGTTCAGCAGGTAAAAAGGAGGGTTTCCGAGACAAAACTAGAGGAACTTTATTTTTTGAAATTGCAGATATTATTGAAAAAACAACTCCTAAAGCATTTTTATTAGAAAACGTTGAGGGCTTAGTTACTCATAAAGGAGGCAGTACTTTTAAAGTAATTCTAGAAACTTTGGTTAAAGAGTTAAACTATAGCATTGTTGGGGTTAGTGTAGATTCAAATGGAGAGTTGATATATAATCCTAGAAGTTTCTTATTAAATTCTAAAAACTTTGGAGTTCCACAAAACAGACCTAGAATCTATATAGTAGGTTTTAGTAATAAACGTTTCCCGAATAGTAACAGACCACTATTTGAAACACTACCTACTAAAAGAACAGCTGAGCCCATTTATGGATCCATACATGATATTTTAGAAGAAACTGTTGACGATAAATTTTATTTATCCCAAGGATATCTTAACACTCTCATTAAACATAAAGCGACACAAAAAAGTAAGGGAAATGGATTTGGGTATTCCGTTATAAATAAACCTAATTTAGAAAAACCTATATCTAATGCTTTGCTAGCAACTGGAGGTTCTGGAAAAGAACGAAATCTAATTTTTGATTATAAAGAAGAATTAGTAGGAAAAAAAGTTAGATATAAACAATCACCACTAAATGATCAAGGAATACGAACTATGACTCCAGTAGAATGGGGACGTTTACAAGGATTCATCGGTTACGCTTTCATAGATGAAAAAGGAGAAGATAAATTTGAATTTCCTCCTGACATTAGTGACACCCAGAAGTATAAACAACTAGGAAACTCAGTAACTATCCCTGTAATTGAAGAAATTGCTTACAAAATTTATGATTCTTTAGTCTACTTAGAGTCTATAAATAAAAAGTATTAATAAATCGCCGACTTATAGGCGATTTATTAATGAAATCTAATTTGTAAATTTAGTTTTATAAACAATTTTCCCTGACTTTCATATATTTCTCCAAACCTGTATCTACTACTAGAAGGTGTATCTAAAAAAGTATTTCTTAGTAAATATTCTTGAAATTCATTTCTATTATAGATATGATAACAAACTATTTCCCCGTCTTCTCTAACAATAATATATCCGCCTGTCGCATCGTAAAGTCCTGTCCACTTTTTCTGGGGTGTCATACCAAGCGCTACATCAGTCAAAAAATTTTTGATTTTCGTTTCGTAAAATTTGTGGTCACTTGACTGATCGAAATCTAATGGATTATTCTCTTCTAGTAAATCAACTAATTCTTTCATTGTCGTTGCTTGACCATTATAATAATATAATAACATTTCTCCAACCATTTCTGGCAATAAAGTATCAATCATCTGCAAATTTAACTTAAAGTTCTTACTACCTATGTTCTTAAAATCTAATAAATATCGATTAGATAATAAATACTTTATGCGATCTTTTATCTTTGATCTACTATCAATTGCGTTTACTAAACTTTTGAGTTTAATATTACTAGCAGTATCTAATGCTGGTGAAATTTCAAAATTAAAATTTGTTGTCTCACCTGAATTCAATAATGTAGAATTTCCTCCTAGTCTTGATTTAATACTAAATCCTAAAGTAGGACTAGTATTTGTGTTCAAATCATGGACAACAATTGTAATATCTCTTTTAATGCTCGAATCAGATTTCATTTTTTTCACATTGATATTGTTTAAAAACTCTTCAATTTTAGGGAATTCAAAAGACCTACCAGACATCATTCCTAAAGAATGATATAAACTTTCACTCATTTCTCTAAATCTTTGATCATTAACAGTTAATAATATATTACCGTCACCATTTATAACCTTAATATTTGTACTTTCCCTATTATAGTAATAAAAGTTACCCTCTTCTTCACGCACAATAGAGATTAATGGATAGAATATAGAATTCATAGTATTTGAGTTTTCATCCCCAGCGTAAATAATTCCATCGCCTAATAGTTTTAAAAATGTGTATATTTCACTCCACTCGCCTTTATTTCCCTTCATTTTTTGCACTTCCTTTTTTAGATTCACCTCTAGTCCTAGTGATCCCATATAATGTTATTTTCATTATACCTTACTTAAACTTTGAAAACTTGTTCTAAACTGCAAAAATAGAAAATATCGCTATCATACTTTCAATACAGTTATATAATTTATTATACTTTTGAAAGAGAATGGCATGTCAATTCAAGATCTATATCTAAAATTTGTAGGAAAAGCGTGGACTATTAATGAGGTTTAAAATTGAAAATTGAAGAGTTTAATTGCTTTTTTTGAAATAGTAGGTATTAGTTTTCAAACAAATTTCGAGATAGCGTTTTTTTCAGAACCTGGTACCCTAATCTTACAAATAGTAATATTTAAATTGCAACATCTTGATAACCGACTTCTCTTACTTTCTCATTCAATAATCGAAGTCCCAATCCATTTTCTGTATCCCAAGTACAATTAAATGTAATTCCGACATGGCGGGCTTCAAAAATATCAGCATATGGAATAATAATTCCATCTAAACTTATCATTTCAAGTATTTGATCAGTAGTTTCAACAATTGGATAATTTTCATTTAATTCAACATCATAACCTAATTCTTGTCGCTTTTGATTGTAATAATTTAGGATGGAATCTAATAAACTTAGTTGTAAATCATTCCACTTACCCATCAATGATTGGTATGCCGTATATTGACCTTCATCAAACTGCTCATCAACTTCACCATCTATTATTAAATCTAGTTCAGTTGTATTTCTAAAGAAATCTAAAGTAATAACTCTTGACCAGCCATATTCATACTCAAGTTCACCAAAAATCGCATCATTTATAGTCATTTTATAATCTCCTCACTTTGTTTATTGGCAAAACCCCCAGGTTCGAAAGCTCCCGCATTTATCTCCCCTACACCACCCAGGTTTCCAAATTCACTATTTATTTTTGTTGGTACAAGTTGCATTTTTTTAACATCATTCAACTCATGCCATGTAAAATTATCTATTTCTCGGTATTTTTTTATATCTCTTGCGCTGATTTTATCATTCCAAATTGCTTTGCTAATTCTGAGGAACCATTAAGTTGATCAGCTAATTTTTGATCTGATTGTGTAAAATTAGTTCTTCTAGCTTTTCCTCCATAGACACTCTTTCCACCTAGCATATAATTAATTTCTACTTGAGCTTTTGCTACTGGTGAAAAATCTGGAATTCCATTTTTATAATGAATCCCAGTAATACCAGCTTCGTCTAATATTTTCTTCACTTCCGGATCTGGTGGTGGTTTAAGAGTACTTAGAGATTCACCCCTAACCCCTTCAAAAACCAATCTTCTCATTAACTTCCTCTGGCGTTTGATTAATTCTTGGTTTAATAAAGCCTCCCAAAATCTTTATAAATACCTATAATAATGATTTATAGTTATAAAATCCCTGCGTTGTTTTTAATTTGAGGAAAGAGAGTTAAGAATCTGGTCAATTCATTAGCCTTTTCTGCCACTTTTAAACAAATCCCCCTATGAATCTTCTGAATATTCATTGAAAAATATTGTGCATTCCACATTCTTTCGTTAATATTAATTTATAAAATTATTAGGAGAGATATATATTGGGAATTATAACAATGCATTTTCTATTTAATCTTTCGTTACTAATGATTTTATTTTTTGTTTTTTTTCTATTAGATAAGAGAGTCGGTAGTATCCATTTACATAAACGAGCGGGATTATTTTATTTTGTTTTTTCGTTAGTAATTTGTACTGTATTTTCTTATCCCATACAAAGTGAGTATGTTCTGGATCTGAGGATAATTCCTTTTTTATTGGGTGGCTTATATTTGAGGTTCAGTCCTATACTAGGATTTTTGGTTATTCTATTTCGGGCATTCCATGGAATAGACGTTGGATTCTTTATAGCAGTTGCATTTTATACCGTGTTTAGTTTTTTTATATGGTATATTTCTCCTTGGTTTTTAAAACTCACTTCTAATATACGAATACTTTTTTCCACTGGTATTACTTTACTGATAAGTGTTGGTATCTTATTCACTATAGCATTAAACAAAGTATCTCCTGACCAATTTATAGATATATTCATCGCCTATGTGATAGTCCCTCCACTTGGGGTTGCCATTATTTCTTCCACCATTGAAATAAGAGAAAAGAATCAACAGTTGCAACAACAGTTAGTAATCGAAGAAAAGTTGGCTGCAGTCGAACAAATGGGGGCTGCAATATCTCATGAAATTAGAAATCCGTTAACTACAGCAATTGGATTTATTGAGCTCCTCGACCAAGTTTCTCTTGATAATAATAAAAGAACCAAATATATCTCCATTATAAAAGATGAATTAGATTCTGCAGAAGGTATCATACAAGATTACTTAACCTTTTCTAAACCAATTATTGAATCAATAGAAGAACTAGATATTCAGAATGAACTTACGCATATTTTAAAATTACTACATCCTCTGGCTAATTATCATTCAGTAAAGGTTTCTACTGATTTTTCTACCTATGGAACAATCCAAGGGGACAGATCGAAATTCCACCAATGCTTCATTAATATTATAAGGAATTCAATCGAATCCATGCCTTATGGCGGTGCATTATTGATCAAGACAATTGCTACCCAGAATAAGATAACTATTTCTATACAAGATACTGGAACAGGATTGAGCAAGGATCAAATTAACCATCTAGGAGAACCACACTATTCTCCGAAGGGACCTAAGGGAACTGGTCTTAGCATGATGGTTGCTTACAGTATATTACGTGCTATGAAAGGAACAATTGAAGTTCAAAGTGAGATTGGCAAAGGCACCATCTCCCTATTTCATTTTAAGCTCCATAAAACTAAGGTATAGAGAAGATGAATCTTTTTACATAAAATAGTCTTGGAGGAATAATATCTTGGAATTAACAGTATATTTCTTTTTCAACTTATCCTTATTAATTGTAATACTTTTTTTGGGAGTTTTATGGGCAGAAAAGTCAAAAAGATTTTGGTCTCACCAAGCTATTTTCATCAGCCTTTTAATAATTAGTTTAATGCTTTGTTTTATTTTTACTTATCGTATAGAAGGCAGTAATGTCGTTTTTGATTTAAGAAAAATTCCGTTCATTGTCGGCAGTTTATATATCGGTTTTGGTCCTTTTTTCGCTGCATTCATTATGCTCGTAAGAGGTTTTTTTGGAATTGATTATGGGTTTTGGATGACGGTACTTTATTATGGAGGGCTTGCTATTCTTTTTTGGCGAATCTCTTCATGGTTTTTAAAACAATCTCCCAAGCAGCGAGTTCTTTTTTCCGTAGGCGTAACATTTCTGTTCAGTTTTGCCCAAACTTTTACAATGGGAATTTGGCACTTACCTCATAGTAGTACCGAGGTTTGGTTTGCTTATTTAGTCATTCAACCCATTGGAGTCGGAATCATTTCTTATATTATTGAAGAAATTATTATGACTATTCAATTGCGCCAACGGACTATGAAATCCAAACGGCTAGAGGCCGTTGAACGAATGGGTGCAGCTATTAGTCATGAAATTCGTAACCCCTTGACAGCAGCAATTGGTTTTGTTCAACTTTTGCAAAATGACTCTATTTCAAAAGAAAACTATACTCAATACCTTTCCATTATTAAAAACGAGCTAAAATCTGCTGAAAGAGTCATTCAAGAGTATTTGAATTTCTCTAATCCTGAAATTAAATCGATGGAACCCCTACTTCTTCAGGAAGAACTAGAACAAGTAGTTCAATTGCTACAACCATTGGCAAAGCGAAATTCGGTCAAAATAGTTTCTATGTTTTCACCAGGAGAGGAGATTGAAGGAGACAAACAAAAATTTCATCAATGCTTAGTAAATATCATGAAAAATGCAATAGAAGCAATGCCAAAAGGAGGAATTTTAACGGTAGAAACGGAGAGCACACAAACAACTGTAAGTATTCTCATTAAAGATACTGGCTCAGGTATGACACTTGAACAGGTGACCCGTTTAGGTGAGCCTTATTATTCAACAAAAGGAAGTAAGGGGACAGGTCTCGGCATTACGGTAGTGTATAGTATCGTACGTGCTATGAATGGTACGATTCATGTAGAAAGTAAAATTGGAGAAGGAACGACATTTAAATTTACATTTCCTTCCTTATCACCTATTTTTCTAGAACCAGAAACCAAGGAAACTGAGAAAGAACTGGTTATGAGTTGATAAGTGCTCATTACAAGTCTATTTTAATAGTTAAAATGTGATGGTATTTTAACTAGCGTATAATCAGTCGTCCACTTCTGAGTCGTAACTATCAAAATTTTTCCTTGTTTATCAAAGAAAAGCCCACTCCCATCTTTTCGTTTGAAAATCCAACCATGCTGAATGACCATTTTCTTAGTAATTTCATCTGCCACATTTGTACTTCGTTCATTTATGATATACCATTCATAACCATTTTCGTCTGATAATTTAACAATTTGTTCATTAGAATCATTTAGCTTTTCTATTACTTCCTTCTTGTTAATACTTTCCATAGGAAGTGTAGGGTAGCAGAGTTTGTTGTAGAATACGATTGCTCCCAAAAGTAAAATGATCAACCCGATTGCAAATAACGATTTCTTCATAAAACACCTCTATATAGGGGTTATAGTGTTCAGAACTGTTTAAGTTCCCTATGTGCCAAACAAATATTAACGCCGAGTACGATTTTCTTTTTTGATTCTCGAAATTCTATAAATTTGATTGCTTACCGGCATCGCTTTAAAACGATTATAGAACATTGGGAGAACGAGACCCACATAATCATCTAAAAACTTGTTATCCATTCTTTCTTCTATGAGCACTCTATATTTAACTAAAGCACTTACGATTAGTTTTTCGTTTGGTTCAGACATACTAATCGTCTCTATATGTTGAATCGACCGAGTCTTGGATCGCAAAACCTTTTCAACTTTTTTTACATAATCTTTCGTATTTTTTACTTCCACTAACATATTTACTACTGTTATTACTTCAATCATTATTAGTCCTCCATGCTAGAATCGCTGATACTTTTTACTAATGGTAGCATATTATATCATCAGTAAAACGTATAGAGAAAACTCCTCGACTTTAGTATTACATAATAATTAATAACTGAAGTTTTCACTAATAATTAGCTATAGTAACAACTTTAGCGGTAGGTACCACGCTTATTCAATCATTTGCAAATGATTTGGTAAAATCATTAACATATTTACTCATTTCCTTGTATTGAGTCCAGTGTAGATAATGATGTCCTTCTAAAGGAACAAGTTTATGTAGAGAAATATTACGTAATTCCGATTGATAAAAAGTTATATTTGATTTGCCTTCCTCATTTACCTTCCCATCGTTCGTCGTAAAGATCATAACAGGCAAATCTGAAGGAAATGACATATTACGTGTTTCTTCAATGTTATTTTTTATTTCATTTGCTTCATTTACTATATTTTTGTTATACCCTCTCTGTGCGGACAGGATTTTGGTCATTTTTATATTTTTTTCCGAATAAGTTCCTTCGTTTGCTATGGGAAGGAAGTCTTCGGGACTTAAATATAATGCCAATCTAGCAATTCCAGTTGGGGCGATGTAACTCATATATTTGGGCATTGTTGGAACAGATTCATCAAAGTACTCCAAGGCATTAGGTAACGTCGGATCGATTCCTATAATAGCTTTAATTTCCTCTGGGTATTTATTCGCGTAATACATACTATATATCCCAGAAATAGAATGAGGCATTAATATATATGGACCCTCGATATTCAATTTTATTAAAGCTGTTCTTAGTTCTCCTACTATACTCTCCACTGTACGATTCTTATCAGTAAGGTCGCTCCAGCCATAACCGAAAGGCTCTACAACAACTACTTTATTACTTTTTGACATCTCATCAATCAAAGGCTCAAAATCCAACACAGGTGCGGTCGTTCCTAAACCACTTAACAAGACAATTGTATCTTGGCCTTCACCCTTCGTATATACATGTATATTCTTTCCATCTACTTCTACTAACTCTCCTAATTCGGGGTATTTCTTTTGTTCATATGCAGCCATAACTTGATGGATTGTAATCCATATAAGGAATAAAGCAGCTAATGCTAAAACCACGTTTCTAATAATAATCCTAAATCTAAATCTTTTCTTGGTTTTCACTATTCTTCACTGCTTTCATATATAAATTTGTACTAGATTGAAAGGCAAAATCGTTCTGTCTTTATATTACGATTAATATTTTTTTTAGTTTCCTCCCCCATTATTTTGACCATAAAAAAACGAGGGAATTTCTCCTCGCTTATCTTCTTTATGCAATTGTATATGTGATTAAGAACAATAGTTTTTTATTTTTCTCTAATAATACTTTTCTTCTAAATTACTTTTCTTTCTGCGCTCTTACAATCATAAAGTAAGCATTTTTCATAAGCTTTTCATACTTTTCTGGTTCTTCCTCTTTAAATGCTTTTGTAGGTTGCGGTTCGATTAACTTTTCCAGCGAAAAATACGTTATGGTTTCATTAACTATCTCATGGAGTGGTCGACGATAGTACGGAACCTCAACGAGTTTCCATTCACTGACATTTTTATATCCATAAATGGGTGGTGTACAGAAAAAAGCAAGCTCCCATTAGGTTTTAGTATTCTTTGAAACTCGCTAAAAGGCTTGCTCCAATCCTTTATGTAGTGAAGAACTAAGGAGCTTATAATTATTACATCAAACGTTTCATCTTCAAAGGGCAGCTGTTTCTTCTAAGTCCACACATAATATCTTTGCTTTTTCTCCGCCCATTCTTTTAGTTGCTTCAACCATTCTAGGGCTAATATCAGTGGCTGTAACGTCAGCACTGAATGTGTCCCTGTGTAAGAAACAAACATGAAATTTTAAACATTCACGATTGTTTGAATTAACGTGAATGTTCCTTACACAGGGTCCGGATTCTAAGCTACAAAGGAAATACATATAGTATACATAAAGCGCAGACGCGGCGTAGTTTGTTAGAT
The DNA here is from genome assembly GCF_038003185.1 of Psychrobacillus sp. FSL K6-1415. Lineage (NCBI taxonomy): Bacteria > Bacillati > Bacillota > Bacilli > Caryophanales > Bacillaceae > Psychrobacillus > Psychrobacillus sp. FSL K6-1415. Next base: position 354,135 of record NZ_JBBOOQ010000001.1, on the reverse strand, counting down.
GGAAGGAGGATTACTTGGATAGGTCATCGTCAGATCAAAACAAAAAGGAACGACAGTTAGAAGAATTTCGGATGAACAATGATGGGAAAAAGCTCACAACCAATCAAGGCCTTAGAGTATCCAACGATGAGGAATCATTGAAGGCTGGTATACGCGGTCCGACACTCATGGAGGACTTTCACCTTCGTGAGAAAATTACCCATTTCGACCATGAGCGAATACCTGAGCGAGTAGTGCATGCTAGAGGATACGCTGCTCATGGAGAATTCGAATTGTATGAATCGATGGCGGAATTCACTAAAGCAGGATTTTTACAAACAGCCGGAACAAAAACCCCTGTATTTACACGGTTTTCAAATGTAGTAGGGAGCTTGGGATCCTCTGATACAGTTCGTGACGTTCGTGGATTTGCAATCAAATTTTATACGGAAGAAGGGAATTATGATTTAGTTGGAAACAATATTCCCGTATTTTTTATTCAAGACGCGATGAAGTTTCCAGATTTGATACATGCGGTTAAACCAGAACCTCATAATGAAATGCCACAAGCGGCTTCTGCTCATGATACATTCTGGGATTTTATCGCAAATAATCAGGAATCAGCCCATATGATTATGTGGCATATGTCTGATCGCACATTACCGAAGAATTACCGAGTAATGGAAGGCTTTGGGGTAAACACATTTCGATTTGTCAATGAAGCGGGAGTATCCAGATTTGTGAAGTTCCATTGGAAACCTGTTTTGGGTGTACATTCGCTCGTATGGGACGAAGCACAGAAAATATCTGGGAAAGATCCTGACTTTCAACGACGCGATCTATGGGAATCAATAGAAAATGGCAATTTTGCCGAGTATGAACTTGGTGTGCAACTAATAGACCAAGCAGATGAATTCAAGTTCACTTTCGATATTCTTGATGCAACCAAAATTTGGCCTGAAGAGATTGTACCTGTAAAAATAATTGGGAAGATGACGCTAAATCGAAATGTGGACAATGTTTTTGCAGAAACAGAACAAGTAGCATTTCACCCAGGAAATCTTGTACCAGGTATAGACTTTACGAATGACCCACTTTTACAGGGGCGGCTGTTTTCTTATATAGATACACAGTTACTCCGTCTTGGTGGCCCGAATTTTACGGAAATTCCAATCAACCGTCCTGTTTGCCCGTTCCATAATAATCAGCGAAATGGTTTTAGTCGCCAGACGATAAATGTTGGGCAAGTAAGTTACCACAAAAATTCACTCGCGAATAATACACCTTCCACAAGTTCTGCCGAAGAAGGTGGTTTTGTACATTACGCTGAAAAAGTAGAAGGACGCGTCATTCAAGCAAGAAGTGAATCATTCAAGGATCACTTTTCGCAAGCGAGACTTTTCTGGAACAGTATGTCACCTCCAGAAAAACAGCATATTATTGATGCATTTTCTTTTGAAGTTGGAAAAGTTAACAGCCGCGATGTAAGACAACAGGTGGTAGATATGTTCGTTCAAGTAGATCAAGCAATGGCAAACACTATCGCGGATAACTTAGGAGTAAATAGACCGACCGGGGAGCAATCCCAAGTCACTGCTTCCTCTCCCGCACTAAGTCAGGCAAACACTATAAAAGTGCCCCAAACTTTGAAGGTCGCTGTACTCATTGGCAACGGATTTAATCTTCCAGAAGTGGAAATGACCATAAAAACACTAAGACGTTATGGGGTAGATTATACAATTGTAAGCGAAAAATTCGGGGTTATTAGAAGCTCTGAAGGACAAAAAGTAAGGGTAAATGAAACATTTCTTACAACCGCTCCTGTACTGTTTGATTCCTTGTATGTGGTCGGGGGAAAAGCTAACAACCAAGCAAAGTTATACTCTGATATCGCCTATTTTATAGATGAAGCATATAAACATTATAAACCGATAGGTATAGCGACTTCTGGAGTTCCTTTTTTCAATGCTTCTAATGCAAAAGCAGGACCTGGAATTGAATTTGCTTCAAGCAATCCCGAATTGGGGAAAGCATTTGTAAATATAATCGCTCAGCAACGATTCTGGAATAGAGATATCTACTAAACTGATCTTTGGTACCATGTTCTAAGTAATTTAGACAATTGTACACTGTTGAATAGAATAACTAAATGAGTGAAAGCCTTGTAGAGAGATTTCTGCAGGGTTTTTCAGATTTTAATAGCACCCTGTGTAAGAAACAAACATGAAAGTTTAAACATTCATGTTTATTGGAAATATCACGAATGTTTCCTACACAGGGACGAAGATTAGTTTTTTCTGATACAATAATAATTATCTCATTTCACTTGTTACAAATATGAGCTGCGCATTAGGATACCGATATAATATATACAATGAGGTGAAATATATGGATTACATTCATAACCAACTATTAAAACTAGACATGGATTCCACCTTAGCAGGGTACCTTTCCATTATTATTATGTTTCTTTTAATAGTTCTTATCTGTATTATTGCTAATTTTATTACGAAAAAGGTAGTAATCAGGATAATCTCTAAAATCGTGAAAAACACTAAATTCCGATGGGATGATATGCTTTTGGAAAGGAAGGTTTTTCATAAGCTATCGCATATCGTTCCAGCGATTATTATTTACTTCTTTGCTTCCGCCTTTCCAGAACCCCTTAAATATTTAATCCAAAAGGTTGCAATAGCATATTTAATAATTATGGGGTTAGTCATTATTAGTAGTGCTTTAAATGCTATGAATGATATTTATCAAACCTATGAAGTATCTAGAACCAAGCCTATTAAAGGGTATATTCAAGTCGTTAAAATTGTAATCATAACGCTTGGGATCATTCTGGTGATCGCGAACCTTATAGGGAAAAGCCCGCTTCTTCTTCTAAGTGGAATTGGGGCACTCTCTGCAGTGTTCATGTTGGTTTTTAAAGATTCTTTATTAGGTCTTGTTGCGGGGATTCAGTTGTCGACCAATGATATGGTTCAAGTTGGGGACTGGATTGAAATGCCAAAGTATGGTGCAGACGGAGACATTATTGATATTTCCCTAAATACAGTCAAGGTGCAAAACTTTGATAAAACTATTACAATGATTCCAAGTTATGCTCTAATATCCGATTCTTTTATAAATTGGCGTGGGATGCAAAACTCTGGAGGACGACGGATCAAACGTTCATTATTTATCGATAAGAACAGTATTTCATTTTGTACTGAAGAGATGATTGATAACTTTAAAAATATCCACTACCTTTCGGATTATGTAACTCATAGGGAAAGTGAAATTACAGAATACAATACAAGAAATAAAATTAATCAGAGTAATCGAGTGAATGGAAGGGCTCTTACAAATATTGGTGTGTTTAGAGCATATATTAGCAACTATCTTCGTCATCATCCTGGAATCAATCAGGAAATGACTTTAATGGTTAGGCAATTAGCCCCAACCGAGAACGGTTTACCATTAGAGATATATGCATTTACCAACGATATACAATGGGCAGTGTACGAAACGGTTCAAGCAGATATCTTTGACCATCTTCTCGCCGTAGCACCGGAGTTTGGAATTCACCTTTTCCAGAATCCAACCGGAAATGATTTTAAAAAAATTACTGATATATGAGTTAAATAAACTTATAAATTGAAACAGGTGTAGAAAAACGTATCTTTTCTACACCTGTTTTTTGCTGACTTCATTATTTTTACTCAACTATCGACAAGAACTGTTTTGTTCTTTCTTCTTTTGGTTTAAGGAAAATTTCTTCTGATGTTCCTTGTTCAACTATTACTCCATTATCCATAAAAATGACTCGATCCGCGACATCTTTAGCAAAGCTCATTTCATGTGTCACAATGATCATCGTCATTCCTTCTCGCGCTAAATCTTTAATAACCTGTAGAACTTCTTTCACAAGCTCTGGATCTAATGCAGATGTAGGCTCATCATAAAGCATAACCATCGGATTTAATGCTAGCGACCGAGCAATTGCGACTCTTTGCTGTTGTCCGCCTGACAACTGAGCTGGGTAGTAATCACATCTATCTCCAAGACCAACTTTTGTCAGAAGAGCCTTCGCTAATATTCTAGCTTCTTCTAATTTGGTTCCATGAATAATTATTGGTCCTTCCATAACATTTTCGATGGCAGTTTTATGTGGAAATAGATTGAACGATTGAAATACGAACCCGGTTTTCTTCCTTAGTTCTCTAATTTCTTTTTTTCGTTGGCGATTTGCTTTTCCACCTGAATCTATTTGGAATTCCCCAATACGAATAATACCCTCCGTTGGCTCCTCTAAGAAATTTAAACATCGCAGTAAGGTAGATTTCCCTGAGCCGCTTGGTCCCATAATTACAACCACTTCACTTTTAGCTATTGTTAAATCTATACCTTGTAATACCTCATTCGTTCCAAAGCTTTTTTTCAAATTATTAATTTGAATGATACTCATGGACATCTCCTATCATTCGTATTTAAGGGTGCCGATGCTGTACTTATCGAACCAAATATTTTGATGTACGAATTTCTAATTTATCTAAAATGGTTGTGAAGAAAGTTATTAATATCCAGTAAATAGCCGCAGCTAGTAAATAGATTGTTAGGGGTTCAAATGTTTTGGCAATGATCAAACTCGACATTTGCAGTAGTTCAGTTACCGTTATAACAGAGACCAGCGAGGTATCTTTGATAAGCACAATAAATGTGTTTGATAAGGTAGGAATAGCTATTCGAAGACTCTGCGGAAGAATAATTCTCCTTAATGCTTGCGAGTATGTCATTCCCATTGATAGTGATGCTTCCATTTGACCATTGTCTACAGCAAGTATTGATGCCCTAAAGGATTCTGATAAATAAGCACCAGCATTTAAACTCAATGCCACTACACCAGAAGATATCGGGTCTAAAGAAATACCAATTTGCGGTAACCCATAGTAAATAACAAAAATCTGAACAAGAAGAGGAGTTCCACGAATAATTGAAACATAGGCCGTTGCAATTCCGTTTAATATTCTTACTTTTACTATTCTTACGATCGCAGCGAAAAATCCAATAACAAGTGCTATTATAATGGATACCGCAGCCAATAAAACGGTCATCAAAGTTGCCTGAAGTAAAGATGGCAATGAATCAATAATTATCGTAACATCCATACATCAACCTCCTTTCCGACGAATTACAAGGTTGATAATCACTTAGAGTAAATATCTTCTTTAAAGTCTATTTGAATTCCTAGATTGTTTAGTTCCTCCATAAATGGATGGAAGTTTTCTCTAATGATTAAGCTCTCTACCGGTACAACACCTGCACCTGTCTCTATAATTTTTTTACTAGCAATCCATTTTGCCATTATAGCTGCAGGAATTGCCGTAGTTTTAGCCATGGATGTGATGTTTCGTTCATAATCGTATAAGTCAACCATTTCCCATGTAAATTTGGTTAGTATGCCATCCCTTATTCCACTTACTTCCACTCTTAACACCGTTACATCTTCATGAGAAGCACCAAGCATTTTAGGTGCTAGAACTCGCTCTGCAAATGCTCGTGGTGTTATTGTAATTCCAGCTACCGTAATAGGATTATTATCGAGAAATCCTAGTTCTCCTAAAACATTCATTTTGTCCCAATGGCCCGGATACCTAACCGTTTTTTCGTATAGGTTTTTCACTTTATCTTTTAGAATATAAGCAGTGCTATGCGCATCCGTAATAACAGCTTCACAGTTACCAACTGGCTGAGGGAATGTCATCTTTTCTAATCCTGATAAAGGAGATAGTTCTACAAGTTGTCCATTTTCAACCGCGATAGCGGGTTTTGTATAAAGACCTAGCACACTTTCTAGTCGAAAAACGACTTGATACCACAAAGGGGGAACTGGATGTCTTGGAATTCCACCACAAATCATAGTCGCTTCTTCTGCTTCATCTAGCATCTCAATTCCTTGAGCCGCTAAGAAGTTCGTTATTCCAGGAGCTACTCCACAGCCTGGAACGATAATTACACCTGCATCCCTGGCTGTTTCATGTAATTCTATTTTTTCTTTGAACATAGATCCTACCAAATCTACTAAATGACATTTGGTTTCTATCGCTGCTTTTATAGTAACTAGGCTCAAAGAGTGGGGAAGACAAGCAACCGCCACATCGCCATCCTTCAACACTTCAGCTATATCATCTTTTGTTTCTAATGAAGCAACTTTCCCAATAACTTTAGGACTATTGGAGTTTTCTAAACATCTATCAATACTCTCTTGTCGCACGTCTACCGCTGTGATTAAGTCAATTTCCGTGAATTTTGCAAGTTCACTTACGACCGTTGTTCCAATCATCCCTGTACCTAAAACTATAATATGCAAAGGTTATTTCCTCCTTATTATGTTTACACTTTTGTTATTTATTGTTCAACAGGATCTGATCCAAACCATTTTTTATATATTTCGTTATAAGTTCCATCCTCTTTCATCTCACTTAATGCCTCATTTACCTTCTCAACAAAATCTGCGTTACCTTTGTTAACTGCCATTCCAACTTCATCCACCTTGAGAATGTCGCTCGCAACTTTTATCGGCAGATTATTTTCTTTAATGTTATAACTTACTAACAGTTGGTCATTAATAATGACATCTAATCTTTCATTTTTAAGATCTTCTAAATAATCACTAAAAGCTTTATATAATTTAACGTCTGCACCTTCCACACTGTTCGCGATTTCTTCAAAGGTAGTTCCACCACCAACACCAACTTTTTTACCTTTAATATCTTCGAGTTTACTAATATCGTTTGTTTCCTCACGTGTGATTAACACAGAGCCTGTAATAACGTATGGATCCGTGAAATCTACACTTTTTTTCCTTTCCTCTGTTACAGTCATCTGCCCAATGATAATATCGAATTTATCTGCCTTTAAACCACCTATTAAGCCTTCCCATTTGGATGTTATAAAGTTGGCTTTCACACCTAATCTTTTCGCAATTTCATTTGAAATATCTACATCAAAACCTGTTAATTCACCATTGTCATCTAAATAGTTAAATGGTGGATACGTTCCCTCAAAAGCAACATTCAGGACTTCAGTCTTTTCCATACGATCAAGTACTTTTCCTCCCCCAAACCCGCAACCTGTAACAATACTCATGACAAGTAATGTAATAACGGTCAAAACAATATTCTTCTTCAACGCTTGTCCCCCTTTATCATGTAAAATAACGAGAAATCGCCAAAATTCATTTTGGAAAACCAACTCCCTTTCAGACAATGTATTCTTTATGGTCGTCTTTTATTATCAGATAACTTAATAAAACAACATCCTAGTTTTAAATAAACAATTATAATCACGAAATAAACAAAATCCCGTAGGAACAGTTTTAGTTGTTCCTACGGGATTTTATTTGCATGGAAATACTTAACGATAACTTTTAATCATTTATATCTCTTGTAAAACCTAAAAATGAAAGGGTCAGATTGTAATATAATTATAAATTTACCGGAATGTAGAAATAATGTACTATATTATATAGTAAAACTGTCAAGTTCTTCTTCCCAAAATTCACCCTCTGTTAAAGTTGCTTCGTCAATATAATGAATAGTTTAATGTTTAATTTCATATGAATCTATGCGGCTTTAGCAATACATTCAACCCCTTTACCGATACAAATTTATTGTGTATCGGTAAAGTAACAAGGAGAAGAGGAAGGGAAATTCCTTGCCAATTTCAATCAACTAAAGGAATTCCTAAAAAACGTGACCTTTCACAACGTGGGGTATATCAATCTCTTTGCCTGGAGACTTACTAATTAGAACCTTTAAGAGTTATTTTATTCATAATTTGTAGTAGCAATAAAATCAAAAGCACCTGTTGAACTAATTTCATTTTTATATTCAAAATTATATATTAAAATTACTGCATTATATGATTTCTTTAGGTTTATACTTTTCTGGATTTTTGAGATGACAATTTCTTCATACGAACAGCCATCTAATAATGCTGAAATATCACTACTACCATTCTTATAGAACACTTTTTCTATAGTATCCTCATTTGCATCGTCCATATCAATATTAAAATCGATAAAAAATTGGGAAGGGACAGACTCATCATACGTTAAATCAACATACTCTCGTATTGAGTCCTCATCGTTAATATTCCCTAACCAAATTAAATCCCATCCTTGTTTTTCCATTATAGTATCCTCCTACTTTAATCTTAGACCTTGCGGTAAAGACGATACTCCACCCTCTAATTTATTATTAGCCCAATTATTAAGTCGTCTAACAAATGTATCATAGTCGCTAGAAGTATCTATTATTGCTAAAAATTCATTATGTGCTTTACTTGAGCCTAATGAAAATTGGGAGTCATTAACGGAAATCAAGTTTAAGCCTTGTTCCTTACAATATGCTTTAATTTCCTCTTCTTGATATTTCCAGCTATATCCATCACTTGCCTGCCCTTGAGTCGAGACCCGTATATACCCAACAACGTTCAACTTTTCACCCTCCCGTTACATAAATTGTAATTTTCGTAACGCTTTTTTTATGAATAGCGAGTATTATACGACCGTCTCTAGTAAAAATACAACCCAATTTTTGTCTGCCCTATTGCTAAACTAGGAACTTTCTTATGTAACCTAACGTTTATCGCCACGAACTTTGTCATTCTCGTTAGTTTTTCATCCATTCCCTGTCATAACTACCCCTGCCATATTATCGTACTTTTCTTACTATCCAAGTATTAAAACGATACTCCTTGATGGTACAACCATCATGAGCTTTCGATTTTCATGTAAATCATTTTCTTTTTGTCTCACTCAAAAATCCTCACTTTCTTTTTACTAGATTTATGTATCTGTATCGTTTAGCACTACGAGCTTTGTCATTGTTGTCTTTAGTTTGTGGTTTTGTAGTATAATAAGTCCTCTTTGAATGTAAAATGTAGTCTCACCTATTTATCTTATTATTTTCACAAACACAGTATTAAAACAGAATGCCTTGATGGTATAACCATCATGAGTTATGAATTTTCATTAGCATTTTTCATGTAGACCCAAGCATAAATTTCTCACAAAAAACAAAAAGCACCTGTTGCCTATTAGACAATCAAGTGCTTAAAGTAAATTAAATAAGTGTTACTAACTTAAGGGCATTATATCAAGGTTTAGATACTACCGACAAGTATCTATTCTGTTAACATATTTAGAAATTCTTCAAAGCTATTACTTACAATATATGTTATAGGATTTAAATCTGAAGACTCTTCATGATTCCAAACGCATACAATAGGCTCTTCAACATTGTTACGATAGTCTAAGCAAACAAAGTCACCTGCAAATAAAACAGCTATTGGTAGCAGTTCAGTACCTACTAAATTTTCATCAAAAACAATTCTTTCGTCTAGTTGTGTTCTAACTACTCCTATATCGTAATACTCATCATCTCTTTCCCCGGTTACTTTTAAAATACATAAAAACCTATCAATCGCATAAATATGGCTAATACACTTAAAACTATCCTTTATAGGAGTACTACCATTATATTTTTTTATAAATTCTTTATACGTCTCTGGTAAATTTATTCTCCACTTACCTTCCTTTTCAGAAAGCAAAGTATCGTCCGGCAAGGGATAAATTATTGAACCATCCTTAAATTCCATTTCTATACCTCCTCAATATTATTATCTTGGAGCGTCGGCCCACATACCTTTTGTCCTTCCACCATTATGAGGTGTAATATTATGAATACCAAAGGGGACTAGCTCCATTTTACCAGGAACCTCCGTATGATGCCACGTTATCCCTTTTCTTGTACCACCTATTTGTTCGTCTAACCACTTAAACTGTTCTTTATCCGATAACTTCCAAAATCTCTCTGGTAGCTGAACAGTCTCTTCTACAACACCTGCACTTGCAAAGTCGGCAAATCCATACCTCATACTATCTGCTTTTGTAACCTTTATTTCAGGAATATGTCCTTTTTCTATAGCCATTTCTTTTATCTTTCTTTTTTGAGCAGAAGACAAGCTATCTCCACCCGGAATAGTATCATCCCAAGACCAAGGTTTGTTTAAATCAACATGTTCTTTATATACTTTTGCATAGTCTTCAATGACTTCATCAAATTTCTTGTTACCATTTATAAAATCATCAATATTTCTTAAATTAGTTTCACTAACTCCCTTATCTTTAACCGTACCCTTACTAGTATTCTTTGCCTTTTCTCCACTTTTCAACAAATCAAGTCCAGTATCCGCAATCTTTATTGGTTTACCAAATGTAAATAGAGCTGCGGCTAATCGCTCGTTTACAGTAGAATCTGGACCAAACATAGTAACGAGGTCCTCAGTATAGAAGTCGAAGGCAAACATACCAATTGGTGCTAGTCCATCTGGTGTTCCAGATCCATTCCCACCAACAACTTTTCTCATTCCTTCAAAAGTATGTAGGTATTCACCTGTTAGCGGGTCGATTAGGGTATCTGAACGGTAGTTACCGAAATCAGGGTGTTTCGCCAACTCAGCATAAATCACCTTTAGTTCTTCATCTACTATATTTGTGTCATTTACTTTATCCTGCCTGTCGCTTTGTACGGACGACAATCTAGCAAAAGCTAATGTTTCAGGCCCAAAAAGAATACTTGGACGATGGATTAGTCCACCGTAGCCAAAACGAATTGGATTCGTGCTAGACATAAAGGTTTTGAACATCAAATTTAACTGACTTTCTTTAGATAGTTTGTTCGAAATTCCAGCAATCGATGTTGTATGAATTATCAGGTCAGTCTGAAACCTATTACGTGAAGTCAACTTCGCCCAGTGATTTTGTTGAAAGTCGATATCCGTAAGATTACTGTTAAACATTTCTTCCATGTTTTGGATCCATGTATCCATTGCATGCATGTCTTGCTCGAATGGTAGTAAAGCGGCTGTCTGGGTTGCATCAAATTCTTGTAGCCTACTTACTGTATCGTCCCTCTTTCTTTTCGCATTTAGAACACTTTCCTGTACTCCACTATCATTTAGATGTGGAAGGACCACGATATCACTTACCTGGTCCATAATACTGTTTGACTCATTTGTTAGATTTTCAGTCAGTTGTGCAATTGTAGTAAGCCCCTGCTCTACCTCACCTTCAAGAAATTGCTCGACGATATGACCAGACGTATCTGGTTCGAGTGCATATAGAGCGTTTTCCATTTGTTGAAGCACTTGCTTATAACCAGCGGCAGAAACGAGGAAGTATTGGAGTAAAGGTAGATGACATTCCGCATAGAAAGCCCGAATGGCATTACCTCCTTCTCCCTTAAGTTCGTCTTCCATCCCTACTAATCCTTCTACTGTACGCTGAATTGTTTCTACCTCGCTTTCAAGCCTGTCCAACATTGCTATACTTCGCTTGAGTCCATCTTGAAATAAATCTACGTCTAATATTTTCATAGGCACACCTTTAACTCTTCTTGTCTAGAGAAAAAATCAAAGTAATACCTGCCTACACCATTATATGATATCTTCCTTTCTTGAAACATTAAATTCCTCCTCATCCCCTTATTAGTATAATATTCCATTTTTTACACAGTAGGTAAAGGTGGAAGTATATAATTTTAGTAAAATGAATCGTAGGGCGGGTTAATATGACACCCAAAGCATTACTAATGTTTTAGAAGAATTTACATAATGATTTATAAATATCTACATAAGTAGGTCAAACTTCCCCCGATTAATAAAATAGCCATGGACTGCTATCATCCACGGCTGTTTTAATTTCTATTTAAACTGATAGGTTGATTTCCTACGTAGTTGTACTGTTCATGTTGTTAACTAAATAGATTAACAATATACCCTCTGGTGGTAACCAATTAAAATAACCCTGTGAAAGAAACAGACATCATTGTTTCTTTCACAGGGTAAGATTTTCATTCACTTAGTTCCTGCTCATTAGCAGTTTTTCTTTTAGGCAATTTTTGATGGAGTGTATCTATCGCCATTCTTGTTGTGTCCAAGTAGCCAATCGTTTGCTCGAATGTAGTTGTTGCAATACACATAAAGAGCATATCGATTACATGTAATTGTGCTAATCTGGAAGAGGTTGCTCCACTGCGAAATGTAGGTTCTAATGAAGTTGCAGTAAACAAATTTATTTCTGCCAAATCAGCTACTAGCGAATTACCGTAACGTGTTAAACTAATTGTTTTAGCACCAGCTTGCATACCAATTTCTAATATTTTTGCAACTTCATGTGTATTACCTGAAGAGGAAATACCAAAAATCACATCTTTCTTAGAAGCATTGGCAACTGCTGTCGCAGCTAAATGTACGTCTGGGTAATAGGAGCAATACTTATTAATACGCATAAATTTTTGCTGAACGTCCATTGCCGCAATGCCTGATGCTCCAACGCCAAATATATAAATATGGGATGCCTCTAAAATAACTTCCACTGCCTTTGTTAGTTGCACCATATCAATCATATTTGTTGTTTCTCGTAGTGACCTTATACTTTGCAGTGTTATTTTTTCGACCATCGTTTCAAAAGATTCATTTGGTTCAATATCGCGCAGGTCTTGACGTTCATTCTGTAAGTCCCCCGCAATTCTTAGCTTTAAGTCCTGAAAGCTATTCACTTGAAGTGACTTACAAAGTCTTATGACTGCCGCACTACTTGTGCCACTCACTTTTCCTAACTCTACGACTGTTAAGTTAATGGACTCTTTCGGAAACTTTAATATATATTCAGCAATTTTCCTTTCTGAGCCTGGCAGACGATCAATCATTTCCTCTAATATAGCTAATCCCGCATTCACCTTTTGTGTCATTGTACACCTCTAGCTCTTTATTTCTTTCGTAAAGAGTAAATAATCGCACTCTACTCATCCTTTTCTCCAATAGCCATGCGTACTTTACCATCTGCTTTTTTCAATAAATTTGCACCTTCTTCAGCAGTCGATCCAGTTGAAATCATCACTATTGCTTGTTTCACATTAAATTGTGTCTCAATGAGAGCTTTCTCTGCTTCTTCATATGTAATATTGGTTACTTCACAAACAATCATTTTTGCACGTTCTTTTAGTTTATAATTACTAGCATGCACATCGACCATTAAGTTTTTATATACCTTACCAGCTTGAATCATAGAAACAGTAGAAATCATGTTAACAATCATCTTATGTGCTGTTGCGGCCTTTAAGCGGGTAGACCCTGTTAAAACTTCAGGACCGGTTTCTACCTCAATGGCTACGTTCGCATATTGGCTAATTGTAGCCTGCTTATTGCTTGATAGACTAATTGTTTTAGCCCCTACTGATTGAGCATAAGCCAAAGCACCAATTACGTATGGAGTTCTACCACTTGCGGCGATACCAACCACCACATCACTTGAAGTAAGATCTAATTGCTTTAAATCACTTTTCCCTAGCTCTTGATCATCTTCTGCTCCTTCCACAGCAACCATAACAGCACTATGACCTCCAGCAAGCACAGCCTGAACCATTTGGGGTGATGTGCTAAAGGTTGGTGGACACTCTACTGCATCTAGTAAACCAATTCGACCACTCGTACCTGCTCCTACATAAAGCAACCTTCCATTATTTGAGAGACCTTTATGAACAATATAAACGGCATCCTCTATTTGGGGTAAAACTCTCTGAACTGCGAGTGCAACTGTTTGGTCTTCTTCGTTCATCGTTTTGATAATTTCTTTTACAGTCATGATATCTAGGTTTTTAGTTTTTGGATTGGCACGTTCAGTTCCTAGTTTTTCCAATCGATTCATTTATATCATACCTTTCATCGTTCTGTTCATCCATTAATTGTGTCCACGACCTAATTACTTCTTGCCGGAGTTCTGGGCTATGTTCTATCCCTTCACTAACTAATGCATTTAAATACGAACCTACAACTGGTGGTAGTGTAGGTACATACAATTTGTTATCAAACCCTCGCATAGCATGTTTAAATGTTTCAAGAAATAATTCATTTGAAAATAGCCCCCCACAAAGTACAATCGGAAACTCCTTCGCAATTTTTTCCTTGGTAAGAATAGTAGAAATAAGCTCCACTAATGCCTTAATCGCTTGCTGAACTATTTCAACAGCTGGTTGATATTTTTCTTCAGCTAAGTCTAAAACTGACATTGCTAGTGAAGCAATCGCTGTACGGGGATTCTCGTCGTCATAAACTGCTGGTACTAATTCATAAACATTTTGTAGATTGTAATGTTGTAAGACGATTTGTGTTAAGCGCTCATTTTTGGAAAGTTCCCCGTGCTGATCGTAATACGTTGTGACATAGCGAAGTGCTTCATTTCCTATATGATAACCGCTACCATCATCACCTAGTAAATAGCCCCAGCCGCCAGAACGTATGGTTCTAGCACCGTTATCCTGCACTAAATAAGCAATGGATCCTGTTCCCGCAATCACAACTAAGCCATTTAAGCTGAAAGTTCCACTTACTAAAGCAGGTAGTGCATCATTTGTAATTTGAATCCTACAGGGATGTGGTGAAAAATAGTCCATCATCCAGTCCTGCCAGGTTTTTTTATCGACATTCCGGTCACCACCAGCAGTACCAATATAAATTCCAGAAATCTCTTCTTTTTTTATCCCATACCGGTTCAACAAATCATTTAATAATTCAACAATTTGTAATCGTACCTTTTCAGGTTTTGTAGATTTGATATTAGACCCTCCGCCTACAACTGTGCCAATTATTCTGCCATTTTTATCGCCAATGACACAGTAGGTTTTCGTTCCACCTCCATCCACGCCGATTAGATAACTTTCACTTAACTGCACCTGCTGTCAGCCCCTCCATAAATTGTTTTGATGCAACAAAGAATAGTATCATCATTGGTAAAGAAGCTAATGTTAGGCCAGCGAAAAGCGATCCCCAATCGGCTGAATGTTCACCAAACAGTGACAACATGCCGACTGGTATTGTCATCTTAGCCTTTTCTGTTATAAAAATTAGCGGGAAGAAGAAGTCATTCCATGCAGCGATAAAGTTGACTATAACCACTGTGCCTAGTGCCGGTCGCATTAATGGAAGAAGAACACTCCATAGGACTCGTAGGTTTCCTGCTCCGTCCATTCTTGCTGCTTCCTCTAGCTCTGTAGGCATTGTCTTAAAAAATCCAGTTAATATAAGCACCGTTAACGGCGTTCCTGTTGCAATGTTCATAAATATAAGGGACCAAAGTGAATTGATCAGCCCTAAATCACGCATTAATATAAATAATGGTACAATACCTAATTTAATAGGGATCATCAGTCCCAATAAAAATATAAAGAAGATAGCATTGTTCCAGCTAAATTTAAAGCGTGCAATATAATAAGCCGCTAACGAGCAAAAAAGTACAACCAGTACAACAGATGTAACACTAACGATTACACTATTTATAAAATATTGATCAAACGGGACTTTACTCAATAATGTTCTATAGGTATCTAAGCTAAAGTGCGTAGGAAGACCTAAAGGATTCTTAAATATTTCTGCACTTGTTTTAAAAGAAGATAAAAACATTAAAAAGATTGGATACAAACTTATAGTAGCCACTGCGAATACAAGGACATAATAAAATGGTTTTGACCACATTGAACTATTCTTCATACTACTCACCCTTACATTTCTACTTCTTTTTTATTTGTAAACTTTAGGAATATCATTGTACATATTAATATGAAGAAAAATAACACTGCCGCTAGGGCAGAACCTAGACCTATCGCATCAGAGCTTCCAGATGTGGAGCTTCCAAATGCTAAGCGATAAAAGAATACCGCCAACGTATCAGTTGAATAATATGGCTCTCCCATCGACCCCTGCATAGCATAGACAAGTTCAAATGCCTCGAAGGACTGTATAAATGTCAATACCGTCATAATCATGATGGAAGGAATCATTAAAGGTAAATAAATTTTACGAATCATTGTCATTCCTTTAGCACCATCTAATTTAGCAGCTTCTATTAGCTCACCTGGAATACTTTGAAAACCCGCTAGAAAGATTAATACACCAAACCCTAAACCAAACCAACAATTTACTAAGATTATAGAAATCAATGCCGTATTTGGATCTCCAAGCCATGCTCGCTGTAATTCCTCTAGTCCTAGTTTGCCTAGTAACATATTTAGAGTACCGAAGTTAGGATTTAAAATAAGCTTCCACAAAAAACCGACCACAATTACGGATAATAAACGAGGTAGAAAGAAGGCAATCTTGAAAAACTCAGCACCTCTCACTTTTTTGTAAATGACAAAAGCAAGTATAAATGCCAAGCCATTCATAACAATCATTTGAAGTCCAAAATAGAGTAGATTATGCTTGAAGGCATTCGTAAACATGGATCCATATGGCTCTGTCGTAAATAATGTAACGAAATTATCAAAGCCAACAAAAGACTCTCGTGAAAAACCTTTGAATGAATAGAAGCTATACGTTAATGCAGCTAGTATAGGATAGAGCACGAACACGCTATAAATAATTAATGCGGGAATAGGGAAAAGGTGGATAGTCCACCTTTTCCCATTCTTTCTTCCCTTCTTTTTCAAAGCAGTTTGTACAGTTGTCATCATTCATGGCCTCCTTTTTTTGTTATTTAAAAGGCTCAAATGAGGTTTCTGCATTTTCCTGCAATTTTTGAGCTACTTCTGCTGGTGTAACTTCTCCTAAATACATCCCTTGTAATTCTGTTTCTAATACCGTTTTCGTAGTTGGGTCCCCACTTACAAAATTAATAACCCAATAATACGGTGTTGAATTAGATTCTACTGCTTTGCTTAACTCACTAAGAAGCTTATCATCTGAAGTGATCCCAGGAATTGCACTAATCATTTTGAACTCATCAACAAATAATTCACCAAACTCTTTTGTTGTTAGGAATTCTAAAAATGTTTTTGCCGCTTCCTTATTTTTTGACTTTGCATTGATTGCAAAAGATCCATCTACCCAAGTCGTTACTGTTTGGTTACCTGCTTTCGATGGCATTGGGAAAAAGCCATAGTCTAAATCTGCATTTAACTCATTAACGACTGGGATTTCCCAGCTTCCAAGTGGGAACATAGCCGCTTGTTCCATCGCAAATAATGTACGTATGTCGTCCATTCCTAATCCTTCAGAATTAGCAGGAAAATACTTTTTCAAATCATTCATCGCTTCTATCGATTCTACAAATGCTGGGTCTGTAAAGTCTTTATCACCAGTAACAAGTTTATCTGCAAATGTATTTCCATCTAACACCCCTGCCCCTACAATTCCATGTGTTAGAGATAGTAACCAACCTTCTTTAGTTCCCATAGCAATTGGCGTAATACCTGCATCCAATAGTTTCTCGTTCACTTCGATAAATTCATCCCAAGTTGTCGGTACTTCAAGTCCCTGATCCGCAAATATTTTTTTGTTATAGAAAAATTGTGTTGAACTTATGTTTAAAGGAACACCATATTGTTCCCCGTCAGTACCTTTAGAAGCTGCTAGATAATCCTCTGAATATTGGTCTAATCCATTAATGTCTGAAATTGGCTCAACGAATCCAGCTTCTGCTAGCTTTAATCCCGCTGCATATGGACGCAAGTGGAAAATATCCGGGCCCTCACCTGCTTGTAAGGACGTATTTAAAACTGTATTGTATTCCGTATTTTTAGTTGGATTAAATTCTACCTGAATGTCAGGGTTTGTTTCATTAAATAAAGCAATTACTTTTTCGTACTTTGCTACATCTTCTGTACGCCAACTACCTATTGTTAGTTTTACTTTTTCTTCTGAAGCCGTTTCCCCATTTTCACTAGTACCTTCATCAGTATCCGCTTTCGAATCATTCCCGTTATCTGAACAAGCTGCTAAAACGAAAGTTACTAGCATTGCAAATAAAAATAGAAGCAAATACTTTGTCATTTTTCTCATTTTAATACGCCCCTTTAATTTGAAATGTACATTCCATAAACTAAATCATGAACGCCTAGCCTCAGTTCTCTTACATGAGAGTGCCTACCGTAATGCACCGCATTAGTTAACAAAACTACAAATAATTTTTCGTTTGGATCCATCCAGATCGAAGTACCTGTAAATCCTGTATGGCCAAAAGAACCTAAACTCCACCTCCTACCACAAGATAATAACGGTTCAATACCAGACCAAACCTCAAAGCCTAAGCCTCGATGTTGGAATAATAGTGTATGACATAAATCCATCCATTCAGATGGTATAACCGACTGAGTTGATATACCAAGCCAAAATTTTGCGTACTGTACTAAATCCATTACATTGGTAAATAGTCCAGCACTTCCGGAAACTCCTGATAACAAAAATGCCTTTTCATCATGGGCCTCTCCCTGTACATATTGCTCCTCAACCATTTCAGTAGAGGCAATAATGGGCAGAAGTTCCTTCGATGGATTGAAACACGTGTTATCCATCAACCAAGGTTGAAATATTTCACTTTCTACAAACCTATCTAAGGATTTACCAGATACTTTTTGTATGATTTCCCCTAGTAAAATCATGCCTAAGTCACTATAAACCACTGCTTCTCCCGTCACATATTGTAGCCTTGACCGATAAACCTCGAGCAGTATATTTCTATTCTCACCTCGTTGAACCGGTGGGGTTAAATCCGCTGGCAAGCCACTATTGTGATGAAGAAGATGATAAACGCTAACAGAATCGTATTGAAAGTCAGGTAAAAATTTCTGCACAGGATCCTCTAATGCTATTTCGCCTTTCGCCAGTAACACCAAGATGGAGGGTAAGGTTGCTATTACTTTTGTTAAAGAAGCAACATCAAAAATAGTATCTTTTGTAATAGAATGGTAGCTGCCATCTCTAGCCTTATATCCACCACAGCTATGATGAAACAAAACTTCGTCATCACGTTGTACGTGTATGACAGCACCTGGAATCTTCTTTTCATCAACAAATTTTTGAATATACTCTTTTAGCATTACCCACCCCCCAATAATCAGAAATAACGGATAATTTAGTTATTTAAAATATTATACTATAAATATTAAATAATAGTGAAATTTTTTTTCATTGTCTTTTTTTAGTCCCTGTGTAAGAAACAAACATGAAAATAGAAACATTCACGTTTATTTGAATTAACGTGAATGTTTCCTACACAGGGACAAACTAAAAACCCCCAGAACAAGTTTTTTACTCGCTCCAGGGGTTTGTTTATATTTATTATTTTTTCAAATCTTCAATTGATGTGATGTCCATATATGCTGGAACAACCAAGCCAATTTTTACACCTGTCATGCTTGTGCCAAGGTCTTCAAATTTACCATCGAATTTTTCAGCATACGTAGCATGTGTTAATGGCAACCATCCAGCAAGTGATGCATCTGCACTACCGTCGGCAATAGCTGTCCACATTGGACCTGCTTCAACTTGAAGCATTGTTACGTCATATCCTAAGCTTGTTAATACGATGCTCATAACGTTTGTACTGGCGATTTCACTATCCCATGCAACATATGCAAGTTTAATCTTGTCGCCGTCGACTTTTTCAATACCATCTGTCCATGCTGCAACTTTCTCGGGATTTGCATCTACCCAAGTTTGTGCAGCTACTTCTGGTTTTTCACCGTCTTTAATAGCAATCATAACTTCACCCATATCATCCTCTGACCAGTTGAAATTGGAAAGGACTTGGTGAGCTTCTGGCATTTCTTCTTGTAATCCAGTACGACCAATTGTGTGAATTTCTTCTTCCCCACCATATGAACCTTTTGGATCTTCAAGATATTTCAAATCATATTCAGCGAATTTCCAGTGAGGAGTCCAACCTGTTACGACAATCGGCTCTTCCGCATCATATGCTTTTTTTAGAGATGCTGTCATTGCAGCACTTGAACCACTTACCAGGTCCCACTCATCTAATTCATAATCTGTAATAGCTCTTTCTGTTGCTTCCATAATTCCAGCTCCAGGATCAATACCTGTAATCTTGTAGTCAAGTGACTCTCCAACTGAACTTGCATTTGAATCCGTAGATGTTGAATCATTTTTCTCTTCTGTATCCCCACATGCTGCTAACCCAAGTGAAAGTAATGCAACTGCTCCTAGACCTGTTAACTTTTTTGCTAATTTCATATTGTATTTCCCCCTAGTTTTTTCTTTCTATTTCCAGCGTATTGCGTGATTCTATCTAAAATAATCGCAACGATTACGATAGATAGTCCAGTTTCTACGCCAACTCCTGTTTTCAATTGTGTAACAGAACGGTAAACTTCTTCACCAAGCCCCGGTGCACCTACCATCGAAGCTATTACAACCATTGATAGGGATAGCATTATACTTTGGTTCACCCCTGCCATAATCGTAGGTTTCGCTAGTGGAATCTGGATTTTAATCAACCGCTGCCACGTCGTTGAGCCAAATGCTTCTGTTGCTTCTATTAAATCTTTCGGTACTTGCTGAATACCTAACATCGTTAAACGAATTGTTGGAGGCATTGCGAAAATTACCGATGCTACAACTCCCGGTACGACCCCAATATTGAAAAAGAAAATTGCCGGTATTAGATAGACGAACGCAGGCATTGTTTGCATTAAATCCAATATTGGATTTACTACCTTTCGAACACCCGCTTTTTGAGAACTAAGAATCCCTATAGGAATACCAATCACTAGCGCGAAGATGACTGAAGTCAATACTAACGTTAGCATCTGAAGCATTGGGTACCAATATCCTAAATAATCGATGAATAAAAGGCCAATCAGCGAGAAGAAGGCAATCTTCCTCGTAGAAATTAGTCCCGCTATTAAAGCAAAGATGAAAGCTAATAATATAGAAGGAACTAAATCCAATATATCCACTGAACCTTCTACTACTCCTTCTAGTACATCAGCAAAACCGTCTAGACCTGTTCCAAACGTATCTACTAACCAATCAACTCCAGTATCAATCCAATCGGCAAAAGGTAGGCGAGGTAATAGTTCATTCATCTTAAATCACCTCCGTAATAGGTTGCTCTGCGGAATCCACTGTTCCATCTTTGTTAATGAACTCATTATCGCCAGATAATGCACCTATGAGTGCACCGCGTATAATAATTCCTTGCAGCTTTTGTTCTTCATTAATAACTGCTACAGGAATGCTTGCTGTTGAGACAACATCAAATAACTCTGTGAGAACCGTATCTGGTAAAATCATCGGAAGATCAGAAATAATGACATCATTCAGTGATTTCTCTGATTCGATTGCAGCTACAGTATCTTGCGCTGTAACAGCTCCTAATAAGCGATTCGCATTATCTACTACATATATAGAAGAAATACCTAATTGTTTCATCAGTCGAAGTGCTACACGAGGACCACGGTCAACTTTTACTGTGTCGGCTTTTTTCATGATATGACCAGCAGTTAGTACTTTAGATAAATCTACGTCTTCCACAAATCTTTCAACATACTCATTGGATGGACTCATCAGAATTTCTTCAGGAGATCCAATTTGAACAATTTCCCCGTCCTTCATCAGTGCTATACGGTCACCAATGCGAAGGGCTTCATCTAAATCATGTGTGATGAAAATTATTGTTTTTTGCATATCGTGATGAAGCTGAAGCAGCTCATTTTGCATATCTTTTCGAATAAGCGGATCTAATGCACTAAACGCTTCATCCATAAGCAAAATATCTGGATTATTCGCAAGTGCTCTAGCAAGACCAACACGCTGTTGCATACCTCCACTTAGTTGTTTCGGGTACTGTTCCTCGTATCCTGCAAGACCGACAAGTCTTAAAGATTCTATTGCTTTTTCGTTTCTTTCTTTTTTAGAAACCCCTTGGATTTCTAAGCCATACTCTGTATTTTCAACAATTGTTTTATGTGGAAAGAGGGCAAAATTTTGAAATACCATTCCAATTTTCTTCCTTCTTACATCACGAAGTTGTTCCTTATTCATCTGAACAATATCCTTACCATCTAGTAAAATTTTGCCCATTGTTGGATCTATTAATCTATTAAGCATTCTAACTAATGTTGATTTACCACTTCCGGATAAACCCATAATGACGAAAATTTCACCTTCATTGACATCAAAGGATACTTGTTTCACTCCAACAGTTGCACCAGTTGCTTTCAAAATTTCACTTTTTGATTTACCATCTTTCAGCAACTGTATTGCACGACCACTACTTTTACCAAAAATCTTTGTAGCGTCTTTTACTACTATTTTTTTATTTATATATTCTTCACTCATGCCTTCACTCCTCACCGTCCGAAACACACGAACCCTATTCATTATAGAGTGAACTTCATAAATTTTCAACAGTTTAAACTAAATTAATTGTTTGTACAGTAAAAACTGTACAATAAATATTTAAAAAAATTGCTTTTTGGGTAAGGATATAATACATTTAAATTTAGTTAGCTGGATTATGTGAACAAGGCTAATTTCAGTGGAGGGAACGTATATGGAGGACCATGAAAAAATAGATAAAGCACGGGAGAGAATTATAGAGACAATTGCCCAAAACATACATTTATACGGTTTGGTGCCTTCTGCAGGTAGACAATTCGGAACAATGTTTTTTCAAAATGAACCATTAACATTAGATGATATGACAGAAAAACTAGGCATGAGTAAAACAAGTATGAGCACTTCTGTCCGAGCGCTATCCGAACTAAAGTTAGTCGAACGTGCCTGGAAAAAGGGAGTTCGTAAAGATTTATATAAAGTGACAGATGATTGGCACCAAAGCTTCATCGATTTGTTTTCTATTAAATGGCAAAGATCAGTCACACTGCATACGGCGGCAATTAAAAAGTCACTGGCAGAACTTGAAGAATTATTACAGAATCCGGTCCTAAGTGAAGAATTACGTGAAGAGGTTCAAATAGATATTGATAAGCTTAAATACATGAAAGACTATTACAACTGGTTGGAACGCCTCATAGATGCTTTTGAAGACCAACGAATTTTCGATTTAGTTCCTAAGTTTGAGAATTCTAACGAAAATACTAAAAACTAATACAAGACCCCAAAACAGCTGCACTTTTTACAGTGCATACTATTTTGGGGTTTTTGTGTCCCTGTGTATAAAACAAACATGAAAATTTAAACATTCATGTTTGTTTGAATTAACGTGTTATTTTACAGATGTAGCTGGGAAATAACGACTTTTTAATCTAGTAGATGTTAACTCTAAGACAATTGCTAGGATTAGGATCATGTAAGTAATTAATCCGACCTCTCGCATATCAAAGTAGAATCCAGAAGCCATAAACAATTCGAATCCGATCCCTCCTGCACCTGCTGCGGCTCCCATTGCAACAGCTACAGAGAAATTGATTTCAAATCGTAAGAATGTCCAAGATAGTAAATAGGTGAACGTCGAGGGTAAGATAGCATGAGTTACGGTATGCCACCAGTTAGCACCAGTTGCAGTAAGCGCCTCCAATATCCCCTTATCTACTTCTTCAAAAGCCTCCGAAAATGCTTTTACTAAATATGCAATTGAGTGAAATAGCATTCCAAGAACAGCGGCTTCACTTCCTAACCCTGCTGCGATTGCAAAGATTAGTACCCATAAAACGGTTGGTACTGCGCGAACAAAGGCTACTAGAATTCGTACTGTTTTCGATATCCATTTGTTCGATAAATTAGTTGCTGCCATCAAGGCCAAGAAGAAGGCAATCACTGCTCCTAGAATTGTCGAAAGAAATGCTAATCCAAGCGTAATTCCTACTTGATAAAATGCCTCCCCCCATGTGAAGTGACTCAAAGCGGGTTCGAGGAACATCGTCTTCAAATTATATGCTGTTTCTGAAATTGCTTTAGTTAAATCTAAGCCAGAATAATTAAATGACATAAAAGCTAAAATAGTTAGTCCAAACAGAACAATCCCTGTCGCTTTCATGACGCGTTCTACTTTGTTGCCAGATTTAATCGAAATTCGACCATTTGACTTTTTTCTGATGTATATCGGTGTGGATGTTACTTCCATTATAGAATCACCTTCCGGATATGATTTGAAATCAGTTCTAGCATAATAACGGAAATGACGATACTAAGCGTAACAAGCGCCACTGCATGATAGTTAAGGGTTTTATAATAGAGGTCAAATGAGTATCCAATTCCCGTACCGGTTAAGATACCAACTAGTGTGGCACTACGGATATTTGTCTCGATCATAAACAAAATCCAACTGATCATTTGAGGCAAACATTGTGGAATAACTGCTTTATAGACAATTTGAAAGTAGGTAGCACCAGTGGCCCTCAAGGCTTCCACTGCACTTTGGCTAGCTTCATCGATAGATTCAATAAACGCTCTTGTTAAAAAGCCCAACGAGCCAACAAACAAAGCTAAGTACCCAGTCACTGAATTTTGACCAAAGGATAGAAGCAATATTAAAGCCCAAGCAACTACTGGAATATTTCTTGCCACCGATGCGATAAATCGAGCAAATGCACCGAGTAAATTACTTGTTCCAGTTGTTTTTGAACCCATTAACCCTAAAAAGAGAGAAAAGACTGTCGCAGTTGTGGTGGCTGCAATAGACATAAGAATAGTTTCCGCTAATTTCTCCAGTATTTTCGGGAGCCTTTCTAGCGTTTCTTGGGTAATAAATAGATTTGAAACTATCCAAGTAAAAGCATTTGGTAACGTAGCAATTCCATGAATGATATTAAAGTTCGTTATATCCGATGATAAATATGTCACGACGATTATAATCGTAGCAAAAATAATCGTTTGCCATTTCCGTTGGTTTCGCATTACTTTTTCATTCACTTTGATTACTCCTTACACAGTAACTAACTGTCTTTTTTCTACCGTTTTTGTGCCATAAATTAGATCAGTACTGTCTGTAGATAATCTATAGCTAGCACCGTCAAAGACGATGCCACCTTTACTTAAGCCGATAATACGATCAGAATAGCTTCGTGCAATTTCCACTTGATGCAAATTCACAATGCATGTAATGTTAAGCTCCATCGTAATCGATTTTAAATAATCCATAATCACTTTAGATGCATTGGGATCAAGTGAAGCAATTGGTTCATCACACAGAACAATTTTCGGCTCTTGGATGAGAGAACGAGCAATTCCTACACGTTGTTGCTGACCACCACTTAGCTGATCACACCGTTTATAAGCATGCTCTTCAATTCCTAATTTTTTTAGAAGGTAAAAAGCTTGCTCCTTTTCATCTTCTGTAAATTTCCCTAATATACCTTGAACAGTTGTTTTATATCCGAATCTACCATGTAGCACGTTCTCGATAACAGATAAGCGTGGGACAAGATTATAATGTTGAAAAATCATGCCAATGTTTGTACGCATTTTACGTAGTTCTTTTTTGTTCAAACTACCTACATCATTACCATCAAAAATTACTTTGCCTTCGTCGATTTCCACCATCCGATTTATACAGCGTAATAGTGTTGATTTTCCAGCTCCTGATGGCCCAATAATTGATACAAATTCTCCAGCTTCTACTTCAAAGCTAACATCGTTAAGAACTTTCGCATCTGCGTTATATGACTTTCCTAATTTCTCCACTTTAAGTAAGGACATTTATCTAAACTCCTTTAGCTAATTTAATGAATAAGAGCATGCATTTATACGTATGCATACTCTTATTTTGAATACCTTGTTTACTATTTTGAAAGTTCACGAATTGGATTGAACCAAGCATCTTCTACTTCCGCGAATCTTTCATTTCCTGACTTAAAGAATAATCCACTCTCTCCTGAATCCTTTGGAACAAAGATCTTTTCATTGTTTGCAATTTCATCAGAGGTAAATAATTCTATTAATTTATCATAATCCTCTTGACCTAGAGCTTCTAAATTTGCTGCAAATGGTGCGTTTAATACTGGTGTAACAGACATTAACAAAAATTCTTTCCCTGTAACAGTGTTAAAAGGCTCTGCGGCATCGTCTTTAACTTTATAAACAGACCCTGCTTTGTTCGCTTCACCGTCCACTACATCTACGTAGTTTTCTACACATGTATCACAGAAAGCAGCGACCTCTGAATTGTTACTTAATAGGTTTACTGCTGAACCCTGATGTGAATTTCCGAATAGTACTTGAGAGAATAGCTTGCCTCCCTCCATCAAGTCTTCTGCTACTAAATCTTCAAATCCTGATTTTTTTACATAGTGAGAAATAATGGATGACGACGGTACCACAAATCCCGATGTCGAGCTATTTGATACAAATGAAATACTTTTTTGTTCTAATTTATCTAATGAAAATTCTCCGTCTACCTTGAAATCATCTTGTGCATCTACATTTATAGCTAACCAACTATGGTACAATGCGTCATCTAATGTTCCTGATTCACCTGTTGGTACGACTAAAGGTTGAATAGCATCGTTTCCATTTTTAGCTTCGATATAACCTTGCGCTCCCATGAAAGCAAGGTCAGCGTTATTATTTATTAATGTTTCAATGGCAATTGCATAATCAGTAGTTAACTGATGTTCCACTGTTTTACCAGTAGCTTCTTCAATTACTCGTCCAATTTCATCACGTGAAGACTTCATATCCGAACCCGATTCATTTGGATACCAAGCGATTTTTATCACGTCATCCACTTCAGCGTTTTTCGCCCCAGCACTTCCTTCTGAACATGCAGATAACAATATAGCTACCACTAAAACCAGACTGATAATAGACCAATTTTTCTTCATTAATAATTCTCCTTTTCGCTAAATGAAATGGTAGTGCATTTAAAACCTGTTCGTACATGTATATTGAAACATAAATTATTTACCAATTGTGGAAATTTACAGTATCTTAGCAGACTATTAAACTTCTTTACATCTTGACAAGTATTATTTAGCTAAATCTTTCAAATAAAGGACTAACAATATCTCCAACTTCAATAGTGGCGCCATATGAGCCGTGAAAATCCGTGCCACCTGTCATAATTAGTCCATATTTTTCTGCTAAAATTTCTATCTTTTGATAATCTTCCGCAGTGTGATCTAAATGGTTTCTTTCAATTCCACCTAAGCCAACCTCTATTAGCTCGGGTATCAACTCATAGGTATTTAGCTGACCAGGGTGTGCAATGACTGCTATTCCCCCATCACCGACAATGGCTTCTATTGCCTCAAATACATCAATGTATTGGATATCTCCTGAAGCAACACCATTTCCTTTAAATAATTTTTTATATAGCTCTTTATATATTTCAGATGTATAAGGGGCTTCCGTTAAATTATGCATAATATGTTGCTTGTAAATTATGTCGGATGGCTTTGCAGATTCCTTAATCGCTGCAATTTCAAGTTCATATCCAGCAGCTTTTATTTGTTGTATTTGCCAAAGCGAATGTTCTTGCCTTCGCTTTAACAATGGATTACAAATAGCTTGGATATGAATTGCTTTAGGATGATAGTTATATCCGAGCACATGTACTTTACGATTTCTTTTAAAGTCAAAGGCGGAGATTTCGATACCAGGTATGACTTTAACTCCGTATTTTTTACCAAGTGCAAGAACTTCTGGGAGTCCCTTGACTGTGTCATGGTCAACAAAACTAATATGCGTGACACCTTGTAGGCTTGCTAGTTTCATCACTGTTTCAGCATGTTCCGATCCATCTGAATAGCGGCTATGAACATGTAAATCAGCTTTCATAGGTTATCGTCTCTTTTACAACTGTTTGCTGTCTTGACTGTATATCGTAAACCTTGTCACAAAGACCTTCCATGAATTCAATATCATGAAATATTCCAACTAAGGTTGTGCCTTTATTTTTCAGTTTTTCAATCATTTCACGGACTTTTACTTTAGATTGTTGGTCGAGACTTGCAGTTGGTTCATCTAGCAATAGTAAACGTGGATTTTTCACCGTTGCCATCGCAATATTTAGTCTCAGCTTTTCCCCACCGGAAAACGTATTAGGATAGCTATCCCATAGTTTTGGATCCATTTCGAAATGTGTTAGTGCCTCTCCTGACTCCTTCAGAGCAACTTCCTCGGATTCACCCATTTCTAGTAATGCATTAATAACAAGCTGGCGGCAGGTTGTTCTTGGCATAACATTTAAAAACTGGGATACATATCCTATCTCATATTGGCGTAAATAAAGCATTTTTCTTTCCGATATTGTTGCCAAATCCACTTGTCCAAAACGTGCCGAGTTATATAAAATATTGCCGGTATCCGGTAAATAGGAGCGGTAAATACTCTTCAATATCGTCGATTTACCACTGCCACTTTTCCCAACAATTCCAATGAACTCTCCAGCTTCTAAAGAGAAATTGATATGTTCGATTGCTGGCATTGTTTTCTCTAAGTGATGAATCGTGAATCGTTTGCCAAAATCCTTGATTTCTAGCATTGTCATTTCACTACCTCCTTGATTTACTATTTAATCCGGTAATGTGTTGTCGTTATTAATGCTCCGTTTACCATTGTTGTAGTCAGCATCGGATACCCATCTTCCATACGTTCAATCACTAAAATATCCGCTTTCTTGCCAGGTTTTATCGAGCCCAACTCATCGTCCATTTTTACTGCTTTAGCAGGATTTAACGAGACCATCATAAACGTTTTGTGCAAATCATTACCATGCTTCTCGTGCAGATCAAAGATTGCGTGTAGCAATGCTGCTGGATAATAATCACTACAAAGAATATCTACACAGTCGTTTGCAACTGCTTCAGCCGCCGACAGATTGCCGGAGTGTGAGCCGCCGAGAAGCACATTAGGAGCCCCCACAATTGTATGTAGCCCAATTTCCTTTGCTTTCTTTGCTACTTCAAGGGTTATAGGAAATTCACTAATTGTTGTTCCAAAGGATTTTACTAATTCTAACTTTTGAATTTTGTCATCGTCATGTGATGCAATCGCAATACCTTTTGAAATCGCAATGTCTGCTACTTCCTTTATTTTTTCACTTGTTAAAAATTCTGTACTTTGCCGCTCTGCAATTAACACATTGACGTCATCATCTGAAATGTCCCGGTACCCTTTTAATGTTTCACGATATACTTCAAGATTTCGATACTGACCTTGCCCTGGTGTATGGTCCATAAATGACAACAGATGGACTTTGCCATCCTCTATATTTTTTACAAGCGTGTCTATTTCATCTACATTGTCTATTTCAAACCGTGCATGCATGCGGTGACGGATTAAATGTAGTTCTTTATGCGTCGCGTCGATCGCATCTACCATTCGCTGAATATTATTCGGATTTCGCATTGGTTTATGGGTAAAAACATCTTCTCGATAAAATGACAGGGAATGAAA
This sequence comes from Psychrobacillus sp. FSL K6-1415, assembly GCF_038003185.1. Taxonomy (NCBI): domain Bacteria; kingdom Bacillati; phylum Bacillota; class Bacilli; order Caryophanales; family Bacillaceae; genus Psychrobacillus; species Psychrobacillus sp. FSL K6-1415. The sequence goes on along the minus strand of NZ_JBBOOQ010000001.1, from coordinate 324,951 downwards.
CATCGTAGTGATTCCATGACTGATCAATATTTTCTCTGCTTCCCTCAAACTAATATTGAAGTCCATCATACTAGTTGGTCTAGGCGATGCTATTGTCTCAATATAATCCGAATGGATATCTATAAATCCAGGAGATATGTATCCCCCTCTTGCATCTATTAACTGCGCATCGGTATAGGTAGATACTGTTTCTTGGGGAATTATCGACTGAATTATTTCACCTTCCACTACAACCGCATACCCTTCCAAAATTGTTTCTTCTGTTATGATTTTCCCATTATGAATAATGTACAAAGTCACCGCTCCTCTATAATAATGAGTAAACTAATTGCTGTGTGTACTCATGCTGTGGGTCTTCTAAAACTTGATCGGTTAAACCTTCTTCGATAACTTTCCCGTTCAACAGCACGATGGTACGATCTGCAAGCATACGTATTACGCCTAAATCATGCGAAACAACAATCATACTAATCCCTAAATCTCGTTGGATTTTTTTGATTAAATCCAACACGTTAGCTTGCACGGAAAGATCCAATCCGGTAGTTACTTCATCTAAAAAGAGAATAGGAGGATTATTCGACAACGCCTTTGCAATTTGAACCCTTTGCTGCATCCCTCCCGAAAAGTTTCGCGGTTCTTCTTTCATGCGATGCAAAGGTATATGCACATTATTCAACAGTTTTTTACTCGTAGCTTCCATATTTGCAACATTGCGATTCCCTGCCGCAATTAATTTCTCCGCTATATTGCCGACAGAAGAGAAGTTCATTTTTAAACCATGGACAGGGTTTTGATAAACCATTCCATATACATGATTACGGATAGAGCGCTTTTGCTGGGAGGATAATTCAAAAACATTCTGCCCCGCTAATATAGAATCACTAATATACGCTTCTCCGGAAGTAACATCTGCATCGAAGTATAAGCATTGCATCATCGTAGATTTGCCACTTCCACTTTCCCCAACGATTCCTAAAATTTCTCCTGGGTACAAATCGAATGAAATATCCTGGCATGCATAAACTGTCCCGCAACTCTTACAGAAGTTTTTTTCTAAATTCCTATTCATAGGTTCAGAACAATCCTTGCACCCCGTTCCAAATTGCTTCCCCAGGTTCCTTACTTGGAGTATTGGCTTCTCATGCATAGCTAGTTTGCACCTCAACTTTCTCTTTCCTATTCAATTGATCCATACAAAAACTAGTGTCGTTGCATTGATGACTCTTTTCCCCTGTTTGTTGATCTATTATTTCATCTAAAAAGATATCTGTTGAACCACATAGGTGACACTTATGACCTTCAAAGGACTCCACAGTGAATGGATAGTCCTCAAAAGCTAGAGACTCCACATTCGTATAAGGTGGAACTGCATATATTTTCTTTTCTCGCCCTGCTCCAAGTAAGATTAAAGACTCTGATTGATGCATTTTATTGTTATCAAATCTAGGAATTGGGCTTGGTGCCATAACATATCGTCCATTTACGTAAACAGGGTGATCTGCAAATGTTGCCGTCCTTCCGTATTTCATGATTTGTTCAAATAACATGAGCCAAACACCGCTATAATCGTCTTCTGAATGCATTCTTTTCGTCACAAATTCCCTTTCTTCCACGCCTCGAAGTGGTTCTGGAGTCGGCACTTGTAAGACAATAATTTGATCTTTTGTTAAGGGAACTTCTGGTATACGGTGCCTTGATTGAATAATAGTTGCTTCTGAGGTTTCCTCTGTTAGCTCTACATTAGTGGTTTCATGAACTAACTTTTTTATACTAACTGCATTTACAGATTCGTCTGCACCCTGGTCAATTACTTTCAGCACATCCGACTTACCAATGATGGAAAGGGTAATTTGCAATCCCCCTGTACCCCAACCACGTGCAATGGGCATTTCTCTTGAAGCAAATGGCACTTGATAACCCGGTATTGCTACAGCTTTCATGATTGCACGGCGAATTTCTTTTTTAGATCCTTCATCGAAAAATGCAAAATGGGTATTAGCTTTCAACTGATTGCCCCCCTTTCTTCACTTGACGGATACTATCGAGTTTTGATTGGAACGTCACATAATGCGGTAGCTTCAAGTGGGAAATAAACCCTGTGGATTCTACAGAATCTATATGCAATAGCACAAATTCTTCATCATGTGTTGGAAAATCTGATTCTGGGTGCTCCAGGCATTGGTCTAAAATGCTCATAGCGATAGCTTTCGTTTCATTTTGCCCATAACAAATGCCATATCCAATTTCAAATTCCAGTTCATATTCGTTATTTTCATTTTTCACGTTCGTTGGAACAAAAGACTCAACTTCGGTTACTTTAATTTCACCAATATAAAACTCATCCTCGTCACTATGCTCCATCTCATTTGGATGCTGCACATAAATTGGGACAAATCCTACTCTAACTTCTCCGACAGTTGGGTGAACCTGCCCATATCCTCTTAATGATGCATAGCCTAGTGAAGTAACTGCACCAGTTTGTCCTCTTGTTAGAACTTGAAGCCTCTCACTACGCGTTGTTGGAAATTGTAAACTTCGCTTTGTAACATCTATAGGAGGGGTATTGTCTGCCTTGTACGTTTCAAAAAGTCCTTCTTCTCGCAAGTAATCTACTACTTTAGGAAAATAGCTTACTTCGTCTAAAGCTTCAATTTGTTTTAATTGATCTTGATAATTTTGTAGCCATTGTAGGTTATCTTCTAGATTTTCTTCTATTAATGTAAAATCTAGTAAGCGGTGTGTGTAATCATACGTTGCTCCTAATAATTGTCCACCTGGGATATCTTTAAAACTTGCTGAAATACGACGCTCTACAAACATCTTTTCAGGCTCAACTGTTTGACTGTAATAAGGACGGGGCAAAGTCGAACGATGAGCCCTCATAAGAAATACTGCTTCTTCCATACTTCCTTCCGCTTGCTTGATCGCAAGTGCTGCCAAGTATGGAGAATACAAGCTACTTTCTGACATAACTTGATCAACCATTCCCCGCATAGTCGACATAATCGTTTCTACATCAATTATTTCTTGACCTTTTAACCGTTCAAACTTTATGCGCTGAATAGATGCGTCAATTGCCTGCGTGCCGCCTTTTACCGGAACGTATCCCATTAGCTCACCCCCATAACACTGATTGATGTTGTTCTAGGAATGCAGACTACTTGAGCGTTTTCGTCTGTGAAAATCAAATCAATACCTAGTGGATATTCTTTCGTTTTTTCGTTTCTCGCATGCCACGCCGAGTGATCAAAGCTTGTATGCAATTGTGCTGTTTCCTGAATTCCAGGACCTCTCAAAGTCAATTCACCTTCACTAGATAATAACGTGCTTTCAATAATCCAAGTTGACGATAGCTGAGGATCAATGAGGGTGCCGTTTTTACAATTTTGAATAGCACTTTGTATAGCTGTTTCTGTATCTTCACGCAGCACAATGACAAAGTCTGCTTCGTTAATTGGTGCATATTTTGCAGATGTATATTCTGAAATTTTCTCGATTAACTCCTGCTGATCCTCTGAAAGAATGTGAAATGTAGTTTCTGCATCAAAAAATGTCATGGCACTTAAAATAGTTGCGTCGTAACAAGGAAGATTCATATCTACACGCTCTGCTATATCAGTTAGGGACGAAATGGTGCCTGGTCTAGACATACTGTGCAATATTAATCTGTAAACTTGCTGCAAATCATGTACTTGATCAAACGTCATACTATCTCTCCTATTGGTTATTTAGACTTCCATCGTTTCAAAATTAACTTTTGTCTCAAAAAGCTCTGCTTGCTTTTTTGCTCGTTCTTTTATAATTTGCTTTTCTGCTTCTATTAAATAGGTTTCCCACGTGATGGTTTCAGGTAATTCTGCTTTATATGCAGCATCGATAATCGCTAAATGTTGTGCAAGCTTGTCTTTCATGCCGACAACAATTCCTATGCCAATACGATTATTAATCTCTACTTTTGCTTCTGTTATTAAGACTTCTCCTATATAAAATAGTGAGTTTTTTGCTGTTTCTCGCATTTTAATCATGGTCAATCCGTATTGAGGAGCTACAATTTCTCTACATTCATAAGTATCTACAATGGATTCCGCCAACTTTTGCGCCAACTGGACATCACCTTGAATGAGAATCTCGGTTCTTCTTTTTCTTTTCATATGCATGAATCCTCCTTTGCAAATTCATCTTAACTTGTCGCCAAGTGCAAGTGTTTTAAGGTATCGTAAATGTTTCGTAAATGCTCTTAATAATTAATGAACAAATACGATTTCTTCTATGTAAGAAAACCAGGCAAAAAAAAAAAAAAACGCCCAGTCCTTCAAGAACTGGAACGTAGATATGGCGTTGATTGTAGCGAAGGGCGGGATAAGGGAGACAGATGAAAATTCACATGGAACGCGAAGTGGCGGGGAAGGTTCATCGCGTCGGTCTGAAACGAAAATCAGTGGTATTAGTCATTCTTTCCATTCCCGGCAGCTTTGTTTTCACGCTACATTTTTATATACTTTCTTTTAAACAAGGTTATGTTAGAGGCTTGGGATGATTTTTCGTGAGGTGGTTTTAGTTTGTGAAATGCTACACTTAAACTCCCATGAAAATTAAAAAATGCTCAAAATATACAAAATTGCATAACAAAAGAGACTCAGAATAAGCTTTTTTTAAAAAAAGGCTGAGCCTTCAGAATGTTTATATTAAGTTGAAAGGTAAATTAAGAATCAACTCCATTCTTGTTAGAATAAAGGCAGGCTGGTGCAATAACCAGAGTAGGATTAATCTCCCATGAGTGCTACTCGTATAGAGTGCGACAGTCTGTGATGCACCGTGGTCGTTGGAGTCAGACTAACGGATGGGCTCAATGGCACCATAGTTGATCGACCTTCTTCGCCAGCCGTAGTATCCTATACCCGTTTTTCCCATTTTCATTCTCTGTGGTGTAGCGCTGGTTTTGCGCTACATGAATGGCTAACGGGTGCTTTACTTCGAGTAGGAGTAAAGCATTTTTCCTTATTGAAATAAAGCAGCAGGTTAGTTTAAGAAGGAGTTTTTGGAAAGACACCGAATAGTTAACCAAAAGGGGAGGTATCTTACATTGAAGAAAATTTCTATGTACGTTTTTATCATCTGTTTAATTTTGTTGTTAGTTTCTTGTCAAAACAATAGTGGTTTTACATTCAAAGGCGAAGGCGAAAATTGGAATGGCGAACTAATTACTAAATACGATTTTTTTGGAAAAGAGATTCAGAGTGTAAAGATAACTTATAAAGGGGAAAAACCTGAAAAACTAATTATACCTAATTTATCTGTAGAAAGTCCAGACTTCTTAGGTTGGGGTATAGGTGAGATAGAATTAGATAAAAAAGGTATTTATTATGGTGAAGATGTTTTTGAATTGGAAACTAAGACTCCCTCTTCGTCTAAGATAACATTAACAATAGAAGGTGAAGAGTCTGAAAATATAACGTTAAGTTCAAATTCATAGTACACTAATTTATTTTTAAGCTAACCGGTGCTTTACTTCAAGAGGATGTAAAGCTTTTCTTCTTTTTGAACTAAAGAAGCAGGATAGTTGAATAAGAATAACTCAAAAACAAACTAATTATTAGAAGGTAATTCCAAATAAATATTGAATATATAAATAATCATTATTACAGGAGGTGTGTCAAATAATTAATTATTTAGAATTTGAAAAACCATTGGTTGAACTCAGAAAAAAACTTCACGAACTGCAAAATTTAGCGGAGACTAACCAAGTTGATTTATCAGTTGAAATTAATATGTTAAAACAAAGACTTGAAAAATTAGAAGAAGAAATCTACAGTAATATAACACCTTGGCAGAGAGTTCAAATTGCCAGACACCCTAAAAGACCAACAACCCTAGATTATATTCCATTATTATTTGATGGTTTTATTGAATTACACGGAGACCGCTATTTTGGTGATGACCAAGCAATAGTTGGTGGTATTGCCTTTTTTGATGAAATTCCAATCACTATAATTGGGCAACAAAGAGGAAAGATACAAAAGAAAATATACAAAGAAATTTTGGAATGCCCAATCCCGAAGGTTATAGAAAAGCACTAAGACTGATGAAACAAGCTGAGAAATTTAACCGACCTGTAATTACGTTCATTGATACAAAAGGTGCTTTTCCAGGAAAAGGGGCAGAAGAAAGAGGGCAATCACGTGCAATTGCAGAAAACCTTATAGAAATGGCTGGGCTAAAAGTGCCAATAATCTGTATTGTTATTGGAGAAGGTGCGAGTGGAGGGGCTTTAGCTATAGGAGTTGGAAATCATATACATATGTTGGAGAATACTTGGTTCTCTGTAATCGCTCCTGAATCTGCAGCAACTATACTCTGGAGAGATAGCACAAAAGGACAGGAAGCTGCTAATATAATGAAAATTACAGCAAATGATTTAAAAGAGTTAGGTGTAATTGACGAAATAGTCCCTGAGGTAAAAGGTGGAGCACATAATAACCTTGAGAAACAAGTATTGGCAGTAAGAAAAGTTATTAAAAACTCATTACTTGAATTTTCCACTTATTCGGCTGAAGATATAACCAATCATAGGTACAATAAATATAGAGTAATGGGAAAATATCACTCCTAGCAATATTAACCGACGCAAGAGTAAAAAGGAATCATCAAATTGATGGTCTTTATCTATAATATCTGAATATTTCGTCAAAGTTAAGTTGTAAAGATGTTGTGCTAACAGGGCAATTGAGTTAAATAATGAATTGGAGGGCGAATAGATTTGAACCGAGAGGGAATTGTTAAATGGTCATGGAGCCCAATGCTATATCGATAGCTCAGTCAAAGTTTGAGACTACATTAAAGCCATATGCTATTTATGCTGAAGATAAAATAGTTGGCTTTTTAGGTCGATAGAATATTTCCAAAAGAAAGGACCAAAGACTGGTCCTTTCTTTTTGTGCTAACGGGTGCTTTAGCAAAATATGGCCATCATTTTCGATGGTCTATTTTTATGTCCAAAATATTAAGTTGATCTTCGATATGCATTGTGAAATGTTACACTTAAACTAAAGGGGCAGCATTCCTGTTTGAAAGATGTTCGGGGTCTTGCAGAAAAAAGAGCCCTCTAGTATGATGCTGAGTGTCAACGACCATTGACCCATCATCTACAAGGAGGACTCCTAAATGCATTCTAAAGTGAATAACAAAATTAATCAAGTGACTGAAAATACACTCGTCGTTGGCATAGACATAGCAAAGCGCGTGCATTACGCCTGCTTTGTCGATGAACGAGGACGCGTGATAGAAAAGGCCTTTGCGGTACATCAATCAAAAGAGGGATTCGAAATTTTGTATGAAAAGATTCGACAAACGATGCTGGAAACACAGAAAACGGAAGTCATCGTCGGCATCGAACCTACAGGTCACTACTGGATGAACTTAGCTTATTTTTTAGATCAATACGGCATTCCACTCGTTATGGTAAATCCAATGCACGTCAAACGTTCGAAAGAACTGGATGATAATTTACAGACGAAGAATGATAAAAAAGATGCGTTAGTCATCGCTCGTTTAATGAAAGACGGTCGCTTTAGCTACCCTCGTTTATTAAAGGAGATAGAAGCTGAACTGCGCATCGGATCTACCTTACGTTCCAAGTTAACAGAGGATTTAGCTAGTATTAAAAATCGAATCAGACGTTGGCTCGATCGCTATTTCCCTGAATTTACTCAAGTCTTTTCTACTTTCGGAAAGATGGCACTTGTAGCACTAGAAAAAACACCAATGCCTCAGGAACTTCAAGGGAAAACAGCGGAAGAACTTGTCTTTCTCTACCGTCAGGTAGGGGGTATGAAAGCTCCACAGTTACCGAAAGCCAAACTACTGATTGAAGCTGCGACTAACTCAATCGGATTGACTGAAGGAGCACAGATGGCCAAACATGAAATTGCCACACTCCTACGTCAATATCGTTTATTAGAAACGGAAATTGAAGAAGTAAATAATCAATTAGCTGAAATGGCTAAAACAACGAATGAATATGACCTGCTCGCATCTGTTCCAGGTCTAGGAGATGCGACGATTTTAGACTTACTTTCAGAAGTAGGAAGCTTTTCACTTTATGAGAATCCACGCCAACTCATCAAACTAGCGGGATTAACATTACGTGAAAACTCTTCTGGACAACATAAGGGACAAAAACATATCTCCAAACGAGGAAGAAAGAAACTTAGATATATTCTTTTCAAAGTAATTGTTCCACTTATTCGTCACAACCAAGCGTTTAAACACTTACATGAATACTACAGAACACGGAAACAAAATCCCTTACGGGGCAAGCAATCGATGGTAGTACTCTGTGGTAAATTACTAAAGGTATTACATGGAATTTGTAAAAAGAAAGTTTATTTTAACGAGCAAGCTATGATGAAAGATCTTTACTGTCTCGGAGAGGCAGCGTAAGCATTTCCAATCAACGAACTATTAAAGGATGACACGGAGAAGCCGGCACTATAACTAACACTAAGACTATGAGTCCCCGGGGCAGCTTAGCTGACCTCTGCCTTATGAATAGACCGAACGAAGGAATGTAAGCGCACTGACGCTAAGAGACATGGGAGGGTACGTCGTCATAAGTTTCGCAGAGATCCATTGTGCATCACATAGTGGAGAAAAAGGCTAATGATTTCCATTAGTTTTAGCGAAGCGTACGCTCGATTTGGTAATAAAATCTATAAATTCAAGACTCTGTTTATTAAACGAAAGAAAAATATTTTTCTTAAATCACGAAGTGATGTAAACCGTTGATATCTCAATGTTTATAGAGGGAGTTTAGTTGAATAACGGAGTAACAAAACTAATGTCAAAAACGACTTATTGAAATGGGAGGGATATTTTGAAGACTCATAAACTACTTTTCGTTATGGTTGTTTTATTTTTATCAATAGTCGCAGGTTGTTCAAATAAAATAGTGAATGTAGAACAAAAAATTGAAGTTCAAAAGCGTATTGACGATGAAAACAATTATAAAGATTTCAAAGTAATTTCGGATAATGATGAAGTCCAAAAAGTGGAAGAGATAGTATTTGATATTGAATGGGAAAATGCAAAAGTACAGATGGAACATCCTGCTGATTATAGGTTTATATTTCAGTATAAAAATCCTAATATAGTAGCTAAAGCTGCGTCATATAAACTTTGGATAAGTCCTAATAATGACGTAGTCGAAATTGTAATGGAAGATGATGCATACGCTAAACTAAATAAGGAAAATTCAAGTATTTTAATTGAAATTTTAACGGGTGAAAACTTACCAAACTAAACACCCCTTGTTCATCTAACGGGTGCTTTACTTTAAGAAGGAGTAAAGCCTTTTTTCTTATTGAACTAAAGAAGTAGGGTTAGTTTAATAGGATAGGGTTTAACTATAGTTTGTGCTAACTAAATTTTTCTGAAAAATAGAAATAGGAAGGGAGGTTGTAAAATGGATAAAGAAAGTAAAATCATTATTTCTTCATTAAAAAATGAGTTAATTGAGGATATCATTCAGACAAATGATTATTTTAAAGTGTATGGTAGGGTTGTCCCCAGTTACAATCAGGAAAATGGTCTTATAAAGAAGTTCTTTTTGATGAAACTAGAGAAATACGTTTTCCAGATGACAAACTTGATTGGAGACAATATATAAACCGTGAGGATAAATCTTTGTTTTTAGCTTATATGAATAATACTTGCATAGGACAAATTAGAATAATAAAAGATTGGAATCGCTTCTGTTATATTGAAAACATTGCTACTAAAAAAGAATATAGAGGAAACGGAATTGGAAAGTTACTCTTAAATAAAGCGGAAGAGTGGGCAAAGCAAAGAAAACTTATAGGAATGTCCCTGGAAGCTCAAGATGATAATCTTGGAGCGTGCAGATTTTATGTGAAACAAGGTTTCATACTAGGTGGGGTTGACACATTAAAGCAGTCATATAATCCAAATATTGAAACCACTTTGTTTTGGTATAAGTTATTCAAGTAACGAGGTACTTTACTTCAAGAAGGAGTAAAGCCTTTTTCTTATTGAAGTAACGAAGTAGGTTAATGTAAGAAGGATTGCAGGAAATCATGTGCAATAAATAGAAATACTTACTTAACAAACTTTGTAAGGAGATAATACTTTGAACATTTTAACTTTGATTCTAAGTTATTTAATTGGCTCAATCTCATTTGCTTTAGTAATCAGTAAAATATTTTATAAGAAAGATATTCGTGATTACGGTAGTGGAAATCTTGGTGCAACTAATGCTTATAGAGTTTTAGGCATAAAAGCAGGAGTAATTGTTGCAATTGCTGATATTTCAAAAGGTACATTTGCTTGTTTACTTCCCCTAATACTTGGTTCTACAGTTAACCCTATTGTATGTGGTTTATTAGCCATATTAGGGCATATATTTTCTGTTTTTGCTAGTTTTAAAGGTGGAAAGGCTGTGGCGACAGCAACTGGAGTTTTCTTGTTTTTGACTCCTTTAGGTGTTTTTGTTGGCTTTGTTGTGTTTTTGTTAACTTTGCTATTTACTAAGTATGTATCACTAAGTTCAATGTTGGCTAGTATAGCATTATTCATTTACAGTCTTATATTTGAAGATAAAGTTATCATAGCACTTTCTCTACTAATAAGCGTATCAATAATCATTCTACATCGACAAAATATAAAGAGAATTGTAAATGGAACAGAGAATAAAATAGTTGAAAATTAGTGTTTACTTGTTTCACTAACGAGGTGCTTTAGTGAAATGTAGAGCTGATAATACAGCTCTCTTTTCTTGTTCAACTAAAGGTGCAGGTTAGTTTAATAAGGACATAATAAGAGCTCTGTATCAACATTTTAATACAGAGCTCTTATTTTTCATGGAGGAATTAATAATCCAATTGACGTAGAACCAATAGTAGTTCATCTCCATTTTTTATTCTTTTAAATTTATACCTTCGGATTCGGCTTTCAATTTTATTTTGCTCAGCATCTTTATCGCTGAATAGGTTTGCTATTTGAAGTATTGCTTCAGATAAAATAGTAACTATTCCCTCAGAACCTAATTGCAATCCTAAAGTTTCGGTTTCTGTTAGTTGTGATTCAGCATATTTATCTATTTCCTTTTTATATTCACCCTTGATTACAATATAATTTTCTTTGTTTTTAAAAGCTAATAGTAAATCTTCTACATTAAATACTTCAAAATATGGATTTTCTTGTTCTAGCTGTAATAACTCTTCTAAAACAATCCCCTCCCTCTTCTCGACTGTTTTAGCAATCGCTTGTATCGTTTTAACTGAATAACTGCTTACATTTTTATTGTTCACACTCGCAAGCTGTTGCTGACTTGTTCCAGTTTCTTTGAATACGTCGTACCGTTTCTTTCCGTTTTTTTGCAAATAAATATCTAAAAGGCTCATTTATACATCACCCTCCCATTTAAATTATTTTTTACTAAATTATACTTTAGTATATGTATACGCTCAAAGAATTGCAACAGAATTAATATTTTGAATATTAATGCGATGGCTTATTTAATTTGATTGTGAAATATTGTACTTCGGATGCTTTAGCAAAATATGGCCATCCGGGTAGTGATCCCTTAAAGTTAGAGTTTATTTATGCAGCTAATTGGCTGGCATGAGTTCGGTATTTTACCGGACTCATGTCGGCCAGTTTTTGTTTAATTCGATCGTTGTTATAATAATTGATATACTTTTCCATTTTCTTTTGTAACGCTTCGTAGGACATCATTCTTCCCCGTAATACATTTCTTGTTTAAGTAAGCCAAAGAAGTTCTCCATTGCCGCATTGTCGGCACATGTTGCCTTACGAGACATGCTTTGGAAAATCTTGTTTTGCTTTAATGTTTTCACCTGCGAATTATGTTGGTAGTGCCAGTCTTGATCCGAAAAGTTTAGTTCAATAAAATAGATTTTGATAATTTCAACTGGGAAATTTATTCGAAAATGGAACCTCAACTGGTTTTAAACGTACTCAAGTAAAACCGCAGATTAGTTTTATAAAAGATTCATGATGAAAAATTACACAGTTTAAAGGGGGAAGGATTATGAAAAAATGTCTGTTTATATTATTAGTTTTGATTATTTTTACTATAACGGGGTGTTCAAAAGATGGATTATCAGGTGAAAAGCCACCAGAAGTCACTATAAATATTGGAAATGAAAGCTATGAAACAAAGCTAGGTACTTATTGCTGGAATGATGGATGTGTTGATACTGCTGGACCTGTTGAACTCATGAAGGGGAAAGAGCCTATTAAAGTGAATCCAGGAGAGAAAATATCTTTTTTAATGGAATATGAACCAAAACCAAATGAATTTCATCTGATGCAGGTTAATGAAAGTAATGAAAATGAAGTCTTGATTGAAGAAAATAGCTTTTCCGCACCTACTCGAAAAGGAGTTTATTATTATTCTTATGGCGTATGGTGGATGGATGATAAGGAAGAGAACTTATCTCATGGGGATGCTTTTTATGCATTTGTTCTAGAAGTAAAGTAATTTCACTAACGGATGCTTTACTTCAAGAAGAAAAATAAATCCTTTATTCAACTTGAAACATAGCCTTAAACAAAAAAAACAGATAGTGGACAATATCGTCCTTTACCTGTTTCAATCCATTGATATATCATATTTGAACTTATCACTTCGGTAGAGTATTTTTGTATGTTCTAGTACTTTATTGGAGGCGACATCTATGCAGTCACTTTCAACTACAATGAGTGGAACCATGCTTTTACAAGATAACAATTGTTGTTCATCTGAGGTGGGAAATGTAATACTTAGCAAGCTTTTTTTACTTATAAATTTCTTATAACCCAATTCTCGATAGTAAGTAAACATTGACTCGATCTTTGGTCCATCTTCCAAAATTTTCGGAAACATCTTTTCACTAACAAAGGAATAATGAATTGCAATTGGTTCCCCATCTATATAGCGAATTCTACCCACTTTATAGACATCTACCTCTGCCTCTATATTTAAACTATTATAAATTTGTTCATTATAAGCGACTTTTTCACAAACAATATTATCCGTTTTTAATTTATACCCGGCTTGTTTCATCTTATCCGTGAAACTTGTTTTTCCAGTTAGGTGTAATTGAATCTGCATCGATTCCTCTTTCAAATATCTTCCTTTGCCTTGCTTAGAATAAATGTATCCTCGTTCTTCTAATTTCGTAAGTGCATTTCTTACGGTCATTCTAGGTACTTTATATCTTTTTGCGAACTCATTTTCGGAAGGGATTTTCTCCCCATGTTCAATTGACTTTGAAACTATTAGATGCATAATATCATCTATAATTTTTGTTTCCATATCCAATGATATAATAATCGCCTCCCCATTGAGTCCCTGTGCAAGAAACAAACATGAAAATATAAACATTCATGATTGTTTGATTTAACATGAATGTTTCTTACACAGGGTCAATCATCAATATCTCTTTTATATCCTCTTCCGTCATATTAGAAAGGGTATCTTGTCCCGAATGAATTACTTCGTCAATCATGCTTTTCTTTTTGTGTTGGAGTTCGTTTATTTTTTCTTCTATGGTACCTTTTGCAATTAAACGAATGATGTGTACTTCGTTTTGCTGTCCCATTCGATGAGCGCGGTCTGCCGCTTGCTGTTCGACTGCAGGATTCCACCATAGATCGTATAATATAACGGTGTCTGCTCCAGTTAAATTTAACCCTGTCCCACCAGCTTTTAGTGATATGAGAAATAGATTTCCTTCTCCGTTGTTAAAGCGATCACATAGCTCCACGCGGTCGGCAGGCGGTGTTTGCCCATCTAAGTAAAAATAAGGAGCTCCTTTTCGTATCAATTGTCCCCTAATTATGCCTAGCATTTGAGTAAACTGAGAAAAGATCAGTACTCGTCTACCTGATATTCGACATTCTTCTAAGATTTCCATCAACTGTTCAAACTTTGCCGAACTTCCTTTGTAGCCATCAACAAAGAGACCTGGATGGCAACATAGCTGACGAAGTCTTGTTAAGCCAGCCAATATTTTTATACGATTTCTTTGGAGATTGCCTTTCTTCAAATGCTTCAGTGTATCATGTTTTAGTTCTGCCAAATAAGCAGCATACAATGTTTTTTGCTGGGCTTGTAGGTCGGAAAAGAGCATTGTTTCAATTTTCTCTGGCAATTCCTTCAATACATCTTTTTTCATGCGACGTAATATAAATGGACGTACTCTTTTGGCAATATTATCTCTACTTAATTCACTAAAGGCCCTTCTGCCAGGCAATAAAGCAGGAAATACTACATGGAAAATAGACCATAGTTCGTCTAATGCATTTTCGATTGGTGTTCCTGTAAGTGCAAACCGATACTCTGCTTGGATCATTTTTACAGATCTTGCCGTTTTAGTTGCCGGGTTTTTAAAGGCTTGTGCTTCATCTACAAACAATGTATGAAAAATTCGATTCCGGTATAGTTCTGTATCCATTCTTAAAGACGGATACGAGGTGATTATAACGTCAGTGTTTATTGATGATTTCCATAATGCATTTCTTTCGACCTTGTTACCGTCTATTACTTGTACTTGAATATGTGGTGTAAATTTCTCTAGCTCGTTTTTCCAATTATAGATGAGCGAAGCAGGGCATACGATAAGTACAGGTAGTTGTCGATCACGAACGTCTGTAAGTACCGATTCGATGAATGCAATACTCTGTAACGTTTTTCCAAGACCCATATCATCGGCCAGTATTCCACCAAATTTATATTTTGCTAGTAGCTGGAACCAACGGAAACCCACTTTTTGGTAATCTCTAAGAATATTTGTCAAAGGAATCGGTCCATCTAAGTTTATATTCTCTGGATCATTTAAACTTTTCATAAGCTTGGCAAAGTTTTCACCAGAATCTACAATTTCACTTTGCTCTAAAGAGTCGATTATTTGCATTCCCTTTATTAGCGGGACACGAATTTCTTCTTGAATAGTATCACTCGATATCCCCATATCGATCATAAAGTTTGATAACGCCTGAAACTCAGGTGTTTCCAGCGATACTAAATTGCCATTTGGAATACGGTAAAATTTGCGTTTTTCTTCTACAGAGGCCATAAGCCGTTGAATTTCTTTTTCCGGAATGCCATTTAGATCAAACTTAAACTCTAACCAATCTGTCCGTTCCTTCACTTCAACTCTTATCCTAGGGCCTATATATCCCCTTTGGACACGCATCTTCACCGCAGTCGAGGCATATATTTGGACCCATTTCTCCATACTCGAAACTACGTGATACAAAAAGTGATATTCTGCTTCCTCATCAAATAAGAAAAAACCACCCGGTGTTTGCGTAAACCCACTCTCTCTTAATAGATCGATGATGTGTTGTTCTTTATCCAACTGCCGTCTAATTCCAGGGTAGTGCATGATCTCTTGTTCTATTTCTTCACAAGGATTGATAACAAGATGCCCGTAATGGAATTCCAGCCCAGCGAGAATTCGATGTTTAACACGATCCAAAAACAGCTTTACTCGAAGTGGAGTTTCTCCGATTCTTTTGGAAATAGATTCTGCTATATGTACATATCCGAGCTTCATAAGCCCAGGTATGGTTTTCTCCATAAAATGATCTATTTGCCCCTCCGAGATGACCAACTCATGTTTTCCAGACTGATCGAGCATCTCTTTTAATTCTGCTAGTCGAATGCATTCAGCTGGAGGAAGTTTATATAAAATACCTTCTGAAAATGCATATCCATAGTCTTTCAATACTATGACTCGGTCAAGACCTGCCACATTTAGTTGATAATTGGTCTTCTTCGTTTCATCAAAGGCAAAACGGATTGGCAGGTCTTTTCCGAAGTGTACACCATCATACATTTTTCCTTCGTGCTTGAATTTAACCAATGGTACATTAGTTAATAAAGGAAGTAGTTGGTCCCAATCCGATGCTGAAATGAGTAAAATATCTGATTGTACTACTTGCTCGTGCTGACCTTTTAGCAATAGTTGAAGAACTGTATCAGTTTCTTTTGGAAAGCTATAGATTTCCTGCGCATAGTACTGTCCTGGTGCATATTCAAATGGTTCTTTTTTTTCAATACCTCGAAGAAAATCCTTAACGTTAGAAATACTATGTAACTTATTTGGACCTACATTTAACTGAATGCCAAACCCATTATCCCCTGCTACTAATGGTAATGGAGTGCATATAAATTCGACATGTAACGACTGTCTTTCATCAAAATGCAGCTGCTTTGCGGTTGGATGCACTGCACTACTTTCAAACAAATCGAGCATTCTTGTAGCTAAACGTTCCTCTGTTTCCTTTTCTTCTACTACAAATAGGACCGCTGCAATATGATGACAATACGTTTTAACAAAACCAACCGGTGGGCAAGTACAAGTACCTCCTACCTTACCATCCGAATCTGCCACCACCATGACCTCAACATCATCTACTGCATGCACAATGGCTTTGATGATCGACTCATTTGGTTGAAAAGATTGAACCTGCACTTTTCCTGCTTGAAAATAGGATTTACCTTTTTTAAAGGCTGTTACACCACATAATTTCTTTATTTTTGCTTCATTCATCGAAAAATTCATTGCATATCCTTTCTCGATCCTTAAATCAAGAATATCTTTTGATCGCATAATTTGTTTTACTTTATTTTAGCATATACCTAAACTTTCGACCTTTTCTCAAATAAAAGCCTTAGAAACTCCAATGGTTTCTAAGGCTTTTCCTAATATTTCGGCTTTGGTAGCGGAGGTTTCGCTCTTACTCGTCATTCCTATTGAATTAAGAAGTTATTTTAATGACCTCTATAAAATGTAATTGATGCCCTTCTTTTTCGTAAATAGAGAAGTTGTATCCATTAAGCTCAATCTGATTATCCATTAATAGATCCATATCTTGTGTGTAATACCAACCTCCGATAGTATCAATATCAGGATTTTCTAACTCAATTCTTAAAAGTTTTGCTACATCATCTATCAATACCTTTGAATGGATAATATAATGGTCATCCTTTAGTTTACGAATGTCCGCAACCTCATCTTCGTCAAATTCATCACGAATTTCTCCAACGATTTCTTCTAGAATATCTTCTACTGTTACAAGACCAGACGTACCTCCATATTCATCCAATAGAATTGCCATATGCGTACGTTCCTTTTGCATTTTCAATAACAAATTATTAATCGGAGTCGTATCAATCGTATTAATGACAGGGTTTGTAAATCTTTCTATCGTAAACGTTTCAGCAGTGACACGGTTGCTCATCCCCTGCGTTAAAAAATCTTTTATATTTATAAACCCGATAATATTATCTCGATCTCCTTCATAAACAGGATAACGCGTATATCGTTCTTCTGAAATGAGTGTAAGCACATCATGGAATGTTGCATTTTTTTCAAATCCAATGATTTCAGTACGAGGCACCATAATTTCACGAGCAATACGATCGTCAAATTCAAATACATTATTCACATACTTCAACTCATTTTGATTAATTTCACCACTTTTGTAACTTTCCGCTAGTAATAGGCGCAGTTCTTCTTCTGTATGAGACAATTCATGTTCAGAAGCCGGCTTCATACCAAATAGACCTACTAAGACACGCGCAGAACCATTTAAGAACCAAATAAATGGATACAAAATTTTATAGAAAATCATTATTGGTTTAGCAAAAACAAGAGTCACCGCTTCTGCCTTTTGAATCGCGACCGTTTTAGGTGCTAATTCACCCACCACCACGTGTAAAAATGTTGCAATGGCAAATGCGGCACCAATTGTAAAGTAGTGGATATTATCTGTACTAATACCAATACTTTCGAATAAAGGATGCAAAATAAATTCGAATGTCGATTCACCTACCATACCAATACCAAGTGCAGTTACAGTAATCCCTAACTGACAAGCTGATAAGTATTCATCTAGATGTGTGGTTACATGTTTTGCTGCAAGTGAGCCTTTACGACCTTCAGCCACTAGCTGATCAACTCTCGAATGTCGAACTTTTACAATGGCAAACTCTGTTGCAACGAAAAATCCAGTTAATGCTAGTAAAATAATAAATATCGTTAAATTTAATACGGTCAATAAGTCGTCTTACTACTATAGTAGTAAGACTTCACCTCCTATGTGATAAGTAGAAGTAAAGATTGCATAAGAGCAACGCTTTCAGTTGAGATCTTTTGTTTGATATTGTGTTGTGTAGTTTCTTCTTCTGTATTAATTTGCTCAAGCAAATGAGAAACTTCTTTTTCCAAATACTGCATCTGTAAGCGTAGCTCCTGAATATCTACTTCTTCTATTTGTTCCTTTTCAAACTGTTTTTTGATAGCTTCCAGAGACATACCTGAAGATTTTTTTTCTTCAATTATTCGTAATTTCTCAATCGTTTCTAAAGGATAGTAACGATAATTCGAAGCAGAACGTTCAGCTTCTAACAAACCGAGCGTCGTATAATAATCAATAGTACGTCTAGTAATACCTGTTTTCTCTGCTAATTCACCAATTTTCAGTTTTTCGATCCCAATTAGATCACTCCAAACCATAACGTTATAGTTTTAGTATAATAATAGTTAAATATAATTGCAATTATTTAGTGCAACTATATTTAAAACATCAATAAATAGAGCTTTCTTTTAACATTTACCGACTTTTGTTTACGGCAGACTCTAATGGGTAAATTAAACATAATACTAAATAACATATGGAGGTATAAACAAATGGCACATAAAAAGTTTGTGGGATCATTTCTAACAGAACAGGAAGTACTAGATAAAATCAACGAACTTAAACTAGAAGGTTATGTAGAAGAAGATATTTATGTCGTAACAAATCACAAGGAATCGCTTTCGATTGTCCGTGGACAAACAGGCGTGGAGCTGGAGTCTGCTGGGGGCAGCTGGTTAGATAAATTCAAGGCATTTTTAACCGGGGATGAGCCTGTACGAGCAGCTTTTAGTCAAATGGGATTTAGTGATGAGGATTCTGAACGCTATTACAGTGAATTGAAAAATGGAGGTATTCTCCTTTATGTGGATAAGAATTACGGCACCGTTTACGATGAATATGCCAAAACCCAATCAGACTCATCTTATGATGGAGATAATTTAGAAGGCACTGGTGAATCAATACGTGCGAAAGATGTAGAGAATCGAT
This sequence comes from Psychrobacillus sp. FSL K6-1415, assembly GCF_038003185.1. Lineage (NCBI taxonomy): Bacteria > Bacillati > Bacillota > Bacilli > Caryophanales > Bacillaceae > Psychrobacillus > Psychrobacillus sp. FSL K6-1415. The sequence continues at coordinate 305,793 of NZ_JBBOOQ010000001.1, read as the reverse complement.
TAAATCAATATCCACTAAGTGACCGCGGTGAACGTTAATTTCATTAATACACTCGAACTAAAGGAGTCATTCCTATGAAAAAACTATTTACTGCACTCTTAGGAGTAACCTTATTAGTGGGATGTTCAGATGATGCATCCACTGATACCGAATCAAAAAAAATACCAATAGTAAAGGAAGTAAATGATGCGTTAAATGATCTTCCCGAGTATGATTTATTGGCTCAATATATTGATTTGTCTACATATGAGGCAGATATAGAAAGCGATAATAATGGAACACGCGTCATTTACTTTGAGGATGAAGAAGGACAAAAAGGTTACAAGAGTGTGTTTGTAAAAAAGTCCAACCATTTAAAGCTGGTTAGTTTAGATAATGATGGATTGGTTTACGATAATATAATTCAATAACTAGAACTATCCCCAAACATAAGCAATAACTGTTTGGGGACTTTGTTTATAAACTGAGCAAAACTTCTATTTCCCAGTTCTCGTTTTTTTAACTATTTAATGGTAAAATTAGTCCTATAAAACATAGGAATACAAAGGGGATGCTTATGAACATTAATGTTAATTTTTCAGGGGACTTTACACAACTTGTAACACCAGAAGTTACGAATAGATTAGAGGCAATTCAACAGGGGATACATACAAAATCAGCAACCGGGGCAGAGTTTTTAGGCTGGGTTGATTGGCCGAGTAGTATGAGTACCGATTTTCTACAAGATATCCAAAAAACAGCCGAACAAGTATGTTCTAATTCGGATGTGCTAGTCGTTATTGGAATTGGTGGATCATACTTAGGATCCAAAGCAGTAATAGAAGCACTATCATCACCATTTGAGAAAAAAGAAGGTTTGGAAGTTGTTTTCGCTGGTCATATGGTTAGTGGGGAATATTTGAAGCAACTGATGTCTTACTTAGATGGAAAAGAAGTATCATTAAATGTCATTTCTAAGTCAGGTAAAACAACTGAGCCAGCCTTAGCATTCCGATTTTTACAGCAATACATGGAAAAACGCTATGGAGATCAGGCAACATCTCGTATTATCGTGACAACTGATGAAGAAAAAGGTGCACTTCTATCACTTGCGATAGAAAAGGGATATAAGCGCTATGTCGTGCCAAATGACATAGGAGGAAGATATTCAGTATTTACTGCTGTTGGTTTACTACCTATTGCAGCAGCAGGCTATAACATCGATAAATTAATTGCCGGGGCTAGAAATGCGGAACAGGAATTCAGTACAGTAGATACAAAAACCAATAGCGCTATTCAGTATGCTATTATCCGCAAACATTTATATGATGCAGGATACCCAGTTGAGATTATGGCTACCTTTGATGAAAAACTTCGCTATATCCAAGAATGGTGGAAGCAATTGTTCGGTGAAAGTGAAGGCAAAGATGGTAAAGGGATTTTCCCAGCATCCGTTGTCTATTCGACGGACTTGCATTCATTAGGACAATACATTCAAGACGGAAAACGCATGTTATTCGAAACTTTTTTAACTATCGAAAATACGAATGAAGACCTAACTGTTTTTGAAGCAGAGAACGACGGCGACGAATTAAACTATTTAAGTGGATTAACACTTCACAAGTTCAACCACGCCTGCCATGAAGCAACTGCTAGCGCTCACTTAGCTGGCGGGGTTCCACAGGTTTCCTTGTCCATCGAGCAAATCGACGAAGAGCATATTGGTCATTTGTTGTACTTCTATATGATTTCTTGTGCCTATAGTGCATATTTATTAGATATTAATCCATTTGATCAACCCGGTGTGGAAGATTACAAGAATAATATCTTCAAAATCCTTAAAAAACCAGGTTATTAATGGTTGGTAGGGGGAACCAATACTTAACCCCCCCTTTCTGTTACTATACAAGAAAAAATGGTCAAAAAGATGAAATCTGTTTCTATCGTTTTCAGAAGGCAGTGGACAGACTTGCTGTATTATAACTGAGTGAATTTTTAGGGATGCTGGTTGATGATGACATCAAACCAGCATCCCTTTTATCGGTCATCTTATGGGGTTTGTCTGTCCGTCACTCTCCTACAAATCTTAGAAACAGGCAAGTGCATTTTTGGATAACTAGAGAAAAGATACTTTCCTATTCACAGAGTAGGAGCTCTCGAAGATACAATTTCGTGAGCTATTCTGCTTCTATATTTAATAAACACTTATTATTTCACTGCATAAAATATTTTCTTTCCTCAGAATTAATTCACGCTCTTGAATCAGTCAAGAAGGCACTTGAAAATAAGAGTATCTACATGCTTTAGTAAGTAAAGAAAAAATGAACTCGGAAATGTTTCATCAAGCTCATTTTTCTGTACAAAGTAACCACGTACCTCAACATAGCCCTACCTTATAAAATTATTTTTATCTAATTTTCCACGGTCGAATTTTTCCAACCATAAAGTTCATTCTCTTTAATGTAGTTATAGCAACTTGTCGGTAAGAGGTATTTCGCTTCCCCACCTATAGCAAATTCATCACGAATATAGGTAGAACTGATTTCCATGGCGATACCCTTATCAATTAAGTGAAAAGTGCTTCCATCGTCGTTATTGCGTAGCAAAGGAGAACTACTTATAGCTTTCAACATATCAATACCATCTCTAGCCATGACAATGAACTTATTTTGACTCACCAATTTGTCTGCGTTACCCCACTTACCATCCCCGATATCTACTAATAAGTCTGCTCCCATAATGAAATATAAATCATCCTCTGGATATATTTTCTTTAAATGCTCCATCGTCTCGTAGGTAGATATTTTCCATGCATCTTGCTTCATTTCAAAATCATCTAAAATGAATTTTTCGTCTGATTCAATAGCCTTTTCCAGCATATTCCACCTATGTTCATCCTCTGTTTTCATCGTTTTGTCTTTTCTTTTGTTGGAGCAAGGTAAAAAAATGACCTTATCTAACTTGCAACGATTCGCTATGGTGCTCGCCGTAAAAAGATGTACATTTGTAATAGGGTCGAAAGATGACCCGTAAATCCCTATTTTAGCCATACGGTTTCCTCCAAGTATTCAAAATTAGTTGTGCTGTTTATCCATAAGTTCTCTATAGAACTGAAAAGCTTCTTTCATGTGAAGGAGACAGACACGCTAAAGCATATATTATTCAAGTCGCCATAATTTTATCGCGTTCTCAACTCTTCTACTTTTTCTTTCACCTGTTCAATATTAGCCATTTTGTTATCCCAACATTTTTGGCTTAAATCGACTGGGTATTCCTCAGGATTTAGAAGGCGTTTATATTCATCCCATAGGAACAATAGGTTTTCTTTTACGTCCTGTTGGATCTCTAAGATTCCAGGCAATTCGTACACCAGTTTACCGTCAATAAATATATCGTGGTGAAGTTCTTTTGCTACATAATTTGTCACGAACTTACTGATATACGTATGAACCGGATGGAACATTTTCAATTTTTCTTCTTGTTCTGGTTTTTCATCATCCATAGCGATGTAATCACCTTCTGACTTATTACTAGTCAAATTGATAATGCGGTAGACCTTTTTAAGTCCAGGTGTGGTAACTTTCTCTGGGTTCCCTGAAATCTTAATGGTATCTACCATTTCCCCATGATCATCTTCAATGGATACCAGTTTGTAAACTGCTCCTAATGCAGCTTGATCATAGGCAGTAATTAATTTAGTACCGATTCCCCATGCATCAATTTTAGCTCCTTGATGCTTTAATTGAGAAATAGTATACTCATCCAAATCATTAGATGCTACGATTTTTGTTTGTTCAAAACCAGCACTGTCTAACATCTTTCTAGCTTCTTTTGATAAATAAGCCAAGTCACCACTGTCGAGTCGAATCGCTTTGAAGTTGATCTTATCCCCTAGCTCCTTTGCTACTTTAATAGCAGTAGGAACCCCTGATTTTAATGTGTCATAGGTATCCACTAGGAAGGTGCAATCTTTATGTCTTTTTGCATACTTGTGAAATGCGGTATATTCATCTCGATAAGCTTGAACCATTGAATGAGCGTGTGTGCCGGATACAGGAATACCGAATAATTTCCCGGCTCTTACGTTACTAGTTGCTTCAAATCCTCCGATAAAGGCTGCTCTTGTTCCCCAGATAGCTGCATCCATCTCTTGAGCGCGTCTAGTTCCGAATTCCATAGCGGTTTGATCACCAATCACTTGTTTCATTCGAGAAGCCTTTGTGGCGATTAACGTTTGATAATTGACAATGTTTAGTATAGCTGTTTCAATCAATTGCCCTTCTGCTAAAGGAGCCTCGATACGTAGCATAGGCTCATTATGAAAGACCAATTCTCCTTCTTTCATTGAACGAATCGTTCCAGTGAATCTCAGCGTTTGAAGATACGCTAAAAAGTCTTCTTCGTACCCTAGTTCATATTGAAGGTACTCAATATCACTCTTGGTAAACTGGAAGTTAGAGATGTATTCGACAATTCTTTCAAGGCCGGTAAACACCGCATATCCGTTCCCGAATGGTAGTTTTCTAAAATACACTTCAAAAACAGCTTTTCTGTTGTGTATATTGTCTTCCCAGTAAGTTTCTGCCATATTGATTTGGTACAGGTCGGTGTGTAATGCAAAGCCATCATCTTTATAAATTTTCGTCATGTTAAACCCTCCAATTCATTTTAATACCATTAAGTAACAGCTACTTTTTTCTATCTGATCTCTGCACCTATGCTATTTTGAAAATGACCTAAAGCCCATTCGTGACCTAGCTGATTGAAGCTTGCGACAGCATCTTTATAAACGACTACTTTAAACCCTTTGTTAAAAGCGTCCACTGCCGTATGAAGCACACAAATGTCAGTACATACACCAACAAGATGAACTTCTGTAATTTGTCTTTCCCGAAGCTTTAACTCTAGGTCTGTACCAGCAAACGCAGAATACCTAGTTTTGTTTATCCAGTAGACTTGAGCATTAGTTTTATTATTTTCGTATAGCTCTTTGAGTCTGCCAAACAGCTCTCTGCCTTTGGTTCCATCTATATTGTGAGGGGGAAATAACTTAGATTCAGGGTGGTAGTTGTCATCCTTTTGGTGTGTATCTATAGCGAACACCACGAATTCCCCATTCGATATAAAATCTTCGGTTACCTTTACAATAGCTCCCTCAATGTCCTGACCCGGTTTACCACAAGTTAATGCACCGTTGTCTGCAACAAAATCCACTGTGTAATCAATGTTTATCAATGCTTTTTTCATCATTCATCCGCTCCTTCATTCATTCATTGTTAACTGCCTAACTGTTAATCATTAACTTTTTAGTAGTTTGCGTTATAGATGGAAACGAAAGGATCGAAATCGGTAAATTGATATAACTGTGCCTTGTTTTTCGACCATCTATTTGATTTTTTTAACTCCCCTTTGACCATTACTTTTTCTATAAATGGTAAAGACGGTGCTTTTCTAAAAAATTGAGCGTCTAGTTTAATCCATGCGTCATCTAATACAGTTAATAATACGCCTTGTAATTCCGACAACACGAATTCACTTGGTAAAAAGTTCTTTGCTAATGTAGTGAGGGCCATGTCTTTTTTAATAATCCAAATTGCATCACTGATTATTTGTTCATGGTCGAAAGCAAGATCCAACTTGTCAATTTCTTCTAACGTGAATAATTGAACATCTGATGCATCGTCTGCTGCTTTTCGTTTGATTAATTGATCTTCAGGTACGATAGCGTAATGCGCATTGGAGATAATCCAAGCGCGTTTGTCACGACCAGGTTTGTCGTACGTGCCGAAGTGTTTTATCTTGAGTTCTGTTACTCCAGTCTCTTCTTCCAACTCTCTCGAGGCTGCCTCAAATGCAGTTTCATCTGGTTGAACAAATCCGCCTGGTAATGCCCACTTACCGCCTTCTACATTGGGTTCTCCCTCTGCATCCTTCACTGCTCGCTGTATCAACATCAGCTTCAATTCTTTTACTGGTGGTTTGTGTTTTTCTAATTCAGTTGAAATGATAGTAAATACGGCAATATCGCTAGTGTAACCTCCTGGTGTTTCATATTTGTTTGTATCGTAATTCTCCAGCATTTCTTCTTCCGTCTTGTATTCTCCCATTATTTCTACCTGCCCTTCTGTCTTGTTGCAAACTTATGTTAATATTTTTTATGACTTTTTCTTTTTAATTAACAATTAGTTAACTGTTAATATTATTATATGCTCTAACCTTTTTTAATGCAAGTAAAAAAAAAAGATTATTTGCATTTTTTTACAGCTTTTTATAAACAAAAAAAGTGTGCATGATATATGCACACTTTTTTACTTATTTTGTTGAATCTATTACAAGCATCGCTGCTCCTAGCATTCCTGCTTCATTGCCAAAAGTTGCACGGCTCACTTGAACGGGTTTTAGCTTCAATGGTTCAACTTTTGCTAGAAGCTCTTCCCACCAGAAATCAGCAGAGTCAGATACTCCACCTCCTATAACAACACAATCCATATCGAGGACTGCTTGAAGACTAGAGATAACAATCGCAAAGTCAGAAAGGAAACGCTCTCGAACCGCTATTGCTCCGGCATGCCCATTGGCAGCTAAACGGAATACATCATGAGGCTTCGCCAATTCATTGGTTTCCGCATTGATAACATTTCCCTCTTGGATAAGTCTCTTGATAGCTGTTCCAGATACATACTCTTCACTACAGCCAGGTCTGCCACAACCGCATACTATACCATTTGGATATAATATTAAGTGACCAACCTCGCCACCACCACCGTTTTTCCCATTCATCACTTTTCCATCAAGTACTATGCCCCCTCCCAGTTTTGTTCCGACTGTTAGACAAACTACTTGATTGAATCCTGCTGCTGCACCAAGTCTAGCTTCTGCTAGAGCAGCACAATTGGCATCATTATTTATCTCCACGGGGAGCCCTGTTGCGGCTTCAAGTAATGCTTTTACGGGCGTCCCTTGCCATCCTGGCATTTCTTTTTCAAACGTGATGACCCCCGTCGCTGCATCTACCATCCCTCTAGTTCCAATGCCCACTCCAGCTATGTCGGGAACATCGTTCATCATAGCAAGAACCTGTTCCTCTAAGTAAGGATATAAAGGCAACAGAGTTGGTATCGTTTTATCAACTAGAACTTCACCCTGTTCATTTACGACACCCATTCGTATTTTCGTTCCCCCAATGTCTACTCCCAGTACTTTTTTCAATTCTCTATCTCCTTTTTATAAGCGACCACAAAGGCTTCATATGGACGAATTTCTACTATTTTTTCATTTATCTGTACCTTATCATAGTTCGATATAATGAGTCCAAGTGATTTTGATGGCACGTCACAGATTTCCCATTCTAGTTGTTCAGTTTGACCAGAAAAGTTTGTAACAACTAACCACTCTTCATCAGCAGACTGCCTTTTATAAACAAACAAGTTTGGATGATTAGCAAGTAAAAGTTGAAAGCTACCATTTGTAATAATATCGTGCTGCTTTCTGAGTTTTATTAGCTTTTGATACGTATAAAAAATAGAAGAAGAATCATTTATAGCTTGTTCGACGTTTATCTCTTTTGTATTGGGGTTCATTCGGATCCACGGAGCACCTGTCGTAAAACCTCCATCTGGTGTCCATTGCATAGGAGTTCTTGCATTGTCCCGACCTTTTCCATAAATACTAGACATAATTTCGTCATGCAAAATTCCCTGCTCCATCTTTTCTTTATACATATTCAATGTTTCAATATCTCGGTAATCGTCCAGACTCGGGAATTCCACATTTGTCATTCCAAGCTCTTCCCCTTGGTAAATATACGGGGTGCCTTGTAGCATATGTAGACAAATCGCTAACATTTTAGCAGAAAGCTCCCGGTATTTTCCATCGTTACCAAAACGCGACACAACCCGTGGTTGATCATGGTTGTTCCAATATAAGCTATTCCAGCCCACTTTATGAAGACCATGCTGCCATTTTTCTAAATTTCTTTTTAACTCAATTAGCTTTAATGGTTGAACGTCCCACTTTCCATTTGGTCCACTATCTAAATCCATATGTTCAAATGTAAATACCATATTTACTTCGTTATTGTCTGGATTAGTGTAAATACACGCATCTTCGGTTGTTGCTCCAGGCATTTCTCCAACAGTGACCACATCATATTTACTCAACACTTTGTCATTCATCTCTCTCAAGTAAGAGTGTATTTTCGGTCCATTCATGAAATACGGGCTTCCATCTCCATATAATTTGTTTGGTTGAACAGCACCATCAGGTAGCCTCATATCCTTCGAGATAAAGTTAATGACATCCATGCGGAAGCCACCAATCCCTTTTTCTAGCCAATAAATCATGAGTTGGTACACGTCCTCCCTAAGAGGCTCATGCTCCCAATTTAAATCTGGCTGCTTCTTGGAGAACAAATGAAGATAATAGGAATCCGTCTGCTCATCTTTCTCCCAAGCAGAACCTGAAAAAACGGATTCCCAATTATTAGGCGGATGATCAGCCTTCCCATCTCTCCAAATATAGTAATCTCGATACTTAGAATCTTTGGAAGCTCTCGACTCCACAAACCATTCGTGCTCATCAGAACTGTGGTTAACAACTAAATCCATCACAATACGAATTCCTCGTTTCTTGGCTTCCTCTATGAGCTTTTCCATATCTTCCATTGTCCCAAATTCCTGCATAATCGTACGATAGTTTCGAATATCATAGCCATTGTCATCATTTGGGGAATCATAGACAGGGCTTAACCAAATAACATCTATACCTAGCCTTTCAATGTAATCTAACTTGGAGATAATCCCTTGAATATCTCCAACACCATCACCATTCGAATCCATAAAGCTTCTTGGATATATTTGATAAACAACACTTTTTTTCCACCAAGGATTCATTTGTTCGCCCATTTTTCCACCGCCCTAAATGTAACTTAATAGAGTTATTTTAATCTTTCCGCAATAATTATGCAAGCGCTTGCATTAGTGTGTTTTATTCTAATTTTATTCATTACAAATTCTAGTCTAGTTCAGATTGCTCTAAGAAATGGGTAAACTCAATATGTGTACCTCCCCCTGAGGAAGAACGTCCATTTTCATTTCCTTCAGGATACGTAATTTGATCCGAGCTATTGTATGTGTTCCAACCAAAATAATACGGTGCGGCTGTTGGAGAAACGTTTAACGAATTAATTACAGAAGCCCACTCCTTAGAAAGTTTCATACTTCCATAAAGATTCTCTGATAAGGTAATCTCTTGCTCTAGTTGCACACCTGGTTCGTAGTGTACTTCACCATAATTAACTTCAAATCCTCTTTTATTTATTAAGTAGAACTTCATATAATTCACTTGATCTTGAGGTGGGTAGTTCCAAATAGCATGGTAAGTTGTCGGGTCCTTACTATTTATCTTCCAAACTCGTATATCCCCATCTGTCGATACAAAAACCTCATGCCATTTACGATTGCTCCACTCCCATAAACTAAACCCATACATTTCATGCTCTGCAATAAAGGGAACAAACACGTGGCGATCATCTAAAAAAACAGTATCTTGAATTACACTATTAGAAACTATCGAAAAACTATTACTCATCTCTTCAATTAGTTGATTGTCCGTAGGAAACGAGGTTGGTTTCGAAGTGTAGTACCAGAAACTAACAAAAACTATAATAGTACCAATTACTATAAAGACAAGTAATTTTGGCTTCTTCATTTATTCCCCTCCTCTAACAAGGGATGCTCCGTCTGAAAATAGTATTGCTTATCCTGTGTAGTTATTAATATTCCTTTACCCTTTTCCTCTATATAAACAGTAGTATGAAGCCCACTTCCCCATTTTGGAAGAGTATTCGCTAGCATATAAGGAAAGCGTTCAGTTGTTTTATCTTGTTCCATGACTGTCTCGTTGTACCAACTATCACTGAAGTAATTTTGTTGCTTAGCACCTTGTATTAAGTCTATTGCGTTTTCTTTAAGAATAGTGCTTTCGTGTGCCGTTGGATGCGTATTAATAATATAGGCATCCTCCACATTTGAAATATATGTACTTGGGTCAACTGGCGGATAAAGTAGATAATTTATCAGTACTCCAACCAAAAAGAGTATTAATAAAATAAAATTAGCCCCAAATCCCAACCATGCAAACATTCGGTACTTTTGCCAGGTTTCTTTATTTTTACTTAACAACGCATATAATATCCATACTCCAAGAGGAAGAATAGAAATCTGTGCTACATGACCAAAAACATCCAATTTAATTGAAAACGTAAAAAAACCTGCGAGAATAATTATGATTACTTTCCAAAACACAGGCTTTTCTAATTGCCTTTTATATAAACGTGAGGCTATTAATCCAATTATTATCCATCCAATAAGAACCATTACACTTTCAACAAATTCACCATTCCACCAAATAATAACTCACTCTTTTCTTCTATTATATGTTCTTTAATTCTACAGGACTTCCAATATTTCCTTCTTCTTTACACTTGCAACAGTTACGTTCGACGTGCCAGACATACGAGACCATGGAACCTAAAAAAGACCACAACATAATAGTTTTGGCCTTTAAATATTTTCATTCCTCTATGGAGTACATTAAAATCATTTCTATTAAAACAACAAAACCAAAAATAATTGCTAGTTTACTTTTTCCTGCCACAAATAGTGCAGTGGTTGCAAGTGCAAATACTATTATTTGAAGCAATATTCGAATAGGAATAGTCACCGCGAAAGTAGCTTTCGGAGCAATGAAAATCCCCCAAAATATTGCAACTAATAGTGGTGTTCCTATTCCAAATACAGTATTGATGAACCAGCCTTTGTTCATGTGAAAGCCCCAGTAAGAAAAAGCACCAAGCGCAAAAAGTTCCATAGCAAAAAATAATCCAAATACTATATATTTGAATACCATCATACCTACTGACCTCCTAGCTTTCTCTCCATACTTTTTACGTATTCCTCTAGTTGATCGGAAGGTTGAAACACAGTATTTCCGTGACATACTTCTAGTTGTTTTGGATTTAGTTGGCTTATTATACTAGCACTTGCTACAGCCTGCTCCATGTCTGCAGTGAAAGTAGCCATAGGCTGCTTAAGCTTTCCTTTTTTAGAAGTGAACAAATCACCAGCTAACAATACTTGGTCCTGTTCATGGTAATACACGACATGACCTGGGGAATGACCAGGGGTGAAATACGGGGTAAGTGCCCCCATTTTCTTTAGTTTTGTTAGGCCGTCCTCTAATAAAGGACTAACAATTGTTTTCGGAAGATTATTCTCCAACTTTTTACGTTTTGGGTAAACGACATCACCCTGCATATAGGGGATTTCTACTGGATGTGCATACACTGGGACTTCATACTTTTTCAAAATTCCCTTTACTGCCCCGACATGATCTGAATGTCCATGTGTTAGAAGGATTCTCTGTAAAGGACCGACGTTTAGTTGTTCCATAAAGTTAATGATTCCTTTTGTCATCATCGGCATTCCTGCATCTATTAATGTGATGCCTTCCTTTTCAGCTACTACCCATACATGAATAGGAATGATCATCCATGTTTTCAAACTCCATATATGCTCAGAAATCTTTTTCACCTTCATCGTCATTGCCCCTTACTTTAATTTTTCTTGAAAGCCTATAAGCAAAACTTCTATCGAAAGGTTAAACGTCGGTATCAATCTTTCCATTAGTACATCGAGCGGTTCATGCTGATAGGAGTATGTACTTAATACTCCATTCAGTTGGTAATAAAAAATTCGAGAAAATGCTAAAAGCTGTTCCTCATTTGAAATGGAGAGATTTTCTTGAATAGTAGATTTCAATAGTTCAAATATCGATATTCGAAGTTGATTGATTTGTAATTCAGGCTTTTCATCCACCCTAGAGGATTTTGCATTGAAAAAAATATCATACATATTACGGTTTTTTAAACAAAAGAAAATATATTCTAAACTTATTTCTTTAAGCTTACTTTCCGATGATATTGAATCTCCCTTTGAGATATCCTGCAATTTTTGATGTAGTTCGTGCAATGGCGGCAAAGATAGCTGGTGAAGTAATGTTTCTTTGTCTTTAAAATATAAATAAATCGCTGTATGTGAACAGCCAGCATCCTTTGCAATTTCTCGTATTGTTACTGCATCATACCCCTTTTTCGCAAATAAGTTTGCCGCAGAATCCAATATTAACTTTTTCGTTTCTTCTGAACGTTGCTCCTGTTTACTCTTCATGTTATGCAACCTCATTTCACTTTAACTAACCAATGGTTATATTATAACCATTGGTTAGTTAAAGTGTCAATGTATTTGAAAACAAGTCAAGAAACCTCAATACAGGCAAAAAAACACTCGTTCTTTTTTAATAGAAACCTAGACATCCCGTTGGTTTCCGCTCCGAGCGGACGCTTTCCGTGGTCACGGCTTCAGCCTGTTAAGCCCTTAGTTACTATCAAAAAACACCCCCAACCATTTGAAATAGTTAGAGGTGCTATTATTTTATATGCAGTTAGGAGGAATAAAGTGCTATATCCCAATTGATCGTTGTAGTTTGTCTTTAATAGTCGGTATGTCTTGTGCATTGATCGTTAATCGAATGAATTTCTCGTCCATTTCAAATGCCTCTGCTAACAGTCCACCTAGCCCTCTTGCTCTTCGGTCAACCTGCATTAAAATGTCAGCTGATTGGGAGGACTGGGACAGAAATAGGATTTCCAGCTCATCAAGTTTTGATCTATAGGCACCGCTGACCGGAACAAATTCAAATTCTTGTACAAATGGATATTGACTGCCTAATTTATAAGAGGCTTTCTCACATTCAACTTTCCGTAATTTAAATCCAAGTTGTTCAATCGCTTCTAAAATATGTGTAGCTAGTTTTGTTGGCCGTACGTTAATATAATCTTTATCTGTAGGGTCTACACTATTTTTGATATCTAACCCTGTGCTAACCCATACACGGGTGTTACCATAAGTGACTGGTGCATCTTCAGGAAGCGTTAGCGAAAAGGGAATTATTTTCTTTTCATTTGCTTCAATTGTAAAGGGCTCAGTAACTTTAAATTTTTGAATGGCCGCTACATCCGTGTATTTTCGATCATTCGATTCACGAATATATGTTGTATTTACCGTTAAGTAAATCGCATCAATCTGTTGTTCTAAATTTCCGCCACTGACTTCCACTACACCCTGCATGATTTCTCCAGCAGTAAACTCTGATTTTTCTAGTTTCGTGTCTACTTTAGCCCCGCCAACCCCTACACTTGCTAATACTTTATTGAAAAATGACATATACATTCTCCTTTGATTTTAATAACATTTTTACGCTTTTACATTGTAATAGGTTTCACTTTGTTATAAAAAAAGAATCTGCTACATACTTGTCAGCTGTTCAACAATGTTCAGGGCTAGTATAGACGCTTTAGTTTTTCTTATTATCGATAAGGAATATGCGATAGTTTAATAGGAACAGTTGGGTATCCTACATTTTTCAAATAATAATTGATACTTCTTGCTGTGAATTCATTGGTTCCGGAAGGACCGATAATGATTTGATTGACAGGAAGCCTATTGTCATTTTGAAGTACTTTGTTATGCGTCTCTAACTCAATATATGGCAAAATAATATTATCTCGTGCACGGAATTTGAGTTCATGCTGATACGACATACTCTTGGAGTTCGTCACAATAATTCGCCATTCCTTTTCCTCTGAAAAAGTAGCATGTTTAAACAGTGGGAGAAAGTATCCAATCGTTCTTGCCACTTCCTTTGGAGAGAACTGTGGTTTCACTCCACTTAGCTCTAAGCTAAGGAGCGAGACGTTTATAATTCTGCGAATAATTCTTTCTTGTAGCTTATGATCGTATATGACCTTTCTAGGAAAAAAGTTTTCTTCACTTAAATGAAAAGAAACATCAAATAAGGATGAAAAGTCAAAGCCAATAGAGATTCCATGCTGACTTCTGCTATATCCTCGCCACTGACTTAGTAGGTCTCCACTTTCACAAAATGACACTACAAAAATATCCGTATCCTGTTCTTCTAGAATCGTAAAAACTTCTTCTAAATAAGCTCTTCTAGGATTTTCTACCGGTAATTCTTGAATGAGCTTTTGTACGATACTTTCACAAACCTCTAACCCATGACTATATTCTTTCGAGTCATTCATAAACTTTATATGCGAAGCCCAAAAGGTTTTATTGCTAATTATTCCCTGCGCTCCTTCTAAATTTGTATAATGATATAAAGCTTTAATATTTTTGGTAAAGTATTTTTTGAATTCCTTACTGATTAAAGGGATAAGAGCTTTCATATCGATTTTTGAAATAGGGTTTTGCTCAGACATTTCAATAGCACCTCCTATACTTTTATAGTATCACTTCCCTGTTTTTATGTACAAAACTGGTAATTCGAAACTGGATCAGCTATATAAACGAGGATTATTATTCTTGAAAGTGTCGAAAACCCGGTGTTTACTGGACATTTTTATATACTTTCTTATCTTGTAAGAAAAACCAAGAAAATGACATCCCCGGTCCTTTTAGATCAAAACCTATTTATTTTGGGTTTTGTATACACTTCATCTAAAAAAACCAGAAATGGAAAGATTTCAATCTTCCATTCTGGTTTCTAGATACCACTTGATAAGGTCATGAGGTTTCATCGGTTTTGCAAAATAATATCCCTGAAAAATTGGATTTTTACTAGTGTTCGTTAAGAAATTTACTTGCTCCTTTGTTTCTACTCCTTCGATGACTACATTTAAGTCTAAAGATTCACCTAATGTAACAATAGCTTGGATAATAGCTGAATCTTTAGCCGAGGTCGGCACATCATCTATAAAAGATTTATCTACTTTTAAGGTTGATATCGGCATTTGCTTTAAATAAGAAAGTGATGATACTCCGGTACCAAAGTCGTCTAATGCGACAGAGAAGCCTTCTCTTCTAAATGCTCCTACCGCACGCATAGCTTCTTCCATATTCTCAACAAAGCTATTCTCTGTTATTTCTAATTCTATTTTCGATGGTTCCAGACCATAGTCATTCAGTTTCTGTGTTAATACCTTTAATAGTAGCGGTGAAGTTACATACTCGCCTGGTATATTAATAGCAATTTGCTGAAAGGAAATATCCTGTTGTTTCCAGTTAGCTATTTGTTGACACACTCTGTCTATTATCCAATCCGTCACTTTAATCATACGATGATATTCCTCTAAAATAGGAATAAAAACAGCTGGTGATAGAACTCCATACTTCGGATGGTCCCATCTTAATAATGTTTCAAGCCCTACAATGTTTTGTGAATTTAAACGAACCTTCGGCTGGTAAACAAGAAACAATTCATCATCTCTCATAGCTCGGTTTATGTCTTCTGCTATTTCGCGTTCAAATGTATACGTATGAATATTAGAGTCATAGTAAACAATATCATGATTGTACGTAATGGATGGATAGTTTAGAACTGCTAGAACATTTGTGTAAATATTAGAAGCATCACCCAAATGATCTGTCTCAGATATTGCACATACGCCATATGAAAAAACTTCTTGATCCTTTACGAGTATAGGTTGACGGAGAACATCTGATATTTCCTTCAAAGCCACTATTAGTTGTTTTGAACTATCCACATCCCTAGTTAGTAGAGCAATGCGATGCCCCTCAATTCGATAAATCTCTGTTTTTGACGGTGTTCTAGACTTGAAAAGATGTACTAAAGCAAGAATCACATCATCGCCGAAGGAATAGTCAAACTGTCTATTAATATATTCTAAATCATGTATATGCCAAACCGCTAAAACTTTAGGTGATTGAAGTTTTTTCTCAAACAATCGACGATTTGGTAATTGAGTTAATGCATCATAATAATTTGCTCTGTACTGGATGTAACGGTCTATCAAACTCGATAGTAATAATATACCCAAAAGCATAGCCATTCCCACTGTCACAATAACTGCTAGTCCATACATTTCTGTCATATGAGAATGAACTAAGTGTAATTCATACCCCTCTGGAATATAAAAGTTCATAGCAGCCATGCCCGTGTAATGCATACTTGAAATAGCCAAACCCATGATCAAGGATATTAAAAGCTGAATTATATAATTTATTTTATAGGATTGGACAGTTGAAAAAATGTAGACTGCAATTATAGAAACAAATATGGCAATACAAATAGAGGTTACAAACAGTAAAGGATCATAAGTATAAACAACATCCATTTCCATTGCATACATTCCTATATAATGCATAGAGGAAATTCCTGTCCCCATTGCAATCCCAGCGAAAGTATAAGACCAAAAGTTTCGTTGTGGAAGATTCGCCAAATAGAAAGCTATAAAAGATGCTAGCATAGCTGGGATAATTGAAATTAGCGTAATAATATTATTGTAACTCATATTTACCGGTAACGAAAAAGCCCCCATCCCTACAAAATGCATAGACCATATACCAAATCCTAAACTGAGAGAGGCTAGCAATAACCAGAAATTCTTATGAAAAAAACTATTTTCTTTCGCTCGTTTATTCAATGACAGTGCTGTATAGGATGCCACCACTGCAATAACTATTGAAAATAATACTATTAACCCGGAATATTCACCATTTATCTCCATATATGAATTATTCACAGGACTATTGTTATTAATATTGAATATATTCTCCACCCCTCTCTATCCTTTAGACTATATCACATCTATTCCTTAGTCATAAATTAAGCAAAATTTTAAAAAATTATCATTTTTATAATAACCAAATATACCTATTTAAGAGGAATAAAGAATACTGAAAAACAGTTTGCAACATGATCATCTATGCTTTAAATAATGAGAAGACTGGCCTCGTAATAGCAAGTAGCTTCCGCCTGTTAACATTTAAAATTTCTAAAAAAAAACACAGAAACTAGTTAAAGTTTCTGTGCTTCGTTTTGTTCATTGTTACTCTCACTAATTAGACTTGCTAATACATGAACCCTCAGTATGATTCCCTTAATGGTTTGTTCTTCATCCGTAACGACGATTGGATATTTCGAGTCTAATACGTACGGTATAATATCTTGAACATATTCATCAGGTTGTACGGTTTTAACTTCTGTGGACATGACTTCTTGTAATGTTTTTTTCTCTTTCAGACCATCAATTGCTTGGTCAACCGTTACAATTCCTTGCAGCTGGCGTTTGCGATCTGTAACGAAAGCACTTGAGATACCACTTTCTCGCATAACTTGGATAGCTACATTAAGTCCATCCTTTAAGGAGACTAAGCCATATGGTTTGGACATGATATGCTCTGCCTGAAGAATTTTAGAGCGATCAATATCCCGAATAAATTCCGAAATGTAGTTGCTAGCCGGTTTTTCCAAAATTTCTTCCGGTGTGCCAATTTGTTCTACTTTTCCATCCTTCATCACCGCTACACGGTCACCAATTTTAAATGCTTCATTTACATCATGTGTAATGAAGATAATTGTCTTTTGTAATTTATTTTGAATATCAAGCAGCTCTAATTGCATTTCGCGTCGAATTAAAGGATCCAACGCACTAAATGGCTCATCCATCAGTAAAATATCCGGATCATTAGCGAGTGCTCTGGCAATTCCTACTCGCTGGCGCATTCCACCAGATAATTCATCAGGATACTGATTTTCATATCCTTTTAGGCCAACCGTCTCTAAATGCTTTTGGGCAATTTCTCGACGTTCTGTTTTTGACATTCCTCGTATTTCCAAGCCATATTCAATATTTTCCAATACAGTTCTATGGCTAAATAATCCAAAGTGTTGAAATACCATGGCAATTTTTTTCTGACGAAAATATTTTAATTGGTTTTTATTATATCCGACTATATTTTCTCCATCGACATAAATAGCTCCATAGGTTGGTTTGTTCAACAAATTTAGGCAACGAATTAACGTTGACTTTCCGCTTCCCGAAAGTCCCATGATGACAAAGGTCTCACCCTCCATAATTTCCATGGAGGCATTATAGACACCTACAGTGTGCCCCGTTTTTGCTAGAATTTCATCCTTTGGAACACCCTTTTCAATCATAGTGATGACTTTTTTAGTTCTTGGTCCAAAGATTTTAGATACATTTTCAACCTTAAGTTTTACTGTCATGCTCCATCCCTCCTATGTTTCTGAAGGCGGTTTGCAATTCCTCCTGTAATTCGGTCAATAATAATTGCTAGGAATACAATACTAATCCCTGCTTCAAACCCTAGCGAAATATCAATTCGATTTATGGCGTATAGTACACGTTCACCAAGACCTTGGGCACCAACCATGGATCCGACAACTGCCATCGATAGTGCCATCATTGTCGTTTGGTTTACACCAGCCATAATAGTAGGCAAAGCTTGGGGCAATTGTACTTTCATTAACATTTGGGACGTAGAAGAACCAAAGGATTGTGCAGATTCTACTACTTCTTTATCTACATTACGAATTCCTAGCTCAGTCAATCGAATAACTGGTGGAAGTGCATAAATAATAGTAGCAATAACCGCTGGAACATTTCCTAGAGGGAAAAAGAATATTACTGGTATTAAATAGACAAAGCTAGGCATTGTTTGCATTGCATCCAAAACAGGTCTCATTATTGTCGACATTGTTTTACTAAATGCAGTCCCAACTCCTAATGGAATCCCAATTACAAGAGAAAGTATAACTGAGATTAATACAATGGATATAGTGGTCATTGTTTCGGGCCACAAATCGAATGTACCTATTAGGAATATAAAGAGGCCAAAAAGAAGTCCTCCATATAAATTTGTAAAGTACCACCCTAAAAGAAAGATAATTATGATAAAAATCCACCATGGGATTGCTAGAAGACCTGCTTCTAGCCCCTTAATCATGGAAGAAGATATAACAAAGACAAAATCAAAGAATGCTTCAAAATTCATCGCTAAAAAGTCAATGAAATTTTCTACTACATCTCCAATTGGAATTCTTACTTCAGGAAATTCTGTCATACATTTTGGACTGTATCAAAAAGAACAGTCGCATACACCTCACTTTTTATGGTTAAATTACTATGATCATGAACCATTACTTCAAAGCTGCTTTCACTTTTTCTGCAACTTCTTCAGACACCCAAGTAGTCCAAATATCTTCATGCTCATTCATCCACCACTGTGCGGCTTCATCTGCTTCTACTTCGTTTTCATTCATATATTTTAATGCTTCTTCTGTTAGAGCATTACTAGTTTCATATTTGCTTAAGAAATCAGTTACGTCTTTTGCTTGCGTTGGAAAATCTTTGTGTACTGCGATTACAACATCATTCGGAGGAAATTCAGTTCCTTTAGATTCTTCCCAAGTCGCTGCATCATAAGGAGTATCCTCAAGTAATGTTAAGTCATAACTAGCTGTTACCCATGTTGGCGACCAGTAATACCCTACCCATGGTTCACCCTTTTTATATGCTCCCGCTAAATCTGCTACTATTGCAGAGTCAGATCCAGGTGCTAAGTAATTGTAGTTCGCGTCAAGGCCATATGTTTCAAGTTTCGTCTCCAAGTGTTCACTTACAGCCCAGCTAGAAGGCGCACCAATTATTCTACCTTTGGTGTTGTCTTCAGGGTCTTGGAAAATATCTGGATATTTCTCTAGGTCTTGGACAGTTTTCAAATCAGGTGCAACTGCTTCAATCCCTCTTTCTTTATCCCCTTTTATCACGTAAGTTGGAACATATAGTCCTTGCGTATTATCATTGAAATTAGTTGCTAACTTCACAATGTTTCCACTATCAATTGCTTTTTCATAAATCTCCTTTGTATTATCTGTCCATATCTCCATATAAACATTGATGTCCCCTTGTTCAAGTGATTGCAACGTAGCTGCGGTAGTTCCACTTGTAACCTCGGTTTCATAGCCATAACCTTCTTCGACGATTAATTGGGCTATACTATTGTGAACACGTATACTATCCCAACCGGCATCTGCAAATTTAATCACTTCAATACTGTCTGTGCTAGATTCACTACTACATGCACCAAGTACTAAAAATGCACACAAAGAAATAAACAACATAATTTTCCTCATTATTTTTCCCCTTTTCTCTATTTATTAAAATAGACACATAGTCCTACCCTCCAATACATACCCTTTTTTCTCAAGTTTAATCATTTGAATTTTGAATATTATTATAGAACTATGCTCCCAAATTTCCAAAATTCTGGTACGTCTATTTTATGAGTTCCCATGTTACTAGAGTTTATGAAGTGAAGCAAATAAGATATGGTTAAAAACGGTATATTATTCAATAATTTCGAATAATAAGAATCGGATTTACAGACTATTAGTTATAGAGTTATGGTATTTATTGTGTAATTTAAGATATTTTTTGTAGGTATTATGAATCAATCTGGGGTTTATTGAATTTTCTACTTTTAGGAAGGGATATTAAATGTAATTTCTATAAATGAGAGATAATTGGTTTGATAAATTAATAAAAAAAGTGGTCACTAAATTATAGGACCACCGCTTAAGTATTATACAATTCTATTCTGAGGCTCTCTGTTTTCTAACACTGCTTCTATATCTTTTGCGTTCAATTCCATCATTGCTTGACGAGTTCGAATACTAGCACTGCCAATATGAGGCAATACAGTTACGTTAGGTAATGTCAACAAAGGATGATCTAACGGCACAGGTTCTTGTTCAAATACATCAAGCCCAGCAGCCCATATTTTTTTAGAAGTTAATGCGTTAAATAGAGCTTGTTCATCTACAATGCCACCTCGTGCGACATTAATAATTGTTGCAGTATTCTTCATCAGATTGAGTTCACGTTCACTTATAAGTCCTTTTGTTTCTGGAGTTAGTGGAGTTAGCAATATAACAAAATCAGATTGCTTTAGTAAGTCGTCTAATTCAGCATAAGTAAAACCATACGTTTCTTCCGCTTCTAGTTTTCTAGAACGATTATGATATAACACATTCATGTCAAAGCCTTTTGCACGCCTTGCAACTGCTTCTCCTATGCGACCCATCCCAACAATACCAAGCGTTGCACCGAAAATATCCATGCCTGTATATTGCATTGGCGACCAGGACGTCCAATTACCTGAACGAATTTCTTGTTCTACTTCTGTTATTCTTCGAGCCGTCGCTAACAATAAAGCAAATGTTAAGTCTGCTGTTGTCTCTGTTAATACACCCGGCGTATTAGTTACGATAATACCGTGTTCTTTTGCAGCTTCCACATCTATATTGTTATAGCCAACAGCAAAATTACTGATTACTTTTAAATTTGACAGACTTTCAATTAGTGCACGATCGATATTATCAGATAGCATCGTCCATAAAGCATGTGCACCTTTAGCATTTATTTTTATTTCTTCATATGTCATCGCAATACTTTCGCTATGCCACATATGTACATCAAATTTCGCCCTTAAAGGCTCGACGATTTCTTCAGGTAGTTTACGTGTAATGTATATATTGTCCATAACTTCTTCCCCCTTTGTTGTATTAACCAAATCATGGACGAAAGTACGAAATTTTGCAAACATATTTACATCTTTTAATAGCTACGTTATACTTTGGGCACATAAGAAAAGTGCGAGCACCTATGTTAGCTTCAACAATGTTCTTTTGCGATAAGCTTTGCGCAGAAGCAGGCTCTGGATAGAAATTCACGTAAAGACGTCCTTATGGCTTGGTGAAATTCTGAAGTGTCTCAAGCGATTTAGGTGCTGAACTAGATAGATATGCGTAACAGCACATATTTTCTAGTCTTTTAAAAAACTACATACCGTTTTCTGCACTAGGGGTGCCCACTTTGGCTGTGATGAGAGCTTTTTAGCTCCGATCCCTTATTACTCGATCAGGATAATACCTGCGTGAGGAAGTGCGGTGACTTTCCTAATATTTTTGTATTGGATTAGTGACTGCATCTTCACGGATGTGGCCTTTTTTTATGAAAAAATTTAGGAGGTTTTACAAATGGAATGTGGATTAAGCCCAATCATCGGATTTCGTTTTTCGTTACATCCGATGAACAATGATTTTATTAAGGTAATTAAAGAAGCTTTGAAGGAGACGGATACGTCGAATGTGTGGATGCATACGGATGATGTGTCGACAGTCATTCGCGGGAAACAAGTGCACGTGTTTAATGTAGCAAAAGCTCTAACTTTACATGCAGCTAAAACAGGTGTACATGTTGCTTTATCTGGCACTTTCTCTGCTGGTTGCCCAGGTGACTCTTCTGGAGATGCCTATCTAGATAAGGGTGATATAATCGCCAACACAGATATTACAAAACAATATGTTTCCTCTCAATTTGCGCTATATCCGATGAATAATCCCAATTACATGGACGTTATTTATCGTGAAGTAGATCGTGCTAAAGAACAAGGTGTATTCAATGAATCGATGCACTATGCAAGTGGTATTCATGGTGATATACACGATGTGTTTGCATTTTATGAAGAAGCATTCACGAATGCACGCTCAGAAAAACATAAGCATTTGGTCATGACAGTTTCTATGAGTCTTAATAGCCCTTCTCACGGAGGTCGCTGATATGCTGAAATCATGGAAGTTAAAAGAGATTGTACTAATGTCCTTGTTCGCGGTTGTCTTTGGTATTGTTTATCTATTGTTCTTGCATGTCGGCAATATTTGGGCTGGGTTCATCGGTCCAATTGCGTATGAATGGATTTTCGGAATTTGGTTTATAGTATCAATTATTTGTATGTATATTATCCGCAAACCTGGTGCAGCAGTCGTTTCCGAGACGATTGCTGCTGCGATTGAAGTATTATTAGGTAATGCTGTAGGACCCCGCTTAATACTTTCAGGAGTTATCCAAGGCCTAGGTGCTGAAGCAGTTTTCGCTGCTACACGATATAAACGCTTTGATTTATGGGTTCTAATGCTTGCTGGTGTTGGATCGTCAATCTTTAGTTTTGCTTATGGATACTTTCTAGGTGGATTTACAGTGTTCAGCACGGGTTATGTTGCATTAATGCTTGGAATTCGTATAGTAAGTGGTGCTTTGCTTGCCGGTGTCGGTGGAAAAGCAGTAGCAGATGGTCTACTAGCAACTGGTTCTCTTCGTGGATATGCCATTTCTCGATCGAAAAAAGGTGAAGTTCGTGCATGAAGTTATCGAATTTGAAAAAGTAAGTTTTCGTTATCCTGACGAGGAAAAATGGATACTGGAGGGTCTTTCGTTTACTGTTTTGCGAGGGGAACGTATAGTCATCACTGGTCCAAGTGGATGTGGGAAAACGACTTTACTGTATTTATGCAATCGATTGTATCCGGATAATTGCGATGGTATTTTGTCTGGTTCAATAAAACTTTTTGGGAAAGATAGCCTTTCCTTTATTCCCGGGGAAATAAACCATCGCATAGCGACAGTCTTTCAAGACCCTGATGCACAATTTTGCATGCAAACAGTTGAAGAAGAACTTGCTTTTACACTTGAAAATTTGCATACTAAACGCGATGAAATGGAGAAAAGAATTTCTGACGTACTGACTCTAACCGATTTAACTGAGTTTCGCCATGCAATCATACAAAAACTTTCTGGTGGTCAAAAGCAACGTATTGCCACTGCATGTGCACTTATAATGGAGCCAGAAATTCTGTTACTAGATGAACCACTCTCCCATTTAGACCCTTTCACAGCCAAAAAGTATGTGGAGTGGTTAGATAATTTACAACAAAAAAGAACGATGACAATTATAGCTATTGAGCATCGATTGGATTTATGGGGGGACTTTTTCGAAAGAAATATTCCCTTGCATAATGGCAAAGTAACTTCTAAATTAGAAAAACGAGTAAGCAGTACACAAGAAAATAATTCGCTAGTCGTTAGTAAAGTACAGGCAATGCCTTTTTTGAAAGAAACTACTTTCACATTAAATCATGGAGAAGTAACTGTACTTGCCGGACCAAATGGTAGCGGAAAATCTACTTTGTTGAAAGCATTATGTCAGCTAATTCCTTCTACAGGGACTGTAGTACCTTTAAATTTAGGATATGTCCCTCAATCTCCTGAGTTTTTATTTCTCACACAAAATGTGTTAGATGAAGTTAGTTTTGGTGGTGGAAATAGTTCAATGGAAATGATGACTAGATTGCAGCTGTTACCTATTGCGGATTCCCATCCATTTTCAGTAAGTCATGGACAAAAGCGACGAGTGGCTATTGCAGCAATGCTTTGTGATGGCAGAGAAATTATTCTAATGGATGAACCAACTTCTGGCCAGGACTCAGCAGCTTTGTTCGAATTATTCCATTTAATCGATGAGCGTGCGCGTGAAGGTACCACATTTTTAATCGTTACGCATGATATGGAGTTTGCTCATTATTTAGCAGACTCGGTTTTATTGATGAAAGATGGCCAATTGACTGGAAAGTTTAACGCTGAAGCTGTATGGGAAGACAGGAAATTGTTAATGGATCATCACCTACTCCGCCCGAAAGGAGTGATAGGTCATGAAGAATGCTTTGCATAAGATGAATCCTTCGATTAAATTTTTGGCAATTACAATTTGTATGTTTACGATGGCATTCTTCTTCGATCCTTGGACGCCACTTGTTTTTTGGATCGGCGTACTAATGCTACAATTGTTGTTCACCCAGATCAACTGGAAAAAATGGTTGTTGTTTATGCTTCCTTTTTTTGTTACTGCTTTCGGTTATTTTTGGACTACACTTGTGTTCGCAGAAGATCAATCCGGTCCTGTTGTATGGTCCATTTGGAATTTGCACGTTACCCAAACACAATTGAATCATGCTCTATCTTTAAGTTTTCGGGTGATGGCATTTTCCAGCTTGTCCTTATTATTCGCTTTAACGACGAATCCAGTGACATTCATTTTAAGTCTTATGCAACAATTAAAGCTCTCACCCAAAATTGCTTACGGAGTGATGGTTGGATACCAATTTTTGCCCGTCTTGAAAGATGAATTTGTGCAAATTAGGCAGGCCCATCGAATAAGAGGTGCTACCAAGGAAAAAAATGCGTTGCAAAGATTATTTGGCATACGACGTATTTTGATTCCTATGCTTGCAGGAGCTGTACGAAAAGCAGAGCGTGCAGCGTTTGCAATGGAAGCGAGAGGTTTCACTGGTGATCGAAGAAGTAGTTATTTTCATGTGATTACCATCGGGAAAGTAGACTTTGCATTAGTTAGCTTATTTTTAGTTGTGTTAGTTTTAAGCTGTTCGAATATGTTGTGGCTCCGTTTATAGATTTTGTTTCTCTTACTCTTACGATAATATAAAAGTATGTGAAATTTGGGGAGTGAGGATATTGTCATTTGTTGCTTTACTGCGTGGTATTAATCTCGGTGCTAAAAATAAAGTGGACATGAAGTCATTGAAGCTACTTTTTGAAGAGATGGGTTATGAAAATGTACGGACTTATATACAAACTGGGAATGTTATATTTGATAATAAAACTTATGACGTGCTTCAGTTGCAGAATACTCTTCGAGAAACATATGGCTTTGACATACCAGTTGTTGTCCGTTCGAAGGACGCGTTTGAAGAGATTCAGCAGCATCCCATTTTCTTAAAAGAACAGGTATATGTAATGTTCTTAGAAAAAGATGTGTCGGATGAACAGCTTGCTGTCCTCGAAAACCTTGTGGATGATGAATTTATCGTATGGAATCGCCGCAATATCATTATTAATCTATCGAAAACCTATCATCAAACTAAATTTACAAATACTTTCTTTGAGAGAAAACTTGGTATAACATCCACGGCACGCAATCAGAATACAGTGAATAAAATATTGAAGAAAATGTGAATGAGTTCCCACCTTGTTAAGAGGTGGGAGCTTTTTTACAGTTATATAAGTAATTTTTATACTTCTGTATAAAAATTATAAATTTTCCAAATGACCTAGCCTCACGTATGATTACAATAGAATATAACAAGGGGGATTTATGATGTCATTTGCTTTTAAATCAATAGACCATGTACAGCTAGCTGCTCCAAAAGGTTCCGAAGATATCGCCAAACGTTTCTTTGGAGAGATTTTAGGATTTCAGGAAGTAGAAAAGCCTGAAGTCTTGAAAAAAAGAGGCGGAGTTTGGTTTCAATTTGGCAATTATCAAATTCATATTGGTATTGAAGAGCCATTCGCACCAGCTAAAAAAGCCCACCCAGCATTTCAAGTCGAGAACTTAGAGGCATTGAAAACTCATTTGATGAAACATGAAGTCAACTTCATAGTGGATACCGATTTACCTGGAGCAAATAGAATTTATGTAAGCGATCCTTTTGGTAACCGCATTGAAATTTTAGAATGGACTTAATACGATAAATTTTTGCAGAAAAAACACCTTAGTTTACATTAAACCAAGGTGTTTTCCATCTCTATTTTCTTTGATTTTTTCGAACGTTTTTTTCTTTTCTTCACTGCACCATTCCATGAGAAGTTCGTACCCATTCTTAATATAACCTCGAGTGGACCACGTTGAAATTTCTTTAAATACAAGGAACTGCATACACACTGCAAAACGAATATAACAAGTCCAAGAATAATACTATTTAACATTCCAAGGTTTCCAAACAATCCTAAGCCGTAGCCGTAAAAAATAGTCGTACATATAACGCTTTGCATAATATAGTTTGTAAGGGACAGCTTTCCAACACTTTCAAAACCATGAAATACGTTTGAATTAGAATAGCTTACAAATAAAAGTGCAAATAAAGAAATATAGCCAAGAGAAAGGAACTGTGCACCGACATTTAATAATATTGCAGACCAATCATTTTGTAGAAGAAGTATACTACTTGCCTTTAACGCTAATCCGATTGGCAAAAAAACTACGCCTATTTTATACCATTTTTGTTCCAAACTAGGTCTAGTAAAAAGTTTCCCTTTTGCTGCTGCCATCCCAAACAAAAATAAGGGAGCCGTCATAAAAGGTGCTAAAATCATAACGAACAAGAGGAAAAATTCATCGTCAAAAAATAGTGGACTTTCATTATTTCTATGATCCATTATTTCTGTATAGTTGCCATTTGTATATACATCATTTGTTTTTACAATATAAGAGGATAACTCTTTTACCTCTTCATTTGTTTCTTCCACTACTCCATAGCCCATTGCACTTGTCAAAAGAAGTAAAATAATTCCCCAAATAATAAGAGTCTTTTTCTTTCTGTTTATAAAGAGGAATAAGAAGAATCCCATAAATCCATAAAAAGCTAAAATATCTCCTTCCCATAAGTATGTTCCATGCAAAGTACCAAAAATTATAAGTAAAATAAACCGTCTAACTAAATGCCACCTAGCCTTTACTTCTTTTTTCCTCAAAGATTCCACCAATTTGATAAGTGAGTACCCAAATAAGAATGTAAAGATCGGCATAAAACTGCCTTCTACTACAATTTTTATAAACTTGTATGCTCCTGTGTCAAGATCTGACAAAGAGAAGTAAGAAATCTCATCTTTCCCCCACATTCCATATTGGAATATAAGCATATTTGCCAATAGTATTCCGAACAGACTAAGACCCCTTAGGCTGTCTATCAATCTTACTCTTTCCATTTTCACTAGAAATCCTCCTAGAGTTTTATATCGCTCATTTGTTAGTATAAAATAAGTAGCTTATATCAGTATGAAACGTACCTTAAAGAAATCTTAAATTTTGGAGTGGATATTGGTGTTAAAGGTAAAAATTTTAGTTGTGGATGACGAACAAGCAATTGGTGACATGGTAGATATCATTTTAAGAAAAGAAGGATTTAATCAGATAGATGTATGCACGAGTTTTATCGCTGCCGAAACACTTATCGCACAATATAACTATGACCTATTTATATTCGACATTATGTTACCAGATGGTACTGGACTTGACCTAGCAGAAAAGGTACGTACTAAATCAGATGCACCTATCTTTTTCCTAACAGCAAAAGCAAGTGATGCAGACAAGCTTCGCGGCTTTATGTACGGTGCGGATGATTATATTACAAAACCATTTAACCCTATGGAACTAGCTGCTCGTGTCAAAGTGCAGATGAAACGATATAAATCCCCTTCATCTGCCCCTACATGTAAACAAGTATTTGACTTCGGTCGTTTCCAATTAGATGTCGCTGCAGCTGAATTAACTGTTGCTGGGGATAAAATGAATTTAGCAGGGAAGCTCTTTTACTTACTGCAACTTTTTTGCGAACATCCAGGACAGGTTCTATCCAAGGAACAAATTTATGCTCACGTTTGGGGTGAAGAACATTTTATAGATGATAATACGATAATGGTTCATATCCGAAAACTTCGCGAAAAGATTGAGGTGCAACCTGGTAATCCAAAACTTCTTTTAACTATTCGCGGTATAGGATATAAACTTATAAGCGAGGAACATTAAAATGCGCTTATCTACAAAAATGACTACACGTTTTTTAGCTTATTTTGTTGTTTTTTATGCAGTATTGCTCATTGTATCGATTGGACTTATCGTATATTTTGTTTATGATGTAATGAATAGTAATAGCTATACAGATATTCGTGAACTAGATGCGTTTGAGCTTGAGTCAGATTTTACAAAGGATTCAAATGGGACCTATCATTTGTCCCAAGACTTAATTGATTCAGCACATGAAAACAAAGGACTAGTTCAGTTAGTCAATAAAAACGGCAAGGTACTTGCTAGCTCGGAGAAGAGTAGTGATTGTTGCAGCAGTTACACTCTTTCTCAGTTCGTTGCCATGACAAAAACGAAGGAAGCATTTGTATGGGAGCAGGGTAACGGCCTGTATATTGTGTTTATCGAAAAACATCCTGCGACACAGTTACTTTCTATGATTGTTCAAGAAAACGGGACTGAATTGTCGAATAACATACAAAAGAAACTAAAAGAAGCAGATGCCAGTTTTGAAATTTATACGCCAGATGGCAATCGGGGAAAAGTTGTTTTCGGGCCCTCCAATCCTGCTCTTAGTGGGATCGAAATACTAACCAGTTCACATAATTACTCTGAAAGAAAAGAAGTAATTGCCTCTGAGGTATTAGAAGATGGAAACGTTGCTGTTGTCAGAGTCAATAATTCAAACTATAACCCTTTCGAACCTGCATTTGAAGATGGGATGAAAAAGTTTGGGATAGGTCTTCTATTATTTCATCTTATTCTTTTTTTCTTTACTATATTGTTTTCTTTTTGGATCGGAAGTCGATTTGGTCGTCCTGTTTTATACTTTCTTAAGCGTATCGAGAAATTAGCCAAACAAGACTATGAAGTTTTAGATGATCGGAAATTAAGGAATCATAAAACCGGGCGATTAAAACGAAAATATCGTGTGTACGAAGATATTGATCAATCACTCTCCCATTTAGCGTTTACACAGGAAGCAAATGAGCGAAAAATTATGCAAACCGAAAAGTTAAGAGAGGATTGGATTACTGGTCTATCACATGATTTGAAAACACCACTTAGTTCGATCTATGGTTATTCAACCATGCTATCATCTGATAACTACGCTTGGTCAAATGAAGAGGTAAAATCCTTTGCTAAGATAATGCAAGAAAAGTCGACCTATATGAATGCTTTAATAGAAGATTTAACTTACACTTATCAACTAAAAAACAATGCTATATCTATAGAAAAGATTAATGTTAACTTATTTGAATTCGTAAAAGCCTATTCGTCTAAATCTGTTTGGAAGGATATCCAAGATCCCATAGGAGACGAAGGTGCACAAGTTTATATTGATCCAAAGCTATTTGAACGAGTGCTCGATAATTTAGTAGGAAATGCCATTAAACATACACCGGAAGGAACAAAAGTACTTTTAATAATTGAACAAAATAAAGATAATGTGTTGTTAACTATTCATGATGAAGGAAAAGGAATTCCGATAGAGGAATTAGAAAATCTATTCAATCGTTACTATCGTGGAACAAATACAACTACGGAAGTTTCGGGGACCGGCCTTGGTCTTGCAATAGCAAAACAACTTGTAGAAGCACATAACGGAGACATTCAGGTAGAATCGAGTGAGTTTGGCACAATTGTAACCATAACATTACCCTCTACAACATAAGAGTATTTTTTAAAAAAAGCGTCTATAAGTCAAAAGTGACTCATAGACGCTTGTTTACTTATAGGTCATCAAATCCGTTATCAATGGCATTTACTTTTACGTATTGGCGAGACTTTTGTTCAAAGAAATCTGTTTTTGTTCCATCAATATTGTCTGCATACGCACGTATCCATTTCATCGGATTATCCACATATTCGGGATAGATTTCATTAAGCCCAATTAGTCTCAGCATTTTGTTGGCACGGTATTTAATATACCCATGCATTTCTTCTAAATTGATTCCCTCAATATCCGCTAGTACATATTGCGACCACTCTATTTCTAATTCTACGGATTCTTTATATTGCTCGTATACCCATTCAATCATTTCTTCGTTATTCAGTTCTGGGTTTTCAGATAGTGTCGCTCTAAATAGTTCGGATATAAATCGACCATGCTCTAGTTCGTCTCGGTTAATATAGCTGATCATTGTAGAAGTCCCTACCATCTTGTTATATCTGGCAAGATTATAGAAGTAGGCAAAGCCTGAATAGAAAAATAAACCTTCTAGCAGAGTTGTGTACGTTAGTGTTTTTAATATATTTTCTGTAGTCGGGTTTTCTACGAAGTCATTATAATACTTCGCGATATTTTGATTACGCTTGAGTAAAATTTTGTCTGTTCTTCCAAATTCGAATGCCTTATTTTGTTGATCCAGCGATACTATAGAAGATAAAACATAGGAATAGCTTTCATTATGTACCGCTTCCTGTTGCGCTATGACTGCCATAATCGATTGAACCGACGAATCGGTTGCGTATAACGACAATAGCAGAGCAGTGCGTGTTTGAGGTGCATCCAATGTTGCAAGCAAGCCAATAATCTTCAAATAAGCATCTTGTTCTGATGTACTAAGGCTCGCGAACTGCTTAATATCGTTTGACATATTGATCTCATCTGCCTGCCAGTAGTTACCTAACAAACGCTTGTACATCTTATGCCAGTGGGGATATGCAATATCGTTCCAATTTAATATTCCACTTGACCTACCATTGAAAATTCCTGTCGATTTATTTGGATTTCTAGGATCTAATGTTTTTGCCTTCTGCATGTTCCAAAACTCCTTCTAACCATTTACTTACCAGCTGCTCCTGGCTACCTCTTGGTGATTGCTCAATTTTTAAACCTGGATAACCACTGTTATAGAAATTAACTAATTTTTCTACAGCATTACAAAACAGTTCATCTCCGCCAAACTGTGTGTCGCCAGAGCCGAATACATAGACATTATTTGGCTTACCTCCAACTTCTTTTGCAAAGTCCTTCATTTCCTCTGGTGTACTTCCCCTATCCCAAGTAAAAGTTCCAATAAAAATAAGATCATATTCAAACAAATTCGGTACCACTCCATAGCCAATGCTATGCATATCTATATCGATATCGCTAGCTTTTAATTGCTCTTTCAATAGTTCCGCGACTTCCTCAGTATTTCCGCTATAGCTTAGATAACAAATGATAGCTTTCATTAGCTTGAACAAGACTCACAATCTATTAATTCTACAGATGTAGAACGAACGTAATAAGTTGTTTTCAGTCGACTATTCCAGGCATCTAAGTGTAAATCTAATAATTCTTTTGCTTTGATCGTATTTTGCACGTATAGGTTTAACGAAACGCCTTGGTCTATATGGCGTCCGCGTGCAGCATTTTGTTTAAGTGTCCAATGCTGATCGATGAAATAGGCTGATTTGTAATACCATGTAGTTTCAGAATTCAAATCTGGTACAGTAACCGGAATTTTATAATCCTTCTTCTCTTCCGAGTAAGACTTTTGGAAAATAGGATCGATACTTGCAGTACTTCCAGCTATGATGGATGTCGACGAATTCGGAGCAACTGCCATTAAATAACCATTGCGTAATCCATTATTACTCACTTGCTCTCGTAGTTCATTCCATGATTCGCTCTCGTACCCGCGCTTGTCAAAATAGACTCCCGTTTGCCAATCTGATCCTTCAAATAATGGATATGCCCCTTTTTCTACTGCAAGCTCCGCAGATGCTTTAATCGTTAAGTATGCAATTTTTTCGTATAATGCATCTGCAAGCTCTACAGCTTCATCTGATTCCCAGCGAATATTCTTAAGTGCGAGTAAATGATGCCATCCAAACGTTCCTAAACCGATTCCTCTATATCTAGAATTCGTCCGTTCTGCTTGAGGAACTGGTATCATGTTTAGGTCAATCACGTTATCAAGCATTCGAACCTGAATTTTTATAAGCTTTTCCAAAACATCAGCTGGAACTGCTCGTCCTAAATTTATAGAAGATAAATTACATACGACAAAGTCCCCTGGCTTACGACGAGTGACAATTATATCGTCCTCTATTTGAATGGACTCGAATGTTGTTGCGCTTTGATTTTGAAAAATTTCTGTACAAAGATTACTACTATAAATCATCCCGGCATGTTTATTTGGATTGCTACGATTGACCTCATCGCGGTAAAACATAAACGGAACACCCGTCTCTAGCTGAGAGCGCATAATTCGCTTCATCAAATCGATAGCAGGAACTGTTTCTCGAGACAAACGATGATCGATTACACATTCCTCATATTTTTGGCGGAAGGAACCATCTCCACGTTTCTCATCATAAAAATCTTCTAACGAATAGCCCTTTAGCTGACGAACTTCTTGCGGGTCAAATAAATGCCATTCCTCTCTAGCATCCACTTTTTCCATAAATAAATCTGGCAAGCACACCCCAGTAAAAATATCGTGAGCTCTCAAGCGTTCATCCCCGTTATTTAAGCGTAAATCTAAAAATGTAAAAATATCTTTATGCCAAACATCTAAATAAACAGCCACCGCACCTTGACGCTGACCAAGCTGATCTACACTTACTGCAGTGTTATTGAGTTGTTTAATCCAAGGAAGTACACCGCTTGAAGCACCAACAAAACCTCTAATGGAAGACCCTCGGCTACGCACCTTACCCATATAAACACCAATGCCGCCACCAAATTTCGAAAGAGTCGCTACATCCGTATTGCTATCGTAGATACCTTGAAGACTATCGTCTACCGTGTCGATAAAACAACTAGAAAGCTGACCATGAGGTTTACCGGCATTTGAAAGTGTTGGTGTTGCTACTGTCATATATAAATTACTCATTGCCCAATATGATTCTTTTATTTTTTCTAAACGATTTTCTTGCTCGTCTTTCATAAGTGTCATAGCAATAATAAGCCAACGTTCCTGAGGCAGTTCTACAATTGTTTTATCAAAGTCCTTCGCTACATACCGATCCAATAGTGTTTTGACGCCGATATAAGTAAATAAATAATCTCTTTCCTGTACGAGAACTTCAGATAGCTGCTCTAATTCTTGCTGGGAGTATGCTTGTTTAAGATGTTTGTCATAAATTCCTTTTTCACTTAACAGTTGAACATTACTAGCAAATTTTGTATACACTGCATCCGCAGTTGTGCTTCTTCTCTCAGCTACTTGTTCATAAACCTCTGCTAAATGCACTCTTGCTGCTACAAAGGTCCAATAAGTTTCTTGTTCATCTAGAAAGCTTAATGCTTCCAGTGACATTGTCTTCGACCAAGCAGCTATTGTACCGTCCGGGTGCTTTTGCATCCATCTTTCATGTGTTTTTATAAGAGGAGCAATTTTTTCCTCCCCAAATTCTTTGATTAGATTATGTAATACTTCTTGTTTAGTTGTGTTTGAGATGATTGTCATTTTGAATTCCTCCTATTTTTTAATTGAATCATTTATGTGATACTCCCCTTTGAAATAGAGCACAAAAAAGCGATGTCACAGCCATCTTCGGCTGAGACATCGCTCAAAATTAAAAGTGTAGGATACAACAAGACATATCAAGCATTCGAGATATTGGCCTTCGCTCCCACCTCTCAACCCCCGAAGAAAGTGTTGCTTACCGATGAAAAGGCAGGTCTACTGGCTCGTGTTTCACTCTCCTGTTGGCCTTCCCACGATTGCTCGCAGTGGCTATTCCAACAGTCGTCCACACTTACAGTTGCGGGGACAGCTTCGGCATTTTACCGAATTCCCTTTTAAACCATAAAGGTACCTTCTCATCGTTAACATACTATATATTGTGTTTAGTTCATTTATATAATCTAACATATTGTGTTTATAGGAGCAATAGATAATATATTATTAAACAAGAAATCTATAAAAAGTCCCATATGTATAAAAATTTCTTCACTATTTTCAAGTGACTAAAATAATATAATATAGCTCCAACATCATATTTCTCATTGTTAATCTACCCACCCTTCCTCTCAGGAGTTTTAAGTATCAAATAATAGATTCTATACAATTCTGACTTCACTTTATACTTCCTTAAAATTAAGTTAATAAGAAAAGGGGAACCTAGGTTTAAACTGTACCCTTTGTAAAGGACATTTTGAAAAAGGTTAGGCAACTTGTTGAAGCTGCTGTCTGTATTTTGCAGGCGGCAGCTTTTTTAAATTCCATTGGCCTCTATAATAATTGTAATATATCATATAACACTTCACTTCTTGTTTTACTTCTTCTAATGTTTCGCATTCTTTTATATTTGTTTCATCTTTAAAATGCCCAAAGAATGATTCTTGTGGAGCATTGTCCCAACAGTTTCCACGGCGTGACATTGACTGTCCAAGATTCATCTTTTTCACTAATTTTTGATAGGTCGGATTTGTGTAATGAAATCCCTGATCCGAATGAATAAAGGCATCATTTCGAATATGTGAATGACGACGTCTTAATTGGTGAAGTGTATCTAATGCGATGTCTAATGTAATTTTATCTGAGACTTCATACGCTAAAATTTCATTCGTCTCTGCGTCTTTAATCGTGGATAAATAAGCACGCTTTCCGCTTCTGTAGTTTAAATATGTGATATCCGTTAATAACACTTTTCCAGCCAACCCTTGTTTAAAGTTGCGCTGCAATTCGTTCGGGCATGTGCGATGTTCTTTTGTTGCTTTCGCCATGCGGCGATAGGGATTCGCTTTTCGAATTGGACAAACAATCTCAAATTTCTTCATAATGCGGCGAATACGTTTTAAGTTATATGTAATCTGGTACTGGTTTTGGAGTGTCATTTTAATTTGGCGTGCTCCTTTTTTGCGTCCTCGGAAATGATACGCCTTTAAAATGATGTTTTTCACCACCTCGTCCGAACCGCCTTTAATTGCACGTTTTTGAATGGATTTTTCATCAAAGTAATTGTAGAAACCTGATCGAGATACATCCATTACCTCGCAAAGATAACTTACCATACGCTTTAACTCATACTTTTTAATAATCTGGTTAATGAGTTCGAATTTTAATTCTGGCGCAATTTTTATTTCTTCTTCACCATCTGCCTTTCGAGTAAATCGAGCTTTTTTAGGAGTTCGTTCTCTGCCTCAAGTAATCGAGTCTTCGCTTCTAATCGTGCATACTTTTCCTCGAGACTTAGTTCTCGTTCAAGTGGGCGACCAGAACTATATTTCCGAGAATCTTCTAACCCAGTAATTCCTTGGTTTTGGTATGCTGTTTTCCATCGAGCTGCCGCTTTATGAATGCGTGTCATCCCCATCATTTCGATATCAAATCCTGCATCTTCAAAAATTTCACGCGGAAACTTCCCAAATTCATTTTCAGTAATAAATAATCGTTTAAATTCATCTGTGTACGTAATCGCTTTATTGCTTACAGCTTTTACATATGGATTCTTTTTTAGTTCTTTTTGTTGGTTAGGTGTTAAATAATTTTTAGTCATAATTTATCGCTCCGAATACTGTTTTTTTCATTATAAACAAAAATACCCTATAAGATGACCTTTTTTAAAGTGTCTATCTTATAGGGTACAGTTTAGAGACAGCAATGCTTTTTTAAAAAAATATATTCCAAGCGATTTAGATTTCCCTTGTTCAACTAAATGCACCGTTAGTTTAAGTGTAATGTTTCACAAACTTTCTCCCTACGCTCCATATTAAAATTTGATCACTTTGAAAAAAGCACTGCCAGCGGCAATGCTTTTTTCTATATTTTGTATCGCTCCTCGGAAACGGAGCACTTTATCAAATTTATTATTTAAAGAAATACAATAACTGCTAGAATCGCCGCTAAAATAATGCGATAAATTGCAAATGGCATTAATTTAACACGCGAGATTAATTTCAGGAAGAACTTAATAGAAATAAGGGCGAACACAAACGCACTAATAAATCCTACAACGTAAAAACTTAAATGGTTCATATCAATGTCTTCCCAGTTTTTAACAACAGATATTAGACTTGCTCCAGCCATTATCGGCACAGCCATTATAAATGTAAAATCTGCGGCTGTTTTATGGCTCATTCCAAATAATACCCCGCCAGAAATAGTTGCTCCTGAACGAGAGAAGCCAGGCCATAAAGAAAGACATTGCACTAACCCTACCTTAAAAGCCTTTGCATATGTAATTTGGTCCAAGCTTACGATAGAAGGTTTTTTAGGTCCAAACTTATCTGCAACAATCATTAAAATAGAGCCCGCTACAAGACTAAATATTACTGTTTCTACTCCAAATAAATTTTTATCTATAAAGTCTTCTAATAAAACTCCTAATACTCCTGCTGGAATAATACCAACAATAACGTGTAGTAAATTGAACTGCTTACTCGACTCTTCTGTATCTATTTTGTATAACCCGACTAAACTAAATAATCGTTTCCACATAACCACTACTACAGCTAAAATTGATCCTAATTGGACTACAATTTTAAACGTATTAGCAGAATACTTCCCTAAAAACTCCTCCGTTTTCAACCACATATCATCGACAATAATCATATGCCCTGTAGATGAAACCGGTGCAAACTCTGTCATTCCCTCAACAAACCCTAGTATAAGTGCTTTTAATAGCTCTAAAAATTCCATATAATCTCCTTAATCTCGTTTTTTAAAATACCAAATAAGAAATGCAATACCACAAATAGCTATAAGTGCGTACACAATGTTAGAGTAAATATCCATATACCCAACAATTTCATCCCAATTATCGCCTACCGCTGCTCCTACCGAAACTAATACCGTATTCCATATTAATGTTCCAAGTGTCGTAAATAGAAGAAATAATCCAAACTTCATATTCGACATCCCCGCAGGTATCGATATAAGACTTCTTACAAGTGGTATCAATCTTCCAAAAAACACTGCCCAGACTCCGTATTTATCGAACCAAGCATCAGCTTTGTGAATGTCCTTGATAGTTAATCTTAAGAATTTACCGTACTTCCCAATGATTTTCTCCAAACGCTCAACATCTAACAGTGTCCCGATACAGTACAAAATAGCTGCACCAATGACAGAACCTGCCGTGGAAGCAATAATAATACCAAGCTTCGTCATGCTAGTAGTCGTCGTCATAAATCCTCCAAGTGTTAAAATCACTTCAGATGGAATTGGGGGAAACATATTTTCTGCCAAAATTAATAAAAATACTCCTAGATAACCAAACTGATTCATCCAGTCTGTAATCCATGCTTCCATTATACTTCCACATCCTCTAACCTAATGTTTACTGACCATAGCTCTGATTGACTACCTAACCTTATAGGCGGTCCCCAAAAGCCAAACCCAGAAGATACAATGGCATGTAAACTTCCTTTACATCTGTACCCATAATCTAATTCAAATATCCTTCTCGTAAATAAATGATTTGGCCACATTTGTCCTAAATGCGTATGACCAGACACATGGAAATCTACTTTTTCCTTCTCAGGTATCAGTAAATTAGATGGTGTATGATCCATAACAAACCAAGGTAGATCTCTTTCTTCTGGAGATAATTCAGATAATTGCTTTCTGTTTTTATTCGTCAAGTCTTCACGACCTGTCAAATAGAACGAATCTGCCACTAAAATAGTTTCATCTAATAACATACGGACATTCGATGCTTCCATCTCTTCTACTAATAGAGGAATCTTTTTTCCATAATACTCATGATTTCCAAGCACCCCATATATACCATACGTAGACTCAAGTTGTTTCATCACTTCGGACATGCCATTTTGAACAAACCAAATAGGATCATCGTCGACTAAATCCCCTGCTAATAATATTAAATCCGGCTTCTCTGCATTTGCTTTTTTCACAAAGCGACTTAAATGCGCCTTATTGGATAATAAACCAAGGTGGAAATCAGATGCAACCACTACTTTAATAGATTCTAGCTTAGAACCTTTTTTCGGCATTACAATAGAAAGTTCTCGAACAACAGGTGTATATGCATTATAAGTTCCAAATATTAATATAAAGAGGAAAATCAAGAAAACCGTCCACCCTATCAATTTCAAAGAAGATGGGAAAATCCACAGTAGTAAGGTAGCGATTGGAAATAGGATAATCCCATACTGCATGACAATAAACCAGTAGGATCCTATTACACTAAATAGCCGTAGCTTATGACTGAATCTCCCAATGACAAAGCCAAAAGCAATTAGTCCCCAGGCAATACCAAATAACCATCTATTTATAGGAAAGTAAAGTTCTAACCACTTGGAAATGCCCCAGCCAAAGTAAAAGACAATGGCAGAATATAAGAGGATCGCTACTATTGCTCCAATAATTCTTTTCATGTATCAGTTCTCCAATGTATGTATTTTTAACTCAACAAAGTATCAGATACTACACTAATTCATGACTACTTTTCCATAAGTATAGCAGATTTTGTCTTAGTACTCCTAAGCCTCTAGACTGATAGGAAAATCAATTCTAAGCCCGTTTGGATTAGTTTCTAGAATTGGTAAGCTTGTAATACAAACGAGAGGAGGAACAAATATATGAAAAAATTTGGTTTATTAACACTAGGAATTATCGCAGGGATTGTAGCATTAGCTAACTTAGGTTCACTTTTAGCTCTTGGAGTTTCCGCTGCAGTTGTCTTTGCAGGGGTACATTTTTACTTGAAGAGTGATTCAACCTTTTTGAAAATCTTTTGGGCAAGCGTGGGTATCGTTGGTTTAATCACTGCAGTTGTAAACGTACCTGCATTTTTCGCTATCTTAGCAATTCTAGCAGTTTGGTATGTAATGAAAAAATGGAACAACGAAACACTAAACTTTTCATCACCAATCGTTAAAACAGACGACCCATTTGTTAACTTTGAAAAACAATGGAATGAGCTTTCAAAATAAGGAGGAAACTAACATGACATCATTATTAAACAGATTAAAATATTCAATAGAAGCAGACTTACACAAGTTATTTGATAAAAAAGAAGAAAAAAACCCAATTGCAATGCTAAACCAATACATTCGGGAAGCAGAAAAACAAACTGAACAAACTGGGAAATGGTTAGAGCGACAAGGAAACCTAAAGCAAGAATTAGAAAAAGAACTAACTGAAACTATGCAAATGGTTGAAAAACGTAAAAATCAAGTAGACCTTGCAACTAACAGCGGTGAGGAAGACCTAGCTGCATTCGCTTTAGCGGAAGTAAACGCATACGAGGAACGTGCGGCTGTATTACAAAATAGCATTCATCAAACAACAGAAGAGCTTTTCGGATTAGAACGTAAATACGAAGAGATGAAACATAAAATCAAAGACATGAAAGTTCGCCAATTGCAATTGATGGGAAAAGAGAATGTAACTCGTGCTCACCATCAAATGGATCGTATTTTACAGCCTGAACAAAAAGAAAAGAATTTCGGCACATTCGAAGACATGGAACAATACATCGAACGTCTTGGAACAAAGATCGAAAAAGAGCATGAAATCACTTCAATGGAACAACGTTTAGAAATATTAGAAAAAAACGCACAAACTAAAGCGGAAATTGTGTAAACTAGAAGAAAGGCGCAAGACGCGTTCTGCTGCGAAAAGCACTGGAAGACTTGAAGTAAAGGCTCCCTTTACTTTTCAGTAAGTCTGAAGTGTTCGAACAGCTGGCGTCTGGAGCTAGACAGATAGAAAGATTAGCAGGTTATAGAGGAGAAGGCACTCGCCTTCTCCTTACTAATCTTTATCCCAGTTAAACATCCTGGTCAACAGATCAGTGATCAATTAGGCATTGCCGCACGATGCGGCATTATTTTACTTAGATCAATTTTTCAATCAGCGGGAGGTGAAGAAACCCCCACTGATGGAAGCTTCACCTTATGCGAAGAAGGAGGAATACTCGTTATGAAAGAAAACCAGACAAACAGATTAGCTTTTATACTCATTTGTTTTGTTTTCCTTATGTTCATAGAGGCTACAATTTTTGGAAACGGCAGTATTGTATTAGTTCTTCTTGGCATTGGGATGATGTATTTTAGCATGCGAAAACGAACTCGTTTTTTATTTTGGACCGGATTTATCTTTTTGATCATTGCTGTTTTTTCTATGTGGAGCTTGAGAGTCCTACTATTAGCTGTAATGAGTTATATTTTGTTCAAATTATGGAAAAATGAACCCATTCAAAAAATGGTACGTCCATTTGACACCGTATATAAAGAAACTCCAAATAGTATTATTCAAAATAAGTTATTTTCTTCTCAAACGACTCCTTTTAATGCTTACGAGTGGCAAGATGTCCACGTGCAAAGCTTTTATGGAGAACAAGTAATTGATGTAACACAAACAGTTTTGCCAAAGGGTACATCCTTCGTTTCTATTCGTCAGTCCCTTGGGAAAGTGACCATCTATGTACCATATGAAATTCCAGTAAGGATACATTATGCAACCGTTATTGGAGAAGCAGATATTTTTGGTCGCGGTGTACAACGATTATGGAACCAATCTGTCCTAGTGAAAGATGGTTATTTAGAGGATGTCACATACGCTTCTGAATTAGTTATTACCGTATCTACATGGATTGGGGATATTGAGGTGATCCGTAAATGAAGATTGTTTTTGGGCAAGGTCTCTCTATTTTTA
Source organism: Psychrobacillus sp. FSL K6-1415 (assembly GCF_038003185.1). Taxonomy (NCBI): domain Bacteria; kingdom Bacillati; phylum Bacillota; class Bacilli; order Caryophanales; family Bacillaceae; genus Psychrobacillus; species Psychrobacillus sp. FSL K6-1415. The sequence continues at coordinate 264,908 of NZ_JBBOOQ010000001.1, read as the reverse complement.
CCATTTTACTTACACTGGCAGCACTTCTACTCTATGCACTATGGGGATGGCCAAATGAAGATGCCTGGTGGTCCCTACTAGAAATAAAGTATGCAGAGGTTCCTTTTGGAGCCTGGATTATTATCATTCTTGCAATTATGAGTTTTAGTTTTTCAATGAACACACTACAAAAGGTTCGAGATCAGGAAAAAAAGATTGATACTAGCCTACGCCCTTTGCTGGAGGCAGAAACATTTACACCAGCGAAGAAAAAGTATACCTATTCAAAGCGATTACATGTTACAACAACTCAACTAGAGCAACTTATCGTAACACAGCGTAAGACACTGCAGCGTATTACGAATGAAAAAGCGGAGGCTCAAGATAAACTTATTCAGGAACGGATCGTGCAAGAAAGGCAACGATTAGCTAGAGAGCTACATGATTCCGTGTCTCAGCAATTGTTTGCTGCATCCATGCTATTATCCGCTATGGTGGAAGTTGAAGAAACTCAGCATGAAAAAGCTCCAAAAACATTGCTACAAACTGAAAAAATTGTACAGCAGGCTCAATTAGAAATGCGTGCATTATTACTGCATCTCCGACCTGCAGCCTTACATGATAAAACGTTAAAAGAAGGTTTAGAAGAGTTACTTATGGAATTACAGGAAAAGGTATTTTTCACGATTCGTTACCGCTTGGAAGACGTTCCTTTATCAAAAGGTGCTGAGGATCATTTGTTCCGCATTGCACAGGAAACGTTATCCAATACACTGCGGCATGCAAACGCTACTGAAGTCGATATATTATTCGTTGAACGAGATAATCTTGCTATCTTCCGCGTTCAAGACAACGGTGTTGGATTTGAACATGTAGATTCCAAAAACGGCTCTTATGGATTGCAAAGTGTACAGGAACGGGCTGTTGAAATCGGCGCAATAAGTAAAATTGTTTCTGTTCCTTCTCAAGGCACAATTGTTGAAGTGAAGCTGCCAATTGAAAAAACAGATATTGAAAAAATCCAGTTAGAGAAAGGAGTGCGAGAGAATGATTCGAATCTTATTAGCGGATGATCATGAAATGGTGCGCATCGGCGTTTCCGCATACTTGCAGGCACAGCCGGATATGGAAGTAGTAGCAGAGGCTATTAATGGAAAAGAAGCAGTGAACATGGCTCTTGAGCATAGACCAGATATAATTTTAATGGATATGGTTATGCCGATAATGAGTGGGGCAGAAGCTACACGCGAAATTGTTCAACAATGGCCTGAAGCAAAAGTAATGATTGTCACGAGCTTTATTGATGATGACAAAGTATACCCTGCACTCGAAGCTGGTGCTATCAGTTATTTATTAAAAACTTCGAAAGCCTCTCATATTGCCGACTCTATTCGTAAAACATTAAACGGAGATGCGGTGTTAGAGCCCGAAGTAACCAATAAAATGATGAAGCGTATGCGCCAAGGCTCGGACCATGCTCTTCATGATGATCTAACGGACCGAGAACATGAGGTACTGCTACTCATGGCTGAGGGCAAAACAAATCAAGACATAGCCGACACTCTCTTTATAGCATTGAAAACAGCCAAAACACATGTCAGCAATATTTTGTCGAAGCTCGAGGTAAGCGACCGTACACAAGCCGTTATCTATGCATTTGAACATAAACTGGTTCCCACAAAAAAATAACTTATTCGTTCGCGTCATCATATGCTATTAAGAAAAGCGCAAGCGCCTATGGCAGCCCTGACAAGCGCTGGAAGAATTTCACGTAAAGGCGTCCTTTGCCTTTGCTGAAATTCTGAAGCGACTCGAGGGGCTAGGCGCTGGAGCTGGACAATAAAGCTAAAAAGACAGCATAAAGGATGTTAGTGCGCATGAATCCACCACTAGACCCTATTGAGCCGGAGAACGAGGAAACGACTAACCTAGCTGCAAAGGTTGGATTTTTAGGGACTGTTATTGTAACAATTGGGTACATTATTGAAACCATTGGCGAAGGCATCGCCCTCTCCGAACTAGCACAGGAAGAAAAGAATATTGAACAAAAAAAGCAAGTAAATCAGCAGCAATTATCAGACATACAAAGTAAATTGGATTATTTAATAAAAGAAATAGATACGATGAAAAAAAAGGATGACCATTTCAGAAGATGGTGATCCTTTTTTACATTGACTTGTTTAGCTGGATTTTTCCCCTGAAATCTCTCGCAACCAATTTTTTACTTCTTCATTTGTTCGAAGATAATGCACTTTTGTGCCATAAACTTCAAATTTTTGTATGAACTCCGGTTTCATTTGTTCTTCGAAGTATCTATTCCACCGAAACATCTTCCAGAATATAGTTAGGGTCGGTTTATAATTTACCTTTTCTATTTTTAGAAGCTGACGGATGTATCGTCTTATAATGCGCCATGTTCTTTTGTTCACGGGGATGTCTAAAAAAATAATTTGATTGGCTACTAGTAATGCCTCGTCAGTCCAATCGATATGAACGCCCTCTATTACCCATTTACTTTGCTGTACTGCATCACTAAATAATTCATTTCTGACATCCATTTCATTTCTAACGTCACCCGTTGGCTGATGATTCCATACAAAATTATCGGTTTCGAAGTGCGGAACTTGAAGCTCAGCAGCAACTTTACGAGCTAGTGTAGTTTTACCACTCCCCACTGACCCTACAATGTAAATTTTCATCATTACTAACTTGTAGCACGGTTCAATGCGTGGATTATCCCTGCATGAACTCCCTCATGCCAAACTATGAATTGCACTAGTGCCTCTACTGTATTCATTTCATGTAGGTTCCCGATTGACATGGACTCTATTAGAACATTAGATAGATTGTTGTCTAGCACTGCTTTTATCCGCTCCGTTTGTTCCTGTAAAGCATTGACTAATTCATTTGAAGTAGGAGGCTCGACACCCCATTCACTTGGTTTTGTTCCAGGGACGAATAGAGTTAGCCATTCTGGATGAACAATTTCATACGAAGGAATTGCCTTTTTCGTTAGCATCTCTGAATTTACAAAAATATGACCTACATTCCAACGAATAGTGTTATTGAAACCAGGTGGTTGTATATCCCATGCGACATCTTTCACCTGTTTAATCCTACCTAATGTATATATTCGTGCAAAATTAAATTGACCCAACGTTTCCATTTTCTCATCCCCATTCTTCATTTCAATATGTATATAACAGATTAGTACCTATCTAAAATATACCATAGATATCATGGGTTTCGATTTTAAACAATGTCTGAACCCCAGCAACACAGGAACACCTAACAGTGGATGTTCGGTTAATATTGCTTCAGTCGGTTGGAAGTATAGGACTGCATTTTTATAAAAAAACCAAAAACATGTAAGCAGTGAACTTTACATATTTTTGGCTGATTAATTATTCTATATTAGATAATCGCTCATGTGTTTATCGTTAAAATTTCAACAATGTCAAGATTGGATTAAACTCTCCTGCAATACGTTTCCCAATAATCGGGTTGGTTCACCTACGCTGTAAAGTTGTAAATAATGCATAGCTCTAGTACAGGAAGTATAGAAAACTCTACGAAGGCTCTCATCGCTGTATACTAGCTCTGATGCATCATAAATGATGACAGCATCGAATTCGATGCCTTTGGATAAGTATGACGGTATGACAACAACACCTTCTTCATATTCACTAGAGCTGTTCTTCACGAGCTTAATATCATCGATATGAGACAGGGATTCGTATGCACTCTTACTCTCCTCACCTGATTTACATATTATAGCAATACTCTTATAACGAAGATTTCGCAAAGCCGCGACTTTGGAAGTGATGCAGCGGTGTAGTTCTGTGTGATTCAGCAATTGTGTCAAAACGGGTTGCTCCCCGTCGCGATCGAATGGGATAATCCGTTCGCCGTTAGGTACTAGCTTGCGTGTAAACTCGATAATCGGCTTTGTGGATCGATAGCTACGTGTCATGTTAATCACTTCCGTTTCAGGCTGTCCGTATAAGCTCATCAGTGCGTCAAAGTTATCCTTTTCGCTTGCATGGGCGAATATCGCCTGATTAAAGTCACCTAACACAGTCATTTTTGCTGAAGGAAATAAACGCTTTAGAAACTCGAATTGAAACGGAGAATAATCCTGAGCCTCGTCAACAAGTATGTGCTTAATAGAACCGTTCGTTTGAAATCCTTGAATCAGCTCTTTCATAAGTAAGAATGGAGTAGCATCCTCGTAAGATAGTTTCCCCTCATTTAGCATCTCCATCGTCGCTTGGCAAATCTCCGTCCATTCCGAGGGCACTTCCCCTTTTATCCACTGTTTAATTTGCAGTGAATCAGAAAAAAGTTGCTCGTATATCCCCTTAATGTCGATGAAACTAAATGTTTTTACTCTTTTACGCAACGGCTTTAGTTTCTGTTGAACAATTAATCGCGCAAGCGCTTCATGCTCGGGCTCATAATCTGCAATCGATTCTGCTTTATAACCGTGTTTTTTCGCCAAGTAGGTCTGGGCCTTATGATAATCCTCGTTGCTAAGCAGTTCGATTTTCTCCTGTAACCATTGTTTAGTTAATTCAACCTTTTGGGTTTCATTTATTTTCTTTGTTAGCCAATCCTTTAACTTTTCAAGTCTATTATGGAAGCGGAGTGATGTGTCGTTACTATAAAATCTATCTGCTATTTGGCCAGCTGTAACAATAGGCTTTCCTCTGAAAATTATATCCTTGAATAACATTCCAGATAACTCTAACGACTTCCTATATGCTTCGATAGCTTCAAAAAAGAGTGGAGATGCTTTGAATCGAATGCTTTCAACTCTTGACCTGTAGGAAGGGGTATTCGCAGCAGTTAAAACATACTCCAATTGCTCGTAGGGATTTTCAACTTGAAACTCTCCACTTAGCCGACGGTCTAAATATTCCTGAAATGTGACCTGTTGCATATTCTCTTCTCCAAGTTCTGGTAAAACATTGGACACATAACTGTTAAACATCGAATTAGGTGAAAATAGAATAATTTGATCGGCATTTATACTATCTCGATATTTGTAGAGCAAAAAAGCAATCCGCTGCAGCGCTGCCGATGTTTTTCCACTGCCGGCTGCACCATGTACAATGAGCAATCTTCCTCGATCGTGGCGGATAATTCTGTTTTGCTCCTCTTGAATGGTAGCTACTATATTGTGCATATGTTTGTCTGTACCTTTGCCCAGCACCTGTTGTAAAATCTCATCTCCAATGGTTAGACTTGTATCGAACATGGATTGGAGAACACCGCCTCGGATAAGATATTGCCATTTTTTCTCTAATATGCCTCGGACTTCGCCCGCAGGAGTTGCATACTTAGCCGATCCATTCTGGTACTCATAGTAGACGCTTGAGACAGGTGCCCTCCAGTCATAGACAAGAAACTCTTCACCACTTGCATCTCTAAGTGTGGAGATTCCAATATAAATTTGTTCATGAGTAGAATCTCCTTCTTCAATGAAATCGATTCTGCCGAAGTAGGGAACCTCTTGCATACGTTTAAGCGTGGATAATTTCTTAGTTACATGTCTATCGGTACTTTGAATAATTGATAGAGCTTGAGTCTCTTGTCTCAAGCCAATGATGGTCTCAAGATAATCGTCGAAGGTATCAACATTCACCTTGACTTCATCCCAAAAGTGTTTGCGTATATTAACCAGTTCGTTCCGACTCCGAGAAGTTTCTTCTTCTAATCTGATGACTTGCGCTGTTATTGTCTCAATTACACTATCCACTCGTTTTTGCTCCAGCTGAAATTCAGAATCCATAGCAACCACTCCTTAAAAAGTTTGGGTTTGACAAACGAAAAAGTATAATGTATAATTTAAAATAGGGATATAATGCTGCTTTATATTTTTAGCATATATCTATATAAATTTAACACAAATTCTCGTCTTTTACAATGTATTTGACGTGTTTTTTTATATATGAAGGCTTATATGCAAATGACACACCCATTTGATAAAAGGGTGTTTTTTTGACCGCAATTCTTCTACATGACAAACTAAAGATAGTAATGAAGCTGGGACAAAACCCACCTCAAAATTAAAAGCAGTTCAAATTTTACTATGGAGTAAAATTTGAACTGCTTTATTTTTCTATATACTTCGTAGCCGTTGTTTTCCGTTATGGCGAACAATTTCCTGGGGGCACGGGTCGAGCCTGTAGTCTCTCGCACACGCTTGTCCCCTGGGAGTCGCCGCCTTCACTCCATACAACTAATATCCCGTCTATATCAAGTAAACCCTACATAATTTCAAGTATAAAAAATACAATGCCACACGTACCGATAAAACATCATTCCAGTGCAAATTCAAAATGTATGAATGTGAAAATTGTACAGGTTGTCCGCTGCGAACGTTATGTACAAAGTCACAAGAAGGTACGAATCGTAGGCTCATGGTCAATGTGAAATGAGAACAACAAAAAGAATATGTACGAACAAAGCCTTCAGAAGAAAAACAGGTGCCATTTACCGTCAACGTAAGATTGATGTGGAAACAGTTTTTGGATTCTCAAAGGCTAATTTTGGTTTTACCCGATTTTCTGTTCATGGAAAATCTAAGGTCGAAAACGAAATCGGTCTTGCATTAATGGCTGTGAATATCCCGAAATATGCGGCAAGCGTATAAGATCTTGTCCATATAATCTTAAAGTAAAGTGAAAAAAGTGAAATCGCGCTTGCGATTTCACTTTTTTCATACATAGAGGCCACTTCTGTCCCAGTCTCATTGCTATTTTTAGATTTATATAACAAGTTAAATTTTAGTTTTTCGAGGTAACAGAACCCTTCACTCGTTTGGATTTCTTTTTTTAAATTACAGCTATTATTACAGTGACTTTGAACAAATCTCCGTCAACATCCATTCGCAGACTGCCCCCATGTAAATCCACTATAGACTGCGCGATAGCAAGGCCAAGTCCGGAGCCTTCTGTATGACGAGATGTGTCTGCTCTCTTGAATCGCTCGGTTAATTCATTCACGTCGTTACCTAGCTCATATTTCGCTATATTTTTGATAACAAAAACTGCTTCTCCGTCGATTTGATCTAAATTAATATACACCCGAGTATTAGGCATTGCGTACTTCAGCGTATTGATGATTAGGTTATCAAGAACCCTCCACCACTTTTGTCCATCTACATATGACATGATTGGCTTTGTGCCAATGGCTACACGATACTCTAGCCCCGATTTATTAATATCTTCCTGATGCTCAGCGATTGCTTGCTGCAGGAGTTGGGTTAAATCCACTTTTCGTTTGTCTAATTCGATATTTCCTGTCGTCATTTTAGATACTTCAAATAAATCTTCAATTAGTGTTTTCAAACGCATTGACTTTTTATCCAAAATCGCAATATAGGATGCTCGCTCTTCATCCGTAATGCTTGGATTTTTCAACAAATCAGTATATGTGATAATAGATGTTAACGGTGTACGCAAATCATGACTAACATTTGTGATGAGCTCTGTTTTCAAGCGTTCACTTTTTGCTTGCTCGGAATGCGAGGATTTTATTCGTTCACGAAGTCCGTTTAAGTTAGCCGCATGCTCAGCAATCGGTGACTTCCCTCTCACTTCGATTTCATTGCCAATAACGCCTCTTGCCATTTCTTCTGTTTTCACAATAATTCGGTTCAGGTATGACATTCTGGACAATAAAAACACAAGTACTGGTATACCAATAAACATCGTTGCAGGTACCCAAACGATAAAAGCAATTGGCATAACAACTGACAGTAATGTGCCAAACCCCCAGAAGAAAATGACCACAAGCATGATCAAAGTTTGTACACCAATCGTGCGTTTTAGGAAAAAGCCTTCTAATGACTTAAACCAACTGTACACGAGACTTTTCTTCCACTCTATATTTCCATACACTTTTTCTATCCACATCCATTGATAAAATGCGAATGCTGTTGATAGTAGTGCAATGATAAGCGTAAAGATAGGGATATCATAACCACCATAATGTATAATACCGTTTCTTAACTCATTTGTTGCAGTAAAAACAATATAAATAGTGATAAAAAATAATACCCATTGAACATCTACCGGTAAGCTACGATACCTATACTTTCCATCCTCATTCTGAAAATGACTCTTGTTTTTTCTCCATATAAAAATAAATGCAATAGCTGCTAGAGTACCTAGGATAAGTATTCCGAAAAATAATCTCTCTTCTTTTTTAAAATACTGATAGCTCTCTGCTCGATCACCATTCATAATACTCGCTTCTGATATAGCAATAGTTCCTTCAAATTGAGGGAAACTGTAAGCAATTAACTCTTCCACATACCCAGAGTTTTCTATATATTCATTTACAACATTTTCTCTTAAAAAATTTGACTTACTAGAGTATTCCTTTTTGTAAGCAAGTTTAGAGTCCATGTCTCCGTTTGAAAATTCTTCACCTGTTTCTTTATTTATTAAGCTATAAATAAATCCACCATTAAAGTTTAGAAACTCATTTTTACTCCGCTCTAATCCTCGAAAATACTCATCCACTTGTTTTTCTTTCTCTATTATTACCTTGTCTCTCACATAGACATTATCCTCAAAGTTTTTCGTAATGTCTTCCATTTTTTTATTGCGTTCTGCAATGGATTCATCGTCCGTTCTTGCTTCATACTGATATATGATGGAGTCAAGTTGCTCTTGTAGACTACCAAAACGGTAACGATATTCTTCTATTTCTTCCTCAGTAACGGTAATATTTTTCTTAACTTCTTCAATCTCAGGAACAGCTAAAACAAGTGAAACAACAGACGACTCAAAGTTACTCACTTCTTCATTAAAACCATCGCTGTCAAAATAGGTTTTACCTATATAATTTCCACCGTCTCTAATTAGCGTAAAGAATGCTAAAATTATCATTACCGCTAACAAAGATACTAGTAAATCCTTTATAATTGGTTTTTTCACCCCACTATCCCCTCTTTCATGTTTTGAATAATTTCAACAAAGCTCTCTCTAATTTCTACCACTGGCAATAGGTTGGTTAGACAATAAAACAAACAGAGTAACCCACAGACAATTGCAACTATAGATAAAAGAAAACTCATTTTACTTGTCGATTTTATAGCCAACGCCCCACACCACCTTTAAATATCTAGGATTTTTAGGATCTGCTTCTATTTTTTCTCGAATTTTTCGGATATGAACTGCTACTATATTTTCAGCGTTATATGCAGGTTCCTTCCAAACACGTTCATATATTTCATTGATGGAAAAAACGCGTCCCGCATTTGTCATCAGCAGCTCTGTAATTTTAAATTCAATCGGCGTTAATTTAACGGACTCACCTTCTATAGAAAGATCCTTCGCCTCTTTATTCAAAATCAGACCATCTATTTCAATCACTTGCTGCTGCCCTTGGTAATTTCCTAATTTTGTATATCTTCTTAACTGAGACTTCACACGTGCCACCAATTCCATCGGATGAAAAGGCTTCGTCACATAATCATCTGCACCAATAGAGAGCCCATGAATCTTATCCGAATCCTCTGCTTTTGCACTCAGCATAATAATTGGAATATTTTTTTGCTCTCTAATTTTAAATGTCGCTGCAATTCCATCCATTTTCGGCATCATTATATCTAATATGATGACATGAACTTCGTTTTCTTCTATTAACTGCAATGCTTCTAAACCATTCGCAGCTTTTAAAACTCTGTAGCCTTCATTTTTTAAATAAATTTCAATACCATCTCGAATATCTTGGTCATCATCTGTTACTAATACCGTAAACTGTGTCATATTTATTTACCTCCTTTGCCCGTTATACATCCATAGCACAGGGATGTGTTTTAACTTCGATTCCATTCCTTATCGTTCTATGTTACTTATTGTACCCCTCATTCCTTAACATTCCAGTAGGGAAAATATGAAGAAATTCTTAAGAAAAAAAGACTATTTAATAAAATGTAACTTTCTACGTGTGAAACTGTCTAATTTGTAAAGGAGTGAATAGAGTGAATAGAATAATTGGAAGTGTATTTACCATTTTTCTCATATTAATCCTAACTAGCTGCGGAACAGATAATTCAGGTATTACAACCGTAAATGAACCTGAGCAACAGGAAGATAAAAGTGTCACCACAAAAATAGAAGTTGAAGAGGATGGTAATGCTACTTTTACGATTAAAAATGAAACAGATGAAGAAGTGACATTAACGTATCCTAGTGGTCAAGATTTAGAATACCAACTTTTAGACAATGAAAAGAATACTGTATTTACTTATTCTGCTAATAAAGTATTTGTCCTTATGATTTCTGAAAAAGTGCTGAAACCAAGTGAAGAAATAGTCATTCCGCTTGATTTGAAAACAGAATTAGCAGAAGTGTCGGCTGGGTCATACACTCTTGTGGCTTGGGCAACCGCTGAAGAATTAAGTGAGCAGAAACAAGAGATAGCGTACGAATGGGCTGGACATGAAGCAGGGAATGTAGTGCCTTCAGATACTTCAGAAACACTTGTAGTCTTTAAAGGAGATGAAAATGCGGAAAACGTGGTGCCATACGAGGCCACTTTTGAATTCTCAGAAGACCTATTCCATCAAATTTTTGAAGAAATTATGGTGATTGATGTCGAGCTGATTGATTATCGAATTGAAAACGATAATAAGAAACTAGTTTTAAATATGAAGGGATTAGATAATGTACAAGGAAGTGCTGGGGAGAATATTTTTATTGGAACAATTGTTCATTCCTATTTTGAAAACTTTTCGGATTTAGAGGAAATATATTTTGAAGAAGAAGGCAAGACTCCTGTTGAGCTCGCTCATACAGTTGTATCGGAGCCATTTACACGAGATCAGAACTATACAAATAAAAAATAGTCTTTTTATCCTCATAGTAAGAAACCCAATTAAAGTGTACACTTAGTTTTAAATAGCAAAATTTTTATACAAGGTGGGCTAATTATGACAAATCACGAAGAAACGAATTTACCTGCAAAGACGTGTTCCGTTGAAAGATTAGTAACTATGGAATCCGATGTTGCTTTAGTATTACAAGGAAAAAAAACTGCCACACGACGTAATGGCCGCTATGCTGATGTAGGCGAAATAATGGAGCTTCAAGGTCAGTCTTTCGTTGTAGACCGTGTATATATACAAACACTAGGCGATTTGACAGATGAACATGCAAAACAAGAAGGATTTGAATCAGTAGAGGACTATAAACAATCTATCCTGGCTTACCATCCCGGTATGCCTTGGTTGCCCCATATGACTGTGTGGGTTCATGAATTTAGCCCAGTAAAAGCGTAGTAACTACTTCCCTGTGTCTCACACAGGGAAGTTTTTTTAATGATATAGGTTATATAATTTTTAAGAATTAACAATTCCACTAAATTACATTTCAGCCGGAAGCTTGCCTTTTGAGATCGGACTTTCTCGCTTACCCCTGTTGGAGTCGACACTTTGTATTTCTCTTAGTATAAGATTTTCTTTTAAACACATTGAACGTACTATATACAGGTTTTAGTTTCAGCTGACGCATCACTTTATCTTTGATGGTACTTTCGCTTTTCTCGCAAAAAATTATTGTTCTCATCGAGTGTAACTTTTTATCCAGGAAGCGGTCTAATTCTTAAACAGGAGGTGTACAACATGAGAAGAGGTAAAAAAGTAAGTTGGTTCTTACTATTCTTAATCCCTCTCTTTATCTTGGCTAGCTGTGGATCCGGTACAACTGAATCCAAAACAGGAACTGACGCTATAGAGGAACATATATCCACACAGCTTGATCTAACAGGTGATGGAGAGGGCACTTTTACGATTACAAATGAATCATCAGAAGAGGCTGTTTTGGAAATGTCGAGTGGGCAACAAATCGAATTCCAGTTATTGAATAAAGCAAATGCAGTCATTTACACTTATTCAACAAACAAATCATTCACAAATGAAATGCAAGAAAAGAAACTACGGCCTAGTGAAGAATGGACAGTTCCACTCAATCTAGAAGAAGAACTTGCAGGATTACCTGCGGGGTCTTATACATTAATTGTTTGGTCAACGGCAAGTGGGTTAAACGAGCAAAAAGAAAAAGTAGCGTATGAATTATTGACGTCACCTGGAAAACTTGTCGTTCAAACACAGGAAGTCACCTTTATCGGCCTAGTAGATCCTCACTCCATTGAAGTGAAAAATGTAGATGGCGGTACAGAAGTAATGCAATTATCAGAAGTGGCAATATCTCAGTTTGAAAACCTGGCGGAAGGCACACAACTAATCATTGAATATGTAGAGGAAAGTGGGCAAAAGACCGTTCAAACAACATTTCTTGCTGAATAGGTTTTAAAAATATGCATCGTGATTTAGCGATGCATTTTTTAATCTTTGAGGAATTATAAAATCTTTATGCGTAGGGATAACTTTTCACAAGTGATTATTCTTCCAAACTTGTGTGCGAGCTAGTCGAAAATAATTACTTTTGTAGGGGCTGTGGAACTACCTACTCACTTTTATTTCGATGATTTTAATTTCTAAAGGACAAACTCTCTCTCTCCAAACTAGATTTAAGTGTCGGTATGGAGGCTGGTCCTATACCGTGAAATTTCAAAATTTCTTTTTCACTGAATTTAGAGAGTTCCTCCAAAGAAGTCACACCGTTGTGGACTAATGCACGTCTTGCTGGTGCAGAGAGCAGCGAAAGAAATCCACTGTCTGGTTTGTTTTCTAACTCACAAGTTGGACATGTTCGACAGTTACTACTTTTATAAAACTTGTGCCCTTTGTTGCAAATCCTTAAATCTTTTTTAGCAGACGACATATTAACACCTCACTTGTTTTCCCGGTATCATTGAATCACTACTATTATGACACAATCACTCACTAAAATTATAAATCCCCCTAACAAAATCCAAATGATTGATGTCAGGGGGTTCTATTTTATATTTTAAACTTACTTACAAGTTCTTGTAGATTCATAGCCATTTCAGATAGATTGTTAGAAGCTGACGAAATTTCCTCCATAGAAGCAAGCTGTTCTTCTGTAGCTGCCGCAACTGTTTGGGAGTTCGCGGACGAATCTCTTGACATCGAAGTGCTACTAGCCACATTGGCAGAAACCTCTTGGGCACTGGCAGACATTTGTTCAGCTGTCGCAGCCATATCATCTATCTGCATACCTACTTGATCCAAGGAAACCAAGATTACTTCAAAGCTTTCTTCCGTTTTTCCAACTATCGTCAATCCTTCTTCCACATCCGATTTAACTTGATTAATTGATTCGTTAGACCGAGTCATTTCTACTTGAATTTCATTTATTAACTCAGAAATTTGTTGAGATGATTGTTGAGATTGTTCTGCCAACTTACGAACTTCATCTGCTACTACTGCAAATCCTTTTCCATGTTCTCCAGCTCTTGCTGCTTCGATTGCAGCATTTAATGCCAATAAGTTGGTTTGATTTGCAATTTCCGTAATAACCTTTGTAATCTCCCCAATTTCCTGTGATCGTTTACCTAAAGACCTAATGGCTTCGCTACTCTCATTTACCGATTCATTGATCGCATGCATTTGTTGAGTCGTTTTACCAACATACTCCCCTCCCATTTTCGCTTGAGAAGTTGCATTTGAGCTAGCTTCTGAGATACTATTCGAGCTTTCTGCAATGTTCTGGATCCCTAGTGTCACTTCTTCTAGACCTGTTGAACTTTCTTCTAGGCTAGCTGTAGAAGTTTCTGCCCCTAAGGCTATTCCTTGGATTGAATTTGTTATTTCCTCTGTTGCACGACTAGTATGTTCAGCACTTGCCGTTAACTCCTCAGATGATGCGGCTACTTGTTGAGATGTATTCATTACGTCTTGCATCAACTTACGCAAACTTATTACCATTGCATTCATCGATGTAGCTAGAACTCCCACCTCGTCTTTTGTATCAATATTTGTTGAGTGTGTTAAATCACCATTTGCTACTTGACCAACTAAAGTTACTACCTTTTTCAATGGTCTTGAAATCATTTGAGCAATACCGTACCCTATAGCAATACTTAATAACACAGCAATTAGAATAACTATTATAGTCATAGTTTGTGCTTGATAATACTGTGCATTAGAATCTTCATTTGATTTTTTTGCTAAATCAATGTTCAGACTAATGAGATCACTAATAATACCTTCTACTGTATCTCCTGATACCTTAAATTCTGGAGCAATACCTAAATATCCCTCCTGATCGTTTGCGTATGCATACGCAACAGCTCGATCTAATATAGAGTAATATCCTTCTAAAGCAGGATATAAATCATTGAGAATTGCCTGTTCAGAATCAAGCATAATAGAACCAGTTTCATATGACTTTAGTTCAGCATCAATCTCTTCTTTTATTGTGTTAATAACATTTTCAAACTCTTGCTTTTTAGAAGTTGTCTCTGCCACGAATACCATATCACGAATACTTACACGAATTCGCTGATATGAAGTCTCAACCTCCCCAAGATTACTTATCGGAACAACCCGTTCATCAAACATAAATTGTAATTGTCCATTGGATTTCCCTAAATTCTTCACTCCGTATGACCCTACAGCACCAATAATGATGCCCATGAATACAAATGCAGCTATCAACTTTACTGATGTTTTTAAATTAAAAAACAATTTCACGACGAATCCCTCAATTCTCTTATTTCCCATTTCAAATTTCCATTTAAATTAGGTATTTTATGATACTGGATTTACAATTATTTAAAATTTAGAAATTAACAATTATTTACTTTCATTATCTATTCAAATTAGAATATTATTATCTTCCTATAACATATAGTACTTAATAATTATTTTATCCAGAAAAGGATTATACCATAAGACCCAATAATTTTGTTGGGTTAGCTTGATGAAGTGTGTCTTTTTTGTGGATTTTTAGCGGTATTTGATTTAATTACTACTAAAATTTTATACTTGAAAAATAAACAAAAAATATCAATTAATGTGCATAGAACATTCACTGATACCCAACTTCCATATATATAATTGTAAAAAGCACGCAAAAAAACAGTGACGGCGATCTAACTCCTTCACTGTTTTTTATGTTCGTTATTCCTCATTCAAGCCGATACAACGTTCGCACTCGTAAAGGGATGATTCTACTTGCTCATTAATAACACATCCACATTCACGACAAACCTTTGTGTTTAGTTCTTGAGTAGTTGTTTTCACACAAATCACCTCCTTGAATGGTTTCATTATTCAGCTAATTTTTTCATAGCCTGGTAATGTTAGAAATTCGATAAATTCATCTTCTCTTATTAACAATAGGAATAGCTCCGCTGCCTCTGTATAGCTACCGTTTCCGAATACTTCATTACCAAATGCGGCTTTTAGTTTTCCTAACTCCTCTGTTAACACTTGTTCTACTAAAGGTATGGTAATTTTTCGACCATCCTCTAATTTTCCTTCCGGATGTCTAATCCATTGCCATACTTGTGTACGAGAAATTTCTGCTGTTGCAGCATCTTCCATTAAGTTATTAATCGGAGCTGCTCCGTTCCCACGTAGCCAAGATGCTATATATTGAACCCCTACGCTACAATTCATGCGAAGACCCTCTTCGGTAATAGTCCCAATAGGTACCTCTAATAAATCTGCTGCCGTTATATGAACATCCTCTCGTTTACGATGTATCTGGTTTGGTGTAGGCATATGCTCTTGGAATTCTTCCAAAGCGACTGATACAAGACCCGGATGTGCTACCCATGTTCCATCATGCCCCTCCATTGCTTCTCTTCGTTTGTCTTCACTTACTTTCGCAAAAGCTGCTGCGTTTGCTGCATCGTCCCCTTTAATCGGAATTTGTGCAGCCATTCCACCGATAGCAGATGCATTTCGTCGATGACAGGTTTGGATACATAATTGCGAATAAGCACGCATAAATGGGGATGTCATGGTCACTTGACTTCGGTCTGGCAAAATCATCTGAGACTGGTTGCGGAGTCGTTTAATATAACTAAAGATATAGTCCCAACGCCCACAGTTTAGACCTGCAGAATGATCACGAAGCTCATATAAAATTTCGTCCATTTCGAATGCAGCCATAATCGTTTCGATTAATACAGTTGCCTTAATCGTCCCGTTAGGAACTCCCAATTGTTGTTGAGAATATATGAAAATATCATTCCATAACCGTGCTTCTAAATGACTTTCTAACTTCGGCAAGTAAAAATAAGGGCCAGTTCCTTGAGAAATTGCTTCCTTTGCATTATGGAAGAAATAAATTCCAAAGTCGAAGAAGCTACCCGCGATTGCCTCACCATCAATTTGGATATTTTTCTCCAAAAGGTGGAGCCCCCTAGGTCTTACTATAAGTACAGCCGGCTGTTCTTGCAGACTATATACTTTACCGGTGTCAGGCTGTGTATAGGAGATTGTCTTGCGAACAGCATCACGCATATTTAGCTGACCTTCAATCATATTTTCCCAAGTTGGTGAAGTAGCGTCTTCAAAACAAGCCATAAATGTCTTTGCACCTGAATTTAATGCATTGATGACCATTTTACGATTAACCGGACCGGTAATTTCGACCCGACGATCCTTTAAATGCTCTGGGAGTGGAGCTATTGTCCAATCCCCTTCTCGAATCACTTTTGTTTCTGGTAAAAAGTCTAATGTTCCACCGTTATCTAGCTTTCCCTGACGAACTTGCCTTTCTTCTAGCAATTTTTTTCTTCTATTATCAAAGAGATAATGAAGGGAAGCTACAAAATCTAATGCTTCTGGCGTTAAGATTCCGTGAATCCCTTCAACCTCTTTCCCTAAAATTTCAATTCTTCTAGTCGTTATTTGTTCCATTTTTCGCTAACCTCCCATCCCCATATTTGGTTTAAGCAAATTGTGCTACTTCAGTAGAGCCTTTCATCGCTGTTGTAGAAGAAGTTCCCCCTGAAACGATTTGTGAAATTTCATCAAAGTATCCAGTTCCTACTTCACGCTGATGTTTAGTAGCGGTATACCCTTTTGCCTCGTTTGCGAATTCTGCTTGTTGAAGCTTAGAGTACGCAGCCATGCCACTTGTTTTATAGTCATGCGCTAGTTCGAACATACTATGATTTAATGCGTGGAAACCGGCAAGCGTTACGAACTGGAATTTGTACCCCATTTTGCCCAGCTCTACTTGATATTTTGCAATTGTTTCTTGGTCCAGGTTTGCTTTCCAGTTGAACGATGGTGAACAGTTGTACGCTAGTAATTTGTCTGGGAATTCTGCATGAATAGCATCAGCGAATTGTTTTGCTTCCTCTAAACTTGGGTGTGACGTTTCACACCAAATCAGATCTGCATATGGTGCATACGCTAAACCACGCGCAATTGCTTGTTCTATTCCTGATTTTGTTTTGAAGAATCCCTCAGGTGTTCGGGCACCGGTTAAGAAATTTGCATCACGCGGATCAATATCACTTGTAATCATATCTGCAGCGTCTGCATCTGTACGTGCAATGAGTACAGTTGGTACACCCATTACATCTGCTGCTAGTCTAGCTGAAACTAAATTACGAATAGCATTTTGAGTAGGTAGAAGAACCTTTCCACCAAGGTGACCACATTTCTTTTCTGATGCAAGCTGATCTTCTAAATGTACACCCGCTGCTCCAGCTTCAATCATACCTTTCATTAATTCAAAAACATTTAATGGCCCTCCAAATCCGGCTTCTGCATCTGCAATAATTGGTGCGAACCAGTCAAAATCATCTTCTCTACCTTCTGCCAGATCAATCTGATCTGCACGTTGTAATGCTTGGTTAATACGCTTAACTACCGCCGGGACACTGTTAGCAGGGTATAAGCTTTGGTCTGGATACATATGACCCGAAAGGTTTGCATCTGCTGCAACTTGCCAACCACTTAAATAGATTGCTTGGAGTCCGGCTTTTACTTGCTGAACTGCCTGGTTTCCAGTTAAAGCTCCAAGTGCATTGATGAAATCTTCTTGATGAAGCGATCTCCATAAACGCTCTGAGCCTTTGCGAGCTAATGTTTGTTCAATCATTACAGATCCCCGTAATTTCACTACATCCTCTGCGGAATATGGACGTTCAATCCCTATCCAACGACTTTCTTCTTTCCATTGTTTCTGAAGTTCTTCTACCTGTTGTTTTCTTTTGGACATTTCCAAACACCCCTTAATAGTTTGTCGAGGAACATTATTTAAAAATACGACTTTTTTACTGTATCATAACAGTTCCTTTACTTGTAATCTAATATATAACACGATGACTATTATTGTATTGGTTTTTGGATGAAATATCCTTTAATAAGGATGAATGAAGAATTGGAAAGACGAATGTTAAATATATGATTTCGGGGGTGTACTAGTGAATTTTAGAAAGGAACAATTAAAACAGTACAGTTTAATAATGGAGGAATGGATACCGAAAGGGGCATCTATTGCTATAGCAGCATGGGATCGGTATATATACTATCTTGCAGGGGGACATGATCTTCATTTGAACGAGGGACAAAAAATCCAGACTAATAGTTTAGCGGATTTGGTACTAAAAAAAGGATGTAGAACAGAAGCTGTACTAGAGGATGCATTATTCCAGGTTCCTTATTACGGAATCGGTTATCCAATTGAGATTAATGGAGAGAAGGCTGCATTAGTTGTTTTCCTCCCCCTTCATCATGCTGTACCCATTACTTCTCCGTATAAGTATTTAACTGGGAAGCAAGAGGATGAGTGGAAGCCTATACCAATTGAAAAAGTGTCCCATATAGAAAGTCTTCAAAAAAAGACATGGTTCTATGCCAATAAAGAACCATATAAAACAAGTATCACTTTGAAAGACTTGCAGCCACGTCTACCAGATAGCTTTTTACGAATTCACCGCTCTTATATAGTAAATATTTTATTTATTGACCGAATTGTACGCGATTTTTCTTCCAATTTATTAATACAGTTGCAGGATGGGACCGAATTGCCTGTAAGTCAGTCTCATATGACGGAAGTTCGAGGAACGTTGGGATTTTAAACACGGAGATAGATGTATGCCCTTTTAATACAAAAACACTTAATCACTTACCTAAATTTATTTAACAGTATTTTCTAGTTATGCTATAGTTTTAAAAAAGGAGGATAGCACTCTATGAATACTCTTATTGCACTGATTCCCTTACTTATTTTCTTGGCTTTTTGGATTTTTATTATTTGGTTTGTTATTACACTTGTTAAATCTAGCAATGAACGCACTATGCTTTTAAAAGAGATTTCTAGAAAGTTAGACGGTTTACAGAATAACAACAAGATTGGTTAAGCAAGATATATTTAAGGAGGGCATGACTCACGTCACACCTTCCTTTTTTTGAAGTAATTTGGTTGTCACTTAACTTAACTTAAGTTGCCGATTAATTACATTAGCTTTTCTATGACGTAAATTACTATTGAAATAAGAAAAATTAAAGCTATCACGATCAAACTAATTAAAGAGGTAACTTTTGTGTATCGAATAGCGCCTTCCGATAACTCTGGGTCTTCCTTGTACATCCAACGTTTACCGAATAACAAACTTTCCTCAGGGTAGAAATAACTCCAAATTAGTACCGCATTTAACGGCATAAAAAATAAAAAGCAAAAGATTATCTCAGCGATGATAATCCCCCCTCCATATTAATTTGCTCTATACACTCGTCTTTCAATATCACTTTTTAAATATCAACAAAAAAGACATAATAAGGACTACACTGAGTATAATTAGCTCATTTGCTAAACGTTTTATATTTGATTGCTTTGTAACCAGAAAATGAAAGAAGTATTACTTTAAGACTAAAAGAATACGACAACAATTTGAATTTTTGAGTTATTAATATTCAATGTTCTGAAATCTGTAAGGAAAAATTAAAAACAAAAGACCGCTCCGATAATCATCCTCTTCGAAACAGCCTTTTGTTTTACTATTTGATTGGAATGATCCTTTTACCTTTAATCCCTTTGCACTAAATGGATTTACTCCCTAACGTTAAAATAACGATACTCCCGAGTAATAAACCAATCCCTACCCAAGACGTTGTACTAAGAACTTCACCCACCACAACAACCCCCAGTAAGGCGGCAGTTGTCGGTTCCGCCAGGGACAAAGTTAACGCTGAGGAAGCTGGGATTTTGCGAAGCCCCCAGCCGTATAATACATAAGCAATACTAGTGGTAGCTATTCCTAAATAAAAAATGATTCCTACGTTTCCAGCATCTCGCAACCAACTTACGTCAAGTATAAAATAGAAAGGTGTTAACAATAGGGCACTAAGCGAGAAGGTCATCGCAACAACCGATATGGCATCTTCTTTTTGCAGCAAAGATTTGCTATTCATTGTATACAATGCAAAAATAAGACCAGCGACCAATGAATACAAAACCCCTATTGGATTAATGCTCACTTCACCTTTTGTAATAAATAAAAACATACATCCAGTAATCGCTAAACCAGTTGATATTCCCCAAACTTTTGTAGGACGCATCTTTAAAAATATCCACTCAATCAATCCTGAAAATATCGGAGCACTTCCGATAGCAACCACACTCGCTATAGCTACTCCTGTTAAACGAACTGATGAAAAGAATAAGAGCTGAAACAATGAAATACAAATAGCGGCGTATAATGTTTGTTTCCAAGGCCATGAACGGAATTTAATTTTTTTTAATAGAATCATAATGATTAGAAGGAATAATCCTCCTGTTGCAGAACGTCCAGCACTAATTATAAATGGGTGTGCATTGTCTGGTAAAAATGTTTGTGCAGTTCCTGTTGTCCCCCATAGAATAGCACCTAATAGTACGAATATGTATGGTAATACGGTCAAATTTTCCCCCACCTTCCCACATTTTCTAACTTCCAATATAGCACATATTGAGTTACTGCCAATCGTATCTTATACTAATACGATAGGAGGCATTTTACATGTATATGACAGTAGAAGAAACTGCGAATTATTTATCAATGCCTATTGATCAAGTAAAACGATATATTTCAGAAAAGAAAATTCGTGCTATTTTTGATGGTGAAGAGTATTACGTAAATAGCGCCCAATTTGAAACACACTTACAGCAGATTGAGGATTTGAAGAGACAAATCGACGAATGGCGAAATACTCCTATTCCAGATGATATTGATGTAAAGGACGAAGATTAATACAAAGGAAAAGGACGTTCTCCGAATGAGGAGAATGTCCTTTTGTATTAATTGGTCATCCATACTACTGTTGATTTCCGCTCCAGGCGGACGCTTTCCGTGGGCACAGCTTCAATCTCCTCGTCACTGCAAAAACATATGCTCCTGAGGTTACTCGTCGCAAAGACATTGGTCAAACAAAGTTTGACTAATGTCTTTCCTGCAGGGCTTTCAGCTCGTGCACCTGTCGCTTCGCTATCGGTGCAGAAAACATTTGCTATTCCCACTGGAGTCGCCGACTTGCGCTCCAATCAACAAAGTCCACTTTAAATAAACCGATAATATCACATAAATATAAGTATTTTCTATGGTAATAAATAATTATGAAATTGACTCTGGTACCACTAAAATTAAACTTAGATCGTAATGAAAAAACCTGCTCTTTTACCGATTATCTCCGCGTAATCCTCTACCATTACACTTGCCGTTGGATACATTCCTGCTCCTGGACCGACTAATGTTAATGTTCCAATATAGTTTGTATCTAATGCCACCGCGTTGTTTACTCCTTCAATCGAGTATAAAGGATGATCTGGTCCTACGAGCTGAGGTCCTACGGAAGCGTATAGTTCTCCATTTTCGTCTTGCTCTATTTCTGCCACGTGACGGTATCGTAGTCCCTGTTCTTTCGCTTTACGGACGTCCTCTAATGAGATTTCGTCTATACCTACTACTCGAACATCATTCCAATTGGGCTGTTTTTTAAACGCAAGTGCACTTAGAATCATCAGTTTACGGAATGCATCTTGCCCGGACACATCGTTAAATGGATCTGCTTCTGCATAGCCAAGGTCCTGCGCTTCTTTTAATGAATCATCAAATTGACATTCATCTTGTCTCATTTGTGTCAAAATGTAATTTGATGTGCCATTTAAGATACCTTGAATTCTTTTTACTGAGTTAACTTGTAGTAAGTTTTTCAATGTCTTAATAACCGGAACTCCGCCTGCTGTTGTTGCCTCATATCCGATAAATACTCCACGAGACTTTGCACGCTCATGCAATGGGATACTATACTTGGAAAACATCACTTTATTAGCTGTTACAACGTGACACCCTTTATCAATCGCTCTACATAGATAGTTATATGCAGGTTCCTCATTTACGATTGCCTCGAAGACTATTTGAAGACCAGGAATATTGATAATATCCTCAAAGTTATCAGTAACTAGGACACCGGGTGTAGCTATTCTCTCTTTTCCAACATTGTTTACGAGAACCGCACTAATTTCTAAATCTAAGCCTAAAGACTTTTTAAGATCTTCTCTTTTTTCATTTACAATGTGGTAAATACCCTGCCCCACTGTTCCGAAACCTAGGATTGCTGCTTTTATCGTCGCCATGCTATCTCCTCCAAATGAATCCGCACAATTGAGTTCCAATTTGCTTTTATTAGTAAAATTTATTCGCAGTTATATTAGAAGAACTATTTTACATATTGTAGCCTATTTTCACTCAATTATCAATAAAATTCTACCTAGAGAGGACATTTGTTTTTCCTAGGAGTACCTTATCGAGTGCAGTCTGTAAATCTTCGACTGCCTCTAGCCCTACAGACAAGCGGATTAAGTCTTCTGAAACTCCCGATTTCACTAAGTCCTCTGGAGTTAACTGCTGATGTGTTGTAGATGCTGGGTGGATTATTAGTGATTTGGCATCGCCAACGTTAGCTACATGCGACCAAATTTCTATATTATCGATAATATTGCGTCCTGCTTCTTTACCACCTTTAACCCCAAAAGTTAGGATCGAGCCAAAACCATTCTGCAAGTATTTTTTAGCAAGCTCATGTGAAGGATGACTTTCTAAACCTAAGTAATTAACCCAAGTCACTTGTTCATTGTTTTCTAAGTACTCCGCAATTTTCTGCGCATTTTCATTGTGCTTTGGTACGCGTAAATGAAGTGTTTCTAATCCCTGTAGAAAGGAGAAAGCGGCTTCAGGACTTAGAGTTGGACCAAAATCACGAAGCAATTGAACACGTAATTTCACTGCAAACGCTACGCTCGGAACATCTATTCCGTATCTTAAACCATGGTAGGTTACATCCGGCTGTGTGAATCCAGGGAACTTATCAGAGTCCCAATTGAAGTTTCCTCCATCTATGACAACCCCACCTATAGTTGTTCCATGACCGCCAATCCATTTAGTTGCCGAGTGAATCACTACATGTGCACCATGCTTAATAGGATTCGATCCATATGGAGTAGCAAAAGTACTGTCTACCAACAATGGAACTCCTACTTCGTTAGCAATAGCTGCTACGTTTTCAACATCTAATACATTTAAGCTAGGGTTTCCAATGATTTCTGCAAAAAACGCTTTTGTCTTATCCGTAACTGCTGCTCGGAAATTTTCTGGATTAGTTGAATCTACAAACTTCACTGTAATTCCATATCTCGGCAATGTATGAGCGAATAAATTAAATGTGCCACCATACAAATTTTCGGCAGCAATAATTTCATCTCCCGCTCCTGCAATATTTAAAATAGAAAATGCAATAGCTGCCATTCCAGAAGAAAGTGCAACTGCTGCTGTCCCTCCTTCTAATAATGCAATTCTTTGTTCAAAAACATCCACCGTTGGATTCGTAATACGAGAATAGATATTACCAGTTTCCGCAAGAGCAAATAGGTTTTGCGCATGTTCTGTATTTTTGAATACGAATGATGTAGTCTTGTGAATAGGTACTGCTCGTGAGCCTGTCACTGGATCTGGTTGTTGGCCACCATGTAAAAGTAGTGTTTCTTTTTGAAGATTTGTCATTTGAATTCCTCCTAAAATGTAGTTTAGATGGACGCTTATGGAGGCGAAGGAGGATTAGAACAAACAAAAAACCCTCTTCAATTAAGAAGAGGGTGCAAATTCGCATGTTCCTCCTCTTATCTTCCAAATTCGTATTAGAATTTGTAGGATTTAGCACCTTTCCAAGTTAAGAACTTGTTGGTTGCCGGGCATCGTAGGGCCTATTCCCTCCGCCACTCTTGATAAGAGTATTTAAATTTAGTTTTCCATCTTGTTACACAGTATAGATTTCTATCAAACTATTTGTCAACACTTTTTCAAAAAGTTAAAAAATATTTTGCTTATCCCCTTCAAAAGCTTCCATTTGCATAAATATTACAAATATTCTAAAGTATTCTTTATTTTCAATTTGTGACGAAATTTCTAGTCTTTTATAGTCTAATAAGTATATACTATACGGGAGTATAACGAACTATAAGATATATCTAACGATAGTAAATATTGACCAAGAAGGGTGAAAAAATGAAGAATATACAACAGCTTTTCCAAAGTGAAGATGGTAATGGAAAACAGAGAGAACAGCTATTAGGCTACGTAGAAACAATATTAACATCCATGGATGCTTTGAAAGACCCAAATAAAACGATGCTTGGACCGATACAAGAACGTTCCGCAAACTTTTATAAAGAGTTAATGGAAGATTACGAAGTACCGCTAAATAGCAAAGGAATGGACGAAGTAGTTGGAGAATTGACTGATTTAATGAAGGGTCATCCATATCATACACGAAACTTCGTAACAAATGTTTTGCCAATGGCAAGTATTCCCGGCGTCCTTGGACTATTAACTAACTCATTATTAAATGGTAATAACTTATGGGATGTTTACGGACCAGCTGCAGCTGAATGTGAAGTAAAAGTGGTCTCCATGATGTCGAAGCTAGTTGGATATGATTTTACTGAAAGCTTTGGTTATACAACTTGGGGCGGTCAAGGCGCTGTGTTCAGTGGCTTGCGTATGGCAATAGCAAAACAGTTCCCTAACGCAAAAGAAGAAGGCGTTCCAAATAACTTATACTGTTTTGCATCTGAAAATGCACATTATAGTTTATTGAAGTCTGTAGAGGCTGTTGGTATTGGAAGCAATCATCTTGTTCGTGTCAAAGCTGGGGCGGATCATTCTATGGACATGGAAGATCTGGAAATGCGATTAACGGAAGTTATTGAAAAAGGCGGCATTCCTGTGTATATAGTTGCAACTACTGGTGCAACAGATAACTTTGCTATTGACGATGTAAAAGCAATTAAAGAAATGGCCACAGCTTTCGAAGGTAAATATAATTTGAAACCTATCCATATTCATGCGGATTCTGCACTTGGTGGATTTTATGCGTTCTTTAATGATTATGATTTCGAAAATAACCCTCTACATTTTGAACAAGAAGTGCTAGTAAGTCTTCAACATATTCGTGAACGAATGCAGTATATTTCATTGGCTGATAGTTTATGTTTTGATTTCCAAAAGCTTGGACAAACTCCTTACTTAACGAGTCTGTTTTTAGTGAAGGAAGGTAAATATCTAGGTTTATTGGACTTAGAAGATTTTGATACGCCATATGTTGGAAATAGAGGGTATGGATCGTATCACACTGGTTATACGTTAGAATGCTCACGTATGGGTAGTTCGATTGCCATTTATGCTGCATTGTTGGCGTTTGGTAAGACGGGATACCAACAGCTCCTAGCAAATTATGTTCGTGTGAATTTAGCATTCCAGGAGCAATTAGCTATAAAGATTCCTTCATTATATGTGGTAAATGAATCGAATATCGGACCTATTACTGCTTATCGCTATTATGAAAAAGGATTGAATTGGAGAGATGAACAAGCTGGCCGTTATTCACTGGCACAAGTAAAAGAAATCAATGCTTTAAATTCATCGCTATTTGAAGTGTTAGGGAAACATCGTGATGATGTCTTTTTCGGTGATACAACTCGTGTATGCACTGTAGCAGTTTGTGATTCAGATGAACTGGTTCCTGTTGCAGCAGCGAAATTCTTTTCTATTTCACCGTATACCGAAGTGGAGCACATCTCAGCAATGGTAGATTCCCTTCATCATTCCATCACTACAATGGAGGCTGTAAAAGATGAAGTTATTTTCTAAATTAAAAAGTTCTATGTTATATAAATATATTCTAAGTTTTATAGTACCGATCGCGCTATTCTCTATCATTTTTAGTTTAATATTGTTCATCTTCTCTAAAGCAATTATAGACGATTACGTTATCGATCAATTCGAAACTACACTACAATTAGTATCTGATGATGTTTTTGACGATCTAGATTCTGATCTAGTTGTGCGTGCCGATAGTGATAATGACGAACAATACAGTACATTACTAGACAAATTAAATGAAGCAAAAGCAAACCACGATGTGGAAAATGTGTATGTTCTTTCACGTTCAAATGGAACTGAGCATATCGTTGCATTGAGTGATACGGATGACCGTAATGCCTCATATACATTTGATGAAAAAATGAATGAAGCTATTGACAAAGGGGAAGTCAAAATTAGTGACATCTATACAGATGAGTATGGAACTCACAAATCTATTTTCATTCCCTTCAAGAATACAGATATTATTCTAGGATTAGATATGGATGCGTCATTCATTACTTTACTAGAAAGCCAAATTATTAGGTTGTCCATATCGATTACATTGATCTTTATTGTATTAGGTACGATAATTGCTTATTTCGTAAGTAAACGCATTATAAATCCTATTAAAGCTGTTACCGACTTTGTAGAAGAAGTAGCGAAAGGAAATCTAACAGTAGAGCATTTACATATTAAAGGCAATGATGAGATTGCTCAGCTCTCCCATGGTATTAATAATATGACTGGGGATTTACGTTCCTTAATTACTCATATTGGCGAAAACGCTGAGCAAGTAGCAGCAACGTCGGAGGAGTTATCAGCGAGTTCTGAAGAAACAAGCGCGTCAATTCAGCAAATCACTTCCTCCATGCAAGAAGTTTCCGTTGGTTCAGAAAAACAAACAGCGGCTATAGAAGAAGTGGAGAAAAATGTTTCTACTATTTCTGAAGCTATGAGTAAAGTGGCATTAGAAGTTAATAGCGTGTCTGGCAAGGCTTTAAACGCATCTGAAATTGCCTCAAAAGGTAATGATACCATCCACATGGCCGTTCAAAAAATGGACACCACATCCGATGCTATTAATGCTACTTCAGATGTTGTAAAACGTTTAAGCGATTATACGCAAGAAATTGGGGATATTGTTTCATTAATTACAGAAATAACTGATCAAACAAACTTACTTGCTTTAAATGCTTCAATTGAAGCAGCACGTGCAGGAGAGCATGGTAAAGGATTCGCAGTTGTTGCAGAAGAAGTACGAAAATTGGCAGATCAATCGCGTGAAGCTGCCAATAGTATTAGTACTCGTATTGATACGATTAAATCAGAATCTTCTCATGCGGTTAAATCGATGGCAATAAGCTATGATAATTTAAGAGATAGCGTTACTACATTTGATGAGGCGGGTAATGCCTTTAAAGATATCTATACAGCTGTGAGCGAGTTAACCAAACAAATGAATGATGTTAACAGCGTCGTTGAAGGTATGAACAAGGGTGTACTTAATATTGCTGGTTCCATGGAACAAGTAAGTGCTATATCTATTCAAGCATCTGGGAATATCCAGAATGTAGCGGCAGCATCTGAAGAACAAGCAGCGAGTATGGAAGAGATTACAAATTCCTCTAATAACTTGGCTGGTATGTCAGAACAATTACGTAACGCTGTTCATAGATTTGATATTTAATGTTAAGAGAGTCTCAATTCCATGTAAATGGTATTGGGGCTTTTTTATTTTCAGATTTAATTTGTTTTAAAACCCAGCACTATAAAATACTTGTATAGTCCCCTTTAAGAATGCCGTATATTTCTAAATCTATTACTCCTTTACCAGACCATATAAAAGCTTGCCTTAATAATCCTTCTTTCATAAAACCGTTTGTTAAGAGGACTTTCTTTGATACCTCGTTTGCAGGCATAACCTCAGCTTGAATTCTGTTTACATTAACTTCTTCAAATAAAAACTTTACTACCATCCTAACCGATTCAGTTGCAATTCCCTTACCCCAATTATCCTCTGCCAAAAAGTATCCAATAGAGACAGTGTTCACTTTTTGGTTAAAATCCATAGCTTCTATAATTCCCACCAATTTATCACTTTGATGTTTCTGAAAGATTCCCCACTTCACTCTACTTTTTTTGTGATAATCTCTATCAAAATGCCCAATCATCTTCCTTACCGTTTGTACATTATGCTTTGGAATGATTCCACAATACTCAAATACATTTTCGTTATCGTAAATTTTATATACTTCCTCTAAGTGCACATCATCAATTTTTTTTAATACTAGATTAGCAGATTCCAATACTGGGAAATTTCCAAAAACTATTTCAACATTCATATTTTCCTCTCCTTAAGTTAAGCAAAATAGACAGTCATTTTCTTTTCAATTGTTTTTTTATAATTTGGAAGCCCAAATTAATTAGACCATAATGTTATCCACTTGGCTGAATTCCCATTAAGTCTTATTTCTTCTAAAAAAATAGCTGATATAGGACTTCACAAAATACATAGAACACTTCCACTTTAAAATTCTGAAACTTCTTATCTTTTCATTCGTTTAATATATTGAAGTTAGTGGGAGGTGAAAAATGGTTGTTTCAATGATTAGTATCCTCGTTATTAGTTATCTGATTGGATCGATTCATGGTTCTAAATTAGCACAATATCTAAGTGGTGTGAATATTAAAAAAGAAGGTTTAAAGAACTCGGGCGCATCAAATGCAGCTATTGTTTTGGGTGCAAAATATGGTGTTTTAGTTGCAATTATTGATATTTTAAAAGGAGTTATAGTCGTAATTGGGACGCGTTTCTTGGTGTTAAAGTACACAGATTTCACGTTAGTTGAGCAGGACATACTGCTATATAGTGTAGGTGCCGCGGTAATACTCGGGCATAACTTTCCTATTTACACTAAATTTAAAGGTGGAAAAGGCACTGCCACCCTTATCGGAGTGCTCTTAGCTCTTAGCTGGCCACTTGGCTTAATCGGACTTATATTATTGATAGGAACTACATTTTTAACGGATTACTTATTAATAGGTGTTTTTGTTTTTTACTTTGTCTTTATCGGTGCATCTATTTGGTTTGCAGAGGGAATTGGACCAATGGCTATTGCCGGATTTCTATTTTTGATGGCAGTTGTTTTACATATCGAGAATTTTCGTCGCTTAATGCGAAAGGAAGAGATGAAAATTTCCACCTTTTTAAGTAAGAAGAAGCCGTCTGTATGAAATGAGGATAATTATGAAGAAAAAAATGAGGTGGATAGTGCTTGTCTCATTAGTCGTTGTTGCTTCTAGTGGAATTGGTATCTGGTTACTGACAAGTAAATGGTTAGAGGATGGTCTAGAACCAAAAGCAGACGGTACAAATGAGTATGCTATTGTTCTTGGTGCCAAAGTGAAAAAAGGTAATATCCCTTCTCTCGCCTTACAGTATAGATTGGATGCCGCTCTTATCTATGCCAAAGAGTATCCACATGTAAAATTAGTTCTTTCAGGTGGGCGAGGTCCCGATGAAGATATTGAAGAGGCTGTTGTTATGAAAGATTTTCTATTGGAAAATGGAATTGATGAAGACAGGCTCCTCTTAGAAGATAAAGCGACTTCTACGTATGAAAATCTTTTGTTTTCACAAGAAATGTTACCAAGTGATATTAATTCCGTTACACTCATTACAAGCGACTACCATTTGCACCGTGCCAAAATACTAGCAAATAAGCTAGGTTGGGATTCGGATGTAGTGGCCGCTAAAACTCCAAAAGTTGTCGAACTTAAGGTTCGTACACGAGAACGTGCAGCATTGTTAAAGGCATATATATTCGGAAAATGATCACATTAATAAGACGGGTGTAGGAAAGTAGCGCGTCTACTTTCCTTTCACCCATCTTATAAGTTATTTCATAGAATTACGTATTCGATTGGGAATCATTACTACCTCTGCTTATAATTCTACTGCTGGATAAGACTTATCTATGCATTTTTCCCAATAGGCAAGGTGTTTTATATCAATCCAATGGTTTGACTCTTCAACAGCTTGTCCACCTTTTCCTTGTACAGAATACCAATAAAGATATTCCTGTTCGTTTATAAACTCTCTAAAAATTGTTTCTATATACATTTTTTCACCTTCAAGAGTAACTAATACTTCCTCCATGTGTTCATTCAAAAAAGCTAACCATTCATTTACTTTGTCTGTTTTACCTTCATTCACTCTAAACCTTGTGCATTCAATATTCATGGTTAAACCATCCAGTCTTCGTTAGCTTGTTAACACGAATGATACCCCTCTTCCCCATAGGGCTGCAGCTTTTGCAACCATTTCTCCAGTAACTTTTGTAATTCTTTCTTTTCATCCGTGTATTGATTTTCTGATTTCTTTAAAACTTCCACTTGCTCAATGGTGAAATTATCTTTGCCATATTCAAACCATTCTTTTTGTAGCTCTTTATTTGTATGTGTCCCGCTTTCTAGCGTAAATCTAGTTCCGTTCAGTGTCTTAAAATTAGGTGTTGATGACACAAATTTTTTACCGTTTTGTTTATTTGTGATGACGTAAATCCCTCCTTCTATTTTTATTTCTTTATATTCTTGTTTTAGTTCTTTCTTACGATCCATTTGTATTCCATCCTTTTTAGTTTATTTTTTTACCCAATATTCGCTACCATCATCTTTCCTATCTAAAAACCCATATTCTATTAAGTAACGTCTTAATGTTACGAAGTCTTCGTATGCTTTCTTTAAGACATGATTTATTTCTTTTTCTGTGTATGTTTTTTCTTTTTCAAATCTTTGTATAAGAACCCTCAAAGTTGCTAGTTTTTGCTTTTCTTTCTTCGGGAATTTCATAAGAGGGCCATCTATTCCATTAGGAAAAAAATTCGCTTCTACATCTTCCTGTTCTTCTTGGGTAATGTTATAGCGATCGTCCACCATCGTTGCTGTTTTATGAAGAGGCAAAAATGTGGGAGCGTGATCGTCTTTTTCCTTTAACAATTCCATCATTGCAAGAAATACTTTTGCTTGTCGCTCTTTTTCTTTTAGCACAAAACGATGATTACGAATCGTCGATGAGCTTCCAATATCTAATTCTTTCTGTACTTCTGCATCACTTCTACCCTCATAAAATAGACGTAATAAGCTATTTTGATGATCAGTTAACCCAGTCAACTTTTTGTTTAATCCTATTAAATAATGAAAAACAGATTCATGCTCCGCTTCAATATGGAATTTCATGAATTTTTCTGCTTCATATAACATATTATTCTTTGGATAAATGAATCCTTTTTCTACTTTATTTCCACATAAAAGACACACATACATGTCTTCCTTTTCGATATAACCCTTCTTTAACTGTTCTGAAGATGCATTCCACAATAATTCCGATAACTCCATATATAAACACAACCAATCTTTGTTTATTATTTTACAAACATTATATAATAACGTTTGCTTTTTATCAACCTGTAAAAATGTGGTTGCAATTTATCTGAAAATAATAAACAATATGAATAAGACGTTTCGTAAAGCGAAACGATAGAGAGGGGAATTTAAATGGTCACATTCAAGGACTACGAATACAAACGTCCAAATTTAGAACAAGATAAGGCTACGTTCCAAGAGTTATTAACAAAGTTTAAGGAAGCCACAACAGTTGAAGAACAAAATACTGCGATAGAGAATATCAATTCATTTCGCAATGATTACTCTACACATGCAAACTTAGTTTATATTCGTGCATCTATCGATACTAATGATGAGTTCTATCAAAAAGAGCGTGATTATTTTGATGAGACCAACCCTGAAATAGAAGAGATGGTTACGGAATATTACAAGGAGTTAGTTGCATCACCGTTCCGAAATGAACTGGAAGCGAAATGGGGCAATCAGCTTTTTGACTTGGCGGATTATCAAATCAAGGCATTTTCTCCGGAAATCATTTCTCTTATGCAAAAAGAAAATAAGCTTTCTTCCGACTACTCAAAGCTTGTTGCTTCTGCACAGGTAGAATTTAATGGTGAGACATTAACACTTGCACAGCTAGGACCATATGCAGAATCAACAGATCGTGATACTCGTAAGAAGGCTAAGGAAGCAAGTAGTGGATTTTTTCATGAAAATGAAGCGAAATTTGATGACCTTTATGATCAACTGGTAAAAGTACGTCATGAAATAGCTACGACGCTTGGATACAAGAACTTTGTAGAGCTCGGTTATATTCGTATGAACCGAATCGATTACAATGCGGAAATGGTTAAAAAGTTCCGGGACCAGGTGCGTGATTTTATTGTTCCTGTTGCGACTAAGCTTTATGAACGCCAAGCAAAACGTATTGGGGTAGACAGTCTGAAATATTACGATGAACCTTTTAACTTCCTCAGTGGGAACGCTACGCCACAAGGTTCTCCTGAATGGATTGTGGAAAATGGAAAGAAAATGTATGAGGAGTTATCTCCTGAAACCGCTGAATTCTTCCAATTTATGATTGACCGCGATCTTATGGATTTAGTTGCGAAAAAAGGGAAAGAGGCTGGTGGTTATTGTACATTTATCGATAATTACGAATCTCCTTATATATTCTCTAATTTCAATGGAACTTCCGGAGATATAGATGTACTAACTCATGAAGCAGGTCACGCTTTCCAAGTGTACACAAGTCGCAATATAGGGATCCCAGAATATGTATGGCCAACATTTGAATCCTGTGAGATTCATTCTATGAGTATGGAATTCTTTACATGGCCTTGGATGGAGTTATTCTTTAAGGATCAAACCGACAAATATAAGTTTGCCCATTTAAGTAGCGGACTTCTCTTCCTCCCATATGGAGTTGCAGTTGACGAATACCAGCATGTTGTATATGAAAATCCGGAGATGACTCCTACTGAACGCAAGGATGCTTGGAAGAAAATTGAGGAGATTTATTTACCTCACCTCGATTATGACGGAAATAGTTATTATGAGTCTGGTGGGTTCTGGCAACGTCAAGGACATATTTATGCTAGTCCGTTCTATTATATCGACTACACACTTGCTCAAATTTGTGCATTTCAATTTTGGAAACGCTCAAGAGAGGATCACGAAGCTGCTTGGAAAGATTATTTACACCTTTGTCAGCTAGGTGGCTCGAAATCTTTCACTAAACTAGTAGCTGAAGCTAATTTGATCTCACCATTTGAGGATGGTTGTGTAGAATCAGTTATTGGTTCGATTGAGGAATATTTAAATAGTGTGGATGACTCTGTACTATAGTTAGTTGAAGGGAGTTGGAGCATTGAATCCAGCTGGTTTTTGGATTAGGCTTGGTGCCAATCTTTTAGATGGCATTATTATGAGCCTGCCGCTTGCCATTATTAGTTACCTTATTCTTGGAGAAAGTGATACGTGGTTTACTACTTTAGGAACGTATTTATATTTCATATTACTCCCTGTATTTTGGGTAGGGTATACTGTAGGAAAGAAAATTCTTGGTATCCGCATCGTGAATTTGGATGAGACCGATGTCAGTTTATGGACAATGATTAAACGACAATTAATTGCTAATATTTTTTACATTTTAACCTTAGGAATTGGTGTTATTATTAGTGCAGTTATGGTGGGGATTCGCGAGGATAAACGAGCAATTCATGATTTTATAGCGGGTACTTATGTAACTTTCCATCCTCCATGGCAAAAATGAATTTTAAAAAAAGCATTCAGCAGGATGCTTGTTCTTTTTCACATTGAGTTGAAGAATGTACTGTTAATAAAAACATATCCGCTTCTTACTCCAAAATGGAATAAGAAGCGGATATGTTATTTTGTTTATTAATATTTAAATTGCGAGATTACATCTTTTAGTTCCTGAGCCATGGAAGAAAGAGATTGAGCAGATGCTGAAATCTCTTCCATTGAAGCTAGTTGTTCCTCTGCAGAGGCTGCTACTTCTTCTGAAGTTGCCGCATTTCCTTGCGCAAGGATAGCTATATCATTGGCGATATGAGAAGTTTCCTGAACAGATGCAGATACCTGTTGTGCTGTTGCAGAAACGTCTTCCATTTATGGTGTGTACAATACATGAAATAATAATAATGTTATTATTATTTTTTATTAAAAGCTGTAGTAAATAAAACTTTAACCATTAGCAATAGTATTATTGGTGAAAAAAGACCTAATGATGATTCTTCAAAATTTTGATTGTTCATGTGAGGGAATGAAAGGAATTGCATTAGTAGGAGCTAATCAAGTACTCGAGGAAACGGGTATTAATTAGAACACGTTACAATAACTAGTAGCGGTATTAAGAACAAGAACGCATAGATTTCTTGTTCTTTTTTCTAAATATTATCTTTATCTTCCCGTAGTTACATTTAAAGTTTCAACTAAATGTAGATTCATAACATCTACCGATTCTTCAAAGTCATTTCTATACCATTCAATAATTAATCCTATGATTGCATTTGTCATAAAGGAATATACGAATTTTTTAGATTCATCATATTTCCCTATTTTACTATCCTCCATGAAGTTTGAACGAATCGCATCAAAAAACATATAATAGTATGTTGTCGATACATTATCTGATAAAATGATTCGATAAAAATCTTCATACTTTTTGACATGATGAAAAATACGAACTGTTTTTGGATCTAAATTTTTTAAAGCTGAATTTTTTAATTGTAGTGCAGAAATATATTTGTATGGTTCTTTATAGGATTCTTCTAAATCCACGATTACCTCTTCAAAAAATTCCTTAAAAACATCGCCAACTTCTTCATAGTGAAAGTAAAAAGTCCCTCTATTTATACTAGCTTCTCTACACAACTCTGACACTTTGATATCCGTAAGACGTTTATCTTTCAGTAAATGAGTTAAAGCCTGATAGATAGCTTTCTTTGTCTTCACGACTCTTAAATCTTTTGCTCTCAATAATATCTCCCCTTATCGAACACATACATCAAAACATGTTTAATATTGTACAACTATTGTGAAAACTGTTGATTGAATGCGTTTCCATTTTAAATTATACTGTTATTGTACAACTGTATAATAACATATGAGGAGGAAATAATAATGAGATTACAAGACAAAGTAGCTATCGTTACAGGCGCAGCTTCTGGGATGGGAAAAGCAATCGCTGAAGCTTATGCAAAACAAGGTGCAAAGGTCGTTGTTTCCGACTACAATTTGGAAGGTGCAGAAACTGTAGTAGCAGCTATTAAAGCGTCAGGTGGCGAGGCAATTGCTAACCGCACAAACGTAGCAGAACTTGCTGACTTAGAAAACTTATTCGCTGAAACAAAAACAGCATTCGGTAAATTAGATATTTTAGTAAACAATGCAGGTATTATGGATGGAATGGAGCCTGTTGGTGAAATTTCAGATGAAAAATGGGATCGTTTATTCGCAGTAAATACTACTGGTGTTATGCGTGCAATGCGTATCGCAACTAATATCTTCTTAGAACAAGGCCACGGAGTTTTCGTTAATAACATCTCTGCAGGTGGTTTACGTGGAGCTCGTGCTGGTGCAGCGTACACCGCTTCTAAACATGCAGTTACAGGTTTAACTAAAAATACAGCTTATATGTATGCAAACTCAGGAATTCGTTGTAACGGAATTGCTCCAGGTGGCGTAATGACAAATATTCAAGCTTCTATGACTAGCCTTTCTGAATTTGGTATGGGTCGCCAGCAAACTGGTAGCGGGACAATGCCACGTGTTGGTCAACCTGAAGAAATTGCACAACTTGCAGTATTCTTAGGTTCCGACGAGTCAAGTTTTGTTAATGGACAAATTATTGCTGCTGATGCTGGTTGGACTGCTTACTAAGACTTCTTAAAAAGCAAGACAGAATTATATAAATATGAACTTAAATAAACCAGTTACCGATATTCAATCGGTGACTGGTTTTTCTTAACAGATAAGAAAGTATATAAAAATGCGGCATGATTACTAGGTTTACAGAATTTTTGAATAACAATACTGATTTCCGGTTCAGGTGGGGTACAAAAGGCTAAAAGCGCCACCTCGTGTGGCAACGCCTTCGTCACCAACATCCTGTTGGCCTCCGCGGGGTGAGAGATGAACCATCACCGCCCCTACGGGTACGTTGAGTTACAATTTAATTGTTTTTTCGCTTCTTTTATGATGTTTGTAATTAGAGATTCCCTTGTAATTTCCTCTACATTATCACCATATCGATAGTCGTCAATCATTTCGCTAATCTCATACCATACATTTAATTCTTCGCTAACAAATTCTTCACGAACTACCTGATAAATTTCATATGCATAGTTAATTGCATTAGATTCATTATCTATTATTTGTTTTAGCAAATACCGGAAGTAATACTTAGAACACTCAACCTGTGAAGGTTCTTCCATACCTAATTCTCTTACTGCCCTATGAAAATAATCTTCTACCTCAAAAATATTTAGAGTTTCACTTAGGGAAGATAGTATATTTAGGGATGTAGATGTATCACTATTTTCTAACATTTTGATAGCCCAATTAACATAATCAACAGGTTCAACTTTTTTTTCGAATATTTTATAATACAACATTTTAGTTTCCATCACTTACTCCTCTTATTTCTCTCTTCTTATTGAACTACCCTGCGGCGTTAGTACAATAAGAAAAGGCTTTACTCCTTCTTGAAGTAAAGCACACCGTTAGTTGAATAAGAAGATGTAAATTATAAACAGTAAGGAAATCGCTATGATAGATTTAATCCATAATATTTTTTTACTTATGCCAGCTTTCCCTTCAAGATAATTTAAGTAAATCATTGTTAAAGGAAAACCTAACAATGCATATGAAGAATCCCCACCGATGGTTTCAACATATTTATATAATCCTACTACAATAATGAGAAGTCCAAGAGTACCAATGGACATATTAAAATATAAAGTGCCTCTATCGTTTTCTTCCAATTTTTCTCCCTCCGGTTTTATATCTCTATTTACTCCTACTTGAAATAAAGCATCCGTTAGTTGAGTTATTACAATCTAATTTCTTCACCTATACTTATAGCACGAAAAGGATTTCTTTCCTTTGATTTTAACGATTCAATAAAGTCTGAAGTTAAGTCCTCTTTGTTAATAATTATTCTTGTAGAACCAGATACTCCACCGTTTAAAAAAATGGGTTCAATAGATTCTGGATTCTTAAGTCGTTGATAAAAAAAACTGTCTAAAACAATAGTTGCATAACTAAAATCGCCTTTATTGATAGTGAATTGATAGTTAACTTCAATAATAAGTTCCTCATTGTTTTCCTCAATCTCATAGGTGAAACTTTTTACTTCTGCACTCTTATTAGGAAATAAAATCCAAACTAAGCACAATAAAAAAATAACAGATATAATGAAAATT
The DNA here is from genome assembly GCF_038003185.1 of Psychrobacillus sp. FSL K6-1415. Classification (NCBI taxonomy): domain Bacteria; kingdom Bacillati; phylum Bacillota; class Bacilli; order Caryophanales; family Bacillaceae; genus Psychrobacillus; species Psychrobacillus sp. FSL K6-1415. The sequence goes on along the minus strand of NZ_JBBOOQ010000001.1, from coordinate 227,481 downwards.
ATTACTTTGTTTCTTTTCAAAAATTGACCCCCATTTTATTTTATTAAACCGCCGCTTTAGTTCAATAAGAATAAAGGATTTACTGCTTCTTGAAGTCCATTAACTCTATTATTTTATCCATTTTCTTTTCTATTTCATTAAGTTGATGGTTTTTTGCCTGTTGATTCAAGAGTAATCTCCTTATAAATAAGGTGAACGATACTACAAATAAAACGATAAGCGCCAATACTATAACCTGATAAATCATGTCTCCCACATTAAACATTAAATAATCCCCTTGTATAGAAATGGTCAAGCACAACTTTACATTACCTCTCACATTCCATATTTACTTCATTCTACCATTTTTCATTGTTAATTAGACTCTTTATTAGTCAATCCTTATTGAACTAACCTGCGGCGTTAGTACAATAAGAAAAGGCTTTACTCCTTCTTGAAGTAAAGCACCCGTTCGTAATATAAGGTTAGCCAGATTTTTCTGGTTGACCTTATTCTATTTGGTCTTATTATAACGGTAGTCGGGGTAGAACGTCGCACCCGTGGGACTAGATCCCGTCAGCTAAACTGTTCACCCCCTACTTGTATAAGCATGTTTCAGGCTGGTTGGGACAATGATCCCGTTTAACAAGCGAACCTATGACATTACAAGAAGCCTTAGGGGATACCGACTAATTTTATATTACTAGGAGGAGATTTAGGTATGAACCCAGTTGTGGGTCTTGATGTAGCTAAAGGAGAGAGTCAGGTTCAAGCATTTTTAGATAAAGGCAAACCCTATAGAAAGAACTTTAGTATTCAACATAACTTGGAAGGATTGAAGGGATTTCTTGATTTTCTTCAAGAAATAGAAAAAGCGGCTGGCGGTTATCTACCTTCGGTCGTATTAGAATCAACTGGACACTACCATACTCCAGTTATCCAGTTTTTAGAGGATCAAAACTATGTTTATATAGTGATCAATCCCCTTATTTCCCATAGAGCCAAAAGCTCTAGTTTACGTAAGGTAAAAACGGATGCGATCGATGCTTATCATCTTTGTGAACTTTATTATAAAGAAGAATTAGAACCATATAAAAAGAGAGGAATACAACTATTAAACCTTCGTAATTTAACAAGACAACAAGAAAGTATTGCGGAAATGGCAGCTAAAACCAAGTTACAACTACATTCCTTAATAGATCAGGTATTCCCTGAATTTAGAGGTGTATTTGGAAGTTTATACTCTAAGGTATCATTACTTACCTTACTCGCATTTCCAACATCCGAAAGCGTATTAAGTGTCGATGAAAAAGAATTGACCGAGAAGATATCTTCCCTCTGTAACAGTCGTTCAGAGAAATGGGCAAATGAAAGAGCACAGAAATTAAGAGAGGCCGCTCTTCGAAACCCGTTTCAACATAACCAGTACCAAAGCCATATTTTTAATCTGGAGATGTTAATAAATATTGTTCTGCAATATCAAGAGCATCTATCAAAGCTAGCAAATGAAATAGATTCAATCGCAAAAGAGATAGAAGAATATAAAATACTCCAATCTATCCCGGGAATCGGAGAAAAAATCGCTGCAACGATTATTTCGGAGATTGGAGAGATAGATCGGTTTGACGCCGCCAAAAAACTCGTTGCATTCGCAGGAGTCGATCCTAGTGTTTATTCTTCGGGTAAATTTACTGCATCCATTAACAGAATTACCAAACGGGGTTCCGGTAGACTACGTCACGCCCTGTATATGGCTATTCAAAGTGGTATTCGAGACGCCCGAAAAAAGAAGACAACGGATGAAATCATACCTCGAAATAAAAGACTGAGAGAGTTTTACGACAAGAAACGAGAAGAAGGAAAACCCTTTAGGGTAGCCATTATTGCCTGTGTAAATAAGCTCTTACACTGGATTTACGCCTTACTAAAAAACAGAACAACTTTCCAGGATATAGCTTAGAAACTGGATTTATGTTAATACACCAAAACCTTCCAAAAGTGATTTTGAGGAAGGTTATTTGGCATGTATTTTTTTAGTATATCATGAGGTTATTAATCTTTTTAGTGAAAAATATTGACAAACTATTAGCTGGTTTAGCTTAATAAGAATTTTTTATATTTTACCTTCTTTTAACCATGTCCAAATTCGGTAACTTCCGAAAACTGATACTAAGAAAAGTAAAAGCATAAATATAACGTAAAGTGATAATCTATTGATTTCTTCTAACCCTTCGCTGTTAAGCACTGTCCAAATGGATAATCCAAATAGCATCAAGTAACAAAATACATTAGGAATAATCCATGCGATTCTTAACTTTGTGTTTTTCAAAAATATTCCCCCTCGGACTATATACGAAAGTCAGCATGAATAGATTCCAAATAAGTATTTCCTTCTTGAAGTAAAGCACACCGTTAGTGAAATAAGAAGCATTGCAATTTCATGTACCAATACTTTTCCTATAGTAATTTTTTTTTTTGCGTATCGATACCGTAGACCATAGTTGATACTCGATTACGTCTAAATTCATTTAATTTTCTCTTCATATAATTTATTTAAAGCTATTATTAATATCTCCGCATCCGATTCTTTTTCTTTTTCTGATTTATAGACTTTAATACCCTCTTTTTCTCCATTTACATTTTTAAAACCTTCGATATAACCTACATTGTCATCTTTGGAATTCTCTATAGTCATACCTTCGGTAGTAAAAGCAAACATTTTAAAATCTTTCATACCAAAAAATAAAACAGGATACTCAATGCTTTCGTATAAGTTGATATATTTATCTTTATCAGCTTCGGGAAAAGCTTCAGGGGTAATAATCAAAACGTCAAATTCTTCTTTTATTCCATTCACATCGCTTAAATCCACATGTTTATACTGGACATTTTCTATATTAGGTAATGATTGTTGAGAACCTGCTACCCCTACTTCTATAAAGGGTCCTTGATATATAACCCTTGAACGAGAAATTTCGTTTGAAGCATCAGTATCTGAACATCCGAATAACATGACTAAAGTAGCTAAAAAAAACATTATTTTTTTCAATACTATCAACTCCATTTCTTATTTTGACTATTATATATAAATACCTCTTATTGAACTAACATGCTTCTTTAGTTCAATAAGAAAAAAGGCTTTACTCCTTCTTGAAGTAAAGCACCCGTTAGCCATCCATGTAGCGCAAAATCAGCGCTACACCACAGAGAATGAAAATGTGAAAACCTGGGTATAGGATACTACGGCTGGGAGAGGAAGGTCGATGAACTATGGTGCCATAGAGCCCATCCGTTAGTCTGACTCCAACGACCACGGTGCATCACAGACTGTCGCTCCATTACGGGAAGCACTCATGGGAGATTAATCCTACTCTGGTTATTGCACCAGCCTCCAATACTATTTGCCGTAGAAAGGATGATTACAATGGAAGTAATCATTGAACGTGCTTGTGGAATGGATGTCCATAAGGATTCCATTACTGCTTGTATTATTACCCCAAAAGGAAAGGAGATTCAAACGTTTTCCACTAAAACTGTTTTTCTATTACAGTTAATTGACTGGATTAAGGAGCATGATTGTACTCACGTAGCAATGGAAAGTACAGGTGTATTTTGGAAGCCTATTGTCAACTTGCTAGAAGCCGAGAGCATTGAGTTTTTAGTAGTGAACGCTCAACATATGAAAGCAGTACCAGGTCGTAAGACCGATGTAAAAGATGCAGAATGGATTGCCAAACTTCTTCGTCACGGTCTACTTAAAGCAAGTTTTATTCCAGACCGAAATCAGCGGGAATTAAGAGAGTTAGTTCGATACCGTCGAAGTATTATTGAAGAGCGTGCGAGACAACATAATCGGATTCAAAAGGTTTTAGAAGGAGCGAATATCAAACTCGGTTCCGTTGTCTCCGACATCATGGGTGTTTCGTCTCTTGATATGCTCCGTGCTATCGCCGATGGCGAAAATGATCCTGAGAAATTAGCTAGCTTTGCCCGCCGATCAATGAAGAAGAAAAAGAGTGAACTGGAGCTAGCTCTTCGAGGGTATATCAATCCACATCAACGTCTCATGTTAAAAACCATTCTGGTCCATATAGAATTTCTAACTGAGCAGATTGAGCTATTAAACGAAGAGGTTGCTACTAGGTTATCCTCCCATCAAGAAGATATAGAACGATTGGATTCCATTCCTGGCATCGCCACTCGAATGGCCGAACAAATCTTAGCCGAAGTCGGTACAGATGTGGAGAAGCAATTTCCCAGTTCGGCGCACTTATGTTCCTGGGCAGGATTAGTACCTGGACATAATGAAAGTGCGGGCAAGAGGAAATCAACCAACATGAAAAAAGGAAACAAGTACTTGAAATCGGCATTAATTGAAGCAGCTCATTCTGTTAGAGGATCCAAAACCTACTTGGGAGCCCTGTATAGGCGTACTGCATCAAGAAAGGGTAAAAAGCGTGCAGGGATATCAGTCGCTCATGCCATTTTAAGAATCAGCTATTATCTCCTAACACGCAAAGAAATGTACGTAGACTTAGGGGAAGATTACTTTGACAAACAAAAAGAACAATCGATTGTACGATATTCTGTTCGAAGACTTGAAAACTTAGGTTACAACGTTACAATCACTGAACCAAATGCCTCCTAGTCCAACCCATAATTTAATTCTCATTTAGGCGCTGCACTTTTTTTAAAAATTATTGAGCTGCGTCCGATTTCGTATTGCCTTTTTCTATAAATCGAAGATTTTAATTTTCATGGGAGTTGAATAAGCACTTTCCTTGGTACCCTTTTAGCAATCACTCTCTAGCGGAAGTCAAATCAAATTCAAATTGACCAAAAACATCTTCATACCCTCTTGTCCTAAATAAAAGTTTCCCCTTATTATCAGTTCCGGTTATTTCTAAAATAACTACTACCTTACTTGGTTTATAAGACGGTAAATAAGCAAGACTCTCAACTTCTGCCTCAGTTTTATTAATTGGATAATGTAAGTATAAACTTCTATCATTACCTGTTTCTTTTATTTGATGGCTATAACGACTAGTGGTTTCTCCGGGTTCTAATTGATTGATAGTACCTAAATCCTGATATACCTGATTACCATCAAACGAAAAATAGAAGTTTAAATCCGTTATTACTTGTTTACTTGAATTATAAACTTCAATTGTCACACCATTATCGTATTTTATAAACTCTCCTTGCTTAGCCCATCTCAATAAATTGGAAAATCCGAAATGAGAAATAAAGAAACAATACCGATTATTGTGTATTTCATTATTTTTTTCACTATTTTCTCCCCCTCTCTACAACTAAAGTGCATCATTAATTCAGCATAAAAAGAGCTGTATAATATCAGCCTCTACCCGTTAGCTTAATAAAAAGGGGTGCCAGTATTGTTTAGCCTTATAAGGTTGACTAATTTACTACTTTCCCTTTGACATTCAATATTTTAATTTCATATAAATCAATATGGGATACAGAATTTAGTTCCTTAGAATGTAGGACCTCATTTACTGTCTCTTCAATTTCCATTGCTAACTTATGTGCATCTTTATCTGAACTTTTTATTGATGTATGAATGGTAATGGATTTTTGATAATGAGTACCTATATTTCCAATTACGTCATAATCTTTAAGACCTTCCATTATAATCTTTCCTAAATGGAGAATTTCTTTTTGTTCTTTTTTAAATTCTTCGGGCATCTTAAATAAATCCCATCTCTCAAAAACAACTGTATAATCTTTTAATGTAGAGGTTTTAATTATATTTTTTGCAATCGACTCCATATCCTTTTTTACGGAATTAAAATACTCTTCATCCCCTACAACTTGTATCAACAATTCTTTCTTTGAAGTCGTTTTTATATCAATAACATATTTCTCAGCAAGTTTTTCTTTTACCTCTTTCAATAGTTCTTCTTCTTTAGTAACTAAAGGTTCTTGTTCTTCTATAGAAGAATCAACCTCTAAAGCCTTATTTAACAGGCTAAATGAAGCTATTCCCACTATGAGTATTCCAGCAATAATCAATAATTTTTTTAACATACAATCCCTCCCGTTAAGAAGGTATGTAATAAATCCACCAAAGTAGTCCTCAGAATAAAAAAAATCCTCTCTCTAAGTAACCTGCTGCGGTAGTTTAAGTGTAACATTTCACATTGGACATAAAAATAGACCACCGAAAAAATGATGGTCTTGTTTCACTAAAGCACCCGTTACTTTAATTATATTTCTTAACAAGTTCAATAGTAATTTGGTATTCCAATATTATTAAGTATCAAGTCGTTGTAGGAGAGTAAGAACATTCATTTTACTTTGATAACCAATTAAATTACCAATTTTAAAATCTTTCGATGCTCTTGCTTCATACTCCGCAATCCAATCTCTTTTCCCATCACTATTTGCAGACGTTGCATGCATATCAAAACCTGCCGAAGTACGTCCTGCCAAAATTTGTTTTAAATGGTTAGTAGCACGTCCATAATCAAAAGTTAAAACACCATGTTCTTTAAAAGATATTTCTCCTGCCTCATATAATGTATTGGATATTTCAACAATTTCTTCGAAAGTAGCATTTCGCACATCGTACTTACCCGAAAGCTCTTCCCAAGTATTAGAAGAATTGGCTTGTAGGATTTTCGCTATTTGTTCATTTTCAGTTGATTGGTTAATAGAAAATGTATTAGTTGTATTAAAATCGGTCTTAGAATTTGTATTTTTTGTATATGAAACTGATTGATATGGACTGACTGAATTTATCTTCATACATCTTCACCTCCACAAGTATTGATTAGTATTAATTCTTATTTTATATTGGTATACATCATTATTTTTTTAATAATTCGCAAAATACTCAAGGAATAATTCACTCCTTTTCATTGTTTCTTCGACACTTTATAATTTATTCTTATTAAACTAAACTGCTGCGTTAGTTCAATAAGAAAAATGCTTCACTCCTTCTTGAAGTAAAGCACCTGTTACTTTAAGTACATTCGAAACCGACAGTTATCCATGAAACCACCAACCAACAAGAGATATAGCCCCTACTCCCCAAGCAGTGGCACCACATATCCACCAAATTACAGATTTAGCTTTTGATAAATTTTCCTCGTCTTCCACATTTGCTTTTATAAAAGCGACCTTTCTTTCCATACCTTTTTTCATAGAAACGAGAACAACAAATCCGATTAGCATGAAACCAGTAGTTATCCAGAGTAATAAGTCCATCTTCTATACCTCCTTTTTTATGAATTACTTTCCTTTCAATCTTCTGCTTTACTTTAATACGTTTGAAACAAATAGATGTTCCAATTTTATATAAATTTTCCATTTATAATAAGTGAAAATCTATATTGCTTATTGAACTAAACTGCCGCGTTAGTTTAATAAGAAAAAGGCTTTACTCCTTTTTGAAGTAAAGCATACCTTTAGTTGAATAAGAAAAATAGGTGCTTATTCCACAATTGCGCTCGATTGTCATAAAATAATGGATGTACTTCATTAAGTTCATACGGAGTTACATCTAGAATGATACTTTCATCCTCCTTGTAAGCTCGGGCCAGTAATTTAAACGACGATACACATTTTTGTTCTATGTATGGCCACTCTAGTTAGGTGCTCAATTCAACTTTTTTTATATCTTTTATTTAATTATTTGTTTGTTATTAAAAACACTATTTGCCAGCATCTACAAGCACCGTCAAATCCTTTTACGTCCAGAGATTGGTCTGATTCTGCTATTCCTTTTCTTGAGCAATCTGTAACGATTCCATTTAATTCTTCCACAAAATATAACGAAATCATCGAGTAGGAGGAGAATTTCGAAAGATTGAATAGGTAACTCATTTTTCCTAGATCTCTAATTAGGTATCCAAGCACTTTTTCTTTATATTTTTAAAATAATTTCCTATTTACCTCAATGGGTTCACTTTTCCTATGCCCTTCCACTTACATAGAATAACCCCTTAAGTCTTGACAAACGTGTGCTTCTTTTATTACAACATTTTCCGCAGACGTCGTATATCTTTCATTGGGGACAGGCCAAATTTACGGCTGTATTCCCGGCTGAAATGAGATGGACTTTCATAACCTACCTGAAACGCTGCCTCAGCCGCTTCCAGGTTTTCCGTTAAAAGCAATCGGCGTGCTTCCTGCAACCGAAGCTGTTTCTGAAACTGGATTGGGCTCATACCCGTGACTTCCTTGAAATGGCTGTAGAAGGATGAAGGGCTCATTCTGGCTTCTTTAGCCAATCTGTTTACCATTAATGGCTGTGCAAATTCACGGTTTAACACCCCGATCACCTTTGCAATACGTTGAGCCTGACTCCCTACAAGTGCAAAATGCTTCAAGGAATCATTCTGGTCATTCTGTAGAATCCTGTAAATGATTTCACGTTTGATACCATCGGCAAGGATTGGTATATCCTGTGGATTCTCCAGTAGCCTAGTAAGCCGTAATACCGCTTCAAGAAGTGAATCATTTATTAGGCTGATTACCAGACCTCGTCCCGGAGAGTCATTAGAAATTACTTGTTTCGATGACTGAACGACTTCGAAAATCTGATTCATATCAAGCTGTATATTAACGCATAAATAAGGGTTTTTAGGCGAAGCCTTTATGATCTGTCCCGTAATCGGCAAATGAACGGAAGCCGTCAGATAACTGGCAGAATCGTACTGATAGCTTTCTTCCCCAAGCATGACTAATTTTGATCCCTGGGCCACAACACATATGGAAGGTTCATAAACAGAGTAAACGGGTTCAGAAATCTGGGTGGTACGAACAAATCTCAATCCTGATATAGATGTGTCATGCGTCCCATCCACCGCTACATTTCTCTCGATCAACTCCACTAATTCCTTAATTCGATCCATGAACCATTCCTCTCCTTTCCAGTTACATATATGGTTCTCCTGCTCATTATACTATAATTTATTGGAGTATTAGGCAACAATTGTATATTTTCCGACTACCCCCTCTTTGGTTCAAAAGTTCATAATTAGTTTATGGTTAGACACTTCAATTAGATTGTATGGATTTGATCAAGTTTCTGTTACGTTCTTTGGATCACTTTCTGCCAAGATTTGAGTGCCCCTCCATCTTTTAAATATGAGAGGAGAATATAAATGAAAAAAGAACTTATAAAAAATTCTCATCCCTATGTGGGGATGTGGGTGACCGCGGACGGCTATATTCGGCACGAGCTGCTTCCAAACGACCGTTACGATGAAGCCCGCGGCAACCGCGAAAGCGCATATCAAGGCAGCTATATCGTCAAAGACAATCATATCGAATATGTCGATGATACAGGCTTTACTGCCAATGGTGATTTTATCAATGGGGTTCTTTACCATGCAGGTATGGTGCTATATCTGGAAGAAGGGAGCAAGGAATAATGTCCGAACTTAATGGAAAAGTTGTTGTGATTACAGGGGCAAGCAGCGGAATTGGTGAAACAACAGCCCGACTGCTCGCAAGCCTTGGAGCTCATGTTGTGATCGGGGCAAGACGTGTGGAGAGACTAGAGTCATTGGCATCTGACATTCAAGGGGATGGCGGTTCTGTACTCATTCAACAGCTCGACGTGACAGAACTAGAACAGATGCAGGCAATTATAGGTGCAGCCCAAAGTAGTTTTGGAAGAGTTGACGCTATTATTAACAATGCAGGGGTGATGCCCCTCTCTTCGCTGGACGCACTAAAAATTGAGGAATGGAACCGGATGATTGATGTCAACATACGCGGTGTCCTCCATGGCATTGCCACAGGTCTTCCGGTCATGAAGAAACAAGGTTTTGGACATTTCATCAACATCGCATCCACCGGTGCCTACGAAGTGACCCCGACAGCAGCTGTCTACTGTGCGACCAAATATGCCGTACGTGCAATAACAGATGGATTGCGGCAAGAGACTGTAGGTCTAGGGATACGTGTGACCCTTGTATCGCCAGGAGTAACGGAATCAGAACTAGCTGAGAGCATTACTGACAACCAGGCTAGAGAATTCATGAAGGAATACCGACGTAACGCTCTGCCAACTAAGGCTATTGCCCGTGCGATCGTCTATGCACTTGAACAGCCTGTTCATGTGGATGTAAGTGAACTGGTCATTAAACCTTCAATGTAAATGAAACAAAGAGATATTAGGAATGCAAATAGAAAATTTAGCTTTCTGAGGATTCATCGTTTTTCTGACTCCATTTCATCACAGAGAATAATTGTATGTAGTAAAATACCCTCAAATCCTTACATTACATGGACTTGAGGGTATTCCTTTTCCTAATTATACTTCTTTTAAAGTACATTCATTCATCACTTTAGGTTAGTTACTCCAAAATATGATCCGATTGTTGAACACAAGTTCATTTTATAGGAAAACGTTTAAAGTTTAAATAAACTAACTCCAACCAAGCAATCGCTTCACAAGGTTTGAAAGTGTATGAACACATTTGGTTAATTATACACATCTAGAACCAGTAAGCTTGGTTTTGGGAGTTTTTTAATCATTGAAAGATAACTTTCGAAAAGTATGTTATTCAACTAAACTGCAGCATTAGTTCAATCAGAAAAGTGAACTGTATTATCAGCCCTACATTTTACTAGTCGAGTAGAAGGGAACCTCTCTACCTTACGGTATATTGTGTTCCACCCCCCTCACAGAACCGTGCTTGCGCTATTTACGCACACGGCTCCTCCAAATTATCCTTCACAAAATGGTGATTCTGCTATCCTCAATAGTTTAGTTTACATTTATTATTTCTACCGCTGTGTGTAGTAAATGTGTCCCTAGTGAGAGTGATCATTTGGTAGCAGCCTTTCCTCCATCGGCATTACCCAACTTCATTGGTACTACGCTGCTATCCGACTCCCTACACGGCATTTGGTTTCCTCGCTTATTATCGCTTGTACACCATACTCTTCTATAAGAAGAAAAGACCGGTAGGGCCTCCCGAGTTGCCGTATCATATCGATGTGTGACGTGCCAAGGTCTCTGACTCCAGAGAGGTTTTATCCTTCTTGCCTTTAACGATGGATAAAATATAGCTTTCTGCTGTGCTTAAGGCATCAGCCCTCTCGATTTACTAACATTATGGAGCTCAATCCCTTCAACCAGTTGGCTTTCGGCCCGCCACCTAACTGTCTACGCTTAAAGGCGAATGTTACCATTAGCCCTCCAAGACTCGCTACGAGTGAATGGCTAGTTCTTTCTCGACGGGAATCCCACCCGCTATATGATACGACCTAGGCTCGGCCGCACAAGCACACGTTAGTTGAACAAGAAAACAACAATCTTTAATAGATTATTAAATTTGCAGGACATTTATTTACCTTACTTCATCCATATAACGATTATATAATGAACTACTTTCTTTCACACATCTCAAATATAAATCTCTAACAGTTTCATTAGGACTTAATCTTAAATACGACTCACATTCTAAGATAGAAATTAACGGTTTTATTTTGTTATAAATAACATCTTTGGATAAGATATATAAATAATTATTTAAAATATCTATATATAAACCTTCATTAATTCTGAAATTACACTTTTCTAGTAGTTCTTCATAAAAATGTAGAATATCCCTTGCAAAATATTTGCCGTGATTGTCTTTAACACTATCATCACCATAATAATGTCCAAAAGGAGTTCTCCAACACATTCCATCTATATTTGACCTTGCTATATCACACTTATACCAATTCTTTATTTCATTATATCTTTCATGTGCCAAAACTAAGTATTCTTGTGAAAATATATTAAAACTAATATTTGCTATATAATTGAATATTTCTTCATTATTTTCTTTATCATTTAATTTTGTTATAGAACACCAACATATGTAATTATTATCTACTTTACCAATAATACAAATTGTTCTTTCTTGACTTATATACAATTCAAAATAAACTTCTTTATTACTCAAATCATAATTTGGAATAACTTGATTACTTTCATTGACTAAATTGTAGTTTAGAATTTCAGATTTATTCTTAAAAAGTTCCATACTTCACCTACTCAATTTGTATTTCTAATTAAACTAACCTGCGGCTTTAGTTTAAGTGTAACACTTCACAATGTATTGCTGAAATCTTCTTAATGTTCTGGACGTAAAAATAGACCATCGAAATGATGGCCATAATTTACTAAAGCACCTCGTTAGTCTATTTCGCCAGTGCCATCACATCTATCACATTGCCCACCATATCAGCAAAATCGTAACCACTACCATTACAACTTGGACATTTTTTTTCAATTTTAACTTCCATAATCCCTAACCCTTTCTTAATTTATCTTCTTTTTCATATTGTTTTTCTTCCCATTTATCATAATCCTTGTTAAATCGGTCAAGATTGCCGCCGTCTTTTTCGAAATATTCTTGGAGATCTGGCATTGAATCGTAATCCCAATTACCTTCTTTATCGTCTGGATGATTGGTGTAATTATTTGGATCGTCTAACATAATGATTTCTTCCCCCTTCATTTTTGCTGAAATTGGTATAACATATATATATTTTAACTGGATATAATTGCATGTTCAAGTTCCTCTAATACAAGAAAATTATACTATTATCATTCCCAAAATTTCCACTTTTTTTCCTTTACTATGTCTATAGCAATTTCTCTAAGCGAGTTTTCTTTTCTATATTTTCCGATTTCTTGTTCAACTAAACTGCTTCTTTAGTTCAATAAGAAAAAGGCTTTACTCCTTCTTTAAGTAAAGCGACCGTTAGTTGAACAAGAATTTTTTAGTCAGAGATAATGATTACATTTTCTGCAACTTGCTTTTGGTCAGTAGAATTTGGTTTTTCAACTAAATCAAAGGATACTTTTTGACCTTGTTTAAGGAATCTGAATCCATTCGGAAGTCTTTCTTTATCAGGTAAAATCGAACTAAAATGAACAAAAACATGATTTCCATCCTCACCGTCAAGCATAATCCGACCATACCCCTTTTCTTCTTTAAACCATTTAACAATTCCCTCTCGTTTCATATCTGTTCGACCTCCAATTCATCTTTTTACTCAACTAACCTACTACATTAGTTCAATTAGAAAAAAGGCTTTACTCCTTCTTGAAGTAAAGCACCCGTTCGTAATATAAGGTTAGCCAGATTTTTCTGGTTGACCTTATTCTATTTGGTCTTATTATAACGGTAGTCGGGGTAGAACGTCGCACCCGTGGGACTAGATCCCGTCAGCTAAACTGTTCACCCCCTACTTGTATAAGCATGTTTCAGGCTGGTTGGGACAATGATCCCGTTTAACAAGCGAACCTATGACATTACAAGAAGCCTTAGGGGATACCGACTAATTTTATATTACTAGGAGGAGATTTAGGTATGAACCCAGTTGTGGGTCTTGATGTAGCTAAAGGAGAGAGTCAGGTTCAAGCATTTTTAGATAAAGGCAAACCCTATAGAAAGAACTTTAGTATTCAACATAACTTGGAAGGATTGAAGGGATTTCTTGATTTTCTTCAAGAAATAGAAAAAGCGGCTGGCGGTTATCTACCTTCGGTCGTATTAGAATCAACTGGACACTACCATACTCCAGTTATCCAGTTTTTAGAGGATCAAAACTATGTTTATATAGTGATCAATCCCCTTATTTCCCATAGAGCCAAAAGCTCTAGTTTACGTAAGGTAAAAACGGACGCGATCGATGCTTATCATCTTTGTGAACTTTATTATAAAGAAGAATTAGAACCATATAAAAAGAGAGGAATACAACTATTAAACCTTCGTAATTTAACAAGACAACAAGAAAGTATTGCGGAAATGGCAGCTAAAACCAAGTTACAACTACATTCCTTAATAGATCAGGTATTCCCTGAATTTAGAGGTGTATTTGGAAGTTTATACTCTAAGGTATCATTACTTACCTTACTCGCATTTCCAACATCCGAAAGCGTATTAAGTGTCGATGAAAAAGAATTGACCGAGAAGATATCTTCCCTCTGTAACAGTCGTTCAGAGAAATGGGCAAATGAAAGAGCACAGAAATTAAGAGAGGCCGCTCTTCGAAACCCGTTTCAACATAACCAGTACCAAAGCCATATTTTTAATCTGGAGATGTTAATAAATATTGTTCTGCAATATCAAGAGCATCTATCAAAGCTAGCAAATGAAATAGATTCAATCGCAAAAGAGATAGAAGAATATAAAATACTCCAATCTATCCCCGGAATCGGAGAAAAAATCGCTGCAACGATTATTTCGGAGATTGGAGAGATAGATCGGTTTGACGCCGCCAAAAAACTCGTTGCATTTGCAGGAGTCGATCCTAGTGTTTATTCTTCGGGTAAATTTACTGCATCCATTAACAGAATTACCAAACGGGGTTCCGGTAGACTACGTCACGCCCTGTATATGGCTATTCAAAGTGGTATTCGAGACGCCCGAAAAAAGAAGACAACGGATGAAATCATACCTCGAAATAAAAGACTGAGAGAGTTTTACGACAAGAAACGAGAAGAAGGAAAACCCTTTAGGGTAGCCATTATTGCCTGTGTAAATAAGCTCTTACACTGGATTTACGCCTTACTAAAAAACAGAACAACTTTCCAGGATATAGCTTAGAAACTGGATTTATGTTAATACACCAAAACCTTCCAAAAGTGATTTTGAGGAAGGTTATTTGGCATGTATTTTTTTAGTATATCATGAGGTTATTAATCTTTTTAGTGAAAAATATTGACAAACTATTAGCTGGTTTAGTTTAAGTAGAAGACTTCACAAACTTTGGTTATTCACGCAAACTTGTCATTTCCTTTTGACTTTAAAGGCTTTAGCGAATACATAACCAGTTAATCCTAGTGATGCACTAATAATATAGCATTTATAATTATCTTTTTGTAAGTCTTGTTCGAGTTCTTCCGTGTTACTGTACCAAATCGGCCAAGCATAAAATTTAAAGTTCTCAAATTGTTCTCTGTTCTCTACAAAAAATGTATTCAAATCAGCTTCATCAATATCAAATAAAATACTTCCCGCCATTACATGATGAAAATCATGTGCTAAATAATTCTCGAATGTAACAGTCACAATTTCATCTGTTACTGTTTCGATATCTAAAATTAATTCATTTTCTAGAAAACTTACCGAGTACCCAATTATCACACCATCGTGAATAGATATTGTCATGCCCATCCCCCTAAAACAACGTTGTTTGAAGATTAATGATTATTGTCTATAGCAATTCTCGATCTTTACTAAAGCACCCGTTAGCCATCCATGTAGCGCAAAATCAGCGCTACACCACAGAGAATGAAAATGTGAAAACCTGGGTATAGGATACTACGGCTGGGAGAGGAAGGTCGATGAACTATGGTGCCATAGAGCCCATCCGTTAGTCTGACTCCAACGACCACGGTGCATCACAGACTGTCGCTCCATTACGGGAAGCACTCATGGGAGATTAATCCTACTCTGGTTATTGCACCAGCCTCCAATACTATTTGCCGTAGAAAGGATGATTACAATGGAAGTAATCATTGAACGTGCTTGTGGAATGGATGTCCATAAGGATTCCATTACTGCTTGTATTATTACCCCAAAAGGAAAGGAGATTCAAACGTTTTCCACTAAAACTGTTTTTCTATTACAGTTAATTGACTGGATTAAGGAGCATGATTGTACTCACGTAGCAATGGAAAGTACAGGTGTATTTTGGAAGCCTATTGTCAACTTGCTAGAAGCCGAGAGCATTGAGTTTTTAGTAGTGAACGCTCAACATATGAAAGCAGTACCAGGTCGTAAGACCGATGTAAAAGATGCAGAATGGATTGCCAAACTTCTTCGTCACGGTCTACTTAAAGCAAGTTTTATTCCAGACCGAAATCAGCGGGAATTAAGAGAGTTAGTTCGATACCGTCGAAGTATTATTGAAGAGCGTGCGAGACAACATAATCGGATTCAAAAGGTTTTAGAAGGAGCGAATATCAAACTCGGTTCCGTTGTCTCCGACATCATGGGTGTTTCGTCTCTTGATATGCTCCGTGCTATCGCCGATGGCGAAAATGATCCTGAGAAATTAGCTAGCTTTGCCCGCCGATCAATGAAGAAGAAAAAGAGTGAACTGGAGCTAGCTCTTCGAGGGTATATCAATCCACATCAACGTCTCATGTTAAAAACCATTCTGGTCCATATAGAATTTCTAACTGAGCAGATTGAGCTATTAAACGAAGAGGTTGCTACTAGGTTATCCTCCCATCAAGAAGATATAGAACGATTGGATTCCATTCCTGGCATCGCCACTCGAATGGCCGAACAAATCTTAGCCGAAGTCGGTACAGATGTGGAGAAGCAATTTCCCAGTTCGGCGCACTTATGTTCCTGGGCAGGATTAGTACCTGGACATAATGAAAGTGCGGGCAAGAGGAAATCAACCAACATGAAAAAAGGAAACAAGTACTTGAAATCGGCATTAATTGAAGCAGCTCATTCTGTTAGAGGATCCAAAACCTACTTGGGAGCCCTGTATAAGCGTACTGCATCAAGAAAGGGTAAAAAGCGTGCAGGGATATCAGTCGCTCATGCCATTTTAAGAATCAGCTATTATCTCCTAACACGCAAAGAAATGTACGTAGACTTAGGGGAAGATTACTTTGACAAACAAAAAGAACAATCGATTGTACGATATTCTGTTCGAAGACTTGAAAACTTAGGTTACAACGTTACAATCACTGAACCAAATGCCTCCTAGTCCAACCCATAATTTAATTCTCATTTAGGCGCTGCACTTTTTTTAAAAATTATTGAGCTGCGTCCGATTTCGTATTGCCTTTTTCTATAAATCGAAGATTTTAATTTTCATGGGAGTTGAAGAACTGGTATTATTTTATTCCTCCTCAGCACCATTTGAATACAGTTCTTTATCTACTTGTATCCATACTTTTAGCTCACTTCTTTTTTGGGGATATGTTTCAATATATTGATTGTTATCTTCTAATAATTTTATACCCTTTTTAGTTAAACGAGCAGGATTTAAAGAAAAACTATCATCCACTCTCAGTACTCTTTCAAGAAATCCTTTATGCTCGAGGAAAAGGACGAAATTCTCAAACTCTCTTTGAGTTAACCCATAATCAGATGCACATGGTGTAAAATTTTTCTCGTTGATTTCTTTTAAAACACTGTAACCCACTCTCAACTATTTGAACCCCCTCTATCATTCAATTCACTTACTATTTATCTCTTTTATATAGTCTATTTCATCAACTCTTTAACCATATAGTTATTGAACTAGTCGAGTAGAGGGGAACCTCTCTACCTTACGGTAGATTGTGTTCCTCCCCCCTCACAGAACCGTGCTTGCGCTATTCACGCACACGGCTCCTCCTAGTCATCATTCACAAAATGTAGCTAATCTTCTTTCTTAAATCGTATATATTCACTTTAATTCTTGGTGAAGGTAACGGATATTTATGTAGAAAGAGATTGAATTTATCCCAAGTAAAGGATTTTCTTTGACTTCTTCTGTTGAGCCATTTAAAGAGTAAATATTGAATTTTGTCTCTAAATTGGTGAACACTTGGAGTATTATCTGTGATGCAATAGTAGTTGTAGTAACCTACAAGCGAGCGTTTAAATCTATCCATAATCATATGAATATCTTTATTTCGGTTACTCTTTATCCATTCTTTCGATTCCTTCAGTTTAGCCTGTAGCTTCTTCCTACTTGTTTTCCGTTTCACACGAAAATTTCCTTGTTTACTCTTCCCACAATAGTGTGTGAAACCGAGAAAATCAAAGGTTGCAGGTTTTCTATTCCCCGTTTGTTTTGCATCTTTCTCAGCAAATCTCCCGAAGGGAATAATTTTGGTTTTATCCTCCGCTACTTCTAAGTTAAACTTCTGTAATCTCAGCTTCAATGATTGAAAGAATTCCTGAGCTTCGCTCTTATATTGAAAGCAACAAACATAATCATCGGCATATCTAACTATGTATGCTTGTCCTTTACACTGTTTCCTAACTTCCTTCTCGAACCACAGGTCCAGGACATAATGGAGGTATAGATTGGCAAGTATCGGAGATATGACTCCACCTTGCGGTGTGCCTTTATCTGTCTTGTACTTCTTTCCTTCCTCCATGTATCCACCTTTAAGAAACCTACCAATTATTCTTAGTAAGTTAGGGTCAGCAATTCGCAGTTTTAAGAACTCCATCATCCATATGTGATCAACATTGTCAAAGAACCCTTTGATATCTACATCTACTATATAATTTACTGATTTCTTCTCAATATAATGATTTAATATTTTCAAAGCATCGTGGCAGTTACGATTGGGGCGGAACCCAAAAGAGCAGTCTAGAAAATCATTTTCATAGATCGCATTTAGTATTTTTGTAATGCCTTTCTGTACAATCTTATCTTCATGTTCCGGTATCCCCAACGGTCTTTTCTTGTTGGAGTTAAGCTTGGGAATATACATTCTCCTTACAGGAACAGGATGATAACCTTTACTTTTAAGCCTTCTTACTAAGTCCTCTATATTTCCCTCTAATGTTTCACTATATTGCTCTTTAGTTGTGCCATTAATCCCAGTTGCCTTCTTATTAGGTAATTCATGATGGCATTGAACTAGAGATTGCTTATTTAGTAAATGTGCAAGCGATGTAAATCTCATTCTCGGTTCAGATTTAGCTAATTCTGCTATCCTTAATAGTTTTGTTTCCATTTATTATTCCTACCTCCGTGTGTAGTAAATGTGTCCCTAGTAAGGGTGATAACTTGGTAGCAGCCTTTCCTCCGTCGGCATTACCCAACTTCATTGGTACTACGCTGCTATCCGACTCCCTACAACGGCATTTGGTTTCCTTGCTTATTATCGCTTGTACACCATACTCTTCTATAAGAAGAAAAGACCGGTAGGGTCTCCCGAGTTGCCGTATCATATCCATGTGTGACGTGCCAAGGTCTCTGACCCCAGAGAGGTTTTATCCTTCTTGCCTTTAGCGAAGGATAAAATGTAGCTTTCTACCGCAGTTAAGGCATCAGCCCTCTCGATTTACTAACATTATGGAGCTCAATCCCTTCAACCATTTGGCTTTCGGCCCGCCACCTAACTGTCTACGCTTAAAGGCTAATGTTACCATTAGCCCTCCAAGACTCGCTACGAGTGAATGGCTAGTTCTTTCTCGGCGGGAATCCCACCCGCTATATGATACGACCTAGGCTCGGCCGCACAACTGCTGCATTAGTTCAATAAGAAAAAAGGCTGTCTGCCGTCAGCCTTTTTCTGCTAAAGCACCCGTTCGTATTATAAGGTCAGCCAGATATTTCTGGTTGAACTTTTTTTATATCGATATATGATTGCGGTAGCCGGGGTAGAGCGTAAGCACCCGTGGGGCTAATGATCCCGTCAACTAAACAGTTCACCCCCTACTTGTAGAAACATGATTGAGGCTGGTTGGGACTCTGATCTCGTATAACAAGCGAAGCTATGATACTACATGGAGGAATAGGGGTTACCGGTTAATTGTATGACAAGGAGGAAAATAATGATGAATCCAGTAATTGGTCTGGATGTGGCAAAAGGTGAAAGTCAGGTTCAAGCATTCTTGGATAAAAAACAGCCGTATAAAAAGAGCTTTAAAGTAGCACACACACTCGAAGGACTGACAATTCTTTTAGAGTTTATTAGAGAAATAGAAGAGGCTTCTGGAGAAAGGCCCCCTATTGTTTTGGAATCTACTGGCCATTATCATACACCAGTTGTCCAATTTTTCGAAGACAGAGGGTATTTAATAATCATGGTTAATCCACTCGTTTCGTATCGAGCAAAGAGTTCCAGTTTACGTAAAGTAAAGACGGATATCATTGACGCTCGTCATCTCTGCGAGATGTTTTATAAAGAGGACCTAGAGCCTTGTAAACAACGTGGAATCCGGCTCTTAAATTTACGTAACCTGACTAGACAACATGAAAATATTACAGGTATGTACGTACAAACCAAACTACAATTCCAATCCGTTTTAGATCAAGTATTTCCTGAATACTGTGGAGTTTTTGGAGATCTGTATTCAGATGTATCCTTACTTTCCTTACAAGCATTTCCTACTTCAGAAGCAGTATTGGTAACGAGTGAAGAAACAATCGCCCAAAAAATAAAGGAATTCTGTAAAAGTCGTTCGCAAAAATGGGCGAACAGTCAGTCAGAAAAGTTGAAGGCTGCCGCAGATCGCAACCCGTTTCAGAAAACCTTATACAATAGTCATATCTTAAGCTTGAATATGTATATCAAAATGCTTCTGGAATACAAAAAATATCTATCCGATCTGGAAAAAGAGATAGATGCTTTAGCGAAAAGCATGGAAGAATATAAGATTCTCCAATCTATCCCCGGTATCGGCGAGAAAATCGCGGCAACGATTATTTCGGAGATTGGGGAAATTGATCGGTTTAATCACCCTAAAAAGCTAGTTGCCTTTGCAGGAATTGATCCAAGTATTTTTGAATCTGGTACATTCAAAGGTACTTTGAATCGGATTACCAAAAGAGGTTCTAGTAGACTACGACATTCCTTATATATGGCCGTTAAAAGTGCCATTCGTGATTGTCGCAAGAAGAAAACGACAGATAAACTCATTCCTCGAAATAAGAGGTTACGGGAGTTTTATGATAAGAAACGTGAAGAAGGTAAGCCCTTTAAAGTAGCTGTAATAGCATGTGCAAATAAGCTTTTACATTGGATTTATGCACTTTTAAAAAGCAAATCAAATTTCCAAGATCTGGCCTAGTTCGAAAATATAACTAAAGATCCTAAACCTTTCCAAACATAGAAGTTTGAAAGGTTATTTGGCATGCCCAAATTTAGTATAGCATGAACTTTTTCTATTTTTCATTAATAAATATTGACAAACTATTGGCTGGTTTAGTTGAACAAGGGGTGCCAATATTGTTTAGCCAATATATTGACTAATTTACTAATTTCCTTTTGGCATTCAATACTTTAATTTCATAAGAGTCAATATTAGATACAGAATTTAGTTCCTTAGAATGTAGGATTTCATTCACTGTCTCTTCAATTTCCATTGCTAACTATGTGCATCTTTATCTGAACCTTATATTGAAGTTTGAATGGTAATGGATTTTTGATACTCAGTATTTATATTTCCGAATACGTGTTTATATCTATGTCAACAATGGATTTAATTACATTTTTTGCAATGGAATCAATATCCTTTTTTACTGAATTAAAATATTCTTTATTCTCTTTAACTTTTACCTTCATTCTATTTCCGAGTTCGAACTTACTGTAAATTCCAAATTCCCATATTTATCATAATTTTTTTCAGTTACCGTATTCAATGTAGAAAATTGTAATTCTCGTTCTTTAGTAGATAAAGGTTCTGGTTCATCCTTATTCAACAGGCTAAATGATGCTATTCCCACTATAAGTATCCCATTAATAATCAATATCCTTTTTAACATATAATCCCTCCTGTTAAGAAGGTAAGGGTGTGCCTCTGCATCTTATTAATTTAGTTTCGTATATTTTAAACTTAAAAAGCTAACAATGGAATTAATATGGAATTTTACCGTTCTTCCAAAAATGCTTTTTTACATATAGAAGTGAGGAATGTACATGTTTTGGAAAAAACAATCAAATGAAAATAAGCCTGTTTCTCAATCAAACGCAGAATCAGAAATATCAATAGAGACTCTAAAAAAAGCCCTCGTTCAAATGGATGATGCGGAATTTGTGGAAATCAACATTTCTGAAAATCAAAATGTTGATCTTATCTACGTAAGAACTCTGATTGACCAAGAAAGATTAAATGAAAGCATTCTAAAACCTTTATCTAACTGTTCCAAACAATCCATTCAGGAATGCATTGTTCACTCAACAATAAATTCCATTTCCACTTTTAATGAGGCAAAAAAGCAGCTGTTTAAAGGATCTGTCTTGTTATTTGACTCTTCGTCAAACCTTTGGTTCGCTATCCCTTTAGAAAATCCACTTGGACGTGCAATTGAACCATCCGATACTGAAACCATCCTTTTAGGAGCAAAAGACAGCTTTAGTGAACAGCTAGAACAAAATATTACGCTCATTCGTAGACGTCTTCCAACACATGAACTGAAAACAGAGAAGTTCACCGTTGGTTCTTTAAGTGAGACAAATGTGGTCTTATTGTACATAGAAGGGCTGACCAATCCAGAATTTGTTTCAACCGCCAAAAAGAAGATTTCGGAAATTAATTATGATCTCTTCTTTGAATCTTCTCAAGTAGCTGCATTCATGGAGGAAAATCCAGACAGTATTTTTCCTCAGTTTCAGCAAACTGACCGACCTGATGTTGTTGCTTATTCTCTGGGGTTAGGAAAAATTACGATTTTGGTAGATAATACACCTTTTGCTCTAGTTGCCCCAATTACTATTTTTCATTTGTTCCAATCACCAGAGGATTATATTAATCGATGGGTAGTTGCCAGTTTTTTGCGCACCATGCGATATGTAAGTTTTATTCTATCTATCACATTGATCCCATTCTATGTGGCACTAACAACTCATCACTATCAAATGATTCCTTTACAAACACTTTTCGTCTTGGTGGAGTCAAGGAGCAAGCTTCCGTTCACACCTTTTTGGGAAGCGTTTATCATGTTGATTTTTATTGAAATTATAAAAGAAGCAAGTTTAAGGATGCCAACAAAGACTGGTCAAACGCTTGGGGTTATTGGGGGCATTGTAATTGGTCAAGCAGCAGTTGAGGCTGGTTTGGCAAGTAAGGTGTTAATTGTTATGGTAGGGATTTCAACTATCGGATCCTTTCTTGTTCCTAATTACCTTGTGACAAAGGCGAATTCAATGATTCAACTCATTCTTCTTGTATTTTCTTCGTTTCTTGGGATAGTAGGGATTGTTCTGGCAATGATTATCATTTTAGCACATCTTAATGGCTTGTCTTCACTCAAGCAGCCATATTTATCCCCTGTTACCCCTTTCTATGGAAAAGATTGGCTAGACCTATTCATTCGAGGTCCTTTAGTCAAAATGAAAGAGCGTCCAGCACATCTTAAACCACTGAAGAAGAAGAGATATCAAACTAGGAGATGAACTGATGGAAGCTCTTCAATTATTTAATAAGAATGAAACCTATAACGGGTTCTATGTCATGTTGATGGTAAATCGCCTCCAAATGCTTTACTTTTTTTTGATTATGCCAAGATTTTTAATCCATCCATATATGATTTGGGTGATTATAGTGGTCGGCATATTGTCTCAACTAAACATTCTTCTTTTATCCAAATGGTTTTTAACCCGGTTTTCTAGCGAGGGTTACAACGGATTTGTCCAATTATTCGGAAAAAAACTTGTACGTTTCCTCTCCTTCATCGGTTTGTTCTTTATCCTGCTTAAACTTTTCGTGATTGTGTTAGGATTCTCGGAAATGATACAAATATTTATGTTTCCAGCTACAGATTCAAATTGGCTTATTTTTTTTATAGTGTTGTCTTGTTTGTATGTAGCATGGAAGGGTGTTGAAAAAACTATACGTTTTGTTGTAATTTCATTTTTGTGTACATTTTGGATGTTCTTCTTCTTTGCCTATTTTTTCTTTCCTCCAATAGCTCAACTCAGTGATTTGTATCCGATTATTCCAATGGAATTAAGTTCGGATTCCTGGAAAGGAATATTATTAATTTTATCTTCATTTTCAGGGCCTGAATTTCTGGTATTTTTGGGACCGTGGTTTAAAACAAATAATAAAACATTTCGTTATTTGTCTTATGGGAATGCTCTAACCGTTATAGAGTATGTATCCTTATATTCGGCGTCCTTATTCTATTTTGGTTCCAATTATTTAAGCAAAAGTCCATTTCCAATTGTCACTATGGCCCGTTATTTTCAAAATCCAGTAATTGAACGTATTGATATGGTCATGCTTTCTTTGGAATTATTTAACATCGTCTTTGCGGGATCGATTTTTCTTCTGTTGTTTTATGGAGCATCTAAAATAGCTAATGGGAAAGTGGATAAACCATCCAGTCGAGTAGGCTTTTTATTCAGTGTATTCATTATTTTAATTGGAATGATTCTAATGAATGAATGGATTTGGAAGTCAGATGAAAAGCAGGTTATTTTACTTAATCTTCAAATTTTAGCAGGAAGCTTAAGTTATTTAATGGTTCCGATTATTATTATCGTAGCAATGAAAATAAAGGGGGTTAATAAACATGCCACTACAAAAGAAAATGGCTAAAAATTTTTCAATTTTATTCATTGCATTATGGTTAACTGGATGTGCCCCTTTTACCGAAAACAACATTATTGAAGAGCTTGCTCCAGTCACATTTTTATCACTTAGTAAAGGGGAAGAAGGTAAAATAAAAATCAGTACGATATTGCCTCCTCTAAGCAAAGAAAAAAAGAGTGTAATGACGCAAGAAGTAAGCTTAATGAAGGAGGGATTAATGGATTTTAATTTAAACTTCTACCAGGAAATGAAATCTGGGCAAATGCGAATGCTGATAATTAATGAAGACCTCGGAAAAGAGGGGATTATGTCCGTTATTAATGTGTTATTAAATGATCCGGATATTTCTTTGAGAATTTATTTAGTTATTGTAAAAGGAAATTTTGAAAAATACTTGGAAAATCAATTGGAGAAACAAGAAAATCTTGATTACTCCTTTTACCGAATGCTGAAGCATTATGAGGAAAAAAATCAGGGCGATATTAGTATTGTTAATCTACATGAATTTAAAAATTTGTTATATACTCCTTATTCAGATCCTTTCTTACCTGTATTCAAAATAGAAAGTGACGCAATCAGCTATGAAGGTACAGCCCTGTTTCAAAATGATAAGCTAGTTGAAATAATAACAAATTTTGATGATCGCATCTTCCAGCTGTTAAACAACGGTCACTACTTATCTGTTTTGCCGATCCCAGAATTAAAAGTTGTTCTAGGTCATGTTAGATCTAAAACGAAAGTGGATATTAATAAAAGCTTGTCTACAATGACCTATACCGTGAATATAGACTCAAGAATTGAAGAATACCGGGGAGAAAAGCAAATATTTGAACCAAAGGATTTAGAAGACTTGAAAAAAGAAATCCAATCCAATCTTGAAAAACAAACACAAGAACTAGTAAAAAAGATGCAAGAATTGACTGTAGATCCATTACAGCTAGGCATTCATACATTAAAACCATTTTCAAAATCAATGGATGAAAAAAAATGGATTGAACTATTCATGAAGATGGATATTAAGATTGATTATCAGCTTAATATTGAGCCTTTGACGGATTCAAACGCAAAAAGTTAATTATAATAAAAGAAAAAAGCGCACTCACTTGAGTGGTTAAGTCTTTTTAAAAAACTACAGATTGCTTATTAGAGAATAAAAAAGCGATTTAAATCCCACCTTAAAACCAAATAGAAAATACTATAAATGAAAAATCATTCTCGGTAAAGATTTGAGAAGGACCTTCAACAATAAG
This sequence comes from Psychrobacillus sp. FSL K6-1415, assembly GCF_038003185.1. Lineage (NCBI taxonomy): Bacteria > Bacillati > Bacillota > Bacilli > Caryophanales > Bacillaceae > Psychrobacillus > Psychrobacillus sp. FSL K6-1415. Next base: position 202,037 of record NZ_JBBOOQ010000001.1, on the reverse strand, counting down.
ATTCCCTTTTACTGCACGTATTTTAAATTCGGCAGAGTTACAAGAAATGACGATCAAATAAGTCACGTCAAATACCTATGTATACATCATAGCTGCTAGATGTCCTGTCGAGCAAGCGAAGCGCAGTAGGAAAGAAGAACAATTTATAATCTAGGAAAAGAGCAATATGTGACAACTATCTTGACAAACACCAAGTTATTGTTTCACTATCTCGATTATTTCCGTATAAGTTACAGTGGCATAATTACTTAGTCGCTCACTTAATTCCTCGCCAAGATTTCTATATTCACTATTGCTTTTTCAGAAAGATTGCAAAATTTCTCTTCCAAACTTTCATAATGAGGTTCTTCACTTTTACTATTTTCTACCGCTAAAAATAATCTCCATATTTACTCGATATAATTTTTTTCTATTTCTGCGTATTCATGAGCTTCAACTTTTTCAAGCATTATCGTCAATCTATTTAAGTAGGTTTGAATATCACAAAAATAATTAAACAAAATTAAGAAATCGTTCCTTTTCTCGTCGTCCGTCGGAAAAATGTATTCTCCATAGGCTGATAAAACAGCATTCCCAATGTCATCGTTAGTTTACAATTCACTACGATTTACTTTAATTTTAATAACTAATTATTCTCCCCTAATTCTGATTTTTAAATTGAAGAAGCAATATCAAAAACTACATACATTTCAGGAATTTCTTAACGTACCACAACAACAACTTCCCGTAGCATAGTGATTTTTCAATAGTTGAGTCGTTGGTTTCTCGAAGAATTAGCTAATCCCTTATTCAACTAAACTGCTTCGTTAGTTTAAGTGTAACATTTCACATTGTATATAAAAATAGACCATCATTTTTGATGGTCTATGGTCATGTTTAACTAAAGCACCCGTTACTTTAAGATTAACATTTCACAAACTTTGATATTTTTAATAATTGTAGATAAAAAACCTACAACATTCCCCAGAATAAATTGGTTTGTGCCGTAAGGAAGAAAATAATTAACCCTATGGAAAGCACTTTGATTATTTGTTTTCGAGACTGATATAGAACAAAAATTGTGGCAATCCAGAGTAGAAACTCCAATATATTTCGGATATCAAAATACCAAAACCCAAATGCGAAAGCCTGTCTTGAAATAATCACAAATATTATAGATGAAATAGAAATAGAAATTATACCTTTCCCTTTTGCATACCAACATATAAGAGCAAAAAGAGGAGAAATACAAGTCATTATAATCCAAATCATCATATAAGATTTAGGAAAAAAACTAGCTACCTACCATACCTATGAAAAACAATAAAACATTTAAAGCAGATTGAACAGGCGATTTACTACACACAGATATCATTACCGCAAGGAAAATCCAAATCCCTATACGAGAAAAAAAGTTACTTAAATCAAACATTTCGAGAAGATAGGGTAAATAATTACTTGGGGTTGTGTCAAGTGCCTTCGAAACAACGCCTAAAATAACCCCTGCGATAAATATTAAAACCGAATATAAAAACTTCTTGGATAGCGATATTCTCGTTGGTCTACGAATCTCATTTAAAAAGTCTACCATATATTCCCTCCCGAAACATTGTTTCTCGGATTTTTACATTAGGTGAATACAATACATATTGTAACTTCTTGTTGAACTAAACTGCCCCGTTAGCCATCCATGAAGCGCAAAATCAGCGCTTCACCACAGAGAATGAAAATGTGAAAATCGGGTATAGGATACTACGGCTGGCGAAGAAGGTCGATCAACTATGGTGCCATTGAGCCCATCCGTTAGTCTGACTCCGACGACCACGGTGCATCACAGACTGTCGCACTCTATACGAGTAGCACTCATGGGAGATTAATCCTACTCTGGTTATTGCACCAGCCTGCCTTTATTCTTACAAGAATGGAGTTGATTCTTGATTTACCTTGCAACTTAATATAACTCCACTCTAAAGGCTCAGCCTTTTTTTAAAAAAGCTATTTCTGAGTCTCTTTTGTTATGCAATTTTGTTGATTTTGAACATTTTTTAATTTTCATGGGAGTTGAAGAAGTGTTTTACTCCTCAATTAACGTTGCAACATCATTTTCTACTTTAAAAATCAAGAAGTCATCATCTTCCTCTACAACTTCTTTTTCATATCTCATTTCTTTGTCGATAAGCATTTCAAAATAGTTTGTTTCCGTATTTAGTTCAAAGACTGGACATTGGTCAAATCTGACATCACCAATATATATTGCCCTAATTTTTTTCATCTAATGTCGTCTCCTTCTTGAAGTAAAGCACCCGTTACTTTAAGTACATTATTTCACAAAGTTCTCCTTTTATAGTTTATTTATAGGAATGCTGCCATATAGCGACATTAAAGAAAACGAATCATATTTTTATAATTATATAATTATCTTTATTCTAAATAACGTTAAGGCTAGTATTAAATATTCTTATTTAGACCAACAATGTTAGAACTCCAAGTCCATAGCTCTTTAGCACGATTAATGTCATAAGATTCCTTTGAAGAAGGTATTTCTTTTGACCCGTCAAAGTATACTCCACTAGTAGAGTATGGCTGATTCAATAGTAAATTGGCAAGATCAGATCCAGATTGTTGCGGGGTTCGTACACTTGAACGAAAGAATCGCATCAATGGTAGTACATTATTCCACATGAATTTAAGTAAAGGATGGTAATCTCTAGATAAACTAGATCCCCTTCCAGGCATCATTCCTGGATTAAATGCTACTACACTAATTAACCGATTGGCTTTCTCAATACGTCGAGCTAGCTCATAGCTAAAGTAAAGATTACATAGCTTTGAGGTTGTATACCGTGTTTGGCCTCTGTTTAATGATGACAGATTTGCTAATGATTCATCTGATTTTTGAGGATTTGCCATAATACTAGGGTGAAGATAAACTGGTGCTGGCATACCTGTTTTCATAAGTGGATCATGGGTATCACTGCTTACCACAAAAATTGATCCTTGATCTTGGATATGATCAAGTAATAATCGTACAAGCAAAAAATGCCCAAGATGATTAACTCCAAATGTCCCTTCTATTCCATCAACCGTAGCTTGAGTTCCATTTACAAATTGAAGACCTGCATTACAAATAATAGAATGCAAAGGTGGAAGATCAGCTTCAATGAATTGATGAACAAAATCATGTATAGATGAAATTGAGGCTAAATCCACTACCATTCCTGAAATATTTTGATTTCCTGTTGTTTGAATTAATTCTTGGGTTGCTAAATTCACTCTCTCTTTATTACGTGAAGCCAAAACGATTTGCCAATCTTTATTAGCCTTTGCAATTACTTTAGCACATTCATACCCTAATCCTGTATTTCCCCCTGTTATTATCACGGTCTTTCTTGCTTTATTCATTTTATTTTCCTCCTTACTAACGTCTATATAAAATACGATACAGTATCGTATCGTATTTTGTCAATAATATAACCTCGCTTTTTGCAAGGTTAAAGTTCAATTATTTTCTTTAATCCCATTAAGCACCATATCAATTCCAGCCCTTAAATGGGGTTGCAGGTCTGCTGAAGATGGCTTGAGTAAGAGTTGATAAATGATAAAACCAATTAAAAATTCGGATATTAGATCTAAATTTACATCCTTACGAATATTCTCTTCCTCAATATACTTTTGAAGCAAATTTGAAATTTCCTTTGTTTTAGGTAGGGAATGGTTTTCCCAATAAGATTCGGAAATCTTGGAATTACTTGATAATGTTGAAATTAGAAGGGAGAGCATTTGTTTACCCAGTGGATTATTCATTTGCTCTGCGAAATTTTGTGAAAGTTCGAATAAGATATCATCTAATTTCCCCTTGATAGAGATATTAAATTCAGGTTTTAACTGTTCCAGTGCGTCAAGGATTAAATCATCTTTACTTTTCCATCGGCGATAAATAGAACTCTTACCTACTTCAGCTTTAGTAGCAATAGTTTCTATACTAATTTTTTCAACACCTACTTCAGCTAGAAGATTAAGTGTTGCTTCAATGATACGCTTATCAACATCAATACTTCTTGGTCTTCCCCGTTGGAATGTTTTTTGAGAATCGCCACTATTAGTATTCACTAGTTTTTACCTTCTTTCATATGGATAATGATAACACATTATACCATAAGATAATTATAGATACTTTCATAGTGAAATGCTTCTCAATACTAAAATTGCTTCTTCAACTAGTCGAGTAGAGGGGAACCTCTCTACCTTACGGTAGATTGTGTTCCTCCCCCCTCACAGAACCGTGCTTGCGCTATTCACGCACACGGCTCCTCCTAGTCATCATTCACAAAATGTAGCTAATCTTCTTTCTTAAATCGTATATATTCACTTTAATTCTTGGTGAAGGTAACGGATATTTATGTAGAAAGAGATTGAATTTATCCCAAGTAAAGGATTTTCTTTGACTTCTTCTGTTGAGCCATTTAAAGAGTAAATATTGAATTTTGTCTCTAAATTGGTGAACACTTGGAGTATTATCTGTGATGCAATAGTAGTTGTAGTAACCTACAAGCGAGCGTTTAAATCTATCCATAATCATATGAATATCTTTATTTCGGTTACTCTTTATCCATTCTTTCGATTCCTTCAGTTTAGCCTGTAGCTTCTTCCTACTTGTTTTCCGTTTCACACGAAAATTTCCTTGTTTACTCTTCCCACAATAGTGTGTGAAACCGAGAAAATCAAAGGTTGCAGGTTTTCTATTCCCCGTTTGTTTTGCATCTTTCTCAGCAAATCTCCCGAAGGGAATAATTTTGGTTTTATCCTCCGCTACTTCTAAGTTAAACTTCTGTAATCTCAGCTTCAATGATTGAAAGAATTCCTGAGCTTCGCTCTTATATTGAAAGCAACAAACATAATCATCGGCATATCTAACTATGTATGCTTGTCCTTTACACTGTTTCCTAACTTCCTTCTCGAACCACAGGTCCAGGACATAATGGAGGTATAGATTGGCAAGTATCGGAGATATGACTCCACCTTGCGGTGTGCCTTTATCTGTCTTGTACTTCTTTCCTTCCTCCATGTATCCACCTTTAAGAAACCTACCAATTATTCTTAGTAAGTTAGGGTCAGCAATTCGCAGTTTTAAGAACTCCATCATCCATATGTGATCAACATTGTCAAAGAACCCTTTGATATCTACATCTACTATATAATTTACTGATTTCTTCTCAATATAATGATTTAATATTTTCAAAGCATCGTGGCAGTTACGATTGGGGCGGAACCCAAAAGAGCAGTCTAGAAAATCATTTTCATAGATCGCATTTAGTATTTTTGTAATGCCTTTCTGTACAATCTTATCTTCATGTTCCGGTATCCCCAACGGTCTTTTCTTGTTGGAGTTAAGCTTGGGAATATACATTCTCCTTACAGGAACAGGATGATAACCTTTACTTTTAAGCCTTCTTACTAAGTCCTCTATATTTCCCTCTAATGTTTCACTATATTGCTCTTTAGTTGTGCCATTAATCCCAGTTGCCTTCTTATTAGGTAATTCATGATGGCATTGAACTAGAGATTGCTTATTTAGTAAATGTGCAAGCGATGTAAATCTCATTCTCGGTTCAGATTTAGCTAATTCTGCTATCCTTAATAGTTTTGTTTCCATTTATTATTCCTACCTCCGTGTGTAGTAAATGTGTCCCTAGTAAGGGTGATAACTTGGTAGCAGCCTTTCCTCCGTCGGCATTACCCAACTTCATTGGTACTACGCTGCTATCCGACTCCCTACAACGGCATTTGGTTTCCTTGCTTATTATCGCTTGTACACCATACTCTTCTATAAGAAGAAAAGACCGGTAGGGTCTCCCGAGTTGCCGTATCATATCCATGTGTGACGTGCCAAGGTCTCTGACCCCAGAGAGGTTTTATCCTTCTTGCCTTTAGCGAAGGATAAAATGTAGCTTTCTACCGCAGTTAAGGCATCAGCCCTCTCGATTTACTAACATTATGGAGCTCAATCCCTTCAACCATTTGGCTTTCGGCCCGCCACCTAACTGTCTACGCTTAAAGGCTAATGTTACCATTAGCCCTCCAAGACTCGCTACGAGTGAATGGCTAGTTCTTTCTCGGCGGGAATCCCACCCGCTATATGATACGACCTAGGCTCGGCCGCACAACTGCTGCGTTAGTTCAATAAGAAAAAAGGCTTTACTCCTTCTGGAAGTAAAGCACCCGTTCGTATTATAAGGTCAGCCAGATATTTCTGGTTGAACTTTTTTTATATCGATATATGATTGCGGTAGCCGGGGTAGAGCGTAAGCACCCGTGGGGCTAATGATCCCGTCAACTAAACAGTTCACCCCCTACTTGTAGAAACATGATTGAGGCTGGTTGGGACTCTGATCTCGTATAACAAGCGAAGCTATGATACTACATGGAGGAATAGGGGTTACCGGTTAATTGTATGACAAGGAGGAAAATAATGATGAATCCAGTAATTGGTCTGGATGTGGCAAAAGGTGAAAGTCAGGTTCAAGCATTCTTGGATAAAAAACAGCCGTATAAAAAGAGCTTTAAAGTAGCACACACACTCGAAGGACTGACAATTCTTTTAGAGTTTATTAGAGAAATAGAAGAGGCTTCTGGAGAAAGGCCCCCTATTGTTTTGGAATCTACTGGCCATTATCATACACCAGTTGTCCAATTTTTCGAAGACAGAGGGTATTTAATAATCATGGTTAATCCACTCGTTTCGTATCGAGCAAAGAGTTCCAGTTTACGTAAAGTAAAGACGGATATCATTGACGCTCGTCATCTCTGCGAGATGTTTTATAAAGAGGACCTAGAGCCTTGTAAACAACGTGGAATCCGGCTCTTAAATTTACGTAACCTGACTAGACAACATGAAAATATTACAGGTATGTACGTACAAACCAAACTACAATTCCAATCCGTTTTAGATCAAGTATTTCCTGAATACTGTGGAGTTTTTGGAGATCTGTATTCAGATGTATCCTTACTTTCCTTACAAGCATTTCCTACTTCAGAAGCAGTATTGGTAACGAGTGAAGAAACAATCGCCCAAAAAATAAAGGAATTCTGTAAAAGTCGTTCGCAAAAATGGGCGAACAGTCAGTCAGAAAAGTTGAAGGCTGCCGCAGATCGCAACCCGTTTCAGAAAACCTTATACAATAGTCATATCTTAAGCTTGAATATGTATATCAAAATGCTTCTGGAATACAAAAAATATCTATCCGATCTGGAAAAAGAGATAGATGCTTTAGCGAAAAGCATGGAAGAATATAAGATTCTCCAATCTATCCCCGGTATCGGCGAGAAAATCGCGGCAACGATTATTTCGGAGATTGGGGAAATTGATCGGTTTAATCACCCTAAAAAGCTAGTTGCCTTTGCAGGAATTGATCCAAGTATTTTTGAATCTGGTACATTCAAAGGTACTTTGAATCGGATTACCAAAAGAGGTTCTAGTAGACTACGACATTCCTTATATATGGCCGTTAAAAGTGCCATTCGTGATTGTCGCAAGAAGAAAACGACAGATAAACTCATTCCTCGAAATAAGAGGTTACGGGAGTTTTATGATAAGAAACGTGAAGAAGGTAAGCCCTTTAAAGTAGCTGTAATAGCATGTGCAAATAAGCTTTTACATTGGATTTATGCACTTTTAAAAAGCAAATCAAATTTCCAAGATCTGGCCTAGTTCGAAAATATAACTAAAGATCCTAAACCTTTCCAAACATAGAAGTTTGAAAGGTTATTTGGCATGCCCAAATTTAGTATAGCATGAACTTTTTCTATTTTTCATTAATAAATATTGACAAACTATTGGCTGGTTTAGTTGACGAGTTTTATTATAATTCCGCATAAAACAGCTACTCCTACAAATGTGAATAGGTAAAGAAAAGGAGAATGAGAATTAACCTTACTAAAAACCACTTCACTTTGAAGTGTCTCTACATTATCCCAAGCACTTTCAAAATCTGGTTTATAATTTCTTGTTTTTATATAACCGACTAACATCATACCGAAAAAATAGACTACATGAATTACAATTGAACTAATAAATGCTTGAAGGAACAACATCATTTAGACACCACCTTTACAACCCCTTATCACCATAATAACCTATATGTCTTGTTCAACTAAACTGCCGCGTTAGTTTAAGTGTAAACCTTCACAAACTTTTTCTCATTTTAACATAAATATCCAGTTAAAGTGAATTTACTATTAACAGATATAGGGTAGGTGTCACCATACCATTTCACTATAAATCAACCTTTACCTTTAACATTGTCTAAAACATAAAACACGTATTTCGGTGGTTTTATACCCAATTATCCGATTATATAAAGTGGATCTAGTTGATTGGAGCGTAGAGCGGCGACTCCAGTGGGAACAGCACGAGCTGAAGACCCTGGACTGAGCAGCGCGAGGGAAGCGGCTGAAGCCGTGCCCACGGAAAGCATCCGCTCGCAGCGGAAATCAACGGCATATCTACATTATTAATTTTAAGGAACGGGCGTCTTTTACCCGGTTTTTCTTTAATTTGAAATTTGACCTGTATTTTAATCATATAAATTTGTAGAATGTGGAGGAAGTTTCACCTCCAGTAACGAATCATAAGAAAAGGGGAGTGTTTGTTTTTATGTGGAGTAAAATTATTGGGTTATTAATAGGAGTTATGGGAATCATTTATATTTTCTTCATACCAGGTGACCCTGTTTCAACGAAGATTCTTTTTAAGCTTATTCCGATGCTGCTTATTATTTTGTTTGCGTTTCTTCAACCCGTCGGAGAATCTAGAAAATATAAGACCCTTATTTTAATCGGTCTTACGGTATGTATGCTTGCTGACGGATTAATATATTGGTTTATAGTCGGACTTATCACATTTTTAATCGGTCATATTTGGTATATCTTTGCATTTAAACAAATTAAACAAACGTCTATTCCGAAATGGGCTATTGTATTACTCCTAGCATATGGGTTCGTAATGGTTATTTGGCTTGCAGGAACTCTTTTGTCACAAGGAGATACAATATTGGCATTTGCAGTCATTATTTATATTGCTGTTATTTTGATGATGGGATGGAATGCTTTTCAAACTGCCAATAAGTTCGCAATTATCGGTGCTATTTTATTTATATTTTCGGATTCTACACTCGCTATCAATAAATTCATAGTAGATGTCCCTTTCTCTGATGCTCTTATTATGATCTCCTATTACGGAGCGCAATTCATGTTTGCTCTTAGTATTCATTATTCCGTATCTCGAAAGAATCTGTTAAAATAAGAAGTAGCTTTTCAAATCGAAAGGAGATTTAATCTCATGAAAGAAACTTTAATCGAGCGTTTAGTACGCTACGCAAAAATAGATACACAATCAGATGCTTCAAGTAAAAACTGCCCATCTACTGAAGGTCAATGGGATTTACTTCATGAGCTTCAAAAAGAATTAGCAAATGTAGGATTAGAGGAAATTACATTAGACGAGAATGGGTATCTTTTCGCAACCTTACCTGCTAATACAGACAAAGATATACCAACTATTGGTTTCTTAGCTCATGTTGATACAGCTACAGATTACACAGGAAAAAATGTTAAGCCCCAGAGAATCGACAGTTATGACGGACAAGATATCACCCTAAATGAACAGACAATCATGACAGTTCAAGACTTCCCTGAATTAAAAAATTATGCTGGTCACACACTTTTAACTACAGACGGAACTACGCTTCTTGGTGCAGACGATAAAGCCGGAATTGCTATCATCATGACCGCAATGGAATATTTCATCCAACATCCAGAAGTAAAACACGGGAAAATTCGTGTTGCGTTCACACCTGACGAAGAAATCGGACGTGGTCCACATAAATTTGATGTGGAAAAATTTGGAGCAAAATTCGCTTATACAATGGATGGTGGCCCTTTAGGAGAATTACAATTTGAAAGCTTTAACGCAGCTGGTGCCAAGGTTATAACGAATGGTAAAAGTGTTCACCCAGGTTCTGCAAAGGACAAAATGGTGAACTCCATTACTATGGCTACAAAATTCCAATCTCATATGCCAATAGATGCTGTTCCTGAAAAAACGGACGGTTATGAAGGTTTTATACATTTGATGAATTTTACTGGAGACACGGAAAAAACAGAGCTTAGTTATATCATTCGGGATCATAATCGTGAAAAGTTCGAAGCAAAAAAACAATTGTTCATAGACACAGCAGAGAAGATTAAAGCAGAGTATGGCGAAAATGCTATAACTGTGGAACTAAACGATCAATATTACAATATGGGTGAAAAAATCACACCTGTAATGGAAATTGTAAATGTAGCAAAAGATGTGATGATTGCACTAGATATCGAACCACTTATTATTCCAGTCCGTGGTGGAACAGATGGCTCTCAGCTTTCCTATATGGGAATGCCTACACCTAACGTATTTACAGGTGGAGAAAACTATCATGGAAAATACGAGTTCATCTCTGTAGATGTCATGGAAAAATCAACCGAGGTAGTAAAAGGGATTATTCAATCGTTTGAAAAACAAGCTTAAGTTGGTGTGAATATGCGTGAAATATTACTAGGAGTTTTAGCTTCTTTGTTTTTTGCTGTTACCTTTATACTTAATCGTTCTATGGAAATATCGGGAGGGAGCTGGATTTGGAGCTCCTCCCTTCGATACTTTTTCATGTTGCCCTTTTTATTCTTCATTGTTTATTATCGAAAAGGTTTATCTACTACTTTCAAAGAAATAAAATCTGCTCCAGCCGCTTGGTTACTATGGAGCTTTGTAGGTTTTGTATTATTTTACGCACCACTCACTTTTGCAGCAGCATATGGACCTGGTTGGTTAATATCTGGTATGTGGCAATTCACGATTGTCGCAGGGGTTCTACTTGCACCATTATTTTTGATGAAAGTAGAAAACAGAGTCATTAAACAAAAAATCCCAGTCGTCTCACTATTTATTTCTCTCCTCATTTTAATAGGTATCATCCTTATACAAATTCCAAATACCGAATCAGTAAATTTGCAAATGTTTATTTTAGGGATTTTACCTGTACTGATTGCAGCATTCGCCTACCCTTTGGGTAATCGTAAAATGATGGGACATTTAAATGGACGTTTAGATACATTTCAGCGCGTTTTAGGAATGACTTTAGCGTCTATGCCAGCTTGGATTTTACTGGCGATTTACGCTGTATTCACTGTAGGCTTACCATCTTCAGGTCAAGTATTTCAATCCTTTATTGTAGCTATTAGCTCGGGAGTTATAGCTACTATATTGTTCTTCATGGCAACCGATCGGGTTCGAGATCATCAAGGTAAATTAGCAGCCGTAGAAGCAACACAGTCAACTGAAATCATTTTCGTTATTATTGGTGAAATGTTCTTATTGCATGTGCCTCTACCAACACCAATTGCTCTTATAGGACTCGGAATTATTATTTTAGGTATGTTCTTGCATAGTTACTACACGAAAATATTAAATGCAAAAGCTCTAACTGTACAAACAAAAACAGGGCAATAGAAAAGATAAAGTGGAGTGCCGTGAAAATTAGCGACACTCCATTTTAAATTAACCCTTTAACACCGGCTGATAAAGTAGAGACACTCCCGAAGAAATTGCTGCTTCACTTACTGCTGCAGCCACTACTTGAACCACTCTCTCATCTAAAGCTCTTGGAATGATGTAGTCATCTCTAAGTTCGTTTTCATCAACTAGCGATGCAATTGCCTCGACAGCAGCTAACTTCATACGCTCATTAATATCCGTTGCTCTTACATCTAGTGCTCCTCTGAATATCCCTGGAAAAGCCAACACATTATTTACTTGGTTTGGATAATCAGAGCGCCCAGTAGCTATCACTCTAACTCCCCATTCTTTTGCAAGTTCATATGAAACTTCCGGAGTAGGATTGGCAAGAGCAAAAATAATGGAGTCGTTATTCATTGATTGAACTAGATCTTTTGTAAGTAGTTTAGCTACGGATACACCGATAAATATATCCGATTTATCCATCGCATCTTTTAGCGAACCAGTTAAACCAAGTGGATTTGTTAAATTTGCGATTGATTGTTTAACAGGATTCATGCCTCGTTCTCGACCTTCATAAATAATTCCTGTTGAATCACACATAATAATATTAGTATATCCTAACTGAAGAAGTACTTTTAGAATTGCCATTCCCGCAGCACCAGCTCCATTAATCACAACTTTGACATTATTATTTGTTTTATTTACTAGTTTCATCGCATTTTTAAGCCCAGCACCTACGACAATCGCTGTCCCGTGTTGATCATCATGAAATACAGGTATATCTAGCTCCATGCGAAGTCGATCTTCTATTTCAAAACAACGTGGAGCCGAGATGTCTTCTAAGTTTATAGCACCAAAAGTTGGACTAAGTGCTTTTACGATCTGGACTATTTCATCTACATTTTTTGTGTCCAAACAAATCGGAAACGCGTCAACTCCAGCAAACCTTTTTAATAATATTGCTTTTCCTTCCATGACAGGTAAAGCAGCTCCTGGCCCAATATCACCGAGTCCTAATACGGCAGTACCATCAGTTACTACAGCAACTAAATTCCCTTTTGCAGTATAATCGTAAATAGTGGATGGATTGTTATGAATTTCAATACACGGTTCTGCAACACCTGGTGAGTAGGCCAAACTTAAATCCTCCATGCTATCCATTGGAACTTTAAAGACAACCTCCATCTTTCCCTTACTTTCACGATGCAATCGTAGCGCTCTTGATTTCAAATCCATCTTCACACCATCCCTTTCATATTTTCCCCTTTGATAAGGATTATTAGAGTTTCCACTCAACAATCTTTATATTCTGAAAATTATAGATATTCTTAAACTGGATGTCAATGGTTAATACTTAGTGAATATCTTCACAAATAAATTCCTATGATTATATTTTATTGGAAAATAAAGTTTAATTTTTAGGTGAGAATCAATAATCAAATTCATAAAAAATATTATATTGTGAAATCCAAACAACGCTAATTTCCGCTTTCGGCGAGCACGGCTTCAATCTCCTCGTAACTACGAAAACATAGCCTCCTGCGGTTACTCGTCGCAAAGACATTGGTCAAACAAATCTTTCTGCGAGCTTTCAGCAAGGGCTGTTCCCGCTAGAGTCGCCGCCTGCCACTCCAATCAACGGGATCATTGCATATTAAGTAAACATTGCATTTTTAAATGAAACAAGTAATTATGAAACTTACTCATGTAAATTTTAATTAAAAATTTGCACAAAAAAATCGGCAACCACTTTTTGGCTACCGACATAGTAATGCACTATCTCAACTTTGAGGGGGTTAAGGTGTGCCTTGCATCAGCTACAATTTGGAGAAAAGTCGCTGTTTAGAATTTCTCAATTAGGAGAAACTTTCTATATGGTAATGATAATCATTTTCAATTAAAAAGTCAACTATTTGTATAAAAAAATGTATACTACATGTATGACAATTTTATCGAATGACCAAATCCAACAACTAAATAACTACAGTGTTTATACTCAGGCTAATGGAACAACGCTTTTTCACGGTAATAACGTTGCTAACGCGCTCCCTACTATTAAGCTAATTTCTTCTGCACCTAATGAAACGGTTGCCGCTTCTTACTTTATGAGAAGAGTTGGCATGTTCATCTCTATGCAGTTTTACATGATGACTATGTATGATGAAATTTGGGATGGCCCGTTAGAACAGCTTCAGTTTTTTGGCACGACTGAATATGGAAATAAAACAATTAGTACATTTATTCCTCTAGAATACTTCCGAGATGTACAAGAAAATCGCGGAGTGGATATTCAGCTTATTTGGGAACTACAATGTTCTCCTATTATTCAACAGCTTCTTTCAGTATGCAGTATTTCTCCTCTTACTCTTTGGGAAAACGTTTTTGGATACTTGCTATGGCATTACTATATGTTTTTTGAAAATCCAGTGTTAGAAGAAAAAGCGAGACATGACTGGTATTTGTTAAAGGATCCATCAATTTGGAAGGCGTTTTCTTCAAAAGAATATTTACAATTTTATTTAAAAGACCAAAATCCTTCAGAGCTCATAAATACAACAGTCAGAACCACTTGTTGCTTTTCAAAGGATATACCTGGATTACAAAAATGTGGTTTTTGCCCACAAATAAAATAATTATATTAAAGAAATTATGCATGTTTGCTCACTCTTTGGACATACCTAAGAAGAGTTCAATAAAAAGGAGTGAGGAAGATTGGGAAACAATATAGATGAACGTGTCGAAGCTAAACTTGAAAGTATTGGTCAAGAAGAAAAAGAAGAAATTCTAAAAAACTTTTCTAGCTTTAAATCGTACTTATCTGGAAAAGTTGCAGCTGGCGAAAAAATGGGACTTAGTGATGAAACCTTAGCTAAAGCTACTGAAAAAGTAGCTGGTTATTTAGCTAACCATGAAGAACCGCGTAATCGAGAAGAACATGTTCTTCAACAATTATGGAAAAGTGGAGACAAAGAACAGCAACAAGCTCTTAGCCATATGCTTTTAAACATGGTTAAAAATGGCTAATACTCGCAAGGATGCAACTGGAAGGTTCCTCGACAATCCCGATGGTGTTCGCACCACCAAGGAAAGTTTGTTTGATATGCATGAGGACATGCAAACGGTGGATGCCCTACCTGTCGAGGATATAAATATTGAGTTTCTAGATGAAAAAGACCACAACCACACAAAAAATCGTTCACTCAGTTCAGAACGATACCCCAAATAAAAAAACGCTTGCTCCATCCACGCAGGAGCAAGTTTTTTTATGCGACGAGCTTTGCGCAGGAGCAAGTCTTTTTTATGCCACGAGCTTCTGTATTCTAACCTTATATAAGTTTTGCTGCTACCAGTCTTGTGCGAATAATAATGCCTATTAGTGAAGCAACAACTGCTTTTGCTAGGTCAGGAAGGACAAATGGTAGCATTCCACCTTTGAAAGCTGCACCCCAAGGAAGTTCAGCAGCTACCTTTAGCCAAATTGAGCCAAGTATTAATATGATAAATACAGCTAATATATTTGCAATAATTGCTTGTATCTTTGAATACTGAAATGTATCTAAATACCAGCCGACAAATAGAGCAGCTGGAATTATAGCTACAAGGTATCGACCTGTTGGTCCAAGTATAATACCAAATCCACCCTTCATTCCAGCAAATACCGGAATTCCAATTCCACCCATTAATACTATACACTTACAGCCAGTGTGCCATACTTCGCTCCTAATATGGTGGCCGTTAGCATTACCGCTATCGTCATTAATGTAAATGGTACTGGTGGCATATTAATCATAATTTGTGCAGCAACCGCTATGATTGCAGCAAACAATGCGGCTACAATCATCATTTTTAAACGATTATTTCTCATAGGTATTCCACCTCATTAATATAAGTGAACTTATTAATATTTTAAGTTAACTCATTTATATTTAGTTAGTAATGTAACTCTCGTCAATATAAATATTTGGGAGATGCTATAACTGGCGTTAAAAATGCATCACACTTCCCTGGGGAGTGTGATGCATTCATTATTACCATCTACTACTAGCATTATCTATTGTTTCTAATCTCACTGTTCCTTTCTGCAAAGGTGGTGGACAAGCTTTATTGTACTCCATTATTTTCTCATTCACTTTTGTCACTCTAAATTGTAAACCTTCTTTTTCACCAACTGTAAATTTTCGAGCAATCTCAGCCAATTCATCTTTTATCTCATGTTGCAGTTTTAACCAGTGGGGTTTAAAGCCTGCATCCTTCGCAATCTTTTGAAAGTGCTGAAAAATATCACCAGAGAAGTACTCTTCTGATATCGGCTTACCTGCTCCCTTTAAATTATCCATACCACCTGTTTTGGTGTACTCCTTTAAAATATCTCCTATCAAATCACTACTTGGCTTATTGAAGCTGTCATTATCCATAGTGCACCTCTCTCATGAATGATTGGTTCCATCTGGGAATGCGCTTGTAAATTATCCTATACGAAAGTGACTGTTGTATATTTGAGCCATCATGCTTTTCCATGATTAATATGTGCTGCTTTTTCTATTAATACTTTTACAAACTGTTCTTGATTGTCCGGGGAAATTATTATACTACCCATTAACGAGTGTTTATAATGAACTTCCAGCGCGTCCTTGGAAGACAAAATACGATATCCAACTAATATATTTGATGTTTTATTTACTTTGGTTATATCCTCATATCGTATTTTGCTACGAAATGGCCCCCCTTTGACATACAAATAATCATCGTAAAATGTGTATTGGATATCTATAAAAATCCAAAGGAGCATACCAGTTATTATTAAAAACATAGCAGTCATTATCCAAATAGCAGGATATTCAGGATTCTTTGTAAAAAACAACTCGTATACTACCGGCCATAACGTTGCAAACGCAATAATTATGAGTGCAACTACTAGCAAAATTATAAATGTCCGGTCCCTTTTTGAACGGAACGTCATAATTTTTTCCTCCTATACCGACTTGGTAGCTGCATCCTTTATGCCTTTCCGGTGCGCATAAATATTTTTTAAAATAACTTTTATCACTGCGTAGGTAGGAATAGCTAGTATAATTCCCCATAATCCAGCGATATTCCCTGCTGCCAAAATAACTGTAATAACCGTTAATGGATGAATATCTAGTGATTTCCCCATAACGTTTGGCGTGATAAAATTACTCTCGATTTGCTGTGCTACTAACATAATAATTGCTACATAAATAGCTAGCTTCGGCTCTTGGATAAGCGCAATAATTATAGCTGGAACAACCGAAATATACGGTCCTAAAAACGGGATAACATTCATCATCATCCCAAAGATTGCTAGTAATAGTGCATATTGCAGATCTATTATAAAATATCCAATCAACAACATCAGTCCAACTAAAAAACTAACAAATAATTGTCCTTGAATATACGAACGTAATGTATCATCAATGTCTGCTAAAGTCTTACGTATCCAAGTCTTTTTCTCGCCTTTAACAAAACCAGATACAAAGGGTGCAAACTTTTCATGATCTTTTAACATATACACAAGGAAAAACGGCACAAGTACAAGCAGGAAAATCCCTTGGAATACATTTTGAATAAATTTAATAAGAAAGGACCCTGCTGAAACAGCTATATCGTTAATCTTTCCTGTCGCATCATTTACTGTAACCTGGAATGTATCCTGAAATTTATCCGGTAAAGAATCTTCTAGAGAAAGCACATTTTTTGTAAACTGTTCTACCTCTTTTACAATCTCCGGCGTGTTTTTAACTAATGTATTCACCTGTTTTGTAAGAGGAGGACCAATTAGGGCATAAAACAGCCACCCAATTAAACCAATTATAACAAACACCGATAGAATGCTTGCCCATCTTGGAAATTTGATAGATTCTAGCAAAGTTAGGAGCGGACGTGATAGATAAAAAAGTACACCACCTATAAGTAAAGGTAAAAATATCGTTTGTCCAATTATCAAAAGTGGTGAAAAAATACCTTTGACTTCCATGAACATACGAATAATAACTAATGTCAGTAGTATAGCTACTCCTGTTTGAAACCATAGTTTCTTTGTCATGTGATGCTCACATCCTCTATTATTAATAACTACTACATGGTACGGTTTTAGCGACTTAAAGTTTCATTTATTACATATCGTACCATTATTAAGGTACACTTTTAAATAAATTGTTATCGGAAGGATGATTTAATATGGAGTACTATAAGCAAATCAGAAAATACGTTGGCCATCAGCCCCTTATATTACCAGGCTCGAATATACTTATATTGAATGCGGAAGGGCAAGTACTACTGCAAGAACGTGAACCAGGCATTTATGGTCTACCTGGCGGATTAATGGAACTAGGCGAAAGTTTCGAGGATACAGCTATACGTGAAGTACTTGAGGAAACTGGACTCCATATAGGAGCACTTCAGCTTTGCAATGTATATTCTGGTCCAGACTAATATATTGAAAATCCAAACGGAGATAAGTTCTACTCAGTTTCTGCAGTTTACAAAACATCTGAATACAGCGGGGATATTTTAGCAGATGAAATTGAATCTCTTAGCCTTCAATTCTTCCCTCCTACTCAATTGCCTGATGGTATTATGGTTAGTTATCGCACGTTTATTGAGGATGCTTTGCTTTAATCTTTACTGTTCCTTAAATTTATCCTTTTAGAAAGCGGAAGTCCCTTTTTGAATTTTACTTGCTCTCATTTATCGTTTATTTGTGTTCAACAGAAGATTACTTGCGATAGTAAAGAAGTTACTTGCTCTATGTCTCTATTTACTTGCGGTCGATTACATTTTACTTGCTAAATGGAGAATTTTACCGTTTTTTCAGTTTACACCTCAGATTGTAACCTCGAATATTTATTAGGTATCAGATCAAACAAGTAAACGGAGAGAGGCTATCCTATGTAGGATAGCCTCTTTTCTATTTATTGGCGATATGAACTTTCAGCAGTTTACCTTTGACTGTTGTATTTCTCATCTTTTTCAATACAAGTGGACCTTTGCCATTTAATATCTCAACATAGGATACGGTGTCTTGAATAGTGATAATTCCTATATCGTCTGCGGAGACTCCTTCGATTTTAGCAATAGTTCCAACAAAATCTACCGCACGGATTTTCTTTTTCTTTCCACCATTGAAATACAGTTTTGTAATATTCATATTTAGTTGCTCACCCTTAGATTTTTTGACCTCGGGTTGCTCCTGCATTTTCTCATCAAATGAAGCACGGCTTTTTACAACATCTTCTTTAATAGGCTCTGATTCTGCAGGAATTTCAAAACCAATAAATGTCTCAATTTCTCTTACAAACTTATCCTCAAATGGAGTTGCCAGCATAATCGATTTACCACTTCGCCCAGCTCGCCCTGTTCTACCTGTACGATGTACATAGCTTTCTTGCTCCAATGGTACATCATAATGAATTACATGTGTAATATCATCAATATCAATCCCACGAGCTGCAACATCAGTCGCAATTAAGTAACGGAACTCTCCTTTACGGAAATCATCCATCACCTCGAAGCGATCTTCCTGCATCATGCCACCATGTATTTTGTCCGCAGTATAACCTTTCTCATCTAATACATCCACAAGCTGCTCTACGCGCTCCTTGGTACGACAGAAGATAATACAACTGTCCGGGTTCTCGACAATTGTTAGCTTTTCAAGTAACGAAAGCTTTAGCTCCTCTACTACAACGTACTTCACATGCTCTATATTTGGAGCATTTTCTTCAGATGCATCAATTTCAATGGATACTGCTTGTTTCATATACTTACTGCTTAATTTTTTTATTTGTTCGGAAAGAGTTGCCGAAAATAACATGGTCGTACGCGTTTTCGGAAGTAATTTAATAATGGACTCCACTTGTTCTAAAAAGCCCATATTTAGCATCTCATCTGCTTCATCAATAACAAGATACTCTATTTTAGATACATCTAATGTCCCTTTTTCTATATGGTCTAATACTCTACCGGGTGTACCTACAATGATATGCGTCTTTTGCTTTAGGGCTAACTTTTGTCTAGCGAAAGGTGATTTACCGTATAAGGCAAGTCCTTTTATACGTTTGTAACGTCCGATATTTGTGATATCCTCTTGAACTTGAACTGCCAATTCTCGTGTAGGCGTTAATACTAGCGCCTGTGGTTTGTTTTCTTCCCAATCTACAAGCTCACATAATGGTGTAGCAAAAGAAGCTGTTTTCCCGCTGCCTGTTTTAGATTTTACTAAAACATCCTGTTTTTCTAAAACAACAGGTATTACTTTTTGTTGCACTTCTGTCGGCTCTGTATAACCTAATTGTTCTATGGCACGCAAAATCTTCTCTTCTAACTTAAACTCTTTAAAATGCACTATGCATAATCTCCTCTTACAAACTAATTTTAGTCACAACTATATCCGAATCTTCTAATGCTTTTAAGGCATGTTTTTCTAATGGTTTCATTTGCAAAATGTTCCCGGTTGTAACAGTATGCTCCGCACCATCCACTGTAAACTGTACTTTTCCTTTTTTTACAACAATCAAAACATTTGCGTTGGCATGATGTTCTTCCATTTTTTTCCCAGCTCGTAATTGAATATTCATCAAGTCAAAATCTTCTGTTTTAAGAACGCTTGTTATTTCCTTCTCTGTATCGTCCAATACATAAGGTGTTTCGACTAAATTCATCTTACATTACTCCCCTTCATACTAGGTCACAAAATTCTCTTTATACCTTATCATATACGTAGTTTCTCCATTATATCGAAAATATTCGACAAGATGCCCTTGTATTCGAGTATTTAAAATCTATTTTTCAGAATTTCAACCTAATCTATGGTATAATTAAACTATCGCTAATCGCGTAATAAAACTAGAAAAGAGGCAGACACATGAGTTTCCAACGACAACCTAAGGAAGTTTCACCCTTTGTGGCAGCTAGGAAAATTGATGAGAAGATCTCTTTCACTCGTAATGATCACGAGGTACAAGGTACTATTTTTAAAATTTTAGAGCAATCGGTAATTGTTGAAATTTCTACCGAAGATGCTAAAAAGATTAATGTTCCTTCGAATCTTACAGTAGTGTCTCATAAAAACTACACGGTAATATAATTGTGAATTTCCTCGAGAAAAGCTTGTCCATATTTTTCTCGTTTATTTTCGCCTATTCCGTGAATTTCTAACAATTGTTCTTCGGTTTGCGGACGCTCTGCACACATATGCTGTAGAGTCTTATCTGAAAAAATAACAAATGGTGGTACACCTGCTTCGTCCGCAATTTTTTTCCGAAGTATCCTTAGTTTTTCAAACAATGGATCATTATTAGCAATTTGCTTTGTTACAGCTACGCCTTTGCGCTCCACTAATCTATTCCCCAGTAGTACTTCTTTTCCTGCATCTGATACATAAATGGTTGGTAAGCTTCCATGATCCACCGAAAGTAATCCTTCCGCAATCATAAACTCCATTAACCCTGACACTTCTTTTAATGATTTACCCTTTAATATGCCATATGTTGATAATTTCGTAAAACCAAAATCGACTACTTTTTTGTTTTGAGAACCAGTCAATACTTGAGCAGTAATTGTCTTGCCAAATCTTTGTCCCATTCGAACAACACATGAAAGAACCATTTGTACTTCCTTTGTTACGTTTTGGACTTCTCTTGAATCTGTACAGTTTCCACAACGACCACATTTTGTAGCGTTTTGCTCTCCAAAATAAGTAACAACAAACTGCTGCAGGCAATTTTCGGTATGGCAATAATCTACCATGCCCTGTAGTTTTTCTAGTTCCTGAGGAATCCGTTCACGATCCAATGCTTGGTCTATTAAAAATCGCTGCGTTTGAACGTCTTGTGATGCATACAAAACGATACATTCACTTGGCAGTCCATCTCGACCTGCTCTTCCAGCTTCCTGATAGTAGCTTTCCATATTTTTCGGCAATTGATAGTGAATCACATAACGGACATTGGATTTATCAATCCCCATCCCAAATGCATTGGTTGCAACCATTACTTGTGCTTCATCTGTTAGAAAACGTTCTTGTTCTTTGTTTCGAAATGCTTCTGGAAGACCTGCATGATATTTAGCAGTCTGGATACCCGCTCTATTTAGCAAATCATATAAAAGGTCTACAGCTTTTCTTGTTGCTGCGTAAATAATTCCAACTTCGTTCGTATTTTTTTTAATAAATTCTTTTAAAAACTTATTTTTATCCTGTCCTAATACGACTGAAAATGCCAGGTTCGATCTTGCGAACCCAGTAATAACTGTATTATCTTCTTGGATTTGCAGTAATCGACATATATCATCACGCACAGCTGGAGTTGCGGTTGCAGTTAGGGCAAGTACCGTTGGTTGCTCTTTAAATACATCCTTTAATCGATGAATAGCACGATAGCTTGGCCGGAAATCATGGCCCCATTGTGAAATACAATGTGCCTCGTCCACTGCTATTAATGGAACCTTAACTTTTTTTAATTGATTTAAAAAAGTAGGAGATTCTAAACGCTCTGGGGCTATATAAAGTAAACGATATTGACCATTTTGTACTTCTTCCATCGTTTCTCTTACTTCTTCTGCAGTTAGCGTACTGTTTATGAAGGTTGCAGGAATACCAGCTTGAATTAGAGTATCTACCTGGTCTTTCATAAGGGAAATCAATGGAGAGATAACAATCGTAGTGCCTTCTAACATCAACGCCGGGATTTGGTAACAAAGAGACTTCCCTCCCCCAGTTGGCATAACACATAAACTAGAGTTCTCATCTAATACATAGTTTATAACAGTTTCTTGACCCTCTCGAAAAGAATCATATCCAAAATAAGTCTGTAATAATTGACGTGCTTTATCTAACACTTAGGTCACTCCTTTAATTAGAAACCCTCTACTTTCTTCTACTGTTTTTCTTCAGTGTCTTATTTACTGTGTTATTAGTTGGTTTAGGGTCGACTTTATCCACATCTGCTCCTAGTAGAAAATAACCGATCACAGAAGATACGATAGCCGCTCCTACAGTAATAAGTAATTTATTTATAAATGTTACTTCTGAATATTCCTCTTGGTTTAGAATAATGGTTGCCAATACTGCCACAACTACCATAATCGGCAGGATTATTTTTGACTTTTTCATAGCAAACTTCCTTCCTCTGCACATGTATAGTATATTGTACCATAAGACTATCAAGGGTTTTTACCCATACGTATGAGATACTATATAAAAAAACATATAAGGATGAATACATGATGCGAAATGAATTAGATATCAAAGTAACTGAAACACTTGCACAAGATTTACAAAAAGGCGTTCCAATTTTAATGAAAGATGGCTTCCACGAAAAAGATTCTCTTGAGGAAGGAAGTATTTTAAAGCTGCAAAACCCATCTGGTAAATTTATCGGAAAAGGGTATGTCGGTAAACAAAATAAAGGCATCGGTTGGCTGTTAACGAAAAATGAAAACGAAAAAATTGATAAATCATTTTTCCAAAAGAAACTCGAGATGGCAATTCAACTTCGTAACGATTTCTACACTAGTACTGATACAACAGCCTTTCGCGTATTTAACGGTGAAGGAGACGGTATCGGTGGTTTAATCATTGACTATTTTGATGGATTCTATTTAATCAGCTGGTATAGTGAAGGAATTTATTCCTTTAAAGATATAATTTTAGAGGCATTAGAAGCTTCAGTTTCTTATAGAGGGGTTTATGAAAAGAAACGATTTGATACAAAAGGACAGTATGTAGAAGACGATGATTTTGTTAAAGGCGAACGCGGAGAATTCCCACTCATCGTTAAAGAAAATGGGCAAAAATTTGCAATTTACTTAAATGACGGGGCGATGGTCGGGGTGTTTTTAGACCAACGTGATGTTCGTAAAACAATTCGAGATAACTATTCAAAAGGAAAAACAGTGCTGAATACATTTTCATATACTGGTGCTTTTTCTGTATTTGCTGCAGCTGGTGGTGCTACGAAAACAACCAGTGTGGATTTAGCCAAACGAAGCTTAAGTAAAACAGCCGAGCAATTTGAAGTTAATGGAATCGATATCGAAGAGCAAGACATAATCGTGATGGATGTATTTGACTACTTTAAATATGCGAAACGTAAGGAACTATCCTTCGATATGGTCATTCTCGACCCACCTAGCTTTGCCCGTTCTAAAAAATATACTTTTAGTTCTGCCAAAGACTACACAAAATTACTTTTGGATGCCATTAATATTACAGAAAAAAACGGTGTTATTGTAGCATCTACTAATAATGCAACCTTTGGGATGAAAAAGTTCAAAACGTTTGTGGAAAAAGCTTTCAAGGAAAGCAATCGAAACTACACAATCGAGGAAGAGTTTTCACTTCCAAACGATTTTAAAACTTCTCCTCTCTTTAAAGAAGGTAATTATTTGAAGGTTTTATTTATACGTGCAAAATAAATGAGTAATAATATAAAAAAACAAAGGAGGACGCACTTGCGCCCTTCTTTGTTTATATCATACTTTTCACTACTTTAGACATCGTTGATCCATCTGCTTTACCAACAAGTAATGGTTTAGCAATTTTCATTGCCTCTCCCATGTTCATACCTTTTGTAACTCCAGCTTCTGTTAAGACTGACACAATTTCATCTTCATTTAATTGTGTTGGTAAGAAGCTAGCAAGTAGTTTTAGTTTTGCATTTTCTTTTTCTATTAAATCCTCACGATTGGCTTCTTTTGCACCTTCTAAAGCTTGATTTGTTTGTTTTACTTCCCTATTTACGATTGCAATTTCTTCTTCTGGTGTAAGGGCAGACCCTTTTTCTTTTTCCGCACTATCGAGTGCAGATTTTAGTATGGTTAATACTCCTTTAGCTAGCACGTCTTTCTCTTTCATGGCGCGTTTTATTTGGTCAAAAACTATCGTTTTCAACATAATTTATACTTCCTCTCTTTTACATTTACTTATTTATTAATGGTATAGATAATAAAACGTTTAGTCTAGAATCTTTTCTCGGTCTTGCTTCTCGGATACCCTAGTCCACCAAAAATAAGAAAAGCTCAAGTGGATGAAGAAAACTTCAGAACACAAGAGCTTTTTAGAAAAGTTATTAACTTATCTCGCATTAACGAGCAGATTGGATCAAAATTATGTATTATGCTTCATCCGGAGTGAAAGTTCTGGATGCTAACTCAGAATCTAGCATAAACATAGCATTGGAATCACTTTCAATACGTTTAATTTTGTTAATCAGCGTGTCAAATGATGCCTCTTCCTCTACTTGCTCATCAATGAACCATTTTAAGAATGCCATCGTTGCATGTTCACGTTCATCTAATGCAATATCAGAGAGATGATAAATACGACGTGTCACTTCTTTTTCATGTTTTAAGGAAGTTTCAAAAACATCTAAAGTCGAAGTAAATTCATTGCGCGGCTCGGCAAATCCATCAATTGTAGCTCGGTAGCCTAAATCACTTAAAAAGTTATAAAACTTCATAGCATGGAAACGTTCTTCTTCTGCCTGAACTAAAAAGAAATTAGCAAATCCATCGTATGCTTCAGCGGTACAATAAGCGGCAGCAGCAAGGTACGTATGTGCAGAATAAAATTCAAAGTTCATTTGATCGTTTAATGCTTCATGTAAATTTTTAGACAACATTGTAAAACTCCTCTCATATTAGCAAGATTGAATTGCACTTTAAGTATACAACTTTATCCATTTTAAAAACAAATAATAAGTGATAATGATTATCATTTAAACAAAGCATTAAGAGAAGTTTCTTCTTTCACTTGGAGTTTTAAGTATACTTTTAAACTTCTGCTTGTACTTCCTCGACAGTTTGCTCTACTTCTGATCGGGTCATTTTTTCCTTCCCGTTCTTTAGTGCTTTCAATGTTTTGTGAGCAAGTGCAAGAGGTAATTTACAGAATAACAATATACTCTTCCGATTAATACTTTTGATGTATTCATCGGCTTGCGCTAAATTGCCTGCTGCGTACTCGAACATATCCGACCGTGTCCATCCTTCTGGGAAGAATTGTACACCTCGCTGACTATCTTCGTCTTTATTTCGCAATATATTTACTGCTTGAAGTCCACGGCCGTATGCAATTGCCAATTCACGGTCCGTTTCAATATCTGCATTCCATTTCCACAAATCCGAAAGCATCACTCCAACAAGACCAGCTACGTAATAGGTATACTCATCGAGATCTTCTTTTGTCTTCACTTGCCAATTTTTACCTACCCATTTAGCCATTCCTTCTGCCATTTCACTAGTATAGGTTTTTACAGTTTCTAATAAGTCAGTAGGACAAATTTCCAGCCAATCTCCTAATCTAAGGGACACAGGAGGAAGTATGTCTTGATAGTCCTCTACCAGTTTCGCATACGCCTGCTTATCAAAATCTGCTAACAAGAGCTTACTTGTGGATAACAGTATTTCTTGTTTATCTTTTGGATCTAATGATTCATGATCTTCAATCTCGTCTATTGCTCGCATGCATAAATAAGCAGAGGCAACCGCTTTTTTTAGTTTGGGTTCTAAAAAGGTGATTGGGATATAAAAAGTTCTACTTGTTTTCTTTAGCATGTCCATCGCTTCTTTTTGTAACGTTGCTACATCATGCACGATTAGTCCCCCGTTTCAATCAATTACGCCTCGGCGTAATTGCGTCCAGAAATTGAATTGAGCTTTGGCCTGCTTGGTTGCAGGTTAGGTAGCCGTTGTCGCATGGAAGCGACCCACATGGGCTAACACCCTTCAAAATCTATGACATCCGCCGGAGGCTTAACTTAAATTCTGCTGATTCAAGTTAAATCTTATACACTCTATTGTATAGGATTTTCACAAAAAGATAAAATGACTACCGTTTATGCGTAAGACAAATAAAATGTACAGCTATGTTGTTATTTTGCTGTTTCCTTAAATACTGTTTTTTGCTCCTTCCAAAATAACGAAATTACAAAGCTAATTGCGAGTATAAACATTGCCAATACATATGGATAATCAATATGAACGTCAAATAAAATCCCTGCAATACTTGGCCCGATGATATTTCCTATACTCGTAAACGTAGAGTTTAGTCCTCCAACAAAGCCCTGCTCATTTCCAGCTATTTTAGATAAATACGTGGTCAGCGCAGGTCTCATTAAGTCGAACAACAAGAAAATCACAAAGGTCACGAGTAATATAGACCAGTAAGCTGAGACCTTAATCATCGCAAAAATGAATATCGTAGATACACCTATACAAATTTGTATCAATCTAATTTCCCCAATTTTTCCTACAAGACGATCAAAGGTAAGTACCTGGAATATTATTCCTAGAACGCCACTTACAGTAATGATTAACGCAATATCCTTTGGCGTGAATCCATATTTATGATCTACAAATAGTGAATAAACTGTTTCAAAAGCAGCTAATCCAAAGCTAGATACTAGAATGATAATCATTGGAATCAAATAAATTGGTTCCAATACTTTTCGAAAACGTGGTTTAGCTACTCCTTCTTTTTCTTCCCGCTCTCTTTCAGGCTCCTTCAAAATAACAAGCGAAAATACTCCTCCTATTAATCCTAGAGCCGCAGCAACAAAGAAAGGAAGTCTAGTTCCATATTCGGCTAAAAAGCCCCCAATTCCTGGTCCGATTATAAACCCAGCACTGATTGCTGCTGCAACATAGCCCATCGCTTTTGGTCGATCTCTTAAAGAGGTAACATCTGCAACAAAAGCCGTCACGGCTGGCATAATGAATGCCGCACTAATACCTCCTAATATTCTAGAAATATATAATACCTTCACATCTTGGCCAAGACCGAAGAGCATTTCCGACACCCCAAATATAAACATACCAATTACAATAATTTTTTTTCGACCAATTGAATCTACCCATTTACCTGCAATTGGAGAAATTAACAATTGTGCGAATGCGAATGCCGCTACTAAATAACCCATTGTAGAACCTTCTAAGCTCATTTCACGCATTAATGTAGGCATTACAGGAATAATTAGTCCCATTCCTAAAAATACAATAAATAAATTTATTAATACAAAATAAATCACCTTATTTAAACCACTTCTTTGTGCAACCATCTTCAAACTCCTTATAATTCTGATTCAGCATATTCAGTCAATTACATAATGTCCACTTTAAGTAAACGGATAATTAAATATGATTTCATATAATTATTCGAATTTTATTTTTAAATAAGTAATTATGAATTTGACTCTAATAATAAAAATAAACCCTATAGTTACTATAGGGTCAAGTAGTTTGAATTGGTATTTTAAGCTCCACTAAGAATTCATCCTCTTTGGAAGCTGTATAATTTATGGGCATCCATATATCATATACAATCGGGTTTACGACTATTTGGTGTTTTTCTATATAGCCGATTAACTTCTGGTAGCATACTTCATATTCATCGTTCTCTAAAACAAAAGAAATGCTAAGATACTCTCCAGCTGGTAATGTGCTAATTTCTACATCTTCGTATTTTTCTTTAAAATCCTTGTCTGTAACAATATATGCAAATAGATAATCATAGTTAATATCGTATAAGAATTCATACCTCTGCAAAGGAAATGCTCCACCATATAACGTATCAAATATACTACCTTCATCCTCTAACACCTTACTTATACGTCCAAATTCTCTATTTGGGATATCATCCACTTTCATATTATCGGTTTTTATCTTCACTATTTTTTGAGCTGGTTCTTTCTTAATTGATATGGTCATCATATTCGGATCCAATGCAAAAGCTTGTATTTGCTCTTTTTTCCTTTGCAGTACCTGCTTCGTCTTCTTAAGCCGTTGAAATTGTTCTTCAATTCTTTTCTCTTGGTTCTCAAGATATACAACTAGCTCTTCTGGCTTTAATGTTAAGGCAGATTGAACTTCCTCTAACGATAACCCAAGATACTTTAATGATTTTATAATATCCAAATAATACAATTGTGTATTACGGTAATATCTATATTGATTACTTGGATTTATCTCAATAGGTTTGAACAAGTTTATCCGGTCATAGTATCGTAAGGTTTGAACGGATATATTACTTAGCTTTGCAACTTCACCTATCGTCAAATAATGAATTTTCAAGTAATCTCCCCGTTTCTTCTCAAGAAATTTCTTGTGTCTATATTTTCATTATATAGCTCTCCCAATACAACCTCTAGTATCAACGGCGTATTCCAATAATATCTGAGTAAAGTGAATTGATTACTAAATAGATAGAAGGATACATAACTTTAGTAGATTGATCAAATGAAGAGTTCGGGATGTATATAGATAAAATAACCGAGAGAAAATAGACCCTGGGACAGAACCCAAAACAGCATTTTTCTCTGTGGGAAAAATGCTGTTTTTTTTGCTGTGCACAAAATTGATTTCCATTCCAGGGACGCTTTCCACGGGCGTTGCCTAAGCCTGTAGTCTAAGGCGTCACGCTATCCCCGTAGGAGTCGCCCCTCCATTCCAATCAATTTCATTAAATATCCATTATTTATTAAATATTTCTCCTTATTCAATAAAATTTCTATTTCTGTCCCAGCCCCTTAACGATACTATACAAAATAGTAGCCTTCTTAATTCAAATTGGATCACTCTTTAAAACCCGACCAATTTCATCTAAGCAATACCTAGTGTTCACCGGAAATTTTTATTTTTCTTCAAAAAATCTACCCCTAAATTACGGGATAGATTTTTTAAATTGTACTCTATTCAATTCCTTGAATTATTACCTCTTTTACCGGCAAGAAAAGTTCTCCTGTATTTAAGAAAGTCACTTGTACTTTATCTCCTTCTTGCATATAAACTGCAAGAGGTGCTACTTCTGAAGATACGATATAGCTTTGTTTGTTATCCAATAGGAACGACACTTGTGTAAAGTCACCTACACGTTCCTTAAAGACACGTACAACTGTACCGGCTATCGACTTCTCTTCAGCATCGGAGCTACCGTCTACGGAGCTTCCTCCACGTTGAATTGCTGTTTTATATAGTTTTAACGCTTCGTTTGGCGTATTGCCATAGACAGAGATCTCTGGATTTGCAGCTGATACTATAAAGTAATTTTGCAGGAATCCATTAGAGTCTAATACTGGTGTTAACCAGCTTGCTTCTCCGTAAAAATTGTACAATACCGGCATTTCGCCAGACCATTTTTTTTCGATAAATTTCTTTTCAATAATTTGCAGTGCTCCTTGAGAGTCCATATAAGAATCCTCTAGGTTTCCTGTGTAGAAAGTAGCTTCACCAGTTCGCCCGTCTGTTAAAGAGTAACCTAGCATCGAATCTACTCCCTCTTTCGGACTCGTAAAGTCTGTAAAGTAATACATTTGTCCGTCTTCACCAAATATTGGACTTACATTCGCTTCGGTTCCTTCATCTGACGGTAATCTCACATCTTTTTTACCAAATAGACTGTTGATGAATCCATGAACGTACTTACCAAAATAGCTATTTTGCAAGCTCACTGTTTCAGGAGATACTGCCCCATCTATAAACGTTGGTACGTCTGCTATTTCATAGGAATCTGTCTGACCTGTAGCTGGATCGACCGCCACGATTCCTTTTACTTCAAATCCATTACGTGCAGAGATGAAGCTACCGTAAGATCTGATGTAATATGGTTTTCCATCCTCGTCAATTTCTAATTGAGGGCCTCCATAGAAAATTTTAGTTGGATGCTTCATACGCATATGTCTTTCTAAGTTTTTATGGAAATAAGAAGATGGTGTATAACTCATTTCAGCCTCTACAAATTTTGGATTATCCGATGAGTCGGTTGCACTCATTGTAAAATAACCCGGTGTAACGTCTCCATTCCACCACTTGAAAAGTCCTGAAAATTCTACTGGAGCAATGTATATATACTCATCTTTTACTTTTTGAATTTGTAAGCTTCCTAATTCATAATAACTCGTATTTGGTACTTGCCCAAAAGCTTTTTTCATCTTATTGCGTGCAAACTTTGGCGGTACACTAGCAGGTGTCTTCGTTTCGTCAAATGCTTCAATTTCAACCTCTTGCTGCATTTCTGCCACTTTGTATTTTTCGTCTGCATTCCAAAAAGACGCTGTTAACATGAAGATAGTCAATACCAGACTTCCTAAAAACAGAATACCTTTTGCTTTTTGCTCTTTACCTTTTGCAAGCACCATCCCTGCTAATGTTGCAATAACTAGTAATGGCCATAACGCTGTCCAATTACGATCTAAGTTCGTTACATAATATATAATCGCAAGTACGATAAAAGTTAAAACCGATAGACCAATGATGGAAGTTACCATGTCTTTTCTTTTAGCTGTCAACGGGACTACTAACAATGCGGTAAGTATCGCTGCAACTGCCGAAATAATAAATACGCTGGTCATTTTCTCAAACCCTCTCTTTTTTCTGTCTAGTTATACTACGGATGAAAAGGAATATGGTTTCATAAATACAACACGAAAACGATAGCATTTTATACTTCAAGCAAAAATAACTAACTAAGCATTTGCTATGACCTTACAATCTTTTTCTTTTACTTTAAAACCTTTTTTCCATGATACAACTACGAAGAACAAAGAAAGTAATAAAATTGCACTTAATACTATGAAACAATAAATGATGAGCTCTGAAGATACCATTTCAGTAAAGAGAGCAAGTAAAAGGATCCTGATTAAAAGACCTAATGTACGAAACAAGCTATCGACCCTCCCTATTATATTATTAGGAATAGAGTCCATTAAGAAAGAGTTTCTAGCAACTCTAGTACTGCTGTTACCTATTGCCAAAAATAACATAAGTGATAGATATACAGGTAAATCTACGAACACGATTAATGATATAGCAATCGTATAAACGAATACTCCCAAGATAATCGTTTTCTCATTTCCTAATTTACTTGATAATGTTGGTACGAAGACCCCTGCAATTATTGCTCCTATTGCATAAATCATCCCTTGAATTCCATAAACACTCGCGTCTGCTTTAAGTACATCCACTAAATAGACAGGGAATAAATAATTCGTTAGCATCACACCAATGAAAGGCATGAAAGAAAATAATAAAAAAATAAACATGGAAGGACGCGTTATCATATATCTAAGTCCTTCGCTTACTTGCGATTTAACGACTTTCCCTGTCTTTTCAATGGATAATCTCACATACGGTAGCTTCAAGTAAAAATAGATGGCAGCGCCGTAAGACATCGTATCCAGTAATAAAATATAGTGTAAATCCCATTTTAACAATAAGATACTAGCTAAAGCACCCGCAATCATACTGGAAAGCTGTCCTTGCACCTCCATCGTTCCGTTTAGTGATTTATATTGGTCCTTCGTAAATATTTCTTGATTTAAAGCAAACATTGTCGGATAAAAAATGGTGTAGTATAAACTACCAATCATATAAATAATCATATAATGCCAAATTTCATATGATAGGCCAAGAAATCCTATGAGGGAAAACATAAACAATAGAGTAAAGCATATGATTTCACTTGTTACTAATAATTTTTTTCGAGATACTTTGTCCACCAAGTTCCCTACAAATGGTGTAAGGATAAAACTTAAAATGGTCATACCAATCGTTATATACCCAAATACCTTATTGCCATTATCACTGGATACAAGCATCCATGGTATCGCAATCATCGTTATTCCCGAACCAATAGAGGAAGCAATATTAGCGAAAATAATGAGGCGGAATCGGGAGTCTTTGTATAGATTTTTCATTTGTAGCACCCCTTAACTTTATCTTATTATTTCACTATAATTGAAAATTCAGCAATTTAGTTCAGTCATTGGTCTTGAGTCTTTCTCATACATTTGACGGAAGAAAAGAACAAAAGCGCAAGTCTCTAAGTAAGCACTGACAACGTTCTTCTGCGACGAACTTTGCGCAGGAGCAAGCGTCAGAGTTGGACGGATAATCACTTGTAAGTAGTTATCCACCTGTAATAGATTTATAATTCCTAAACACTAAAAAACACTCGGTGAATTTAATCACCGAGTGTTTTCGTTTAGATGTATGATCCTTTTCCTTCATAGGTTACATGCCAGTTATTATCTTTTTGTAAAATTGCTGTCCCAATCCAACCATCTGCAATTAGTTGCTGTTGTTTTTCAATCGCATCCATAGGAACTTCTATAAACGTTTCTTCGTTATTACGATCTACATGAATTTTTTTATAAAATACATATCGTAGCATGTCTCCGTATTTCTTCTTTAATGCACCTATTACCATTCCTTGGCTTAGTTTGTCCTTTAAGCTTGCAATGTTAAATGGTGCAACTGTTGCACATACATGTGTATACGGTGAAGCGTCTAGTAGTTCCATGACAATAACCCCGAGTTTCTTTTGCAATCCAAATCCACGGTAATTAGGATGAACATTTGTTATTTCTTGATAAACGACCTTCTCGAGTTGATCTTTTGAAAGACCAATATCATATCCTAAATGTTGATCATCAATTGGTGGTAATGCCAATGCACGGAAGGCGATTAGTTCATTGTCTACAAATGCTCCAATCATTAGGTTACGATCTATCGAATCCTCATATTCTCCTATTGTTAATGGAGATAAGAAATTATCATTTTCCATTGCTCCAAGGACCACATGCTGCAAACGTAAAATGCTATCCAGATGTTCTTGCGTCAATTGACGAACAATATATTCTTTCACACCAAGTTTACCTTTCCATTCTTTCACACAAACACTTCCTCTTATTTTGTTACTTTTGTAGAGAACTTAGTTAACTCTTGTAAAGTTTCTTCATCAATATCAATCCCTAGTCCAGGACGTTCATTTAATTGAATAAATGGTACGTCATAATGTAAATTTCCAACGTCTTTAGAGAATTTTAGAGGACCTGTTAACTCTACACTCGTAAACACTTTTTTAGAAAATGCTACTTGAAATCCTGCTGAAGAACCAATAGAGGATTCCACCATGGAACCGATTTGACACTCGATGCCTGCCATCTCTGCCATATGAGCCAGCTTCATCGCTGGATATATCCCACCACACTTCATCAGTTTAATATTTACTTTATGTGCTGCTTGTTTCTCGATCAACTCTCGCATATCACGTAAGTTTCGCAAGCCTTCGTCCATCATAAGAGGGGTACTTGTCTTAGCTTTTACTTCTACCATACCATTAAAGTCATCTGCGATTACCGGTTGCTCTAGCCAGTCTAATCCCTCTTTTTCCAACTGCCGCATAGCCACAATAGTAGTAGCGCTATTTTTCCAACCTTGATTTACATCTACACGAATAGCAATTTCTTCGCCGACTTTTGCGCGCACTGCTTGAATACGTTTAACATCAACTTGCACGTCTGTCCCGACCTTCATTTTAAAGGAGGAATACCCTTCTTTCATCCTTCTTTCTGCTTCTTCTGCCATGTCAGCTGGCTTTCCTATACTTAATACATGAGTGACAGGGAACTTTTCGTGATAGCGCCCACCTAATAATTGGTACACAGGAACACCAAGTTTTTTCCCTGCCAAATCATAACAAGCAATATCTATCGCTGCTTTTGCTGCAGGTGCCTGGTAAACCGCTTTATTCATTTTCTCATGTAAACGCTCAAACTCCATAGGATTTTCTCCAATAACAGCTGGAGCTAGCGTTTCTTTCAATAATGCATATGTACTTTCCCAAGTCTCACCTGTCACATGCTCATCTGCAACAGCTTCCCCATAACCTACTAAACCCTCATCCGTTGTTATTTTTACAATAATAGATGGCATATCATCATAAGTGTGATAACTTATGATAAAAGGATCTACTAATGGTAAACGGATTGCATAAATATCAATTTCTTTAATTTTCATTTGAATTTCCTACTTTCTTTACATTTTGGATTAAGTTCGTTATAGTTGTCGTTAAATAGTCGTTAAAAAGATAAAAAAAGAGGTGACCATATGTTAACACGTATTGCAGTTCTAGGATCGGCCACTTTCATCGAACGTTTAAGAAGTTTTGAACATGAACTTCCATCCACTCGATTGGATTATTATACATATAATATACCTTTTGATGCAAAGGATATAATACCGACGATAAAACCTTGTGATGCAGTATTTTTTTCAGGTTCATTTCCATTTACTTATGCAAAGGACTCAATCGCAAGGCTACCAATTCCAACTTTTTATTTAAAACAAGATGAAAACGCTATCATGACTACTCTACTTTCACTTAGTCTCACTAACCCAACAGCTGTACATAAGCTTTCCATTGATCTAGTCCATCCAGAGGGTGTAAAAAATGTTTTGGAGGATATCGGATTAACCGATCAAACACCGTTTTTAATGAAAATAGATACCTCTTTCGATCTGGAAGAAATAGTTGCATTCCATACAGTTTTACAAAAGAACGGCGCCACTTTGCTAGCGATTACTAGTATTCATGCAGTGTATCAAAGATTGCGAGACAATGGTTTATCTGTCATTCGAATGATTGATCCGAAAAGCTCCATTATTAAGGCAATAGAGGATACAAAATCTCTTGCCCTTCTATTCAAAAGTCAGTCCGCTAAAATTGCAGTTGGTTATATCCAAACAAATAAAGAGCTTTCCATTGCAGAAGAAAAAGTTAAACAAATTGCAGCCTCTATTCAAGCAAATACCGTAAAAGAAGCCGACAATTTATATACCTTATTTTCAACTCAAGGTGATGTGCAGGAAGCTTTAAACAATAACTTGATTACTTCTTGGATAAACTCCTCTCCCGCGGTTAAAATTGCATTTGGCTATGGAAAAACAGTTTTGGAAGCTACTCAAAATGCAAGGGATGCTTTATCTTATGCAACTGATAATACAGCCTATCTATTAACCGATTCTAAGGAACTGCTTGGACCATATCCATATAGTGATAAGCAAGTGCTTTTAAAAAATGTTGAACCACAGTTTGTGCAAATTGCGAAAGAGACTACATTAAGTCCAGCGAACTTATCTAAAGTCATACAGTTTAGTCGTTCTAGAAAGTCCACAGAGTTTACTGCATATGACTTAGAAGTCTATTTACAAGTTAGTAGACGTACAACTGAACGAATACTAAAAAAACTAGCAGATCATGGATATGCACAAATCATAGGGGAAGAAATGACCTATCAGCAAGGTCGCCCACGCGCTATTTATGAGTTGAACTTTCCAACCTACAATTAGAAGATACGTATCAATAGGACTTATAACAAAAGGGAGTTCCATATGAACTCCCTTTTGTTTTTCAGGCTTGCACATTTCCTTTTTATGCTTCTACAGTTTCTTTATTTAATATCGCTAGTTTTTCAGCCTCAGAGATTTTTTGAATCGTGAAGCCTGTCATTGCATAGATAATTGATATAATTGGTACTATAAAGTTTAATACGGCAAATAATGCATACTCTGCTACTCCTACACCTAATGTCGCTAAAATAAATACTCCACACGTATTCCAAGGAATAAAGACCGAAGTAAGTGTACCTCCATCTTCTAAAGCACGCGAGAGATTTTTAGAATGTAGTCCCATTTTTGTATATGTTTTTGAGAACATTCGAGCTGGCACAACGATAGAAATGTATTGCTCTGAACAAGAGGCATTTGTTGCAATACACGCAACAATTGTTGAAGCAATAAGTGATCCTGCTGTTTTAGCAAACTTTAAAATTTGATCCATAATGGATTGCAGCATTCCGGAGTATTCCAATATACCACCAAATGTCATGGCAACAATCGTCATGGAGACCGTATACATCATCGAATCTAATCCACCACGATTAAATAATTCATCAACCATTGCATTTCCAGTATCGATAACATATCCACTTTGCAAAGCTCCAACTGCCTCTGCAACGCTTCCACCTTGGATGAGTATTTGAGATAAGAAGCCAAATAAAATTCCAACAATCAATGCTGGTATAGCTGGAACTTTAAGTGCTACTAAGACAATTACTGCTAGAGGTATTAACAATAACCATGGAGAAATGACAAAGCTTTGATCTAACATTGATATTGTTTGGTTGATACCCTCTTGGTCAATATTACTTGATTTATATCTGTTTCCTAGGAAGCCATATACACCAAGAGCTATTAGAATTCCTGGTATCGTCGTAAATAACATATGTTTAATATGTACAAAAAGATCTGTTCCTGTTAGTCCTGCTGCAAGGTTTGTTGTATCGGATAATGGGGACATCTTATCTCCAAAGTATGCTCCTGAAATTACGGCTCCAGCGATCATTCCAGCTGGAATTCCCATGCTAAGTCCAATACCCATTCCCGCAACACCGATTGTCCCCATAGTTGACCAAGAACTACCGATTGCAAGTGCAACAATTGCACAAATAATACAAATAGCCACTAAGAAGAAAGCAGGAGTAATAATTTTTAGGCCATAATAGATCATCGTTGCGACAATTCCGCCACCTATCCATGCACCAATGATTAGTCCTACTAAAATAATTATGACTACTGCTGGTAATGCTAGTTTTATACCTTTATACATCATTTCTTCAATTTGAGACCATTTAAATCCATGTTTCCATGCAACAATAGCTGCAACTGTTGTTCCAACGATCAATGGAATATGCGGCCCCTGTTCTAAATAAATAATTGTAATAACCATAGTAATAACCATGAGTAGTAGCGGCATAATCGCCCATATTAAAGACATCTCTTTTTTAGTAACCGCTTTCTTTTCCTGCAAAATATTTCCTCCTTACAACTATAGAGACAATTCTAAATTGACGTTTAATAGTCGTTAATAAAGTAATATTAAATGGAAATCAGATGCTAGTCAATACTATTTCGAAACATTTGTAAGCGTTTTCGATATAACTTTAGCCCCCAAAATTAATGCATCTCTGTTAAAAGTCATATTTGGATGATGCAATCCCGGTGACAAGTCAGCTCCGATACCAATCATTGCTGCCTTCACTTCAGGATGTCTAATTGTATAAAAATGAAAATCATCGCTTCCCGAAGTAATTACTTCATCTGCAAGGTTTTCCATACCTACGGTTTCAATTATTGCAGCTTTAGAAATTGCCGCCGCTTCCTTCGATACTTCAGCACCTGGTGTAATATCTTGAAATTCCCACTCGATTTCTATATTAAATAATTGTTGAATAATATTTAAATCTTTGTCAATGCGATCTTTCAATTGTGATAATATGCTATTCTTTGCTGCTCTTACATCAATTGAAAATGTTGCAATACCAGGAATAATATTAGCATTCTCTCCACCTGCTTGAATTTTTGTTAGCTTTGCAGAATATGATTCGGATGGAGAAAAATACATATTTTTCAGTGCTTGTTGAATGGCAATTACTACGTCAATCGCATTGTTTCCTTGATGTGGTCTAGCTCCATGAGCATCGATTCCTTTTATTTTGCCCTCTACAAATAAAGCCGCTCCATGATGTATAGCTGGTGCTACTTTGCCGAAAGGAAGTTCCTCAATCGGTCGTAAATGCACACCAAAAAGATGTGTTACGTCGTCGAGAGCCCCACGGTCTATCATGGAATTCGCTCCGTTACCTTTTTCTTCTGCTGGTTGAAAGATAAAGCGAATTCGTTTGTTTAATTTCTCATCCTTTAATAGCAATAACGCTCCTAGTACCATAGAGATATTGGCATCATGTCCACAGGAATGATTGGCACGGAACTCTCCATCTACTTCTTGCCAAAGAGCATCAATATCTGCACGTACAGCTATTACTTCTGGCCCTTCTCCGATTTCTGCTAGTAATCCAGTTACATCATCAAATCTTCGATAGGAAATACTTAAACCATCCAATATTTCCGCAAGCTTATTTGTAGTTTCATATTCCTTCCAGCTAACTTCTGGATACTGGTGAAAGTGGTTAAACCACTGTAAAATTTGATTTTCTACTTGCATTTCACTTACACTCCCTTTTTACGCGGTAATTTATCCTATGATTTCACAGACTCGTCCTATTTGTCCATCTGTTAATCGTACTTTTATGCCATGTGGATGAAATGACGAATTCGTTAATAAGTCTTTCACAACTCCTTTTGTTTTCTCCCCTGATCGTTGATCTTTTTTTAATACTATATATACCTCTAATCCAGGTTTTACATCTTTTCTATTTTGACCATTCATTTAGCTTCACCTCTTTTTGTATCGTACCACTTTCATGGTTTGGTTTCAGTATTTTGCTTCATAAATTGTAACTGTAGAATATGTTTGGTCCAACAAAGGAACAGGAATAATAATAGGAAGGATATTCGTGGAGAAAGAGGTGATAAGATTGGAAATATACACAATTGGACATTCTAGCCACACACAGAAATTTTTCGGAAGCATGCTAAAAAAGAATAACATCGAGCTTTTGGCGGATGTAAGGGCATTTCCAGGTAGTAGAAAATGGCCGCAATTTTCAAAGGATGATTTTCCAAAATGGCTTATAAGAGAAGACATTTCATATGAACACCTCTCCAAATTAGGTGGTAGACGTAGAAAGTCTAAAAAAGTTAGTGAAGAAGTGAACGCAGGGTGGAACAACCAATCATTTCATAATTATGCGGATTATACTCTGACGGAAGAGTTCCAAATAGGTATAAATGAACTTTTGGAAAAAGCAGCAAATAAAAAAACTGCCTATTGTTGTTCGGAGCGTCATCCTTCCCGTTGTCATCGTTTGCTTATCAGCAACTTTCTCGTAGCAAACGGGCATGACGTGAAGCATATTATTGACGTAAATGATAATGAAATTGAAATTGTAAATCACGAAGTTGGGATGTGGGGAGCTCCTGCACAAGTTAATGAGGATCGAATTGTAACATACCCTTCTTGTTAATCTACCAAATTAATAGACAAGGGATATGAATAAAAAACAACAAAAATAGGGCTATCCTAGAGTGATTTAATATCACTTACGAGATAGCCCCATGATTAACTTTTCACTTCTTTTTCAATGTCAGCAAGTGCATTTGCGCTTACGTCCACACGTTTTAAGAAGAACGATAATACTAATGCAACACATGTTACAACAGCGGCAACGATGAATGATAGTTGAACACCATGTAATAAGCTTTGTGCCTGTATTTGTTTCATTGCTTCTTCTGTCATGGATGCAGGGTCCATTGATGCAGCTAACTCCTTACCACGAGTAGCCGCAGCACTAGTCATAATCGTAACAAAAATAGCTGTCCCGATTGAACCAATCACTTGTTGCGCTGTATTGTTAACAGCTGTACCATGTGGGTTTAAACGTGTAGGTAATTGGTTTAAACCATTCGTCATAATCGGCATCATAACCATCGACATACCAAACATACGTATTGTGTAAATACCAATAATGTAAGCATAGGAAGATTCAAGATCTAAACCTGCAAGCATGAATGTTGATATAGAGGTAATACCTAAACCAATAACCGCTAAAATTCGGGGTCCAAATTTATCGAATAATTTCCCTGTGATTGGCGACATAACTCCCATAATAATAGCACCAGGTAACATCATTAAACCAGATTCTAAAGGGTCAATACCTCGCACGTCTTGTACGTAGGCAGGCGTTAAAATCATCCCAGAGAATAATGCCGCGGCATTTACCATTGAAATAACAGAACCAAGTGCGAACATTGGATATTTATAAACTCGCAAGTCCAATAATGGTTCCTCTAATTTGAATTGGCGTGTAATGAACAAGAACAATGCAACAGCACCAACTATAATTGTTGTCAAAACAACTGTGTCTCCCCAACCATTTGAACTAGCCATTGAACAACCATATAAAATACCACCAAAACCAATTACAGATAACACAATTGAGAAGTAATCAAGAGATACTTTACGTGTATCCATCACATTTTCAAGTTTCCAAAACGCTAGAATAATGGAAAGAATCGCAAAGGGTAAAATCATCTCAAACAGTACGCGCCAATCGTAGTATTGTACGATATATCCTGATAATGTTGGCCCAATTGCTGGAGCTGTAATCATAACTAAACCGAAAACACCCATAGCTGCACCACGTTTTTCACGTGGGAAGCTAACTAGCATAACATTCATTAACAATGGTCCCATAACTGCCGAACCGGCTGCTTGTACCATACGCCCTGCTAAGAGGAATCCAAAGTTTGGTGCCAGAGCAGCCATTGCTGTACCAATTGTAAATAAAATCATTGATACAATAAATAATGTTCGGTTTTTAAAGCGTGTAATTAAAAATGCTGAAACAGGTATTAACACTCCACTTACTAGCATGTAACCTGTGGCTAACCATTGTACCGTTGAATAGTCTTTGCCAAAATCATCACGAATTGATGGTAATGCTACGTTTAATAATGAGTTATTTAAGAAAGAAACAAAGGCACCGAAAAATAAAATTGCAAGCATTAAATATGGTGGTTTTTTCTCTATCGTCGAAGTATTCATTTGTAATATCTCCTTAGTTTATATATTCCTTTTTTTAGTCACTTGAAAGATTTTATACCAGCAGTCCAATTTTGTCTATAAAAAAGTCTCGTCAGTACAAATAGTGCATTTTGAACAAAAATATGTTGTATAATGATCGTAACAAGTTAAAGAAGGAGTCAATATGAATAAACGTAAAAAAGCAGTGGTCGACCATGCAATATCTTTATTTGTAGAGCAAGGAATCGCTAATACATCGATACAAGATATTTTAGAAAGGGCAAGTATCTCTAAGGGAACCTTTTATAATTATTTTTCATCTAAAAATGATTGTGTAGAAGCAATTTTAGAACAGGCACGCTACGATGCGACATTAATGCGAAGCGGGCAAATGTTAGGTAAGGATGCTAAGGATCGGGATGTATTAGTAGAACAAATTACAGTTTTATTACTAATTAACCAGTCTAGAGGATTAGATATGATTTATGAAGAAATCTTACATTCAGGCGACAAAGAGTTAAAGAAATTAGTACTAAAATCAAGAGTACTTGAGCTACAGTGGTTAGGTCAGCGTTTCATCGAAGTATTTGGGGAAGAAATACGAAGCCATTCATTTGAAGCAGCAGTCATTTATTATGGCATATTACAGCACTTAACATTCACAGGTCGATTAATGAATCAGCAGGATTTTAAGTTTGAAATTGTTATAAAAAACGCATTACGTTATATAGAAAAAATTGTGGAGATGCTCATGCATGAACAGACGAGCGTTTTAAATACAGATGACTTACATAAATTCATAAGTTCATTTGTAGCTATTGAATTGACTCGTAAGGAAGTCGTTGAACAATTAGAACAGTTTAAAAAAAGTAACGATTTCACCAAAAATCAGCAGGAGATTATGGAAGCCGTTACACAGGAGCTTGAGCAACAGCCAATACGAAATATTGTACTAGAATCATTATTACGAACAATGACCAATGAATTTAGCGATAGCGAAATGATACAAGTAGTAAAAGAACTTACTAGTGGGCTTTGGTATTTAATGAAGCAACAGAAATTATAAAGTAATGTTCTTAAATATGTTTTCATTATTTATGCCCATGTACTGAAAAAATTAGAAGTAAATACAGGTGATTTATTTCTGGTAAATTTAGCACATTGGGTCATTATTAAAACTAGTTCTTTTTTATGAAGAGACCACAAACTCCTGGACAGCTTATCTATGTACGCTCTAAGTATTGTTAAGGATGGTTATCGATAGTTAGAAATTTCAAATTTGTATCAATGATGACAGATATAACAAAATTAAAACTCGAAACAAAGCAATTAACCATCCCTAAATTAAATGGCTAGTATACCGGATGATTTTGCGGAAAAACTATTATATTGATTCTAGTGAAGGGGCGATGAAGGTTCATTCCTTCCCGTGCAGAATGCGGACACCTATTCAACTAACTAAAGCTCATTATCATAAAAAGAACTTTTTACACTTTTCCTTCTTTTAACCACTTCCCAATTTAGTTGATTAAAGAAAGTAGCTGTATCCGATTTAGTTTACTTTTCCCATTAAAGTAGAGGGTCGTGACTGTTGTCATAACCCTCTTGTTATAATGTTGATTATTTAATTGGTTGGGATTTAGTAATCGTACCTGAAATCTCTTCCCTTATTGGCGATTTCATATGCTAGGCGGATAGAGGACACTGCTAAATCCGCATAGGTTACTTCTTTTGTTGGATTAAACTGGTTTTTTTCTGCCTTTACTAATCCAAGTGAGTTTGCCAAAACCACGTATCCTGTGTTTTCCACTTTCACTTTTTTGCTGTCTGTAAATTCATTTTTAAAAATATTGTTTTGTTTTGCTGCTTGCTCAAGACCTAGTGCCCGAATATACCATACTGCTAGCTCTTCTTTCGTAATAGGACTATTTACATCAAAGGTCTTCTGGTCAGTTTTCAAAATCCCCGCTTCCACTGCACGCTCAATTGCTTGATAGGAGGCATGTTTAGGGTCAACGTTTGTATAGGATTGTTTTATACTCTCTGAATCTCTATGATTGCTTGTCTCATAAATATACGTTAAGGAATTCATCATAATCTTAATTGCTTCCCCTCTAGACACTGTTGCATCCCCGTTAAAGGTTTTTGGATCATTAACTGTCAATACCTTTGCCTTAATCAAATAGTTCAGCTCTGCAGCTGCAGTTGGATGAGAAACCTCAGGAGTCACTTCCATATTGTACTGGTTAATCCAATTGCCCGAATCGGCTTCTAACACATTAAAGGCAGTTTCATTAAATGTTGGAGAGTATATTAAATTATAATGTTTATTTTCTTTCTTTTGATTTTCTTTCCAATAGCTCATTTTTATACTTAACGCTTTACTCAAAATATCCTCAGCTTCTTTTGTAGAGATTACCCCCTCTAAAGACGGCCACTCCTCAATCTGTGGTCTAACTACATTTAAATTGTCTAAAGAACCATCTTTATGAATATTTACACTAATTTGATCTCCCATAACCATAACTCCATTAACTATTCGAGGGAAGGTTATATAGTAATTGCCCATTGTTTCATCGTGATAACCTTCCTCTAAAGGCATAGCGTATTCATGAAGGTATGAAGGTACCAATTCCTTTAAATACTTAACTGCTTGAGCAATCGCCTCTTCTTTAGAAATTGTGACCTCCTCTTTAGTCTCATCCATTTCGACCAATAAA
Organism: Psychrobacillus sp. FSL K6-1415; assembly: GCF_038003185.1. Taxonomy (NCBI): domain Bacteria; kingdom Bacillati; phylum Bacillota; class Bacilli; order Caryophanales; family Bacillaceae; genus Psychrobacillus; species Psychrobacillus sp. FSL K6-1415. The sequence continues at coordinate 158,449 of NZ_JBBOOQ010000001.1, read as the reverse complement.
CCATTTTGAGTATTATGATACTGGAGCAGCTCCCCAGTTTTCTTATCAAATTCTAATGTAGACCCACTTCCACTATTACCGTAATTATACATATAGTGAACACTAAATATTTCTTGGCCATTACTGTTTTTTAATTCTTCAACGGATTGAATGCTTAACTTAATTTTGTTTGATTTCACTTGTAATAACTTTTCTGCTGCTTTCTTTGCATCTTCCTTTGTTATCCCATTTTGTTTGGCTGGCAATGCAGTTTCTGTAACCTTTACATATTTCTTTTTATTTGGTTGTTCTACTACAAAGTCTTTACCGTTAAACCACTCACCTGTAATAGCATTTATGCTTAGAACATCAGGCACATAAACCAGCTTCACATCATTTTCACCAGTTTCATAGTTAGTGTTAACTTGATATTGAAGTTTCGCAGTGAGATTTCCTTTAACTTTTTCTAATGCTTCTTTTCGATCTTTTACTTTTTTTACATCTTCAAAAGTAGGAGATTTAGTTATATGTGAACCAGAGAAGCCTACAATTTCTCCGTTTCCGAGAACGGTTACGCTTACACTTTGGTCAGCAATTTCAACATCATCCTTCATACGATTAAAAGAAAAGGAATAACTTATGGGCCTAGTTAAAATTTGCTTTGAATAATTATAGTAATCATTATAATCCTCACCTAGTTTATAATTGCCATCTTTGAGGAATTTCTTAACGAAATCGGTTGCAACTTTTTTTGCTTCCTCTTTAGAGAACTTAGCTGGAAACAACGCGTCTGGAGTGCTAACAGGGTCGTAGTTAAATGATTCTATCTCGAAATCTTCTCCATAAAATCCTATGCTTCCATGAATATCCTTCCCATTTTGCAGCTTATTAAAAAATAAATGATACCTTGTCGTCTCATCACCAGGATACGTATTAGAACTCATATGAAAATCACTAGCATTCACAAAGTCGAAAATCCCAGGAAAAGTAGAACGAAACTTTTTAAGCAAGTCCTCCTTAGTAACAATCTCTCCTGTAGCGGCCACCTGCGCTACAAGTTGCTCTTCTACTGTACTTACTGCACTAGTAGCCGATGAAAACATACCAATTGATAAAACTGATGCTGTTAATATAATTCCTATCTTCTTCAAATCAAATTGCCCCCTTTTACGGTAATAATTATATTGTAAAGCAAATTCTGGAAATTTGGAAATAATATTTTTTAATTATTATAACTATTCTTTGAATTTAGAGACCATATTTAATGAAGTATGGTCTGCATATATTAGTGGTGTTTAACTATTTCTTCTTGTTCAACTTGCCTTTACTTTTATTAGATAAGCATTTGAGAACATTAGGCTCGTTCTTCACAACATTATATAAAATTATTGTACAGTCTCTGTTTTTGGAAAATGCTCCGGGTACATGCTATACTAATGAAGGATTTATACGAAAAAGGAGTGTTTTTAAATGACAAAAAAAGGTTATTTCTTAATGGATTCTGGAGAAAAAATTGAATTTGATTTATTCCCTAATGAGGCACCAAACACAGTAGCAAACTTCGAAGAGTTAGCAAACAGTGGATTTTATAACGGAGTAGTTTTCCATCGCGTAATTCCTGGTTTCGTAAGCCAAGGTGGAGACCCAACTGGTACAGGTATGGGTGGAAGCGGAAAAACAATTAAATGTGAAACTGAAGGAAACCCACACAAACACCAAGCAGGAAGTCTTTCTATGGCGCATGCTGGTAAAGATACAGGTTCTAGCCAATTTTTCATCGTTCACGAGCCACAGCCACATTTAAACGGTGTTCATACTGTTTTTGGACAAGTTACAAGTGGTCTTGAAGTAGCAAAAGCTATGAAAAATGGCGCTAAAATGGAAAAAGTAGAAGTTTTCGACGCTGAATAGAAAAGCGGCAGACTCCGCATTGTAGCGAAAAGAGCTGGAAGACTTGGAGTAAAAGGCACTTTTTGCCTTTTTCCAAGTCTGAAGCGGACGAGATACTGGTGTCTAGAGCTAGACAGTATTAAAAAAAATATCTTTTTTTAAAAAGCAGCTACCCAATAACTTGAGTAGCTGCTTAAGCTTGACGACAAAAATATTTTTATAAACTGCTATGAGTAATAATAAATATCTTTAAAGAGGTTGCTTTATCTAAATAAAAGTATATATAGTAGAAACCTTTAAGGAGTTGTTTATAAGGCAAGGACCACCACGAAGACTCCTGTGGGAACAGCTTGAGCAGAAGACCCCGCAGGAACGCAGTGACGAGGAGGCTGAAGCCAAGCCCACGGAAAGCGAAGTGGTGGTCCTTGCCGATTTTAGTATACAACTCTATGCACCAAAAATTGAGTTTGTCTACAGTCTGAAGCAGCTACCCAATAACTTGGGTAGCTGCTTTTCTTATAATACAATCGATATTCCAACTATAAGAATTAGAGGTACTAGTAAGACAATCCAACTGATAGGATGAGCAAAATTTAACGTCCAACCTACACCAAATCTCTTTTCTACCATAATACTTGGATCATTTTTGTTCATGTAAAATAATCCACCCTTCCAGTATTGGTCGTCGTCAATAGCAATTTTGTTTTCTATGGTTACACTATTTCTTTCAGCTTTTAGTCGTGATCCGCTTTGCCCTACTTTTAGAGCATAAATACCAACAACCGCAAATGTTAATACTAAAAAGCTCAGAGGTAGGGTCCACATGATTATCGGTGATGATATTTCTGGATGAATTGTTTGTAAGTGAAAGTAACCCATCATAAGCGTTATACCAATTGTGATAAAGAGCGCTAATAAACTTGTATATTTTCGAAACGCGAGTTGCTGTGCAAGGGAAGATTTTTTATTGGTCGGATTAATTCGAGCACCTGAAAATTTCATACCTTCACTCACTGAAAGGAACAAAACCTGCATAACTAGTAAAATTAGTGGCAGTGCAATTACACTAAAATATGTTTTTTTGCTAAATGCATCTGCTTCCCCAGTAGGTCCCCAATGAGTAGGAATCATCTCTGGCATTTGATCATATTTCATAAATGTATAAATGATTAACCCTACGGTAACTATCATAGGAATGATAAAGATTACACGAGGTATTAGTTTGAGCTTTTCTTGAAACTTTACATCGACTACTCTCACTTCGCTTTTACCACTTAACCACCTTTGCGTTTCTTTCCTTTTTTTAACCCGAAGGTGCATCATAAAATAATAACCAATGCTCACGAATAACGTTGTAAACTGAACACTTACGCCTGCTAGAGCCAGTGTTTCCTCTGTTGGTTTTTGTGTCGTTCCCCACCACAGATAGCTTATCAATACGATCAAACCAAATGTTAACACAAACGTAGTGTATTTACTTTTCAGCTTCATCACTACCGGATCTTTTACGTGGCTATCCGGTACATACACTCCAAATGCTTCTGTTGGCTTTAAAAACTTTGGTGTAAATGCTTGTAAAACTGTGATAAAAAATAGGATGAATCCAAACAAAACAATAGTCATTCGTTCCCCTCCTCAATATTTTGCACAAGCTTACGTACCATAACCACTAGTTCTTCTTCCGAGAGCTTTAGGACTAACCCCTCTGTTACAAATGGTCGTAGTTGTGCTTCTAATTTATGCTTTTCTTCCTCTGAAGCCTTCGGAATACCATTCGGCTGAATTATTACTCCCGATTTTGCCACTATTTGTATAAACTCTTTTTCCTCTAGATAGTGATAAGCCTTATTTACTGTATGCATATTCATTCCTAAATCGCTCGCAAATGCTCTTACAGATGGTAGCGAGTCACCTGGTTTTAATTCACCTCGTACCATACCCTCCATAAGTTGGTGGGCTAGCTGCAAATAGATGGGGACATCAGAATCAGATTTTATTTCAATAAACATGAAGTCACCCTCCTTAGTTTTTGTTCTATATATAGCATAACACATTTGTTCTATGTATAGTAGAGCAAAATTAAAAAATCCTACTTTTAAATATAAGTAGGATCAGAATATACTTCGTCCCGCATTAACTAGCAGGATTATTAAAATCGCCTCGACTTGTATGTCGTGAGACTCTAACTACAAGGCTTGTAGTTTTATTTCCCAAGAAATTGCTTTCCTTTTTCATAATAAACCTTCATTTCCTGAGAAGGAACCATTCCTCCTCCTGTTGCCCACACAATATGTGTTGCATTTTGTATGGAAACTCCTAGTTTCTTAAGTTGAATTGGTCCTGTCATACCTGCCAATGCAGATGGCTCTAATAGAATATTCTCTGCGTCTGCCAATAAGGCAAGTAGCTCATACATGGTTTGATCACTTATAGTAATACTTCCGCTAATTAGCTGCTCAAGATTTTTACCTACAAATCCAGATGGTCGCCCCACCGCTAATCCGTCCGCATCCGTTTTGTTATCTAGCCCAATATCAGCCACTGATATTTTTTCATGTAGCCCCGTCATTAACCCAAGTAGCATGCAAGGCGAGTTCGTAGGCTCCGCAAAAAAACAATGCACATGATCTCCGAATAAAAGCTTTAGTCCAAATGCAACTCCACCTGGTCCACCACCAACTCCGCAAGGTAAGTATACAAACAATGGGTGTTCGGCGTCGACAATGGTTTGCATTTGTTCCAGTTGAGTTTTCAATCTACTTGCTGCAACGGCATACCCGACAAATAAGTCAACAGAATTTTCGTCGTCGATAAAAAAGCAAGACGAATCCTTTTCCGCTTGTTTTCTGCCTTCCTTTACCGCAATACTATAATCAAAATCGTACTCTACGACTGTTACGCCTTTTGCACGGAGCATATCTTTTTTCCATTGCTTCGCATCACTAGACATATGCACAGTCACTTGAAACCCAAACTTAGCACTGATTATCCCGATGCTAAGTCCTAAATTTCCAGTCGACCCTACTGCAATTGAATAGTTAGAAAAAAATTGTGTGAATTTTTCTGTTGCGAGTAGTGCATAATCATCTGTTATTTTCAATAAATCCTCTTGTATAGCAATTTGCTCTGCAATTTTAAGTACCTCATAGATACCACCACGAGCCTTTATAGATCCTGATATCGGTAAGGCATTATCACATTTTAATAATAATTCTCCATCAAAATCTGTGTGAAAGAATTCCTTTAAGCTGGATTCCATAGTTGGAATTTTTACAAGCGGTGACTCAATAATCCCTTTTGCTTTTGCAGTCTCTGGAAAAGCAATACGCAAATAAGATGCAAAACGATCTAAACGATCGCTTGCATCTTGTACCATTTCAGCAGTAATAAATACGTTTTTCAACGCATCCTCTGAATTTATTTTGTTTGGATTGAACCATATTATTTCTTCCTTGTTTTGCATATTGGAGATTAAGGGAAATCTCCCTTCTAATTGCTGTTTATCCATTAATATAACCCTTTCTACTCTAAGCTCATCACATGAGTGACATCTGGCGAACGCTCGTCAAACAAAAATCCATTTGCACGATAAAATGAATCTGCTTTTGCGGATTCTGTTTTAGTCGTTATTTCTTTAAAGTGTCCTTTGGCATTTTCAGAAACAACCTTTAAGAGTTCACTTCCTACACCTTTCCTACGGTATTCCGGTAAAGTATAAAATCGGTATAGTCGAGCAGAGTTGTCAGCTTCACTAGCGTTATTTCGAAACAAACCGCCAATCGCCACTAGCTCATCTTCATCCCATGCTCCATAGATTGCCTCTCCCTGTTCACTGAAGCGATGCGTTCCGTCCTCATATTCTGATGCTAACCTTGATACGAAACGATAACCTTCTTTTTCACTTTCTTGAATTAGTTTGGATACGTTGACTGCATTCAAATCTGAAATATTTTTCACTTCGATTGACATATACGTTCCTCCATTCTATTTTTGAAAAATGAACTCTTTGTTACTTTCTATACAGGGTGGCGAATCCCCTCTATACGTTTAATATATTTCAATCACCCATTTATTATACTGTGACGTCTTTGTTACAAATAATTAATAGAATAGCTAAACTAACTAAGTTTAACCACTTATTGTTTTAACGAGACTACACTTCATTATAAAGAGTTAACCCCGTTGAAATTCAGCCAAAAAATAAGCCCATGCTAAAAATTAGCATGGGGCGGAACTTATTTTATAGCAGCTAGTCTAGCTTCTACTTCTTCTTCTGATAATTTATGTTCTACGATGTAGCGGTTGCGTGGATGTTCACGGCATTCATCGGAACAGCTTCGTAAATACTTATGTTCGTTTTCTTCTGAGCAAAGAATTTTATCATTACAATCAGGGTTTGCGCAGTTAACATAACGCTCACATGGCTCTCCTGTGAAATGGTCCTTTCCAACAACGACATGCTCTACTTGGTTGATTGGCACAGCTATACGCTCATCAAATACGTACATTTGACCATCCCAAAGCTGGCCGCGCACTTCTGGATCTTTGGCGTAAGTTGCGATTCCGCCGTGTAGTTGACCCACACCTTCAAAACCTTCTCTAACTAACCAACCCGAGAATTTTTCACAACGTATCCCACCAGTACAATAGGTAAGTACTTTTTTACCTTCGAACATTTCTTTGTTCTCTAGCATCCAGTCTGGCAGGTCACGGAAGTTGCGAATTTCTGGACGGATTGCTCCGCGGAAGTGACCTAGGTCAAATTCATAATCATTACGAGCATCAATAACAACCGTATCTTCTGCTTGCATTTGTTCAAAGAACTCTTTTGGAGAAAGGTATTGTCCTGTTATTTCATTTGGATTAATATCATCAGCTAATCCTAAATGTACAATCTCTTTCTTAGGACGAACATGCATTTTCTTGAAGGCATGTCCTTCTGTTTCATCTATTTTATACACCATGTCGGCAAAGCGTTCATCTGCCTTCATCATGTTCATGTATGCGTCAGTTTGTTCTATCGTTCCTGAGCAAGTTCCGTTTATTCCTTCGTCTGATACTAAAATACGCCCTTTTAACCCAAGTTCCTTACATGCAGCAAGATGTTCTTGTGCAAATGTTACTGGATCTTCAATCGGGACATATTTATAGTAAAGTAATACTCTGTATGCATTTGTTTCCATTTTTTACTCCACCTTTTCTAATTTTGTCCACCGTCTAATATACCAAAAAACACGTCTAATGTTAAATAGATTGTTTCTTTTAAAATATACCAGTTTTAAAAACAATTCAGTTTTTTCAAAACTGCTCCCTTACAGTGGATTCGCAACTCTCAATCTATAGTTCAGGTAGCACGCCCGGAGCACAAAGAAAGTCAGTATCCGTCTCTCGGACACTGACTTTTTAACTTGCACTCTTAAAGCAGATAAAATCCAATTCCCATGATCAAATATGCCGCGAAAAGAGTTAATCCTTCAAACCAATTCGATTCCCCATCATTTGAAAGGTTAATGACAAGAAGTGCTGCGGTAACCATCGCCACAAGTTCAGGCCATGTGAAAACGAGCGACATCGGTTCAGGCATAAACAAAGAGACAATTACTAATATCGGCGCTACGAACATGGCAACCTGCAGTGTTGAACCTACTGCAATTTCCACAGATACATCCATTTTGTTTTTAACGGCCATCGTAATGGCTGAAACATGTTCAGCCGCATTACCAACAATCGCTACAATAATGACACCGATAAACAACTCTGTCCATCCAAACTTTTCACCGAGCATTTCAAATGTATGTACTAGTTGTTCAGATACAAAAGCAACTACTACTGTGGCTAACAGTAGTATTAAAATGGACTTACCTTTCGTCCATTCCGGTACTTCTGTTTCCTTTTCAGGTTGGTCAGAGGAAGCGAATACGCCTCGATGCGTAACGAGTTTGAAAAATAGTCCGGCTAGATACAGTGTAATTAATATAATGGCAATTCCAATGCTCAAATACAATGTTTTTTGCGGATTCATACTCATTGAAAATACTTCAGGAATTACAAACGCGATGATCACAGCAAAAATAAGCAAACCTGCATTATATCTGGAATCATGAACACTAAATTTTTGACGTTTAAACTTGATGCCTCCTGCAAAAAATGAAAGTCCAAGTACAAGCAGTAAATTACCGAGAACCGATCCAGTCAGTGAAGCTAGAACGATTCCAACCATTCCAGCCTTCAATGTAAATATAGAAATAATAAGTTCAACTGCGTTTCCAAAGGTAGCATTTAACAATCCGCCAATCCTTGGTCCGCTTACAATCGCCAGGCTTTCCGTTGCCCTCCCTATATACCCTGAGAGCCCAATAATACTTGTGCAGCAAAGAAAGAACATAACCATATCTGACCAATTGAAAAAGGCACCCACTAGAACTAAGGGTACACCCACAAAAACAAGAACTGCAAAGAGTTTATCCAAAAAATCACCTCTTCATTAAAACGACCCTCTCCTGAGTCTCTACTCTATCTTTCCCTTTTCTAATAAATAAGAAACACTACTTCCAATTATTCATTATGAAAAAAATTAAATGCTCTTCCACCGCAACCTTCATAATATGTGTAGTGAATGGAAAAGAGCGATATATAATGAAAGGTACCCGGTACTAATACAATTCAGAATTGTTTTAGTACCGAGTACCTTAATGTGTGTTCTTGTCTATTTTGTTTTATTAGCAATTTCTATTGCACGATTGGTTCCTTCTGCTGCTGTATCTAGTACTTCTTGTGGGTCCATTCCCTGATATAGATTTTCTAATGCCGTTACAATTTGTTGACGGGATTCAGGGAATACAGATATTAAAGCACCTTGTGTTGCGATAGAAGGCTCAGTACTTTGCAATTGATCTACAGTTACTTTTAACTGTGGTGTAACCTCCCATGCATCTTTGACGATTTGTTCGTCGTATGCAGATGGGTTGATCGCAAAGTAACCTGTTTCTAAATGCCATTTTGCTTGAACTTCAGGAGTAGTTAAGTATTTCATAAATTCCCATGCTGCCTCTTGCTCTGCCTCCGCAATTCCTTTAGACATCCATAGTGATGCTCCACCTATAACAACGCCATTACGCTTTACTTCATCTGCGTATGGGATATATGCTGCACCTACTTCAAATGGAGCGTTATCAATAATACCTTTTATACCCGCAGAGGAATCCATATACATTGCAACTTTTCCAGATTGGAATGCTGCACGGATATCATCCCAGTTTGTTCCGAAGTTTCCGAAAGTCCCTGCTTTGTTCATAGTATCTAGGAACCTAAATACATTAAGTCCTTCTGGTCCATTGAAAGTAGCTTTTGTTGCATCTCCTGCACGACCATTTTCTTCATCTACATATAGTCCACCTTGCGTTGCCACTAACTCTTCAAAAAACCATCCGTATGTTAGCATGGAGAAGCCCTTCATATCCTCTGTTTTCAATTTTGCAGCTGCATCAATAACCTCCGAAAACGTTTCTGGGGCTTTTTCTGGATCAAGACCTGCTGCTTTAAATGCATCTTTGTTGTATAGCATTACTGGTGTGGATGAGTTAAACGGCATAGAGTATAACTGATCATCTACTGTGTAGTAATTTAAAATATTTTCTTCAAGTTGAGAAATGTCGTATTTATCTTTATCAATAAATTTCTGAATCGGCTCTACAAAGCCACTATCAATCATATATTTTGTTCCAACTTCAAACACCTGCGTTATGGCAGGGGCATCTTTTGTACCTCCAACACTACGAAGCTTTGTTAATGATTCTTCATATGACCCTTGGAATTCTGCCTGCACTTCGTATTTATCTTGAGATGTATTAAAGTCTGCAACAATTGCATCTAAGGAAACTTGACCTGCTCCAGACATTGCATGCCAAAAAGAAATGACAGTTTTGCCTTCTTCATTGGTTACTACTTCTTTTTCGGTTTCCGCCTCATTACCGTCCGTTTCAGACGAACTACTCTCACTGTTTGTACATGCTACTAAAGCAAAAAGACTAAGTAATAATAAAGCTAATAATGCAAATTTTGATGAGTTCTTCATATTTAAAATACACCTCTTTTTTAGTTTTGAACAACCGTTATTTTAGAGCTCCTTGCGTTAACCCTTTTTGTAATTGCTTTTGACCTAAAAATAATAATAGTAGTGTTGGTATAATAACTACAATTACCCCCGCCATAACCACCCCCCATTCTGTAGCTACTTCTTGCGATTGAAGTTGCTTTAAACCAATTTGGACGGTTCGAACGGAATTATTAGTAGTCACTAGAAGTGGCCATAAATACATATTCCATGTTGTCAAAAACCCATAAGCACCTAATGTAACAAGACTTGTCTTAGAAACAGGCAAAACTACGCGAAAGAAAAATCCAAACTTACTTAGTCCTGCTATTTGTGAAGCCTCATGGAGCTCTTTTGGAATAGTTTTAAAATGCTGTCTCAGTAAAAAAGTACCAAATGCCAAAGCAAAAAACGGTAATGTCATTCCTTGATAAGTATTAATCCAGTCTAGTTTTTGAATGGTGAAGAAGTTAGGAATCATCGTAGCTTCCCACGGAATCATCATTGTTGATATAAATAAGAAAAAGATAAAATCTCTACCCTTAAACGGGATAAATACAAATGCATATGCAGCCAAACTACAAACGACTAACTGACCAAGCATTACACCGAGTGAAACGACAAAACTATTTATCAAATAATTAAATAAAGGAAGTCGCTCAAATACCTTTACATAATTATCTAGACTAAAGGTAGACGGCAGTAACTTTCCGGATAAAATCTCACCGCCAGTCATGAAACTTATCATAAATGCATAAATGATAGGAAAAAACAGGATTAATGAAGTAATAATTAATAAGAAGTAAAGAACTAGCTTTTTCCATAATCTCATTGGTAATGCACCTTCTTTTCCCCAAGCTTAAATTGTAAAATCGTAACGATTAAAATGCATATAAACAAGAACACAGCTTGGGCACTAGCGGTTCCGAATTGATAATTGATAAATGCTTCTTTATATATAGAATATACGATTAAATTGGTAGACTGAGATGGACCACCTTTAGTTAAGATATCGATCTGTCCAAACGTTTGAAATGCATTAATAAGTGAAATCGTAATGATGAAAAACAAAGTTGGAGAGAGCATTGGAATAGTAATTCTCTTTAGCCGATACCAATAACTAGCACCATCAATACGAGCACTTTCATATAAATGCTCATCTATATTTTGCAATCCCCCAAGTATTATCAAGAAGGAAAACCCTGTATTTAGCCATATAGTTGAGAGTGACACTGAAAATAATGCCCAAGTTGGATCTAATAGCCATTCAATTTGTGGCAGATTAAAGATATTTAATAATTTATTGAACATACCAACACTCGGATGAAACAAGAATAGCCAAACTACAGAGGACGCTGCAACCGATATTCCCATTGTCGAAGCGTAGATAGTCCTGAAAATACCGATTCCTCTCAGTTTTTCATTTGCGAGTAACGCTAAAATGAGTGCAATAATAATCCCAGTCGGAACTGTATATAAAACGAATAAGAATGTTGCTTTAATACTGTTAAGGAAGGCATCCGATTCCAGTAAATAAGTATAGTTTTCTAAACCTACGAAAATTGCGGCTTCTCCTGCTTGGTCTGTTAAAAAGAAACTTAAGTAGATGGTCCGAAACATCGGATAAAAAACAAATACAGAAAATAATATAATGGAAGGCAATAAATACAATAATGCGATTCGAGCATTAGAGGAACGTTTCCAATAGCTTATCTTTTTAGGTTTAGATACGACCATCATACAAATACCTCTTTACCAAAAACATGGTTCTCGACATCTGATGGAGTTTTCATAATTTCCTTTGTCTCACTATTGAAGAAACAGAAGGATTCATAATTCATCATTAAAGGAATTTTATCTCCTATTTCTATTTGCCACTGTCCACTCCACTTAACTTGCCAGGATTCCTCATTTAGTAAAAAAGTAAAAATTGTTTCATTTCCTAAAATTTCTACGTTTGAAACTTCCACCACGAATTTGTCTTTTTCCTCAGTCTCTTTGGTTGCTGCTTTTATATGTTCTGGTCTTATCCCTACAATTACTCGCTCGGTTAGAAAGTGTGCATCTACTGTTGGAACTGGAATTAGAATCGAATCATTTAACCTAATCGTACTCGTCAGGTTGTCCCCAACCCCGCTCGCTAGATTCATAGGGGGTGAACCGATAAATGTAGCTACGAAAGGATTAGCTGGGTTGTTATAAATGTCGATAGGCTTTCCTATTTGCTGGATAGATCCTTCATGAAGAATCATTATTCGGTCTCCCATAGTCATTGCTTCTATTTGGTCATGTGTCACATAAATCATAGTAATACCTAAGCGTCTTTGAATTTGTCTTATTTCGGAACGCATATGTGCTCGGAGCTTTGCATCTAAATTAGATAATGGTTCATCCATTAAACAAATAGGTGCTTCGTTAACTATAGCTCGAGCTAACGCCACCCTTTGACGCTGTCCACCTGATAATTCTCTAGGTTTTCGCTTTAAATATTCCGTTAAACCAAGCATTGCTGCCACTTCACTTGTACGTTTAGCTCGCTCTTTTTTATCGATTTTTTTTACATGTAAACCGAATTGAATATTTTCTTCAACCGTTAGGTGAGGGTATAACGCATAATTTTGAAACACCATGGATAAATCTCGTTTACTTGGAGGCAAATCATTTACTTCTGTATCACCAATTTTAAGTGTCCCGCCTGTTATATCTTCTAGTCCCGCAATCATTCGAAGCATGGTACTTTTTCCACAACCAGAAGGACCGACTAGAACAAAAAATTCCCCCGGTTCAATAGTTACGTTAATATTAGAAATAACATTAGATTGCTTATCATACGATTTGGAGATATCAATTAGTTCGACCCTTTTCAAAGACATTTCATCCTCTCTACCATTCATCATATAAGTTTATAGTGACGCCATAGCTAATAAAGGTGGTAAAATTCCAGTAGCTTCATTTTACAAGACATGCCATCAATGTATATAGAAATAACTAATTTTTACATAATATTTACATTTTTACTAAACCTTATAAAATCTTTACAAGAATGGAGTCTCTCATGCGGTTAATATTTTTTATACTAGTAATTTTATGTTTAGTTGCGGGCTGTGATGACCAAGAAAGTAATATACAGCCTCTTTCCAATGAAAAGTTTTTAATTATCGCGCACCGCGGGGCTTCTGCTATTGCACCTGAACATACCATTGTTGCTTACGAAATTGCTCATCAGGCTGATGTCGATTATATTGAAATAGATTTACAAATGACTAAGGATGGAGTCCTTGTTGCCATGCACGATGAAAAAGTGGATCGTACAACGGATGGAACAGGATTTGTAAAGGAGTATACTTTGGAGGAATTAGAACAGTTAAATGCAGGGAAATGGTTTAATGAAGCATTTCCAGGGTTAGCTAATAGAGAGTTTGAACAAGAAGGAGTACCTACTTTAGAGGAAATCTTTCTCCATTTCGGAGATGATGTAAACTACTATATCGAATTGAAGTCTCCTAGTATCTACGAGGGAATGGAAGAAAAGCTATTTACTTTATTAAGAAAATATAATTTAATTCGAGATACAGGGGACTTACCAAAAGTAATTGTGGAGTCGTTTAATGAAGATAGCTTAACAAAGTTTCATGCACTAGAACCGCAGCTTCCTCTGATTCAACTATTTAGTTTCAAAGAGAAAGCTGCTTTATCCCATTCTGATTATAAACGATTACAAACTTATGCTAGTGGAATTGGGGTCAATATAAAATCCGTTGATCAAGACTTTATCCATGATGCACAATTAAATGGATTTAAGGTTCATCTTTTTTCTATTAAAAATGAAATAGAAATGAAAAATGCATACCATCTTGATGCAAATGGGGTTTTCACAGATACCCCCACCCTAGGCGATATTCTTTTGCAAGAAGAAAGTTAGTTTCCAACTTGTAGGGCATGTTCGCATAGTTTACGGAAGCTTGCTTCAAATTTTTCATTGTCTTCTTTTTGGCGTTTTTTTGGTCCCTTCAAACGACCACCAGCCTGTCTAATTTTCTTGGATATATGGCGACTATCTAGAAGCTGGTCAATGTTTTCAGGGGTATACCATCGCCCGTTTTGATCGATAGCAAACCCTTGTTTGGCTAAAACCATCGCAGCTAGACCATAATCTTGCGTCACTACTATGTCACCCTTGTTTACTCTATTCACTAAAACAAAATCTACTGCATCTGCTCCTTTAGATACCATTACTGTATCTGCACCTTCTCTTTGCATATAATGTGCGGTATCACATAGTAATGTTACGTTCATTTTAAACTTTTTCGCCACATGAATAGTCAAATCTACTACTGGACATCCATCTGCATCGACCAAAATACTTACCATCTTACGCACCTCTTTTTAACTTCCTTGCATTCCATTGTATTATACCCAATCGTTTAAAGTACAATGTATTGAGAAAAGCACTTCTAAAGTTTTAAGTCAGCAATCTTACTTTAATAAAAACATTTGTTTATACTTTCTTACTCTTTTGAAAAAAACGTCCAAGATTCTGGACGTTTTACTTTTCATATGCTCCTAATAGTTCTACCGCTTTTTCTGTCATCGATGTATCTACCGCCTTATCAAAGTCTACATCCCCACTTATTGCTCCGTTTTCTTTGTATGCATTATATTGCTTTAATACATCATCTAAAAACATTTTACCATCTGGGTCTAATCCAGTAACATAAACTTTCTCCCAGAGTTCAGAATCTTTTAGCGAAGTATGCTGCTTCATAATATCTATAATCTCGGTTTTATTTTCACCTTTGATAAAGGCATCATTGTAGTCTCGAACACCTTTTAAATAGGCAGCCATAAATCGAAGAGATACATCCTGTTCATCGCTCATAAACTGTGGAGACCCTAAAACCATTGCAATTTGAGACTCTGGCGCATAATCAGTCGCATCTCCAAAGCGCTGATGAAAACCATTTTCAATTCCTTGAGCTATCAAAGGCTCAATCTGTAACGCCGCATCAATAGATCCGTTTTCAATTGCACCCAACATACTTCCGAAATCGGCAAGTAATATAAGCTCCACGTCCTCAGATGTTAGTCCAGCGTGTTTTAGCATTTCCAAATAGATATATTCATCAATCGAGTTTTTAGAGGATATTGCAATTTTTTTGCCTTTAAAATCTTCGTATTCTTTTATTTCATCTACCATATGATTACCAATAACAAATGAGAAATAGGATTTCCCTGGAACATTATGCCCTTTGTCTGCGATAATCTTCACGTCAATTCCTTGTGCAATGGCATTAAAGAACGATGCAGTTGATACCCCTCCTGCGATATCTACATCCCCAGACGCAAGGGCTGGTAACATTTCATCACTATTCGAGAATACTGCAAACTCTACATCTATATTGTAATCCTCAAAGTATCCTTTTTCTTTTGCAATATAAAACCCTGCTCCAGAAGCGGATCCATCCTCTGCAATAATTACCTTCACTTTTTCATCCAGCGGTGCAAGGTCTCCTGAAGGATTGTCTTTACTAACCTCATCGTCCACTCCAGTTGTACCTTCCTTGTCTTTGGAACTACATGCACCTAGTAGAAGTACAACTGATGCTATAATTATAAACCACCATTTTTTCACATATGTCCTCCTTACTTTCTTGACTTTTGCACTTCCTGTTGCAAGTGATTCCAGATTGCTATAAACTGCTCCGCCATTTCTAAATTCGCACGAACTTGTTCCATTGTGCGTGGTCTAGGAAGAGGAACTTTTATTTGATCTACTATTTCTCCTGGTTGAGAGCTCATTAGCACTATGCGGTCACTTAATAGCAAAGCCTCATCAATACTATGCGTTATAAATATCACCGTTTTTTTCGTTTCGGACCAAATAGAAAGTAGTTCCTCCTGTAATATGAATTTGTTTTGTTCATCCAGTGCAGCAAATGGTTCATCCATTAGTAGTATTTCCGGGTCATTTGCAAATGCCCGCGCAATGCTTATTCGTTGTTTCATACCGCCAGAGAGTTCTTTTGGGTATAGCTTCGAAAATTTGGAGAGACCGACTTTTTTCAAGTAATAATTGGTTTGCTTGCGAACAAACTCTTTTGGCAAATGACGCATATTAAGTCCGAACGCAACATTTTCTTCTACTGTTAACCAAGGAATAACTCCCTTTTCTTGAAAAACCATCGATTGTAGTGGCCGAAAATCTGTATCGGATTCTATATAAAATGTACCCGAACTCGGCTGCTCTAGCCCTGCTAGTATTCGCAGTAAAGTTGTTTTCCCACAACCACTCGGGCCAACTATACAGACAAACTCACCTTCTTCTACACTTAACGTAATATTTTGTATAGCTGTTACACTATTGTTTTTCTTGTAAAATACTTTCGTTAGGTCATTAATAGAAATCTTCACTGATTGGTCCATCTATTCACCTCCACGGGACAATTTTTCTTTGTACCCCACGTAAGAAAAGAGAAAACAAAAATCCAAAAAAAGAAATGAGTATTAATCCTACAAACATCTCTTTCAACATAAATGCTTTATAAGAAGTCCAGATTAAATATCCGATACCTGATGTAGCTCCCATCATCTCCGCTGCAACAATCGTAAGAAGTGCAATCGCCTGCCCCATTTGAATGCCTTCTAACATAACCGGCAGTGCTCCTGGAAATGCAATTCTGATAAAGAAATCACTTGGACTTGCTCCATAATTTTTGGCCACATCTAAATGAACTTTTTCAATATTCAACACACCAGCGACAGTATTAATAACCACTGGGAAAAATACACTACCAGCAATGGTAACAACTTTTGAAAAATCCCCAATACCAAAAAGGATGATTATGATTGGAAGTAACGCTAAAGTTGGAATGGGCATAAATGCCATGACAATCGGCGAGATAAAATGACGGATCGGAGCATACAACCCCATGAGTAGTCCAATGATTATTCCTGGTATTACCCCCAATAAAAATCCAGCAGCTATTCTATATAAAGAGACGGAAATATGTGTCCATAGCATGCCACTTGTCATTAACTCAAAAAACGTAGAAACAATTGCAGATGGCGGTGGAAAGAACCGTATATCAAGTACACCTGTGCGTGAACAAATTTCCCACAGTAATAGAATAAAAATAGGTGAAATAATAGTAAGTAATTGCTTTCCGCGTTCTTTTACCTGTCGCTTCTTCCATTCCTGTTGTTCCATTTCGTAGGGATTGTATAGTTTGCCCTCTTTTTCTTCGTGCATTTTTCACCACCTCTTCTAAAAATAATATGACGAAAGAGGAATTTGTGTGAAAGACAGCCCATTTTTAAATTGACTTAAAATGTATCGTTTGGTAACTTTAAAGCAAAAGGAGGAATAATATGACAGATATACAGTTAAGATCGAGTCGCGAAATTCCATATTTTATTTTATCTATTATATTCAGTGTACTCATTTACTTTTTAGCAATCGCTTCAATAATCGGAATAGCTATTTTACTAGCACTTATTTTATTTAGTATTTATGCACTTTACATGTCGTTGGGTCATATCCGTGCAAATGGAATTCGCATTAGTGAAAAGCAATTTCCGGATGTATATGAAAGAATCGTACATATTTCTCAGGAAATGGGTTTAAAAAAGGTGCCAGATGTATTCGTGGTTCACTCAGAAGGGGCATTCAATGCTTTTGCAACCCGTTTTTTAGGAAAACATATGGTAGTTCTCTATTCAGAAGTTTTTGAGCTTGCTAGAGAGCAAGGGAATGCTGAACTCGATTTCATCATTGCTCATGAACTTACACATATAAAACGTAATCACGTTTTAAAAAACACGTTTATCTTGCCAGCACGTTTAGTGCCTTTCCTATCGCAAGCTTATAGTCGTTCCTGTGAGTATACTTGTGACCGACATGCAGCATTCTTTATACTTGATGGGGCTGCTGCAAAACGTGGACTAACCATATTGAGTATTGGAAAACAGCTATATAAAGAGGTTAATGAGGATGCTTACTTAGAACAAATCAATACCGAATCGAATGTATTTATATGGTTGAGTGAAGTACTGTCATCTCACCCGACTACTCCAAAAAGGGTCCAAGCAGTTGGGCATTTCATGCAAGTAGAGGGCACTCCACTTTATTATCCTAATACTTCAAAAATCGCACTTGGTATTGGTGCATTACTAGGTATTTTCATCATTGGATATATAGGAGTCATAGCAGTTATGGTAACTGGTGCAGTAAAGTATGAAAATTTCTTTACAGGTGACTTGTTGCAAGAAGAAGCGTTATCATCTGAGGCTTCCACTACAGAAACTTCCACACTAGAGAGCACTGCACCTTTAACAGAGGAATCACTTAATTTGACTCCACTTATGGATGCAGTTCTAGCTGATGATGAAGAAGCAATTCGTGAGCTTGTGGCTAATGGAGTCAACTTAGAGGAAAGAGATGCAGAAGATACAACTGCTTTACACCATGCCGTTTATTCTGACAATAATGCAATTGCTGAGTTATTATTGATCTCTGGTGCTAACCCAAACACAGAAGATCAATACACTAATGCGTTAACAGCTTCGTTTTATTATGAGAATTACGACATGGCAGCACTACTATATAAATATGGTGCTAATCCTGCTGCCCTTGATCCAGAAGGATATTCAGGCAACAACATAATGGGAGTCAATAGTGATGATGAATTTCTTGATTCACTAAGTGAATTCACTAGTGCTCCATAATTGTAGGCACCAAATTAAAGAGTAATATTATGATATAAACTCATGCCTAAGTAAAAAGCAGGCTCCCGACGATACGTTTCGGGAGTCTGCTCTATTTATATATTGAATCAATTCATAAAAAGATAATTAGTAATAAACTCTGTTGATTTATGCTCCAAAGTACTTTCATGTCGCTACCTAGCGCTTCTGTTAAAAAGTAGGATGCTCATATCGGTTATAGATTTGTAATAACATTTGACTTTAAAAACGCTATTAATATATATACGAAGACAAAAGCATATTTTTAAGAAGTAATTTTAGGTGAGTTGTTCATACTAAACTTGCATATAGATATCATTCGCCTCGTAGACTTCCACACAGTTTCTACCTTTATGTTTTGCAGCATATAAAGCCTGATCGGCTTGTCGAATAAGTTGTTGGACAGAATATCTATCCTCCCCCGCTGACATTTGAACATAGGATACCCCAAAACTTGAAGTTACAAGAATTTCTCTTTCATTAAAGGTCGTAAAACTTTCTTCTATCGCTTGTCGAATTCTATTCGCTCTAGATGTAGCCTCCATTAGAGTGGTTTCTGGCATGCATATAATGAATTCTTCCCCTCCGTAACGCCCCATAAAGTCTGTTACTCGTAATTCTTCCTTAGTAATGCTTGTAATATGGGTCAATACTATATCCCCTGCCTCATGACCAAATGTGTCATTTACCCTTTTAAAATGATCGATGTCAAACAATATAATGGATACAACCCCACCGTCGGCCATTAAGTCATCAAATATCATTTCAGATTTTCTCATAAAGAACGTGCGATTATACAACTGTGTCAAGCCATCTAAACTTGCTAATTGCTTTAACTTTTCTTCCATTCGCACTTTTTCAGTAACATCGACAAAGGTAACAATTTTGCCCACATGTAATCCACTTTTATTCTCAACTTTGGAAAATTAATCCGGAAGTGTGTAACGCCTGATTCTAGAGAACTGGTGTAATCGCACTCCTGCTCCTCTTCTAACATTTCTGCAAGTAAGGGATTTTGAATAAGAACTTCATCAACTGGTTTACCGATATGATTCGAGCTCATAGTAGGGATAACATTTAATACGGCTTTATTGTAGTCAACTATCACCCGATTTTGATTTAACACAATCACGCCTTCCTTCAAACTTTCAAATACACTTTCCCTAGCAATCGGTGCCACATTGAACATCTGTAAGTTTAAAAGGGCCACACCGTGGAACATAAAAGTGACACTTAATGAAACTGGCCCAAGATCAATGCCATTGCTCCAACCCTTTAGATAAAAGTAATTTGCTATGATTGGAGTGAGCAAGCCTGCTACCATCAATAGAATTTGCATACGAAACATAAATAAAGATTTTCGAAATTCCCTTAGCAATATCAGAACGGACATTGTTAAACATACAAACAGGAAAATGGCATGAACATAAAACCATGGACCCCACTCTAAATCTAGTAGTGGCAAAGGCCCATTCTTATCCACCTTTATCGTTCTGTAATAAAAATGATGAAGTTCATTTGTTTGCACCATAAATATTGTAGTGAGGGGAATGACAAAAAGAGCATAATTCCACGTCTTTATTTTATGCCCTACATACTCCATACACATGAATAGGACAAATATTGGTATAAGTGGCATGACGAGATACTCGATACCAAGCCAAAACTTCATTTGTTTTAAGGATGTACTTGCTAATTCAAAGGCATAAGCAAAGGTGAAGATTGATGATAATAATGTAACTACAATGTACGACTTTGCACCAGGAGCATCTTTAGCTTTTACTCGAATGTACAAGCTAAGAAATAAACTTATTGTGCCCGCCAATATAACTATCAGAATATATGACAAGTATATTTCTCCATTCCCAATTATTTCATTTTGTAATACTTATTATATAGTAAATTATTGTCTTATGACTAGATAGCCCCGCAGCGTTGATGGCTACTCACTTCCCGATATCACCAGTTTTATAGTTTTACGAATTAAATGTCCTTGGACATTTACATTTACATTTACATTTACTTCTATAGGATTAATTAATACTTTCTACTTGCGCCTTCTTACGTAGTGAAACCACATTATTAGGATTCGTTGCCCACTTTGTCATTAAATCTAACTGTCTCTTTTTCAAATCTTCCAATGGTTCCTCTAGCATTTCCACCCTTTTAAACTTTTCTAGAAAAACTGAGGAATCTTTTATCTTTTTATATCCCCCGAATCCTTGGTCGTCATTTAGTAGCCAGACCACTCGTTGAATTTTAGCAAACAAAATTCCTCCGGTACACATAGGACAAGGTTCTAATGTGCTATAAAGCGTGAACTTTTTGTTGTTAATTTTAGCATCAAACATTGTGGATCCTGCATTTCGAATTGCTTCTATTTCAGCATGCGCCGTAATATCTTGGCTAGTATGCACTCTATTTCTACCTTTACCAATTACGTTGAAATCCTCATCTACGACAACCGCACCTACCGGATACGTATTCTCCTGAAGTGCTTTCTCCGCCTCTTCCAATGCCAACTCTAACAAGACTCTATCCTGATCCATTTGAATATCTCCTCTATTTGAATCAATTTCATAAAGAATATTATATAGTTAAATCCGAACAACGCTGATTTCCGCTCTAGGCGGACGCTTTTCGCGGGCACGGCTTCAATCTCCTCGTCACTACGAAAACATATGCTCATGCGGGGCTTTCAGCTCGTTTACTGTTCCCGCTGGATTCGCCGCCTACCACTCCAATCAACGGGACCGCTTCTATAAAAAGAATATTAAATTACGATATTAAGTAAACACTCGTAATTTTAAATAAAACAAGTAATTATGAAATTGACTCATTTAAAAACAAATTTTGTTCGACTATAGCCTTCTTTTTGTTTCTCAACTTCTAAAATGGCTGGAATAGCTGCTTTTAGCTCTGCCACATGGGAGATGACACCAATCATACGACCAGACTTTTGTAAGTCGATCAATGTATCAATTGCTTTGTTTAGAGACTCTTCATCGAGAGATCCGAAGCCTTCATCAATGAACATTGTCTCGATACGTATATTCCCTTGGAAGCTTTGGATGACATCTGCCATTCCAAGTGCAAGACATAATGAGGCATTAAACTTCTCGCCGCCTGACAGTGTTTTTACGTCTCGTTTTTGACCCGTATATGCATCATATACATCTAACCCCAGACCACTTTGTTTCCCATGCGTTTCTTGTCTGTCACTTCGTAGCAATTGGAATTGACCACTCGACATATGTTTTAATCGTTCGTTTGCAGCTTGAATAATTTGCTCCAAATACTCAATTTGCACATATCGTTCAAATGATATTTTCAGCTGATTATGTCCTCTCAATATGTCATAAAGGTCCATAATTCGATGAACTTGTCCCTCCAATAGTGTGATTCTTTCACTAGTTGAGGTAATCTTTTCTTCTATTTCTCTTCCTGCTTTTTCATATTCCTTTGTACTATTACATTCTGCTAAAGCTTGCTCATATACTTCTTTTAACTGATGCAACTCTTCCTCGAGAGGTCCCAGATCCACTCTTGTTTTGTTTTCAAGTTGGACTTTTCCTTCTCTTACTTGTTCCGTTACTGTATGAAGCTGTTGTCTATACTCATTACATTGAATTTTCAAGAATGACCGATCCGATTCAGGTAGCTTCGCAGACATATATGCTTCCACAGTTTCAAAGGATGCTTTGTTTAAAGCTTTATAAAACTGCTCTTGAGCTTTTTCTCGTTTTAGTTCAGTTTCTTGTAAAGACACTTTTGAATGCTCAAGTACCAACTGGGCTTTTGTATTTAATTCTTGGGCAATTTTCATCTTGTTTTGTGCTTCTTCCCACGCTTGCTCGTATAGATCTTTTTGTTTCTTCGCCTGAGTGATTTCTATTTTTAAATGCTGTAGGGTTGGTATATAGCTAGGTATTGTATCTAACTTTGATGCATACACAGCTTTTGCTTGCTTTGCTTGGCTACACTTCTCTCTGTATAATGTATCGACATCTAGCTTTTCCTGTTCTAGCTTTTCAACTTTGGCTAAAGAAACTTTATAAGATTGTTTCAATGAAGACAGTGTTTCTTTTTCTAGACGAAGTTGTTGAACTTCTCTTTGCATATCTAGTAGATCCGTTTCTACCTGCTCCACTAATCCAGCATCTACTTCATATTCCTCTAACTGAACGAGTACTTTTTGTATTTGCGCTTCCGCTGTCTCTTTTTTTGCTTTATAGGTTAATAGTGTAGATTCTTCCTTATTAAGTGTTGCCTTCGCTAAGCGAAGCTCACTTTCTTCTACCTTACGCTCTCCTGTAGCAACATGTGAATCTATATGATTCTTACTTCCACATACTGGACAGGGTTCTCCCATTACTAGCTTAGATGCTAGTATACTTGCCTGACTTCCTATCCATTTTTGTTCAATGACATCATATGTTTCTTTACATTGCTCGAACTTGTTTTGCTGTTTTATTTCCTCCGTAATAAGTATATTTAGTTGCTGATCAACCACCTTATATTCCTGCAGCTTACTGTGCTGTGTTTGTAGCAAAGCAAGCTGTTGCCCTTTGTTGTCTAAAGATTCAACACGTTCTTCTAACATCTCTATTTGATGCTTTTGCTGCTTACTAGATTCTTTTTGACCTTGAAGACTTGCAGTAATTATCTCAAGCTGTTGTTCCAACTGTTCGTTATTTTTATCTAAACTTAAAAGCTCAGTTTTTTTAATCTCTAAGTCTTCAAATATAGGTAATAATCCGCTTAAGTGAATAACTGTCTCTATACTTTTGTCACGAATTTCCTTATTTTTAGATTCTTTTATAAAGATAGCTTCTACTTGCTGCAATTTGTCTTCTGCAGCAACCTTTTCTATTTTCGATTTCTCAAATAAATTCTGTTTCCCTTTTACATCTAGCTCAAGCTCATTAAAATAACTTTCGACGGGCTCTATATTGCTTGCAAGGTCAGCAAAATCTAATTGTTGCTGTTTCTGTATGAATTCTTCTTTACGTGCCTCCAGGTCTGCTAGCTGCTGCACCTTTGCTTCTAACTCATTGAAGCGGTCATTTACCATCTTAGATTCATGGTAAGACTTTTGTTTGTTTATATGTTTTTCATACGCTTCTTCACACTTACGTTCGTCTAGTGTGATTTTCTGTTCATAAAAGTTAGTCTCTTCTTTTAATGCTTCCACTAATTGAAAAATATTAAAGTTATCTTCTTCTATTATTTGAAAAAGATTTGACTCTCGCTTTGGAAATGAAGCAATAATTTTTTCCGTGAAATTTTCCTGCGTTAATTGTTCTGATTTAAGTTCCGCCTCTGCAACTACCTTTTTCTCTTTTAGCTTTTCATGAATCATTTTGTATGGTTCTGTTTTAAAAATCTTGCGTAATATTGCTTCTTTGTTTTCTGTCGTAGAGGTTAATAGTTTTCTAAATTCGCCCTGGGGTAACATGACAATCTGACTGAACTGATCTAAAGTCAATCCAATGGTTTCTTCTACCTTTTTATTAATCTCCGATACGATCTGTCGTTCTACAGCTGGTATTTCTCTTGTTCCTTGTATCTCAAAAAATTCGTATCTTTCACCTGTTGCACTTTTATTGCCTGTTTTCACATGAGGTAGCTGTCGCAAAATACGGTAACGTCGATTATGAATCTCAAAAATCAACTCAACAGAAGTATGTGTATCGTCTGTTGCGAAATCGCTTCGCATCATTTTCGTATCGCGGCGATCCTCTCCGCTTCCTGCACCATAAAGTGCGAAACAAATCCCATCAAATATAGTTGTTTTTCCAGCCCCAGTTGCTCCAGAAATCACAAAAAGCTGATTTTCATTTAGCTCTGTAAAATCAATCGTTTCGGTAAGTTTGTATGGTCCAAAGGCACTCATTTTCAGTTGAATTGGTTTCAATTAATTTTTCCTCCTTCCCGCTCTTCCTGTGCTAATAAAGTTAATACTTCTTTAAAAATTTGTTCAGTTTCTTCAGACGCTTCTTTTCCACTGACCTCGGTGTAAAACGAACGAAATAATGTGAATTCATCCTTTTTCGTCCTTCCAACTTCTTGTTCTTTTGACAAACCCATTAATTGGAAATCTTTTCGTTCCACATGCATGGCGTTAGGATAGACTGTTCGTATTTGCTCCATCGGAGATAGAATTGGCGTATCGTCTAATAGTTTTACAAACACATAGTCTTCACTAACTGTTTGTTTTAAAATATCCTGCAGGAATCCCTCTACTGTCCGCATATCCCTAGTAGGTTTAAGTAGTCGTTTTTCCACAGTCGTTTTTCCTTTTTCATCTATCTCCACGATCAAAAAGCCTTTTTTATGGTGTTCCTCCGAAATTGAATATTTCAACGGGGAACCCGAATATCGAATTGTTTCATTTAATACGTAGTGAGCTTGGTGTAAATGTCCTAGAGCTGTGTAATGAAAAGGTTCGAATAAATTTGCATCTACATATTCTGCTCCACCTATAGCTAAAGGTCGTTCAGAATCACTTGTATTTTCCTCTTCTTGACCATGAGGAGTCACGAATGCATGTCCTATAAACACATGCCTTTTCGTTTTGTCCATTGTCTCTTCTATTGATTCTATTATTTTTTTCATGGCCTGGTTATGTGTAATAATTGTCTCTTCTTCCAATAGGTATCGAACTTGCGAAGGATCTGCGTATGGTACAAGGTGGAAATGCACTTCTCCGTATGTATCATTTAAAATGATAGTCTGCATATTTCGACTTAATTGACCCACAATATGTAAGCCTGTTTCTTTCATGAGCTTACTACCAAAGTTCAAGCGACCAGGACTATCATGATTTCCTGCAATCGTTAATAAGGGGGTTTTGCGTTTTAACACAATCTCTGCAAACATTTCATCTAGTAGATGCACTGCTTCCGTTGGGGGGACAGCTCGATCGTATAAATCCCCCGCAATAATCACTGCATCTGGTTTTTCAATATCGATTGCTTCGAGAAATTGTTGTAATACAATGCGTTGATCGTTGGTCATATATACACCTTGCACTAATTTACCAAGATGCCAATCTGCTGTATGGAAAAATTTCAAAGATATACACTCCTTTTTTAAATAGGCTTATTTCATCATTCTAAATTAATAGTAAATTGTGGGTATTGCAAAATATTTAATGCACCTTAAATCTTACCGTGTTATGATAACAATCGGGAGGAGGATGTTAACATGTCTACAGAAACTTATCAACTCGCGGCCATTATTACCTATATGATCGCTATGTTAGCAATTGGCTGGTACTCTTACAAAAAGACTGCCAATTTAACGGATTACATGCTCGGCGGACGCTCACTAGGTCCTGCTGTTACTGCACTTAGTGCGGGAGCTGCAGATATGTCTGGTTGGTTACTAATGGGTTTACCTGGTGCAATTTACTTATCAGGTATGGGTGAAGCTTGGATTGCAATAGGTCTTACAATAGGTGCCTATCTTAACTGGCTTTATGTAGCACCAAGACTTCGTGTATATACAGAAGTATCAAGCAATTCTATTACAATTCCTAGTTATTTAGAAAGTCGTTTAAAGCAATCATCTCGTTTATTACGTGTAGCATCTGGTTTAATTATTTTACTATTTTTCACGTTTTATGTATCCTCTGGAATGGTAGCAGGAGGAGTTTTCTTTGAAAGCTCATTCGGTTTAGACTATCATACAGGACTTTTAGTTGTATCTGCAGTAGTTGTAGCTTATACATTATTTGGAGGATTCCTTGCTGTTAGTTATACAGATTTCCTTCAAGGGCTGCTTATGTTCCTTGCATTAATATGTGTACCAATCTTTGGTGTATTTATGACTGGTGGAATTGGTGAAACAGTGGAATCTATTAAAGCTGTGAACCCAACTCATTTAAGTTTAATCGCTGGTACTACAGCTGCTGGCATTATTTCCTCTATAGCTTGGGGACTTGGTTACTTTGGTCAACCACATATTATCGTTCGCTTTATGGCTATTAGTTCTGTTAAAGAAACTAAACAAGCTCGTAGAATCGGTATTGGTTGGATGATTTTAAGTCTTGTAGGTGCAATTTCAACAGCTCTAGTAGGGGTTGCGTATTACCAACAAAATCCGGATTTAGAACTATCAAGTCCTGAAGCAATATTCATCGCACTAGGACAAGTAGTTTTCCATCCATTTATAGCTGGTTTAGTATTAGCTGCAGTTTTAGCTGCTATTATGAGTACAATTTCTTCTCAGTTAATCGTTACTTCTTCCGCATTAATAGAAGATTTATACAAAGCAATTATTAAAACAGATGCATCTGACAGAACGTACGTCAACTATGGTCGTATCGCTGTATTAGTTGTTTCCATTGCAGCTGCAATTCTTGCTTGGGAACAAAATGAAACAATCTTAGGTCTTGTAGCATTTGCATGGGCAGGCTTTGGTGCAGCATTTGGTCCAGTTATCTTACTAACACTTTACTGGAGAAAAATTACTTCAGCTGGTGCATTAGCAAGTATGGTCGTAGGTGCTGTAGTTGTTGTAGTCTGGGGAACAAATGATGCACTTTCTGGAGCATTATATGAAATCGTCCCTGGTTTTGTACTTGCATTAATCGTTGCAGTTGTAGTCAGCTTAATGACATACAAGCCGAATGCGGAGATTGAAAAAGAATTTGATGAAACATTACGTTTGTTGAAGTCGAGTAAAGAATAAGTTAATCAACATCAAAAGCCAGTAATAGTGCGAATTTGTAAAAGTCACCAACACAATGTAGTTCAATGAATACTTAGTGTTTGGTATTCAAATGGTATTCAATAACTGGGCAAGGGTAATTATTTTATATGTATGCAGCATCTCTATTTTAGAGGTGCTGTTTTTTATATTGATGTTTAAATTTTACTATCCACAGATAGCCACTTATCAATAGCATCTAAATCAAAAATCAGTACTCGACTACTAACACGAATATAAGGAATTTCATTTGTTCTAATTAATTTATCAACTGTGGATCTACTCATTGGACAATTGATTGATTGAAGATATTCTAGTAAAGCTCCTACAGTTCGGATTCTTCTCATGGATTACACCCCCGTTAATATAAGTAGTACTATGATAAAACCGCCTGTCAACGTAGTTTATTTTTGATTACCACTCGTCCATTATTTCTTGCATTACCTTTAAGCTCGGTTCATAGAACCAAAATCGTTTTCCTTTTTCTTTGCGACGTTCTAATAATTTCATTCGAGAATCATGTAGAAATTCTTGTTCATGAAATGTTCTGCTCATACAAGTTCTTTTAGCTATTTCTATAATGTCCCAAGTGAATAAAGTTTGTCGCAAAGATTCATCTAATTTTTCATTAATGTAGTTTCGAATTTCATCTTGCTCCACATTAACTTCTATATTTATCAATTTTCATCACCTCCTATACTAATAATTCTAGTTTGTGTAATATTTTTCCTCTTGGAAATGTTGGACGTTTACCAGCTTTCAATTGAGCGATAGACAATCCCTTGGTAAATTGCAAATGAGGATAGTCTCTAAAACTTGTCCAATCTCCACCCCACTCAAATCCCATAGATTTAGCGATAGCTCCTACCCGTTTCCATTTATCATTGACCGTCCACAATGATTGATTACCGTCGTCACTAACTAAAAAATAATCGATAGCTAGACCATAATTGTGAACGGACGTACCAGGTTTAGCTTTTGATACGATAGATCCACTAGAACCATATTTTTTATTGTTCCAAGTATACGAAGGTCTACCTTGACCATAGATATAGGCTTGTTCCTCATTTGAACGGAATCCAGATGATATTTGAACTAATATACCCTCGTTATAACATCAAGTGAGTAACTCTACAGTGTATTCTTTTAAAGAAGGATGAACATCTCCTAAACGTTTAACAGAACGATCTACAAGAATTTTTTAATGATACAGTCATATTATTTCACCTCTTTAGGTTTGTCATATCGCATTACCTGTTGAGAATCCGAATGACTTCGAGTCGTCGGATCTGTAACAGCATTATATCCTGCATAAATCATAGTCCCCAGTAAAACTGGATTTGAATATGCTTGCACAAATAAATCACCTAATGTCGCCCAAGTAGTAATGTCGGCAAGACTTAAACCTGTGTAAATTAATACTGGCGACAGTATTGCAGACACTAATTGAAATAAAAATACAGGGTTCTTAAAACGTACTTTCCAGTTGATTTTCATTGTGTTTCCTCCTTAGTGTCTGTTTCTTTCTTTAGTATTTCACTTTGTAAAATTTCATTTTCCTTAAGCAATGTGAGTTTATCCAAACGAGCCAATTCAGGATGGCGATCAATACTTATTTCTTTTCCAGTAGGCGCCTTATGAAGTTTTTCTAAAGCATTATAAAGGATTGGTGGAATAGGTAACCCGATTTGTGCGGTATTCTCCAATATCGATATGCATTCATTGACAATGAAAAAACTTGTCACTCCAAGAATTACAAGCCCCTTGCTGTCTTGTCCTGCAGACAAAGCTACATATTCTACAGCTCCAGCCATACCTATAAGGACGAATATGGCTACTTTTTTTATAACACCAGACATTCCCACCATACTGTTCCAACTCTCAGTCATAAAAGACCTCATGACACCTGTTACCATATCTAATAACATTAGAAAAACGAGTACCACAATGGCCTCGTTTACGATTTGTAGCATATACATACCGAAGCTTGCAATTAATGCTCCAATAGATTTAAATCCAGTTATCTGCAAACGTGTCACCCGCTTTCTCTCCTTCCATCATCCTCAGTCCCCCTTCAGATTATGGATAAATAAATAAAAGAGCACCCAATTGGATGCCCTTCAGT
Source organism: Psychrobacillus sp. FSL K6-1415 (assembly GCF_038003185.1). Lineage (NCBI taxonomy): Bacteria > Bacillati > Bacillota > Bacilli > Caryophanales > Bacillaceae > Psychrobacillus > Psychrobacillus sp. FSL K6-1415. Next base: position 128,906 of record NZ_JBBOOQ010000001.1, on the reverse strand, counting down.
GTTGATTATTTTTTAACCATAGATAATATTTTATCTAAAACCTCTATTTTGAATGAAGCATGAGGAACTATTTGTGCTATTTCTCCTTTATATGGGTCACTATGGTTATATGCTGAAACTGTCACTCCACTATTATGCCTCAAGTAATTCATATCCACTTGATCATTTTCAAGTTCGGTGCAAATAGTACGATAAACTACATTTCTTTGCTCAACACTATCAAAACTGTATGATAAGTGTTTGCTCTGTTCACCATCTGCATATTCAATGTTAATCTGATACTCTACTCTCATAGCAGTCACTCCCCTTTTATTCACAATTCGACAAAAGAGGAAGGGAATCCTGCCTAGATATTTAACAATCGTTACGACACATAATGTTCCTAATGCTTAGTAACAATAGCTTTGCCTCAGTGAGACATTTACCGTTGACACTTACCCTCAAGCTGATTATCATTTTTAGGTCCAATGTAAAGCATTATTTACAACTCGAAGTCAAAGAAAAAAAAGAGGGTAGCTATGAAGTGCACCCCAATTGTTAGACACAATCTAACAATTGGAGGTGTATTTTTTTATGTCTAAATTTACATTTGAAGAAAAATTATTTGCAGTACAGAGCTATTTGAACAACGAAGGTGGATATAAGACAATTGCCAAACAAATTGGCACGGTTCAATCAACAGTAGTTAAGTGGGTGATGCTCTACAAGCAACATGGGATAGATGGGCTTATGAAAAGCTATACAAATTATAGTGCAGAGTTTAAACTAAACGTACTAAATTATATGAACGAACATAGGACGTCTTTGTATGAAACTGCTGCCATTTTTAAAATCCTTTCTCCTTATACGATTACAAAATGGAAAAACACACTCGAAAAAGCTGGAGTAGACGCCCTAGAATCAAAAACAAAGGGGCGTCCATCTATGAAAAAAGAAACAAAGAAAGCAACACCAACTGAAGGGTCATTTGAAGCATTACAAGCAGAAAACGAGCGTTTACGCATGGAGAATGCCTATTTAAAAAAGCTGAACGCCTTAGTTCAGGAAAAGGATGCACTACAACGAAAGACAAAGCGCAAGTAGTGTATGAACTAAGGGAAGAATTCGCTGTTAAAAAGCTAATCAAAGTTGCGGGGATAGCACGTAGTACCTACTATTACTGGATAAATACCTTTGGGCGTGGAGATAAGTATGAGGAAGTAAAATCAGTTATCTCTTCGATTTTCCACGAACATAAAGGTAGATACGGATACCGTCGTATTACATTCGAACTGCGCAATCGTGGATATCAAATCAATCACAAAACGGTTCTTCGCTTAATGAAGCAGCTTGGTTTAAAATGCCTTGTGCGCATGAAGAAATATCGTTCGTACAAAGGGCCTGTCGGAAAAATTGCGCCTAATATCTTAAAGCGTGATTTTGTAGCAACGAAGCCGAACGAGAAATGGGTAACGGATGTGACTGAATTTCATTTATTTGGTGAAAAACTCTATCTCTCGCCCATACTTGATTTATTCAATGGCGAAATTATTGCATATAACCTAGAGTCACGACCAGTATATCCACTCGTTTCGAAGATGTTAGACCAAGCTTTGATGCGTTTATACGATGGAGACGCTCCAATTCTCCACTCAGATCAAGGATGGCATTACCAAATGAAACAGTATTCTAAAAGTTTAAAAGCACATGGGATCACGCAAAGTATGTCCCGTAAGGGAAATTGTCTTGATAATGCGGTAATTGAAAACTTCTTTGGGTTACTAAAATCCGAATTACTTTACCTACAAGAGTTTGAAAGTATGGCTCACTTCAAGCAAGAGCTTGAACAATATATTGATTACTATAATCACAAACGAATCAAGACAAAATTAAAAGGTCTGAGCCCGGTACAATACCGGACTCAGACCATAGAAGCGGCTTAACTAAATAAAGTGTCTAACTTTTCGGGTTCACTTCACTATTGCTACTCTCTTTAGTCAGATTACCCTATATTTTCAATACTCATTACTTTAACAAAATGCAAGAAAGTTATTCTAAGCTTGAAGCATATTTTTTTAATGCTTCTTCTCTAATAGAATCTTGTTGAGCCATTCTTGACAATACTTCTTTTGCATAATCAGATTTTGCTTTTTGTAAAGAATTCTTTAAAACGCTAGTTTCATCTTGTAAAGGAACTTTCCCATAATTAACACCCGTCACTAGATAATATGGATCTGTTTCCGATTGTCTTAAAAACAATAAATATTCATTATCTGTTTTCATCAATTCATATCCAGCAATATTATAAGTTACATCCTCTTTTTCATTATATGCTTCATTTTCCAGAATTGTAATTTCTGTTCCTGGGGTAACCGAATTTCCACTTATAACTTTCTCAATTGAAAAATTAGACAGAGTATAAGCTATATCAATTCGACCTTCTTGACTATATTTAATTGTCGGCTCTTCTTGCTTAACCTTTTTACCAATAACAATAATATCTGTTTGACTTTCAACAGTATTTAAATCAGGAAATTCATCCATTTTTGCATCTAAGATTAAGTTCCCATCAAATAAATGATCTGCCATACCATTATCAAATTGTTCATCACTATTAGCCGATTTTTCCTCCTTGTTATCAAAAATTAAAAATCCAACTAAAAAAACACATAACACCCCTGTTATAGCAAGTATTTTTTTCACAATCATGCACCACCTTTTCTATATTTATATACATAATCAATATTTAGCATTAATTCCTGCTTTATCGTCAGATAATGGAGCTGCTATATTATTAAATCCAAATTCTCTCATTACTGCATTGGCATCATTTACAGTTTGAGTATGACGCAAACCAATTGCATGACCAACTTCATGAACTACCGTTTCATTTCTGACAGCAGGAGAAGCATTTTTAAATAATCTATAATAACGAATATCACTTTCACGACTAGTATTATAATAACAAACTCCATAGGTTCCATTGTCCGTATCAACAAATCCTTGATAAATATTTACGGTACCACTGCCAGTATATTCTGAAAGAAATACTTTACCACCCGTATAAGTCCATTTTTCAGCATTCTTAAGATGAGGCAAATAAGCATTAGCTGAAGATAAATTCGTATATTGAGGGTTATAGCCAACGTTTTGATTATTAAGCACGTATGCTTTTGAATTTGTAGGATAAGTTATTATCATTGCTAATACTAAACAACAAAAAAACAGCAAACTTTTTTTCATGTAATCATCCTCCTATCTTTCCAATTTATGTATCTACTTAAAATGTAACCTCATAACCATATTGAGCAAAAGCAGATGGAGCTCCTAAGGAAAACAGTAGTACTGATATTAGTAGTAAACTTGAGAACTTTTTTTCATCGATTAGTTTTCTCCTGTATACTTTTTTGGTCGGCCAACCACCTAAATCATAACACTGTAAACTATCACAATCTATTAAATCAAGTTGTGAAAGTTACTAATAAAAACTATCTTTAAAAGGCATTTTACTTAAACAACTTTCATTTAAAACATGAAATAATAAAGAAGTAAATAAATTTTGAATTGAAGGGATAAAGTGTAAAGAATTTCTCCCCCCAATACTGCTGTCACAAAAATAACGCTAGCTTATGCTGAGTTTTATGTTACGAAGACATAAATAGAGCACCCAAATGGATGCTCCTACTTTTGTTTATTTAATTTTCTTACTCTCTTGGGTAACGACTAATGTCAGTATTAATACGACGCACATTGCAAGTATGTTTATGATAAGATAAATTTTATTCACCAGCAAAAACAAATCTATTTGTGCTATCAAAAAAGTTATTAAGCTCGTAAAAGCAATCACAATGGTAGCTTCTGTGAGTTTGCTTTGTAGTTTTTTATCTTGCGCATAACCAATAGATAATGCGCCAACACCAACAGAGATAGCAACATTTAACTGCGCTAAGGATACTAAGACACCTTTCAATTCTTCTTCAGGAATTGAAAATGCTACATAGATTCCTAACGCCACCATTACCACAACAAGGAATATAAAAATAAATTTGTTTTCTCTCATAAAAAAACTTCCTCTCCGTATTCTATGATATATACGGCAAGAGAATAGAAAAGTTTCATAATTCGACAATAAAAATAACGCTAGCTTTAAGCTGCGTTTTCATCTGCATCTAATAAAGTTTGTACGTCTGATTTCCAACGTGTTGGTACATTTTCAATCGTCCATTGTGGAGGATTTGCAGTTATGAGATTGTAGTAAATTTTAGCCATTATACTTCACCTCCTGTTACTAACATTGCTAATTCAGCTATGGCAACTTGGGTCTCCATCTTATCCTGCTCTGCAGACATGCCTAATTCTGCGACAGCTATCATTAATTCATTCAATTGATCTTCTATGGGGTTAGTTGGAGGTAATGCGTAGTCCGCTAATATTTTGTTAATATGATTTTGCGCCGATTCTTCCATTGTTGCTCCCGGATAAGGAATATTATTTGCCGGTTGTTCAATCCAAGGGACTCCATTATTAAATATAACGTACCCCACTTCTTTATGAGGAATTATCACCAGACGAAAAAACCATGCTGATATTTAATTTATTAAGTATTAGAGCGGTTAGAGAAAGTAAAAAAAATAACTAAGCACTCTCCCTTAATTGCCCTTGCCCGGACATATAAGGAGAGAAACAAAATGACTACTATAAAAAAATACACAAAAAAAGACGGATCTACCGCCTTCATGTTTAATGTCTATCTTGGTACAGATCCTCTTACTGGTAAACCTAAACGTACAACAAGACGTGGATTTTCTTCTATGAAAGAAGCGAAATTAACCCTAGCTAGGCTAGAACTAGATATTGAGGCAAATGGCTTTAAATCGAATGAAAAGATGACTTTTATAGAGGTCTATGAATTGTGGTTAGAGAACTATAGGCATACTGTGAAACTTTCGACCGTTAATACGACAGTAAATATGTTTAAAGTGGCCATACTTCCTAAGTTCGGTTCTCTTTCTATTGAAAAGATTAATACGACTTACTGTCAAAAGGTCATTAATGGATGGTCCAAGCATTATGTTAATTTCAGAACGTATTCGAGTTATGTAAAAATGGTGTTGGATCACGCAACTGTTCTAAAAATCATAGATGATAATCCAATGCGAAAAATTATCAAGCCTAAACCAGTAACAAAAGTGGACAAGGAAGAACAATTGGAGAATTTTTACGATAAGCAACAATTAGAACATTTCTTGAATACCATTAAAAAAAATGAAAACATGAAAGTATATGTTCTATTTAGATTGCTTGCTTTCACTGGAGGAAGAAAAGGTGAGGTACTAGCTTTAACGTGGGATGATATTGATTTCAAAGAAAAGACAATTCGCTTTAATAAAACACTTGCAGCAACTGAAGATTCATTAAAATACCTTCAGACTCCTAAAACTGCTCAGTCTAAACGTGTTATAAGTGTGGATGACAAAACGTTAGCAACACTTGATAAGTGGCGGAAAATGCAAACTAAATTACTTTTGACGTATGGAATTAATACATCCTTTAATCCTAATCAACCTGTTTTAACTTCCACAGATAAAAGATCTACAAACGGTTATCACGTGACCACATATCCCAACCAACAACTAAAAACTTTGATAAAGAAATATGAATTTCCGCACATTACTATCCATGGATTTAGACATACTCATGCTTCTCTTCTATTTGAAGCTGGAGCAAGTATAAAAGATGTGCAAGATCGCATTGGCCATACTGATATAAAAACGACCATGAATGTGTATACGCATGTTACTCAAAAGATGAAAGATAACACTGCTGAGAAGTTCGCTAAATACATCAATTTTTGATATTTGGTATTCAAATTGGTATTCAGTCCATTGTGGAATCTTCAATAAACATTACTGAAATTGAGTTATATCAAGGGTTTTGAATGTTATTATCACACTTGAAAAATTCTATTCGATGAAACATTACGTTTGTTGAAAAAAGATCGTTAATATGTTTATTTAAAAGCTGGCCGAACCTTTGGTCAGCTTTTTTGGCTCGAAAATTGAATAAGAAAGAATATCTAAAAAGACAATAGCCAGTTACTAAAGTAATATAACCTATATGTCCTATATGACACTTGTCATACTTATGACTTGACGTTTATGCCTACTACTAATTTTCGATTTTCCTTATTATTAAGATAATAATTCTTAATAGGAGGAATACAATGAGCAGAGAAAAAACGCTTGAATTACGTAAAAATGTAAAGCCTTTTGAAAACTCGGAGTTAAAAAAGAGTATTGTCCAACTAATTAACACTATTCCACCATTTTTAATTCTATGGTTTTTAGCATATATAAGTTTAGATGTATCTGTTTGGCTAACCGTTGCTTTATCTGTTATCGCTGCTGGGTTTGTCGTTCGTATTTTTATCATCTTTCATGATTGTACACATGGATCTTTCTTTAAAAATAAAAAAGCCAATGATATTACTGGAACTATCACAGGAATCATTACGCTCTTCGCTTATGAAAAATGGAAACGTGAGCATAATATCCACCATGCTACTAGTGGAAATTTAGATAAACGTGGAGTCGGCGATATTTGGATGATGACTGTTGAAGAATATATTGAAGCATCTCCAATGAAGCGACTTTCGTATCGACTATATAGAAATCCTATCGTTATGTTCGGTTTAGGACCGGCGTTACTTTTCTTAGTTAGCAATCGTATTAACCGTAAAGGTGCTCGTGGCAAAGAACGTAACAATACGTATCTCATTAATATTTCAGTAATTGTTATTTATGCATTAATGATTTGGTTAATCGGATGGCAGGCATTTGCGATCATTCAAGGAACTATACTCTTCGTTGCTGGTTCATTAGGAATTTGGTTATTTTATGTTCAGCATCAATTTGAGGATTCTTATTTCGAAGATGAGTCCGAGTGGGATTATGTAAAAGCTGCTATAGAGGGAAGTTCTTATTATAAGTTACCTAGGATTTTACAATGGGTAACTGGAAATATTGGATTCCACCATGTGCACCATCTAAGTCCACGTGTTCCTAACTATAACTTAGAAAAAGCTCATGATTCTACCCCTCCTTTACACAAAGCTACTACAATTAACCTACGTAAGAGTTTGGAGTCTATCCATTTCCGACTATTCGATGAAGACAATAAGAGTTTTGTGAACTTTAAACAGATAAAACACTTATTAAATAATTCTAATCGAGCTGTAAAGTTAGATTCAAAAAACTCAACCTTTGAAAGTAAGTAAAATTCTGCAAAAACCATTCCCAGAATTACCTAGGAATGGTTTTTGCATTATAATGGAGAAAAGTTTAACTAGAAGAGGTGAGATAATTGCCCAAATGGTATCAAATATTTCCCAAATATCCTTGGTTAAGTATTTATGCTTGGATTGTTTTTTGTATCTTTCCATTCTTTTTTATATTTAGATCTACGGGTCCAGTAGAGATTGTTATAGGGTTAGCACTGACGTTATTATTTTTTATTTCCTACCGCCTATCTTTTTCTACTAAAGGCTGGTTATTATATTTTTTCGTTGCTTTAGAAATCTCCATCAGTGTTTGGATGACTTATTTATATGGTTACATATACTTCTCCATTTTCTTATCCTTTTTCATTGGGAATATAAAAAGACGATTGAGCTTCTTTGTTATTTATAGTATTCATTTAGTAGCAACTATTGCGGCCGTTATTATAGGTTTTTTCATCCAAACCGACTTATTTCTCTCTCATCTACCGTTTCTTATAGTTTGTTTAATCGGAGTTATTCTGTTGCCCTTTAATACATATACACGAAATCAGCGTGAAGCACTGGAAGGTCAATTAGAAGAAGCGCAAATCAAAATTTCTCAGTATACTATAGTTGAGGAAAGAGAGCGAATTGCACGAGATTTGCATGACACACTTGGACAAAAGCTCTCCCTTATCGGGCTGAAAAGTGATTTGGCCAGCCGATTGATTGAAAAAAACCCTGAAGCTGCTAAAACTGAAATATTGGATATAAACCAGACGGCACGTTCAGTCTTAAAAGAAGTTCGAGAACTCGTAACAAATATGCGTGGAACAAAACTGGAAGAGGAACTATTCCGGATCAATCAAATCCTAAATGCCGCGCAAATAAAGTGCACCGTTACTGGCTCATCTAAATTAGTGAATACACCTCTACTAGTAGAAAATGTTCTCAGTATGTGTTTAAAAGAAGCAGTAAATAATGTAGTAAAGCATAGTGGCGCTACTTCCTGCTCAATATCCATTAAACAATCGGCGAAGGAAACATTGCTAAAGGTATATGACAATGGTAAAGGATTAGAAGAGAAAAAAAGTCTGTCAAAGGGACATGGTCTTATAGGTATTAAAGAACGACTAGAATTTGTGAATGGAACATTAGACATTCATTCAAAAAACGGTACTACATTGAATATACGTGTTCCTAACGTTATACAACAACCCAGTCAGGAGGAATAATAGACATGATACGAATTGTCATTGCAGAAGATCAGCGAATGGTACTAGGTGCTCTTGGATCGCTACTCGATCTAGAAGAGGATATGAAAGTTGTTGGAAAAGCAAATAATGGTGAAGAAGTATTGAAACTAATTGAACAATTACAACCAGACGTTTGTATTATGGATATTGAGATGCCTATCAAAACTGGATTGGATGCAGCAGAGGAACTAAAAGAAAGTGATTGTAAAGTGATTATCTTAACCACATTCGCAAGGTCTGGTTATTTTGAACGTGCACGTAAAGCGGGCGTTAATGGATACTTATTGAAGGATAGTCCAAGTGAAGAGCTAGCAAATTCTATTCGTGTAATCATGGATGGTCGTCGAATATATGCTCCTGAGCTTGTTGACATGGCTTACGAAGAGGAAAATCCACTTACAGACCGCGAAAGTCAGGTGCTGGGGTTAATCGCAAATGGAAAAAACACTAAAGAAATTGCAAGTGAGCTGTTTATCACAACTGGTACTGTCCGCAACTATATCTCCGTCATTTTAGATAAACTAGACGTTGGAAATCGAATAGAAGCTATTTCTAGATTTAAAGAAAAAGGATGGTTTAAATAATAATGGTACAAGCTTAAAGCAAATTGCTTTGAGCTTTTTTTATTTTGGACTAAACTTTTTGCCAACTCGCAGGGTATATATAGTGAAAGGAGTGAAAAAGCGTACATGAATGATGACATCTTAGAAGGAATTAGAAATGGCAGTCGTGATGCTTTTAAACAGTTCTATGATACGTATGAAAATTACGCGATTCGAACAGCAAAAGCAATTACTAGAAATGATGAACATGCAAAGGATGCCGTGCAAGAAACTTTTATAAGAGTATACCGCAATATATCTTCCTATAATTCCAGTTTATCATTTGATGCATGGTTTTATCGCATTTTAGTAAATGAGTGTTATCGTATCATAAATAAAGAGAAAAAGACCCCCTCAGTGGATACTTCTACAATGGAAGATAATGAACTACTGACTGAGCATTCGAAAGAGAATCTGTCGGACTTGTATAGCGTGATTCAAAATATGGCTGACTTATATCGTATTCCTATATTACTGAAATATATAAAAGGCTTTTCGGAAAAAGAAATTGCTGCTATTTTAAATTTGAATCATAATACTGTGAAATCCAGGCTATTTAATGGGAGAAACTTGTTAAAGACTCAATTAGAGATGATAGAAATGGAGGGAAGCCAATAATGGATCAATTTGATAAGCGAGTAAAAAAAGAGATCTTTGATCATACGGAGGAAACTTCTTCTACATTAAAGGATGAAATTTGGAACCATATAGATCAAGAGCTTTTCCAATCGAAAAGCAGAAGGGATAAAAAAGTGAAAAAGAAATCGAAGGTAATTCCAATTGTTATTGCTGCAGCTGCTGGTGTAATGATTTTGTTTAGCACACAAACGGAATCAGGCAGTGCTTTTATTAAACAAATTAAAGATATATTCGTTCCAGAAAAAGAGATTATTCAAAGTATTGAAGGAAGCGAAGAAGAAACAGATGTAAACCTGCAGGAAGGAAAAGATTCCGAGTACATTATTTATATCGATGAAGAGCGTTATAAGCTTGTGAAAGGCGAAGAATCTGATGTTATCACAACAAAAGAACCACTAGAAGAAAGGTATCCAGAAGTATCAATGGAAATAAAACAATATAAGGACGTTTCCCCTGAGACAATGATATCTGCTCTAAAAACAGAGCTTGCTTCAGAATATACTAAAGTGACGGCAGAATCTGTTACAGAACCATTAGATAGCTTTAAATTACACGGCATTAGCGGATCGGAATGGGATAGCCCTGTTACAAACGTATATGTTATTGATAATTTAAATGGCGGGAGCTTTATCATTACGGAGAAATACTTTTTAGAGGCAGCAGAAGGCCATGGTGCAAGATTCTACGCTATGCTGCAAGAGTTTGAAATAATAGAGTAAGTTTAGATTTCCTCTTCCAGGGTAAATAAAAAGTAGAGTTAATAAATTTGGAGGAGGAATATACATGAGTGGATTATCCGACAAAGTAAAAGGTGCAGTGAACAAAACTAAAGGAGAAGCAAAAGACCAATTTGGTAATGCAACCGACGATCATAAATTGCAAGCAGAGGGTAAAATAGATAAATTAAAAGGTGAAGTTCAAAAAGAAGTTGGAGAAATAAAAGATCGCCACGACCGTAAAAAAGATTATTGATAAAAGCAGGACCGCTGACAATATACTCTATTCAGCGGTCTTTTTATTTACAAGCTTTTTAAGGTTACCACAACGATTTCTGGTGAGTTGAATATTCTTACAGGAATAGCACTATTCCCTAGTCCTCTACTTACAATCATACGTGTAGTATTTTCGCTGTACATTCCCGCTGTATAGCTCGGGAATAGACCCTGTCCTGGTGCAACTAGCCCTCCTAGACCTGGAAGTCGAAACTGTCCTCCATGTGCATGTCCAGAAAAAACAACATCCATTTTGTAATCAACGTAATCTTGAAAGGTCTCTGGCCGATGGGATAGCACGAGAGTGAATAAATCACTCTCCTCAAATTGACTTAAAGCCTCATTCACTAGAATCCCATTAAGAGGATCTTCAATACCAATGATACGAATATCTTCCCCTTTATGCTCAATTATTTGTTCCTCATTAGAAAGTACATTTACCCCTAGTTCAGTTAATGAATTCTTTATATTCTCGATATCATTAGTAGCGATTTCATGATTTCCCGTCACATAATAGATGGGAGCAAGATCCACAATCTGTCTTACCAATTCTAAACTTTGGTCTAAGTTATATCGGTTACTATCTATAAGGTCTCCAGTTATAAAAATAAGCTCCGGGTCTGTTTTTTTTACTTTCTTTACTAGTTTTTCCTGATTATCTCCGAAAGTTGCATCATGTAAGTCAGAAATTTGCAGTATCTTTACTCCATCGAAACTAGTAGGAACTCTATCCGACTCTACGCTAATTTCAGTAGTCTGAATCCAACTATTACTTATGTACAGTAGAATGATAACCGCTACGATAAACATTAAAAATTTCTTCATTTATTTTCTCCTAATATTGTGGACTCATGATTCCTACTCGGTAGCCAATATGTTCATTCTTCAATAGCTCATTTACAGTGAATAAAGCGGTATCTCCTGTTGTGGTTTGTATCGCTTCTGTTGGCAGCTTATCTCTCAGTACAATATATTCTTCTGTTGCTGCTCCAGATGGTAAATATGTCGGACAAACAATTGTCCAATCTAGTGAACTAGCTTTTAATGATTCAAACACTTTATGGTGTTCTTTCGCAGCTGTTGTAGATTTACGCTTAGATTCAGGTGATTGATATCTTAGAAAACCTGGTTCTTCTCTACTATCCAATATTCCTGCAGTACCAATTGTAATAATTCGCTTTAGTTGCCGCTTATGCATAATAGAAATTATATGTGTGATGGAATCTGTTAAGACACTTGTTTTATCGGTGCCGAGTGCACTTATAACTGCATCCACTCCTGCAAGGGTTTCTATTATATCCTCAATATTTCTTGCATCGCCTTGTAGGACGGTTAAACCATCCTGAGGTTGCACTCTTTCAGGATTTCTTACTAATGCGGTAACTTTTATATTTTTTTCTAATAATAACGTGAGAATAGCATTTCCCACACGTCCGGTTGCTCCAAAGAGTGCAACTTTCATCTATGCCATCTCCTTTTTAATGTTTCTTTCTTACTCCAGATGCCATCCTCTCGAGACGCTTCAGACAAACTGATAAGGCACAGGGCACCTTCCGCTTTTCTTAGTATAACATCAAAAAGAGCATTCCTTCTTATACGAAGGAACACTCTTTTATGTCGAACTATGTTATTTCCCAGGAAATAATTAATAATTATTGAAAGATAAAATAAATGCCAATACTGCTCCATAAAAAATAATCATAAGTCCGATACCAATTGCCATCCAAATAAGTGACGCTCGTGCATAATTACGTCTTGGATCAGGATTCCCAAATCCCCAGATGAACAGCATAACAAGATTGACGATTGGTATGATTAGTATAAGCATTGTTATTAACCAATCTCCAACGGACATGTCTTTACTAGTTTTTTCATGGTTCTCATAGCCCTGTTCTTGCACTTTCTCTAAAGAATCCATTATATCCCCCCTTTTCAACTTTCGTTAGGCACTTTAGTGTCTACATTAATATTATGACAGTTTCTAAGAAAAAGACTACCCCATAAGAATTATTCTATCTTCAGTAAACTCATAGGAGTTACAATCCCTATTAATTTATCGCTGGATTTCCCATCTTCTGTAATAAGAAGTGCTTCTAAACGTCTGCCCTTCACTACAGATGACTTAAAAATCTCTACAGCCTCGAAAACGGATGCCTCTGCTTGTATAAAACGATGATTATCTCTAGTACTTTCATGTGCTAGTATTTCCGATAACATCGTTCTTTTTCTCGAAAAGGATTCTGAATCCACTTTTCTAGCCATCCACATAGTAATGCCTACCGGGGTAACAAGTCCTTTAAATGTTTTCCCACTGTATACAGGAAATTGATTGTACTTTTTATCTTTTATAACCTTTAGTGCGTAACTAAGGGAATCTGTCTCTTGAAAAATCGTCACATCTGTCTGGAACATTTGAGCAACTGTAATCGGTTTTGCTAATGCGCTTTCGATTTCTTCCATTTTTGTCACAACTTCATCATGAGGTTCAGCAATAGCAAATTCTAAAGATGTACGATGATGTATTATGGCGTTTCTTAAGTCCCCATACTCCCGTAAATCTGCTTCATATCTTCTAATAATGGCGTTTTTCTTTTTAGCAAAATCAATTAAACGAAAAAATGCCATATGCTCATTTGTACCAATCAGATCCTTCATCAATTGGTCAAGTCGGTTGTAGGATACAATAAATCGATCAGAATTACGAGCCACCATCTAAATCACTACCCATCATTATATTTTTGCTTTAGCTACATTTCTCTTAGCTATATATATGGCTCCTACTATTAACAATACAACCATCATTATTGTTACAGTTAAACTCCATAAATACGGTGTTTTGTCAAAACTTCCAGTTAAAATTTGTCCTGCATACATTGGTAACTTCCAAGGTGAAATGGTCCAGTAAGCACCAAGCAGACCATCCACTAATTGCAGGACTACCAACAAAAAAATTGATATAACAGAAGCAATTCCTGTAGGAAAAGCCGAACTGGCACAAATAACAACACTAATTGCAAATAATAACCAGATGCTATACGTTCCTAAGAATCCAATAAACGCAACTGCATCTACTGCTCCATACAAAATATACGTATAATAGACATTTGCTAAAAGACCAATACATGCGCTTCCAATAATTAAGATACACATAATGGCTAGCTTACTAAACACATAACTAGTATAAGCAATCGGTCTTACATATAACATAGTTGCTGTTCCATTTCTGCGTTCTCTAGCAATGATTCCTGCAAATCCAAACGCTACAATTAACATCCCTATAAATTGATACTGACCAATTGTTGACATAATTATTTGTTCAGGTGTGTAATCTGGCAATGGAAACACCATATCACTTGGCATATTTCCAACAGCATTTAAAATTTGCGGTAAATAATGATACATTAATGGTTCGGAAATACCGAATAAGATAAATACAAGTGGTATCCAAAGAATCTTAAAGTTTCGTACATTTTCACGCCACTCTTTTTGAAATAGTATAGAGAAATTATTCATGCTTATTCACCACCTGTAAAAATATTTCTTCTAAGCTGGCTGATGCTCGCTCTACCCTTGATAATCGTAAGTTACTATTAGCAAGTACTTGTAATACCTCATTCATCAGTGGTTTGTTTTCCAAAAGATGAATGTAAACAATCTCATTCTCCTGTCTAGCAGGCCATGGAGCGATTTCGATAAACTTTGCTGCTTCCTCCGAATCCGAAAAGAGAATTTTAAATAATGGATTTGCATACTTGTCTCTTACTTCCTTTAACGATCCTTGCTCCACTAGTTGCCCTTTTCTTAAAAATAACAACTGGTCGGTCATTTCCTCTGCATCATTTAAAATATGGGTAGAATATAAAATGGTTGTATGTTCTTGTAGTTCTTTTAATAAATTCAAAACTTCTCGTCTTCCCACTGGATCCAAGGCAGAAACAGGCTCATCAAGTAAAAGTAACCCTGGTTTATGCACAATTGCTTGGGCTAAACCTAGTCGTTGTTTCATCCCACCAGAGAATGTTCCTGTTTTTTTATTTTTAGCATCGCCTAAGCCAACAAAGTCTAATGTTCTTATTGCTTGTGATTTAGTGAATTTTCCATCTAGTCCACTCAACTTTGCTACCATTTCAATAAATTCAAGTGCTGTTAACCACGAAAAAAATTGAGGATATTGTGGTAAGAATCCTATCTCTTTTCGACTATCTCCTTTTAAGTCCCCATCAATCACTACTGTTCCACTTGTTTGTCTTAATAGTCCGGCTAGTATAGACAGAGTAGTTGTCTTTCCAGCACCGTTTGGTCCAATTAAAGCGGTTGCAGTGTTTTTATTTAGTGAAAAAGTAATTTGATCTACTGCTTTTTCATTCCCGTAATCCTTTGTTAGCCCCTGAACATGAAGTAATGTTTTCATTCATTTCGTCTCCCAACTATAAAATAAATAACAGGTCCAATGATACTGATTAAAATAATAATAATCGCCCACATCCACTTTGATCCATTGGTATTCTTTACGCGTAACAGATCAATCAGTGCTACCACGACTAATAATAATTGAATTATTAGTACAGGTAAGATGAGCAACCAAGGTACTGAATCCCATTCCACTGTTATTCCCCCTCTCTCTTCTATTCTACTACATATAGAACAGAGAAGTTTCAAATATTTTCAAATCTTTCTATTATTATTTACCCTCTACTGACTTTAAGTACTTTAAGAGTCGCTATGGTATAATGAAAAGTTGGAAGGTGAATATATAATGGAAGTATTGATTAGAAAAGCTTACAAAGAAGATGCAACCGAGGCTATCCCACTTATAATGGAGGCTATCGGAGACATCTCGAGGCAGATGACTGGAGAAACAGAAAAAACTGCCATATACAATGAATTTATACAACTATTTACACGTACGGATAATCGACACTCTTATTTAAATACGTATATTGCAGAAATGAATGGACATGTCGCAGGGGTATTGGTATTTTATACTGCCGAGCAGGCAATTATCCTAGATGCAAATTTAGAAGCATACCTTTCTAATAAAAAAGGTACTGCTGTCACAATAGACCCAGAAACTGCACCTGGAGAATGGTATATCGATACAGTTGTAGTTGACCCGACATATCGTGGACATGGTATAGGTACAAAATTATTAAGCTACGCAGAGCAATTAGTGAAAGATTCTGGGGGCGGGAAACTATCCTTGAATGTGGAGCTTGAAAAAGATGCTGCTATCCGCTTGTATAATCGTTTAGGATTTGTTACCCTATGTCCTTGGACAATTATTGGTGAGCCTTTTCATCATATGGTGAAAACCGTTTTCGCAGATTAAAGGAGAAATTTTTATGAAATTATGGATTTATCCCCTAATGGTTGTGTTTGCAGCAAGCAGTTATGGGACTTTATCAACTATGGTTAAACTAGCAATCGGAGATGGCTACACGGCTTCGGAAGCGATTTCTAGTCAATATATCGTTGGATTTCTTTTGGCATTAGTAATATATTTACTAACGCAACGAAAACTGCCTCGTTTATATGGAGGCTTTAAAATTATTTTATTGGCAGGTGTGTTTACTGCTACGACGGGAATCGTTTATGGTATGTCACTTATATACCTACCTGCTTCCCTTGCAGTTGTTATGCTATTCCAATTTACATGGATTGGAACGCTAATCGATTGTATTATTAGAAAAAGACTTCCATCTAGAGCAGAGACGATTTCTCTTATTATCTTATTTTTAGGTACTATCTTAGCTGCTGGAATACTGGATGTCGACTTAAGTGGAATTGACTGGAGAGGCTGGGTTTATGGTTTTGCTGCTGCTGTTTCATTCTCCTTGAATATGAATGTTAACACTAAGCAAGTCGAAGGCATGAATACAACAACTCGTTTATTATTTGTTTCCTTTATAGCAGCACTAATGATTTCCTTCTTCCAAAGTCCGGAAATTATGTGGAATGGAAAACTATTTACGGAGCCATTACTGTTTTATGGACTAGCCCTTGGATTACTAGGTATCATCATCCCAATTTACTTCTTTGTTATTGCAGTACCTAAAGTGGGAGGCGCGGTTTCTTCTATATTAAGTGCCATGGAGTTACCAGTGGCTGTAATCGTTTCAGTACTTGTGTTAAGCGAGGCATTATCATGGCTACAGATTTTAGGAATAGTCGTGATTTTAGTTGGTATGTGTATTCCAACATTAGCCACTATTTCGAAAAACAAAAAGCGACAAACCGCTTTATAAGCGTAAACAAAAAGAGTCTAAATTCATATGCGAATTTAGACTCTTTTTGTTTTTTAATTGTTTCTCATTTTATAATCAACTGTTACTTTATTTCACATGTGCTTGTAAGTAGCTAACTATACCATCTATTAAGCCCTCCGCTAACGGAAGATCCGGATTTGAATAGGCAGCGATATTTCCTTCTCTATCAGCAGGGGCTTCTTTCAACACATGGTTCATCTTATCAACAATGAGTAAATCTGAATCTTCTTTTGCTTGATGTAATAGCTCTGCATCTTTTATGGGGACTTGAATATCTAAATTTCCATTTACTATTAGTACTGACCTAGTAAACTTTTGCAGTTGTTCCGCTGGGTCATATTGAAGCCAGGAAATCATATATGGTTGAACCGATAGGCGGAATACACTTTGCAATTCCTGACTTACTGTCTTTACTTGCTCACCTTGTTTTAATTTTTCAAGAATATTAGTGGATTCTTCCAATAGGTTCTCTGGAAGTTGAGCTTGTAGTTGTTCAAGAAGTATCTGATCAATTGGTCTACCAGCTCCAGCAATGGAAATGAACGTATCTGCATCTGCTTTATGGCTAGCCACCATTCCAATTAAAGAGCCCTCGCTATGGCCAATTACTCCAACCTTTGAAAAGCGTTCATCACCTTTGGCAAACTGGACCCATGCAGTAGCATCATCAATATATTGGTCAAATCGTAAATCTTCTTCCCCGCCCGCTAAGCTCGTATTGATTCCAACTCCCCGCTTGTCATAGCGGATAGTTGCGATCCCATTACCTGCTAACTCCTCAGCAAGCATCTTCAAACTATTATTTTTTCCAGGCAATGCTATCGAGTTTCCGTTTCGATCAGTAGGACCAGAACCAGCAATAATAACCATAAGAGGGAAAGGTCCTTCTCCTTTAGGAATTTCCAATTGACCAGACATGGTTCCATCTTCTACCTTCACTTCTATCAACCTATCTTTTTCTACTTCTTCCTCTTTACTTCCCTTCACCAATTTAAAAGGAAATGCCTGCCCTTGCTGAGTAAATGTTCCCGTTATATTTTCTTGTTCCACTTTACCATTAAAGGTTAAATTCTGACCTTGAATATTCATGCTAAAAAAAACGTCCGATTCATCTAGTTTCACATTTGTTAGTGGGTAATTGCTTACTCCTTGTACTGGAATACTAATCTTCCCTTTATCTAATCCAAACTCAATGATAATTGGTAGGGGTTGATTGGGAGTATCAATGGTCCCTTCCCATACACCTTCTATGTTTTCTAATGAACCCATCTCTGACGCCTCCTCTTTTTCTTTAACACACGCAGTAAGCAATAAAAAGACAATTGCTAACGAACAAAAAACAATTGATAATCTCCTCATACTAATTCCTCCACTTCTGTTATACAACTAATATAACAGAAGTGGAGTGGATGGTAAAGATAGTAAGTTTAAATAAAATTGCAGAACTACAGATTAAATGGCGCTTCTACTTTTCTCTACTTTAAAAGTCACTAAAACAAATATAGCAAAACTAATCAACAATATCGTGCCGCCTACAATATACGTGATCAACGCAAAGGTCTCATCTATTTGGAAAGGGTGTATAAACTGTAAATACATACCCGATGTCAATCCAATTGCTCCTATAATAGCGGTCGTACCATGGATTGCTACTAGCTTAGGAGACTTAATCTTATACAGTTTATAAAATAGCCCATAAACAAACAATGATAACCATCCCACCAATAAAATATGGGCATGTATAGGACGGAGTGCATAAGATCCCGCCCCTGCCATATGAGAACCTAGATAGGCCCCCAGTAAACCAAATAATGCTCCTGCACGTATTAATCGTAAACTCCATTTTTCTTGCATAATCATTTCCCCCTATTTTTTAATCGTGATTGATAATAACGCTGGTAATAATAACGGTCGAACGATAAACGTATCCAACAGTACACCAACTGCGACGGCAAAACCAAATAGTTTAAGCTCCATGACTGGCTGTGATATTAAAACAGCAAATGTACCCGCAAGTATTAATCCTGCAGAAGAAATAACACCTCCTGTTTTTTCAACCGTTTTCGCAATCGCTTCCTGTTCCTCATACTGTTTGCGTTCTTCTTTCAATCTACTCATTAACATAATTGAATAATCTACCCCTAGCGCTACCAAAAATACAAATGTGTAAAGGGGAATTCGATAACTAAAAGACGTATACCCAAAGAAGAAGTCAAAAGTCCATGTGGAGAATCCTAACGCTGCTCCGAAGGACAGTAAAATGGATAACATCATCAACATCGATGCTCGAATCGATCTAGTTTGTAAAGCAAGCATTAATCCGATCAATACCGTCATTAACCCCATTACGAGTGCCGTATCTCTCTTGTTAATATTACGAATATCTACCTGTTTTACTGTCTCTCCACTTACTAAAACCTGTTGATCTTCTAATTTTTCTCTAATCGTTTCCACTTCATTTAGAGCTTCTTTGCTATAAGGATTTACTTTTAATATGATAGAAAACTGTGTGTACTTATTACTTTCTGAAGACGATGGCCTTACCTGACTAACAAGTGGTCTATCTTCTAATTTCTCTTGAACATCTGCAACCACTTTCTCGTCTTTTGATTTTATTAGAATTGTCGTTGGAGCTATTTCTCCTTCTGAAAATGCTTCTCCTAGCTTTGTAAAACCTTCTCTGGAAGATAACTCTTCAGGGAAAGATGCCAGCAAATCATATGAATAAATAATTGTAGTTGAATGCCAAGTGCCAATCCCTAGCAGTAACAGGATCGGTATCGCTACTGTCCATGGTTTTTTCGTACTAACATTACCGGCATTAGCCCAAATTTTAGTTTTAGCTTCTTTCTTTTTTGGTACTTTCACTACCGCAAACAACGCTGGTAATAATGTAAGTCCCGCGATTAACATGATAACTACTGCAATCACAAACACTGGAGCAAAATTACGATACGGTTCATAAACTGCAATAGCAAGTGTTGCAACACCCGCTAGAATAGTACCTCCACTAAACAATATTGTTTCTCTTGTTCGAGCAAGTGCCACTTTCATATCCTGTTCTTCTTTATAACGGGCATAAAGTAGTAGTGAATAATCAGTAACGACGGCAAACAATAAAATCATCATAATTGAGAGTGCCTGGTTTTCAATCGTAATGGATGTGAATTTCCCAGTAAGACCTATTACTCTATCCACTACTCCATACACAATTCCAGCTCCGATAAGTGGAATGATAGCAAGAATGAGTGAGCGATAAATTACGATTAATATGATAAAAATAATCACTACTGTAGCTAGAAGTAATACTACATCAGCCTGCGAAAAAAGCTCGATTGTATCGCTAGCTATGCCAGCGGGTCCCGTATAATAAGTATTAAAATCTGACGGGATTATATTAGATATGTTTTCTTTTATTTCACTTACTTTTTCATGAATCTCTTTGCTTTCTAGCTGTCCTTCTAAAATTAGTGGCACAAAGAAAGTCTTTTTATCTTCGGATACAAAAGAATCTCGTTGCTCCATAGGAATCTTAGAAAACTTCGGAATACTAGAGTAATTTTGTTCCATTAATTCTAATACTCTTTGAATTTCTTCATCATTGGTAGCTTTATTACTTTCAAAAACAATAATTAAAGGTATTCCTTCGTTACTAGAAAAGTTTTCTTTAATAACTTTATCTGCTTGAATGGATATAGCCGTGTCTGGAAGTCCTGCATTTTTTGATGTACTTGCAACTTCTTTACTGGAAGGAGCAAAGAGTGAAAGTAATCCTACTACCATTAGCCAACTAATGATAATAACTAACCAGTTCCGTTTATTTCTCATATCTGTACCTCCTATTGTATTTCCTTATAAGAGGCACTATACAAGTTGAAAGTGAACGGAAGATGAACAGATAATTACAGCTTTTTTAATCGGATGATTACTTTAGTGCCATGAGGTTCTATACTTTCAAAAGAAAGTTCTCCTTCATGTGATTGAATTACTTCCTGTACAATCGCTAAGCCTAGTCCACTTCCCTCAATTTGCGTTGAACGAGCTTCATCCTCCCTATAAAACCTTTCCGTCCATTGGTTGTATTTTGTCTGCTTATTCCCACTGCCAGTATCTTGAATTGTGGCGATTACACATTCTTCACTTTCTTCTAAAGTAATATGTATTTCCCCCGGAGAACGATTATACTTTATAGCATTAGAAAGAAGATTCTCCCAAACATATTCAAGCATTTCACTTTCACCGTATATATTTACCGGTTTTATCTTTATATTAATAGATATTTCTTTTTCATCGAGTAACCATCTAAACTTTTGAATGACTTCTTTTAACTGTATATCTAGTGAAAAGACTTCTTTTTTTGTACGGCTATTTACTTGATCAAACGAAGTAAGAACTAATAACTGCTTCATAACATTGGAGAGTCGTTTTGACTCTTGTTGAATAATCGTAACGTACTTTAAATGATCATTTCCACTTAGCTCTCCACTTTTCAGTAGATGAGCGTAACCTTGTATATTCAATAGCGGTGTTTGAAAATCATGGGATACCCTAGAGATAAATTCTTTTTTGTAACGATCGCTAGCATCCAGCTGCATTGCCATGTTTCGAACGCTATCTGCAAGTTGTCCTATTTCATCACGCTGATAGACTGGTAACTCTGCATGGAAATCCTCATTTGCAATTCTATTTGTCGCTATTGTCAATTTAGTTAACGGATCAATCATTATCTTCGCAACTATCAACATTGCTATCACACTTAAAATAATCATTATTACTACTAATCCGCCTAACAACAGATGAATCTCATTAAATAAGAATTTAATATTCGGTCGTTGGAACAGGGCATACTTTTTTCCTTCATAGGTAAATGGCACACCAACCGTATTCGTTAATTCATTAGAAAAATAACCGGTAATAAATGTTTCTTTAGGGAACTCTCTCATACCGTGGTACGTTTCCCCGTTTATAACATTTTCAACAATTGATGTATTAATCTCCTCAACGCGAAACTCGCCTCCGTAAGCTCTTTCTTCCCCATCCTCGTTTACGATGTATAACTGATATCCAGTATTGCCAATTGAATGGAGAAAGGGGTCCAGTTCATTTATATTAGCCATATTAATACTTTCAACGATTGATTTCGCGACTAATACATTTTTTTCATCATTCTTTTCCTTTAGATTTTGATGGTAGTATGTATTTACTATCATAAATCCTAATGTTCCACTCGATAACATTATGAGCAATGTTATCCAAACGAACTTACTATATAAAGTTCTCATCATATAGACTCTTCCAATTTATAACCAATTCCACGAACTGTAGTAATCTGAATTGCTGTCTCTAATTTAGTTAATCGCTCTCTTATCCTTTTAATATGAACGCTTAATGTTTGTTCGTCTCCTTCAAAATCAACTCCCCACACTGTTTCTATTAATTGATCTCGAGTAAAGACTTGGTTTGGCTTAGAAGCTAATTTGGACAGTAGTTCAAACTCCTTTAAAGGTAAAACTAGTACCTCTTCTCCAACCTGAACCTCGAAGCTTTTCCTATTAATTAACATATTGCCAATCCGAATATTAACATCACTCGTTTTATCATATCTTCTTAAAATAGCGCGGATACGAAATAATAATTCTTTTGGTTCAAACGGTTTTACTAAATAGTCATCCGATCCAGCAATATATCCTTTTTCTTTATCCTCAAGTTTCCCTTTTGCTGTTAAGAGTAATACTGGAATATTATATTGTTCGCGTATTATTTTAGTTAATTGAAAACCATCCATTATAGGCATCATGACATCTATAATTGCTAAATCAGGGAGTTCATGTTCCAATATGTCTAACCCTTCTTTTCCATTTTTAGCTTTAATAACGCGGTATCCAGATTGAGATAAATAAATAGAGATTAATTCAAGTGTATGTATGTCATCATCTACTGCTAATATTACTACCACTTTGTCCCTCCTATATAAATGTAGTTACTTCATATTCTGTCTGTTAAGTTGTAAAACAGCAAGTAATTAAAATAATTTAATAATCGAATAAAGGAGAGTAACAATAGAACAGTTGAAGGAAATTAAAAACTTTAGTAATAGATAAAAGAGCCGTTACCTATCTCGGTAGCGACTTTGTCTTTGGTGCCCAGTGATTTTTCATCTCCTAATGACAGCTGCACTCGTTCGATTCTCGCGTATGTTATACGCTCCGAGTCTCTCTTGCTTGCTTCCTTGAACTCTTTGCCCCTCTACTTTCTCGCATACATTCTTATAGAGATAGACTGCTTATGGCTTATTTCTAAATACAAAAAAGCCGTTACCGATAATTCGGTAACGACTTTTCTTTGGTGCCCAGCGACGTCCTACTCTCACAGGGGGAGACCCCCAACTACCATCGGCGCAAGAGCTTTACTTCCGTGTCCGGGGCTGCAACAGCAGATGGTCAGCAGATTTCTTCGTCAGCCGCTCTCGTTCAATTCTCGCGTATGTTATACGCTCCGAGTCTCTCTCGTTTGCTTCCTTGAACTCTTTGCCCCTCTACTTTCTCGCATACTTTTTTATAGAGATAGACTGCCTACGGCTTATTTCTAAATACAAAAAAGTCTCTACCAATTACTCGGTAACGACTTTTTCTTTGGTGCCCAGCGACGTCCTACTCTCACAGGGGGAGACCCCCAACTACCATCGGCGCAAGAGCTTTACTTCCGTGTCCGGGGCTGCGAAAGCAGATGGTCAGCAGATTTCTTCGTCAGCCGCTCTCGTTCAATTCTCGCGTATGTTATACGCTCCGAGTCTCTCTCGTTTGCTTCCTTGAACTCTTTGCCCCTCTACTTTCTCGCATGCTTCTTTATAGAGAAAGACTGCCTACGGCTTATTTATTTATACAAAAAAAGCCGCTACCAATTCTCGGTAACGACTTTTTCTTTGGTGCCCAGCGACGTCCTACTCTCACAGGGGGAGACCCCCAACTACCATCGGCGCTGAAGAGCTTAACTTCCGTGTTCGGTATGGGAACGGGTGTGACCTCTTCGCCATCATCACTAGACTCATTCGGCTTTCAATATACGGCGCATTGCGTTGTCAACTTCATTCGATCCTTCAGTCACGTACGTTAGTACGTTCCTTCCTTCTCTCACTTGTTTCCTAGCACTGCTTGTATCTTGAAACCCTCATATATAGAGTGTTTGTTCACTCAAAACTGGATAAACGACATTGTTACGTTAAACAAATTTGGTTAAGTCCTCGATCGATTAGTATTCGTCAGCTGCACGTGTCGCCACGCTTCCACCCCGAACCTATCTACCTCATCGTCTTTGAGGGATCTTACTTACTTGCGTAATGGGAAATCTCATCTTGAGGGGGGCTTCGTGCTTAGATGCTTTCAGCACTTATCCCGTCCACACATAGCTACCCAGCGATGCTCTTGGCAGAACAACTGGTACACCAGCGGTGTGTCCATCCCGGTCCTCTCGTACTAAGGACAGCTCCTCTCAAATTTCCTACGCCCACGACGGATAGGGACCGAACTGTCTCACGACGTTCTGAACCCAGCTCGCGTACCGCTTTAATGGGCGAACAGCCCAACCCTTGGGACCGACTACAGCCCCAGGATGCGATGAGCCGACATCGAGGTGCCAAACCTCCCCGTCGATGTGGACTCTTGGGGGAGATAAGCCTGTTATCCCCGGGGTAGCTTTTATCCGTTGAGCGATGGCCCTTCCATGCGGAACCACCGGATCACTAAGCCCGTCTTTCGACCCTGCTCGACTTGTAGGTCTCGCAGTCAAGCTCCCTTCTGCCTTTACACTCTTCGAATGATTTCCAACCATTCTGAGGGAACCTTTGGGCGCCTCCGTTACACTTTAGGAGGCGACCGCCCCAGTCAAACTACCCGCCTGACACTGTCTCCTACCCGGGTTACGGGTATGGGTTAGAATTTCAATACAACCAGGGCAGTATCCCACCGACGCCTCCTCCGAAGCTGGCGCTCCGGGCTCTAAGGCTCCTGCCTATCCTGTACAAGTTGCACCAAAATTCAATATCAAGCTATAGTAAAGCTCCACGGGGTCTTTCCGTCCTGTCGCGGGTAACCTGCATCTTCACAGGTACTATAATTTCACCGAGTCTCTCGTTGAGACAGTGCCCAGATCGTTACGCCTTTCGTGCGGGTCGGAACTTACCCGACAAGGAATTTCGCTACCTTAGGACCGTTATAGTTACGGCCGCCGTTTACTGGGGCTTCAATTCGCACCTTCGCTTGCGCTAAGCACTCCTCTTAACCTTCCAGCACCGGGCAGGCGTCAGCCCCTATACTTCACCTTACGGTTTTGCAGAGACCTGTGTTTTTGCTAAACAGTCGCCTGGGCCTATTCACTGCGGCTCTTCTAGGCTATGCACCCAAAAGAGCACCCCTTCTCCCGAAGTTACGGGGTCATTTTGCCGAGTTCCTTAACGAGAGTTCTCTCGCTCACCTTAGGATTCTCTCCTCGACTACCTGTGTCGGTTTGCGGTACGGGCACCTATCACCTCGCTAGAGGCTTTTCTTGGCAGTGTGAAATCAGGAACTCCGGACATACGTCCTCGCCATCACAGCTCAATGTTACAGAATGCGGATTTGCCTACATTCACACCTTACTGCTTGGACATGCATAACCAACAGCATGCTTACCCTATCCTTCTGCGTCCCCCCATTACTCAAACGGTGGTTTGGTGGTACAGGAATATCAACCTGTTATCCATCGCCTACGCCTATCGGCCTCGGCTTAGGTCCCGACTAACCCTGAGCGGACGAGCCTTCCTCAGGAAACCTTAGTCATACGGTGGACGGGATTCTCACCCGTCTTTCGCTACTCATACCGGCATTCTCACTTCTAAGCGCTCCACCAGTCCTTCCGGTCTGACTTCAACGCCCTTAGAACGCTCTCCTACCACTGATACCAAAGGTATCAATCCACAGCTTCGGTGATTTGTTTAGCCCCGATACATTTTCGGCGCAGCGTCACTCGACCAGTGAGCTATTACGCACTCTTTAAATGATGGCTGCTTCTAAGCCAACATCCTGGTTGTCTAAGCAACGCCACATCCTTTTCCACTTAACAAATACTTTGGGACCTTAGCTGGTGGTCTGGGCTGTTTCCCTCTTGACTACGGATCTTATCACTCGCAGTCTGACTCCCAAACATAAATCATTGGCATTCGGAGTTTGTCTGAATTCGGTAACCCGGGATGGGCCCCTAGTCCAAACAGTGCTCTACCTCCAAGATTCTAACGTTTGAGGCTAGCCCTAAAGCTATTTCGGAGAGAACCAGCTATCTCCAGGTTCGATTGGAATTTCTCCGCTACCCACACCTCATCCCCGCACTTTTCAACGTGCGTGGGTTCGGACCTCCAGTAAGTGTTACCTTACCTTCATCCTGGACATGGGTAGATCACCTGGTTTCGGGTCTACGACCACATACTCATTCGCCCTATTCAGACTCGCTTTCGCTGCGGCTCCGTCTTCTCAACTTAACCTTGCATGTAATCGTAACTCGCCGGTTCATTCTACAAAAGGCACGCTATCACCCATTAACGGGCTCTAACTACTTGTAGGCACACGGTTTCAGGATCTATTTCACTCCCCTTCCGGGGTGCTTTTCACCTTTCCCTCACGGTACTGGTTCACTATCGGTCACTAGGTAGTATTTAGCCTTGGGAGATGGTCCTCCCGGATTCCGACGGAATTTCACGTGTTCCGCCGTACTCAGGATACACTCAAGAGAGAATGAATTTTGGACTACGGGGCTTTTACCCTATCCTGCGGACCTTTCCAGATCGCTTCGTCTAACTCATTCCTTTGTAACTCTATGTAGAGTGTCCTACAACCCCAAGAGGCAAGCCTCTTGGTTTGGGCTATTCCCGTTTCGCTCGCCGCTACTCAGGGAATCGATTTTTCTTTCTCTTCCTCCAGGTACTTAGATGTTTCAGTTCCCTGGGTGTGTCTCAGATGCGCTATGTATTCACGCAAATGTACTGCTCCATTACGAACAGTGGGTTTCCCCATTCGGAAATCTCCGGATCAAAGCTCACTTACAGCTCCCCGAAGCATATCGGTGTTAGTGCCGTCCTTCGTCGACTCCTAGTGCCAAGGCATTCACCGTGCGCCCTTATTAACTTAACCTAAAAGTTAAAAAGTCTTACACGTTGTAATTACGTAAATAATCACAACAGAATTTCTTGTTGTTTATTGTTTCAATGTCGTTTTATCCAGTTTTCAAAGAACAAAGATTTTGTTCCTTTGCGACGAGTAATCGCAGGAGCAAATAATATAATTTGGTGGAGCCTAGCGGGATCGAACCGCTGACCTCCTGCGTGCAAGGCAGGCGCTCTCCCAGCTGAGCTAAGGCCCCGAAACAAAAAAAGGGTATGGTGGGCCTAAATGGACTCGAACCATCGACCTCACGCTTATCAGGCGTGCGCTCTAACCAGCTGAGCTATAGGCCCTCTTTGAATTTCCATATATTAATATGAACATTCAAAACTGAACTGCAAAACGTTAAGATACGAATAAAGATTCGTATTCCGATATTATCCTTAGAAAGGAGGTGATCCAGCCGCACCTTCCGATACGGCTACCTTGTTACGACTTCACCCCAATCATCTGTCCCACCTTCGGCGGCTGGCTCCCGTAAGGGTTACCCCACCGACTTCGGGTGTTACAAACTCTCGTGGTGTGACGGGCGGTGTGTACAAGGCCCGGGAACGTATTCACCGTGGCATGCTGATCCACGATTACTAGCGATTCCGGCTTCATGTAGGCGAGTTGCAGCCTACAATCCGAACTGAGAACGGTTTTATGGGATTTGCTCACCCTCGCGGGGTTGCGACCCTCTGTACCGTCCATTGTAGCACGTGTGTAGCCCAGGTCATAAGGGGCATGATGATTTGACGTCATCCCCACCTTCCTCCGGTTTATCACCGGCAGTCACCTTAGAGTGCCCAACTGAATGCTGGCAACTAAGATCAAGGGTTGCGCTCGTTGCGGGACTTAACCCAACATCTCACGACACGAGCTGACGACAACCATGCACCACCTGTCACCGCTGTCCCCGAAGGGAAAAGCCTATCTCTAGGCCGGTCAGCGGGATGTCAAGACCTGGTAAGGTTCTTCGCGTTGCTTCGAATTAAACCACATGCTCCACCGCTTGTGCGGGCCCCCGTCAATTCCTTTGAGTTTCAGTCTTGCGACCGTACTCCCCAGGCGGAGTGCTTAATGCGTTAGCTGCAGCACTAAGGGGCGGAAACCCCCTAACACTTAGCACTCATCGTTTACGGCGTGGACTACCAGGGTATCTAATCCTGTTTGCTCCCCACGCTTTCGCGCCTCAGCGTCAGTTACAGACCAGAAAGCCGCCTTCGCCACTGGTGTTCCTCCAAATCTCTACGCATTTCACCGCTACACTTGGAATTCCGCTTTCCTCTTCTGTACTCAAGTCCCCCAGTTTCCAATGACCTTCCACGGTTGAGCCGTGGGATTTCACATCAGACTTAAAGGACCGCCTGCGCGCGCTTTACGCCCAATAATTCCGGACAACGCTTGCCACCTACGTATTACCGCGGCTGCTGGCACGTAGTTAGCCGTGGCTTTCTAATGAGGTACCGTCAAGGTACGAGCAGTTACTCTCGTACTTGTTCTTCCCTCACAACAGAGTTTTACGATCCGAAAACCTTCTTCACTCACGCGGCATTGCTCCATCAGACTTTCGTCCATTGTGGAAGATTCCCTACTGCTGCCTCCCGTAGGAGTCTGGGCCGTGTCTCAGTCCCAGTGTGGCCGATCACCCTCTCAGGTCGGCTACGCATCGTCGCCTTGGTGAGCCGTTACCTCACCAACTAGCTAATGCGCCGCGGGCCCATCCTGTAGTGACAGCGAGATGCCGTCTTTTAACATCTCCCCATGTGAGGAAATGGATTATTCGGTATTAGCCCCGGTTTCCCGGAGTTATCCCAATCTACAGGGCAGGTTGCCCACGTGTTACTCACCCGTCCGCCGCTAAATCAGAAGAAGCAAGCTTCTTCGTCATTCGCTCGACTTGCATGTATTAGGCATGCCGCCAGCGTTCGTCCTGAGCCAGGATCAAACTCTCCATAATAGAGAACTTAAAAAGCTCATTTGTTTTGCTGGCATCATCATTAAATGATGTCAAAATTGTTTTGCTATCAGACTAACAAAGTTAGTTGATAGGCTGTATGTCTTAACGTTTTGCATGTTCAGTTTTCAATGTTCATGGTGGAGCCTAGCGGGATCGAACCGCTGACCTCCTGCGTGCAAGGCAGGCGCTCTCCCAGCTGAGCTAAGGCCCCAAAAAGTAATAACTGGTCGGGAAGACAGGATTCGAACCTGCGACCCCTTGGTCCCAAACCAAGTGCTCTACCAAGCTGAGCTACTTCCCGTTATATGGTGCGCTCGGCAGGACTCGAACCTGCAACCTCTTGATTCGTAGTCAAGTGCTCTATCCAATTGAGCTACGAGCGCAATATTTCATAAAAGTGGTGCCGAGGACCGGAATCGAACCGGTACGGTAGTCACCTACCGCAGGATTTTAAGTCCTGTGCGTCTGCCAGTTCCGCCACCCCGGCACTTTAATGAATCTTTGGAGCGGAAGACGAGGTTCGAACTCGCGACCCCCACCTTGGCAAGGTGGTGTTCTACCACTGAACTACTTCCGCTCGGTTATTAAATTAAATGGTGCGGGTGAAGGGAGTCGAACCCCCACGCCTTGCGGCGCTAGATCCTAAGTCTAGTGCGTCTGCCAGTTCCGCCACACCCGCATACATAATTCACTTAAAAAGTGATGAGCCATGTAGGATTCGAACCTACGACCCTCTGATTAAAAGTCAGATGCTCTACCAACTGAGCTAATGGCTCTAAAAATGGTGCCGGAGAAAGGACTTGAACCCTCAACCTACTGATTACAAGTCAGTTGCTCTACCAGTTGAGCTACTCCGGCAGGAGTAAATATATGGTGGAGGATGACGGGCTCGAACCGCCGACCCTCTGCTTGTAAGGCAGATGCTCTCCCAGCTGAGCTAATCCTCCATGGGAAATATAATTTTATTACAAGCCCAGCGACGTCCTACTCTCACAGGGGGAGACCCCCAACTACCATCGGCGCTGAAGAGCTTAACTTCCGTGTTCGGTATGGGAACGGGTGTGACCTCTTCGCCATCATCACTAGACTTGAATACTTTTGAAAGACATGCTTTATTATAACAACTCTGCAGAATTTTTCAAGGGTTATTTAATAAAAAATTTATTCTTTCAAAACTGGATAAACGACATTGTTACATTAAACAAAATTTGGTTAAGTCCTCGATCGATTAGTATTCGTCAGCTGCACGTGTCGCCACGCTTCCACCCCGAACCTATCTACCTCATCGTCTTTGAGGGATCTTACTTACTTGCGTAATGGGAAATCTCATCTTGAGGGGGGCTTCGTGCTTAGATGCTTTCAGCACTTATCCCGTCCACACATAGCTACCCAGCGATGCTCTTGGCAGAACAACTGGTACACCAGCGGTGTGTCCATCCCGGTCCTCTCGTACTAAGGACAGCTCCTCTCAAATTTCCTACGCCCACGACGGATAGGGACCGAACTGTCTCACGACGTTCTGAACCCAGCTCGCGTACCGCTTTAATGGGCGAACAGCCCAACCCTTGGGACCGACTACAGCCCCAGGATGCGATGAGCCGACATCGAGGTGCCAAACCTCCCCGTCGATGTGGACTCTTGGGGGAGATAAGCCTGTT
The DNA here is from genome assembly GCF_038003185.1 of Psychrobacillus sp. FSL K6-1415. Lineage (NCBI taxonomy): Bacteria > Bacillati > Bacillota > Bacilli > Caryophanales > Bacillaceae > Psychrobacillus > Psychrobacillus sp. FSL K6-1415. The sequence goes on along the minus strand of NZ_JBBOOQ010000001.1, from coordinate 98,127 downwards.
ATCCCCGGGGTAGCTTTTATCCGTTGAGCGATGGCCCTTCCATGCGGAACCACCGGATCACTAAGCCCGTCTTTCGACCCTGCTCGACTTGTAGGTCTCGCAGTCAAGCTCCCTTCTGCCTTTACACTCTTCGAATGATTTCCAACCATTCTGAGGGAACCTTTGGGCGCCTCCGTTACACTTTAGGAGGCGACCGCCCCAGTCAAACTACCCGCCTGACACTGTCTCCTACCCGGGTTACGGGTATGGGTTAGAATTTCAATACAACCAGGGCAGTATCCCACCGACGCCTCCTCCGAAGCTGGCGCTCCGGGCTCTAAGGCTCCTGCCTATCCTGTACAAGTTGCACCAAAATTCAATATCAAGCTATAGTAAAGCTCCACGGGGTCTTTCCGTCCTGTCGCGGGTAACCTGCATCTTCACAGGTACTATAATTTCACCGAGTCTCTCGTTGAGACAGTGCCCAGATCGTTACGCCTTTCGTGCGGGTCGGAACTTACCCGACAAGGAATTTCGCTACCTTAGGACCGTTATAGTTACGGCCGCCGTTTACTGGGGCTTCAATTCGCACCTTCGCTTGCGCTAAGCACTCCTCTTAACCTTCCAGCACCGGGCAGGCGTCAGCCCCTATACTTCACCTTACGGTTTTGCAGAGACCTGTGTTTTTGCTAAACAGTCGCCTGGGCCTATTCACTGCGGCTCTTCTAGGCTATGCACCCAAAAGAGCACCCCTTCTCCCGAAGTTACGGGGTCATTTTGCCGAGTTCCTTAACGAGAGTTCTCTCGCTCACCTTAGGATTCTCTCCTCGACTACCTGTGTCGGTTTGCGGTACGGGCACCTATCACCTCGCTAGAGGCTTTTCTTGGCAGTGTGAAATCAGGAACTCCGGACATACGTCCTCGCCATCACAGCTCAATGTTACAGAATGCGGATTTGCCTACATTCACACCTTACTGCTTGGACATGCATAACCAACAGCATGCTTACCCTATCCTTCTGCGTCCCCCCATTACTCAAACGGTGGTTTGGTGGTACAGGAATATCAACCTGTTATCCATCGCCTACGCCTATCGGCCTCGGCTTAGGTCCCGACTAACCCTGAGCGGACGAGCCTTCCTCAGGAAACCTTAGTCATACGGTGGACGGGATTCTCACCCGTCTTTCGCTACTCATACCGGCATTCTCACTTCTAAGCGCTCCACCAGTCCTTCCGGTCTGACTTCAACGCCCTTAGAACGCTCTCCTACCACTGATACCAAAGGTATCAATCCACAGCTTCGGTGATTTGTTTAGCCCCGATACATTTTCGGCGCAGCGTCACTCGACCAGTGAGCTATTACGCACTCTTTAAATGATGGCTGCTTCTAAGCCAACATCCTGGTTGTCTAAGCAACGCCACATCCTTTTCCACTTAACAAATACTTTGGGACCTTAGCTGGTGGTCTGGGCTGTTTCCCTCTTGACTACGGATCTTATCACTCGCAGTCTGACTCCCAAACATAAATCATTGGCATTCGGAGTTTGTCTGAATTCGGTAACCCGGGATGGGCCCCTAGTCCAAACAGTGCTCTACCTCCAAGATTCTAACGTTTGAGGCTAGCCCTAAAGCTATTTCGGAGAGAACCAGCTATCTCCAGGTTCGATTGGAATTTCTCCGCTACCCACACCTCATCCCCGCACTTTTCAACGTGCGTGGGTTCGGACCTCCAGTAAGTGTTACCTTACCTTCATCCTGGACATGGGTAGATCACCTGGTTTCGGGTCTACGACCACATACTCATTCGCCCTATTCAGACTCGCTTTCGCTGCGGCTCCGTCTTCTCAACTTAACCTTGCATGTAATCGTAACTCGCCGGTTCATTCTACAAAAGGCACGCTATCACCCATTAACGGGCTCTAACTACTTGTAGGCACACGGTTTCAGGATCTATTTCACTCCCCTTCCGGGGTGCTTTTCACCTTTCCCTCACGGTACTGGTTCACTATCGGTCACTAGGTAGTATTTAGCCTTGGGAGATGGTCCTCCCGGATTCCGACGGAATTTCACGTGTTCCGCCGTACTCAGGATACACTCAAGAGAGAATGAATTTTGGACTACGGGGCTTTTACCCTATCCTGCGGACCTTTCCAGATCGCTTCGTCTAACTCATTCCTTTGTAACTCTATGTAGAGTGTCCTACAACCCCAAGAGGCAAGCCTCTTGGTTTGGGCTATTCCCGTTTCGCTCGCCGCTACTCAGGGAATCGATTTTTCTTTCTCTTCCTCCAGGTACTTAGATGTTTCAGTTCCCTGGGTGTGTCTCAGATGCGCTATGTATTCACGCAAATGTACTGCTCCATTACGAACAGTGGGTTTCCCCATTCGGAAATCTCCGGATCAAAGCTCACTTACAGCTCCCCGAAGCATATCGGTGTTAGTGCCGTCCTTCGTCGACTCCTAGTGCCAAGGCATTCACCGTGCGCCCTTATTAACTTAACCTAAAAGTTAAAAAGTCTTACACGTCATGATTACGTAAATAATCACAACTTGAATTTCTTGTTGTTTATTGTTTCAATGTCGTTTTATCCAGTTTTCAAAGAACAAAGGTTTGCTCACTTTGCGACGATTAATCGCAGGAGCAAGAGATGAATCTTCATATAAAAATGAACATTCAAAACTGAACTGCAAAACGTTAAGATACGAATAAAGATTCGTATTCCGATATTATCCTTAGAAAGGAGGTGATCCAGCCGCACCTTCCGATACGGCTACCTTGTTACGACTTCACCCCAATCATCTGTCCCACCTTCGGCGGCTGGCTCCCGTAAGGGTTACCCCACCGACTTCGGGTGTTACAAACTCTCGTGGTGTGACGGGCGGTGTGTACAAGGCCCGGGAACGTATTCACCGTGGCATGCTGATCCACGATTACTAGCGATTCCGGCTTCATGTAGGCGAGTTGCAGCCTACAATCCGAACTGAGAACGGTTTTATGGGATTTGCTCACCCTCGCGGGGTTGCGACCCTCTGTACCGTCCATTGTAGCACGTGTGTAGCCCAGGTCATAAGGGGCATGATGATTTGACGTCATCCCCACCTTCCTCCGGTTTATCACCGGCAGTCACCTTAGAGTGCCCAACTGAATGCTGGCAACTAAGATCAAGGGTTGCGCTCGTTGCGGGACTTAACCCAACATCTCACGACACGAGCTGACGACAACCATGCACCACCTGTCACCGCTGTCCCCGAAGGGAAAAGCCTATCTCTAGGCCGGTCAGCGGGATGTCAAGACCTGGTAAGGTTCTTCGCGTTGCTTCGAATTAAACCACATGCTCCACCGCTTGTGCGGGCCCCCGTCAATTCCTTTGAGTTTCAGTCTTGCGACCGTACTCCCCAGGCGGAGTGCTTAATGCGTTAGCTGCAGCACTAAGGGGCGGAAACCCCCTAACACTTAGCACTCATCGTTTACGGCGTGGACTACCAGGGTATCTAATCCTGTTTGCTCCCCACGCTTTCGCGCCTCAGCGTCAGTTACAGACCAGAAAGCCGCCTTCGCCACTGGTGTTCCTCCAAATCTCTACGCATTTCACCGCTACACTTGGAATTCCGCTTTCCTCTTCTGTACTCAAGTCCCCCAGTTTCCAATGACCTTCCACGGTTGAGCCGTGGGATTTCACATCAGACTTAAAGGACCGCCTGCGCGCGCTTTACGCCCAATAATTCCGGACAACGCTTGCCACCTACGTATTACCGCGGCTGCTGGCACGTAGTTAGCCGTGGCTTTCTAATGAGGTACCGTCAAGGTACGAGCAGTTACTCTCGTACTTGTTCTTCCCTCACAACAGAGTTTTACGATCCGAAAACCTTCTTCACTCACGCGGCATTGCTCCATCAGACTTTCGTCCATTGTGGAAGATTCCCTACTGCTGCCTCCCGTAGGAGTCTGGGCCGTGTCTCAGTCCCAGTGTGGCCGATCACCCTCTCAGGTCGGCTACGCATCGTCGCCTTGGTGAGCCGTTACCTCACCAACTAGCTAATGCGCCGCGGGCCCATCCTGTAGTGACAGCGAGATGCCGTCTTTTAACATCTCCCCATGTGAGGAAATGGATTATTCGGTATTAGCCCCGGTTTCCCGGAGTTATCCCAATCTACAGGGCAGGTTGCCCACGTGTTACTCACCCGTCCGCCGCTAAATCAGAAGAAGCAAGCTTCTTCGTCATTCGCTCGACTTGCATGTATTAGGCATGCCGCCAGCGTTCGTCCTGAGCCAGGATCAAACTCTCCATAATAGTTGGCTTTCGATATGCGGCGCATTTCTTCGTCAACTTCGTTCGTTCAGTCGGTCACGTACGTTAGCACGCTCCCTCTTTCACTCACTTGTTTCCTTGAACTACTTGCATCTCGAAACCCAACAAATAGAACTAGTTTAAAAGCTCATTTTGTTTTGCTGGCATCATCATTAAATGATGTCAAAATTGTTTTGCTATCAGACTAACAATGTTAGTTGATAAGCTGTATGTCTTAACGTTTTGCATGTTCAGTTTTCAATGTTCAGTTCGTTATGTCGTTTTGGCGACTTTAATATCATATCAAATCTCGATATCGTTGTCAACAACTTTTTTTAATTTGTTTTTCGTGTAAGTCACTAATGAAAATGACAACTTGATAACTATACCACCTGTAAATAGTTATGGCAAGTGGTTTTCTCAACTTTTTATAAAAAACTTTTAAAGCTCATTATATACACTATATGTAGACGATTATAAAAAGAGAGCCACTACCAATAGTAGTAACTCCCAATTTCCATTCGTCTATCTTAATCTTTATGGCGCATTGTTGGGAATAACAGTACATCACGGATAGATGCTGAATTAGTTAATAACATCACTAATCGGTCTATTCCGATACCAAGACCACCTGTTGGCGGCATACCATATTCCAACGCTTCTAAGAAATCTTCATCCATTTCATGAGCTTCATCGTTACCAGCTTCTTTTTCAACCATTTGTGCTTCAAAGCGCTGACGTTGATCAATAGGATCGTTTAACTCTGTAAAAGCATTTGCATGTTCACGACGTACGATAAATAATTCAAAGCGATCAGTAAATCGACCGTCTTCTGGATTTTTCTTCGCAAGTGGCGATACTTCTACCGGATGACCAAAGATAAATGTTGGTTGCACTAATGTTTCTTCTACTTTTTGTTCGAAGAATTCATTTAATACATGTCCAACTTCCATAGAAGGTTTCACTTCTACTCCATGTTCCTTAGCTAATGCGTGTGCCTCTTCCTTCGTTAGCTCTGCCCAGAAATCAACACCCGTAGTTTCTTTCACCGCATCAACCATATGCCAACGTCTCCAACCTGGAGCAAGATTAATCTGATCTTCTCCGTAAGTCACTGTAGTCGTTCCTAAAACATCTTGGGCTACATGAGCAACTAGGTTTTCGGTTAAATTCATAATGTCATTGTAGTCTGCATAAGCCTCATATAATTCAATCATTGTAAACTCTGGGTTATGACGCGTAGAGACCCCTTCATTACGGAATACTCGACCAATTTCGTACACTTTCTCTAGCCCACCAACGATAAGGCGTTTTAAATGCAATTCAATTGCGATACGCATATATAGTTCCATATCTAGCGCATTATGATGAGTGATGAAAGGACGAGCTGCTGCTCCACCTGCTATTGTATGTAGCATTGGTGTCTCCACCTCTAAATAACCTTCGTTATCTAAGTAACGACGCATAGCTCGGATTATACGACTTCTAGTAATAAACGTATTTTTACTTTCTTCACTTGTCATTAAATCTAAGTAACGTTGACGGTAACGTTGCTCCACATCTTTTAAGCCATGGAATTTCTCTGGCATCGGGCGTAGAGATTTTGTTAGGAAAGTAAATTCAGTTGCTTTTACAGATAGCTCTCCAACTTGTGTACGGAATACATTTCCACGGACACCAACGATATCACCTAGGTCAGCAGTATTAAATAATTCGTATGCATCATCACCAATTGCATCTTTACGTACATAAATTTGAATTTGGCCACCAAGATCTTGAATATGAGCAAATCCGGCTTTCCCTTTTCCACGCTTAGTCATAATACGACCAGCAATGACTACTTCATGTAGAGTTTCTTCTAGTTGTTCTTTTGTATATTGATCGAACTCGGTAACTACTTCATTACTTAAATGTGAACGCACGAATTTACTACCAAAAGCATCTAGCCCTTTTTCTTGTATTGCAGTCATCTTTTGTCTTCTCACCAAAAGTTGATCGTTTAATTCTTCCATATTAGACATATTCGTCACTCCTCCACTACCTATTATCCGCAATTACATTTCACGTTGCATTTATTGTACACAATTTCTGCATTCTAATCATCTTTTTCTAATAGAAGAAAACTTTTTCTATTATTCTGTTATTGAATCGTAACGAAAAAAGCTGCCACCTATAGTGACAGCCCTTTGTTTTACAATTAGATCACGATAGATTTTACATCTTCATATTCTTTAGAAGATTCTTCTGCAAAGAAACGCAAATAGTCTCTTAACTCTTGTGCAGATTCTGTTTGGTTAATCTTGTTTCTTGCTGTTCCATTTCCGCGAATACCTTTTAAGTACCAAGATGCATGTTTGCGCATTTCTCTAACTGCTATATTTTCACCTTTTAAAGCCACTAAGCGATCAAAGTGAAGTAAGCATATGTCCATCTTTTCTTGTACTGTAGGTTCCGGTTTTAGAAGACCAGATTCCAAGTACTCTACCGTACGATAAATCATCCATGGATCACCAAGTGCTGCGCGACCAATCATCACTGCATCTACGCCCGTTTCATCTAGCATACGCTTTGCATCTTGAGGTGTATTTACGTCACCATTTCCGATAACAGGAATATTCACTGCCTCTTTCACTTGACGTATTAAATCCCAATTTGCATGCCCTTCATACATTTGAACGCGCGTACGACCATGTACAGCTACAGCTGAGCCACCAGCACGCTCGATTGCTTGGGCGTTTTCCACCATATAAAGGTGTTCTTCATCCCAACCAGTACGCATTTTAACACTAACAGGCTTTTTAACGTTATCCACTACTGCCGCTACCATTTCATAAATCTTGTTAGGATCCAGAAGCATTCTAGCTCCCGCTTCACATTTAATGATTTTGTTGACGGGGCAGCCCATGTTGATATCAATGATATCCGCTGACGTATGTTGGTCAACATATTTAGCAGCCTCTACAAGTGTTTCTTTTTCTCCACCGAAAATTTGAAGTGACAGCGGATTTTCACGCTCGTCAATATAAAGCATGCTCAATGTTTTTTCGTTTTTTTGTACGATTCCTTTATCAGAGATCATCTCCGCATAGACTAAACCTGCTCCAAATTCTTTTACAGTCAATCGAAATGCAGAGTTACATATTCCAGCCATTGGTGCTAACACTACTCGGTTATCCATTACGTGATTACCTATTTTAAATGGTTTTGTTGATGCATTTGTCATCATTATTCACCTACCTTTGTTTCTCCCTTTAATTCTCCTACTTGTATATGAAGTAACGAGGCAATTTTTTCTAATTGCTCTTCACTCGGTACTCGTTTACCTTGCTCTATTTGACCAAGTATAGACACAGACATATCCATTTCTTTTGCAAGTTCAACTTGCTTTACCATTTTTAACCTGCGAAATGCACGAATGCGCCGACCCCATCGAATGTTTTCCATAAATGGACGCCTTCTTTCTGAACATGCGCAACATCTGATATTAACCGCTTAGATTGTGGATCTACTAAATTAGCTCGTAATTCCACAAGAGGTATAAGCACGAAACCTCTTTCCATCATCCGAGGATGTGGGATAATAAGGTCCGCCGTTTTCATATTCTCTTCATTATACAACAAAATGTCAAGGTCTACGGTTCGAGGTCCCCAATGAATCTCCCTAGTCCGCCCTAGTCCAGCCTCTATTTCATTGCACTTTTTTAATATTTCATGCGGAGTCAATAAGGTTTCGATTTCCACTACCATATTCAAAAACGCCGCTTGCTCCTCATACCCAACCGGGTCTGTCTCATAAACCGAAGATACATTGACTACATTCACCTGTTCGACCTGTTGCAACAAACCTACCGCCTGCTGAAGATACCCAAAACGATTCCCTATATTTGACCCAAGCGATATAAAAACAGTGTTCATCATAATGTCCCTCTAGTAATATCGACAGCTACAGAAGCATAGTGTCCGACAATTGGAGGGTTCGGTTTTACCAATTGGATACGACAGCCACTAACCTTTGCTGCATATGTATGCAAGATAGACGAAGCAATTTTTTCCGCAACTGCTTCTATTAATAAATATGGTCTACCTTCTACTATTTCTTTGCATAATTCAAAAACCTCTGCGTAATTTACAGTTCCCTCTAAATTATCGGTTTCACCAGCTCTTTTTAAATCACACGCTAAGGTGATGGTCACCCGAAAAATTTGACCTAGCTTCGTTTCCTCTGGTAACGCTCCGTGAAATCCGTAAAATTCTAAATCATTCAAATGTATATAATCCATTTAGATTAAGCCTCACTTTCTGTATAGTGCACTTTTCCAGTCAACACGTCCATCATTTTTGTCATACGAGACATTTCTTTTACATCATGTACGCGTACCATATGACATCCAACCTGAATACCATAACAAACTGTTGCTCCAGTTCCTTCCATCCGTTCATTGACAGGAAGATTCAATACATTTCCAATTAATCGTTTGCGCGATGTTGCCAATAGCACAGGGTAGCCCATATCTACTAATTCCTTTAAATGCTGCATCATCAAAATATTTTGTGTTGTTGATTTGGCAAAGCCAATTCCTGGATCAAGCCATATATGTCCATCTGGAACTCCAGCAACTTTCGTTATTTGAATACTCTCTACTAGATCTTGTTTCGCATTAGACCAGAAATCTGTATACTCCTCATTGTCCCTATTGTGCATCAATATTATAGGAACGCCATATTCTGCTGCAACTTTTGCTATTTTAGGGTCTCTCTTCGCTCCCCAAATATCATTTATCACATGTGCACCTGCGATTATCGCAGCTTTTGCAACTGCTGATTTATATGTATCAATGGAGATTACTGCATTTACCTCTGCCCTTATTGCTTTAATGACAGGTACAACACGGGCGATTTCCTCTTCATCAGAGATAGGCGTATAGCCAGGTCTAGTAGACTCGCCGCCGACATCTATAATTTTCGCACCATCCGCTACCATTTGCTTTGCTCTTGTAACAGCTGCTTCTATTTCATTAAACTTACCACCGTCCGAAAAAGAATCTGGAGTAACATTCAGTATGCCCATTACAATTGTTTCCTTGTCGAAGTTTAATGTAACTCCACCTGCTTCAAATCTGCCACTATTATTATGTAAATTCATCATTAAATCCTTTCTGACTGTATGCATCTTGTATAGGCTTCGTGTAACGCCTTATAAACAGCTCCAGTGTTACCCAAAAACCGAATTTCCTCTATTTGCTTAATCGGAATTATTTCTTGTACTGCATTTGTAATGAAAACCTCATCTGCCTTTTCTAATACTTCTTTCGTGAAGAAACCTTCTTCTATTTCAAACAAAGAACAGTTCATCATCCACTCCCGAGTTGTACCCGCTAAAATACCTGTTTCCAAAGATGGAGTATATACCTTTCCATTAGTCGACCAGAAGATATTCGAAGTTATCCCCTCTGCTACAAATCCTTCCGACGTTAGGAAGAAACCTTCACAAGAAGCTAGCGACTCTACTTCAAACCTAGCGTGTACGTTATTGGCATACTGGTGCGATTTATGACGTATACCACTTTCTGGAGTATTTCTTATTGTATCTAGCCAGACCGCAGATTTTTCTGTGCCCCTAGGTGCGATATGTAATGCCTTCCGATATAAAATAACAGTTGGCTTCTTATAATGCGTCGGTTGAAGACCAATGTCATGGATGCCAGCAGAAATATTCAAGCGAAAATAACCATCCTCCATATTGTTCGCAGCTGTGAGTGCTTCTACAGCAGATAATATATCGCGTTCTTCATACGGCATTGCTACTCGAAAATCCTCAAGTGCCCGACACAACCTATTCCAGTGAGCATCCCATAAAAAAACTTGCCCATTGTATGTACGGAATGTCTCAAAAAAGCCAAGTCCATATAAAAAACCATGGTCATATGCAGAGACCACTAAATCCTCCGCCCGGTAAAGCCTTCCATCTTTCCAAGCCTCCATTTATCTACTCTCCTTTGCAGTTAAACTATAAGTTTCAACAAAGTTACGGATAATCTTTTTCCCTTCCTCCGTCATAATCGACTCTGGGTGGTATTGAACGCCCTCTACTGCATATTTTTTATGGCGAAGTCCCATAATTTCTCCTTCTTCTGTCCAAGCTGTTATCTCCAAACATCCCGGTAACGACTCTCTCTCCACAAGTAAGGAATGATATCTTGTTGCCCTAAAAGGATTTGGCATATCGGCATTTACACCTTCGCTATTATGAAAAACAGGGGACACCTTCCCATGCATTAATCTATCAGCACGGATAACCTTTCCACCAAATGCTTGTCCAATAGCCTGATGACCTAAACAAACACCCAATATGGGAATTTTTCCTGCAAAATGGCTGATTACCTCCAAACTAATACCTGCTTCATTTGGTGTACACGGACCAGGTGATACAACGATGATTTGAGGATTTATCGCTTGAATAACGTCTATGGTTAGCTCGTCATTACGGGCCACCTTCACTTCAATTCCTAACTCTCCAATATATTGAACGAGATTGTACGTAAACGAATCGTAGTTATCAATCATTAAAATCATTTGTGCACTCCTTCTGCCATCGCCTTCGCCTGCCATAATGCTTTTGCTTTATTTAAAGATTCCACGTATTCCGCACCCGGTAGAGAGTCAATAACAATACCCGCCCCTGCTTGAATATGAGCTATCCCATCTTGAATAAACGCGGTGCGGATCACAATATTAAATTCTAAGTCTCCTGAAAATCCTAACCAACCAATTGACCCCGTGTATAATCCTCTACGAACCGGCTCTAGCTCTTCAATTATTTCCATTGTTCTAATTTTAGGTGCTCCTGTGATTGTGCCTCCTGGGAACATCGCCCGAATGATCTCTGCGTTAGATGTGTTAGAACGAAGTGTCCCTTTTACATTAGAGACAATATGCATTACATGGGAGTATCTTTCAATAACCATGAATTCATCCACTTCCACTGTTCCATAAGAGGAAACACGACCGAGGTCGTTTCGCTCTAGGTCGACAAGCATAACATGCTCTGCCCGCTCTTTTTCGTTTTCTATCAGTTCATTTGCTAACGAAATATCTTCCTCATTACTTTTACCACGTGGTCTTGTCCCAGCTATTGGTCTCGTAGATAACTCGGTTCCTTTTTTCTTCACTAATAATTCGGGTGACCCAGAGACAACCGAAAATTCCGGCGCTTGTATATAGACCATGTATGGTGAAGGATTGAATGCACGTAGCGCCTCATACATCGTTATAGGACTTACTTTCAATTGCTTTGATTGTCTTACAGATAAGTTGACTTGAAAAATGTCACCTTGCGCTATATATTGTTGGATTTTTAGTACGGCAGACTCAAACTCACTTGAGCTTACCGATACACTTAATTCAGAATTATCTTCCGCTATTTCCATTGCAGCCCCAGGATAGAATAACCTTAAATCTATTCCTTTTTTAGCAGCTTCCATATATTCTTTCTCTAGTTCCACTAAATCCACATCACATGTAGATAACTTCATTAAAGTGACTATCTCTGTTTCAACATCTAACACTGCCCAGCAATCATATAAATGGAAGTAGATATCCGGTATATGCAAATCATCTTTAGCTAGATTCGGCAAAACTTCTATTTTTCTTGCATAATCATAGCTAACAAAACCTATTGCTCCACCTTGAAAGTCGGGTAAGTCCTGCTGAAACGGCAATTTATAATTAGATACAAGCTTTTCTAAATTCTCTAGCGCTTCTCCTCTACGAACTTCTTGCTCTCCACTTCTCCAGTGAATATGCAGATCACTATCTACCGATTTAGCAACAGCTATTGGATTCCAAGCTGCAACAGATAAGCGACCACCCCTGCCACTTTCTAAAAATACATTATACGACTCATCTTTTGTTAGTGTTTTATATGCATAGAAAAAAGCATCTTTCGACATATGAAAAGTATGTGTTTCCAGTTTGATATTCACTTCCTCAAATCCCCCTAAAAACGATTTGACTTCATCTTAACTTGAAACTACTACTTTTCGCCACTAGAAAAAAGGAATTTACTAAAGCTCCACATGACTGTTATACAAAAAGAGAGGAAGCATTAGTTGCTCCCTCTCTTTACATTTTCTATTCGTTTGCTATTAATCTTCGAATTGGTATAGAGGTGTGCTTAAGTAACGCTCTCCATTATCTGGAATAACCGCTAATACTTTCTTACCTTTTCCAAGCTTTTTAGCTAGCTGAAGAGCCGCGTATATTGCTGCACCAGCAGAAACTCCCCCTAGTATCCCTTCTGACTTTGCTACCTCACGAGAAGTTGCATATGCATCATCATTGGTTACTTCAATAATGGAGTCATAAAGCTTTGTATCAAGAACTTCTGGTACGAATCCCGCACCGATACCTTGAATTTTATGAGGACCTGGTTTACCACCAGATAAAATATTAGAATCTGTAGGTTCTACAGCCGCAATATGGATGTCCGGGAAATGCTCTTTTAACACAGCTCCAGCTCCAGTAATTGTTCCACCAGTACCGATACCCGAAACAAAGCCATCTAACTGGTCAAATGCTTCCACGATTTCAGGTCCTGTTGTTAAACGATGTATTTCTGGATTCGCTTCGTTATTGAATTGCTGTGGCATAAACCAGCCATTTTCGTTTGCAAGTTCCTCTGCTTTTGCAATAGCACCTTTCATACCATCGGCTCCAGGAGTCAGTATAAGATCAGCTCCATATGCTCGAAGTAAGTTTCTACGCTCTAAGCTCATCGTGTCAGGCATAACTAAAACAGCGTTATACCCTTTCGCTGCCGCAATCATCGCGAGACCAATACCCGTATTACCACTTGTTGGTTCAATAATTGTACCAGTTTCTTTTAATTTCCCATCTTTTTCAGCAGCTTGGATCATGGCAAATGCAATACGATCTTTCACGCTACTACCTGGGTTAAAGTATTCTAATTTTACGTATACTTCTGCATCCTCAGGGTTTACTACACGGTTTAATTTTACGATTGGCGTCTTTCCGATTAAATCCAATACAGATTGCGCTAACTTCGTCATTTTCCCACTCCCAATCCCTACTTGTCTAATAGGTTTTATTTTTTATCATACCAATGAAATAGAGGAATTGTCAATAAAGTCACATTATAATATTTTAAATATTTAGCCAAATACATCCACTAACAATTTGTTGAGTGATTTATATATAACCAGCATCAAGGATAATCCGTCCAATAGTTTTTTGAATCAGAGGATTTATATATAATCTCATAGCATTGCATAGTGATTTCACATGCTTATGATCTCCTTAAATAAATCGATTGTCATTTTCATCATCGATGTTTTTTTGAAAAGTGTAATGCACAGTTATTGATTATAAAAATAAAATTATAGACGATATCAACCAGTATGCTAACAAAAGCATAGAAAGTACTTTATACTTCACAACAAGAGACCATCTATATTACAAAGATGGTCTCTAGTAAGTGTTTTTAATATAATTTACCTTGTCTATACAGCACCTCTGAAAGTCTGGAGACCGCGTGTATAAAGGCATTTTGACGTAAAGCAAACGGATCGGAAAAGTATTGAGGGAGTATCGTTTCCATCGTTTCGCTCATTTTTTCAAATAGCTTTTGAAAAACATCCTCTTCAGTCATGAACTGTGTTTCTCTGCCTTGTAACCATTCCAAATAAGAGACAATTACACCACCTGCATTCGCAAGAATATCAGGAATAATGACAACCCCTTTTTTCGCAAGTTCCTTGTCCGCTTCCTGGGTGATTGGTGCATTAGCGCCTTCTACTATGATTGGTGCCTTAATGTCTTTCCAGTTATCTTGATGAATTTGATCCTCTAAGGCCGCTAAGAAGAGCACATCTATATCCATTGTCAGAATTGACTCACGCGTATCAACATTTGCTTTAACACCGATAGATTGTAGTTGTTCCTTTGTTACAGGAAGATCTCCTTTATTGTTAGCTGTAAACTCAACTAAAGTCGGAATATCCAGACCGTCCTCATTAATAAGAGTCACATTGCGATCACTAACTGCAATAACTTTATTTTTTAATTTTTCACAACGATACGCCTCTAGTGCAGTAACTGAACCTACATTACCAAAGCCTTGTATAGCCATTGTTAAAGGCTTACCAGCATATTCAAGTGCCGTTTTAGCAAAGATATTATCTCCACTGTTCATACTTGCTTTATTTTTATTCACAAAGTCATGTATTAAATATCGGAATGTAAAGTAGACACCTTTGCCTGTTGCTTCTCTTCGACCAAGTGAACCTCCGTTGGCAACACTCTTGCCTGTGAAACTCCCAAGATAAGGTTGACCATGATTTATTTTTTTATATTCAGCCATCATCCAATCCATTTCTCTTTCGCCCGAGCCTACATCAGGTGCAGGTATGTCTTTATCAGGTCCTAATACATCATTGAAATTACGGACAAATTTAACGGAAAGTATATGCAATTCTTTTTCGGTTAATGCCTTTGGATTGATGACAATGCCACCCTTTCCTCCACCATAGGGAACATTATGAAGAGCGTTCTTTAATGTCATTAGAAAAGAAAGGTTAACAACCTCGTGTTCATTAACCGATTCATGAAACCGAATTCCACCTTTATATGGACCTAACGCATTATTGTGCTGAACCCGAAATGCTGGTATTCGGACAATTTCACCCTTTTCCATTGGCATTCGAATATACGCTTTATGAATCTGATTTGGTGTAGATAAAATTGCTTCCATCGACTTAAATGCTTGTTCTCTATATTCCCCTTTACAGGTTGGAAGAAAATC
The DNA here is from genome assembly GCF_038003185.1 of Psychrobacillus sp. FSL K6-1415. Taxonomy (NCBI): domain Bacteria; kingdom Bacillati; phylum Bacillota; class Bacilli; order Caryophanales; family Bacillaceae; genus Psychrobacillus; species Psychrobacillus sp. FSL K6-1415. The sequence goes on along the minus strand of NZ_JBBOOQ010000001.1, from coordinate 83,043 downwards.
TTCCTTCTTTAATAATACTCCAAGTGCTTCCTTGACAATTGGATGGGACACTTGACTCATCCTTTCCACCTCCATGAATTATTTATTCACACAAAAGTTATACCCTTCCATTGTTGAATTAAACGGAAGGGTATGGATAAGTCAGCTATTCTTTTAGAAAGATACTATAGTTCTATTAATCATTCACTATAAACCCAGTCTGCATCGAATTCCTTCCAAAAAGCCTCTTGGGTAACCGATTGTGGCAACTGGTCAAGTGCAAGTTCTCTTCGAATATGGTCTTTTACATCGGCATATGAAAAGGATTGACCTTTAAATACACTTTTCACCATTGATACGGCAAATCTACCGTCACTTAAAGCGATTGGTTTACTCCATTTATCTTTGTCTAGATTCTGAATTGCACTAACTAAAGCTTCATCCACCGATTCATTTCCTTCTGACACGTAACCGATGTCCCCACCGAGACTCGCCGAACTTGCATCAGCAGATCGTTCTCTGGCTAGTCCCTCAAATGATGAACCATTTTCTAGCTCATCCACAACTTCGTTTGCTTCAGCTTCTGTATTGACATAAATGATACTTGTTCGATAAGAGGTCGAAGTATTGTAAAGATTTTTGTTATTTTCATAGAACTCTTTGATTGTCTCGTCTTCAATGACAATATCCTTGGCTAATACTTTTTCTAAAATTAAGCGAGAGCGAATATCCTTGCGCACAACCTTCTCATCATAGGATTGTAAGGAAGTCCCCTCTTGTGTAGAACGGATTAAAGCGAGTTCTAAGTCTACTTCCGAATCCGTTACTTTAATCTTATATTTTTTAGCTGCAGCTTCCATAACCTCTGCATTCACCATATCTAGCAATACTTCTTTCCCATAAATCGACTCCATAGAAGCCATCCATTGTTCCTTCGTAATAACTTTACCTTCTACGGATGCCACTTCCTCTGAATCATCGGTCTTATTCGTATCATTTGGTATTAACCATGCGATAAACCACAACAGATTACCTATTAAAAGGATACTCATCACAACTAGTACCGGCTTAGTTTTTAGACGTTTTTTAGTTGTGGCATTATCATAATTACGCGTTGATTTCATCGATAAATGACTCCAATTCATCTACTGAGTAATTGTATTTCTCCATACAGAAATGACAGTGTGCTTCTGCTCCTCCATCTTCTTCAATCATATCGCGAATTTCCTTTTCACCAAGCGTGATAATAGCATTCCCAAATCTTTCTTTGGAACAATTACATTCAAATGATACAGGAGCAGAGTCTAATATTTGCACATTATCTTTACCTAAAATTTCAAATAGTATTTCTTCCGGGGTTAAGCCTCTTTCGATTAGTTTTGAAACAGGTTCCATATTAGACAAATGTTCCTCAATCACTGTAATTGTTTCATCATCTATTCCAGGCATTAGTTGAATTATAAACCCTCCAGCAGCCAAAATAGAGTTGTCCGGGTTTACAAGCACTCCAAGTCCAACAGATGAAGGAACCTGTTCCGAAACAGCAAAATAATAGGTGAAGTCTTCGCCAATTTCACCCGAAACAATCGGCACTTGACCAGTAAAAAAGTCTCTCATGCCCAAATCTTTTACAATTGTAAGTGTACCTTCTGTTCCTACAGCACGTCGAACATCTAATTTTCCATGCTCATTTAAATCGAAGTGGGTTTGAGGATTAGTCACATAGCCACGCACTTCTCCTTTTGCATTACTGTCTATAATCATTGGACCAATCGGACCATTACCTTCTACTTTCACCGTTATCTTATCTTCACCTTTTAGCATAGCGCCCATCATAAGCGCAGCTGTCATCGACCTTCCAAGTGCAGCAGATGCAGTCGGCCAAGTGCCGTGACGTCTTTGTCCTTCTCCTACTGTATCAGTTGTACGAGCCGCAAATGCACGTACGCTTCCTTCAAAAGCTAAAGCTCTTACTAAATAATCACTCATCTATTATTACCTCTTTCATCATTATTTCTTTGATATATCAAATATAAACCCTTCAATGTTAAGAATGGATCAATAACATCCATTATAGTAGTTTCGCCCCCAATTAAGGAAGCCATACCACCTGTAGCTATAACTTTAGGATTTTTCTTAGATACTTTTCTCATGCGATTCACTATACCCTCAACTTGCCCTACATAACCGTACACTATTCCCGCTTGCATTGCAGCAACCGTGTTTTTCCCAATAACACTCTCAGGTGTTGTCAACTCTATACGTGGAAGCTTACTAGCTCTATTAAAAAGGGCTTCTGTTGAGATACCGATACCTGGAGCAATCGCTCCGCCCATGTACTCTCCGTGTTCATTGATAAAACAATAGGTTGTAGCAGTTCCGAAATCTACAATGATTAATGGACTTCCATATTCATGAATTGCAGCTACTGCATTTACTATACGATCCGCTCCAACCTCGCGCGGGTTCTCATACTTAATATTTAGTCCAGTTTTTACTCCAGGACCTACTACAATTGGTTTTATACCAAAATATTTTTTGCACATCGCTTCTAAGGAAAACATAATAGGTGGAACTACAGAAGAAATAATAATGCCCTCTATTTGATCGAAAGAGATAGCAGCATGAGAAAACAACGCTTTAACCTGCATCCCATATTCGTCTTCTGTTTTCAAACGATCTGTCTCCATTCGCCAGTGATGGATTAGCTTATCACTTTCGTAAACCCCTAAAACAATATTAGTATTTCCCGTATCTAAGACAAGTATCATCTAGCTTTTCCTCACTTTTTTGTTGAGTTTCCCACACATCATACCATATAAAGAGACCAAGAAAAAAGCTGATTGCCTCGAGTATAAAGGAGACAATCAGCTTTTATTCTTATCTATTAATCTCTACGTTCTTCTTGAACTGGGCTTTCTACTTCTTTCAGTGAACCTTCTTCTTTTGGCAAATCACTAATAGAAGGATCAGCAGGAGTACCTACTGCATCCGATACTTCCTCTTCTTTTTTAAGCTCAATAGCTGCTTTTTGATCTAACTCATCATATGAGCGTTCAGGAAGTGTACCATGCTCTTCTAGATGTTTAATCTGAGCAGCATCTAGTGTCTCTACCTCTAATAACGTTTTAGCGATTAATGTTAATAATTCACGTTTTTCCGTTAATATTTGTTTCGTACGAGCATATTGATCTTTAATCATTGTTTGCATTTCTTGATCAATTTCATAAGCAATTGCATCTGAATAGTTTTGTTCTGAGTTGAAATCACGACCTAAGAAGACATTGCCCCCTTGCGCTTGACCGAATTGCATTGGTCCAAGCTTGTCACTCATTCCATATTCTGTAACCATTTTTCTAGCAATGCCCGTTGCGCGTTGGAAATCATTATGAGCTCCGGTAGAAACTTCACCGAAAATAATATCCTCAGCTACACGACCACCAAGTAATCCAGATATTTTATCTAGTAACTCTGGTTTTGTCATGAAATAACGATCTTCTTTAGGAAGCATTACTGCGTAGCCACCTGCTTGACCACGAGGAACAATCGTCACTTTATGTACGATTTCAGCATCGTCTAAAGTTAAACCAACAACCACATGTCCTGCTTCATGGTATGCAACAATATTTCGTTCTTTTTCAGAGATGACTTTTCCTGATTTAGCCGGACCTGCAATAACTCTGTCCGTAGCTTCATCAATATCTCGCATATCAACTTTTTTCTTATCTCTTCTAGCCGCTACTAGAGCTGCTTCGTTTAATAAGTTCTCTAAGTCTGCTCCAGAAAATCCTGGTGTGCGTTGTGCAATCGCTTTTAAGTCCACTGACTCGTCAAGTGGCTTATTACGAGCATGTACTCGAAGTACCGCTTCACGACCTTTAACGTCTGGGCGACCTACAGTAATTTGACGGTCAAAACGGCCTGGACGAAGAAGTGCCGGGTCTAAAACGTCTGGTCTATTTGTTGCAGCAACGATAATAATACCTTCATTTGCACCGAAACCATCCATTTCAACAAGTAATTGGTTTAGTGTTTGCTCACGTTCATCATGACCTCCACCAAGTCCTGCTCCACGTTGACGACCAACTGCATCAATTTCATCAATAAAGATAATACAAGGTGCATTTTTCTTCGCATTTTCAAATAAATCACGAACTCGAGAAGCTCCTACTCCGACAAACATTTCAACGAAGTCCGATCCACTTATAGAGAAGAACGGCACACCTGATTCACCCGCAACTGCACGAGCAAGTAATGTTTTACCAGTACCCGGAGGGCCTACTAAAAGAATCCCTTTAGGTATACGAGCTCCAATTTCCACGAATTTACGTGGATCTTTTAAGAAATCTACTACTTCCACTAGTTCAGCTTTTTCTTCATCTGCACCAGCAACATCATTAAATCTAACTTTTTTCTTATCATTATCGTACAACTTCGCTTTACTCTTACCGAAGTTCATCACGCGGTTGCCACCGCCTTGTGATTGGCTTAATAAGAAGAAGAATAAAATAATAATAATTAAGAACGGCAATAATCCTGTGAAGAATTGAACCCAACCACTTGTTTTAGGCGTTTCTTTGTATTCCACGTCTACAGAATTGGATGTTGCCAACGTATAAATTTTCGTTTGTAGTTCTTCGCTATTATAAGGGAGAATCGCTAAATATTTCTCTCCTTCTTTATAGCCTTTCATTTCACCTTCAGCGTAATACACACCCGCATCAGGTTGTAAATCAACAGTTGTTATTTCTCCTTTTTCTAAAGAAGTCATAAATTCGTTAAAACTAATATTTTTGGTTGTTGTATTACTCGTATTAAACGTAGCAAAAATCCCAACGATCACAAAAAATATTAATAAGTATAATATGGCGTAGCGCAATGCTCGATTCATTCCCAGCCTCCTCACAAGGTAAACAAAAAACTAATGATAATCTTATCACACGAATTTTTGGACGTACAATGAAAAGCCTTCCAAACTAGGGTAAAAACTAAAAACTATAAACTTCTTTCTTCAATACGCCTACATATGGTAAGTTACGATACTTTTCTGCATAATCTAAACCGTATCCAACTACAAATGCATCTGGTACTTCAAAGCCAACGAAATCGGCTTTTAAGTCTACTTTTCTACCAGTTGGTTTGTCTAATAATGTAACGATCTTAATCGATTTTGCTTTACGATATTTGAAAAGATCAACTAAGTAACTTAATGTCATCCCACTATCGATGATGTCTTCGATTATTAGAATGTCTCGACCTTCAACACTTGTGTTTAAATCTTTTACAATTTTAACTTCTCCAGAAGAAACAGTTGCATTTCCATAACTAGATACATCCATATAATCCATTTCAATATATGTATCTACACGTTTCATCAAATCGGACATGAAAGGCATTGCACCTTTTAAAATCCCAATTGCAAGTGGGTACTGATCTTTGTACTCCTCCGTTAACAAGGCTCCTAATTCACGTGTTTTTTGATTAATTTGATCCTCAGATAACAAGACTTCTAAAATATCCTTTTCTAACATGGTTAATCCTCCTATGGGTTAATAACTCTTTACGTGTAATACAAAGTTTTGCGTATTTCTATTCTTTTCAAATTGAGACCCGTAACGAAGACCTATTACAGCCATTATATCATTTTTAGCAGATACAAGCATTGGCCAAACCAATCGTTCTTCGGTCGAAACTTTTTCATCAATAAACAATCGTGAAACTTTTTTTTGAGTAGACATCCCTTTTAAATGGATTCGATCTCCTTCCATTTTCGGTCGTACAGAAAGAGGTAAAGAATCATTTTCCAGTTGGATAAACCATTTTTCATCGGAAGGAACCTGCTCGTTTAAGTTTCTAGTCAGGTATATAGAATAACCAGCACCAACTGCTCTCCAACAATCTTCATCAATTATTTGACTTTGAAATGGTAGAGATTGTAGCGGTTTTGAGGAAAACTGGACTTGACTGTAATGACGTATGAGGAAAAAATCTTTGGGCAAATGAATCACTGCATTACCATCCTGCTCATTACAAGCAGTTAAAATGGATTCAATTAGGCGATTATTTAATAGCGTATTGGAGCTATCATACAGATACTTTAATAGTATTAGAATCACTCTTCTTTGTAAAGCAACTGGGACCTCGCTAAACTGTTTTGTATCCATAAAAAAGCTCGATTTGCTTTTAATTGTCACAAGCTGATCAAATTTTTCTTTAGCAAGTGTCTGTAAAAAAGTATCATCTTGTTGTTGTTTTTCTACGAACGTCCGGATACTATCTGCCACATGCAAATTTTCTTGACGTAGAAGAGGTAACACGGTATGACGTAAACGATTTCTTGTGTATGTATGTTTATCGTTACTAGGATCATGTCTGAAGGATTGCTCCTTAAACTGGATAAAATCCAAAATCTCTTCTTTTGTCACACATAGGAATGGGCGAATGATACTTCCATTAGAAAAAGGTCTTGTTATCGGGATTCCTTTAAGAGAAGACGCCAAAGACCCTCTTACTAATGACATAATTATTGTTTCAATTTGATCATCTGCATGATGCCCGAGGACTAACTTATCAAAATGCTCTTGCTTCATAACAGTGTCAAAGTAAGCGTACCGTTCCTCACGACATATTACCTGAACATTTCCACCCTCTAACTCCATTCTAGAACGCACTTCAAGTGTAGTTCCATAGAAAGGTAAGTCCAACCTTGTAGCTACTTGTTCTACGAATTGCATATCTTCGGCAGACTCTTCTCCGCGAAGCTGGTGGTCGGTGTGAACAATCCCTAGCTGTACGTTATATATTTCTTTAAGTTCATGAAAAATAAGAACCACAGCAATGGAATCTGCTCCACCAGAACAAGCTAAAAGAAGACGGTCTCCACTTTGAATCATCTGATACTTATCTATATACTTTTTTACTTTTATAATGAAAGGATGCATCTTTTCACCTCAATTATTGATCATGCTTCTTGTAAATAGTCCGCCAGTACTTGGACTATGCGGACATTTACTCATCACTCGCTTTTTACTTCTCAAGAGCTTAAGATTTTTGGAAAGGCAAAGGACGCCTTTCCACGAAATTCTTCCAGCGCCTGTGGGCCCGCACGATGCGGGTCATGCAGTCGTCGCGACACGATGTCGCGAACTTAGACTGCCTTCCCCTAGTAGGCGCTTCCGCTTTTCTTTTCTGGCCAGCTGCAGGTGCCAGCCTTTCGAGTCGCTTCAGACAGACGGTTAAGGCAAAGAACGCCTTTACCGTTTGTCTTCCAGCGCTTGTCAAGGCTAACAGGCACCTTCCGCTTTTCTTTTCTGGCCAGCTGCAGGTGCCAGCCTTTCGAGTCGCTTCAGACAGACGGTTAAGGCAAAGAACGCCTTTACCGTTTGTCTTCCAGCGCTTGTCAAGGCTAACAGGCACCTTCCGCTTTTCTTTTAGTGTACCATTTTTTCTTGGTATTTGGCTGTTTGACGTGGTGTGAAGAGGGACCATTCTGGTACTACATGCTCTACTTGCATGAAAATAACAGTACGATCGTCCCCTGGTAGTGAGTATGTCTCTTCTAACATTTTCACAAAACGTTCTGCATTCATGGATGGGTCCTGTAATATTTTTTGATAATATTGCTCCTGTTTTTCGACAGTCGTATTCCCTGAGAATACACCATCTGATAGCATGACCAATACATCTCCGTCTTTCAGGTCCATTTTTCTAGCTTCAATCGAGAAGGTCGGCAGGAAACCGAATGGGACGTGTTTGCTTTCTATTTTTCTCATTTCATTTCCACGTATGAGATATGTCGACATACTTCCAGCCTTCCAAGACCATAACTCCCCTTTTTGCAAATCTATCAGCGCCAGATCTACTGTCGCATAACTATCATTGTCGTTTTGTAAACTCATCATGTAATGGAGGGTATGCATTGTTGTTTCTGGATCCATTTTTTTATTTAAACATTCCCTCATAAACTGCATGACACGTCTACTTTCCCGGTGTGCTTCCACATCATTCCCCATTCCATCCGATAAGATAACCGCCATTAAACCTGGGTGTAACGGGAACACCGCGTGGGCATCACCCGAATAGATTGTATTTTTACTAGAGGATGTATACACATCATGCGTAATTTGAAAACGAACGGACGATTTACAGGTCAATTGAATATGTTCATATGGGTGGTGGATTTCTTTCATAGCCGTAATTTCAAACGGTTCATTCCAAAGTTCATATAATAGAGGCACTATTAAACGTTCTCCTACCATTTTTGCTCGTGCTTCAATAGGTAAACAACAAACAATCTCCATTTGTCCAATCTCTATGTTTAATACGTCTATTTGAAAGAAGGGTATATTTGCTTGTTGAAGTTTTTGTTTAATCACTTCCTCATGAGACGAGTACATTGTTATATTATTTTCCAAATTGTTCATTAGTTCACTCATGTGATTGCCCATATCTTTCAGTTTGAGTGCAAACATCTTTTTTCCGTGCTGTAATTCATATGTCAGCTGTTGTTTGGCTTCTTTTTCCTTCAACTCATGCATCACTTGAATTGGTTTTACACATTTATACTGAATTCTAGTCTCTGTTTGCATTCTAGATTTTTTAGGCTGTTCCTCCCACTCTTTTATCAATGCTGGCATACCGTTAGATTTCTCTCCCCAACACTTTTCGTATTGAAAACACGATTGACAAATAGGTAGTGGCTCTGTTTTTTCATCTTTTCTCAAAGCTTTTGAGTCAAATCTTTCCGATATAAATCTGGTAATGAAGTCGACAAAATGCTGGAATTCTTGGAGCTGATGATTTACTTTTTCCGTCATCCACTTTTGTCTTCTTAACAAAACACTTGTTGTATCCGGATATAACTGATTCCTCAATTGCTTAATCCATGAAGAAGGAACAATAAAAAATAATAGTGAGGCGATAACAAGCGATCCTATATAAACAGAGTCTAGAGGTAGTGTACGGTCATATAAAATAAAGAAAAACGTTGCGCCTAGCATACTAAAGGCTTGCCACAGTCTTCCAAATGGCTTATGCAGTCCTGCTAGGAAGCCTGTAACCGCGTAGACTGCAATCATTCCACTAAAGCTAAGTTTAGATATACTTAATATCGTACCTGAAAGCACCGCAACTACAGTAGCAAGTTGTACACCACCAATAGCTGCTGACACTGCAATTACTAGATGGGCTGCCATCAGCGGAATCGAAACATATCCAAATATATACGAAGACATTCCAGTTAAAACAAGTGCTCCTATGAGCAATGCCGCCCCCATTCTTTCTACCGTCCACCTTTTATGCAACAAGTCTGGAAACGGAAGGAATAACTGAAATAAAAATATTGTCATGAATAAACTTAATAAGCCTTCGTATGCAATAGCTAACCAAATAGAAACTGGAATCTCTCCACCATACGAAATAAACTGCCATACAATCTGTATACATACAACATCTAACAGTACAAATATAGGTAAAGGAATTTTATTAATAAATCGATTTTGATAAAATGGAAATATTAATGCCTGAATTGCATGTATAATTACTTGTCCAAACCCTAGAGTAAAACTACCCAGTATAGCACCTACAACTGTCCAAGGTACAAAGCGTTGAAACCTTAGATTAACTAAAGCCCATAGGGGGAGAAAAAACGGAACTGAGGCCTCGAACAATACAACCTGTGCTAGAAAAAATGAGAGTAGTAGGAAAACTATAGAAAAGAAAAGAGTAATTCTTTTAGCTTTAAAACCCTCCGTGATTCTTCTCAACGATATACTGCGTTTTTGTTCCTGTTCATAAATCGTCTTCAAAGCGAATACCTCCTATTCAACTATTGATGGAAGTATACCTATTATCGTCTCAAAAAGTATGTCTGTTTCTGACATGTATCTCAAATAACTTTTCGACGTCATCAGCTAATAAACTAAAAAGTTTAATTATTTGGAACAAACTTTCTTTTAATGTTTATAAAATTCCTTTAAAGAAGCATTGACACTTCGACAAAACGATTGTAATATATAATTTGTTCGGTAAAACGGCGGCCTAGCTCAGCTGGCTAGAGCGTACGGTTCATACCCGTGAGGTCGGGGGTTCGATCCCCTCGGCCGCCATAATTCCGGCCCCTTGGTCAAGCGGTTAAGACACCGCCCTTTCACGGCGGTAACACGGGTTCGAATCCCGTAGGGGTCATCTAATAAAAAGCAGTTCCTAAACCTATGTTTAGGAACTGCTTTTTTATTTTTGGATATATACAATTTGTCGAAGTCCTAAATAAAACCTCACAATCGGAAATCGAGGTTGAATCGCTACTTATACGGAGGAGATTTGTTCTCTGTGATGGTCGTCATGCTCTAAAAAACCGGTGAAGTAACTACGAATAGAGGATTTACTTTCTCCAATGTAAAAGGCTTTGTCCCATTCTATTTCATTCGTTTGCTGAAGCTTTTCGATAATATGTTGACGTTGTTTTTTTGCAAAAGAAAGGGTTTCTTTAAATGCTTGTTCATGCGCAAGGGCTGCGGCTTTTGCGTTAAATGTTTCGAAATCTGGAAACCTTTCAAGCTTTTCACCTTCTTTCATATTAGGCAAACGTTGTTCTAGAGTAAATCGATCCCATTCTGCAAGATGCATTATTATCTCATTTGGTGACCATTTCCCTTTGGCATATGGAGCATTTGCTTTCATTTCGTCTAATGTAGTCAAAGTGTCAAGCCACTGGATATATTCACCATGCGCTCTAAGTAGCTCTTCTTTTTTCACAGGATAACCCCCATTTATTTATATACCTTGGCCAAAAGTATAGTTATATAGTGAAATCTGTACAACGCTCAATTTCGCTTTAGTCAATCCGTATTTTTCAAAGGAGACAAGTAATTATGGAAGCGACTAAGCCTACCTAAAAATATTATGTCTAAACAAATAGTCGTACGATATATCAATAAACAAGTACTCACTATTATTAAGAGGGATTGAGAAAGTACGCATCATTTCGCCCGTAACAATGTCACTATACATGTCCGAAAACTCACCACTTTGGTCATTACGCATTTTTATAATAGTTTTTAAAAAATATGGACGCCAACTCCAGTTTTTATTGACTGCATCTTCTTGCACATCCCATTTTTTGTCGACACGCATAATATTAGGAGAAAGTTGGAATCCGTCTTCATCACAAATATATATTCGGAATGAACAATCATCTAGTTCTTCTGCAAGTAATAATAATTGCGCTACATTTTCGCTATTCGGATTTATAAGCTCAACTGCTTTTTCTAACATATTTTGCAGGTTTTTCAATTCATTGTATTTTTCTTCAAGTAATCGCTTTTCTGTCGTAATAAATTGTTGACACTTCTCTTTGAAATGATCTTTTAGCGAATCTTTTAAAATTATGTCTCTCTGAGCATCCGCTAGATACTTCCCTTGATAATATCGCCCTCCATTTTTCCATGCAAATTGAAGTTGATGCACACTATCAATTCCTTCAAACAACATATTTGCTCCCATTTTACGAGCCAGCGATCCTAAGGAAGCAAATAAGTCATTTTGCGCACTCCACGATTCATAGGTCAGTTTTTCTATATTTACTTTTAATATATTTGGTGACAACATTTTTATATAATCTATATGACTTTCAGAACCTACTTGATTTATAGCTATTTTCATACCGTATGTACGGTAATATCTGAGTATATTACTAAGTTGGCTAAAATCACCTTTATAATCATGTTCTGAAAGGACAAGTACAATTCGTGAAAGTGAATCCTCTGAGACATACTCATTTAAAATATTGAAGTAACTCTCTCCATAATCTAGTATGAGTAAATTTGCGTTGCATGGTAAATATATATCGTAGTCTTTTGTCTTTTCCATTAACTCTGAAAGGGCTAAACGAAGTATTTTATGTTCAATTTCAACACGATACTCTACTGGAATATCCTCATCATATGCTAAAGTGTTTAAATTAATAAGCTTTTCTTTATTAATAAGCTTTCCTAAAACTTCATAAGCAACAACAATATGTTCGTCCGCACTAAAAATTGGTTGATAATATGCTTTTATATGTTCTTTATTCGTTAGTACATCAATTGCATCCAACTTAAAAACCTCCTTGAAAGATCAAAGAATACCTATGTGAGTTAGTCTCATAACAAATTAGTTATGAAATTGATTTATGTTTATATAAATACTAGAGTTCACCTTACTTTAAGGATATGCTGAATCTCATATTTTGTGTACAAAAAAAGGTGTTAGCAAAGCCAAACACCTTTTCATCTATATGACATTTTTTCTACTTTTAAAACAGACAGCAAATTATCCTCTTTTAGCGCCTCTGCCACCGCGCTTAGATTCTGTCGCGCGCTTTAACGTAGACAAACGATCTTCGCTATCCTTCAAGAATCTAGTCATTTTTTGCTCAAAATTCTCTTTCATTGGACGATCGCGATCATTTGGACGATTATTGCCACCACGTGGACGTTGAGGACGTTCGGGTCTCTCTGGTCTTTCCGCTTGAGGCTTTGCTTTTCGAATAGATAATCCGATTTTGCCATCCGCTTCAACATTCATCACCTTAACTTCAACAACATCTCCAACCTTCAGATGCTCATTAATATCTTTTACATAATTGTCCGCCACTTCACTAATGTGAACTAGACCTGTTGAGCCTCCTGGTAGTTCGACGAATGCTCCGAAATTTGTGATTCCTGTTACTTTACCTTCTACCTTGCTGCCTACTTCAATTGACATAAAAAAAATGCTCCTCCTTAAAATTTAAGCGACTCTTTTTCGAACTTATATGCTTTTTACATACAAATCCCTACCCTTATTATAGCTAACAAAAAAAGAGTGTCAATAAGACTACTCTTTTGCTTTTGGTTTTTTAAAATTATTTTTCCTCTTTACCAGGTAAAGTGAATATAATTTCACCCTCCTCTGAAAGGAAATACTGCTTTCTTAATAGTTTGCCAATGTACTCATCGTCGTTCAACTTTGAAATTTGCACTTTAAGCATTTCTTGCTCTTCTTTCACTTGCTCCAACTCTTGAGCCACTTGTTCTTTTTGCAATTGTTTTTCTTCATATGCACTTTTACTGTTCAGTAAGGTAGATATTAACAATCCAACTAGTGCAACAGATAAAATTGTAAACATGAATAATCTTCTCGCTAAACGAACCTTTTTTGCTTTATTTCGATTTTCTTGGCGTTCGATAGAGCGAACATAATCAGTATTAATCGATGCAATTTGTTTCTTTACAGGTACGTTTCTTTGCTTCTCACTCATTTTGCTCTCTCCTATCAAACTATTTCATTTTTTTAGTGTACTTTCTATTATAACGCATGTTTGGCTTTTTCTGAAGGGCCAAATGCCACGTTTTTTGAAATAAAAAATGAAATGGTTTGAAAATAAATGAGATAAGCGTCCATATAAGCAAAAAAGTTTTATTAACTACTAACCAGATGAAACAAATTATCCACCAAATTGGTTGGATGATTAGGCGTAAAAAGATTCTACCAATTAGACGAAACACTGGTTGAAATAATTGATCGTATAAGAGAATACCTACAATTTGTGCAAGCGGATCATAAATTCTCCATACGCCATCTCGTACTTCAAAAAGTACAAAAAAAGAACATAGTCCAAGTGCAATCCAAACAAATATTTCAAGAACAATACGATATTTATAAACGTAGGAACGCCTAGGGAAACTTCCCGTTACAAAGCGCGTCCCTTCGATTATTGCCCCTACCAATATCCCACTAAAGACCATTAGTAACAGACTAAAGAATTGTAATGAGAGTGTCATCCGAATAATTTATGAAGTAATCCTCTAGCGCCGTCTAAACTTTGCTCTTCATCATATTGCATCGCCCGAACGATTCCTTCCAGTGTTAGTAATCCTTTATCAACATCCAGATGGACAATTTTTAAGTCTTCTCCCTTGATGTGAAGTATACCTTGAGAAGTTCTCACATAAAATTCTTGTTGATCGAATCTTTCAATAGATTTTACAGATGTCAGGTCCATACGTTTACGATTTCTAAGAGAAATCAAGTGGTCCCCCGATGGAATTGTGATAGTTTGGTTTTCTGCTTGATATTGCATATATACTCTCTCCTCTCCTTGTCCTACTTTATTGTATGCGCATAAAAAAAAAGCATGACAACTACCATGATTTTTTTCTAATTTTATAAGAAACTATTTAATTTCTATTTGGTATTACTAAAGATTCCATTGCACTTGGAAATTAAGGGATCAATTCTACCGAATATAAATACTTCTGATTTCCATTTCAGGTGGAGCATTCCGAGGGGTGAGATGAGCTATCACCTTCACTAACGCGTCGTTGTGATAGCTCATCTGTTTCACTTATCCCGCCGGAGTCGCCAACTTTCACTCAATCAATCAGTGTGTAATACTCCACTATAAGATATAGCATAGCTTATCACTTAGATAATAAGATTAGTCCAAGTTAATGTAGGGAAAAACCATTTGCGATCATTGTTGACCTAGAAATGCGATTATTTCATGATGAATGAAGGAATCAGACTTTCTTTTTACTAGTGGAAAAAAAGAGAAGCAGTAAGTATTTGCCTCATAAAGAAGCAAAGTAACTCACGAAATTACATCTTCGTGAGCTTCCCCTATGAATAGGCAAGTATCTTATCTCTAGTTATCCAAACATGCACTAACCTGTTTTTTAGCTTTGTAGGATGACAACGGACAGGCAAACGCCATAAGATTACCGAAAAAAAGTGATATTGGATGTGACGGACGTCACAACCAATATCACTAAAAATTCACTCGGTAATCATATAGCAAAACGTTTGTCCAAAGCACTTCGAAAACATTAGAAACAAGTTTTGACCTTAAAGGAGCTAGAGTGTTTTTCTTATTAATCTTCATCATCAATAAATTCTGGATCTACTTTTTCTAATCTCTCTTCTTTTATAATCGTAAACATCAATGAAGCTTCTTCTTTTTTTGCAGAGTCTCTAACCGCATCAACCGTTGCAGTTACCACTTTTTGTCCGAACCTAATTGACAATTCATCTCCGGCTTTCACATCTGAGCTCGCTTTTGCTACTTTTCCATTAATTGTTATTCTACCTTGGTCCGCCACTTCTTTTGCTAATGTTCTACGCTTTATAAGTCTGGAAACCTTTAAATATTTGTCTAATCTCATTTTTGCTCACTACCCCTCTAATTTTTTTGCATCTTTCCAATATTGGTCTAGCTCTTCTAAGGTATAATAGGAAAAGTCGCCTTTTCCGTTCTTTACACTCTGTTCTATAAATTGGAATCTGCTTTTAAACTTCTTATTAGCCTGAATCATAGCTTGCTCTGGAGATAAACTATAAAAACGAGCTAAATTTACAATTGTGAATAACACATCACCTAATTCATCTACTTGAGAGTCCTTCGTACCCTCTGCTAATTCTATCTTCCATTCGTCCAATTCTTCCTCGAACTTTTCCCAAGCACCAGAAACATCAGGCCAATCAAAACCTACCTTCGCAACTTTTTTTTGATAATTAAAAGAAGTAAGTAAGGATGAATCAGTTCGCATTTCCCCTTCTAACAATGAATCCGCAGAGTTTCTATTTTCTTCGGATTTTATTTGTTGCCAATTACGCAGAACATCCTCTGTGTTATCTGCTTTTACATTACCAAATACATGAGGGTGCCTACGAATCATCTTGTCTGCAATAGAGTTCAATACATCCTCCATACTAAAGTATCCGTTATCTTCTCCTATTTGGGCATGTAAAAATACTTGTAACAGGACGTCGCCTAACTCTTCTACTATATGATCATCATCCTCCTCGTCAATCGCTTGCAGAAGCTCATACACCTCTTCTACGGCATACTTCTTTAAAGTTGTATGTGTTTGTTCCTTATCCCAAGGACACCCGTTAGGACCACGCAGTTCTGCTACAATTTGACGAAGAGTTTGCCACTCTTTTAAGCGATTTTCTTTTTCATGAATTGGAGGAACATATAAGGTAGTTAAATTATCTAACTTCATCACTCGGTCCAATTCAAATAATGGAACTTTCGTTAAACTTTCGGCAGTAGATCCTGCAGCAGTGACAATCGTTACTACATAATCATCAGGATATTTTTCCATTAGTGTCAGCTTTACTTCAGATGCACTAAATGCGTCATATACCTGTCCAATAAGCACATGTGCATTCATTTGAACTTCATCACGCTTGAAGCTAGTACCGTCAAGTAATTGAAAACCTTCAATTGGGTCAATTCGCAAAGCACCAAAAATGGGGTCTAGAAAACTTTGGCCACCTTCTATACGAATTTTAACCTTCTCTTGTTTTTCTGCTTCTATTAAAAGCTGGACTGTTTGTTCGGCAACTAACGGATGACCAGGTACAGCGTATATAATTGAATGCTCCTTTGCTAACTCTAGAAGTTGGCGTACAATCTCTTCATAGACACCTTCGAACTGGTCATTTTTTTCATATATAGCATCGAAACTTGTAAAGGATAGGCCTTCTGCTCTTAATTCCTCCAAAACTGGGTGTTGCTCCGTTCGAACATATAAATATTGGGCGGACTTTAACTTTTTATATATACCTAATAGCAACTGTTCTAAATCACTTGCTCCAAGGCCAATTATCGTAATTTCATTCATTTTACTCACAACCTTACTTTTCTTTATTTAACCAAAGCTGAAAAGTAGCCATCCTTCTGCCAAATGGCAATAAAAACCACTCTTTTTCTGCTATCACACGTTTTTTTGCTATGTTTACTAAAAAAACTGTGGCACCGAGCATAACTGCAGTTAGCGAAATTACAATCGATTGAATTCTACTAGAGAGATTATCAAATAATACAGCATCTCCTAATATTATATAAGCTACCACACACACTATCATCAAAATAGATGCTTTTAAAATTCCTTTATAGAAAACTGCTGGAGCAAATTGGATATTCCAAGTCTTTTTAAAATAATAACACATTAACACATAGATAATCGCTAAACTAATATTCCCTGAGATAGCTGCTCCTAATACTCCATACGTAGGAACTAGTATGCTATTTAATAGCCACTTACTCAAGACCCCGAGCAACAAGAAAAGTGTAGGAATCTTTACCATTCCACTACCCTGTAGCATAGCCATTAAAGTAAGGATTAAAGACATCCATACAATTTGAAAAGAAAAAACCATTAAAGTCGTAGATTCCTCTTTTGTTTGAAATAGCATCTCATTGACGTATGGGAGTACAACAATTAGCCCCATCGCTGCAGCAACTCCAAACGTAAAAGCTACGCGATACGTTAGTTGCATGAATGGGACTGCCGTTCTACCCGAACCTTTTCCCATCCGATGTGCTACTAATGGAACGATAGCTAAGGAAAGTGTAGAGGCTATGACGATCCCTAATTGCACAAGCGGTTGCCCTCTATCATAGACTCCTTTTTTCTCCATTGCCTGATGTTTATCCATTCCACTTTCTACAAGAGTCTGAAAAACCGTAAACGAATCGACCAGCTGAAACAGTAAGAATAGTAATGCACTGATACTAGCACTTATACTAATAAGTGTTAAATTTTTTACAATTGTCCAAATTGGAACATCATCTGTTTTAACCGTTTCCTTCTTTGGTCGTTTCAAAGATTTCCAATAAATAGAGGAAAGTAGTATGACACCCGCAAGTTCTCCTGCTACTGCACCGTACATAGCCATACTTCCAGCTTTATATAAATCAAAACTATTGGAAATGATAAGCCACGTACCAAATAAAATGACAAAAACACGAACCGCCTGCTCCACCACTTGCGCATAAGCGACCGGTTGCATGCGCCCATCTGATTGAAAGTCTCCCTTGAGCACAGCAAGCATTGGCATCAGTAAAATTACGTAGGATCCAGCTTTCAATAACTGGGCAAGATTTGCATCACCCATAGCTTTTGCAAGGAACCCAGCTCCCATAAACAATAAAATAAAAAATATAATAGAAATAAATCCAATATAATAAAAAGCTATCCTCTTTACCCTTGGAATAGCGTAGTCTTTCCCAAGTACTTTATAGTCCGACAAAATTTTAGACAAAGCTACTGCGAAACCAAATGAAGTCCAAGTAGTGATAATGCCGATGAACGGATACACTTGTTGATAAATATAAAACCCTTCATCCCCCACTAAATTTTGAAAAGGCACCCGGTAAACGGCACTAAGTAATTTGACGATAATAGCCGCAATCGTCAGCATAGCTGCACCCTTCATATAAGTTTTCATATTCCAGTCATTACCCATAACCAATCCTACTCCCATAATACGATAGGAATATTATACTCTAGAAAAGCGCAAGCGCCTATGTTTGCACCGAAAAGCGTTGGAAGAATGGCGATAAAGGCGTACTTTGCCTTTATCCGACATTCTGAAACGTCTCGAGGTGCAAGGCGCTGGAGACTAGACACTATAAGAAATGCGAAAGGCGCCCGTTTAGTTGTGAAATGCGCTGGAAGGATTTCAGGGAAAGGCGTACTTTGCCTTTCTGAAAACCTGAAGCGACTCGAACAACTGGCGACTGGAGTCTGGACACTACTAGAAAAGCGCAAGCGCCTATGTTTGCACCGAAGAGCGTTGGAAGAATGGCGATAAAGGCGTACTTTGCTTTTATCAAAATAGATAAACCGTGTAAAGAAACCCAGTTTTTTAGTTCAAAATGAATCAGTTTCTTGCGTTTTCGAAGTGCTTTTGGACAGACCTTTGCTATACTATAACCGATTATTTTAGAGAAATATTGGTCATGACTGACGTCATAACCAATATTACTTTTCGCGGTAATTTTATGGCGATTGTCTATGCGTCGCCCTTCTACAACTACAGGAACTGCTTTAGTACATTTTTGTATAATGAAAGAAAAGATACATTCTAATTCATTGAGTAAGCTCTCGAAGATGCAATTTCGTTCGCTATTTCGCTACTTTATTAGATAGACAATAACTATCTCTCTTCCTCCTCCATTACAGAATAGTATCTATAATTCAATAGTCGAATACCTATTTTATTATTATCATCTAAGCAATAGGCTTTGCTAAATCTAATTGTTGGGTTCTACTCATTCCATTGATTGTAGTGAAAGGTGGCGACTCCGGTGAGAACAGCACGAGCTGAAAGCCCCGCAGAAACGTAGTGACGAGGAGATTGAAGCCTTGCCCGCGGAAAGCGTCCAACTGAAACGGAAATCAGTAGTATTTCCCAACGACCTATACTTGCTAGTTCTTTATTTAATTACTTTTCACTTATTATTTCTAAATTAACTTAATGGACCTAAAACAAAAAAAGTCTTCCTCTTTTGTAGAAGAGGAAGACTTTTTTAACTTTCCATTTGTTTTGCCAAAAAGTTTGCAGCTGTTTCAATTGACTTTAGCTCAGATTCTCCAATAAAGTGTACTTTTGAAATAATAAATACAGCTCCTATTGGATCTCCCGAAGCAATAATGGGTGCAATACAATAAGATTTAACTGTTTCTACTACTCCAGGGACCCATTCAACCGAGTTTTCATGTTTCTCCATTACAATAGAGCGCTTACTAATAATGTCTTCTACATCTGGACTTAGTCTGCGATTCAAGTAATCCTTCTTTGATAACCCAGCTGCTGCAATCATTTCATCACGATCACTTATTAATACAGGGGTTCCTAAAGTTTCATATAAAGTATCCGCATATTCCTTCGCAAAATCTCCGAGCTCACTAATAGGTGAATATTTTTTTAAAATTACTTCTCCTTCTCGATCCGTAAAAATTTCCAATGGATCTCCTTCTCGGATACGAAGGGTTCGACGTATTTCTTTTGGAATTACCACTCTACCTAAATCATCAATACGACGTACGATGCCTGTTGCTTTCATGTAATATGCCTCACTTTCGACAGATTGGAAATTAAAGTTCATTTCTGCCATAGTATGCATCATATTACCAAAAAATATGCAAAGAGCTATTTGACGTCTGCTATTTCTTTTTTAGCTTCCGGTAATAATCTAACCATATCTTCTAATACATCGAATGAATTGAATTTACCTGTTTTACGTTCATCTATAGTCAGTACAAGACTGCCATTGTCCATATTAAAGCCAACCGCACGTCCGTATTTCATAGATTCTTCTACCAGTTTTGCTCCATCTATAGCCTTAGTTCCCTCTGCATTTAAAGAAATTGAAATAATTTTATTTATTTCTTTAATAGACTCTACACCAACTGCTATACCCCAAATTTTCATACGTGCAATACGTAGTAACGTTTCTGCCTCGAGAGGTATATCTCCAAATCGGTCTTGTAATTCATCTATGAGGTCGAAGTACTCTTCTTCTTTTTCCATTGCTTTTACTCGTTTGTACATTTGAATCTTTTGATAACCATCCGGGATATATTCATCAGAAATATAAGCATCAGTAGAGAGTGCTATTTCTATGTCTGGTAAATCCTCTTTTTTAATACCAGTACGTTTTTCCGCAATTGCATCCTCCAACATTTGCGTATAAAGATCAAACCCTACTGAGTCTATAAATCCATGTTGTTGAGAACCCAGCAAGTTTCCAGCACCCCGAATAGACAAATCTCGCATAGCAATCTTAAACCCAGAACCAAGCTCTGTAAATTCTTTAACAGCCTGCAATCTTTTTTCTGCCACATCTGTCAATACCTTATCTCGTTGATGCATTAAATAAGCATAAGCAACACGATTGGAGCGGCCTACACGACCTCTTAATTGATACAATTGTGATAGCCCCATTTTATCGGCATCTTGAATAATAAGTGTATTTACATTCGGAATATCAATGCCTGTTTCAATAATGGTCGTAGTAACTAAGACATCGTATTCTCCCTCTATAAAGCTGATAATAATGGACTCTAGCTCCGTTTCACTCATTTGACCATGTGCAAACCCTACTCTAGCAGTCGGTACTAACATTTGTATTTCGTCCACTTTTCTCGTAATATCTTCTACCCGATTATACAGATAAAATGCCTGTCCTCCACGTGCAAGTTCCCTTTCAATCGCTTCTCGAACTAGAGCACCATTTTGTTCCATCACGTACGTTTGAACTGGAAAACGATTTTTGGGGGGAGTTTCAATGACAGATAGGTCACGTACACCAATCATCGACATATGTAATGTACGAGGTATAGGTGTAGCAGTTAAAGTCATGACATCTACATTTGTTTTCAGTTGCTTAATCCGTTCTTTATGTTTTACACCAAATCGTTGTTCCTCATCTACAACAAGAAGACCTAAATCGTGATACTCCACATCTTTAGAGAGAATTCGATGTGTACCTACTACAACATCTACTAATCCTTTTTTCAATCCACTAATCGTTTCACTTTGTTGTTTTTTGTTTCGGAAACGGCTTAGTAAACCTATTTCAATCGGAAAATCTTGAAAGCGCTCTATCATTGTTTCATAATGTTGTTGTGCCAATATAGTTGTAGGACATAGAAAAGCCACCTGTTTTCCTTCCATGACAGCTTTAAATGCCGCTCGTATTGCTACCTCCGTTTTACCGTAACCTACATCACCGCAGACAAGGCGATCCATCGGTCGAGCTTTTTCCATATCTTTTTTCACTTCTTGAATAGTACGAAGTTGGTCATCCGTTTCCTCGTATGGAAATGCCGCTTCAAAGGACTGCTGCATTTCACTATCTGGTTCAAATGCATATCCAACTTCTGCTTCTCGTTTGGCATATAGCTTTATTAGCTCATCAGCAATGTCTTGGACTGCTGCTGAAACCTTTGTTTTGGTCTTCTTCCAATCTGCACCACCCAGCTTATGAAGCTTTGGATCCTTTTCGCCAGATGCAACATACTTTTGAATAAGATCTATTTGATCTACTGGAACAAATAGTTTATCCTCCCCACGATAACGGATATGAAGATAGTCTTTATGAATACCATTAACAAGCAATGTTTCAATTCCAATATATTTCCCAATACCATGGTGTATATGTACAACATTATCTCCAGGTTTTATCTCGGAGTAACTTTTGATACGCTCAGCATTCGTTACCTTTTGAGCTCTCGCTTTTTTCTTATGCTTTTGTTTAAAAAGTTCGGAATCGGTAATAACCGCAATTCGTTGTAATGGAAGTTCAAAACCGGCTTCTAGATCACCCTCCACGATAAAAATACCAGGTGATTTCATATCACCCTCAGTAGCACCAATTTGCGAAGTAATCTCGTAATCTTCTAACACTGCGTGTATTTTTTGGATACGTTCTTTGCCATCTGCAAGTATAAATAAGCGGAACTTTCCTTGGGTAAATCGCTCCATTTCATTTTTTAATAAATGCATTTGACCATGGAAGTTTTGCATTGGTTTACATGAAAAACTAATATTCTTTTTAATCGTAATTCCCGAAAAAGTACGAGAAAACAAAGAAAAGTACAACTTTTCGTTAGAAAACATCTGAATAATTTCTTTAAGACTGAAAGAAGGTTTTACACGGTGTACAGTTTTTCCTTCTTCTAATAAAGAAAGAATCCAATCATTTTCTTCTCTTTCTAGTGTCTCTGTCACTTCTTGAACTCTGCCAAGCTCGTCAAATAAAACCATTCCATTTTCGTTAAAATAGTTTCCTAAAAAACTATTACTCTCTTCCAATAAAGACACATACTTCATATATTCTTTTGGTTGCTCACCTTGCTTTAACAACTCAATATCTTGTTGAATATTTTGATAGAAAAGATCTTTCACTTCAGGAATTTTAACTTTCTCCAAACTCTCCGCTAGTGCCTCTTCTAACTTGTGGGCTAGAAGAATTTTCTTTTCATCGGTTAGTACGTATTCGGTGGCTGGTAAGATTCGTATATCTTTCCTCTTTTCTAACGAGCGCTGATCTTCAGCAGAAAATGTACGAATGGAGTCAACCTCTGTATCAAACAATTCAATACGAATAGGATTTTCTAGGTATAATGGATAAATATCAATAATTCCGCCTCGTAAAGCGAATTCTCCAGGAGCAGTAACCATCGGCTGTCGTACATATCCCATATTCACCAATCTTTGTAAAAAGGAATCTAAACTAATTTCTTCACCTTCCGTAATAGACATGCTACTAGCTTGCCAGTCTTTCTTAGTTGGCATATGCTTTTTAAGACCAGCGATAGGAACAACATAAACACCCTTATCGTGTGTTAACATGTGGTCTAATGCTTCTAGTCTTTGTGCACGAAGTTCAGGACTAGTAATAGATATATCAGCTGCAATTAGCTCATCCGCTGGATATAATCGCACAAGGTCCTCACCAATTAGTTTTACTAAATCCTCAGTCAGTTTTTGAGCATGAAGGAGGTTAGGCGTTACGATCAGTATAGCTTTCTCCCGTGTTCTATATAACATGTTAGTAAAAACTGCTCTAGCACTAGAAGTAAGACCTGTTATTAGCTGTTGGTCTCTACCACTCTCTAACTCTTTTACTAGCTTTTGTATTTGTGTATCTTCAATCAATAAATTACTTAAAGGTTCCATCTGTGTACCCCCAATCTAAATAGAAAAAGGCTTTGTGCACGAAATCGTGCCAAAGCATTACCTACTGTATCCATTTTTTTAACGCATAATAATTTGGGAACTTTTGAAGGGAATCCTGACACTCTTCACAAATACATTGCACAGTGAAATCTCCCTCTGCTCCATTTTTAATATATATATGTTGTTCTTCTTGAGTAATCTCATGTTTTTTTAAAAACTGGTCATCTATGCTATCAAATGGCAACTGCCCGATTTCTGTTTCACAATGGCGACATTTATAACGTATTGGCATGGCCATAAAAACCTCCTTTTTAGGAAGTATAGACCTGTTCTTCACTTTTTATGCACCATTGTATGTATTCATTACATCTAAAAATTTTTTTCCAAACCAATCTTCGCAAGCATCTGCACTATTCTTCACGGCCTGTATCATTTCTATTTTTTCATTTTCGTTAAATTTAGATAGTACATAGTCGGGAACCTTCATCCCATTATTAGGACGGTCCACCCCAATGCGGATTCGATTAAATTCTTGGGAACCTAAGTGTTGGATGATCGATTTAATACCATTATGTCCACCTGCACTACCTTTTTGTCTTAGACGTAGCTTTCCAACCTGTAAGTCTAAATCATCATAAATAACGACTATTTCATCATCATTCACTTCGTAGTAATCCATCATAGGTACAATACATTCACCCGAGAGGTTCATATACGTTAACGGTTTTAAAAGCATAACCTTTTCCGTACCGATATGACCGATTCCAAACATTCCATTAAACTTAGACTGTGTAAGTGGTATATTTAATCGATTAGAAAGTTCATCAATTACATGAAACCCAATATTATGGCGAGTACCTTCATATTGTTTTCCAGGGTTTCCAAGACCAATGATAATTTTCATTTTCGTTCCATTCCTTTATTACAAGTTTTTATTAATCTTACCATATTCAAAACAAAAGAGGTTGCCTTAGGACAACCTCTTTTGTTTAATTATTCTTCTGTTGTTTCTTCTGTCTCTGACTCAGTCTCAGTTTCCTCGGTTTCTGCTTCCACTCGAGGTGCTGAAACTGTAACTAATGTAAAATCGTCATCGTTCGATATTGGATATCCAACTTTATCTCTAACATCTGCAACCGTTAATGTATCTCCAATAGCCATGCCAGACACGTCAATATCAATACTATCCGGAATATCTGAAGGCTTCACTGTAATGGTAATTTCACGATTTGGCTGTTGAAGCATACCACCCTCTGAAACACCAACTGAATCACCCGTCACATTAACCGCAACATTTACTTCTAACTCTTCTTTCATATTGATCGCTAAAAAGTCAGCATGAATCATTTGTCCTTTTAGAATATTCATCTGATAATCACTCAACACGACGTTTACTGATTTACCATCAACATCCAGTTTTATAACACCATTACGACCAACCTCACGAAGTGTTTTTACGAAGTCTTTTTCATTAACTGCAATGGACTGGGATTCTAGTTCAAAGCCGTATACAATCGCTGGGATAAACCCACTGTTTCGAAGCTTTGCATTCTCTTTTTTATCACGCTTTTGTGTTTTTACAACTGTACTCATAATATTCTCAATCCTCCCGAAGTGTGTTCTATAAATATAAATACCCATCTTCGGCAAAATTCAAACATTTCTGAGATCAATCAAATAACGTGCTAACTGATTTCTCTTCGAAAACTCTTACAATTGCATCGCCCAATAATTTAGCAACAGACAATTCTTTAATCTTTGGTGACATTTTATCATCAGCTAATTGAATTGAGTTTGTAATTACTAGCTCTTTAATAACTGAGTTATCAATACGTTCAATAGCCGGGCCAGATAAAACTGGGTGTGTACAGCAAGCATAAACTTCTTTTGCTCCGCTTTCCATCAATGCAGCGGCTGCAATAGAGATTGTTCCAGCTGTGTCAATAATATCATCGATTAAAATAGCCGTTTTTCCTTCTACATTACCTACAATATTCATAACCTCTGCCACGTTTGGTCGTGGACGACGTTTATCAATAATCGCGATCGGTGCCTTTAAACGATCTGCCATTTTACGGGCACGCGTTACTCCACCATGATCAGGAGAAACAATTACTAACTCCGCTGGATCAAAGTTCTTACCTAAGAAGTAATCGGATAATATTGGAGCAGCAACTAAATGATCTATCGGAATATTAAAGAATCCTTGAATTTGAGGAGCATGTAGATCAAGAACGATTGCACGAGTTGCACCTGCAGTTGTTAGTAGATCCGCTACAAGTTTAGCTGTAATTGGTTCACGAGCACGTGCCTTTCTGTCTTGGCGTGCATATCCATAGTAAGGGATTACCACACTAATTGTGCGAGCTGAAGCTCGTTTTAGTGCATCAAGCATAATTAATAATTCCATTAAATGCTCATTAACAGGACCTGAAGTTGATTGAACAATGAATACATCACATCCGCGGATACTTTCTTCGATATTAATCTGTACTTCACCATCACTAAATCTAGTTACTGTACTTTTACCTAGAGGTACTCCTACTTCTTTTGCGATTTCTTCTGCTAATTCCTTATTGGAATTTAGTGTAAAAATTTTCAACTTCGAATTTGCATATTGTTCTGGCATGATAATCCTCCTGGATAATGGGTTATTTTAGATTTAGTTTGTTAACGTAACCATCTTTGTTTTCCTGTCGTGCTCTACCAATTGCAAGTGCTTCATCAGGTACATCCTTTGTAATAGTTGAGCCTGCAGCTATATATGCTTTTTTACCAATCGTTACTGGTGCTACTAAGTTAGAATTACAACCAATAAAGGCATCGTCTTCAATCTTTGTGATAAATTTATTTTTTCCATCATAATTCACTGTAATTGTTCCACAACCAACATTGACGTTTGCTCCAATCGAAGCATCTCCCATGTAGCTTAAATGAGATATTTTACTTCCATTGCCTACTGTGGACTTTTTCACTTCTACAAAGTTACCAATCTTCACATCATCTCCAACATCGGATTGAGGACGAATATGGGCAAACGGACCAATAGAGGTATGGTCTCCAACTTCACTAGATAATACAACTGATGAGTGTATCGTTGTTTCATCACCAATTACACTTGATACGATATGGCTATTCGGACCAATCGTACAGTTCATGCCAATCGTTGTTTTTCCTTCAATGATAACTCCAGGTTGAATAACTGTATCTGCTCCAATAACAGCTTCACTACTGATGTATGTATTTCTCGGGTCGATGATTGTGACGCCTTCACGCATATGATGCCTTGCAATACGTAAACGCATAGTCTCTTCTGCTTGAGATAAAGCAATGCGATCATTTACGCCTAGAATTTCCTCGAAGTCCCTTGCAGCATATGCTGAAATAATTTCATTTTCTTTTTGTAAGATTTCAATTACATCTGGTAAGTAATATTCACCTTGTGCATTATTATTATTAACTAACTTTAATGATTTAAATAGTGCTTCATTGTCAAAACAATACGTCCCTGAATTAATCTCACGTACAAGCTGTTCCTCTGTAGTAGCATCTTTTTGTTCAACAATACTTTGAACACTTCCATCCACAGAACGAATAACTCTACCGTAACCATTTGGGTTTTCTGCAATTGCTGTTAAAATAGTTGCTTTTGCTCCAGTTGCGTTATGATGTTCTAACAAATCATTCATTGTTTTTGCCGTGATAAGTGGCGTATCTCCACAGATAACAATAGTTGTTCCTGTTAGATTTTTTAGCACTTCTTCAGCCTGTAAAACAGCATGTGCTGTCCCTAGCTGTTCTTCTTGAAGAGCATATTCACTTCTCGTCCCTAGTCCACGTTGCACTTCTTCCGCTCCGTGTCCTACGATTGTTACGATTTTTTCCACACCAAGCTGTTCCATATTTGCTACAACATGTTCTACCATTGGCTTCCCACATACAGGATGTAATACTTTATACAAACTAGACTTCATACGTGTACCTTTACCGGCAGCTAATACAACCGCATAAGTATTTGTCATTTTTCAAGTTCCCTCCCGTGGGCTAATTTACTCTTTTGACTATAGCCGAAATGAGGAAAGATTTCAAGGAAATATCTCTTGACAAATACATGACAAAACAAGTACTATAGTTGAATTTCTTGAAGAATCGTCTAAATTATACTTGTTTTTTTAAAGTTCTAGAAAAACCCAGCTTTTTTGGTGTTATAGTTTTTATTATTATTTGATAATTTGACAACAAAAAAACCATCCCTTTTAAAGAAATGGTTTTTACTTTTCCTTTATACAGTAGGTTCTCCGACTTTTTCTTCAACCTCACTACTTAAATGATAGGCATATAGAATAGCTTCTTGAATTTTCGTGCGCGTTCCAACATTAATCGGGTGAGCGATATCTCTAAATTCACCTTCTGTCGTCCTTTTACTCGGCATCGCTACAAACAAACCATTATTTCCATCTATTACTCGAATATCATGCACAACAAATTCGTTGTCCAACGTAATGGAAGCGATAGCCCTCATACGGCCATCAGTCACTACTTTACGTAATCTTACGTCCGTTACTTCCATTCTCTCACCACCCTTTTTCAAAGTTACAAATATCTCTATCTATTTGTTATTCCACAAAAACTTCTTAATTCCTTCTTTCAAATAAGAATATTTTTAATATTTTAAATAATTTATTCTTGCTTGTACAAACCTTGCGCTATAAATAGACAAATAAAAAAGGCGTTCTCCGAGGAAAACACCTTTAAGCTAATCTTTACACTTCTGCGATTACTTCGATTTCTACCTTAACATCTTTCGGTAGTCTTGCAACTTCTACCGCAGAACGTGCAGGTTTGTGACCTGCAAAATGTTTTTCATAAGCATCGTTAAATTCAGCGAAATCATTCATATCTTTTAAAAACACCAAAGTTTTTACTACTTGATTTAAAGACGAGCCAGCTTCTGTCAGTACTGCCTCTAAATTAGCAAAAACCTGCGCAGTCTGTTCTGTAATAGAGCCTTCCACTACTTCTCCTGCTGGAGTTAATGGGATCTGACCTGAACTGTAGAATATTCCATTCACAATCATTCCTTGTACGTACGGACCAATTGCTGCAGGTGCATTAGTTGTTGATACTGCTTTCATCTAAGTTACCACCTTTCTCAAAATAATTCCCTTGTGTTAAAGCAATTGTACCATCTTTTTCATTGACCTCGTGAAGCTTAACTAGAGATAAATGACCATTTACCAATTGTTCCCCTTGATGCTCTGCTTCTACCAGCACAGCAATTCCAGCTAACTCACAATTAAATTCCTCTAATAAACTTTTCATCCCATTAATCGTTCCTCCAACTTTCATGAAGTCGTCAGTGATTAAAACACGTTGTCCCTTCTCCATACTTCTTTTAGAAAGAACCATCGTTTGGATGCGGCGTGCCGAGCCAGATACGTAATTTATACTAACTGTCGGCCCCTCTGTTACTTTACTATCTCTACGCACAATGACTACAGGGACATTTAAATGTCTCGCTATTGCATGTGCTATTGGTATACCTTTAGTAGCTACCGTCATAATCGCATCAATTTTTGCATTAGCAAATGCAGATGCGAATACTTTACCGATTTTATTCATCAGCGATGGATTTCCTAATAGGTCCGTCATATATAAATACCCACCAGGTAATAAGCGATCCACTTTTGAAAGCTGTTCCATTAATTCTTGCGCTATTTCTACGATATCTTCTTCTGTCATTGTTGGTATGAACTTGACTCCACCTGCGGCTCCGGGAACAGTAACAAGTAAACCTCTGCCTCTCTCTTCAAATGTTTCCTTCACAATAGTTAAATCCTCACTTATCGAAGATTTAGCAGATTGATATAAAGAAGCAAAGAATGTCAAAGGGATTAATTTATGCGGATGCTCCATAAGATATTGAGTCATATCTACAAGCCGTTCACTTCTTTTCCATTTCATAGTTTCACCTCCAAATACGAATGTTTTATAGAAAACTTACCACAAACATCCGGATTTAAGCAAGTGGTTCTCTATCACCCATTAAGCGAACTGCATATACCTCGTCGCAAAATCCACGAAGACCATTATATATTCTTTGGACTCTTGTCTCATGATCGACTATCCCAAACACAGTTGGACCGCTTCCACTCATCAATACAGCGTCTGCACCAAATTTTTTCATTTGGTCTTTTAAACCTGCCACCTCTGGATATAGTTTTAGAGTTACATCTTCCAATACGTTTCCGACAGAAGAACACATTAGATCAAAGTCTTTCTGTTGAATAGACTCAATCATTAGAGCAGTGTTTGGATGTTTTATTTCATTTATTTTTAGATTTCCATAGATGTCCGCAGTTGATACCCCAAGTGTCGGCTTCGCAAGGACTATCCAACAATTAGCTGGAGAAGGGAGTTCTTGTATCTTCTCTCCTCTTCCTGTTGCTAAAGCAGTTCCTCCGTACACACAAAACGGTACGTCCGAACCTATTTTAGAACCTATTTCAGCAAGTTCATCCAAAGAAAGCCCTAACTTCCAAATTACGTTTAATCCTTTTAACGTGGCTGCTGCGTCACTGCTACCTCCAGCTAGCCCAGCTGCTACGGGAATGTTCTTTTCGATTGTAATAGAAACTCCTTTTTTCACTCGATAGATGTCTTTTAGAATCTTTGCGGCTTGATATGCTAGATTCCGATGATCATTTGGAACAAAGCGATCCACAGATAAAATATGTATAGCTCCATCTTCTCTTACCTCTAATCCTATACGGTCTGCTAAATCCACAGTAGTCATAATCATTTCTACTTCATGGTAACCGTCCGGACGTTTATGTAGTACATCTAATGTTAGATTTATTTTAGCAGGTGCTTTTACGTAATACATTCCATCTGCTCCTTTTCCCAAATATGTTGTCCCCTATTTTAACACAGTGCATTAGGTATGCGGAAGTGAGATTCAGCTTCCCTAACTGGTAAAATAATTGAACTATTACAGAGATAAAGCATAGCTTATTAATAATCTATATTGGAAATCTATAAGATTACCTCTCCATAACCTTCTATAAATTTCATAAACTAGAAAGGGCCTTAAAAAAGTAACTAGAGAAATAAACACCAGAAGTAAAAATTTCTGGTGTTCTCTTTTTGTATTAGATTAAACACACATTAACTTAATTATGGCGTTAAGCTATGCTAAATTTTATTGGGCTACACCTTATATTTAATCCAAATACCACGCACAAAAATTTTAAAAAGAGAAGACGGATTGCTCCGTCTTTCTTTGTGCTAGTTGTTCTTTAGTTTTGTCTCTCGTGTGCATTAGTACTTCTATGAATACTGATGGAATATGCTTCTTTACTTTGGTGATTTCGTTTGCTGTTCAGCCATTTCAATTGCTCGTTTTACCATATTACCTGCATCACGTGATTTAATTCCTCCCCAGCCCTCGGTTTTGACTACCTCATAAAATCCAAGATCTTTGGCTATCTCTTCTTTTAATTCTTTAGACATTATCCCTTTTCTAGACATAGGTGAATCCTCCTTTGGAACAACTAGCTTTTTTAGTATGTCCGCAATCCAAAAGAAAACCCCTATTCTAATAAAAAATTAGAAAAGAGGTTTTTAAAATTATAAAAATAAGAAATAAAAGTTCTAAAAAATCATTTTACAACTATCAAATTATTTGCTTCATCAAAAATAGTGATTTCTACTGCTTCGGTCAAAACATCTGCATAACTATAAGATACACGTTCAAAAGAGTTTTCATCTTGATCCAAATCGATAACAAATACTGCATGATATGTCTCTCTAAGTACACCTGCACGCTCTATTGTTTTCTTCCGTCCTCCGTTTGCTTTTAATTGCAAACGTTTGCCTAAATGATGATCTAATGACTTCTTAATATCAGCTAAAGTTTTTGGCATTTCGCATACACCTCACTGATTACTATGTTACCACTGTTTTTAAATTTTGTCAAACAAAATATTTTATCAATCATTCTATACAGTTGTCAACGTTTTTATTTAATAGCTATGCTCACTTTTTTATAAATATTACTTATTTTGTAACAAGTAAAATTAATGAAATTCTTCATATAGTTCATTTGATAATTTTCCGAACTCTTCTATACTTAATGTTTCTCCACGTCTTGTTGGATCAACGCCTACTTTTCCTAAAGCTTGTATGATAATATCTTTTTTCGATTTCCCGTTAGGTAGTGATGATTGTAGATTATTAATAATTGTTTTTCTTCTTTGAACAAAAGAACCACGAGAAACTTTAAATAGGAATTCTTCATCGATTACTTGAATTGGCGGTACTTCACGGCGAGTAAGTTTAATAACTGCTGAATCTACGTTTGGTTGTGGCATAAACACTGCTTTAGGAACAATCATTGCTATTTCCGCCTCCATATAGTACTGAATAGCAATAGACAAAGAACCATATGCTTTAGTTCCAGGTGATGCAGTGATTCGGTCTGCCACCTCTTTTTGCATCATAACAACCATACCACGTATAGGTAGACGATCCATCAACAGTTTCAACAATATTGGTGTCGTTACGTAGTATGGTAAATTTGCAACTACCATAACATCCTTATAGTTTTGAAGCTGACTTTCAAACATTTGTTGAACATCCACTTCTAAAATATCCGCATGAATAATTTCTACGTTGTCGTAAGGTGATAAAGTATCTGCTAAAACAGGTAACAGTCTTTGATCAATTTCAAAGGCTACTACTTTTCCTGCGGTTCTCGCTAAATGCTCCGTTAATGCTCCAATACCAGGTCCAATTTCAATTGCAGCAGATTCTTCCGTAAGTTCCGCATGACTTACAATATTACGTAAGATATTCGGGTCAATTAAGAAGTTTTGCCCTAAGCTTTTTTTGAATGAGAACCCGTATTTCTTTAGTATCTCTTGTGTACGTATTGGTGTTGCTATATCTTTTTGCATATATTATTTTCCTCCAAATTGAGTTGTGCAATTGCTTCTTCCACTTGTTGTTGACTAATTTGAAAAATAGATAGTCGTTTCTGTAGCTGTTTTCCATTGGTATATCCAATTTTCAATAGTTCTCCCAACCTTGTTCGTCTTTCCTTCGAATGGGGATGACCAATTAATTGCCCATCAACTAATATCGAAAGAGGTATTTCGATAAACGTTTCTTTGTCTGATTTTGGGGTATAAACATTAGAAAGAGCAGCGCGAATATCTTCGTCCTTTGCGTGTTCGATCCCTAATCCTTTTCCATTTTTTGCTATCGTTTTTTCTTTGGACAAAAATGCGTGTTTCACACCCGGAACCTGCTCTTCAATAATAGCGCGAATTCGTCTTCCTGGGTAATCTGGATCAGTAAATACAATGACACCACGTTTATCTTGAGCATGTTGGATTTTTATAAGTGTTTCTTTAGATATAGCTGAACCATTCGTTTCAATAGTATCTGCTTCTACAGAACGTTTTATAGCTGTTGTATCATCTTTTCCTTCAACAACTATTATTTCTTTTATTTGCAACTGGTTTTCCTCTTTTCCGTTTTTCCACTATATCTATCATAACGCAAAAAAGCTTTCCCAATCAACGAAAGGGAAAGCTATTAAAGTTAGTTTAAAACTTTCACGCGTACTTTTTGACGACCAAAGTCATATGCCTTCGATTTAGAGGGCATAAATATGTCAATCTTATTTCCTTTGATAGCTCCTCCAGTATCTCCAGCTACCGCATAACCATAGCCTTCTACCCATACTTTTGAGCCCAGTGGAATAACACCAGGATCTACTGCAATAATCTTCAAATTTGGATTAGATTTCAAGTTAACCCCTGTTGCAGTTACGCCAGAACAACCGTTACAACTAGCAGTATAAGCAGTTGCAGTGACATAAAATTCTTTCCCTGTGGATGGAGTTGCTGACGAATTTGCTCCACGTGAAACACTAGCAGTCACGACTTTCGTTCCGACTGCCACCACTTTTTTGGTTGGCTCTTTAATAGTCTTCTCGCTCACCATATTACGAGAGACCTCTTTACCGTTTTCTTTCACTACTTCATAAGTCCGTGAAACAGTTCCATTTACACCATCTTGTACTACTTTTTCTTTCCCTTTTAGTAGCGAGTCTTCTTTTTTCGTTTCTACCGCAAAGTTTGTTTCTTCCTCAACTACATCGGTGACCTTTTCTACTCGCACTACTTGTATTTCAGAATTCGGGACTACTAATTCATCCATTTTCTGTTTTACTCGGTCGAATTCACTCAATTGAATGTTATATAGTTTTAAAAAGTCAGCGACCGTAGTCGAAGTGGACCATACCTTCTTCTCTTCATTACCATCTAAAAGCGTTACTTCAAATGCTTTTTCAATAGCAATTTTGTTTTTAGGTCCAACCTCTGCATCTGCAGCAGGTGTTATCGCATCATGTTCAGTAACTGAAACATTTGCCTTTGCGAGTATTTCTGAAACTAAGTCATCAGTAGTTGTAAGTGTTTGAATTTCACCATCTACTGTGATTTCTATTTGTCTTGCCTGCTCCCACTCAATCGACAAATTATTTTCGATTGATGTGTTCACTGAGGGATGTAAAAAGTCTTCCTTGGCTACTACTATTTGATGACTATCTAATAATTCACCAACTGTATTTGCATGTGTTAATATATCTTGTTGTTCACCATTAACTGTTAAAGCAACAGTTTTCTTTGTTCCTTCGAATAAAACGAAAGAAACTACTGCAAGAAACAATAGTAAAGATACTACAGTTACTATGGTTTGCTTGCTCCTCAATGAATGAAAGAACAGGTTTTTCATGGAATTATTTGACATGAAAAACGCCTCCTTGTTCACTGAAGTGATTATATAGAGTCCCAAAGAGGTTGTCAACAGTTAAGGTTTTTTTTGAAATTTAGGACATATAAAATATCTTCTTAATATTAGTATTTTTTTATTCCGTTATACCAAAGAATAATTCCGCATTTTTAGTAGTTACTTCTGCCACCTCTTCTACTGAAATTCCTTTTAGACGTGCTATTTCTTCCGCAACTAGTGTCACAAGAGCTGGTTCATTTCTTTTTCCTCGATAAGGGTGCGGAGCTAAATAAGGTGCATCTGTTTCAATTAGTAAATTTTCTAATGGAATTTTTGTTGCTACCTCTTTTGGTTTCTTTGCATTTTTAAAAGTTACCGGTCCACCAAGGGAAATCATAAAATTCATCTCTATACATTGCTTTGCCGTTTCAACACTCCCTCCATAACAATGCATGATACCTCCTGTAATATGTGCTTCTTCTTCTTGTAGAATACGAATCACATCTTCAGTTGCATCACGATTATGGATAATAATCGGTAATTTTACTTTCTGGGCTAACCGTATTTGTTTTCGAAACAATATCTGTTGAACATCTTTAGGAGATTTGTCCCAATGATAATCTAGGCCCATTTCCCCTATACCAACAACCTTTTCGTGTGCTGCAAGTTCTTCAATCCATTTTAAGTCCTCTTCTGTACAATCAATTGCATCCACAGGATGCCATCCCACTACAGCATAGATAAAAGAATACTGCTCTACTAACTTCATAGCTCTTTCAATCGTGATACGATCAAAACCAATAACGACCATTTTTTTTACATTAGCTTCTAGTGCACGATTAATCACTTCTTGCAAATCTTCCTCGTACTGATCTGCATTTAAATGTACATGTGTATCAATAAACATTTTATCTTCCCCTTACCTATTAGTGGTTATTTTATATTCTTTGCAATACTATTAAAAGAATACCTATTTGAATTTATTCAACTTTAATAAGGTTTAGTTTTATAAATGACCTGTAAAATAGTATTTGAAAATATTATTTTAAATCAAAAGACCTGTCTGTAATACGACAGGTCTATTTTAACGATTATTTCACTTGAGCACCATTTTCAAGTTTTTCATCCACTGTAGCAAGTGTCAAATATCCATCTTTTTCACCTGCAAGAATCATTCCTTGAGATAACTCTCCTCTTAACTTCACAGGTTTTAAATTTGCTACTACAATTACTTTTTTACCAATAACGTCTTCAGGCTTGTAATGTTGGGCAATCCCAGAAATTACTTGACGCTTTTCATATCCCATATCTAGTTGCAGCTTTAGTAATTTATCTGCTTTAGGTACGGCCTCACACGATAAAACAGTTGCAACGCGTAAGTCCACCTTGAAAAAGTCATCGATTGAAATTTCTTCTGTTTGAGATTCTTCCTCTTCCTGAGGTGTTTGAACAGAGCCCCTCATTTGTTCACGAATATAAGCAACTTCTACATCTACATCTAACCGTGGGAAAATAGGAATTCCTGTTTTTATTACTGAAGTACCATCTTTAATAACATTAAATGAACCTAAATAGTCCCATTGCAAATAATCTACTGTAAAACCAACTTGTTCTGCAATTTGTTTCGGACTATTCGTCATAAATGGTTGGGCAAGTGTTGCAATTTGTCGAAGACTTTCTGCTAAATGTGTCATAACTGAAGCCAGTTGCCCTTTAGTTGCTTCGTCTTTTGCAAGTACCCATGGTTGAGTTTCATCAATATACTTATTTGTACGTGATACTAAAGCCCATAAATCCCCAAGCACTAAACTAAACTGCATTTTTTCCATATTTGCTTCATATTTATCAATTGTTTCCTTTGTAAATCCCTGTAACGTTTCATCAAACTCTGTCGGTTCGCTTTGACTTACTGGAATTTTACCATCGAAATATTTATTAATCATTGAAACAGTTCTATTCAACAAATTCCCTAAATCATTTGCAAGGTCAAAGTTTGTTCTCTCTACGAACGATTCAGGGGAAAATACTCCATCTTGACCAAAAGGAAGTTCACGCAGTAGGAAATAACGTGTTGCATCTAATCCATAACGTTCTACTAACATTTCTGGGTATACAACGTTTCCTTTCGATTTAGACATTTTACCGTCTTTCATCATGATGAATCCATGAGCAAAAACCTTCTTAGGCAATGGTAAATCTAATGCCATTAGGAATATAGGCCAATAAATTGTATGGAAACGAACGATGTCTTTCCCTACTACATGGACATCTGCAGGCCAAAACTTTTGGAATAGAGAATCATCATCTGATAAATAACCAAGTGAGGTAATATAATTAGTTAAGGCATCCACCCATACATAGATTACATGCTTAGGATCTCCTGGAACTTTAATACCCCAATCAAAGGACGTTCTAGATACTGACAAATCTTCTAAGCCCGGTTTAATGAAGTTATTGACCATTTCATTTTTTCTAGATTCTGGCTCTATAAATTCCACGTTTTGCTCATAATATGCCAATAAACGGTCCGCATATTTTTTCATATTAAAGAAGTATGATTCTTCCTTCACTTTTTGAACAGGACGACCACAGTCTGGACAGTTTCCTTCTATTAACTGTGTTTCAGTAAAGAAAGACTCACAAGGTGTACAATACCACCCTTCATATTCTCCCTTATAAATGTCCCCATTATCCAAGAACTTCTGGAATATTTTCTCTACTATTTTTGTATGACGTTCTTCTGTAGTTTGGATAAAATCATCATAAGAAATATCCATTAAAGCCCATACCTTTTTGGCCGCTTCTGCAATTTCATTTACATAAATTTGAGGCTCTTTTCCTGCCTCCTGTGCTTTTTCTTGAATTTTTTGACCGTGCTCGTCCATTCCTGTTAGGAAACGAACTTCATATCCCCTAAGTCTTTTATATCTGGCCATTGCATCGGAAGCAACGGTTGTATACGCGGTTCCAATGTGAAATTTTCCACTCGGATAATAAATAGGCGTTGTTAAATAGAATGTTTTCTGTTGATCTTTCAATGTAAAGATGCCTCCAATGTTGATTCTCTTTATTCTTTATTCTATCTAAATGAAGAGTTTGTTTCAATCAATTCATTTATTCATGTTTGTCGAATGAAAATTACCAAACAACAAACTTCAAAAATCTAGATAATATATCAAAATAATTCCTATTTCCCTTTAAAAGAATGGATTTTTTATTAAAAACTAATTTAAATATCAAATTAATATTATATTACTCTCTTTCGCTAAAGCATTAATTATTGACGAAAATGGCAGTACTTGGTATGATATATTACATAAAAGAGGTTTATGTCGAATCTTGGCGAAAAATATGCACTCTTGAGGGGAGAATAATTTTTTATGAAATCTACAGGTATTGTACGTAAAGTTGATGAATTAGGTCGTGTAGTTATTCCAATTGAATTACGTCGCACGCTGGGTATTGCTGAAAAAGATGCATTAGAAATTTATGTAGATGATGATAAAATCATCCTAAAAAAATATATGCCAAATATGACTTGTGCTGTAACTGGTGAGGTATCAGATGACAACCTACGTCTAGTTGGCGGAAAACTGATTCTAAGTGCAGAAGGTGCAGAATTACTAATTAAAGAGATTCAAAGTAACTTAAAATAATTAGAAAAAAACCGTAAACTTTATAAGTTTACGGTTTTTTTACTCTACATGATAATTTTGATAAACTTCTCTTTTAGATAAACCTCTTTGGATGGCTACTTCTTTAATAGCTTCCTTCGACGTACACTGTTTTTCTTCTATTAAATGGTCCACATGTTCTTCTAGTGTTAGTTCTGCCCACCATGGTGTTTCTTCATTCGTTTCTACCTCATCTTCGTTTCCTTCTAATACTATACAGAATTCTCCTCGAATCTCAGCCTGCTCCACCCACTCTACAGCTTCGTCAATCGTACCTCTTAAAAACTCTTCAAATCTCTTTGTTATCTCACGTGCTAGTACAATTTTGCGTGTCCCTTCAAAAATAGATTGTAAATCACGTAATGATTCCTTTAAGCGATGTGGTGATTCATATAAAATAATGGACTCCTGTCTTTTTTGGAGTTTTTCAATTTCAAGTTTTCTTTCTTTTTTATTGCGACTTAAAAAGCCGTAAAAGAAAAATGGCTGTGTTGAAAGTCCAGATGCAATTAGAGCACTTAGTGCAGCGTTTGCTCCAGGGATCGGTACAATCGCAAATCCTTCTTTTACTGCTTTAGCAGCAATATCTGCACCAGGATCAGATATACAAGGGAGACCCGCATCACTTACTAATGCTATTTGTTTACCCTCTCTTAACAATTCCATCAGCTTTTCTCCGCCTGACTGCAGGTTATGATCATGATAACTAATAAGAGGGGTAGAAATCTCGAAGTAGTTACACAATTTTTTTGTATTTCTTGTATCTTCTGCTGCAATAATATCAACTTCTTTTAGTATTCGAATAGCCCTCATCGTCATATCTTCTAGATTCCCAATGGGCGTTGCAACTAAATACAAGCAGCTGCTTTGTTCATACTCGATTGATTTCTGAGATTTCATCATTTACTTGTCCCCATATAATTTATTTTTTGTTTTCTTGTTAGCTGTTTAAAAGCGTACTCTGCTTGCATTGCCTCTTGCTTTGTTTCGTACAGTTCACTATATATACAACTAACTGGTCGCTTGGCACGTGTATACTTTGCTCCCTTTCCTGCATTATGTACATTTATTCTTTTAACTAAATCATTCGTATAACCCGCGTAATAGGACCCATCCTTACATTCTAACACGTAAAAAGTATGCTGTTTTTCATTCTTTTCCATACAACATCTCTTTTACTTCTTGTGTATATTTACCATCATCTCCGTACACATATAAAGGAGGTAATATCTTCAAGTCTGGCTTTCCATCTTTTATACCTTCAATCAGCAATGTATTTGCTTCCTTTCCTTCTTTTGGATAGACAAAACGAATTCTTTTAGGCTCTAAACGATTAGCCCTCATCGAAGTTACGATATCAAGAAGTCTACCAGGACGATGAACAAAGGAAGCCTTTCCACCTTGTTTTAATAATTCGCTGGCAGATTGCACTGCCTCCTCCAAGGTAAGATGAATTTCATGTCGAGCAATTGCCAAATGCTCTTTTAAGTTTTTCTCACTTGCCTCATGAGCTGGAAAATAGGGCGGGTTACAAGTAACAACATCAAATTTTTCAGAACCAAGCTTTTTAGCAATACCCTTTACATCCGCTGTCATCATTGTAATTTGTTCTACAAGGTTATTGAACTGGACACTTCTTGTAGCCATATCCGCTAGCCTTTCTTGTAATTCAACACCTATGATTTCGGCTTTTGTCCGAGCACTTAGAAATAATGGAATTGCTCCATTTCCTGAGCACATATCTACAATTTCCCCTTTTTTAATCGGGACATATGTAAATCTTGATAGCAATACTGCATCCAAAGAAAAAGAGAAGACAGAAGGACTTTGTATGATACGTAAATCTTCTGCCAATAAATAATCAAGTCGTTCGTCATCCTTTAACCATAGTTCCATAATTGTTACCCCCAAGGAAAACAAAAGACTGACCCCACTTATGGAGTGGCATCAGTCAATTGTTTATGTGTTTTGTTTGTTTAAAAACGATAGACAAAATAGACAATCTTCTTCTTTACGAGAACTTCCAAAGTGAACATGACACACATGGTAGCCTTCTTGATAGAGACGAGCAAGATTATCATGGCCCTCTCCTACATCCAACTTGTTCAATTTCTCATCTCGCAATTTTTCAATCATTAATTCTTTTTCATGCATTTCATCGAGTCGTTGTCTTAGATGATTATTCTCTTGTTGTAGCGCTTCACGTTCTTCAACCATTATCGCCACAAATTCTTTTAAAGCGCGAAATTGCAGCTGCGTGGACTCTAATTGTTTTTCAAAATCTATAATTGTATCAAAAAAATTGCGGTCCATCACACATTCACCTCATTGCCCCGACCATTGCACCTGATTTGTTGCATGGTTTGTAATTTCTTCTAACGTATAATCTAGAACACGTTGTGGATCAGGTAATTCTATACGTAAAATTCGCTCCAAAATATTCATACTTACTACTCTACCCAGCCCATCAGGTGTTTCAACTTTATCACCAATATCTGGCATTTGTTCTCTAGCAGTTTCATATTCATCGTTCTCATACTTTAAGCAGCACATAAGTCGGCCGCAAAGACCAGATATTTTAGATGGATTCAACGATAAATTTTGATCTTTTGCCATTTTTATAGAAACTGGCTCAAAATCACCTAGAAATGTAGAACAACAAAGCATACGACCACAAGGACCTATACCACCTAACATTTTAGCTTCATCACGAACTCCAATTTGTCTAAGCTCAATTCGAGTTCTAAATACTGACGCTAAATCTTTCACCAAATCTCGAAAGTCTACACGACCTTCTGCAGTAAAATAAAAAATAATTTTGTTTCGGTCGAATGTATATTCAACGTCAACTAACTTCATTTCAAGATTTCTTTCGATAATCTTGTCAGTCCCAAGTGCAAGAGCTTGAGCTGATTCTAATCTATTTTCCTCTACTTGAATACGATCTTTATCCGTAGAAGGTCTTACTACTTGTTTTAAAGGAAGTACAACGTCATGTTCCTCAACTTGCTTGATCGGAACTACTACTTTACCGTACTCCACTCCTCTTGCTGTTTCGACGATTACATAATCATCTTTCTCTAAAGCAAAATCCACTGGATCAAAATAATATATTTTACCCGCTTTTTTAAAGCGGACTCCTACCACATTATACAAAAGTAAATCCCTCCTGCAGGTTAAGCATTAACTGCTCCATCATCAGTGTCCGATTCATATTTTTATGCAAGTTTTGTTTTGCATGTAAAATCATTTCTAATTGCTTCGATAATTGCTCATACGTTGTTTGTAGGGCAACCTGTTTCCAATAAGAATTCATATCTGGAAAAGTACAATCTGCGATGGGACTTGCTTTTATAGCTACTATATCACGATATGCGAATAGTAGTAAATCTAACGCTTGTTCTGCCTGCTCTTTCTCTTTGAGCAATGTTCCAAAATCTTCATGAATACACATCAATGCATCTTGAACACTTCTTCCATTTGCTTCAACCAATTTTAACACTGATTTCCTTACAAGTCCAAACTGCTCATCTTTCGCTAAATTAATTGCTTCTTCTACTTGATTCGTCATTTTACAAACAGTAGAAGCCATAGATTCAGTGATTCCCTCTTCTATTAACTTCTGCTTTAAAATAGCAGTTGGCATTGGAGATAAAGTTAAGTGTTGACATCTGGATCGAATGGTTGGAAGTAAAGCATGCATTCTATCGGTTAATAGTATGGCCGTAATCTCACTTTGAGGTTCTTCTAAAAACTTCAATAACGTATTTGCAGCACTTGCATTTAATTGGTCTGCATGATGTATTACATATATTTTTCGTTGTTTTTCAATAGTAGTTTTACTTAACGTATGAACCAATTCATCTACTTGTCCCTTTTTTATAAACTGACCATCAGGTTCCAGTTGCATAAAGTTAAGGTGATTGAAGGACTTTAATCTTTTACATGATCGACATGTTTCACATGGAACATTATTTACTGGATTTTCACAATATATGAGCTGAACAAAAAATTGCATAACTTTCTTTTTTCCAGTTCCTTTAGCTCCTTCTAGAATATAGGCATGTCCGATTCGATTTTTAGATACAATTGTTTGAATTTGTTTAAATACTTTCGGTTGTAATTTTTCTACGCCCTCAATCGACCAGTTTTCCATCTCCTTCACCTCTTTCTAAGAAAAGTACAAGCATTTTGTCCGTGCAAAAATGATACTGAGTTTATAATATATGCTTTTTTTGAAAAATCCCGCGTTTCGCATTATGCGAAAACACGGGAAACTTACGTGTATAAGTTAATAAGTAAGCCTTTTATCTCTCCAATTTTATCTAACAAGTCTATAGAACTTTTTTCTTGATTTAAAATTTCTTCTGCTAATTCAACTAATTTTTCATCAATTGTTTCTACTAGTTTCAACTTTCTTCCTTCACCAAAACGGTTCCATGTATGAGATTGTTTTAATCCCATTCCAAAATCGACGGCTTCGTGTAAGAACTTTCGAATTAGCATTTTAAACTTTGCCATGTCACGTAAGTTTCGTGATCGCGCCAGACGATCCCCTGCTGTAGAAATATCTCCGAGAAGTCGTGTCATCACATCTGTTTGCATGCGCTGTTCCTGTTTTGTAATCATCTGACCAAATTTAACAGACTGATTTCCATTCTGCATAGAGTCTTTTCGAATATTATCTATACCAACGCGCATATCTTGATTTATCTTCAATAGTTACTACTCCTTCCTTCATTTTTAAAAATGATGGAATTGTTCAATTGGAAGTACAAATACAGTAGCTCCTCCTACCTCAACCTCCACTGGATAAGGAATATAAGAATCTGCATTTCCACCCATTGGAGATACTGGTGCTACCATTTGCTCTCTTGCTCTACAATTATCTCTTATTAATTCCAAAGCAGAAGCTACTAGAGCATCATCAGTACCGATTAGAAATGTAGTATTTCCGGAACGTAAAAAACCACCTGTACTTGCCAGTTTTGTTGCTCTAAACTTTGCCTTTGTTAATGCATTAGACAACCGATTACTATCCTGATCCTGCACTACCGCTACTATCAATTTCATCGATACTCACCCCTATTAGTATTTTTTCTTTTATTATACCATGAATTATCTAAT
The DNA here is from genome assembly GCF_038003185.1 of Psychrobacillus sp. FSL K6-1415. Taxonomy (NCBI): domain Bacteria; kingdom Bacillati; phylum Bacillota; class Bacilli; order Caryophanales; family Bacillaceae; genus Psychrobacillus; species Psychrobacillus sp. FSL K6-1415. The sequence continues at coordinate 39,964 of NZ_JBBOOQ010000001.1, read as the reverse complement.
AATTTCTAATTCCCGTTTGATGACTCTGTATGTTTCTTCTAATACCTTTTCTAATGGCTGAGAGGCATCTATTACTTGTATACGTTCTGGGTATTTTTCAACTAACGATAAATAACCAGCTCGTACTTTTTGATGAAACGCTAAATTTTCCACATCTAATCGATTTTTTTCTCTATCCTTATGTGCGTTAATTCTTGATAGACCTACTTCAGGATCAACATCAAATAGGACTGTTTTTTCCGGCATCGTTTCACCAATTGCAAACTTGTTAATAGCCCATATTTCCTCTACACCAATACCACGAGCAAAACCTTGGTATGCCAATGAGCTATCAATAAATCTATCGCAAATCACAATTTTTCCAGCTTCTAACGCAGGTAGAATCTTCTCTACTAAATGTTGTCTTCTAGCAGCTGCATATAATAACGCTTCAGTACGACTTTCCATCATTGTATGCTCGTTATTTAAAATTATGTTACGAATCTTTTCGGAAATCATAATACCTCCGGGTTCTCTTGTCATAACGACATCGTAGCCCTCTTCGATTAGTTGTTCTCCTAATAAATTCATAACAGTTGTTTTCCCAGCACCTTCTGGACCCTCGCTTGTTATAAAGTACCCTCTTTTTTGCACAGTTACTCCTCCACCACATATATTAACTTTTCTTCTAGTCGATGTTCTCCTTGAAACAATGCACCTTTTTCAATCCACTCTTCTAATTCCGTAAGAATGGGAACCGTAATTTTCTCCCCTGGTAAGATTAGCGGAATACCAGGAGGATAAGGAATAATTATCCCCTTAGCTATCCTCCCAATTGTCCGTACATAAGGAATCCATTCCCCTTGTTTCTCACTTAGTTGCTCCATACTCATCTGTAAGATAGAAATAGATCTTTGTTCCATATGAAATACATTATTCTTTATATCTGGGCTTTCTTTTTTTAAATTATCTACGGCATGTTTTATTCGCTTTCTAATTTCTGCAAATGCATATTCATGCTCCACTTTTAGCAATGGGAGAATTAGTAAGACTTGGTGTGGATCCGCTAGCTCCACATATATATTTTGTTTCTCAAAAGCTTGCTGAACTTGAAACCCAGAATACTTACCAACTCGTAATAATAGTTTTAAATGATCGTCTACTTGAACTACTTTAATTAATGGAATAGTTTCTAAAGCTTGTATAAACACTTCTCTTCTATCCATCAACTGTTTAAAATCCATTGGACTATATCTTTCCACATAACTTCTTGCATCATCAAGAGAAGCTAAAATTAAATAAGAAGGACTACTCGATTGCAACATTCTTAAGTATTTATTTACCTTTTTGCTATCAATAAATTGAGAACGAATATGTAAAAATGAACCCATTGTTAACGCTGGTAACGTTTTATGTGCTGATTGTACGACGATATCAGCCCCATATAATAACGCTGACTTTGGAAATCCTTTATGCGATTGAAAATGTGCACCATGTGCTTCATCTACTAACACAGGCATTTGTAGTTTATGACATAGTCTAATGATATTCTCTAAATCCGGAGAAGAAACTCCATAATAGTTTGGATAGGTTAAGACAACCGCTTTGACAAAAGGAAATTGTTGAATTGCTTCTTCAATTACCTCTAATGATACATAGGACGCCGTTTTGGATTGTTCATCCCATTTAGGGGATACAAAAATAGGCTCTGCCCCAACCAATTCAATAGCGTGAAAAATAGATTTATGAGCATTCCGTTGTACTATAATTTGCTCTCCATACTGGCAGGTTGCATAAATCATAGCAAGGTTTCCAATAGTCGTGCCATTCACTAAAAAGAAACTTTCGTCAGTGTTATATAGTTTGGTAAGTAATTGCTCTGCTTCCTTTATAGCTTCATCTGGATGATGGTAATCATCCAACCCATTTAGTTCTGTCAAATCGTATTGCATTGAATCTCTTATTAGTTCTGGTAAATTCGATAAAAGTCCATTTTTATGTCCAGGTACATGAAAAGAAATAGGGCTATTTTTATGAAATTTTTCTAATGCCTCAACCAACGGTCTTTTCTCTTGCATTATATTACCTCACTATACGTTCTAATATCTTTCTTCTATTATACATGAATAGTATCAAGTACAGGGTGATAGGCAACTTATTTCTGTCTGGTTTTCCTATTAAATAGAAGTATCTTTTGGTAAAAGTCCATCTATAATTGAACAAAATTATTTTACTGAAATCTAAATTTAAGTAACAATAATCAAAAAACTATATTAAGAAAACCTCAAAAAAATGCCCAGTCCTTTAAGTTCAAAACCTACTCTTACGATAGAGGCCAGCTTTTTTTTTATCGTATCCTTTTCTACTAGTTGAAGAAATACTTAAGGAATGCCCTTTTAAGATGCTGATAACAAATCCAGAGTCTCTACTTTGCATGCAATATCATAAAGTACCAGAAACACTGACTTTGTGTAATCAAGAAACATATACATTCCTATCTATTATGAATGATTCACCCCTATTTTATCTTTACTTGCTCTCAACTATTGATTACTTGCTTCCATCTCTGGCTTACTTGCGGTCATGAATGATTTACTTGCTCTAAGTCTATATTTACTTGCGGTCTTTTGCCTTTTACTTGCGGAAAGGAAAATTTTCCCAAAGTTCTTTATTCATTCAAAACCTTATTGTGTAGAATTGAATTACTACTAGTTGTTTTCTACTCCTGGGTCGACTGCAATGTATAGTGTCTTTAGAAGGTCCTGCATATTCATCTTTCAAAAAAGCCGCTACCGATTAAACTTGGTAACGACTTTTTCTTTGGTGCCCAGCGACGTCCTACTCTCACAGGGGGAGACCCCCAACTACCATCGGCGCAAGAGCTTAACTTTCGTGTCCGGGGCTGCGAAAGCAGATGGTCAGCAGATTTCTTCGTCAGCCGCTCTCGTTCAATTCTCGCGTATGTTATACGCTCCGAGTCTCTCTCGTTTGCTTCCTTGAACTCTTTGCCCCTCTACTTTCTCGCATGCTTCTTTATAGAGAAAGACTGCCTACGGCTTATTTATTTATACAAAAAAAGCCGCTACCAATTTCTCGGTAACGACTTTTTCTTTGGTGCCCAGCGACGTCCTACTCTCACAGGGGGAGACCCCCAACTACCATCGGCGCAAGAGCTTAACTTCCGTGTCCGGGGCTGCGAAAGCAGATGGTCAGCAGATTTCTTCGTCAGCCGCTCTCGTTCAATTCTCGCGTATGTTATACGCTCCGAGTCTCTCTCGTTTGCTTCCTTGAACTCTTTGCCCCTCTACTTTCTCGCATGCTTCTTTATAGAGAAAGACTGCCTACGGCTTATTTATTTATACAAAAAAGCCGCTACCAATTTCTCGGTAACGACTTTTTCTTTGGTGCCCAGCGACGTCCTACTCTCACAGGGGGAGACCCCCAACTACCATCGGCGCAAGAGCTTAACTTCCGTGTCCGGGGCTGCGAAAGCAGATGGTCAGCAGATTTCTTCGTCAGCCGCTCTCGTTCAATTCTCGCGTATGTTATACGCTCCGAGTCTCTCTCGTTTGCTTCCTTGAACTCTTTGCCCCTCTACTTTCTCGCATGCTTCTTTATAGAGAAAGACTGCCTACGGCTTATTTATTTATACAAAAAAAGCCGCTACCAATTTCTCGGTAACGGCTTTTCTTTGGTGCCCAGCGACGTCCTACTCTCACAGGGGGAGACCCCCAACTACCATCGGCGCTGAAGAGCTTAACTTCCGTGTTCGGTATGGGAACGGGTGTGACCTCTTCGCCATCATCACTAGACTTATTCGGCTTTCAATATACGGCGCATTTCGTTGTCAACTTCATTCGATCTGTCAGTCACGTACGTTAGTACGTTCCTTCCCTCACTTGTTTCCTAGCACTGCTTGTATCTTGAAACCCCATATATTGAGTGTTTGTTCACTCAAAACTGGATAAACGACATTGTTACGTTAAACAAATTTGGTTAAGTCCTCGATCGATTAGTATTCGTCAGCTGCACGTGTCGCCACGCTTCCACCCCGAACCTATCTACCTCATCGTCTTTGAGGGATCTTACTTACTTGCGTAATGGGAAATCTCATCTTGAGGGGGGCTTCGTGCTTAGATGCTTTCAGCACTTATCCCGTCCACACATAGCTACCCAGCGATGCTCTTGGCAGAACAACTGGTACACCAGCGGTGTGTCCATCCCGGTCCTCTCGTACTAAGGACAGCTCCTCTCAAATTTCCTACGCCCACGACGGATAGGGACCGAACTGTCTCACGACGTTCTGAACCCAGCTCGCGTACCGCTTTAATGGGCGAACAGCCCAACCCTTGGGACCGACTACAGCCCCAGGATGCGATGAGCCGACATCGAGGTGCCAAACCTCCCCGTCGATGTGGACTCTTGGGGGAGATAAGCCTGTTATCCCCGGGGTAGCTTTTATCCGTTGAGCGATGGCCCTTCCATGCGGAACCACCGGATCACTAAGCCCGTCTTTCGACCCTGCTCGACTTGTAGGTCTCGCAGTCAAGCTCCCTTCTGCCTTTACACTCTTCGAATGATTTCCAACCATTCTGAGGGAACCTTTGGGCGCCTCCGTTACACTTTAGGAGGCGACCGCCCCAGTCAAACTACCCGCCTGACACTGTCTCCTACCCGGGTTACGGGTATGGGTTAGAATTTCAATACAACCAGGGCAGTATCCCACCGACGCCTCCTCCGAAGCTGGCGCTCCGGGCTCTAAGGCTCCTGCCTATCCTGTACAAGTTGCACCAAAATTCAATATCAAGCTATAGTAAAGCTCCACGGGGTCTTTCCGTCCTGTCGCGGGTAACCTGCATCTTCACAGGTACTATAATTTCACCGAGTCTCTCGTTGAGACAGTGCCCAGATCGTTACGCCTTTCGTGCGGGTCGGAACTTACCCGACAAGGAATTTCGCTACCTTAGGACCGTTATAGTTACGGCCGCCGTTTACTGGGGCTTCAATTCGCACCTTCGCTTGCGCTAAGCACTCCTCTTAACCTTCCAGCACCGGGCAGGCGTCAGCCCCTATACTTCACCTTACGGTTTTGCAGAGACCTGTGTTTTTGCTAAACAGTCGCCTGGGCCTATTCACTGCGGCTCTTCTAGGCTATGCACCCAAAAGAGCACCCCTTCTCCCGAAGTTACGGGGTCATTTTGCCGAGTTCCTTAACGAGAGTTCTCTCGCTCACCTTAGGATTCTCTCCTCGACTACCTGTGTCGGTTTGCGGTACGGGCACCTATCACCTCGCTAGAGGCTTTTCTTGGCAGTGTGAAATCAGGAACTCCGGACATACGTCCTCGCCATCACAGCTCAATGTTACAGAATGCGGATTTGCCTACATTCACACCTTACTGCTTGGACATGCATAACCAACAGCATGCTTACCCTATCCTTCTGCGTCCCCCCATTACTCAAACGGTGGTTTGGTGGTACAGGAATATCAACCTGTTATCCATCGCCTACGCCTATCGGCCTCGGCTTAGGTCCCGACTAACCCTGAGCGGACGAGCCTTCCTCAGGAAACCTTAGTCATACGGTGGACGGGATTCTCACCCGTCTTTCGCTACTCATACCGGCATTCTCACTTCTAAGCGCTCCACCAGTCCTTCCGGTCTGACTTCAACGCCCTTAGAACGCTCTCCTACCACTGATACCAAAGGTATCAATCCACAGCTTCGGTGATTTGTTTAGCCCCGATACATTTTCGGCGCAGCGTCACTCGACCAGTGAGCTATTACGCACTCTTTAAATGATGGCTGCTTCTAAGCCAACATCCTGGTTGTCTAAGCAACGCCACATCCTTTTCCACTTAACAAATACTTTGGGACCTTAGCTGGTGGTCTGGGCTGTTTCCCTCTTGACTACGGATCTTATCACTCGCAGTCTGACTCCCAAACATAAATCATTGGCATTCGGAGTTTGTCTGAATTCGGTAACCCGGGATGGGCCCCTAGTCCAAACAGTGCTCTACCTCCAAGATTCTAACGTTTGAGGCTAGCCCTAAAGCTATTTCGGAGAGAACCAGCTATCTCCAGGTTCGATTGGAATTTCTCCGCTACCCACACCTCATCCCCGCACTTTTCAACGTGCGTGGGTTCGGACCTCCAGTAAGTGTTACCTTACCTTCATCCTGGACATGGGTAGATCACCTGGTTTCGGGTCTACGACCACATACTCATTCGCCCTATTCAGACTCGCTTTCGCTGCGGCTCCGTCTTCTCAACTTAACCTTGCATGTAATCGTAACTCGCCGGTTCATTCTACAAAAGGCACGCTATCACCCATTAACGGGCTCTAACTACTTGTAGGCACACGGTTTCAGGATCTATTTCACTCCCCTTCCGGGGTGCTTTTCACCTTTCCCTCACGGTACTGGTTCACTATCGGTCACTAGGTAGTATTTAGCCTTGGGAGATGGTCCTCCCGGATTCCGACGGAATTTCACGTGTTCCGCCGTACTCAGGATACACTCAAGAGAGAATGAATTTTGGACTACGGGGCTTTTACCCTATCCTGCGGACCTTTCCAGATCGCTTCGTCTAACTCATTCCTTTGTAACTCTATGTAGAGTGTCCTACAACCCCAAGAGGCAAGCCTCTTGGTTTGGGCTATTCCCGTTTCGCTCGCCGCTACTCAGGGAATCGATTTTTCTTTCTCTTCCTCCAGGTACTTAGATGTTTCAGTTCCCTGGGTGTGTCTCAGATGCGCTATGTATTCACGCAAATGTACTGCTCCATTACGAACAGTGGGTTTCCCCATTCGGAAATCTCCGGATCAAAGCTCACTTACAGCTCCCCGAAGCATATCGGTGTTAGTGCCGTCCTTCGTCGACTCCTAGTGCCAAGGCATTCACCGTGCGCCCTTATTAACTTAACCTAAAAGTTAAAAAGTCTTACACGTTGTGATTACGTAAATAATCACAACTTGAATTTCTTGTTGTTTATTGTTTCAATGTCGTTTTATCCAGTTTTCAAAGAACAAAGGTTTGCTCACTTTGCGACGATTAATCGCAGGAGCAAGAGTTGAATCTTCATATAAAAATGAACATTCAAAACTGAACTGCAAAACGTTAAGATACGAATAAAGATTCGTATTCCGATATTATCCTTAGAAAGGAGGTGATCCAGCCGCACCTTCCGATACGGCTACCTTGTTACGACTTCACCCCAATCATCTGTCCCACCTTCGGCGGCTGGCTCCCGTAAGGGTTACCCCACCGACTTCGGGTGTTACAAACTCTCGTGGTGTGACGGGCGGTGTGTACAAGGCCCGGGAACGTATTCACCGTGGCATGCTGATCCACGATTACTAGCGATTCCGGCTTCATGTAGGCGAGTTGCAGCCTACAATCCGAACTGAGAACGGTTTTATGGGATTTGCTCACCCTCGCGGGGTTGCGACCCTCTGTACCGTCCATTGTAGCACGTGTGTAGCCCAGGTCATAAGGGGCATGATGATTTGACGTCATCCCCACCTTCCTCCGGTTTATCACCGGCAGTCACCTTAGAGTGCCCAACTGAATGCTGGCAACTAAGATCAAGGGTTGCGCTCGTTGCGGGACTTAACCCAACATCTCACGACACGAGCTGACGACAACCATGCACCACCTGTCACCGCTGTCCCCGAAGGGAAAAGCCTATCTCTAGGCCGGTCAGCGGGATGTCAAGACCTGGTAAGGTTCTTCGCGTTGCTTCGAATTAAACCACATGCTCCACCGCTTGTGCGGGCCCCCGTCAATTCCTTTGAGTTTCAGTCTTGCGACCGTACTCCCCAGGCGGAGTGCTTAATGCGTTAGCTGCAGCACTAAGGGGCGGAAACCCCCTAACACTTAGCACTCATCGTTTACGGCGTGGACTACCAGGGTATCTAATCCTGTTTGCTCCCCACGCTTTCGCGCCTCAGCGTCAGTTACAGACCAGAAAGCCGCCTTCGCCACTGGTGTTCCTCCAAATCTCTACGCATTTCACCGCTACACTTGGAATTCCGCTTTCCTCTTCTGTACTCAAGTCCCCCAGTTTCCAATGACCTTCCACGGTTGAGCCGTGGGATTTCACATCAGACTTAAAGGACCGCCTGCGCGCGCTTTACGCCCAATAATTCCGGACAACGCTTGCCACCTACGTATTACCGCGGCTGCTGGCACGTAGTTAGCCGTGGCTTTCTAATGAGGTACCGTCAAGGTACGAGCAGTTACTCTCGTACTTGTTCTTCCCTCACAACAGAGTTTTACGATCCGAAAACCTTCTTCACTCACGCGGCATTGCTCCATCAGACTTTCGTCCATTGTGGAAGATTCCCTACTGCTGCCTCCCGTAGGAGTCTGGGCCGTGTCTCAGTCCCAGTGTGGCCGATCACCCTCTCAGGTCGGCTACGCATCGTCGCCTTGGTGAGCCGTTACCTCACCAACTAGCTAATGCGCCGCGGGCCCATCCTGTAGTGACAGCGAGATGCCGTCTTTTAACATCTCCCCATGTGAGGAAATGGATTATTCGGTATTAGCCCCGGTTTCCCGGAGTTATCCCAATCTACAGGGCAGGTTGCCCACGTGTTACTCACCCGTCCGCCGCTAAATCAGAAGAAGCAAGCTTCTTCGTCATTCGCTCGACTTGCATGTATTAGGCATGCCGCCAGCGTTCGTCCTGAGCCAGGATCAAACTCTCCATAATAGTTGGCTTCCGATATGCGGCGCATTTCTTCGTCAACTTCGTTCGTTCAGTCGGTCACGTACGTTAGTACGCTCCCTCTTTCACTCACTTGTTTCCTTGAACTACTTGCATCTCGAAACCCAACAAATAGAACTAGTTTAAAAGCTCATTTTGTTTTGCTGGCATCATCATTAAATGATGTCAAAATTGTTTTGCTATCATACTAACAAAGTTAGTTGATAAGCTGTATGTCTTAACGTTTTGCATGTTCAGTTTTCAATGTTCATGTTGTCTGCCAGAATGCTTTACCTCTTGGCGACTTCTACAATATTACTCTCTTTATATTATAAAGTCAACACATTTTAAAAACTTTTTTATACTAATATAGAAATTGCCACAATGGAGATTACTCCAGGTATGCCTAATGCTGCTGCGACGGCACCTGTGAACAGATTTACAGGGATCGCATAACCCATTGAACCAAGTAATAAATGCACTCCGTATAATAAAAGTACAGAAAAACCTAAACGAAATAACAAAATAGATACACCCTCAAAAAACTTAGGAAATGAATTTCGAAATAATAAAAAAGATAAAAGCACTAGCGAACATATAATGATAATGAACTTCATGAGTTATTCCCTCCGTAAAATCATATCTATCATTATATGTGGCTAGGACATCTATTATGCTATTTTAGAACGACATTTCGAATCCTTGCTTCTTTATATAAATAGAAGTGGATACTTTCTGCTATTTTCCTTTTAGCAACTGCTTCTAAATCATAGTCGTTTAAATAATCTTCTATTAATTGAGCTTGTTGCCAATTTTCTTTTGTTTCTATCATGAGTTTTACAAATTGATCATCGAATTCTTTTTTTAATTTCCCTTTTTTAGAAAACATCACACTAACCTATCCCCCTATAACTCTCGGCGACCTTCTAGCGCTTTAGACAGAGTTACTTCATCTGCATACTCTAGGTCTCCGCCTACAGGTAATCCATGAGCAATTCTAGTTGTTTTAATACCAGACGGTTTTACAAGGCGTGAAATATACATCGCCGTTGCTTCTCCTTCTATTGTAGGATTAGTAGCTAGTATTAGTTCTTCTATTTCTGTATCTTGTAATCTTTTTAAAAGCGAAGGTACATTAATATCTTCCGGACCAATTCCATCCATTGGGGAAATTGCACCGTGAAGTACGTGGTACCGTCCATTGTAATCTCTCATCTTTTCCAAGGCAATTACATCTTTTGTGTCTTGAACCACGCAGATTAAAGAGGCATCTCTTTGTTGATCCTGACATATATGGCAAGGATCAATATCTGTTATATGCCCGCACACAGAACAAAAACTTAAATTACGTTTGGCGTCTACTAAAGCCTTCGCAAAGTCTAAAACAGTATCTTCTTTCATGGTTAAGACAAAAAAAGCCAGACGGGCCGCTGTTTTCGGCCCTATTCCCGGCAATTTCATAAAACTATCTATTAGTTTTGATATCGGTTCAGGATAATGCATCTAATATTCCCCCTAGAACATGCCAGGAAGGTTCAATCCCTTCGTGAATTGACCCATTGTGGAGTTCGCTGTATCTTCTGCTTTTTTTATGGCTTCGTTTGTAGCAATAACGATTAAATCTTGAAGCATTTCAATATCATCTGGATCTATAACAGCTGGATCTAGTTCTACTTCAAGCACTTCTTTTTGGCCAGAAACTACAACTTTCACCATGCCACCGCCAGCTACTGCTTCAAATCGTTGAGTAGCTAACTCTTCTTGAGCCTCAGCCATCTTCTTTTGCATTTTTTGCATTTGTTTCATCATACCTTGCATATTTCCCATTCCACGCATAATTATTTTCCTCCTCAGTCATCTTGTACTTCTACAAATTCTTTTCCAAACAATTTCTCAGCTTCCACTACCAACGGATCCTCTGATACCTGTTCAATCGTTTGTAATAGTTCCATCGATTCTGTTGGTTCTGACGGATTTTCTTCCTCAGTATCCGTATTACCTTGTTTCAAACCATTTTGCCGAATGAACTCTTCTCGGATCTTCAACCAATTTTCCTCTGGTACGTATAAAACTTCATACATCGCCCCTGTCAGGTTAGCAATTAACTGGGGAAATGAAGTGGAAAATGTTTTATTCTCCATAGCCATTTGGCAATGTATATCATACTTGAATTTTAACACAAATGCATTAGAAGATGCTGCTACTGGCTCAGCATCATTTAATAATGCCGCATGTGATTTCTGTAATTGTTGTAAAATATTTGCCCACTGAGATTTAATCGTTAGGATATCAGTTTTCGTGGCTGTTTTTAGGATTTCTTGTATTCGACCACTTGACACTTTAACGCCACCAGATGATTTTTGTCGTTGACGTTTCGGTTGATCTTGTGTTCCAGTGTTTGCCTGCGGTATCATTCCTTGACTTAATTGTTGTTGCAACTGTTGTAGTTGAGATTCTAGTACTCTTACCTTTGTTTCTAACTCCGAGTTACTCTCATTTGATAATGTTCCTTCTATTGGCACATGTGCCAATCGGATTATCGCCGTTTCTAGATACACTTTTGCATGATTAGAAAAACGCATTTCTTGTTGTGTATTCGTCAAGATGGAGATCCCTCTATATAAGGTATCTACTTGAAACTTAGAAGCAAGTTCTAAAAACGTAGAATCCCCCGTCGCTATTTCCAACAAATCAGTTTGTTCTGGAGCAACAAGTAAAACTAGTAAGTCCCTATAGAATGTAATAAAGTCCTCCGTTAACCGAACTGGATCCTTGCCATCTTCAATTAACTTTTCTATGCACGCTAGCGCTCTTGCTATATCTTTCTCTATCAAAGCATCTGCTAATTGAAAAAAGACATCCTGTCCAATCGAACCAGTTACAAGTAATGCATCTTCAATCGTCATTTTATCTTCACTAAACGACACAACTTGATCTAGCATACTAAGTGCATCACGCATACCACCCGCAGCGGCTTGTGCAATAATTTTCAGTACGTTTTCATCGTATTCAATTTTAGCATCTGTTAAAACTTCTTCCATACGAGAAACGATATCAGAAGATGTTATTCGTTTAAAATCAAAACGCTGGCACCTAGAGATAATAGTAAGTGGAATTTTATGTGGCTCCGTTGTTGCCAATATGAACACTGCATGTGCAGGCGGTTCTTCTAATGTTTTCAATAACGCGTTGAATGCACTCGTTGATAGCATATGCACTTCATCAATAATATACACTTTATATTTAGCATTAGAAGGTGCAAATCGGACTTTTTCAATAATATCACGCATTTCTTCTACACGAGAGTTAGAAGCTGCATCAAATTCAATCACATCAGTATTTGAGCCTTCAGTTACACTTTTACAAGTTTCACATGTATTGCAAGGTTCTTTTGCTGGTCCATTTTCACAGTTCAAAGCCTTCGCAAAGATTTTTGCTGCACTTGTTTTACCTGTTCCACGTGGCCCTGAAAATAAATACGCGTGTGTTGTTTTGTTATAAAGGAGGGCATTTTGAAGGGTTTGCTTGATATGAGTTTGCCCGGACATTTCCGCAAACGATTGTGGACGATAAGCACGGTAAAAAGCTTGATACGACACAAATTTCCCTCCTTCTGATTTCTGTCTGTTATGATTCCTATTATATCATAAAGCAAAATAGACTTCGCTTATTTATGTATAGTAAATATTTTTTCCAAATAAAAAACTCACCTGTCTATTAGACAAATGAGTTGAAATTAAAAATTAATACCGTGCACCCTCCTTCGATTGAAACACATAAGCGGCACCTTTGTCGTTAACTCGGTTTAGGCGACCCCGCGGCACATGAGTAAACACCACTTAATGCTGCTTCCTTCCGGACCTGACATGGTTCATGGGTACCCATTGCGCAGGACCCAAACGTCAACATCACGTGCAAATACCAGACCCTACATGTATTCAACCTCAGAGAAGGAGTTCAGTCTCGCTAGAGCGGATTGCGAGTTACAAGACACCGCTACCTTCCCACCTAGCACGGCATTTATAAGTATACTTTTTTTATAGACAAAAATCAATGATAACGCGCATTTAAATTTTATCTGAGTTACTAAATTATAGAAACTTGCAAGGTAAAGTTTTAAGTTTTCGCTCTCTTTATCAAGAGAGTTTGTAATACCATCACATAAAAAGTTATATAATTGAAAATTATTATAAATATGTTGACTTTCATTTTTATCCATGATAAATTAGTTCTTGTACTTCGGAGGAATACCCAAGTCTGGCTGAAGGGATCGGTCTTGAAAACCGACAGGCGGGTCATACCGCGCGGGGGTTCGAATCCCTCTTCCTCCTCCATTTTATATACACACACGCATAAATTTGAGATTGAATTCGTTGCATTGGTAACGAATTTTTCTTACACTATCGTGTTCAGAATATTAAGAAGGTAACGAATTCCGCTACCTTCTTTTTTTATTTTCACGGATTACTCCTTACATAAAAATCCTCCTGAATAACATACAGGAGGATTTTACTTATTTACGAATAATAGCTGTTTGTTCCATAAAATGTCCAATACGTTCTAAAATCGCTTCGACATCATCTGGGTTTGCTATAATATCATAATCATTAATATTTAAACGAAGGACTGGGCAACCATTAAATGCATCAATCCATTTTTCATAACGTCCATGCATTTCTTCCCAATAAGATATAGGTGTTTGTTGCTCCATTGGGCGACCTCTATCATGAATTCGATCAATAATGTCATCCATTGATCCCTCTAAATAAATAAGTAAGTTTGGATGTGGGAAATATGGTGTCATTACCATTGCTTCAAACAAACTCGTATACGTCTCATGATCTACGGGATCCATCGTGCCTTTCTCTTTATGCATTTGTGCAAAAATTCCAGTATCCTCGTAGATAGAACGGTCTTGTATAAATCCTCCACCATACTCAAACATTCTTTTTTGTTCTTTAAAGCGCTCCGCTAGGAAGTAAATTTGTAAGTGGAAGCTCCATTTAGAAAAATCCTCGTAGAAACGATCTAAATAAGGGTTTGTATCTACTTTTTCAAAAGACGTTTTAAAATTTAAAGCTTCTGCTAATGCTTTAGTCATAGTTGATTTCCCTACGCCTACAGTTCCTGCAATCGTAATAACTGCACTAGCAGGAATGCCATACTTCTCTCTTAAACTCATTATTTAATAACTCCCTTTATGTAATGTTACATCTACTTTTTCTAATATTATTTGTAAGTCCTGTCCATTTTGAACAAAATCTATTTCATCACCATTAAATCGAAGAATGGGTACTTCTGGATGCTTTTTCTCGAAGTTATCGATAAACATACGATAATCGACTGAGAGCTGCTCCAAATATTCAGAGCTGATTTTTTTTTCGAAATCTCTTCCCCGCTTATCAATTCGAGCGAGAAGTACATCTATACTTGCATCTAAATATATGACCATATTAGGAACGGGCATATCTTTTGTCAAAATTTGATAGATCGATTCATATTTTTCATATTCTATTTCACTCAATGTACGTTTCGCGAAAATTAGATTTTTGAAAATATGATAATCTGCAACAACTGGATTTTCTTTCGATATATATTTTTTCTCTATATCACTTAATTGTTTATAACGATTACAAAGAAAAAACATCTCTGTTTGGAAGCTCCATTCTGCTATATCTTCGTAAAACTTATTTAAAAAAGGATTTTCATCCACAATTTCTTTTAATAATTCAAATTGATATTTAGTCGCAATAGCTTTGGCCAAGGAAGTCTTTCCAACCCCGATTGGACCTTCTACAGTTATAAATGGAATGGACATAAGTTTAACCTCACTCTAAGATTTCAAGTCGTACCTTCTATTTTAGCACACGCTGAAAATGAAAAATAGAGCAAATCCACCTTTCCAAGGAAAGGCTAATTTGCTCTATATTTTCTTCACCTGGAACATTTCGTGAAGTAAGTACCAATTTTGAGGAAAATCAAAACCACTGTGCCAATATGCAATTCCTAGTAACTGCAATTCCTTCAAAAGCTTGAACTTAGCCTGAATAGATCGTGCATCTTCAAACCAAACCTCATGTTCAATACCATCCTGCCAATAGTGAAAAAAAGGAGCCTGTGCATTTTGATCATACTCAATTGCTGCATTTCTATCTTTTGCTAGTTGAATAGCCTGTTGTGGACTTAATGCTTTAGCAATCGGGTTTCCTACTTTATATGGTAAAGTCCAATCATATCCATACAAATTCTGCCCCATCAAAATTTTACTTGGCGGTATCTCTGTTTTTGCATATTCTAATACTCTGCGGACAGGTCCGATAGGAGAAACTGCCATCGGAGGACCCCCACTATATCCCCATTCATAAGTCATAATGACAACAAAATCTGCCACTTCTCCTATCGCCTTATAATCAAAAGCTTCATACCATCTTCCTGGTTGATCAGCACTTGTTTTAGGAGGAAGTGTTACGGATATAATATACCCTTTTGCAAATTCTTTAAATTCCCTTATAAAGTTCACATAGTTTTCTCTGTCACTAGCATCCATATACTCAAAATCAATATGAATATGATTCGTTCCTCTTTTTTCTGCCTCTGCCACCGCTTGTTCAAACAAATTCCTCTTAACTACTTCATCCGTTAAAATGGTATGAGCTAGTGAGCTATTAAACGCATAATCCTCAATATTTGCTATCACAATAACTGCTTCTACTTGTTGCTCTTTAGCTATTTCACTTAACGTTCCCCAATTCATCTCCGTTAATGATCCATCTCGCAACACTTCATACGAAAAAGGCATCATATACGTTAAATTTGAAGCCACCTTCTCTACTTGCTCCAACACTCGTTCGGAAGGTACTTCTGTATACCATTCAACATATAAATTCGTTTCAATAGTAGGTCTATTTGGACTTGGGGTAGATGGTAGAACTATGGCCTGCCCTACTACTAATACATCCGGATCAGGAATTTCATTTATAGAAACTATACTTTCTACTGTTGTTCCGAACCTTTTGGCGATTGCATATAAACTATCTCCCTGTTTAACTATATGGATCAATGCATCACTCCTTCATCATAGAATATGCAAGTTGATAAAAAAACATGCTACACTATGCAAAAAGGAGTTGATTTAGATGGATGAACATTATATGAATTTAGCCATAGAAGAAGCTAAGAAAGCTGCCGCCATTGGTGAAGTTCCAATAGGGGCTGTTATAGTACATAATGATAAAGTTATCGCAACCGGTTACAACTTAAGAGAAACAACCTTAAATGCTACTACACATGCGGAACTACTTGCTATTCAAGAGGCATGTAAAACTTTAAATAATTGGAGATTAGAAGAAACTACTCTATATGTTACTTTAGAACCTTGCCCTATGTGTGCAGGAGCTATTTTACAATCCCGTATCCCTCGAGTCGTCTACGGGGCAAGAGATGCCAAAGCAGGCTGTGTAGATTCCCTTTACCGACTATTAAATGATGAACGTTTTAATCACTGCTGTGAAGTGACAGAAGGTGTTTTAGCAGAAGAATGTGGCAATATACTCACTCAGTTTTTTCGTAATCTTCGCGAAAAAAAGAAGAACCAGAAACGCGGTTTATAGCGAATCTGGTTCTTCTTTTTAATTATTTTATAACTGTTTTTCCACCCATATAAGGAACCAGAACCTCTGGAACTAATACTGTTCCATCTGCTTGTTGGTAATTTTCTAATATAGCTGCCACTGTGCGTCCTAGTGCTAATCCACTACCATTTAATGTATGCACGTACTCTGGTTTTCCTCCAGCTTCACGGCGGAAACGAATCCCTGAACGTCTAGCCTGGAAGTCTTCAAAGTTACTGCAAGAAGAAATTTCTTTATATTCACCATAGCTTGGTAACCATACTTCTAAATCATATTTTTTCGCAGCTGTAAATCCTAAATCTGCTGTACACATATGAAGTTTACGATATGGAAGACCTAACAGTTGTAATACTTTCTCTGCATGACCAGTTAAAAGTTCTAACTGCTCATAAGAATCTTCTGGCTTCACAAAGCGAACTAACTCTACTTTGTTAAATTGATGCTGACGTATTAAACCACGTGTATCGCGACCTGCAGATCCTGCTTCTGAACGGAAGCAAGCGCTATAAGCAGTGAATGCCTGCGGAAGTTCTGCCCCATCTAATATTTCATCTCTATAAAAATTCGTTACAGGTACTTCCGCTGTTGGTATTAAGAAGTAATCCTCTTCTCCAATTAAAAATGCATCCTCTTCAAACTTCGGAAGTTGCCCCGTACCTGTTAAACTTGTACGGTTTGCTAAATATGGTGGAAGCATTTCTTCATAGCCATGCTCTTCTGCATGCAAATCCATCATAAAATTTAACAATCCACGTTCTAATCTAGCCCCTAATCCACGGTAAAATGCAAAACGACTTCCTGTCACTTTTGCAGCACGTTCAAAATCTACTAATTTTAATTCTGTCGCAATGTCCCAATGTGCTTTCGTTTCAAAATCAAAGGAAGGAACTTCTCCCCATTTAAGTATTTCTACATTATCATCCTCAGAGTCACCTATTGGTACACTGTCGTGTGGAACATTAGGGATACGCATCATCATATATTCAAACTTTTCTTCAACATCTCGTAACTCATCATCTAATGCTTTTATTTCATCGCCTACTTCACGCATACGTGCAATAAGATCATCCGCATTTTCTTTATTTCGTTTCATCAAAGAGATTTTTTGAGAAAACTCATTTCTTTCAGCCTTTAATACTTCCGTTTTCGCTATCAACTCACGACGCTTTTGGTCTAAAGGTTGGAATTGGTCAAACTCTGAAATATCTTCTCCTCGCTTAGCAAGTTTTGCTTTTACTGTTTCATAATTATCTCGTACAAATTTTACATCTAACATATATAATTCCTCCTTTAAATTTTCTAAAAACGACAAAAAAGCCCCCATCCCATGAAAAAGGGACGAGAGCATACCCGCGTTGCCACCCTGATTGATCCAGTCATAAACAGAATCCACTTACTTGTACTGTAACGGCTTTTCAACCGGCACGACTTACTAATCATTCAGCCGCACAACTCAAAGGACGGATTCACAAGTGTTTATATCAGCTTGCACCACCCGCTGACTCTCTATAAAAAACGTGCTTGTTACTGCTTCCTATCATCGTTTTTGATTCATGAAATTACTCATACTTTACTATACGTGCAACTCATTTGCAAGACTTTCCTTCACCATCTCTATAAAATATGCCGTTATTCGTTGATCAGTAGTTAACTCGGGATGAAAAGAGCATCCTAACAAATAACCTTGTCTTACCATTACGATTCTATCTCTATACGTTGCAAGTACTTCAACATTCTCCCCGACATTTACGATATGAGGTGCTCGTATAAATACCGCTGGAAAATCCGCTGCAACACCTTTAATATATAAACTTACTTCAAAGCTATCGACCTGTCGACCGTAAAAATTGCGTTCAATAGTAGCTTCAAGAGCACCTATATGTGAATAATCGTATCCAACTAATTCTTTTGCAAGTAGGATTAAGCCTGCACAAGTTCCAAACATTGGTTTACCATTCAATGCAAATTGTCTTAGTGGTTCTAACATTTCAAATCGATCAATTAGCTTTCGCATAGTTGTACTTTCTCCTCCAGGGAGTATTAAACCATCCACTAAAGCTAAATCATTTATATTTTTTACCATTAATGCATCTGCTCCACTATTTTCAATGGAACGAATATGCTCGCTAACTGCTCCCTGGAGTGCTAAAACACCTATTTTAACCATATTACCAACCTCTATCTTGCATACGTTCAACTGCAGATAAACGAGAAATTTCAATTCCTTTCATAGGAATTCCTAATTCCTTTGAAATCTCTACCAGTAATTTATAATCCCGGAAATGTGTTGTAGCTTCCACAATAGCTTTTGCAAATCTCTCAGGATTTTCTGATTTGAAAATACCAGATCCTACAAACACACCATCTGCTCCAAGCTCCATCATTAGAGCTGCATCTGCTGGTGTTGCTACCCCGCCTGCTGCAAAGTTCACAACTGGTAATTTGCCGGCATGCTTAATTTGCAATAAAACATCATAAGGTGCACCTAAAACTTTTGCTTCTGTCATTAATTCATCTTCACTCATATGTACTATTTTGCGAACCTGTCCATTTACTTTACGTAAATGACGTACTGCTTCTACAATGTTCCCTGTTCCTGGCTCGCCTTTTGTACGAAGCATCGAAGCTCCTTCTCCAATTCTTCGTGCTGCTTCTCCAAGATCTTTACAACCACATACAAAAGGTACTATAAATTCATTTTTACGTAAGTGATACTCTTCATCTGCGGGAGTTAGCACTTCTGATTCATCAATATAATCTACACCCATTGCCTCTAAAATGCGTGCTTCAGTAATATGACCGATACGCGCTTTCGCCATCACTGGAATTGTTACCGCTCCCATTACCTCTTCCATAATATGTGGGTCCGCCATACGAGCTACTCCCCCAGCTGCCCGGATATCGGAGGGTACTCGTTCTAATGCCATCACTGCAACTGCACCTGCTGCTTCTGCAATTTTTGCTTGCTCTGCATTAATAACATCCATGATAACTCCGCCCTTTTGCATTTCAGCCATTCCTCTTTTTACTCGATCTGTCCCGATTAAACTTGTAGGTATCATTATTTTCCCTCCATTATCTTTATTAAGTTTAGTATAATAAAATATGACCTTATGAAAAGTATCAGAAACAAATTAAATAAAGTGGTCAGATTGGAGAGACTATGGATTTTTTAATGTTTCAGCTTGTACAAGAATCGAAAACTCCACTATATGAACAACTATATCGTGCTATAAAAGAAGCAATTATAAACGGTACAATTGAAGAGGGTATTAAGCTTCCTTCTAAAAGAAAATTGGCTGATTATTTAGCTGTCAGTCAAACGACTATTGAATTTGCTTATAGCCAATTAGTTGCTGAAGGGTTTATCTCCTCTGAACCCAGACGTGGATATTTCGTTCAAAACTTAGAGGAACTAGCTATTATCGAACAGGACACTTCCTTCATAACACAGGAAGCAAACAACACACCTAACTTTTCTGTGGATTTTTCACCCGGGAAAATTGATACAGATTCTTTTCCTTTTGCAATCTGGAGAAAGTATGCAAAGGACATTGTACACGATGATAATAAAGACTTGCTTCAGTTAGGACATCCTCAAGGAGATTATGAGTTGAGACAGCAAATCTCTTCTTACTTGTTCCAATCAAGAGGAGTGAAAAGTACTCCTGAACAAATTATTTTAGGCTCAGGTACTGAGCAAATTATGCCACTTATTATTCAGTTACTTGGAGATAAAACTGTGTATGGATTTGAAAATCCCGGGTATCCTCTTACGCATCATTTATTTTTTAAAGATAGTAGGATGTCAGTACCTATACCAGTAGATAACGACGGGGTCATAGTTGCTAAATTAGAACAGACCTTTGCAAATGTCATGTACGTAACTCCCTCCCACCAATTCCCAACAGGGGCGGTACTATCAGCAACCCGGCGAAGCCAGCTACTCGCATGGGCATATCAGCAAGATAACCGATATATTATTGAGGATGATTACGATAGTGAGTTTAGGTATACAGGTAAGCCTATTCCTTCCTTACAAGGTATAGATCAAAATGAACGTGTCATCTATTTGAGCACATTTTCTAAATCATTAATGCCTTCTTTACGCATAGCCTATGCAATATTACCAAAGTCACTAATCCTGCAGTATAAAAAGAGGTTTTCCTATTACTCTGCTACAGTTCCTAGAATGGATCAGCATATTCTAGTAAACTTTATGGAAGAAGGATACTTCGCTAAACATTTAAATAGAATGAGAAAGATTTATAAGCGAAAACTAGAAATTATTACGAAAACTATTATGGAATACGAACCAACTGTTACTATATCTGGGGAACAAGCAGGTATGCATATACTATTGACAATTCGTACAACTAAAACAGAGACTGAACTAGTAAAACTTGCAGAGCAATCAAATATTCGAATATACGGTCTTCTGGAATATACCTCAGCAGAACTAGATGATAAAATGAATCCAAGGTTAGTATTAGGATTTGGAGGTTTAAAAACAGAGCAGGTTGTTTCCTCCATTCATCAATTAATGCATGCATTAGAAATAACAAAAGCACCGTAACTCAAAAGAGCTACGGTGCTTTTGCCTATTTTAAAATAATCCACCTATAAAGTCTGTTGTGCTATTCCATAAGTTTCCGAAAAACTTTCCAATACCTTGGAACATTAAACTAAACCAGCTAGCACGTTCTACAGCCTCGGTAGTCACTACTTCCGTTTCTGCTGCTTTATCAATTATATAGCCATAATCAGTTCCTTCGGATTTTTCTAAATGAACTTTACCAACAACTGTATCTTTTTTAATATCTGCTTCAAGCTTCTCTTTGTTTTCTGTAAATACAGGCTTGTACAATTCTTTTTCATTTGTCTTAATGACCATAGAAATAGGGTCCTTCACAGCTATTGCTACTGTGTCCTCTTTCCCTTTTTCAACTTCTAATGTCTCATGTTTTGGAATTTTATATCCTGCTGGTACAATTTCTTCTTTAGAAAATTGGGAAAACCCATAATCTAATAATGCTCTTGTTGCATCAAAACGTGCTTTGTACGAACCATTTCCATCTGCATCAACTGCTTTCATTACGACAGAAATAACACGCATTCCGTTCTTTTGAGCAGTTGCAGTAAATGAATGACCTGCAAATTCTGTTGTTCCAGTTTTTAACCCATCTACGCCTTCGTATTCATATATTAATCCTGGTAACATCCAGTTCCAGTTACTCATCTCTATTGCATCAGAGGTTCCTTTGCGGAATGTTTTTTTAGCAATCTTCGTTGTTTCTAAAACCTCTGGAAAATCTTTCATTAAATAATATGCAAGAATTGCTACCGATTTTGCGGGCATTACGTTTTCATCAGAAGCATTAGTACTTGCTGGATGCATTCCTTGTAAGTCTCCATTGTTTAGTCCAGAAGAATTGACAAATTTATATCCCTCTAATCCCATTTCAGCTGCTTTTTCATTCATCAGCTTAATAAAATTATCTTCGGTTCCTGCAATTGTTTCAGCAATAGCAATAGTTGCTGCATTTGCTGAGTATATAGCCATTGCTTCATAAAGCTCTTGAATAGAATAGCTACCATCTTCACGTAGTGGTACATTACTTAAACGACGATCTTGAGAAATTTTGTATGTATATTCAGTTACATTGTATTGTTGATCCCATTTTACTTTGCCTTCTTCTATTGCTTCAAATAACAAATACTCCGTCATCATTTTTGTCATACTTGCTATACCCAGTGCTGTTTCAGAATTCTCTTCATATAGAATTTTCCCTGTCTCTGCATCAATTAAAATTGCTGCATCTACATTTAAATTCAAACTTTCCTCTGCTTTTGTTGCAGCAGGCATACCACATACTACTGACACAAGAAACATCGGAAGTACTAGCCACTTTATCATTGATGTCATCCAAACCTTCTTCACTATCGTACCTCCACCTTTTGTTATTATCATTGCTCATTTTATCACACTTTAGCATGCTAGGACACTTGTAGACAAAAAAGCACCCATTCGACCTAGTTTAAGACGTCGAATGAGTGCAAAAGTTTCTAAATAACGCAGTTACTTATGATAGAGAATAGTTAGGAGCTTCTTTCGTGATTTGAACATCATGAGGATGACTTTCACGTAATCCTGCACCCGTCATACGGATAAACTGTGCATTTTCTCGTAGATCTTCAAGTGTTCCAGTTCCACAATACCCCATGCCTGCACGAACACCACCTAGTAATTGGTGAACAGTATCAGAAAGTGGTCCCTTATATGGAAGACGACCTTCAATGCCCTCTGGTACTAATTTTTTTGCATCCTCTTGGAAGTAACGATCCTTTGAACCTTTTTCCATAGCTGCAATAGATCCCATTCCACGGTAAGTTTTAAAACGTCTACCTTGGAAAATTTCCGTTTCTCCGGGACTTTCTGTTGTACCAGCTAGTAAGCTACCTAACATAACTACATGTCCGCCGGCAGCTAATGCTTTTACGATATCACCAGAATACTTAATACCACCATCTGCAATGATTGTTTTACCAGCTTTGCGAGCCTCTGTTGCACAATCGTAAATAGCTGTAATTTGAGGAACCCCAACACCTGCCACCACACGAGTTGTACAAATAGAACCTGGTCCAATACCAACTTTAACTACATCTGCACCAGCTTCAAATAAAGCTTTTGTTGCTTCACCAGTTGCAACATTACCTGCGACAATATCTAATTCTGGATAAGCATTACGAATATCTTTTACCGTATCCATAACACCTTGAGAATGTCCATGTGCAGTATCAATAACAATCACATCTACTTGTGCTTCTACAAGTTTCTGTACTCTTAGCATCGTATCTTTTGTAACTCCTACTGCAGCACCTACTAACAATCTTCCAAGATGATCTTTGGCAGCATTCGGGAATTCAATCACTTTTTCAATATCTTTAATAGTGATTAAACCTTTTAGCATTCCATTTTCATCAACAATCGGTAACTTTTCAATTTTATATTGTTGAAGGATTTTCTCAGCATCCTCAAGAGTTGTTCCAACTGCAGCAGTAACTAACTGTTCCTTGGTCATAACATCATCAATTTTTAAAGAGTAATCTTGAATAAAGCGTAGATCACGGTTAGTGATAATGCCAACTAATTGTAAATCTTCTTCGTTATTTACAATAGGGACACCAGAAATTCTATATTTTCCCATCAAGTGCTCAGCATCATATACCTGATGTTCTGGAGTTAAAAAGAATGGATCCGTTATAACACCATTTTCAGAACGTTTAACTGTTTGAACCTGCTCAGATTGTTCCTCAATACTCATATTTTTATGAATAATACCAAGTCCACCCTGACGTGCCATCGCAATAGCCATTTTTGCTTCCGTTACTGTATCCATACCAGCACTAATCATTGGGATATTTAATTTTACTTTAGACGTCAACTGCACCGATAAATTGATATCCTTTGGTAATACTTCTGATTGAGCTGGAACTAATAAAACATCATCAAATGTTAAGCCTTCTTTTTTAAATTTAGATTCCCACATTTCGCTGAATTCCTCCTCGTTAAATAAATATTATTACAAGGTTATCAGCGCTTCTTGTAAGTGTCAAGATTCCTTAAATAGTATGTTTATTCCGACTTTTCTAAAGCGATAAGATCTAACGAATCCTGTATTCAATTTTACTTGTTTAGTATTAGTATAAATTAATAAGTTAATAGGATATGAGACCATCCTAATTCCTTTATAAACAGGTAAACAATAAAAGTTGATCTCTATTATAAGAATTAGATTGAAGCACTCTTAATTAGTATTTGAATCTTTAGAGACGCAGATTAATAGATGATACTTTAATATTTAAAACCATACAAAAAAGCCGCTACCGATTGCTCGGTAACGACTTTTTCTTTGGTGCCCAGCGACGTCCTACTCTCACAGGGGGAGACCCCCAACTACCATCGGCGCAAGAGCTTTACTTCCGTGTCCGGGGCTGCGAAAGCAGATAGGCGGCAGATTTCTTCGTCAGCCGCATTCGTTCAATTCTCGCGTATGTTATACGCTCCGAGTCTCTCTCGTTTGCTTCCTTGAACTCTTTGCCCCTCTACTTTCTCGCATACTTTTTTATAGAGATAGACTGCCTACGGCTTATTTCTAAATACAAAAAAGTCGCTACCAATTACTCGGTAACGACTTTTTCTTTGGTGCCCAGCGACGTCCTACTCTCACAGGGGGAGACCCCCAACTACCATCGGCGCTGAAGAGCTTAACTTCCGTGTTCGGTATGGGAACGGGTGTGACCTCTTCGCCATCATCACTAGACTCATTCGGCTTTCAATATACGGCGCATTGCGTTGTCAACTTCATTCGATCTGTCAGTCACGTACGTTAGTACGTTCCTTCTTTCTCTCACTTGTTTCCTAGCACTGCTTGTATCTTGAAACCCTCATATAAATAGAGTGTTTGTTCACTCAAAACTGGATAAACGACATTGTTACGTTAAACAAATTTGGTTAAGTCCTCGATCGATTAGTATTCGTCAGCTGCACGTGTCGCCACGCTTCCACCCCGAACCTATCTACCTCATCGTCTTTGAGGGATCTTACTTACTTGCGTAATGGGAAATCTCATCTTGAGGGGGGCTTCGTGCTTAGATGCTTTCAGCACTTATCCCGTCCACACATAGCTACCCAGCGATGCTCTTGGCAGAACAACTGGTACACCAGCGGTGTGTCCATCCCGGTCCTCTCGTACTAAGGACAGCTCCTCTCAAATTTCCTACGCCCACGACGGATAGGGACCGAACTGTCTCACGACGTTCTGAACCCAGCTCGCGTACCGCTTTAATGGGCGAACAGCCCAACCCTTGGGACCGACTACAGCCCCAGGATGCGATGAGCCGACATCGAGGTGCCAAACCTCCCCGTCGATGTGGACTCTTGGGGGAGATAAGCCTGTTATCCCCGGGGTAGCTTTTATCCGTTGAGCGATGGCCCTTCCATGCGGAACCACCGGATCACTAAGCCCGTCTTTCGACCCTGCTCGACTTGTAGGTCTCGCAGTCAAGCTCCCTTCTGCCTTTACACTCTTCGAATGATTTCCAACCATTCTGAGGGAACCTTTGGGCGCCTCCGTTACACTTTAGGAGGCGACCGCCCCAGTCAAACTACCCGCCTGACACTGTCTCCTACCCGGGTTACGGGTATGGGTTAGAATTTCAATACAACCAGGGCAGTATCCCACCGACGCCTCCTCCGAAGCTGGCGCTCCGGGCTCTAAGGCTCCTGCCTATCCTGTACAAGTTGCACCAAAATTCAATATCAAGCTATAGTAAAGCTCCACGGGGTCTTTCCGTCCTGTCGCGGGTAACCTGCATCTTCACAGGTACTATAATTTCACCGAGTCTCTCGTTGAGACAGTGCCCAGATCGTTACGCCTTTCGTGCGGGTCGGAACTTACCCGACAAGGAATTTCGCTACCTTAGGACCGTTATAGTTACGGCCGCCGTTTACTGGGGCTTCAATTCGCACCTTCGCTTGCGCTAAGCACTCCTCTTAACCTTCCAGCACCGGGCAGGCGTCAGCCCCTATACTTCACCTTACGGTTTTGCAGAGACCTGTGTTTTTGCTAAACAGTCGCCTGGGCCTATTCACTGCGGCTCTTCTAGGCTATGCACCCAAAAGAGCACCCCTTCTCCCGAAGTTACGGGGTCATTTTGCCGAGTTCCTTAACGAGAGTTCTCTCGCTCACCTTAGGATTCTCTCCTCGACTACCTGTGTCGGTTTGCGGTACGGGCACCTATCACCTCGCTAGAGGCTTTTCTTGGCAGTGTGAAATCAGGAACTCCGGACATACGTCCTCGCCATCACAGCTCAATGTTACAGAATGCGGATTTGCCTACATTCACACCTTACTGCTTGGACATGCATAACCAACAGCATGCTTACCCTATCCTTCTGCGTCCCCCCATTACTCAAACGGTGGTTTGGTGGTACAGGAATATCAACCTGTTATCCATCGCCTACGCCTATCGGCCTCGGCTTAGGTCCCGACTAACCCTGAGCGGACGAGCCTTCCTCAGGAAACCTTAGTCATACGGTGGACGGGATTCTCACCCGTCTTTCGCTACTCATACCGGCATTCTCACTTCTAAGCGCTCCACCAGTCCTTCCGGTCTGACTTCAACGCCCTTAGAACGCTCTCCTACCACTGATACCAAAGGTATCAATCCACAGCTTCGGTGATTTGTTTAGCCCCGATACATTTTCGGCGCAGCGTCACTCGACCAGTGAGCTATTACGCACTCTTTAAATGATGGCTGCTTCTAAGCCAACATCCTGGTTGTCTAAGCAACGCCACATCCTTTTCCACTTAACAAATACTTTGGGACCTTAGCTGGTGGTCTGGGCTGTTTCCCTCTTGACTACGGATCTTATCACTCGCAGTCTGACTCCCAAACATAAATCATTGGCATTCGGAGTTTGTCTGAATTCGGTAACCCGGGATGGGCCCCTAGTCCAAACAGTGCTCTACCTCCAAGATTCTAACGTTTGAGGCTAGCCCTAAAGCTATTTCGGAGAGAACCAGCTATCTCCAGGTTCGATTGGAATTTCTCCGCTACCCACACCTCATCCCCGCACTTTTCAACGTGCGTGGGTTCGGACCTCCAGTAAGTGTTACCTTACCTTCATCCTGGACATGGGTAGATCACCTGGTTTCGGGTCTACGACCACATACTCATTCGCCCTATTCAGACTCGCTTTCGCTGCGGCTCCGTCTTCTCAACTTAACCTTGCATGTAATCGTAACTCGCCGGTTCATTCTACAAAAGGCACGCTATCACCCATTAACGGGCTCTAACTACTTGTAGGCACACGGTTTCAGGATCTATTTCACTCCCCTTCCGGGGTGCTTTTCACCTTTCCCTCACGGTACTGGTTCACTATCGGTCACTAGGTAGTATTTAGCCTTGGGAGATGGTCCTCCCGGATTCCGACGGAATTTCACGTGTTCCGCCGTACTCAGGATACACTCAAGAGAGAATGAATTTTGGACTACGGGGCTTTTACCCTATCCTGCGGACCTTTCCAGATCGCTTCGTCTAACTCATTCCTTTGTAACTCTATGTAGAGTGTCCTACAACCCCAAGAGGCAAGCCTCTTGGTTTGGGCTATTCCCGTTTCGCTCGCCGCTACTCAGGGAATCGATTTTTCTTTCTCTTCCTCCAGGTACTTAGATGTTTCAGTTCCCTGGGTGTGTCTCAGATGCGCTATGTATTCACGCAAATGTACTGCTCCATTACGAACAGTGGGTTTCCCCATTCGGAAATCTCCGGATCAAAGCTCACTTACAGCTCCCCGAAGCATATCGGTGTTAGTGCCGTCCTTCGTCGACTCCTAGTGCCAAGGCATTCACCGTGCGCCCTTATTAACTTAACCTAAAAGTTAAAAAGTCTTACACGTTGTGATTACGTAAATAATCACAACAGAATTTCTTGTTGTTTATTGTTTCAATGTCGTTTTATCCAGTTTTCAAAGAACAAAGGTTTGCTCACTTTGCGACGAGTAATCGCAGGAGCAAGAGATGAATCTTCATATAAAAATGAACATTCAAAACTGAACTGCAAAACGTTAAGATACGAATAAAGATTCGTATTCCGATATTATCCTTAGAAAGGAGGTGATCCAGCCGCACCTTCCGATACGGCTACCTTGTTACGACTTCACCCCAATCATCTGTCCCACCTTCGGCGGCTGGCTCCCGTAAGGGTTACCCCACCGACTTCGGGTGTTACAAACTCTCGTGGTGTGACGGGCGGTGTGTACAAGGCCCGGGAACGTATTCACCGTGGCATGCTGATCCACGATTACTAGCGATTCCGGCTTCATGTAGGCGAGTTGCAGCCTACAATCCGAACTGAGAACGGTTTTATGGGATTTGCTCACCCTCGCGGGGTTGCGACCCTCTGTACCGTCCATTGTAGCACGTGTGTAGCCCAGGTCATAAGGGGCATGATGATTTGACGTCATCCCCACCTTCCTCCGGTTTATCACCGGCAGTCACCTTAGAGTGCCCAACTGAATGCTGGCAACTAAGATCAAGGGTTGCGCTCGTTGCGGGACTTAACCCAACATCTCACGACACGAGCTGACGACAACCATGCACCACCTGTCACCGCTGTCCCCGAAGGGAAAAGCCTATCTCTAGGCCGGTCAGCGGGATGTCAAGACCTGGTAAGGTTCTTCGCGTTGCTTCGAATTAAACCACATGCTCCACCGCTTGTGCGGGCCCCCGTCAATTCCTTTGAGTTTCAGTCTTGCGACCGTACTCCCCAGGCGGAGTGCTTAATGCGTTAGCTGCAGCACTAAGGGGCGGAAACCCCCTAACACTTAGCACTCATCGTTTACGGCGTGGACTACCAGGGTATCTAATCCTGTTTGCTCCCCACGCTTTCGCGCCTCAGCGTCAGTTACAGACCAGAAAGCCGCCTTCGCCACTGGTGTTCCTCCAAATCTCTACGCATTTCACCGCTACACTTGGAATTCCGCTTTCCTCTTCTGTACTCAAGTCCCCCAGTTTCCAATGACCTTCCACGGTTGAGCCGTGGGATTTCACATCAGACTTAAAGGACCGCCTGCGCGCGCTTTACGCCCAATAATTCCGGACAACGCTTGCCACCTACGTATTACCGCGGCTGCTGGCACGTAGTTAGCCGTGGCTTTCTAATGAGGTACCGTCAAGGTACGAGCAGTTACTCTCGTACTTGTTCTTCCCTCACAACAGAGTTTTACGATCCGAAAACCTTCTTCACTCACGCGGCATTGCTCCATCAGACTTTCGTCCATTGTGGAAGATTCCCTACTGCTGCCTCCCGTAGGAGTCTGGGCCGTGTCTCAGTCCCAGTGTGGCCGATCACCCTCTCAGGTCGGCTACGCATCGTCGCCTTGGTGAGCCGTTACCTCACCAACTAGCTAATGCGCCGCGGGCCCATCCTGTAGTGACAGCGAGATGCCGTCTTTTAACATCTCCCCATGTGAGGAAATGGATTATTCGGTATTAGCCCCGGTTTCCCGGAGTTATCCCAATCTACAGGGCAGGTTGCCCACGTGTTACTCACCCGTCCGCCGCTAAATCAGAAGAAGCAAGCTTCTTCGTCATTCGCTCGACTTGCATGTATTAGGCATGCCGCCAGCGTTCGTCCTGAGCCAGGATCAAACTCTCCATAATAGAGAACTTAAAAAGCTCATTTTGTTTTGCTGGCATCATCATTAAATGATGTCATTTTGTTTTGCTATCATACTAACAATGTTAGTTGATAAGCTGTATGTCTTAACGTTTTGCATGTTCAGTTTTCAATGTTCATGGTGTTGTAATGTCGTTTTGACGACTTCTATATAATATCAAGTTCTTAGGAATATGTCAACACTTTATCGCAAAATAATATTAAACTCTTTCCCCTACTAATAAAAGACGAAAGAGTTTTGATCAATTTAGCTGATAACACTTTCTATATAAACAGATCTTTTCGCAGCTAAATCTATTATTTGTCCACTTTCAGTTAACCGAATCATTGGACGCATTGGAGTATCCCTGTGTAAGAAAACTACTTCTCCTTTTTCTCCAGTTGATAGAAGAACACGAGTTGAAATAGGTAAAGACCCTACTAACTCTATTAATTTATTTACTACTTCTATATTATACTTTCCAAACTCTTCTTCTCTAATCATTTCTAAGACTCTAAAAGAAGAACTTTTCGCACGGTAAATACGTTCTGATGTCATCGCGTGGTATACATCTGCTACTGCTATTATTTGAGAGTAAACAGAAACATCATTCAATTTATCACTTTTTGGATAACCACTTCCATCTAAACGTTCATGATGCTGAAATATCGCTAATTTCATTTCAGGTTTTAGTAAAGGACTATCTTTAATCATTTGAAAACTATAAATAGTATGTTTTTTTATCTCTGAAAAGTCTGTTTCCGTCAAAGTAGACTTTTTGTCCCGTATTTTTGGATCCACCTTTGCCATACCTATATCAGCCATTAAACCAGCTGTAGCCATTTGCGTTATTTGACCAGAAGGATAATTTAACTTCTTAGCTATTGCCCCAGAAATAATTCCAACAGCTATAGAATGATGAGCAATATATTTATCCATCTTTGAATACATATTCAACAGAGAAAATACTTGTTTTTCTTCCATTGCTTTTTCTACTAAAGGCATAATAATATTCCGTAGTTTTGCCACATCTACTTTCATGCCCGCTTCCCAGCTAATAAATTCTTTATAGAAGCTATCTACAGCATCTTTATATAGTTGATCAAAACTCGTCGTCACTATTGATTTTTCTTCTGTTTGAAGAGATTCTGTTTTATTTTCATTTAACTTTTTTATCTCTTCTTCTGATCTATTAAAAACATTTTCTAATATAATAGGTACTTTAGTTATATTAAAAGCACGAAGTACTTGAATAAGTTCCCTCGTTACTTTTGACTCTTTATGAATAATAGGTGAATTAGTATTAACTAATATATCTTCTGCTATTATTGCACCTAATTTCAATTCTTCTAAATTAATGAGAGTTTGGTTCACTTAATATTCCCCATTTCCAAACATTTCTTTAATTATACTAAATTCTCATATTGAAAGTATATGGAAAATATCTATTTAAGTACGTATAAAACACCCTTAAACAGAATAAATCGTTTAAGGGTGTTTGCTTTTTTTATTCGTTTGGATCTTCAGTTAGCGATGAATCTGTTTCGATTGCAGAATCTTCATCTAGATTAGCTACAATTTCTACATTTTCCTCATCGTCGTCTTCTTCTTTTTCAACTTTAGCTACAGTAGAAATTAGTTCATCTTCTGCTAGCCTCATTAAACGGACGCCTTGTGTACTACGACCAGTTCTAGAAATATCTTTTACATCCATACGGATAAGCATTCCATTAATCGTTATAAGCATCAAGTCTTCTGTACCATTAACTGCCTTAACAGCTGATAGAGGACCGTTTTTGTCTGTAATTTGACAAGTTTTCACGCCCATACCGCCACGACTTTGTAAACGATATTCTGATTCAGGTGTTCGTTTACCGTATCCGTTTTCTGTAACAACTAGAATTTCTTGTTCAGGTTCAATAATTTCCATGCCAACTACATAGTCATCATCTTTTAAACGAATACCTCTTACTCCTCCAGCCGTTCTACCCATGGAACGTATGTCGATTTCTTCGAATCGAACCAATTTACCTTGACGCGTGCCAATGATAATTTGTTTGTTACCGTCAGTTAAACGAACCGCAATAAGTTCATCTTCTTCGCGCAATGAAATAGCAATTAATCCGTTTGCACGAATATGTGCAAATCCAGTTACAGGAGAACGTTTAGTTACCCCGTGCTTCGTTGTAAAGATAAAATAATTTTCTTCTTCAAACGATGCCATTGGAATCATTGCAGTGATATGCTCATCTTTTTCTATACCCAATAGATTTATAATTGGTAGGCCTTTTGCTGTACGACCGTATTCAGGGATTTCGAATCCTCGTGCTCGATAAACTTTCCCCTTGTTTGTAAAGAAGAGAATTGTATCATGTGTTGATGTGTACAATAGATGTTCGACAAAATCATCTTCATTTGTACCCATCCCTTGAACTCCACGACCACCTCTTTTTTGACTTTTATACGTATTAGCAGGTAAGCGTTTAATATAGCCTTTGTTTGTTAAAGTAAGTACAGAGTTTTCTACTGGAATCAAATCTTCATCCTCTAAAACTTCTGCTCCTCCAGCAACAATTTCAGTTCGACGTTTATCCGCATAACGGTCTTTAATCTCAGAAATTTCTTCTTTAATTATTTCAATTACACGATACTCATTTGCCAAAATGAATTTTAATTCTTCAATTAGTTTTAGTAAGTTATTGTACTCTTCTTCGATTTTATCGCGCTCTAAACCAGTTAATCGTTGTAAACGCATATCTAAGATAGCCTGTGCTTGTCTTTCAGATAAATTGAATGTTTCCATCAAACCATTTTTTGCTTCTTCACCTGTTTGGGAGGCACGGATTAATTTGATGATTTCATCGATATGATCTAAAGCAATACGTAGTCCTTCTAGAATATGTGCGCGATCTTCAGCTTTGTTTAGTTCAAACTGTGTACGACGACGTATTACCACTTTTTGATGTTCTAAGTAATAATAGATCATTTCTTTGATGTTCAAAACCTTTGGTTGGTTGTCTACTAATGCAAGCATATTAACCCCAAAGCTTGATTGTAATGCCGTTTGTTTATATAAATTATTTAATAATACGTGAGAATTTGCATCTTTCCGTACTTCAATAACAATTCGCATTCCATTACGATCAGATTCATCCGCTAAATGGGTAATTCCATCAATTTTTTTATCGCGTACTAATTCAGCAATCTTTTCTATTAATCGAGCTTTATTTACTTGATATGGTAATTCTTTAACAAGAATAACTTCTTTACCACTTGATTTTACTTCAATCTCTACTTTTGCACGAATTAGTATTGAGCCCCTACCTGTTTCATAGGCACGACGAATACCACTGCGTCCTAAAATAATACCACCCGTTGGAAAATCAGGTCCCGGTATAATAGCCATCAATTCTTCAATCGTAATTGCAGGGTTCTCAGCTAATGCTAATACTCCGTCAATTACTTCTCCTAGATTATGTGATGGAATATTCGTAGCCATACCAACAGCAATTCCAGAAGCACCGTTGACAAGTAAATTAGGATATCTACTAGGTAATACAACTGGTTCTTTTTCTTGGCCATCATAGTTGTCTTTGTAGTCGATCGTATTTTTATTTATATCTCGCAATAATTCTAAAGCAATTTTAGACATACGTGATTCCGTATAACGCATAGCAGCTGCTCCGTCACCATCGATAGAACCAAAGTTTCCATGTCCGTCTACTAGCATATAACGATAACTAAAGTCTTGAGCCATACGCACCATTGCTTCATAAATAGAGGAGTCACCATGTGGATGATATTTCCCCATTACGTCTCCTACAATACGAGCTGATTTTTTATGAGGTTTGTCTGGCGTATTCCCCAACTCCTGCATACCATATAAAATCCGACGATGCACAGGCTTTAACCCATCACGAACGTCTGGTAAGGCACGGGATACAATAACACTCATCGCATAGTCTAGAAATGAAGTTTTCATCTCTGTACTAATATTTATACCCTTTACGCCTTTATTCGGTATTTCTGACATCCTAAAAGACCTCCAGTCACACACTTTCTTATATATCTAAATTTTTCACGTATACAGCATTTTCTTCGATAAATAGGCGTCTTGGTTCTACTTCCTCACCCATTAATTGTTCAAAGATTTTATCTGCTTCCATCGCATTATCTAAGTTAACTTGTAGTAATGTACGTACTTCTGGATCCATTGTCGTATCCCAAAGTTGATCCGCATCCATTTCTCCTAAACCTTTATAACGTTGAATATTAGGTTTTGAAGTTTTCGGTAATCGATCTAAAATTTCTTTTAACTGTTCATCATTATAACAATACTCGATATGCTTCCCTTGTTTTACTTGATACAAAGGTGGCTGAGCAGCATATACATAACCTGCTTCAATTAAAGGTCTCATAAAGCGGAAGAAAAATGTAAGTAGCAATGTTCGGATATGAGCTCCATCAACATCAGCATCTGTCATAATAATAATTTTATGATAACGCGCTTTTTCTAAAGTAAACTCTTCACCAATACCTGTTCCAAGTGCTGTAATCATAGCACGAATCTCTGCATTTCCTAAAATTCGATCCAAACGGGCTTTTTCTACGTTCAAAATTTTACCACGTAAAGGAAGGATTGCTTGAAAATGACGATCACGACCTGATTTAGCAGAACCTCCTGCAGAATCACCCTCTACGATATAAAGTTCACTTTCTGCTGGAACACGAGAAGAGCAATCTGCTAATTTACCAGGTAGACTAGAAACCTCTAATGCTGATTTACGACGTGTAAATTCTCGTGCTTTTTTAGCAGCTACGCGAGCTCTCGCAGCCATCAAGCCTTTCTCCACTATCTTTCTAGAAACTTGAGGATTTTCTAATAAAAATCGATCAAACCCTTCAGCAAACAGACTATTAGTAATAGGACTAACTTCGGAGTTACCTAATTTTGTTTTTGTTTGTCCTTCAAATTGAGGATCTGGATGTTTTATGGAAACAATTGCAGTTAAACCTTCCCGTACATCATCACCGGATAAATTAGTATCTGCCTCTTTTAACAAACCATTTTTTCTTGCATAGTCGTTGATGATACGCGTTAATGCTGTTTTAAAACCAGATTCATGAGTTCCACCTTCGTACGTACTAATATTATTAGCAAAAGATAAAATATTTGAAGAGTAACCAGAATTATATTGCATGGCAATTTCTATTGAAATTCCATCCTTTTCACCTTCAACAAATATTGCTTCTTCTGTTATAGGCTCTTTGGATTCGTTTAAATCTTCTACGTATGACTTAATACCACCCTCGTAGTAATATTTAACCGTTTTTTCTTTTCCTTCTCTTTCATCTGCAATCGTTATAGATAATCCACGGTTTAAATAAGCGAGTTCACGTACACGATGTTCAAGAATCTCGTACTCGTAGACAGTAGTTTCCGTAAATATCTCAGCATCTGCTTTAAATCTAGTAGTTGTTCCAGTAACATCCGTTTCTCCAATAACTTCTAAAGGAGAAGATACTGCCCCGCGCTCAAATTTAATTTGATGAATTTTTTCATCACGTTTAACATATACTTCTGTATATTCGGATAGGGCGTTTACTACTGAAGCACCTACACCATGTAGTCCTCCGGATACTTTATATCCTCCGCCTCCGAATTTACCACCTGCATGTAGAACAGTCATGATTACCTCTACTGCTGGCTTACCCATTTTTTCTTGTGTATCAACTGGTATACCACGACCGTTGTCTTCTACTCGGATCCAATTATCTTTTTCAATTGTAACAATAATATGATCACAGTGTCCTGCTAGTGCTTCATCAATACTGTTATCAACGATTTCCCAAACAAGATGGTGAAGCCCTTTTGAACTTGTCGTACCAATATACATTCCTGGACGCTTTCGGACAGCTTCTAACCCTTCTAATACTTGTATCTGATCAGCATCATAAGATTGATTTATGTCTTTTTCTTCCATTGCCAACTTGCTCACCCACTCTTTCATTCCTTCAATTATGGTGGTTCAATTAAAAACTTAATTTGTTTGAACATTTGCGTTCGTTACATACTTTTATTGATCTACTATTGCCCCTTGTTCCACATGAAACAATTCTGCCTGTTGGATAGTTTCATGTGCAATTCCTTCAACACTTGTAGTCGTTACAAATGTTTGGACATCTCCTTGAATGGTATTCAACAAGTGAGATTGTCTATAGTCATCTAGTTCGGATAAAACGTCATCCAGTAATAAAACAGGAGATTCACCAACCTCCTGTTTTATTAATTCAATTTCTGCGAGTTTCAAAGACAATGCTGTTGTACGTTGCTGTCCTTGAGATCCATAAGTTTGTACATCGTAATCATTTACAAAAAATTGTAAATCATCACGATGAGGACCGATTAAGGATACTCCACGATAGAGTTCCCTACTCTGACTATCTGTTATTTTTTTTTCTAGGTGATTTTTCATTTCATTTGCTGTCCACTCTGGTTGAATTCCAGTTGAAGAATTATAAGAAATTCTCAATTTCTCTAAGCCTCTAGAAATCCCATAGTGAATTGGTTCCGCCCATTGTTGTAACAATTGCATAAAATGAAATCTCTTTTGAATTACTTTTACGGCTGCATCTATATATTGTTCTGTATAAACATCGAACATCACATCATTTAACATAGGCTTACCTTGATGTTGTTTTAAAATATGATTCCGCTGCTTCATTATTTTTTGGAAATGAAGTAAATCATGTAAATAGATAGGGGAAATTTGACCGATTTCCATATCGAGAAATCGTCTTCTCACTTGTGGACTTCCTTTTACTAAATATAAATCTTCAGGTGCAAACATCACTACATTAAGCTGACCGATATAATCACTTAATCGCGTTTGTTCCAGATGGTTTACCTTGGCTTTTTTTCCTTTTTTTGAAAGAATTAATTCCAATGGTAAATGCCCGTACTTTTTTTGAATATCCCCTTTTATTTTACCATAGTCTGCTTCCCAACGTATCAATTCTTTATCGTTAGAAGTTCTATGAGACTTTGCCATGGATAATACATAGAGAGATTCCATTAAATTTGTTTTACCTTGTGCATTTTCACCTATCAACACATTAATCTTAGAGGAAAAGTTCATTTCAATTGAATCGTAATTACGGAAATCTTTTAACTCTAATCGTTCAATATACATATTAATCCCCGTTCTCAGGTCCAACCAATTGAAATCTTCCTACTCCTGGTATGTTCACTATATCGCCGTGACGTAATTTACGACCTCGTCTTTGATCCACTTCTCCGTTAACATATACCTCATGCTCACTTAAAAACCATTTGGCCATTCCACCGGAGCTAATCGCATCTGTCATTTTTAACAATTGCCCAAGTGTGATAAATTCTGAGTCAAATCGAATTTCTTCCAACAATAACTCAACCTCTTCTCCTAATCATTATCCCTTTATTTTACCTTAAATTACGAAATAAGCAAAGAAAAGTAGAAGTGGCTAGTTATGCCTAGAAAAGCTTCCTGTGGCTTTATACTACAATTTTTGGCTGATTCGGGTGAATGGAACAAAAAATTGACATATACGAAGTAAATATTAGTTGTTTTTATTCCTAATAAAAACAGGATTGCTTTGACAAATAACCTAGTTAACGAGGATACCACACGATAAGGTGACAGTTTTAGTCCTTGTTCTTTGTAATCACACGAAAAGGAAATCAACGACAACAAAAAAAGATAGCCACAACGTGACTATCTTTTGAAATATTAATAAGTTCTTACTGGCAAAATCAGCTGTAGTATTGAATCGTCATGCACAGATTTTAATATAAAAGGTCTCATAGCCCCTGTGAATAAAATCTTTACATCTTGCCCATCAATAGCTTTTAAAGCGTCCATCATATATTTTGCACTAAATGAAATTTTTAACTCTTCACCATCTATTTCTTCTGCCTGAATCTGTTCTTCTACATTACCTATTTCGGGAGAGTTAGAAGATACTTCTATAAGTCCATTTCCTAAAGTGGAAAAGCGAACTACGTTATTACGTTCTTCACGTGCAAGTAAAGAAGCTCTATCAATTGCTTGCAATAAAGATTTACTGTTTACCAATATAGTTGTTTTACTCTCACTTGGTATTAATCTGGAAGTATCGGGATAATTCCCCTCTAGTAATCGAGAATAAAATAGGACATCACCAGTTTTAAATAGAATTTGTTGTTGAGTCATCACAATTGCTACTTCCGATGATGTTTCCTCTAAAATTTTATTTAATTCATTTAAACTTTTCCCCGGAATTACTATACTGTATTCCTCATTTGGCAAATCTTTAATACCTGTCTTTCTTTTAGCTAATCGGTGACTATCTGTAGCTACACAGTGAAGTTCCCCTTCCTTGACCTGCCAATTGACACCTGTTAAAACAGGACGGCTTTCAGAAGTAGATACCGCAAATACAGTTTCTTTAATAATAGATTTAAGCAAATCAGATGGTATAAAGAATTGTCTTTCTTCTTCAATTTCAGGTAGTAATGGATATTCAGATGCATCCAATCCGATTAGATTAAATTCAGATTTTCCTGATCTAATATGAGTTTGAAATTGGTTTGTTACTTCTATTTCTACATCATTTGTTGGTAACTTACGTACAATTTCATTGAATACTCTTGCTTGTAAAACGATAGAGCCTGGTTCTGTGATACTGATAACTTGTTCTCCATTTTTTTCAACAGGTATAAAAGTTTGAATTGTAATATCTGAATCACTACCAGTAATATAAAGTCCTTTATTAGTTACTTCTAGTTTCAATCCAGTGAGGATTGGAACTGTTGTTTTGGAACTTACCGCTTTTATAACATCACTTAATCCCTCTAATAAACTATCTCTCATTACTTCGAATTTCATTCTTATACCTCACTTATATAATTATTATTTATTTAAAAGAATAATAGATATAGTACTAGGGCTTGTGGATATGTTGATAAGCCTTGTTTTACTTACTCTGCGTTACTTGTCCACATGTGTATAAGTTGTGTTTAAGTAATCTAGTAAACTATGCGTTTATCCACAAACTCTTTTTTATCTTCCAAGAATAGATTTAATTTGTTTTAAATCATCTTGAAGATTTGTATCATCTTTTAACATTTTGGAGATTTTTTCGTGAGCATGAATAACTGTTGTATGATCACGTCCCCCAAATTCTTCCCCTATTTTAGGCAATGAAAAATCAGTTAACTCCCTTGAAAGATACATTGCAACTTGTCTTGGAAATGCAATTGACTTTGTGCGCTTTTTAGCAATAAAGTCTTCCAATCTAATGCGAAAATGCTCTCCGACAACTTTTTGGATATCTAAAATAGTAATAATTCTTGGACGAGCATTTGGCAGGATATCTTTAAGCGCTTCCGCTGCTAAATCGATATTAATATCCTTATTTATAAGAGAAGAATAGGCTACTACTCGAATGAGAGCACCTTCTAGTTCACGTATATTGGAATCTATTTGATTTGCTATATATGCCATTACATCATCTGATATATCTAATCCATCAGCACGAGCTTTTTTGCGTAAAATAGCAATACGAGTTTCTAAATCTGGTGGTGCAATATCTGTTATTAATCCCCATTCAAAGCGAGAGCGTAAACGATCTTCTAAAGTAGGAATTTCCTTTGGTGGACGATCACTTGAAATGACAATTTGCTTGGATTCTTCATGCAAGGCATTAAAAGTATGGAAAAATTCTTCTTGAGTTGATTCTTTTCCTGCAAGGAACTGAATATCATCTATTAGTAGAACATCTACATTTCTATATTTATTACGGAAATTGACCGCTTTATTATCTCGAATGGAGTTTATAAATTCATTTGTAAACTTTTCAGAAGATAAATAAACCACTTTTGCATTTGGATTGTGTTCTTGAACATAATGACCAATCGCATGCATTAAGTGGGTTTTTCCTAGTCCAACTCCTCCATATATGAAAAGTGGATTGTACGCTTTAGCAGGGGCTTCGGCTACAGCTAAAGATGCTGCATGCGCGAAACGGTTACCAGATCCAATGACAAATGTATCGAATGTATTTTTAGAATTTAGCATTCCTGGTGAAAAATCTGGTTGATCTCCGTTATTTGGAGGGATTTTTGGTTTAGGAATGTCGAAATCATCCATATCCTGATTTTTTGGTACGACAAATGATATAAGTAATTCATTACCAGTTAACTCAGTTAATATACCAGCTATTAAATGGACATAATGATTTTCTAACCAATCCCTAGCAAAGGAATTGGGTGCAGCTATCGTTACAGTTTCTCCTTGATATGAAAGTAGTTTGGTCGACTTCAGCCAAGTTTCAAAACTCGGTTTAGATGTTTTCTTTTCTACTTCAGAGAGAACTTTAGCCCAAAGTTCTTCTAAATGTTCCAA